>NZ_QGTL01000029.1 GCF_003182135.1 Nocardia neocaledoniensis | reverse complement strand
CTGAGGTTCCCCCGCTAATCCAGAGAGCGGATTATCTGGTTCCAGTAGGAACCCGGTGATGATAGCTGGCTTCGTACTCGTCGGGTGATCGCCAGCCAAGCTTCTTCTGGATCCGCTGGGTGTTGTACCAGCCGTCGATGTAGGCGAACAGGGCGTTCTCGGCGTCTTCCCTTGTCCGCCAACTGTTTCGATACACTAATTCGGTCTTCAAGGTCGAGAAGAAGTTCTCCATGAGGGCGTTGTCGTAACTGTCACCGACCGACCCCATGGATTGGGCTATCCCGTTGTCTGCCAACCGGTTCGCGAACCGGATCGCCGTGTAGGTCGACCCGCGGTCGGAATGGTGAACCAGCTGCCCGTCCCGGACATCGCGGGTCCAGACCGCGTACTCGAGAGCGCCGAGGACCAGTTCGGTGTCGCAACGGTCCGAACACTTCCAGCCCACAATCCGGTTCGAGAAGGCGTCGCGGACCGCGGCCAGCCAGCACACACCCTCACCACAGACGATGCGGGTGGCATCGGCAACCCATAACCGGTCCGGCTCGCCAGCGGTGAAGTCACGATTGACCAGGTCCGGAGCTGGGGTGGCATGCCGATCCTGCCGGGTCAAGCCCAGCCGCCACTTCTTACGCAGGAACGCGCCCTGCAAACCCGCCCCTCGCATCAGCCGCTCGACTCGTTTGCGGCCGACCGAGAACCCGCGCCGGGCCAGCATCGCGTGCACGCGTGGTGACCCGTAGGTTCCGCCGGAGCTGGTATGGATGTCGACGATTTCGGCCAGTAGTTCTTGATCGGCCAGTTGCCTCCGTGACGGCGTCTGCGCCTGCCGCAACCAGCCGTAATACGTCGAGGACGCGATGCCCAGAACCCGTAATACGAGCTCGACCGGGTGCTGTGGATGTTCGCTGACGAACGCCACGATCACCGTCGGGTCTGGCCGAGCTCCGAGGCGAAATACGCACTCGCATCACGCAATACAGCATTGACTCGCTCCAGCTCCGCGACCCGCTTCTTCAGGGCCCGGTTCTCGGCCAGCATGTCGGTCGTCGGGCGATCGTCTCGCTCGCCGGCATCGGCCTCGGCTTGGCGGATCCACAGCCGCAACGCTTCGTGATGCACCCCGAGCTGCCCTGCCAGCTTCCGGATCGTCGGCTTCGGATCCGACTCCCGATACAGCCGCACGGCCCGCGCCTTCAACTCGTCCGGGTACTTCTTCGGTGCTGCCACGAATGACTCCTTCCGGTCCTATCGGACCACAGTCAGAGCCCTCCGAGAAAGCGGGGGAACCTCA
>NZ_QGTL01000028.1 GCF_003182135.1 Nocardia neocaledoniensis | reverse complement strand
AAGGTGGTCGGGCACAAGGTGGGTCTGTCGTCGAAGGCGATGCAGCAGATGATGGGCGTGGACGAGCCCGATTACGGTCACCTGCTCGCCGAGATGGAAGTCTTCGAAGACACCCCGGTCGACACGTCGAAGTATCTGCTGCCGCGGGTGGAGGTCGAGGTCGGGTTCGTGCTCGGCGCGGACCTGCCCGGTGAGGATTGCACCGAGGCCGACGTGCTCGCCGCGACCGTGGCCTACGCGCCCTCGATCGAGTTGATCGATTCCCGGATCACCGACTGGAAGATCGGGTTGGCCGACACCATCTCCGACAATGCGTCCTCGGCCGGTTTCGTGCTCGGCAAGCAGCGTGTCGCCCCGGCCGATATCGATATCAAGGCCATCGATGCCGTGTTGACCCGGAACGGGGAAGTCATCGCCGAGGGCCGCAGTGACGCGGTGCTGGGGGATCCGGTGATCGCGGTGGCGTGGTTGGCGCGCAAGGTCGCCACGTTCGGGGTGCGGTTGCGCAAGGGTGACATCGTGTTGCCAGGGTCGTGCACCCGCGCCATCGATGCCCGTCCGGGTGATGAGTTCCATGCCGAGTTCTCCGGGCTCGGTTCTGTCCGTTTGCGTTTCAGCTGAACCCAGACTTTCTAGGAGAACCACTGTGACCAGCAAAGTCACCGCCGCGATCGTGGGGTCGGGCAATATCAGCACCGACCTGCTCTACAAGCTGTTGCGTTCGGACAAGATCGAACCGCGCTGGATGATCGGTATCGACCCCGACTCCGAAGGGTTGAAGCGGGCCCGCGGGTTGGGTTTGGAAACTTCTGCCGAGGGCGCGGACTGGCTACTCGCCTTGGATGAGAAGCCGGACCTGTTGTTCGAGGCGACCTCGGCCTACGTGCATCGCGAGTACGCGCCCAAGTACGAGGCCGCGGGTCTCCGGGCGGTGGATCTGACTCCGGCCGCGGTGGGTCCGGCGGTGATCCCGCCGGTGAATCTGGACTCGTTGCGGGATGCGATGAATGTCAACATGATCACCTGTGGTGGGCAGGCCACGATCCCGATGGTCGCGGCGGTCTCGCGGGTGGTGCCGGTGGCTTACGCCGAGATCGTGGCGTCGGTGTCGTCGGTCTCGGCTGGACCGGGTACTCGCGCCAATATCGATGAGTTCACCAAGACCACTTCCAAGGGGGTGGAGAGCATCGGTGGCGCGCAGCGGGGTAAGGCGATCATCATCTTGAACCCGGCCGAGCCGCCGATGATCATGCGCGACACCATTTTCTGCGCGATCCCCGAAGACGCTGACCGGGACGCGATCGCGGCCAGTATTTTCGCGATGGAGAAATCGATCCAGGAGTACGTGCCCGG
>NZ_QGTL01000027.1 GCF_003182135.1 Nocardia neocaledoniensis | reverse complement strand
TTCATAGTGCTCCTCGAGAGGGGGTCGGAGTTCAGACGCGCCGGCCACCGAAGTCGGGTAACGGGAGGCTTGCCGGTGGGCAGGTACTGCCGCCGGACTGCGCGAGATCTGCATCGGACCGCAAGCGGATCGGAGCAGAACGCATAATATATTCGCTCCGCAAGATTTCAGATCGGGTTTTCGAGAACTTCGCCCCGACTAGCACTTCAGCGCCGGTTCGGTCGAATCACCAGTGATGCGTCACACTGTTTGGTACAGTACTTTATATATTATGCGGAACTGTGGCGTCGGCCACCCCTGATGAAGACGGAGACCAGCGTGGGTCACAACCATCGAGCCACCCCACCCGAGCGCGATCAGGCAGCGCCGACTACCTCGCTTCGACGGCTGCCCGGAGCTTGCTCGGGTGGTGGTAAGCCATGACGGGTCGTCCGAAAGCGGCCCTGGCGGCGCTGGCAGCGATCCTGGTCGCCACCGTGGGCTGCGGCTCGGCGGAACACGGCCCCGACGACGGCATCACACTGGTGGTCGCCGACGGATTCTCCGGTGGGCATCCCGTCAGCAAAGGTGGCTCAGCCCCGTTCTTCGCTTATCTGCGTGAGCACGGTCCCGAGGTCGGCCTGCACCTGGACTACTACGGTGCCGGGCAACTGGGCAAGACCCAGGAAATGCTCACCCTCGTCCGAACCCGCGCGGTGGACATGGGATTCGTCCTGCCGGCTTACCTCGCCGACGAGTTGCCACTGACCGGCGTAGGTGATCTTCCGGGGCTGACCGACGATCCGTGCACGACGGTTCAGGTGCTCGATCCCCTGGTGAAACCCGGCGGGATCATCTACGACAAGGAGATCGAGCAGCGCGGCGTCGTGCCGCTGTGGGGCGCTGCCGTCTCCGGGATCGAGGTCTTCACCGCCGACCGCCGCGCCACCCGACCCGAGGACCTCGCCGGCCTGCTGGTGCGCTCGCCTGGTGGCGTGGGTGACCGGGTCGCGAAAGGCCTTGGCGTGGCCCCGGTCTCGTTGCCGGTCGGCGACATGTACGAGGCGCTCTCACGCGGAACGATCGATGGCGCGCTGTTGCCGCGCTACGCCGTGCTCTCCTACAGCTTCCAGGAGGTGCTGCGGTACGGCACGCTGCGGGCGGATCTGGGCTCGAGCAGCATCTGGTTCACCATCAACGCCGATGCCTGGGCCGAGCTCGACGACGCGCAACGACGGGTGGTGCAGGAGGCCGCCGAAGTGGCGCGCGCCGGAGCCTGCACATCGATCGCCGCGGCCGACGCGAAGGCCGTCGACGCGATGCGGGCGGCCGGAATCCAATTCGACGAGGTCAGCCCACAGACGCGCCCGCAGTGGGACGCCGCTCTCGCGAGCGTGCGCGCCGAATGGGTTCGCGACCTGGAATCAGCGGGCCTGGACGCCCGCGAGGTTCTCGACGCGATCGAAGCCCGGGTCGGGGGAGCGGCGAAATGAGTATCGTCCACCCCTTCCGGCACGGCACCGCCCAGCGCACCATGTTCGGTTATCGCACCGACCGACACCCCGGCCTGGATCGCGTCCAGAACGGCATCTCGGCGGTCTGCGGCGTCCTCGCCGGAATCGCGATCGTCGCCATTGTCGCGCTGACGCTGGTCGACGTGGTCCTGCGCACCTTCTTCTCCGTCACACTGGGCTGGGCGGTCGCGTTCATCGAGATGTACCTGCTCACCATCGTCGCGTTCTTCGGACTGGTGACCGCCTATCGCAGCGGCGCCCACGTCGCCGTGACCAGCCTCTTCCACCGGCTGGGCGTGCGGATGCGGAAAGTCCTGCTGATCCTGGCCTACCTCGTGCTGCTCATCGGCATGGGCGCACTGCTCATCGCCGGTATCGAAGGCCTGGTGTTCGCGATCGCCATCGACGAAGGACCGATCCGCGGTTCTTCGGAACTGCTCATACCCGGGTGGTTCATGCGTGCGATCCTGCCCGTCTCGATGGTCCTCGGCATGATCGTGGTGCTCATCGATCTCATCCGCGAGCTGATCGCGCCCTGGACAGTCCTTGCCACCGACTACGACCCCGGCGACACACCTGAAACCCCGGTGGCGACAACCCATTCCGGTACCGACATCGCGGGAGGTGCGCGATGATCGCGCTTGTCATGGCAGTGCTGCTGATCGCGCTGATCGCCGTCCGGGTGCCGGTGTCGTTCGCGATTCTCGGCGCCGGCCTGGCGGGCTTGGCGCTGCAACTGTCGGTCGGGGCCGGACTCGGTGTCCTCGAGGCGATACCGGTGGGGTCGGTGCAGTCGCTGTCCCTGTCGGCGATTCCGCTGTTCATCCTGATGGCACATCTGATGCTGATGTCGGGAATGATGGACTCGCTGTTCAACGCCGGCCGCACGATGTTCGGCCGCATCCCCGGCGGCACCGGGATCGCCTCCACCGCAGCGGGAGTCGGTTTCGCGGCCATCTCCGGTTCGTCGACCGCCGCCGCGGCGACACTCGCCGAGACGACCAGCAAACGCATGATCGACGAGGGCTACCGCCCGACCACCGCCACCGGCATCGTGGCCTCGGTCGGCACGCTCGGCGGCATGATCCCACCCAGCATCATCCTCGTGTTCTACGCCGTCACCGCGGAAACCAGTGTGGGGGACATGATCGTCGCCGGCCTGGTTCCGGGGCTGATCATCGCCGCGGCGCTGCTGGCGGCCATGCTGCTGCCCGCCCTGCGCGACCCGTCCAGGATGCCGCGCGGCGAACGGTCCTCCTGGCTGACCAAGATCAAGGCGGTCCTGGAGGCCCTGCCGATCGCGGTCGTGTTCCTGGCGGTGGTCGGGCTGATCTACTTCGGCATCGTCACGCCCACCGAGTCCGCGGCCATCGGTTGCCTGGTCGCCGCACTGCTCGTCGCGATACGCGGCCGCATGACCGGCACCGGTCTCGTGGACGCGGTGGTCGATTCGGTCAAGTCCAGCGCGATGATCTTCGCCATCGTGATCGCGGCGCACGTGTTCGGTTACGCGTTCGCGCAGACCAAAGTCGCGGCCTCGATGGTCACCTGGATCGAGGGCCTGCCGGTTCCACCGATCGCGATCATGCTCGCATTGCTGGTCATGTACATCGTGCTCGGCTTCTTCATGGACCAGGTCGCCATCATCGCCCTCACCGTGCCCATCGTCCTTCCGCTGGTGGAAACGATCGGCTACGACGTGATCTGGTTCGGCGTGTTCGTTGTCCTCATGGGCGAGATCGGGCTGATCTCCCCACCACTCGGACTGAACGTCTTCGTCGTCGCGCGGGCGACCGGCCGCGACACCGTCGAAGTGTTCAGGGGTGCCGCGCCCTACGCCGTCGCCATGGTGATCGTCGCCATCGCCTTCATCCTGTGGCCCGATGTCGTGACCTGGCTCCCGGATTCGCGCTAGCTGCCAGCGTCTCGGGCTGCCGGAGACACTGATGTCCAGAGGTGAGCGCAGGCCGGCAGGTCGACTTCGATGCCGCGCCTGCGCTCACGAGCCGATGATCACGACGGCGCGATCGAGAGCACGATCTTTCCGACGGCTTCGCCGGATCGCAGCCGATCCGCGGCTGTCTTGCCCAGTGTCAGGCCCAGGGTGCTGTCGATCACCGGTCGGATCTGCCCCCGAGCGACGGCCGGGATCACCTCGGGCAGGAGCGCGGCGATGACCTCGGCCATCTCCTGGTCGCGGG
>NZ_QGTL01000026.1 GCF_003182135.1 Nocardia neocaledoniensis | reverse complement strand
GCCCGTGGAATACTGCGATCGTGCCCAAGCTCTGGAACGACACCATCACCGCGCATCGTCAAGCCGTGCGGGACGCCTTGCTGGACACGACCGCCGGGCTGGTCGCCGAGCACGGTCTCGCGTCGGTGACCATGACCCAGATCGCGGAGGAGGCGGGGATCGGGCGGGCCACGCTGTACAAGTACTTCCCCGACGTGGAATCGATCATGCGAGCCTGGCACGAGCGCCGCGTCGGTGGCCACCTGCGGCAACTCGCCGAGATCGTCGAGCGTGGCGGCAGTGTCGAGCAGCGGCTGGAGAAGGTACTCAGCACCTACGCCATGATCGATCACGAGCACCACAGCGGTGAGCTGGTCGCGGTACTGCACCAAGGTAGCCACGTCGGACACGCTCAGGCACACCTGCACGAGTTGGTGCGGGCGCTGCTGGTGGAGGGCGCCGAGGCCGGGATGGTGCGCTCCGATGTGCCGGCCGACGAACTCGCCCGGTTCAGCCTGTCGGCGTTGTCGGCGGCCAGCAGCTTGCGTTCCAAGGCAGCGGTACGCCGCCTGGTCACCGTCACCCTGTCCGGTCTGCGGGTGCAGTCCGGCGGGTAGTCGGCAACCAGGCGGCGTCGGTTCTACAGGTAGGCGAGTGCTTCGCGCACGGTGATCCGCGAGGCCCGGCTCGCTGCTGCTTCGGTCGCCAGGGCCGCGCCGAGGACGGCGAGCACGATCCAGATGACCACCGCGGGTACCGAGATCCGGAACGGCAACGGTGCCGAGAAGAACAGCGTGCCCAATCCGTTGCCGAGCAGCGCGGTGAGTCCGAGGGCGGGAAGCGCGGCGACCACGCAACTGGCCAGGGCCAGGAAGATCCCTTCGGTCACCACGATCCGGCGGACCGTGCTCGGTTGCGCGCCAATGGCGTGCATGACGCCGAACTCACGGATCCGGTCGATGATGTTGGCGCTCATCGTCGACGCCAATCCGATCGCCCCGACCACACCCATCGCGATCGCGATCGCCATGATCACGGTCACCAGCGGCCCCATATGGCCCGCGCTGGCCGCGTTGGCCCGGCTGACCGATTCGGACTTCTCGACGACGATGCCGCCGTTGGTCAACGCGGTCCCGGCGGCCATCGCCACCGCGTCTCTGGTCTGTTCGCTGTGGTCGGTGGTCGCGATGCGCAGCACGTTGACCTGTTGGGGAGTTCCCATGGCGGCGGCGAATCCTTCGGCGGTGGTGTAGACACCGCTGCCGTGGCCGGTTTCCTCGGCGATGCCCACCACCTGCCAGCTGGTGTATTTGCCGCCCACCGACAGCTGGACGGTGTCACCGGCTCCTACCCCGGGCAGGGTGTTGTTACGGGTGATCTGATTGAGCACGATGGCCCCGGTTTCACCTGGGTTGAGCCAGCGCCCGTCGATGATCTTCGTCGGCAGGGTGAGCAGGGTGGCATCGGCCGGTGCGGCGCGCACCGAGACGCTGCCGTGGCCCTGGTCGGGATAGGTGCGGGTCAGCGGTACACCATCAGCCCCGGCGACGCCGGTCTTGGCGTTGGCCATGCCCTCGAGGGTGGTGACGTCGGCGACCGGCGCCAGCAGGCCACGCACCCGATCCATCGAGGTCGGCTCGCTCAGTTGGATTTCCACGTCCCAGATACGTTCGGACTTGGATTGTTCGGTGACCGCGTCGACGCCGGAACTCAACGACATGCCCGCCACGAACACCACACCCGCCGCGGCCAACAGGCCGACCGACAGGGCGAAACGTGCCGGACGACGCAGCGTGTTGCGCAGCGCCATGATCAGCCCCCGGTCCAGACCGCGAATACGACCCAGCCCGGCGAGCAGACCGGTCGCGCGGCTCGGTCGAGCAGTGCCGCCGTGGTGGTCGATGGCGGCCCGCACGGTGATCCGGCTCGCCCGCAGCAACGGCACCAGCGCGATCAGCAGCGGCAGGCCCAGGCCCACGGCGATGATCACCGCGTAGGTCCAGATCGGCGCGGCCATACTCGCCGCTTCGATCCCGAGCATGCTGAGCAGACTGCTGACCAGCAGCTTGCCGATCCACACCGACACCGGCAGTGCCAGCACGGTCGCCGCGGCGGCGACGATGAGCACCATCACCAGATAGGCGCGCCCGATCCGGCCCGATCTGGCGCCGATGGCCTTCATGATGCCGATCTGCGGAATCTGCTGGGTGAACAGGTTGTTCAGCATCGAGGCCACGAGAATCGTGCTCAGCAGCAGTGCCGCGGCACCGCCGGCGAGCAGCGACAGCAGCAGGGAATCGGCCTGCCACTGATGCGGGTGCGCGTACGGCGGGGGTACCTGCACCTCGCGCACGGTCACCCCGTAGTCGCGCTGCAACGCGATCGACAATCGGCTGGCCACGGCGGTGATGGCCTCGCGGCTGCGGCTCGGCTCGCTCTGGCCGGGCTCGGCGACGACGATCTTCACCTGATCGAAGAGCACCGCGGTGCCGGTCAGGGCCGCCGCCGAGACGTATCCGCGTCCGCGCTGTTCCTGCGGTGACGGTGACAAGCTCGGGTCGTAGACCGTGTCGGTGGCCCGCAGCTTCACCGTGGTGCCGCCGGAGGCTTCGCTGCCGTCGTCGCGGTGCTCGCCGGTCGGCCAGACGACGCTCACCGTGTCGCCGATCGCGGCGTTCATGATGCCGAGCGCGTCTTTGCCGAGGTAGATCTCATCGGCCGCGGGCGGCCACGAACCCTGCTGGGGAAAGAACTTCGCCATCCGCATCGGATCGTCCGGCGCGGCGACGAAGACCTGGATGGGCAGGTCGCGGTATTCGTCGTTGATCCTGAACTCGCTGTCGAACTGGGTACGGCCGACCGCTTCGGTGACGCCGGGTTCGGACCGGGCCCGGCTCACCAGCGCTGCCATCGCGTCGGCCTTGACGCCTTCATCGAGCAGGATCGTCGCCGAGGCCGGATCGGTACTCATGTAGGCGCCGCTGGTTTCGCGGCCCGTAGTCGCCCAACCGCACAGCACGCCGCCGAACACCATGAGGCTGACGGTGATCGCGACCACCATCAACGCCAGCCGAGACCAGTTCGCCCGCAGGTCGCGGCGAACTTTCACGGCCATCAGATTGCTCATGGCCGCACTCCGGTCACGGAATCGGTGGAGACGATGCGACCGTCGCGCAAGGTGATCTGGGTCTTGGTGATCGCCTGGATGTCGCGCTCGTGGGTGACGACGACGATGGTCCTGCCTTCGTCGTTGAGCTCGGTGAACAACGACAAGACCGCGTCGGCGGTCTGGGAATCGAGGTTGCCGGTCGGCTCGTCGGCCAGGATGAGCGGGGGATCGTTGGCCAGCGCGCGGGCGATGGCGGCACGCTGCTGCTGGCCACCGGACAGCGTCGAGGGAAGCTTATCGGCTTGGGCTTCGATGCCGACCCGGTCGAGCAGGCTGCGCGCGCGATCGGTGCGTTCGGCGACGGGGATCTTCTTCACGAAATCCATTGCGAGCAGCACATTTTCGATCACGGTCAGGGTGGGCAGTAGCTGGAAGAACTGGAAGACAAGTCCCACGTTCGCGCCACGCCAGGCGGCGAGTCCGGATTCCGACAGCGAACCCAGATCCGCGCCCGCCGCGCGGATCGAACCGGAGGTGGGCCGGTCGATTCCGGCGAGCATGTTGAGCAGGGTCGTCTTGCCGCTGCCGGAGCGGCCGACGATCGCCACGAAGTCGCCTTCGGGGATGTCGAGGCTCACGTGGTCGACGGCGACGAACTCGCCCGCCGCGACCGGGTACGTCTTGACCACGTCATCGACGCGGATGGCGTTCTTCATCGTCTGGTCCTGTTCTCTGCGCTGTGGTCAGCCGTGTGCGCCCGAGGGCGGGACGTGGCCGGCGGGCGGGGCGACTGCGCCGGATGACGCGCCGGGCACGGTGGTGTGAGCTCCGGGTGGCGGGGAGGTGTGGCTGACGCCGGCGGGCGGGTTGCCCGACCCGCCGTGTCGGCCGGGGCCGTGTCCTTCGCCGCCGCCGGCCAGCATCATCACCACCATCAAGATGGCGATCACGGCGAGGCCGATGCCGCCGATGATCACCCAGCGCGGGACGCCGCGACGTTTGGGCGGCTCGGA
>NZ_QGTL01000025.1:0-3496 GCF_003182135.1 Nocardia neocaledoniensis | reverse complement strand
GATATACCGACACACTATTGGGTCCTGAAAGAACACGCGAGTGTCTTTCAAGGCAAAACAGACGATCCGTTCGGATCTCGTTGACATCGCCGGCTTTGCCGGGCTGGTCTTCGAATCTGGTTCGATGCGGGTGTGTTGTTTGAGAACTGCACAGTGGACGCGAGCATCTTTGTTAGTAAGTGTTTAAGAGCGTACGGTGGATGCCTTGGCACCAGGAGCCGATGAAGGACGTAGGAGGCTGCGATAAGCCTCGGGGAGCTGTCAACCGAGCTGAGATCCGAGGATTTCCGAATGGGGAAACCCAGCACGAGTGATGTCGTGTTACCCGCATCTGAATATATAGGGTGTGTGGAGGGAACGTGGGGAAGTGAAACATCTCAGTACCCACAGGAAGAGAAAACAACATGTGATTCCGTGAGTAGTGGCGAGCGAAAGCGGATGAGGCTAAACCAGCTTGATGTGATAGACGGCAGTCGTTGTCTTGCTGGGGTAGTGGGAACATTCTTCTTCATTCTGCCGAATGGGGCGAGAGTCAGAAACCTAGGTGTTAGTTGAAGTGGTCTGGAACGGCCTGCCATAGACGGTGATAGTCCGGTAAACGAAAACTCCTAGGCTCTTGTGGATGTCTCCCGAGTAGCAGCGGGCCCGTGAAATCTGCTGTGAATCTGCCGGGACCACCCGGTAAGCCTGAATACTCCCTGGTGACCGATAGCGGACTAGTACCGTGAGGGAAAGGTGAAAAGTACCCCGGGAGGGGAGTGAAATAGTACCTGAAACCGTGCGCTTACAATCCGTCAAAGCCCTCTGTTCTGCAGTGGGGTGATGGCGTGCCTTTTGAAGAATGAGCCTGCGAGTCATCGGTGTGTGGCGAGGTTAACCCGTGTGGGGTAGCCGTAGCGAAAGCGAGTCCGAATAGGGCGCCTTTAGTCGCACATTATGGACCCGAAGCGGAGTGATCTACCCATGGCCAGGGTGAAGCGACGGTAAGACGTCGTGGAGGCCCGAACCCACTTAGGTTGAAAACTGAGGGGATGAGCTGTGGGTAGGGGTGAAAGGCCAATCAAACTCCGTGATAGCTGGTTCTCCCCGAAATGCATTTAGGTGCAGCGTCACGTGTTTCACGCCGGAGGTAGAGCTACTGGATGGCCTAGGGGGCCCACAAGCTTACCGAAGTCAGCCAAACTCCGAATGCCGGTGTGTGAGAGCGTGGCAGTGAGACTGCGGGGGATAAGCTTCGTAGTCGAGAGGGAAACAGCCCAGATCGCCGGCTAAGGCCCCTAAGCGTGTACTAAGTGGAAAAGGATGTGGGGTCGCTGAGACAACCAGGAGGTTGGCTTAGAAGCAGCCACCCTTGAAAGAGTGCGTAATAGCTCACTGGTCAAGTGATCCTGCGCCGACAATGTAGCGGGGCTCAAGTACACCGCCGAAGCCGCGGCATTCAGACATTAGATCGCCTTCGGGCCAGTCGTCTGGATGGGTAGGGGAGCGTCCTGTAGCCGTGGAAGTCACAGTGTGAACTAGTGGTGGAGGCTACGGGAGTGAGAATGCAGGCATGAGTAGCGAAAGACGAGTGAGAAACTCGTCCGCCGAATGACCAAGGGTTCCTGGGCCAGGTTAATCCGCCCAGGGTGAGTCGGGACCTAAGGCGAGGCCGACAGGCGTAGTCGATGGACAACGGGTTGATATTCCCGTACCCGTGTATCCGCGCCCAATGGCGAATCAGTTGTGCTAAGTATCCAAATCCCAAAAGACTTCCTTCGGGAAGCTGGAGGGGGCTGCATACGACCCTGGGTGTAGTAGTCAAGCGATGGGGTGACGCAGGAAGGTAGCTGGGCCAGGTGATGGAATACCTGGTGTAAGCCTGTAGGGCGTTGTGTAGGCAAATCCGCACAACATATAGCCTGAGAGGTGATGCGTAGTCGTTGCGACGAATTCAGTGATCCTATGCTGCCGAGAAAAGCCTCTAGTGAGTTGGTACACGGCCCGTACCCCAAACCGACACAGGTGGTCAGGTAGAGAATACTAAGGCGATCGAGAGAACTGTGGTTAAGGAACTCGGCAAAATGCCCCCGTAACTTCGGGAGAAGGGGGACCTTGCCTGGTGACGATCCTTGCGGTCTGAGCTGGGGAAGGTCGCAGAGACCAGAGAGAAGCGACTGTTTACTAAAAACACAGGTCCGTGCGAAGTCGTAAGACGATGTATACGGACTGACGCCTGCCCGGTGCCGGAAGGTTAAGAGGACCGGTTAGCGGCTTGCCGCGAAGCTGAGAATTTAAGCCCCGGTAAACGGCGGTGGTAACTATAACCATCCTAAGGTAGCGAAATTCCTTGTCGGGTAAGTTCCGACCTGCACGAATGGCGTAACGACTTCTCTGCTGTCTCAACCACAGACTCGGCGAAATTGCATTACGAGTAAAGATGCTCGTTACGCGCGGCAGGACGAAAAGACCCCGGGACCTTCACTATAGCTTGGTATTGGTGTTCGGTACGGTTTGTGTAGGATAGGTGGGAGACTGTGAACCAGGCACGCCAGTGTTTGGGGAGTCGTTGTTGAAATACCACTCTGATCGTATTGGGCTTCTAACCTCGGACCATGATCTGGTTCAGGGACAGTGCCTGGTGGGTAGTTTAACTGGGGCGGTTGCCTCCCAAAATGTAACGGAGGCGCCCAAAGGTTCCCTCAGCCTGGTTGGCAATCAGGTGTTGAGTGCAAGTGCACAAGGGGGCTTGACTGTGAGACTGACAGGTCGAGCAGGGACGAAAGTCGGGACTAGTGATCCGGCACCGGCATGTGGAAGCGGTGTCGCTCAACGGATAAAAGGTACCCCGGGGATAACAGGCTGATCTTCCCCAAGAGTCCATATCGACGGGATGGTTTGGCACCTCGATGTCGGCTCGTCGCATCCTGGGGCTGGAGTAGGTCCCAAGGGTTGGGCTGTTCGCCCATTAAAGCGGCACGCGAGCTGGGTTTAGAACGTCGTGAGACAGTTCGGTCTCTATCCGCCGCGCGCGTTAGAAACTTGAGGAAGGCTGTCCCTAGTACGAGAGGACCGGGACGGACGAACCTCTGGTGTGCCAGTTGTTCCGCCAGGGGCATGGCTGGTTGGCTACGTTCGGAAGGGATAACCGCTGAAAGCATCTAAGCGGGAAGCCTGTTCCAAGATGAGGTTTCTCTCCCACTTGATGGGTTAAGGCCCCCTACAGATGATGGGGTTGATAGGCCGGAGCTGGAAGCACAGTAATGTGTGTAGGTGACTGGTACTAATAGGCCGAGGGCTTACTATCGAAGGTGTTACGCGTCCACTGTGCGGTTTCTGAAACAACACACAACACTGCAGCAGACAGTGTGTCAGCGCTGTTGTGGATAGTTTCATAGTGTTACGGCGGTTATAGCGGTGGGGAAACGCCCGGTCCCATTCCGAACCCGGAAGCTAAGGCCACCTGCGCCGATGGTACTGCACTCGACAGGGTGTGGGAGAGTAGGACACCGCCGGA
>NZ_QGTL01000024.1 GCF_003182135.1 Nocardia neocaledoniensis | reverse complement strand
CTCAACCGGGGGGTATGAGAAGCGGAACCAATAAAAATATTGGCACTGACATTCATCGACACACTATTGAGTTCTCAAAGAACACACGCACAAGCCTCTACCCGCAACATTTCATCGGGGCTTCGGCAAGGCAACTGTTCCAACCTAGCGCAGACAACCCAACCGAAGCAAGTTCGGCGAGGGAAGCTGACCAGGTGATCCGTCAGGCGCTCGGCGGACTGTGTCCGTGTCGCTCTGACTCGAAATAAGTTACGCAGCCACGAACACGAAGTCAAATCGCCTGGTCAGACAGGCTATTTCGGCGAATCGACGCGTTCGACCTGTCCACCGAGCGCCTGCAGCTGCTCGACGAAGCGCGGGTAGCCGCGGTCGATGTGGAACACGTCGTGCACCTCGGTGACGCCGTCGGCGACCAGACCCGCCAGCACCAGGCCGGCGCCCGCGCGGATGTCGGAGGACCAGACCGGCGCGCTGGACAGGCGCGGGATTCCACGGACCACGGCGTGGTGACCGTCGGTGCGGGCGTCGGCGCCGAGCCGGATCATCTCCTCCACGAAGCGGAACCGCGCCTCGAAGACGTTCTCGGTGATCATCGAGGTGCCGTCGGCGATGGCGGCCAGGCCGATCGCCATCGGCTGCAGGTCGGTCGGGAAGCCCGGGAACGGCAGCGTCGCGAAGTTCACCGCGCGCGGACGCTCCGGCTGGACGACGCGGAAACCGTTGGGCTCGTACGAGATTCGTGCTCCCGCGGCCCGCAGCTTGTCCAGCACGAGCGCCAGGTGCTTGGGGTTGATGCCGGTGACGCGCACGTCGCCGGTGGTCATCGCGGCGGCGATGCCCCAGGTGGCGGCGACGATCCGGTCGCCGATCACCTGATGGGTGGTCGGCGAGAGCCGCTTGACACCCTGCACGGTGAGCACCGAGGAACCGGCACCCTCGATCCGCGCACCCATCTGCGTGAGCATGGTGCACAGGTCGACGATGTCGGGCTCGCGCGCCGCGTTGTCGATGACCGTCTCCCCCTCGGCCAGGACCGCGGCCATCAGGATGTTCTCGGTCGCGCCGACGGACGGGAAGTCGAGGCGGATGCGCGCGCCCTGCAGCTCGTCGGCACGGGCGACTACGCAGCCGTGCTCGATCTCGCTGGTCGCCCCGAGCAACCGCAGACCCTGCTGATGCATGTCCAGGGGACGCGAACCGATCGCGTCACCGCCGGGCAGGGCGACGACCGCGCGCTTGCACCGGGCCATCAGCGGACCGAGCACACACACCGAGGCGCGGAACTGGGTGACCGCGGGGAAATCCGCGTGGTACTTCGGCTCGGGCGGGGTGACGATCGTGACGACCGAGCGGTCGCCGGTGGCATCGTCGGAGATCGTCACGTCGCAGCCGAGGCCACGCAGCACCTCGGCCATCAGCGGGACATCGAGGATGTCCGGGCAGTTGGTGATGGTGGTCGTGCCCTCGGCCAGCAAAGCGGCGGCCATCAGCTTCAGCACGCTGTTCTTCGCGCCGCCGACCGCGACCTCGCCGACGAGCTGATTACCGCCGGAGACCAGAAACCGTTCGCTCACCCCGCCAGCTTATCGACCGTTGCCCGGCGACACGCCCCCCGACGCCAAACCGACCGATCCTGGGGCGGTCGAGTCGCTTTCAGCGCTCGGCTCCGCCGCCCGGCTGCCACAGCACGTCGCCCTCGGGATTGGTCGCGCGGCTCAGGATGAACAGCAGGTCCGAGAGCCGATTGAGGTATTTGGCCGGCAGCACACTGGTGTCGTCGGGGTAGACCTCGACCGCCGCCCAGGCCGAACGCTCGGCGCGGCGGACCACCGTCCGTGCCGTGTGCAACAGTGCGGCAATCGGCGTGCCGCCCGGCAGGATGAAGGAATTCAGCGGCGCCAGACCGTCGTTGAACTCGTCACACCACTTCTCCAGCCGGTCGATATAGGGCTGGGTGACGCGCAGCGGCGGGTACTTCGGTTCCGCCACCACGGGAGTGGACAGGTCGGCGCCCGCGTCGAACAGGTCGTTCTGCACCTGACGCAGCACCGCGAGCACCGCGGGCTCCGGCGCGCCGAGCGCGACCGCGACGCCGAGCGCCGCATTGGCCTCGTCGCAGTCGGCGTAGGCGACCAGGCGGGCGTCGGTCTTGGGCACCCGCGAGAAGTCGCTCAGGCCCGTGGTGCCGTCGTCACCGGTGCGGGTGTAGATCCTGGTCAGGTGCACACTCACGGCTGGCCTCCTCGCGTGCGGCGGGCGCGGTCGGACGGACGCGACTCCATCCAGGACAGAAAAGCCGCCATCGATCCGCGGTCGAGTGCCAACTCGAAGCTGTTGTGCGGATCGGTGACGGCTACCACCACGATGTCCTCGCTCATGATGTCGAACTCGTCGCCCTGTGGCGCGCGCCGTTCGACGATCTCGAGGCCCTGCCGGTGCACGGTGGAATCGGGGCCGAGCTTGAGGCTGGTCAACTTGAAGAAGACGAGGCGATCCTCGTCGTAGCGGATGAGACCGTGCCGCCAGCCGTGGCCACCCCGCGCGGGCAGTACCCGTAGCAGCGCGGCCGTGCCGCCCCGGCGCAGCATCACCAGCCGGTAGGTGGATGCTCCGGCTACGAACACGAGCGTCAGCACCAGAATGATCAGGAGAACCATCCCGGTCTGCAATGCCGTACGCCCTTTCGTTCCACCGGTGTCGAAGACACCTTCGACGTCATTCAATCACGCGCGGTGTGGGCGATCGCGCGGGGACCGGAAAACCCGGTGAAAACGCCACTGTCGGCGACGAACTCGAGTTCGTCGCCGACAGTGATCGGTCTCGTTCCGGGATCAGGCCGTGGCGTTCGCCTCGACCGCACGCACCTGACCCTGCGCCACGCGCTGCTCCACCTCGGAAGCACCCGCGTCGGCCAGCACCTTACGGGCCGCGTCGACATCGACCTCGGCCGCGAGATCCGCGGACTCGGCCAGCACCCGGACGGTATCGGCGGTCACCGAGAAGAAACCGCCGTGCACCGCCGCGACGATCCGCTCGCCGTCGGTCGACACGATCGACACCGTGCCGCCCTCGACGAGCTGACCGAGCAGCGGCTCGTGACCTGCCATGATGCCGATCTGACCCTCGGTGGTCTGCGCGCTGACGAACGTCGCCTGGCCGGACCAGAGCTTGCGCTCGACTGCTACGAGATCAACTGTCATCTCCGCCATGGTGGACTACTTCCCGGCGATCTTCTTCGCAGCGGCCTCGACGTCGTCGAGTCCACCGCAGGAGTTGAACGCCTGCTCCGGGAAGTGGTCGAACTCGCCCTTGCAGACGCGATCGAAGTCGTCGATGGTCTGCTCCAGCGGCACGACCGAGCCCGGCTGACCGGTGAACTTCTCGGCCACGATGAAGTTCTGGCCGAGGAACTTCTCCAGGCGACGGGCGCGGCCGACGAGGACCTTGTCCTCTTCGGAGAGCTCGTCCATACCGAGGATGGCGATGATGTCCTGCAGCTCCTTGTACTTCTGCAGGATCCGCTTCACCTCGTTGGCCACGCGGAAGTGACGCTCGCCGACGATCGAGGCCTCGAGGATACGAGAGGTCGAGGTCAGCGGGTCGACGGCCGGGTAGATGCCCTTCTGCGAGATCGGGCGGGAGAGCTCGGTCGTCGCGTCCAGGTGGGCGAAGGTGGTCGCCGGCGCCGGGTCGGTGTAGTCGTCGGCGGGGACGTAGATCGCCTGCAGCGAGGTGATCGAGCGACCACGGGTCGAGGTGATGCGCTCCTGGAGCTCACCCATCTCGTCCGCCAGCGTCGGCTGGTAACCCACGGCCGAGGGCATACGACCCAGCAGGGTCGAGACCTCGGAACCGGCCTGGGTGAAACGGAAGATGTTGTCGATGAAGAGCAGCACGTCCTGGTGCTGGACATCGCGGAAGTACTCCGCCATGGTCAGCGCGGACAGGGCCACGCGCATACGCGTGCCCGGCGGCTCGTCCATCTGGCCGAAGACGAGGGCGGTGTCCTGGAGGACGCCCATCTCTTCCATTTCCAGGTGGAGGTCGGTGCCCTCACGGGTACGCTCACCGACGCCCGCGAACACCGAGGTGCCGGAGAACTCGCGAGCGATACGGGTGATCATCTCCTGGATCAGAACGGTCTTGCCGACACCGGCACCACCGAACAGACCGATCTTGCCGCCCTTGACGTACGGGGTCAGCAGGTCGATGACCTTGACGCCGGTCTCCAGCATCTCGGTCTTGCCCTCGAGCTGGTCGAAGCTCGGGGGCTTGCGGTGGATGCCCCACTGCTCGCCGTCGCGGCCGAGGCCGGGCGAGTCGAGGCAGTCGCCGAGGGCGTTGAAGACGTGACCCTTGACGATGTCGCCGACGGGCACCGAGATCGGCTTGCCTGAGTCGGTGACGGTGGCGCCACGGACCAGACCGTCGGTGGGCTGCATCGAGATGGTGCGCACGATGTTGTCACCGAGGTGCTGGGCGACCTCGAGGGTCAGGGTCTTGGCCACCGACGCCAGCTTGATGTCGGCGTTGAGAGCGTTGAACAGCTCGGGGATGGCGCCACGCGGGAACTCGACGTCCACGACGGGGCCGATGACACGGACGACGCGGCCGGCGGCTGCGCCTGCCTTGCTCGCGTTGTCCTGAGTGACAGCTGCGGTCATTAGATTGGTTCTCTTCCTGCGCTTCTAGTCGCGGTCCGAGCTCGACGCCAGCGCGTTCACGCCGCCGACGATTTCGCTGATTTCCTGCGTGATCTGGGCCTGACGCACCGAGTTCGCCTCGCGCTGGAGCACACTGGCCAGCTCGTTGGCGTTGTCGGTCGCCGCCTTCATTGCGGTGCGCCGAGCCGCGGACTCGGATGCCGCTGCCTCGAGCAACGATGCGTAGATACGCGTGTTGATGTACTTGGGCAGCAGAGCGCCCAGCAGAACATCCGCGTCGGGCTCGAACTCGTACTGCGCCGTCACCACCGCGTCCGGCGAGTCCGACAGCATGTCGTCGCCGAGCGCGAAGTTCTCGTCGACGTAGCTGACCTGGATCGGCGCCAGGCGGCGCACCTCCGGAGTCTGGGTCAGCATCGAGACGAACTTGGTGTACACGATGTGCAGCTCGTCGACGCCCGCCATGCTTCCCGACCCGTCCAGCGAGGCGACCTCGCTGTCGGAGCCGGCCATGAAGGCCTCGACCAGGTGGCCGCACGCGGCCGACGCATCGGTGTACTTCGGCTGCTGCGAGAAGCCGGTCCACGACGCCTGGAAGGGGCGGTTGCGGAACTTGTAGTACGTGAGGCCCTTGTTGCCCATCACGTACAGCACCGGCTCCTTGCCCTCGCCACGCAGGGTGGTCATGAGCTCCTCGGCGCGCTTGAGCACGTTCGAGTTGTAGCCACCGCACATACCGCTGTCACTGGTGATCACCAGGACCGCGGCCCGACGAGCGTTGGGACGCTCGGTCAGCAGCGGGTGCGACAGGTTCTTCGAGGCGCTCGCCAGCTCGCCGAGGACCTTGGTGATCTCCTCGGCGTACGGCTTGGCCGCGGCGACCCTGGCCTGGGCCTTGGAAATTCGCGAGGTCGCGATCAGTTCCTGAGCCTTGGTGATCTTCTTGATCGAATTCACACCACGAATGCGGGAGCGCAATTCACGCAAACTTGCCACTAGCGGTTCACACTCCCTTCATTCGCCAGATCGGTAATTGCCGACATCAGTTCTGACCCGGCTTACTTGTCGACGTGCTTGCGGGTGACCGACAGCGACTCGACCTCTTCGTGGTCCAGATCGCCTGCGGCGGCCTCGTTCACGACGCGGCTGCCGTCGGAGGCCAGGAAGCCTTCCTTGAACTTGTCGGTCTCCGACTTGATCGCGTCGGCGGCCTCGCCGTCGAGCGGCTTGCGGCCACCCTCGAGCGCGTCGAAGGACGACTGGGTCGCGCTGTGCAGGTGCTCCAGCAGCTCGGCGGTGAAGCGACGCACGTCGCCGACCGGCACCGAGTCGTAGTAGCCGGCGTCGACCAGGTAGATCGAGACGACCTGATCCTCGACGGCGACCGGGGAGTACTGGTTCTGCTTGAGCAGCTCCACCCAGCGGGCACCACGCTCGAGCTGGGCCAGCGACGCGGCGTCCAGGTCGGAGGCGAAGGCGGAGAACGCCTCCAGCTCGCGGTACTGCGCCATTTCCAGACGCAGCGAACCGGCGACCTTCTTCATGGCCTTGGTCTGGGCGGCGCCACCGACACGGGAGACCGAGGTACCGACGTTGATCGCCGGGCGGACGCCCTTGTTGAACAGGTCGGACTCGAGGAAGACCTGGCCGTCGGTGATGGAGATGACGTTGGTCGGGATGAACGCCGAGACGTCGTTGGCCTTGGTCTCGATGATCGGCAGACCGGTCATCGAGCCGCCGCCCATCTCGTCGGACAGCTTCGCGCAACGCTCCAGCAGGCGGGAGTGCAGGTAGAAGACGTCACCGGGGTAGGCCTCGCGGCCCGGCGGACGACGCAGCAGCAGCGAGATGGCGCGGTAGGCCTCGGCCTGCTTGGTCAGGTCGTCGAACACGATCAGGACGTGCTTGCCCTGGTACATCCAGTGCTGGCCGATGGCCGAACCGGTGTAGGGGGCCAGCCACTTGAAGCCGGCGGAGTCGGACGCGGGGGCCGCGACGATGGTGGTGTACTCCATCGCGCCGTGCTCCTCGAGCGCGGTCTTGACGCCCGCGATGGTGGAGCCCTTCTGGCCGATCGCGACGTAGATGCAGCGAACCTGCTTGCTGGGGTCGCCCGACTCCCAGTTCGCCTTCTGGTTCAGGATCGCGTCGACGGCGACGGCGGTCTTGCCGGTCTTGCGGTCGCCGATGATCAGCTGACGCTGGCCGCGGCCGATGGCGGTCAGCGCGTCGATCGCGGTGATACCGGTGGCCAGCGGCTCCTCGACCGGCTGGCGCTCCAGCACGGTCGCGGCCTGCAGCTCGAGCACGCGGCGGTCGTCGGCTTCGATCTCGCCCAGGCCGTCGATGGCCTGGCCGAGCGGGTTGACGACGCGACCGAGGAACTTGTCACCGACGGGAACCGACAGCACGTCGCCGGTGCGGCGGACCTGCTGGCCCTCTTCCAGCGAGGCGTACTCGCCGAGGATGACGGCACCGATCTCGGTGTCCTCGAGGTTCAGCGCGACGCCGAGGACGCCGCCCGGGAACTCGAGCAGCTCGTTGGCCATCGCCGAAGGCAGACCGCTGACGTGCGCGATGCCGTCGCCGGTGTCGGTCACGAGGCCGACTTCTTCGATGGAGGTTTCCGGGGTGTAGCTCTGGGTGTAGCTCTCGATCGCGCTACGGATCTCGTCGGAGGAGATCGTCAGCTCCGCCATGTTGTTCCTGCTCTCGCTGTGGTCTCGAATGTCGGGGGTTGGAGTTGAGCTGCTGGCTAGGACAGTGCCCGGCGCAGCTTCTCCAGTCGGCCGGTGGCGCTGCCGTCGATGACGTCGTCTCCGACGCGCACGACGACGCCGCTCAGCAGCGTCGGGTCGACCTGCACGTGCACGGTGACCGCCTTGCCGTAGATCCGCTGCAGGGAAGCGGCGAGCTTCTCCTTCTGCGGGCCACTCAGCTCGGCCGCGGCGTGCACGTGGGCGACGATCTGGTCACGACGGGCCGCCGCCAGATCGGACAGGGCGCCGAAGGCGACGCCGATGTTGTTGGTCCGCAGTCGGGTCACCGCCTGCTCGGCCAGCGTGATGGTGATCGGCTCGGCCTTGCCGTTCAGCAGCCGCACGATCAGCTCGCGCCGCGCCGAGGCGGGCTTGCCCTGATCGGACAGTGCCTGCTCCAGCTGCGGGTTGTCGGCGATGATGCGGCCGAGCCGGAACAGCTCGTCCTCCACCGCTTCCAGCCGGCCACCGTCGGCGGCGGACTCCAGCAGAGCCTCCTGCCCGAGCAGCACCAAGGTGTCGACCAGATCGCGGGTGCGCGACCAGTTCTGGGCCACCGCGGTGGTCAGCACTGCCTGCGTGGCAGCGCTGACCTTGCCGCCGAAGATCCGCTCACTGAGTTCAGCGCGCGCCGAACCCGGCACCGACACGTCCGCGAGCGCCACACGCAGCGAACGCTGGTCGTCCAGCACGGCGACAACGGCGAACAGTTCCGATCCCGTTGTGGCCGCAACAGTTTCGCTTCCGGTCAGAGCGGCCCGAAGCGCCTCGCGAGACCGGGAGCTGGCCTCGCGGCTCGCTGCGTACATGCTTCTCACTTTCGCGTCGTTACCTTCCGGCCCCGATGGCGGTGGTGTCGTCGAGTTCGCTGAGGAACTTGTCGATCGACGCCGCCTGCTTGGCCTCGTCCGAGACAGACTGGCCGATGATCTTCTCGGCCAGGTCGACAGCCGTGCGGCCGACCTCGGAGCGCAGCTCGGTCAGGATCTGCTGGCGCTGGGCTTCCAGCTGGGAGTGACCGGCGGCGACGATGCGGTCGCTTTCGGCCTGGGCGTCCGCGCGCATCTGCGCGAGGATCTGCTGACCCTGGGTGCGCGCATCCTCGCGGATACGTGCGGCTTCCAGCCGGGCGTCGGCAAGCTGCTGCTGGTACTGCTGCAGCGTCTGCTGTGCTTCTTCCTGGGCGGCCTTGGCCCTGGCGATACCGCCTTCGATGTTGTCGGCGCGCTCATCGAGGGTCTTGGTCACACGTGGGATCACGTACTTCCAGAACAGCAGACCGATGATGGCGACGCAGACGATCGACCAGACGATGTCGTACGTTTCGGGGATGAGAGGATTCACATCCTCTCCCCCTTCGGCAGCGAGCGTGATGATTTCGCGCATCGGAATCAGAAGATGAAGCCGGCGACGAGGCCGATCAGCGCCAGGGCCTCGGTGAACGCGATACCGAGGAACATGTTGGTACGGATCTGGCCGGCCAGCTCGGGCTGACGGGCGAAGCCCTCGATCGCCTTACCGACGACGATGCCGACGCCGATGCCGGGGCCGATCGCGGCAAGACCGTAGCCGATGGCGCCGAAGCCCTTGAAGGTGCTCTCGGTGGTCGCGGCTTCCTGGGCCAGGTAAGCGAGGCTCATGAGTCTTCTTTCCCTTTCTGTTGCTCACCCGCCGGTCGGCGTGTGTAGCAGGTTTGGCAGTACTGGTGTGGATTCAGGTCAGTGGTCGGCGGCGTGCTGCGCGAGGCTGATGTACACCGCGGTCAGCAGGGCGAACACATACGCCTGCAGGAAGATGACCAGCAGCTCGAACAGCGTGAAGCCGATGCCCGCCAGCAGCGAGAAGGGCGAGAAGACCTTCATCCACGCGGTGGCATCGAAGAGGAAGAACCAGGTGGCGCTGAAGAACAGCACCAGCATGATGTGGCCCGCCAGCATGTTGGCCATGAGTCGGACGGTCAGCGTGAACGGGCGCAGGATGAACGTCGAGACGAACTCGATCGGGATCAGCAGCACGTGCAGCGCGGGCGGCACGTCCGGAACGACGATGCTCGAGCGCATGTACTTCCAGAAGCCGTACTTGCGGATACCGACGTAGTTGAACGCGACGTAGGCGACCACCGCGAGCACCAGCGGCATACCGACGCGGGCATTCGAGGAGATGTTCAGGAACGGCACCACACTGGAGAAGTTCAGGAACAGAACCGTGAAGAAGATCGTCGCGATCAGCGGCAGGAACCGCTTACCGGTTTCCTTGCCGAGCACCTCGTCGGCGATCTGCTCCTTGACGAAAACCACGGCGGTTTCCATCACGTTCTGCAGCCCGCGGGGCACGATCTTCGGCGAGCGGAAAGCCAGCACGAAGAGGAGCACCAGAACGGCGGTCATCAGCAGGCGGATCAGCATCAAGCGATCGAGTTCGAACGGCGTACCCGCGAACAACACCGCTGGAGGGAAGAAGTCGGACAGCGATGGCGCGTGAAACTCGCCTGCCGCCAAAGTGGTGACGCTCAGCGTTCTCTCCCGTGTTCGGGCCGCGGGTACGGTCATCCCCGCGGTTCGATCGGACATTGACGATCAATGGGGTCGACTCTGGTCGGCTCGAAATTCGACAGCCGCGGTTACGGTGTGTAGACCGATATAGCTGCTGTACGGGCGTCGGCGACATCGTCGACATGCTTCAACCGGGCACATTCCACCCGGATCGGCAGTAAGCATAGCGGCCCCGGGTGGGATCTCGGTGATCCCCCCTGGTAACCCGAGGCGTAGCCCCGAGTTCTCCCGGACCTGGCCCCTAGCTTGGGTGCTTGCTTACCAACACTTTACCAAGCTATCTACGACAGTGCGTAGCTGGGTGGGATTATTCCTGCTCGGAAGCCGTTTCGTCGTCTCCCGCGCGTGTCGTGACATACGGAACCTTCACGCTCACAACGCCGTACGTCTCCGCGCCGAGCACGATCAGCAGCGCGCCGACCACCGTGAAGAACAGGGCGGGCCTGCTGTAGAAGTCGAACTGGTTCAGCACGCCGACGACGATCAGCGCGACCAGCAGCTTGCCGACCCAGCTGACCAGCAGGACCAGGCCCTGGGTGCTCGGCGGCAGCTTGGCGCCGAGCAGCACCGACACCAGCGTGGTGAGGATGAACCCGCCGCCGATGGCCGCGCCGAGCAGCGCGCCCCACAGGCCGGGTGTCCCGGCGACGGCGGTGGCGATCACCACCGAGACGACCACGAGCACACCGAGCCCGATCAGGCCGTAGCGCAGCGCGGTACGGAGCGGGGCGTCGGGGCCGGGCACGGGTCGCGGTGTAAAGCTCACGGCCCGCACTTTACCTTGCGGGCCCGGATCAGCTCTTCGCCGACTCCACCCGGCGCATGGATGGGATCGCGGTCACTACCAGCGCGAACACCAATCCGCCCGCCACCAGCAACACGACCAGTCGCCGATCCATCAACGAGGTTCCCACCGCGCCGAAGGCGAGCACCCCGACCCACAAATAGATCAGCAGGACGACGCGGCGCTGCGAATGCCCGATCTGCAACAAACGGTGATGCAGATGCATTTTGTCCGGCGTGGAGAAGCTCACGCCCGCGCGCACGCGACGCACGATCGCCAGCAACAGATCGAGCACCGGAATGAACATCACCGCGCCGACCAGCAACAGCGGCGAGAGCAAACCCACAATGTCGCGTGGGCCATAGCCCTGCAGCGGAATTCGGCCGGAGGCGCCGGTGGAAACGGCGGCCAGCATCAATCCGATCATCATCGAGCCGGAATCGCCCATGAAGATTCGCGCCGGCGAGAAATTGTGCGGAAGAAATCCCAGGCACGCGCCGGCGAGCGCGGCGGCCAGCAACGCGGGCGGATAGGTGTCGACCGAACCGCCCTGGTCGTAGAGCAAACCCACCGAGAACACGAAAACCGCGCCGGCGCAGATCAAACCGAGGCCCGCGGCGAGGCCGTCCAGGCCGTCGACGAAGTTCATCGCGTTCACCAGGGTGACGGTGATGCCGACCGTCACCAGGCCGCCCTGCAACGCGTCGAGCACCACGGTGCTGTCGTTGAACGGGTCGTAGATGACGTACCAGCTCAGGCCCATCACGGCCATCACACCGGCCGCGGTCACCTGGCCCGCGAATTTGGTGAGCGCGTCCAGACCCCAGCGGTCGTCGACGATGCCGACGAGCACGATGATGGTGGCCGCCACCAGCACCGCGGGAATATCGGGCGCGTAATCGAACCCGCGGCGCAGCGCGGGCAATTGATGCGCGAACAGAACCGCGGCGACCACGCCGATATACATGCCGACGCCGCCCATCCGGGGAATGGGCTTGACGTGCACATCGCGCTCTCGCGGGATCGCGACCGCGCCGAAGGCGATGGCGAGCGTGCGGATACCGCCGGTGGCCAGGAAGGTCACCGTGGCAGAGACGAGCAGCACGAGCACCAGCTCGCGCAGGGGAACGACCGTGCTCATCGGATGCGTGCGATCACCGCTGCGCGGAGCTGACCAGGGCGTCGGGCGCCATGCCGAGCACCTCCGCGATATCGGCCAGCGGCACCGCGCCCTCGCGCAGCACGCGCGGCTGATCCGCGGTCAGATCGACGATGGTGGAGGCCACCGCGTGCGCGGCCGGACCGCCGTCGAGGTACACACTCGCCAGCGAGCCCAGCTGCTCGCGGGCCTGCTCGACGGTGCTCGCCGGGGGCTGACCCGACACGTTGGCGCTCGACACGGCCAGCGGGCCGACCTCGCGCAGCAGCTCCAGCGCCACGGGGTGCAACGGCATGCGCAGCATCACCGTGCCGCGGGTGTCGCCGAGATCCCAGGCCAGCGAGGGCGCGGCCTGCACGACCAGGCTCAGCGCGCCGGGCCAGAACGCGCGGATCAGGTCGCGCGCCTGCGGGCGCACCGAGAAGACCAGTCCGTCGATGGTGTGCCAGGACCCGACCAGCACCGGAACGGGCATGTCACGGCCGCGGCGCTTGGCGGCGAGCAGCGAGGCCACCGCCTCGGAGTCGAACGCGTCGGCCGCCAGGCCGTACAGCGTGTCGGTCGGCATGACGACCAGGCGGCCGGACTTCAGCGCGCTGGTGGCGGCGGAGAGGCCAGCGGCCCGAGACGCCGGTTCAGCACAGTCGTAGACGGTACTCACGCTTAGCTTCGCCTTCCCGCGATTTCTGCCGGACTTCGGTGGCCGACAATATTCCGCTGCCCCGGGTCTCGTGCTCGTCGGGGTTGCGGCAAGTTGTCGAGGTCCCACGATTCTTGCCGGTCTTCGGTGTGCGGCAAGAGTCTAGCTCCCGCGCGGGGCTTCACCTGCGCGGGGACTTTGCCAGACGGCGGCACACCCGGCCCACCACGATCGTCCGCCAGCTGCTGGAGGTGTGCTGGTGGAGCGCGCGGAGCGAGGCAGACGGCCGTCCGGCGCGCACATCGTGCGGCGACGCGGTGCACACGCCAGGGCTCGGCCGCGGGATCAGGGTTTGCTGTGGCGCGCCGCCACGACGAATCGCGGCTTGCCGGCCAGATCGGGGTGCTCGACGATGTCGGCGAAGCCCGCCCCCGCGAGCAGGGCGGCCACTCCCCCGCCGTTTGTGTCGTCGTGTTCGATCGCGGTGGCGCCGCCGGGCCGCAGCAGGCGCGCGATGGTGGGGACCATGGCACGGATGACGTCGAGCCCGTCGGGCCCGCCGAACAGGGCGCGATGCGGATCGTGGTCGGCGACCTCGGGGTCGAGGACGGCGCCGTCGGGGATGTAGGGCGGGTTGGAGACCACCAGGTCCACGCGGCCGGACAGCTCGCTGAGCAGGGCCGGGTCGGTGACGTCGGCGGCGTGCAGGGTGATCGGGGTGTCGCCGTCGGCGATGCGGTCGTCGGCATTGCGACGGGTCCAGGTCAGCGCGTCGGGGTCGAGTTCGACGGCGTGGACCCGCGCGTCGGGGCGGGCGTGCGCGATCGCCAGGGCCAGCGCGCCTGTGCCGGCGCACAGATCGACGACGACCGGGTCGTGGTCGTGGGGCAGCGTCTCCAGCCAGGCCAGCGCCCACGCGAACAGCAGCTCGGTCTCCGGGCGCGGCACGAACACCCCGGGTCCGACGGCGAGCTCGATCTCGCCCATCGCGGCGGTCCCGGTCAAGTGCTGCAAGGGGATTCGCGCGGACCGCTGTTCGACCAGCGCCGTGAACCGCGCGGCTTCGTCCGGTTCGACCATCGGGTGCAGCGCCAGGCGCATCCGGTCGACGCCGAGCACATGCGCGGCCAGGTTCTCCGCGTCGGGCAGTGGGGACGCCACACCCGCCGTGGCCAGCCTCTCCGCCGCCGCGACGATCAGCGGACGCAGCCGCACCCGTTCGGTCACGGGCGATTACTCGGCGGCCATGCGCGCGTCGCGGTCGGCCTTGCCGAGCGCGTCGAGCAGCGCGTCCATGTCACCGTCGAGGACGGCGTCGAGATTGTGCGCCTTGAAGCCGATGCGGTGATCGGCGATCCGGTTCTCCGGGAAGTTGTAGGTGCGGATGCGCTCGGAACGGTCGACCGTACGGATCTGGCTGGCGCGCCCGGCCGCGGCCTCCTGCTCGGCCTGCTCCTCGGCCAGCGCCTGCAGCCGGGCCGCGAGCACCTGCATCGCGCGCGCCTTGTTCTGCAGCTGCGAGCGTTCGTTCTGGCAGGTCACCACGATGCCGGAGGGCAGGTGGGTGATGCGGACCGCGGAGTCGGTGGTGTTGACGCCCTGACCGCCCTTGCCGGAGGAGCGGTAGACGTCGATGCGCAGGTCGGTCTCGTCGATCTGCACCTGCTCGACCTCGTCGGGCTCCGGGTAGATCAGCACGCCCGCGGCGGAGGTGTGGATGCGGCCCTGCGACTCGGTGACGGGCACGCGCTGCACGCGGTGCACGCCGCCTTCGAACTTGAAGCGCGACCACACGCCGTCGCGGGCGGCGTCGCGGCTCTTGATCGACAGCGTCGCGTCCTTGTAGCCGCCGAGGTCGGAGTAGGTGACGTCGAGCGTCTCCACCTTCCAGCCGTGCCGCTCGGCGTAGCGGATGTACATGCGGGCCAGGTCGGCGGCGAACAGCGCCGACTCCTCGCCGCCCTCACCGGACTTCACCTCGAGCACCACGTCGTCGCCGTCGTGCGGGTCGCGCGGGGCGAGCAGATCGGCCAGCGCCTGCTCGAGCTCGGCGAGCTGGGCCTCCAGGCCGGGCACCTCGGCGGCGAAGGCCGCGTCGTCGGCGGCCAGCTCGCGGGCGGCCTCGAGATCGTCGCGGACCGTCTCCAGCTTGCGATAGGTCGACATCACCGGCGCCAGCTCGGCGAACCGCTTGCCGACCCGGCGTGCCGCGCCCGCGTCGTTGTGCAGCGACGGGTCGGCCAGCTGCGTCTCCAAGCCTGCGTACTCGGCGAGAATGTCGTCGATGGCTGACGGCTGCGTCACGGTGGGGTTCCTTCTGGGGTGCGGTGCGCTGGACAACAGAAACCACCGACGCCCGGCCTGCAGAGCAGAACCGGGCGTCGGAGGAGGCAACTAGCTGGCGTCGGCCTTCTTGCCTGCGCGCTTGCCGTAGCGAGCCTCGAAGCGAGCCACGCGGCCGCCGGTGTCGAGGATCTTCTGCTTGCCGGTGTAGAACGGGTGGCACTGCGAGCAGACCTCGACCGTGATCTGGCCGGACTCCTTGGTGGAGCGGGTCTGGAAGGTGTTGCCGCAACCACACACGACGGTGGTGTCGACATACGTGGGGTGGATTCCTGCCTTCATGGGCGTCCTCTCGATAATGGTCGCCGGGTCGCATGCCGCTGGAGCGCGGAATACGTGAACCGGAACCGACTAGGCGGGATGTCTGCGAAGCCGCAGACACACAGCGGTCCAGTATGCCAGATCGGGCCGCACGTTCCGAAAACACCCCCGACCACGGAATTGTTCCCGGCCGCAGACGCGAACAGGGGCCCCGCCGTGGCGGGGCCCCTGTTTCGTCAGCCGATCACTCGTCGAGTGCGCCCGGCGCGGTCTTGGAGACCGTCATCAGGAACTCGAGGTTGTTCTTGGACTTCTTGAGCCGGTCCATCAGCAGGTCGATCGCCTGGTGCGAATCGAGGCCGCTGAGCACGCGACGCAGCTTGTGCACGACCGCCATCTCGTCCGGCGACATCAGCAGTTCGTCGTGGCGGGTGCTCGACGGGTTGATGTCGACGGCCGGGAACACGCGCCGCTCGGCGATCTTGCGATCGAGCTTGAGCTCGGCGTTGCCGGTGCCCTTGAACTCCTCGAAGATCACCGTGTCGCCGGTGGAACCGGTCTCCACCATCGCGGTGGCGATGATGGTGAGCGAGCCACCGTTCTCGATGTTGCGCGCCGCGCCGAGGAACCGCTTGGGCGGGTACAGCGCGGTCGAGTCGACACCACCGGAGAGGATGCGACCCGAGGCGGGCGAGGAGTTGTTGTACGCACGGCCCAATCGGGTGATCGAGTCGAGCAGCACCACAACGTCTTTGCCCATCTCCACCAGGCGCTTGGCCCGCTCGATGGCGAGCTCGGCGACGGAGGTGTGGTCGGCCGGCGGCCGGTCGAAGGTGGAGGCGATGACCTCACCCTTCACCGAACGCTGCATGTCGGTGACCTCTTCGGGACGCTCGTCGACCAGCACGACCATGAGGTAGCACTCGGGGTTGTTGATCGCGATCGCGTTGGCGATGTCCTGCATGATCGTGGTCTTACCCGCCTTGGGCGGGGACACGATCAGCGCGCGCTGACCCTTGCCGATCGGCATGATCAGGTCGATCACACGGGTCGTCAGCTTGTTCTGCGTGGTCTCGAGACGCAGCCGCTGGTTCGGGTAGAGCGGAGTCAGCTTCTGGAAGTCGGGGCGGCGCTTGGCCGCCTCCACCTCGCCGCCGTTGACCGTGTCCAGGCGCACCAGCGGGTCGAACTTCTGGCGCTGGTTGCTCTGCTCGCCGTCGCGCGGGGCGCGCACCGCGCCGGTGATCGCGTCACCGCGGCGCAGGCCGTTCTTGCGGACCAGGTTCATCGAGACGTACACGTCGTTCGGGCCGGCCAGGTAGCCGGAGGTCCGCACGAACGCGTAGTTGTCCAGGACGTCGAGGATGCCGGCGACCGGCTGCAGGACGTCGTCCTCGCGGATCTCGAAATCGCGGGCCTCGCCGCCGCCACCGGCGCCACCGTCGCGGTCACGCCCACGACGACGCTCGCGGAAGCGACGGCCCCGGCGGCCGCGGCCGCCTTCCTCGTCGTCACCGCCGCGGTCGTCGCGCGGACCGCGATTACCGGCGTTGCCGTTCTGGTTCTGGTTCTGGTTGCGCTCACCGCGGTCGCCGCGGTCGCCACGCTCCCGACGGCGCTCGCCCTGCTCGCCGCCCTCGGCCTTGTCGGCCTGCTTGGTGTCCTCGGCGCGGTTCTCGGTCTGCGTGTTCTCGCCACCGCCGGAACGGGCCTGGTCACGACCACGACGCTGCCGGCCACGGCCACGCTGACCGCCCTCGCGACCGGAATCCTCGGTCGACTCGGCGGCGGGCTTGGACTCGGCCTGCTCGGCCGGAGCCTGCTCGGTCTTGGTCTCGGCGGCCTGCTTCTCGGCGGGCGCGGCCTTGTCGGCCTTCGCGGGGCGCTCGGCCTTCGCGGGCGCCTGCGCCTTGGCGGGCGCGTCGTTCTTGGCGGGCGCCTCGCTCTTGGCGGGCGCGTCGGCCTTGGCGGCGGGCGCGTCGGCCGTCACGGCGGCGGCCTCGGCGGGCTTACCCGCCTTCGCGGGCGCTCCGGCCTGATTCTCCTTGATGGCGGCGATGAGATCACCCTTGCGCATCCCGGAGGTGCCTCGGATACCGAGCTCCCCCGCCAGTGCGCGCAACTGCGGCAACAGCATTCCAGTCAGCCCCGATCGTGCGACGTCGGTATGTTCGCTCATTTTCGAAATCTGTCCGGATTCACTTTCGCGGCCGCCCGAGTTCGTAGGGTTGGATTCCACCCCGGGTGTCGCGAGCAGGTCCGTATCTGTCACGGAAATCCTTTCCTTCCCTCGAATGCCGTGTGCTGAATCGAGGGTTCGTTCCGTAGACCCGGCACCCTGTGCCGAGCTCGGATTACGCGTCCGACCGGACGCCTGTGCCGTACTACCCGCCCCGCCGGACCGGAGGCTTCGCCACCAGAAGACAGTGGTGAGGAGAGATCATTCCAGTTGAGCGGCTTCTCGGCGTCGCAGCACCCCCATGGTGTGGAGGCTCGAGCCTGGAGCCTGCTGGAGCGATTGCCCTGATGAAGCACCGGCGTCTGATGCGCACGATGTACGGACAAGCCCAGAATAGCTGCCCATTGCGAACAACGGCAAGGCAGGCGCGCCGTCAGTCGACGACGACGCCGTCCGCGATGCCGGGTTCGACCACCCGCAGCCCGTCCGATTCCGCCTGTTTGCGCAGGTCATCAGGGAAATCCTCGGTGGCGAGCGCCAGAATCGTCGGGCCTGCGCCGGAAACCGTCGCAGCGATTCCCGCGGCCCGCAGACGCTCGATCCAGGCCGTGGTGAGCGGTAGCGCGGGCGCACGCTGGGTCTGGTGCAGCCGGTCCTCGGTGGCGGGCAGCAGCAGATCGGGACGCTCGGTGAGCGCCACGACGGCCAGCGCCGCCCTGCTGACGTTGAACGCGGCATCGCCGTGCGGCACCTGCTCGGGCAGCAGGCCGCGGGTGTGCGCGGTGGAGGAGCGCTCCTGCGGGATCAGCACGACCGGGCGCAGCGCCGCGGCGGGCCGCAGGCGCACGGCCCGGTAGGTCCGCTCCGGCTCGGCATCGGTTTCGGTCCACGACACCACGATTCCGCCGAGCACGCTGGCGGCGGCGTTGTCGGGGTGGCCCTCGAACTCCGCGGCGAGCTGCACCAGGCGGTCCTCGTCCAGGCGCAGCTCGGGGTCGAACTTCGCGGCCAGCCCGGCGCCGGCGGCCAGGCCGCCGACCACCGCGGAGGCGCTCGAGCCCAGGCCACGCGAGTGCGGAATCACGTTGCGGCACACCACATCGAGACCGTCGGCCCAGACGCCGAGCGATTCGAGCCCGCGCTCGATCGCCCGCACCACCAGATGCGTTGGGCCCCACGGCACGTCGTCGGCGCCCTCACCCTCCACGCGGATGTCGAGCCCCGAATCGGTCGTGCGCACCACGATCTCGTCGTAGAGGCCCAATGCCATTCCCAGGCAGTCGAATCCGGGTCCGAGGTTGGCCGTGGACGCGGGGACGCGCACGGTGACTTCGAGACCGGCGGGCAGGGTGGCTGTCATCAGCCTGCTCTCGCGCGCGCTCAACTCAGGCCAGCTCGAGTGCGTGGGCGATGGCCACCGGGTCGACGGCGATCGGCGTGACCTCGGGCATCCCGGCCAGCGCGTTGTCGGGGTCCTTGAGACCGTTGCCGGTCACGGTGCAGACCACGGTGAGGCCCGAATCCAGCCAGCCCTCCTTGCGGGCGGCCAGCAGACCGGCCACGCTCGCGGCCGACGCGGGCTCGACGAACACGCCCTCGGTCGCGGCGACCAGGCGGTACGCGGCCAGGATCTCCTCGTCGGTGGCCGCGCGGAAGGCGCCGCCGGACTGCTCCTTGGCCTCCATCGCGCCGTTCCAGGACGCGGGGGCGCCGATCCGGATGGCGGTGGCGACGGTCTCCGGGTCCTTCACCGGAGCGCCGTTGACCAGCGGCGCGGCGCCCGCGGCCTGCACGCCGAGCATGCGCGGCAGCGAGCTGGTGATGCCGTCGGCCTGGTATTCGCGGTAGCCGCGCCAGTAGGCGGTGATGTTGCCCGCGTTGCCCACCGGCAGCGCGTGCACGTCGGGCGCCTTGCCCAGTACGTCACAGATCTCGAACGAGGCGGTCTTCTGGCCCTCGATGCGGGCCGGGTTGACCGAGTTCACCAGGCCGACCTCGGGGAAATCCGAGGTCACCTTGCGGGCCAGCTCGAGACAGTCGTCGAAGTTGCCCTCGACCTGGATGATCTTGGCGCCGAGCATGACGGCCTGGGCCAGCTTGCCCATCGCGATCTTGCCCTGCGGGATCAGCACGGCGCACTCCATGCCCGCGCGGGTGGCGTAGGCGGCGGCCGAGGCCGAGGTGTTGCCGGTCGAGGCGCACAGCACGGCCTTCTGGCCGCGGTACTTGGCGTCGGTCATCGCCATGGTCATGCCGCGGTCCTTGAAGGAACCGGTCGGGTTGGCGCCCTCCACCTTGAGGTACACCTCGCACCCGGTCAGCTCGGACAGGTGCGTCGCCGGGACCAGCGGGGTACCGCCCTCGAACAGGGTGACCGGCTCCCAATCGGCCGCACCGGCCAGCCGATCACGGTAGGCCGCGATCAGACCCGGCCAGCGCGAGTGCACGCCGAGCTGGGGGGCGATGCTACGCGAGCTCATGCCAACGCTCCTTCGATCGAGAGAAGGCCATGTGCGCACGGGCGGCCTGTATACCCATCGGTGCGAATGTCGGCGACGCCGCGCACATTCGTACTCATGATTCTTCGGTGCCTTCCAGTCTGAGAACGCTGGTCACAGCGGTGACCGAATCCATTTCCGCCAATGCCGCGACAGTATCGGCCAGCGAGGACTCCACCGCATGGTGGGTGACGACCACGAGCCTGGCGCCGTCGCCATGGCCCTGCTGCCGCACCGTGGAGATGCTCACGCCACGCTGGGAGAACTCCCCGGCCACCGCGGCGAGCACGCCGGGGCGGTCCTCCACCTGCAGGTTCACGTGGTAGCGGGTGGGGGTGTCGCCGATCGGCGCGATCGGCAGCTCAGCATAGACCGATTCGCCGGGCGCGCGACCACCGTAGAACTTGTTGCGCGCGGCCATCACCAGATCGCCCAGCACCGCCGAGGCGGTCGGCGCGCCGCCGGCGCCCTGGCCGTAGAACATCAGCCTGCCCGCGTTGTCGGCCTCGACGACCACGGCGTTGAAGGCGCCGTTGACCGCGGCCAGCGGGTGCCTGCGCGGGATCAGCGCCGGGTACACCCGCACCGAGACGCGGTCCTTGCCGCCTTCCTCGGCGGTCGGCTCGCCCGGACCGGCGGCCACGCGCTCGCAGATGGCGAGCAGTTTCACCGTGCAGTCGACGGCCGAGGCGGTCTCCAGGTCCTCGGCGGTGATCTTGGAGATGCCCTCGCGGTACACGTCGGCGGCGGTCACGCGGGTGTGGAAGGCCAGCGAGGCCAGGATGGCGGCCTTGGCCGCGGCGTCGTAGCCCTCGACGTCGGCGGTCGGGTCGGCCTCGGCGTAGCCGAGCGCGGTGGCCTCGGCGAGCACGTCGTCGTAGGCGGCGCCGGTCTCGTCCATCGCGGAGAGGATGAAGTTGGTGGTGCCGTTGACGATGCCGACCACGCGGTTCACCCGGTCACCCGAGAGCGACTGGATCAGCGGGCGCACCACCGGGATGGCGCCGGCGACGGCGGCCTCGAAGTACAGGTCGGCGCGGCTGCGCTCGGCGGCAGCGGCCAGCTCGCCGGTGTAGTCGGCCAGCAGTGCCTTGTTGGCGGTGACGACGGACTTGCCCGCCGACAGCGCGGCGCCGATCAGCCCGCGGGCCGGATCGATCCCGCCCATGACCTCGACGACCAGGTCGACGTCGTCACGGGCGACGAGCGCCTCGGCGTCGGTGGTGAGCAGCTCGGCCGGCAGGCCGCGGTCCTTGCCCAGGTCGCGCACGGCCACGCCGCGCAGCACCAGCGGCGCGCCGATCCGCGAACGCAGGTCCTCGCTGTGCTCACGCAGCACCCGGACCACCTCGGTACCGACCGTGCCCATACCGAGCACGGCCACACCCAGCGGACGCCCCGCTTCCCCGTTGTTGGTCAGCCCACCCGTCACCCGGCCGCCGCCCCCCACGGAATCGCTCTGCGATGCGGTCATCGTCATACCTCCAGGCTCAGCAGGTCCGCCACCGTTTCCCGGCGCAGAATCAGTCGCGACGCACCGTCGCGCACCGCGACCACGGCGGGCCGGGTGAGCTGGTTGTAGCGGCTCGACATCGAATAGCAGTACGCGCCGGTCGCCGCGACGGCCACCAGGTCACCGGGGCCGGCGTCGGCGGGCATCCAGGTGTCGCGGATGACGATATCGCCACTCTCGCAATGCTTTCCGACCACGCGCGCCACCACGGCGTGCGCGTCGGAGGAGCGCGAGACCAGACGGCAATCGTAATCGGCCTGGTACAGCGCGGGGCGGATGTTGTCGCTCATGCCACCGTCGACGCTCACGTAGCGGCGCCGCGCGCCACCGTCGAGCTCGACGTCCTTGATGGTGCCGACCTCGTAGAGGGTGACGGTGCCCGGCCCCGCGATGGCGCGGCCCGGCTCCACGGCGATGGTCGGCTCGGGCAGCCCGGCGCGGGCGGCCTCGGCGGCGACCAGGCCGCGCAGGTTGGCGGCGAACTCGTCCAGCGGCGGCGGGTTGTCGCTGGGCAGGTACGAGATGCCGAGGCCGCCGCCCAGATCCAGGGTGGAGATCTGCGCGGTGCGCTCGATGCCGAACTTGTCGATGGCCTCGCGCAGCAGGCCGAGCATGCGGCGCGCGGCGATCTCGAAGCCGTCGAGCTCGAAGATCTGCGAGCCGATGTGGCTGTGCAGGCCGACCAAGCGCAGGTTGTCGGTCTCGAAGACGCGGGCCAGCGCCTCCATGGCGTCACCACCGGCGATCGAGAAGCCGAACTTCTGGTCCTCGTGCGCGGTGGAGATGTACTCGTGGGTGTGCGCCTCGACGCCGACGGTCACCCGGACCAGCACGTCCTGCACCACGCCCGCCGCGCCGGCGACCGCCTCGAGCCGCTCGATCTCGTAGAGCGAGTCGACGACCACGTGCCCGACGCCCGCGGCGACCGCGGCCTCGAGCTCGGGCACCGACTTGTTGTTGCCGTGCAGCGCGATCCGCTCGGCCGGGAACCCGGCGTGCAGCGCGACGGCCAGCTCGCCGCCGGAGCACACGTCCAGCGACAGGCCCTCGTCGCGGATCCAGCGGGCGATCTCGCCGCACAGGAACGCCTTGGACGCGTAGTGCACGCGGGCGTTGGGCCCGAAGGCGCGCACCATGTCGCGGCAGCGCGAGCGGAAGTCGTCCTCGTCGATCACGAACAGCGGGGTGCCGTACTGGGCCGCCAACTCGGTGACGGGCACGCCGGCGACCGTCACGACGCCGTCGTCGCCCCGCGCGGCATTGCGCGGCCAGACGTTGGCGGGAAGGTCGATCATCTCCCTGGGGTCGGTGGGGCGCTCGGCCAGACTCGGCGCGTGCGGAATCTCTGCGTGCCGGGGACCGGCCGGGTGTGCACTCATCTCGGAGCGTCCTTCCTGAATAACGAGCCGGTGGTCACATGCGCTCCGGTGCGCTGACGCCGAGCAGGGCGAGGCCGTTGGCCAGCACCTGGCGGGTGGCCTTGACCAGTTCGAGGCGCGCGGCGTTGAGCGGGGTGACGGTGTCGTCGCCCTTGGGCAGCACGCGCATGTCGTCGTCGGACTGGAAGGGGTGGTACACACCGGCCAGTTCTTCGAGGTAGCGGGCCACGCGATGCGGTTCGCGGGTCTCGGCGGCGGTGGCGACCACGCGCGGGAAATCGCCGAGGGTGCGGATCAGATCGCCTTCGCGGTCCGAGTTCAGCAGCGCGAAATCCGGTGCGACGGAGTCGAATTCGAACGCCTTCGCGTTGTCCATGATCCGGCAGGTGCGGGCGTGCGCGTACTGCACGTAGTAGACCGGGTTCTCGTTGCCCGCCTTCGTCCACAGGCCGAGGTCGATGTCGATGCTCGAGTTCACCGACGAGCGCACCAGCGAGTAGCGCGAGGCGTCGACGCCGATCGCCTCGACCAGGTCGTTGAGGGTCACCACGGTGCCCGCGCGCTTGCTCATCTTCACGGCCTGGCCGTCGCGGACCAGGTTCACCATCTGCCCGATCAGCACCTCGACGGTGTCGGGGTCGTCGCCGAAAGCGGCCGCGGCGGCCTTGAGCCTGCCGATGTAGCCGTGGTGGTCGGCGCCGAGCATGTAGATGGCCAGGTCGAAGCCGCGGGCGCGCTTGTTCTGGAAGTAGGCGATGTCACCGGCGATGTAGGCGGCGTTGCCGTCGCTCTTGAGGACCACGCGGTCCTTGTCGTCGCCGAACTCGGTGGACGCGATCCACCAGGCGCCGTCCTTCTCGTACAGGTTGCCCGAGTTCTTCAGCTCCTCGACGGCGCGCTCGACGGCGCCGGAGGCGAACAGTTCGCTCTCGTTGAAGTACACGTCGAAGTCGGTGCCGAAGTCGTGTAGATCCTGCTTGATCTGGGCGAACATCTGCTGCACACCCTCGCGCCGGAACAGCTCGTGCCGCTGGTCGGCGGGCAGGGCGAGCGCGTCGGGGTGCGCGGCGACGATGGTGGCGGAGATCTCCTGGATGTACTCGCCCGCGTAGCCGTCCTCGGGGGTCGGCTCGCCCAGCGCGGCCGCGACCAGCGACTTCGCGAAGCGGTCGATCTGCGCGCCGTGGTCGTTGAAGTAGTACTCGCGGGTGACCTCGCCGCCCTGCGCGGCCAGGATGCGGCCCAGCGCGTCGCCCACCGAGGCCCAGCGGGTGCCACCGAGGTGGACCGGGCCGGTCGGGTTGGCGGAGACGAACTCCAGGTTGATCTTGGTGCCGGCCAGCGCCGACCCGGTGCCGAACTTCTCCCCCGCGGCCAGGATCTGCGCGACGATCGCGCCCTGCGCCGACGCGGCCAGGCGGATGTTCAGGAAGCCGGGGCCCGCGACGTCGGCGACCTCGATGCCGTCGGTCGCCGAGAGCGCCTCGGCCAGCCATCCGGCCAGCTCGCGGGGGTTGGTTCCGACGCGCTTGGCCACCTGCATGGCCACATTCGTGGCATAGTCGCCGTGTTCGGGGTTACGCGGACGCTCCACCGTGACCTGCTCGGGCAGGACTGAAGAGTCCAGTCCACGTTCGACAAGCACCTTCGCGGCCGTGGTGCGAAGGAGATCTGCAAGGTCAGCTGGAGTCACGAGTCTCTATCCTATTGGCTGGGTGGGTCGCAACCACGACCGCCCGGTACGAACCCACCGATCCACACGTCGAAAGAGCACAACGAGCGATGCCGAGCAGGACCAGCGCCACATCAGCCAAGGCCGTCCGGGCCGCGGGGAAGTCGTCTCCGTCCCGCAAACCCGGCAAGGGCAAGCTTCCGGGCAAGAAGCGGGAGGTGCCGTGGGCTCTGCTCGGTGGCGCCGTCGTCATCGTCGCGCTGATCGGCCTGCTCGCCTACAGCCTGGTGCCCAAGTACATGGACCAGGCCGCGATCCGCGAGGCCCAGACCGACCTCAAGGAATGGGTGCCGTCCAAGGAGAACCAGGACCCCTCGACCAAGATCGAGGGCGTGGTCAAGCAGGAGTACCCGGCCGGGCTGCACGTCACCGAGGCCCAGCGCGTGGCCTACGACAAGGCGCCCGCGTACGGCGGCCCGCACGACGCCGCCTGGGCCAACTGCACCGGCACCGTCTACACCAAGCCGATCCGCATGGAGAACGCGGTGCATTCGCTCGAGCACGGCGCGGTCTGGATCGCCTACAACCCTGACAAGGTCGACGCCGAGGGCGTGGAGAAGCTGTCGAACTACGTGAAGGGCCGTCAGTACTCGCTGATGTCGCCGTACCCGGGCCTCGAGAGCCCGATCTCGCTGCAGACCTGGGGTCACCAGCTCAAGCTGGACTCGGCCGACGACGCGCGGATCAAGCAGTTCATCTCCGCCCTGCGCGAGAATCCGTACGCCTACCCCGAGGTCGGCGCGAGCTGCTCGAACCCGATCTTCGACGCGAACAACCCGCCGCCGTTCGATCCCTCGCCGTACGGCCCCGAGGCCGTGCCGATGGACGGTAAGGGCCTGACCCCCGACCAGTCCGAGCTGGGTGGTTCCGGCATCCCCGGCATGCCGAACATCCCGATCCCCGGCGGCCTGCCCGCCGGTCAGTGATGAGCGACGACGCCGCCGAGACCGGCGAGACGGGGCGCGGCAAAGGCCCCACCGGAGCGATCCTGGTCCTCGGCGCGATCGGGCTGCTACTGCTCGGCGCGGTGGCGGGCGTGCTGTTGCGGATGCCGCTCGACGAACCGAAGGCCTCCACGCCCGGCCCGGTCGACGTGGGCTTCAGCCAGGACATGTCCGCCCACCACGCGCAGGCCGTCGACATGGCGGGCGCGGCGCTGATCGCCTCGACCGACAACGACGTGCGCAGACTCGCCTACGACATCCTCACCACCCAGCAGAACCAGATCGGCCGGATGCAGGGCTGGTTGCAGCTGTGGGGCGAGCCCAACCAGAACGTCGACGGCTACATGGGCTGGATGACCGAGCACGGCCAGGGTGGCCACGGGCACTCCGGTTCGACCGCCACCGCCATGACCGGCCCGATGAGCGAGATGCCCGGCATGGCCAGCCAGGAGGAGATGACCACGCTGCGCCAGTCGACCGGCCCCGCCGTGGACACGCTGTTCCTGCAGCTCATGCTGCGTCACCATCAGGGCGGTGTCCCGATGCTCGACTACGCCGCCGAGCACGCCGACACCACCGAGGTCCGCGTCCTGGCCGCCCAGATGTCGAAGACCCAGGCGGGCGAATCGCAGCTGATGGAGAGCATGCTCGCCGCCCGCGGCGCCACCCCGCTCCCCTTCGGCTGACCCACCGGTGGTGGCCCGGGCGAACCCCCCGGTCCACCACCGTTTTTGGCCCACCGCATTCGATGCGATACGCTGTCGCTGCCCGATCGCCCCACAGCGACCGGCATCTATCCCGCCCTCGTAGCTCAGGGGATAGAGCGTCTGCCTCCGGAGCAGAAGGCCGCAGGTTCGAATCCTGCCGAGGGCACACACGAAAGGCCCGACCACCAGGTCGGGCCTTTCGCATTCCCGAGCAACTCCACACTGCGATTCCCCCACCGCGATCCGACCCGTCGCCGCTGTTGTGGACCTGGAACGGGCGGGTGGACGGAATCGTCCCCTAATTGCTTCCATTCGGACATTTCCTGCCGCGGATCGCGCGCCGCGCGGTTCCCGCCGCTGTCACACTCCCGTTCACACGCCACGGAAACCCCCGTGACAGTTCGTGAATCGAGGCGAACCATGTCGAACCCGCAGGAACCTCCGCATCAGCCGTACGGGCAGGGGCAGCCGCCACCGTATGGGCAGGCGCCGTATGGGCAGGCGCCGTACGGGCAGCCTTATCCGCCGCAGCCGCCGCAGAAGAAGAGCAAGGTCTGGTTGTGGGTCCTGCTCGGCATCCTGGCCATGATCCTGCTGCTCTGCGCCGGGTGCCTGACGGTATTCAAGAGCGGGGTCGACAAGGCCGCCGAGGAGAGCACCACGCGATCGACCGCGGCGCCGGTCGGCTCGGAGGTGCGTGACGGCAAGTTCGCCTTCGTCGTCACCAAGGTCGACCCGCCGGTGGCGGCCGTCGGCGACAACGAGTACCTGCGCAAAGAGGCCCAGGGTGAGTTCATCCTGGTCTACGTCGATGTCACCAACACCGCGGCGGAACCCCAGACCTATTTCGGATCGAATCAGAAGCTCATCGACGACCAGGGCAGGGAGTTCGCGAACGATATCGAGGCCGAACTCAATGTCAACACCGATCTCTCCGCGGACATCAATCCCGGGAACAAGGTGTCGGTGATCATCGCGTTCGACGTGCCGAAGGGCACGGTTCCGGCGGCGATCGAGTTCCACGACTCGATGTTCTCCGGGGGTACGCGGGTGGCCTTGCGCTGAGGGCGGGCCGGGGTGGCACCGCGCAACGATGCCACCCCAAGGTCGCCTACGCGGACCTAGCCGCGCCTGCGCTTGTTGTAGAAGTACATGGTCAACGGGGAAAAGATCACCACGAGCACCGCGGACGACAGCAGCACGAGCAGCAGCTGCCCCGCGGTCACGTCACCTTTCATCAGGCCACGGGCGGCAGTCGCCGCGTGACTGACCGGATTGATGTCGACGATGAACTGCATCCAGCGCGGCATGGTCTCCGAGTCGACGAAGACGTTGCTGAGGAAGGCCAGCACCATCAACAACATGCTGCAGGTGAGTAGTGTTTCCGTCTTCTTGGCCAGCACGCCGATCACGGTGAAGATCCACGCGAACGAGAACGAGAACACCAGCAGCAGCAGCAGGATGGCGAGGATCAGACCGAGCGCGCCAGCCTCCGGCCGGTAGCCGAGCAGCATCCCGAGACCGGCGGTGAAAACCAGCGCGAACAGGTACCGGCCCAGGTCGGCGACCATGGTGCCGACCAGAACGGCCGGCTGCCAGAACGGCATGGTCCGGAACCGGTCGAAGATGCCCTTGACGATGTCGGAATTCACCGCGATGCCGGTGCTCGCCGTCTGCGTCACCGCGCCGACGACCAGCACGCCCGGCAGAAAGTACTGCAGGTAGTCGTCCGTCGATCCGGCGAACGCACCGCCGAACAGGTATTGGAATACCAGCAGGAAGATGATCGGCATCAGCATGATGTCGAAGAGGACCTCGACCGCCGAGTTCTTCATTTTCAGCAGCGCCCGCTCGGCCAGGGCGAACGTGGCCGTGAAGGGGTTGGGCCGCGGCGGTGCCTCGTTGGCCAGCAGCACCGAATCCAGGTGGTCGTCGATGCCCGCGCGCGGGGAAACTGTCAGGTTCGGGGTGCTCACGCCGCATCCTCCTCGTTCTCGGTGGCGGTGTTGTCTTCGGCGGGATGACCGGTCAGTTCCAGGAACACCTCATCGAGGCTCGGCTGGCCGAGCGCGTAACTGACGATGTCGACCCCGGACTGCGCAAGCACACCGAGCGCGTGCGCGACCCGCCCGGTATCGGAGACGGCCGCCGAGAGCGTCGCCGGATCGGATCCGAGATGCACCGAGACGCCGAGCTGTTCGGCCAGAATCGATTCGGCTTCGCCCCGCTGCCGCGGTTCACGCACCCGGACGTGCAGCGCGCCCGAGCCGACCGAAGCCTTGAGCTCGCTGGGGGTGCCCTCGGCGACGACCTTGCCGTGGTCGATCACCGCGATTCGGTCGGCGAGTTGGTCGGCCTCGTCCAGGTATTGGGTAGTGAGCACCACGGTGGTCCCGCGGGCGACCACCCCGCGGACGAGATCCCAGACCTGGTTGCGGCTGCGCGGATCCAGACCGGTGGTCGGCTCGTCGAGGAAGATGAGCCGTGGGGTGCTGACGACGCTCGCCGCGATGTCCAGCCGGCGGCGCATGCCGCCGGAGTAGGTCGAGGCCTTCCGGTCGCCCGCGTCGGTGAGGCCGAACGCGTCCAGCAGGTCGTCGGCCTTCTGTTTGGCCCTGGCGCGCGGGTACCCGAGCAACCTCGCCAGGAGCACCAGGTTCTGGCGGCCGGTGAGATCCTCGTCGACGGAAGCGAACTGGCCGGTCAGGCTGACCAGTTTGCGCACCGACTCGGCTTCGGCCACGACATCGTGACCGAAAACCCGTGCCGTACCGCCGTCCGGTTGTAGCAGCGTGGCGAACATCCTGAGCGCGGTGGTCTTCCCGGCCCCGTTGGGGCCGAGCACGCCGTACACATGTCCGCTCTGCACGGCAAGTTCGAGACCGTGCACCGCACGAGTTTCTCCAAAAACCTTGACCAGGCCACTGGCCTCCAAGGCAAGAGAGGAATTCATTTTTCGGCTCCCTATAGAATAGTCGACCCCCTCCGCGGACCGAATGAACTCTTACCGTCGAATTCATTGATCCGGTCCACGGATCAGATGGAGCCATCGGCCCCGAACGGGACGGTACACGAGACTTACACCCACCGCCTATGGGTGTCACAATTTTATAACAAAGTGCCATTGACCTGGGCTGCAATATAGGTATGCGTTAGGTGACGCTATCGAGAAGCCATCCGACTAATAGGTATGTTCTACGGCTCTATTCGTCATTTCATAATGACGAATGTTGCTCTACGTACAGCTGCTCCAGCAGTGGAACGAGCTCGTCGGTCAGCATGTGCTGACGAGTATTTTCCGCACTTCCAGGGAAGCGACGACGCATTCAGTACCCGCTGGGCCCACTCGCACAGGGCCGACACGGTCAGCTCCTGGATGGCGAGCGCGACACCGATCTCCGCCATCCGCCGCGCGCTGATCTCAGCGGACGAGGTCAGCACGAAAGACGACCTGAGGCAAGCCCTGCGGTTGCGCCATCGCCAGCATGCCTGGGCCGACGTAGTGCCTCGAGGAAGGGCTTCGTTGCCCGAGCCGAGCGCGTCCCGGTATCGTCCGGGGCGCTCTCGCATTTCCACGCTTTGTAGCGGTTCGACTCACGTACGCATTCAGCGCATTTCATTCGGGGACGCCCCGGTGACGTCAGGAGCGAGCATGACCAATCCGCCAGGTGAGCAGCCGCCGTCCGGCCAGGAGCCGGCGGGGATGCCGTCGGGACCGCCGGGGTATCCCCACGCGGGGTTCGGGCAGCAACCGCCGCCGCCGAGCTATCCGGACGGGCCGGACGTGCTGCCGCCCGCGCAGCCGCCGAAGAAGAAGCGGACCGGGCTGTTCATCGCGCTCGCCGTCGTGGCGCTGGTGGTGATCGGCGCGGTGATCACCGGGATCCTGCTCACCGTGCAGGGCCGCACGCCGCTGTCCTCGGACGAGAAGCAGATCGAGGTGGCGGTGCGCGACTTCTACGACACCCTCGGTGACGAAGGCTTCGTGGCGGCCGCCGAGCTCGCCTGCGAGGCGGACCGGAAGGAGATCGAGAATCTCACCCCGGAGCAGCGCCAGCAGTTCGAAGCGGCCTCGGTGTCGGTGGACATCGACAAGGTCGAGAACATCGTCATCACCGGTGACACGGCCAAGGCGACCGTCGTCGGCAAGCTGACACTGTCGGTGCAGGGCGAGGAACCCAACACCGAGGACAGCACCGAGGAGCACCTGAAGAAGGAGAACGGCACCTGGAAGATCTGCTCGGCACCGGCCAACAGACGCTGACGCTACTCCGGATTGCGCTGCGACAGCGTCGAGGCGGGACCGCGCACAGCGGTCCCGCCTCGACGACACAGAGCGAGCGGCGGGAATTGAACCCGCGTAAACGGCTTTGCAGACCGTTGCCTCAACCACTCAGCCACGCCCGCCTCGTCCTAGAGAGTGCCGTGGCCGGGCCGCCGCGGCCAGGGTTGCGCTCGAGGTGAGTGCAATTCGGTCCACCTGGCGCTATGCGATGATCAATCCATGACCCGGCCACGCCCGCTTCCCGTCGACCCGATCGCCGAGGCGCATCGGCAGTGGACCGGGCACGGCTGGGGTGAGGTGGCCGACGGCATGGCGGCGGTGACCTCGCTGGTGCGGGCCCAGCAGATCGTGATGGCACGGGTGGACGAGGCACTCAAGCCGACCGGCCTCACCTTCTCCCGCTACGAGCTGCTGCAGCTGCTGAGTTTCAGCCGGACCGGCGCGCTGCCGATGGCCAAGGCCAGCGCGCGGCTGCAGGTGCATCCCACGAGCGTGACCAACACCGTCGACCGGCTCGAGGCCGCCGGACTGGTGGTCCGGGTGCCGCACCCCAGCGACCGCCGGGCCACCCTCATCGAAATCACCGATGCCGGAAGGGAATTGGTCGCAGACGCCACGGCGGCGCTGAACGCGCAGGTGTTCGCCGAGCCCGGCCTGCCCCCGGACAAGATCCGCGAACTGCTCACCCTGCTCGCCAGCTTCCGGCACGAGGCGGGCGACTTCGAGGAGCCCGGCGAACCGAACCTCGCATTCCACGCGACCTGGGGACCGGAGAGCGAATCACCGGCCGACGCGCTTGGCAGCTAGCCGAATCTGGTCCACGATGTAGCCCATGGTGCTGGTCCTGGGGGTATCGGCGGGTGCGAGCGGTGCTCGCGCCGTGCTGACCCACTCCGATCAGCCGCACCTGCCACCGGTGGACCGCATCCGGCTGCCGCGCAGGGCGGGCGGATCGGTCGACGAAGCGGTGCTGGCGGCGATCCGCCGGCTGCGGGTGGCCGCGCTCGCGCGCGACGAGTGCGTGACGGCCACGGCGGTCACCTGCCGCAGCGAAGTACACGCCGACGCGATCCGCGCCGCCCTCGGCAGGTCGGAGGTCGGCATCGTCGACGAACCGCTCGCCCAGCTGCGCTACCTGCGGTTCACCGGCCTGCTGCCCGCCTCCGGCACTGTGATCCTCTACGACCTCGGCTGCTCCGGCCTGACGATCACCCACGCCGACTGCCGCACCGACACGATCCTGGCGAGCAGGCGCAGCACCGTGCTCAGCGGCGACGGCTACGACGCGCTGCTGCGCTGGCAGCTGGCCCGCGGCGGGGTGCTGGCCGACGCGCGCACCAGCCGCGCGCATCGCGAGTCGCTGAGCCGCACCCGTGTGGTGACCGCGACCGACACCGACACGGGCGGTCGCGCGGTGGTCACCCGCAGTGATCTGGCCGAGCTGTGCGAGGCGGGCCTGCACCATTCGGCCTCGTTCGTGCGGCAGGTGATCGAGGAGACGGGCGTGCGCCCGGACGCGTTGGTGCCGCTGGGCGGGTGCAGCCGCAATCCGACGCTGCGCGAGGACCTGGCCCAGTTGATCGGGCTGCCGATCGTCTACGACCCGGAGCCCGATTACGTGTCGGCCCGCGGCGCGGTCCTGCTGGCCGCGCAGCGCCCGCCCGCGCGGCTGCGCATGCGCCGGCTGTACGCGGGGGCCACGCTGGCCACCCGCGACAGTCAACGTCCTGGCAGGCGCAAGTTGCTCGCCGCGGTGGCCGTGACGGCGACGCTGGGCGGGGCGGTGGCCGGTCTGCTCGGCACCGACGGGACGACGGCGCGGCCACCCGAACGGGGCACCGCGCCGACCACCGCCCAGCTCACCGACGGTTCACTGCACTACAAACAGAACTAGCTGTTGGTGAAGTTCGCGGGCCGCTTCTCGATGAAAGCCGCCATGCCTTCCTTCTGATCATCGGTCGCGAACAACGAATGGAACACCCGACGCTCGAACAACAACCCCTCCGACAACGTCGTCTCGAACGA
>NZ_QGTL01000023.1 GCF_003182135.1 Nocardia neocaledoniensis | reverse complement strand
GTGTAGGCGGTCTGGGTGAGGTAGCCGCCGCTGGTGTGCAGGATGCCCTTGGGTTTTCCGGTGGTGCCGGAGGTGTAGAGGATGAACAGGGGGTGTTCGGCGGGGAAGGGCTGGGCTTCGTGGGAAGGCGAAGCGAGCGCGACGGTTTCGTCCCACCACAGGTCGCGCACCTCGGTCCAAGGCACGTCCAGCCCGGTCCGGCGCACCACCAGCACATGCTCGACGGAGGTCGGATCCTCGCCGAGGGCCTCGTCCACCGCCGACTTCAGGGGCGCCGGCTTGCCCCGCCGCCACTGCCCGTCGGTGGTGATGATCAACCGGGCCCGCGCGTCGTCGACCCGCTGTCGCAGCGCGCTCGGCGAGAATCCGGCGAAGACCACCGAGTGGGTGAGGCCCAGTCGCGCGCAGGCGAGCATCGAGACGATGGCCTCGGGGACCATCGGCATGTAGATCGCTACGCGATCACCGGCCACCAGACCCAGCGCGGTGAACGCGTTCGCGGCGCGCGAGACTTCTTCGAGCAGTTCGCGATAGGTGATGTCGCGGGAATCGCCCGGTTCGCCCTCCCAGTGGATGGCGACCTGGTCGCCGTGCCCGTCGAGGACGTGGCGGTCGACGCAGTTGTAGGCGACGTTGAGCTCGCCGTCGGCGAACCAGCGCGCGACCGGGGCGTCGGACCAGTCCAGCACCTGGGTGAACGGCGTGTGCCAGTGCAACCGGTTCGCCTGCTCGGCCCAGAAACCGTCACGATCGGTCTGCGCGCGCTCGGCGAGCGAGGCATCGGCATTGGCCTGCGCGACGAACGCCGCGGCGGGCGGGTAGCTGGTCGCGTGGTCGGGGCGGGTGGGGTCGGTGACGGCACCGGTCACGGGAAATCTCCTTCGAACTACAGGGGTAGAACCCGGGCCGGTGGCGGGACCACCGGCCCGGGCGTGGCTGGTATCAGTGCGAGATCGCCTTCTCCGCACCGACACCGGTGAGCGAGCGGACCTCCATCTCCGCGGCCTTGGCGGTGTCGACCTGCTCCCCGCGGCCACCGAGGTACGTGCCGACGATGCCGAGAACGAACGCCAGCGGAATCGAGACGATGCCCGGGTTCGACAGCGGGAACCAGTGGAAATCGGTACCGGTGATCATCGAGGTCTTGGTGCCCGACACCGCCGGGGAGAACACGATGAGAACGATGGTCGAGATCAGGCCGCCGTACATCGACCACAGCGCGCCGGTGGTGTTGAACCGCTTCCAGAACAGCGAGTACAGGATCGTCGGCAGGTTCGCCGCCGCCGCCACCGCGAAGGCCAGCGCCACCAGGAACGCGATGTTCTGGCCGTTGGCGAGGATGCCGAGGCCGATCGCGAGCACACCGATCACCACGGCGGTGATCCGCGAGACCCGCACCTGCTTGACCTCGTCGACCTTGCCCTTCTTGATCACGCTGGCATAGATGTCGTGGGCGAACGACGCCGAGGCGGTGATGGTCAGACCGGCCACGACCGCGAGGATCGTCGCGAACGCGACCGCCGAGATCACCCCGAGCAGGAGCACGCCGCCGAGTTCGAACGCCAGCAGCGGCGCCGCCGAATTCTGGCCACCCGCTGCGGCGAGGATCTTGTCCGGGCCGACGATGGCTGCCGCGCCGTACCCGAGCACCAGGGTGAACAGGTAGAACGCGCCGATCAGACTGATCGCCCAGACCACCGAGCGCCGTGCCTCTTTCGCGGTGGGCACCGTGTAGAAGCGCATCAGCACGTGCGGCAGACCCGCGGTGCCGAGCACCAGCGCCAGGCCCAGCGACAGGAAGTTCAGCTTCGAGGTGTCGCTGCCGCCGTACTGGGCGCCGGGCGCGAGCACGTCACGGGCCGCGACGGCCTTGTTGGTCGACTCGCTCACCGATTGCTGTGCGGCGCCGAGGATGTCGGAGAAGTTGAACCCGAACTTGGCCAGCACCAGCACGGTCATCAGCGCGGCGCCCGCGATGAGCAGCACCGCCTTGATGATCTGCACCCAGGTGGTGCCCTTCATGCCGCCGACCAGCACGTACACGATCATCAGCACGCCGACGATCGCGATCACGACCGATTGCCCCGCGCGCGAGGAGATGTCGAGCAGCAGCGCGACCAGGCCGCCCGCGCCCGCCATCTGCGCGAGCAGATAGAACAGCGACACCGTCAGCGTGGTGAGCGCGGCCGCGGTGCGGACCGGACCCTCCTTGAGCCGGAAGCTGAGCACGTCGGCCATGGTGAATTTGCCGGTGTTGCGCAGCATCTCGGCCACCAGCAGCAGCGCCACCAGCCAGGCGACGAGGAAACCGATCGAGTACAGGAAGCCGTCGTAGCCGTAGACGGCGATCGCGCCCGCGATGCCGAGGAAGCTGGCCGCCGAGAGGTAGTCGCCGGCGATGGCGATGCCGTTCTGCGGGCCGGAGAAGCCACGTCCGCCGGTGAAATAGTCGGCGGCACTGGCGTTGTTGCGGCTGGCCCGGATCACCACGACCATGGTGACCGCGACGAACAGCGCGAAGATGGCGATATTGGCGATGGGGTTACCCACCGTCGTATCCGCGGCGAGGATGTTCACGCGCGGCCCTCCTCGAGAGACTCGCGAATGGCCGCGGCGCGCGGGTCCAGCTCACGATTGGCGAAACGGACGTAGAGCCCGGTGATGAGGAACGTGGAGACGAACTGCCCGAGCCCGAGCAGCAGACCCACGTTGATGTTGCCGAAGACCTCGGTGGCCATGAAGTCGTGCGCGTAGGCGCCGAGCACCACATAGCTCAGGTACCACAGCAGGAACAGCGCGGTCATCGGGAAGACGAAGCGGCGCAGGCGAGTACGCAGATCCTGGAACTGCGGGCTCGCCTGCACGGCGAGCCATTCCTCGGCACTCGGCGTGCGCCGGTCGGGCGCTTCTTCGGTGTCGGTTTCGGTCATGCTGGGTGGTCCTAGCGTGAGGAGTGTGATGCGTGCAACGACCGTAAGGCGCCGCGCGGGGCCGCAGAATGGTGTGGCCTGGGTCACTCGGTGAAGGTGGCCGCTCGTGCGGTGAACGGTCGCTGTGACGCGACGAACGGTCGGCGCGAGATCACCGGTTCGCGGCGGACTCCGGCTCGCGATCGGCGCTCATCCCGAGCCGCTCGGGCGCATGCATGCGCAGGAAGATCCCGGCGATCGCGCGCTTGTCCTGCTTCCTGGTCAGCAGGCTCACCACGATCGTCACCGCGAACGCCAACGGCACGCTGACCGCGCCCGGATAGTCGACGATCGCCGCGGCCCAGCCGCCCGCCACCTCGGGGGAGACGCCGCCGAGCACCGCGACCACGGTCGCCCCGCCCGCGGTGACGCCGCCGGTGAGCAGTCCGCTCGCCGCGCCCGCCGCGGTGAGCCCGCGCCACCAGATGCCGAGGACCAGCAGCGGGCACAGGGTCGAGGCGGCGACCGAGAACGCGAGCGCGACCGTGCGGGACAGATCCAGGGAGGCGACGGTGAGCGCCAGCGTCAGCGGGACCAGGCCGGCGACGAGCGCGGCGGCGCGGAAGTCCCGGATCCGGCCGCGCAGCACATCGGTGCTGAGCACGCCGGCGAGGCTGACGAGCAACCCGGACGAGGTCGACAGGAACGCCGCGATCGCGCCCGCGGCGGCCAGCGCGGCGAGCAGTTGTCCGCCGAGCCCGCCCAGCACCGAGCCGGGCAGCAGCACCACGGCCGCGTCCGAGGCGCCGGTGATCAGCAACTGCGGCACGTACAGCCGGGCGAAGACGCCGAGCAGGATCGGGAACAGATAGAACAGGCCGACCAGGCCGATCACCGTCAGCGCGGTCCGCCGCGCCGAGGGGCCGTCCCGGTTGGTGTAGAAGCGCACCAGCACATGGGGTAGCCCCATGGTGCCCAAAAAGGTCGCCACGATCAGCGAGAACACCTGGTACTGCGGATGTTCGCTGCCGAATCCGCCGCCGGGCGCGACCCAGCTGGCGCCGTCGGCGGGCGCGCCGGCCACCACGGGTACCGCCGCGCCTGCGTCGAGGACGAGTTCGGTGCCCGCGGCGAGGGTGTGGTCGCCGGGGGTGAGCAGGACCGGTCCGTCCTCCGTGCGGCCGTCGAGGGTGCCGTGCACGACCACCTGCTGGGAGACGTCGAGATGCACGACCACGTCCGTCGAGATGTCCACGCTGGTGCGCTCGTCGACCGTCGACGGCGCCGCGGTGCCGACCGGACGTTCGTCGGCGAGGAAATGCATGCCCAGCACCAGCGCCGGCACCGCCACCGCCGTCAGCTTCAGCCAGTACTGGAACGCCTGCACCATGGTCACCGACCGCATGCCGCCGCCGATCACGTTCACGAGCACGATCGCCCCCACCGCCACGGCCCCCACCCAGGACGGCGCACCGAGCAGGATGTGCAGGGTGAGCCCCGCGCCCTGGAACTGCGGAATCAGGTAGACCGCGCAGACCACCACGACGAGCCCGGCGGCCATGCGCCGCAACCGGATCGAGCCGAGCCGGAACTCGGCGAAATCGGGGACGGTGTAGGCGCCGGAGCGGCGCAGGGGAGCGGCGACGAACATCAACAGGCCCAGATAGCCCGCGGTGAACCCCACCGGATACCACAGCGCGTCGGCGCCGTATTTGGCGATGAGCCCGGCCACGCCGAGAAAGGAAGCGGCCGAGAGATATTCGCCCGAGATCGCGGCGGCGTTCCAGCGGGAGCCGACCGTGCGGGAGGCGACGAGGAAGTCCGAGGTCGTGCGCGACAGGCGGACTCCGTAGAAGCCGATGCCGATCGTGGCGAGGGCGGCCAGCACCAGCGCGGTCACGGTGAGCGCGGGGTTGTCGCCGTTCATCGGGTGACTCCGTGCCGGGGAACGCCGGTCGTCGCGGCGGATGAGCAGAATCCACCGGGCCCGCAGGCGACCGGTGTCGGGTGGGCGGTGCGCGGAGGGGCCTGCTGTGCGGCAGGTCGGTCGTCACCGCGTGGCGGCCCGTGCCTCAGCGCGCCGCGGCGGGCCGGCATCAGTCCCCCGCCAGTTCGAGGAAGTCGTCTTCGTTGCGCTGGGCCAGGCGCACATACAGCCGTCCCACCCCGTACAACGCGGGAAAGGCGAACAGGCCGAGGATCAGCCACGGCAGGCGCACGCCCAGCACGGTCGTCTCGGCCACGGCGTCGATGCCGAACAGCACGGGCAGCGCGCCGAACCCGGCGATCACGATCAAGCCGAGGCGCAGGGCCAAGCCCAGTTGGGCCCGGATCAGGCCGCCGATCAGTGCTGCGCCGAGGTCGGTCTGCTCGACGACTTCGGTGCGCGTGCGGACCTGCCGCGCGCCGCGCCGTTGCGCCAGCACCACCCGCTCGCGCTGCGGGCGTTGCGGGCCCGTCATCGCTGCGACCAGTTCTGGCGCGGGCCGTGCACCAGCCGCTGCTTGAGTTCGCGCACCTGGCGCCTGCTCACGGGCAACTCCACCGCGCCCGCGGCGCCTTCGGCCCGCAGGCACACCACCGTGCCGCTGCCCGCGCTGCGCAACCCGGTGACCAGCCGCAAGGCCACCAGGTAGGAGCGGTGCACGCGCAGGAACCCGGCGTCCTCCCACCGCGCTTCGAGCGCCGAGAGCGGAATCCGCACCAGATGCGAGCCGGTGCCGGTGTGCAGCCGCGCGTAGTCGCCGTCGGCCTCCACCCACGCCACATCGGCCCGGTTCACGAGGGTGGTGACCCCGCCGAGTTCCACCGGGATCACTTCGCTCGGATGCGCGGGCTCCGGCGGCGCCGCCGCGGGTACCGCCACCCTGGTGGCGACGATCCGCCGCACCGCCTCGGCCAGCCGCGCTCCGCGCAACGGCTTGAGCAGGTAGTCCACCGCCCCCAGATCGAAGGCGGCCACCGCGTGATCGTCGTGCGCCGTCACGAACACGACCGCCGGCGGCTCGGCGAACTCCGACAGAATCCCCGCCAGCTCCATGCCCGTGAGGCCCGGCATGTCGATGTCGAGGAACACCGCGTCGATCGGATGGGCCCGCAACAAGCGCAACGCCCCGGTCGACTCACTCGCCCGATGGATCTCCCCGACGCCGCTCTGGGTGCTCAGCAGATACACCAGCTCGTCGAGCGCCGGCTTCTCGTCATCGACGGCGAGCACCCGCAGAGCGGTCGAGGGTTCATCGGTGTTCCAGGTCACAGCCTGTCCATGGTAGCCGTCGCCCGAGATCGCCGAGAACGGTATCCTCCCGGGTACAGTCGGCAGATCCGCCGCCCGATCGGTGGCCGTACGACCTGCCCGGAGTATCGAGGGGCGACTCCTGTGATCACCATCCGGCCCAGAACCGCCGACGACCTACCGGCCTGCGTGGCGGCGCTGCGCGAGGTGCACAGCGCCGACGGCTATCCGGCAGTGTGGCCCGAGGACCCCGTGGCCTGGTTGAGCCCGGTCGAACAGATCGATGCCCGCGTCGCCGAGTCGAACCACACCGTCGTCCCGTCCCACCGCCGCCTCGACGTCGGCCGTCGACTCCTCGCCGCCGCCGTGAACATGGCAGGCCGACGCGGCGGCCGCGCGGTCCTCTCCGTGGAAGCCGGTGGCACAGCCGCACTTTCGCTGTACGACAGCGCGGGCTGGAAGAAGATCCACAGCGGTCCGGGAGGCTGGACGACCCCGGACGGCAGACCAGCGCTTCTGCACTACCTTCTGAGCCCGAGCCGATAGCGCACGCGAACTCGCCTGAACATCAGGCGCGAATTCCGGCGCGGAATTTCGGCACCCGCATGCTGACCTTGGTGCCCGCGCCGGGCGCGGTCTCGACGACGAGGCCGTAGTCGTTGCCGAAGGCGGCGCGGAGGCGGTCGTCGACATTGGCGAGGCCGACGTGGGCGGCTTCGCCGGTGCGGGCTGGGCCGGAGTCGGTGTCGACGGCGTCGAGAGCGCCCGAGCGCAGCAGGTCGGGGTCCATGCCGACGCCGTCGTCCTCGACGCTGATCAGGCAGTCGGTGCCCGCGTCGGTGGCGACGATGCTCAGGTGCCCGCCGCGACCGCCGCCGCCGAGCCCGTGCCGGACCGCGTTCTCCACCAGTGGTTGCAGCGCCAGGAACGGCAGCACCACGCCGAGGACCTCCGGCGCGATCCGCAGGCGCACGTCGAGCGCGTCGCCGAAGCGGGCCTGTTCCAGGGCGAGATAGCGCTCGATATTGCGCAATTCGTCGGCGAGGACGGTGAATTCGCCCGCCGCCCGGAACGAATACCGCGTGAAATCGGCGAATTCGAGAATCAGCTCGCGGGCCCGATCGGGATCGGTCCGCACGAACGAGGCGATCGTGTTGAGCGCGTTGTAGATGAAGTGCGGACTGATCTGGGCGCGCAGCGCGCGCAGTTCCGCGCGATCGACGCGGGCACGCGAGGCGTCGAGTTCGGCCAGTTCCAGCTGCCCGCATGCGTACCGCGCCACCTCGGCCGCCGCGCCGAGCATGCCGGGGCCCGGCCTGCCGGTGGTCACCACGCCGAGCGCGCCGATCGCCGTGCCCGTGTCGATCAGCAGCGGTTGGGCGATGAGCGTGTGCTCGTCGCCGGAGACCAGCACCGGCCGCTCGTCGGCGATGGCCCGCCGCGCCGCGTCGGCGAACGGCTCGATCATCCCGGTGTGCGCCCCGTCCCAGGCCAGCAGCGCCGCCTCCGCGTCGGCCATCCCGAGCGCCTCGGCGCCGGCCAGTCCGCGCAGATGCGGCGCCGCCTCCCGCGCCGACTCCTCGGTCAACCCGCGCCGCAACGGCACCGCCGCCAGCGAGGCGGTGTGCAGGGCCTGGTGCACGGCCCGCTGCGCCGGCGTGGTCACCACCCGCTGCGTCCGCCGCCAGACCACGAGCGCCACGACCAGCACGATCGCCGCCGCGACCACCGCGACCAGCGCCGTGGTCACCGCGCCGCCCTCGAATCGGCGGGACGCGCCCGACCACGCTGCTGCTGCGACATGCGCCCGATTATCACCGCTCCCACACCGCGCGCGAACCGATCGCCACGCGCCCCGCCGGTACGGCCGGCAACGGACGCCGCGCGGGACTCGCCGGTGACGTTCGCCACGACACGCCGGACTGGTCCAGGGCGGGGCCGCGGCGCCCGTGTGGCACGGGAAAAGTTGTCGTACCCCCGTGCATAGAATGCCAAGGCCAACCCCCGTCGACACCCTGGGAGGAAGGACCGTCTTGGCTCCGTCCGGATCGTTCGTTCACCTGCACAACCACACCGAGTACTCCATGCTCGATGGGGCGGCGAAGATCTCGCCGTTGTTCGCGGAGGCGGACCGGCTGGGCATGACCGCCGTCGGCATGACCGACCACGGCAACATGTACGGCGCCTCGGAGTTCTACAACTCCGCGAAGAAGGCGGGCATCAAGCCGATCATCGGCATCGAGGCCTACATCGCGCCCGAGTCGCGGTTCAACACCAAGCGTGTGCAGTGGGGCGATCCCGGCCAGAAGAGCGACGACGTGTCGGGTTCGGGCGCCTACACCCACATGACCATGGTCGCCGAGAACGCGACCGGTCTGCGCAACCTGTTCAAGCTGTCGAGCCTGGCCTCCATCGAGGGCCAGCTCGGCAAGTGGGCGCGCATGGACGAGGAGATCATCGCCCAGTACGCCGAGGGCATCATCGCCACCACCGGCTGCCCCTCCGGCGAGGTCCAGACCCGTCTGCGCCTCGGCCACGAACGCGAGGCGCTGGAAGCCGCCGCGAAATGGCAGGAGATCTTCGGCAAGGAGAACTTCTTCCTCGAGGTGATGGACCACGGCCTGTCCATCGAGCGCCGGGTCCGCGAGGGCCTGCTCGACATCAGCAGGCAGCTCGACATCCCGCCGCTGGCCACCAACGACTGCCACTACGTCACCAAGGACCAGTCGACCAATCACGAAGCGCTGCTGTGCATCCAGACCGGCAAGACGCTGTCGGACCCCACCCGCTTCAAGTTCGACGGTGACGGCTACTACCTCAAGTCGGCCGAGGAGATGCGCGCCATCTGGGACGCCGAGGTCCCCGGCGCCTGCGACAACACCGAACTCATCGGCGAGCGCGTGCAGTCCTACGACGAGGTGTGGGAACACCGCGACCGGATGCCGATCTTCCCTGTCCCCGAGGGGCACACGCAGGCCAGCTGGCTGCGCAAGGAGGTCCTCGACGGTCTGGACCGCCGGTTCCCCGATGGCCCGCCGCAGGAATACCTCGCCCGCGCCGACTACGAACTCGGCGTCATCTGCGAAATGGGTTTTCCCGCCTACTTCCTCGTCGTCGGTGACCTCATCCGGCACGCCCTCGATGTCGGCATCCGCGTCGGCCCCGGCCGTGGTTCGGCCGCGGGCTCGCTCGTCGCCTACGCGATGGGCATCACCAACATCGACCCGATCCCGCACGGCCTGCTCTTCGAGCGCTTCCTCAACCCCGAGCGCGTGTCGATGCCCGATATCGATATCGACTTCGACGATCGCCGCCGCGGTGAGATGGTCCGCTACGCCACCGAGAAGTGGGGCAGCGACCGCGTCGCCCAGGTGATCACCTTCGGCACCATCAAGACCAAGGCCGCGATCAAGGACTCGGCGCGAGTCCTGTTCGGCCAGCCCGGTTTCGCCATCGCCGACCAGATCTCCAAGGCGCTGCCGCCGCCGATCATGGCCAAGGACATCTCGGTCTCGGGCATCACCGATCCCGAACACGAGCGCTACAAGGAAGCCGCCGAGGTCCGCGAGCTCATCAGCTCCAACCCCGACATCGCCAAGATCTACGAGACCGCCAAGGGCCTGGAGGGCCTGATCCGCAACGCGGGCGTGCACGCCTGCGCGGTCATCATGTCCTCGGAGCCGCTGACCGACGCCATCCCGGTGTGGAAGCGCGCGCAGGACGGCGCGATCATCACCGGCTGGGACTACCCGTCGTGTGAGGCCATCGGCCTGCTGAAGATGGACTTCCTGGGTCTGCGCAACCTCACCGTCATCGGTGACGCCCTGGAGAACATCAAGGCCAACCGCGGCATCGATCTCGACATGGATCACCTGCCGCTCAACGACCCGGCCACCTACGAACTGCTCGCCAGGGGCGACACCCTCGGCGTGTTCCAGCTCGACGGCAGCGCCATGCGCGATCTGCTGCGCCGCATGCAGCCCACCGGCTTCGAGGACATCGTCGCCGTGCTCGCGCTGTATCGCCCCGGCCCGATGGGCATGAACGCCCACAACGACTACGCCGACCGCAAGAACGGCCGCCAAGAGGTCAAGCCGATCCACCCCGAGCTCGAAGAGCCGCTGAGAGAGATCCTCGCCGACACCTTCGGCCTGATCGTCTATCAGGAACAGATCATGCAGATCGCGCAGAAGGTGGCCGGGTACTCGCTCGGTCAGGCCGACATCCTGCGCCGCGCCATGGGTAAGAAGAAGCTCTCGGTGCTGGAGGAGGCCTACGCGGGCTTCCGCGAGGGCATGCTCAAGAACGACTTCTCCGAACCGGCCATCAAGGCGCTGTGGGACACCATCCTCCCGTTCGCCGGCTACGCGTTCAACAAGTCGCACGCCGCGGGTTACGGCCTGGTGTCGTTCTGGACCGCCTACCTCAAGGCCAATTATCCGGCCGAATACATGGCAGGTCTGCTCACCTCCGTCGGCGACGACAAGGACAAGGCCGCCATTTACCTCTCGGACTGCCGCAAAATGGGCATCACGGTGCTGCCGCCGGATGTCAACGAGTCCGAGCAGAACTTCGCCTCGGTGGGCAAGGACATCCGCTTCGGTCTCGGCGCGGTCCGCAACGTCGGCGCGAACGTGGTGTCCTCGATCATCGCGGCCCGCAAGGAGAAGTCGAAGTTCACCGACTTCTCCGACTACCTGAACAAGATCGACGCGATCGCCTGCTCCAAGAAGGTCACCGAATCGCTCATCAAGGCAGGCGGTTTCGACTCGCTCGGGCATCCGCGCAAGGGCCTGCTGCTGGTGCACTCCGACGCGATCGACGCGGTGATGTCGACGAAGAAGGCCGAGGCCATCGGCCAGTTCGATCTCTTCGGCGGGATGGACGCCGACGAGTCGGTGTCCTCGGTGTTCAACGTCAAGGTCCCCGACGAGGAATGGGAGACCAAGCACAAGCTCGCCCTCGAGCGGGAGATGCTGGGTCTGTACGTGTCCGGGCATCCGCTCAACGGCGTCGAGCACGTGCTGGCCGCCCAGGTCGACACGCCCATCCCGGCGATCCTGGAGGGCGATGTCAAGGACGGCGCCCAGGTGACCATCGGCGGCATCCTCGCCTCGGTCAACCGCCGCATCAACAAGAACGGCCTGGCCTGGGCCTCGGCCCAGCTCGAAGACCTCACCGGTGGCGTGGAAGTGCTGTTCTTCCCGCAGTCGTACTCGGTCTACGGGATGGACGTCGTCGAGGACGCGGTGGTGCTGGTGAAGGCCCGCGTCTCCGTCCGCGACGACCGCATCTCCCTGATCGCCAACGACCTCGTGGTGCCGGACCTGTCGGCCATCGGCGTCGCCAAGCCGGTCTCGGTCGTCATGACCACCCGCATGTGCACGCCCGACAAGGTCCGCGAACTCAAGAAGGTTCTCTCCCGCCACCCCGGCACCTCCGACGTCCACGTCCGCCACGTCGGCGCCCGCGAGAAGACCACCCTCCTGAAACTCGACGACAGCTGGCGAGTCACCCCCTCCTCAGCCCTGATGGGCGACCTCAAGGCCCTCCTCGGCCCCGGCTGCCTGGGCTGAGCACCCCGCACCGCATCGCGCCCACCTGACCGGGAGTCAGGTGGGCGCGGTCCGTCAGTGCCTCATTCCGAAGGGGAGCGGCGGACGGTGGAGAGGGGGGTGAGCCAGGTAGCCGGGTCGGCGACGGGGAAGCGGCGGCCGGTGACGGTGGTGGGGACGAGGCGGAGGAAGAAGTCCTTCGCGCCTGCCTGCCAGGGGGAGAGGGGGAGGTCGACGGTGTCCATCAGGTCGTCGATTTCGCGGATTCCCTCGGCCTGTCCCTTGACCACCACGCTCCAGGCCTGGTGGGTTTCGGGGAGGTAGCCGTCGACTTCGAGAGCGACCGGCGCGTCCGCCAGGGCGGCCGACATCTTGGTGCCGCGGGCGGTGCGGAAGACGAGGGTGCCGTGGTCGACGGCGTAGTTGAGCGGGAAGATGTCGGGGTGGTCGTCCACCCACACGGCGAGGCGGCCGATCTCGCCGGTGCGCATGAGCGTCCAGCATTCGTCGACAGCGAGTTCCTCGATGTTCGGGCCGTCGCTTCCCATCGCGCGCGCCTTTCTGTCAGTCGTGCGTGGCCTTCCCGACGAACTCCATCGTGCCCGACTCGCGCTCAGATGACGCCCAAAGCGAGCATCGCGTCGGCGACCTGGATGAAACCGGCGATGTTGGCGCCCGCCTGGTAGTTGCCGGGGACGCCGTATTCGTCGGCGGTGGCCAGGCAGCGGTCGTGGATGCCGCGCATGATCTCGGCCAGGCGCTCCTCGGTGTGCTCGAAGCTCCACGAGTCGCGGGAGGCGTTCTGCTGCATCTCGAGTGCGCTGGTCGCCACGCCGCCCGCGTTGGCGGCCTTGCCGGGGGCGAAGGTCACCCCGGCCTCGTTGAACACGCGGACCGCGTCCGGCGTGCACGGCATGTTGGCGCCCTCGGCGACGATCCGGCAGCCGTTGGCGACGAGTTTGCCCGCGGCGGCGCCGTCGAGCTCGTTCTGCGTCGCGCACGGCAGGGCGATGTCGCAGGGCACCTCCCACAGGGAGCCGTCGGCGATGAAGCGCGCGGTGCGCGGGCGGGCCTGCGCGTAGTCGGCGATGCGGCCGCGTTGAACTTCCTTGATCTCCTTGAGCAGGGCGAGATCGATGCCGGTCTCGTCGACGACGTAACCGCTCGAATCCGAGCACGCCACCACGGTGCCGCCGAGTTCGTGGACCTTCTCGATCGCGTAGATGGCGACATTGCCCGAGCCCGACACCACCACGCGCTGGCCGTCCATGGACCGGCCCGCCGCGGCGAGGATCTCGTTGACGAAGAAGACCGCGCCGTAGCCGGTGGCTTCCCGGCGCACCTGCGAACCACCCCAGGTCAGGCCCTTGCCCGTGAGAACACCGGACTCGTAGCGGTTGGTGATGCGCTTGTACTGGCCGAACAGATAGCCGATCTCGCGGCCACCGACGCCGGTGTCACCGGCCGGGACGTCGGTGTGTTCGCCGAGATGCCGGTAGAGCTCGGTCATGAACGCCTGGCAGAACCGCATCACCTCGCCCTCGGAGCGGCCCTTCGGGTCGAAGTCCGAGCCGCCCTTGCCGCCGCCGATCGGCAGACCGGTCAGCGAGTTCTTGAAGATCTGCTCGAAGCCGAGGAACTTCACGATGCCCAGGTAGACCGAGGGATGGAAGCGCAGCCCGCCCTTGTACGGGCCGAGCGCGGAGTTGAACTCGACGCGGAAGCCCCGGTTGATCTGCACGGCGCCGGAATCGTCGACCCACGGCACCCGGAAGATGATCTGCCGCTCGGGCTCGCACAGCCGGCGGATCACCGCGGCGTCGGCGTAGTGCGAGTGCTTGGCGACGACGGGGCCGAGGCTGTCCAGCACCTCGTGGACCGCCTGGTGGAACTCGGCTTCGCCGGGGTTGCGGCGCAACACCTCGTCGTAGATGTCGCTCAGCTTCGCGTCCAGGACAGCCACCCGTGGACTCCTTGTCGTCGTCGTTCGCCTGCCGCGGCCGGAGCACCTGGTCGGGCTCCGGCCGCACCTCACAGGCTAGCCGCACGCACGGTGAGGTCCGATTCAGCGGGGGAGGGTCTGGCCGGGTCGCAGGGTGTCGCCGCACTCGCCGGTCTTCTGGTAGTCCGCGAGCAGATGGGGCAGGACGGTGCCGGAGTACTCACGCAGCTGTGCGAGCTGTGCATCGTCGCGGACGACGTCCTTGCGGACCCAGTCCTCGTCGGCGGAGGACGGATCCTCGGAGCGATGGACCTGGTAGTAGTCACGGGTCATGCGCGGGTCGACGGTGAGCTCGTTGGCGAACCAGACGCCGTGCGTGTGCACGAAGGTGGGTTTGCGGTCCTCGAAGACGTAGTCCGCGAGCGTCGTGTCGGCCTCGCCCGCGTAGATGTCGGCGATCTTCGCCTCGGTCAGCCCGGCCATGTCGATCAGTCGCAGCCGCGAGGACATCGCACTGCCGCCCATGTCGGGCGCCAGCAGACTGCCCTGGTCGAGAACGATGATGTCGGCGTAGCCGTTGACGTACTGCCCGAATCGCGTGGCGATCCAGCACAGGGGCACATCGGCGTCGGCGCGATAGGCCGCGCCCGCGTCGGCCAGCGCGACCCCGGAGGGGAGCAGAGCGCCGGCCAGGGTCAGCGCGACCAGCGCCCGGCCCCGGGTGCGCAGCCTCGTCAGCACTTCCGCCGCCGAGATCACCACGATCAGCGCGGCCAGAACCCACACGGGGGTGGCGAACCGGAACTGCTTCATCCAATCCGGCTCGAGCACGCAGTAGGCGACGATCGCCAGGATCAGCGGAACCAGCAGCGCCACAACACCGTCGCGCCACCGGCTCGGCGTGGCCAGGGCGAACCCGACCACGCCGACGGCCACGATCACCGCGGGCGCGCCCGCGTACTGCACCAGTTCCCCGGCCCGGGTCAGGTCGGACACGGTCGGCAGCGCCTGATTCTTGGCCACCGCCGTGTTCGCGACGAGCCTGCCGAATTCGGCGACGCGCCACAGCAGATACGCCCCGAACGGCACCGCGAACGCCACCCCGGAATACAGCACGTGCCGCAACGCGGTGCGCCACACCGTCCGCCGCACCAGCACCAGCGAGATCAAGGGATAGGCGGCCAGATAGATCAGACCGTCGGGCCGGGTCAGGGCCGCGAACGCCGCCAGCGCGCCGGCGATCACCGCGACCGACGGCGTCCACAGGCGCTTATCCAGCACCGCGAGGAACAGGTGCACCGCCAGCACGCACGCTGTCAGGGCGAACAGCGAATTCTCCAGGCCGGAGAAGCACCAGATGACGAACGACGGAATCGCCGCCAGCACCACGGCGGTCGCGAAGGTCACCGCCGCGGGCCGGCGGGTGACGCGCCGCGCGGCGAGGTAGCAGGCGAGGAGAATTCCGGCGCAGCACAGCAGCGCGATCGCCTTCGGGTAGAGCACATAGTCGGGAATGCCGAACAAGGCACCGCGGTCGAACAGACCGAGCCACTTACCGATTACCAGCACCAGCAGCCAGGTGGGGTTGGAGAATCCCTCCACCGATTCCGCGCCGGGCTGCAGCACCGGGCCTGCGCCCTCGGCGACATTGCGGGCGTAGGCGAACGTGATGGCGGCGTCGTCGACGAGCCAGTTGCCGTATCGCGTCCCCTGCCAGCCCAGTAACAGGACGCCGCCGAGCACGGCCGCCAACGCGGTCCAGCGCGATCGATCCCGTTGCGGCGGTACATCTTCCGGAAGCTCGGTCACGGTGTGCGGCCGCGCTTCGATTACCTCAACCATTCATCAGATCCCAAGTTCGAACGATATCGCCGGAGAACGCCAAAACCTTAGCTTCTCTAACGAATAGTGCTACACGACGCCGTCGAGCTCGGGATACGCGCTACGCCCGCACCGGTGGTGCCACGGCTCGACATAAACCTGTACCCGCGCGGCCGTGGCGAAAACCTCGGATCGAGACCATCACGCGATCGTAAGATTTCCAGGGTCCGGCCGCGGCGAGCGGACATCACGAGGCGACGGCGTGGACCGTGTGCGGATCCGTCCGGGTGTCGGTGGCCGGGCGTCGTTCGAGCCGGTGGGCGACGGCGACCGCCGCGAGCATCGCCGCCCCGAGGGCGGCGCCGATCCAGCCGACCGCCGCGTAGCCGAACCCGGCCCCGAGGGCGAGACCGCCGAGCCAGGGCCCCACGGTGATGCCGACATTGAAAGCGGAGAAGTTCGTGGCCGTCGCCAGCGTCGGCGCGTCACCGGCCAGGGCGAAGACGCGGGTGTTCAAGGCCGGGTTCGTGGCGAATCCGAAAGCGCCGAGTAGGAAGACGAGCACGACCACGGGCGCGGGGGAGCGCAGTGTCAGCGCCAGCGCCGCGGCGATCACGGTCATGCCGCTCGCGCCGACGTAGAGGGTGCGGAACGGGTGACGGTCGGAAGTGCGCCCGCCGAGGGTGATGCCGAGCAGGCCACCGACGCCGTAGAGGGCCAGGACCAGCGGAATCCAGGTCGCCGAGACGGCGGTCGCGTCGGCGAGCAGGGCCCCGAGGTAGGCGAAGACGGCGAACGTCGAGCCGGTCGAGAGCGCGGTGGCGGTGTAGGACAACCACAGTCGCGGATTCGCCATCACCCGCAACTCGCGATCCAGGCACGCGACGGCGCCCGGCCGCCCGCCCGGAATTCTCGCGACGACCCCGATCATCGACAGCGCCGACAGCGCGGCCACCGCCCAGAACGCCGCCCGCCAGCCGAAGTGCTGACCGATCACCGTCCCCGCGGGCACGCCGACGATGGTGGCGATGGTCAGCCCGCCCGCGACGATGCCCATGGCCCGGCCGCGCAGATTCGCCGGGACCAGGCTCACCGCGGTGGTGGCCGCGAGCGCCCAGAACCCGGCGTAGACGAACGCGCTCACCACGCGGGTGCCGAACAGGACCCAGTAGTCGCTGGTCAGCGCGCCGACCGCATGGGCGGCGACGAAGATCGCGAGGAAGGCCAGCAGGGCGTCGCGCCGCGGCCAGCGCAGGGTCACCACGGCGAGCAGTGGCGCGCCGACCAGCATGCCGAGCGCGAAGGCCGAGATGAGCAGGCCCGCACGGGGAATGGACACGCCGAGATCGGCGGACAGATCGGTGAGCAGTCCGGCGAGCATCAGCTCGGAGGTGCCCTGGGCGAAGATCGACAGCCCGAGGATGTAAATGGCGGGAGGCATGGGAACCCTTCTCGATGTTTTAGATTGATCAGTCCAAAATCTGGGCACGGCTTGACGCCGAGCCGGCGGGTGGTGACTACAGGCAGCGCAGGGCGGTGTCGGCGATCGCCTCCAGCGTGGCTCGGTCCGCGCCGCCGCGAGCGGCCACCCGCATGCCGCCGATGGTCGCGGTGAGGAACTGGGCGAGGTCGCGGGCGGTGCGCTCGGTGGTGATCTCGCCGGCGCGCTGGCCCTCGCGCAGGGTGGCGGTCAGTGCGTCGAGCCGGCGCTCCTGGTCGGTCAGCAAGGTGGCGCGCACGGCGGGGTCGCGCGGGGCGAGCTCGATCGTGGAATTGACGACGAGGCAGCCGGTCGGGTCCTCGTCGGGCGCGTCGGCGACCTGGCGCAGGACGGCGCGCAGGCGCTCGCGGGCCGGCGCGTCGCCGTCGAGGATCTCGAAGATCGACGCGTTCTTGGTCGTCATGTAGCGGCGCAGCGCGCGCTCGAACAGGTCGTGCTTGCTGGTGAAGGTGTTGTAGATGCTGCTGCGACCGAGACCTGTTGCCGCGCAGAGGTCCTGGGTGGAGGTGGCTTCGTAACCGGCCGACCAGAAGGCGCGCATGGCGGCATCGATCGCACGGTCCTCGTCGAATTCCTTGGGGCGGGCCATGCCCGGACGGTAGCACGTTTTGGATATATCAGTCCAAAATGGCGTGGCGCGGGGTGATCGAAACCCGGCGGCGGACGGGCTAGCGTCGAGAGGCGTGATGTCAGCCCTGCGACTCGACTCGCCACCGCGGACCGCGCCGCCGACGCGTTCGAGGGGCCGCGCGCCGACCGGGCGTGCGGTGGTGCTCGTGGCCCTCGGCCTGGTCGTCGCCCAGCTGGCCTCGCGGGCCTGGGTCGCCGCGTGCGGCTTCTTCTACTGGGACGACTTCATCCTGATCGGCGAGGCGGGCAGGCATCCGCTGTGGTCGGCGGAGTTGCTGTTCACCAGCCACGACGGGCACGTGATGCCGCTGACCTTCGCGCTGACCTGGCTGGTCACCGAGGTCGCACCGCTGCGCTGGGGTGTCGCCGCCGTGGTGCTGCTGGTACTGCAACTGCTCGCCTCGCTGGCGGTGCTGCGACTGCTGGTCGTGCTGCTCGGGTGGCGGCTCCGGATGCTCGGGCCGCTGATCTTCTTCCTGTTCGTGCCGTTGACCGTGCCCGCGTTCGCGTGGTGGTCGGCGGCGGTGAACGCCCTGCCCCTGCAGATCGCCCTGGCCTGGGTGAGCGCGGACGCGGTGCTGCTGACGCGCGCCGGCCGGCGGCGGTACGCGGTGTCGGGGGCGGCGGTGTTCGCGCTCGCGCTGCTGTTCTTCGAGAAGGCCGTGGTGGTGCTGCCGGTGGCCGTGGCGGTGGTGGCGCTGCTCGCCCACGTCTACGGCGAATCGGTGCGCGCGGCCGTCCGGCGCGGTGCCGCGCTGTGGACGGCGGCGGGCGGGGTACTGCTGGCCTGGTCGGCGTTCTTTCTGCTGGTCATCCAGCGCCCGCGCGGCCTGTCCCGCCCCGAGAACCCCGCCGCCCTGCTGCGCCAGGCACTCTCCGACGGGCTGGTGCCCACGCTCTTCGGAGGTCCGTGGCGCTGGGAACGCTGGCAGCCCGCGACGCCGTGGGCCGACCCGCCCGGTGTCGCGGTCGCGGTGTGCTGGGCGGCGTTGATCCTGTTCGCGGCGTGGACGATTCGTCATCGCGTCCGCGTCGTCGCGGTCTGGGCGTGCGCCGCGGCCTATGTCGTCCTGACCGTCGCCCCGGTGGTCGTTCTGCGCGACGGCCCCGGAACGGCGGCGCTGCTGCTGCAATCCATCCGGTACTTCGCCGACTTCGCGGTCATCGCGAGTGTGGGGCTGGCGTTGTTGCTGCTCGCCGCACCTCGGGCGATGACCTCGGCACCCGGCTCGCGAGGGGCATCGACCGCCACCGATCCCGCGGAGGCACTCGGGCCGGCGAGCGTCGGCGACGTCGCCGACGCGGGCAGTCGTGTGGCCGACCGGCACGACCCGGTGGCCGCGCTCGATGGTGGGTTCCCGGCCAGGCAGGTCGGAAGTGGGCGGTGGTCCGGACCTCAGGGCAAGGGAGTCGCGGGTGTCGCGGTGGTCGTCGCGTTCGTCGCGAGCAGCATCTACTCGACCGCCACCTTCACCCGCGCGTGGGAACCGAGCCCGGCTCGGACCTACGTCACGGGTGTCCGGGCCGCGCTGCCCGAATCGGACGCGCCGCTGCTCCCGCAGGAGGTGCCGTGGAATGTGCTCAACCCCTTGGCCTTCCCGCAGAACATGACCGATCACGTCTTCGCTCCGCTGGCCGGCCCCGGCACCTTCGCGCGGTCGACCTCGCACCTGCGCATGTTCACCGACGACGGCGAACTCGTCGACGCGCAGGTGTGGTGGAACCGCTCGACCGTGCCCGGCCCCGAGCCGGGCTGCGGGTACCGGGTGCCGGGCGGATCGGCCGTGCGGCTCCCGCTGGACGGTCCCATGCAGACCAGGGAATGGACCGCCCAGCTGAACTACCTGTCCGACCGGGACGGGACCATCGCGGTGTCCTTCGAGGGCGGCGCGGAAACCGTCGCCGAGGTGCGCGCCGGCTTGCATCCGGTCTATCTGCGCATGCTCGGCGGCGGATCGGCCCTGCGCGTGCGCGTGCTCACCCCCGGCATCGAGCTGTGCCTCGGCACGGGCCCGGTCGGCGTCGTCGCCCACGGCTGACCGCCGCGCCGGTCGGCCTGCCCGATCACCGTCCCCGTGCGATGCTGGGGCCATGAGGCAGTTTCGGGTGTGGGCGCCGACGGCGGGGGCGGTGCGGCTGCAGCTGGACGAGGTGGACCACCCGATGCGCCGCAACGGCGGCGGCTGGTGGTCGGTCACCGTCGAGGCCGGGCAGGGCGCCGGATACGGATTCCTGATCGACGACGATCCGACCGTCCTGCCCGACCCGCGCTCGCCGCGCCAACCCGACGGCGTGCACGCGCCCTCGGCGGTGCACGACCTCGACCCCGAGGCATGGACCGATCACGGCTGGACCGGACGCCAGCTCGCCGGATCGGTGTTCTACGAGCTGCACATCGGCACCTTCACCCCCGAGGGCACCTTCGACGCGGCGATCGAGCGGCTCGATCACCTGGTGAACCTCGGCGTCACCACGGTGGAGCTGATGCCGGTCAACGCCTTCGACGGCACCCACAACTGGGGCTACGACGGCGTGCTCTGGTACGCGGTGCAGGAGAGCTACGGCGGCCCCGACGGCTTGCAGCGGTTCGTCGACGCCTGTCATGCCCGCGGGCTGGCGGTCTGCCTCGACGTCGTCTACAACCATCTCGGCCCCTCCGGCAACTACCTGCCGCGCTTCGGTCCCTACCTCAGCGAGGGCCGCAACACCTGGGGGCAGAGCGTCAACCTGGACGGACCCGGATCCGACGCGGTGCGCCGCCACATCATCGACAACGCCCTGCGCTGGCTGCGCGAATTCCACGTCGATGCCCTGCGCCTGGACGCCGTGCACGCGCTGGTCGACCGCACCGCGATCCACCTGCTCGAGGAACTCGCCGTCGAAACCGCCGCCCTGTCAGCGCATCTGGGCCGCCCGCTCAGCCTGATCGCCGAGAGCGACCTCAACGACCCGCGCCTGATCACCCCGCGCGCCGCGGGTGGCTACGGGCTCACCGGCCAGTGGAACGACGACCTGCACCACGCCGTGCACACGGCCGTCTCCGGCGAACGGCAGGGCTACTACGCCGATTTCGGGTCGCTGGCCTGTCTCGCGCAGACGCTGACGCACGGGTTCTTCCACGCAGGCACCTATTCCAGTTTCCGCGGCCGCACCCACGGCATCCCGCTGCGCCGCGATCTGATTCCCGGCAGCGCGCTGCTCGGCTACACCTGCACCCACGACCAGATCGGCAACCGGGCGCTCGGCGACCGCCCGAGCGCGTACCTGACGCCCGGCCAGCTCGCGGTGAAGGCCGCGCTCGTGCTGCTCTCCGCGAGCACGCCGATGCTGTTCATGGGCGAGGAGTGGGGCGCGCGCACCCCGTTCCAGTTCTTCACCTCGCACACCGATCCGGCCGTCGCCGCGGCCACCGCCGCGGGCAGGCGCGCCGAGTTCGCCGAGCACGGCTGGGCCACCGACGAGATCCCGGACCCCCAGGACCCCGCCACCTTCACCCGCTCGATCCTCGACTGGACCGAACCGACCCACGAACCGCACGCCCGGCTGCTGGCCTGCTATCGCGCCCTGCTCGCGCTGCGCAAGGCGAGGCCGGAGTTCGGCGATCCCTGGCTGGAACGGGTCTGGGCCGACTACGACGAGGCGCGGCGCTGGTTCGTGCTGCGCCGCGGGCGGATCTCGGTGGTGTGCAACCTGGCCGAGGACGAGGCCGTGATCCCGGTGCACGGCCGGGTGCTGCTGGCCTGGGCGCCCGCCACCGAATCCGGTGCGGGAACGCTCATCTCGGGCCACAGCTTCGCCGTCCTGGAGGAGGGCGACGGCGCGGGCACCGTGGTCACCGAATGATCCCGGCAGGGCACAGCTAGGGCACGGTCGTTCCGCGACCGTTGCCCAAGCGAACAGACGTCCGTACGGTAATACGATGAGCAACGACGCTTACGGGCAGGACAGTGCTGCCCTTCCGGCCGGTGTCGGCGGTTTCGCCCCGGCCGGATTCGGTCCGCTGGTGCGCGCCTTCGCCACCTTGATCGGCCATCGCCGCGGCGCGGGCGGCGCCCTGGCGATCCATCGACACGGTGAGCCACTCGCCCACGTCTGGGCGGGCAGCGCGGGGGATCAGCGCCCGTGGACGGCCGACACCGGCGCCATCGTGTTCTCCGCGACCAAGGGCGTCACGGCGACCGTCATCCACCGGCTGGCCGATCGCGGACTGCTCGACTACCGCGCGCCCGTCGCCGAGTACTGGCCGCGCTTCGCCGCCAACGGCAAGGGCGACATCACCGTCGCCGACGTCCTCACCCACCGCGCCGGGCTGTCCTCGCTGGGCGCGGTCGCCGACACCGCCGCCGAATCGCTCGATCACGAGCTCATGGAGGACCGGCTGGCGCTGGCCGCCCCCGACCGGCTGCGCGGCATCCCGACCTACCACGCGCTCACCTACGGCTGGCTGCTCGCCGGCCTGGCCAGGGCGGTCACCGGGCAGTCGATGAGCGAGCTGATCCGGACCGAGGTCACCGAGCCGCTCGGCATCGAGGGCATCCACCTCGGCCGCCCGCCCGTGGGTTCCTCGACCGAATACGCCCGCCTGGCCGGCGCGCACCTGAACCTGACGGGGCACCCGATCGCCGCGGGCGTCCTGAGCCGGGTCGGGCAGTGGATGCCAGGTCCGCTCGGCGCCGCCTCACGCTGCCTGTTCGTGCCCGGCCTCAACACCATCCTCGACGGCGACGATCCCACCATCTTGGCCACCGAGATGCCCGCGGGCAACGGCGTGTGCACCGCCTCGGCGCTGGCCAGGATGTACGCCGCGCTCGCCGACGGCGTCACCGTCGACGGGCGGCCGTACCTGCGGCCCGAGACGCACCGGGCCATCCGCCGGGTGCAGACCTACCGCGTCGACCACGCCCTGTTCTATCTGCCGATGATGTGGCACCTGGGCTACCACTCGATCCCGGTGCCCGGCGCGCGCAACGGCTTCGGCCACATCGGCCTCGGCGGCTCGTTCGGCTGGGTCGATCCGCAGTCGGGACTCTCGATCGCCTACGTGCACAACCGGCTCGACCAGAGTCTGCTGGCCTACGATCAGGTCGCGCTGAGCTGGCTGCTGCCGCTGGCCGTCGCGGGCGCGCGCGCCACCCGCGGCCGCGGGGCGAAGATCGACCGCGCGGCCGCGTGAGCGCTCAGGTCAGGTAGCGGTACGCCGGAGACCCCGGTTCCAGGCGCTCGGCCTGGATCGGGGACTCCTCGATGCGGTGCAGCAGCGACGCCAGGTCGTCGGTGGCGCCGAGCTCGATGCCGACCAGCGCCGCCCCGGTCTCCCGGTTGTTGCGCTTGACGTACTCGAACATGGTGATGTCGTCGTCCGGGCCGAGGACATCGTCGAGGAACCGGCGCAGCGCACCGGGCTCCTGCGGGAAGTCCACCAGGAAGTAGTGCTTGAGGCCCCGGTGCACCAGCGAGCGCTCGATGATCTCGCCGTACCGCGAGACGTCGTTGTTGCCGCCGGAGACCAGCACGACCACCGTCGACCCCGGCTCGACGTCGACCTCGGCCAGCGCCGCGGTGGCGAGCGCGCCCGCGGGCTCGGCGATGATGCCCTCGTTCTGGTAGAGGTCGAGCATGGCGGTGCAGATGGCGCCCTCGTCGATCTGCATCATCCGGAACGAGGCTGTGCCGGTGGGGGATTCGCTGGTGACCAGCAGCGGCAACGAGGCGTGCGAGACCACCCGGCCGCCGAACGAGGCGGCCGCCTGGTAGGGCAGATCGCCGATGCGGCGCACGGCCGCGCCGTCGACGAACGGATCGATCTCGGGCAGCGTCACCGGACCGCGCGCCACCAGCGCCGCGGTCATCGACGCCGCGCCCGCGGGCTCGACACCGAGCAGGCCGGTCCGCGGCGCGCGCTCGCGCAGGTAGGTGCCGATGCCGGCGAGGCATCCGCCGCCGCCGACGGGCACGATCACCAGATCGGGCGCGGTGCCGAGCTGTTCGAGGAATTCGGCGGCGATGGTGCCCTGGCCCGCGGCGGTGCGCGGGTCGTCGAAGGGCGGCACCATGGTCGCGCCCGTGCGGGCGACGTCGTCGGCGGCGGCCGCGGCGGCCGCGTCGTAGGTCTCGCCGACGGCGATCAGTTCCACGAACTCGCCGCCGTGCACGCGGATGCGGTCGCGCTTCTGCTTCGGGGTGGTGGTCGGCACGTAGATGCGCCCGCGCACGCCCATGGCGCGGCAGGCGAAGGCCACGCCCTGCGCGTGGTTGCCCGCGCTGGCCGCGACGACGCCCGCCGCGCGTTCGGTGGCGGTGAGCTGGACCATCAGGTTGTAGGCGCCGCGCAGCTTGTACGAGCGCACCGCGGTGAGGTCCTCGCGCTTGAGATACACCTGCGCACCGGTGCTCGCCGACAGCCGCGGGGAGAACTGCAGCGGCGTCGGCTCGATGATGTCGGAAATTCGCTTGGCGGCGGCGTCGATCTCGTCCGCGGTCAGCGGCGGACGGGTTACGGACACTTCGGCGACGTCAGCGATGGGGGACACCCGGTAAATGCTACCGAGGTGGTTCGAGGTGCCCGCGCACCGCCCGCCGCGGCGCCGTGCCGCGGCGGGGGAGCCGGTACACCGAGGTCAGCGCGGCGTCAGGACGAAGACCGGGATCTCGCGATCGGTCTTCTTCTGGTATTCGGCGTAGTCGGGCCAGACCGCGACCGCGCGATCCCACCACAGCGCCTTCTCCTCGCCGAAGACCTCGCGCGCGGTGTAGTCCTTGTTGACGGTCCCGTCGCGCAGCTCGACGTGCGGTTCGGCCTTAATGTTGAAGTACCAGACGGGATGCTTCGGCGCCCCGCCCAGCGACGCGACGACGGCGTACTCACCGTCGTGCTCGACCCGCATGAGCGGCGTCTTGCGCAGCTTGCCGGTCTTGGCGCCCTTGGTGGTGAGCAGGATGACGGGCTTGCCCTGCAGTGAGGTGCCGTCGGCTCCGCCGGAGTTCTCGTAGGTCTCGGCCTGGGTGCGTGCCCAATCGGAAGTGCTCGGTGCGTACTCTCCAGTCAGTGGCATGACCTGCACAACGATCCGTCGTCGTGTGATGTTCCCGATAGGTCCCGACCGGAAAGTTCGGTGGCCCGAACTTCGGAATGCGCCTATCCTGTGTGCATGGCAGTGGTCACCCCTTCGGCAGCGCGCGCGACCGTCGACATCGCGGGCAGCGCCTGGCCGGTCTACAAGCTCGAGGCGCTGGTCGCCGGGCTGGTCGTCGGTGCCCTGCTGCTGCTCGTCGTCGGCTCGGCGCAGACCGCCGTGCTGGTCGCGGCCGCGGTCGCCACCGCGCGCTGGACCGTCGGCGCCGTCCGGGCGCACTCACTCCGCTAGCTCGAGCGAGCTCAGCTCCCCGCGCGAGAGCACGCCCAGTTTCGGATACGCCTTGTACAGGTGGTGCCCGACCGTGCGGTGACTCAGCACCAGACGCGCCGCGATCTCCCGATTCGACAACCCCTGCGCGGCCAGCCGCACGATCTGGGCCTCCTGCGGGGTGAGCACGCTCAGCGGGCCCGCGCTCGGCCGCGCGTCGACCCCGATTCCCAGCGCGGCCAGTTCCGTGCGCGCCCTCGCGCTCCACGGTGCCGCGCCGAGCCGCTCGAACAGGGCGAGTGCCAGCTCGAGCTGGGTGCGCGCGTCGGCTTTGCGCTTGTCCCTGCGCAACCACTCGCCGTACAGCAGCCGGGTGCGCCCCTCGTCGAGCGGGCGGTTGCCGACCAGGGCGTCCCGGAAATGCGGCTCCGCGTCGGCGCCCTCGGCCAGCAGTGCCCGCCCCCTGGCCACCAGCGCGGCGATCCACGGCTGCGCCGCCCGCGCCGACCACTCGGCGAGCTGCGCCATCGCCGTCTCCGCCGGTGCGCCGAGCCGTGCCGCCACCTCGATCTGATCGGCCAGGCTGCGCAACCCGCTCACATGATGTCGGGCCGGTTCCACCGTCATGTGCTCGAGCTCGGCCCGCGCCTGCTCGAGCCTGCCCGCGCCGAGCGCCAGCAGCGCCAGCGCCGCGTGCGCCCACGGGGCACCGGCCGCGCGCGCCCCACCGAACTCCTCGGCCGTCGTCCGGTCGACGTGCTCGCGGCAGGCCGCCTCGTCGCCGCGCAGCGCCGCCAGATACGCCAGGAACGCACTGAGCTGGCTGATCCACTGCGGCTGACCGATATCGGTGGCGATCCGCACCCCCTCCTCGGCCGCGCCGCGACTGGCGCCGGGCCGTCCGCCGAACAGCTCGGCCTCGGCGCGGAAGAACAGCAGCGGCGCCAGCAGCGCGAGGCGGCCCTGCTCGCGGCTCTCGGCGATGAGCTCGTCGGCCAGTTCACCCACCTGCTCGTCCTGACCCACCACCAGTCCGCTGCCGCACAGCTGCACGAGATCGGCCGGGCTGTCGGCGCCGTTGGCCCTGGCCGCCGCGGCGGCCTCGCGCAGCTCGACCGTGCGCCGTCCGGTCAGCGACCCGGTCAGGTAGCGCGCGATCGGCGTGAACGGGTCGTCTTCGTCCAGTGCCGAGGTGGCCAGCAGCTCGGCCACCTCGTCGAGCTCCGCCGGCCCGAGGTACCACGCCGTATGCACCGCCCGCGTCACGATCTGCGCGGGTACTCGCCCGCCGACGGAGTGGGCGGGCCCGTCGGTGTCGACGGGGTCCGCTGGTCGCCCGTGCGCCGTCTGTGTTCGCGTGCGTGCGGACGTCGGGCGCTGCCGGGCGCTGGCACGCGCAGCTGCCATCAGCCGACGGTGTGCGGAACCTGGTGCCCCCGACGCGAATTCGACCTGGGCGCGGATCAGCTCCAAGCGCAGTGACAACGCATCGCCCGGATCCGCCTCGCGCCCGGAGCCCACGCTGCCGGTGGAGTCGGTGGTCCGCGTGGATTCCGCGTTCTCCTCGCTGGGTGCGCACCCGGGAAGTCCGATGCTCGACGAGTCGTAGGCCGCGGGGCCGTCCTGCTTCGGTGTGCGACCGTTGTCGCCCACGGCACGCCCGGGTTCGGTGGTGGCGCGTCCCCCGGTGCCCGGTGCCCGATCAGTGCGCCCGAGCTGGGCGGCGGCGCGGTCGGCGAGGTGGGCCGCGTGCTCGAACAACCCAGCCTCGGTGGCGGTTTCGGCGGCGGCGACGAGTCTGCGGACGCGGGCTTCGCGGCCGGCGCTCAGGGCGGCGGCGCGATCGTAGGCCGCGACCGCGCCGTGGAATCCGTTGCGGCGCCGCGCCCGATCGGCGGTGTGCTCCAGGGCCGAGGCGGCCTGCTCGTCGGAACCCGTTGCGGCACTGGCCAGATGCCACGCGCGCAGGTCGGCGGTGTCGGGGTCGGTCATGGCCTCGGCGAGCGCGTGATGGACGGCCAGCCGATCGGTGAGCGCCGAGCCCTGGTAGACGGCCGCGCGGGAGAGTGGATGACGCCACGTCACCACCTGCCCGTCGGTGCGCACCAGCCCCGCGTCGGCGGCGGGTTGCAGATCGGTCAGCGCCGCGCCGAGGCGGGCGGCGGCCCGCAGGATCGGGCCGAGGTCCGTGGTGCCCGCCGCGGCCGCGACCAGCAGCATCGTGCGCGTGGCGGCGGGCAACCGGGCCACCCTGCCGTAGAACGCCAGCTGCAATCGCTGCGTCAACGGCAGCGGATTGAGATCGTCCACCGCGCCGAGCACCGAGGGAAGTTCCAGTAGCGCCAGCGGATTGCCGCCCGCTTCGACCAGCAGCCGATACCGCGCCGTGGGCGACAGCGCGGTCGCTCCCGCGTCGAGCAGGGCGGCCGACGCCTCGGCGGGCAAGCCGGACAGCGCCAACTCCGGCAGGCCGGGCGCCGGGAAGTCGTCCGGCCCGGAGCGGGCGGCGAACAGCATCACCACGCCCTCCGCGTCGAGCCTGCGCGCGGCGAACAGCAGCGTCTCGGCGGTGGCCCGGTCCAGCCAGTGCGCGTCGTCGATCAGCACGAGCAGCGGACCGTCCGCCGTCTCCTCGGCCAACAGGGTGAGCACGGCGAGGCCGATCAGCATGCGGTCCGCGGGCGCGCTCGCGCCGAGCCCGAAGGCCGACTCCAGCGCCTCCCGCTGGCGCGGCGGCAGCCGCGGCACCAGCGCCATCCCGGGCCGCAGCAGCAGATGCAGTGCCGCGAACGGCAATTCGGCCTCGGACTCGATTCCCGCGCCCCGCACCGCCGTGATCCCGCGCGCCGCCGCGTAGTCCAGCAGCGCCGACTTGCCGATCCCGGCCTCGCCCCGCAGCACCAGGGCCCCGCTGCGCCCGGCGCGCGCACCGTCGAGCAGGTCGTCGATGACGGCCTGTTCGGCCTCACGTCCGTAGAGCATGCGCACCACGGTATCGCCGTGCCGGTACCGCGTCGCGAAAGTACCTATAGGCGACTGATTCGGCAGGCCCCCGCGGCGAAATACCGTAGGAGTCATAGCGGGAACGAACCCACGAAACACCAGCTCAAAGCCTATTTCGGAGGTCACCATGAACACCGTCGTCGCGCAGTACCTGGAGGCATGGAACACCCGCGAGCCCAGCGACCGCCGCGCCGCGGTGGCCCGCCTGTTCACCCCCGAGGCCCGCTATGTCGACCCGCTGGTCGCGGTCACCGGCCACGCCGAACTCGAGGCCGCCATCGCCGGCGTGCAGGCCCAGTTCCCCGACTGGACCTTCCGCCTGGCCGGACCGGTCGACGCGCACCACGACCAGGTCCGCTTCACCTGGGGCCTCGGCCCCGCCGACGGCGAGCCGGTGGTGATCGGCTTCGACGTCGCCGTCCTCACCGACGGCCGCATCGACAGCGTCTTCGGCTTCCTCGACAAGGTCCCCACCTCCGCCTGACCCCATCCGCCCGAACCAGGAGATCCGCCATGACCACCACCGCCCCGTCCCGCCTGTCCGCCCTGCTCGCGCCCGGCGAGCCCCTGCTGCGCCTGTCGCTGCGCCTCGACGCCGTCGTGACCGGCGTGAACGGCCTGGCCTACCTCGCGCTGGCCTACCCGCTGGAGCGTCTGCTCGGCCTCGAGGTGCGCGCCGGTCTCGCCATCGGCGCCTTCCTCACCGCCTACGGGCTCGCCGTGGCGGTGGTCGGTCTCCGCTCGCCGATCTCCCGGCCCGCGGCCGGCGCGGTCGCGATCGGCAACGCGGCCTGGGTCGTGGCCAGCCTCGCCGCCGTGCTCACCGGAGCGCTGAGCCTGACCACCGTCGGCACGGTGTGGGCGGTGATGCAGGCGGTCACCGTCGGCGGTTTCGCCGCACTGCAGTACCGCGGCCTGCGCACCGCGTGACGATCGCACCGGAACGGGACCACGAGCACCGTGGTCCCGTTCCGCTGTCGCGGAACAGGTCTCAGCGCACCAGCAGCGCGACCGGCAGCCGCGCGAACAGCTTCTCCATCTTGACGCCGCCCGAGTAGGCGGTACCCGTCAGCCGATCGGTCCAATTGCCTTCCGGCAGTGACAGTGTCGTGTCGAGCCAGCCGGTGGCCGCGAGGCCGACCGAATGCCGGGTCGCCACCACGATCACCTCGACGTCCTCGCCGGCCGCCCCGCGGCCGTAGGCGACGACCCGATGCGCGTGCTCACCGGCCGCGAACATCGGCAGATACGACCCGCCGACGAAGCACTCAGGGCGCTCCCGGCGCAGCCACAGCGCGTAGGCGACCACCCACATCTTCGCCGCGCCCGTGGTGTCGAGTGTCGGTGGCTCGGTGAGGGATTGGAGCAGACCCGCGCGGACGGCGAAGTTCACCGGCCGCCGGTTGTCCGGGTCGACGAGCGAGTCCTCCCACAGCTCGGTGCCCTGATACAGGTCGGGGATGCCGGGACCGCACAGCTGCAGCAGCTTCTGCGCCACCGCGTCCGACCACGCGTGCGGGGCGAGTTCGTGGGCCAGATCGCCGATGCCGGTGCCGACCGGGCCGTCGATCACCGCGTCCAGCCAGCCGTGCACCGCCGCCTCGAACTGCGCGTCCGGCTCCTCCCAGGAGGTCTTCACCCCCGCCTCGCGAATCGCCTTCTCCGCGAACTGGTGCAGCCGGTCCCGCAGCCCTGGGACCGACGACGCGGGTCTGCCGTCGGCGGGCCAGATCCCGAACATGTTCTGCAACAGGAACAGTGCCGTCGCGCCGTCGGGCGCCGGGGTGGTCTCGAGCCAGCCGCGCACCCGCTGCGACCACAGCTCGGCCACCTGCGACAACACCCCGATCCGGGCGCGCACGTCCTCACCGCGCTTGGTGTCGTGGGTCGACAGGGTCGTCATGGTGGCGGGCCAGCGCTGCGAGCGTTCGCTGTTGGACAGGTGGAAGTCGTTGACGGAGTGGCCGAACCGCGCCGGATTGCCACCCACCTCCTGCAGCGACACCAGGCGCGCGCCCTGGTAAAACATGGTGTCCTCGACCGACTTCGCGGTGATCGCCCCGCACACCTGGGAGAACCTGATCGCCGCCTCGCCGCCTTTGGCCAGCGCGGTCACCAGCACCGACAGCGGCGCGGTGAGTTCGGCGTTGCGCTTCTCCACCTCGGCGACCACCGCGGCGGTGATCCCGGCCAGCGGCGCGTAGTCCACCCGGTAGACCGGCATGAACGCCAGCACCTCGATGGTCGCGTTGCTCACCGCGAGCGTGTCGAAACTACCCGCGTTGCCGTCGCGCTTGATCGCCGCGACCAGCCGCCGGATCTCCGGCGCCAGAATGGTTTCCGCGACGGCGCGCTTGATGCGGTGTTCGGTCTCGCCGAACCACGCCCGGTCGCTGCCGTGCCCGGCGACGTGCTGGGACAACTCGGTCAGCGTCGCCTCGCCGGACGGATCGATCAGCACGCCACCGACATCGGCGAGCGCGTCGTACCCCGTGGTGCCGTCGACCGGCAGCGTCGCGTCCAGCGGCTCGCGATTGGCGAGGATCTTCTCCACCAGCAGCAGTCGCTGCGGGCCGATCAACCGGCGCAACCGGGTGAGGTAGGCGCTGGGATGGGAGAGGCCGTCGGGGTGGTCCACGCGCACACCGTCGATCAGGTCGTGCTCACACCATGCCGCCAGCTCACGATGGGTCGCCTCGAAGACCTCGGGGTCCTCCTGCCGCAACGCCGCCAGACCGCTCACCGCGAAGAAACGCCGGTAGGTGCACACGCCGGCCTTCCAGCTCACCAGCCGGTAGTGCTGGCGGTCGTGGATGCGCAGCGCGTTGTCGCCGTCGGTGCCCGGCGCGATCGGAAAGCGCAGATCGTGCAGCGCCAGCATCGGTTCCGGGCCCGACCGGTCGACGGTCAGCGCCGCCGGGTCGTTCTCGCTCATCAGCACCGGCAGCGCCAGCCTGCCGCCCGCGCCGTTGCCCTGGCTCCAGTCGATGTCGAAGAACTTGGCGTACTTGGACTCGCGGCCGTTGCGCAGCACGTCCCACCACCACGGGTTCTGCTTCGGATCGCCCACGCCCACGTGATTGGGCACCAGGTCCACGATCAACCCCATGCCCCGGCTGCGCACCTCGTCCGAGAGCGCCTTGAGCCCGGTGGGCCCGCCGAGCGCGGCCGAGACGGTGGTCGGGTCGGTGACGTCGTAGCCGTGCGTCGAGCCGTGCGCGGCGGTGAGGATCGGCGACAGGTACAGGTGCGAGATCCCGAGCTGCTGCAGGTATTCGGCGATCGCTCGGGCATCGGCGAAGGTGAGCGCGTCCGGCCGCAACTGCAGCCGGTAGGTGCTGCGCACCGTGCTCGCCCGGAGGGGCGCGCGGTGCAGCAGGGTCAGCGGATCGGTCACGGCGGTCTCGGTCATCGTTTCGGTCAGGCGGTTCGGCGCAGGACGAGCAGGCAGCGGCTGGGGACGGGCAGGGCGGTCGTCGCGGCGAACACCGCGTCGGCCGCCCCGGTGGGGGTCGAGCAGTCGAGGGCGAGAGTCCATTCCGCACCGAACTCCGGCGCGGGCAACACGAAATCGAGCGCTTCGTCGTGCGCATTGAAGCACAGCAGGAACGAGTCGTCGGTGATGCGTTCCCCCCGCGGGCCCGGTTCGGGGATGCCGTCGCCGTCGAGCAGCACGGCCAGCGATTTGCCGAAGCCGCTGTGCCAGTCGTCGGTGGTCATCTCCGCGCCCGACGGGGTGAACCAGGCGATCTCGCGGCCGCGCTCGGCGCCGTCGCCCGGGCCGGCGGCCAGGAAGCGGCGGCGCCGGAAGATCGGGTGCTCGGTGCGCAGCGCGATCACCGAGCGGGTGAACGCGAGCAGGTCGGCGTTGGTCTCGGCCAGCGACCAGTCCATCCAGGCCAGCGGCGAATCCTGGCAGTACACATTGTTGTTGCCGTGCTGGGTGCGTCCGATCTCGTCACCGTGGGCCAGCATCGGCGTGCCCTGGCTCAGGATCAGCGTGGCCAGCAGGTTGCGCTGCTGGCGCGCCCGCAGCGCCAGGATCTCGGGGTCGTCGGTGGGTCCTTCGACGCCGCAGTTCCACGACCGGTTGTGGCTCTCGCCGTCGCGGTTGTCCTCGCCGTTGGCGTCGTTGTGTTTCTCGTTGTAGGACACCAGATCCCGCAGCGTGAAGCCGTCGTGCGCGGTGACGAAGTTGATGCTGGCGCTCGGGCGCCGACCGGTCGGCTCGTACAGATCCGACGAGCCGGTGAGCCGAGACGCGAACTCGCCCAGCGTCGCCGGTTCACCGCGCCAGTAGTCGCGCACCGTGTCGCGGTACTTGCCGTTCCACTCGGTCCACAGGCTCGGGAAGTTGCCCACCTGATATCCGCCCTCGCCCACGTCCCACGGCTCGGCGATGAGCTTGACCTGACTCACCACCGGGTCCTGGTGCACGAGGTCGAAGAACGCGGAGAGCCGGTCCACATCGTGCAGTTCGCGGGCGAGGGTGGCGGCCAGATCGAACCGGAAGCCGTCGACGTGCATGTCCAGGATCCAGTAGCGCAGCGAGTCCATGATCAGCTGCAGCGTGTGTGGATGGCGCACGTTGAGACTGTTTCCGGTCCCGGTGTAATCGCGGTAGAGCTCGGGTTCGGTCTCGTCGAGCCGGTAGTAGGCGGCGTTGTCGATGCCGCGCAGGCTCAGCGTCGGCCCGAGGTGGTTGCCCTCGCCGGTGTGGTTGTAGACGACATCGAGAATCACCTCGATGCCCTCGGCGTGCATAGCCCGGACCATCGCCTTGAACTCGGCCACCGCCGCGTCCCCACGCGGGCGGGCCGAGTACTCGTTGTGCGGGGCCAGGTAGCCGACGCTGTTGTAGCCCCAGTAGTTGCGCAGCCCCTGATCGGTGAGCACGTGATCGTGGAAGAACTGGTGCACCGGCATCAGCTCGATCGCGGTGACGCCGAGGCTCTTCAGGTGCCCGATGATCGCCGGATGCGCCAGCCCCGCGTAGGTGCCGCGCAGCTCCTCGGGGATGTCGGGATGCGTCATCGTCATGCCCTTGACGTGCGCCTCGTAGATCACCGTCTCGTGATAGGGGCGGTTCGGCGGCCGGTCGGCGCCCCAGTCGAAGAAGGGGTTGATCACCACGCCGGTCATGGTGTGGCCCAGCGAATCCAGTCCATAGGTGTAGAGCGAGGGATCGTTGACGAACTGCCCGTCGAAGGCCTTCCCGTAGGGATCGAGCAGCAGCTTGCTGGGATCGCAGCGCAAGCCGAGCTCCGGCTCGTACGGCCCGTGGACGCGGAAGGCGTAGCGCTGGCCCGGCGTGATCGCGGGCAGGTAGGCGTGCCAGACGTACCCGTCGACCTCGTCCAGGTCGACCCTGGTCTCGGTCCCGTCCTTGGCGATCAGACAGAGCTCGACCCGGGTCGCGACCTCGGAGAACACCGAGAAGTTGGTACCGGCCCCGTCGTAGGTGGCGCCGAGCGGATACGCGGTGCCCGGCCACACACCCAGTGGGGTCCCCGCACCGGAGCGGTCGTTCGGGCTCGACATGCTACGACAGTAGAGGAACCCCACCCCCGCCCGCGCGCCTCCGTCCTGGGTGCTTCGTCACCCCCGCCAGGCGGCGACGGTGGCGGCGCGCAGCCGCCGGGCGTAGCCGGTGCGCCGCGCCAGGGCGGCCAGTCCGCCGAACACCAGCCGCTGCAGCGGCGCGGGCGGACCGGCGAGGTAACCGTCCTGGTACTCCCACAACAGCCCCAGCGCGAGCGGATTGCGCGGCAGTTTGCCGGCCGTCGTCCGGCCGGAGGTGTCGAGGCCGCTCCAGAATTCGAACATCGCCCAGTGTCGCAGGGGCGGCCGGATCAGATGGTCCAGAACCGTGCCGGGCGCTTCGTTCCAGAACTCGTGGACCGCGCGGGGCGGCGCGGTCACGGTGTCGCCCGGTTCGGCCACCATCTCGGCGCCGTCGATCCGGAAGCGCACCCGTCCGGCGCGGACGGTCCAGGTCTCGCTGATCTCGGGGTGCCAGTGCGGCCCGGCCTCGCGCCCGACCTCGGGGAGGACGTGCTCGAGCCGCAGGTACGCGCCCTGCTCGTCAGCGCCCCGGTCGACCAGTGTCACGCGGTGTCCGTTGCGGAAGGTGAGGACGGTACCGATGTCAGCCATACCAATATACAAAGGTAACCTTCATAATATGTCAATGGATCGACCCGCCACGCTGCTGAAACTCCTGGTCCAGGCGACGGACTCGTACGAGCGCGCGCTCGACGAGCGACTGCGCGCCGCGCTCGGCGGCGACCTGCGGCCCGCCCACTACGCCGTCTTCCGCCACCTGGAACCCGCGGGTTCGCGGGTGACCGCGCTCGCGGACGCCGCGGGGATGACCCAGCAGTCGATGGGGGAGCTGGTCACCCATCTCGAACGAAGCGGCTACGTGGAACGCAGGTCCGACCCCGTGGATCGGCGGGCCCGCCTGGTCGTCGCCACCGCGGCGGGCATCGAGGCTCTCGCGGTGGCCGCCGCCCACATCCGCCGGATCGAGGCGGCACTGGCCGCCGAGCTGGGCGGTACGACGCTCGACGAGATGCGCGCCGCGCTGGCCCGGGTCCCCGGAGTGCTCACCGCCCTGTCCGGAGTGGGTGAGAGGTGATAACTTGAACGGTGTTCAAGGCCGCCGTTGCGGCGGCACCGGGCGAGGACGAGGACACCTGTGGACCTGACTCCCGAGCAGATCAGCGCCGTCGATGCCGACCATGTCTGGCATCCGTACGGCGGCTTCCCCGCGACCACCGAACCGCTGGTCGTCGCGAGCGCGGCGGGCACCCGGCTCACCCTCGCCGACGGTCGCGAGCTCGTCGACGGGATGAGCTCGTGGTGGGCCGCCGTGCACGGCTACCGCCACCCCGTCCTCGACGCCGCCCTGCTCGCGCAGTCCCAGCGGATGAGTCACGTGATGTTCGGCGGCCTCACCCACGAACCCGCCGCCCGGCTCACCCAGCTCCTCGTCGAACTCACCCCCGACGGGCTGGACAAGGTGTTCCTCTGCGACTCCGGGTCGGTGTCGGTCGAGGTCGCGGCGAAGATGTGCCTGCAGTACTGGCGCGGGGTCGGCAAGCCGGGCAAGCACCGGCTGCTCACCTGGCGGGGTGGCTACCACGGCGACACCTTCACCCCGATGAGCGTGTGCGATCCCGAGGGCGGCATGCACGCGCTGTGGACCGACGTCCTCACCGAACAGATCTTCGTCCCCGCGCCGCCCGCGACCTTCGAACCCGGCTACGTCGCCGAGCTCGAGCGCGCCGTCGCCACCCATCGAGACGAACTCGCCGCCGTCATCGTCGAGCCGGTCGTGCAAGGCGCAGGCGGTATGCGCTGGCACGACCCGCGGTATCTCACCGAACTGCGCCGCCTCTGCGACGAGAACGACGTCCTGCTCGTCTTCGACGAGATCGCGACCGGCTTCGGCCGCACCGGCACCCTCTTCGCCGCCGACCACGCGGGCGTGGCCCCCGACGTGATGTGTGTCGGCAAGGCGCTGACCGGCGGCTATCTCACGCTGGCCGCCACACTGTGCACCACCGCGATCGCCGAGACGATCAGCACCGCGCACGGCGGACTGATGCACGGGCCCACCTTCATGGGCAACCCGCTGGCCTGCGCGGTCGCGGTCGCCTCCCTCGAACTGCTGCGCTCGCGGGACTGGCGCGGCGAGGTGGCCCGGATCGAGTCCGAGCTGCGGGCCGGGCTCGAACCGCTGACCGGCCTGCCCGGGGTCGCCGATGTGCGGGTGCTCGGCGCGATCGGGGTCGTCCAGCTCGACCGTCCCGTCGACATGCGCGCCGCCACGGCCGCCGCAGTGGACGCGGGCGCCTGGCTGCGCCCGTTCCGCGATCTGATCTACACGATGCCGCCGTTCATCAGTTCCACCGACGACATCGCCACCATCACCGGCGCCGTCCGGTCCGCGGTGAAGGCCTCCCTCGGATGACCCTGAACGGTGTTCAAGTATCCTCCTCAGCTGTGAGTACCGATCCGTTGAGCTGGTTGGACGAACGCGCCGCCGAGCGTGTCGACGCGGGACTGCGCCGAACCCTGCGGCCGCGCGCCCCCGAGTCGCCCGCCATCGACCTCGCCTCCAACGACTACCTCGGCCTGGTGCGCCATCCCGAGGTCGTCGAGGGCGCGGTCGCCGCCGTCCGCCGGTGGGGTGCCGGGTCCACCGGCTCGCGCCTGGTGACCGGAACCACCGCCGAGCACACGCTGCTCGAGGCCGAGCTGGCCGAATTCGTCGGCGCGGAAGCCGGATTGGTGTTCGCCTCCGGCTATGCCGCGAACCTGGGCGCCGTCACCGCGCTGGCCGGTCGCGGCACCCTCGTCGTGTCCGACGCCGGCAGTCACGCCTCCCTGGTCGACGCGTGCAGACTCTCCCGCGCCAGGGTCGAGATCGCCCCGCATCGTGACGTCGACGCGGTCGAGCGGCTGCTCGCCGCCCGGTCCGAGGAACGCGCGCTCGTGCTCACCGATTCGGTGTTCAGCGCCGACGGCGACCTCGCCCCCCTCGCCGACCTGCACCGGGTGTGCCGGGCCGCGGGCGCGGTCCTGGTCGTCGACGAGGCCCACGGGCTCGGGGTGCGCGGCCGGGGTGGCCGCGGTCTGGTGCACGAACTGGGCCTGGCGGGCGAGCCGGACCTCGTCGTCACCGCCACGCTGTCCAAGGCGTTCGCGGCCCAGGGCGGCGTGGTGCTCGCCGACGCCCGGATCCGTGACCACCTGGTCGACGCCGCCCGCACGTTCATCTTCGACACCGGTCTGGCCCCCGCCGCGGTCGGCGCGGCCCGCGCCGCGCTCGGCCTGCTCCGTCGCGATCCCACGATGGCGTCGCGGGTCCTGGACCGGGCCGCCGACATCGCCCGCATCGCCGGTGTGCCGGAGCCCGACTCCGCCGTCGTCTCGGTGGTGCTCGGCGACGCCCAACTCGCCTTCGACGCCGCCCAGGCCTGCCGCGCCCGCGGCCTCGACGTCGGCTGCTTCCGCCCCCCGTCGGTCCCCGAGGGGACATCGCGCCTGCGCCTGACAGCGCGCGCGAACCTCACCCCCGCCGAGCTCGACACGATCGCCGAGGTGCTGCGTGAAGTCCTCGCCGACGCGCGACAGCCGGTGACCGCATGAGCATCCTGCTGATCAGCGGCACCTCCACCGACGTCGGCAAGACCGTCGTCACCGCCGCGCTGGCCGCCGCCGCCCGCGCCGCCGGCCGGTCCGTCGCGGTGTGCAAACCCGCCCAGACCGGCATGGCCCCGGGCGAACCGGGCGACCTCGCCGAGATCACCCGGCTCTCCGGCGTCACCCGCACCCTCGAACTGGCCCGATACCCGGAACCACTCGCGCCCGACACCGCCGCCCGCCGCGCGGACCTGCCGCTGCTGACGCTGGACGAGACCGTCGCCGCCGTCGACGGACTGCGCGACGCCGATCTCGTGCTGGTCGAAGGCGCCGGGGGACTGCTGGTCCGGATGGGCGAGTTCACCCTGCTCGACCTGGCGCGGAAACTCGGGGCGCCGGTCCTGATCGTGGCCGCCGCCGGGCTCGGCACGCTCAACCACAGCGAACTCACCACCCGAGCCCTCGCCGCCGCGGGGGTGCCGTGCGCCGGGCTGGTCATCGGCTCCTGGCCCGTCGAACCCGACCTCGCCGCGCGCTGCAACCGTGACGACCTGCCCCGGGTCACCGAGACCCGGCTCCTCGGCTCCGTCCCCGCCGGGGCGGGCAGCTGGGAGCGCGAGCGGTTCACCGCCGCGGCACCGGGCTGGTTCGCCGCCGACTGGCTGCCGAACACCGCCTCTGACCAGGCGATTTGACTTCATGATCTTCGGTGCGTAACTTTCTTCGAGTCAGAGCGACACGGACACCGACCCGGTACCGAGGTACTAGGGAAAACGAGGTTGGACGATGAGCGCCTGGCTGATCTTGTGTGCAGGGTAACTTCCCCTCGAACTTGCTTCGGCGGAATCCCTGCGCTACAGTTGGAACCCTTGCCCTGCTGAATCCCCTTCGAAAGTTGCGGGTAGAGGCTTGTGCGTGTGTTCTTTGAGAACTCAATAGTGTGTCGATGAATGTCAGTGCCAATATTATTATTGGTTCCGCTTCTCATACCCCCCGGTTGAGGAGTGGACATTTGAACAACAGCGAATCTTTTGCTGGTGTTCGGCAATGCTAGGTTTTCGGACTCTAGTCTTTTGATTTTTCTGATTCGCTCCTTTTGGGAGTGTTTCGAGAGTCTTCAACGGAGAGTTTGATCCTGGCTCAGGACGAACGCTGGCGGCGTGCTTAACACATGCAAGTCGAGCGGTAAGGCCCTTCGGGGTAC
>NZ_QGTL01000022.1 GCF_003182135.1 Nocardia neocaledoniensis | reverse complement strand
CCGAGCAGGGTGGTCGAGTCGAGTTCGGCGGTGTCGAGCACGACCACGCGCTGGGGCGCCTTCGGGATGGTCACCTGGCCCATCACGGTGTCGAGCGTGCGCGGGAAGCTCGCCGAGTCGGCGGCGGAATTGGCCGATTCGGCCGGGGCGGAATCGGTTCCGCAGCCGACGAGCGCGGTGAGCGCGATCAGGGCGCCGGCGGCGGCGCCGATGCCGCGGCTACGGAGTCGTGACAGGGACATGGGATTTCACTTTCTTGTCGGGGAGAAAGGGGTCAGTCTCAGGCGCGTACGGCACGGGCGGTCCGACCCAACTGAATACCGCCTTTGCGGGGGGTCGGGAATCACTTCTCGCCTGACGTCGTGCACAGATAGGCGCCCCGTCTGGAGCTTCCCGCCTGTGAGAGTGGTCCCGATCGCGCGGGGCGATCGCCTAATACCGTCGCCACCATGACTCTTGAACCGGGCCGGCGGCCGAGCGACACCGACCGCCTGCGAGCCATGACCGAGCTGACCGAGCACCTCGGCTCCGGACGACTGGGGCCAACAGAATTCGAGTGCCGGTGCGCGGCAGTGGCTGCCGCGACCGATCGTGTGCAGCTCGCCGAATTATTCGCGGATTTGCCTCGCGCCACTCCCCCGGCTCCACAGCCGCTACCGCGCCGGACTGGCTTGCGCCGTGCCGCGGTCCTCGTGGCGACGACAGCGGCAGCGATGGTCGTTGCTGTCACCGGGAACTGGGTATGGCTCATCCCCCTTGTCGGTGTCGTCGCGGTGGTGTTGACACGGATCTGCGAGTCCGGGCATCGACCGCCTGCCCGGTAATCCCGCTAGAACAAGGTTCGTGGCCGAACATAGTTTGCGAGGTCGATCAGGCGATAACGATGTTGCCGAGTCGGCGCGGCGCGGGCCAGCGAGCGGAGGCTCGCTTCCAATCCCACCTGGAGTCCCCGTTCTGTTGCGGGATATCCCAGCAACTCCGCGTTTCCCGCCGCCGGGCATCCACCGGCGCGCACCCACTCGAGCGCCGCGCCGACGATCACGACCCGCATCTGCAGGGCGCGCGGATCATCGGGCACCGCCCTGAGCCTGCGTCCGGCCTCCTCGAGATCGGCTTCGGTGATCTCGGCGACAGGCCGTGACACAAGCAGCAGACAACCCGTCATATGGGCGATGGAGTGGTGCCGGGAGGCGACCGGCACCTCGTCCAGCACCGAGACGGCCTCCAGCGCCTTGCCGTTCGCCGCGAGCTGCCTGGCCAACCCGAACGCTGCACTGACGACGCCATGGTTCGTTCGCCACACCGTGCCGTAGCACTCGGTCGCCAATTGTCGCCATCGCACCGTATCGGATTCACCGCCACCCGGCTCTGCCAGCGCGAATTCCGCGGTGGCCGCAAGCGCCATCAGCGGTGCGAGTTCGCCGGGGAGCATTCCGTGCACGAGATCGAAGTTCTCGTGTGCCTCGCCCCATCGACCGTCCAGCAACCCGGCGACCGCCGAATACCAGCTCACCCGCCAGTCCGCTACGAAACGGTGCCGAAGGTCGGTAAGCCTGTCGCGGGCCGCCGCGACATCCCCGAGATCGAGGTAAGCGCGCACCGCCGTCAAGGTGCCCTCCAACTCGAAGGTCGCCGGCTCCGCGACAGCTCCGGCGATGATCCGATCGGCGGCGCGGCGCAACTCGTCGAGCGCGTGCGACGCTTCGATGTGCGCGAGGGAGGCCAGCAGCTCCGCGCTCGGGTCGCCGACACTGATCAGCGGCACCGGCAGGGACGCGACCACGTTCGATGCGCGAAAGGCCAGCTGCCGGTGCTCCCCATCGACGATGCCGTCAGTGCGACCGATCAGCTCCTCGATGCCGAACGGGCCGCGCATCGCACCGAATTCGACTGAGGCGTGTGGATGTTCGTCCCCGCTGGCTATCGACAAGGTCATCCGCAGCACACCGGCTAGCTGGGAGTGCATCGAGTAGGCGGAGGGAAACCGCCGGGCCGGGTCTGGATCGGTCGCGCGCCGCAACACGCGGTACAGGGCGGGGTGTTCCTGCAGTTCCGGAATATCGTCGAGGTCGGGCAGTTCGCCCGGATTCCCGCCGACCCGGGGCAGCATGACCAAGTCGGCCAAGGTACGGCCGACCGTGAAGATGTCCGATGCCACCGACGGACCCGTTTCGGTGATCTCCGGCGCCTGGAAACCAGGAGTGCCGTAAATGCCGCCGAACGAGTCCATCGCGGCCACGGCACCGAGATCGATGAGCTTCACCTCGTCCTCGCTGACCATGATGTTGTCGGGTTTGAGGTCGTTGTAGGCGAGCCCGAAAGAGTGGAGATAGTCGAGCGCGGGGAGAATCTCCATGACGTAGGCGATCGCGTCAGGGATCGGAAGTCGGTGCGGGGCAAGGTCGTCGAGCATCTTCTTCAACGATCGTCCGGCCACGTACTCCATCACGATGTAGCCGTCCTGCACGTCACCCACGGATCGGCGCTTCACGAAGTTGTAGATCTTGACGATTCCCGGGAACGCCACTTCCGACAGAAATTGCCGCTCGGCGAGGGCGACGACATGGGCTTCGAAGTCCAATGGGTTCCGCAGCCCCTTGAGGACCACCCACCGATCACTCACGTTCCGGTCGATCGCGAGGTAGAGCCAGCCGAGGCCGCCGCGGGCCAGACACCCCTGGACCTCGTACTGGTCGGCGACGATCTCTCCGGCCTCGAGGGCGGGCCGGAAGTTGAACGGCGACTGGCATCGTTCGCATCGACCGACCACCGATCCCGGTCCGTTCGCGGTGCCCCGCCCGACCGGGAGGTGACACTTCCAGCAGAACCGCTTGCGCTCCGGCACTTCCGGGTTGTCCAGGACCACGCTTCGTGGATCGACCGGTGTCACGGCAGGCATCGCCACGAGGCCGTCACAGATTCTTCGCCCGCTGGGGCGGGAACGGCCCGAGCGCGCGGTCGCCGGACCCGATTCGAACTCCCCCAACAGACTCGACCCGAGGGTGAAATCGAGAGCGGATCGCCAAGACTCCGCGGACCCCGGATCCGTCGACCCGGCAACGTCTGCCCCGGATGTCGAGCGCTCAACGGGACCACCCATCGGCGCAGCCGCTCCGTGCCGACTCGCCCACGGGTGCGACGCTCGCCAGGTGATGTCGACGCTGCGCCTGCGCGCGAAGGCCCATGGATGGGCGAACGGACGGTCGGGCGCGGCAGGATGCTCGGACATGCGAACCTTTCAGAACTTCCGCTCAGTTCGAGCGCAATTCTGATCGCCGAGTGACTCTTCACCCGTTCTCCCTTCCCTGCGGTGGGAACAGCCCCCGCCCCGATCGCGTCGTCGGGGACGAGGGCTGTCGATTCACTCGTCTCGCGGGCGCGACTCGTCGATGACCTGAACCGCACGGCGTGGACGTTCCGCGATGACGGGGAACTGTCCCGTGATCCCGGAGCGCGTCTCGGCGATCCGCAACACCTTGGACCGCACCAGAAACCAACCACCGGTGAAAGCGGGTACGACCACCAGCACCGCGGCGATCACCGCGCCACGCTGGACGGGATCGTCACTGCACGCCATCACGACAACGACGCCGACGAGGAACAGCAACGTCGCGATGCCGGTGTACGGCGATCCGATCAACTGGAAGTCCGGACGACGCGTCAGCCCCTTTCGCGACATGTCCCACAGCTTCAGCTGGCACAACACGATGGCCGCCCATGTGCTCAGCGTCCCCAGCGCCGACAGGTTCAGCACGATTTCGAACGCCTGCTCGGGAACGACGGCATTGAGACCGACACCGATGAGCGCGATGGCCCCCGTCGCCAGAATCCCGATGTAGGGCACACCGCGGCTCGACATTCGCGAAGCGATCCCCGGCGCGCTGCCGTTCATCGCCATAGAACGCAATACCCGACCGGTCGAGTACAAACCGGCATTCAGGCTGGAAAAGGCAGCCGTCATCACGACCATATTCACCACGGATCCAGCGCCGTCGATACCGATCCGCGAGAAGAACGTCACGAAGGGACTCTCACCGGCACGGAATACCGTGTACGGCAGCAGCAACGCCAGCAGCACGAGCGATCCGACATAGAACAGCGCGATCCGCGCGATGATCGAATTGATCGCCCGCGGCATGATCTTTTCTGGATTCTCGGTCTCACCGGCTGCTGTGCCGACGAGTTCCACGCCCGAGTAGGCGAAAACGACACCCGTGGTGACCAGGATCAACGGCAGCATACCTGTCGGGAAGAGGCCACCGCTGTCGGTGATCACGCTGGGACCGGTCGAGGCGCCGTCGATGTCGTAGCGGGCGGCGAGAAACACCGTTCCGATGATCAGGAAGCCGACCAGCGTCACCACTTTGATGAGCGCCGCCCAGAATTCCAGCTCACCGAACCACCGGACCGAGATCATGTTCACGGCGAGCACCAGAAGCAATGCAATCAAGGCGATCACCCACTGCGGTACCACCTCGAAGGCTCCCCAATAGTGGGCATAGGCCGCAATGGCGGTGATGTCTACGATGCCGGTCATACACCAGTGGAAGAAATACATCCAACCGACGGCGAACGCCAGCTTCTCGCCATAGAACTCCCGCGCGTAGGAAACGAACGACCCCGAGGACGGACGATGCAGGACCAGTTCGCCGAGCGCCCGCAACACGAAGAACACGAAGACGCCGCAGATTCCGTAGACCAAGAACAGTCCCGGTCCCGCATGGGCGAGCCGCCCGCCGGCGCCGAGGAACAATCCGGTCCCGATGGCTCCGCCGATGGCGATCATCTGGATCTGTCGCGGACGCAACGACTTGTGGTAGCCCGCATCTTCCTCGAACGACGCACTCTTCGGCGCGTCCGGCCCCGCGGCGGGGCGAGTTGATGTCATGAGGTGGCCTTTCACGTGACGCCAATCATATCACTGTCCAATGTACCGTTAGATAGTGGCACGTTCAATAGGTCAGATCGTTGTGAATCGATCGGAGGTGCGCAGCAGCGTGAAGTGGCTCGAACGCGAGTTCATCGCGGTCCCCGACAGCAACAAGCACGAGCTCGTCTACAAGTGGCCGGATCTCAACATTCGGAAGTACTCGCGGGTCATCGTGAACGCCGACCAAACGGCGCTCTTCGTCAAGTCCGGGCAGGTCCTCACCGAGCTCGGCCCCGGCCGCCACCGGATAGACACCGATGAGCTCCCGGTGCTCGGCGCAGTCATCGACCGTCTGTCCGGCGGCAACTTCTACCGCGCGGAGCTGTATTTCGTATCCTCACGGGAGTTTCCGGGCGTGCGGTTCGGCGGGCGACTGGCCGATGTCGCCGATCCGGTAACCCACCAGGTCGTCAGCCTGCGAGTGTTCGGCGAGTTCGCACTGACCGTCCGCGATCCGACGGCCCTGCTGACGGTCCTGGCCGGCACCGCGGACCTCTCCGACCCGGAACTGTTACAGCGGTGGTCGTCGGAGCAACTCGTCAAAGCGATGAAGATCGCGGTCACCCGTCGAGTGGCGAACGGCGACTGGCCGATCGTCGGACTGTCGGCGCACCTGCTGGAGATCGAAGCGGCCGTCATCCGGCAGTCCAACATCGCACTCTTCGACTACGGCCTGCAGGTATCGCGGATGGGCAACTTCGACATCTCGCTCGATCCCGCCGATGCCGCCAGGGTCAAGCGGCTGGCCAAGGACATCAGATACATCCAGTTGACGGGCGATTTCGAACGCTACGCCGCGGGCGAGCTCGCGCTCGGCGCGAGTGCGGGACTCGCTGGCGGCGGACAGACCGGCCCGAGCGATCTTCTGGGCACCGCGCTCGGGCTCAACGCCATGAACGGGACCGCAGCGTCGGGAGCCAGCCGCGATCGGCCGAGAGGCAGACCTTCCTCGGCCTGCCCGGCGTGCGGCGCCGCCACACCCGCAGACGCTGGATTCTGCGGCTGCTGCGGTGCGGCGGCCGCGGTGCAGCACCGTCGTGAGTGCGCTCGTTGCGGTGTCGCGGCGCCTCCCTCGTCCAACTTCTGCGCCGAGTGTGGCGCCCGCCTGGTGGCCGGTGACTGACCTTTGTTCAGTCGCCGGCCACCGCAGATCGGATCACTCAGCGGTTGCAGGTGCCGGGCCTGCCCCGGAATCACTGCCTCGCACCATGCTTCGCACCTGACGCGCCGCGACGGACAGCGTCGCCAAGTTGAGCTGTCCGTAGTCGAAGATCTCGCGCATGGTCGATGTCACCCGGTGCAGTCGCGACCGGTTGATCGACTGCCAGAACAGGATCTTCTCGGCCACGGTGTCCTCGGGCTCCGTGGCCGTCAGCACGTCCAGTGTCAGCATTCTGAGTGAATCGTGGAGATCGTCGCGGACCGCGAGGCGGGCGAGCGTTCGCCAACGGTCTCCGCGTTCGAGATCTCCGACTGCGGCCACGAGACGGTCGATCTCGAAGTGGTCGTTCATCGCGGCATACAGGCTCGCTGCTTCGGCCGGATCGCGGTCGGCGATATCGGCCACGTCGATCACGTCGAGCAAGGGACACAGCCGAACGAGTTCGGACACTTCGCGTTCGAGGTCCTCGGGCGCCCCGGGTACCAGTGGGCGGGCGGGCAACTCCGGCCGACCGTCTGTCCCGGCACCGGAAGCGAAGGTAGCCAGCGCAGCCACCTTGTCCCGATAGCGGGTGATCTCCGAGCCCACCGCGATCGGCTGCGGACGATTCGTCAACAACCACCGGGCCGCGCGGTCCAACGTACGATTCAGCTCGAGCTCGAGCGCGTCCCGCGCCGAGGTGGGCATCGCGGCCGCACGGATTCGGCGGCGCACCTGACGCAGGTCGAGGATCTCCACCGCGGCGGCGAATGCACGGACCGCGTCCTCGGTGCTCGCCCCCGATTCCTCGCCCAGCTGAAACGCGAAGGTGATGCCACCGTCGTCGACCATCTCGTTGACGAGTACTGTCGCGATGATCTCGCGACGCAGGGGATGTTTGCGGATCGCTGCCATGTACGACCGCCGCAGCGGCTCAGGGAAGTACTCCGGCAGCACCGCGGCGAACGCGGGACTGTCAGGAAGGTCGCCGGCGAGCAGGTCGGCCTTGAGTGCGAGCTTGACGTGCGCCATCAGCGTCGCCAGTTCAGGCGAGCTCAACCCGGTGCCTGCCTCGGCCCGCTGCGCGAGTTCCGTATCGGTGGGCAGGCCCTCTATGTCCCGGTCGAGGCCCCGGTACTGCTCGAGGCTGGTCAGCAGCCTCCGGTGTACGCCGACCATGTCACCGGCCGTGGACCGGGACAACCCCAGCTGCACGTTCTGCGCGATGTTGTCGGCCAACACCAGGTCGCCCACTTCCGTGGTCATCGATGCCAGCAGTGGGTTGCGGTCTTGCGGCGCCAGATCGCCGGTCGAGATCGCCATATCGAGCAACACCTTGATGTTCACTTCGTGATCCGAGCAGTCGACCCCGGCCGAGTTGTCCAGGGCGTCGGTGTTGATCCGGCCGCCGTTCCGGCTGTACTCGATTCGTCCGCGGGCCGTGGCACCGAGGTTGCCTCCCTCGCCGATCACCTTGGCACGCAAGCACTTCGCGTCGATCCGCACGGCGTCGTTCGCTTTGTCGCCGGCGGCGGCATCCGATTCGTCACTCGCCTTGATATAGGTGCCGATTCCCCCGTTCCAGAGCAGATCAACCGGAGCCGTCAGGATCGCACGGATCAGCTCAGCGGGCGCCATCGACTCGGCCTCGGATTCGATGCCGAGCGCGGCCCGGATCTGTGGACTCACCACCACCGACTTGGCCGACCGATCGAACACGCCGCCACCGGCGCTGATCACCGATCGGTCGTAGTCGGCCCACGACGAGCGTGGCAGTCCGAAGACCCGGAGCCGTTCCTGGAACGACCTGGCGGCATCGGGCTCGGGATCCAGGAAGATGTGCCGGTGGTCGAACGCGGCCACGAGCCTGATGTGTTCGGACAGCAGCATGCCGTTTCCGAAGACGTCGCCACTCATGTCCCCGATTCCGGCGACGGTGAAGTCTTCGGTCTGTACGTCGACGTCCATCTCCCGGAAGTGACGCTTCACGCTTTCCCACGCTCCGCGGGCCGTAATTCCCATCTGCTTGTGGTCGTATCCGGCCGAGCCGCCCGACGCAAACGCGTCGCCCAACCAGAAGTCGTAGTCTGCCGCGACCTCGTTGGCGATGTCGGAGAACGTGGCGGTCCCCTTGTCAGCGGCCACCACCAGGTAGGTGTCATCGCCGTCTCTGCGGACCACTCGTGCCGGCGGCACCACCGCGCCGGTGCCGCGATCGATGTTGTCGGTGATGTCGAGCATTCCCGCGATGAACGCCCGGTAGCACCGGATGCTTTCGGCCGACAGCGCTGCCCGGTCCGCTCCCGCGTCACCGGTCGCAACCGGAGGCCGTTTCACCACGAAGCCGCCTTTGGCGCCGACTGGAACAATGACCGAGTTCTTGACCGCCTGCGCTTTCACCAGCCCCAGGATCTCGGTCCGGTAGTCTTCCTGCCGGTCCGACCAGCGCAGGCCCCCGCGAGCGACTGAACCGAAACGCAGATGTACGCCCTCTACCCACGGCGCATACACGAAGATCTCGAAATGCGGCCTCGGCCAAGGGAGTTCGTCGATTCGTCGGGGTTCGAGTTTCAGCGACAGGCAGGACGGGGCCCCACCCGCGTTGTGGCGCCGGAAGTAGTTCGTCCGGACTGTCGCCGTGATCAGGGTCAAAAACGCACGCAGAATCCGGTCAGTCTCCAAACTGAGGACCTCGTCGATGTCGGATTGCAAGCGCTCGACGATGCTCGTCGCTGCCGCATCGGATTTGGGGCGCGCCCTGTCTGGATCGAAATAGGCGGTGAACAGTTCGACGCAGGACTTGGCGGCTGCGGGGTTCGCGAGCAGCACGCGGGCGATGGTCTTGGAAGTGTAGGCGAATCCTCCCTGCTTCAAATACTTCGCGTAGGCACGCAAGATCGTCACTTGGCGCCAGTCGAGGCCCGCGCGCACCACGAGCTCGTTCAACGGATCCACGTCACACCGTCCGAACCACATCGCCTCGAACGCCTCGGGAAAGCGACGACGCAACCCGGCCTCCGGCGCCGCGCCGGTGCCGTCGTCGATCAAGCCAGCGTCCAGATCCGGGTCGAGTGCCGCCTGTAGCACCGACCCGGGCACGTGCAGCCGGAACTCGAACAGCCATCGGGTCACGCCATCCCCGCGGCGGATTCGGTAGGGACGCTCATCCAGGACCTCGACTCCGAGGCTGTGCAGGACCGGAAGAACCCGACTCAGGGATGTGCTCGCATCGGTGACGAACAAACTCAAGCGCCACTCCCCGATCGGGGAGTCCGGGCGCCGGAACAGATTTACATCGATGGAGCCGTCTCGCAACCGCTCGAGCCTGCGGAGATCGGCGAGCGCACGCGCCGGCGAGTGGTCCTGCTGGTACCCCGCTGGGAAGGCATCGATGTAAGCCTTCACCACTGAAGAGGTGATGTCGGAAGCGTCCGCCGCGGCAAGCAATTGATCGATCCAGCTCACCGTCGCCGCGAACAGCAGATCCTGGATTCGCTCGCGGCGCAGCTCGGAGACATCGACCGGCCCGGACGTGGACCCTCGATGGACAGTGAAATAGAGCACCGCGAGCTCGGATTCGCTCGCCCTCGAGGAGTACGACACGCGGTCAGCCTGGAACTCGCCGCGAAGGATGTCGCTCATCCGTTGCCTGGCCTCGGAGGAGTACCTGTCACGCGGCATGTACACGAGACAGTAGACAGCCCCGGACCGCTCATCGTGCCGCAGGAACAGCCGGATCTGGCGTCGCAGACCCAGATTCATCACATCGGACACGGTGTCGTAGAGCCGACGAGCATCGGTGGAGAACAGTTCTACGCGCGGGAAGGACTGCATCATCTCGAGCATCGCCTGCCCGGAGTACGAATCGAGTTCGACTCCCGACCATTCGATGACCTGCAGCGCTCGCCGCGAGATGACAGGGATGTCGAGGATGTCCTCGTGCAGGCCGGTCACGGTGAACGTGCCGACGAAGACGTGCTCGCCTTTGACCAGTGCGACGGTGTCGTTGCCGATGACCGCGTCGGATCGGTCGCCCGGCGCGGCGTCGGCGACGCTGATGAAGTAGAGGTCGCGCGCACCGGGCAGCACCGCGTCGAGCGATCCACTGCCCATCCGCAACGTCGGCCGCTTCGCGCCGAAGACCGGGACCGTGAGCTCCGCGGCGCGCGCGTTGGCCAGCACGCCCAGCCCCGTGTCCGGGAGTTGCCATACCTCCGCGCCCGCTTCGTCATCGACGGTGCGATGAGCCTGGTAATAGCCGTATCCGAGGAGGGTGAAGTGCCCGTCGGTGAGCCAATGGAGCAGTCGTGCGCACTCCCCCGATTCCTGGTCACCGAGACGGCGGTCCGCCTGGGCGAGCTTGTCGCCGACGGTGTGCATCCTTTCGATGATCTTGTGGGTGTCGTCAGCGACACGGCTCAGGTCGGCGAGCAATCGCGAGAGAGTCGACGAGATGGTTTCCGCGAGATCGTCTCCGACCTCCGCGGCGAGCTGCACGTGCATCCACGACTCGCGTACCGTGTTGCCGGACGCGGCCACCGCGTTGCCGCCACGCAGCGACGTCGACGATCGCAGCCGCCCCGTCTCGTCACGGTCGACGTCGAACACCGGATGGACCAGTTCGCCGACGGCCACGCCGAGGTGACGTAGTGCGGCGGAGACGGAGTTGACCAGCAATGGCATGTCGTCGATGACGATCTGGACCGCCGTGCCCAGTCCGCACCCGTCGGCCGGACGATATACCCGGATGAGCGATGCCCCGGGCGCACGGACCGTCGCGAGCGCGCGGTGGTTGCGGAAGATCCTTTGAGCCCGATCCGCGGTCGCCGCGGCACCCGGCCGCAGCCAGCGGAAGTAGGCGGCTTCCGGATCGCCCGGGTCGCCGTGGGGCCGCCGCGAGGGTGATGTGGGGTGCTGATTGAGTACCACTGGTTTCCTATCGACTGTGAGAGCTGTCGCTCCCTCTCGGACGCAACACCCGGTCAGTTCACGAGCCCGGACCGAGCGAGAAATGTCTTCGCGGCCCTGTGGTTCGCGAAGGTTCCTGTCTCGATCTGCAGCCCGGAAGTTGTGTTGCGATACAGCACGTCGCCCGAAGCTCCGATGGCGAGGAACTCGCGCGGGCCGTCACGCAGCACGGTTCCGCCCGAGCGCCGCCAGCGTTGGACAGTGTCCGCGCCACGCGTCGAGTCGGCGCGGTCCGCGTAAAACGTCAGCGCGCGGCCACCGGCCAGCCCGCCGAACAACAAGGCGTGATCCGCCTCGATGGTGCATTTCTGGATCGGCGTCGCATCCGTGAGCGGCCGGCAGACCGCGGCCGACCGCAGCGGCTCCGGCAGCGCGGAGTAGACGGAGTGGTCTTCGCTCGACTGCGGAAAGAACGAGCAGGAACGCACTCCGAGAAACGCCAGGCCGATCGAAACAGCCACCGCGGCAAGACGGATCAGCCAACGGACCACCCCGATCGCACGCTCACCCGGGGCCATCACCTCCGCCACCGCGGTCTCCGCGGCCCGCGCCAGACCCGAGCCGGCCGGGCCGCCGCTCGATTCCGGTGTCAGCGGCGCACCGCAATGTTCGCAGCGCCGTCTGTCCGCCGGATTCGGGTGTCCGCAGTATCGGCACACCAGTTCGGACACGCCGTTACCGCCCCCGGATCGTGATCGCGGAGATCGCCGTGGTGTTCAACGACGAGTCCCCCTTCGACTCGAGGACGGTGAGCACGATCTTGGACGCGCGGATCGGCGGCGTGAACTTGGTGACGACCAGCGTGCGCTGGTCCATCGTCTGCTGGGTGTACAGCGAGGTGTCGGCGTCGTCGAACTGATAGGAAACGCGGCTCACGGTGCGATACTTCGACCATTGGTCCTCGCCGTCCGGACTCACGCTGTCCCATCCAGGGACGATGCCGATGGAGTCGATCTCGCGGACTGTGCCGAGGTCGATGGACAACACTTGTCCGTCGACCTTGAACGCGCGGACACAGGACCACGCCTTGCCTGATTCCCCAGCGAAGGCATCCATTCCCGAGGTGCTGCCGGGTGGGCATTTCGACTGTGCCGACTTCACCTCGATCTCCGATGCCACGGCCGTAGTGCTCGTCGATGTCGTTGTGGCGGCCGCGGGAGGGGAGATGACCAGCAGGTGGTCATTGGACGCATCGTCCGGTTCCTCGCCCCCCATGAACATCACCAGCATGAGCATCACGATCACCACGGCACCGACTGTCATCGCCACGCGTGGTCGGCGCAGGGCCGCGACCGCCCGCTGTCCGATCGATGATGGCGAGTTGCGCGCGGGCCGTTGCGGCTGCGGTTCCTCACTGGGAGCGGCGGGCGCGGATTCCCGCCGGGGATCGACGACGTGTTCGCCTTCCGGGAATCGCACGGCGGATTGCCTGTCCGGAGCTTGTTCGTCTTCTCCGTTGAGCAGCGCGAGAATTCGCGCGCTGGCGCGGGGTGTGCCGGTGCCTGCCGCAGGCGCCGCCGACGGGTTGAGCGCGGATGGGACCGACCTAGCTTCGGTCCCATCCGGCCCGCTGGCCGAGTCCGGGATGTCCAATTCCGGATCGGACAGCAATGCCTCGAGAACCACCCCTCGCTGATGAAGAAATATATCCGGTGGGTCCTCGGGCATGTCCGAATACTACCGAGTGAACAGGTACCACCCGCTCTCGCATTCCCAGCAGTGGGAACATCTGGTCGGCCTCAACGCCCTTCCGGTTCCGTCACGAAGAACTCGGGAGGCACCTCGAAAACCCGCGCCAACGCAATCACCAGATCGAGTCTGGGAATCGAATCGCCGTGGATCAGGCGGTAGAGACCTGATTGTGAAATGGGGACGTCCGGATACGTCATCTCCAGGTGCTGCGCGAGTGAATACAACGTCAATGACCTGGTCGCACCATCCGCGGTCGAGACCATCGACTCCGATATCAGTTCGGATAGTCGCCGCGAGAAGATCGCTGCCGCCGCTTGCCTGGGCGTGAGCGCATGCACGCTTTCTGGCGCGGCGGCGGCAGCGTGCTCGGATTGTGAGTCCTTTTCCACACCACGACCTTACCGATATCGGGAATAGGAGAACTGCGCACAGGACGGCGAGCCACCGAATATCAGTGCGCCTGCCCGTTGCTCGATTCCAGGTACCGTGTTTCTCCCCGTGGCTCGATGAGATCCACGCGGACCGTCCGCATCGGAATCGCGACATCCACGGCGGTCGCGCTCACCTGATCGATGGTGATGTCCGCCGTTCGGCGACGAGCCCCTCCGGGCTCCTCGATCGTCACCGTGGTGGGCGCGTCAACGGTTGTCGGTGCCATTTGGTCGAACACCGCGATGGTCGGGGCGCAGCGGACCTCCGACCCGGATGTCGTGCCGATCTGCCCGTCGTCGACCAGGCGAATCGAACGTGCGTCGGCCACCGCGTCGATCAGTCGCCGCCAGCTGTCCGGTCGGGAGGTGTGCACCTCGACATCCGCACCGACCACCATGGCCCGGAGCACGATCTGCTGAGCGATGGGTAGCGCGGCCCTGACATCGATCGAGCGGTGCCGCGTGTTGAAGTGCGCGGGGTCGAACAGGACCATGGCGAGGCTGTGCTGCGGCTGACCGTTGATCGCGCCGAGGATCTGCCCGGTCGGGCCGATGGCCACCGTGAGATCCACAGGCGCACCGCGCGCGACGCCACCGTTCGCCGGCTCGCCGTCGGCGAGTTTCGCCACAGAGGTCGCTGTCGGCAGTGAGGCCAGCAGGGCCTCGAACTGGCGGCCGGTCAGTGCGCGCAGGAAGTCCGGCTGCGCCTTGCCGATCGCGGGTCCGACGAACCGGACGAGAGCATGGGTTCGATCGCTCGCGCCGGACAGGCTGACAACCAAGGTTGTTCGGCCAGGACTCATCGACCAGCATTCATCGAGGTCACCGTCGGTGAAACGATCCCAGTCGATCAGAAAACTGGTCATTGTCCGACCAGCGACCGAGGACTCGATGGTGTGCCAGGTCTCCTGCAGATCGTCCAGCTCGACGCCCGCGTGGAGGTGTCTGATGGCCTCACGCAACGCTGTGGCCGGCAACGGATGGGCAGTGATCCCCGCCTCACGCAGCCTGCGCGCGATCCGGTGCGCTGCCGAGGCCAATGCCCGCGGGCCCGCCTCGGCGACGGGACCTCGCCGCTTCAGCGCCGCGAGATTGCGCGCCGTGTCGAGCCGTATCACCAACCAGGTCAAGCGTTCTCCGACGGCGGGGGTGGATCCGATCAGCTGGTCGTAGAGCATGCTGTACGTGCCCGCCGGACGTACCCGCCGCCCCGTCGCGACGATGTCGACGTCGACACCGATCCCGAAATGGTCGAGCAGCGGTCGCAGAGTGGACAACGAAACGGCGTCTTCGGTGTAGAGGCCTCCGCTCGATACCACCGTGGGGAGATCGAGGTTCGGGGAAAGCTGGACCATCGAGACCAGCACGGTGCCGTCCTCGCGCACCCCACACACACCTGCGGCGACCTCCACGTCCTCGATCGAGGCCGCCGCGGCCAGTTCGCGCGCTCTGTGTGTCCGCCCGCACCGGTAGGCGATCCGGTCGATCAGCCACCGAACACCGGTGCGACGTCCCACCTGCACCGTCACCGCGACAGTCGCGACCACGGCAGCGGCCACTATCCCCCACAACGGCATCCGGCCGAGCAACGCGACAACGACCACGCTGCCGACGATCACGAGCAGCGCGAACGGCACCCGCTCGGTCGTGGCGATCCGAATCCTCGGATGGATCACCGCCGCGTCCTCACCATCGCGCGTGCACCGATGCCCGCCGCGCCGAGGAGGACCGCGACCCCCATCACCACGGAGGCAACGACTCCCGGTAGCGGGTCTCGACGCTTCGGCGCAGCGGGCATGACGAATCTCGACGCCTGGTAGGTGCCAGCCGCGGGCTCGGGTGGTGAACGGTAGGCAAGGGCCCCGAGGGGATCGATCAGACCGGCACCGACCGCGTTGTCGACACCCCGTGCCGACGCGTGCGCTGTCAGCCGCAGTCGGGCGATGATCTGGCCCGACGTCTCGTGCGGGAATCGCGAACGAAGCAGCGCGGCGACCCCGGCCACGTATGCCGCGGCAAACGAGGCCCCACCGACCGGTACGAGGTTTCCGGGCGCGCCGACACCGTTCACCAGGCCGGAGTCGCCCGGACCGAGCGATTCGATACCTACGCCGGGCGCGGCCACCGAAACCCAAGGACCCCGAAGGGAGTTGTCAGCGGGGGACCCCGTCGCGCCCGTGTACCCGACTGTCAATACCGCCGAGTGATACCAGCCCGGAGTCGAGATGGTGCGCACAGCACGCCAATTCCGGGGATCGCGCGGCGCGGCCGGGTCGATGTCCGGGTTTTGCTCGCACCCGCTGCCCGCCTGTCCGGCTCCGGCTACGACGAGTGAGCCGCGGACATGGACCGCGTATCCGAGCGCGTCGGCTACCGCGGATTGGTCGGGCTGCTGGCCGGCGGGCAGGCAGATCGGGATCGACACCACGATCACTCCGGCACCGAGATTCGCGGCATGGGTGATCGCTCTGGCCAGCGTACGGATTTCGATGGCGGTCTGCTCGGCGGGGTCGCGTGGCGGACGCTCGGCGGAGAAGGCGCCCGAACGAAGCCTGATCGAGATGATCTCCGCATCCGGCGCCACTCCGACGAAGGGGTCTTGCGGATCGGGAGCCGCAGCGATGATTCCCGCGATGAGGGTGCCGTGTGCGTCGCAGTCGGAGAGTCCGTCGCCACCGGCCGTCACGAAGTCGCCGCCGCCGACAACGTTGGGCAGCCGCCGGTTCGGCTCCACACCCGTGTCGATCACCGCGACCTTGACTCCAGCTCCCCGGCTCAGTTCCCGTGCCCGACCGAGCCCGAGCGCCAGGTCAGCGGGCGGGGTCCTGGTCATGTCGGAGTGCGGGAGCACTCCCGCGGCCAGACATCCCTTGTCCTGCTTCATCGGTGTCTCCGGCCCCGGGGGCAGGTCGGCCGGCACCACGCCGACGACCACCTCGGGCGGATCCACTGCGGCGGCCGGCGCGGTGGCGAGCAGTCCCGTCGCCAGAATCAATATCACCGCCACGAAAACGCCGATTCGCATCAGATCTCCCGCATCGCGGTGTAAACGTCCATGATCCAGAAGGCGATGACCGGCACCGACAGGATCAACAGGTACTCGATGAGGTCGATCACGCGACGGGTCACCGGCGACAGCCGACGGTCGGGCAGTCTGCTGCAGCCGGCCCACCCTGCGCATCCCGCCGCGGCGATCGCGGCCATGATTGCCACGTCCGCCATCGGGCTCCGGTAGGCCGAGAGCAAGACGAACCCGACCCCGACCGCGATCACGGCGGCGGACAGCACAAGCGAGGTGGCCTGTACCCGGTCGGGGAACCACCGCGACCGCATGGCCAGGATGCCTGCGGTCGCCGTGGCGACGACGATCTCGCGGATTCCACCGGGGCTCACGCTGTTGGTCAGCACGGCGCCGGCCACGAGCACCGCGCATGCGGCGACGATAAGCCCGCGCAGACTGGCCACCGCCACTCTCGCTTTGTTTTCGATGCCGCGCGCTGTGTTTCGGTCGGGTTGGTCATGTGCCGAATCACCGGCCGCGGCCGCCTCTGCATCGAAGATGTCGGTCAGGGTGGCTGAGGAGACGTCGTTGCCGGGGTCGGGCAGGTCCGGCGGCCGGATCCTGGCGATCACCACCGCGATCCGAGGAGCACCGGTCAGCAACAAGAGACCGGCGAACAACAGGAAGCCGGAGGCTTGGCGCACCGTCACGTCGAAATACATCAGCGGCAATGCGGTCACCGCGGTCAACGCTCCGACGACCCCGACCGCGATCATCGACCCGGTCCCGAGCCCGGTGGAACGAAGGAAGGTGACGGCACCGACCGCAGCCACCAGAGCACCCGCCGCGACCTGCGCCGCCGCGAACTTCGGTGATTGGTCCGCGGCGGGGACCAGGAGTGCGGCGCCCGCGAAGAGCAGCGGGACACAGGACAGCCCTAGCGCCAGACTCGTGCGGCCGGAAACCTGAAACCTCCGCCCGACGACCCCTGCGATCAGACACCCGATACCGAGCACGAGACTCGGAATTCCACACCACCACGGCGACTCGGCCTCGGTCCACCACATGATCGACATGGCCGCCACCGTCGACGCAGCCGTGCCCAGCAGAGCAAGGCCGACGACTGACGCGGTGTGGGAATCGAATTCGGCGAACTCACGTTCGTTGATCAGCGCAAGTGCGTCTGTGATGTCCTCGACCACCGGCGTGAAGGTCTCCGACGACTCGGCGACCGTCAGCATCAGCACCGTGCCGTCGACGATATCGTGGTCACCCAGAGTGTTCCATCGTGGGATCGGTCCGCTCCCGGGTCGAGCCAAGCTCCACTGGCCCCGTGGCGGACGCAGGTCGATGTCCTGGTCTTCGATCGCGGCAGCGAGCACCACGAGGAGGTCGTCGATGAACGTCTCGATGGTGAACTTCGTCGGTACCACGACATCGACCTGGAAGGTGGACACGAGGACGGCGATGCGCACAGTGGCGACGTCAGCCCCGGGCGCCACCGTGGAGTTGGTGAGTCCGGAGGTCATCGCCATCCTCCCGCCGCTGCGGTCCGGTCGACGACCCCGGGCCCGCCGAAATCGTCCGCGAGCATCGCAGCGAGTTCTTCGAAGGCCAGGGCCGTTTCCTTCTCGAGTAGACGCAGGTCGATCTCACCACCCTCCGCGAGGTGCGCGTCGAAGGGCAGCACACAGGTGGGGCGCTGCGCGGTGGTGAACAAATCCTCGATCGCCGCGACATCGACAGTCGGTTTCGCCGGCTGCAGGTGCACGATCCCGACGATCGACTTGGCGACCAGATGCTGAAACCCGTGTGTCGCCATCCAATTCAGGGTCGCGACCGCTCCGGTGACCCCACCGACGGTCGCGGGCGTGACGACCACCACCGCGTCGCTCGAATGGAGCACGGCATGGGCGGCACTGTCGAGCACTCCGGTGCCGCAGTCGACGATGAGCAAATTGAAATGCCGTCGCAGGATCGTCGCGGCCGCGGTGTATTCCGCCCCGGACAGGGCCGACGTCGCCTCCGTCGTCCAGGGTGAGGCGAGCACGGCGAGGTCGGCGGAGTTGATCGCCATGTAGCTGAGCACCGAGGAAAACGCCTCGGCCTCGGAGGCCGCCGCGAGGTCGCGCAGCGTCAGTCCGTAGGGGTGGCGCCGCGCGCGGGTCGCCATGTCGCCGAAGTCAGGGTTCGCGTCGACCGCCACCACGCGATCGGGACGCAGGTCCGCGAAGGTCGAGCCCAACGTCGTCGCGGTCGTCGTGCGACCGACGCCTCCTTTCACGCTCACCACCGCGATCTGGTAGGCAGAGGTGAGCTGACGACGAATCCGGCTGAGCCGCTCCTCTGTTCGCTGTTCGGCCGGCGACAGCCCGAAGTGGAATCCAACCTTGTTGAGCGCCCCGCGAACGCCGCTTCGCGCCTGCAGCTGTGCCCGTTTCGTCGCTCCGATCTCGGCGAGCAGGTCGGCCGAAGAAAGCGCCGCAGGCAAGACCTCGATCCGGGGAACGGAGACGTCGGGCGATCGCTCTGCCGTCTGTGGAATCTGCCGTCGTTCGATCGCGCGGGCCACCGGTTCGCCGTGGGACCGAGGTGGTTCGTGAGCCCAGGTGCCCACCTGCGCGGAGGGAACGGCCGCGTGCGCGCCTACCGGTGCGGCGTGGTGGGTCTGTGATGGATTGCGGGCCCCTGAGCCGTGACCGTCGGCGGTTGCTCCCGTTGTGACCGTGGGCGGAGCCACGGTCACAACACCGTTCCCGGTGTTGTCGGCTGCGACGGACGGCGCGGCGTGATGCGGTCGGTGAGTGCTCGATCTGTTCTCCTCGCCGACCGCCCGGTGCTCCACAGCGACCGTGGGAGCCGGCGTAGGTGCCGTGACGGGGCTTCCCGTGTCAGCTGTGGACGCCTCGAAGAACGCGTCGTAGCCGCCGCGCGAACGCGTGGATGCGGCGTTGTCGCTTTCGGCACTCGTGTGATCCATCCTCTGTCACCTCTCGACGAGACGGCCTGGCGTTCACTCCGCCCGGCTCGTTGCGAACCAACTGCGACCAGGCAGCAGTTCGATCAATGCGGAGATTCCGGCACGCAGGGCAGCCGGGTCCCCGGGTGAGTACGTGGACCAGATCTCGCCGTCCATCGCGGCCCGCGGTGTGACCACCATCCGGCCGGACAGCGTGTCCAGCACGCTGAGGCACACCTCGGTTTCGACCGAGCCTCCATCATGGTGTTCGACGATCAATATCTCCGCCCGCCGCACGACCTCGTCGAGCACCCGACTCAACACACCCGCGGTGTGCGGGACAGCGCCGGCGGAAAGCAGCGCCTCTCGCCGCGAGGCCGGATCCGAAGGGACTGTGGCCAATTCCGCGAGCGGCATTCGCACGGGGTCGAACCGGAGCACCGGTGCCGGCCCCAAGGACGCGTTGAGCGCTTCGACGATGCCGTCGATGCCCGGCTCCGGCTGGAACACCGACTGGATGACGACCGCGTCGTCACAGCGGGCCGCCAGCACGTGGTGGGTTTCACTGCGAACCAACGACATCCGGAGCATTCCCGCGGGAGTCGCACCGAGCCCGGTGTCCAGCACTCGCACGACCATTTCGATATCCGGCCGGTGCAGGCACTCGAGCCACCGCACGATGACCGGGTGCACGCGGTCGCCGTCGGCGATGCCCGCTTCCGCGAGCGCCGGCCGGACGGCCGCGCGCACCCTCGCTCTGTCGTCGATGCGGTAGATGTTGGGCATCAAGGCCAGAACCGTTGGGTAGGAGTCGATTCCGGCCAGATCCTTCAACACCAGAGCGGCATCGACGGTGAGGTCCACCGCCACCGGTTCAGTCGTCATTCATGCCTCCGCCCCGCTCAGGGGTCGAGACGAGGCGGATCGCCATCTCCCTGGGCACGAGACCTTCAGAGTTCAGCCGATGCTCAAGAACCGATTTCCCTGGTTGACGTCGGTGTCGCGCATCAAGCCGTCGGTGCCGGCGGTGGTGGAGATCGCGGCCTTCAGCTGCTGGAGGGTGGCGTTGTACTGTGCCATATTGGCATCCAGCTTGGCCGTGATCTCGGTATATCCATCGGCGCCGGCGCCCGCGAAGTCCGCGAGAAGCTGCCGCTTCAGCGTATTGATGTTCTGGAGGTTCGTTTCCATTCCGCGCACGATGCTCTGCAGCTGCATGGTCTGGGTGTCGACCTCGCCGTAGTCATACCTCATGTCTTGTACTCCTTTCGAGTGATTTCACTGGGGTTGTGGGCGTGCTGGGTCACCACGAGGTGGTGTCGACCTTGCTAGTCGACACACCCGCAGCAGATCCCCCGTCGAATTGCCCGTCGGCGCCTGCCACCGAGTTGATGCGTGCACCTCCCTCGAGGTCTTGGGTATCGGCTTTGACGCCGAAATCGCCCAGCGCCGTGATGATCTCCTGCAGCGTTCCGCCGAGAGTCGTCCCCGCGCGGTGGGCATCACCGAGCTTCGTATTGATGGCAGCCCCGGTCCCCTGGCTCACAACAGCCGTCTGCAAGCCGCCCTGTACCCCGATGATCCCCCTCAGGTGGCCTTCGAGCTCGCTCAGGCATGACGCCGTGCTGTTGGCGCAGCCCTGCATCGCCTGCGGATCGCCGGTGAATGTGATACTCATGATGGTTCCTTCCTCCATGACTTCGATCGATCCCCGATGCGGGACATCGATGGTGTTGATGGGCGCGAGCCGAATACTCAGGCTGCGTCTTCCCGGTCAGCTGTTTCGTCGTACTCGATGACTCCGACAACCGGCGCAGGCTCGAGATCCGGAACCTCACCGAGGTGGTCCGGCGCGTACACCTTCGACGCGGCTTCATCTTCGCGATCACGACGACGTCTCATCTGCGCGCGCGGTGCGACAACTCCGCGCTGGGGCGCGGTGGCGGCCGGCACGGTGGCTGGTCCCGTCGGTACCACGCTCGAGGCGGCCGCCTGTGCGGGACTCCAAGTTCCAGGCATTCGGAAGCCGGTTGTCGCGCCGGGCATCGCCCGTAGCCCTCCAGTTGTCAAACCTATTGCGCCGAGGCCCAATGCTCCGAACCCCAGCCCGGCGTTGAGGGCTCCAAGCGTGGGTGAGTACGGCGAGGTTCCATAAAAGCCGTGCTCTGTCGGCATCGCCGACTCACCTTCCGCGGTCCCAGGCAGTGAATCCGACATGCTTTGCATCGCTCGTTCGACATCCGCCAGTCCGCTCTGCGCTTCCGACACGGTCGACGGTGCGACCTCGTGTGCGGCGCCGACCGCATCCGCTGCCGCGCTGGGGTCTGTTCCGGATGCGAGTGCGTTACTCATCGGCGCTGTCGCCGCGTCGACCCCTGCTGGTGGCGGAGCGCTGGGTGCCACTGAAGGGCTCACCGGGGCCGTCCCCTCTGCAGGGCCCGCGCCCAGCGCCCCCGACATGATTCTCGGCGCTGGGATCGGCGGAGTCAGCGTGCCTGTGGCGCTGATGGCCGCACCGGCGTACCGATACATCGTCGTCGCCGCTGCGGCCCACAGTGCGAGGTAGGCCGCCTCGTTCGCCGCGAGAGCCGGTGTGTTCTGTGCCGCGATGTTCGTTGCCGCCAGCGTCACCGATGTCGCCCGGTTGGCGAGAATGACCGGGAGTGGCGGCATCGTGGCAAATGCCGCCGCGCACGCCGCCGCCACTGCGGCTGTACCGGACGCCGCTTTGGCTGCGACGACGGACTGCTCGCGCAGCCAGCGCGCGTGGTTGCGGAATGCTCCCTGCGCCCTTTCGCCCGAAAATCCTTGCCACGCGGGCGCCATCGCACTCATGGAGCCGTCGGAACCGACTGCCGCAGCGGCCAGCGCCTCGGCGACCGCTGCGTAGGCCGCCGAGATCGCCATCGTCGGTGCCGGTCCCGGCCCAAGGGTGAGCCGAGCTGAGTTGACCTCCGGCGGTACCGCTCCGAAATCGAAAGGGATGCCAGACATTGCCCTGGGCCTTCTGTCCGATGCTCCGCGGCCTAGATCGCCCGGTTGCGGCCCACGCTGGCCACGGTGACCCCGGATTGCACATCAGTCGCCACGAACGCCGCGCTCGCGGGAGCAAGGGCCTGCGCACCCAGCATCAGCTGTCCGATGCCGTCAGTGGTGCCGGCGAAGAATGTGGAGTTGTAGGCAGTGAGAATGGTCGAGCAAAAGGTCTGAATCGGGTCCGCGGAGTTCATTGCGGCGAGATTGGGGACGACGGCACCGTTGGCCGAACCGGCCGTGGCGCTGAGTCCAGCATGCGTGGTACCCAATTGCGCACCGATGACGGGCAGTTGTTCGGGAGTGACATCGAGCATCATGGAAACTCCTCTGGTAGCGGGACATCCCCGCATCGGTCGTGATACGACTGAGGCTATTTCATTCCCAATGGTGGGAACGAAATCGGATGACGGTCGCAAAAGTCAGTCCGCCGGTATCCACGCGGATTGCACGAGGTCCTGCCGGGAGAGCAGGGGCTCCACCAGAATCCCGCGTCCAACTGGCTGTTTCGTGGCTTTTACATCGCCGACCAGGATCCCGTCCATTTTCGTACCATCCATGATCAGACCTGACGAGTTGAGATTCTTGATCTGCCCGAGCACCGAGTCGTACATCGCGCCATCCGCTTGCGCGATGTTGCGCGCGATGATGACATGCAGACCGGTGTCGCGGCCGTCGACGATCACTCCTTTGAGCGCATCGAGTGGGTTCGGGGCACCGCGCTGAGCCACCATGTGGTAGTCGTCGATGACGACAAATATCTCCGGTCCGTTCCACCATGACCGGTCTTTGAGCTGTCGGGCGGTCACATCGTCGGGCGCCCGTCGGCTCTGCAGCTTGCCGACGAACCCTGGAATCCCCTCGAGCACATCTCGTTCGCTGGTCAGATATCCGATCGACTGTTCCGGTGCAATGGCGTCCATGTGCCGGCGCCGATAGTCGACGAGCAGCACCCGGGCCTCCTCTGGAGTGAACTGCGCCCGGATCGACGCCAGCAATGCCGCGAGCACCGTCGACTTCCCGCAACCCGAGGAGCCGAGCACGATCAGGTGCGTGGTGACGCCGAAGTCGACCACCGCGGGTCCGAGGTCGGATTCGCGGACCCCGAAGGGCACTCGAAGTCGCTCGGCCAGCGTCGTCGGTGTCGGCCGACCAGCGCGCAGCTGGTCCAGGGTGATCCGGGTCGGCAGCAACCTGACCTCGGGTGCCCGCCGACCTGCGCAGGATGCGTTGATCTGTGTGATGGCCGCGGCGAGTCCTTCGGCGGCAGTTTCGCTGGCGCCGCTGCCGTCCACTCGCGGCAACGCCACCAGCATGTGCAGCCCCTCACCGGAAATGCATCGGCCCGGTCGATCACTCGGGACGGCGGCAACGACATGGCGATGGGCGCTGAAGGTCGTATCGGACAGATCGCCGAGCCGCATCTCCATTCTGCTCTGCACCATGTCCTTGATCGCCGGGCGCACCGCCACCCACCGGGAACTGCTCAACACGAGGTGAATGCCATAGTTGAGCCCTTGCACCGCAATGGATTCCATCACTGGCATGTACTCGTCGTAGTAGGGGCCGGTCACACTGAACCCGATGTCCCAGCCGTCGACCACAACGAACACGTCCCCATGCTCGTCGCCGTGCGCCACGAGCTCTGCCGCATCTCTGGGGACAGCACGCCTTCGCCGGAACTCCCGCATCGAGTCGATACCCAGCTCAGCGAACAATGCCTGCCGCCTCGCCAGCAAGCCGGTGAGCAGAGCGAACGTGCGGCGCAGGCGATCCACGTCGCGCGCCGAGGCCACCGAGCCGACGTGAGCGAGTGACCGTAGCCCGCTCAGCCCCCCCGAAAAGTCGAGGCAATAGAACTGGACCTGGTCCGGCGTGTGGGTGAGAGCAGCGGACAGCACCATCGTCTGCAGCGCGGTCGACTTTCCGGATTGCGGACCACCCACAACGGCGACGTGCCCACCTGCACCGGAGACATCGATCGACCACACGTCCTGGCGCTGCTGGCGTGGTGTGTCGACCAGCGCGACCGGCAGCCGCAGCGATCCTGGTGTCGCCGCTGACGCGAATTGGTCGAGGCTGGGCGAGACGTTCAGGGGCGGCAGCCACATTTTGTGGGCGGGCGTACCGTGTCCGGCCAGTTGCTGCAGCACAGTTTCCATCACCGGGACCGTGTCAACGGAATCGTCCGCGTCTGGGGCCACGGGTGTCGGCGCGGCCTCGGGCACGGGCCTGACATCGCGCACCCGCTCAGTCGTGAAACGCTGCGGAGCGCGGTAGGAACCGGACTGTCGTCGTGTCCGCGTCGAGCCCGCGGTGGCGAACACCGGTGGCCGATACGGCTCCCCCACATACGCCGCTTGAAAGCGTTGCAGATCGCCGGCGCCCACACGGAGGTAGCCGACTCCCGGCTTCTTCGGCAGGTGATAGGCATCGGCGGTACCTATGGCGTCGCGCGAATCACTGGTCTGGTTGGTACGCAGGGCGATCCGATAGGACAGATGTGCCTCGAGCTCCCCCATCCGGCTCGCCGGAACCTTCTGCGAGGACAGCAGCAGATGAATCCGCAACGAACGGCCGAGGCGACCGATCGCCACGAACAGCTTGCTGAAACTCGGGTGCTGTTCGAGGAGTTCGGCGAACTCGTCGAGGATGATCAGCAACGTCGGCAGGGGTGCCAGTGCCGCCCCCTGTTCGCGGGCCCGCTCGTAGTCCGCGACGTTCGCGAAGTTGCCCGCGTCGCGCAGGATCCGCTGGCGGCGTGCCATCTCGCCGTTGATGACATCCTCCATGCGGGTGACCAGATCAGCCTCCTCCTCCATGTTGGTGACGACGGCGGTCACATGGGAAAGCCGGTCGAACCCCAGGAAGGTCGCCCCGCCTTTGAAGTCGACGAGCAGCAGGTTCAGCAGGTCGGGCGGATGAGTGGCGACGGCCGAAAGAACAAGGGTGCGTAAAAATTCCGACTTGCCGGACCCAGTGGCGCCGACGCACATGCCGTGCGGGCCCATGCCCTCCTCTGCGGGTTCCTTGATGTCGAGGAACACCGGTCCGCCGGCCGGATCGTGGCCGAACGGAATACTCAGCCTGGCCCGATCACTGTCTCGCCGGGGTGGCCAGTGCCGGGCGACCACGATGTCGCCCGGATCGTCTATCCCGACCAGGCTTTCCCAGGTCGTCCCGCCGGTCGCTTGTTCGGCGGCGACGGCCTCGACGACCGTCGAGAGCCGGTACGGGGCGAGCGAGCGTGCCACGGCGACTATCGCCGCGACCGACATGTGGTCCGCGACCCCGACCCTGCGGGAACCTCTGGCCGTGAGTTCGTCGAGTCCGCGGTCCTGGTCCACGCTGAAGCGGAGCGCGCGCGGCATGCCCTGCCCGGCCGGACCCAGACGCAACCAGGTGCACCCGTCGATGCCCGAGATGTCCCGCGCGCCGACCGACCCGCCCGGTCCGACGATGAGGACGTAGTGCGCGCGATCCATACTCGGCTGCGAATTCGCCGAGAACGGACCACGATTGAGCGCGGCCAATGCTTTGGACCGTAGTTCTCCCACGGTGCGGTACACCATCCTGCTCGACCCGACCGCGTCGGTGTCACTCGGATGCTGGGTGTGGGGCAACCACTTCAGCCAACTCCACTCCGGGGCGTCGGGTTCGCCGAGGACGGCGGCGACCGCGACTTGGTCTGGTCCGTGCAGCACTGCGATCTCCGCGATCATGGCGCGCACGAGGCCCGCGACCGCGGCCTCGTCGCCGTCGATCCCAACTTGCGGTGTCGAGAGCAGATTGATCGCGACCGGCATTCCGCCGACGGTCGAATACGCCTTGGCGAATCTGGCCAGTTCCACGACGCCGACGGGATCCAGGTCAGAAGTCGGCGCTGCTTCCGGGACGATGACCCTCACCTGGTTCGCGATCCGGCCACGGCCCACGCGCACCCGCAGGAAGTTCGGTCCGGCGACCTGCACCTCCCACATGCGTTTGCCGCCGACGAGCCTGCCGATCTCGCTGGGGCCGGGGTGGGTGTAGCGGAGATAGTCGTGCAGCTCGGTCTCCGCTGTCCGCACGGTGTTTCGGTTGTCGGCGATACTGCGCAGGTAGTCCTTGCGTTCCTCGTTCAGCCCGGCGGCACCGCCGTTGCTGTTCCCGCTGAACGCGCCACCCATCATGCCGAACATCGACACCAGCATCATCAGCGGAAAGAACAGCGACATCGGCGACATGCCGCCGCCGCTGCGGAACATCATGACCATCATGCCGCCCATGGCGGCGACCATCACGACGGGCATGATCATCTTGAGCCGGGACGGAGGTACCGGTTTGGGCAGCTCGGTCGGTGGTTGCAGGCGCAACTCGGTCACCGCGGGAGCCTTGGGTCCTCGCTCCATCCTGGGCGGACGCACGAATCGGCGGGTCACCGTCACGGCTGACCACCCCCGAACCCGACTCCTGCCTTGTCTGCGGGGATCCCGTCGTGCGCGATCTTCGCGTCGTCCTGCGACAGCGATGGCCCAACCGCGAACAGCGAGATCACATTCCAGGGTGCGAGTACGGGTTCGCGAAGCGCGAGGGCGGTCAGGGTCGGGTCGGGTGAGGACCTGCCGAGCTCGGCGACGACGCCGTACCTGACACCGCTGTCGGAGATCCAGAAGAGTGAGGTCCGCAGGGGCGAGTCCTGGTCGACGCCGGTCACCTGAACGAAACGTCCGGTGTCTCGGGGGAGGTAGGCGGCGGTCGCCGTGGTCCCTTCCGACGCCCCGGACGTGACCAGGTCCACGGTGCGCTGGCGTTCCTGGACGGTCAGCGGCAGCCGGGTACCGGTCAGGAGTTCGGTGGCGGCCCGCGGGTCTCCGCTCGATCGTGACCAGTGCATACAGGTCACTTCCGCCGGGCCCGGCTCGGCGATGTGGACGGGTCGCGAAGGAAACGAGTCGGTGCCAGGCAAGGACCCCGGCCGCAGATTCGTGGCGACGACCGCCGGACTGACCGTAGCCGTTGTCGCGGCCCCGTCCTGTTCCGCGTTGCGCACCATCGAAGCGACGACCGTGGATGCCCGGATCAGGCCACTACGGGTGACGATGAACTGTGCGATCTCCTGCCCGGGAACCGAGGTGGCCACCACCGCTCCGACCTTGGTCGTCAATCCCGAGGACAACGTCACGATCTCCCCCGCCCCAGGGATAGCAGGCGCCCGCAGCGGCGGAGCCTCGGGGAGCGCATTGATCAGTCCCCGCGATACGGCCAGGACCGGTGCGGCCGAATCGATGCCGAGCGAGAGGACGACCGCGGTGTCAGACAGATCTATCTCCGCGCGAACGGCGCCCCGATCACCGTCGGTGTACACCAGCCAGGTGGTGCGGTCGTCGCGCATCAACCGAGCCTCACCCTCGGCCTGGCGGCGGATGTCTGCTCCATCGATGGTCAGGGCGCCACCGATGACGGTGGTCCGAACGGCCGACAACGCCACGGTCGGGAGGCCCGTCCGCGGATCGACCGGCGCGGCCGCTCCGCCGCTCGCCGCATCGCACACCGTCCAGGAAGAATCCTGTTCCGCGGTATCGACGATCGCACCGGGTGCACCGGGTATCCCCACCCAACCGCCGCGGGGAAACTTCGCGAGTTCGTCGCGGGTCACCTGCGCCGGTTTGTCGGGGCTGCCGATGATGAGCCGCGCGGAGGTCAGGTTCAGCGCGGGGTGGAGCCGCGGGCCGATGCGCACATACAGCGCGCCGGTTTCCTTGTCCGCCAATATCTTCGAATCGCCGGCCTTCTTCGCCGGCTTGAGGAACGCCATCACCGCGGCTCCGGCGATGACGATGCACACGATCGCCACTCCGACCGTGAGCGCTGTCGACCTGCCACGCTGCGGGTCGTCGATCATCGACGGGTCGCGGCGGACCAGGGCGTGCTCGATTCGCCTGAACAGGAAACGCCACCCCGACACCTGGTGCTTGGTCACCACCCGAAAGCGCGCCACCGCAATGCCTCCTAGTGAACCGGTCCGACGCCGACGTTGTCAGCCTCGGACGACGGGGGCGAGGGCGTCCAGCGCCGTGGTGATGTCGTCTCCGTCGATCGTCATCAATTCCTCGTCTGTCATCGACGCGACATCGACGGCGAGGCGGGTGAAGCGGTAGTCCCGTTCGGCCTCCGCGGCTTCGAGCACGTTGCGGATGAACCTGCCATTGCCCGCCAGATCGATCCGGCGACGTCCGTTCACGCTCGTGCCCGCCAGTTCCGCGCAACGAACCTCGAGCGCCGCGCGCGCCGATTCCGAGAGAATCGAGTCCTTCCGCTCGGCGATGTGATCCGCGATCTGCACCAGTTCGCTCGCGTCGTAGCTGGCGAACCTGATCCGCTTGGTGAACCGTGAGGCGAGACCGTCATTGGAAGCGAGGAACCTGTCGATCTGGTCCTCGTAGCCGGCGATGATGACGACCAGTTTGTCGCGGTCGTTCTCCATCCTGGCCAGGAGGGTGTCGACGGCCTCCTTGCCGAACGCGTCGCCACCGGATAGCCCCTCCTGGATCAGCGTGTAGGCCTCGTCGATGAACAGCACCCCGCCCAGCGCGGAATCGATCAGGGCGTTGGTCTTCGGCGCGGTGTGGCCCAGGTGGGTACCGACCATGTCATTACGCGAGACTTCGATGACATCGGCGTTCTCGACGACGCCGAGACCGGCGAAGATCTTCGCGATGACGCGGGCGATGGTCGTCTTGCCGGTTCCCGGCGGCCCGGAGAAGATCAGGTGCTGGGAGCGGGAGTCCACTGCGAGGCCACGGGTGGCGCGCACCTGGTCCATCAGCACGCCGGACTTCAATCGGTCGACCTGCTCCTTGACCGACTGCATCCCGATCTGCGCCTGCAGCAGTTCGGACGCCTCGGCCAGCAATGCGTCCCGGTCTGCCTTCGCCGCCGCGGCTGCCCCTTCGACGGGATCATCGCCGGAGGCGGGGTCCCACGGGTTCGTCCGTGATCCGATCACCGCCGACGAGGTCACCGCGAGGCGAAAATCTTGGTCCCGCAGTGCTCGATGCCATTCGGGGCGTTCCGGCCAGAGCGCCGAACCTTGCAGGCCTTTCAGAACGTTGTCCGCCGCCTCGGACTCGCCGTTGTGGCGCATCAGCATTCCGAGCAGGTAGTGCGCGTCGGCCCAGAGGAAGGACTGGCTGCCCGTCGCGCTGTCTTCGACGATGTGCTGCGCTCGGGGCCGGGCCTCGCCGAATCGGCCGAGGTGCGCCAGCGCGGTCGCGGCCATCAGTTCGGCGGCGATGTCGAGTAGCCCGTCCGCCAGGCCCGGGTTCGCGCTTCTGGCGTCGAGCACGTCCGTCCAGCGCTGTGTGCGGTAGAACAGTGACATTCGTACGAATTCGGCGACGTCGTCGGCTCTGACTTCGTCGAGGATGTCCGCGGCCTCCTGCCATTCCCCGCTGGCGGCGTACGAACATGCCTGAGCGATGGCTATCTGCTCGCGGTCAGCCATCGCCACCCGCAGCCCGAAGATCCCGATCTCGAACTGACACCAGAGCGCGCGGTCCGGCAGGCCTGCTCGTTGCTGGTCCCGGTAGAGATTGTGCACGGAGCGATAGGCGCCGTAGATGACCTCTGTGCTGACCTCGCCGCACATCGCCCGCCCGAGCCAGGCATCACACATGTCCGGATCCAGATCTGTCGCCGCCCGGAACGCGGCGCCCGCATGCTCGGGATTGCGGACACCACCGGGAATCAACCCGAGACTCTGCACCCCGGCGTCGAACGCATCCTCGGCTGCCGACACTCGGACTCCTTCCACCGATCCATCCTTGGCGGCAACCGTAGGCCGCCGCGATCGACCTCACCGGCGCACTCTTCCCGCCAGTGGGGAGCCACCACCATCAGCGCAATCGCGGCCGAACCGCGGGGGAACCAGTCGTGATGTACTCGAAAAGGCAGACCAGCACCTCTTTGCACGACTCACGCTCCCGCGCGTCACACAACAAGACCGGGACATGCGTGGGGACCCCCAGTGCGGCACTGATCTCGGTGGGCGAGTATCGATCCGCACCGTCGAAGCAGTTGACCGCGACAACGAACGGGATCCTTCTCGACTCGAAATAGTCCACCGCGGCGAAACTGTCGGCCAGCCTCCGGGTGTCGACCAGCACCACCGCGCCGAGCGCACCGCGGGAGAGCTCCGGCCACAGAAACCAGAAACGGTCTTGGCCGGGAGTGCCGAACAGATACAGGATCACGCGCGGGTTGATGGTGATCCGCCCGAAATCCAGTGCCACAGTGGTGGTTCGTTTGCCCTCGATGCCGCGCAGGTCGTCTACCGAGTTGCTCAGTTCGGTGAGCTGTTCCTCGGTGCGCAGTGGCGTGATCTCGCTGATCGCCTCGACCATCGTCGTCTTGCCGACCCCGAATCCGCCCGCCACCAGAACTTTCACCGCCAGCTCTGCCGACATGACACCCCCGCCGGGGCGTTCAGAGATTCCGTATGCCATCCAGTACCGCCTGCAGTAATTCGGGGTCGGGGGCCGCGTCGGCCCTCGGGGGAGATCGGAAGATCACGTAGCCGGCGCCAATGAGGTCACTGACCAGCACTTTCACCGCGGCCAGCAACAGGTTCAGGTGAGCGGAGAGTTCGACGATCGACAGAGGCCGATGCCGGCACAGCTGAAAGATCTCGGCGTACTCACGATCGAGTTTGTGGACGTCGGAGTCGTAGCCGACCGAGATCACCAGCGTCAGGATGTCCAGGTCCTGCAATTCCCGGCCCGCACGACCGCGGGTCAGTGCGAACGGGCGAACCAGTGGCCCCGGATCGTCGTCTTCCTCGTGCCCCCGCCCGTCAGACCACGTACTCACGGCACTCGCGTCGACATCGACGTTCTCGGTGAGGCGGACAGGTGATCGCGCACCTGGCCGACGATCACGTTCATCTCGTAGGCGATCAACCCCAGATCCGCGTCCGCGCCGGCCAGCAAGGCCAGGCAAGCACCGAATCCTGCCTCGGTGACCAGCAGATAGCCGTGGTCGAGCTCGACCACGGTCTGATGCAACGCGCCCTTGCCGAATCGTGTGCCCACCCCTCGTGCCAAGCTGTGCAGGGCAGAAGCCATGGCGGCGAGATGCTCGGCGTCCTCTCGCTCCATTCCGGCGGAGGCCGCCAACGCCAGCCCGTCCGCCGACAATACGACCGCGCGTTCGGCACCCGAGGTCGTGGTCACCAGACCGGTGAGCAACCAGTCCAGCGTCCTCGCTGGCGACTGAGCTCTCATGTCTTCGTTCATGTTTCGACCGTTCTACGGTTGGAGATGGGTGGATCGGGCCCGGGCCCGGCGCGTACCGTGTTGCAGCGAGCTCATCGCCGCCCGCACCGTTTCCGGCGCGCGGACCCGCGCCGCCGGTTCGGTGCGCGGCGCGTCAGTGTCGATCTCGCCGACATCGACACTGAGCTGTGGCGACAGATGCGTGAGCCGATCTCGCTTCGGCAGCGCAGGCCGGGAATCGACCTCGGCCCGCGGCGAGGCGGTGCGACCGACGTCAGGACTTCCAACCGGGCCCGGCAACACCGACACCGGGTGCGGGTGGGGAAGCGAAACCCCCGGGGGCGACACCGCGCGGGGCACACGATGGACAACATCGCGCGGGGGAACCGGTTCGAGTGCGGCAGGGTGGTCGGCATCAGCGTCGAGCACTCCCCACGGCACGAGGACGATGGCTTTCACTCCCCCGTACGGGGAATCCTGCAGCGTGACCGAGATGCCGTGGCGGGCGGCCAGGCTGCTCACCACGAACAAGCCGAGATGGCGATGTCCTGCCAGCGCCATCTCATGGAACTGCGGCGGCTCGGCGAGCATGGCGTTCAGCCGTGCGCGTTCCTCGCCCGAGACACCGAGACCTTGGTCATCGATCTCGACGACCACTCCCCGGCCGACCTTGTTGCCGTGCACCGCGACCGGTGCGTCCGGCGGCGAGAAAGCGGTCGCATTGTCGATCAGCTCGGCCAGCAAGTGGATGATGTCGGCCACCGCCGTCCCGCGCACGCGCACGGCGGGCAACCGTACCGCGCTGACCCTGGCGTAGCCCTCGGTCTCGGACACCGCGCTCCGCGCGATCTCCTCGAGCGCCACCGCGTCGCGCCACCGGCGACCAGGTGCGCGGCCGCCGAGGATCAGCAGACTTTCGGAGTTCCGGCGCGCACGGGTCGCCAGGTGATCGAGCTGAAAAAGCAGTTCCAGATCCTCGGGATCGTTCTGGCGGGCCTCGGCGACATCGAGGACGTCGAGTTGCCGACGGACCAGCGCCTGACTGCGGAAGGCGATGTCGAGAAACACTTTGTTGAAGCCATTGCGCGTCCGCGCCTCGCTGATCGCAGCTTCGATCGCGGTGCGCTGGGCGATGGCGAACGCCGCCGCCACCTCGCCGATCTCGTCGCGCCCGTGGTCGACCGATGCGGTTTCGTTAGCGGCGTCTATCTGTTCGCCGTGGTGGATGCGACCGAGGAGTTCTGGCAATCGAGCATTCGCGAGATCCAGGCTGGCCGAACGCAACCGGCGAAGGCGACGCACCAGCCGGTTGGCCAGTACCAGCGACACCGATACCGCGAAGACGGCCACGACCAGCATGACCAGCGAGACGATGAGAAGGCGGTTGATCATTCGGTCCGCGGCTGCGCCGGTGGCGTCCACAGCCACACGGAACTGGTCGCGCACCGCCGCGGTCAGGCGAGTGTCCACTGCCCGTTCAGCCGCCAGCCAGGCCTCGACGGGCATCGTCAGCGTGCCGTGCTCTGACATCGAATCCTCGCCGGCGGTCCCGGTTCGCCACTCGGTGCCGCCGGTCAGTGCGCGCACGCCGGTCAGCACGTTCGGGGACAGTCGGGCTTCGACCAGGCCGAGCTGGGTGCGGTAGGCACCGATGTGCTGGGCGAGTTCGCGCTGCTGACCCACCGGGATCGGACCCGCCGTCGCGCCCGCGGCGACCAAGCCGACCACCCTGGAACGGCTCTCGGCGGCCCTGACCAGCTCGATGGCTGTCAGCTCCGCGTCCATTGTCGTGGTGTCCGACGATTTGAACCGCGCCGTGGCCTCACCGGCACCCAATACGGTGGCGATGAGTTCGGTGAAAAACCCGTCCACCTCGCCGATGGTCGCCAGGTGGCTGTCGATCGACTCTCGAACAGCAGGCAGCCGACCGACGAGATCGTTCAGAGCCCGAGTGAATTCGGCGTTCGTACCGGAATCCATGCCCTGCGCCACCGACGCGATTCGCGCGGCTTCCACGATCGCCCGATCGGTGTCGGCACGATTGGCCCGCAGATCGCGGCTGTCGGCGGGCTCGGGCGTCGACTCGATGAGACTGGCGAGGCGCTCGGCCTGAACCGACGTCACAAACCCCAGTAGGGGGTCGATGACTGTGCCCCGGTAGCCAGCCCATTCCTTGACCGACTGTGCGCGCGACCCGATCAGAGTGACTGTGACCGCCCCGGTCCCCAGCAGCACCACGCTCGGAATCAGCGCGATGGCCAGGATGCGAGTCCGCACGCTGGTGCCGAACCGGGTGCGGAGCCAGTGTGAACCCCTCTGAATGCTCGGCTGGGAGCTCCCATGAACCATCACGCGATGCCGTGCCCTCCATGGTCGCGCATTTCACCGGGAGTCATCCCAGTACCGCGCGTGCCGGCATCGAATGCGTTTCCTGCTCCCGGCACTCGGGCTCCTTCCACCGATCCAGCTTCGGCCGAAACCATAGAGCCCACGACCCCGGACCAATGGGCACTATTCCCGGCGCTGGGGAGCCTGATCATGCTGTGCCAATCTCGCACTGGCGCAGTGGAATACAACGACACGCTTCATACCGTTGGTTATGTGCACATAGTTGCATGGCACACAATGTGTGTGTACCGTCCGTGATGGTTCCGGTCCTCATCCCGGTAACCGGCACTTCGCGGCGGTCGACGCGCTTGCAGACCGTGAGGCCGCCGCGAAGCTGCTTCACCTCACGCTGTGGAACTGCTGCGCCGCAGTGGTACCGGCGTCGGCAAGCGCCGACCAGTCGCATGAAGGGGTGAACTGTGTGGATAGCGCGGGCTTTCCGCGACCGATCAGAGCGAATCGTCAACGCGATCCGGGAATCCACCCACGGCTACAAGGCCACGACCAGTGAGATGACAGGTGCGCTGCGTCAGACAACGTCAGAAGCGAGCGCAGCAGAACTACGCGGGCGCAACATGGTCACAGATGTCGGCAAAGACCTCGGCAACACGGGGCCGATTTCCACAACCGGCATCGCAACCCGCTTCGGCATTCCAGAGGCCAACCAACGGAGATTCCAGTCATTCGCGGACCGGTACGCCATCGTCATCGACGTCAGACCCGCCAACCCAGCAACTGTGCACTGGCTGGAGGTCGGTGCCCTACCCAAACCGACTAGCATCAAAGCGAAAAGCATCAACCAACTCGACACCGCGCTGGGTGCCTCCTCCGACCACGTCGGTTTGATCGGGCACTTCGAACCCACCATGCCGACGCGGCTTCCCAGCGGCGTCGATTCAACCGCGCTGCACGAACGCTTTGATATGCGGCGCAATGAATTTCACATCCTACGACCCGAGATGAATCGGCTGGTGGCAACTGGGGACTACGCAATCCGCGACGGCGTCGTCCACCTGCGAGATGATCGCGACATCCTTCGCCCCCTCACCTGCGACCACGACCTTTTCGACATCCGGCACACGGACGGCACCATACTTCACGAACACGAGTTCTGGCCTATCCTTGAGGAGATGCGACGAGCCGACATGGGCGTGCAACATGGTCCCCACATGTACTGGCAACCGTCGACGCAATTCGACCAGCAAATATTCCAGACCATCGCCGACGACCATGCATCTGGACGCGAGCCTTTGGTCCAATTCGCACCGCACACATCGCCGATCCTCACCGACGCGAGCGACGCCGCAGCGGTGGCCCGTCCGAATTTGACCGTCTATCAACACTCAAAGACGACGGGGGACGCTGGGCTATGACAGACAATCTTGATCTCGTGTCGGTCCGCCGTCGGATCCTCGACGCCGAGGCCGGCCTGCACACCACAATCCGAGCAGCCCACCAACGCGGCGACTCGGATGCCGCGCTGGCTGCGGAAACCGAACAAAGCGCACTACACGCCCGCTACCGCGACCTCCTCCGCCCGGTCGCTGTGGCGCGGTGCCCCGATACCGACTCGGTCGTTCACTACCCCATGGACGTCGTCGGTTTGGACGGCTGGTTCTGGGAATACGACAGACCGATCCGCCTGACTCCCAAGCTTCCGCCCACTTGGTTGGCCATGACGGGCGCCATGCGCCTGGATGAACCGATCCCGCACACGGAACGACGACGCCGACCAGGGCCTGGCGTCCCCTACGTGATCCCTCGTCTCCTCCGCGAGTCCGAGGTGCGCGCGGTCCTCACCCAGGTAGCGATCGGACCGCACACCGGGTGGGCGGTCACATACTTCGGCTCGCTCCCGCCGGAAGTTCCGCTCGAGAACACGTGGGGAATGGGCTGCTACCCCGTTCGACGAGACGGCGAATGGTTGGGCTGGAACAGTCACGAGTCCCCCACCGCCGAACTCGATTTCGATCTGCGTCCCTGGCTTCGGGATGCGCGGCTGCTGTGGGTCGCTCCGGACGATCACACCGTGGCTCTGCGGGACTCCGTCAACGATTGCCCCTACCTCGAGCTCGCGGGCCCGCACTCGCGAGCGTCCCTCGTCGGGGGCAAGGTGCGGCGCTATACCTGACCCTTCGCCGCGGCATCGCCGGCAACCCGGCCGTCGACCACCGGCGGCTTGTCAGTCGCTCGAGCCGACACAAGAGGCGGACGTGCAGCGACCGCATCCGTGGACCACGGAGTGTCGCCGGAGCCGGCCGCCGGACTCGTGTCGGGGTTCGTCGACGAACTCGACGGTTCCGGTCGCTTCTCCGGTGCCGGACGCGCCGGGGCGCTGCGGGCGCTGCGCCATGGAGTCGCCGGTGTTTCGGACTCCTTTCGGCGGCCCCATGGGGAAGATGTGGGCGCGGCACCAGAAGCCATTGGGTCACTCGGCATGCCACCCCACTGACCGGCGGACCCCGTCACGGGGAAGCGAGCCGCAGGCGCCGCCCCCTCCATGGAGGCCCCCGTGCCCGCGATGCTCGCCGTGGTAGGGGGGATCTCTGCCGGAGCTACCTCGGCGGGCCCCGGACGCGTGTGTTCGAGTGGCGATCCGGTCGCCGGTGAATGCGCTGTCGATGGCTCTGCTCGCGTGTTTGAATCTGGTTGCACTACAGGACTGTCCAGTGGCGGTGCCAGCGAAGCGCCGGTCGCCGAAGGACGCACGTCCAAATCGTTCATCCCGTACCCGGAAGAGATGACCGAGCCAGCTCCTGCAGATCTCGCGCCGCCTCCCGTGAGGCCGCTGTCCGCGGTCCATGTATTATCCTCCGGCAGTTCACAGGGAGATGACAGGAGGCTCGACGGAGCGCGTGAGTCCACGTCGAAGGTGGGACCTGCTGGCGGTACAGCCGGCAACCCCGGCGAGTGCGCGCTGTGGCCGGGTGGCGCGACTGACCCAGGCGGGTCCGGGAAATCCGGCACCGATGTCGTGAAGTCGAGCGCCGCCACGTTCTTCGCGAATGTGTCGGCGTGGCCGAGGATGTCGTCGGCGTAGTCGTCGAGTTGTTGGGCGTAGCCCAGGACCTTGTCCGGCTCGATGTGCAACGGCTTCACGGCGTTGAGGTCCGGCGGAGGAATACCGAGCAGGTCGTGGGCGGCGGCGGACGTGACGCCCCTGATCATCCGGTCGATCGTGTCCTCTAGCGGTGCGATCGCCCGTTCCAGTACCTCCGCGGCGATGTAGCCGATGATCATCTCCTCCATCCCGGTGCACAGCCTGCGCGCGACCGCGGCGACCGCCGGTCCCGTCACCGCCAGGCCCGGCGTGAACATCGTGATTGCGAACGTTGTCGCCAGGGCCGCGAGTTCGGCCAGCACTGCGACCTTCACCGCGGTGATCACCGTCGCGGCGACGTCCAGCGCGTTGCCGACCACCGTGCAGGCGGTCTGCAGATCCGCCATGTTCGACGCGCTCATCGCCGCCCACGAGTAGGCCAAGGCGTCATAGGAGACACCGGAATAGACCGAGTTCATGTCTTTGATCGCACCGGACGCCGCCGCGTGAGTGTTCTCGACGTCCGTGGCGAAAGTGCGCACATGGTCGCCGAGCGCACGCACATGGTCCTCGTTGATGTCGGGGTACGGGACCCCGATCATGTTGAGGAAGAAGGCGACTTCCGACGGGATCTCTATCGCCACGGACCTGGACCTGTTCTGCGGTGACTACTCACAACACCCTGACGACGACCGCCCTGTCGGGCATCTGGCTCCATCTGACCGACGCGTTGCTGTGCGGTGCCTCGATAACGAGGCCGTTGCCCGCGGCGAGCTGCACATGTTCGGGGCCACGGTGGCTGAATGATTCGGCGGGAAAGACGAGATCGCCCGGGCGCACGTCGCCGGGCGCCACCCGGACCCCGCTGTAGATCTGTTCGTAGGTGGTCCGTGGCAACTGCACCTCTCCCCCAGACGCCTGCGCGACGGCGTATTGGGTGAGGCCGGAGCAATCGAATCCGCCGCCCGTCGGTCCGTTCGCGTTGCCGCCACCCCAGATGTACGGCGTTCCCAGCCACTGGCTGGCGATGCTCACCGCATTGCTTCCCTTCGTGCCGTCGGAGCGGATCGCGGCATGGCGGCGAAACCGGGCGCGGGAACTCCGGTATCCCTGTCGGGTGCGGCGTGCGCTTCTCTGGCGGGATCCCCCGCGGGCGCGCTGGGCGGGCGGGACGATGCGCGCGGCCTGTTGCCGCGCGGCTCCGGTATCGCTGTCGACCTGCTTCGTCGCGCTCGACAGGGCCGATTGCGCGGCGTCGAGCAGTGCCGGGCCACCGAACCGCAGGTCACCCAGTGAGGTGATGGCCTTGACTTGCGCGTGGAAATTCGCGATGTGGTCCTTCAACCGGTTTCGTCCGGCGATCGTGGTGTCCACTGAGTCCTGGACCGCCTTACCGACCGTGGTGTCCTTCCCGACCAAGGATTCGATCACCGCCGCCCGCTTTCCCTCCGCGTCTTGGTAAGCGGCTGGCGCCGCGCCGGACCGCGTTCCCGCCTCGGCTGCCACCGGCCGCAGCGCCGTTGGTGTATGCGCTGGCTCGGGAGAACCCCCGCCGTACAGCCCGAGCAGCTGGTCAAGTGCACCGGATAACTCGCCAGTCAGTGCTGTCATCTGGCCGCCTCGCTCGTGTCCATCGCTGTCGCGCCTTCTAGGTCGTCCGGCTGCCGGGCACGGGCCGGGCCGCCGTAGTTCCGGCGGGAACGGGCGCAGGGATGGGCGGTGGCGCGCCGCTCGGGTCGATCACGGGGGCGGGGGCGGAATCGGCACCACCGGGGTGCCGGAACGCCATGAATTCGCCGAATCTCCCGCGGCCGTCCTTCGGCTGGCCATCTTGTTCGAGCGGTGTCAATTGACCGTCGACGATCACCTGGACGCCGTTCTCCGAGACAACCAGAAGCCCGGTTCCGTTCCGCCACTCGACGATGTCGCCGGTGCGCAATTGCGACCCGTCCGCTTGTGTCCAAGTGTCGGCCTGGCCTGCGGTGCCCTGATACGCCGTCTTGGCGTCGCTGCCGTTCGGGTTGTTCAGTTCCTTCTGCACCGCTTCGGCGACCACCGAGCTCACCTCTTGGGAACGGAGGCCAGCGAGCTTCAGATCGACCATGGTCGCGGGCCGAGCCGGGGTGGCGGTGACCGCGGACGGTGGCGGGAGAGCCGCTTCCGGCCCACCACCTGGCGCGGGCACTGCCGACGCCTGGGCCTGCGGCTCCGGCGCGGGCGCTGGCTCTGGTCTGGTCTCGTCCGGCTCGTCGGATTGCTTCCGCTTCTTGTCACGCGAGTTCGCCGAGTTGTTCATCATCATGCTGGACATGAGCAGTGGCAACATCTGCGACATCGCGGCCAACGGATTACTCCCGCCGCCTGCGGACTGCCCGCCGCCGGGCGCGCTGGTCCCAGCCGCCTTCGCTGTGCCGCCGGCCTTCAGATCACGGATCGCCGAGTTCAGTAGCGTGAGCACTCCGGAATCCCCGCCGCGGGGTGCGGCCGGATCGGTGTCGCGGTCGTCGTCGGCTGCGGTTTCTCCGAGCAGATCCGTGAAAAGTGGCGAGTAGTCGGTAGTTTCGATTGCCGGGGCTACACCGGAGTCGGTTCGGGGGCGTTCGTTCTCGTAGTGAGGAACGTTCTGGCCGATTTTCTGCCCGCTGTTGTCCGCTGCCGCCACCATCGCTTTGATCTCGGTTTCGACAGCGCCGACCGCATCGAACAAGGTCCTCAGCAAGGCCTCCTCCGTGTGTGGGCGCAGTTTCGCCGAGCGCAGTTCTCCTCGTTCGTCATAGCTGATATCGGCGTACTTGCCGTCGCCCCCGGTCGTAGCGGTGGAGACGCGATTCGGTTCCCAGAGTTTGTCGTTGAGATCGCTGACGATCTTCTCGATCTTGTCGAGTGTTTGCTTTCGTCGTTCCGAGACCTCGGCGGTCGAGGCGTCGACGGCTGTGGTCATCGCGTGCAGTGTGTCCTTCACGCGTTGGAGCCGATCCAGCTTCCCGTTGTAGCTGGTGACCATCGTGGAGACGTTCTTGGTGTCGGCGAGACCTTCGTTGGTCAGCAACTGGTCCAGGTTCACTACCTTGGTGGTGGCGCCGGTGCCCAGCACCTCCGGGGACGCGGCGACGCGCAGGCGTTCCTCGACCATGTCGATGACCGCGCGCAGCATCGCCGACGCCCCCAACGGGCGGTGCAACTGGATCGACAACGGCGCCCGCACAGGGGCTTTCGCGATTGATCCGAGGACAGCGTTCTTCTCGTCCAGGACAACGAGGCTGCCGTCGTTGTTCAATTGCAGGCGGGCGGCCCCCGGCAGCTTCTGTTCCGTGGACCAGACACTGAGCGCCTGGTAATAGGCGTTGGCCTTCAGGTCGAGCGAGCCGTCCTTGCCGAAGGCGGCGTGGACGATCGCTCCCTTGTCGTTGTTCGTGCCGGACTGCCAGGCGGTGCCGCCGGGTCCGGTCAGGACTAGGTTTCCGTTGTCGATTCGCAGCGAGTACTGGCCGTTCTGCGACTCGAGCTTCTGGCCGATACCAAGGGACGCACCGGCCGCCAGGCCGTTGGTCTGGGTGCCCGCATCGACTTTCGGCGCAGCGTCCGGTTGTGTGGTGGTGGTCGGGGCCATCCGGGTCACGCACCGAGCTGGGGCGGCGCGACGTCAGGTGCTGCAGTGACATTGCTGCGTTGCGCGCCAGGGACTGTCGCGCGACCAGGTTGCGAAGCCGGGGCCGATACCTGAGCCTCCACGGCGCCGAATCGGGGATGCTCGACGACCTGTGCGTGCGCGAACACCACATCGCGGAATACCTGCCTCGTCGGGTCGTTCGCCAGGAGCAGGACCATCTCGTTGCATCTGCGCTCGGAACTGACCGAACGCAGCTGCGCCACGTCACCGCTCGCCCGCTCTCGCCCGGCCTCCGGCGCATCGATATCTCTGGGTCCTGAACCCGCCGCGCCTGCGATTCTCGCGTCCAGTTCTCGGAGGCGAGCCCAGGTCGCCTCCGGAACCGGGACACCCAGACGGAAGTCGCCGACGATCGCCTGCCGCAGAGAGCGGACCGCACCGATATCGGGAGTCAGTCCTGCCTGCCCTGCCAGTTCGCTTTCGGCTTCCACTACCAGGTCGACGATTCGCGACCGGATCTGCGTATCGGGGACGGCGGCCGCGAATTCGATCGCCGGGAGGGGACCGGCCAGCGCGAGCCGGTCGACCGTGTCCGCGGTCGGCACCCGCAGGTCGACATCCCGCGAGGCGACAACCCTGTCCTGCATGGCGACGTCGCCGAATCTCGCGCGCAGGTCCGCGTCGATAACTCCGGAAGAAACCAGCGCCGACATCGCCGAAGAGGACTTCATCCCCCACGCCGAGCCGAACTCGGCCAGCACCCAGGCGGGATCACCGATGCCTTCCCACGGCGAGCCGGCCGCGGGTGTCCCGGCAAGCAATTCGTCCCACTGCCACGGTGTGGAGACTTCGCGCGGAAGGTACAGCCCGGCGGGCAACCACCCGCGCCCCTCGTTCGAGGTGAGGAACACTCCGATGCCGGCCGGGCCACGCATGACAGACGCCGCCCACACCGTCCCGGCGGGTGAGTCGACCGCGGCCAAAACCCCGGCGAGCAGTGTTCGGGCCAGCAGCAGGTCACCGGACTCGGATGCGTCCGCCGCCGCGGGATCTGCCGCAGCGGCTCGATCTTTCGCGGCGGCGATAGCGGCCGCGAACGGAGTGAGTGGAACCGGGCCGCCCGTCGTGCTACCCGGTGTCTGGTCGTTTCCTCTGCCTGCCGGTGTCTCGGAGGAGGTCGATGCCATCGGTCCGGCGCCGACCATCGGTGCAGCCGCAGAAACCAGGGGCGCGCCCACCTCTGATGCCGATGCCGGAGGCATACCCGAACCCGGTCCCAGCGGTGCAACTCCCTCGACCGCGGCGTCAGGCTGCGCCCCGGCCTCGGTGCCTTCGGGGATTGTTTCCGGAGCAACGTCTTCCGGCCCACCGGGACCAGCACCCGCCGTCACAGTTGGCGCGGCGCTGCTCGTGGGAGCGACGGCCTGTGCCGCGGGGTCCGCTGGGTCCGATGTCGTGTTGCCAGGCCACGCCGGGCCGGCTACCGGCCCCTGCTGCGTCGGGGCCAACGGAGTCCCCTCCACTCCGTTGCCTGCCTGCCGAATCGCCGATCCACCCGTATTGTCGGCAGTTTCGAATTCCTGTACCGCAGTGCGCAATGCCTCTGCGGTGTCGTCGTGTTCCTTGGCCAGTTTCTCACCGGCCAGTTGACGGGCGTTGTAGTAGTCGTTGAGCGCCTTCTCGACTGGCGCGGCAATGGTTCCGAAGGCGTCCCGGAATTTCGCCAGCCATTCTGTCGGAGGTTTCGCCCATTCTCGGGTGTCCCGGGCAACCCGCTCATGCTGATCGGCCTTCTCCCGCAATACGTCGAGATCGATGTCCATAGCGCCCGGCATATCCGCTCAGTCCTTCCCTCGCCGACCAGATCATTGTCACCTGTTCCCACCCTTGGGGAAGGTCGCGGAGATCCCCGCGGCCGCCGGGTGCGTAAAGATCTGTGCGTAGGAATAGAAGGTTTCACGCAAGGACTGGCGAGTTGGATTGTTTTCGAGCTCCAACACCAATTCGTTGCATCGCCGTTCGAAACCCATGCCGCGCAGCGCCTTCAGCGTCGCGTCATTTCTGTTCGCGGGGCGCAGGTCTCCCAGTGCGACGCCGTTCACTTCTCTTCTGATCATCAGCACCGAGGCGGCCACGAGTTCGTCGGCCTCGCGCAGCTGGTGCCAGCAGTCGGCATCGACCGTCTGGTTCCCTCGAATGGTGGTCAGGATCTGTCGACGCACCTCCGCCGAATCGAAGGACTCCGCCCAGCCCAGCCCGGCGTCGCGCACCTTGTCGTGTCCGGACACCACCAGCTGCAGCCGTCGTGACGCGATCGCGGAGACCGGTGTCGTGTCGGCCTTCTCGTTGAGTTCAGGCGAACCCGCTATGCCGAGCCGGTCCACGAATCCGGTGCCCATCGGCTGCACCGCTTCCGGCGCGAGACACTCGGTTCCGGAGATCGCGGTATCGGGCAGTTGCCGACCCAGTTCCGCGGAAACCTCGGTGGTGGAGGCGATGGCCGTTGTCGCCGCACCGATCCGCCGGCCCCAGGCGATGCCGAATTCGGCCAGAACTCGCGCTGGATCGGCCAACCCTTCCCACGCATCGGCTTCGGGGATGTCCCACAACCACGGCGAGGACATCGCGTGCGGTACAGACAAGCCCCGGGGAAGCCAGCCCCGTCCCTCGTTCGTCGTCACGAACGCACTGACACCGCCTTGCGAGCGCAGGATCGCCACGGCCGTGTCCACTCCGATGGTGTCCTGGGAGGCCAGCAATACCCGCCCGAGGAGCGTCTGCGCGAGGGCGAGGTCCCCGTCCACTCGGCGGCCGAGTTCGAAGGCGGGGGGTGCTGCCGCGGCCATGGCCGACCCGACAACCTCACGCAGTGCCCTGTTACCCGAGTCGGCCGATTCCGGTGGAGTCCGGGTTTCTGCTCGACCCGCGGGTGTGGGCTTATGCACTGATTCGGTGGCGGGGAGCACCGGGCGACCCGCGGGTGTGGTGGCCGGTCCGTGAGCTTCGGTGGTCGCCGAGGTCCGCGCCGATACTCGGCGGGCGTCGACCACCGCGGCCTTGTGTCCCGGCTCGCTGCCGACCGCGGACGTGGTGGTGGCTGACGCCCGCGAGATCGAAGACATCGCGGTGCCGGACGCGGGCATGGGCCAAGCAACCGGCCCCGATGCCGGCTCTACATCCGGTTCTCGGGCCTCGACCGCCGACTGTTGCTGCGCCCGTCCCGTCGGAGTAGGCGATCCCCCTGTCGCGGGCACGCCGTCGTGGACCGCGCGGTCCGCAAGCGGCGTGTGTTCTCTGGCCTCACCGCTGTCGCGCGTCACTGTGCGATCGCCGGACGCGGTGATGGCATCGCGCAGGTCCGCCCCTGTGGCGTCACCGGGAGCGCCGATCGGCGTCTGCCCGGGGCCCATCGGCGCCGGGACTCCTGGTGCGCTCGCGGCCAGGCCGCGGATGTTCGACGCCCCCTCCGACGCCCCGCGATCGGTCGGCGCTACGGCGGTTGCCTCCGAGTACGTGTCCGAGGCGTCGCTCAGTGGGCGTTGTTGCAGACGTTCATCGGCCGGAACACGGTCGAGGCCAGTCCGCAGGATGCTTTCCCGTGGGCCTGCCGATCCGCTGTCTGTGGGGTTCGGTCCAGCGGCCCCGGCCAACCGGTCCGTGATCATGTCGACGAGCGGAGTCACGATCTCCCGTGCGGCTCGCACAGATTCGTCGGCTATTGCCTCGACCTCCGATCGAGCGAAACGGAGCGCCTCGTCGACTCGCCCGAGCATGCCGTTGTCTGACCTGTCGACGTGCGTCTCGCGCGAGAGCGTCGTGGCCGTCGCGGTCGCGTCGTCGACGACATCCAGAATGCGGTGCTGGGTGCGGTCCACCAGGTCAGCGATGGCGGTGAGGGCAACCGCAGTGGCTGACAGCGCCTCACCGAAGCCCGACAAATCGTGTCCCTGCAGCGAATTCGCTCCTCCATTGACCATCAGCCCGGATCGCATCGTGTTCTCGAACGCTCGACGCCTGCCACCGACGGCGGTGATGTCCAGGCCCGCGGCCCCGTTCTCCGCGGCGCGCGCCAGCGCATTCCAGTCCGCCGACGAGATCTGCGGCCAGTGGCCGGCAACGATCTCGTCCCAGTAGGCGCTGTCCCGCTCCGCTTCCACGCCCGGTCAGTCCGCCCCGGCCCGCCGGATCGCGGAACCGCCTGCGGAATCGGCGTCATCTAGCTCGGTGACGGCGGCGACGATCGCGTCGAACGTCTCCTGAATCCGCCTCTCGCGCACGGTGACCGCGTGCCCCAGAGCTATCCTGATCCGTTCCAGCTCGGCGGTGGCGACCTTGTCCAGACCTGACTCCGAGCCGTGTACCGGCGGAATCAGTGTCTCCATGATTTCACGAACCCGCCGGGTCAAGGCGCCGGCGGTGTCGGTGTAGACGAGGGCCGCCGCGATCACGTCGAGCGGCTCGTCCATGTCCAATGTCGGCGGAACTCCGCGCGATGGACCATCATCGATTCCGGTCACGGGCCGTCCTCCCGAACTCCAGATCCTCGGTTTCCTGGTAGGACGCGTCGGTCGGCAAGTCGAAGGAATCTATCGTCGAGCGGCTGGTGCCCTGGCGCTCCATCTCCTTGCGCAGGCCCGCTCGTGATTTGAGGTGGGCAAGTCGGGTGAGCCGCAGGATCTCGGCCGACAACCACGTTTCACCGTTCTCCCGCGCTTCGTCGGCGATATACATGCCGACGATCTCGCCGTCGCGGTCACAGGCGACCCCGAGAGTGTGGTCGGGGTGGAACACCTCGAACACCGAGGGGTTCTCGTCCTTCTCTGGACCGTGTGCGTACTCTTCGTCGTCGCTCAGGCTCGGCTGGGTCATCAGGAGTCTCCCGGGGATTCTGCGGATTCGGTCAGGTGCGGGCCGGTGGCCACGAGTCTGTCCACCAGCGCATCCCACACGTCGTCCTCGATCGACAGCACCCGACGTAGGCGCCAATATCGGGCGCCGAGATACATCTCGCCGGTACCGTCGAGGGCAGCGTCCAGGTGGTCGGGCCTGTCGTCAGAGGCATTCAGGGCCACGGAGGATATCGGTGGCCTGCCGTCTTCGACCTTCACGACTGCGGCACCACCACCGGGAATGAAGCTGTGCCGTAGGCGCGGACTCGCGTCGATCGCCAGGTCGGCGGAATTGGTCGTGATCGTTACTTCGCTGTTCAGCAACAACTGCAGTGCCCAAGACCGCACCGTTTTCACCGGCCGGTCGGCGTTGATCGAGACTGAATTGGCAACCGCGAGGTCGACGACGAGTACCGCCTGGCTGTCGGTAATACCGACTGCGACAAGTCGTTTCGGCGATCCGACCGGGTTCGGCAGGTCGTCGGCTGTGAGCGTGATGACCTCCGAGGCGAGGCCGACCCCGACCGCGGGGTGCGCGGATACCGAACCGGTGCCGACATCGATGGTGTACGCGGCGAAGGCGTCGGCCATCCGGCCGGACAACCCGGCCAAACGCACCAAGCCCTCCTCATGCAGCCAGCGCAAGGTCTCCTCGACGGTGACCTGCGCGGCGCCTTCTTCGGTCACGCGCCTGCCTTTCGAGCACTCGGCGGAACCAGCTCTCCCGCCGCCGAATTCATCGTCGCGTCCATCAGCGCCTGGTATTGCCGTCCGGCGTCGGCGCTGCTCTCACGGACGGCCGCCATGATCTCCGCCACCAACTCCGGACCGGAGAACCGGTCGGCTGTGCCCGGAGCGATGTACAGGCTGATCAGCCGTCCCATGGCGTCGACCTCGGGAATGACGAGGCCGCTGGGCGATGGACGGCGCGCCCGAATGCCATCGATGCGCTCGCGCAGATCCGCGATCCGGTGTCTGACGTCGCGCGCCGCATCAAGCGCTGCCTGAACATCGGGGTGAATATCGGTCACGACGTACCTCCGGGGGGAATCGGGGCCGGATTGGCCGGGGTCGGCGGTGTCACGGTCGGCGCGATCGTCGGGCGTTCGCCGATGACCAGATCGGTGTGGGGTGTGTCGTCGACATACATCAGTCGATCGGGGTGCCAGGCAACGATGCGGTTGCGGTCACCGCCACCACCCGCCCCACCCGGACCACCGACACCGGGCGCCATCGGCATATACGGCATCATCGGGGTACCCGCAGAGCGCGCCGCACCGGAACCGGTAGCCGACGCCCCGAGCGCCTCGACAACCGGCGTGCGCGGCAGGGACGTTCCAGTCGACGCCGTACCGACAGGACTCGCGGTCGGCATGGCGCCGACCGGGACGGGCTGCGCCCCTGGATCGGCCGACCCCGATCCCCCGCCACCGTCCATTGGTGGGATGTCCGTCCCGAGAGGCATCCCGGCGCCGCCCGCCATCCCGACATCATCACCGTACCCGTAGTCATCGGTGTACTCGTCCAGTCCGTAGTCCTCGTCGTCCACAGCCGCTGACTGCATCTGTTCGACCGCCGAAGACAGCGCGCTCATCAGCGAGGGCAGCATGGATGTCAGCGCACTGGTGTCGGAGTTCTGCCCGCCACCGCCCCCGGAACTCGGGGCCGCACCGGATGACGGCTTCGCGTCGGGCGCGGTGGCTGCGGCGTATCCGGTCAGCGCGTCCGTGGAACGGGCACTCTGGTCTTCGAGCGCCGCGAGGGCCTGCTGCGTCCTGATCGGATTCTTCGAGCGCAGCGCGGCGACGAGTTCCTTTCTCGCGGCGACGATCTCCTCCGGAGTGGGGTGTTTGGCCTTGGCCGTCCGGAACGACTCGGCGTAGGCGTCGATGCGATCCGCCAACCTCCGCAGCTCCGCGCCAATCCCTTCCAGCGCACGTTGATGCCTACCGACTTCGGCTGCCGCGTCCTTCCCGGCCGGCGTCCACTGCTGCAGCGCGCCCGACAGTCGCGACAGACCCATTGTGGCTGCGGGTATCACAGCGTTTCCGTATGCACGCACCGACTCCGCGAATCCTCTTGCCGGAGCAGGGCCGACGCCCGCGCGGAACTGTTTGGCCAGAGTCAGGGAGTCGACGGCTCCGTTGTCCGGCAAGGTCACGACGTGCGGCTCGCGCCGCGGGTCCGGCAGCAGAATCTCGGTGACTGGGTTCATGACGTGGTCGCCGCGGCCACTGCCACCGATGATCCGCCCACCGCGTTGATCGGCGGCGCTGAATTCCTCAGCGGCGAGCCCTACCTTCCGCCCGGTCTGCTGAATGTCCTCGATCGTCCGGATGACGCGATTGAACAGCGTCGCCGCTTCCGAGTTCAGGGCGGGCACCACCGTGGCGGAGATCGGGTCGGAACCCGCGGGCACCACCCGGCCGCTGGGAATCGCCCGGCCGACCCCCACCCCTGAGTCCGCGATCTGCCGGGCGATGCCGACGAGCTCATGCGGTTCGACCTGCAGCACCATCGTTGTCTCCAGTACTCACTTTCCGTCTTATCAGCCGACCGGCGCGGCCAGTGCCGCGCTCGGCTGTGCCGTCGACTGGTCACCCGGCGTAGTACCTCCGGTGGCGGTGTCCGCGCCGCGTCTGGATCTCAGCTCGATGCCGTTCGGGTGAGCGAATCCGGAGAACTGCCCGAACTCGCCCGCCGAATCAGACATCTCCGCGGCGAACTCCTTCAGTTCACCGTGCACGATCACCTCGAGAGTTCCCCCCTCGTCCGAGCCGAACACCACGACGACCGCGGTCCGGCGGTCCCAGATCGCCACATCGCCGGTCATCAGTTCGAACGGATCGACTGGCCTACCGATCTTCTTCCTGTCGGTCCACTTCGCCTCGGTCTTACCGAACGCTTCCTGCGCGTTCGTGCTGCTGGCATTCGAGAAGGCCGCGTCGAGGACCTGCGCGACCATCTCGGACACCTTCTGTGTTCGTCCGTCGGGGAAGGTGTACAGGACGCTGCCGTCCGAGGCCACGGTGCGCGCTGGCGTCGCTGGTGGCTGGTTCGTCTCGCCGGTCGGAGATTGCACGGCCGTCGCCGGGTGGGAGGCTGACGGCGAGGAAGTCTGCGGCGCGGCTGTTGGGGAAGGCTGAGTGGCCGTTGCTGCCGTCGGCGGCATGATCGGTGTCGGCGCCGGAAGCGAATCCTGCTGCTGCCGAGGTCGTTCGATGTCGCGTGGACGGTCGTTCATTCCGTCATCCGCGAGGCTGCGGTCATACTGCTGCCGCATGATCTGCGGCAGCATCGAACTCATCATGTCCATGCCTGACCCCATGCCCGACCCCGTGCCCATGCCCATACCTGCGTTCGGCATGGCGGCCGGCGCGGGCGCCTGGGCAGAGTTCTTCAGGCTGTCGATCGCGCTGGACAGTTCAGAACTGAGGCGAGATTTCGACGGGGCGGGGTCGTCACGATCGGTGTCGAGAACATCCTCGTCGAATAGCGGCATCGGCGCAGTGATCGGCGTCGGGATATCCCTGATCTCATCTTTCGGTTTTGGAATCTCTGGCGGGCTGAGCTGCTTCTCGTCCACCTCTCGCTGCTTCTTCACCGCGTCTTCGATTGCTTTGGTCTGTGCGTCGATCTCCTTCCCCACACCTCTGAATCCGTCTGTGCGCTTTCGGATCTCTGTTTCAGCGCCATCGATGGCGGCGGTGACATAGCCCATGATGTGTTCGTTCTCCGACAGCAGGTCCTTCGGGGGCATTCGCGCGGCGGCATTCACAGACGCGACTAGGCCATCGATCGCGCGCTGCCCCTGCTCTCGCAATACCTCCGCCTCGCGCAGGAGTGGCACAAGCTTTGCACCGGTCGCGTGCAATTCATCAAAGGACTTCCTCAACGCCGACACCAACGCCGTATATTGAGGAATTCCGGCAGCGACGTCAGGGCTGATCTGAGGAACGATCGCGCCAGCCGGTGGCTCTGTGCCATCGCCGGCGCCGAAGCACTTGAAGAACGCCATCATCCTCTCGGGCAGCTCGAGGTGGAACTTCTCGATCGCAGGATCGAATCTGTATTGGTCGGGATAGCCCTCGGCGGCCATGTCGGGCATCTCCATGTTCTGGAGAACTACCTTGGATGCCGTGGCACTGTTGAGGGCCTGTTCCGACTCAGGCATAGGGGATCACCTTCGTCGGGATGTAGTTCAGCGTAGGTTTCCAAGCGTCCCACATTGCACCCGCAGTGGCTGAACCAACGCCCGCGGCGACGGCACCGATCGCTGGCCTAGTCATCTGCGCACGGGCGGCCACTAGACGGTCCAGTGGTCCTCCGAACCCCCGCTTGGCCACCAAACCCGGAACATTCTCGAACGATTTCCCGAGAGCCCGCACCCCACCTTTCCACAAGCCGGAGGTTGCCCCACCGAGGATCCCGCCCGGAATCATTCCTGCCGCGCCGGCAATCAGTCCCGACTCCAGACCCTTCCCCCAATCGCCTGTCTCGATTCCGGTCCAAACCCCATTGACCGCTCCACCGACGATCCCTGAAAGGACCGGGCCTCCGGCGGCAAAAGCAACGCCGCTTGCGACGCCGGTGACGACATCTTTCCACGGCACCCCGAAAAGGCCCATCCGGTTCCCGCCTCACCTGAATTCCGTCGGGCGGTCGCTCTTGGATGGGGCCGCCCGGTGCCATTGATGGTCGTGGCTCGGATCGGTTATCGAAAGAAGACCGATCGCCAGACCACCTCCTGTTTCGATCCCAGTATCGAGGATTCCCAACGATGGGAGGGCACCCGCAACGCACCCCGCGATGATCTCGAATATGAGATGCATCGCCACCGCACACCGCGCACGGCAGTCAGGCGCTCAGCAATGAGCGTGCCGGAAGCTATGCCGGCTGTGGCCAGCGAAGATCATGACGAGCTCGCGCCCAGTCACCCTGCGAGCACACGTTCGACCCCGTGGTCCGAGCGCCAGCAGCAACAGGCGCCACGCCGGTTCGGTCCACTGGACCAACAGTCGGCCCATCCGACGTCGGGCGGTCCAGACCCCGCACAGGGCTCCCGGTCCGACAAGGACGCCAAGGCGAAGGAAACTCCTGGCGTCACACCCAGTTCGGGTGCAACGCCCCCCGCGCATATTCCAGGTACCCCGCCTACTCAGTCGCCGCCGGATGGCGCTCCCGCACCCGAAACAGTCTCCGCTCCGCCACCTGGTCCTGTCCCGACCGATCAAGGCAGGGCCCTCGCCCCACCCGATCCGGGTCCGTCGGCACCGCTCATCGACTCCGATCTGGTCGCGCAGGTGCTACCCAGCGCGCTGATGGCCGGGACCATGGCCTTGACCGCGATCCCGTCACTGATCAGCGCCCTC
>NZ_QGTL01000021.1 GCF_003182135.1 Nocardia neocaledoniensis | reverse complement strand
GCTGTCGATCACCGGTCGGATCTGCCCCCGAGCGACGGCCGGGATCACCTCGGGCAGGAGCGCGGCGATGACCTCGGCCATCTCCTGGTCGCGGGCGGAGCCGAAAGCGACTCCATGAATCGTCAGGGCCACCCCAAGTACTCGGCAGCATCGGTCTACCGGTGCTCCGGCGGCGACGAGGTGGTCGATGATCGGGGAGAACCGGCTTTTGGGCCGGCAGCGTCCTCCCCGAGGAACTCGCGGCGTGACGGATGATCGCCAGCTCGGTTTCCAGCTCGCGGATTCGGCGGCGAGCAGCACGCAATTCTGCCGACTCCGCCGAGGGTTTGCCTGGACGTAGTCCGTTGTCGATGTCGTCCTGGCGCAAATATTTCGACACCGTGACCTGATGGATGCCGAGCTCGATCGCGGGCTGTTTGGCGGGTTTATCTGCCCGGACCAGAGCGATCGCTCGGGTCCGGAACTCGGTGGGGTAAGCGCGTGGCACGCGGGACAGCCTTTCGGTAGGGCTGTCAGTTAGCAACCGGAGTTGGAACCCAACCGGTGGGGCAGGTCACCGGCGTCGCGAGGTAGCGGCGGATGACAGCTGGTGTGGTCGTGTGGCGAGGTGTCCGGTATCCGGACAGTCACGCGACGGGTGTGGCACCTAGCCTGTGCCGCGAGCTCGGCAGCTCGTCCGAAGTACTGACTACAACCAAGGGAGCACCGCCATGTCGGCAGACACCGTGGCGAACAAATTGTGGGCGCTCGACGGCGCCTACTTCACCTTGCCGCTGAACCTCATCGTCCTTGGCGGCCAGGGCGATATCACCGTGCCGATCCCGGTCTACGTGATCGAGCACCCGAAGGGGCTGATCGTGTTCGATACGGGGGTAGCTCCGGAGGCGTGGGATGATCCGCGGGCGGTGTACGGGCCGTTGGTCGATGTCTTCGAACTGACCTGCCCGCCGGAGAATCTGCTGGAGAGACAGTTCGCCAAAACCGGTCACCGGCTCGCGGATGTGACCCACGTGATCGTGTCGCACAGCCACTTCGATCACACCGGTGGGATGGGGTTGTTCCCGCAGGCCAAGTTCTACATGTCGACCGAGGATCTGCGCTACGCGTTCTGGCCGGACGACTTCTGCGCCGGATTCTTCCGGCACGAGGACATCGACCGAACCCGCGGATGGGACTGGAATCCGATCGGATCCGACCTGGATCTGTTCGGCGACGGCAGCATTCGGATCTTGCGCACGCCGGGACACACCCATGGCCAGCTGAGTCTGCTGGTCCGGCTGCCGCACCGAAAGATATTGCTGACCGCCGATGCGGTTCACGTCCGAGCCAACATCGATCAGCGGGTGCCTTGCCCGGTGGACCTGGACACCACGACGGCGATCGCGTCGATCGAACGAATCCGCCAGGTCGCGGCCGCCGAAGGCGCGGACATCTGGGTGATGCACGATCCCGGCGACTGGGAGTCGTTCAAGACTCCGGCGGGATACCTGCACTGAGGACATGGAGCGGGTCGTGGTTCACAACGGCGGACCGGGGCCTTGCTGGTTTGGTCGGGCCACCACCAACATCACCTTCTCGGAGGTGTCCGATTGTTGGACATTTTCCGGGTCACTGTTCTCACTAGCTTGATTGCTCGGAGCACGGCCTCGGTGCTGTTCCCAGTGAAGAATGGAGACATGCTGTGAGAAACCGCTGTTCGCGAGGGCATCTGTCGAGCTTTCAGGCACCGGGCGGCCGTCGGCGATTTGCCGCAGCCGCTGCCGTGTCCGGGGGAGCGGCTGCGCTGATGATCGTGCAGTCGGTGTTCGCCGGGCCGGTGACGGCAGAACCAGCCGCAGCCCGGGTGGATCACCTCTACGTGACGACAGCCGTGTCCGATCAGCTGCTGGGATACGACCTGGTACCCGGTGCGGCGCCGCGGCCCAATATGGGGGCGACGGAGACGACGGGGTTCGGGGCGCTGTCGGTCAAAGCGACGGCTGATGGACGATTCCTCTACGCGCTCGCGGTGGTACCGACCCCGGCGATCTTCGTCTACGCGATCGCCTCCGACGGCGGGCTGGACCCTGTGCCGGGCTCGCCGGTCGTGGTTCCGCAGGCGCCCCTGGGAATGAACGTCTCACCCGACGGCCGCCATCTCGTCGTGGTCAGCGGTCCCGACGGTGGTGGAAATGCTTCTGTACAAGGATATTCGGTGTCTTCCGAGGGGGTTCCCGCTCCGCAGGGATCGCCGGTGTTCGTGGGTTCGCTGGCGTCGAGCGGGCCGGTACCGATGGCGGCCGTGTCACCCGACAACCGGCACGTCTATGTCACGGACTATCTGGCTGGAACCGTGACGATGTTCGACCTGCACGCGGACAGTACGTTGTCGCCGGCACGGGAAAGAGTCGGCGTCGGTGGGGGACCGGTCAGCCCGACCGTGTCGCCGGACGGCCGGTTCCTGTTTGCCGCGTGCGAGCACGCAGGAGGCGTGGCGGTGCTCGGAATCGATCCCGTCACCGGCCGATTGAATCCGGTTGTGGGGTCACCGTTTCCCGCTTCTGGACTGGTGCCGCACGGCATCGGGCTCAGTCCCGACGGCCGGCTTCTGTACACACCCAATGCCTTGACCAACGATGTGACCGGCTACGAAGTGCGCCCCGACGGTTCGCTGCGGGAACTCGCCGGCTCCCCATATCCGGGCGGGGCGCTCGGTTCGCTGCCTGGCCAGGTGCTCGTCTCCGCGGACGGGCGGACCTTGTACGCCGTGGATCTCGCCGGTGGGTCGACCGGAGGGATGGCCGCGTTGCGGTCCTACCGGATCGGGGACGACGGTGCGCTGACCGCGAATCTTGCGACGCCGGTGAACACCGGCAAGGTCTTCTCGGCGGCCTCGGTACTGGTTCCCGGGCGATAGTTCCGCCGAGGAATCCATGCGCGGTGCCGAAATGCGCCGTGTCCCAGGATACAGGTGCCGGGATCGATCGGCACGATCTGCGAAATTGCGTGCTGCTCTTATTAATCCGCCACTTTCGCCCGAGGGGAGAGTGTCCGTATTCCTGAACATTTCGCGGGCCGAACGGTCCGTACGGTCGATCTGACTTCGCACGGCCAGACAATTGAACGCCGCCCACGGAGAAGTCGTGGCGGTTGCGGTGCGGAGGGGATAGGGAGCTCGTTGCTCCGCAATGAAAGGCAAGGTCGATGACGACATCCATGGTCCGCCGGTCCGGTTTCCACACTCGTTATAGGCGCCGCGCGGCGATCGCGCTGGCCACCGTGCTGCTCAGCTCGGTCAGCTGGACGGCCGCCGCGCCCGCCACAGCGGCACCTGCGGCGACGCCCCAATTCATGCTGGTCGGTGGTACTGCGAGTGGGACTGTGTCGGTGCTGCGTATGAACAGGGACGGATCGCTGACCGCGGTGTCCGGTTCGCCATTCGGTGTCGACATCGGGCTGTTCTCGCTGGCGATGGCACCGCAGGGGCGCATCGTCTACGCGACGCAGGCAGGTACCCGGAAAATCACCGGATACCGTATCGACGACAACGGTGCACTCCACCAGTTGCCGGGCGCCGAGGTCGCCACCGACGGCATTCCGATCACCTCGGTCGTCTCGCCCGACGGAAAGCGCCTCTACGCGGCGTTCGGCGGGCTGCCCGGGCGGATCGGCACCTACGCGATCTCTGCGTCGGGCGCACTCACGGAAGTGGGTTCGCTGGCCGTGCCGGGGTTGGACTTCGGCGTCCTGTCCATGGTGACCGTCGATCCCGGCGGCCGATTCCTGCGCTTCGTCGGGCCGGTGGACGGGAAGGTGGCGAGCTTCGCGATCGGTGCCGACGGCGGGCTCACCTCCCTGGGCGCACCCCTGGCCGCTGGCACCATGCCGGTCAATCCTGGCTATACCCCTGATGGCCGGTTCGTCTACATCAGTCAAGAGCAGGGCAACGCGGTCAACGGATACTCGATCGGGGCGGATGGCTCGCTGACCCCGACACCGGGTTCGCCGTACGCGGTGCCCGCCCTGCCGCACAATGCCGAGGTCAGCGCCGACGGTCGGCGGGTCTACATCCCGTCGGTGTTCGCCGGCAAGATCAACGGTTTCTCGATCGGTGCCGACGGTGCGCTGACACCGCTGCCGAACTCGCCGTACAGCACTCCGCTGGGAAGCGGGCCCGGCTGGGTCCTGCTCGGCGACGACCAGAAGCACCTCTACGCGACAGAGACCCTGACGACGGGCATCACCAGCAAGGTACTCATCTACGACGTCGCCGCCGACGGCAGTCTCACGCCCTCTTCCTTGCCTTCGGTCGACACCGGCGCGATCTTCGCCGACGGCCCGGTGATGGTGAAGACGAACTAGTTCATGGGCGCGAGTGTCCGAATACCGGACATTCGCGCGCCGAATTCCCGCGCATCATGATCTCGGGCGGGTCGACCGCCTCACAGTATCCGAATTCATCTGTCGCGCTGGATTATCCGGCGTGATCGAGCGAAAGGCTATCGCCCATGAGCGATCTGCGTGATCTCGTCGAAACGCATTACCAGGGTTTGGAGAAGGGAGATATCGATCTGGCCGCGAGCCCGTTCGGCGACGATGTCGTATCGGTGTTCCCGTCCGGCCCCCTCGAAGGCATCGATGGACTGCGCGGCATGATCACCGCCTTCGTCACCGCTTTCCCTGGCATGAAGATCGAACGTCGCAACGTCTGGGTCGACGGGGACACCGTCATCGCCGAACTCGTATTCCACGGTGTTCACACCGGCCCGCTGGCGACCCCGCAGGGCGAGGTACCGCCGTCGGGGAACACGCTGACCTTCCCGCTGATCGATACCTTCACCTTGCGCGACGGCAAGGTCGTCGAGCATCGGGGCTACTGGGACAACGTCACCTTCCTGACCCAGTTGGGCCTGATGCCCGAAGCCTGATCGCACGTACACCCGGCGAACCCCGGCTCCGTGCGTGCAGGGGTTCGCCGGGTGCTGACTCACCGAATACGAAGGGACTCCGGGCGGGAAAGTTCACGAGTTCGGACATGTCCACCGGGCGGTCGACTGTTCACGGCGACGGCGGTGCTGGTAGGAGCGGGGTCGGACGCCGCTCTGGGCACAGACGACGAACAGCCCAACACTTTGTACTTGATATATTTTCTAACATTTATTTAGAATCTGGTCGTGGGATGGATCACTCCGAGCCCGGTGGTGATCCGCGAAGCACGAGGAACGAGGGATGGAATGACCCCGCAAGGCGAGTATCGCCGGCTGTACATCGACGGTGCGTGGACCGAACCGGCGACGTCGGAGCTGATCACGGTGATCTCGCCGTACACCGAGCAGCCGCTGGCCCAGGTGCCCGCCGGTTCGATCGCCGATATCGACCGCGCTGTCGGCGCGGCCCGCCGGGCCTTCGACGCCGGGCCGTGGCCGCGCATCTCGCTCGACGAGCGCATCGCCGTCGTGCGCCGGCTGCGAGACGCGGTGGTGAAGCGGCACGACACCATCGCCGAATTGGTGACCGCGGAGATGGGGTGCGTCATCACCCAGTCGCGGGCGATGCAGGCGCCGGGCGCCACGGCTCTGTTGGACATGTTCCTCGAGCACGCGCCGACCCATCCCTGGTCCCAGGTCCGACCGGGGCCGGTGATCAACGCGCTGGTGACCAGAGAGCCGGTCGGCGTCGTCGCTGCCATCGTTCCGTGGAATTCGCCGTTCGTGCTGTCCGTCCTGAAGATCGCGCCCGCGCTCATCGCGGGCTGCACGGTGGTGCTCAAGCCGCCGCCGGAGGCGCCGCTCGACTCCTACGTGCTGGCCGAGGCGATCATCGAAGCCGGGATTCCGGCCGGGGTGGTCAATATCGTGCCTGCGGATCGGGAGCCCAGTGAGTACCTGGTCAAACATCCTGGTGTGGACAAGGTGTCGTTCACCGGTTCGACCGCGGCCGGTCGCCGCATTGCCGAATTGTGTGGCGCCGACCTGCGCCGGGTCGGTCTCGAGCTCGGCGGGAAGTCCGCGGCGATCGTGCTCGACGACGCCGACCTCGACGTCGTGATCGCCTCGGTGCGTGCGCTGTCGCTGCGCTACAACGGCCAGGCGTGCAACAACAAGACCCGCATCGTGGTCTCGCCCCGGCGTCGTGGTGAGCTGCTCGACCGGCTCGAGGCGATGGCGGCCGCGATGCCGGTGGGGGATCCGGCCGATCCCGAGACCGCCATCGGCCCCTTGGCCACTGCCCGGCAGCGCGACCGTGTGGAGGGCTACATCGCCTCGGGCCTGGCGGAGGGCGCGAAGCTGGTCGTCGGGGGTGGTCGTCCTACACACCTCGACCACGGCTGGTTCGTCGAGACGACAGTCTTCACCGACGTCGAACCAGCGATGGCGATCGCTCGGGAGGAGATTTTCGGGCCGGTCCTCTCCGTCCTCACCGCACAGGACGAGGACGATGCGGTGGCCATCGCCAACGACTCGGACTACGGGCTGAATGGATCGGTGTTCTCGGCCGACGAAGAACACGCGCTCGCGGTGGCCCGCCGGATCCGCACCGGCACCGTCGAGGTGAACGGCCGCAGTGCGGGCTTCGGCACGCCCATCGGCGGTTTCAAAGCGAGCGGAATCGGCCGTGAGGCAGGCCCGGAAGGTTTCGACGAATACATCGAATTCAAAGCGTTCGGGATCTCTGCCGCGCTGGCGGAGAAGCTCGGTTGACCCGACAGACACCGACTCAACGGACAGGGAAGAATCATGGACAGGTTGAAGGATAAAGTCGCCCTCATCACCGGCGCCGCCTCCGGTATGGGCGCCGCGGACGCGCGCCGATTCGCCGCGGAAGGCGCGTCGGTCGTGGTCTCGGACCTGCGGGTCGACGCGGCCGCCGAAGTCGCGGACGAGATCAAGGCCGCGGGCGGATCTGCGGTGGCGGTCGGGCTCGATGTCACCGATCCGGAGCAGTGGCAGGCGGCGACCGCGCGGACCGTCGAAGAATTCGGCGGCCTCGACATCCTGATCAGCAACGCCGGTCTGCCCGGGGCGCCGTGCACGTGGGACGAGGCGTCACTTGACGATTTCAAGAAGGCTATCGACATCAATGTGTACGCGCACTTCCACGGCATCCAGGCTGTGCTGCCGCACCTGCGTGCGCGCGGTGGTGGCTCGATCGTCGTGTTGTCCTCGATCGCGGGTCTGATCATCTGGCCGAATCTGCACCCGTCGTACTCGGCATCCAAGGGCGCGAGCCGCCTGCTCGCCAAGAATGCGGGCGTTGACCTGGCCAAGGAAGGGATCCGGGTCAACTCGGTGCATCCCGGCATCATCCACACCCCGCAGAGCGACTACCTGGTGTCGGATCCCGACGTGCTGCCCGCGCTGCTCGCCGGCATCCCGCTCGGCCGTGTCGGGCAGCCGGAAGAGGTCGCGAACCTGGTGCTGTTCCTGGCCAGCGACGAGGCCTCCTACATCACCGGTCAGGAGTTCGTGATCGACGGCGGCTACACCGCCATGTGAGTGTGTCTGCCGACGATGGCGGGACGCCCCTGGGGTGTCCCGCCACCATCGGTGTGGCTTCCTGGGCCGCTTGGGGCCCGGAGCGATTCGGCATCCGGGACCGGGCTCAGCCGCCGGGCGGTCCGGCAAGTCCGTTGAGCATCAGTCGGAACATGACGTCGACGGTATCGCCGGTGGACTTGGCCGAGTGCGGCCATTTGGCGATCTGCTCGGAGGTGTGCACCGCGAACAAGTGCAGGGTGCGCGGGTCGATGTCGTCGCGGATCTCGCCGGATGCCACCGCGTCTCCGACGACCTCGTCCCACAGCGCGGAGAAGGCCTCGAGCTCCGGCCGGAGCCGTTCGCGCATGTCCGGCGGCAGTTCGCGGTAGTTGCGGATATGCGCGGTGGAGACGGCGCCGATCTCGAGCCGGACGGCGATGAACGCCCGCAACGCGGCCGACAGGCGTTCGCCGGCCGTGGCTTCCGGCCGGTGCGCCACGGCGGCGCGGACTCGCTCGTGCGCGGTCCGGACGCCGCCGTCGAGTACTTCCTCGACCAATTCTTCCTTGGAGTCGAAGTAGTAGTACAGGCTGCCGGTCTGCATACCGGCCTCGGCGGCAATCGTGGATAGCCGAGTGTGCTGGTAGCCGGCCTCGGCGAGCACTTTGCCCGCGGCGGCGATGATGCGGGCGCGGGTGGCCGCCGACTTCGACATGGGCGCTCCCTCGGCGCTGTCGTGCTCGGTCGCCGTCATATCGCTCGCTCCTCGATGCTCGGGGTCGGCCGCCGAAGCCGCCGATTCTGATTCTGGCATCCGGCAGGTTCCCCGGGCGCCGGCGCCACAAGGCGCACTTGTGATCATGGATAATATAATCTAAGGTTCCGTTAGAAAATAGGTCCGGGCGACGCGCGTGGACAACCATCCGAGGAGAACATCGTGGCCATACTGAAGACCGACCTGTGCGATCTGCTGAACATCGAGTACCCGATCCTGCAGGCGGGCATGGGTGGCGTCGCCTTCGGCCCGCTGGCCGCTGCCGTCTCGAAGGCCGGTGGGCTCGGGACCATCGCGGCCATCTCGCCCTCGCCCGAGCGGGTCGAGGAGGAGATCAAATTCGTCCGCAGTGTCACCGACAAGCCGCTGTGCGTCGACATCGGTTTCCCGCCGCGGGCGCCACAGAACCCGGAGCCGGTTCCCGCCGACGAGGTGCCGGATCCGATCAAGGAACTGGAAGCCGAGATGCGCGCGCTCGGCGTGGATCCGAGGCCGGTCGACGACAAGGCGATGGGCATCGAGGACGCCAAGCGCAAGATGGAGATCTGCCGTGAGTACGGCGTCGAGGTCATCGCGTGCGCGCTCGGCACCCCGGAATGGGCGGTCGAGCAGGCGCACAGCTGGGGTGCGAAGACCATCTCTATGGTGGGCCGGGCCTCGCATGCCAAGCGGGCGATCGCCAACGGCACCGACATCGTCGTGGTGCAGGGCACCGAGGGCGGCGGCCACACCGGTGACGTCGGTCTGATCACCCTGCTCCAAGAAGTCCTCGACTTCGCCACGGTCCCCGTCGTCGCGGCGGGCGGCATCGTGACCGGCGACCAGATCGCCGCCGTGCTCACCCAGGGCGCGCAGGGTGCGTGGATCGGTACACGGTTCATCAACACCGTGGAGTCGAGCGTCGGCCCGAACTACAAGCAGTCGATCGTCGAAGCCGATCACGACACCACGATCCGCTCGTTGATCTTCGACGGCCTGTACGTGCGCCAGTTGCAGAATCGCTTCACCGACGTATGGAAGGGCCGCGAGTCCCAGTTGCTGCCCTACCCGCATCAGCGCGTGGCGATCAGTCCGGCCCGCTTCGCCGCTGCCGCTGCCGATCTCAAGGACCAGCAGGCTCTGCCCGCCGGCCAGGGCTCGGGCCTGATCCGAGATGTCGCACCCGCGGCCGAGGTGCTCGAGCGCTTGGTCGCGGAGACCGCGGCCGCCCTCGACGCCGCCAAGGGGCGAATCCGCTACGGCAGCTGACCGGACAACGACGGAAACTGGAGATCACTGAGAATGAAGCCCTACCGTTCCATGCTCTTCGTCCCAGGCCACAAGGCGGCCTGGGCGGACAAGGGCATCGCCTCGGGCGCCGACGCCCTCATCCTCGACCTCGAGGACTCGGTCCCGCCCGCGGACAAGGTCGCGGCGCGTGATGTCGTCGCGGCGACCATCGACCGGCTTGCGGCCGAGGGGGCGCGCCCTGACCTGTGGGTGCGCGCCAACCCGGACGAGACCGGTCTGCTGTCCGGCGACCTCGAGGCCGTGGTGCGGCCCGGCCTGACCGGGCTGTTCCTGGCCAAGATCTACTATGCCCGCGACATCGTCCGTCTCGACGCGGTCCTCAGCCACATCGAGCGCCTCCGCGGCATCCCGGACGGGGCAGTCCAGCTGTTCGTGTGCTTCGAGACCGCTCAGTCGATGGCTGACTGCGAGGCCATCGCGGCGGCGAGTCCGCGCGTGGCCTCACTGCTGGGTGCGACCGGACCGAACGCCGACGCCGGTCGTGAGCTCGGGATCGAGTTCACCGAGGAGGGGTTGGAGACGCTGTACATGCGCAGCCGGATCGTGCTGGCGGCCCGCTCCAACGGCCTGGACCATCCGATGGTCGGTGTGTGGCAGGACATCCGGAACATCGATGGTTGCCGTCGGTTCTGTGAAGACAATCGACGCCTCGGCTACCGCGGCCTGGTCGCCATACATCCGCTGCACGTCGCGGTCGCCAACGAGGTCTTCGCGCCTTCGAACGAGGCCGTCGACGAGGCCCGGCGGCTGATCGCCGCCTTCGAGGAAGCGCAGGCAGGCGGCAGTGCCGCGGTCGATTTCGAGGGCCAGCACGTCGATATCGCGCATGTGAAGACCGCTCGCGCGCTGATTGCGCTCGCGGAATCGGTCCGGGTCGCCTGACCGGTCGGATCGGCCAAACACAACCGCCCTGCCCGCGAAACCCTCGCGGCTGGGGCGGTTTGCGTCGGCGCGATCACCCGACCGCTCAGCCATTCGGTGACGGGGCCGCCGCGCCTACGGCCTGGCCCCGAGTATGTCTGCCGGTTACGAACTGACGCCACAGTGACAGGAGCACAATGACCCGTTACCAATATGCCGTCCTCACCAATCCCGTCGAGGGTCGCGAGGACGAATTCAACGAGTGGTACACCAACACCCACGTGCGTGATGTCTTGCGTATTCCCGGATTCGTATCCGCGCAACGCTTCGAACTCAGTAGCGACGGGCAACGGGCTGCCGGGCCGCACCCGTGGCGCTACTTCGCGCTCTACGAGATCGAAACCGATGACCTGCCCGCGGTTCTCGACGAACTCGCGCGTCGTTACGACACCGCGGACATGGTCATGAGTTCGGCGCTGGCGCCCGAACGACTCGGGCTGATCTACGAGGCGATCACCGAACGCCTCTCCTCGGTGTAGCCGCCACCGGTCGATTGTTGCTGACGGGTCGGCCACCCCGCGTGCTCGGCCCGATTCCTGGGAAAGATCCTTCCCAGGCACTGTTCGTCCCTTCTTTTCCTGCTGGAACGACCGTAAATGTGTGTCGTAGCCAGTGAATAGCTAGAGAGTGGGAGAGCAGGTCATGGCAGACAACATCACGACTGTGCGGGTCAAGGGCTGGGCCTGGGATATCGCGACCGATATCTACTTCCCGCCGGGGTTCGACGAGTCGAAGGCGTATCCCATCATCATTTCCGCGCATCCGACCGGCAGTTGCAAGGCGCAGACCTCGGGCAATATCTACGGTAAGGCGCTGGCCGAGGCGGGATTCGTGGTGGCGGCGTTCGACGCGAGCTTCCAGGGTGACAGTGGTGGGGATCCGTGTTCGGTCGAGGACCCGGGTTTCCGGACCAGCGATTTCAGCTTTGTGATCGATCACGTGGTGACCCTGCCGTACGTCGACGCGGACAAGATCGGTGTGCTCGCGATCTGTGGTGGCGCGGGTTACGCCGTGGCGGCTACCAAGATCGACCGCCGGATCAAGGCGCTCGGCACCGTCGTTGGCAGCAATGTGGGCCGGTTGATGCGGGAGGGTTTCTCGGAGTACAACGCGATGGGCATGCTTGAGGCCATCGCCGCCCAGCGCACCGCGGAGGCGCGCGGTCAGGCTCAGGTGATCAACGATCTGCTGCCACCGTCGGTGGAGGCGGCGAAGCAGGCCGGTGTCACCGATATCGATGTTCTCGAGGCCACCGACTACTACAAGACCGATCGTGGTCAGGCCGCGGGCGGCAAGACCAGCTTCAACTTCGCCCGGCAGGCCGCGCTGGCCGATTGGGATGCCTACGACCGTGTCGAGGTGTTCCTGACCCAGCCGCTGTGTGTCGTGATCGGTGACAAGCCGGGCGCTTTCGGTTCGCAGCGGTTGAGCATGGAGCTGTTCGGTCGGGCAGCGTCGAAGGACAAGCAGCTCGTGGTGGTCGAGGGTGCCTCGCACTACGACCTCTACGACCAGCCGGGCCCGACGGGTGAAGCACTGGCGAACCTGGTGCCGTTCTATCGCAAGCACCTCGGCTGATCGGCGAGCTACACCTCGACCGGTCCCACCCGTACCGCCCAGCCCGCAAACCCCGCGGTCGGAGGTAGCGCTCGTCGCGCCGTTACCTATTCGGTTCGCAGTGTCCTGATCTTGGACAGTTCGACAGCGATCACCGGACGTACGGTCCTGATCATGGCATCTGATTCAACGACGACAGGTGACGCGGTGACACCCTTTCCGCTGTCCTGCGGCCGCAGTGCCCGCAGGCGAGCCGGCTGGGCGATTACGGTCGCCGCGGCCGTCCTGCCCGGTTTCGCGGTGGCCACACCCGCGGTAGCCGACGACACCGGGTACTTCATCTACGCGCACGGCTTCCTCAGCAACGGCATTGTCGGTTACAGCGCGAGTGACACCGGTCAGCCGGTGCCGGTCCCGGGCCGTGCCGAGTCCGGCGTCCCGAACTGGCCTCAGGCGGCCACTCCGGACGGCCGGTTCCTTTTCGTCGCGCCGACCACCGAACAGCGGCTGCTCACCTATGCCATCGGCCCGCACGGCGAGCTGACCCCGGGTGCGTCGCTGGCACTGCCCGACATCCCCATCGATATCGCCTTCGCCCCCAACGGCCGCGACGCCTACGTGGTGGTCGGGCTGACGAACGCGAAGGTGGTACCGCTGCATGTCGGCGCCGATGGCGTGCCCTCCTTGAACGGCCCGGTGAAGCCCTTCGGTGAGGCGATGGACGGTGTGTCGACGGTTTCGGTGGCGCCGGATGGTACGAGCCTGTTCGTGACCTCGCTGTTCCCTCGTCAGCTCCTGCACTTCGACATTCACGCCGACGGGACCCTGTCCGATGCCCGCCAGCGCATGGGCACCGGGCTGAATCCGATCTTTCCGACGTCCACGCCGGACGGTCGGGCGGTCTACCTGGTCAACGAGCTGACTGCCGATCTGTCAGCTTTCCACCGGGCGCCCGACGGGACCCTGACCGAGATGGCAGGTTCCCCGTACCCCACCGGGCTGTTGCCACACGTCCCGAGTGTGACCCCGGACGGTCGCTACATGTACGTGCCGAACATGGGGTCGAGCTTCATCAGTTCGTACCGGGTCGAGGCTGACGGATCGCTGACCGCGCTGCCGAATGTGGACTTTGCGCCCGACAAATTCGGCACGTTCGCGGAGTCCTCGGTGATGTCGCCGAGCGGCAAGACCCTGTGGGCCCTGGGCACCGACCCCGCACGAGGCGGCGAAGAGATCTTGCGCCGGTTCTCGATCGGACCTGACGGTGTGCTCGACCTGGACGAGTCGGTGACGATCTACACCGGAACGACCGTCGCCGACGGTCGCACGATGACCCTGGTACCCCGCCGTTGACCTGAATCCGAGGACACCAGTGCCCAATCGGAATCCGTTCAGGCGCTGGCGTTTCGGGTGGATCAGGCAGCGCCCCTTCTAGCCGATGTCCGAATCGGACAGGCGAGCGATCCGAACCACGGATCACGATTGGCCGCCGGTAGACACACAACGACATCGGTGACGAGCCAGGCGATCAGGCCTCGGCGGCCACCCCGGCGGCGATCAGCGCGTCCACCGTTTTCGATGCGTAGCCGATCTCGGTCAGCAGCTCGCGCGTGTGGGCCCCGAGCTGGGGAATCGGGCCCATCGCCGCCTCGACATCGGTGAAGGTAGCGGGCGGTAGGAGTGCGCGGATCGGCCCGGCGGGCGTGTCGATCCGGCGCCACCGATCGCGCTCGCTCAACTGCGGGTGGGCGGCGAGGCCGGCGAGATCGTTGACGCGGGCGGCGGGCACTCCCGCCTCGGCCAGACGTCGATCGAGGTCTGCGGTGAGGAAGCGGCGGGTCTGCGCGGCAACAGTCGCGTCGCAGGCCTTCCGGTGGGCGACTCTGGCTGTATTGGTTGCGAAGTCTGGGTGGTCCGCGAGCTCTGGCAGACCGAACACCGAGGTGACCAGCGCGCGCCAGCCCCGATCGTTCTGGATGCCGATGAGGATGTCGCCGTCGGCGGTCGGGTAGCTGTCGTAGGGGGCGATGGCGGCGTGCCCGAGCCCAAGTCGCGGTACCTGGGTGCCCGCGTAGAGCTGCATGTAGAGCGGGTGGCCGAGCCATTCGGCCGTGGCATCGAACATCGAGACATCGATCAGTGCCCCGCGCCCGGTACGTTCGCGGCGGAACAGCGCCGCCAGCACGCCTTGCGCAGTATAGAGCCCAGCGGCGATATCCGCGCTGGGGACACCGGTTTTCGTAGCGACCTCCGGCGTGCCGGTCACCGAGACCAATCCCGATTCGGCTTGGATGAGCATGTCGTAGGCCTTGCGGTCACGGAGCGGACCGGCGGTCCCATACCCGCTGATGCACCCGAGTACCAGCCGCGGATATCTGCGGTGCAGTGCATGTGGGTCCAGGCCGAGCCGGGGCAGCGCGCCGGGCGCGGTGTTGTGCACGAAGACGTCGGCGCGGGCGATCAGCTCACGCGCCACGGCGAGTCCGCGCTCGTCCTTCAGATCGAGGGCGAGTGACTGTTTGCCGCGATTGATCCAGACGAAATGGGAGGCTTGGCCCAGGACCGCCGTGTCGTAGTTGCGCGCGAAATCGCCCTCGCCGATCCGTTCGATCTTAATCACCCGGGCACCGAGGTCGGTGAGCTGGCGGGTGGCCAGCGGGGCTGCGACGGCCTGCTCGACTGCGACTACGGTGATCCCGTCGAGCGGGAGCGATGCTGTGCTCATGCGTCCAGAGTCTCCTCGGATCGGCGGATATGAACATCGGATTCTCGTCCGCGTCGAATGTTGCGGCGATCAGGCGGCCGGTGGAGTCACCGGTTGGGGAGTAGGGCACCGCGCTGGGAGATACGAGGGCCCAGTGCGGTGCCCGGGCGGTCGGTGATGACGGACACCGACTGCTAAGCACTGTATATCATCCATGATCTGCCGTCAGTGGTGGCAGTGTGGGCTCTGCGGAGTGTCTGAATCACGTGCATACTGGGCGCTCAGTCGACATTCCTTCGATGTTCTGCATGTGACCGCCGCTCTAATGTGATCTGAATCTCTCCATATTCTCTTAGAATAATATATTGAACTGTATGCCTTCCGTCCAATCGTGGTGGCGGCGCGCCCACCGGCAGCCATCTCGACGATGGGAGATCTGATGAGGAATCCAGAAACAGATGCTCGCGTACCGGGCGGCGGGGGACACCGTCACCGGAGCGGCACCCGCGCGCCGCAGTGTGAAAGTTCTTGTCGCGCTGTGCTTCGCGGCGCTGGTCTGCGACGGCTACGACCTGGTCGTGTACGGCGCCACCGTGCCGTCGCTGCTGGATTACGAGCCGTGGTCGCTGACCGCGAACCAGGTCGGCGTGATCGGCAGTTACACCCTGATGGGCATGCTCGTCGGTGCCGTGTCCTCAGGTGCGCTGGCCGCCCGGTTCGGAGCCCGTCGGGTCTATCTCGGCTCGCTGTTCTGGTTCGCCACCGTGATGGGTGCCTGCGCCCTCGCCCCAACGCCGGAGGTCTTCGGCCTGCTCCGGTTTCTCGGTGGGCTCGGGCTCGGTGGTTTCGTACCGGTGTCGGTGGCGCTGATCATGGAGTACTCGCCGGCCACGCGCCGTCAGTTCAACAATGCGCTGGCGGCCTGCGGATACTGTGTGGGCGGCATCCTGTCCGCCCTGCTGGGCATCGCCCTGCTCCCGGAGGTGAGCTTCCGATGGATGTACGCCGTCTCGCTGGTCGTGCTGATCACCGTGTTCCCGCTCGCCTGGAAGCTGCTCCCGGAACTGCCGTCCTACCTCGTCGCCCAGGGCCGGATCGAGGAAGCGACCGCCCGGGTGCGTGAATTCGGGCTCGACCCCGCGATTCTCACCCCCGGGCCGGAGCGCTCCTCGGCTTCGCTGCGCGAATTGCTGCGCCCGCAGCGGCTGCCCGCTGTCGCGCTGCTCACCCTTGCCTCGTTCTGCGGGCTGCTCATGTCCTACGGCACGAATTCCTGGTTGCCGCACATCATGAAAAACGCAGGTTACTCGCTGGGCAGTTCGCTGGTGTTCCTGTTGGTTCTCAACGCGGGCGCCATGGGTGGCGTGGCGATCACCTCGTCGCCTGCCGACCGGTTCGGCCCCAAGCGGGTGACGACCGCTTCGTTCCTGCTGGCGGCGGGCTCGATCGCACTGCTGAGCGTGCGGATGCCACCAGGGGCGCTGTACGTGATGGTGGCGCTCGCTGGCGCGGGCGCCCTCGGGACCCAGATCCTGATCATGGGCTATGTCGGCGCGGCATTCGAGGGAACGTTGCGCGCGCCGGCCGTCGGTGTGGTCGTCGGCCTCGGACGCGTCGGCGCGGTGCTCGGGCCGCTCGAGGGGGGGTGGATCGCGGGGTCGGCGCTGGGCTACCAGTGGAACTTCTACGCCTTCGCCACGGTCGCGGTGCTCGGGACGGTGGCCGCCGCGCTGGTGCCGCTCGCACGCGGTGCCGCGGCGAGTGGTGGCGAGCCGCGCACGGAAACCGTTGTGCCGGTGCACGGCTGACCCGGGACGGCAACGGGGGGCCGCGCGGGCGGCTCCCCGTTGCCGTGTGTTCTCAGCCCGCCCGGAAGATCGTCTTGAGTTCGGTGTAGGCGTCCAGGCTGCCCGAGCCCAGTTCGCGGCCGATTCCGCTGTTCTTGATCCCGCCGAATGGTGCCTCCATCGGGAACGACGCGGTGTTCACGCCGACGGTACCGGTCTCGATGCGGCGGGCGATGTCGGTGGCACGCTCCCGGTCCGGCGAGAAGACTCCGCCGCCCAGACCGTAGTCGGAGTCATTGGCGACGGACACGGCGTCGTCGACGGTGTCGTAGGGCAGTACTGAGATCACCGGACCGAAGATCTCCTCACGGGCGATGCGCATGTCGTTGGTGACATCGGCGAAGACGGTGGGCTCGACGTAGTAGCCGCGCTCGAACCCGGCCGGGCGGCCACCACCGAGGACGACTCGTGCCCCTTCCTGTTTGCCGAGCGCCAGGTAGGACTCCACCCGGTCGCGCTGCTGCGCGGTCACCAACGGACCGTAGAACGTGGTGGGATCGGTGGGATCACCCAGCGGCAGCGCGCGGACGGCGGCCACGATGGCCTCGATGGTTTCCTCGTAGCGCGCCCGCGGCGCCAGGACCCGGGTGAGCGCGCGACAGGTCTGTCCGGTGTTCGGCGTGCACGCCGACGCGACGAACGGCGCGAACGCCGTCAGATCCGCGTCGTCGAGCAGGATCGCCGCGGACTTCCCGCCGAGCTCGAGGGTGACGCGTTTGAGACTCAGCGCGCACGCCGTCGCGATTGCCTTGCCCGCCGCCGTGGACCCGGTGAAGGCGACCTTACGGACCAGGGGGTGTTCGACCAGTGCGGCCCCGGTGCCGCGTCCGCCGGTGACGATGTTGAGTACGCCCGCGGGAATGCCTACCTCCGTGGCGATCTCGGCCAGCAGGAAGGCGTCGAGGGAGGTCTCCGGAGACGGTTTGACCACCGCCGTGCAACCGGCGGCCAGCGCGGGCCCGATCTTCCAGGCGATGAGTGGCTGCGGGCCGTTCCACGGCGTGATCGCGGCGACGACGCCGACCGGTTCGCGCCGCACGATCGCGTCACCGGTGGCTGTGGTGATCATGGATTCGCGCGGGGTGGTCTCGGCCAGGCCGGCGAAGTACCGGTAATTCAGCGGGACCTGGGACTGCATCGCGCGCGCGATGGAAATCGGGCTGCCGTTCTGCCGGGTGACCAGCTGGGAGATTTCCTCGGCGCGCTTGTCGAACCCGTCGGCGAGAGCTCGCAGCAGTTCCGCGCGTTCGGCGGGATCGGTGGCCGCCCAGGCCGCGCCCGCGGACGTCGCCGATCGGACCGCGGCATCGACATCGGCCGCGTCGCCGTCGACGACGGAGCCGAAGGTCTCTTCGGTGGCCGGGTCGATCACATCCAGGCTTTCGCTGGCATGCGCTGGGCACAGTCGGCCGTCGAGGAAGTGGGAGTCGTAACGGGTGGTCATGGCTGCCTCCTGGTGCCCAGCCGCAGCGTGACGGACGGGCAGGTAGATAGTCTTCGCTCGTGGACCAGCACATGCAAAGTATGCATAATGTTTTAAGTGTGATCCACAGTACAGGGTGTCGTGACTGTGACGCGAACCGCAGGCATCCATCCGGCGTATCACCGAGGCGAATTCCATTTCTACGGGTCACATCCCACGGAACCTTCCAGGTCAGCCGGTCAGGGATGCGTAGCACCCACCAAGGAGCATGAGCTGTGAAGGCTGTCCGTTGCTATGGCAGAGAAGACATCCGGTTCGAGAACGACGTGCCCGAACCCCAACTGAGGGCAGGCGCGGCCCGGGAACGCGCGACGGCAGGGACGAGCCTGGGCGTGCTTGCCCGAGAATCGGCCTGCTATATCGACGGTGTCTGGCACGGTGGTCGCGCCGAGAGCATCACGTCTGTCAATCCCTCGACCGGCGAGGTCCTCGCGGTCACTGCTGCCGCCGATACCGGCCAGGTCGCCGCGGCCCTGTCCGCTGCCCGCCGCGCGTTCGACGGTGGTGCGTGGAGCCGCCTCACGCGCGCCGAACGCGGGGCGCTACTGCACCGGCTCGCCGACCTGATCGAACGCGATCGTGACCGGCTGACCGCACTGATTGCCGCCGAGGTCGGAACCGCGATCAGCACCGCCGACCAGCAGGTCATGGGTCCGGTGGGCTTTCTGCATTGGTTTGCCGATGCCGCTGTGCGCGGTCCGTCCGACGGGCTCGAGCAGCCGCTGCCACTGCACCATCAGCCGGTGACAACGAGCAGCATGCTGCTGCGAGAACCACTCGGGGTCGTCGCGGCGGTCACGGCCTACAACTACCCGATCATGCTGTGCGCCTGGAAACTCGGCCCCGCGCTGGCATCGGGCTCCTCCACCGTGCTCGTGCCTTCACCCAAGGGATTGTTGTGCACGATCGCTGTCGTCGAACTGATGGAGGAAGCCGGATTCCCGCCGGGGGCGGTGAATCTGGTGTTCGGCTCGCCCGCGGTGACCGAACAGGTCGCCGGCGCACCGGAAGTCGACATGGTGAGCTTCACCGGGTCGGCCGCAGTCGGCAGCAAGATCATGGTGCTGGCCGCGCCGACCTTGAAGAAGGTGGTGCTCGAACTCGGCGGCAAGTCGCCGAACATCCTGCTGCCCGGCGCGAACGTCGACGTGACGATCGCCCCGTCGGCGCTGCGTTTCTGCCTCAACGCCGGTCAGGCGTGCGGGGCGACGACCCGATCGCTGGTACCGGTGGATCTCGTCGAGGAATTCGTGGCGAAGTCGGCTGCCTATATGCGTGGCCTGACCGTCGGTGACGCCAGTGACCCGGCGACCGTGGTCGGGCCGCTCATCACCGACGCGCACCGCGCCAGCGTGGAGGCCTATCTCGCCCGTGCCGTGGACGCCGGGGCGAAACTGGCTACCGGTGGCGGCCGCCCGGCCGGACTCGACCGTGGCTACTTCCTCGAGCCGACGCTGATCACCAACGCGGACAACGACTTCGAGATCGCGCAGGAGGAACTGTTCGCCCCGGTCGGCGTGGTGATCCCCTATCGCGACATCGACGACGCGGTACGAATCGCCAACACCTCCAAATACGCGCTCAACGCCAACATCTGGGGCGCGGTACCCGAAGCGATTGCCGTGTCTCGGCGTATTCGCTCGGGCACCGTGACCATCAATGGCGGTGGCGGCCGCCGTTTCGACGCTCCATGGGGCGGTCCCGGGTACTCCGGTGTCGGCCGGGAGTGCGGCGAGGACGGCTACCGTGAGTTCTTCGAGGTCAAACACGTCCAGTGGCCGCTGTGAGCACGCCGCGCCGGTGCATTCGAATGCTCCGGCGCGGCGTCGTCCGTGGTTCTCAGCTGCTGACGGGAAGCGCGATGGCGCTGGGGCCGTCGGCGAATCGCAGACCGGTCAGCGCTGGGTCGTGGCCGGAGGGGGTCAGTGACCCGTCCTGCTCGATTCGGTAGCTGGTCACCACCACGTGCGATCCGTTCTTGAAGAGCGGCGAGGACACCAGGTACAGCCAGGTGCCGTCGGTGGAGCGGGTGACCGTCGCCGGGCCGACCGGTGTGGCGTACGGCGAACCCGGCGCCGGGACGAGCGCGCCGTCGGGCTGGACCTCGTAGCCGGTGATGTTGTCGGAGAAGGTGTTCGCGAAGTACACGAAGCGACCGTCCTTGCTGAACACCGGGTTGTGCGGAATCTTGCCGGTCGGATACGGCGAGCCGGGCAGCTCGGTGAGGCCGCCGTCGCTGCCGACCCGGAAACCGGTGATCGTGGCGGACTGCTCGTTGGCGACGTAGAAGAACTGCCCGTCGAGGGAGAACACCGGCGTGATCGGGAAGAGCCCGGTCGACAGGGTACGGTCGACCGGCGTCGACAGACTGCCGTCGGCGTGGATCGCGAGCCGCACCACGGCCTTCGCCATGACGCTGGCCACGTACAGGCTCTTCCGGTCGGGGGAGAAGATCGGCTGGGCCGCGCCGTCGAGGATCTTGCCGAGGCTGACCGGGACGCCAGCCATGGCCGGAATCCCGTTCTCGTCCAATCGGAAATGCGCCATCGCACCGAAGAAGAACCCGGCCGGACCACGACCCACGCCCAGGTAGAGGTTGCGTCCGTCATCGGACACCACCATCGAGACCGGGGTGAGCCGGCGGGGGAGGCGCAGCGTGGCCGCCCGCTCGAGGCCGCCATCCGCGCGGACGTCGAAGGTGATCAGCTCGGGTGAGAACGTCTGTCGGAGGCTGATCGGCATGCCGAGTCCCATCCCTGCCGCGACGTAGATCCGGCTGCGGTCCGGGCTCGCGACGACGCAGAAGGTCCCCGCCCCCGTGGGGAACGGCGAATCCGCGAGCGGCGTGAGCGAACCGTCGGCGAACAGGTCGAACGCCGCGATGCCTCCGCTCTGGGCGACCACATACAGGCGATCGAGGGGGCTCTGCTGCTCCGTCATCGGGTGTCCGTTTCTGCTCGATTGATGCTGTCGACAGGAACTTAGGGTTCGCCGGTGATCCGGAGTGTTCAGGTTTTCGGACACTCAACGGCTGTGCGCGGCGGTGAGGTCGGCGGGCTGCGTCGCGGTGAGCGCGGTGACGGTCGCGGTGCCGAAAACGCCGGTGCGGTCGTAGAGCTCGGCCGTGCCGATCGCGATGCCGTCGCGTTCGTGACGGTCCGATGCCGAGACCCCCATCTCGTCGCCGATCGGCAGTCGGCTGAACGCGACGGTGACGTCGGTGTTGATGTACTCGAGTCCCTGGCTGCCGAGGTTGGTGACCACGTTCGTCACGTCGGCCACCGCACAGGCAAACTGGAACGGGGTGGCTTTCTCGCCGTCGACCACGGTGATGGCCGCGTGCCAGACCCGATTCCGGCTGGTGTTATGGTGCCGGGCGGGGTCGGCGTCCCAGCCGGCGTCGCCGCTGTAGTAGATACGGCTCGTGTCCGGGTCGCGATGCCAGGTGGGCGGCGGTGGGATCGGTGCGCTGTCGACCGACCAGCAGCGGCCCGGCCGGGCGTCGCCCGCGGCCAGGTAGAGCGCGCGGGCCGCCGCTACCGGCGTGCCGTCCTGGCACAGGCGGGCGTCGACCAGACACAGCCGCCTGCCCGCGCGCACGATCTCGGTCTCGACGGTGCACGGGCGCATGGCCACCGCGCGGAAGAGGTCGAGGGTCCAGCGGGTGGGACGCAGGCTGGTCGGGCCCTGTTCGGCAACGCGACGCTCGACCTCCCTGGCGAGCGCCGCGCTGATCGCCATACCCCGCATCTGGCCGCCCGCCCAGCCGCTGCCCGCGGCGGGAGTGGGATGTAGCAGGCCGGCAGTGACGAGGTCGGTGTCGAAGAATGCGGTCTGCCGCATCGAATTCCTTTCGGAGAAGGGCTATTTCACCAGCGCGGCGGCGTGGATGGCGCGGGCCGGATCGTCGAAGATCGGAATGCCCGCCGCGCGCAGCAGGCCAAGCCCGCGCGGGGCCAGCTCCCCGGCGATGGTCCACGACACGATCACCGGCTTCCGCGTCGCGGCCACCTGGCGGGCGACCTCGCGGGCAATCTCCTCGGCCATCGGGTCGGCGACGGTAGTCACCAGCACGGCAACGGCGTCGACCTCGTCGGAGGCGAGGATCGCGGCCAGCGCCCGGCCGTAGATCGCCGGTTCGGTGGCGACCCGGCCGGTGACGTCGACCGGATTGGCGATCGCGGCGAACGACGGCAGGATCTCGCCGAGTTCGGTGCGCAGGTCCGCCGAGAAGGTCGGGACCGTGAAGCCGTACTGGTCGCACAGGTCGGCGATCATCGAGCACGCGCCGCCGGAGGTGGACACGATGCCGATCCGGGCGGCCGGCGACAGCCGATGCCCAGCGTCGCGCAGGGCCAACGCGTCGAGCAGTTCGGTGATGGTGTCGACCGGGACGGCGCCGGCACCGGTGAGCAGCGCCCGGTACACGGTGTAGTCCCCGGCGACGCTGCCGGTATGCGACTGGACCGCCCGCGCCCCCGCCTCCGTGCGACCGACCTTGAGCACGAACACCTTCTTGCCCGCCGCGGTGACCGCCGTGACCGCGTCGAGCAACGCGGCGCCGTCGCCGACGCCTTCGAGCACCACCGCGATCGTGTCGGTCCTCCGGTCGCCCGCGAGGTAACGCAGGTAGTCGCTGGTGCCGAGCATGGCCTGATTGCCGACGCTGATGAAGCGGCTGATGCCGATGCCGCGTTCCCATGCCTGCGAGGCCAGGCTGCCGCCGAGCGCACCACTCTGGGCGACCAGCGCCACCCGGCCGGTGGCCGGAATGCTCGCCATGGACTGGGCCTGGCTGAAGCACACGTGGGCTCGGGTGCCGGGGCTCATCAGCCCGACCGTGTTGGGTCCGCACAGCGCGATGCCATGCCGGGTGGCGACGGCGGCAAGTTGTGCTTCGAGTTCGTCGGCGCCGACCTCGGAGAAGCCGGAACTCAGCACCACGGCCGCCCGGACGCCGACCCTCCCGCAGTCATCGAGGACCTCGGCGCAGGAGGCGGCGGGCACGGCCACGCACACCACGTCGATAGACCCGTGATCGAGGTCGGAGATCTTCGCGATGGCGGGGTAGCCGTCGATCTCGGTCGCTTTCGGGTGCGCGACGACGACGCGTCCGGCGTAGCCGTGCCCGCGCAGGTAGCGCAGGACGAGGTTGCCCGGCATGACCGCGCCACTGGCGCTGGCGCCGACGACGAGGACCGATGACGGCTCGAGCAGCGCGCGCAGGTCGAGGTCGACAGCCTGGGGAGCGGTGGCGGCCGGGGCGGGTTCCTCGGCGACAGCCAGGCGCGCGTCAACGACGATCGGGCCGGACGGGGTGACTACGACCGGGTTGAGATCGGCCTCGAGCAGGTCGGGGCGCACCTCGGGCAGGCGAGAGGCCGCCGCGACGACCTCGGCGACCTCGTCGACGACATCGCGCTGTCCCCGGTAGCCGCCGAGCACGGCGCCGATCGCGGTGGAGCGCAGCAGGGTGGCGGCCTGCTCGGTGTCGACCGGACAGCGGGCGAGCGCGCGGTCGGGCAGCAGTTCGACCAGGCTGCCGCCGGCGCCCACGATGACGACGGGCCCGAAGGTTTCGTCGCGTTTGATGCCGACGAACACCTCGGTGCCGCCGCGCACCATCTCCTGCACCAGGATCTGCCAGCCCGCCGTCCCCAGGGCGAGCTCGGCGGCCAGCTCCGTCAGACGGTCGGCAGCGGCGCCGACAGCCTCGGCGCCGATGAGGTCGAGGACGACCGCGCCGACATCGGCCTTGTGTATCAGTGCCGGGCTGATCAGCTTCAGCACCACCGGGACGCCGAACTCCTCGGCGGCAGCCACCGCCGATGCGGTGTCGCCGACCAGGCGTTCCCTGACCAGTGGCACGCCGGCCGCAGCGAGGCAGCTTTCCAGCGTGTCGTACTCGAGCAGCATGCAATCGTCTCCTTCTCCTGAATGCTCAGTATCGCATTCCAGTTACGACTTTAAACATTATGTATTATGTTCGTGTGAGAACCCAGGCAGATGGAGGCATCGGATGAGCGGTCCGCTCGCAGGAGTCAAGGTGGTTGAGGTGGCCTCGATCGGCCCCGGTCCATGGTGCGCCATGATGCTCAGCGATATGGGCGCCGAGGTGATCCGGCTCGACCGAGCCGACGACGTGCGAACCTACCGACCCGATGCGGTGTCGTTGGAAACCGTGACCAAGCGTGGCAGGCGCTCGGTCGGTGTCGATCTCAAGGCGCCCGGCGGAGCCGAGGTCGTGCTCGCGCTGGCCGAGCAGGCCGACATCCTCATCGAGGGATTTCGTCCGGGCGTCGCCGAACGACTCGGCATCGGGCCCGCCCAGACGTTGGCCCGCAATCCTCGGCTCGTCTACGGGCGGATCACCGGCTGGGGACAGGACGGTCCGCTGGCCCAGGTGCCCGGCCACGACATCAACTATCTGGCGCTGACCGGTCTGCTGCACACCATCGGTCCCGCCGGCGGCAGGCCCATGCCTCCCCTGAACCTCGTCGGCGACTTCGGCGGCGGCGGCTTGATGCTCGCCTTCGGCGTGGTGTGCGGATATCTCGAAGCGCAGCGTTCCGGGCGGGGTCAGGTTGTCGACGCGGCCATGCTCGACGGGGCCACCCTGCTCGGCGCGATGGTCCACGGCCTGCGCCAGCTCGGGCAGTGGGGGCAGGAGCGTGAATCCAACCGGCACGACGGCGGTGCTCCCTTCTATGGCACCTACCAGACTTCCGACGGTCACTATGTCGCCGTCGCCGCCAACGAGCCCCGCTTCTATCGGGTCATGGTCGAAGCACTCGGGCTGTCCCCGGATGATCTTCCCGCGCAGGACGACCAGGCGAGCTGGCCGGCGATGCGCGCGCGCTTCGCCGAGGTGTTCCTGACCAGGACCCGCGAGGAATGGGTGAGGCTGATGGCACCCCTCGACACGTGCTTCGCGCCGGTGCTCACGCTCGACGAGGCCCGCTCGCACGAACACAACGTCGCCCGTGAGCTGTTCGTGGCCAACGACGGCATCATGCAATCCGCGCCGGCGCCCCGCTTCGACCGGACTCCGGCGAGCATCAAGGGCCCTGCCGCGCGACCCGGCCAGCACACCGAGGAAGCGTTGCGCGACTGGGGTTTCGCCGAGGCGAGGATCGATGAGCTGCGCGGCACCGGGGCGATCGTGCAGGGCTGACGGCTCGTCGAGCCGACCCCCGCTCACCGAAACGTCACATCTTCTTGGCGTCGCGACAGGTCGCGCGCCGCGAGTGAAAGAGAGAGAACAATGGCAGGTCTGTACTTCGAGGAGTTCGAGCCGGGTCTGGTGATCGAGCACCCGACCCGCCGCACCATTACCGAGGCCGACAACACGCTGTTCAGCGTTATGACGCTGAACCTGGCGCCGCTGCACCTCGACGCGGAGTACTCCAAGAACTCCATCTACGGCCAGCGTCTGGTGAACAGCCTGTTCATCCTCGGCCTGGTCTCGGGCATCACCGTCCCGGAGACGACGCAGGGGACCACATTGGGCAACCTCGGCTACGACAACGTGCGGTTCCCGAAGCCGGTGTTCCACGGTGACACCATCCGGGTGCGCACCGAGATCATCGCCAAGCGGGAGTCCAAGAGCCGCGACGACTCGGGCATCGTGACCTTCCTGCACCAGGGCATCAACCAGCGCGACGAGATCGTGTGCGAGTGCACCCGTGCGGGACTGATGCTCAAGCGCTCCGCTGTGCCGGAGGCCGCCACCTCGGCGTCCTGAGCGCCGCCCCGAATCCAGAGAGGAACAGTCGATGCTCGGACCAGGTCTGTTCGACACCGCTACCGATGCGGCGTGGGTGCCGCCGGACGCCGTGCGCGAACGCAGCAGACTGCTGAACGCGATGCGTCGCTGGAACGTCGCCACCCTTGCCGACCTGCACCGGACCTCGGTGGAGGACCCGGAGTGGTTCTGGCGGGCGGTGGTCGAGGATCTCCACGTCGAGTTCGCCGAGCCCTTCGACCGGGTGCGCGACGACAGCGCGGGCACACAGTTCCCGCAGTGGTTCCCTGGTGGCACGCTCAATGTGGCGTCACTGTGCGCGCAGCGGCACGCCGTCGGTCCCCACGCAGGGAAAGCCGCGGTGGTCTACGAGGGGGACAACGGTATCCGTCGGGTGCTGACCTTTGCCGAACTCGACACCGAGGTCCGGCGTTTCGCGGCCAACCTGGCCGCGCTCGGGATCGGCCGGGGCGACCGGGTGGTGCTGTTCCTGCCGGTAGTGCCCGAGGCTGTGGTGGCGTTCCTGGCGTGCGCGATGATCGGGGCGATCTCGGTGCCCGCGTTCACCGGCTACGGCGCTGACGCCTTGGCGTCGCGACTGGTGGATTCGGGAGCGGTCGCGCTCGTCACCGCCGACGGCACAACCCGTCGCGGCAAGGTCGTGCCGCTCAAGGAAACCGCCGACGAGGCACTGCTGCGGGCGCCCGACGTCGCGCACTGCCTGGTGGTCCGGCATCTCGGCAACGAGATCACGTTGCGTACCGGCCGTGACCGGTACTGGGACGAACTCGCCGCCGATCCCGCTCCGGTAGCCACCGTCGCGGCCGGGGCGAACGATCCACTGACCATCGTCTACACCTCGGGTACGACGGGCAGGCCGAAGGGCATCGTGCACTCGCACGCCGGTTTCGCGGTCAAGGCCGCGGTCGACTTCGCCTACGGCTTCGACGTGCACGACGACGATGTGATCGCCTGGATCGCCGATATGGGCTGGCTGCTCGGCCCCCTGCTGATCGTGGCGGGCCTGCAGCTGGGGGCCACCGTGGTCTTCACAGAGGGCGTGCCCGACCATCCCGACGCGAACCGGTTGTGGGACATCGTGGCCCGGAACAAGGTGACGTTGCAGGGCATCGCGCCCACTGCGGCCCGCCTGGTGATGGCGGCCTCCGGCGGCGCGGCACCCTCGGGCGTGGAATCGTTGCGCGCCTTCGCCTCCACCGGCGAGGCGTGGGACGAACCGACTTGGCGCTGGCTGTTCGAGACGGTCGGCGACAAGCAGCGCCCGATTGTCAACTACACCGGCGGTACCGAGGTCGGTGGTGGTCTGCTGGTCAGCTATCCGTTCCTGCCGATGCAGCCCGCCTCGTTCAACGGACCGCTGCCCGGCGCCGACATCGCGGTGTGCGATGCCGCTGGTGAACCGGTGGTCGGCTCGGTCGGGGAACTGGTGGTGGGCAACACCTTCCCTGGCATGACCCACGCCTTCTGGCAGGACCGCGAACGCTACCTGGAAACCTACTGGAGCAGGTGGGATGGGATCTGGGTCCATGGGGATCTGGCCAGTGTCGACGCCGAAGGCACCTGGCGGGTGCACGGTCGCTCCGACGACACCATCAAGGTTTCCGGCCGCCGCGTCGGGCCTGCCGAGCTCGAGGCCGCGCTGCTGACCGATCCCCGGATCGTGGAGGCTGCGGTCATCGGTGTCCCCGACGAGCAGCGTGGCCAGCGCGTCGTCGCCTTTGTCGTGTTGCGCACGAAGGATTGCGCCGCTGCGGAATTCGGCGATCTGGTGGCCACCGCGGTCGTCAACGTCGGGCGCTCGTTCGCGCCCACGGTGCACGTGGTGACCTCGCTGCCCAAGACCAAGAACGGCAAGATCATGCGCCGGGCGATCCGGTCGCAGCACCTGGGCCAGGCACAGGGCGATCTGTCGTCTCTCGATCCTGCCACCCCGATCGAGGCGATCCCTGTGATCGGTGGGTGATGCGGGCCGCGCCGAGCGGCCGTGAACAGGTGTGCCCCCTACCGGAATCCGGTAGGGGGCACACCTGTTTGGGGCGGACGGAGCGATCAGGAGCCGGTAGGTGGCCTGATGCCGAGGATGCCGCGTCGATCCGAGGGTCAGCCGCGCGACTTGTATTCGCGCAGTAGCCCGCGGCTGATGATCGTCTTCTGGATCTCGCTGGTGCCCTCGCCGATGAGCAGGAACGGAGCCTCGCGCATGAGGCGTTCGATCTCGTATTCCTTGGAGTAGCCGTAGCCGCCGTGGATGCGGAAGGCGTCCTGGGTGACCTCGGCGCAGAACTCGGAGGCCAGCAGCTTGGCCATGCCCGCCTCGACATCGTTGCGCTGCCCGGCATCCTTGAGCCGGGCGGCGTTGACCATCATCAGATGGGCGGCCTCGACTTTGGTGCCCATCTCGGCGAGCTTGAAGGCGATGGCTTGGTGTTCGGCGATCGGTTTGCCGAAGGTCTTGCGTTGCTGGGCGTACTCCACCGCGAGCTCGAATGCCCGGATGGCGATACCGCAGGCACGGGCCGAGACATTGACCCGGCCGACTTCGACCCCGTCCATCATGTGGCTGAAGCCGCGCCCCGGTGTGCCGCCGAGGATCTGATCGGCGCCGATCCGCAGGCCGTCGAACACCGCCTCGGTGGTGTCGACGCCCTTGTAGCCCATCTTGTCGATCTTGCCCGGAATGGTCAGACCGGGGCGGACCTCGCCGAAGCCGGCGGGCTTGTCCACCAGGAAGGTGGTGAGGTTGCGGTAGGGGGTGTCGGCGCCCTCGTCGGTCTTGGCCAGCAGCGCGATGAGGGTGGACGAGCCGCCGTTGGTGAGCCACATCTTCGATCCGTCGACGACGTAGTCGCTGCCGTCGCGGCGCGCACGCGTCTTGATTGCGGCGACGTCGGAACCCAGATCGGGTTCGGACATGGAGAAGGCGCCGCGGATCTCACCGGTGGCCATCTTCGGCAGGTAGTGGCGCTTCTGCTCGGCGGTGCCGTGCTGACGCAGCATGTAGGCGACGATGAAATGGGTGTTGATCACGCCGGACACGCTCATCCATCCGCGGGCGATCTCCTCAACGACCAGCGCATAGGTCAGCAGTGATTCGCCCAGCCCGCCGTACTCCTCGGGGATCATGAGCCCGAACAGGCCCATCTCCTTCATCCCGTCGACGATGTCTTGGGGATAGGCGTCGTCGTGCTCGAGGCGCTGCGCGTGCGGGATGATCTCCTTGTTCACGAAATCGCGTACTGTGCGCAGAATCTCGATCTGCACATCGGTGAGGTCGGCGGTCTGGGCGAGGCGGGTCACTGGTAGTTCTCCATCGGTTCTCAGGGCAGTAGCAGGGTCAGCGTCTCGGCGACGCAGGCGGGTTGCGCGGCGTTCTCGATCTCGATCGTGTAGCGGGTGGTCAGCAGATCACCCTGGGTCGCGGGTTCGAGTGCCAGGAACTGGGCGTGGGCGCGCAGGCGCGCACCCACCGGTACCGGAGTCGGGAAGCGGACCTTATTGAGCCCGTAGTTGATTCGCGCGCTGCCGAAGTCGAGCCGGAACAGCAGAGCGCCGAAGTGGGGGACCAGCGACAAGGTCAGCAGCCCGTGGGAGATGGTTCCACCGAAAGGGCCTGCGGCGGCCCGCTCCTGGTCCACGTGCAACCACTGGTGGTCCTCGGTGATATCGGCGAACCCGTCGACCCGTGCCTGCTCCACCGGGAACCACGATGTGGGACCGAGCTTTTCGCCGACGGCCGCCGAGACCTGGTCGGGGCCGGTGAAGACGGTCACGCGCCGACCCGTTCGAAGATCGCGGTCAGTCCCTGTCCACCGCCGATGCACATCGTCTCGAGGCCGTAGCGTGCTTCGCGGCGCTGCATCTCCCTGGCCAGGGTGGTCAGAATACGGGTACCGGTCGCGCCGACCGGGTGCCCGAGGGAGATACCGGAGCCGTGGACATTGAGCCGGTCGAAATCGGCTGCGCCGAAACCCCATTCCCGGGTGCAGGCCAGGGCCTGGGCGGCGAAGGCCTCGTTGAGCTCGATGAGGTCGATGTCGGCGAGCTTCAGGCCGGCCTTGGCCAGCGCGGCCTCGGTCGAGGGGACAGGGCCGATACCCATGATCTTCGGGGCGACACCGGCCACGGCCCACGACACCAGCCGCACCAGCGGCCGGAGACCCAGCTGCTCGGCGTATTCGCGGTGGGTGACCACGCACATCGACGCCGCGTCGTTCTGGCCGCTGGCGTTGCCCGCGGTGACGGTCGCCTCCGGATCCTGTTTGCCCAGCACCGGGCGCAGCGCACCCAGCGACTCGAGGGTCGCGTCGGCGCGTGGATGCTCGTCGGTGTCGACGACGGTGTCGCCCCGGCGGGAGGACACCGTCACCGGAATGATCTCCTCGGCGAACACCCCTGATCGCTGCGCTGCCACCGCGCGCTGGTGCGAGGTGACCGCGAGCTGATCTTGCTCGGTGCGGCTGATGCTGTAGTCGCGACGCAGGTTCTCCGCGGTCTCGAGCATGCCGCCCGGCACGGGGTAGTCCTTGCCGCCTGCGGTGACCCGGCCCCGGGCCAGCCCGTCGTGCAGCTGAACACCCGAGCCCTTGATTCCCCAGCGCATCTCGGTGGAGTAGAAGGGCACGTTGCTCATGCTCTCCGCGCCACCGGCGACGACGAGCTCGTTTACTCCGAGGCTCACCTGCATGGCGCCCTGGAGCACCGCGTGCAGACCCGAGCCGCAGCGGCGGTCGACCTGCATGCCCGGCACGGTCACCGGTAGACCCGCGTCGAGCGCGATGACCCGACCGAGAGCCGGAGCCTCGCTGCTGGGGTAGCAGTTGCCGACGATGACATCGCCGATCTCCTGTGGGTCCAGGCCGGTGCGATCGAGCAGGCCACGCAGGGCGACAGCGCCGAGTTCGGCGGTGGTGAGGGATTTCAGCGAGCCACCGTAGCGGCCGATGGGTGTGCGAACGGGTTCGCAGATGACGACATCACGCATTGTCGGGCGGGACCTTTCGGGGGAGTGGGGAGGCTCAGGCGCGTTGGTCGCGCAACAGGTTGCCGCCGATGATCAGCTTCTGGATCTCGCTGGTGCCCTCGTAGAGGCGCAGCAGCCGCACATCGCGGTAGATCCGCTCGACCGGGACCTCACGCATGTAGCCGGTGCCGCCGTGCACCTGCACGGCCAGATCGGCCACCCGGCCCGCCATCTCGGTGCAATACAGCTTGGCGGCCGAGGGTGCCAGGCGTCGGTCTTCGCCGGAGACGTACTTGGCGGCGGCGTCGCGCACGAGCGCCCGACCGGCGGAGACGCCGGTGTACTGCTCGGCCAGCATCGCCTGCACGAGCTGGTGATCGCCGATGGGGACACCACCTTGAGTGTTCACCGCGGCGTAGGCGACCGACTCGTCGAGGGCCCGCTGGGCCTGGCCGACGGCCAGAGCGGCGATGTGGACGCGACCGCGCACCAGTGAGACCATCGCGGCCTTGTAGCCGACGTCCTCGGCGCCGCCGACGAGCGCCGAATCCGGCACTCGCACACCGTCGAAGACGACATCGGCGGTCCAGGCGCCCTCCTGGCCCATCTTGGTGTCCTTCGGTCCGACGCTGATGCCGGGGGTGTCGGCGGGTACCAGGAACACCGCGATGCCCGGATCGCCCTTGACGGGTTCGCGGGTGCGCGCGAAGGTGACGAACAGGTCCGCGACCGGGGCGTTGGTGATGAAACGCTTCTGGCCGTCGATGATCCAATCGTCACCGTCACGGCGGGCACGGGTGCGCAAGCCGGCCGGGTTGGAGCCGGCGCCGGGTTCGGTGAGCGCGAAGGAGGCGACGACCTCGCCCGTGGCGATGCGTTCGAGCCACTGCTTGCGCTGCTCGTCGGTGCCGTAGTTGACCAGAACCTGACCGGCGATGCCGTTGTTGGTGCCGAACATCGAGCGCAGTGCGAGGGTCGTGTAGCCGAATTCCATGGCCAGCTCGACATCTTGGGAGAGATTCAGGCCGAGGCCGCCCCACTCCTGGGGGATGGCGTAGCCGAACAGCCCCATCTGCGCGGCGGCGTCCCGGATGTCATCGGGCATCCGGTCGGCCGCCATGATCTCGGTCTCCCGGGGCACGACCGCGGTGCGTACGTACTGCTTGACCTGGGCGAGGATGTCAGCGAAGTCCTCGTCGTCGACTGTGTTGCTCATGATCACCGATTCTGCGAGCGTCGGGGGGTGGCGTCCAATACCAGACCCCACACTATTTATGCAACATCAAACATAATGTCGGCAAAGGGCGGCCTTTGCCGTGCTATCGTAACTTAATATATTAAGTTGCAACAGGCGGCAGCGCTCGGCGCCGGACCGCCACGACGAGAGGACGCCATGAGCGGCTACGAGCGCTTCGAACATCTGCGGGTGGATGGCCCCGACGGCGCCGGCGTCGTCGAGCTGGTGCTGGACGGGCCCAATCTGAACGCCGTGAGCGAGGGCGCGCACGCCGATCTGGCCGAGGTGTGGCGTGCGTTCGACGCTGACCCGGCGGTCCGGGCGATCCTGATCCGTGGTGAGGGCAAAGGTTTCTCGGCAGGCGGGTCCTTCGACATGATCGCCAAGATGGTCGACGATTTCGGGGTGCGTTCGCGGGTCATGCGCGAAGCCCGCGACCTGGTCTACAACCTGCTCGACTGCTCCAAGCCCATCGTCTCGGCCATTCACGGACCCGCTGTCGGTGCGGGCTTGGTCGCCGGCGTACTGGCCGATGTCTCGGTGGCGGCCAAGTCTTCCAAGATCATCGACGGGCACACCCGGCTGGGTGTCGCCGCAGGCGATCACGCGGCCATCTGTTGGCCGCTGCTGTGCGGCATGGCCAAGGCCAAGTACTACCTGATGACCTGCCGTACTCTCACCGGCGACGAGGCCGAGCGCATCGGTCTGGTCTCGCTCAGCGTCGACACCGACGACGAGTTGCTGCCCGCCGCGCGCGAGGTTGCCCGCGAGCTGGCTCTGGGCGCGCCCACCGCCATCGGGTGGACCAAACAATCGCTCAATAACTGGTACCGCCAGGTGGCGGCGTCGATCTTCGACGCCTCCTGGGCGCTCGAGTTCTACGGTTTCGGCGGACCCGAGGTCCGCGAAGGGCTGGCCGCCCATCGTGAGCGCCGCGCGCCGAGTTTCTGAGCTGATAGGCAGGGCCCCGGGGGATCAGCCCTGGGGCCCTGTGCGCATGGCGGGTGTCTCGATCAAGCCGACGTGACTTCCGCTGTCACGCCGGCTGATCCGAGTATGGCGAGGACGGTGTCCGCGCTGTCGAGGATGTGGCGCTGGGTGATCGCCCGCGCGGCCCCAGCGTCTTGGTCGGCGAGGGCCCGGACCAGCCCCCGGTGGTCATCGCGAGAACTGGCGACATGTGCCTCCATCGAGGCGTAGAACCGATTGGGCAGCCGTTTGACGACGCTGTCCAGCAGGACGGTCAGCTGGTGCGAGGCGGCGGCCAGATTGATGATGCGATGGAACCGGTGGCCGAGTTCGGCCACCGTCGCGGTGTCGCCGTCGTGGGTCGCCTGCTCGAATGCGGCGTCGATGCGCTCGAGTTCGACGATCTGCTCCGGCGTGATGACCAGTGCCGCCCGGGCGGCCAGCTCCGAGGCGAACACCGCTTGCGACCAGAACAGATCGCGCACGTCATTCTCCGATACCGAGGCGACGATGAACCCGCGGCGGGGGACCAGTTCGATGAGGCCCTCGCCGCGCAGAGTCAGCAGTGCCTCCCGTATTGGCGTGTTGCTCACGCCCAGGATCCCGGCGATGGGTTCAGGCCGGACGTGTTCACCCTGGGCGATCTGGCCCGACATGATCATCTCCCTGATGTAGGCGGTGACCTCGTCGAGAAGCGGCTGGTTCCGCCTGTCCGGCGGGACCCCGGTCGGTCGGTTCATCCCACTCCTTACTGCTCGTTCGCGAATGCGAACATGGAAAACTTAATATATCAGATTTCCGGCGCTACGCCTGGCTGCGACCTTGTCGTGCCGTGCCCGACGTCTGGTCTGCGGAAACTACTTAAAATCTACGAGTCATTAGGTTACTATCGGTGAAAGAGCCGCTCGGTGGCAGTATGTGCCCAGCGTGTGCTCATCAATGCAATCGGTGATCAGTTAGAAACCGAATCCCTTCCCACAGCGTTCGCGGCCGTTCCAGGCCGAGCCCATGGAGGTGTCACGTGACAACGAAGACGACTGGCGATGGTCTGCGGATCGAGGTGTCGATCCCGCACCCCGACGCGGTCCTGGTCGGCGGGGTGTGGCGGCCCTCGCGCGGCGGGCAGTGGCGGCCGGTGATCTCCCCGGCGACCGAACGTCCGGTGACCGACGTGGTCGTGCCGACCGCGGCCGACGCCGACGACGCGGTCACGGCGGCCACCGAGGCCTTCACCGGGGAATGGCCGCGGCTGCCAGTCGGGCGTCGGGCGGAGGTGGTCTCCCGCTTCGCCGATCTTCTCGAGGAGCGGCTCGACGAGCTGACTCGGTTGTGGGCGGTCGAAGCCGGTATCCCGGTGCGCTGGGGCCGGACACTGCACCGGTTTGCCGCTGTCACCGCCTGGCGCACCGCCCTTGCGACAGCGGAATCCGCGCTCGCGGCCGAGTCCCGCTCCACCCCGGTCGGGCCGGTGTCGATCGAGTACGAAGCCGTCGGCCCCGTGGTGGCGGTGATGCCGTACAACGGACCGCTGCCCACCATCGGGTGCAAGGTGATCCCCGCGCTCCTGGCCGGTTCGACGGTGGTGGTGAAGGCGGCGCCCGAATCGGCATTGACCATGCGTCTGGTGTCGGAATGCGCTGTGGCGGCAGGTTTTCCGCCCGGGGTTCTGAGCATCCTCGCCGCAGATGCGGACGTGTCGGCCCACCTGGTACGCGATCCGCGGGTGGAGGTGGTCTCGTTCACCGGTGGCCCGCGCGCCGCAGCCGAGATCCTGCGGCAGACCGCGGACAATCTGCCCCGCACCGTCTTCGAGCTCGGGGGCAAGTCACCGGCGATCTTGCTCGACGATGTGGATCTCGAGATGTCCCTGCGGGCGTTGGTCGCGGGCTCGATGAGCGGCGCCGGCCAGGTGTGCGCCGCCCTGTCACGTATCCTCGTCCCCGCCGGTCGGCACGACGAGATTGCGGACGCCCTGGCCACCGCCTATCGCGCGTTGCGGATCGGTGATCCCGCCGAGAACGACACCGATCACGGACCGCTTGCCAACCGGGTCGCCTACGACCGCACGGAGGCGGCGGTACGCACTGCGGTCGCCGACGGTGCCGAGATCGTCTGCGGTGGCAAACGACCCGACGCACGGCCGGACGGCTGGTTCTACGAGCCCACCCTGCTGACCGGAGCCGACCCCCGCGACCGGGTGGCGCAGGAGGAGATCTTCGGGCCCGTCGCTGTCCTGCTGCCCTACGACGATGTCGACGAGGCGGTGCGCATCGCCGACGGCACTCGCTATGGCCTCGCGGCGAGTGTGTTCACCGCGGACCCTGAGCGCGGCCTCGCCGTCGCACGCCGACTTCGCTCGGGTTCGGTCGCGATCAACACCTTCGGCCCGACCATGGCGGCGCCCTTCGGCGGAGTGAAACGGTCCGGCTGGGGACGTGAATGCGGTCCCGAAGGGATCCGCGAATTCGCCGCGGCCAAACAGGTTCTTCTCGGCTGATCCGTGGATACGTCGAGAACCGTTCCAGCACAGAGAGAAACCAAGGAGTTGCAGATGACACAGCAGAGCGCATTGGTGACCGGTGGCGCCAGCGGTATGGGCCGGGCGAGTGTGGCCCGCTTCCTCGATCGTGGTTTCGGGGTGGTGATCGCCGACCTCAACGAGGAAGTCGCGCAGCGCACTGTCGCCGAGTTCACCGACCACGGTGCGGGCGACCGGGTCCGGTTCGTCCGCACCGATGTGAGCGAGGAAGCCGACTTCGAAGCCGCGGTGTCGCGCACACGGGCGGAATTCGGGCGCTTGGACGTCCTGGTCAATGCCGCCGGTGTCGGCGGGGCGTTCGGACCGTTGACCGAGATCGAGGTCGCCGACTGGGACTACACCTTCGACGTCGTGCTGCGCAGTGTCTTCCTCGGCACCAAGCACGCCGGCCGGGTCATGCGTGAGCAAGGCACCGGTGGGGCGATCGTCAACTTCGGCTCCATCGGTGCCCAGGCCGCCGGCATCGGCGTTCAGGCATACTCGGTCGCCAAGGCCGGCGTCGAGCACCTGACCCGGATGGCCTCCCTGGAGTTCGCCCCCGACCGAATCCGGGTGAACGCGGTCTCGCCCGGCATCATCACCACGCCACTGATCGGAATGACCTCCGACGACCTCGCCCCGGTGCTGGGCACGATCCAGCCCCTGCCCTACGCCGGGGTCGCCGACCACGTCGCCGCGGTGGTGTCCTTTCTGGCCAGCGAGGAGGCCGCCTTCATCACCGGTGAGGTGATCACGGTCGACGGTGGCATGATGGCAGCAGGTCCCCAGCTCGGTGACCTGGTGAACAACAACCCGGCGCTGCGCGGCTTGGTTGGCGTGAACCGCGGCAGCACCGGTGCCCGGTCGACCATCCACCGCAAGGTCGAGGTGCTCGCGGAAGGCACGCGATGACCACTGAGCTCACAGCATCGCCCGCGCAGCGTCGCGCGGCACTGGAAGCGGAGTTCGCGCCCTGGGTGCCGCGGACCCTGGACCAGCAGTTCGACCATACGGTCGAACGGTTCCCCGACCGGCCCTACGTCATCGCTGGGGATCTCGTCCTGACCTATCGTGAGGTGCAGCGATGGGCCCGTCGGCTCGCCGACGGTCTGGCCGCGATCGGGGTGCGCCCGGGTGATCACGTCGGGCTGATCATGGCCAACTTCCCGGAGTACACCCCGTTGAAGATGGCGATCGCCCGGGTCGGCGGCGTGGCCGTGCCGCTGAACTACCTCTACCGCACCGACGAACTGGGCTATGTGCTGGCCCAGTCCAATTGCCGGGTCCTGATCACTATGACCGGATTCCGGGACATGGACTATCTGGCCATGCTCGACGAGCTGGCCCCCGGTTGGGATCGCACGGGCGTGCCGGTGATCGGCGAACTGTCGCGCGTGGTGATGTTCGATCCGGCCGGTGCCGGGACCGGCCGCGACGGTGTGCTCGACCTGTCGGATGTCGAGCGGATCGGCGAGGAGCACACCGGCCTGGCGCCCGGCGGCCTGCGTGACCCCGGCGACCCGTCCGACATCCTCTACACCTCCGGCACCACCGGCAGCCCCAAAGGCGTGCTGTTGACCCACGACGCGCTGCAGCGCACTTCCTACGGGTCGGCCTACTGCCGTGCGCTGCCCGACGGCAACCGGGTGGTCTTCGCTCTGCCGTGCTATCACCTGTTCGCCTACGAACATGCCATCCAGGCCTCGTTGTTCGTCGGCGGCGCGATCCTCCCGCAACCGAAGTTCGAGCCCCTCGAGTACTTCGCCGCGATCGAGAAGCATCGCGTCACCGATCTGCTCGGCGTGCCGACCATGAGTGTGGCACTGGTGCAACACCCGGAGCGGGACCGGTTCGACCTGTCCTCGCTACAACGCATGCTGTCGGGCTCGGCGGTGGCGCCGAGCTGGCTGTGGGAGCGAATCGAAGAGGCACTCGGTGTCACCGAACTGACCACCGCGTATGGCATGACCGAAATCGGCGCGAGCGTGATGACCCAGCCCGAGGACCCGGTGTCGGTACTGACCAGAACAGTCGGCAGACCCAAACCCAGTGGGGCAGCCGGAATTCCGGAATTCGGGGGAGTCCTCGCCCAATATCGGGTGTTGGATCCGGCGACTGGCGACGAAGTGCCGGCCGGGCAGGAGGGAGAACTGGTCTCCCGTGGTCCGTCGACGATGCTGGGCTACTGGAATCGCCCGGAGGACACCGACGCGGTGCTCCGTGCGGGCTGGCTGCACTCGGGCGATGTCGGCAGGTTCCTGCCCGACGGTTCCCTCGTGATCACCGGCAGGGCCAAGGACCTGTACAAGAGCGGCGGAGAACTGGTGATGCCTAAGGAGGTCGAGGACCTGCTCACCCGACAGCCGGGCGTGAGTCAGGCCTACGTCGTCGGCGTGCCCGACGAGCTGTGGGGGGAGTCGGGCTGTGCCTTCGTCATCCCGGATCCGGGCGCAACCCCGGACCCCGAGGAGCTGATCGCTGCGTGCCGGGCCGGTCTCGCCCGGTTCAAGGTGCCCCGTCACGTGTTCATCACAGGAGCGCAGGACATACCGCAAACCAGTACCGGCAAAGTGCAGAAGTTCCGGTTGGTGCCGATCGCCCAGCGTCTCATCGGGCCCGAACAGGCGCGAACGACAGTGGCCGAGCTGAGTTTTCACGAACGCGGGTGATCACCCGCCACACCCGCGAACAGGAGGGTCCGCATGGTCGCGGAGATGTCGGTGATCGACCGACGGGTCTTCTCGGGCCATTCGGGCACCTGTTCGAGGGTGTGCACGATGAACAGACGCAGCACGTACGGGTCGATATCGGACCGCAGTTCACCGGAATCGATGGCCGCGTCGATCAGTTCCTCCCACAGCCGGCCGAAGGCCTGCCGGATCGGCCGCAACCGGTCCTGGATCTCCGCCGGGAGCTGTCGGTAGCTGCGGATGTAGGCCGGCGACATATAACCGAGCTCGAGAATGGCGGCCACGAAGCCGTCGACCGCGGCGGCGAGCCGCTGGCCGGGGGTCGCGTTCTCCGGCAGCTGATCGACCACGACGCGCACCTGGCCGTGGGTGAACTGGATTCCGTAGCGCAGCACCTCCTCGACCAGCGCTTCCTTGGAGCTGAAGTGGTAGTACAGGCTGCCCGCCTGTAAGCCTGCCTCGTCGGCCACGTCCGACAGCCGGGTTCCGCTGTAGCCGTGGGTCACCAGCAGCCGGGCGGCGGCGTCGATGACTCGCCTGCGAGTCGCCGCGGACTTGCTCAGCCCTCGCGCCGGGCGGGTGGAAGCGGTACTCGAGCGTGGCATGGGCCTGGTTCCCCTCTGTCGTCGGATTGCCGGCGGGCAGCGCGGCCAATATTTCTAACAAACTGAAGAATACATCGTTCGATCCCGGAGCTGCTGTGCCGCGGTTGATGTCGTCTGAGGCCGGCAACCGTCAGATTTACCAGCATGTGCGGTCCAGAAAATAAACAGAGTGTGGTCTTGCGCACATGTGAAGTGCGTTATATTTTTTCCATAACCCGTTAGATTTTGTCCCGCGATACCGACGGGGCCGCGGATCCCGGCCCGTTGCCGTGGCCGACCCGCCGTTCTTCCCACAACGACGTAGAGGAGAAATCATGACCATCGCCCATCCCCGCCCGAGCGAGCCGACACTGTCGGTCGCGCGCGCGGGCGTGCCCGGCGCGTGCCCGCGCTGCGCGGCCGAATCGGTGCAGAGATACCCGGTGCTGTCCGAAGGTGGCTGGTTCGACGTCGTGAAGTGCGCGAACTGCCTGTACTCCCTGCGCCGTGACCCGGGTCCGAAGCTGGGACCGATCGAACTGCTGGCGGACCGGATCTGACCGGCGCCGCACACCACGAAAGACGAAGGGAACGAAGCAGTGCCGCACACCATAGGCATGATCGGCGTCGACGTCGGCGGAACCTTCACCGACATCGTGTCGGTGAAGAACGGCCGGATCGAGACCGTCAAGGTCGCCACGAACGTCACCGAAAGCTACAAGGCAGTCCTGGAAGGGGCCGCCGAGGTCGGTGTCACCGACGCCGCGGTCTTCAACCACGCCAGCACTCACGGGCTGAACGCGATCATCACCCGGCGTCTGCCCAAGATCGCGTTTCTCACCACGGAGGGGCACCGTGACATCCTCGACATGGCCCGCGCCCAGCGCCCGGCCCACGCCAACACCGACCCCCGTTGGCGACGCAGCTTCGGCGACGTCACCGCGCCGATCGTGCCGCGTTACCTGCGCCGCGGCGTCCTCGAGCGAATCGGTGCCGATGGGTCGGTGGTGATCCCGCTCGATGCCGCGCAGGCCCGCGAACAGCTGCGGATCCTCGGCGGCTGCGGGATCGAGGGTGTGGCCATCTGTCTGCTGAATTCCTACGTCGACGGCACCCACGAGCGGCAGCTGCGCGACCTCGTGCGCGAGGAGCTCGGCGACATCGCGTGCTCGATCTCGAGCGAGGTGTCGCCGCTGGCACGCGAGTATCCGCGTGCCTCGACCACCGTCGTCGACGTCCTGATGAAGAAGATCTACGGGCCGTACGCCAAGCAGCTCGAATCCGGGCTCACCGGGCTGGGATTCACCGGTGACCTGAACTTCGCAGACTGCGCGGCGACGCTGGCTCCGATCGATGTCGCCCTCGAACGCCCGTCGCGCATCGTGTTCTCCGGTCCAGCGGCGGGCACGGTCGCGTGTGCCCGGCTCGGCGCGATGATCGACGAGCCCAATCTGCTGTGTGTCGACATCGGCGGCACCTCGGCCGACATCAGTCTCGTGACCGGCGGCGATCCTTTCGTCAACACCACGTTCGAACTCGAACACGACCTGCTGGTCAACACGCTGTCCAACGAGATCGTCAGCGTCGGCGCCGGTGGGGGCAGCATCGTGAGCATCACCCCGACCGGCGAGATCCAGGTGGGGCCGGAGAGCGCGGGCGCCGATCCGGGACCGGCCTGCTACGGACGCGGTGGGACCGTGCCCACCACGACCGACACCTTTCTGCTGATCGGCATCCTCGACGGCACCCGTTTCGCCGCGGGCCGGTCCACGCTGGACCCAGCCCTGTCTGCGGCGGCGTTCGACCGGCTCGACACCAAGGCCACACTGTCGGAGCGGGTCCGCTTCGCCTACCGCATGGCCGTCAACAATGTGGCCGAAGGCATTCTCGACGTCATCGTCAAGGACGGTGTCGACCCCCGCGACTACGCGATGGTCTCCTTCGGTGCGGCCGGGTCGATGATGCTGCCCGCGCTGCTCGACCTGATCAATCTCAAATCGGTCATCGTGCCGCCGTATCCCGGTTTGTTCTCGGCCCTGGGCCTGGTCAGCGCGGACCAGGTGCACGCCGACAGCCGCACCTCCTACACGATCCTCACCCCCGACGCGGCCGAGGACATCGACACCGTCTACCGCGAGATGGAAGCCGAGATGCGCCACGAGCTCGGCAACGATGCAGAGACGGTCACCTTCGTGCGCACCTTCGACGGCCATCTCATGGGCCAGGTCTGGGAGACCCCGTTCGTCGAGGTACCGGGCGGGACCATCACCGCCGAGGCGATCGAGCAGATGATCACCAACTTCCACGACGGCTACGAGAAACGCTCGGGTAACCGGTTCGAGGGGATGCCGGTGCAGGGCGTCACCTACCGGCTCACCGCGGTGGTGCCCACCGCGAAGGTCGAATACCCGCGCCCGGCGCGCCGTCCCTCCGGTGAGCGCCCGATCCCGACCGGCACGGTCACCCTGCACCACCTCGAGGACGTCGACATCGTGGCGCAGGAGTTCGAGCGCGAGCAGCTGCTGCTCGGCGATGTGATCACCGGTCCGGCCGTGATCCGTGAACCGCTGTCGACGACCTTCGTGCTGGCCGGCCAGACGGCTCGGGTCGGCAGCGTCGGCGAAATCGTCATCACCCGTACCGAGGAGAACTGATCATGATCACCCCCACTCTCGCAGTCTCCGCCGGGCTCGCCCCGCCGCAGACCCTCCTGCGGGACCTGAGCGATGACGAATTCGCGAGCCGCTACGACTGCGATCGCTTCACCGCCGGTGTGGTCGCCAACCGGCTGCGCTACTCGGTACAGCACGTCACCACCGGACTGCTGCATCGCGCGTTCTCTCCGATCATCGCCCTGTGCTATGACTTCGCGGCCTGCATCTGCGCACCGCCGGAACAGGACTACGCCATGAGCGCGGTCACCAACGGCCTGTCGGTGTTCCTGGGCACGATGTCGGATGCGGTGCGGGTGACGGTCGAGGAATATGGCCCCGAGCGCCTGGTGCCCGGCGACCTGCTGGTCTGCAACGACGTCTACCGCGTCGGGAACCATTACAACGACGTACTTTTCGTCCGCCCGGTATTTTACGACGAGAAGATCGTCGGTTTCCTGGCGCTGCGGGCACACCAGCTCGACGCCGGCGGTATCTTCCCTGGCGGCTTCTCGGCGATGAAGCACAACATCTACGAGGACGGCATCGTCATCAGCCCGCGCCTGCTATACCACGCGGGCGAGCCGGTACGCGAGACCTTCTCGCTGATCTTCGACAACGTCCGGCTGGGCGAGCTGATGCTGCCCGACTTCAAGACCATCCACGGCTGCTGCACGCTCGGCGAGCGGCTTATCCGCGAGACCATCGACCGCTACGGCATCCAGGCCTACCTGGGCAGCATGCGCTACGCCTGCGACGCCTCGGCCGAACGGATGCGCGGCGCCTTCGCCTCCCTGCCCGACGGCGACTACAGCGGATCGGGGCGGCTGGACGCCGACGGAGTCGACGATGCCGAGGAGTACGTCGTCCGGCTGAACCTGCGCAAACGGGGGAGCGCGGTGGAAGTCGACTTCAGCGGCTCGTCCCGGCAGGCGCGTACCTGTATCAATGCCGGTGCGCTGGATGTGAAGACGGCGGTGGGCGTCGGCTTGAAGATGGTGCTCTCGCCCGACAGTGAGTTCACCTCGGGCACCTTCCGCGACTTCGACATCCTGGTGCCGCCGGGTTCGATCACCAGCGCGCTGCCGCCGGACGGCGCGGTGTTCTGCTATTACGAGGTTCAGTCGCTGATCGTTACCATCCTGCTGCGGGTGCTCGGGCCCGTGCTCGGGGCCGACGCGCTCGGCGGTGACTTCGGCGCCGCCTATGTCCACAACGCCAACGGCGTGGGACCGGACGGCACGCCGTGGTTCTGTTCGGCGATGGCAGGCGGGGAACACGGCCCACGCGGCGGTTCGAAAGAGGGTGACGGCGACGGCTGCTCGTGCGCCTACATCTTCAACCTGATGTCGCCGTCCACTGAATCGCTCGAGGCCGACTTCCCGTTGCGCATCATGCGCCGCGAGTTCGTTGCCGACACCGCGGGACCCGGTGTGGCCCGGGGTGGCGCCGCGATCGTCAAGGACATCCAGTACACCCAGGCCGGGCAGCACCAGACCGTCCCATTGCGATTCCGCGAGGCCAGCGGAGTCGGGGTGTACGGCGGCCGAGACGGGGCACTGGGCGGGGTCTGGATCTTCGGTCAGGACGGTGCGCCGGTCACCGGGCCCGAATCGCTGATCGGTTTCGGTCCCGCGGTATACGCCGGCTCGGTCGCGGTGGCGGGGACGCTCGATCCGGCGAGCCAGGTACCCGATCCGGACGGCGAGTTCTTCTACTACGGACGCACCCCGATCTGGTCGACCGCCACCGGAGCCACGTGGCGCTACCTGACCAACGGCGGTGGCGGATGGGGTGATCCGTTCGCCCGCGACCCCGAACTCGTCAAGCGGGACGTGCGCGACGAGTACATCACCGTCGAAGGTGCCGCTCGCGACTTCGGCGTGGTCGTGGTCGGCGACGCGTACGCCGACCCGGAAGGTCTGCGTGTCGATCTCGCGGCCACCGAGTCGCTGCGCGCCGCGGAAGCCTGACCAACGGCCCGGGCCGCAACTCTCCGCCCCCAGGTGCGGCCCGGGCCACATCGCGCAGCGGCACTGTCCTGATGTGGGCCACAACACTTTAAGTATGATATATTGTGTCTCACACTGCGGCGCAGGCTGCGGCGGATCGTGAACGGGAGTGCGACGTCTTGAGCGAATCGACAACGCAGCGCGCGCAGCCGCTGTCGGGGCTGCGCGTGTTGGATCTGACGGTGGCGCTGGCCGGGCCCTACGGGACGCTGCTGCTGGCCGGCCTCGGTGCCGAGGTCATTAAGATCGAATCACCGGTCGGCGGCGACATCGCCCGGTTCAACCCACCCTTCCACGGTCGGGGCGGGATACACTTCGACGCGGTGTCGGAGGGGGACATCTCGCTGTCGATCCTGGCCAGGGCGCGCCAGAAGAAGTCGATCACGCTCGACCTGAAGTCGCCCGAGGGGCGCGCGCTGTTCTTCCGCCTGGCCGAGGACGCCGACGTCGTCTTCGAGAACCTCAGCGACGGCACCGTGCAGCGCCTCGGCGTGGATTACGAGTCGGTACGGGCGGCCAACCCCCGAATCGTCTACTGCTCGGTGAACGGGCTCGGCGCGCCAAGCATGTACCCGGGTGTTAAGGCCATGGACATCACGGTGCAGGCCCTGAGCGGCTTGATGGACACCACCGGGTTCGCCGACGGTCCGCCGATCCGGACCGGTGTCGCCATCTCCGACATGCTCGCCCCGCTGTATGCGGTCATCGGTCTGCAATCGGCCTTGCTGCAGCGCACGGTCACCGGCGAGGGCCAGCATGTGCAGGTCTCGATGCTCGAGTGTGTGACCTCGTTGCTGCCGTTCGAGCACCCGGATGTGCTGCAGCGGCACGGTTTTCCAGCCCGCTCGGGTAACAGCCACAGTCGGCTGGCGCCCTTCGGTGTCTATCCGACGAGCGACGGTTACGTTTCGATCGCCGCGGCGAGCGACACCTGGGCGCGCTCGATCTTCGAAGCCATCGGGCTACCCGACCTCATCGACGACGAACGGTTCGCCGGTCGCGGGCCACGCGCGGTCAACGCCGCTGTCCTCGACGAGCTGATCGAGGCCTGGACCCGCGGGCACACCTCGGCGGAGGTCATCGAGGAACTCAACGTGCGCCGCGGAGTGCCCTGTGTTCCGGTGCGCACCGCGCTGGAAGCGCTCGCCGATCCGGCCCTGTTCGAGCGCGGTGCGCTGCAGCGGCTCGAAGATCCGCGGGTGGGCCCGATCGACGCCGTCGCGGGCGGCATCCCGATCCACATGTCGGGCTCCCGAGTCGGCCTCGACCAGCCCGCTGCCGAACTCGGCACGCACAACGACGAGGTATACCGGGACCTGCTCGGACTCGACGCCGACGAACTCGAAGCGCTGAAGGTCAAACGCGTCATCTGACGCGGTTTGGCGGTTGTATTCCGATGGGCGGCCTGCGGTTCCACCGACCTCGGATGTTCCCGAAGAATTCCGTTCGACACTCCGGCCGGCACCGCACGACCCACTATCCGGAGCCCGCGAGACAAGGTGGTGTCGCGTGCGCAGCACTACGCAGAGCCCAGAACAACCGTCCTTCCGCACTGACATCGCCACGGCGTGGCGCCGGTCGCGGCTGTACGGAATCAGCGACGACATCGCGTTTCCCGCGCAGACGCCGCCCCGACTCGACGACAGCCTCGCCCGCGCGGCCCTCCCCGTCCTCGACCGGGCACTGTCGGACCTGGACGGCGCCCCGCTGGCGATGGCGCTCGCCGACCGTACGGCCCGCCTGGTCGACGTGCGCAGCCCCGACCCCCTGGTCCGGGCCCCGTTGGTCGAGCTCGGGCTGGTGCCCGGCGCCCAGCTGGCCGAGGACGTGATCGGTACCAACGCGGTGGGCACGCCACTGGAGACGCGTAGCGCGCTGCTGGTCCAAGGCCCCGAGCACTTCAACCGCGCCCTGCATCGATTCACCTGTTACGGTCACCCGATCCTGCATCCGGTGACCGGTCGGCTCATCGGCGTCCTCGACATCGGGGGACCGACCGGCTCGGACCACCGACTGTTCCCGCAACTCGTCCGCCGCATGGTGCGCGATATCGAGGAACGGCTGCAGCGTGATTCTCAGCAGACCCACCACCGGTTGCTCGACGTGTTCCAGCAGGCCACCAAACGCCGTGGCCGTCCGGTCGTGGTCATGGGCGACGAGCTCGTGCTGGCGACGCCGGCGGCGCTGGGGATGCTGGAGCCCCCCGATCACGCGGCGCTGCGTACCTGCGCCGAGCTCACCCACGCCGGTGGGGATCGCAGCCACCGGCTCACCCTCACCTCGGGTCGCGCGATCGAGATGGCGTGTACGCCCATCGACGATGTCGACGGCACGCTGATCGACATCGTCGCCACCGAGATCGCGCCGCGGCCCCGGCGCGCCGTGAAACCCCGCGCCCTTGCCTGGCCCCTGCTCGTGGCCGGCGAGCCCGGATCGGGGCGGACCACCGAAGCCCGGACTGTCGCGGGAACCGACGCCGAGATCATCGACGCCGCCGACGTGGTCGCCCTCGGTGAGGACGCGTGGGCGGCGAACGCGGCGTGCCTGCTGCAGTCGGCGGGGCCCGCGGTGATCGTCGAACACGTTCACCTGCTTTCGGACGCGCTGGTCACCCTGCTGTCGCGATGGCTCGGCACCACCAGCCGTCGGGTCGTGCTCACCTGCGCTCCCGACGACGGGTCTGCTCGCGCGCAAGACAGGTTGATGGCACTGTGCGCCTCGTACCGAGAACTGCTGCCGTTGCGCAGGCGACGGGAGGAAATCCCGCGGCTGGCGCAGCTGATGTTCGCCGATGCCGCTGGTGCCGATGGGCGTGCCCGCATGACCCCCGAAACATTGCGGGTACTGGCCGAGCAACCCTGGCCCGGCAATCTCGCCGAACTGCGGCGAGTGGTGGGTGCGCTCGCGGCCACCCGCACAGCGGGCGACATCGTGCCCGCCGATCTGCCCGGTTCCCACCGCTTCCGTGGCCGCGGATCGACCTCGCCCCTGCGGCTGGCCGAGCGCGAGATCATCGTCAACGCGCTGGAAGCCGCGGGCGGCAATCGCAAGCAGGCGGCGCGAGCCATCGGTCTGAGCCGATCGACCCTCTACAACCGGATGCGTGCGCTGCACATCGACTGAGTATTCCGGTCACCTTCCATCATCCCTTCGCAGAAACAGGTTCGAAAGAGTATGGCTATCAACGACTTCGCCGCCGACCTCGACCGCACTCCGGCGTCGCTGCACGTCGCCTTCGGTTCCTCTGGAGGCGATGGGCAGCTGCTGATCGACGGAGCGTGGCGTGACGCCGCGTCGGGAGCGAGGTTCGACGTGGTCGATCCCGGCACCGGTGACGCGGTCGCGTGTCTGGCCGAGGCGGGCGCGGCCGATGTCGATGCCGCGGTCGCCGCAGCCCGCCGTGCGTTCGAGGAGGAACGCTGGCTGCGCCTGTCCGCAGCCCAGCGCGGCGTGGTGTTGTGGCGGGCCGCCGAGCTCATCGAGGCCGATATCGAGAACCTCGCCCGCCTGGAAAGCCTCGACGTCGGCATGCCGATCAGCCAAGCCAGGCTCATGATCGGCGAGGCGGTCAACATGTTCCGCTACTTCGCCGGCTGGGCCGACAAGATCCATGGGCGCACCGCCGATATCGGCCCGGCCGAGATGCGCTTCCAGGGCCACACCTACAAAGAGCCGGTCGGTGTGGCGGGTCTGATTGTGTCCTGGAACGCGCCGATGGTCGGGATGGCGATGAAGGTGCCCGCCGCACTGGCCGCCGGGTGTGCCTGCGTGCTCAAACCCTCGGAGAACGCCTCACTGACCGCGCTCGCGCTCGGGCGGCTCCTGCTCAGGGCGGGCGTGCCCGACGGTGTGGTCAATGTGGTGACCGGTGGAGGCACCGCGGGTGCGGCGCTGGTGGCCCACGACGACGTGGACAAGATCAGTTTCACCGGATCGACCGCCGTCGGCCGCAAGATCGTGCAGGCGGCAGCCGGGAACCTGAAGAAACTCTCGCTCGAACTCGGCGGCAAGTCTCCTGTCATCGTGCTCTCCGACGCGGACCTCGACCAGGTCATCCCTGGAGTTGCCAAGGGCATCTTCTGGAATTCGGGCCAGATCTGCACCTCCGGTACCCGGCTGTTCGTCCACGACAGCGTCTACGACCGCGTGGTCGAGGGGGTGGCGGCCGAGGGCCGGGCGCTGAAGCTCGGCTACGGCACCGACTCTGCGGCCGACCTCGGTCCGCTGATCTCCCAGCAGCATCTCGATCGCGTCCACGGATACGTCACCGAAGGACTCGCCGAGGGCGCGAGTCTTGTCAGCGGCGGCAGGCGCTACGGCGACCAGGGCTTTTTCTACGAACCGACCGTGGTCGCTGACGTAACACCGGCGATGCGCATCGTGCGCGAGGAGATCTTCGGCCCGGTCATCGGCGCCATGTCCTTCACCGATCTCGACGAGGCGATCACGGCGGCCAACGACACCGAATACGGTCTGGCAGGCAGTGTCTGGACCCGCGACGTCGCCGTCGCCCAGCGCACCGCGCGCCGCCTGCGGACCGGCCGGGTCGGTATCAACGTGCACCGCGCGGGTGGTGCGGCCATGCCCATCGGCGGTTTCAAGCAGTCGGGCTGGGGCCGGGAGTGTGGACCCGACGGGGTCGAGGAGTACCTGGAGACGAAATCGGTGATCACGCTGCTCGACCGATGAGATCGGGGCTGTTGTGCTGGAAATCTGTTCCGGTGCAGCAGTATTCACGAAACCGTCGGAAGCACCTGCTCGGACAGGTGCAGGACGCGGCGCAGCGTGGGATCGTGATCGCCTTGTCGCCACACCAGGTATCCGAGTACTGGAGCGATGGGGATGTCGCCGGCGAGCGGCATGACCCGGACTCCCTCGGTGGGCAGGGTGGCCGCAGCCGCGTCGGTGGTGAAATGCAGCCCGACTCCGGCGGCGACGAGTGCGACGCACGTCCACGAGTCCGGCGCAGTCTGCGCGATCTCCGGCTCGAACCCCGCGGCGCGGCACGCCGCTGTGAACGTCGAGCGAACAGCGGAACCGGAACCTTCCGGCAGCGTGATGAACGGCTCGTAACGGAGTGCGGTGAGCGACACGGCATCCCGCTGTGCGACTGGGTGGGACGCAGGTACCACCAGCACGCCGAGTTCGCGGGCTACCGGTCGGCACTCCACCTCGGGCGGGGCGCACGCGAAACGCGCGATGGCCAGGTCGGTGGACCGGTCCAGGAGCTCGTCGAGTACGCCGGGACCGTAACGTCCCGGCCGCACAGCCAGCGTGATGCCCGCGTGCCGTTCACGGATCGCTCGCGCCAGCCTGCCCACCATCGCCTGAGAGGACGGTCCCGCGAAGCTGAGCCGTACTGTGCCCGCCTCACCCCGATGCGCGGCGGTGACATCGGCGCGTGCCCGCGCCTCGATCCGCAGCATCGCCGCGGCGGAATCGCGCAGTACGTGTCCGGCATGGGTCAGCTCGACCCGACGAGTAGTGCGTTCGAACAACGGCGTGCCCAAGTCGGCCTCCAGCGCCCGGACGGACCGGCTGAGATAGGGCTGGGCCAGATGAAGACGTTCCGCCGCGCGGCCGAAGTGCAATTCCTCGGCGACGGCGCAAAAGATCTCCAGCTGACGCAACTCCATTAAAGTATTGTATATTATCAACCGGACTAGAAGAGGAGGGTCGGATGACCTCGGCGCCCAGCTCGCCGTTCGCGGTGGGCGATGGAACAGGACAGCGCGACCTGGGTGGCGAACGACGGCAGCTGCCTGAAGAAGTGGCGGGCCATGTGCGGGAACGGATCATCTCGGGCCAGGTGCGCCCAGGTGAGTTCGTCCGTGCCGAGGCCGTCGCCGAGACGCTCGGCGTCAGCAACACTCCGGTCCGTGCGGCGCTGCTCATGCTGAGTGCCGACGGCTTCCTGGAACTGGTGCCGCGCCGGGGTTACCGGGTCGTCGGGTTCACCCGTGAGGACGTGCGTGACATGTTCTGGCTGCGCGCCACGGTGTCGGGGGAGTTGGCGGGCCGCGCGGCGACCCGAATCTCCGCCGAACGCCTCGATCACCTCGACGACGTGGTCGAGGCGCACGTGCGCGCCGCCAGGGAGAACATCGATGTGGAGCGGATTCTGGACCTAGGCCACGAATTCCATCGGGTCGTGAACCTCGCGGCCGAGTCGCCGCGGCTGGCGATCGCACTGGGGGCCATGGTCAAACAGCTCCCGAACCGCTTCTACTTCGATATCGAGGGGCATGGCGACGATTCCGTGCGTGACCACCCGGCCATTCTCGACGCGCTGCGGCGGCGCCGGGCCGACTCGGCGACCAGCCTGATGCGCGAGCACATCATGGCAGGCGCCGACGACCTCGTCTCTCAGCTGGAGAAGGTGGGGATGTGGGACGAAGAGCCGGGGTGATCCTCTGGCGGGCACGTCGGTGAATTCGTAGTACCCGGTGATAGAACGCATCGCCCAGGACGAGCACGGGGCCGCAGGAAGAACTGTGGTGCTGCGGTGGGCCGTACCCCTCGCTCGTGGCAATCGATACCACCAGGTGGCCTGGGATGTGTCTCGCGAGTCGAGAAGCCGGAGAATCCGTCGCCGAGGCCCGTGTCCGACTCATTCCAGAGGCCAGGTCGATCCGTCTCGTCGCGGAGGTTGCCGCGGCCGATCCGAGATGGTCATGTCGACGCGGACCCGCGGCCGATCCTTCGGTTTCCCGACTTACGGTCATCTTCACCGCGGCCCGGCGAGGCTGCCTGCGATGGAGACGACGAAACGCCAGGCGACTGGTTCGTGTTGGGTGGGGCGGGTCGGCTGGTTGGCTAGGCCACGGCCTTGTTGTAGGCGTCGACGATTTCGGCGGCGATGCGGCCGCGTGCGGAGACTTTGTGGCCGTTTTCGGCTGCCCAGGCTCGGATGGCGGTGAGGTCGTTGCGGTTTCGGGTGGGTGTGGCCGGTGTGGCGGTGTTGCGGCTGGTCGATTTGGTTGTGCGGCCGGTTTTGCGTGCGTGTGCGACCCAGTGCGCCAGGTTGTCGCGGAGCTTGGCGGCGTTGCTGTCGGAGAGGTCGATTTCGTAGAGGGCGCCATCGATGCCGAAGGTGACCGTTTCGCTAGCGGGGGTGGTGCCGTCGATGTCGTCGACTATGTTGACTACCACTTTGCGTGCCATGCGGGTGTTCCTATCTGGCGGATGAATTGGCCGACACTGCCGCCCGGGTTAGGGGGGCAGTATGGATGACTATCTCACGCCGGGATTTTTTGTGTAGCCCGAGGTTTCGGCGATCGCCGGCCGTGACGAAGCGTGGGCATATAAGGGGACGCCTGCTGGATCCTTTGGAATCTGTGCGCCTGGTGCTAGCTCACGCACAACGTCGCTGTTGTACGGCGGTACACCCATACTGGTTCGGTGGGATGGTCTGATGTCGGTGTCGCGGCTATGTCTGACGGTGGGAGGACTGTGGCGCAGTGGGTGGCGTCCTCGATCGTGCCGGGGTTAATCTTGGCGCAGTTGGTCCGTAGTCACGGATAGTCGGTGGCCAGGCTGCTGCGTGCGAGGGGGATGTTGTGGAACCTGGCGACGCGGTCGGCGACCAGATGGGCCCTCCGGCGCCGCGGCCGTGTGTGAGTTGTCCGTACCGGCGTGATGTTCCCAGTGGGGTGTGGGATTTCGGCGAGTACGAGAAGCTGCGTAACTATGACGGGGACATGGGTGTGCAGGCGCCTCATCTGTTCCAGTGTCACCAGACCGACGCGGACTCGGCTGTGCGGCGGATGGGTGGGCTGCCACGGCGGGGGCGAACTGTTGGCATTGCGCCTTGCGTTGATTCAGGCGCGGATCAGCCCGCACACATTCGAACAGGCGCAGGGCTACGAGTCGCCGGTGCCGTTGTTCACCTCGGGTGCTGAGGCTGCCGGGCATGGTCAGAGCGACAGCGATCAACCCGGGTTGGATGCCCAGCTGGCGATCTGGAAGGTCGCTCGCACTCGATCGGACCTGAATCTGGCCGATTCTGGATTCTCCGACGAATGACGACAGAAAGGGGATCGGTCGCGGTCACTCGAGGATGGTGGCGTGTTCGAGGTGGTCCGCGGCCGCGAGGTCGTGGAGGTAGTCATGCCCGGTGGCGGTTGAGGTAGAGGGTAGTTCGGGATTGAACTGTCGCGACTGAACTGTCGCGCGGTTCGTCCACGTTCATGTGGCGGCAGCGGATGGCTAGGCATGAATGCCGACCGGACCCGCTGATTCTCGACGAACGTGCGGCCGGAGGGCTTGTTTAGCGCACTGTACTTAACACCTACCTCGACACTATCGTCACCGACTTGATGGGGGCAGCGCATCATGGAGATGCTGGACACTGCAGCGCGAATCGAGGATCTTCGACTCAATGTCGCTTAGACATGGCCTTCAGAGTGGGAGGTGGACAAGGTGGTCGAGACTGGCGCAAGGACGGCAGCGGTGCGGCGACCGGGGTGTTGGTTTGACTATTGTGGTTTTGCTCGAAAAGTGAATGTAATTCTGTCGAGTGCTGTGTGAACATGCAGGTCAGTTAGTGTGCTCCCCGCGCGAGCGGGGATGAGCCCGGAAAGAAGCCACCATGTTCGACGCCCTGTTCGTGCTCCCCGCGCGAGCGGGGATGAGCCCCGACTTGATCCGGCCGATGTGAATGCGGCCGGGTGCTCCCCGCGCGAGCGGGGATGAGCCCGGTGGCGACGGCGTCATGTTCATCATCGAGCGGTGCTCCCCGCGCGAGCGGGGATGAGCCCCGATGCTGGCGCCCGAACCGGAACCGGCCCCGGTGCTCCCCGCGCGAGCGGGGATGAGCCCTCGATACTGACGGAGGCGAAAACGTCTGTGTCGTGCTCCCCGCGCGAGCGGGGATGAGCCCTGGAACCGCGTCGAGTGCTGGTCCTGCGGCGAGTGTGCTCCCCGCGCGAGCGGGGATGAGCCCCACGTGCTCGCCGCGGTGCCGCGCGTCGACAGGTGCTCCCCGCGCGAGCGGGGATGAGCCCCACGTCCGAGAGCAGCCGAAGCAACTTCAGGAGTGCTCCCCGCGCGAGCGGGGATGGAGACCTCCCGCATGAGCTGCGCGACGGTCTTCTGCTCGTGCTCCCCGCGCGAGCGAGGATGAGCCCCGAATCGAATTGGCTTGTGGTGAAGAGCTGCTGTGCTCCCAGGCTGAGGTTCCCCCGCTAATCCAGAGAGCGGATTATCTGGTTCCAGTAGGAACCCGGTGATGATAGCTGGCTTCGTACTCGTCGGGTGATCGCCAG
>NZ_QGTL01000020.1 GCF_003182135.1 Nocardia neocaledoniensis | reverse complement strand
GTACCCCGAAGGGCCTTACCGCTCGACTTGCATGTGTTAAGCACGCCGCCAGCGTTCGTCCTGAGCCAGGATCAAACTCTCCGTTGAAGACTCTCGAAACACTCCCCAAGGGAGCGAATCAGAAAAATCAAAAGACTAGAGTCCGAAAACCTAGCATTGCCGAACACCAGCAAAAAGATTCGCTGTTGTTCAAAATGTCCGCTCCTCAACCGGGGGGGGTATGAGAAGCGGAACCAATAATAATATTGGCACTGACATTCATCGACACACTATTGAGTTCTCAAAGAACACACGCACAAGCCTCCACCCGCAACATTTCATCGGGGCTTCGGCAAGGCAACTGTTCCAACCTAGCGCAGACAACCCAACCGAAGCAAGTTCGGGAGGAGTTCGACTGGCTAGATGATCAGTCAGGCGCTCGGCGGACTGTGTCCGTGTCGCTCTGACTCGAACTAAGTTACGCACCGCCGAACACGAAGTCAAATCGCCTGGAAGATCCGGCGTTTCCCCAGGTCGGCACCGCGCCCCCAGCACGGTCGGCAGTCCGCCACCCCGCCGGGATACACCCCGCGTGATCTGAGACACCCATGGCGATCCACTGGCAACTGATCGCTCGTCCAGCTTGGCGGCGAACTATAAATGCCTTCTCACCTGGAACTATGTCCTGTCCCACATGGACACCCACCCCGGGTCGATATACAGTTCACGAACCATCAGCAATTCTTTGGTTAACCCAGGGCGGAAGGAGGCCGAGGTGACCGACGATCTCGACTCGGTCGAACGTCGCGCCTGGAGCGCGGTGGTCACCCTGGCGATGCGCGTTCCCAGCGCGCTCGACTCACGGTTGCAACGCGAGTTCGGGGTGACCCACTTCGAGTACCGGATCATGGCGCTGCTGCGTGAGGCACCGGACAACCGGATGCGGTTGAGCGTGCTCGCCGCGCGGGGGCACGGGTCCATCTCCCGCATCTCCCATGTGGTCTCCAAGCTGGAGCGGGTCGGCTGGGCCAGGCGGGTGGCCGCGGCGTCGGGCCGCGGGGTCGACGCGGTGCTCACCGAGAGCGGACTGGCCAAGGTCGTCGAGGCGACGCCGGACTACCTGGTCGCGGTGCGCACGCTCGTGCTCGACGGGCTCGACGCACCGCAGAAAGCCGAGCTGGCCACCCTCGGGGAGCGACTGTCCGATCATCTCGTCGGCACCCTGCGCGGGGACGAACCCGCCCCCTGAACCGGCGATGCCGCCCCCGGTCGGCCGGGAGCGGCATCGTGGCGGCAGATCTCAGACCCGGTCGGGGTGCCAGGTGGCGACCGCCCAGATGACCACGATGTCCAGGATGATCACCAGGATCGACCACCACGGGTAGTACGGCAGCCACAGGAAGTTCGCCACGATCGACAGTGCCGCGATCACCATCGCCAACACTCGTCCCCACGTCTGACCGGCCAGCAGACCGATCGCGACGATCACCGCGATCGCACCGAAGATGATGTGCCACCATCCCCAGGCCGTCAGGTCGAACTGGTAGGTGTACGCCGGGCCGACGACGATCAGGTCATCGTTGGCGACGGCCGCGATTCCCTGCAGGATCTGCAGGACGCCGACCACTGCCAGCAGGATGCCGGCCCCGATGGAGGTTCCCGCCGCGATGCCCTCTCGGACGGGATGCTGATTCTGGTTCGTCGTCATCGCTCGGCCTTTCCCTCACGTCAACAGACGTGCCACAGCGGCACACACCGACGGTAGGAAGCGGACCGGCGGCGCGCCTCACCCGTTGCGGGTGAATTCGCGGACCCGGCGTACCGGGCGCAGCGTCTTGCCGAGGTCGGTACGCAGCGTGAACAGGGCATCGAGCAGATAGTTCTGCCTGACCCGCCACGGATGCCGGTCGCCCTGGCGGGGGAAGGCCGCGATCGAGCGCTGGATGTAGCCCGCGTTCAGGTCGAGCAGCGGGCGCTCGCTGAGCGAGCCCTTCGGATCGGGGACCACGGCCGCGGCGCCGGTGCGGTCGAGATGGGTGAGGACCTTGCAGACCAGGCGCGAGGTGAGGTCGGCGCGCAGGGTCCAGGAGGCATTGGTGTAGCCGACGCAGATCGCGAAATTGGGCAGGCCGGTGAGCATCGCGCCCTGCCAGACGAATTGCTCGGCCAGCGGCACCGGGGTGCCGTCGACCGACGGGGCGATCCCGCCGAAGGCCAGCAAGCGCAGGCCGGTGGCCGTGACGATGATGTCGGCGGGCAGGATCTTGCCCGATTCCAGGCGGATGCCCTCCGGGACGAACGCGTCGATCCGGTCGGTGACCACCGCGGCCTTGCCCTTCTTCATCGCCTTGAAGAAGTCGGCGTCGGGGGCGGCGCACAGGCGCTGGTCCCACGGGTCGTAGTCGGGGGTGAAGTGTTCGGCCACCAGCCGCTCGTCCTTGAGAATGCGGGTGGTGAGGCCGGTGAGCAGCTTGCGCGCGGCGGCGGGGCGACGGCGGCAGTACTGGTAGAAACCGATGTTGAACAGGATGTTCTTGGTCCGGATCAGCCGGTGCGCGAGCCCGGCGGGCAGCAGCTCGCGGATCTTGTCGGCCTGTTTGTCGCGGCCGGGGACGGCGCTGATCCAGGTGGGCGTGCGCTGCAGCATGGTGACGTGCTCGGCCTCGTCGGCCAGCGAGGGCACCAGGGTGACCGCGGTCGCGCCGCTGCCGATGACGACGATCCGCTTGTCACGCACGTCGAGGTCGGTGGGCCAGAACTGCGGGTGCACCAGGGTGCCCGCGAAATCCTCGCGGCCGTCGAAGTGGGGGTCGTGCGGCTGCTGATAGTCGTAGTAGCCGGCGCAGGTGTAGAGGAATCCGCAGGTCAGGGTGCTCAGCTCGGGGCCGTCGGGACCCTCGTGGGCGATGGTGAGCTGCCAGCGCGCCCGCGCCGACGACCAGTCGGCGCCGATCACCCTCGACCCGTAGCGGATGTGCCGGTCGATCCCGTTCTCGCGCGCGGTCTCGCGGATGTAGTCCAGGATCGAGGCGCCGTCGGCGATCGACTTGGCCGCGCGCCACGGCTTGAACGGGTAGCCGAGGGTGAACATGTCGGAATCGGAACGGATGCCCGGGTACCGGAACAGGTCCCAGGTGCCGCCGAGATCGGCGCGGGCCTCGAGGATCGCGTAGCTGCGCCCGGGGTGTTCGGTCTGCAGCCGGTAGGCGGCCCCGATCCCGGACAGTCCGGCCCCGACGATGACGACGTCGAGGTGTTCGGGGGCAACGGCGGAGTCGGTCATGGGGTCCAGTGTGCCGTGTCTCGCCTATTCTCGGTGCCGTGTCGATCTTTCGCCGGGCGGGCTGGTCGTTCGTCGGCGTACTGGTCATCGCGGTGACGGCCGCGGTCGCCGGGTGGCCGGTGTTCGTCCGGCCGCAGCTGGATCCGTTGCGGCGCGCCGAGGTGATCGTCGTCCTCGGCGGTGTGCCCTACGAGCGGTTCGACCTCGGGATCGAGCTGGCCGAGCGCGGTTTCGCGCCCGAGGTGCTGATCGCGCAGACCTCCCCCGACGATCCGAACATGGATCGATTCTGCGGCGGGCGCTTCGCCTTTCGCGTCTCGTGCTTCGTGCCCGACCCGACGCGCACCGACGGGGAGGCGAGGGAGATCGTCCGGCGGGCGACGATCTACGGCTGGCGTCATCTGATCGTCGTCACCGCGACCACGCACGTGTCGCGGGCGCGCTACCTCGTCGGCCGGTGCTACGACGGCGAGCTCACGATGGTGGGCAGCGGCGCCGGGGACGGCCTCTCGTTCTGGTCCAGGGTGTACGTGCGCCAATCCGCCGGGTATGTCCGGGCTTTCGTGAACCAGCGGTGCGACGAGGTCGTTTAGGCTGGTCGGGTGCCGGACTCGCCGATCGACACCCACCCGCACGAACCCCACGCCGAGGGGCTGGCCTCCCGGCTGAACTGGCTGCGCGCCGGGGTGCTCGGCGCCAACGACGGCATCGTGTCCACCGCCGGACTGGTGGTCGGCGTCGCGGCGACGACGAACGACAGCACCACGATTCTCGCCGCCGGTGTGGCCGGACTCGTCGCCGGCGCGATTTCGATGGCGGCCGGTGAGTACGTGTCGGTGAGCACCCAGCGGGATTCGGAGAAGGCGCTGCTGGCCAAGGAACGGCGCGAGCTGGCCGACTTCCCCGACTACGAACTCGCCGAGCTCACCGAGATCTACGAGGCCAAGGGCCTGAGCCCGGCGACCGCGCGGCAGGTCGCCGAGGAGCTGACCGCGCACGACGCCTTCACCGCGCACGCCGAAGCCGAACTGAAGCTGGACCCGGACGAGCTCACCAACCCGTGGGCGGCGGCCGGATCCTCGGCGATCGCCTTCACCTGCGGCGCGCTGTTGCCGCTGCTGGCGATCGTGCTGCCGCCCGCGCAGTGGCGGGTGCCGGTGACGTTCGTGGCGGTGCTGGTCGCGCTCGCGCTCACCGGCTCGCTCAGCGCGCGACTCGGCGGCAGCAGGCGCGGCAGGGCGGTGTTGCGGGTGGTCGTCGGCGGTGCGCTCGCGATGGCGATCACCTACGCGATCGGCACGCTCACCGACACGCTCGGCGGCTAGCGCATCGGGCCGAGATCGAGCCTGCGGGTGACCCGGTCGACGACATCGGGCGGCATCCCCGGTTCACGGCGCGCCGCGAGCGCCTCGCGGCGGCCCGCCTCGACGACCGCTTCCCTGGCCGCGCGCATCCGCGCGGCGAACTTGCGCTCGTTCTCCATGGCGGCCTTGGCGTCGGCGTCGGCGGCTTCGGGGTCGGCCTTGGCGGAGACCTGGCGCATCCGATCGCGCAGGTTGTCGTAGACGTCGGGCGGCAGGTCCTCGGTGTCGGCGATCCGCTGCAGTTCGGCCAGTTCGGCGCGGCGCACCCGGATCCACAGTTCTTTCTCGAGCGCGCGTTCCCGCTTGGTGTCGGCGTGCACGCCGGTGATCCGGACGACCAGCGGCAGGGTGGGCCCCTGCACGAGCAGGGTGAACAGCACGACTGCGAAGGCCACGAACAGGATCTGCGAGCGGGCGGGGAAATCGGCGCCCGACTCGATGGTGAACGGCACGGCCAGCGCCAGCGCCACCGTCGCGACGCCGCGCATCCCCGCCCACCAGGTGACGATCACCTCGCGCCACGTGAACGGCTCGTCGGTGAGCCGTCCCAGCTTCCTGCTGATCACCCAGGTGGCCAGCAGCCAGGCCAGCCGCAGCAGGACCACGACCGCGAGGACGGCGACGGTGACGCCGGCCAGCCCGGACCAGTCGTGGCCGGTGGTCTCGATGACCACGCGCAGTTCCAGGCCGATCAGCGCGAACGCGAAGCCGGTGATCAGCATCTCGGCGATGTCCCAGAAGGCGTCGGCGACCAGCCGGTATTCGCGATCCCCGATCTCGGTGACAGCGTCGGTCAGATACAGCGCGCACACCAGCACCGCGAGGACGGCCGAGCCCTCCCAGTGCTCGGCGACGCCGTAGGCGACGAAGGGCAGCAGCAGGCTGAGCGCGACCTGGCCGGTGGCGTTGTCGAGGTATCCGGTGAGGCGACTGCCCAGCCAGCCGAGGGCGAGGCCCACGACGAGCCCGACCACCGCGGCGAGCACGAAATCGCCGAGCGCGTGCCACGGCGAGAACAAGCCCGTGACCACGGCCTGGATGCCGACGGTGTAGATGACGATCGCGGTGACGTCATTGAACAGGCCCTCGCCGCCGAGGGTGACGATCAGGCGGCGCGGCAGGCCGAGGCGACTGGCCATCGAGGTCGCCGCGACCGGGTCGGGCGGCGCGACCAGCGCGCCGAGCACCAGGCCCGCGGCGACGGCGGTCGCCGGGTTCCAGGCATGGAACACCGCGGCGACCGCGACGGCCGTGACGATCACCAGGCCGACCGCGCGCAACGCGATGATCTGCCAGTTCTCGGCGAACTGCCGCCACGAGGTGCGCCGGGCCGCGGCGTAGAGCAGCGGCGGCAGCACCAGCGGGAGGATGAGTTCGGGCGGCACGTTCAGGCTGGGCACCGCGGGAATGAGCGCGAGCAGGCAGCCGAAGACGGTCATCAGGATCGAGGGCGCGACCCCGATGCGGCCGCCGAGCGATTCGGCCAGTACCGCGGCGAGCAGGATCACCAGAGTGAGCACCAACTGGTCCATAGCGGATCAGTCTCATCGACGGCGACGGCGTGCGCGGGGCGACCCGCCGACCGTCAGGGCCGAACGGCGGCCGCGGGCGGGACGAAGATCGGCGGCAGCGGGAACGGCAACTGGATGACCGGCGGCGGGGGCGGCGGCGGGGGCGCGGGCAGCGGCTCCGGCGCGGGTACAGGTTCGGGTTCCGGCGGCGGGGGCGGCTCGTAGGCGGGCGGTTCGTAGACCGGCGGCTCGTTGACGGGCGGCGGAGGCGCCTGGATCGGCTCCGGTTCCGGCGGCGGGGGTGGCGGCGCGGGGGCCGGCGGGACCGCGGCGTCGGGCGTGGTGACGGTGCAGTTCCAGGCGCCTGCCTCGTCGACCCGCCAGTGCGCGACGATGCCGCCCGCCGAACAGTTACCCCCGACGCGCCGCGCGGGCCACGGCGGCGCGAAGGCCACGGCCTGCCCGGAGGCCTCGTCCGCCGAGACCGGGGATTCGGCGCCCATCTGGTTGACCCGGTCGTTCTCGTCGCCCTGGTTCGCGCGCATGACCAGGCCGAGCGCGACGACCAGCGCGAGCAACGCGGCGAGTACCGCCGCGATCGCGATCACCCGGGTTCTGCTGCTCTCTGCCATCACACCGCCTTCGCCCGCGGATCTGGACTCCCCTCGTCCAGCAGGCTACCGCACGGTTGCTCGATGACGACCCTGGTCGAGTGGACTGCACTGGCCAGGGCACATACGTATATTCAGTGGTTGCCAGATGTTTACTTGATCGCGACCCGCACCTTCACCGCGTCGGCGTCGGTGTTGTGCAGGGCCTGGGCGATCAGCGCGCTCAGATCGAGTTGTGGCCCGGTCGCGGTGATCGACTCGGTGAGCGGCCGCAGCCCGGGCAGCAGGGCGGAGAGTTCGGGTCCGATCTCTTCGAGCTTGGCGGTGAGCTCCTGCAGGAACGGCACGAGGCCACCCTCGCGCAGGTACATCTCCGGGTCGCCACCTGCGGCGCTGACCCGGCCGACCGACTCGACGAACTCGTCGATCACCTGGCTCAGGCGCACGAACGCCGGCGCCGCGGCGGAGGTGGCCGGGCCCGCCCAGCCGATGTCACCGGAGACGTACTCGAAGTTGTTCTGCAGCTCGGCGATCGCGGGCGCGCGGCTCATGATCGCCGCCGCCAGCAGGTCGCCGGCGCGCGCCAGCTCCGGGATCACGTTCTCGGTGCCGGTCATCGCTTGACCGAGCGTGTCGACCAGCGATCCGACGACGGCGGGATCGAGCTGCTCGACGGTCTTGGTGACCAGCCGCGCGACCTCGGGGATCGACATCGGGGTGCGCACGTTCTCCCCCGCCAGCCGCTGCCCGTCGCTCAGGTAGGGGCCGTTCGCGTCGCGCGGCACGAACTGCACGTACGGCTCGCCGAGCGAGGACAGGTGCTCGATGGTGACGATGCTGCTCATCGGCACCTTGTTCTCGGCGCCGAACCGGAAGCCGACCTCGACGCCGCCGGACGCGGCGGTGTCGACGGCGGTGACCTTGCCGATCTCGATGCCGGTCAACAGGATCGGCGAGCCGACGCTGAGACCGCCGGAGTTGGCCAGCTCGATCGAGGCCTCGGTGTAGTCGGCGAACGGGTCGACCTTCACGACGCCGAAGGTCAGGTAGCTCGCGCCGAGCACCGTGATGGCGGCGATCCCGGTCAGCGAGGCGAGGGCACCGATCTTCATCGCACCATTCCGATCATCCGCAGCGCGGTCACGATCTGCTCCACCTGTTCCTGCTCGGACAGCTGGACGCTGGTGACGTTCACCTTCGGCCCGCGCTCGGCGAAGGGAATCACCTTGTCGCGCAACAGCGCGGTGAGCAGCGCCATGTTGGTGGAGGAGCGCAGGTCGGCCGAGCCACCCGTGGCCAGGGGCAGGAAGGCGGTCGCCGCCGCGTCGCCGGCGCCCGCGATCGGGGCCAGCCAGGTCAGCGAGGAGCCGACCGGGCCGAGCGCCTGGAAGATCGTCATGGTCTTGGCGATCGAGTCCTGGTTGCCCGTGAGCGAGCGCACGGCCTCGGGGGTGAGGATGTTCGTCAGTTCGGCCTCGATGCCCACCATGACCTCGGCGTTGGCGGCCAGCCCGTTGACCAGCAGGTCCACCTGGTCGAGGTTGGCGGCGAGGTCGGCGGCGTCGGCGCCCATGACGGCGGAGATGCGCGCGGTCTCCTTCGGATCGCGCGGCATCACCGAGTTCACCCGCCCGATCATGTCCTGCAGCTGACCGATCGCGCCGCCCTGCACGAACAGGGCCATGGTGGCCATCGTGTCCTCCAGCTGCACCGGCGGTTTCGTCTGGTCGATGCCGATGGTGCCGCCGTCGCGCAGCAGCGAGCCGAAGCCGTCCTTCGGGGTGGTCAGCGAGACGTGGATGTCGCCGAGGATGGTGTCCTGGCGCAGCTCGGCGATGGTGGAGGTCGGCAGCTGGACCGAGTCGCGGATGTCGGCCTCGACGACGACGTAGCCACCGCGGCCGGCGGGCGCGTCGGCCGGCTGGATCACCCGCACCTCGTCGACGGTGCCGATCTCGGCGCCGTTGGCGATGACCTTCGACTTGGCGGGCAGGTTCAGCGCGCTGCTGAACTCGATCTGCACCCGGTAGGTCGGTCCGCTCACGCTGGAGCCGGGCACCGGCACCTCGGCGGGGTCGAAACCGCAGCCGGCGACCGCGAGCCCGGCCGCGAGCGCGAGGGCGATCGCGGTGCGCCGCACACTCTTCCGTCGCACGTTCATCGGGCACCTGCCATTCCCAGCACCACCTGGACGAGGTTCACATCGGTCAGTCCCGCCGCGGGATCGGCGCACTGCCCCGGGACGAGCGCGTTGAGCGCGCCGCACACCTGGTCGGCCTCGGCGGTGGGCAGCGCCACCTTCGGCGGGGCGTAGGTGATCGCGGTGCCGCCGGCGACGCTCTGGAACGCCGAGGTCAGCGCGGGCATCTTCAGGACCACCTCACGCAGCGATCCGACGTTGGCGCGCAACAACTTCACCAGCGGGACCGCGCCGTCGAGCGCGCCGATCAGCGGGTCACCGAGGATGGTGGCGAAGTCGTTGAGCATCGGCAGCAGCTCGCGCAGGCCGTCGAACAGCGAGGTGGCGGGGCCGAGCAGGTCGTCGGAGGCCTGGTTGAGCAGCGGCGCCAACCGCACCAGCATGGTCTGCAGGTCGCCCCAGTTGGCGGCGACCCGGTTCGAGACCGAGGCGAACGCGTCGAAGAGCCCGGCCAGGTGGCCGATGTCGGCGTCGGGCTGGTTCATCGCCGAGCCGAGCTTGTGCACCAGTTCGTTGATCGTCGGGCCGGTGCCGACGGTCGCGCGGTCCAGCGAGGCCAACCCGTCGACGAGCGCGCTCGGCTGACCGGCCTCGGCGCCGGAGAGCTGTTCGGACAGGCTCGCCAGCGCGGTGAGGGTCTCGGTGATGCTCTTGGGGGTCAGCGTCTTGGTGATGCACCCGCCCGACAGCCGCTCGGTGTTCGCGCCGCTGGCCAGCACGGCCAGATTGCGGTCGGCGGCAACGGAATACGCGACGGTGGTCGCGGAAGCGTCGGCGTAGACCGGGTATTCGGCGTCGACCTCGAACTCGACCCGCACCTTGGGGCCCTCGTTGCGCACCGCGGTCACCTCGCCGACATCGATGCCGCGCATCGTGACGTGGTTGCCCGGGTAGAGCCCGATCGCGTCGGGCATGAGCGCGCAATAGGATTCGGTCTTCTTCAGCGGATCGAAGGCGACGAAGTAGCCGCCGATCACCAGGGCCACCAGCACGGCGACGCCGGCGATCGACATGAACGCCTGGGATCCGAGGAGTCGTTTCAGCATCAGCACGCCTTCCCCGGCAGCGGCACACACACGGCGGACTGGTCGACCACGATGCCCGCCTCCGGCGTCGCCAGTTCCGAGAGCTTGGTCTGCAGGCTCGACACCGTCCCGAGCAGCGGCTCGAACCGGCCCTCGAGTTCACGCAGGCGCGGCAGCGCGTCGGCCAGTTCCTGCGCCTTCGGTTTCAGGGTGGAATCCCAGCTGGGGGCGAGCCCGGCGAGCCGGTTCACCACCGAGACCAGCAGGCGGACGGCCTCGGCCAGTTCGGCCTTCTTGCTCAGCAGCACGTCCTCCAGCAGGTTGACGTTGTCCATGAGTCTGCCGAGATCGGACTTGGCGCCGTCGTACATGGAGATGTACTCGTCGAGGATCGCGATCGAGGTCGACACCTGCGAGCGCTGGCGATCGAGCATGTCGACGTACTTGCCGACAGTGTCGAGGGTGGAGCGCAGCGCCTCCGGGGAGGCGGCGATCGCGGAGTTGGCCGCGGCCAGGTTCTGGCGCACGGTGTCGCCGTCGACGGCGGCCAGCGGCGCGGTCGCGTCCTGGAAGGTCTCGATCAGGCTGTAGGGCAGGCGGATCCGGTCCGCGTGGATCGGCTCGTCGCCCAGCGGGCGCGAACCTGCCGGGTACAGCGCGACGTAGTGGCCGCCGACCACGGTGAGCATCCGGATGTCGAGGGAGGTCTGGTCGCCGACGAACACCTCGCGGTCGACGGTGAACTCCATCAGCACCTTGTCCGGCTTCAGCTCGAGCGAGGTGACGCTGCCGACGGAGATGCCGGCCAGGCGCACGTCGTCGCCCTCGCGCACCGACTGCGCCTCGCTGAGCTCGGCGGTGTAGGTGTGCTTGCCCAGCGGCACCACGTAGACGATGCCCGCGCCGATGATGAACAGGACGACCAGGCTCAGGCCGATGATGCCCATCCGCAGTTCGCGGGCGCGCTTGCTGGCTTCGTCCATGATCGGGCGATCGCCCGAGAAGAACTTCAGGCGTTGCATACCGTCACCTTCTGTCCGGCGATCAGCACCTGCAGCGGGGCCGGCACCTCGGCGGCGCCGTTGCTGCAGGTCGGCGTGAAGTCGGCGAAATCGCGCGAGAGCGTGGAGTCGACGGTGGCCAGCAGGCCGGGCAGGCGCCCGAACACGGCGACGGCTTCCCCCGGATCCGGGAACAGGCCGCGGATCAGCGCGTCGACCTCGGCGCTGCCTCCCTCGACCAGGCCGAGGGAGGCGAGCAGCCGGTCGACCGGCGCGAGCACCGAGGGCGCGGTGGCCGCGAACTGCGCGACGCCGCCGATGTTGCGCTGCATCGCCTCGAAGATGTCGGTGAGCCGGGCCAGCAGCGGTAGCAGGTAGCCGACGCGGCCGCCGTGCCGGTCGCCCAGCGTCGACAGGTTGCGGATGAGGGTGTTGATCACCTGCTGGCGGTCCTCGGCGTAGCTCGCGAGCTGGTCGATCGCGGTGAGCGCGGGGCCCAGGCCGCTGCCGTCGCCCTCGATGACGGCGAGCATGCTGGCGGTGAACTGGTTGATCGCCTCCGGCGACAGCGTCGCCAGCACCGGCTTGAGGCCGCTGAACAGGCTGGTCACGTCGAAGGACGGCACGGTCATGTTCGCGCCGATCCTGGCGTCGGCCGCGATCCGGTTGCCCGGGGTGGGCGCCTGCTGCAGGTCGATGTAGCGCTGGCCGGTGAGATTCTGGTAGCGGATGGCCAGCTTGCTGTTGTCGTAGATCGGGGTGTCGGTCTTGACCGTGAGGTGCACCTTGGCCTTGTCGCCCTCGAGGCTGATCTTCTCGACCTTGCCGACCTGCACGCCGAACATCCGCACGTCGTTGCCGACCTTGAGGCCGTTCGCGTCGGTGAACAGCGCGTCGTGGGCCTCGGTGTCCCCGGAGACCGGGCGCTTGATCAGGGTGAAGACGAGTCCGAGCACGGCCAGCATGACCAGCGCGAACACACCGAGTCGCAGGGCGACGCCACCGACCTTCATCACGCACCGGCCTTTCCGAACAGCGGCACCGCGATCGCGGGCACGCCGCTGAGCTCGACGTCGAGGTTGAGGACGGGGCCGTTCGGACCGTCGGGCATGGCGCCGCGCAGGTTGGCGAGCAGGGCGGCCAGGTCGGCGCCGGTCTGCCGTGGGTTGGGCGACATCTGGGCCAGCGCGTAGAGCATCGGCGCGAGCATGTCGGTGGTCTCGGCGAAGTGGCCGCCCGCGGTGGTCAGGGTGGTGGTCAGGGCGGGCAGGATGTCGCCGCCGATCACGCCGACGCCGATGTCGTAGCGCTCCTTGTCGACCTGGGTCACCTTGATCTCGCTGAGCCGGTCGATCACCTGCATGGTGGCGCCGGCGAACTGGCCGCCGCCGTCGAAGGCGGCACCGAGCTTGCCGAACAGTTCCGAGGGCGCGACGTCCTGGTTGTCGGCGATGGTCTTGGCCACCGTGATCAGCGCCTGGACCAGCGGGGTGAACGCCTTGAAGTCGGCGGCCAGCTGGGAGACGACCGTGGCCATCTGCGGGCTGGTCACGGTCATGCCGACCTGGGAGAGACTGCGCAGGATGGCGCTCATCGTGGCGTCGTAGACGCGGCCGGAGTTGGCGCCGGTCAGATCGAGCTCCGCGCCGGGGCGCAGCGGGCTGCCGCCGGCGCCACGGCGCAGTTCGATCTCGGCGATGCCGAACAGGTTGGTGGGGGCGTAGTCGACGGCGAGGCTGTCGTCGACGCCGTGCAGGCGGTCGGCGTCGAGCAGCAGCGAGATCCGCTGGGTGCCGCGCTCACCGGGGGTGACCTCGGCGACCTCGCCGACGGTGACGCCGTCGACGCGGACCTGGCTGCCCGCGCTGATGCCGTCACCGAGGTGCTCGGTGCGCAGCGCGATCCGCAGGCCCTCCTCGGTCTTCAGATTGTTGTAGGCGACGGTGGCGAGCAGGACCGCGGCGATGACGCCGAGGATGATCGCGCCCGTCAGCCGCGACGTGCGCCGATCGGCCGCGACGCCGGGCATTCCATAGTTAGGCACGCACTCACCCCGTAAAACTGATCGCCGAGTTGAAGCCCCACAGCACGATCGACAGCACCATGTCGATGGCGACGATGGCCACCGAGCTGGCCCGCACCGCGCGGCCCGACGCGATGCCGACGCCCTCGGGGCCACCGGTGGCGAAGAAGCCGAAATAGCTGTGCACCAGGATCACGACCGTGCCGAACACGGCGACCTTGATGACGGCCGCGATCATGTCGAAGCCGGAGATGAACTGGAAGAAGTAGTGGTCGTACACGCCGGCCGACTGCCCGTAGACCATCGTGAGCAGTCCGCGGCAGGCGCCGTAGGACAGGATCAGCGCGATCAGGAAGGTCGGCACGATGGCGATGGCGCCCGCGATCACGCGGGTGGTCACCACGAACGGCACCGAGCGCAGGCCCAGCGCCTCGATCGCGTCGATCTCCTCGGAGATGCGCATCGAGCCGATCTCGGCGGTGATCCGGCAGCCCGCCTGGGCGGCGAAGCCGATGGCGGCCGCGATCGGGGCGAGCTCGCGGGTGGTGGCGTAAGCCGAGATGACGCCGGTCACCGGGCCCATGCCGAGCATGTCGAGCGAGGCGAAGGATTCGACGCCGACCGAGGCGCCCATCACCAGGCCGAGCACGATCATCATCGGGACGGTGCCGCCGCCGACGATGATCGACCCGCGGCCCCAGGTCATGTCGGTGACCGCGCGCAGCGTCTCGTCGCGGTAGCGGCGCAGCGTCAGCGGCACCGAGGACAGCACCTGCCAGACGAAGACCGCGATGAAGCCGAGTGATTCGCCCGCCGAGGCGATGCGCTTGCCGACGCGGGCGGGCTTGCGCAGCCAGTGCAGCGAGGTGGGGATGTAGGAGGAGGCAGCCATCACGCCAGCTTCGTCGGCAGGAACATGGCGCTGATCTGCGTGCCGAGCAGATTCACGATGGCGATCGAGACCACCGAGAGCACGACGGCGGCGTTCACCGCGTCGGCGACACCGCGTGGTCCGCCCTTCGCCTCGAGCCCTCGCTGGCAGGCGATGACGACGACGAGGAAGCCGAAGATCAGCGCCTTGAGCAGGGACACCCACACGTCACCGACGGTGGCGAAGGAGCCGAAGGTCGACCAGTAACTACCGGGCGTCACACCCTGGCCACCGACGGCGACCGCGTATCCGGCGATCACGCCGACGAAGATGATCAGCACATTGAGCATCGGCGCGACGATCAACATCGCCGCCATCCTGGGAATGACCAGCCGGTGCACCGGGCTGATGCCCATGGTGTTGAGAGCGTCGATCTCCTCGCGGATGGTGCGCGCGCCGAGATCTGCCGCGATCGCGGCGGCGCCTGCGCCACCGAGCAGGAAGCCGGTGGCGATGGGCGCGCCCTGCTTGATGACGCCGAGACCACCGGTGGCGCCGAGCATCGAATCCGCGCCGAGGCTGTGGATCAGATTGCCCACCTGCAGCGAGACGATCACGCCGAACGGGATCGCCATCAGGATCGCGGGAATCGCGGTGACCGTGATCAGGCGCCAGGCCTGCAGGAGGGTCTCGCGCCACTGGAAGTGGCCCCGGGCGACATCGGAGACCGAGCCGGTGACCGATTCCTTGGCGAGGTCCACGGCCCGCCCGAAAGTCCGCAACGACGACACGATGGTGTCGGTGAAGTTCTCGCGGACGATCCGGGTGGCGGAATCCGGCTTCGCGGAATGCAGATCGGCGGACATCAGAAACGTCCCCGGCCCGCTCGCGAAGCGCGGTGCATGGTGAATTTCATACCGCACTCTCTGGCTTCGGCGTCGGTGCCAACTCCAGCAAGCTAACCGGTACTCTGCGTCACAACAAAATTTCGGGGTGGTGACCCTCGTCGCTTTTCGACGGTTCCGATGACAAAACCATTGTTGATGTGATCTGCCACACCCGCACTACGGACTTGCGGCGAGGAACACGAAAGCGGCGAACAACGCCAGGTGAACGCCGCTCTGCAGCAGGGTGGCACGGCCGGGAACGACCGTCAGGGTGCCCACCACGACCGTCAACGCCAACAGCACCATCTGCGTGGCGCCCAGTCCCAGGATCAGCGGACCACTCAGCCAGATCGAGGCCACCGCGATCACCGGGATGGTGAGACCGATACTGGCCATCGCCGAGCCGAGCGCCAGATTCAGGCCGATCTGCACCTGGTGACGCCGGGCGGCGTTGACCGCGGCCAGCGTCTCCGGCAGCAGCACCAGCATCGCGATCACCACACCGACCGCCGAGGGCGGCAGGCCGGCCGAGGCGATCGCCGTCTCCAACGCGGGCGAGACCACCTTGGCCAGCCCGACCACGCAGACCAGGGCGAGCACCAGCAGCCCGAGGCTGGTCAGCGCGGCGCGAGCGGACGGCTTCGCGTCGTGCGGATCGGTGTCGTCCACCGCGCCCGCGTCCTCGACCGGCAGGAAGTCGTCACGATGACGCACGGTCTGCACCATCACGAACAGGCCGTACAGCGCCAGCGAGGCGACCGCGGCGAAGGCCAGCTGCGCGGGCGAGAACTCCGGCCCCGGCAGGCTGGTGGTGAAGGTCGGCAGCACCAGACTCAAGGTGGCCAGCGTCGCCACGGTGGCCAGCGCGGCGCCGGTACCTTCCGAGTTGAACACCGCCACCCGGCGCCGGAGCGCGCCGACGAGCAGGACCAGGCCGAAGATGCCGTTACAGGTGATCATCACCGCGGCGAAGACGGTATCGCGGGCCAGCGAGGCCGCCTTGTCGCCACCGGAGATCATCATCGTCACGATCAAGGCCACTTCGATCACGGTGACGGCGACCGCGAGGATCAGCGAGCCGAACGGCTCACCGACCCGGTGGGCGACCACCTCGGCGTGATAGACCGCGGCCAGCACCACCCCGACCAGCGCCACACTCACCACGGCCACGACTCCCCCGGGCACATCGCGACCCCAGGTGAGCAAGAGCAGGAGGGCGGCTAGGAAGGGGGTGAACATGGTCCATCTGGTCGTCAGTGCGGCGATCATGACCTCCATCGTTCCAGGTCCGCGCGCGTGACCCCGGATACGCGGAGCGAAGATCGCCCGATGGATTCCCCGGGACCGCCCCCATGGGGAACAATTCAGCCCGTGCGGACCCAGTTCACCCTCGAGCTCGTTGCCCTGTCCAACGATCTCACCCTGATGTCGCGCCTCGCCCACGATTCGACACAGCGGGTCACCGAGGCACTCGCCGGGGCCGACCTCACCGCGGCCTACGAGGTCTTCGCCCTCGACGAACAGCTCCAGGAGATGTTCGCGGCCTGCGAGAATCGCACGATGGCGCTGCTGGCCCTGCAGGCGCCGGTCGCGCGCGACCTACGCCATGTGGTGACCGCGATCCAGATCGCCGGGGAACTCTCGCGCATCGGACGACGCACCGAAACCGCCGGTCAGTACGTGTATCGGGCGCATCCGCGCGCCGTCGCGCCGGAGCCGGTCGTCGACCAGCTGGTGGCGATGGGCACCCTCACCGCCGAATGCGTTGCCCGCGTTGGCGCTTCGGTGGCCACCGGCCGCTTCGTCGCCGACGACGGGACCGCGGCCGCGACGATGGAGCAACGCTGCCGCGAGTTGCGCACGATGCTCGCGGACACGGAGACGGGCGTCGACGCAGGCGCGGCGATCGATCTGGCCTTGCTGGGCAGTCAATTCCAGCGCTGCGTCGACCACGCCGCCCGCATCGCCCGGCTGATCCGATTCCTGGACACCGGCATCCCACCGGAGACCGGCACCCTGCCCGACTGATCCACCCGTGATGTGATGTCGGTCACTCCGGGTTTACGCCGCGTTCCGGCAGGTCACCTCCGTCGATAGGTGAACGCTATTGAGCCGCAATTCCTTTGCGCTGTCCTGTGCCGAAGGTCATAGCCGACAATCGGATACGACGCCGCGCGCGGCCGTTAGGTTGTGCCGGTTCATTTTCGACGAAGCGTGTGGGTGGTACGGGCATGAAGTGGTCCTCGATCAGTGGCTCTCCTCTGGGCAGGGCGCTGTTGGCGCTGGCAGGCGCGGTGCTGCTCGCCGTCGTACTGACCGTCGCGAACTCGTTGCTGGACAAGGTGAATCCCACCGCGCCCGGGCCCGGGTCGGCGACCGCGGCGACGGTCTCGGGCAAGGAGATCGGTGACCTGATCGGCAAGCTCGTCGTCGCGAAGGAAGGCCCGATGACGGGCTACACGCGCGAGCAGTTCCCGCACTGGGACACCAACAAGCCCGAGCACGGCTTCACCGGGGACCTGGCCCAGTACGCCAAATGCACCAGTCGCGAGGTGATGATGCTGCGCGACGCCACCGGCGGGGTCACCCTCGACGCGAAAACCTGTGAGCTGAAGGTGCCTTCGGGCGCCGGCTGGCAGGACCACTACGGGTTCATCGACAAGAAGACCGGTCAGCTCGGCCCGTACAAGTTCATCACCGACCCGGCCAAGGTGGACGCCGAACACATCGTCGCGCTGGCCGAGGCCTGGCGCTCCGGCGCCGCCGACCGCGACGTGGACACCCGCCGTCGCATCGCCAACGACTCGATGAACCTGGTCGCCGCCGATCCCTCGGCCAACCGTTCCAAGGGCGATCAGGACCCCGCGAACTACCTGCCGCCCGGCGAATTCCGGTGCGCCTATGTCGAGCATTACGTGAAGGTCAAGATAAAGTACGCCCTGACCGTTGATACCGCCGAGCACACCGCGTTGCGCACCGCAGTCGACGACTGCCTCCGCCGAGGAGAGTTCAAATAAGCGAGACGATCGAGATCACCGCCGAGAGCGCCGTCATGACCGAAGAGGAAGGGACGGTGTCCGGCGAGCTCGACGTCATGCTCGACGACGCGGGCCACGGTCTCGTCCGCTATCGCGGCACGGACACCTGGTACACCATCGGCAACATCGAGGGTGAGCCACCGCGGGTGTGGGACTGCGTCGCCGACCTGGTGAAGGCCATCAAGAAGATCGCGGGCACCCGCGATGTGGCCGGGAACACCGTGGTCTTCGAGGCCTGACGCCGCGCCTGGCAATCTGGTAGCTATGCCGATTGCCTCTTTCCGACCCCCTACCTGTGAGCTCGCGTGGTCGACCCTGGGCCGCAGGCTGCCGCTGGCCGCGACACTGCTGGCCGTCGCCCTGACCCTCGTCGGCGTGCTCACCTGGCAGGTCAACAACGACGCCGGGATCATCCGGATCGATCCGCGGGTGCTCGACTGGATGATCGCCCACCGCGGCGAACCGCTCACCTCGATCGCCCGGTTCGTCACCGACCTGGGCGACACGCTGTCGATGACGATCCTCGCCACCCTCACCGTCGCGTGGTTCGCCGCGCGCCGGGACTGGGCGACGGTGGCGCTCGTCGCGCTCACCTCGGCGGGCGCCGGCGTGCTCGTAGTGGTGATCAAACGGCTCGTCGGCAGGCATCGGCCGCCGGAGGTGTCGCGGCTGGTCGCCGAGCCGAGCCTGTCGTACCCCTCCGGTCACACGCTCGGCACCACGGTGGTGGTCGGCATCGTCGCGCTGACCGTCATCCCCGGCCTGCGCCGCCGATGGCTGCGCGTGGCCGCCACCGTGTTCGCGGTGCTGTTCCCGATCGCGGTGGGCCTGTCCCGGATCTACCTGGGCGTGCACTGGTCCACCGACGTGCTGGCGGGCTGGATCTTCGGCCTGGCCTGGCTGACCCTGTGCGTCACCGTCTTCGCCTGGGTGTATCGCGAACACTTCGCCTCGGCTGCCCCGGCCGAGGTCCCGGTGGCGGTGTCCGGACGGAAATAGCGCGGCGCGCTGTCAGCGCGACCCTCCGATGAACTGGTGGTCGGTGAACGCATCCCGCGTCTGCGGGCCGAGCGTCGCTGAACCCCGACAGCAGGCCGGCCGCGGCGATCCATAGGGAGTCGCTATCGATACCTCCGGTCGGCCCCGAAGTCCTCGCCCCTCGACAACCTCGGGGGCGAGGACCATGCGATCAGCGGTCGGCGGTCACCAGCTCGCGCTGCACCGGCGCGTCCCAGTCGATGCGGTAGCGGCGTTCGGCGCCCATCGTCTTCTCCGGGTTCATCACCGTCCGCACCATCAGCGGCATCAGGGCGTTCATCACCTTGCGGGCGAACGGGCCTGGCGTCTTGCTGTGGTTGATCTTCGCGGCACGGGCGGTGATGCCCTCGACGCGGGACCGCCGCAACCGCTCGTAGGCCGCGAAAGCCTCGGTGGGCGAGTCGATGTCGCGCAGGCACCGGGCCAGCTGCACGGCGCTCTCGATCGCCAGCGAGGCACCTTGACCCGAGCTGTTGGACGGCGCGTGCACCGCGTCGCCGACCAGGACCATCCGGCCGCGGTACCAGTGCGGTACCGGCGGCATGATGTGCAGCGCCCCGGTGACCTCCAGGTTCTCGGCCGTGGTGCGGCGCGCGAATTCGCCGCCGGGGGTGTCGGGCGCGTAGGTCTCACGCAGGATCCGCAGCCACTGCTCGGCCGGGACCGCGCGGGCTTCGGTCAGCGAGAGATACTGCTTGCTCGGCAGATTCGCGCCCCAGGTGACGTGCCCGTCGGCCTCCTTCCAGTACAGGTAGTAGGCCTTGGCGCCGAACGCGAACACCATGGTGTCGTCCGGCAGGTCGAGGTCGTACTCGACGCGCGCGCCGAAGCCGAGCATGCCGGTGTAGCCGGGGCCTGGCGCGGCCGGGTCGATGAGTCCGCGCACGGTGGACCGGATGCCGTCGGCGCCGATCAGGAGGTCGGCCGTGGCGGTGGTGCCGTCGGTGAAATGCGCGGTGACGCCGTCGGTGTGTTCGTCCACGCGGACCAGTCGCTTGTCGTAGGTGAACGGCACGCCGGCCGCGACCGCGTGATCGTGCAGCACGCGGTGCAGTTCGCCGCGATCGACGACCTGCAGCGGCGGTTGATCGGCCAGGACCGGCAGGATGTGCTCGCGGCCGCCGACCGACAGGCGCGACCCGGCGACGGGGAGCGCGATGGCGCGCACCGCGTCACCGGCGCCGAGCAGATCGAGCGCGGCGACGCCGTTGGGGGCGAGCGCGAGCCCGGAGCCGATGCCCTCGGACGGGCCCGAATAGGCCTCGTACACCTGGGCATCGATGCCGGCTTTGCGCAGGGCGGTGGCGACGACGGGACCGGCGATGCCGCCGCCGATGACGAGTGCGGAACGAGTGGTGGACATGGGTGATCTCCAGATCTGTTCTGCGCGTCACCCAGCTATCCTGTGGTTGCCAGCCTCGTAGCCGGGTGCGCGTGCGTACTTCAGGTGTCGGGACGGTTCCCGGGCTCGGTGGGGTGTTGCCGCACACCACCGGGTCCGGGTTTTCTGTTCGCGGGAGCTAGTCGTTCCCCCTTTCGCCGAGCTCGGCGATCCGCGCGGCCGGCATGCCCTCGGCGTGCCACTGCTGCCAGCGGTCGAGTCCGTCGAACGTGCCGTCGCGCAGTTGCTCGCGCAGCGCGCGCGTCCACGCCGCTTCGGCCTCCAGCATCGCCAGCCCGTATTCGGATTCGATGACGAACAGCCTGGGCAGGGTGCCGGTGAGCGCGGCGAGGTCGGTCCGGGTGCGCTCGATGATCTGGTCGAGCGCGGCGATCCGGTCGCCGAGCAGCTCGATCACCTCGTCGGGCGGCAGGACGGCCAGCACGGAAAGGCCCGCGGTGAAGCGGCGGGCCTCGGGTTCGGGCGCGGCGATCAGTTCCCTGGTCCAGTCGGCCATCTCGGCGCGGCCCGCGTCGGTGATCCGGTAGATCACCCGTTCGGGCCGGGCGCCGTCGCGCTCACTGCCGACGACCTCGAGGAATCCGGCCTTCGCCATGTTCTGGACCACCGTGTAGAGCGAACCCCACTTGATGTCCATGTCCTTGTCTTTGCCGTGGGCGCGCAGGGTGGCGGCGATCTCGTATCGGTGCATCGGCCGCTGCACGATCACCGACAGCACCGCGAGCGCCAGCAGATTGTTGACTTTGCGCTTCGTGGCCACGGCTGCCTCCTTACTCGTCTACGAATATACGTCTACGAGTATTCGGCTGACAAGGTCAGACCTTCACCGGCTCGGCGTCGGCGCCCTGTTCGAGCAGCTTGCCCGCGATGTTCGACAGGGCCTCGTCGAGCAGCGCGCGGTCGGCGGGGTCCTGGTAGTTCCAGTCGTCGAGGCGGTCGCCGAGCCAGCGGCGCCAGCCGGTGCGCAACAGTTCGACCTCGGTGTCACCGCGCTCGGTCAGCGTCAGGGTGCCCGTGTCGTCGCGCAGCAGACCGTCGTCGACCGCGCGCCGGAAGACCGGCGAGAGCACCTCCACCGGCAGCCGGTGCCGGAACGCGATGGCGTACACCGTGGCGGGCTGCCCCTGCTTGCCGTAGAGGTAGACCTGGGCCAGCGCCCACGCGGTGTCGGGGCCGAGCCTGCTGCCCGCCGCCGAGATCAGTTCCGGGATGATCGGTTTCTGGGCGCGCGCCTTGCGCACGGTCGCCGCGACCGCCCGCTCCAGCTGCACCACCCGGTCGTCGGAGTCGGGCATCGAGAAGCCCTCGCCGATGTCGCCCGCGCCGTGCCTGGCGCTGTCGCGCAGGCGCACCTGCGGCAGGAACCAGGCGACCACGAACCCGAGCAGCGCCACCGGGATCACCCAGCGGAAGACGTAGTCGATCGAGTTCGCGTAGGCGTCGATGATCGGCGCGGCCCGCTCGATCGGTAGTTCGCGCAGGACCTGCGGATTCGCCGCCGCCTCCGGCGGGACACCAGGCGAGGCCCGCAACGCCTCGGCGAGCGCGGGCCCGCTCTGGTTGTTGTAGAGGGTGCCGAACACCGCGGTGCCGAAAGCGCTGCCGAGCGTGCGGAAGAAGGTCACGCCCGAGGTGGCCGTACCCAGGTCGGCGTAGGGCACCGTGTTCTGCACGACGATGGTGAGCACCTGCATCGACAGGCCCAGCCCCGCGCCCAGGATCAGCATGTACAGCGATTCCAGCCATACGCTCGTCGCGCGGCCCATCGTCGACATCAGGGCCAGGCCGAGCGCCATCACCGCCATGCCGACGATCGGGAAGTAGCGGTAGCGACCGGTGCGCCCGACCACCTGCCCGGAGAAGATCGAGGTGATGAACAGGCCGACGACCAGCGGCAGGGTGCGCACTCCGGACACCGTGGCCGTCGCGCCGTCGACGTACTGCAGGTACGCGGGCAGATAGGTCATCGAGCCGAGCATCGCGAAGCCGACGATGAAGCTGAGCACCGACGACACCGTGAACACCCGGCTGCGGAACAACCGCATCGGCAGCATCGGCGCCACCGCCCGGTTCTCCACCAGCACGAACCCGATCAGCAACGCTGCGGCCAGCACGAACAACCCGATGATCTGCCAGGACCCCCACGGATACTCGTTGCCGCCGAACTCCAGCCCGAGGATCAGCGCGGAGACGCCGAGCGCGACGAGGCCGATGCCCAGGTAGTCGATCACCGGCCGCGCGACCGAGCGCAGCCGGGGCAGGGTGCGCGCGGCCATCGCGATCATCAGGATCGCCAGCGGCACGTTGACATAGAAGCACCAGCGCCAGCTCGCGTGGTCGGTGAACAGCCCACCCAGGGTCGGCCCGACGACGGTGGTGATGCCGAAGACCGCGCCGAGCGCGCCCTGGTATTTGCCGCGCTCGCGCAGCGGAATGGTGTCGGCGATCAGCGCCATCGAGGTGACCATCAGTCCGCCCGCGCCGACGCCCTGGATGCCCCTGGCCACGATCAGCACGCCCATGCCCGGCGCGAGCCCGGCCAGCGCCGAGCCCGCGATGAAGATCAGGCCGCTCACCTGGAAGAGCAGTTTGCGGCCGAACAGGTCACCGAGCTTGCCCGCGAGCACGGTCGCGACGGCCTCGGCGAGCAGGTAGGCGGTCACCACCCAGGCCATGTGGCCCGCGCTGCCGAGGTCGGCCACGATCGAGGGCAGCGCGGCGGAGACGATGGTCTGATCCAGGGCTGCCATGAGCATGCCGAGCACGATCGTCGCGAAGATGATGTTGATCTTGGCCTTGCTCATCGGCGCGACGGGCTCGTCTACAGCGACACCATCCGGCATGGCCCCAGTATGGGCTTTTCCACCGCGCCCCGGACTTCAGTGACACGGCAGCAAATCGTCAACGATCCTCAGCGCACGGCGTACCCGCCGAGCCCCGGTTCGAGCGCGGCGAAGGCGACGCGCGCGTAATCGACCATGGCCGTGGCGATCTCGTCGTTGGGCTCACCGGCGAGGGTGCGGCGCAGGATCTCCTCGAACAACACCCGGTGCACGCCGGCGAGCTGGGCCGCGGCCACCCGCGGGGTGATGTCGTCGGGCGCGGCGCCGGTGTCCTCGGCCAGCGCGCGGGCCAGCGCGGCCTCGCGGTCCTCGTTGAACTCGCGCAGCCGCGCCACCAGCGCCGGACTGTCGGTGATCATCTTCGCGAACGGCAGGCCGCTGAAGCCGATCACCGGGTCCTGGGCCGCCACCGCCGCGAGATAGGCGCGGCGCAGGGCGGCCAGCGCCGACTCCCCCGGCGCGCGATCGCGCACGATGGCGGCGAGCTGCTCGGCGTAGACCTCGCCCAGGTCGAGGGCGAGATCCTCCTTGCGCGGGAAGTAGTTGGTGACGGTCATCTTGGCCACCTCGGCGGCCGCGGCGACGTCGGCGATGGTCACCCGGTCGAATCCGCGGGCCAGGAACAGCTCGGTCGCCCGGTGCGAGATCTGCTCCCTGGTCTGCTGTTTCTTCCTGGCGCGGAGCCCCTGCTGCGTGGTCATGACATCACCATAGCTGAAGTCGTCATAAATTTATGCTTGACATATTTTTAGGTCGGATCTAAGTTTGTGTTCGTCGCCGAGCGCGACACCGATCGAAGGAGACAGCGCGTGCCGCACGGACCCGATATCGCCGCCCGACCCCGACTCATCCGCACCACCGACGAAGGAGCAGCCGATATGGCCCGATACACGACGATGCGACCCACCCTCGACGACGCGGTCCGCGAGATCCTGACCGCGTCCGCGACTCCGCCGAGCCCACGCCGCGCCGGCACGCCCGGTGCCGCCGCGACCTACCCGGCGGCCCGGCGCCGCGGCACCGGCTCGGCCATCCGCGGCGCGCAGACCAGGTCGACGACCGTGCGCAAGCCGCTGCGGATCCCCGGCCGCTGATCTTCTCCGGGGGTGGGGGCGCACCGTCGCCCCCACCCCCACCTCCCCCGATACCGCCGCTGCCTGGGAGTTCTCTTGTCTGTCACCACCGATCCCGTCCGCGACTACCTGACCGCCATCGCCCGCACTCCCCTGCTCACCCCCGCCGAGGAACACGCGCTCGCCGTGCGCGTCGCCGCGGGGATCGAGGCGCGCGCCGAACTGGCCGAGAACGCCGCGGCCGGTGTCGAACCGAGCGCCGCGCGGCGAGAGCTGTTGCGCCGCATCGAGATCGACGGCCTGCGCGCCAAGGACCACATGGTGCGCGCGAATCTGCGCCTGGTCGTGTCGATCGCGCGCCGGTTCCCCACGAACACGGGGATGTCGCTGCTGGACCTGATCCAGGAGGGCACGCTCGGGTTGATGCGCGCGGTGGAGAAGTTCGACCACCGGCGCGGGCTCAAGCTCTCGACCTACGCCACCTTCTGGATCCGCCAGTCGATCGGCCGCGCGCTGACCGATCAGGGTCGCGCGATCCGGCTGCCCTCGAACGTCGCCGACGTGCTGCACCGGGTGATCCGCGTCCGGCGTGAGCTCACCCATCAGCTGGGCCGCTCGGTCACCGTCGAGGAGCTGGCCGCGGCCGCCGAGCTCACCGTCGCCCAGGTCGAGGCGATGCTGCGGTACGAGGCCGAGCCGGTGTCGCTGCACGCGCCCGTCGGCGAGGACACCGAACTGGGCGCGCTGCTTCCCGATGCCGCGCCCGCGCCCGCCGAGGTGGTCGCGCGGCGGATGATCCCGGGCCATCTCGCCACCGCGCTGGCCGGGCTCACCGAGCGCGAGTCCACGGTGATCCGGCTGCGCTACGGCCTGGATCGCGGCGAGGGCCGCACGCTGGAGGAGGTGGGATCCGAACTCGGCGTCTCGCGGGAGCGGGCCCGCCAGATCGAGGCGAAGGCGATGACCAAGCTCCGCAGGCCCGGCTGCGCCCGTACGCTGGCGGGGCTGCTCGACTGAACCCTATGCGCCGATCTTACCGAAGAGTAAGATCCGGGGCATGGCATGGAAACCAACTGACATCGCGGACCAGACCGGGCGCACGTTCGTGATCACCGGGGCCAACGGCGGCCTCGGTGCCGAGACCACCAGGGTGCTGGCGGACAAGGGCGCCACCGTGATCATGGCCTGCCGCAACGCGGCCAAGGCCAAGCCGATCGCCGACGCCATCCCCGGCGATGTCCGCGTGGCCGCCCTCGATCTGGCCAGCCTGGCTTCCGTGCGCGCGTTCGCCGAGCAGCAGGGCGAGTTCGACGTGCTGATCAACAACGCGGGCCTGATGAACATCCCGTTCTCGCGCACCGCCGACGGGTTCGAGACCCAGTTCGGCGTCAACCACCTCGGCCACTTCGCCCTCACCGGCCTGCTGCTGGACAAGATCACCGATCGGGTGGTCACCCTGGCCAGCATCGCCCACAAGCAGACCCCCAAGCTGTGGATCGACGACCTCAACTACGAGAACCGCCGCTACCAGCGCAATCTCGCCTACGCCCAGGCCAAGCTGGCCAATCTCATGTTCGGTCGCGAACTCCAGCGCAGGCTCAGCGAGGCGGGGTCGCCGACGAAGTCGTACGCCGTGCACCCCGGCGTCTCGGCGACCGACCTGTTCGCCCGCACCGAGACCCCGCTCGACCGGGTCAGCAAGCCGTTCATCAAGCTCATCGGCCATCCGCCGGCCAAGGCCGCGCACTCCACCCTGTTCGCCGCCACCGAACCCGACGCCGATCCGACCGTCTACTGGGGTCCCAACCGGTGGATGCAGTCGCAGGGCCCGGTCGAGGCATGCCCGTCGAGCGGCATCTCGCGCGATCCGGAACTGCTGCGCAGGCTGTGGACCGAATCCGAGCGGATGACGGGGATCACCTACAAGTTCTGACCTCGCGACCTGCTCCTACGCCGCGTGTAGTAGGCGGGTACCGTGGAGCGCGTGTCCGCTTCACCCGAACGCCCCGCGCACAACAAGCCGGCCCTGATCGCGCTGGTCGTTGTCGTCGCCGCGGGCTGCCTCGCGCTGGCCTGGTGGCAGTGGGAACGGTTCGAGTCGGCGTCGGGCACCGGACAGAACCTCGGCTACGCGCTGCAGTGGCCGCTGTTCGCCGCGTTCGCGGTGTTCGCCTACGTCCGCTTCGTGCGGCTCGAGCGCGAGGCCGAGGAACCGGCGACGGCCGCCGACAAGGCCCGTCCGGAGGCGCCGCGCGAGATCCCCGCCGGGATCCTGCCCGAACGCCCGAAGGCCGCGCCCACCGACGACCCGGAGACGGTCGCCTACAACGAGTACCTGGCGAGTCTGCACGCCAACGACATCGACGCGCACGTCCGCTCGGCCGGGCCGCGCGCCACGGAGAGGAACGCCGGGTGACCACCGACAAAGACACCACCGCACCGTCGCTCGACCAGGATCGGGCGCCCGCGGCGGGCGCCGCCAAGATCCGCCCGGCGCTGCAGCGCTACCGGGTGCTGGCGTGGGTCACCGGCCTGTGGCTGCTGCTGCTCACCATCGAGATGATCGCCAAGTACGGCTTCGGCGTCGACACCCCGAGCTGGATCGCGGTCGTGCACGGCTGGGTGTACTTCGCCTACCTGCTCGTCACCGCCGACCTCGCGGTCAAGGTGCGCTGGCCCATCGGCCGTACCGTCGGCACCCTGATCGCAGGCACCATCCCGCTGCTCTCGTTCTTCGTCGAGCACCGCAACGCCAAGGACGTCAAGCAGCAGTTCGGCCTCTGATCCCACGACAAAAGCGCCGCCGCCCCGGATTCCGGAGCGGCGGCGCTGTCGTTGGCCCAGTTGATCACGCGAGCACCAGGCTTCGGTGGAGAAACGGCTTTCACCCGATGCCGCCGCAGGCGCCCGATGATCTCGAGCGTGCGTTTACGCCAGCGCGGCGAGGGTGGGAATGAGCTGAGTGAGTGCCCGGCCGCGGTGGGAGACGGCGTCCTTCTCCTCCGGGGTGAGGTCGGCGGCGCTGCCGGTGCCGCCCTCGGGGAGGAACAGCGGGTCATAGCCGAAGCCGCCCGCACCGGAGGGCTGGCGGGCGATGCTGCCGCGCCATTCGCCGCGGACCACGGTGGTGGTGCCGTCGGGCAGCACGAGAGCGCAGGTGGAGACGAATGCCGCGCCGCGCCGCTCGTCGGGGACGTCGCCGAGCTGGCCGAGCAGCAGGGCGTTGTTGGCCTCGTCGTCGCCGTGCCGGCCGGACCAGCGGGCCGAGAGCACGCCGGGCATCCCGTTGAGCGCGTCCACCTCGATCCCGGAATCGTCGGCCACACAGGGCAATCCGGTGGCGACGGCGCCGTCACGCGCCTTGGCGATCGCGTTCTCTTCGAAGGTGGCGCCGGTCTCGGGCGCCTCCTCGTAGGGCGGCACGTCGGCCAGGCTCACCAGTTCGATCCCGGCCACGCCGGCCTCGTCGAGGATGCGGCGCAGTTCCTTCAGCTTCTTGGCATTCCGGCTGGCGACCAGCACGCGCACGGCCACGGGCTACTTCTTTCCCGCGGGCTCGGGCAGCACGCCCGGGTACGGCAGCGCCAGCACTTCCTTCTGCACGGCGAACAGCTGCTCGCAGCCGGCCAGCGCGGAATCGAGCAGCTTGTCCAGGGTCGAGCGCGGGAACGTCGCGCCCTCGCCGGTGCCCTGGATCTCGACCAGGGTGCCGGTGTCGGTGGCGACCACGTTCATGTCGACCTCGGCGCGCGAATCCTCCTCGTAGGGCAGGTCCAGACGCACCCGGCCGTCGACGACGCCGACGCTCACCGCGGCGATCATGCACGAAATCGGCTGCGGGTCGGCCAGTTTGCCCGCGGCGGCCAGATAGGTGACCGCGTCGGAGAGCGCCACGTAGGCGCCGGTGATGGCGGCGGTGCGGGTGCCGCCGTCGGCCTGCAGCACGTCGCAGTCGAGGGCGATGGTGTTCTCGCCGAGCGCGGCCAGGTCGATGCAGGCGCGCAGCGAGCGGCCGATCAGCCTGCTGATCTCCTGGGTGCGGCCACCGACCTTGCCCTTCACCGACTCGCGTCCGCTGCGGGTGTGGGTCGCGGCGGGCAGCATCGCGTATTCCGCGGTGAGCCAGCCCAGCCCGGAATCCCGGCGCCACGGCGGCACGCCCTCGGTGACGCTGGCCGTGCACATCACCCGGGTCTGGCCGAACTCCACCAGCACCGATCCCGCCGGATGCGTGGTGAAGCCACGGGTGATCCTTACCTCGCGGAGTTCGTCATCCGCCCTGCCATCGGCTCGTCTCGACACGAGCCTGAGTGTATTGGCCGACGGCGATCCGGGGCGGGCGGGGGCTAGAGGTCGAAGGTTTCGCCCGGTGCCACCGCGTGGACGGGACCGGAGAAGGCGGCCTTGGCCTCGGCGATGACGTCCTCGCGCGAAGTCCACGGCGGAATGTGGGTGAGCAGCAGTTCCTTCGCGCCCGCGCGGGTGGCGATCTCGCCGGCCTCGGTGCCCGAAAGGTGAATGCCGGGAGGACGATTCGCGGGATCGTGGGTCCAGGAGGCCTCGGACATGAGCACGTCGGCGCCCTGGGCCAGCTCGACGACGGCGTCGCACATCGCGGTGTCGCCGGTGTAGACGAAGACGCGGCCGTCGGCCGCGGTGATCCGCAGGCCGTAGGACTCCGGCGGGTGGTACATGCGGCGGGCTTCGACCGTGTGGCCCGGCCCGAACGGCACCGGGACGTTCTCGGCCCAGGCCTGCGAGTCGATCACGTCGGACCAGTCGTCGGTCTCGCCGCCGATCTCGGCGGAGGCGTTGCCGATCCGCAGCGCGGCGTCGGACGGGCCGCGCACCAGCGCCCGGCCCTGCGGCGGGTTCGGGTGGTAGCGGCGCCAGACCAGCAGCGCGGGCAGGTCGAGGCAGTGGTCCGCGTGCAGGTGGGTGAGGAAGATGTCGACGTCACCCGGGTTCATGTGCTTCTGCAGCGCGCCGAAGACGCCGGGGCCGAAGTCGATGACGGTCGGCCTCATGTCAGGGCCGGTCAGCAGGTACCCCGACGCTGGGGAGTCCGGGCCGGACACGCTGCCCGAGCACCCGAGGACGGTAAGGCGCATGCCCCCATGCTGCCACGACGTGCTGGTGCTCAATGCAGGATCCCCCCATATTCCAGACCGGACCCCCGGCTACCGCGTTGGTACTGCGCGGCCGACCGATGCTCCACGGCGGCGTCGACGTTCATCACCAGAGAGTACCCAGCCCGCCAGGACTCCACCCACCGCCCCGAAAAGATGTCCCTGCCAAGAAATTAGGGGATCGCTGGGCAGCACGCCCCACAGCATCGAGCCGTAGAACAGGAAGATCACCACGCCGAGCACGATCTGCCCCACATTGCGGGCGAACCACCCACGGCAGATCAGATAGGTCAGCCAGCCGAACACCAGCGACGACGCGCCCACGTGCACGCTGCCGGTGGAACCCGTCAGCCAGGTGCCGACCCCGGCGACCACCCACACGATCGCGGTGGCCGCGATACCGCGCCCGATCCCGGACAGCAGCACCAGGAATCCGAGCACCAGCAGCGGCAGGGTGTTGGCGAGCAGATGGTCCCAGCCACCGTGCAGCAGCGGCGCCCACAGGATGCCGTCGAGCCCGTCGACCTCGCGCGGTTCGATACCGCCCGCGTCGAGTTGCCCCGGCGCGCCCGCGGGCCGGTCGGCCGAGAGCACCGCGTCGACGCCCTCGATCACATACAGCGACCCGACGAATCCGACGATCACCACGGCCGCGCGCGTCCACGCCTTGACCAAGCCCCGCCGCTCGGGCGGCTGCGCACCGGTCTGCCCGCGCAGCCCGGCGATCCGATCCGGATCGAACGACGCCCCTACCCCACCGCTCACCGACATCGCCTCCGTTCGGGCCGGGCTCGTCACGGAGCCCACTCCCTCCCAAGGGTACCGATCAGGCCCAGAGCTGCCCGTCGAGTTTCTCCTCGGCTTCGTCGAGGGTGCCGTCGTAGGCGCCGGTGGACAGGTACTTCCAACCGCCGTCGGCGACGACGAAGGCGATGTCGGCGCGCCTGCCCGCCTTCTGCGCCTTCTTCGCCACGCCGAGCGCGGCGTGCAGGATGGCGCCGGTGGAGATCCCGGCGAAGATGCCCTCCTCGCCGACGAGTTCGCGGGTGCGCTTGACCGCGTCGTACGGGCCGACGGAGAAGCGCGTGGTGAGCACGGTCTCGTCGTAGAGCTCGGGGATGAAGCCCTCGTCGATGTTGCGCAGGCCGTAGACGAGTTCGCCGTAGCGCGGTTCGGCGGCGACGATCTCGATGCCCGGCACCTTCTCGCGCAGGAACCGGCCGGTGCCCATCAGGGTGCCGGTGGTGCCGAGTCCGGCGACGAAGTGGGTGATCTCGGGCAGGTCGGCCAGCAGTTCGGGGCCGGTGGTCTCGTAGTGCGCGAGCGCGTTGGCCGGGTTGCCGTACTGGTACAGCATCACCCAGTCGGGATTCTGCGCCGCGATCTCCTTGGCCATCGCGACGGCTTGGTTCGAGCCGCCCGCCGCGGGCGAATCGATGATCTCGGCGCCGAACATGGTGAGCAGCTGACGCCGCTCCACCGAGGTGTTCTCCGGCATCACGCACACGATCCGGTAACCCTTGAGCTTGGCCGCCATGGCCAGCGAGATCCCGGTGTTGCCGCTGGTCGGCTCGAGAATCGTGCAGCCGGGCGTGAGCCGCCCGTCGGCCTCGGCCTGCTCGATCATCCGCAGCGCGGGGCGGTCCTTGATCGAGCCGGTCGGGTTGCGGTCCTCGAGCTTGGCCCACAGGCGGACGTGGTCGTCACCGTCCCACTGCGGGGACAGGGTGCGCAGCCCGACCAGCGGCGTGTTGCCGAGGGTCGCGATCAGCGATTCGTAGCGGGCCACGTCAGCGCGCGCCGCCGGCCACGGCCGGAAGGATGGTGACCGACGCGCCGGCGGGGACCTCGGCGTCGAGGCCGCCGGCGAAGCGCACGTCCTCGTCGTCGACGTAGATGTTGACGTAGCGGTTCAGCTTGCCGTCCTTGAGCAGCCGCTCGGCCAGCCCGGGGTGGTTGGCCTCGAGGTTCTCGATGAGCGCCGAGAGGGTCTCGCCCTCACCCTGGACGCGCTTCTCGCCTCCGGTGAGACCTCGCATGATGGTCGGAATGGACACGGTTACCGGCATGGGGACTCCTCGGGTGTGACTGTCGTTCGTTGGGGTTCAGGCGTCGTAGGACTCGACGACCCGGACGGGCTCTTCGGTGACCTCGCCGTCGACGATGCGGTAGCTGCGCAGTTCGTGCACTTCCGGGTCGCGGGTGGAGATCAGCACGTAGTGCGCGAACGGCTCGGAGGCGTAGGAGATGTCGGTGCGGCTCGGGTAGGCCTCGGTGGCGGTGTGCGAGTGGTAGATGACGACGGGGGTCTCGTCGGCGTCGTCCATCGCGCGCCAGACCTTCAGCTGTTCCCCGGAATCGAAGCGGTAGAAGGTGGGCGAGCGTTCGGCGTTGAGCATGGCGACGAAGCGCTCCGGCCGGTCGCTGCCCTCGGGCCCGGCGATGATCCCGCAGGCCTCGTCGGGGTGGTCGGCGCGCGCGTGCGCCACCATCGCGTCCACGAGATCGGCCCTGATCACCAGCACTTCCTCGACCCTTTCCACAAACCGTCCAGCGTGCTGTCGAGCACCACCTCGACAACGACTCACCCTATTCGGGTATTCCAGGCGCCGCGCACACCGGTCCCCATCAGCGCGGGAACAGATCCCGGTAGGCGGGGATGCCCGCGATCGAGGTCGCGCTGAGCACCGCGTCGACGACCGCGCGTTCCACCGCCACCGCGGCGGCCGTGCACAGATCGTCGAGCAGCAGCAGATCGCCGGGGAAGGCGCCGGGCAGTGGGACGGGCGCGACCTCGATCGCGCCGGTGGACAGCGCGAACAGGGTGTCGCCGTCGAGCGGTGAGTGCACGGGACGGATCGCGCGGGCCAAGCCGTCGTGCGCGGTGGCGGCGAGGCGGCGGCACGATATCGGGTCGAGCGCGGCGTCGGTGGCGATCACGCCGATCGTGGTGTTGAGCACGATGCTCTTCACCGGCAGCGCGTTGAGCGCGGCGATCTCGGCGTCGGTGCCGGGCCGCAGGCCGAAGAATTCGGGGCCGTCGGTGCCTGCGCCCCACGGCAGGCCGGTGCGCGGATCGACCACGGACCCGACGGGATTGGCGACGATCACCGCGCCGACGGTGACGCCTTCGCCGGGCCCGTCGGTGAGAACCACACTCGCCGAACCGATTCCGCCCTTGAGCGCACCGGCCCGCGCGCCGACCCCCGCGCCCGCCGTGCCCCGCGCGAACTCGGTCGAGGCGGCCTCGGCGGCGCGGAAGCCGAAGTCGGCGTCGGGGCGGATGTCCCACGCGCCCACCGGCAGATCGAAGATCACCGCGGCGGGCACGATCGGTACCACCCGGCGCGGGTCGGTGGGGTCCATCGGGATGCCCTCGCCGTGTTCCTCCGCCCAGCGCATCACGCCGTCGGCGGCGGCCAGGCCGTAGGCGCTGCCGCCGGTGAGCAGCACCGCGTTGAGCTGACGCACCGTATTGGCCGGATCGAGCAGATCGGTTTCCCTGGTGCCGGGCCCGCCGCCGCGCACATCGACCGAGGCGGTCGCCCCGCCGGGCACCCTGATCACGGTGCAGCCGGTCGCGGCGCCGGTGCCGAGGGTGACGTCGTCGTCGAGCACGTGGTGGTGGCCGACGAGCACGCCCGCCACATCGGTGATCGCGTCGCGTGGACCGGGGGTGCTGCGCATCTGTCGACCCTCCTGGGCGATTCGTGCGGGTGCGGAAGGCCAGGAAATCAGGGGGCGAGCGCCTGCAGCAGCGAATCCTGCATCCAGGTCAGCCAGTGGTAGACGTCCAGGTGCGGCGCCCGCGGATCGCTCGGATCGAAGTGGTCGGGCGTGTCGTCGTCGATGTCGAGCAGGGTGCCCAGCGCCAGGCGGACATCGGTGAGCGCGGCCAGCCACGCGTCGGCCTGCTCCGGGGTGAGCACGATCTTGCCGCCCGCCTCGGGGCAGCTGTCCAGGACCACCCGGCCCGCGGCCAGCTTCGCGTCGATGATCTCGGGCTCGTGCAGGCTACGCAGGGCGGCGTTGAGATCGGCGCGCTTGGCGTCGGGCGAGCCCGGCTCGGCCCGGTGGAAATCGGGCAGCAGACGCAGCAGTTGCGGGTCGTCGGGTGGGGTGGAGTTGCCGGTGCGCAGGCCGGTGAGGGCGGCGAGTTCGTCCTCGGGGGTCTCGGCGGCGCGGTCGCTGAGCAGTCCGGAGACGGCGCCGATCAGGGAGCGCAGAACCGTGGCCTCGTGCTCGTCCATCTCGGACCGCAGTTTGAGGCCACTCAGTGAGTTCTTCCTGCTCCACTTCCGCACAGGGTTACACGGTACTCAGTCGTCGCGCTGCATGGTCGCCCAGAGCCCCGCGGCGTGGAGCCGCCGCACATCCTGTTCCATCTTGTCGCGGGAGCCGGAGGACACGACCGCCTTGCCTTCGTTGTGCACCTGCAGCATCAACTCGGTCGCCTTGGCTTTGCTGTAGCCGAAGAGCTTCTGGAAGATGTAGGTGACGTAGTGCATGAGGTTCACCGGGTCGTCCCAGACGACGGTGACCCATGGTCGGTCCTCGGCCTCGAGGATCTCGGTGTTCTCGACGGCCTCCGGAGTCGCCTGCGCCGCGGACAGTGCGGCGTTCACGGCGTCGGTGGCGGCGCCGGCTCGAACGGAATTGCACACGGCCATAAACCCCAGGGTACGACGCGGCCCCACAGAAACAACACCCGGCGTGACTACAGTTTCGGGTGTGCAGATCCGTGACGAGGCCAGCACCGCGCTGCTGACCGACCAGTACGAGCTGACCATGCTGGCCGCCGCGCTGGCCGACGGGTCGGCCCATCGCGCGTGCACCTTCGAGGTGTTCGCCCGGCGCTTGCCCAACGGCCGTCGCTACGGCGTGGTCGCGGGCACCGGCCGGGTGCTGGAGGCGCTGACCCGATTCCGCTTCGGCGAGCCCGAGCTCGCGATCGCGGCGAAGTTCCTCGACCCGGCCACCGTCGACTGGCTGCGGTCCTACCGCTTCACCGGCGACATCGACGGCTACGCCGAGGGCGAGCTGTACTTCCCCGGCTCGCCGATCCTCACCGTGCGCGGCAGCTTCGCCGAATGTGTGCTGCTCGAGACGCTGATCCTGTCGATCCTCAATCACGACAGCGCCATCGCCTCGGCGGCGGCGCGGATGGTGAGCGCGGCGGCGGGCAGGCGGATGATCGAGATGGGCTCGCGCCGCACCCACGAGCTGGCCGCGCCGTCGAGTTCGCGCGCCGCCTATCTGGCCGGTTTCGACGCGACCTCCAATCTGGAAGCCGTGCGCAGCTTCGGCGTGCCGGGCGCGGGGACCAGCGCGCACGCGTTCACCCTGCTGCACAGCGGCGCCGACGGTGAGCACGAGGCGGCCGCCTTCCGCAGCCAGGTCGAGGCGCTCGGCGTCGGCACCACGCTGCTGGTGGACACCTTCGACATCACCAGGGGCGTCGCGACGGCGATCGAGGTCGCAGGCACCGAGCTCGGCGGCGTGCGGATCGACTCGGGTGATCTCGGCGTGCTGGCCAGGCAGGTCCGCGATCAGCTCGACGGCCTCGGCGCCACCGGCACCCGCATCGTGGTCTCCGGCGACCTCGACGAATACGCGATCGCGGCCCTGCGCGCCGAGCCGGTCGACGTCTACGGCGTCGGTACCTCGCTGGTGACCGGGTCCGGCGCGCCGACGGCGGGGATGGTCTACAAGCTGGTGGAGGTGGAGGGCGTTCCGGTCGCCAAGCGCAGCAGCCACAAGCAGTCGCGCGGCGGCACCAAGAAGGCGGTGCGCCTGGCCCGCGCGACCGGCACCATCGTCGAGGAGATCGTCTATCCGGAGGCGGGAGAAGCGCCGTCCACCAACGGATTCCAGGTGCGCGAGCTGCAGGTGCCGCTGGTGCGCGACGGCGCGGTGTGCGACGGGACCGCCACGCTGGCGCAGAGCCGGGAGCTGGTGGCGCGCGGGCTGGTCAGCCTGCCGTGGGAGGGGCTCAAGCTGTCGGCGGGCGAACCCGCGGTGCCGACGACGTTCCTGGGCTGAGTGGTCCGCGCGCGCCTGCCTCGCGGATCGGTGCCCCGGCGCCCGCCGACGAGGGGATCCGGCGCCGGCGGGCGGACCACCTCGACCGGGTGGCCGACCCGGCGGGGTGGGCGGAGAATGAGGGCGTCGGACCCGGCGGGCAGAGGCGCGGGCCAGCGCGATCGTGGAGTGGAGGACAGTATGGGACGCGGTCTGGTGATCGTGGACGTGCAGAACGACTTCTGCGAGGGCGGTTCGCTCGCGGTGACCGGCGGCGCCGCGGTGGCCGCGGCGATCAGTGAGTTCGTCGCCGGGCAGGACTACGACGCGGTGGTCGCGACCAGGGACCATCACGTCGATCCCGGTGAACACTTCTCCGCGGAGCCCGACTATGTCGACACCTGGCCGCCGCACTGCCGCGTCGGCACGCCCGGCGCCGACTTCCATCCGGCGCTGGACACCGGCCTGGTGGAGGAGGTCTTCTCCAAGGGCGAGTACTCCGCGGCCTACTCCGGTTTCGAGGGAGCCGCCGCGGACGGCACTCCGCTGGCCGACTGGCTGCGGGCACGGGGGATCGACTCCGTCGACGTGGTCGGCATCGCCACCGACCACTGCGTGCGCGCCACCGCGCTGGACGCCCGCACCGCGGGGTTCGACACCAGAGTGCTGCTCGATCTCACGGCCGGTGTCGCGCCGGACACCGTCGCCGCCGCCCTCACCACCCTGCGTGACGCCGGGGTCGAGCTGTCGGGCACCCTGCCCGCCTGACCTACCCTGCACGCATGGACTACCGATTCCCGGCGCCGACGCGCGACCGGCTGACGACCGCGCTGGCCGAGGTCGACAGCATCCACGACGCCGCCGACATCGTGTTCTGGTCCAACCCCGGCACCGAGGAGCTGCGGCGGCGCGGCATCGGTGCCTTCGCCGAACTGCCGCCCGCCTTCGCCCACCTGCTGGCCCTGGCGAGCCTGCACGCCACGGTCCTCGACGCCGGCTTCAGCGGTTACCTGCGCACCCGCCGCAGCGAACTGCCCTGGGCCACAAGGGGTCTGCGCGCGGCCGGGATGCCGCAACTGGCCGCGGCCGCCGTTCTGACCGCCCGCGACTTCTCCCCCAGCTCCCCCGACGACGACCTCGACCGCTTCTTCGACGACGAGCACCAGACCCTCGCCGCCCCCGGCCGCATCCGCCGCCCCGACGGCGACCGCGCCGACGACCCCGACGAGATCTACGACATCAACGAGCCCGCCGATTTCGAACACCGCATCCTCGACTACATCCGCGCCAACCTCGACGACTTCGTCCGGGAGTACTGAGGCGGACGGACTTGTCGTGGGAGGCGGATAAGCTGCCTGCGTGCCCGAACTTCCTCCCGTCGCCGAACTGCTCGCCACCGCCGTGCACGCGCTGGGAGGGAAGGAGCGCACCGGGCAGACCACCATGGCCACCGCCGTCGACCACGCGATCGACACCAAGGAGCACCTGGCCGTGCAGGCCGGGACCGGCACCGGCAAGTCGCTGGCCTACCTTGTGCCGAGCCTGCGGCACGCGGTGCGGACGGGGCGCACGGTGGTCGTCTCCACGGCGACGATCGCGCTGCAGCGTCAGCTCGTCGACCGCGATCTGCCGCGGCTGGCCGAGGCGCTGAGCAAGCCGCTCGGCCGCACGCCGCAGTTCGCGATCCTCAAGGGCCGCAACAACTATCTGTGCCTGAACAAGATCAACAGTGTCATCCCGGAGGACACGGGCGAGGCCGAACTGTTCGACGCCTTCGCCATCTCCAAGCTGGGCCGCGAGGTGCAGCGCCTCAACGAGTGGGCTTCCGACACCGAGACCGGCGACCGCGACGAGATCGCGCCCGGCGTGAGCGACCGGGCCTGGCGGCAGGTGAGCGTGTCCTCGCGCGAATGCCTGGGCAAGACCCGCTGCCAGTTCGGCCAGGACTGCTTCGCCGAGAAGGCGCGCACGGAATCGGCGCAGGCCGACGTGGTGGTCACCAATCACGCTCTGCTCGCGATCGACGCGATCAGCGGCATCCAGGTCCTGCCCGAGCACGATGTCGTGGTGATCGACGAGGCGCACGAACTGGTCGACCGGGTCACCGGCGTCGCGACCGCCGAACTGGCCGCGACCGCGATCAGCGCCGCGGCCCGCCGCTGCACCAAGCTGATCGACGAACGCGAGGTCGACCGGCTCGAGGGTGCCGCCGAGGCCTTCCACGAGGCGCTCGAGGACATGCCGCCCGGCCGCTGGGACCAGCTGCCCGACGGCATCGCCCCCGTGCTCGCCCTGGTCCGCGACGCCGCGTGGAACGCGCGCACCGCGATCGCGCCGCAGGGCAGCGTCAAGGCCACCGACGATCCGGACAACGCGGCGGCCCGCACCATGGCGGTGGCCGCCATCGACGAGGTGCACGATGCCGCCGTGCGCGCCCTGACCGCGTTCGAGGAGGCGGATCCGGCCGCGCGCCGCGACGTCATCTGGCTCTCGGCCGACGAGATCCGCGGCGTCGCGCGGCGCACCCTGCGGATGGCGCCGCTGTCGGTGGGCGGGCTGCTGCGCAGCAGGCTGTTCGGCACCGCGACGGTCGTGCTCACCTCGGCGACGCTGCAGATCGGCGGCTCCTTCGACAGCCTTGCCATCACCTGGGGACTGCCGTCGCAGGCCGCGGGCAAGGTCGATCCCGCGTTGGCCAACGGCGCCACCGCGCCGGCCGATACGGAGTCGGTGCGCTGGAGTTCCCTCGATGTCGGCTCCCCGTTCGATCACGCCAAGTCCGGCATCCTCTATGTCGCCAAGCATCTGCCCCCGCCGGGTCGCGACGGCCTCTCGCCGGCCTATCTCGACGAGATCGAGCAGCTGATCACCTCGGCGGGCGGCCGCACGCTGGGGCTGTTCTCCTCGATGCGCGCCGCCAAGGCGGCCACCGAGGCACTGCGCCAACGCCTCGACACCCCGGTACTGTGCCAGGGCGACGATTCGATGGGCGCGCTGGTCCGCAAGTTCGCCGACGACCCCGAGACCTCGCTTTTCGGCACACTCACCCTGTGGCAGGGCGTGGATGTGCCCGGCCCGTCGCTGAGCCTGGTGATCCTGGACCGCATTCCGTTCCCCCGCCCCGACGATCCGCTGCTCACGGCGCGCCAGCGGGCGGTCGAGTCGCGCGGCGGCAACGGGTTCATGACGGTGGCGGCCAATCACGCGGCCCTGCTGCTCGCACAGGGCACCGGCAGGCTGCTGCGCAGTGTGGACGACCGCGGTGTGGTCGCCATCCTGGATTCGCGCCTGGCGACCGCCCGCTACGGCGGATACCTGCGCGCCTCGCTGCCGCCGTACTGGGAGACCACCGATCCCGAGGTCGTGTCGAAGGCGTTGCGCAGGCTCACCGCCTCGGCCTAGCGCGACCGAGTCGTGCAATTCGCATGACCACAACGGTGAATTCGCTACCGGGCGAAAGCATCTCATGAGAACGTTGGCAGATGAAGCACCACGCCGATGGCGAGGTACTCGGCGAATTTCTGGTCAGCGCAAGATCTTTGGCCGAGTACCGCGCGATGTTTCACCTGTCCGACGACGATCTCACCGGTCGCCGAATCCTCGATTGTCCCGGCGGCGCGGCGAGTTTCACCGCTGAAGCCAGCGCGCTCGGCGCCGCGGTCACCGCGGTCGACCCCATCTATGCGCGTCCCACCACCGATCTGGCCGAAGACGCCGTCACCGAGAACGACCGCGCGGTGGCGTGGGCCGCCGCCAACGCGCACCGCTACCGCTGGGACTGGTACGGCTCCCCCGACGGGCACGCCGCCATCCGCCGCGGCGCCGCCCGGCGCTTCGCGGCCGACGTGCGCACCGAGCCGCACCGCTACATCGCGGCGAGCCTGCCCGAGCTACCGTTTCCGGACAAGTCCTTCGACCTGTCGCTGAGCTCGCACCTGCTGTTCAGCTACGCCGACCGCCTCGACGCCGAATTCCACCTGGCGGCGCTGCACGAACTCGCGCGGGTCACCGCCGGGGAGGCGCGCCTGTATCCCCTGCTCGACTACACCGGCGCGCCCCTGGACGACCTGGTCGGCCACCTGCGCACCGAACTGCACGACAAGGGCATCCCCACCGCGCTGCGCAAGGTCCGCTACGAGTTCCACCACGGCGCCGACACCATGCTGGTCCTGCAACCCGCCGCCTGACCTGGCCCGGACCGGGCGAGCTGATAGGGATCGCCTACCAATGGCGGGCCGCGACGCGAACCCGGTCGGGGCGGCGGTAGGTTCTTAGACGTGCATACGATGCGAGCCGAGCGGTAGCACGGCTGTGGTGGAGAAAAATCGACGCGCGGTGCTCCCGCACAAGATCTCGACGCTCCTCCTGCTACTCGGCACCGCCGTCGCCGGCGTGACGCTGTTGTTCGCCACCATGGACCCGCACATGATCAGCGGCGGCATCCTCGCCGGCGGTCTCGATGTCCACATCTACCGCGACGGCGGCTGGCGGGTCCTGCACGATCGGGCGCTCTACATCGAGCCGACCCATCTCGGACTGCTCTACACCTACACCCCGTTCTCGGCGCTGGTGTTCCTGCCGCTGCTGCTGATCCCGTGGGGCGCGGTCACCAACACCTGGATGGGGCTCAATCTCCTGGTGCTGTTCGCGGTCGTGCTGCAGAGCTGGCGCATGCTGGGCTACCGGGTGACCACTCGTCTGGTCCTTGTCAGCATCTTGATCACGCTGGCCTGCACGTTCGCCGAGCCCGTGCGCACGACGCTGTACTACGGCCAGATCAATCTGTGGCTGATGCTGCTGGTGCTGTGGGACTTCTCCCGGCCCGAGGGCAGCAGGCTGCGCGGGCTCGGGGTGGGCATCTCGGCGGGCATCAAACTGACGCCGCTGTACTTCGTCGCCCAGTACCTCGCGCAGCGGCAGTGGCGCGCCGCGGCCACCGCGGCGCTCACCTTCGTGGCGACGATCGGACTCACCGCGCTGGTCCTGCCCCGCGATTCCTATCAGTACTGGACCTCGACGTTCTTCCAGTCGGGCCGCATCGCCCCCGACGCCCACCCGTCGAACCAGTCACTGCGCGGCGCCATCGCGCATCTCGTGCACGGGCCCGCGCCGATCTGGTTGTGGCTGCTGATCGCGGTGCCGGTGGCGCTGCTGGCCATGTGGCTCGCGGCCGCGCTGGCCCGGCGCGGTGAACAGCTGCTGTCGGTGACGCTCGGCGGGCTCACCGCCTGCGCCGTCTCCCCGTATTCCTGGGGCCACCACTGGGTCTGGTTCGTCCCGCTGATGGTGTATCTGATCCACCGCGCGCAGGGCCGTGGCCGCTGGTGGCTCGCCGCGGGCGCGCTGTATGTCGCCATCGCGGCCTGGACCTACACCTACACGCCCACGTGGGTCAGCGTCGGCACGTTCCTGCTCCCACCGTGGTGGCCGGGCATCCAGCTCCTGATGAACGTCTACGTGATCATCTATCTGCTGGTCCTGGTCGGGGTCGTCCAGCTGCTCCGTGCCGAGCCACCCGCGCCGATCGAACCGATCATCCTCGATCCGCCTGCCGCTGAACGGGTTTCGCACGCCATCCGGCCGCCGAAGGTCGTCGGCGGGGCGCACCCTGACGACGACCGCCCGGCGATGGTCGACTGAGCCCTAGCCGCAGGCCCAGTCGAACACGCCCGATTCCAGGTCGAGCTGGGCGTTGCCGCCGCCGAAGTTCATGCCCGAGACCTCCTCGATCTCCAGGTAGTACGGGGTCAGCCCCTCGGGCAGCGCCTGCACGGGGAACGCGGTGCCGCCCAGATGGGAGCGGCCGAAGAGCGGTTCGGCCCACGGGGTCCAGCCGGAGTCCTCGGTGAGCGGGTCCTGGTAGCGGGTGTTCGGTTCGTACTCGACCGGCGGGATGCCGACATTCGGATCGGCGACGCGCTCGGCCAACCAGACGCCGACGGTGGGATGCAGGTCGTCCCAGGCGTTACAGCCCTCGTCGCTCGCGACCGGGGAGCCGGGCGCGCGCACGTCGGCGGGCGGGGCGACCGGACCGCCCGCGAACTCCTCCTCGGTGAGCCAGATCAGCGCGAACACCCCGCCGATCTCGTCGTGCAGCAGCTGCAGCTGCGAGTGCAGGCGGGTGGCGGCCAGATCGCGCGCGATCGGGTCGTCGGAGGCGGCGTCAGGAGCCACCGGATCGTTCGCGTCGGCGAACTGACCCTCCCCCTGGAAGAAGGCGATGGCGGGGAATTTCGGGCCACGCCGCTGGAAGTCGGCGGGCAGTCGCAGGGTGAGCGCGTGCATCATCGGCAGCCCGGTGACCGGCCCGCGCGGCCAGGTGGCCGGGTCGATCGCGGGGCCCTCGCTGCCGATCCAGCCGGAGCGCACCGGCGCGTCGAGGGTCAGCGGTTCCCCGCCGGGCGTCTCCGCCAGCTTGTCCGCCGAATCTCCGAAACCCAGGTCGTAAGCCTTCATCGCAGCTCTCCTCTTCGACGCGCGGACGATGCCGTGGCGCCGCTTCGACCGGCGCCGACGCCGAGGGTAATCGCCGCCGCCGACAGATGCGGGGCCTGCGCCCAACCGCGAGCGTCGAGCTGGTGACGAAAAAGCGGCGCGGTGACCGAAACCCGGTCACCGCGCCGCCCGCGACGGTTGTCGCCTGATGTCAGAGGGCCCACTTGAGGATCAGCGTGAGCACCGCCGTGACGACGGCCAGCGCCACCGCGGCCGCGCCCCACACGACGCCCTGGCGCGCCCACGGCCGGCCGGCGTCGAGCGAGTAGACACCGGGGCCGGTGAAGGCGAGCACCGCCGCGACGATGGCGAACAGCAGCGGGGTCGAGAAGCCCATCACGCTGGGATCGGCCGGGAAGAGCCCGCCGCTCCAGAGGACGTTGATCGCGTTGATCATCGTGCCGAGGACGATGGCCGCGGCCAGCGGGGTGAACAGCCCGGCGACGAGCAGCAGTCCACCGACCAGCTCGGTGAGACCGGCCAGGGTGCCGAAGAGCGCGCCGGGGTTGTAGCCCATCGCGTCGAAGCCCTGCTGGGTGGCCGTCAGGCCCTGTCCGTTGAACCAGCCGAACAGTTTCTGGGTGCCGTAGGCGGCCATCAGGCCGCCGAAGCCGACGCGGAGGACGAGCAGGCCGATGCCGCTGGCATCGAGCGCGTCGGCGGTCTTCGTGATTGTCGAGGGAGTGGTGCGGGTAGCGGTGTCGGTCATCGTGTCCTCATCTGCGATTCGAAACATGCCCGCAACCGGACCACGGTCCGGTTGCCTGTCCGTGCACAACCCTGGGCCCGGGACAACTATTTCACGAGCGCGCCCCGGAGTTCCGTGACGCTCGTCACGAGAAAGCGAAAGGCCGCCCCGAAAGGGGCGGCCTCTACCGGTGCGAAATCACCACGCCATGGTCGCGTAACCGACCAGTTCGCTCTCCGACTCCTGCGACAGCTTCCAGGTGCCGTCGATGTTCTTCCAGGTCACCGGAATCGGGTAGGTGTAGTCACCCAGGCGGCTGTTCAGCGTGGCCGAGAGGGTGTCGCCGTCAACGGTCACCGGGCCCGAGACATCCCAGCTGTAGCCGGGGATGCGGTTCACGGTGTCGCGCACCACGGCCAGGCTGCCCGCATTGCCGGACTCGAGCTCGGCGCCCGAACCGTTCATGGCGGCCTGCAGCTTGCCCTGCAGCTCACCGGCCGACGGAGTGGCCGGGGCGGCGATGGCGGCGGGGGCGGCGACGACGGCCGCGGTGACCGGCGCGAAGAGGGCGGCAACCGCCATCGACGCGGCGAAGAGCGAGCGCTTCATGAATACATCTCCTTCGAGCTTGGCTAGGCTAGCCTAAGTATAGGCACACCTATGGTGCGGACACCTACTCGACGAGGAAAGCGAAGTACCCGAGGAACAGCACCATCAGGACCCACATGGCCGGATGGACCTCCTTGGCCCGGCCCCTGGCGACCATCACGACCGGGTAGAAGATCATGCCCATGGCCAGGCCGTTGGCGATCGAGTAGGTCAGCGGCATCATGATGACGGTCAGGAACGCCGGCACCGAGTACTCGAGGTGCTGCCAGTCGATGTCGCCCAGCGCGCGCGACATCAGCACGCCGACCACGATCAGCGCGGGCGCGGTGATCTCGGCCGATCCGGCGATCACCGAGAAGATCGGATAGCAGAACATCGCGAGCAGGAACCAGCCCGCCGTCGTCACCGCGGTCAAGCCGGTCCGGCCGCCCGCCGACACACCCGCCGTCGATTCCACGTACGCCGTGGTGGTCGAGGTGCCGATGATCGCGCCCGCGGTGGTGCCCACCGAGTCGGCGGCCAGTGCGCTCGCCGCGCGCGGCAGCGTGCCGTCCTTGTTCAGCAGCCCGGCCTGGTTCGCGACGCCGATGAGGGTGCCCGAGGCGTCGAAGAAATCCACGAACAGCACCGTGAGCACCACGACGATCATCTCGCCGGTGAACACGTCGGGCAGGTGGATGATCGCCTGCCCGAAGGTCTGATCCAGGCCCTTGGGCAGCTCGGCGATTCCGCTCGGGAGATCGACCAGGCCGGTCACGATGCCCAGGATCGTCGTCGCCACGATGCCGTACAGCACCGCGCCGTGCCAGCCGCGCACCAGGAAGATCACCGTCATGACCAGGCCGAAGATCGCCAGCAGCGTGGTGCCCGCGGTGAGATCGCCCAGGGTCACCAGCGTCGCGTCGCTGTTGACGACGATGCCCGCGTTCTTCAACCCGAGGAACGCGACGAACAGGCCGATGCCGGCGCCGACCGCGAACTTCATCTGCAACGGGATGGCGTTGAGGATCTTCTCCCGGATCTTGGTGACCGCGAGCACGAAGAAGATGACGCCCGAGACCAGCGTGCCCGACAGCGCGACCTGCCACGGGATGCCCATGCCGAGCACCACCGTGTAGGCGAAGAACGCGTTGAGACCCATGCCCGGCGCCAGCGCGATCGGGTAACGCGCCCAGATGCCCATCACCAGCGTGCCGAACACCGCGGCGACGGCCGTCGCGGTGAACACCGCCTGCATCGGGATGCCCTTGTCGCCCAGGGCGCCCTCGTCGCCGAGGATCGACGGATTCACCGCCAGCACATAGGACATCGCGAGGAACGTGACCGTGCCCGCCATGATCTCGCGCCGGTAGGTGGACCCGCTCGACGTGACACCGAAGTATCCGTCGATGCGCCGTCGGGCGCGGGTTACGAGATCGCTGGCCATGACTCTCCAGTCCGCGGATTCAAAGAAGAAGGATGCGAGGGAACGTTAGCGGAAAGTTCACTGAATCGAACAACCCGCGGCGCCCGATACGGCGCAGGTCACGCGCCCGCCACCGCCACCAGCCCCAGTTCGGCGTCCGAGGCGAGCAACGCGTTGTGCGGCAGCACACGCACGGTGTAGCCGACAGCGCCCGACAGCGGCACCGGCGAACGCACCTCGTAGCGCTCGATGCCCTCCTCGGTGCCGGTGTGGGTCATCTCGATGGTGGTGGTGTCGGACAGGTCGTCGGTCGGCGACACCCGGCCGAGCACCGCCTGCACCACCACGTCCGCGGGTGCGAGCCCGCCGAGTTCGATCCGCGCGCGCAGCTCCAGCTCCGCGCCGATCACCGGGGTGTCGGGCAGCCCGGAGCTGTCGACCTGGGCGACCCGCACCGCGGGCCAGGCCGCCTCGACCCGCTTGCGGTACTCGGCGACCCGCGCCGCGCCGGCGAAATCGTCGGCCGCCGCGCGCGCGAAGGCCGCCGCGGCGGGGCCGTAGTACTGCTCGGCGTAGTCGCGGACCATGCGCGAGGCGAGCACCTTCGGGCTGGTGGTCTGCAGGGTGTGGCGCACCATCTCGGTCCAGCGGACCGGCACGCCCGCGGCGTCACGGTCGTAGAAGCGGGGCGCGACGGTGCGCTCGACGAGTTCGTAGAGCGCCGCGGCCTCGAGGTCGTCGCGGCGGTGCTCGTCGCGGACGCCGTCGGCGGTGGGGATGGCCCAGCCGTTCTCGCCGTCGTACATCTCGTCCCACCAGCCGTCGCGGATCGACAGGTTGAGCCCGCCGTTGAGCGCGGACTTCATGCCGGAGGTCCCGCAGGCCTCGAGCGGGCGCAGCGGATTGTTCAGCCACACATCGCAGCCCCAGTACAGGTAGCGGGCCATCGACATGTCGTAGTCGGGCAGGAAGACGATGCGGTGGCGCACCGCCGGATCGTCGGCGAAGCGCACGACCTGCTGGATCAGGGCCTTGCCGCCGTCATCGGCGGGGTGGCTCTTGCCCGCGACCACCAGCTGGACCGGCCGCTCGGGGTCGAGCAGCAGCGCGCGCAGCCGTTCGGGATCGCGCAGCATGAGGGTCAGGCGCTTGTAAGTGGGCACGCGGCGGGCGAAGCCGACGGTGAGCACGTTCGGGTCGAAGACCTCGTCGACCCAGCCGAGCTCGGCCTCGGCCGCGCCGCGCTGGTGCCAGGACTCGCGCAGCCTGCGGCGCACCTCGTCGATCAGGATGCCGCGCAAGGTGTTCCGCGTCGACCACAGCTCGCCGAGGTCCACGTCGCGGAGCTTCTCCCAGCCGCGCGCCTCCTCGACCAGCTCGGGGCCGACGTGTTCGCGGGCCTTGTCGATCCATTCGCGCGCGGCCCAGGTCGGCGCGTGCACGCCGTTGGTGACCGACCCGATCGGCACCTCGGCGGCGTCGAAGCCAGGCCACAGCCCGGCGAACATCTCCCGGCTGACCTCACCGTGCAGCCGCGAGACGCCGTTGGCGCGCTGGGCCATCCGCAGGCCCATGTGCGCCATGTTGAACACCGAGGGATCGGATTCGCGGCCGAACGCCAGGATGCGGTCGACGGAAAGGCCGGGCAGCAGCGCGGATTCGGACTCACCGTGCGCGCCGCCGAAGTAGCGGCGTACCAGCGGCATCGGGAACCGGTCGATGCCGGCGGGCACCGGAGTGTGCGTGGTGAAGACCGTCCCGGCCCGCACCGTCGCCAGCGCGGTGTCGAAATCCAGTCCGCCCGCGACGAATTCGCGGATCCGCTCGACGCCGAGGAAACCGGCGTGACCCTCGTTCATGTGGAACACGTCGGGGTCGGGCAGGCCGTTGGCCCTGGTATAGGCCCGCACGGCGCGTACCCCGCCGATCCCGGCCAAGATCTCCTGCTTGATCCGATGATCCTGGTCGCCGCCGTAGAGCCGGTCGGTGACCGCGCGCAGTTCCGGATCGTTCTCGGCGATGTCGGAATCGAGCAGCAGCAACGGGATCCGGCCGACCTGCGCGATCCACACCCGCGCCCGCAGCACCCGCCCCTCCGGCATCCCGACGTGCACGAGCACCGGTGAGCCGTCGCTGGTGAGCAGCCGCAACGGCAGCCCCTGCGGGTCGAGCGCCGGGTAGTGCTCCATCTGCCAGCCGTCGGCCGACAGCGACTGCCGGAAGTAGCCGGAGCGGTACAGCAGCCCCACCCCGATCAGCGGCAGGCCGAGATCGGAGGCGGCCTTGAGGTGGTCACCGGCGAGGATGCCGAGCCCGCCGGAGTAGTTCGGCAGCACCTCGGTGACGCCGAACTCCATCGAGAAGTAGGCGATGCCCGCGACGGTGGTCCCGGTCTGCTCCTGGAACCAGCGCGGCCGGGTCAGGTAGTCGGCCAGCCCGGCGGCGGCCGCGTCGACGCGCGCGGCGTAGGCGGGGTCGGCGGCGAGCTCGTCGAGCCGCGCCGCGGGCACCTCGCCCAGCATGCGCACGGGGTCCTGGCCGACGGAGCGCCACAGCTCGGGATCGAGCTCGGCGAACAGATCCTGCGTCGGGCCGTGCCACGACCACCGCAGGTTCGTCGAGAGCTCGCCCAGCGCGGCGAGCCGCTCCGGCAGATGGGCACGGACAGTGAACCGACGGAGTGCCTTCACCAGCCGAACCCTAACGGATACCGCCGTCCGCGGCTGCCCGGACGCGTGCTCCTCCCGCCACCCGGCGGCCGAATCCAGTAGGTTTGTGCGGTGACCGGCCGGATTGCCATCGATGACATCGCCCCGTCGATTCCCGGCGGCCGCCCAGCGAAGGCCGCGGTGGGCGAGGTGTTTCCCGTGCGCGCCGTGGTGTGGCGGGAGGGCCACGATGCCGTGGCGGCGACGCTGGCCGTCCGCGCGCCCGGTTCGTCCCGGATCACCCGTATCCGGATGACACCCGAGTACGAACCCGACGTCTTCAGCGCGGTGTTCACCCCGCATCTGCCCGGCACCTGGACCTTCCGGATCGAGGGTTGGAGCGACCCGATCGCCACCTGGCGCTCGGCGGTGGAGGCCAAGCTCGCGGTCGGCCAGTCCGCCGCCGACCTCGCCAACGACCTCGAGATCGGCGCCGCCCTCTTCGACCGCGCCGCCCAGGCCGTCCCCAAGAAGCAGTTCGAGCGATTGCGCGCGGCGGCGGCCGCCCTGCGCGGCGACGAGCAGCTCCCGGCCCGCGTGGCGCCCGCCTTCAGCACCGAGGTCGCCGAGATCCTGCGCGCCACCCCGCTGCGCGAGCTGGTGACCCGCGGCACCCAGCACGCGGTGTTCGTGGAGCGCCGCCGCGCGCTGGTCGGCTCCTGGTACGAGTTCTTCCCGCGCTCGACCGGCGGCCGCGACGCCGACGGCGAGCCGGTGCACGGCACGTTCGCCACCGCCGCCAGAGAGCTGCCGCGCATCGCGGGCATGGGTTTCGACGTGGTGTATCTGCCGCCGATCCATCCGGTCGGCGAGATCAACCGCAAGGGCCGCAACAACAGCCTCACCACCGAGCCGGGCGACGTCGGCTCGCCGTGGGCGATCGGTTCGGCCGACGGCGGCCACGACGCGATCCATCCCCGGCTCGGCACCGAGGCCGATTTCGTCGAATTCGTCGCCACCGCGCGGGAACTCGGCCTCGAGGTCGCGCTCGATCTGGCCCTGCAGTGCGCGCCGGACCATCCGTGGGTGGCCGCGCACCCGGAGTGGTTCACCGCCCTGCCCGACGGCACCATCGCCTTCGCCGAGAATCCGCCGAAGAAGTACCAGGACATCTACCCGGTCAACTTCGACAACGACCCCGACGGCATCTACGCCGAGGTGCTGCGGGTCGTGCGGCACTGGATCTCGCTCGGCGTCACCATCTTCCGCGTCGACAACCCGCACACCAAGCCCGCCGACTTCTGGGAATGGCTGATCGCCGAGGTGCGCCGCACCGATCCCGACGTGATCTTCCTGTCCGAGGCGTTCACCCGCCCCGCGCGCCTCTACGGCCTGGCGCGGCGTGGATTCAGCCAGTCCTACACGTATTTCACCTGGCGCGTGCACAAGTGGGAGCTCACCGAGTTCGGCTACGAGCTGGCCGCCAAGGCCGACGAGGCCAGGCCGAACCTGTTCGTCAACACGCCCGACATCCTGCACGAGAGCCTGCAGCACGGCGGCCCCGGCATGTTCGCCATCCGCGCCGCCCTGGCCGCAACCCTCGGGCCAACCTGGGGCGTCTACTCCGGCTTCGAACTGTTCGAGCACGAGGCGGTGCGCCCCGGCAGCGAGGAGTACCTGAACTCGGAGAAGTACGAACTGCGGCCGCGTGATTTCGCCGGCGCGCTGGCCAGGGGCGAATCGCTCGAGCCATGGCTGACCAGGCTCAACGAGATCCGCCGCGCCCATCCCGCGCTGCAGCAGTTGCGCTGCATCCATTTCCATCATGTCGACAACGACGCGCTGCTGGCCTACTCCAAGTTCGATCCGGCCTCCGGTGACGCGGTCCTGGTGATCGTCAACCTGAATCCCTACGGCGCCGAGCAGGGCCACATCTCGCTCGACCTGCCCGCGATCGGCCGCGAATGGCACGACCATCCGGTGGTCTTCGACGAGGTCAGCGGCGAGGAATACCACTGGGGGCAGCACAATTTCGTGCGCCTCGACCCGGCGCGAGCCGTCGCGCACATCCTGGCGCTGCCCGCCGTGCCCGCCGCCGCCCGCGCCCCGCTGGCCTACCGCCGGAGCTTCTGATGAAGCGCAGGGACCTGATGTTGCTCGCGGCGGGCACCCATCCCGACCCGCACACCGTCCTGGGCGCGCATCCACACCCCGACGGCACCGCGGTGCGTGCCCTGCGCCCGCAGGCCGAGACGGTGACGGTGCTCGTCGGCGGCTCGGAGCATCCACTGAAGTCGTTGGGCCACGGCGTCTTCGCCGCCGTATTGCCCTACCCGCAGATCGACGACTACCGCCTGCGCACCACCTATCCGGGCGGCCAGACGGTGCTCGCCGCCGACGGCTACCGCTTCCTGCCGACGGTCGGCGAGTTCGATCTGCATCTGATCGGCGAGGGCCGCCACACCCGGCTCTGGGAGGTGCTCGGCGCGCACCCGCGCCACTACACCACCCTCGACGGCGACGTCGACGGCACGTCGTTCGCGGTCTGGGCGCCGAATGCCCGCGGCGTCACCGTGTTCGGCGATTTCGATCTGTGGGGCGGCGCCTCGGCGCCGATGCGCGCGCTCGGTTCCTCCGGGGTCTGGGAGGTGTTCGTGCCGGGCGTCGGACCGGGCACGCGCTACAAGTACCGAGTACACGGCGCCGACGGCCGCGTCGTCGACCATGCCGACCCGCTGGCTTTTTCGACCGAGGTGCCGCCCGCGACCGCGTCGGTGGTCACCCGCGCCGACCACCTGTGGACCGACAGCTCCTGGCTCGACGCCCGCGCCACCACCGACGCGACCCGCTCCCCCATGAGCGTTTACGAGGTGCACCTCGGGTCGTGGCGGCCCGGCCTCGGCTATCGCGAGCTGGCCGCGCAGCTCGCCGAATACGTGCGCGCGACCGGCTTCACCCACGTCGAGTTGCTGCCCGTCGCCGAGCACCCGTTCGGCGGTTCCTGGGGCTACCAGGTCACCTCGTACTACGCACCGACCTCCCGCTTCGGCAGTCCCGACGATTTCCGCTACTTCGTCGACCACCTGCACAACGCCGGCATCGGCGTCCTGCTCGACTGGGTGCCCGCGCACTTCCCGCGCGACGAGTGGGCGCTGGCCCGCTTCGACGGCACCCCGCTCTACGAGCACCCCGACCCCCGCCGCGGCGAGCAACTCGACTGGGGCACCTACGTGTTCGACTTCGGCCGCAACGAGGTCCGCAACTTCCTCGTCGCCAACGCCGCCTACTGGATCGAGGAGTTCCACATCGACGGCCTGCGCGTCGACGCGGTGGCCTCGATGCTGTACCTGGACTACTCCCGCCCCGAGGGCGGCTGGGAGCCGAACATCTACGGCGGCAGGGAGAACCTCGAGGCCGTCGACTTCCTGCAGGAACTCAACGACACCGTGCATCGCGCGTATCCGGGCGTGGTCACCGTCGCCGAGGAGTCGACCACCTGGCCCGGCGTCACCCGCGGCACCGATGTGGGCGGGCTCGGTTTCACCATGAAGTGGAACATGGGCTGGATGCACGACACCCTCGGCTACCTGGGGCGCGACCCGATCCACCGGTCCTGGCACCACAACGAGATGACCTTCTCCCTGGTCTACGCGTGGAGCGAGAACTACGTGCTGCCGATCAGCCACGACGAGGTCGTGCACGGCAAGGGCACCCTGTGGACCAGGATGCCCGGCGACGACTTCACCAAGGCGAGCGGCGTGCGCGCGCTGCTGGCCTACATGTGGGCCCACCCCGGCAAGCAGCTGCTGTTCATGGGTCAGGAGTTCGGCCAGTTCCGCGAGTGGGACAACGACCGCGGCCTGGACTGGCACGAGTTGGACAACCCCCTGCACCAGGGCATCTCCACCATGGTCGCCGACCTCAACCGCACCTACACCGCGCACCCGGCGCTGTGGAGCCAGGACACCACGCCGGGCGGGCACTCCTGGATCGAGGCCGACGACAGCGCCGCCAATGTCTTCGCCTTCCTGCGCTGGGGCTCCGACGGCAGCGCGGTCGCCTGCGTCTTCAACTTCTCCGGCTCCACGCGGGAGAACTACCGCGTCGGCCTGCCTGCCACCGGGAGCTGGCGCGAGATCCTCAACACCGACGCCGCCGAGTACGGCGGCTCCGGTATCGGCAACCTCGGCGCCGTCACCGCCGACGACACCCCGTGGCACGGCCGGCCCGCCTCCGCCACGGTCACCCTGGCGCCGCACAGCGCCGTCTGGCTGGCCGCCGAGCGCTGAGCTCAGTGCTCGAGGTCTACGCGGATCGTCAGCAGGTCGGTACCGACCGCGCGCACCGCGGCGCTGTTGTAGCGCGGGAGCGCGCGCAGCCGGGCACGCGGGTCGTCCTCGCGCACCAGATGGGCGGTGCCGTTGTGCCAGCGTCCGCGCAGCCGCACCCGAACCCGGTTGTCGACCATGATGTTGCGCACGTACTGCGAGCGCTCACCGAATTCGGAGACCAGCCAGAACTGGTCCCCGACCCGGCGCCCACCGATCGGCGTCGTCCGCGGCTGCCCGCTCACCCGGCCGGTGGTCTCGATCAGCTGGTGCCCCGGCAGCCTGCGCACGACCCGGTTGAGCCGCCGCTGGACCGTGGTCACGACCCGGTGCTGAACATCCTTCTTGGAGCGCATGTTTCGACGATAGTTCAGCCCATGGTCGCGACGTAGTAGGTGTTGAGCGGATCACCGTCGACATGATGGGTCCGCACGTCGGTGAACCCCGCGTCGGCCAGCATCGACAGCGCACGCTGCTCACCCCACACCGTGCCGAGTCCGTCACCGCCCTGCCCCAGCGAGACCGACATGCAGTGCATCGTCGACACCGTGTAGAGGAACGGGCCGAGCGGAAGGTCGGCGTTCTCCTCCAGCCTGCTCGACGCGTGGATGTCGACCATCAGGAAGACGCCGTCCGGGCGCAGCGCCTCGGCGATGTTGGCCAGCACCTCGGCGGGGTGCGCCTGATCGTGGATCGCGTCGAACACGGTGATCAGGTCGCAGGATTCGGGCGCGTGCAGCCGCGCGACGTCCTGCTCCACGAACTCCACGTTCGTCAGGCCCATCGCCTCGGCCTCGGCCCGCCCGGCCGCGATCGCGTCGGCGGAGAAGTCGTAGCCGCGGAACCGGCTGGCCGGGAACGCCCGCGCCATCAGGTTCACCGCGTGGCCGCTGCCGCACGCGATGTCGGCCACGTCCATCCCCATCAGCAGCCGGTCGGTCAGGCCGGGCGACATCGGCAGCACCACATCGATCAGCGCCGCGTCGAACACCTCGGCGCTCTCCTCGGCCATCAGCGCGTGGAAGCGGGCGTAGTCGTCGTAGGACAGGCCGCCGCCCACCCGGAACCGCTCGACGATCTTGGGTTCGACCTCGCCGAGCTGGGCGATGAACTGCATGACACGGGCCAGATTGTTCGGCCCCGCGGCCCTGGTCAGGCTGGCGGCGTGCGCGGGCGGCAGGGTGTAGGTACCGGTCGCCGCGTCGTAGTCGACGATGCCCGCGGTGGTGACGGCGCCGAGCCACTCCCGGACATACCGCTCGTTCAGCCCGGCCGCCGCGGCGAGCTCCTTGCTGGTCGCGCCCGGAGTGGCGGCCATGGTGTCGAACAGGCCGACCTGGTGTCCCATGCTGATCATCAGCGCGGCGGCCGCGTGGTCGAGGACCTCGATCATCGTCCCGGCGAAGGCTTCCACCTCGGCCTGATCGGGTGCGGCGGCGTGGTCGAGTGAGGTCATCGCGTTCTCCTCGCGTCAGCTCGCGGCGGCGCCGCGGGTCGACCCGGACATACGAGGAGGCCGCCCGGGCGGTTCAGCCCGGACGGCCTCGAGGAGGCTCGCGATCAGTACAGCGCGGCGGCGAGCTTGCGGCGCGCGGCCACGACGAACGGCTCGGCCTGATCGAACAGCTCGAACAGCTCGAGCAGGCGGGTGCGCGCCTTGGTGCGGTCGTCGCCCGCGGTGCGCTTGATCACGGCGATGATCCGGTCGAAGGCCGCCTCGGGGCGCTGCTCGAGCAGTTCCACGTCGGCGGCGTCGAGGGCGGCGTCCAGGTTGCCCGGCTCGGCGTCGGCGGTGGCGACCACGGTCGGGTCGATCTGCTGCGCCCTGGTCAGGAAGCGCAGCTGACGCAGCGCCGCCTTGGCCTCTTCGTTGGCGGGCTCCTCGGCCAGGATCGCCTCGTAGGCTGCCTCGGCGCCGGCGATGTCACCTTCGGCGAGGGCGTCCTCTGCGGCGGTGAAGCGCGGGTCCTCCGCCTCGGGCTGCTCGGCCTGGTTCGGGTCGCCTTCGAGCTTGCCCGCGGTCGCGTCGAGCACCGCGTCGATCCACTGCCGGACCTGCGCCTCGGGCTGGGCGCCCTCGAAGTCGGCCAGCGGCTGCCCGCCGGCGACCGCGATCACCGTGGGGATGCCCTGCACGCGCAGGGCCTGCACGATGTTCATGTTCGCCTCGGCCTCGATCACGGCCAGATCCCAGCTGCCGCGATCGTCGGCGTTGAGGCGTTCCAGCGTGCGCATCAGCTCGACGCTGCCCGGGCTGCGCTGCGAGAACAGCGCGACCACCACGGGCACCTGCATCGAGCGACGGATGACCTTGGTCTCGAAATCCGCCTCGGTGACCGAGTGGTTCCCCGGGGCGGCGGCCGCACCGCCGGGGGCGGCGGGCGGCTGCTTCAGCGCGGACAGATCCACCGCACCGGACATGGCGGCGGCGACGGCGGGCGAAGGACGACGGGCAGCGGGTCGAGTCACGCTTCCCAGTTTGTCACGAAGCCGCGGGAGCGGCTGCCGGGGAGCCCTTGCTCAGCTCACCGAGCTGCCCGGTGCGCACGGCCCAGACCTCGAAGATCACGGTGAACAGCGGCGGGATGCTGGACGCGAGCGCCAGCACGGTGGTCTTCCAGCTCCAGTTCAGCTCGCGCGCGGTCAGCAGCGCGGTGATCACGAACAGCACGAAGATGACGCCGTGCACCGGCCCGAAGATCTTCACGCCGATCTCGTTGCCCTCGGCGGGCAGGTACTTGAACGCCATACCGGTCAGCAGACCGATCCAGGACAGCGCCTCGAGCACGGCCAGGAACCGGAACCGGCTGGCAGTGGTGCGCAGATCGAAGAAACCCATACCAGCCATTGTGCAGCATGACCTACGACACTGTGTAGTTGGACGGGTCACACGACGGGCCCCGGCGCCACCCGGCACCGGGGCCCGTCGTCGAGCGATGAATCAGGCGGGCACGCGGATGATCAGCGCGTCACCCTGACCGCCGCCACCACACAGCGCGGCCGCGCCGACACCGCCACCGCGGCGCTTCAGCTCCAGCGCCAGGTGCAGCAGGATGCGCGCGCCGGACATGCCGAGCGGGTGACCGATGGAGATGGCGCCACCGTTGACGTTCACCTTCTCCGGGTCGTAGCCCAGCTTCCTGGTCGAGGAGACACCGACCGCCGCGAAGGCCTCGTTGATCTCGATCAGATCCAGCTCGGCCGGGGTGATGCCCTCCTTGGCGCACGCCGCGAGGATGGCGTTGGCCGGCTGGTCCTGCAGCGTCGAGTCGGGACCGGCGACCTGACCGGCGGCGCCGATCTCCGCGATCCACTCCAGGCCCAGTTCCTCGGCCTTGGCCTTGCTCATCACGATCACGGCGGCCGCGCCGTCGGAGATCTGCGAAGCGGTGCCCGCGGTGACGGTGCCGTCCTTGCGGAAGGCCGGGCGCAGCTTGCTCAGCGACTCGACGGTGGTGTCGGCGCGGATGCCCTCGTCCTCGGTGACGTAGACCGGGTCGCCCTTGCGCTGCGGCACGGGCACCGGCACGACCTCGTCGGCGAACAGCCCGTTCTTCCACGCGGCGGCGGCGCGCTGGTGCGAGGCCGCGGCGAAGGCGTCCTGCTCCTCGCGGCTCACCTTGTCCAGGTCGTTGCGCTCCTCGGTGAGCAGGCCCATCGCCTGGTCGGTGATCACGTCGTGCAGGCCGTCGTAGGCCATGTGGTCGACGAGCGTGGTGTCGCCGTACTTGAAGCCCTCGCGGCTCTTGGGCAGCAGGTGCGGCGTCTGGCTCATCGACTCCATGCCACCGGCGACGACGATCTCGTGCTCACCGGCGCGGATCAGCTGATCGGCCAGCGCGATCGCGTTGATGCCCGACAGGCACACCTTGTTGATCAGCAGCGACGGCACGTCCAGCGGGATGCCCGCGGCCATCGCGGCCTGCCGCGCCGGCAGCTGCCCGGCACCGGCCTGCAGCACCTGGCCGAGGATGACGTAGTCGACCTGCTCGGGCGCCACACCGCCCTTCTCCAGCGCCGCCTTGATGGCCACACCGGCCAGATCCGAGGCCTTGAAGCCCTTCAGGCCGCCGAGCAGCCTGCCGACCGGGGTACGCGCACCGGACACGATGACAGAAGTCGTCACGAAAGCCTCGCATTCATTGAGTCGAACCTCGCCACGACGCACACGGCGGCGCCGGGCGCGTCGAGGAGTCGCACTCCACGGTAACCGCTACGGGGTCGTGACCCGCACGCAGGTTGGCGCTAACTTCGAGTGGTGACCAACGTGAACATCATCCCCGCCGACTACGTCATCGCCGTCGACCATGTGGGCATCGCCGTGCCCGACCTCGACGCGGCCGTGGCCTGGTACACCGACAACCTCGGCATGGTCGAGACCCACCGCGAGGTGAACGAGGCCCAGGGCGTGGTCGAGGCGATGCTGTCGTGCCCGGCCGCGGCCGACCGCGCGACCGCCCTGCAGTTGCTGGCCCCGCTGACCCCGGAGTCGACCATCGCCAAGTTCCTCGACCGCAGCGGACCTGGCTTGCAGCAGTTGGCATTTCGGGTCACCGACATCGAGGCCGTTTCGGCCTTCCTGCGCGACCGCGGCGTGCGTTTGCTGTACGAGGCCCCGCGCCACGGGACCGCCGATTCCCGCATCAATTTCATCCATCCGAAGGATGCTGGCGGTGTGCTGGTGGAGCTCGTCGAGCCGAACCCGAATGTTACGCACTAGTAAGCGGATACGGTCGGTAAATCTCGGCGCGATCACAATCGCGGTCGAGTCTCCATCCGCTCGCTCGAGGCTGTATTTTGTGTGCCATGTCGTCACCTGAGTCCGATCGCAATCGCTTCGTTGCACTGCCCTTCACCGTTGTGCGCAAGGGTTATGCGCAAGACGAGGTGCGCAACTACTTCGACCGCTTCGACGCGGAGCTCCGCGTCACCGCCACCGACCGGGATGCCGCCGCGGCGCAGGCCCGTAATCTCGCCAGCCAGCTGGAAGACGCGCGCGACGAGATCGACGAGCTCCGCAAGGAGGTCGACCGGCTCTCCGTGCCGCCGACCACCGCCGAAGGCATGTCCGACCGCATCTCGCGCATGCTGCGCCTGGCCTCGGACGAAGCGTCCGAGGTCCGCGCGCTCGCGCAGGCCGAGGCCGCGGAGATGGTGTCGATCGCCGAGCAGCAGGCCACCGAGATGCGTGGCAAGTACGAGTCGCTGCTCGCGGAGACCAAGGAGAAGCGCGAGGCACTCGAGATCGAGTTCGAGCAGACCCTCGCGAACGCGCGCACCGAGTCCGCCAAGATCATCGAGGCCGCCCAGGCCGATGTGGAACGCCTGGCCAAGGAGGCCGAGGCCAAGCGCAAGGCCACCCAGCAGGACTTCGAGGCCACCATGAACGATCGGCGCACCAAGCTGACTCGTGCCATGGAGGAGCTCGAGGCCACCAGTCGCGCCGAGGCCGCCCAGCGGATCAAGGACGCGACCGATGAGTCCAACCGCCTCATCAGCTCTGCCACCCAGACCTCCGAGCGCAAGATCGCGCACGCGAAGGAACTGGCGGAGGAGATGCGCGTGCTGCGCGGCCGGGTCCTGGCCCAGCTGCTCGGCATCCGCGGCCAGCTCGACTCGGTGCCCGCCATGCTCGCGGCGGTCAACCGGGAGAGCGAGCTGCTCGACGGCGCCCCCGAGCGCAAGTCGATCAGCAACAACGGCAACAACAAGTCCGTGTCCGGCTCCCGCCAGACCAAGGCCATCCCCGAGGTCGCCGACGCCGACGAGGACATCGTCGACGAGGACCGCGAAAACGCCGACATCAGCAACTGACGTCGGACCTGCGACGACATCGGCTCCACCGATCATCGAAGAACCGAAGGCCGCCTCGAACATTCGAGGCGGCCTTCGGTTTTTGTCGTCTTTTCGCGGATCAGGACCAGCGGCGGGTGATGCCGCGGGTGCGCCTGCCGTTCCAGCAGCCCTGATGCCAGTGTCTGCGATCGTCCTCGCCGCCGTCGGCGGCCCAGGCCACGATGTGCGCGACGCCGGGGGCGATCTCGTGGTCGCACCCGGGGCACCGGTAGGTCTTCACCGCTCTGGCGCCGGGAACCGTTCGGACGATGTAGGTTTCATCGCCGGGCCCGTCCTCGGTGCGCCCGTAGACGTCACCGAGCGGCGCGGGCTCGCTGCGTCGCCCTGAGCGTGGTTTGCGTCGCGGCATGGTTCCCAGCCTAGAAGAGGCGGAAAACGTTGCTCTCCGTGCCGCGCAGCTCGTCGTAATCGAGCGTGAGGCAGCGGATCCCCCGGTCCTCGGCGAGCGTGCGCGCCTGCGGCTTGATCTGCTGGGCCGCGAACACCCCGGCGACGGGCGCCAGCAGCGGATCGCGATTGAGCAGTTCGAGGTAGCGGGTGAGCTGTTCGACGCCGTCGATCTCACCGCGCCGCTTGATCTCCACCGCCACCGTGGCGCCGTCGGCGTCGCGGCACAGCAGGTCCACGGGGCCGATGGCGGTCATGTACTCGCGCCTGATCAGGGTGTAGCCCTCACCGAGTTTCGTCACGTGTTCGGCGAGCAGCTCCTGCAGGTGGGCCTCGACGCCGTCCTTCACCAGACCGGGGTCGATGCCGAGGTCGTGCGAGGAGTCGTGCTCGATGTTCTCGATGGTGATCCGCAGTTCCTCGCCGGCCTTGTTGGTCACCACCCACAGCGCCTTGATGTTCTCCGGCAGTGCCGTCTTACCCTCCCGCAACGGCGTCACGCCGTCGGGAAGCTCCGCGGGGACGAGGGTCGCGATGTCGCGTTCCTCGAGCCAGCACGGCGGGCTCATCCAGTTCAGCGGCTTGTAGGAGCCGCCGTCGGAGTGTACGAGCACCGAGCCGTCGGCCTTGATCATCAGCAACCGGCGAGCCATCGGAAGGTGGGCGGTGAGGCGGCCGACGTAGTCGACCTGGCAACGAGCAATGACGAGGCGCACCCCGAGCACTCTAGGTGACGGGTCCGCGAACGCAAAAAGGCCCTCCAACCGAAGTTGGAGGGCCTTTCGCAAAAAATTGTCCGGCGGTGTCCTACTCTCCCACACCCTGTCGAGTGCAGTACCATCGGCGCAGGTGGCCTTAGCTTCCGGGTTCGGAATGGGACCGGGCGTTTC
>NZ_QGTL01000019.1 GCF_003182135.1 Nocardia neocaledoniensis | reverse complement strand
GGCGGTCGTGTCCAGCAAGGCGTCCCGCACGGCTTGACGATGCGCGGTGATGGTGTCGTTCCAGAGCTTGGGCACGATCGCAGTATTCCACGGGCCATCGCACGCGCGGTCCGTACCAGATGCCACCACTGACGGTGCGCGCAAGCACCTCCGCGACCCGGTGGTGTCTACGTCCGTACGTCAACCCCACGACGAAATCACCGACGCGCTCACCGTCCGCCTCACCCCTGCAACAAACTCCTTCGGTGGCGCCACCGCTGCTGGCCGCCATCGTCACCGGAGTGCTGATCACCACCATTCGCACCTCGATCGAAGGGGGACTCTCGACCTCGGACGAATCGGTCGATCAGACGCTCCGCATCCTCGCTACTGCCGCGATCGATGCAGGACTATGTCCTGCGCAGCAGTTGCGCCGGGGGCTCGGGCAGCTCAGCTCTTGCGACGGGTGGCACCGAGCACGACCGCCAGTCCACCGGCCAGCAGGACCACGATAGCCACGGCCCAGATCCACATCGGGAAGCCGTTGGGCTCGTCGCCCTCGGCGGCGGCGGGTTGCGTCGTCGCCGGTTCAGGCGTGCCACTGTTCGACGGAGTGGTCGAGGCGGCTTTGGTCAGGTCGAAGGTGTAGCTGCCCTGGATCGGGTGCCCGTCCTCGGAGACGACACGGAACCCGACCGTGTAAACCCCTGCCGGGCCCAGGCCGGTCAGATCAGTCGACAGAATCTTGCCCTGAGTCTTCGGTTCGCTACGTTCGTAGTGCTGACCGTCGGGCCCGACCACGGTCAACGCGGCGAAGGTCGACTGGATGGCCTCGTTGAAGGTCAAATTCACCTGGGCAGGCGCGGTGTCGATGCGTGCGCCGTCGGCAGGGTCGCTGCTCGCCAGCGCGGCGTGTGCCGCGGCCGGGCCGGCTGTCAGCGCCAGCGCGGCGAGGATGGCTGTGAACGCCGCCGCGGTTCGCGCCAGGATCCTCACCGCCGCCGAGGTGGGCAGCGGGCGGCTCGACTCATGCATGGGGTTGTTCTCCTGTCACCATGTGATCGGCAAGATTGAGACCTTCGCGAACCAGCCTGGCAAGGTGGCCGTCTCGGATGCGGTAGACGATATGGCGGCCCTCACGGCGGGTCTCGACCATGCCGGTGAAGCGCAGCTTCGCCAGATGCTGACTCACGGCGGTCCGCGAGGCCGCCGTGGCCTCGGTCAGCGCGCTGACATCCGCTTCTCCGCAGGCCAGAATCCACAGAATGTGCAAGCGGGTGGGATCGGCGAGCATCCGGAATGCCGAGGTCGCGGCTTCCAGACGCGGCGGATCTGGTTCGACAGCATGGACGAGACTCGGCACGACCGGCTGGCTGGCGTTCGAACCGAGCTCACCGATCATGCTGGTTCACCGACTTTCGACTGTCTGGGCCTGCGGAACTGCGGGCAAGGTCTTGGGCCACACTCGCGCAGCCGTGATCCCGGCAAGTGTAGCCAGCACTGCCAGCGCCACCGCTGCGGCGAATTGCCCCACCACCGCACCGACCCAGCCCGCGACGGGGTAGGTCAGCAGAAAACACGCGTGCGACAGCGAGAACTGGGCGGTGAACACCGCCGGACGCGTGGAAGCATTGGATTGCGCCCGCAGCAGCCGCGCCGCCGGGGTGTTGATCATCGACGCTCCTGCCCCGAGCAGCAGCCACGCCACCGCGAGCAGAACCCACCCGAAGGCCGGGGCGGGCTCGATGGCGGCGAGGACTGCCGCCATGGCCAGGCCGATGGGCAGCACGGTGCAGCCGGTCAGCATCAACCGACGGTCGGGCATCACGGCGAGCAGCCGGGGCATCGAGATCGCCACGACCATCGATCCGGCACCGTAGAAGCCCAGCGCGACAGCGACCGCGGACGGCGGGCCCGCGAGCAGCTCGCGGACATAGACCACCGTGTTGACCACAACCAGCGCCGTAGCGGCCCCAACAGCGAGGTTCATCGCCAGCAGGCCGCGCAGCACCGGATCGGCCGCCATGATCCGCGCGCCACCGGTGATACGCCGGGTCAGCGGCACCGACCGATCGACCGGCACTCGCCGCGGCAGCTGCGTACCGACGACCATCGCCGCCGACACGACGAAACCCGCCGTCGTACCCACGAAGAGCAAGTTGTAGCTGATCACCGTCAGCAACGCGGCAGCCAGAACTGGGCTCAGCAGCGACTCGAGATCATAGGCCAGCCGCGACAGCGACAGCCCGCGCGTGTAGTCCTCCTCGTCCTCCAGCACAGACGGGATCACGGCCTGGAAGGCGGGAGTAAACGTCGCCGACGCAGCCTGCAGAACGAAGATCAGCAGATAGATCTGCCACACTTCGCTCACGAACGGCAGCGCCAGGGCGACAACCGCGCGCACCACATCCGCCGAGACCAGCAGCACTCGCCGCGGGACCCGATCTGTCACTGCTGAAATCACCGGTGCCACACCGACATAGGCGACCATTTTGATGGCCAGCGCCGTTCCCAGCACCGCACCCGCGTCGGCACCGGCGATGTCGAAGGCCAGCAGGCCCAGCGCGACAGTCAGCAGTCCGGTACCGACCAGTGCGACGACCTGCGCGGTGAACAACCGGCGGAAACCTCGATGCCGCAGCACCTCCAACACAGCCGACCTCCTGGCTCACCTCGTCCGACACCGTCGAGGTTAATGCAATATGTGCGCAGGTGCGAACTTGACAACGGGAGGCTTATGGGCTGCGTCGCCAGACCGGACAACCGGCCACCTTCCCCCCGGCCCCATCGAGCAAGACGTGCTCGTCCGGTGATCGTGGGTAGCCGACGACTCCCTTGCTCGTATCGGCGTGGTTTGAGGCATCGACGCGGCAGGCATCGACGCTTTCGCCGAACGTCCGATGGTGGTCATGACCGGATGGACCACGGCCACCGCTGCGGTGGCGAACCCTCTGGATGCGGCACTTCGCGCGGCTCCTGGAAGCGGTGTTGACCTTGGCGACCGCACGCCCAGAGGTTCCCCTGAGCGGGTCCCGACGCGTCCGCTGCCGAAAGCAATTCATGCCGCACTATCCATCAGCACGGCACACGACGACCATAGGACTGTCACGACGGCTGCCCTACGATGGATGCAGGTCAACTAGGAGATCCCCGTGTGGCGTTCGGATGGTGTCGGAGCCGAAGAATTGCGCTGGCGCTGGGCCTTGGCCGGACTGGTTCTCGGTTGCATCGCGGTGGCAGTGACCGCGTTCTCGGCGCAGTACCCGGTCTCCATCACCGCCGCGGTCGTACTGACAGGGCTGGCAGTATCGCACCTAGACGAGTATCGACCGGCTGGAGCGAGGCTGGTCTCTCTCGGATTCGGCGCGCTGGTCCCGACCGCCGCCGCTGCGGCGATGCATGGCGTCGGCTCGCTCTGATATCGAATCTGCTGGCCGCACGCTACGCCGTAGGCAGCATCACAGCCCTGATCCGGCTGTCGCGGCCGACCGAGTGTGCATCGACCGTGGAATGCTCACCCGCGCGGTGTTCGGGCATGCCCGCCGACCAGGAAACTTGTGCCACGAGTGCCATACTGCCCAGATCACGACCCGGCAATGGTTCGGCCGGTGATCTGATGACCACTCACTGATCACCACATCGCCTCTCACCCCAGCGCTGAATCCGCTTCGACTACCAAGCAGCCAGCATGAAGTCCCAGCCCACCCGCGTTCCATCTTCGATGTGCCCCACCGAGGGCGTGAACCTGCGACCAGCGATGCCAGGAGGCCGCGACAGGACACCGCAGTACCGACTCAGCAGCTCGTATAGGATTGGTGCGCACCAGCTTCGCGATATGTATTCGATCGCTCTCGATCACACATTTCCGAAGCTTTGATCCGAAATCTGTATGCGAGTCCCCCCTCGCGCACAGATTCACGGTAGATTTGCCGCATTTGCGTGCCGTGTGTTCGAGCGCACTCGAACACACGGAGGTGACCTGGGAAATGCGCACCCACCTGCAAGAACTCCTGGCAGATCTGCCAGGATCGACCATCCCTGACCCGGCCGGACTGTGCACGGGGAACGATTGGGGACGACGGTGATCCCCCGCTGATTTCCCCCGCAGGCGCCACTGGAACAGCTGATTCGCGGTACACCGCCAACTACGCCGGGACCAGACAAGATCCCGGACGACGACCTGCTGTACGGCGTGTCAACGGTCGGCGACGCGGGCAGGGTCCTGGACCGATACGTGATGACCGCCCTGGGCTGGCTGCCTGGGACACGCCTCGAAATACGCCCATTCGACGACCTGCTGCTCGTCGGCGAAGCCGACGACGGTCCGGTCCACGTCACCGCTGACCACGGCCCTATTGCAGGGCAACGTATTTGGTCTCGAGGTACTCGTCGATGCCTTCGCTGCCGGCTTCCCGGCCGAGACCGGATTGTTTGATTCCGCCGAAAGGGGCGGCAACATCGGAGACGAGCCCGCGATTCACTCCGACCATCCCCGCTTCGACGGCATCCGACACGCGCAACGCACGGTGCTGGTCACAGGTGTAAATGTAGGCGGCCAAACCGTATTCGGTGTCGTTGGCGGCAGCGATGCCCTGGTCCTCGCCGTCGAAGCCGGTGATCGCGGCGACCGGCCCGAATACCTCCTCGCGCAGAACACGCGCGTCGGCGCTGACGTCGGCCAGCACGGTCGGGGTGTAGAAGTAGCCGTCGCCGTCGACGCAGGCGCCGCCGGTGGTGACCACCGCCCCCTTGGTGACGGCATCGGTCACCAGGTCGTCGACCGCACGACGCTGCTTGTCGGTGACCAATGGACCGACCTGCACGCCGTCGAAGTGGCCAGGGCCGATGGTGAGCCCACGCATGCGTTCGGTGAGCCGGGCAGTGAATTCGTCGCGGACCGCGTTGTCGACGTGGAAGCGGTTCGCGGCGGTACACGCCTGCCCGGTGTTGCGCATCTTGGCGGCCATCGCCCCCTCGACCGCGGCATCGAGATCAGCATCGGCGAACACAACGAACGGCGCATTGCCGCCGAGTTCCATCGAGGTGCGCAGCACCGAGGTGGCCGCGCGGGCGAGCAGATGTTTGCCCACCGCGGTGGATCCGGTGAAGGTGAGCTTGCGCAGGCGCGAGTCGGCCAGGATCGGGTCGGTCAGTTGTGCTGATCGCGAGGTCGGCAGGATCGACAGGACACCGGCTGGCAGACCGGCCTCGGCGAGAATCCGGCCGAGCAGCAGCATGGTCAACGGCGTTTCGGAGGCGGGTTTGACCACCATCGTGCAGCCGGCAGCGAGCGCGGGGCCGATCTTGCGGGTGCCCATGGCCAGGGGGAAGTTCCACGGCGTGATCGCCAAGGTCGGACCGACAGGCTGTTTGGTCACCAGGATTCGCCCGTTCCCCGATGGGGACGGCGTGTAGCGGCCGTTGATCCGCACGGCTTCCTCTGCGAACCAGCGCAGGAATTCACCGCCGTAGCCGACCTCGGCGTAGCTGTCGGGTAGGGGCTTGCCCATTTCCAGGGTCATCAGCAGTGCGAAGTCGTGTCGGCGTGCTGTCACCAGTTCCCATGCTCGGTACAAGATTTCCGCGCGTCGGCGTGGCGGCGTCGCCGCCCACGACGGTTGGGCGGTGGTCGCGATGGTCAGGGCCTGCGCGCCATCGGCTGGGTCGGCGTCGGCTACCTCGACCAGGACCTTTCCGGTGGCCGGGTTGTGGACCGGGAACCTCGAACCGCCGGCCGCCGGCACTTGGTGGCCGCCGATCCACAGGTCGGTCGGCAGCGCGGCCAAGAGGGCGTCGATGTCGGTCATCGGCGGCCTGCCGCTGCGTGCAGGACATCGTCGAGCACGGTGATGGCCTCGTCGAGCAGGTCGTCGCTGATCACCAGGGGTGGCAGCAGCCGGATCACGTTGGAGTGGGTGCCGCAGGTCAGCAGAACCACGCCTCGGGCGAGGGCTTCGGCGGCGATCCATGTGGTGAGGTCGGGGTCTGGGTCGGTGGTGCCTGGGTGGACGATCTCGATGGCCAGCATCGCGCCACGGCCGCGGACGTCGCCGATCACGCCGGTCCGATCGGCCGATTCCTGCAGCCGTGGCTTGATCGCGTGCTCGATGGCCCTGGCCCGGGCCGGCAGGTCGAGATCGTGCATCGTGTGCAAGGTGGCCAGCGCGGCGGCGCAGGACACCGGGTTGCCGCCGTAGGTGCCGCCGAGACCACCTGGGTGTACGGCATCCAGGAGTTCGGCGCGCCCGGTGATCGCGGCCAGGGGCATACCGCCTGCGATGCCCTTGGCCATGACGATGATGTCGGGCTCGATCTGCTCGTGCTCGCTGGCGAACCAGGCGCCGGTGCGTGCGAATCCGGTCTGCACCTCATCGGCGATGAACACGACACCGTGCTGTGTGGCCCAGTCGGCCAGCGCGGGAAGAAAACCCGGGGCCGGTGTGATGAAGCCGCCTTCGCCTTGGATCGGTTCGATGATGATCGCGGCCAGCGATTCGGCGCCGATCTGCTTGTCGATCTGGTCGATGGCGCGGCGTGCGGCGAGCTCGCCGGTGAGCCGATCGCGGTAGGGGTAGGAGGTCGGCATCCGGTAGACCTCGGGCGCGAACGGCCCGAACCGGGCCTTGTAGGGCATCGACTTCGCGGTCAGTGCCATGGTCAGGTTGGTGCGCCCGTGATAGGCGTGGTCGAAGGCGACGACCGCGGTCTTGCCGGTGGCAAGGCGCGCCACCTTGACGGCATTTTCTACGGCTTCGGCGCCGGAGTTGAACAGGACCGTGCGCTTGTCGTGTGCGCCCGGGGTCAAGGCCGCGAGTTGTTCGGCGACCTCGATGTATCCCTCGTAGGGGGTGACCATGAAGCAGGTGTGGGTGAAGCGACGGGCTTGCTCGGCCACGGCGGCGGCTACCTCTGGGTTGGCGGCGCCGACGGTGGTCACCGCGATCCCTGAGCCGAGATCGATGAAGGAGTTGCCGTCGACGTCGACGATCACCCCGCCATCGGCGTCGGCGGCATACACCGGTACCGCGGACCCGACCCCGGCCGCGACGGCTTGGCCGCGCCGGTGTGCCAGTACGGCTGAACGCGGCCCAGGCAACGCCGTAACAATAGAGCGCTGTTGCGCGAGACGATAGGCGATATCGGTCATCAGAGAACTCCAGGTGAATGGATCGGAGGGCGCCGCGGCGCTGCGCGTCCTCGGCAGGGCACTGGTTCGCGCGGGACGGTGCTGCGACGAGCGGGGAGGTCGTCGGGTGTCAGTGGAGAGTGCTCATCACATGCTTGATCCGGGTGTATTCCTCGACGCTGTAAGCGGAGAGGTCTTTGCCATATCCGGAGTATTTGAATCCCCCGTGTGGCATTTCGGCGACCAGCGGAATGTGACAGTTCACCCATACCGCGCCGAAGTCCAGTGCCCGGGTGAGTCGTTCGACGGTGCCGTGGTCGCGGGTCCACACGCTCGATGCCAGGCCGTAGTGCACGTCGTTGGCGTAGTCGATGGCCTGGGACTCGTCGGTGAAGGCTTGCACGGTCAACACCGGCCCGAAGGTCTCCTGCTGCACGATCTCGTCGTGCTGACGGATACCGGTGATGATGGTGGGTTCGAGGAAGTAGCCCAGTTCTCCTACGCGTTTGCCACCGGTGACGATCCGGGCGTGCGACGGCAGCGCGTCGAGTTTGTCGGTGACCGTGGTGAAGTGGTCGAAGTTGTTCAACGGTCCGTAGTAGGCATTCGAGTCCTCGGGCAGTCCCGGCCGCAGGGTCTCCGTCTTTTTCACCAGCGTCTCGACGAGCTCATCGTGGACGGAGTGGTGGACCAGGACCCGAGCTGCGGCGGTGCAGTCCTGTCCGGCGTTGAAGAAGGCCGCCTCGGCGATGCCGGCGGCCGCTTTGTCGAGGTCGGCGTCGGCGAATACCAGTGCTGGTGCGTTGCCGCCGAGTTCGAGGTGTACGCGTTTGACCTGCTCTGCCGCCGCGGCCGCGACGGCGATCCCGGCCCGCACCGATCCGGTGATCGAAACCAGGCCGAGAGCGGGTTGCGATACCAGTGCCGCGCCGGTGCTGCTGTCACCGAGCACCACGTTGAACACCCCGTCCGGCAGGATGCCTTTGCTCAGTCGCGCCAAGACCAGGGTGCTCTCGGGCGTGGTGTCGCTGGGCTTGAGGACTACAGTGTTACCGGCGGCCAGGGCAGGTCCGATCTTCCAGATCGCCATCATGAACGGGTAGTTCCACGGCGTCACCTGCCCGACGACCCCGATCGGTTCCCGACGCACGTAGGAGGTGAATCCCTCCATGTACTCTCCGGCGGCCTTTCCCTCGAGCAATCTGGCCGCGCCGGCGAAGAAGCGCAGCTGGTCGGCGGCCACCGCCACCTCCTCGGTCGCAATGACCGCCCGCGGCTGACCGGTGTTGCGGCACTGCGTTTCAACGATGTCGTCGGTGTGGGCCTCGATCGCGTCGGCCAGTTTCAACAGCACCGTCTGCCGGAAGGCCGGGGTGGTCTTACCCCAGGTGACAAAGGCTCGTGACGCGGCGGCGACCGCCGCCTCGACATCCTCGCGAGTCGAGATCGGTGCTCGGCCCACCACGCGCTCGTCGACCGGATTGACAAGGTCCAGGGCCTCGGTGGACACCGAGGCGACGAACTGGCCATCGATGTAGTTGCGCAACAGCGCGATCGACATGATTCCCTCTCAGTGTTGTGCGGTGGTGACGGGGATGGCGGGCGAGGCCGGGGTGTTCTGCGACAGTGCGCGGCCGGCGTCTTCGGCTGCTCGCTGTCCCGCGCTCACCGCGCCGTCGATATAGCCCTGATTGACGGTGGCGGTCTCTGTACCGGCCCAGTGGATGCGCCCGACCGGTCGGCGGTCGGCGTCGGTGTACTGGGTGATCACGCCGGGGGGACGGGAACTGACGCACCCGCTGATCCACGGTTCGTGCGTCCAGTCCTTTTCCAGATAGGCCCGTGGATGGGCGGCCTCGGGACCGAAAAGAGTCTCGAGGTCCGCCAGGAACATCGCGCGGCGCACGTCGGGGTTGTCGAGGATCTCATCGCTCCAGTGCAGGCCGTATCCGGATCCGGCGGTGCCGAGGAAGGTCAGCAGGATTCCGACACTGCCGTCGGGCGGGGAGTTGTCGACGACGTAGTTGGCGACCCGAAGATCGGTGATCGCCTGCCCGTTGAACCCCTTGTCGCGCCAGAAGGGTCGATCGTAGACGGCGAACAGTTTGCTTTCGGTGCCGTTGCACCAGCGGCGCTGGAGCATAGCTCGGCGGGTGGGCAGGTCCGGCGCGAAGCGGATGCGGTTGGCGTCGGAGGGCGCCATGGCGACGATCACCTGGTCGGCTCGAACGTCGACACGGGCGGAGGACACCAGCACTCCGGTGTCGTCCTGGGTGATCCGCGAGACCGGCGAATCGAGAACGACCTTCTCGGACAACGCGTCGGCCATGCGCAGCGAGATCAGCTGGGTGCCGCCGACCACTCGGGATTCCTGAGCACCACCGGTGACATTGACCAGGTGATCGATCCCGCCACAGCCGGCGATACGGGCCAGCTGCACCAGCAGCGAAGTACTGTGCAGATCTTCCCCGTCGGTCACGGTGAAGCCCAGCTTGAACAGCAGCCGGACTTCCTTGGTGAAGGAGTTCGCATCGATCCACCGGCCGAAAGTGATGCTGTCCCAGTGGCGGGCCTCGGGCGCTTTCCACGGCGCGTCGAGCGGGACGGTTTTCGCCATTCGCTCCAAGCGCAGCTGAAGCTGGGCGTAGTCGGCCAGCACCATCGGCGCGAGCGGCGGAACCGTGCCCTCGTACAGCTTCTTCTTTCCCTTGCGCAGGTAGATCGACTTGCCGTCGACGAAGGTCTTGAAGGTGTCGAGGCCGAGTTCGTCCAGCAGCGCCAACACGTGGTCTTGGCCGGGTCCGACCCACTGCCCGCCGCCCTCGGTGATCACGCCGGGGGCGACATCGAGGTTGACGGTGCGACCGCCGACCCGGTCGCTCGCTTCCAGCACGACGACGGAATGTCCGGCTTGGTCGAGTCGGCGGGCTGCGGTGAGACCCGATACTCCGGCACCGATGACGACGACGTCGGCGTTCAGTTGCTCGCTCATGATGACTCCTTTGTCTCGGCGGATAACCGTCAGCGGTTGCGGCGGTCGAGGTAGTCGGCGAATCGATCGAGCCGCCACGCCGCGCGGACTGCCGTCGAGCTGGCCGCGGGCGAGGGAGCGAACCTGGGACGGGGGCGCCAGACGGCCTCGAGGTCGTCAGCGGCCTTGTCACCGCAGAGCCGGTCGGCGAGCATGCTTCCCAGGTAGGGCCCCTGTGCCAACCCGTGGCCGTTGCAAGCGACGGCGTAGTAGACGTTCCGGTCGGCTTCGCCGACGACCGGGAGCCACGATGTGGTTATCCCGATCCACCCGCCCCAGGCACGCTGCGGCGCCACATCGTGCAGCGTCGGGAAACGGATGCGGAATCCGCGTACCAGATCAGCGACCACAGTGGGGTTCGGGGTGCGGGCCCCGAGCGCGCCACGAGCGGTTTCGGCTTGGCGGATACCGAAGATGATCGTGTTGCGCGAGGTGAGCCGGAAGCTCTCCAGGCACAGGTGGTGGGTCGAGATACCGACCCGGCTCGTCCAGCCGGTCGCGCGCAGTCGTTCGGGGTCGATCGGTTCGGTCTCGACAAGGCTGACCCACAGCGGCGCGACCAAGTTCCGTGGCGTGATGGCCAGGTCCCTGGAGTGCGCGTTGTTCGCGATCACCACACGCTTGGCACGCACGGTTCCACTCGCGGTGGTCACCGTCACGCCGGTGCTCGTCGGCTGAATCGATCCGACCGGGCTGTGTTCGAAGACTCGGGCCGAGGAGCTCATCAGCGCGCTCCGCAGGCCGCGCGCGTACTTGCCGGGGTTGATGATTCCGCCACGGCGTTCGTAGATTCCGCCGAGAAACGCGGCCGGTAGCCCGAATTCGCGGCCGTCGACGAACTCGGCATCGGCTCCCGCGTTGGTGAGGATCCGCGCGTTCCAGCGGGACCGCTCGAGCTGTCCCCTGGTGACCGCGGCGATCACGTTGCCGGTTCGTTCGTAGTCGCAGTCGATTCCGAGCCCGTCGATCAGCCCGTCGGAGTAGGTGACCGATCGGTCGGCGAATCCGACGGCCCGGCGTAGGCGCCGGGGATGCATCGCGGCATGCATCTGGGCGTCACCGGCGAGGGTGTTGGTCAGGTATCCGGCATTGCGGGACGCCGCGCCCCAGCCGCAGAATTCCGATTCCAGCAGGGCGACGTCGACGCCGCGCTCGGCGAGGCGCAATGCGGTCCCCATGCCGAGGTACCCGCCGCCGACCACCACGACGTCGGCGGTGATCTCGCCCTCCACGGCCGGGGCGATGTCGGTCGGGCGTTCGATCCAGCCACTGAACGAGGAATACTCGATCCCGTCAGCGGCAAGAGTTTCGGTGGTCTCGGTCATCGGGTTCCTCCCGGTCGTCTTGTGGGTGTGCGGCCACGACCACGCTGTGTCGGCTGCTGGGTGGCGCGGTGCTTGTCGACATGCGCGGCGATGTGCTCGACGATCACGTCGGCCAGCGAGTCCGGAATGTGATGGCCCATTCCCGCGATGACGAGGTGGCGGGAACCGGGAATGGCAGCCGCGGTAGCCTCGCCCCCGGACGGGTCTACGAGGGGGTCTCGATCGCCGTTCACGACGAGCGTGGGCACCTGGATCGTGTTCAGCGCGGCGGTGCGGTCACCGGATGCCAGGATGGCTTGGAGCTGACGTTGCATCCCCGCGTGGCCGTCGCCGGCTGTTCTGTCCCATTGGGTGGCTGCGTGCTCGGCCTCGGCGATCTCGTCGATGGGATACCCAACACCCGCCAGGTTGGCGGTCAGACGCAGGTGTGCCTTGATCGCCTGGGGTTTCGTCCGCGGCGACTGAGTGGCAAGGATGACGGTCGTCCGCAGCGATGCCCGTCCGACCTCGGGGTTGCCCGTTGTCGAGTAGATCGAGGTCAATGACGCAGCGCGCGTGGGGAATTCCGCCGCGATCGTCTGCGCGATCATGCCGCCCATCGAACGCCCGACCAGATGAACGGGACCGACACCGAGGTGGTCGATCAGGTACGCACAGTCGGTGGCGCAGTCGGTGAGGGTGTAGGCATCCGAGCGCGGGCGTGCCGAGGCCAGGCGCAGGACCCCCGGGGCACGGGTGGAGACGAAAGTCGACCGACCGCTGTCCCGGTTGTCCATCCGGACGACGACGAAACCGCGCGAGACGAGCCCTGCCACGAAGTGCTCCGACCACATGGTCAGGTCTTCACCTAGGCCACCGATCAGCAGGATCGCGGGCCGGCCGGGCCTGCCGTCGACGCGATAGCAGACCCGGATACCGCTGGGCAGGCGGGTGAATTGGTCCTGGGCGGGCGCTGTCGGCTCAGACATGGCCCGCTTCCTTCGCTGCCCTGGCCAGCCGGCCGGGTGTGGCGGTGCCGCCGGCGAAGGGCCGGTCCGTGGTGGCGCTGAAGTGCAGGCTCTCGTCGAACAGCGCGCCCCGCAGCAGTTTGGCGTCTTCGGGATAGGACAGGCCCATCCGCCATGGCAGTTCGGTGCCCTGTCGCGGCACGGTGTGCTGCGAGCGCAGCACGTACCCGGCATCGATGTCGAGCACCGGCCTGGTTCGCATGCCGGGCTCGGCCACCGCGACCACGGTGTCATAGCCGAAGCTGTCCATGTGCGCGAGCAGGTCGCAGAAGTAGCGGCACATGAGGCCGATCTTCAGCGTCCACGACGAGGTCGTGTACCCGACCGCGATCGCCCAGTTGGGTATGCCGGAGAGCAGCATTCCGCGGTAGGCGACCGATTCGGCGAGGTCGACCGGTGTGCCGTCGACAGACAGGTCCATGCCCCCGAACAGCTGCATGTTCAGACCGGTCGCCGTAACGATGACGTCGGCGGGCAGCTCCCGACCGGATTCGAGCAGAATGCCGGTTCGGGTGAAGCGCACGACCTTGTCGGTGACGACCGAGGCGTCGCCGTTGCGGATCGACGCGAAGAAGTCGCCATCAGGTGCCATGCACAGCCGCTGGTCCCAGGGATCGTAGGGCGGATTGAAATGGGTGTCGACGTCGAAACCCTTCGGCAGCAGGCGCTTGTTGACGCGGCGGATCAGCGCACGCCCCGCCTTGGGGAACATGCGCAGGCCCTTCACGACCCCCCGATCGAGCCAGATGTTCTTGAACCGGGTCAGCGCGTATCCGCGCTTCTCCCCGAACAGCTTGGTCAGTGTCAGCGCCAGCGAGTCCACCCGGGGCAGCGACATCACGTACGTCGGGGTGCGCTGGAGCATGGTCACGTGCTCGGCCGCGCCAGGGCCTGCGGCCATCGCCGGAACGAGCGTGATCGCGGTGGCGCCGCTACCGATCACCACCACTTTCTTGCCCGCGTAGTCGTAGCCCTCCGGCCAGTGCTGGGGATGGAGAATGTCGCCGCCGAAGTCGTCACGGCCCTCGAAGTGCGGGGTGAAGCCTTCGTCGTAGCGGTAGTAGCCGGTCGCGGCGAAGACCCAGTTCGCCTTGATCTGCTGGTGGGTGACCGAGTCGCCGCCGTTGTCGATCCGGACCTGCAGTGTCCAGGCCGCGTCGGCGGTGGACCAGTCGGCCGAGGTCACTCGGTGCCGGAAGCGGATCAGCTTTTCGAGGTCGTTCTCCTGCACGGTTTCGCGCAGGTAGTCGCGGATGAGTGGGGCGTCCGCGATCGCGGCCCTGTCCTTCCACGGCTTGAATTCGTAGCCGAAGGTGTGCAGATCCGAATCGGATCGAATACCGGGGTAGCGGAACAGATCCCACGTGCCACCGATATTGTCGCGACTTTCCAGCACGACGACGCGCTTGTTCGGGAATGCTCTCGTGACGTAGCGGGCGGCGCCGATTCCCGAGATTCCGGCACCGATGATCACGATGTCGAACTCTTCGTTGACGATCGTCGACGTGTTCATCACATTCACCCCGTTTTCCGTTGGTTAGGCGTTAACCCACCTTCCCCTCGGAGCTATGTCACCAACTACAACGCCGTGCCCCCACCTGAGCCTTCGACAGGTGCACGGTGCACCAGTCGGTATGTGCAGGTCGGTCCACGCTGGATCCAACCGGTCAGCGATCGTCGCGCAGCTGCAGGTACATCAGTGCGGCAACCACACTGGTGGCATCATCGACCAGTGGTTTCGGCAACAGCCGGTCAACGCGGGACAGTCGGCGCTCGATGGTGTTGCGGTGGGTGAACAGGCGCTCGGCGGTGCTGGTGGCGTTGAAGCGTTCTTGCACGTAGGTCAGCGCTGTCTCGCGCAGCACGGTGTCGGCGGTCGCGAATTCGCCGAGGGTGTCGGTGACGAACTGTTCGGCTTGGGCCATGTCGGCGGACAGCGCCGCGACGAGCTGGATGTCTTCGTAGCGTACGACCCGGCGGGCCGAACCAAGCCGCGCCAGGACTCGCTGCGCGGTGGCCGCATCCAGGTGAGTGCGGCGAAAACCCTCGATATCACGTCCGGGCCGGCCCAACGCCACCCGTACACCGGACAATCCCGCCAGCTCCGGCTGCAACGTGGACGTCGGTGGGACCTGATCGGCCGGAATCCACAACCAGAGCGCATTTGTGCTCGCCACCAACGTCAAACGCCGTCCGGCGCCGCAGGCCCGCATCACATGCTCGGCCGCTGCCTCCAGCACCTCGGAGCGTTCGGTGGAATCCACCCAGACAATGGCTGCTAGATGGGTTCCGGTGAGGGCATAGCCAAGGCGCGCCTCGGCGCGCGCACGGCTGATCGGTGCGCCTTCGATCAGCAGCTGCGCAGTGGCGTGCCGTTCGGCGTTGGCGCTGCGGGCGAGGTCGGTGCGTTCGGCTTCGATGTATTCGGCCAGAGCGGTCATCGAGTCATCGACGAAGGTGTTGATCGAATACGCCGACACCTGCAAGGTCTCACGGAGCAGTTCGTGATCGCTGGTCGCGGCGAAACACTCGTCGGTCCACCGTCGCCACGAGATCCGCTGGCCGGCGCGCCACGATCCCAGGTCGTTGGTGTCCAGCCCTCGCCGCACGAGGTCACGGGCGAAGCTCAGGGTCTCGGGATCTTCACAGGGTGGAACGCGGCGACCGGGACTCTGGATGGTCGCGGTGAGCCAGTGGATGAGATACGCCTTGTTCATGCGCCGGTCCCCGGCGGCGAGTACCGGGTCCTCGACGACGAACGGGTATCGGGTTCTGAGCTGCGAGGCGGAGAAGACTTCGTCGACGAGTTCCTCGGTGGTGGGCAGGATTCGTTCGGCAACGCCGCGCATCAGCGCACACACCCGCTCGCTCGGCATGGGCCACAGTTCCTCCATGGGTGCACTGTTCACCATCGGTGGCTCGATTGCACCCGACTCTCCGAGAACCGCCACGACGGCCTCAGCTCCCCCGCTGTGGCGATCGCTCGATCCCAGAATTCACGCGAGCCGTGACGCGTCCAGCGGATGGTGCTGTTGTAGTCCCTCAGCTTTCGATGGTGTCCCGGCCGGGGAGCAGGAGTTGGCGCAGAGCGTGGCCGGCGGCCAGGTCTGCGAGGGCGTCGACGGCTTCCGACAACGGCCGACGGGCGGAGATCATCGAGGCCAGATCGAGGCGGCCTGCCATCATCTCGTCCACCAGTTCCGGGATGTCGCGGTGCGGGATGGACGACCCGTAGTTGCAGCCGAGGATGCGCTGGTCGGCTTCGGCGAGCGCGAGTGGATCGAAGGTCGCGGATTCGCCTTGCGCGGGAAGGCCGACGATCACCGCCGCGCCGCCGAGCCCGAGTGCGGCGATGGCCTGCTCGGTGGTGCGGATCTTGCCGATCGCGTCGAACACGTAGTCATACCCCTCGGGCACGGCCGAACGGAGCGCGGCGACCACGTCGGGCACCGCGGCGGCATCGACGGTCTCGGTAGCTCCTAGTGTGACGGCCAGTTCGAGTTTGTCGGTCACGACGTCGACCGCGACGATGCGGGTTGCTCCCGCGAGTCTCGCGCCCTGGATACACGCCAAACCGACTCCGCCGCACCCGATCACGGCGACGGTGGACTCCGGCCGGACCGCCGCGGTGTTGCGGACCGCACCGACACCGGTCGCGATGGCGCAGCCGATGATCGCGACGTCCTCGAGTGGGGCGTCGTCGCGAATCTTGATCGCGCCGGACGCCGGGACCACTACTTCCTCGGCGAACGACGACACTCCGAGATAGTGGTGGATGGGGCCGGTGGCGTCCGACAAGCGGGTCGTGCCGTCGTAGAGCACCCCGCCGGGTGCGACGACAGTGGCCACAAAGGCGCACTGCGCGGGTCGTCCGGCGTGGCAGGTGCGGCAGTGCCCGCAGCCGGGCACCCACGAGAGCACGACGTGGTCGCCGACCTCGAGGTCATCGACCCCATCACCGACCGCGGTCACGATCCCTGATCCTTCGTGCCCCAGGACAACCGGCTGCGGCACCTGCCATGCGCCAGAGGTGACGTGTAGGTCGGAGTGACAGACCCCGGCCGCGACGACCCGGACCTGCACTTCGCCGGGCCCCGGGGGCGTCAGATCGACGTCCCTGAGCGTGATCTTGCCGTCGTCGTCCAGGACGACGGCGCGGATGAGAGTCGGCTTAGAGTTGGTGGTGTCGTGAGCAGGCATGTGGTGGTTCCCGATTCGTTGAGTGTCAGCGGCCTGAGGTCGGATGTTGTGGTTCACCAGGGAGTTCCGTCTCCGACGCGGGTTGCCGGGGTACCCGCGGTTCGCGGCCGCTGGCGTAAAGCCACTCTGCCTGCCGCGGCGTGCGGCCACCACGGCGTGGTGCCCACGGAGGCACCTGAGACTGGTGCACGTTGCACACCTCGGTCGCCGGTTCCGGTTGTCCGATCGCGACCCGGTGTCGGCCTGGCTGCCGCAGAGCGGCCTCACTTCGGCTGGGATTCGGCGCAGCTGGTTCGGGCAGGGTTTCGCCTTCGATATCGACGTGGGGCATGAGGCGTTCGAGGGGAGCGGGTAGCCACCACGCGTGGCGGCCGAGCAGGGCCATGACTGCCGGGATGAGAGTCATGCGGACGACGAGTGCGTCGAACAGCACGCCGACGCCCATGGCGAAGCCGATCGGCCCGATCATCGTGTTGTGGCTGAACAGGAATCCGGCGAAGACCGCGATCATGATCACCGCCGCGGCGGTGATGACGCGGGCGCTGCCGGCGTATCCGATACGCACTGCCTCCAGCGCCGTGTTCTTGCCGCTGACGTAGGTCTCCCGCATTCGGGACATGAGGAATACCTGGTAGTCCATCGCCAGGCCGAACAGCACACCGATGAGCAGGACGGGCAGGAAGGCCAGGAGCGGGGCGGGCTGGTGCACGTTCAGCATCGAGCCGAGCCAGCCCCATTGATAGACCGCGGTTGTCGCGCCGAGCGCGACCGCCAGCGACAGCAGAAATCCCAACGCCGCGGTCAGCGGAACCAACACCGACCGGAACGCCAGCATCAGAAGAGCCAGCGCCAACCCGACCACCACGAGCAAGAAGGGCAGCAATGCATCGGAAAGCTTGCGGGCCACGTCGATACCGATCACGGTCTCACCTGTCAGGTGCAGAGCCGTTCCCTGCTCGGTGTGTAGGGCCCCTGCTGTTTCCCGGATAGCGCGCACCAGGTCAGCGGTGTGTTCGGAAGCGGGTGCGGTCGTGGGGACGACGACGAACTGTGCCGTGTCGCCGGTGCGGTTGATCTCCGGCGGCAGGACCATCGCGACCCCGGGCAACGCGGTGATCCGCTGCACGGCGGCCTCGGTTTGGGCGTGGATCCGACCCTTCTCTCCCTCGACGACGGCAACGAACGGCCCGTTCAGCCCAGGGGTATAGGCCGTGGCGAGCACATCGTAGGACGTGCGTGACACCGTTCCCGTGGGGTCTTGGCCCGCATTCGGTAACCCGAGCCGCAAGTCGGCAACCGGCAGCGCGAGCACAACCAGCGCGGCGATTCCGGCGACGAGGGTGGCGATCGGATGGGCGGTGACCATCCGGCCCCAACGGTTGGGCCGCTGCGCGCCCTCGATCGCGCGCAGGCCGCGCCCGCGGGGGATCAGCCGGTCACCGGCGAATCCGAGCAGCGCAGGCAGCAAGGTGATCGCCAGCGCCACCACGACGCTGACGCAGGCCGCCGCTGCCAGGCCCATTCCGGTCAGGAACGGAATTCCGGCGATCGACAATCCACACAGCGCGATGAGCACCGTCGCACCGGCGAAGACGACTGCGCTGCCAGCGGTACCGATCGACCGAGCTGCCGACTCGCGCACCGCCATGCCGTCGGCGAGCTGCTGACGGTGGCGGGAGACGATGAACAGCGTGTAGTCGATACCGACCGCAAGGCCCAGCATCAACGACAACGCCAGCGTCGCCGAAGAAGCGTCGAACAAGGTCGAGAACGCCACGACCCCACCGGTACCGACAGCGACACCGACCAGTCCGACCAGGATCGGCAGCCCCGCGGCCAGCAACGACCCGAATGTCACGAGCAACACGCCGATCGCGATGGCGACCCCGACCGCTTCGGCCGGACCGATGAACGAAGCCTCCGAATAGTACGGACCGCCGGTGAGCAAGGGCCGTAAACCCATCGCTTGAAACGTCGTATGCACCTTGTCGACTGCCGCCTTCGCTGCCGGATCCACCGGTCGGGAGAAGCTGACGTCGGTGAAGGTGACATCACCGCGCTCAGCGACCATCGCCGAGGCCGGGGTGACCGACTCGATACCCCGCACCCCGCTCAGCGTCGACAACTCGGCGTCGATCCGCTCCAACGGCAGTCCTTGCCCCGCGGGTGCCCGCACGACAAGGCGTGCCGCGGCCTCGCCGGGCGTAGTCGGCGCGCCCTTGCCGAAGTTGTCGATCAGTACTTGCTGGGCGCGATCGGATTCAGTACCCGGAATCTCGAACTTGTCGGAAACCTTGGCGCCGAGCGTCAGCCCGACGGTGGCAACGACGACAGCGACCAGCGACCAGGCCGCGACTACCCACCAACGGTTACGGAAACACCCATCGCCAAGGCGATAGAGAACACGAGCCATGCCTGCCCCTCGAGATTAGTTAACCTACATACGTCCGATTGCCTACATCTGTAGGATTTCCTACATATGTAGGATAGAAGGATGGGGTGGGGGTCGGTCAACGTGTCGCGCAGCACAGGGATCAGGGATGGGAAGGTGAACAGGTGAACCGAGAGCAGACAGCCCCGCGCAAACCCGCACCCGATGACGCGCGCGTCTTGCGCAGCCGCGGGTTGCTGCAAGACGCGATCCTGAAACTCGGTACCGAGGGCCCGGTGGACGGCATCTCGATCTCCGATATCACCCAACGCGCAGGGGTGAGCCGGAGCACCTTCTACGACCACTACACCGACAAGGAGACACTGCTCGCCGACGCGATCGAACGACAGGCGCTCGACGCCGGCGTCTCCCTGCGGGCCGGCGGCCTCGACGAAGGTCTACCCGACCAGCCACCGCCGTTCCTGGTCGACTACCTCCAGCACATCTACGACCACGCCCAGCTCTATCGCAATGTGCTCGGAGCGCACGGCTCAGCCGCAGTCCACGCTCGACTGGGCCAAAGCTTCGCCATCATCCTCGTCGAAGGGATCGGCCTCCTCGACGAGCACACAACGACTCCCGCCCCGACTCCCGCCCCGGTTCCCGCCGCGGTCGACGCCGCCGCACTCGCCGGGGCAATGCTCGCCGTCATCGCCTACTGGCTCGATCAACTGCCGCACACACCGACGCCTGATGTCGCGGGCTGGATCTGGGAGATCATCACACGCGAGTGAACCGCGGTAGCACCACGACGAGACGTTCCGGTCGACGTTTCAGCGCGGGAGTTCGCAGCTGCCGACCTGCAGTCGCCGCTCGTACGTCAATTCGATGCCGGGGATTCGTGGTGCAGTGTGTTGCACCCGTCGCGACATGTGGTTGCACGTCGGCGTAGCTGGAGTCCCTGCACGTCCGCCACCGTGGAAGCCGCACGAGATCACGGTCACACTCAAGGAGGCGCGGCGATGCGCGAGGCACTCTTCGCGGCGGCAGACATCTGGATGCTCGCCATCGGACTCATCTGCGGCGTGAAGTTCATTCGGGGACATCACAACTATTTGATCGGCCTCGAATGGATCATCATGGGCATATCGGGAATCAATTTCCTGATCTACGGGCTGACGATGGCCGGTCCCGACTCCCCGATGTTCCACATCGCCTTCTTCCTTGACGCGTTCTCGCGCTCGATCGGGTTCACGCTGATCCTGGTCCTCGGATTGCTCGTCGTCACCCACGGGTACAAGCCCACGGCTGTGGTCGAAGTGGGCGCCTTCGCCCTCGCCGCCATTCTCGGGTTCTTTCTCTCGGAGTACGCCCAGGAGATCGGCACGCCTGGAAAGGTGTTCTTCCTGATCACCGCGCTCGCGACCTCCGCCTTCCTGTGCTACTTCGCGTGGCGGCTCTGGCAGATCGATGAGCGCGCCCACGCCGCGGCGGTGGCCGCCGCTACCGCTTTGAACGTGGCCGTGGCGTCGATCTACGACTTCTGGCGGATCCCCGGCGACGACACGAACCACACCCTCTTCTACACCCTCGCGCTGTTCACCTGGGGGCTGGCGATGCTCGTCGTCTACCGGTCGTACACCGCGTTCGCTGCCCACAACGCGCGGGTCGGCACAGGCATCGATCCCGTCGTCGCGTCACCTGTCCGAGGAGCTGAAGTCGCATGAGCGCCAGTGCCTGGGCGGCAGTGAACCACCGAGACCTCGAGCGCATCAGGCCGCTCTGACACACCCGAAGGTCGGACACACCGATCGGAGTGACCAGGCATTTCCAGTTGCCCCTGTATTGCGTGTCCTGCCGGGGCATGGCCCGTTGTCGAAACCTCGCCCGTTCAGGACGGCAGTGGTGCCGGGAACACCCACGGGGACAAGGATGTCGACGGCGAGCGCGTTCGCCTTGCCGTCGTAGTCACGTTGGTAGTTGTTGCCGGTTCGGTCGGTGTAGGCGCGTCCGAGCAGTTGGTCGTGAAAGTGCTGGCTGGCTGCGATTTCGGCGCTGACCCCGGTGTCCGCGTCGGTGGTGCCGCGCAGGCGCGCTGCACTTGTCGGGTAGACGTGGATGAGCAGTTGCACCATGTGCGCGCCGATGATGCGCCATTCCGGATCCGGATGGTCGAGTTCGGCTCCGGCGGCCGCCAGGTCGGCCAGTGCCAGGTAGCTCAGATCATCGGCGTTGGTCGTCGCGGCAATGGCGACGACGATCGGTGACTTGTCGACCATCTACGTCACACGACGCCGGTCGATGGTGGCTCGGACATGTTGGGCGGCTTCGACGGCCGTGGGGTCGGTACTCGTCTGCAGCAGGTCCCACCAGATGATCGCCGGGTCTGCGATCAGGTGTGGGGTACGGGAAGGTGGTTGGCGGTCGGCAAAGTAGCGCGCTGCGGGCAACAGCGATCGGTCGTCGGGTACGACCACGGTCATGGTGGCATCGGCAGCATCGGTGAGTGAGAAACCGAATTCGGTGAAGTCCACGACGTCGCCGGTGTACAGCCGCACGGTCGAGGGTCGCATCCACGGAGAGTACTGGTCGGCGGCAAGGTCGCCGGAGAGAACCGACCACACGTCGAGCTGTGTGAGCAAGCGGCGGGCAGTGTCGTATTGGTCGGCGGGATCGTCGAGCCCGTACCAGTGCTGTTCGAGACCACGGGGACCTGGATAGTCGGCGTTCCAGTCGTCGAGCAGATCGCCGGTTCCGGTCCAGCCGTGGCGGGTCCGGGTGGTGTGGTTCAGCGTTTTCGTCGTCACGGAGACTGCTTGCTGGGTGGCACCGGTGGCACGGACGAGATCTTGTTGAGTCATCGGGCTTTCGCACGTCGACAACAGCCGCTGCACGGCGAGTCGTTGCCAGGGCACCCGGCGGCCGTATCGTGGCCGGTCGACACCGGGGCCCTCGTCGAGGAGCTCACGACCATTGATGACGACTTGCGGCGGCGCGGTTGTCACCAGATCGAAGGCGCCCTTCCGCGCCGCCTCGACAACGGAGCGGGTAGCGACGTCGGTGCGGTAGAGCATGAACGACTCGGTGCGCTCGAGCTGGCGCCTGGACACATCGGACATGGTCATTCTGGCGGGAACAAGCGTGACCTTGATGGGCCTGGGATGGCCGTCCGGCGTCGATCGGCCAGTCCCGCGTCCAGTGTGTCGCGGACTGCGGCCAGCTCAGCGAGTTTCGCGTCGACCTCGGCCGGCTTCTGTGCCGCGCGGACCTGTAGACCGGAATCGGCGCGTCGGCGTCGAGCGCCGAGCCGCGTGGCGGTCCGGGTGTCATCGCCGGGCTCTGATCGCGGCGTCGACTCGGGCGGCGAACGCGTCGAGTACCTCGATGTAGGCGGCGGGGACGCCGACCTCCATCAGCAGGCCGGTGTCGGTGGCCGGGAAGTCGAAAGTGAAGAAGGAGCAGCAGCTCGACTCCCGCGCGGCGAGATCCCGGGCGACGGCTTCGGCGCCGACGTCGAGGACCAGCTCCAGCCGCGTCGGATCGGTCCGGTTCGCCCGGTGTACCGACTCGGCGAAGAACCGGTCGAACTCGAGGACCCGGATCGGTTGTTCGATGGTGGGCAGCGTGCAGGCGTCCGGCACCCAGTGCCCCTGATCTGGTGGGGTTGCCATGAATCCACGGTAGGCCGAGAACGGGCCTTGCCTCACACGACCCGTCGGTTGCCCACATACATCCGCCCGGCGTAGGCCGCGACCGGGCTGTTGCCGAAATCGAGCGACCACACCGGCTGCGCGGTCGTCGTTCCTGTCGGGAGGACCGTGATCGCGCCCTGGCCACCGCGCGCGACGTGGACCAGCCTCGATCCATCGGTGGCCCAGGGGACCTGATTCTCGGGCAGTACCACGCCTTCCGCGGTGTAGGCGTCGAACGCGGCGTAGGCGACCCGGTATCTCGACGAGGGATCCTCGGAGCCGGTTTCTCGCACGACGGTCCAGCGAAGAACGATCTTGGTGCCGATCCCGGTGGCAGCCACCCCATGGCCGTAACTCGCCTCCTTCGGAACCTGTCTGGACCACAGCATCGCGCCGGTGGCGGGATCGAAGGCAGCGAGCATGTCCGCACGCATCATCACCGGCAGCGCCGCGGCGGTGTCGGGTTCGGCGTAGCGTTCGCCGTTGCCGTCCCGCGCCGGGTCATCGCCAGCGGCGGCGTAGGGCCGGCTGGCGACGATCCGCCAACCGGGTTCGGCGCCTGCCCTTTTCGTGCCGTCGACGGTGTAGAAATCCCCGTGGACGGCGAATCCGCCGGGGAACGCCGACCATGCCGGAGCCCACACCGTATGCGGATCAACAGCATCCGGAGTCAGCTGATACACCACCTTGCCGGTGACGATCGCGCGCAGTTCGAAGTGCGCCTTCGAGAACGGGTCGCCCGAGACGGGATTCCTCTGCAGCGACAGCACCTCGGAACCACGGACCAGACCAGCAGCCACCCCGTCCTCTCGCCAGATCACCGTGCCCGCGACGTCGGTCACGATGACCGAACCCGTCGCCGCGTCGTCCCGTTCCGGCAGGAAGGTCGCGAATACCTCACCCACCGTGACGATTTCGGCGGCCGCGGGCAACCTTCCGGAGATCACCCCGGCTCGGGTGTCGATGACGACCGTCGCGTACGAGTCCGGGTCCGCACGGCCGTTTTCCGCGGCATTGCCCGGATACTCCGTTCGGCACGCCGCGTACCGGCCCGATGCCGTGAACAAGCACTCGCCCGGGGTGAGGGGCCCCACCTCGACGCGGTGCCGGACCGTCCCGTTCTCCGCGTCGAGGACACTCACCGTCCCCGAGCCTGCATACAACACCACCTCGTCCGTACCGCCGACCGGCTGCCCCGAGGCCGACGGCTGACGCCAGCGCTCGCCGGACGGTTTCACACTCAGATCCGGGCTCTGCGCTGTCACCGACACTCTCGGCAGCGCCAGGGCGGCGTCGGTCGGGCCGACCTCGTCCGCACCCCGGAGACGCATGCCGACAATCGTCACGACCGCGACCAGGAACAGCACCGCCGCGCCGATACCCCACCCCATGGCGCGCGAGGGCATCCGCCTGCCCTGGACCGCCCGCGACGGATCCGGTGCGGCAGGCGGCGCGCTCGGCGCTCGCGCCACCCACGTCGACTGATCCCTGGAGGTGCGCAGGCGCAATGCCGCGTCCAGTTCCTCGGCGAACTGGGACGAGGACGGATACCGGTCCGCGGGCACTTTCGCCAGCGCACGGGCGATCACCCGGTCCACCTCGGGACTCGCCTCCGGGCGGGTGGCGCGCACGCTCGGCGGCGCGGCGGTGGAATGGCGCAGGATCACCTGACCCGGATTGTCGTCGGCGAAGGGCGCAGATCCGGTCAACAGGTGAAAGACACTGCAGGCCAACGAGTATTGATCGCTACGGCCGTCGACCGGTTGCCCACTCAGTTGTTCGGGCGAGGCATAGTTGATCGTGCCGATCAGCATGCCCGTCCCCGTCAGGTTCGAGACATCGGCGAGTTGGCGTGCGATGCCGAAGTCGGTCAGGAGGATGTCGTCGGCACGGCTCAGCAGAATGTTGGCGGGCTTCACATCGCGGTGTACCAGCCCCTGCGCGTTGGCACGGTCGAGGGCACCGGCGACCGCGCGCGCGACCCGGGCGACCTCCGGCGCGCTCAGTGGTCCGTGCGTGCGCAGCCGTTGCGCCAGGTCCACACCCTCGACCAGTTCCATGGCGATCCACAGCCGACCCTGATCCTCGCCGCGATCGTGCACCTTCACGATCGCCGGATGCGACAGTCCCGCGGCCAGATCGGCCTCCCGCTCGAACCGCGCGCGATACTCCGGATCCGCGGAGAACTGCGCCGCCAACACTTTCACCGCGTCGGAACGCGGCAACCGCGGATGGCGGGCGACATAGACCTCACCCATTCCCCCCGCGCCGAGCAACCGCTCGATCACATAGCCCGCGATTGCCTCTCCTGGACGCAACATGAATCCCTCCTCGGCCGAGGAGACTACCGAGTGTCGCTTCGCCACGCAGGTGGCCGATCGCCTTCGACCCGCCCGGCACTCAGGGCAGGACTTGGGGAATCAGTTCGGGGTTCGAGTGGCCGACGATGCCGCCGATGATGATGGCGCCGACGGCCGCGTGAGGAAGCACGCCGAGAAGGAGGCAATCGGGTCGAGCGAGTCGGGCGCCGGCTTCCTAGGCGGTTCTTGTCCACTCCCCCACCGGATTTCCGCGGGTGGCGCGCGTGCCGGTAGGGAGATCCAGCACGTGCCGAAGGGTCGGATCCTCGTCGACAGCGTGCCAGAGATGGCCGAACTTGCCGTCGGGGCCGGCGGCGGAGGAACCGGTCAGCTGCCACACACCGTCGTCGCCGTGCGTGACACGCAGGATCGGTTCGTCCTGCTCGAAAACCTGTGCAGTCTGCACACATCGGGTGCCGACGACCCAGTGCCGCAGCCACCAGGCGCGCGGATCGCGGTCCATCACCTGATCGACCACCCACCACACGAACGGCAGATCCTCGTGCGCTCTGGCTTCGTCGGCGGTCAGGTCCGGGCCGCCTTCCGGTACCTGCTCGAAAGGATCGTCCACGAGTGCGTACGCGTGCGAGCCCTGATGAGGGAAGACCACGGCATGGAAGGTGGCGCCGCCGGGATTCCCCGCGCCGATGCCGATGGTGATCCGGCCGGCGTGCGGATCGGAGCCGGTGATCCAGCCCAGCGCGTAGGACGCCAGTTCGCCTTGCGGGCCGACGAATTCACCGAACGCCCGCCGATCCATGCCGCTCGCGTCCGCTGTCGGGGCCTCGAGCATCCGGCCGGGAAGTACCTGCGCATTCACGAACGGATCGTAGCCAGCACCGCTCCCCGGCGACACCACCAGCCGGGCCGCCAGGCACGACGGCGGGCGCTCCGAGGCGCGCGTCTCGCGAATTCAGGCAGGTACTTCGGCGCCGTCCTTGCGGGCCCGGGCGGCGACGGCGGGCGGCATGGGTTCGTGGCGGAGGTAGGCGCGGGCGAAGGAACCCGAGCCGTGGGTCAGTGAGCGCAGGTCGATGACGTACCTGCTCAATTCGAGTTCGGGGACCTCGGCGCGGATGTGGGTGCGGCCCCGCTCGGCCGGTTCGGTGCCGAGGATGCGGCCGCGCCGGGTGGACAGGTCGCCGAGGACGGCGCCCAGCTGGTCGTCGGGGACCGTGACCCGCACGGCGGCAACCGGCTCGAGCAGCAGGGTGCCCGCGGCGTCGGCCGCGTCGCGCAGGGCGAGGGCGCCCGCGGTCTGGAACGCGGCGTCGGAGGAATCGACCGAGTGCGCCTTGCCGTCCACCAGGGTCACCCGCACGTCCACCAGCGGACAGCCCGGAGTGACACCGCGCGCGGCCTGTGTTCGCGCGCCCTTCTCCACCGAGCCGATGAACTGACGCGGCACCACGCCGCCGACCACGCGGTCGACGAATTCGAAGCCCTCACCCTGCGGCAGCGGTTCGGCCTCGAGGTGGCACACCGCGTACTGCCCGTGTCCGCCGGACTGTTTCACCAGCCTGCCGTGTCCCTCGGCGGGCGCGGCGAGCGTCTCCCGCAGCGCCACCCGATACGGTTCCACGTCCACCCGCACCCCGAACCGGCCGCGTAATCGCTCCAGCGCGACCTCGCGGTGGGCCTCCCCCAGACACCAGAGCACCAGCTGGTGGGTGTGTTCGTTGTTCTCCAGCCGCAGGGTCGGATCCTCGGCGACGAGCCGGGTCAGGCTCTGCGAGAGCTTGTCCTCGTCGGCCTTCCCCTGTGCCCGGATGGCCACGGGCAGGAGCGGTTCCGGCAGCTTCCACGGCTCGATCAGCAGGGGTTGGCCGATGCCGGAGAGGGTGTCGCCGGTTTCCGCGTGGCCGAGCTTGCTGACGAACGCGATGTCCCCGGCGACGGCCTCGGTCAGGGTCCGCTGCTGCTTGCCCAGCGGCGCGCTGACCCCGCCGACCCGATCGTCGGCATCGTGCCCGGCGCCGCAGACGTGGACGGTGTCGTCGCTGTGCAGGGTGCCGGAGAACACCCGCACCAGCGAGATCCGGCCCACGTACGGGTCGGACGAGGTGCGGATGACCTCCGCGGCGAGGTCGGCGGCCGGATCACAGCGCAGCGCGGTGGGGGCGGCGCCGTCGCCGGCGGAGACGGCCGACATCGGGTGTTCGATCGGGGTCGGGAATCCGGCGGTGATCAGTTCCAGCAGTTCGAGCGTGCCGAGGCCCTGCTCCGCGTCCTCGGCCGCGGGCGCCGCGAACAGCACCGGGTGGAAGCCGCCGCGCGCGACGGCCCGCTCCAGATCCGCGACCAGGGTGTCGAGTTCGACGTTCTCGCCGTCGAGGTAGCGGTCCATCAGCGTCTCGTCTTCGCTCCCGGCGATGATCGCCTCGATCAACCGGTCGCGGGCGGGGTCGATCTCCGCGAGCTGATCCGCGTCGGGGTCGGTGCGTTCGCGCTGCCCGCCGCGATAGTCGGCCACCCGTCGCTCGAGCAGTTCGAGCAGTCCGGTCGCGGGGCGGTGACCGTCGGGGCTCTTCGGCCCGTAGACCGGCAGGTGCAGCGGCAGGACGGTGTCGCTCGCGCCGTCGGTCAGCAGCGCCTGGCAGGTCTGGATCAGGTCGGCGTACTCCGCCCGCGCGGTGTCCAGGTGGGTCAGCACGATCGCCCGCGGCATCCCCACCCGCGCGCATTCGGCCCACAGTTCCCGGGTCGCGCCCGCCACGCCCTCCACCCCGTCGGCCGCCGACACCAGGAACAGCGCCGCGTCCGCGGCCCGCAACCCGGCCCGCAGCTCGCCGACGAAGTCCGGGCAGCCCGGCGTATCGATCAGATTGATCTTCACCCCGCCCCACAGCACCGGGACCACCGAGACCTGCACGGACCGGTGCTGGCGCCGTTCGACCTCGTCGTAGTCCGACAGCGACGTCCCGTCCTCGACCCGGCCCGCCCGGTTCACCGTGCCGGTCGCCAGCGCCAGCGCCTCGACCAGTGTCGTCTTGCCCGCACCACTGCTACCGATCAGCGCGACGTTCCGGATGCTCTCCGGTCGCTGCGCTCCGTTCGTCCGGTCCACCATGTCGCACGCTCCCTCGGGTCGGGATCCGGCTCCTTCGAGCTTCCCACCGAGACGAGGGCACGTCCACGGTTCTCGGCCGATCGATACCGCACCGGTTCAGCGCGTGCTGACGCAGACCACGTAGCGGCGCTGGGCGTAGACGACACCGCGATCGCCGGCCGTGCAGACGTTGACGTCGGTGGTGTCGTGCCGGATCTCGAGCACCCGGACCCGGCCGGGCAGGTCGGCGCCGCAGTCGACGTGTCTGCCCGCGCCGCCGGACAGGTCGATACAGTCGCCGACGGTCCAGTCGATGTCGAGGCAGAGGGTTTGCTGGACGCCGCCCGGCAACGTCCGGGGATGGACATGGTCGACATCGCCCGGGCAGTGCCCACCCGCCGCCGCCAATTCCGCCACTTTGTAGCGTGAATTGACGTTTCCACAGGCAGCCTGCTGAATACCGTCGGGGGTCGCGCCCAATTCCACGCAATCGCCGACGCCGAATTCGACCCAGGGGATCCGATCAGCGGATTTGCCCAATGTGGAGGCGACTCCGCCGGAAACCTCGTTCATAGTTCCCAGCGGCTGGGTCGGCGAAACCTCCGTGGGCAAAGTTTCTGCGACAGAGGCGTTGTCGGGCGCGGACCGCTCGTCGGCTCCGAACCCGACGACGACGGAAAGCGCGAGGTAGAACGTGCCAGCGAGGGCGAAGACCGCCCCCATCGACACACCGGCAAGGGCCACGTTTCGTCGACGCGTCATCTGCGTTGTCCCACACTTCTCATCCGGTGGACGTCCCCGACCGACATCCCACTCGCGTGACAGTTCTTACACGGACGAACCGGACAATGTCGAATTGTGAACGCGCACCTTTTTTAACCGGAATCCGGTCCGGTTAAACAGAATGAAAAACTGGTCCGGCGCCCAGCTGCACACGGTTCCCCTTTTCGCGAAAGGAATGCTAGGGTCTGCCCGATCTCTCTGGCGGACAACATGGTTCGTGCCCCTCGCCAACCCTCGTTCGACCGCGCAGTTTTTCCTGATGCGTAAAGGAATTCCCTGATGAAGCTCGGTTACTCCCCCGTTGCCGCCCTGCTCGTCGGCGCCGTCCTCGCGATCACCGCGGGCGCCGCCACCGCGCAGCCGGAGACGCCGGCCCCGCGGGCGAGCACGTCCGGGATCGACCGGTCCGTGCGCTACGAGGCGACCCTGACCGAGTTCTCCCGCGTCCTGACCACCACTGTCGCAGGCGGCACCTTCACCACCACCGAGGACGACACCGCGGTGACCCTCACCGCCGATTCCGGCGAGGTCATCACCCGCATCCCGCTCGCCTACACGATCTCGGGCACCGAGGTCCGGGTCGCGCAGACGATCTCCGACAACGGCCACCACCTCGTGCTCGCCCCGCAGGCGAGCGCCACCGAGATCGACGAGATCGCCTCGGACATCGGCGAATTGCAGACCATCAGTCCCATGTCCCAGCTGACGAACGAGATCAACCGCAACATCGTCGGCGTCGTCGCGGGCGGCGTGCTCGGCGGTCTCATCGGCACCGTTCTCGGCTTCGGCTTCCTCAGCATCATCACCGGCCCCGTCGGCCTGGTACTGGGCGCGATCGCCGGCGGCTACGCCATGGGCGGCCAGCCCTTCCTCGACGCCGTCACCGCCGCCGTCAGCGGACGGCCCTGACCCCGCCGGTCCTGATCGGCGACACCGTAGGCCGCGTGGCGCGCAAGGGTTCCGCCCGCGGCTACGGTGTCTGACATGACCGACGCGAGCGCGCGCGACCACGGCGGCAGGCCGTTCCTGCTGCTGGCGACACGTGCCGAGGACGAGGCCGCCGACCAGGAGTACCGCGCGTTCCTGCGCTACGGCGGGCTGGATTCGCACCGGCTGCACCGGCACCGCCTGGAACGCGACCCCCTAGACGATCTCGACCTCGACGACTACGCCGGGATCATCCTGGGCGGCAGTCCGTTCACCATCTCCGATCCACCCGAGGCGAAGTCGCCGGCGCAGCAACGGGTCGAAGCCGAGCTGCGCGAGCTGGTCGCGGTGGTGGTGCGCCAGGACTTCCCGTTCCTCGGCGCCTGTTTCGGCATCGGGGTCATCGGCTCGCTGATCGGCGCGGTCATCGACCGCACCCATCCCGAACCGGTGGGTCCCACCACCATCACCCTGACCGAGTCGGGCCGGGTCGACCCGCTGCTGTGCGTGCTGCCGCCCGAGTTCGACGCCTTCGTCGGGCACAAGGAGGCGGCCACCGAGCTCCCACCGGAGGCCGAACGGCTCGCCTTCTCGTCCGGCTGCCCGATCCAGGCGTTCCGGGTGGGCGCCAACGTGTATGCGACGCAGTTCCATCCGGAGCTGGACGCCCACGGTATGAGCACCCGGATCGACGCCTACAAGCACCACGGCTACTTCGACCCCGGGGAAGCCGAGACGCTCAAAGAGGTCGCCCGGTCGGGGAACGTCGTGCATCCCGGCGCGCTGGTGCGCCGGTTCGTCCAGCTGTACGAGGACTGACTCAGGTTCACCAGGTGTTTGCTTGCCCTTTGATTCGATATCCGTCAATATCGAGACATGTCTAAGTCGGAGCTGAACCTGACACCCGTGGCGGCCTGCGCCGCCGAGCCGATCGTCCGCGATCCCCTGACCGTCGACGAGGCCGTCGAACTGGCCGCGGTGTTCAAGGCGCTGGCGGATCCGGTGCGGCTGCGGCTGCTGTCGTTGGTCGCGAGCCGCGCCGGGGGCGAGGCGTGCGTATGCGATATCTCCGACGGCGTCGAGGTGAGCCAGCCGACGATCTCTCATCACCTCAAGGTGCTGCGCGAGGCCGGGCTGCTCACGAGCGAGCGGCGCGCGTCCTGGGTCTACTACCGCGTCGTGCCCGACGCGTTCGCCAAGATCTCCGGCGTGCTGAGCACCGAGAGTGTGCACGCGTGAACTCCACGACCACCACCGAGCACGCGCCCGTCGTCGGCAAGCTGTCCACGCTCGACCGGTTCCTGCCGCTGTGGATCGGCGCGGCCATGCTCGCCGGAATCCTGGTGGGGCGCATGATCCCCGGCCTCGGCGACGCGCTCGGCGCGGTGGAGATCGACGGCGTCTCGCTGCCGATCGCGATCGGCCTGCTGATCATGATGTACCCGGTGCTCGCGAAGGTGCGCTACGACCGCCTCGACACCGTCACCGGCGATCGCAAGCTGATGGCCGCCTCGCTCGCGCTGAACTGGATCATCGGCCCCGCGCTGATGTTCGCGCTGGCCTGGATCTTCCTGCCCGACCTGCCGGAGTACCGGACCGGCCTGATCATCGTCGGGCTGGCGCGCTGCATCGCGATGGTCATCATCTGGAACGACCTGGCCTGCGGTGACCGCGAGGCCGCCGCCGTGCTGGTGGCGCTGAACTCGGTCTTCCAGGTCCTCATGTTCGCCGTGCTCGGCTGGTTCTATCTCTCGGTGCTGCCGGGATGGCTCGGGCTCGAACAGGCCCGGATCGACACCTCGCCGTGGCAGATCGCCGCGTCGGTGCTGATCTTCCTCGGCATTCCGCTCGTCGCCGGGTATCTCACGCGTCGCTTCGGCGAGCGGGCCAAGGGCCGCGAGTGGTACGAGTCCCGTTTCCTGCCCAGGATCGGTCCGTGGGCCCTGTACGGATTGCTGTTCACGATCGTGATCCTGTTCGCCCTGCAGGGTGAGCAGATCACCGCGCGACCATGGGACGTGGCCCGGATCGCGCTGCCGCTGCTGGTGTACTTCGCCCTGATGTGGGGCGGCGGCTACCTGCTCGGCGCGCTGCTCGGCCTCGGGTACGCCCGCACCACCACACTGGCCTTCACCGCGGCGGGCAACAACTTCGAGCTCGCGATCGCCGTGGCGATCGCCACCTACGGCGCCGGCTCCGGTGAGGCGCTGGCCGGTGTCGTCGGGCCACTCATCGAGGTCCCCGTCCTGGTCGGCCTCGTCTACGTCTCCCTCGCCCTACGCCACCGCTTCACCGAAAGGCCCTGCCTCCCATGACGACCAAGCCCAGCGTGCTCTTCGTCTGTGTCCACAACGCCGGGCGCTCGCAGATGGCGCAGGGGTTCCTGAGCCATCTGGCCGGCGACGCGATCGAGGTGCGCTCGGCGGGGAGCGCGCCCGGTGCCGGGCTGAATCCCGCTGCGGTCGAAGCGATGGCCGAACTCGGCATCGATATCACCGCGCAGTCGCCGAAGATCCTCACTCCCGACGCGGTCGAGACCTCGACGGTCGTGGTCACCATGGGGTGCGGTGACGCATGCCCGTACTTCCCCGGAGTGGACTACCGCGACTGGCAGCTCGAGGACCCCGCGGGCAAGGGTGTGGAATCGGTGCGGCCGATCCGCGACGAGATCAGGAAGCGGATCGAGGATCTGATCACCGAACTTGTCCCCCACAATCCATGATTTTCTGAGTTGTCGGACACGACCCGCACCCAAATCCTGCTCCGCCTGCGCGCGGGCCCGGGATCCCGCGTATCGGCCACGCGCTCGACGACCTGCTCGGCCTGGTGCCGGCCGTCGACCCGGCCTGCTGCCCGGACGCCGCCACCGAGGTCTGCTGCTGATCAGTCGCTGCTCTCGCGGTCTTCCAGGCCCGTGGCGTCGGCCAGTTCTTCGCGCTCGTCGGTGAGGCCCTGGTAGTCGGCGGCGAGTTCGCCCATGATGCTGTGCAGACCTTCGGCGATGGCGTTGAGCTTCTGCTGCAACGCCTCGTCGAAACGGACGAGCCGCCGATTCACCACGGCGCGAACGGGTAAGCGCGTGCTGTGATCGCCGCGCACGCTCGCCGTCTCGCCTCGGCGATACCGGATGCCGCCACGCACTGGGCGGGGGCGCGGTGGACCTGGATCGGCGTGCTCGTCCTCGCGCTCGGCGCGCTCGCGACCGGTGTCTCGACCGGGTTCCCGGTCTGGTGGCAGACCACCGTCTACACGAGCGCAGGGCTCACCAGCGTGGTGATGCTGTTTCTGCTGCAGCACACCACCAATCGCGCCAACCACGCGATCCTGATCAAGCTCGACGAACTCGTCCGCGCCACCACCGGCGCGCGCACCGAATTCCTCGACCTCGAGGACCACCAGGTGCACGAACAGGAAGCCCTGCACGATCGCCTGATCCCCGCCGACGACGATCCCGAGGACCGGTCGGGGTGAGGGGTTACGCGGCGTCTACGGGAGTCGTGTAGGCGAGGGTGATCTCGCGGAACAGTGCCACGCGGCGAGCGCGCACGCCGGGGACATCGGGTTCCATCAGGACCTGGACGGTGGTGCCGTCGTGAACGGCGACGAGGGCCTGGCCGTACGCGGCGGCGTCGGGAATCGTGCGGCCTGCGCGGTGCAGCAGGGGCGTCAAGATGGGGAGCAGGGTGTCGCTGATCGCCTGTTCGCGGGCGACCATCACCGAGCGCAGTTCGGGATTGCGCAGGGCGTGAGCGGTGAATTCGGCGGTGATCCCGTACCAGCGGGCGTCCATCGGGACCGCGCGCTCGAAACGTTCGACGATCTCGTCGAGATCGTCGATGCCGCCGACCTCCAACGTCTCCAGCACCTCGCGCAGATCGGCGATCAGCTGCGCGGAGCGCTGTTCCCACATCGCGAGGAACAGCTCTTCCAGCGAGGTGAAATTCGAGTAGAACGCGCCGCGGGTGAATCCGGCACGCTCACAGACCTGTTCGACGGTCGAGCGACCGAAACCCACCTCGGCGAAGACATCGAAGGCGGCCTCGAGCATCCGCGCCCTGGTCTGTACGCGGCGGCGGGTGACCCGTCGCGGCGCGGGGGCGGGAACTGTCACTGCGGGACGTAGGTCAGCTTGACGACGTCGTCACCGATGCGGTCGACGGTGCGCAGGCGCAGCGGCGGGCGCGGGCCCGCGAAGTACGGGTCGCCGCCGCCGAGCACGACGGGGTGGAGGTAGACGCGGTATTCGTCGATGAGGCCGAGGTCGGTGACGCTGCGGGCCAGGTTCGGGCCCGCGATCTCGATCTCCCCCTCGTGCTCGGCCTTCAGCGCGCGGATCGCGCCCTCGAGGTCGGCGCCGAGGAGGGTCGCGTTGGGGCCGACGGTGGTCAGTGTGCGCGAGACGACCCATTTGCGCTGGTCGCGCCATGCCTGCGCGAACTCGCGCTCGTCCGCGTCCCAGGCGGGGTCGTCGTCGTCCCAGTAGCGCATGATCTCGTACATCCGGCGCCCGTACACGCTGCCGACCTGCTGCCGGGCCTCTTCGATGAAGTGCCGGAAGAGAGTGGGATCGGGCGCGAACTTGTCGTGATCGACGTAGCCGTCGAGGGACTGGTTCATTCCGAACACGAGCTCAGCCATACCCGGGGTCCTTTCTCGTGGGACCGATTGTATTGACTCGCGTCACGGAAGGCAGCGGCCCCGGACACGGGTCGGGCCCGGCACATCGTGCCGGGCCCGACTGCGGAGCTGGTCAGCGTCCGCCGTGGCTGTGCTGGCCGCCTTCGCGCTTGGCCTCGGTGGGCTGCGCCTGGGCGCCCTTGCGGCCCGCGGCCTGCGGATCGGCGGCGTTGCGCTCGCCGAAGCTGCCGCTGCTGGCCTGGCCACCGCGGGCGGCCTGCTCCTGCGTGTCGTTTCGGTTGCCGAACTGTCCAGGGTTGTTCGGATCAGGCATGTCGCCCTCCTCGTTGTCGTCTGGCTTTCTGGCACGTGGTCGTCGTAGCGGCCACACGATGGCACTACCCGGCATCCGGCGGCCAAACCGGGATCACTGCAGATTTTTCGCGGACCCGACGCGCAATTGCTCGGTGGCACTGCGCCTTTCGCCTGCTCACACCGGTTGATCGCGCTCAGTCGGGCGGCTCGGGATGACGGATCTCCGACGGCATCGAGCCGCCTGCCACGTCGGCCGAGATGCCGAGATCTTCCTCGTAGCCGGGCGCGGGCGGCGTCGGCACTCCCTCGGTGTCGATGTCGGCCGGGGCCGAGCCGGGGGCCTGCGGCGCGGAGCCGGGGACCACATCGGGTTCCTCCTCGGCCAGCCGTTCGTCCAGCGGGCGGGGCTGGGACTCCTCGCGGGGCGTCATTCCGTAGCTGGTGGCTCCGGTCCAGTGCTCGGGCGGGTCCATCGCGCCCTCGAGCGGGTCCTGGCGCAACTGGTCCTCGTCGGTCTCCTCGCTGCGGTCCAGGGTCGTCGTCTCGTCGTCGACGCCGTCGCCTTCGATGTGCTCCTGGGGTGCGGTCATCGCCTGCTCCTTCCCTCTCGGTGCTTCACGTGGTGCGCTACCCCGGATACCGGGGGCCAAACGACCCCGGATTCGAGGTGATCGGAGGGGGTATGCCCGCGTTGCACGCCAGCGACTTTCCGCCGAGAGGAGACGACATGGTCCAGGTGACGAGCAAGATCCGCGCGTCGGCAGACGATGTCTTCGCGGTGATCGCCGACGGGTGGTCCTACGCGGGCTGGGTGGTCGGCGCCTCCCATATCCGCGAGGTGGACGACACCTGGCCCGCCGTCGGCGCGCGCATCCATCACAGCGTCGGGCCGTGGCCGCTGACCATTCAGGACACGACCGAGGTGCGCGCCGTCGATCCGCCGTGGAGCATCGAGCTGCACGCGCGCCTGTGGCCGCTCGGCACGGCCGTCGTCCGGCTCGAACTGCGCGCGACCGGGCCCGCCTCGTGCCAGGTCCTCATGAGTGAGGAGGCGGTCGGCGGGCCGGGGCGGCTGATCCCGCACGCCGCCCAGTCGCTGCTGCTGACACCTCGGAACAAGGAGTCGCTGGCGCGGTTGGCGGATCTCGCGATCGGCCGGGGGTGACCGGTGGCCTAGTCGCCGGTCAGCCGTTGGCGCAACAGCACCTTGCCCTGCTCGGCGCCCTTGTGGCTCTCGTGCCGGGCCTTGCGGAAGAACTCGGCGACCTCGCTGTCGCCCGCGCGGTCCGCGTCGGCGGCGAACTGCTCCATCCGCAGCGCGTTGCTCAGACAGGTCTCGACGAAACGGAGCAGGTCGTGATCCCGGTCCTTGCCCGCGATCGCGGTCGAGAGCTCCCCGCGCAGGCGCTGGGCCGTGGCCTCGTCACCGGCATCGTCTGCGGTCGTGATGTCCTGCCGCCACTGCGCGATGATGTCCCGCGAAACCATGAATCCTCCTTCGACGATGCGGTAACCGAAGCATGCGACCGTCCGGCGGTCACAGGGTGGCGATACCTCGTGGCCGTGGTCCGAAACAGCGCCTAGAGTTCGCGGGGCGACAGCGGCGCCGTCGCCGGGCCCTCGAGGACGCTGCCGTCCGGGGCGAAACGGGAGCCGTGCAAGGGGCAGTCCCAGGTCTTCTCGGCGTCGTTCCAGTTCACGATGCCCCACAGGTGGGGACACACCGGCGAGACGGCATCGGTGCGGCCGTCGACGGTGCAGACGGCGGTCGGGTGCAACCCGTGCCGTTCGACCCGGCCCTCGCCTTCGCGCGGCGGGAGACTCGGGCCGCCCTCGACCGCGTGCAGCCAGCCGGACGAAAGATGCCATGCCACCGTGGCATTCGCCTCCGCGCCGGCGCGCAGGGTGCCCACCACACCGGGGCGCCAGGTGTCGTAGACCCGCGCCCATTCCGGCGGCGTGCCGGTGATGCGGCCGACCAGCGTGAGGGCGGCGGCCACCCCGTTGGTCATCCCCCACTTCGCGAACCCGGTCGCGCACCGCACCCGGTCGCCGCCGGGACCCACCGGTCCCACGTACGGCAGTTCGCCGATCGGGTGATAGTCCTGCGCGGACCAGCGGTCGAGCAGTTCGGCGCCGGGGAACCAGCGGTTCGCCCAGTTCAGCAGGTCCGCGACGTGCCTGGCCTCGCCGTCGGCCCGGCCGACCACGTGGCCGCTGCCGCCGACCAGCAGCACCCGGCCGGTCTCGGTCGGCGCCCAGCGCAGCGACCTCGTCGGTGAACCAGCGCTGAGGAACATCTCCTCCGGCACCTGGCCCGGCACGTCGAACGCGGCGAGATAGGACCGTTCGGGGACCAGCCGGGCGGCCAGTCCGCGCCGATCGAAGACGGGCGATCCGGTCGCGACGATCGCGTTCGAGGCCGTCACCTGCCCGTTGTCGGTCGTCACCACGACCCGTTCGCCCTCGTGCCGAAGCCGGTGCGCGCGAGTCGATTCGAAGATCTGCGCGCCGTTTGCCTCGACGTCGGCCGCCATCGCTGCGAGCACCGCGACCGGGTCGACCTGGGCCTGCTCCGGCAGCCGCACGCCGCCGTATGCGGGGAAGGGCACGTCCAGTTCGTCGACCAGCTGGGTGGGCAGGCCCACCGCCCGTGTGGCCTCGAATTCGGCACGGACGGCGGCGGATTCGCGCGGTTGCTGCGCGTAGGTGATGGCGGGGACGCGCTGGGCCGAGATCTCGTGGGCGGCACAGAATTCCAGCAGCCAGTCGAACCCGGCGCGATTGGCCGCCACATAGCGCGACAGGGCCCTGGTGCCGTGCCGGTTCGCGATGGCCTGGGCGCGGGTGCCCTGCAACAGGGAGATCTTCGCGCTCGACGCCCCGGTGGTGACGGCACCGACCCGGCGGGCCTCGAGCACGGCGACCGCCCTGCCCCGCTCGGCCAGCAGCAGGGCGCTGGTCAGGCCGACGAGTCCGGCGCCGATGACGACGGTGTCGACCTCGATGTCGTCGCTCAGCGGCAGGCGGGTGGGCAGCACGGCATCGGTCGACCAGAAAGATGTCATGTGCGGCGCATACCCGGCCACGGCGATCCAAACGGACACACGGCAGCCCCGGCCGGTGTAGGGCCGGGGCTGCCGTCGTGGTTCAGCGCAGGTCGAACCGGTCGTTGTCGAGGACCTTGACCCACGCGGCGACGAAGTCGTTCACGAACTTCTCCCCCGCGTCGCGCTGGCCGTAGACCTCGGCGACGGCGCGCAGCACCGAATGCGAGCCGAAGACCAGGTCGTTGGCCGTGGCGGTCCAGCGCTTCGCGCCGGTGCTTCGGTCGGTGCCCTCGTAGACGTTCTCCGCCGACTCCGACGGCTTCCACTCGGTGTTCTGGTCGAGCAGATTGACGAAGAAGTCGTTGGTCAGCACGCCGGGCCGGTCGGTGAACACACCGTGCGCGGTCCCGCCGTAGTTGGCGCCGAGCGCACGCAACCCGCCGACCAGCACCGTCAGCTGCGGCGCCGTCACGTCGAGCATGTAGGCGCGGTCGAGCAGCAGCCGCTCGAGCGGAGCCTTCTCCCCCGGGCGCACGTAGTTGCGGAAGCCGTCGGCGCGCGGTTCGAGCACGGCGAAGGATTCCACGTCGGTGTTCTCCTGGGTGGCGTCGGTGCGACCGGGCGCGAACGGCACGGTGACCTTGTAGCCGGCGTCGGCCGCCGCCTTCTCCACCGCCGCCGAACCGGCGAGCACGATCAGGTCGGCCAGCGAGATCTTCTTGCCGCCTGCGGCCGAGGCGTTGAAGTCCTGCTGGATCCGCTCGAGCACGGGCAGCACCTGCGCCAGCTCGGCGGGCTCGTTGACCTCCCACCCGCGCTGTGGTTCGAGCCGGATCCTGGCGCCGTTGGCGCCACCGCGCTTGTCGGTGCTGCGGAAGCTGGCCGCGGCCGCCCACGCGGTCTTGACCAGCTGCGGCACGGTCAGCCCGGAGTCGAGGACGGTGGTCTTGAGCCCGGCGACGTCCTGCTCGTCGACGAGCGGGTGATCCACGGCCGGAACCGGGTCCTGCCACAGCTGCGGCTCGGGCACCCACGGGCCGAGGTAGCGGCTGACCGGGCCCATGTCGCGGTGCAGCAGCTTGTACCAGGCCTTGGCGAACGCCTCGGCGAGCTCCTCGGGGTGATCGAGCCAGCGGCTGGTGATCTCGCGGTAGATCGGGTCCTCGCGCAGCGAGAGGTCGGTGGTCAGCATCGTCGGGGTGCGACCGGGTCCGCCGAACGGGTCGGGGATGAGACCTTCGCCCGCGCCGTCCTTCGGCTTCCACTGCCAGGCGCCCGCGGGGCTCTTGGTGAGCTCCCACTCGAACCCGTACAGGTTCTGCAGGAAGCCGTTGCTCCACCGGGTCGGCGTGGCGGTCCAGACCACTTCCAGGCCGCTGGTGATGGCGTCTTTGCCCTTGCCCTCGCCGTAAGTGCTCTTCCAGCCGAGACCCTGCTGCTCGAGCGGGGCGGCCTCGGGCTCGGGGCCGACCGCGGCGGCGTCACCGGCGCCGTGGGTCTTGCCGAAGCTGTGTCCGCCGACGATCAGCGCGGCGGTCTCCTCGTCGTTCATGGCCATCCGGCCGAACGTCTCGCGGATGTCGCGTGCGGCGGCCACCGGGTCGGGCCTGCCGTTGGGGCCCTCCGGGTTCACGTAGATCAGGCCCATCTGCACCGCGCCGAGCGGGCCGGCCAGCTCGCGGTCGCCGCTGTAGCGCTCGTCGCCGAGCCAGGTGTCCTCCGGACCCCAGAAGACTTCCTCGGGCTCCCAGATGTCGGGGCGGCCGAAGCCGAAGCCGAAGGTCTGGAAGCCCATCGACTCCAGGGCGACGTTGCCGGCGAAGACCAGCAGGTCGGCCCACGAGATCGCGTTGCCGTACTTCTGCTTCACCGGCCACAGCAGCCTGCGGGCCTTGTCGAGATTGGCGTTGTCGGGCCAGCTGTTGAGCGGGGCGAAGCGCTGCGAGCCCTGCCCGCCGCCGCCGCGCCCGTCGGCGATGCGGTAGGTGCCCGCGGCGTGCCAGCTCATCCGGATGAACAGGCCGCCGTAGTTGCCGTAGTCGGCGGGCCACCAGTCCTGCGAATCGGTCAGGACCGCGGCCACGTCCGCTTTGAGCGCCTCGACGTCGAGCTTGGCGAATTCCTTCGCGTAGTCGAAGTCCTCGCCCAGCGGATTGGACTTGGACGAGTGCGCGTGCAGCACCGAGACATCGATCTGCTCGGGCCACCAGTCCTTGTTCGAGTGGGGGCGGCGGTCGGTGTCGGGCGTCGGCGAGGGGATCGCCGGGTTCTCGCTCTCGCTGGTGCTGCGCGTGTCGGTGTCAGGAGTGGGTGGGCGGCTATCGGAGGTCACGATATTCCTTCCTGGACGGGATGTTCGGGCTGCGAACAGTCGGGGCACAGGCCCCAGTAGATGACCTCGGCTTCATCGATCACGAAGCCATGGTCGTCGGAAGCGGTCAGACAGGGCGCCGGGCCGACCTGGCAGTCGACATCGGCGATCACCCCGCACGCGCGGCAGATGACATGGTGGTGGTTGTCGCCGACCCGCGATTCGTAGCGGGCCACGTGTCCCTTGGGCTGGATGCACCGCAGCAGTCCGGCCGCGGTGAGTGCCCGGAGCGAGTCGTAGACGGCCTGGTGCGAGACCACGGACAGGCGCGAACGCACGGCGCGGATGATGGAATCGGTGTCGGCGTGCGGACGCTCGTGCACAGCGCTCAGCACCGCGATCCGCGGCGCGGTCACGCGCAGCGACACGCTTCGCAGCAGCTGCTGGAACTCCGTGTCCGTGGGCACGCTCGCAGTGTTCTCCGCTTTCTGGAATCAGTCAAGCATTTACCGGTCAGTGGAATTCGGGACCAGGAACGCGGCGACTTCGCGGGCCGCGCGTTCCCCCGACTCGATGGCGCCCTCGACGTAGCCCGCGTGTTCGGCCGCGGTCTCGGTACCCGCCCAGTGCACGCGACCCATGGGCGCGGCGGGCATCGGGAAATAGCCCGTCTCGTCGCCGAGGCGCGGCAGCGCGGAGTAGCCGCCGCCGACGTACGGGTCCCGGTGCCAGGACTTCTCGTGCCAGCCGCGCGGTGCGAGCACACCCGGCCCGAGATGCTCGGCGACCGGCCCGAGGACAGCGGCTCGGCGCGCGTGGTCGTCGAGATCGTCGAGCGCGCGAGCCTCCCGCCCACCGACGAGCATGCACAGGTGGCCGGGGCCCTCCGGTGGCGAGGTGTCGAACACCGCGGTGCCCGGCTCGGAGAGCAGCACCGACTCGGCCTCGCCACGCGCGCGCCAGAACGGGCGGTCGTAGACGGCCACCGCCTTGTACACCGATCCCATACAGGTGTTGTCCTGCAATCGAATTCGCGAGGCGGGTGCGGCGGGGCGATGTTCGATCGTGGCGGCCTTCGGCGGTGCGACGGTGACGATCACCCGCTCGGCTCGGTAGTCGCCCCAGGCGGTACGGACCGTGACGCCGGTGTCGTCGCGATGCAGGGCGGTGACGGGGGTGCCGAGGACGACCCGGTCCCCCAGGTCGGCGGCGAGTCGCTCGGCGGCCGTCCCGAGCCCCTCGACGACGAGGTTCTCCTGCGCCCCGCCCGCGGTGGCGAGCATGGCGGCGAGTCCGCCCTGGTAGCGGATCGCCGCCAGGAGCGCGTGCATCGCATAGTTGTCGAGGTCGGCGGTGGTCGACTCCGAGACGAACACTTCGAGCAGCCGGCGCGCCCGTCGGCTGGGTAGGCGACGCAGCCACGAGCCCACGCTGCCTGCGGTCAGCGATCGCGGGGCGCCGACACGGGCGAGGATCTCGCAGAGCAGCAGCGCCGCGGTCGCCACCGCGACGGCGGGCCGGCGACCCACTGGCGTGGCGCCGTCGACGATCGCCGGGCGCGCCGGCGTGCGCATCGGGAACACAGTGAGACCGAGTTCCGCCGCCAGCGCCTCGGCCCGGTGGTGCCCGCGCCCGATCCACTGTCCGCCGAGGTCGACCCGCGAGCCGAGGACGGTGGTCTCGGCCAGCGTCCGCCCGCCGGGGCGTTCGGCCGCTTCGAGGACGACGACCTCGATGCCATGCCCCCGCAGTTCCCGCGCGGCGACGAGCCCGGCGACCCCGGCGCCCACCACGATCACGGGAACGGTGCGCGGTGGCGGCCCGCCGGCGGCGGGGTCGTTCACTGTCTGCTCGGTCATGTCGTCTCATTCCGATGGTGACCAAATAAAGTCATACGACTGTACGAATCACGATAGAGCGAAGGTGACCGGAAGGCAACGATCGATGCGCACTAGCCTGCGGCAGCCGACCTTCTCGATCCGCGCGCCACCCGCTGCGGATCCGCGAAGAGCACCAGCATGTCGACGGCGTTGTCGAGGTCGCGACGGGCGCGCGCGGCGTCCGGATTGGCCACATGCTGCAGGATCAGCCCGTCGACCTGGGCGAGTACCAGCCGGCCGAGCGTGTCGAAGCCGACGGCGCAGCGCTCGCCCGCGGCCTGGGCGGCCTGTTCACAGAATTCGGTGACCACCGCGCAGTAGCGGTCGTACTGCAGCCGGGCCAGATGCGCGGCGGTCTCGCTGCGCAGCGAGTACGCCATCAACTCGTACTGCATGATCTGCAGGCCGATCCGATGGGCCACCAGCTTCTCCCAGAAGCTGGTCACCCCGTGCCGCAGCGCGTGCTCGACGCCCCGGTCCAGCTCCAGGCCCTCGCGCAGGGTCCCGGAGATCTCCTCGACGACCGTCGCGATGACCGCGCGCAGCAGCTGATCCTTGCTCGGGAAGACGTACTGCAGGGTGCCAAGCGGCACGCCGGCCTCGGCGGCGACCGCCCGCAGCGTCGCGGCGGGCACCCCGACGTCGCTGAGCACCTTGATCGCGGCGGCGATGATCTGCTCCTCGCGCTCGCTCGCTTTGACGTAAACCACGGGTCGCTCCTCGTCTGACTGATGCGCGAACGTCCGGACAACTCTTGCACAGACCGCTGCCGTGACCTATATTACAGTCATACAACCGACTGACTTTTCTGAGCGAAGGATCGAGCATGACCGATGTCGACGTAGTCGTGGTGGGCGCGGGGCTGGCGGGCCTGACCGCGGCCAGGCAGCTCCGGTCCGCGGGCCGCACCGTGCGGGTGCTCGAGGCCAGGAACCGGGTCGCCGGCCGCAACCTGGGCGGCGCTCTCGCCAACGGCGTGCCGGTGGAACTGGGCGGACAGTGGATCGGCACGACCCAGACCGAGATCCTCGCCCTCGTGGCGGAACTCGGCCTGACGACGTTCCCCACCTACGACACCGGCGACGCGGTGACGCTGTACCGCGGCACCCGCACTCGCTACGGCGACGCGAGCTTCGGCCTGTCCGAGACCGCGGCCGTGGAAGTGGGCCGGCTGCAGGCCGAGCTCGAGGCGCTCGCCGAGACCGTGTCGCTGTCGACGCCGTGGACCTCACCCGCGGCGGCCGAGCTCGACCGCCGCACCGTCGACGAGTGGCTGCGCGCGAACACCGGTGACGCGGAGGTCCTGGCCTTCTGGGACGCGGTGGTGCCCGCGCTGTTCTCCGCCCAACCCGCGGAGCTGTCGCTGCTGCACTTCCTGTTCTACGTCAAGTCCGCGGGCATGCTCGACATCCTCGTCGGAGTCACCGGCGGCGCCCAGGAGCTGCGCGTGGTCGGCGGCACGCACCAGATCTCCGAGCGGCTCGCGGCGGAGCTCGGCGACGAGATCGTGGCCCTGGACGCGCCGGTGCACGCGATCGCCCAGGACACCCACGGCGTCCGGGTGACCTGCGCGAGCGGCGTGATCACGGCCGAGCGGGTGATCGTGGCGATCCCGCCCGCCCTGGCCGGGCGGCTGCGCTACGACCCGGCGCTGCCCGCGTCCCGCGACGGCCTCACCCAGCAGATGCCGATGGGGTCGGTGATCAAGATCCAGGTCGCGTACCCGACGCCGTTCTGGCGGGCGGCGGGACTCAGTGGCTTCGCGTTCAATCTCGACGGCGCCCTGAGCGTGACCATGGACAACTCCCCACCCGACGGCTCGTGCGGCGTGCTCGTCGGATTCTTCGAGGGCGCGCACGCGCGGAACGCGGGCACCTGGAGCGTCGAGAAGCGCAGGGCCGCCGCCGTCTCGGAGCTCACCGAACTGTTCGGCCCCGCCGCCGCCGAACCGATCGACTACGTCGAGCGGGACTGGATGGCGGAGGAGTACACGCGCGGCTGTTACGGCGGCCGTCTCGGCGCCGGTGTCTGGACCCAGTACGGCGCCGCCCTGTCGGAACCGGTCGGGCGGATCCACTGGGCGGGTGCGGAGACCGCGGCGATCTGGAACGGCTACATGGACGGCGCCGTACGCTCCGGCCACCGCGCCGCGACCGAGGTCCTCACCTGCCTGGATTCGTGAGCGAGTCGGCGGACACTGGAGGGCATGACTCGATTCGACGATCTGAGCGCGCTGTTCATCAACTGCACGCTCAAGCGCTCCCCCGAGCCGAGCAATACGCAGGGGCTCATCGACGTGAGCGCCGGCATCATGGCCAGGAACGGGGTGCGGGTGTCGCACCTGCGGGCCGTCGACCATGACATCGCGACCGGGGTGTGGCCCGACATGACCGAGCACGGCTGGGCCACCGACGAGTGGCCCGCGCTGCAGGAGCAGGTGATGGCGGCCGACATCCTGGTGCTCGCGGGCCCGATCTGGTTGGGCGACAACAGTTCTGTCACCAAGCGGGTGATCGAGCGCCTCTACGGCAACTCCTCGATCCTCAACGAGCACGGCCAGTACGCCTATTACGGGCGGGTCGGCGGCTGCCTGATCACCGGCAACGAGGACGGCGTCAAGCACTGCGCCATGAACATCCTCTACAGCCTGCAGCACCTGGGCTACACCATCCCGCCGCAGGCCGACGCGGGCTGGATCGGGGAGGCCGGCCCGGGGCCGTCCTACCTCGACCCCGGCTCGGGTGGCCCCGAGAACGACTTCACCAACCGCAACACCACCTTCATGACGTGGAACCTGATGCACCTGGCCCGCGCACTGAAGGACAACGACGGCATTCCCGCGCACGGGAACCAGCGCTCCGAATGGGACGCGGGCTGCCGCTTCGATTTCGAGAATCCCGAGTACCGCTAGGCGTTGCCGGCCATGACGTTGTCAACGGCGTCGTCCGACTATGAGTCTCTCGGACCCAATGTCGTGGAGACGGCCTCTCCGACGAACGCCCGCCGAAGTGCATCGGAATCTCCGCGAAGTTCCCCTGCATCGAGCGCCTGATCGACGGTGAGGGCACCGGCGACAAGACTGACAACCGTGTCGGCCTCGGCCACCAAGACGGTCTCCGGTTGATGATCGTCGCCGATGCCCGCACTCGGGCCGTCCTCGTCGATGCGGAGAACGATGAGCAGGCCCTCCACCTCGAAGCCGGCCTCCACCGGCGGCGCTGCCGTCCTCCCGCGGAGGATGGCGGGCAGGGCGAGGGTCAGCCGTCGCAAGGGACTGTTCGTGGCCCACTGTCAGGGAGGTATGGGCATGGAGATCAGCTGGATCGGTGTGCTTCTCGCGTTCGTCGCGGGGATGGTCGTCGCGATGGCCTGGTACTCGAAGGGAGCCATCGCGGACGCGTGGGAAGGGCTCACGGGCATCACGCCGGAGAAGAGCAGACCTGTCCGAACGCGGAACCTGATCCTGCTCGCCGTGTCCAACGCCGCGACCACCGTCGGACTGGCGTTCGCCGTCGGGCTCGCGTCGGCAGCCACCGGCAACGAATCCGTGTGGATGGCCGTGGCGGTCGGGTTCGGCGCCTGGCTGACCCTGTCCGCATCGACCCTCCTCCAGCACAACTCGTTCGAGCAGAAGCCCCTGAAGTTGACGACCATCAACACCGGCTATCAGCTGGCACTGTTCCTGGCGATCACGCTGGTGTTGGGACTGTTCTAGGCATGCCGATCCATGAGGGGGCGGACCAGGCCGTACACGCCCCTCCTACAGCTAGGACTCACCCGGGCCGCGCCGCGGTGATCTGGGTGAGCAGGCACCGCCAGCGGCCGGCGGCGTGGGTGAACACGTCGGTGGTCCATTCGTCGGCGTCGATGCGGGTGCCCAGGTAGTGGGCGGTGTTGGTGGCGCGGGTGGTCAGTAGGGCGAGGTCGCCGTGGTAGCGGACGCGGACCTCGCCGACGCGGCGCATCGCCGAGTGGGTGAGCTCGCCCGAGCGCACGAGCGCGAGAAACCGCTCGGCCGTGGCGATCCCGTTCTCGGAGACCATGACCCACTCCTCGGCCATGAACGCGCCGATGCGGTCGGCGTCGTTGGCGACGATGGCCGCCATCCACTCGTCCAGGGTCGCCACGAGGTCACGATCGGTCAGCTGGTCAGGCGTGGTAGTCATGAATCGACGCTACGACCGGAATCTTGCGCCGGTCTTGGACGATTGGAACGGCGTCAGGCGTTGATGCGCAGGTCGGTGAGCTCTTCGGAGAGCTGCCAGATGCGGCGGGCCGCTTCGGGGTCGCGCAGGCGGCGGTAGAGCTTCTGCTCGGCGGGCGGGCCGCCGAGGTGGCCGAGTCCGCGGGGACCGTAGAAGCGTCCGGATTCGGCCGCGGGCGAGGTGGCGGCGTAGAGCGCGGGCAGCTTCGCCGACTCGACCGTGCCGACGACCAGGCCGCGCGCGGACAACCACCGGATGAGCTTCACCCCGGTGGTGTCCTCGGCGCGCCCGACCTCCGGCCGGGCGGCGAGCAGGTTCGTCGGCGCGACGCCGGGATGGGCCAGATTGCTGGTGATGCCCCAGCCGTCGGTGTCGCTGCGCCGGGCGAGTTCGAGCCCGAACAGGCCGAGGGCGATCTTGGATTGGCTGTAGGCGCGCATGCCGTCGTAGGAGCGTTCCCAGTTCGGGTCGTCCCAGTTGATCCCGTTCTGGTTCGCCGCGACACTGATCTGTGAGGTGACGCGGGCCCGCCCGGCGCGCAGCAGCGGCAGCAGGTGACCGACGAGGGCGAAGTGGCCGAGATGATTCGTCCCGAACTGCAGTTCGTGGCCGTCGGCGGTGACCTGCCGTTGCGGCGGGGTCATCACCCCGGCGTTGTTGATCAACAGGTGGATCGGGCGATCCTCGGTTAGCAGGCTCGCCCCGAGCGCCGCGACCGACGCCAGCGACGACAGGTCCAGCTCCCGCAGCGAGACGCGCGCGCCGGGAGTCGACCGCAGGATCTCCGCGCGGGCCGCCTCCCCCTTGCGCTGGTTGCGTACGGGCAGAACGACCTCGGCTCCCGCGGCCGCCAAGCGCGCCGCGATGCCGACGCCCATGCCGTCGCTGGCGCCGGTGACGACGGCGCGGTTGCCGGTGAGGTCGGGGACGGTGATGTCGAGTGGCCGACGTGGCATGTCGCTTCTCCTTGGTCGCCTCGGCGTGCTTGGCTCGCCTTCGACGATCGTCGCTCCGGGAAGCGCGATCCAGGGACTACCTGTCCGTGGATAGGTCCTGGTCCAGAAGGTAGAACCGAACCCGAGCCGCGAAAGGGGTGGTACGCCGATGATCGATCGGGCCGGACTGGCCGAATTCCTCAAGCGGCGCCGGGAATCACTACAGCCCGAGGACGTCGGGCTGCCGCGCGGACAGCGCCGCCGCACCAGCGGGTTGCGCCGGGAGGAGGTCGCGGTCCTGTGTCACATGTCGACGGACTACTACGCGCGCATCGAACAGGAACGCGGTCCGCAGCCCTCCGAACAGATGACGGCCGCCATCGCCCAGGGCCTGCACCTGTCGCTCGACGAACGCGACCATCTGTTCCGCCTGGCCGGTCACACCCCGCCCGCGCGCGGCGCGAGCGGCGAGCACATCAGCCCCGGCCTGCTGCGGATCTTCGACCGGCTACAGGACACCCCCGCCGAGATCGTCACCGAACTCGGGGAGACGCTGCGCCAGACACCGCTGGGCGTCGCCCTCACCGGCGAGACCACCCGATACAGCGGACCCGCGCGCAGCATCGGCTACCGCTGGTTCACCGACCCCGGCGAGCGCGACCGCTACGACCCGGCGGACCACCCGTTCCTGTCGCGGATGTTCGTCGCCGGACTCCGCGAGGTCTCCACCCGCCGCGGGCCCGGCTCCCGCGCCGCGCACTACGCCGACCTGCTGCTCGCCGAGTCCGCGGAGTTCCGGACCCTGTGGCACACCCACGAAGTGGGCGTGCGGCCCCACGAGGTCAAGCGGTTCCGGCATCCCGAAGTCGGCGCGCTGGAGCTGAACTGCCAGACGCTGCTCGATCCCGTCGAGGCCCATCTGCTGCTGGTCTACACGGCCACGCCCGGCAGTGCCGACGCCGAGAAGCTTCGGCTGCTCTCGGTGGTCGGAACGGATGTCTTCGGCTGATCCGTCAGGGGATGACGACGGGACCGCTCGGCGTGGAAGGGGTTTCGGTCCAGCGCCGGGCGGTCTCGCGCGGGGTGACGTGCTGGTCGGTCCAGGCGGCCAGCAACTCCGCGACCTTGGCGTGCATGATCACGCGCAGGCGGTCGAACGAGGTCGCCGGGGTGTCGTCCACCTCGCCGAGCAGCAGCCACCAGGCCCAGGCGACGGCGCCCGCGTTCGCCACGAAATCCGGCAGCACGGCGACGCCGCGGGCGGCGAGCATGGCCTCGGCCTCCGGGGTGGTCGCGGCGTTGGCCGCCTCGACCACGATGCGGGCGCGCACGTCGTAGGAGTTGTCCGGGGTGAGCGCGTACGAGATGGCCGCGGGGACGAGGATGTCCACGTCGGCGGAGACGATCGCGGCGCGCGGCAGCTGGTCGATGCCCGCGGGCAGCCGGGAGCGGTCGATCTCGCCGTAGGCGTCACGCAGCGCGAGCAGCGCGGGGATGTCGAGCCCCTCGGCGCGGTGCAGGGTGCCCGCGGCGTCGGCGATGGTGGTGACGGTCATCCCGGCCTCGTGCAGGTAGTAGGCGGCCGACCCGCCCATCGTGCCGATCCCCTGGATCGCGACGGTGGTCGCGGCGGGCGCGCGGCCCCACGAGACGGCCGCGGCGAGGCAGGCGTGCGCCACTCCGTAGCCGCCGATGACGTCGCCGAGCAGGAACCCGCCTTCGACCGCGGCGTTCAGCCCGTCGCGCACCCTGCGCAGCGTCGCCGCGGGATCGGCCGAGCGGCGGATCGCGGCGTGATAGCTCTGGCCGAGGCCGAGCTTGTCGAACACCGCGTCGATGAGGTGCTGCGGAACGCCGAGGTCCTCCGCGGTGACCCAGTGCGTGTCGAGCCACGGCCGCATCGCCTCGCAATAGCGCTCGAGCACCTCGACCGCGCGCGGATCCTTGGGGTCGAAGTCGATGCCGCCCTTGGCGCCGCCGACCGGGAGGTCGAAGGTGGCGGTCTTGTCCGCCATGCCGCGCGCCAGATCCTCGACCTCGCTCAGCCGGCAGCCCGCGCGCATCCTGGTGCCGCCGGTCGCCAGGCCGGAACGCAATGTGTGCACGACGAGGTAGCCGACCGCGCCCGTGCTCGAATCCGTCCAGTGCAGGCGCAGATACGGCTCGGGGCGGGTGGCCGCGGGAATCGTCGGAGTGGTTTGCGCGGTCACCTGCGGGGTACTCCCAGGTGAGTTCTGCATCATCGTCACGGCGACAACCTCCTCTTCGGGCTCGTGTCACCAGCCTGCGGCCGCATCCGCGCGCGCGTCTATTTACGGTTCGTTCACGGCGGTGTTCAGCATTGCTGCACAACGCATACGCTCGATCCCATGGACCTGTCGCTGCCCCGCCTGCGCATGTTGCGCGAGCTGCACCGACGCGGAACGATCACGGCCGCGGCGTCCGCGCTGCACTACACCGCGTCGGCGGTGTCCCAGCAGCTCGCGCAGCTCGAACGCGATGTCGGCACCCGGCTGCTCGAACGGCGCGGCCGCCGCGTGCAGCTCACCGACCGCGGTGTGCTGCTCGCCGAGCACGCCGCGGAGATCCTGGCCCTCGTCGAGCGGGCCACCCAGGCGCTCGAGGAATCCGGCGAATCGGTGACGGCGTCGCTGACCGCGGGCGTCTGGGCGTCGGTGGCCTCGGGCCTGCTCCCCGACGCGCTCACCGCGCTGGCCCGCACCCACCCCGGAATCCTGGTGCGCACCAGGGAACTCGCGCCGGAGGCGACGGCGGCGGCGGTCCGTGACGGCGCGCTCGACCTGTCCTTCGCGCTCGACTACTCCAACTCTCCCATGACCTGGGATCACGGCCTGGAACGCGCGGTGATCGCGGTGGAGCGGATCCATGCCGCCGTCCCGGCCGGTGCGGTGCCCTCGGCGCGGGTGACGCTGGCCGAGCTGGCCGAGTATCCGTGGATCCTGGCGCCGGCCCGCTCGCACTTCGGCAACTCGGCCCGCCTGGCGTTCCAGTCCGCCGGGATCGCGCCGCGAATCGATCACGAGGTGGAGGAACAGGCCACCGCGATGGCCATGGCGGCGGCCGGCCTCGGCGTCACGCTGGTCTCCGACCTCGGGCTCGCCCTGCGCCCGCCGGGCGTCGACATCGTCGCCCTCGGCGACATCCTCACCCGTACGGTGTCGCTGGCGTATCGCACCAACACCGGGCGCAGGGCGGCGCTGCTGCTCGTCGTCGACGCGATCCGCGCCGCCGCCGACGCGAAGGGGCTCGGCGCCACCCCGCCGGCCCCGAGGGAGCCGGCGGAATAGCACGGGCCGTCCGGTGTCAGACCAGTTCGGGGACGCGCAGATGCGCGAAGCCGAGCCGGAACTCGGCCACCTCGACCACGTCGGCGCCCACCTCGCGAACCACCGCCGCCCTGAGCTGGTCGGTCTGCTGACGGCTGCTCTCCAGCTCCTCGATGCTCGACCACACGGTCGAGCCCACCGCGCGACCGGTCGACCGGTCGACGAACAGGCTCGCGCTGCGGAACCCCTCCATCCGTTCCAGCTTCGGCAGCAACGTGTGCTTGAACGTGTCGATCATGCGGTCGATACCGCCCGGATCGACCTGCACCCAGGTGCACCGCGTGCAGGCGCGGGCCCCGGCCAGGTGGTCGCGGTGCATCACCGCGACATCCCATTCGTCGATCTGCTCGGTCTGCCCGTTGAGGGCATGGGCCAGGCCGTCGCGAACCGGTTGCACGGCAAGCCGGCTCGAACGCATCGCGTCCTCGGTTTCCCACGCGGTCGAGGCGATGCAGCGCCCCGTCGCCCTGTTCACCATCAGGGACATGCCCACCCACCCGTCGATCTCGGACAGTCGCGGCATCACCTCGTTGCGGAGGTACGCGATCCCACTGTCGATCGACGACGGCTCGGCCGTGATCGTGCTCGAACGTGCGTACACAGGCCACCTCCTGTTCAGGAAGGGCGGCGCCCCCGGTGGACGCCACCGGACATACCCACTGTCCTCCCTGTTCACCGTCCGCACAACGCCCGAAATTCGGTCCCGATTTTCCCTGCCCACGGGTCTTGACAGCGGCCGGATCAGGAGCAGACTGGAGATACACCAGAACACCGGGAACGAGCCACACAGCCGAGGGAGACGTCCGTCGACCGCTGAGACGCTTTTCCAGGATCTGGCCAAGCCCCCGGCAAGCCAGTCGAGTACCGGAGTTGTCAGCGACGACTGAAGCTCTCGGAATCGATGGAGACTACCGGGGACTGTTCTGTTCGGGGTCTTCCGCCCCGCCCCGCACTCCGCGACCCCGCCGAACGTTTCCACGGTGCACCGGCGCTATTCAGCCCTCGGCCATCCCCGCCGGGAACTCTGTGGGCGCGGAGAGGAGTGCCAGGGGTGATGGATCGCGCGAGCGGTGGGGTCAGCAGGCGCAGTGTGCTGTTCGCGGCGGGCGCGGCGATCGCGGTGGCCGGACTGGCACAGCCGATGCCCGCCGGTTCGATCAGGCCGGCCACCGGGACGGGACCGACGGACGCCGCCCAGCGTGCGGCGCTGGCCGAACGCGCGATCGTGGAGCGGCACGTGCGTTCGCTGTGGGGCGGCTCGCGGCGGCAGCTGGGCCTGCTCGTCTGGCCCGCGACGCTGATCGACCAATCCTTCGGCCGCTGGTGCTACTGGTGGCAGGCGCATTTGCTCGACTGCGCGATCGACGCCGCGCACCGCGAGCGCACACCGGCGCGCCTGCATCGGGTCCGCGCCCTGGCCGACGGGATCCGGATCCGCAATGTCACCGGCTGGACCAACCGGTACTACGACGACATGGCCTGGCTGGCGCTGGCGCTCGAGCGGGCCGAGCGGCTGCTCGACCTCCGGTTCGACGACGCGATCGACGACCTCCGCGCGGCGCTCTACGACGGCTGGAACCCGGAGGTCGGCGCCGTCCCGTGGCGGATCGACGAGCCCTACTACAACACTCCCGCCGTCGGCCCGACCGGCATCGCGATGGCCCGCCTCGGTGAACCGACCCGCGCCGTCGAACTGGCCGACTTCCTGCACACCCGCCTGCGCGACCCCGACACCGGCTTGATCCTCGACGGCGTGAACGAGCCGGGTGGGCGGCTGCACCGCACGGTGCACACCTACTGCCAGGGCGTGACGATCGGGCTCGACACCGAATTGGCCGTGCGCACCGGCGATCCGGTGTATCGCGCCCGCGCCCACGCCCTGATCGGCGCGGTCGCCGACCGGCTCACCCACGACGGGGTGATCGCGGCGGCCACCGACAACGACTCCGGGCTGTTCATGGGAATCCTCGCCCGCTATCTCGCCGAAGCCGCACTCGCGCTGGGCGATCGGACGGCGGCCCGGATCGTGCGCACGTCCGCGCGGGCGGCCTGGGAGCACCGGGCCGAGGTGGCGGGGCTGCCCCTGTTCGGCGCGGACTGGTCGCGCCCGGTGACCGCGCCGAACTCCCATGGCTCGCTCCAGCTCATGGCGTCGGCGGCCGCCGCGTCGGCGAATCTCAGCCGCGACCTGTCCGTGCAGCTCAGCGGCTGGCTGGTGCTCGAGGCCGACCACCGGCTCGCCGCCGCCGGGCACTGAGACGAAAACCGCCGCCGGGAAAGGCATCCCGGCGGCGGCAGATCTTCTCGAAGGTCAGGCGGCCGGAGCCGCGCTGCCCGAACCCAGACCGGTGAAGAACTCCGCGGACGCGGTGCTCGGCGCCGGGGTGGTGGCGGTCGGCTTCACCGGGTAGCTCGCGCTGCCGCTGAAGGCCTCGGCGGAGGCGGTGCTGGGGGCGTCGGCGACGGTGGCGGGGGCCGAGCTGCCCGAACCGAGGCCGGTGAAGAACTCGGCCGACGCGGTGCTCGGCGCCGGGGTGGTGGCGGTCGGCTTCACCGGGTAGCTCGCGCTGCCGCTGAAGAAATCGGCCGAGGCGGTGCTCGGGGCGTCGGCCGCGGCGGCGGTGCCCGCGGCACCGAGCATCAGACCGGTCGCGACGACAACGGCAGCACCGATCACACGGAACTTGCTCACAGAATTTCTCCTCATCAAAGGTCACGCATCGCGAGGCGATATCCACCGTTTCTCGCGGCCCGGAATATCGAATCCCCCGGCGAGGAATTATTAACACATCGTCACACGATCGACAAGTCGGGCGAACCCGCAGCGACCGGCGATTTCTCGACATACCCGCACGCCCAACGCTCGCCGGAAAGTAAACCTCACATCGAGCAATTTCATAGCGGGGCGGCATGATCCATGGTTCGCGACCTTAAAATTCGCGCCGACCCGAACCGTTGACAATGCCTTCATGTAGATGAACCAGAAATGACGCGCAGGTGTCCGAAAGAAATGAATTCGGTCGCCCGGGTAATAGCGAATCGGTCAGACAGCGAGTCGTCGGCAGGTGAATTGGCTCATATCCGCGGTGCGCACCGCATTTGCCAGCACCACCGTCTTTACGGCATCTTTATGCGGCATGACCGGATCTGTTCCCCAGCACCGACCGCCGCTCGAGCACGTCACGATGGGCCTGGGATGGGATCCCGCCAACCCCGACGGACTCCTCGTCGGCGCGAAGAAGGACATCGATCTCAACGCCGCCGCCCTGCTGTTCGCCGGCCCCGACTTCGTCGATGTCGCCTACCACGAGCAATTGACCTCCCGCGACGGCGCGGTCCGCCACCTCGGCGACAGCGTCACCGGCGACGGGGACGGCGACAACGAGGCGATCGTGGTCGACCTGACCAGGATCGACCCGGCGATCACCACCATCGTCTTCCTGGTGAGCTGCTACACCGGGCAGCGCTTCGGCCAGATCGAGAACGGCTTCTGCCGGGTCATCGACAATGTGACCGGCATCGAGATGGTGCGCTTCGACCTCGCCGACGCCGCCTCGCACACCGGCCTCGTCATCGGCAGACTGCATGCCCCCCACGGGAGCTGGGAGTTCACCCCGATCCTCGCGCCGATCCACGCCGAGCACATCGCCGACGCGGTCCCCCTCGTGGCAGGCCATCTCGGCTAGCGGCTCGACCGGTTGGCACCTGGCATAACCGCCGGTCGGTTATAGTCGGGCCGTCGGCCGGGTCACCGGCTTCGGTTGCGCCTCAGCGTGACCGCGCCCAGCGGCCGGCACGCGCCGGAAGGGTCCCGGCGCTGATCGGTTCGGGAAGCATGACAGTTGATTGTTTCTGAGGGCATGAATTTCGCCGGGTATCGCCTCGAGCGACGCCTCGGCATGGGCGGGATGGGCACGGTCTACCTGGCCCAGCATCCGCGACTCCCCCGCAAGGACGCGCTGAAGATCCTGTCCGACGCGCTCACCGGCGACCCGGTGTTCCGGGAGCGCTTCCTGCGCGAGGCCACGATCGCGGCCCGGCTCAACCACCCGAATCTGGTCGCGGTGCGCGATCGCGGTCAGCACGACGGCCGGTTGTGGATCGCGATGCAGTACGTCGACGGTGTGGATCTCGCGCAGCTGATCCGGCGCGGTCCGGCCGCGTTGCCGCTGGACCGGACGGTCCGGATCGTCACCGAGGTGGCCAAGGGTCTCGACGCCCTGCACCGCAAGGGCGTGCTGCACCGGGATGTGAAGCCGGCGAACATCCTGGTGGCCGAGCAGGACGGCCGCCCCGACCGCGTCCTCGTCACCGATTTCGGCATCGCCAGACCCGCCGACGCCCCCACCGCCTCGACCGGCCCCGGGATCAGCGCCACCCTGGCCTACGCGGCCCCCGAACAGATCAACGGCGGGGTGGTGGATCGCCGGGCCGACGTCTACGCCCTCGGCTGCGTGCTCTACGAACTCCTCACCGGCTCGGTGCCGTTCCCCCGCGACAACCCCGCCGCGGTGATGTACGCCCACCTGCACGAACCACCGCCCACCCTCGACAAGGCCGGGCTCCCACCGGGTTTCGACACGGTGATCGCGACGGCGCTCGCCAAGAATCCCGACGAGCGCTACCAGTCCTGCGGCGCGCTGGCCGCGGCCGTGCAGGCCGCGGCGCAGGGCACGGTGCGGCTCACCGCCGTCACCCGTCCGCCTGTCCGGCGCGGGCGGCTGGTGTTCGGCGCCGCGGCCGCGGTCGTGCTGCTCGCGGGCATGGCGGCGATCCTGGGTTTGACCCGCACCGGGTCCGAGCACTCGCCCGCCGCGATCCCGCTCGGTCCGCAGACGAGTGTGGACGCGGTGTCGTGGGGGGCGTACACGTATGTGGTGCAAGCGTTTCCGGAGCTGCTGCCGGCCTGGCAGTTCGGGGCTGGGTATCAGGAGATGTGGGGATGCAATCCGATCGACGAGGGGCAGAAGAACGTCTCTGTCGATGTCTACGTGCCGGTCGGCCGGATCCTGTGCTTCGGCAACAGCGAGCCGGCCAGGACGATCGACGTGGTCTGTAACGCCGACCGGACGCCGATCGCGCCCCCGCCCACCTACGACCGCGCCGAGGGTGACGAACAGTGGAGCAGGCGGTCGAGCCACGGAACCCTGCACTGGGGAACGTATCTCGATCGCTACAAAGCGCCTCAGTTGACCGGCTATCTGCGTCTGTACTTCGACGATCCCGATCGCAGCTTCTGCTACATCGTCGTGACCGGCGCGCGCAACGGCACCGAACTGCGCGCCGCGTGGTGGCCGGAGGCGCCGCTGTGAGACTCGCACGCATGTCGCTTGCCCTCGGCGTGGTCCTCACGGCCCTCACCGGCTGCGCGGTCGCCGGCGATCCGATGCCGGTACCCGACCCCGCGACCCTCGATGTGGGTCCGTACAGCCGATATCCGCTCGCCGCACCCGCGCACGGCACCGAGCGTTACGGCCGGGTGATCGAGTCGGTGCGGCTCGGCGAGCTCATCGCGAATCCCGCTCGGGTCGATCCCGCGCTGAACGTCCCCCGCACCCGAATGGGCTCGGACCCGCTGCCGACTCCAGCGAAAGCGGTGGCGCTGCTGGCAGATCCGGCCCGCGCGGCACTGGAACGACACGGCATGCTCGCCGGGTTCACCGTGGGTGCCAGCGACACGCGCCAGTTCACAGTCGGCAACGGCCGGATCGTGCAGATCACCTTGCTGCGCTTCCCCGACGCGGGGGCAGCGCGCGAGGCGGCGACGGAGATCGACTCCGCCGATGCGGCGGTGAGCCCGGACAATGTCGCGGTCACGATCCCGGATCACCCGACGGCGCGGGCACATTGGCGTCCGTCGGTGCCGACGCTGGCGGCGACGATGGCCATCGACTCCTTCGTCGTCACCGTGCTCGCCGGGCACGTCACCCCCGATCTCGGCGTTCTGACGACACTGGCGGGCAGGGCCTTCGCCGAGCAACAGCCGTTGCTGCGCGATGTCGAGCTCACCCCGGCCGAGGCGTTCGCCGACCTGCCACTGGACCGCGACGGGATGCTGGCTCGCATGGTGCCGGAGGCACCGGGGCGCTGGCCGTATCCGGTGGTGGTCACCTCCGAAATCGCGGAGAACGCGGGCTGGGACAGCATCGTGCAGCCGCACGGCATCGTCCTCGGTCCGCGCGCGGGCCACTTCTACAGCCCCGCCCCCGAGGTCCCCGAATGGACCGGACTCAACCGGTTCGACCGGCTGCTGCGCTTTTCCGACGCGGCGACGGCAGCCACCTTCTTCTCGGGTCTGCGGCAGGACGACGCGAGGTCCTCGGTGCCGACGCCGGCGGGCATGGTCGACATCAACTGCGCGGAAAAGGAGACCGGCGCCGCGTCGATGACGCGGTTCAGCTGCCGCCTCCGGTACGGCCGCTATGTCGCGGTCGTCTTCAGCCGCGATTACCAGGACGTGCATCATCGAGCGGCGGCGCAGTACGCGCTGCTGGTGAACAGCGAGTAGCGCCGATGTCCGGAACACTTTCCCCAGGAACGGTTTTCGCCGGCTACCGGATCGAGCGCGTGCTCGGCGCCGGTGGCATGGGCACGGTGTACGTGGCCACCCATCCGCGGCTGCCCCGCCGCGACGCGCTCAAGGTGCTGCCCGAGAACGCCGGTGCCGGTTCCGAATTCCACGCGCGTTTCCTGCGCGAGGCCGAACTGAGCGCGCGACTGGACCATCCGAACATCGTCTCGGTGTACGACCGCGGCGTCGAGGACGGTCGACTGTGGATCGCCATGGAACTGGTCGACGGGACCGACGTGGCCGCCTTGCTGCGGCGCGCGTCGGCGCTGCCGCCGGAACGCGCCGTGCACATCGTCACCGAGACCGCCCGTGGGCTGGACGAGGCGCACCGCAACGGTCTGCTGCACCGCGACGTGAAACCCGCCAACATCCTGCTCGAACCCGCCGACGACGCGCCGGAGCGGGTGCTCGTCGCCGATTTCGGCATCGCCAGGGCGGCCGGTGACGGCACCGCGTTGACCGCTGTCGGGACGGTCGTGGCGACCCTGGCCTATGCCGCGCCGGAACTGCTGACCGAGCAGCGCGTGGATCACCGCGCCGACGTGTACGCCCTCGGCTGCACGCTGTTCGAGATGCTCACCGGCGCGAAGCCGTTTCCCCGCGATTCGGTGGTCGCGGTGATGCAGGCGCACCTGATGGTGCCGCCGCCGAGCGCGACCGCGATCCGGCCGGAACTGCCGCCCGCGATCGACGCCGTCCTGGCGCGCGCCATGGCGAAGAATCCGGAGGATCGCTTCTCCTCCTGTGGCGCCCTCGCGGCGGCCACGGCGGCGGCTTTCGGTGTCGCGGTGGAGCAGACCGTGGTGGCGTCCCCACCGCCCATTCCGCCACCTGCGGATGTCACCGTCGCGCCGCCCTCGGCTCCCACCATCGTGCATCGGACTCCGCGACGGGCACATCGCTCGCTGCGATACGCCGCCGCGGCGGTCGCGGTCGTCGCCGTCGTGGCGGCGACGACGGTCGCGGTGGTGCTCGCCCGCGACCGCGGCGAGCCGGCGGCGAGCACTGCCGCGCCGACCACGGCGGCCGGAGTGACCTGGGGCCGATACTCCTTCATCGTCGACGCGCTGCCCCGATTGCTGCCCGCCACACCGACGCGAACCGGGCATCAGGGCATCCGCTGCGCCGCCATCGCCCGGGGCGCGGACGGCGTCACCAGGCAGGCCGATCTCGACGTGCTGCCCGATCCCATCGCCCGCATCACCTGCACGGGCGACGAGAACCCCGTGCGCGATGTCTACGTGGAATGTTCGACGAACCGGAGCCCCTACACGCTGGTGGACGAGCCGGGCGTCTTGATCCTCGGCGACCACACCTGGAATCGGGCGTCCGGACGCGGCCGCATCACCTGGTCGACCTTGGCACTCACCAACGGCGATATCGGCACGATCGGCATCTCCTTCGACGAACCGGCCCGCAACTTCTGCATGGTCGTCGTGAGCGGCGGGAAGACCGGCCAGGACCTCTACGACCGGTGGTGGCCGAATGCGCCGTTCTGATCGCATGGCAACGGGAGGGCAGCGCCGGTGACGGTCGCGGACGACACGGAATTCGCCGGATACCGGATCGAGCGACGGCTCGGCGCGGGCGGGATGGGCGAGGTCTTCCTTGCCCGCCATCCCCGGCTGCCCCGCAACGACGCGCTGAAGATCCTGTCCGACCGGCACGCGGGCGACGCCGAGTTCCGTGCGCGGTTCCTGCGCGAAGCCGAAGTCGCTGTGCGGCTGCAGCATCCGAACGTGGTCGCCGTGCGCGACCGCGGCGAGCACGAGGATCAGCTGTGGATCGCCATGCAGTTCGTCGACGGCGGCGACGTCGCGGAGCTGCTCCGGCGCGAGGGCGCCCTCCCGGTCGAGCGGGCGCTGAGGATTCTGTCCGAAGCCGCCGACGGTCTCGACGAGATCCACCGGGTCGGCCTGCAACATCGCGACGTCAAGCCCGCGAACCTGCTGCTCACCACCGAACCGGGCGAGCCGGACCGGGTGCTGGTCACCGACTTCGGCATCGCGCGGGCGGCCGACGGCGACGGAACACTGTCCGAGGACGTGGGTTTCACCGCGACCCTGGCGTACGCCGCGCCCGAACTGATCAGCGGTGATCCCGTCGATCACCGCGCCGATGTGTATTCGCTGGGGTGCACGCTGTACCAGTTGCTCACCGGCGAGGTTCCCTTTCCCCGCAGCAGTCCGGCGGCAGTGATGTACGCGCACCTGTCCGAGCCGCCGCCGCGCCCTTCGGCAGCGAACAGCCGAGTGCCCGCCGCGCTGGACGCGGTGATCGCCACGGCGATGGCCAAGGACCCGGCGCAGCGCTATCAGAGCTGCGGTGCGCTGGCCGCCGCGGCACGTGCCGCGTGCGCACCCGTCACGCGACCATCCCGTCGGTCCTGGTGGCTCGCCGGTGCGGCAGCGGTGACGACAGTCGCTGTGGCAGTGGCCATTTCGCTGATTGTCCGCTCCGACGGCGACGACGCCGCGTCCACGATCGCCGAGCCCACCGGCGTCGCCACGAATTCCGCGGCGTGGGGTGCGGCGGCCATGGCTGCCGAAGCGCTCCCGCGCCTGCTGCCCGTGGCACCGGCGGCCGTCGGCTACCAGGACATGCACGACTGCGTGCACGTCGACGGCAAAGGCGACCTCCTGCCCATGGAGCAGCAGGCCGAGGTCGGCGGAGTGTCCTGTCTCGGTGACCGCGACCCCGCCGAGCTGGTGTCGGTGATCTGCCGAGCCGACCGCGCCGAGATCGCCGGCTACACCTCCGAGATCGTCATCGAGGGCGAACAGCGGTGGACGCGCGGCACGGACACGGGCAAGGTGCGCTGGGGCACCATCACGACCACCGACGGCTTCCCGATGGGCCGTCTCGACGCGATCTTCGACAGTCCCGACCGGAACTTCTGCCGCCTCCGGGTCTCCGGCAGCGACTCGGGATCCGCGCTGTTGGAACGCTGGTGGCCGGACGCGCCGCTGGGGCAGAGGTAGGACGATGGTGTCGCAACGATTTCGGACCGTGCTCGCCGTCGCCGTGGCGCTGACGGTGCTCAGCGGATGCACCGGCCCCGGCGAACCGACGCCACAACAGGTCGATCTGGCCGCACTGGACGTCGGGACGCACGGCAGCGACCCGATGACGGCGCCGACGATCAGCAACGACAAGTACGGCCGCGTGCTCGAGTCGGTGCGCATGGGCGAGGTCATGCTCGATCCCGTCGAGGTCGATCCGACCCTGACCTACGGCGTCCAGGAACGGACCGCGCCGCTGCCCACGCCGTTGACCGCGGCGGGCATCCTCGCCGAGCGGGTTCGTGAGGCACTCGAATCGCACGGCATGCTGGCCGGATTCGCGGTCAGCGGCAGCGATGTCAACTTGCGCGGCAAGCGGCCGGAAGTCGGCGCCTCGCGCTTGCTGACCGTGCTGCTGCTGCGCTTTCGCGATGACCAGTCCGCCCGGTTGGCCGCCAGGCAGATGAACGCGACCGATGCCGCGATCAGCCCGGACAACGTCGACGTGCGCATCGAGGGGTACCCGGGCGCGTTCGCACACTGGCGTCCGAGCGTGCCGACCATGGCGGCCACCTATGCCCACGGTTCGTTCGTCATCAGCGCGCTGGCCGCGCACACCAGCCCGGATCAGCAGGTGCTGACGAGCACCGTGCGCAAGGTGTTCGACGCGCAGATCCCCCGGCTCAGCGATTTCCGGGGCACTCCACCGGAGGATTTCGACACCCTGCCGCTGGACCGGGAGGGCATGCAGGCACGGTTGCTGCCCTTCGGGCCGGGACGATGGACCTATCCGACGGTCGTCAGCTCCGATATCGACACCAACGCGGGCTGGTCGGCGGCGCTGTCCGTCTACGGCGTGGTCCTCGGGCCACGGGCGACCCGGCTGATGAAGCACTACGGATTCAAGGACCCCATCGAGATCGTCGCCATCAACGACTTCGATGTGCTCGAGCGGTTTCCGGACGCGGTCAGCGCGCGGAAGGTGTTCGAGCAGGAGCGGCAGGCGGTGAACCCCGCCGAGCTCGTCGAGAGCCCCGCCGGGGTCCCGGACGCGTATTGCACGACGGTGCGTTCGGACCCCGCGTCCCCCCACCAGGCAGCCTGTCACGTGCTCTACGGCAGGTACACGGCCGCGCTCACCGGCTGGAATCCGGCGAACGCACGGCAGCGCACCGCCGCCCAGTACGCCTTGCTGGTGCGCAGTGAGTAGGCGGATCCTGCCGCCGGGCACCGTCTTCGCGGGCTACCGGATCGAGCGGGTACTCGGCAGCGGCGGCATGGGCACGGTCTACGTGGCCGCGCATCCCCGGCTCCCGCGCCGCGACGCGCTCAAGGTGCTCGCGACCGAGTTCGGCGCGGACCCCGAGTTCCGCGCGCGGTTCATTCGCGAGGCCGAACTCGCCGCCCAGCTCGACCATCCCCACATCATCGGTGTCTACGACCGGGGCATCGAGGGCGGGCAGCTGTGGATCGCCATGCGGTTCATCGACGGCCCCGATGCCGCCACCCTCCTGCGCGAGGACGCGCTGACCCCGCCCCGGGTCGCGCACCTGATCACCGGCGTCGCGCGCGGGCTCGATCACGCGCATCGGGCCGGGATGCTGCACCGCGATGTCAAACCGGCCAACATCCTCGTCGAAGTGATTCCGGGACAACCGGATCGGGTCGCCGTCACCGACTTCGGCATCGCCAAGGCGGTCGCGGGCACGACGCTGACGCAGGCGGGAACGATTCTCGCGACGGTCGCATACGCCGCCCCGGAACAGCTGACCGGCACCGCGGTCGATCCGCGCGCCGATGTCTACGCGCTGGGTTGCACCCTGTACGAACTGCTGACCGGCGCGAAGCCGTTCCCGCGAGCGAGCGTCGACGCGGTGATCGCGGCACACCTGACCGAACCACCCCCGCGTCCGAGCGCCGTCGCGAACCTGCCGCGCGCGATCGATGAGGTGATCGCCCGCGCGATGGCCAAGGATCCACAGCGGCGCTACGCGAGCTGCGGTGAACTCGCGAAGGCGGCGGCCAGGGCATTGGGAGTCGAGGCGGAACCCGTGCCACGGGACCGCTCAAGCCGGCGCCGCGGTCTCGGCATCGCCCTCGCTGCCGTGGGCGCCGTCGCGGCCCTCGCCGTGGCGGGTGTCGTTGTGCTGAACCGTGACTCGTCGACGCCGGGCGCGTCGGGACCTACCTCCTCGGCGGTGCCGCTCGATCCGAACTCCTGGGCCGCACACCAGTGGGTGATCGACGCGTTCCCCGGCCTGCTGCCGAAAACTCAGGTGGACAGTGGCTTTCAGGGCATCCTGTGCGCACCCGTCGACGAGAACCAGCGCCCCATCGACGCGGGGGAAACCCGCTATTCGACACACACGCTCGCCTGCAACGGCAACCGCGACCCGGTCTCCCGCCTGATCCTGCAGTGCGGCACCGACGAACCCGTCGCGGAGTTCAAGCCGTCGTCGCGCGCGACCCGGCTCATCGGCGACGAGGACTGGCAACGTGCGAGCGGACGTGGCCACGTCCGCTGGAGTGACTCCACCGATGTCGACCTCCCCTCCGGCGAGCTGCAGCTCAGCTTCACCGACGGTCCGCGCGCGAACTGCGCACTCACCGTCACCGGCGGCACCTCCGGCCAGGACCTCTTCGACCGCTGGTGGCGCGACGGCCCCCTATAGGGATTGACCGCTCACAAAGAGTGAGTGTACAGTCACTCACATGAGCAAGAGCGGAGCCACCCTCTCCCGATCGGATCTCCGGCGCGACGCCGTCGTCGACGCCGCGATCGTGGAGTTCGCCCGGACGGGCTACCACGGCACGCCGATCACTACAGTGGCGGCGACCGCGCAGATCTCCCCCGCTTATGTGTTCAAGTTGTTCGAGGGCAAGGTCGCCCTGTTCGTCGCGGCGCTGGAGCGGTGCTTCGAGCAGATCGCGGCGGCGATGTCGTCCGGTGCGGCGAGGGCCGCGGCCGACGCGACGCCCGAGCAGATCCTCTACGACATGGGCGGCGCCTATGCCGAGCTGATCGGTGACAAGAACTTGCTCATGCTGCAGGTGCACGCCCTCTCGGTCGCCGATGTCCCCGAGATCAGGCAGGCGATGCGCGACGGTTTGGCCAAGGTCACCGACCTGGCCAAGCAGCGCTCCGGAGCCGAGGACGATCTGGTGCAGCGCTACATCGCCTTCGGGCAGCTGTGCCACCTGATCACCACCCTCGACCTCGACGGCGACACCAGCCCCTGGGCGCAGATCGTCACCAAGGGCATCCGCCACCCGCAACCCCGCTGACCAGCCATGCCCCGCACGGGGCATTTTTTCGACCCATCGAGTGATTGACCAGTCACACACTAGGAGTTCCGTCATGTCCACCACCGTCACCGAAATCGTCCTGCCCGGTCGCGTCGAGCCCCACGGCCTGCTCGTCACCGAGCGCGCGTTGCCGGCGCTTGCCGCGGGGCAGGCCCTGGTCCGGGTCGAGGCGAGCGGCGTCTCGTTCGCCGAGCAGCAGATGCGGCGCGGCAAGTACTACGACCAGCCCGCCTTCCCCTTCGTGCCCGGCTACGACCTGGTCGGCACGGTGGCCGAGGTCGGCGCCGGCGTGGATCCCGTGCTGGTCGGCGCCAGGGTGGCCGCGCTGACCAAGATCGGCGGTTGGGCCAGCCACGCCGTGCTCGACGCCGCGGACCTGGTGCCGGTGCCCGCCGCGCTCGACGCCGCCGCCGCGGAAACCTTCGTCGTCAACGGGATCACCGCCTGGCAGATGCTGTTCCGCACCGCGAAGGTCGAGCCGGGGCAGACCGTGCTGGTGCACGGCGCCAACGGCGGCGTGGGCTCCACGCTCGTGCAACTGGCGCGCGCCAACGGGATTCGCGTCATCGGAACGGCGTCGGCCCGCAACGCCGAGGCCGTGCGGGCACTCGGCGCGACCTGGATCGACTACCGGGGCGATGTGCCACGCCAGGTGCGGGCGCTGGTCCCCGGGGGCGTCGACGCGGTCTTCGACCATGTCGGCGGCCCCGGCATCGCCGACTCGTTCGCGCTGCTCGCCGAGCACGGCACCCTGGTCTCCTACGGCACCGCCGCCACCAAGAACGACGCGGGCAACTCGCGACTGCCCGTGCTGAAACTGCTGGGCAGGCTGCTGCTCTGGAACACGTTGCCCAACAAGCGACATGCCCACTTCTTCAACCTGTGGGCGGGCAAGCGCAACCTCCCCCGCTTCCGCGCCCGCGTCGCCGAAGACCTCGGCAAGGTGTTCGACCTGGCCGCGCGCGGCGAACTGCGCGCCCAGATCGCCGCCCGCATCCCGCTCACCGAGGCCGCCCGCGCCATGACGCTCGCCGAGTCGAGCACCGTCGTCGGCAAGGTCGTCCTCGTCGCCTGATCCAGGATCCATCCCCCCGCGTACTCCCCGCCCGCCCGGCCATCGGCCTGGCTCCGGCGCCGCGCGCGACCAGGCTTCCTGGTGGCGCCCTCCGCTCCGCTTCCACCCACGCACCGCACCGCACCGCACCGCACCGCACCGCACCGCACCGCACCGCACCGCACCGCACCGAGGAGAACCTGTGATGTCCGAGCACTTTTCCCCCATCGAGTCCCGCCCGTCGCCCCTGCGAGTCCTGCTCGACAACCGTCCGTCCTACCTGAGTTTCGGGCTCGCCTGGCTGCTCGGCCACGGCGCCTACGCCCTCTCCCACGGCGCCGATCCGGTGCTGCGATTGCCGTCCGCGCTGCCGACCGTGCTGCTGGTCGGTGGGCTGCTGGCGGCCATGGTCATCACCAGCGTGGTGACCATGCGTGCCCAGCGCGGCGCCACCGGCCGGGACGCGGTGGTCGGCAATCTGCTCGCCGCGTCCTGGCTGATCGGGTTCGGGGCGCTGTTCTTCGTGATCACCGCGCTGAGTTCGGCACTGGCGCAGCCGGATCTGAAGATGCTGCTGTGGCCCACCGGCTCCGGCCTGATCGTCGGCCTGCTCTACCTCGCCGGTGGCGCCGCCCACCGCGACGTCCTCCAGTACGCCCTCGGCGCCTGGCTGGCCCTGACCTCCTCGGCCGCGCTGTTCCTCGACGGCGCCAGCCCCTACTGGGTGCTCGCGATCGCGGGCGGCGGCAGCTACCTCGCCGCCGCCGTCCTGGAACCCCGACGCCGCGCCATGGCCCCCGTCCTCGCCTGACGACACAGCTCCCCACGCCACCGCTGCCCGCCCTGGTCCGACCGGGGCGGGCAGCGGCAGTGTCGGCGGACGGGTCGCCCGGCAGCCCCACGATGCTCGGCGGCAGCGGTACACCGGGGTCGCTGACCTGAACAATGCGCGCGTCGCGCACGCCGCCACCGGCGCCGCTGCCGGGCGCAGACGCCGACCTTGTCGGATCCGCCCTCAGGGGGTCGGCGGATCCGGGGGCTGCGCGGCGCGGAAGGCTTCGATCGCCGTGGGCAACGTGGGGAACAGGTGATCGGGCCCGATGCGCTCGGTCAGGCCGAAGGCGTCCAGGTCGGCGCGCAGGTCGTGTTTGACGCGGGCCAGCGCGAAAACGATGCCGCGCGCGGCCAATTCGGACCGCACCTGCTCGACGGCGTCGAGCGCGGTGAGGTCGACCTCGACATTGGCCTCGACATTGAGCACGAACCAGCGCACCGGTTCACCGCTGCGCTCGGCCCACCAGTCGACCGTGGCCAGCGCCCGCGCGCGGAAGTCATCGGCATTGGCGAAGAACAGCGGCGCGTCGTAGCGATACACCACCAGGCCGGGAAGGGGTTCGGCCTCCGGGTAGTCGTCCACATCGTGCATGCCGGCCACACCGGGGACGAAGCCGAGGACGGCATCGTGGCCGCGCGCGATCCGGCGCAGCAGATCGAACACCGACAGCGCGATCGCCACGGCCACACCGTAGAGCACCCCCAGCACCAGCACCGAGACCGCGGTGACCAGCGCGAGCAGCAGTTCGCTGCGCCGGAAGCGGCCGATCCGCCGGAACTCCGGCACGTCGATCAGGCGCAGCGCCGCGTACACCACCAGCGCGCCGAGCGCGGCCGTCGGGAACTGGGCGAGCACCCCGGTCGCGCCGAACAGCACGACCAGCACCGAGACCAGGGTGACCACGGCATAGAGCTGGCTGCGCGCGCCCATCAGATCGGCGATGGTGGTGCGGCTGCTGCTGCAGCTCACCGGGAACCCGTGGGTGAGGGCGGCGGCCACGTTCGTCGCCCCGAGCCCGGCCAGTTCGGTGTTGACCCGCACCCGCTCACCGTGCCGGGCGGCGAAGGCCCGCGCGGTGAGCGCGTTGTCGGAGAACCCGACGACCGCGATGCCCGCCGCGGGCAGCAGCAGCGCCACCACGTCGGCCATCGCGACGGCAGGCACTCCGGGCACCGGCAGGCCGGCTGGCACCTCCCCGATGACATCGATCCCGAAGCGCTCCAACGAGAACACCGCGACCGCCACCGTCGCGGCCAGCACCGCCAGCAGCGGCCCCGGCGCACGCGGCGCCCACCTGGCCAGGACCAGCAACACCGCGAGCACCGCGCCGGCCAGCAGCGCGGTCGCCGGATGCCAGTCCGCGATGTTCGCCGCGAACGATCGCAACTGCGCTGTCACCGACTGCCCGTCCACCGGCACCCCGGTGACCCGCCCCAGCTGCGACACGATCATCAGCCCGGCGGTGCCCGCGAGATAGCCGATCAGCACCGGCCGCGACAGCAGATCGGCGAGCACACCGAGCCTGGCCGCCGACGCGAGCAGGCACAGCCCGCCGACCAGCAGGGCGAGCAGCGCGGCGAGCGCCGCGTAGCGCGCCGGATCGCCCGCTGCCAACGGCGCCAGCGTCACCGCGGTGAGCAGCGCGGTGGTCGACTCCGGTCCGACCGACAGCTGCCGGGAGGTCGCCAGCAGCACGTACACCGCCAGCGGCGCGATGGTCGCCCACAGCCCGACCACCGGCGGCAACCCGGCGACGGTCGCGTAGGCCATCACCTGGGGGATCAGATACGCGGCCACGGTGACACCCGCGACCACGTCCGGACGCAGCCACGCGCGCCGATAGTTCCGGAACTGCCGCAGGCCCGGCAGTGCTCGCTCCAACACAGTCCGACCATTGTGCTCCCCCTCGGCCCGATCCGACAGCCACCGACACGCCGATCACCCCCGGTGACCAGGCGAAACCCGTTGCGCTGCAGGCTCGTCCGCGAGTCCGTAGCCTGGGATCGTGATTACGCTGAAGAAGGAAGACGGCGCGGCCGACCTCGCCGGCATCACCAAGATGAGCGTGGGGGTGAGCTGGGACCCGTCGGCCGGTTCCAGTGGGGGCCTGCTCGGCATGGCGCGGCGCAAGCGCGGCGTCGACCTGGACCTGATCGCCGTGCTCCTGCAGGGCGGTGAACCGGTGCGCTTCGCCGGACTCGACTCGCTCGACCCGCTCGGCAACGGCGCGGTGCTGCACACCGGTGACGAGCAGACCGGCGCGGCCACCGGCGACGACGAGACCGTGCACGTCACCTTCGCCCAGGTCCCCACCGGCATCGACGCGATCGTGTTCGTGGCCGCGGCGTTCAAGAAGGGCTCCTCGTTCGAGAAGGCCAACAATGTCTCGTTCAAGATCTACGACGCCACCGGCGCCGACAGCCAGCCGGTCGCCGACATCTGGCCCTCGCTGCTCGGCGCGGAGAACGCCAACGCGATCGCCAGGGCCTTCCGCAACGGCCCGGTCTGGCAGCTCGAGGTCCTCGATCGCAAGGGCAAGATCAAGCAGGGTGACCGGCAGGCGCTGCTGCGCTTCGCCATCCAGTAACCAGCGCGGATACCCGGCCCGGCTACGGTGGTTGCCGTAGCGAAGGGTATGGCATGAGCGCACAGTTGATGATCGTCGAGGACGACACTCGAGTCCGCACGTCGCTGCGGTTGGCGATGGAGGACGAGGGCTATGTCGTCGCCGAGGCCGAACGCGCCGAGGCGGCGCTGGACCAGGTGCGCGACCTCGGCGCGCCCGATGTGATGATCGTCGACCTCATGCTCGGCGGCATGGACGGCTTCACCTGCATCCGGGAGGTGCGCCGCGAGCACGACGTGCCGATCATCGTGGTCAGCGCCCGCGACGACACCCATGACGTGGTGGCGGCGCTGGAGGCCGGCGCCGACGATTTCGTCACCAAGCCGTTCGAGGTCAAGGAGCTCACCGCCCGCATCCGCGCGCTGCGGCGGCGCACCAGGAACACCACCGACCGCGACGTCACCGAACTGGTCCTCGACGCCGCGCTCGACCGGCGGCTGATCCTGTCGCCCGAGCGGGGTTCGCTGCGCCTCAACGGCGGCGAGGTGCATCTGACCCTGACCGAGTTCCGCCTGCTGTGCGAGCTCGCGCAGAACGACAGTCTGGTGCTGAGCAGGCAGACGCTGTTGGAGAAGATCTGGGACCGCGGGTTCTTCGGCGACGAACGCATCGTCGACGTGCACGTGCGGCGGCTGCGCACCAAGATCGAACGCGATCCCGCCGATCCGCGGCTGATCGTCACCGTGCGCGGGCTCGGCTACCGGCTCGATGTCCAGGGCTGACCGAGCCCTCCCCTGGCTGTGGCGAGCGCGCGGCCTGCGCGGCCGGGTGATGGCCGCGTTCGTGCTCGGTGCCGGCCTGGTGGCGCTCGTGCTGGCCGGCTCGGTGTACGGCATCAGCACCGGCTACATGGAATCGCAGCGCGTGCGCAGCGTCGAACGCGCCGTCAAGATCCACGCCGAACTGCTGCGCCTGCGGCTCGAGCATCCCGGCGTCACCGGCGAGCAGGCGGTCGACCGGCTGCACCTGTCCACCGGGACCCTCGCGCTGCTGCACCGGGACGGGCGCTGGTCGATCGCGGGCGCCGACGACGGGCTGACGCCGGTGACGCCGCCGGTCATCGATCCGGGCGTGCCCGTCCCGCAATCCGCGACCAGGGTGCGGATCGGCGGCGAGCCGTACCTGCGGGTGTGGGCGCCGGTCGACGACGGCGCGGTCCTCTACGAGTTCGCGCCGCTGAACGAACTCGAGTCCACTCTGCGGATGCTGCGCACGATCCTGCTCGCCTGCGCGGCGCTGTCGGTGACGGTGGCGGGCGCCCTCGGCGCGTGGGCCGCCCACCGCGCGCTGAGCCCGCTGCGGCAGGTCGCGGCCACCGCCTCACGCATCTCCTCCGGGGAACACGAGCTGCGCCTGCCGAATTCACCCGATCGGGACCTGTCGACGACCGTCGACGCCTTCAACGCCATGGTCGACGCCCTGCAGGACCGGATCGAGCGGGAGCGGCGCCTGGTCTCCGACCTCAGCCACGAACTGCGCACCCCGCTGACCACCCTCACCACCACGACGACTGTCCTCGCCGGCTACCGCGAGGAACTGTCCGAGCGACCGAGGGCCGCGCTGGGACTGCTGGAGGAGGAGACGGCGTATCTGCGCGGCCTGCTCGACGACATGCTCGCCCTCGCCCGCGCCGAGGCGGGCATCCACCGCTCCGAGCCGGCGCCGCTGTCGCTGGCCGAACTGCTCACCCAGTTGCTGGCCAGCCGGGACGTGGCGCCGGAGTTGCTCGACGTGCGTGACGCGGGGATGGTGCGGGGGCGGCGGATGGAACTCGAACGTGCCCTGGTGAATCTGCTCGCCAATGCCGAACGGCACGGGGGCGGGCTGGTCGCGGTCGCGGTGGAACGGCGGGGGTCCGACATCGCGGTGATCATCGACGACGCGGGGCCCGGGGTGCCGGCGGCCGACCGGACCAGGATCTTCGAACGGTTCGTGACCGCCTCACGGGCGACCGGCGGCACCGGCATCGGCCTGGCGCTGGTGGCGGAGACTGTCGCCGGGCACCACGGCACGCTGTCGTGCACCGACCGTCCCGGCGGCGGCGCGCGCTTCGTGCTCACCATTCCGGCGATAGACAACATTTGTCACACGATCGCAAAGTAGCCGACGGAGCCGTCGCAACGAAGCGTTGCGATCCTCTCCTCGGTCACCGGATCGGCCGTCGCGGCGCCGGTTCGGAGGAGGACAGCCATCGCGCGGCCACCGCCGCCGACGGTCCAGATGTCCGGACGCCCTGGGCGACATCCGATTCCGGTGACCACACCCCGATACAACAGCGGGCCCGGCGCGTGTCGCGCCGGGCCCGCTGTCGGGTGTGGGGGGAGATCAGCCGATGCTGAACGGCTGGCCCCACAGCGTGACGGTCGAGCTCACGTTCTCGGTCTCGACCTTGACCTTCACGAAGGCGCGCGCCTGCGCGTAGCCGCCGCAGCCGGACAGGCCGATGGTCGAGTCGGCCCAGGTCACCGAGCCGCTCTTGCCCTTGAACTTGTTGTTGGTGCCGTGGTCCTCGTTGCCGTAGTCGTCGGCCTTCTCGATGTCGAGCACGTAGAACGAGGTGGCCTGGCCGGGGCCGAGGCTCAGCTCGGCGCCGCTGGAGGCGCCGACGCTCACGTCCTCGCCGTCCCAGCTGCTCTCGCCCTCGACGCCGCCCTCGACGCCGCCGCCGTCGATGTTCACCTGGCAGCCGACCACGTAGCCGGGGTAGATCTTGCCGCCCTTGGCGTTGTCACCGGCCACCTCGACCTGCGCGCTGCCCGAGACCCAGGCGTTGCGGTGCACGGGGGTCGAGCCCATCGACGGGTTGATGTTGGCCGACTCGCCGACCAGGCGCACGGTGACGGTGGTGCCGTCGGACAGGGTCTTGACGACCTCGCCGCCGGGCAGCGGGACGAAGGTGTCGGCGTTGGCCGCACCGGTGGACAGCAGGCCCAGCGTCACGGCGGCGGCACCGGCCAGACCGGCCAGGCGGGCCGAATTCTTACGGTCGATCATGTGTGTCATTCCTCGGATCGAAGTCGGTCTCTGCGGGCGCTCAGCCGATGCTGAACGGGGCGCCGTAGAGCGTGGTCTTGGAGTAGTGGTCGCCGATGATCTCCACGACGCTGTACGAGCGGGCCTGCGCGTAGCCGCCGCAGCCCTGGACCTGGATCTCGACGTCCTGGTACTCGACCGAGTAGGTGCCTGCCTTCAGGATGTCCTTCTTGTCGATCTGGACGAACTTGACTTCACCGGGGCCCAGGTCGAGGCCCACCGAGCCACCGAGGCTGCCGCCGGACAGGTCGATGCCGCCGGAGATGCCCGCCGAGATGGCGTCGTCGCCGATCGCCACCTGGCAACCGACGATGTAGCCGGTGTTGAGCTGCGAGGCGCCGTGCGTGGAGGAGTTGTTCGAGCCGGGCTTGTCGGCCGGGCCGTTGTAGGGGCCGACCTCACCCTCGGGGGTGGCGGTGACGTCGGCGGTCACGGTGCCCGAGACCCAGGCCACGCGGCCCGCGCCGTTGGCGGCCAGCGACGGCGAGACCAGGGCGCGCTCACCGGTTCGCTTCACCGTGACACCCGGTCCGGCCCGCTCGCCGTCCGGCAGCGGGACGAACGCGTCGGCGCTCGCGGTACCGGCCACCAGGGCGCCCAGCGCGAGCACGGCCACACCGGTGCCGGCGGCGCGCAGGCCACGGGTACCGCGAATACGGTTGATTCTCATACTTCCCCTCATCAGGTTCGAGCGGTCACACCTGTCGACGCAGGCCACCCGTGCGGGGGCGCGTCGACGGCTCAGCCGAGCTTTCCGCCCGCCGATGGCGCGTTGAGGACCGCGCCACGGCCCGACGATGAAGCTCGCGAGACGAGAACCTTTCGGGCTCTTTGCGGTGATATGTCGGTCATCGCAAACTGTTCGCAATATTTCCGCGCGCGAGGCGTCACAGAAGCCGGACGCTGTCACTCTCGTTGCCGGACAAGAGCATTGCCATGCGCTGGCCTTCCTCGGTGACCTCGCGGGCTTCGGCGCGGGTGAGCACGCGCAGCGGAGCGACCGTTACGACGCCGTCGTCCACGGTCCACGAGGCCGACACCCGGCCGTCGACCAGCACCACGCGCGCGCCCGCGACCGACAGGCCGCGATCGGCGTCGTCGATGATCCGGCTGCGGTCGTCGTAGCCGAGGATCGCGTTGTCGAAGGCGGGCAGGAAGCGCGGCGGCGCAGGGGTTTCCGGGTCCGGGCGCGGGGCATCGGGCAGGTCGAGCAGTTCGCGGCCGCGGGCGTCGCGGAAGGTGATCAGCTCCGGGCGCACCGCGGCCACCGCGGCGGGCAGACCGGTCAGCCCGGACCACGCACGTAGGTCGGCCGAGGCGGCGGGGCCGTAGGCCGCCAGATAGCGGCGCACCAGGTCCGCGCCGACGGGGTCGGTGCCCTCCGGTGCGGGCGGATCGACCGGGCGGCCGAGCCACTGCTCGACCGGCGTGTTGCGCACCCCGGCTCTGACCTGCCACAGCCCGCGCGGGGGCAGCTGCACGGTGGGGACCAGTGCCGCGATCACCAACTCCCCCAACGCTCTCGGGCTCGCGTCCGGCCAGCGGTCGGCCAGCGCCCGCGCGGTCTCGCCCATCGAGCGCGGTTCGCCGTCGGCCAGCAGGGCGCGCGCGGCGGCGGCGAGTTCGTCGACGTCGACGCCGTCGAGTTCCCGCTTGTAGGTGGTGAGAACGCGCTGCCGCAGCATGCCGTCGTGCCTGGCCCGCCAGGCCAGCGCGTCCGCGGTGGCGACCAGGTGCACGGTGCGGCGCATGAGGTGGGCGCGCACCACCTGTCGACCGGTGAGCAGCTCGTCGAGTTCCTTCGGCGCGAAATCCCGTATCCGCGACCACAATCCGAGAAACGGCTCCTGCGGCTCCTGGGCCTGCACGCCGCACAGGTGGGTGATCGCGTCGAGCGCCGGGATCTCGGCACGGTCGAGCAGGAACTGGCGGGCGAGCGTCGCGCGGTTGAGCGCCCTGGCGTCGAGCACGGTCGATCCACTCATCCGTCAACGATAGAGGCATGCGGAATACTGGCTGACATGCCGAGCTTCGCGGACTTCGATCGCCGGAACTACCGCACGGTGGATGTGGTCACCGGCTACGACGGATGGTCGGCGACGTATGAACAGACCGTCATGGACGAGATGGACCTGGCCCTGCTCGAGCGGCTGGACATCGACTGGGCCGCGATCGGGCGGGCCGCCGATCTCGGCTGCGGGACCGGGCGGACCGGTGGCTGGCTGCGCGCGCACGGCGTCACCGAGATCGACGGCGTGGACACCAGCTCGGGAATGCTGGCGCTGGCCGCCGAGCGCGCGGCGCACACCACGCTGACCTTGGCCGATGTGCGCGAGAGCGGATTGCCCGGCGGCGCCTACGATCTGGTGATCTGCGCGCTGGTCGACGAACACCTGCCCGACCTGGCGCCGTTCTACGCCGAGGCGCGCAGGCTCCTCGCGCCGGGCGGGCGCTTCGTGCTGGTCAGCTATCACCCGCAGTTCATGATGGTGACGGGGATGCCGACGCACTACACGACGGGCTCCGGCGAGGCGCTGGCGATCAGCACCCATCTCCACCTGGTCGGTGACCACGTCAGCGCGGGCGTCGGCGCGGGCTTGCGGCTGACCGAGTTGCGCGAGGCGCTGGTGGACGAGACCTGGCTGGCGGCGAAGCCGAAGTGGGCGCACCTGCGCGGTCAGCCGTTCACCATGGCCCAGGTCTGGACGGCGTCCTGATCGCCCCCGCGGCGAGGTTTGCGAAGATCGGTCAAGGGCTCTCGATTTCCGTGTTCCCTGGATAGTTGCTGCGTTACGGTTTCCCGCATGGACGACATCGAGTTGGATTTGCCGAGCGTCGCTTCTGCCCACAACGCCGGCCGCATTCTGGAAATCGGCGCGGTCCGCCTGCGCAACCCACTGCCCATCGACGGCGAGCGGACGCACGCCTACGTCTCCTGCGTCGACGGCACCACCTTGCGCCTGCCGGACTCCCTGCAGAACTGGGCCATGCAGACCCTCGCCGCGAACTACGACCTACGCTCCACCGGCCTCCCCTCCCTCTTCCCCTGCCGCTTCGAATTCGGCATCCGCGACGGCGAGGCCTACGCCGTCCCCGTCCGAGACAAGAAGACCAAGCGCACACCACAACCCACCGCCTGAGCCGCCCGATCCCGCGCTGATCGCCTGAGTGTCAGGCGATCGGGGGGAGATGGACGACCTGGCCGGCGTAGGCGAGGCCGGCGCCGAAGCCGAGGAGCAGGGCTGTGTCGCCGGGGTTGGCGCCGCCGGAGCGGATCAGCTGTTCCATGGCCATCGGGATGGAGGCGGCGCTGGTGTTGCCGGTTTCGATGATGTCGCGGGCGACGGCGACCGTGTCCGGGAGGCCGAGGGTGCGGATCAGGGCGTCGGTGATGCGGATGTTGGCCTGGTGCGGGACGAAGGCGTCGAGATCGCTCGCGGCGACACCCGCGCGGTCGAGCGCGTCGCGGCACGCCTTCTCCAGGAACGTCACGGCCCAGCGGAAGACCTCGGTGCCGTTCATCCTGATGTACGGACGCACCGACGTGCCACCACTGGCCTCCGCCGCGGCGACCTCGGCGAAGTACTCCTGAAAATCCTTGTCCTGCTTGATCGCCGAAGTGCGGCTGCCGTCCGAGCCCCAGGCGACCGGGCCGATCCCCTCCTGTTCGGCCGCGCCGACGACCACCGCCCCCGCACCGTCGGCGAAGATGAACGCGCAGCTGCGATCGGTGGTGTCGAGCAGGTCCGAGAGCCGCTCCACGCCGATCACCAGCACGTTCCTGGCCTGCCCCGACCGCACCAGATTCGCGGCATCGGCCAGCGCGTAGCAGAACCCGGCGCAGCCCGCGGACACGTCGTAGGCGGCGGTGTCGTGCATGCCGAGCTCGGTGGCGACCACCGCGCCCGCCGAGGGCCCGAGCACCATCTGCGAGGACGTGGCGAGCACGACCACGTCGACCTCCGCGGCGTCCAGGCCCGCCGCCGTCAGCGCGTCGCGCGCCGCGGCGACGCTCATGCCGACGATGGTCTCGTCGGGCTCGGCCCAGTGCCGGGCGGCGATCCCGGAACGGGTCCGGATCCACTCGTCCGAGGAATCGATGGCGTCGACGATCTCCGCGTTGGGCACGACCCGGCGCGGGCGGTACACGCCGAGGCCGAGAATTCCCGTATGGGTGACCGGAACTGCGGTGGCGATGGGGGTGGGCATGGCATCCTCTCCAAATGAACCGATCGGTTCACGCTGGATCAGGTTTAACATGGACCGATCGGTTCAATCAAGGGTTTGGGAGGAAATCGGATGGCGGCCGGACCACGCGCCCGACTGATCGAACACACCATCAGTACCGTCCAGGAGCACGGCGTCCACGCCGCCGCGCTGAGCGAACTCCTCAAACGCAGCAACACCTCGCGCAATTCGCTGTACCAGCACTTCCCCTCCGGCAAGGGCGAGCTGGTGCAGACGGCGGCCCGCATCGTGTCGCGACTGGTGTACTCGCACGTCAGCGCCATGGCCGACGCGCTGCAGACCGCGCCGTCGGCCCAGCACTGGCTCACCGAGCTGTTCGCCTTCTGGCGCATCCCGCTGGAGAAGTCCGACTACCGCGCCGGCTCGTTCATGATGGCCGCGGCCCTGGACGAACTCGACCCGGCCGTGCAGTCGATCGCCGGTCAGGCTTTCGCCGAGTGGACCGCGCGGCTGGCCGACGGGCTGGTCGCCGCCGGGATCGAGCGGGCCAGCGCGGTCTCCATCGCCGGTTTCCTGCTCACCACGATCGAGGGGACGATCGTGCACAGCCGGGCGCTCAAATCGGCCCACCCGTTCGACCAGGCCGTCACCCAGCTGACCATCCTGCTCAACCACCACCTCGCCCAGCGCTGAGCCGGGCGAGATCACCGCGCAGGGTGGTGACAATGTGGCGCCGGGCGGCCTCGCCCTCCCGGCTGGGTGTCAGCGGGTAGACGTGGACGAGGTCGTGGCCCTCGTGGAAGTCGATGTCGACGCCCGCCGCCCGCGCCTTCCCGAGCAGCAGCCTGGCATCGGGGTTGAGGATGTCGCGGGTGCCGGTGAACAGGGTGATCGGGCCGAGGCCGGCGAAGTCACCGAACAGCGGACTCACCATCGGGTCCTTCATCGGCAACGCGCCGCTCCACAGTTCGCCGAACACCAGGCCACCCGGCTTGCCGAGCCAGGGGTCGCGCGGCTGCACGAGTTCGATCTGTGGGTTCTCGAGGGTGAGGTCGAGCGCGGGGGCGATGAGCACGATCCGCGGCGGGTTCGGTCGTCCGGTGTCGCGCAGGTGCAGGCCGGTGGACAGGGCGATCTGGCCGCCCGCCGAGTCGCCGGCGAGGAAGGTCGGACCGTAGCGCTCACTGCTCGTCGACACCAGATCCGCCACCCGGGGAATCACCGCCGCGGCGGTGCCGCTGGGGATGAGCGGATAGATCGGCACCGTGACCGTGAGACCGACCTGGGCGGCGAGCCTGGCCGCGAGATGCCAATGCTGCGAGGCGATCTCACCGACCCAGCCACCGCCGTGGGCGTAGACCAGTCCGCCGCGCGACACCCCGTCGGCCGGGGTGATTGTGTAGACCGGCCAGCCGCCCTCGTCGGCGGCGGTGACCTCGACACCGCGCAGGCGGCGCGGCGGCGCGTAGGACAGCGGTCGCAGGCTGCGCTCGCGAACCCGCGCCCTGGCGGCGTCGGCGTCGATATAGGCACTGTTGGCCCGGGTGAGCCGCAGGTATCGCGGGATCACCACCCGGCTCATCACGCTGGTCACCCGTTCCTCCGCTCGTCGCTGACAGGGTAACCCTGTCGCCCAGGGACTTTCCGCGACTCAGGCCAGCGGCTGTTCGGCGATCTCCGACCGCAGGCTCGTGCCGTTCAGATCGAGGTAGAGCACGCCCTCGGTGACCGACAGCGTGGCGGTGTTGCGGCGGTCGATCAGCGCGACGGCCTCGTCGACGAAGGCCCGGTCGAAGCTGTAGAGCGGGATCGACTCGGCGTTGTGGATCTTCTTGCCCGCGTACTGGGCCAGCACCTTGGCCGGATCGCGATGGGTGTACACCGCCGCGCGGCCCGCCAGCTTGCTGCCCCGGTGCACGCGCTCGGCGTCGGGAGCGCCGACCTCGATCCAGGCCGTGGTGCGGCCGGTGAGGTCGCGGATCTGCACGGCCGGTTCGTCGGTGGCCGAGATGCCGCCGTCGCTGAACGCGATGCCCTCCTCGTACTGCAGGCAGTAGGCGAGGATGCGGGTGAGCATGTACTCGAGGGTCTCCGAGGGATGGCGGGCGACCCGCAGTTCGAGGTCCTCGTACACGCCGCGGTCGACGTCGGCGAGCTGGACGGCGAAGTGGTGCAGGGTTGCGCTGAGTGCCATAGGAGTTCCGAGCCTACCGGTCAGCTCCCGGCGTCCTCCAGCAGCGCCCGGGGCGCGGCCAGCCGCCACGAGTCGGTGACGATCGCGGTCAGTTCCTCGCGGTCGTCGAGCGCGGCAAGGCGCACCCGCACCCACGGGTTGTTCGCCTCGTGATCGGCGATCCAGAACTTCGCCGGCTCGGCGAGCACCAGTTCGTCGCGATCGATGATCGGGCAGCGCACCGCCATCGAGGTCTCCTCCTCGGGCAGCGTCAGGAACAGCTTGCCCGCGACCTTGAAAATCGGCATGCCCCAGGCGAATTGCTCGACCGTCTCGGCTAGCGAGGCGACGACCGCGCGAACATCCTCCCCAGTGACCTCCATGGCCTCATCCTGCCAGCCGGGACCGACAGGAAGCGAGGTCACCCTTCGGCGAGCAGCGTCTTCCAGCCCGCGCCGAGCGGACGGGCGAGCGGGCGCAGCAGTGCCGGAATCCGCGTGGTGTGGTTGCGGAAGGCCAGCGGCTCCGGTGTGTCCTCGACCCGGAACCATTCCTTGGCCGCCGGGCGGTCGAGCAGCACGATCACCGCCACCGACAGCACGACGGCGGGCAGGGTGAGGACGCCGAAGACCCCGACCAGCACGACCAGCGCCGCCGCGTACCAGCCCGCCGCGTGCATGTAGCGCGAGCGCGCGGAGAAACCGAGCGTGAGCAGGGCGAGCAGCAGCGCGGCGACGGCGGTGAGCGGAGCGATCCCCAGAAAGCCCGGCAGCGTCGAGCCCTCGGGCAGCAGCACCGTGGCCACCACCGTGGCCACGGCGAGCACCACGCAGTAGACCGCCTGCCACGCCGCCAGTTGCACGGCCCGCCGAACCGGGCGCGGGCGACCGTCCGGCGCGTCCGCCGACAACGCGGCGGCATCGACTATCCCGAGACCGAGCATCCGAGGACGACCTTTCACACACGACTGAAACACGTTCCAGTGACATCGTGCGACGCGGACGGCCGTCGCGGTGCGTTTTCGCCGAAATTCAGCTCGCGACAGGAGCTTTCGCTCTGGCGCGGGCCGCGGAGAGCCTGCGCCCGATGATGCCGTGCCGGGGCGCGAACAGGTACACCAGCGTGAACGCGACGCCCTGGGTCACCACGACCATGCCGCCGGCCGCGGTGTCGAGGTGGTAGCTGATGTAGAGCCCCGTCACCGCGCAGACCACCGACACCGTCGGCGCGATCAGCAGCATGCGGGAGAACCGGTCTGTCAGCAGATACGCCGTCGCGCCCGGAATGATCAGCATCGCGACGACCAGCACCACGCCGACCGCCTGCAGCGCCACCACCGAGGTGAGCGCGAGCAGCGCCAGCAGCGCGGTGCCGAGCACCCGCGGATTCAGGCCGATGGCGTGGGCGTGGGTGGCGTCGAAGGCGTAGAGGGTGAAGTCGCGGCGTTTGAGCACCAGCGCCGTCAGCACGATCGCGGCCAGGATCATGATCTGGACCATCTCGCCGCGGCTCACCCCGAGCAGATTGCCGAACACGATGTGGTTCAGGTCGGTCTGGCTCGGCGTCACCGACACCAGGACCAGGCCGAACGCGAACAGCGTGGTGAACACGATGCCGATCGCCGCGTCCTCCTTCACCCGGCTGGTGTCGCGCACCACGCCGATCAGCGCGACCGCGAGGAAACCGAAGATCACCGCGCCGACGGCGAACGGCCAGCCGACGATGTAGGCCAGCACCACGCCGGGCAGCACGGCATGGGAGACGGCGTCACCCATCAGCGACCAGCCGATCAGCACCAGCCAGCACGAGAGCACCGCGCACACCACGGCCGCGGTGACGGTGGTCGCCAGCGCGCGCACCATGAACTCGTAGCGCAGCGGGTCGAGGAAGAACTCTTCGAGACTCATCGCGTCCTCACTCGTCCACATCCAGGCCGAAGGCCTTGGCCAGGTTCTCCGGTCGCAGCACCACATCGGGATCGCCGTGCTCGAGCACCCTGCGGTTGAGCAGCACCGCCTCGTCGGCCAGCTGCGGCAGGGCGTGCAGATCGTGGGTCGAGACCAGGATGGTGGCGCCGTCGGCGGCCAGGTCGCGCAGCAACCGGGTGATCGTCGCCTCCGACCGCTTGTCGACCCCGGCGAACGGTTCGTCCAGCAGCAGGATCGTGGCCTCCTGGGCGATGCCCCTGGCCACGAACGCGCGCTTCTTCTGGCCGCCGGAGAGCCGGCCGATCTGGCGGTCCGCGAGGTCGGTGAGGTCGACCCTGGCCAGCGCGTCGGCCACCGCCGCGCGGTCGGCCTTGCTCGCCCTCCTGGTGAAGCCCATCTTCCCGTAGCGGCCGGTCATGACGACGTCGCGGACCGAGAGCGGGAAGGTCCAGTCCACGTCCTCCGATTGCGGCACGTAGCCGAGGCTGCCCGCCTTGCGCGCGGCGGCGGGCGGACGGCCGTTGATCAGCACCCGGCCGCGGTCGGGGGTGACCAGGCCCATGACGGTCTTGAACAGCGTCGACTTGCCCGAGCCGTTCATCCCGATGAGGCCGCAGACCCGGCCGGACTTCAGGGTCAGTTCGACATTGTCGAGCGCGAGGACGTCGCCGTAGTGCACGGTCACGTCCTGGATCTCGACGACGGGCGCGGTGGTCATCGCGGGGCTGCCGACATCGACGCCGCTCATCGCGGCGCTCCGGCGAGCGCGGTCGCGATGGTGGTCGCGTCGTGGCGGATCAGATCGAGGTAGGTGGGCACCGGCCCGTCAGTCTCCGACAGCGAGTCGACGTAGAGGACACCGCCGAAGCGCGCGCCGGTGGCCTCGACCACGCGCTGCATGGGCGCGTCGGACACCGTCGACTCGCAGAACACCGCGGGCACGCCGCGCTGGCGGACGAAGTCGATGGTGGCGCCGATCTGCTGCGGGGTGGCCTGCTGCTCGGCGTTGACCGGCCAGATGTACTTCTCGGTGAGCCCGGCGTCACGGGCGAGGTAGGAGAACGCGCCCTCGCAGGTCACCAGGGCCCGCTGGTCGGCGGGCAGGGTGTTCACCGCCTCGACCAGGTCGTCGCGCACGGCACCGAGCTGCGCCTTGTAGGCGGCGCCGTTGGCGCGGTAAGCCTCGGCGTGCTCGGGGTCGAGGTCGCTGAACGCGCGGACCATGTTGTCGACGTAGATCTGCGCGTTCACCGGCGACATCCAGGCGTGCGGGTTGGGCTTGCCGCGGTAGGCGTCCTCGCTGATGTCCATCGGCGCGACGCCCTCGCTGACCACTGCGTGCGGGACGTCGAGATCGGCGACGAACTGGGCGAACCAGGCCTCCAGGTTGAGGCCGTTGTCGAGGATCAGATCGGCCTTGGCGGCCTTCTTGATGTCGCCCGGTGTCGGTTCGTAGCCGTGGATCTCGGCGCCCGCCTTGGTGATCGACTCGACCCGCAGATGCTCCCCCGCGACATTGCGCGCCATGTCGGCGAGCACGGTGAAGGTGGTGAGCACCACCTTCTTCCCGTCGTCCTCGGCGGCGACGCCCCCACAGGCGGTGAGCGCGACCGCCAGAACACTCAGTACAGCCGCGGCGGCGACCCGAAACCCAACCTTCATTCCAGAATTATATTGTTCGGGCGACCGAACTTTCAAGTTCTGGGCTCGGAACAGCCTGGTCGACGGCTCAGGATGCCCAGGGCGGGACGAAAGTCGAACCGTCGGGCAACTCCGCGGCGAACCCCGCGCGGACGGTCACGAGCAGGACCGCGGGCGCGGTCGTCGCATTGCTCAGCCCGATCGTCGCACCCGCGGGCGCGACCGCCGCGTCGCCCGGCGCCATCGGGGTCGACTCGCCGTCGATCGTCATGGTCACCTCGCCCGAGAGCAGCACGAAGGCCTCCTCCCCCAGAATGCGGTGCGACACGCCCTCGGAGCCGGGTGCCACCTCCGTCTGCCAGACGCAGAGCTCGGCGCTACCGCGACCGGGGCGGATGAGCGAGGTGAAGCGGGCGTTGTGGATCTCGTGAACTTCGGCCTGGTCGGCGCGGATGACGGGCATGAACGACTCCTCATAAAGTCAAGCAACTTGTCCATATAGTCAAGTAGATTGACCAACATGTCAAGTGCCAGAATGTCGGCCGTGCCCGAGAACCCCCCGCCCGCCGGCGATCTGCCCCTGCTGCTGCTGGCCGCGGCCGCCGAGGTGACCGACGCGGTCAACGCAGGCGTGATCGCGGCGGGATTCACCGATGTGCGGCCCGCGCACGGCTTCGCCTTCGTCCGGATGGCACCCGACGGCGCGACGATCGGCGAGATCGCCGAGCATCTCGGCGTCACCAAGCAAGCGGCGAGCCAACTCGTCGACGAGCTGGTCACCAAGGGCTATGCCGACCGCAATCCGCATCCGCGGGACGCGCGCGCCCGGCTGATCACGCTCACCGACCGCGGCTGGGCGTGCACGCGAGCGGCCGACGCCGCGCTCGCCGAATTCGCCGCGCGCTGGTCGGACGCGCTCGGCCCGAACGCGCTCGCGCAGCTCAGGAACGGCCTCGCCAGGGTGGTGACACCGGGACGGGTCCGGCCGTCATGGTGACCTCTACCGTCCGATGACGGGTACCCGTTAATCCGGAGTACAGGATTTTCAAAAGTGTGCGCGTACTCTCACAGCGCGCGGCATACTCGGCATCGAGCGGTGACGCGCCACCGCGGTATCCGGGCCACTCGGCCCGGGGCTTCTCGTCACGTCAGCCACCCTCCCGTTTCCCGACAGGATCGTCATGTCTTCACTCGCCACGCTCGCCACGGTCGACACCATCACCCGGCACAAGTACGAGCGTCTGCAGTACACCGGCTCGGCCGGTGTCATCACCTCGCTCGAGGATCCGCGGCTGATCGGCCGCTGGCACGCCGAATTCCCGGGCTGGCACGGCGAACACTGGGCGTTCGAGGCGGGCACCGTGAGCCCGGGGCGGCTGCGCCCGATCAATGTCGCGGTGCGCCAGAGCTGATCAGGCGGCGCCCTCGGCGGCGGGGCTGTCGACGATGCGCGGGAACGGGCTCGCCGCCTCCAGCTGGTAGGCCAGTTCGAGCAGGGTCCGCTCGTCGCCGCGACGGCCTGCGAACTGGACCGAGCCGGGCAGCCCGTGCGGGAGCAGTCCGTGCGGCACCGACACCGCGGGACCGCCGCCGACATTGTTCAGCGGCGTGAACCCCACGTAGTCGACCAGTTTGGCGAACAACGCGTCGAACGGCTGACCCGGCGCGAGCTCCCCGATGCGCGGCGCCGGGTGCGAGAGCACCGGGGTGAGCAGCACGTCGACATCGGCGAAATGCCGGTCGTAGGCGGCGGTTCCGGAGCGCAGCCGCCAGGCCGCCGCGGCGGCGCCGAGCGGATTGCGGGTGGTCAGCCCGATCAGGCCCTTGGTGAACGGGTCGAGCTTGCCCGTGTCGAAGTGGCCGCGGTGGTTGAGCCGGAACGACAGCGTCATGGCGCCGGCCATCACCGCCCAGTACCGCTTGAAGTCCTCCACGAACCGCTGATCCACGTCGAGCCGGGTCTCCACGATCTCGTGCCCGAGGGCGCCGAGAATCGCGACCGCGGAGGCGAGGACAGCGCCGTTGTCGGGATGCACCGGCCTGCCGAGGACGTCCTCGGTGATCAGCCCGATCCGCAGCTTGCGCGTGCCCGGCCCCTCGACCAGCCCGATCGGCGCCAGCTTCGGATTCGGCCGGTACTGCTCGACCGCGGCCAGGTAGTGCGCGGTGTCGCGCACCGATCTGGTCACCACACCCTCGGCGACCAGGTGCACCGGCAACTGCCTGGCGCCGGGCTGGTCGAGCAGCCGGTTGCGGGTGGGCTTGAGCCCGACCAGACCGTTGGCGGCCGCGGGAATCCGGATGGAGCCGCCGCCGTCGTTGGCGTGCGCGATCGGCACCACGCCCGCGGCGACCAGCGCCGCCGACCCGCCCGAGGACGCGCCGGCCGAGTACTCCGGATTCCACGGATTGCGCGTCGGCGCGCGGTGGACGAATTCGGTGCTGGCGGTGAGCCCGAACTCCGGCAGCGTCGACTTGCCGAGCACCACCACGCCCGAGTGCAGGAACTGCGCGCCGGGCCCGGCCGTCGCGGTCGCCGGGTGCGGGGTGAACGCGGCCGAACCGTGACAGGTTGGCAGTCCGGCGATGTCGGTGTTGTCCTTGACGAACGCGGGCACGCCCGCGAACACGCCCGCGGTCTCCGGCGCCGCGCTCGCGCGCTCGAAACAGGCCAGCTGCACCGCGTCCAGGCTCGGGTCGACCCGTTCGGTCCGCGCGATCGCGGCCGCGATCACCTCGGCCCTGCTCACCTCTCCCGCGCGCAGGGCGGCGGCGAGTCCCACCGCGTCCGACGTGCCGAGTGCGTCATCGGTGAATCCATGGACGGCGGAGCTCATGGCCGCAGCCTACTGCGCGGTATTGCCGTTCGCAGCGGTAACGACTCGGATCAGTGGACGGCTTTCAGGCCGACCACGCCGCCGACGATCATCACCAGGAAGAGCACCTTCATGAGGGTCACCGGTTCCGCGCCGGTCGCCATCGCGTAGACGACGGTGAGCACCGCGCCGATCCCGACCCACACCGCGTACGACGTGCCGACGGGCAGCGAACGCATCGCGTAGGCGAGCCCCGCCATGCTGGCCAGCAGCGCCACGGCGAACACGAGCGAGGGCGTCAAGCGGGTGAAACCCTCGGTCTTGCCCAGCGCGGTGGCCCACACCGCCTCCAGGACACCGGACACCACGAGAACGATCCACGCCACAGACATCACGACCTCCGTGGGTCGTCTTGTCGCACGCCGGGTACGGCCCTCTCGTCCGGGAGCGCGCGTCGATGCGGGCTCACTTCCAAGTTCTCACACCGGCCATTTCGTGGCAAACCGCGCCACGCGGGCACACGCCGACCCCGGCGGGCCGCGCTGGCGCGGCGGCCGCGCACACGGCACTATCGAGTCCGTGGATCACTTGCGAATCGGACAATCCACCCGAGCCCCGGGTGCTGTGTCGTGACCGCGCTGGCACCCGGTGAGAACCGGCCCGCGCCCGGCGATCAGCTCACCGTGACCGTGGCGAGTTCGGCTTCGGTCGACGTCTCCGCGCTGCTGCTGAACAGCGCGGGCAAGGTGCGCTCCGACGCCGACTTCGTGTTCTTCAACCAGCCCACCGGACCCGGCGTGGTCTACCGGCACGGCAACGGCGGGCCCGATGTGGTGCAGGTGCAGACCTCGGCGCTGCCCGCCGACGTCGACAAGGTGGTGGTCACCGCCAGCCTCGACGGGCGCGGCCCGGCCACCTTCGCCGCGGTCGGCCAGCTGGTCGCCACCATCGGATCCGGTTCCGACACCCTCACTTTCACGATTCCCGGGCTCACCACCGAGAGCGGTGTGGTGTGCGTGGAGATCTACCGCCGCAACGGCGCGTGGAAGATCCGCGCGATCGGGCAGGGCTACGACGACGGTCTCGCCGGGATCGCCTCAGCCTTCGGCGTGAACCTCGACGACGAACCCGAGCCGCCGCCCGCGCCCGCCCCGCCGCCGGTTCCGCCCGCGCCCGGCCCTGGCGCCGGTCAGTTCCCGCCGAGCCAGGTCCCCCCGGCACCCGTCCCGCCGCCAGGTCAGTACCCGCCGTCCGCGTCGGGTTTCCCGCCGCCGCCCGGCCAACCCGCCTTCGGGCAGCAGCCCGGCCAGTTCCCTCCGCCCGCCCCGCCGGCGGCACCCGCGCAGCAACCCTCGTACGCCTCCCAGCAAGGAGCCCAGCCCGTGCACAGCGACCTGTTCAATCCCGCGCACGCCGAGGTCAACGGCCTCGGTATCCAGAAGCAGGGCGGCAAGATGGTCAAGGTCGGCCTCAACGGCGAGGTGATGGCCCGCGCCGGGTCGATGGTGGCCTACCAGGGCGAGCTGCAGTTCCAGGCGCTCGGCTCGGGCGGCATCGGCCGCGCCATCCGCCAGCATCTGACCGGCGAGGGGGTGCCGCTGATGAAGGTGAGCGGGCGCGGTGACCTGTTCCTGGCCAACAGCGCCGCCGACGTGCACATCATCGATCTCGACGGTTCCGACGGCCTCACCATCAACGGCGCCAACGTGCTCGCCTTCGACTCGACCCTGCGCTACGACATCGGCCGGGTCCAGGGCGCGGCGGGCTACGCCTCCAACGCCGGCCTGTTCAACTGCGTGTTCACCGGCCAGGGCCGCATCGCCATCACCACGCACGGCACCCCGGTCGTCCTCACCGTCGACCAGGCCACCTACGCGGACCCGAACGCCGCGGTCGCGTGGTCGTCGAGCCTGCAGACCGGGATCAAGCGCAACGATTCCTTCGGTCTCGGCAGGCTGATGGGCCGCAGCACCGGCGAGGCGAGCACCCTCGCGTTCTCCGGCCGCGGCTTCGTGATCGTCCAGCCCTCCGAACTGCCGCCCGGCGGCCTCATCGGCGGTACCGGCGGCGGCCAGTCGGCGGGCCACGGCGGCGGCCTCTTCGGCTGAGCGCCCGCTTGTCAGCCCTGGTCCGTGTCGGCGGGCGCGGGTCGCCTGCGCGCCGCCAGGAGGGCGCAGCCCGCGATCACCACGGTGGCGGCGATGATGGGCAGTTCGGTGGCCGTCGCGACGGCGTAGGTGTCGGGAGCATAGGCGGTCCATCCGGTGTCCACTTCGCCTGCGGCCCGGCTGTTCTCGAACAACCGGGCGACGACGGGGAACACCGAGACGCCGATGACCGTCAGGGGGCCCGCGGGCAGGCTCGCGCCGACCGCCAACCCGATGGCGGCGGGCAGCACGTAGCCGAAGACCACGTCGGTGAACGTGGCGTCGGCGAACAGCACCGGCGCCAGCCCGCTGAGCGTCACCAGGCCGAGCAGCCCGATCGCGGCCACCGGCACCCACCGTCCGGCATCGGTGGCCTCGGGCGCCGGGCTCGGGGTGTCGGACCACGCCCTGCGGCCCACCATCGCGAGCAGCGCGCCGAGAGCCAGCACCCCGACCTGGATCGACAGGCCGACCCGGCCCGGGCCGCCGGTCATCGACGGGTCCACCGCGATCGCCGCCGACAGCGCGAGCATCGTGAGCACGAAGATCGCGTCCGCGCGGGGCAACCACCAGCTCACCGCCACCGTCCCGGCGACCGCGAGCACAGCCACCGTCACCGACGGATTGCCGGGCAGCTGACCGAGCACCATGATCAGCGCGCCCGTCGCCAGCGGGATTCCGGCGCCGACCAGCACCGCGCGGCCACCGGCCACCGGTTCGATCCGATCCCGCCCCACCACGAAACCCGCGGCGAGCAAGGCGATCACCGCCGCGACGAGCAGCGGCCAACTCTCGGGCAGGTCGGGCACGGTCCGGGTGGGCAGGTAGTCGGCGTAGCGGCGGGCCAGTGCCACGCTCTCGTCGATGCGGGCGCCGTAGAGGACCGCGATCACCGACCCGACGACGAACCAGGTCTGCGCGGCCGGCCGGATCACCGCGACCGCGATGAGCAGCCCGGCGCCGACGCTGCCGAGAACCCACGGCTCGGACCAGGTTCCGGCCGATTGCAAGGCCGCGATGGCCACCACCATCGCCAGCCCGGCCAAGCCGGCCGCCACCGCGACGAGATAGCGGGCCCGGAACCGGCCGAGCACCACCACGACCACCACCGCGATGAGCGCGGCGACCACCGCCGCGGCACCCGGCCCCGAACCGAACCAGCTCGCCCGGCCGTCGCGGACGACGACGGCGTAGTTCGTTCGCGTGTGCCCGATGACGTACCCGCTGAGGTATCCGCACAGCACACCGACCGCGGCGGAGACCGCCCAACGCCCGTTCATGCGCTGCACCATAACCGCATGCGTGGTCGCGGCGAGCGCGAATCAGCTGCTCAGCGAGGAACTCTCACTGGACAGGGTCAGGAACCCGCGCGCTCCTTGCGGGCCTGACGGCGGGCCTCACGCATGGCGTTGAGCTCCTGTTCCAGGCTCTCGGCGATGCGGAACTGGCCCGTGTCGTACACGCTGACCGGCTCGATCGCCTCGTAGCCGAAGTTGGCCTCCGCGAAGGCCTTCTCGACGCGGGCCTCGATATCGGAGATCGCGCTCTTGCGAGCCGCGGGCACCGCCTCGGCGGGCTTGGCCGTCTCGGCGGGCTTGCTCGCCTCGGTGACCGGCTCCGGCGTCGCGGCCGGGGGCACCACGGACTTCTTCGCCTTGTCCGCCGAGGGCTTGCCGATGCCGAACCGCTTGCGCTTCTCGGCAGGCTTGCCGTTGCCGACGGGCTCGGTGGGCGTCCACGCGGGTTCGCGGGTCACCGGCGCGGTGGCCGCCGCCTGATCGGCGGCGAAGGCCTCGGCCCTGGCCGCGCCCGTCATCGGCGGGGTGTAGGTGAGCCGGACCCCTTCGACGGCTTGCCGGTTGAGCAGGTTCTCCGCCGGGTCGGGCATGTCCCGGATCTGACTGGTGGCCCTGGTGATGGCGAGGCCGTAGCGGGCGCTGGCCGCGTCGTGGATGAGCAGCGCGACGCCGATCATCACCGGCGCCACCGCGTGCACGGCCGCGTCGTACCAACGGCCGTCGCGCACATAGGGATAGGTGTTGAGGGTGACGGTGAGGGCCAGCAGCGCGATCTCGGCGAGCGCGACCTGGCGCCGGTTGTCGATGACGCCCCACTCGGCGACCTTGTTGGTGCCGACCATGATGATGATCAGGCAGACACTGATCATCGCCTCGAGCAGGTAGCTGAACCAGAACAGCGGATCGGTCGGGCCGCCGGGGGCGATGTTCTGCTGAACGTTGACCGCCGACCACAGCATGCCCGCGCCGACCACACCCGCCAGCGCCTTGAGCGACCACGACCGGTGCCGGTACAGCGAAGCCAGCTTCGCGTGCGGGCTCGATTCGCGCCGCTGGGCGGCCATCGCCTTTCTGGCGAGCAGCAGATCTCGCATGTCGGCCTTCTCGATCGCTTCGGTGGTCTGCCTTGCCCGGTCCGAGGCCTGGGCCATGGCCTGGGTGTGTTTCCAGCGCTGTTCGCGATCCTGTTCCCGGATGCGTTCGGCGAGCTCGCGCTCGGCGCGCAGCTCGTCTTCCGACAGGGCGTCGGTGAGCGCGGGATCGAATTGATAGGCGAGGCGCCCACGCGCCCGTTCGACGCGTTGGGCGAGCTGGCTGACGTCGTCTTCGACGGGAGTCTCGACGGTCATGACCGACCACCGACCCGGCATCGCGACGGCAGACGGGTGACCACACGTGTGAACGGCACACGCCATTAATAGTCCATACACCCGCTCGTGCGAAACCGATGGTGCCACACCGCTGCCCGAAACCGGCGTGCCGCGAGCGACACACCCACTATTGCCACGTCGCCAATAGTGGGTCACACTGTACCTGTAACCACTGGTCACCCCTGAGCCAGTGCTGTGCCGAGCCGTAAGGAGACTCGATGGCCGCGAATCGGTCGAGCTGGATGAACGAGGACCTGGACGCCCTGCGCGACCTCGCCCGCGCGTTCATGGCCAAAGAACTCGTGCCGAATATCGACAAGTACCGCGAGCAGCACCACGTGGACCGTGACCTGTGGAACAAGGCGGGCGAGGTCGGCCTGCTGTGCTTGTCGATCCCGGAGGAGTACGGCGGCGGTGGCGGCACCTTCGCCCACGAGGCCGTCCTCATGGAGGAGCAGGCCCGCGCGGTCGACACCTCCTGGGGCGTGAGCCTGCACAACGGCATCGTGGCCCACTACCTGCTCGCCTACGGCACCGAGGAGCAGAAGAAGCAGTGGCTGCCCAAGATGGCCAGCGGTGAGGTCGTCGGCGCCATCGCGATGACCGAGCCGGGCACCGGCTCCGACCTGCAGGCGGTCAAGGCCAAGGCCATCCGCGACGGCGACGAGTACGTCATCAACGGCTCCAAGACCTTCATCACCAACGGCGCGCAGGCCGACCTGATCATCCTGGTCGCCAAGACCGACCCCACCCAGGGCGCCTCCGGTGTCTCGCTGGTGCTGGTCGAGGCCGATCGCCCCGGTTTCCGCCGCGGCCGCGTGCTCGACAAGATCGGCCAGAAGGGCCAGGACACCTCCGAGCTGTTCTTCGAGGACGTGCGCGTCCCGGTGGCCAACCTGCTCGGCACGCAGGAGGGCCAGGGCTTCGTCCAGCTGATGCAGCAGCTGCCCCAGGAGCGCCTGATCGTGGCCCACGGCGCGGTCGCGGGCATGGAGGTCGCGCTCGAGCACACGCTGCGCTACACCAAGGAGCGCGAGGCGTTCGGCCGTCCGGTGTTCGGTTTCCAGAACACCAAGTTCAAGCTGGCCGAGGTGGCCACCGAGGCCCGCATCGCGCGCGTGTTCATCGACGACTGCATCGAGAAGCACCTGCGCGGCGAGCTCGACATCCCCACCGTCGCGATGGCCAAGTGGTGGTGCACCGACAAGGCGATGCAGATCGCCGACACCTGTCTGCAGCTGTTCGGCGGCTACGGCTACATGAACGAGTACCCGATCGCGCGCATGTGGGTCGACAACCGCGTGCAGCTGATCTACGCGGGCACCAACGAGATCATGAAGGAGATCATCGCGCGCAGCCTGTGACGGTCCCGCGCTGAGGATTTCGACCGGCCGTGAGCAGCATCGCTGTTCGCGGCCGGTTTTCTGTTCAACCTATCCGATCTCCCCGCCGAGACGAATGTCCATCGGAAGCGGTGCGAACCAGACGACAGGGATGGTGCGGCGACAGTGGACACGGACGGCGGTTCATCGGGTGAGCCCGGACAGGAACCGGTACTGCCGGACCGTGCCAAGATGATGCGGGCGGTGTGCGGATTCGCGGGCACGGGCGACCCGGTCCTGCGCGCCGCGCACGAACTGGCCGCCCTGCACGAACGACGCGAGCAGCTGGTCCACGGCGACACCAGCGAGATCGATTGGCAGCGGGCGCATCTGGTATGCGAGATCGATCGCTGGGTGGTGATGCGCTCACCCCGGCCCGCCACCACCGCGCCCATGCACACCGAGAGCATCGGCGCCGTCGTCGACCGGATGGCCCATTTCGCCGCGATCACCTATCGGGCGCTGGCCTGCGGCGCCGAGGCCGAACTGCGCGCCGCGCAGACCCGGCTGCACGAACTCGCCTGCGGCTACGACGATCTCGTCGTCGAGGTGGCCAACGGCGCGCGCAGGCTGCCTGACGGCCCCGAGGAAGACTCGCCGGAAAGCGGTGGCGCCCAGCCCAGCCGCAACCGCCCGCGCACCGAGTAGCGGAAGCCACCCGACCAGCCACGCCGTCGGCGGCTGACGGCCACATCGCCGTCCACGCCCGTTCAACCAGCGTCGATACCGTCCTCGGTGACGGCGAACGGAGCTCGGCGATGCTCGATCCTCGACTGCACACCGCGTGGCTGGTGAACGCGGCCGCCGGCGCGGCGGCGGCCACCGTGCGCGCGCCGATGGCCCGCCCGCGCGCCGCCGTGGTCACCCGGCTGGTCGTCACCGACCTGGAGGTCGTGACGGTCACCCACGACACGGCGATCCTCACCTGGACCACCCGGGAGCGTGACCGCTCCGGCGCCCTTCGCCCCGCCGCCGCCGACACCGAGGTGCTGCTCGCCCCCGCCGACGGGCGCGCCGCGGCGACGACCCGCTATTTCGACGCGCGGCGCACCGCGCACCACTACGCCGAGCTCAGTGGCCTGGAACCCGGCCGCCGGTACCGTTTCACCGCCCGCTCGGACGGTGTGCGCGCGGTGCCGGGCCGCACCTGGGTCACCCGTCGTCCGGGCACCCCGGAGCTCACCGGCGTGTTCCGTACCGCCCCACCGCCGCCCGGGCGGTTGTTGCGGACGATCGCGCTCGCCAACGACCTGCACTGGGGCGAGGAGCGCAGCGGGCTGATCGTCGCCGGCCTGCCGCCCGGCCTGCGCCACGACGACGGTCACTACCCGCAGGTGATGACCGACGCCCTGCTGCACGACATCCGGCGGCCGGCCCGCGCGGCCGACCATCTCGTCGTCACGGGCGATCTCACCGACCGCGGCTCCGCCGACCAGGTCGCCGGCATCCGCGCGCGCCTCGACGGCTGGGGCACGCACGGCCGCGACTACCTGGCCTGCCGTGGCAATCACGATGTCGCGCGCGGCCGGAAGGACCACTGGGGCTGGGCTTTCCATGCCCACCAGCGCCTCGTCTGCCACGAACTCGGCGGCCTCAGGCTGATCGGTCTCGACACCACGCGGGGCCGCGGTGCGGGCGGCACGATCTCGGCCGCGCAGCTCACCCGGCTGCGCGAACTGCTGGCCGCGGCGCCGGACCAGCCGACGCTGATCTTCGGCCATCACCCGGCGACCCGCTATGCGGCACTGAGCAATCCGGGCGGGCCCGGGTTCGTGCTCGACAGGGAGAGCGCGCAGGCGTTGCGATCCTGCTACCGGACCAGTCCCGGTGTGTTCCTGCATCAGGCCGGGCACACCCATCGAAACCGGATGAGCCGCCCCGATTCCGGGCGGGTGGAGTTCCTCGAGGTAGCCGCCGTGAAGGAGTACCCCGGCGGCTACGCGCTGCTGCGGATCTATGAGCGCGGCTACACCGTGCATTTCCACCGCATCGCCGCCGCTGCGGCACTGGCCTGGACCGACCGCACCCGCGGGCAGTACTTCGGTCTGCAACCCGATCACGCCCTCGGCACCCTGGCAGACCGCAATCATCGAGCCGCCCACGACTTCTCCGGCGTCACCCCCGCGCACTGAGGGTCAATACATCCGCAGCGCGACCAGTCGCCAACGCTCCCTGGCGGATTCGATGCGCCCGGCCAGCGCGAACGTGCGCGCCCCGCGCTGGTACGACGCGAACAGCTCGGCCCCCGCGGCCTCGCCCGCGCTGAGCCGCACGTGCTTGACCGTTGCTGTCCCGAGCCCTCGGCCCGGCGCGAGATCCTGAACGAGCATGGTGCGCACCGATTCCAGCACCCGCGGCTCGGTGATCGCACGCAACTGGTCGACCTGCCTGCGCCGGTCGACGACCTCGAGCAGCAGACGCACCGACTGCTCGGCGAACCGCTGCGCGTCGGACTCGACCACCTCGGCCCCGCCTGCGCAGGCAGCGCGCACCGCCCTGCGCAGCCCACTGCCGCTCGGCGTCCGCCGCCGGGACCCACTCGGAACATGTTGCCGCACAGCTGAACCCGTCACGTTCTCAGCTCCGTACCCCGGCTCGCACTGCGGCGCGTGCATCAATGACAGCCGATCCGTAGACATCACTCGTCCCCTTCGAGTCCGCCCACGCACTCCCCAGTGCTGGCGCACAGCATGCCACGAGGGTCCGACAACCACGCGCGGAATTCAGAACAGGGTCATCGGCTCGGTCGGCTCCGGTGTCGGCTGGGCGGGCAGGCCGGGGACGACCTCGGCCACGGCGTCGTGGAAGCGGCGCGCCAGCCCGCGGGCGGCGGCGTTGTCGGGGGTGTGCACGAACACCGTCGGCGAGCGCCCCTCGCGCAGCCACTCCGCGACCGTCTCGACCCACGGTCGCCACCCCGCGACCGTGCGGTCGACATCGGCGCGGCCGTGGTAGCACACGATCGGGTACTCGGTCAGCGCCCGCAGCCGCCGCGGCACCCGCGGCTTCTTGGCGCGGGCCTCGTGCTCCGACGGGTCACCGGGAGGACCGTCGAACAGCACGGTCGTGTCGAAGGGCACCCATTCCGCGCCGATCCGGCCGAGCACCCGTTCCAGCTGCACGGCCGCGCGCTCATCGGTGAAGAAGGCCGGGTGCCGCACCTCCACCGCGCAGCGCAGCCCGGCGGGCAGCTCGCGCTGGAAGCGGGCCAGCGCGCCGAGGTCGGTCGGGCCGAAGGAGGCGGGCAGCTGGACCCACAGTGCGTGCACGCGCGGGCCGAGCGGCGCCATCACGTCGAGGAACGTCCACAGGTCGGCTCGCGCGTCGACGAGTCTGCGCTCGTGGGTGACCGCCCTCGGCGGTTTGAGCACGAACCGGAAATCCGGGTCGGTCTGCCGCGCCCACGAGGCAACGGTCTCCGGTGACGGCGTGGCGTAGAAGGTGGTGTTTCCCTCGACCGCGCCGCAGTGGCCCGCGTAGGCGCGCAGCCGCTCCCCCGGCGGCGGAAGCCGTTGCTGCCATTCCGGATGCGTCCACATCGCACATCCCACCCGCAGCTCACGCACAGGCCGACGGTAGTACAGCGCGGGGGCGCGCCTAAAATGAGACCGGTTGCCACCACTCGCCCTCCGCGCGTGCCCCGGTGCGCGCGAGACGGAAAGGGCCTGTGATGGCGATTCTCACCAGCGAGCGGCTCAGCGCTGTCCCGGAAACGACGACCAGAGCGTGGCGCGCCGTCGCGGCGGCGATCGTGGCGATCGCGTGGGGCGGTAACGAGTTCACGCCGCTGCTGGTCATGTACAAGGGCAACGGGCTGCCGCTCACCGCGGTCGATCTGCTGCTGTTCTACTACGTCCTCGGCATCGTGCCCGCACTCCTGATCGGCGGTCCGCTCTCGGATCGATGGGGTCGTCGTCCGCTGATGCTGCCCGCCCCGCTCATCGCGGCGGCCGGCTCGCTGCTGCTGGCGGTCGGCGCGGCCTCGGTGCCGATGCTGGCGGCCGGGCGCATGCTCTGCGGTGTCGCGCTCGGCCTGGCGATGGCGGTCGGCGGCAGCTGGGTCAAGGAACTGTCCCAGGCGTCGGCGGCCGGCTCCGGGGCGCGCCGCTCGGCGATGAGCCTGACCGCGGGCTTCGCGCTCGGCGCCGGGGTGGCCGGGCTCCTCGCCCAGTGGGGACCGCTGCCGAATTCGACGGCCTACCTGGTGAACGTCGCGCTGTGCCTGGCCGCCGCCGTCGGGTTGCGCCGCGTCCCCGAGACGGTGACGCGCCAGCCGGATCCGGGCCGGTTCCGTGACGATCTGAAGATCCTCGCGGCCGGGCACCGCCGGTTCCTGCGCGTCGCCGTACCGATCGCGCTGTGGCTGTTCACCGCCAACGCCACCGCCTACGCCGTGCTGCCGACGCTCATGCTGCCGCGCGTACAGCAGGCCCCGATCGCCTTCTCGGCCCTGGTCACCATGGTGGCGCTGGGCTGCGGATTCCTCATCCAGTCGGTGGCGCGGCGGATCGACCGGCCCGGCACCGCCCGCGCGGGCGTGATCGCGCTGGGGCTGCTCACCCTCGGCATGGTGCTCGCCGCGTGGACGGCGGCCACCCTGAGCGTCTGGGTGACCCTGCTGGCGGCCGTGGTCCTCGGCAGCGGCTACGGCATCGGCCTGGTCGCAGGCCTGCAGCAGATCGAGCGGATCGCGGGGCCCGGCGATCTGGCGGGGCTCAACGCGGTGTTCTACTCGGTGAGCTACCTCGGCTTCGGCGTGCCCGCCGTCCTGTCGGCGCTGCACGGTGGCCTCGGCTTCGGCTACCCCGCCATGTATCTGGTCACCGCGCTGATCGCCGCGGCCTGCCTGGCTCTGGTCGCCGCGAACTACCGTGAACGGTTGTGAACACCGATCCGATCGAGGTCCTGCGGCGCTGGCAGGATTCCGGCGCCCTGTGGCGCGTGCTGCACCGCACCGCCGACGCGGTGACCGTCGGCCTGTTCGAGTGCACGGGCGGGCAAGAGGTCGACCGGTTCACCTCCGCCGATCCGGCTTTGCTGCGCTTCCTCGGCGAACGCACGAGCAGCGAGGACTGACTCGGGCGTCCGCACCGAGCTAGGCTGGGTGCCGTCATCGCTTCACCGTTGTCGGCCTCGTGGCCGGTCCGCTCAGTGAGGAGAGATCATGTCGGCACCCACCCAGGGACTGTCCGCGGGTACATGGGTCATCGACCCCGCCCATTCCGCCCTCGAGTTCGCCGTGCGCCACCTGATGGTGAGCAAGGTGCGCGGGCGGTTCAAGGACTTCAGCGGCCAACTGGTCGTGCACCCCGACGGCACCGCCGACGCCGACGTGGAGATCAAGGTCGACTCGGTGACCACCGACAACGCCCAGCGCGACGGCCACCTGGCCACCGCCGACTTCTTCGACGTGAGCAACTACCCGGTCGCCACCTTCGCCGCGCGCGGATTCCGGCCGATCGCCGGCGAGTTCGAGGTCACCGGTGACTTCACCATCCGCGGCACCACCCACCCGGTCACCCTCGCGGTCGAGTTCCTCGGTTCCGGACCGGGCATGACCGACGCGCCGGTCGCCGGCTACACCGCGACGGCCACGATCAACCGCCGCGATTTCGGCATCACCACCGAGATGCCGATGGCCAATGGCGGCGCCGTGATCGGCGACAAGATCACCTTGACCCTCGACGTCGAGGTCGGTTTGCAGGGCTGAGGACGGCACCGTGCACAGGAGGGGCGCATGAGGGGACGTTGGCGAGCCGGGCTCGCCGCCGGGCTCGCGCTGTTCCTCGCCGCCTGTAGCGGCTCGACCACCGATCCCGGCACCGATTCTGCGCCGCCGGCCCCGGTGATCTCGGTCGAGCCCGCGGACCGCGCGACCGAGATCGACCCGCTCGCGCCGGTCCGGGTCGCCACCAGCGACGGCAAGCTCACCGCGGTCACCATGACCAACGAGCAGGGCGGCACGGTCGAGGGCGTCTTCACCCCCGACCAGAGCGCCTGGAAACCCACCGAGCCCCTCGGCTACGGCCGCACCTACACGGTGCGGGCCGAGGCACTCACCGTCACGGGCACCGTCGGGCCGATCACCTCGTCGTTCTCGACGCTCGCGCCGAACAACCAGACGAAGGTGTACTTCCGCACCACCGGCGGCGCCGCGCTCTCCCCCGACGGCAGCTACGGCGTCGGGACGGTGGTGGTCGCGCACTTCGACGAGGACGTCCCCGACCGCGCGACGGCCGAGAAATACCTGACCGTCGGCACCGATCCCCCGGTCACCGGCTCCTGGTACTGGCTCGACGACCGCAACGCGCACTGGCGCCCGGAGAACTACTACCAGCCCGGTACCAAGGTCACCCTCGCCGCCGACATCTACGGCAAGGACCTCGGCGGCGGCATGTACGGCCAGGAGGACACCAGGACCAGCTTCACGATCGGGCCCTCGCACGTCTCGATCGTCGACGACAACGACAAGCAGGTGCGGGTTTTCGAGAACGGCACCCTGATCCGCACCATGCCCACCTCGATGGGCATGGGCGGCAGCGAGGTGGTCGCGGGCAAGACGATCACCTTCTGGACCCAGCCGGGGACCTACACGGTGATGGACAAGGCCAACCCGGTGATCATGGACTCCTCCACCTACGGCCTGCCGGTGAACTCCCGCCTCGGCTACAAGGAGACCATCGGCTGGGCGACCAGGATCAGCACCGACGGCATCTACCTGCATCAGCTCGACGACACGATCTGGGCGCAGGGCAACACCAACGTCTCGCACGGTTGCCTGAACCTCAGCGGCGAGAACGCCCGCTGGTTCTACGAGTTCTCGCAACCCGGTGACGTGGTGGAGATCCGCAACACCGGCGGGGCCCCGCTCGAGGTGTGGCAGAACGGCGATTGGAGCGTGCCGTGGGATCAGTGGCAGGCGGGTAGCGCACTGCGGTGAACGACGACGACATCACGGCGCCCCTGCCGCGCCGGGAACCACCCGCGCTCGGTCCACAGCGCATCGGCAGGCGAGTACCCCGCACCGAGCCCACCCGCGGCGCCCGGCTGCGCCGTGCCGGGCTGATCACGGCCAGGATGATCGGCGCGACGGCCGCGCTGGCGATCCTCACCGGCACCGGGCTGGCATGGTCGGCGAAGAACGATTTCGATTCCGGCTTCACCCATTCCACCGCGCTCGGTGACGACGCGCCCCGCTCCCGCGGCGGTGACGTCAACGTCCTGCTGATCGGCCTGGACACCCGCAAGGATCTCAACGGCAACGATCTGCCGAAGGACGTCCTCGACCAGCTGCACGCGGGCGACGGCACCGAGGGCGGCTACAACGCCAATTCCCTGATCCTGCTGCACATTCCGGCCGATCTGAGCAAGATCGTCGCGTTCTCCATCCCCCGCGACGACTACGTGGCGGTGACCGGCATCCCCGGCTATTCCCAGGTGAAGATCAAGGAGGCGTACGGCCTGAAGAAGGCCGCCGTGCACGCGCAACTGCTCGACAAGGGCGTCACCGATCCGGTGGAGCTGGAGCGGCGCAGCAGGGAGGCGGGCCGCGCCTCGATCGTCACGACCGTCCGCAATCTGGTCGGGGTGCCGATCGACCGGTTCGCCGAGATCTCGCTGGCCGGGTTCTACGACCTGGCGACCGCAGTCGGCGGCGTCGACGTGTGCCTCAACCAGGCGGTCGACGACAGCGAGTTCTCCGGTGCGGTGTTCCCGGCGGGCCGCCAGCATCTCGACGGCGCGCAGGCGCTGGCCTTCGTGCGGCAGCGCCACGGGCTGCGCAACGGCGATCTGGACCGGACGCACCGGCAGCAGGCGTTCCTCACCTCGGTGGCCAAGTCGCTCAAGGATTCCGGCACGCTCACCAATCTGAGCAGGCTCGCCGAGCTGATGGACGTGGCCCATCGCGATGTCGTGCTCTCCGACGGCTGGAATCTGTTCGACTTCGCCCGCGAGCTGGGCGCGGCGGGTTCGCTGCCGGTGGAGTTCCGCACCCTACCGGTGCTGCGCTACGACGTGATCGACGGCCAGGACGTCAACATCGTCGACCCGGCGGCGATCAAACGCGAGGTGCGGGCCGCCTTCGGCCAGGAGGCGCCGAAAACCACGGCGCCACCGCGTGTTCCGACCAGCGTGGTGGATGTCCACAATGTGGGTGGCGCGTCGGGTCAGGCGGCGGCCCTGTCCGCGGCGCTGACCGCCCGCGGCTATCGAGCGGGCGAGGTCGGCAACGGCGCGGGCGACGACCCGATCACCGCTGTCACCTACGGACCCGGCGCGGCCGAGGATGCCCGGGCGCTGGCCGAAACCCTCGGCGGGGTACCGGTTTCCGCGGCGTCGTCGGTGGCGGACGGTCACATCCGGGTGGTGATCGGCGCCGATTTCACGATGCCCGTCGAGCTGAGCCCGGCCACGGCGAGCACCACGGCGCCGCCGACCACCACGGGCACCTCCACCCTGCCGCTGCCCGACGCGGGCAAACCGGTGACCACCTCGATCGGCGACACCATCCCCTGCGTCAACTGACCACGGCCGCACCGCGGTTCGGCCACCGGCGCCCCGGTGGCCGAACCCGCCTCACTCCTCCGGCGCGTCCGGGTAGGCGTCCTGGCGGTGCCCGCCGCGCAGGGTGCCGTCCAGATACGCGGCCCGGCAGGCCCGCCGGGCGATCTTGCCGCTCGATGTCCGCGGGATCGACCCGGCCGGCACCAGCAGCAGATCACGCACGGTGACGCCGTGCCTGCGCGCGATGGCCGCGCGTACCGTATCCACGATCGGGCCTGGGTCGAGTTTGGCCGCGCCCGTGCCGCGTTCGGCCACGACGACGAGCCGCTCGGCCGTGTCGTCGGCGTCGGCGCCCGCCTCGCGCACCGCCGCGGGCAGCTGCCCCGCCTGCACGGAGAACGCCGCGATGAACCCGGGCCGCAGCGCCGTGCTCGCCTCCTGCGCCGAGTACTCCAGATCCTGCGGATAGTGATTGCGGCCGTCGACGATCACCAGGTCCTTCACCCGCCCGGTGATGAACAGTTCGCCGTCGTGATAGGCGCCGAAGTCGCCGGTGCGCATCCAGCGCGCGTCGTCCGGCGCGCCCTCGGCACGGCTGCCGACGGGCAGGCGGGCGATCACCCGGTTGTGGAAGGTCTGCGCGGTCTCCTCCGCCCTGCCCCAGTATCCGATGCCCATGTTGTCGCCGTGCAGCCAGATCTCGCCGACCTCGCCGTCCCTGCGCTCGATCCCGGTGTCCGGGTCGACGATCACCGCCCACTGCGACCGCGCCACATACCCGCACGACACCTGCGCGACAGCGTTGGCCGAGTGCTCGTCGACCTCGACCATCCGGCCCGAGTTGAGTTGTCCGCGGTCGACATACACCACCCGCGCCTCGTCGTCGCGACGCGTCGCCGACACGAACAGCGTCGCCTCGGCCATGCCGTAGCAGGGCTTGATCGCGGTCTTGGACAGCCCGTACGGCGCGAACGCCTCGTTGAACTTGCGCATGGACGACACCGAGACCGGCTCGCTGCCGTTGATCAACCCGATCACATTGGACAGGTCGAGCGATTCGTCGCCCTTGGGCACCCCGCGCACCGCGGCGTGTTCGAAGGCGAAGTTCGGTGCCGCCGAATAGATCTCGGCGCCGTCGGCCTGGGCCGCCAGTTCCTTGATCCAGCGCGCGGGCCTGCGCACGAACGCGCTCGGCGACATGATGGTGATGAACTTGCCGCCGATGGTCGGCAGGATCACCGTGAGCAGCCCCATGTCGTGGAACAGCGGCAGCCAGGTGACCCCGCGCGCGTTCTCGGTGATCCCGATCGCGTCGACCATCTGCAGCAGATTCGTGCCGACGGCGCGGTGGGTGATCTCGACGCCCGCGGGCACCCGGGTGGAGCCGGAGGTGTACTGCAGGTAGGCGACGCTGTCGATGTTGATGTCGGGCCTGCGCCAGGTCTTGCCGACGGTGTCCGGAATCGCCTCCACCGCGATGATCCGAGGGCGCTGCGCGGCGGGCTGCTCGCGGAAGAACTTGCGCACCCCCGCCGCCGCGGTGCCGACGGTCAGGACCGCCGCGGGCTCGCAGTCGCCGAGGACGGCGTGCAGCCGGTCGCTGTGGCCCTGCTCCTCCGGATCGAACAGCGGCACGGCCACGTTCCCCGCGTACACGGCGGCGAACAGCGCCACCACGTAGTCCAGTCCCTGTGGCGCGAGCACCGCCACCCGGTCGCCCGGTTCGGTCACCTGCTGCAGCCGGGCCGCCACCGCGCGCAGGCGGACGCCGAATTCCCGCCAGGTCAGTTCCTGATATTCCCCCTCACGTTCGCGTGAATAGTCGATGAAGCGGTAGGCCAGATCGTCGCCGTTGGCCTCGCTGTGTTTGTCGACGAAGTCGATCAGGGTCTGGTCACCGGGAATCCGGATATTGCCCGATTCGTCCACATAGTCGTCGAAAGTGTCGCCGATCATTCCCTATCCTTTTCAACGCACAATGCCTCGCCGAGAGGCTGAACTCGTGCAATGCAGTGGCAGGCGTCGCCGGGGCGATCGTCAATACCGACCGAAGGCGATGGCGACGTTGTGCCCGCCGAATCCGAAGGAGTTGTTCACCGCGTAGTCGATCCGCCCGCGGCGGGCTTCCCCGGAGACCACGTCCAGCTCGATCTCGGGGTCCTGGTTCTCCAGGTTGAGCGTCGGCGGGATGATGCTGTCGCGCACGCTGAGCACGGTCAGCACCGCCTCGAGCGCACCGACCGCGCCGATCGAGTGCCCGAGCGCCGACTTGGGCGCGTACACCGAGGCGTGGTCGCCGATCGCCTTGCCGATGGCGTTGGCCTCGGCGGTGTCACCGATCGGGGTCGCGGTCGCGTGCGCGTTGATGTGCGTGACGTCGGTGCTGGCGATCCCGCCCGTCTGCAGCGCCCTGGTCATCGCCCGCGCGGCGCCGCTGCCCTCGGGATCGGGGGCGACGAGGTGGAAGCCGTCGGAGGTGACACCTGCGCCGAGCAGCCGCGCGTGGATCGTGGCGCCGCGTGCCTTGGCGTGCTCCTCGGTCTCGATGACCATCATCGCGCCCGCCTCGCCGAAGACGAAGCCGTCACGATCGGCGTCGAAGGGCCGCGACGCCGCCTTGGGGTCGTGGTTGCGCGTGCTCATGGCACGCATCTGGGTGAACGCCGCGATCGGCAGCGCCTGGATCGAGCCCTCCACCCCGCCGGTGACCACCATGTCGGCGTCGCCCATCACGATCATCCGCCACGCGTTGGCGATCGCCTCCGAGCCGGAGGAGCAGGCCGACACCGGCGTGGAAACCCCGGCCCGCGCGCCCAATTCGAGGCCGATGCAGGCGGCGGGGCCGTTGGGCATGATGGCCTGCACCGTCAGCGGCGACACCTTGCGGTAGCCGCCGTTGCTGAGCTTGTCGCGGGCGTAGATCAGGGATTCCGCGCCGCCGAGTCCGGTGCCCACCGAGACGCCGAGCCGGTCGCGATCCACTTCGGGGTTGCCCGCGTTGCGCCACACCTCGCGGCCCAGGACCACGGCCATCTGCTCGACATAGGACAGCCTGCGCGCTTCCTCCCTGGTGAGCGCGGCGGCCGGGGAGACCTTCAGATGGCCACCGATCCGCACCGGCAGGTCGAAATCGTCGACGAAGGAGTCGTCGAGGACATCGATTCCGCTTTCGCCGTTGAGCAGACCCTTCCAGGTCGAATCGACGTCACCCGCGATCGATGTGGTCGCCGCGAGGCTTGTGACCACGATGTCCGTCATATTTTTCGCTCACTCTCTCTAGCTATGCCACGACTGATCGGGAACCGCTGATGGAGCTGAACTGGTGGAGCGTATATGCACGCGGCGCGACGCGCCCAAATTCCGAAACAGTACCCTCCGCACCCGTGTCGTTCGGAGGTGCGATGTACCGGGTCTATTGTCGGCGACGACGGGCAACACTACCGGACCGAAAGGGTACGAGCGTGGCCAGGAACCTCACCCAGTTGGAACTGCTCATCGAACTGGAGCCGATCGCGGCGAGCAACGTCGACCGGCACCTGTCGATGGCCAAGGATTGGCACCCGCACGACTACGTGCCCTGGGATCAGGGCCGCAACTTCGCGGCGATGGGCGGAATCGACTGGGACACCGGGCAATCCGCGCTCAGCGAGGTCGCCAGGGCGGCCATGATCACCAACCTGCTCACCGAGGACAATCTGCCGTCCTACCACCGGGAGATCGCCGAGAACTTCTCCCAGGACGGCGCCTGGGGCACCTGGGTGGGCCGCTGGACCGCCGAGGAGAATCGCCACGGCATCGTGATGCGCGACTACCTCGTCGTCACCCGCGGGGTCGACCCGGTGGCGCTCGAGAACGCCCGCATGATCCACATGACCAACGGCTATTCGGCGATGGCCGTCGTCGACGAGAAGGCGCGCGGCGCCGACATCCGGCCCGATTCCGGCGCGGGCCTGCTGTACTCGGTCGCCTACGTGACCTTCCAGGAACTGGCCACCCGCGTCAGTCACCGCAACACCGGCCGGGTCTGCGACGACCCGATCGCCGACCGCATGCTCGCCCGGATCGCGGCCGACGAGAACCTGCACATGATCTTCTACCGCAACCTCTGCGCGGCCGCGCTCGACCTGGCGCCCGATCAGAGCATGGCTGCCATCAACACGATCGTGCAGGGTTTCCAGATGCCCGGCGCAGGCATGCCGGGCTGGCGGCGCAACGGCGTGCTGATGGCCAAGCACGGCATCTACGACCTGCGCCAGCATCTGGAGGAGGTGCTGCTGCCCGTGCTACGCAAGTGGAACATCTTCGAGCGCAACGATTTCGGCGCGATCGGCGAGCAGGCCCGCGAGGACCTCGCTGGCTTCCTCGAGCGGCTGCGCGCCGACGTGGTGCGCTTCGAGGAACAGCGCGATCGCTCGCTCGCCCGCGCCGCGCGGCGCGCCGGTCAGCTCGTCTGAGCGCGTGCGCGATCCGGCCTATCGGGCCGGATCGCGGCGCGCCTCGTGCTTGCGCCGGTACATGGCGGCGTCGGCGGCGTGCACCAATTCGTCGACGGTGCCGGGCAATTCGTCGAAGTACGCCGTGCCGATGCTCACCCCGACCACGAGCATGTGACCGTCCACTTCCAGCGGCGCCGTGAGCGCGGCCATCAGCTCGTCCGCCAGGCCGGCCAATTGCGCTTGCCCGGAAGAGTTCTCGACCAGCACCAGGAACTCGTCACCGCCGATCCGGGCCGCCAGCGCGCCCAGCGGCCGGACCGCCTCGCGCATCCGGTCGGCGACGACGCGCAGCACCCGGTCCCCGACCGTGTGCCCCCACAGGTCGTTGATCTCCTTGAAGCCGTCGAGATCCAGGTAGCAGACCCCGATCGGGGGCACCGCCCCGGCGAGCCGGTTGAACAGGTGCGGGCGATTCGGCAACCCGGTGAGCGCGTCGTGATTCGCGTCGTGCCAGAGCCGGTCGGCGAGTTGCTTGCGCTCGGTGACGTCGACGGCGACACCGATCAGGAACTGGATCTCCCCGTCCGGATTGCGCACCGCCGACATCGACAGGTCGATGATGGTGATCTCGCCGTCGTCGTGCAGGTGCTGGGTCTCGGTGCGGAAGCTCTCCGATTCGCCCGCGACCATGCGCTGCAGCTCGGTGAAGGCGTAGTTCAGGTTCTGCGGGCCGAGGATGTCGGCGACCGTCCGGCCCGGCATCGACTCGGGGGTCTGGCCGAGCATCTCGGCCATGGTGGCGTTGCAGTTGACCACCTTGCCGGTCATGTCGACGGTGCCGATGCCGACCAGGGCCCCGTCGAAGACGGCTTCGAACCGGGCCTCCGACAGCGCCCGGCGGCTCTCGGCTTCGCTGGCCGCGGCCAGCACCGCGGCCAGCGTGGCCTCCTGCTCGGCCAGCGCCGCGGAGCGCAGCGCACCGGTGAATCCGGCGGCGAAGTCGGCGGCCAGCCCGATCGCGCGTTCCCTGATCTCGGGCAGCGCCGGGTCGTCCGACCCGTCGGCGACCTCGGTGACCAGGTCTTCACAGATCACCCGCACCGACCGGCTGACGGCCGCCGGATCGCGATAGTTGGCCGCGACCAGCATCCGGGCGGCCCGGCGTGCGACGTCGGGGTCCTCACCGCCGAGCGCGGCGTCGATCATGCCCGTGCACAGGGCCGCGAGCATGTCCTCGATCTGCGAGCGGTTCAGCGTGGGAGCGACAACGCCGTCGAGGGCATCCGCCCACCGCTGCGCCAGCTCCCACGACCCCACTGCTCGTCCACCCTGTCATCTCATGACGCCGCTGCCGTCCCCGACGGTCAACCCTTGCGCGCGACGCCCGCCAAGCCGAGCGAACGACCCGGCTGCTCGTGCTGATCCCGCTCCGACTCCGGCCGCCACGACGGCAGCTCGACGACCCCGGGATCAACCATGTCCCAACCCTGAAACATCTCGGTGATCGCGGCCTTGTCCCGGAAATGGATGCCGACCTTCGTCTCGTTCACCGAGTGCGTTCCCAGTTTACCGGCATCCTCCGGCCGCGACTCGGACGACAGATGTGAAATGGCGATGTAGCTGTCCGGGGTCACCGCCGCCCGCAGTGCGGCCACCTTGCCCGCCGGATCGTCCTCGTCGGCCACCAGGTGCAGCACCGCGATGAGCAGCAGGCCGACCGGCTGGGTGAAGCCGATCAGCCCGGTCTCGCCGACCGCGGCGAGCAGCGCTTCCGGCTCCCTGAGGTCGGCCTCGATCGCGCCCGCCTGCTCGTTGCCGCTCAGGATGGTGCGCGAGTGGACCACGGCGACCGGGTCGATGTCGATGTAGAGCACCCGCGCCTCGGGGTCGAGCTCGTGCACGATCTCGTGCACGTTGCCCGCGGTGGGGATGCCGGAACCGATGTCGACGAACTGGCGGATGCCTGCCTCGACCATGAAGCGCACCGCGCGCCGCAGGAAGGCCCGATTGCTCAGGGCCAGCCGCGGCAGGTCGGGCACGAGCTTGATCGCCATCTCCGCCGCCATCCGGTCGACCGCGAAGTTGTGCGAGCCGCCGAGCAGCGCGTCGTACATCCGGGCCGGGCTCGGATGCTGCATGTCTACGCCTTCGGGTGCCCACGCAGGCCTGTCCATCACATTCCCCTGTCGTTCGAGCCGCCCCGCACCCCGCGGTGACGACTCACGCATCGTAGTGCGCGCCACCGACGCGGGCGCGCGCTCGCGAACCTAACTGCCCGCACCGAACGGCTTGGCCCACAGCGGCGCCACGTCCGGCGTCATGGTCGCGACCACCGGAACACCGACGGCCAGGAAGTTCTCCAGCGCCCGGCGCATGTGATCGGCGGAGGTGATGAGCACCGCCTTGTGCACCCCGAGCGCCTCCATCACCTTGGCCGCGAACTCCGCATTCTGGACCGTCGACCCGGCCTGGGTCTCGGTGTGGATCCGCCTGGCCGGCACGCCGCGCACCTTCAGCCACTCCGCCATCACCTGCGCCTCGGTGACGCCGTTGCGCGGGTTGCCGCCGGTGACGATCACCGGCGACGAGGGCGACATGAACGCCTGAATCAGCGCCGCGTGCAACCGATTTCCCAATTCGGCCCGCATGGTGCCGTCCGGCAGCAAGCCGTAGCCGAGCACGACGATCGCCGTCTCGGGCCCGTAACTGCGGGGCAGGTCGATGCCGGCCACGCCGGCGATGGAATGGGCCGCGCCCGCCAGGCCGTCGGCGAGCGGGTCAGGTGTGGGCGCGGCGATCGCGGGCGCCGCGGTGGCGATCGCGCCGAGCAGAGCGGCGGGCAGCACGAGGGCGGCCGCGCCGCGTCGCAGGGACCTGTGCGTGAACAACCAATCCATGGTGACCTCCCGAAGCAACGTGGCACCATGGTGGCTGACCAGGGCGGGGGCCGGGCAGGTTTCTGAAATATTCGTGACTCAGTTCCGGGGAACCGTTATCATTCAACGCAAAAAGGCCCTCCAACCGAAGTTGGAGGGCCTTTCGCAATGATGTTCCGGCGGTGTCCTACTCTCCCACACCCTGTCGAGTGCAGTACCATCGGCGCAGGTGGCCTTAGCTTCCGGGTTCGGAATGGGACCGGGCGTTTC
>NZ_QGTL01000018.1 GCF_003182135.1 Nocardia neocaledoniensis | reverse complement strand
GTGTAGGCGGTCTGGGTGAGGTAGCCGCCGCTGGTGTGCAGGATGCCCTTGGGTTTTCCGGTGGTGCCGGAGGTGTAGAGGATGAACAGGGGGTGCTCGGCGGGGAAGGGCTGTGCTTCGTGCGAAGGCGAAGCGGCGGCGACGGTTTCGTGCCACCACAGGTCGCGGCCGTCGGTCCACGGCACCTCGGTGCCCACCCGCCGCACCACCAGCACGTGCTCCACCGAGGACGGCACGTCACCCTTGGCGGCCAGCGCCTCGTCGACGGCTTCCTTGAGCGGTGCGGGCTTGCCGCGCCGCCACTGCCCGTCGGTGGTGATGATCAGCCTGGCCTCGGCGTCGTCGACCCGCTGACGGAGCGCGCTCGGCGAGAAGCCGGCGAAGACCACCGAGTGGGTGAGGCCCAGTCGCGCGCAGGCGAGCATCGAGACGATGGCCTCGGGGACCATCGGCATGTAGATCGCGACGCGATCGCCGGTCTCGAGGCCGAGTTCGGTCAGGTAGTTGGCGGCGCGCGAGACTTCTTCGAGCAGTTCGCGATAGGTGATGTCGCGGGAATCGCCCGGCTCGCCCTCCCAGTGGATGGCGACCTGGTCGCCGTGCCCGTCTAGGACGTGGCGGTCGACGCAGTTGTAGGCGACGTTGAGCTCGCCGTCGGCGAACCAGCGCGCCACCGGGGCGTCGGACCAGTCCAGCACCTGGGTGAACGGCGTGTGCCAGTGCAACCGGTTCGCCTGCTCGGCCCAGAAGCCGTCGCGGTCGGTCTCGCCGCGCTCGTAGAGGGCGGCGTCCGCGTTGGCGGAGGCGGCGAACTCCGCGCTCGGGGGATACGAGTCCTGGTGTCCTGCAGCGGTTTCGGTCATGTCGAATCAGCCTCACATGCCTCGTGCGGTCGGGTCGGTCGGGCGGGGTGGCCCCTGCCACCTCGACAGTAGTCAACCCGGGGGCCCTCGCGGTGGCGTTGTATCGGCTGGGTTTCGGGGTGGTCAACCGACCTGCTTCATCCGATGACTTCGCGGACAGACCGGGCGGTCGCGGGCTATCGTTTTGAATCAACCGTTCAGCTGATGGTTCCGAGAATTGTTCATATTTTTCTGCTGGGTGAGAGGGGCTCGGCAAATATTCCTGCGTTTCCGACGAGTAACCGTAGGGATACATGTGAAGCGAAAAAGGCTCGGTTCACTGAAAAATCGGGCCGGAGTGGCTAACCTCCGAGCGTTACGCCACGGAATCGAACCGGGAGAGAGCGTTGAGATTCAACAGAGCGATTGCGCTGATCGCCGCGGGCCTGCTGGCCACAAGCCTTGGCTTGACCGCGTGCTCATCCGATGACAGTGCCGAGGACGGCATCGTCACCACCAACGCGGGGGAACCGCAGAATCCGCTGGTACCCACCAATACCAACGAGAACATGGGCGGCCGCGTCGTCGACCGCCTCTTCGCCGGGCTCAAGTACTACGACGCCAACGGCGAGGCGCACGACGAGATGGCCGAGAAGATCGAGACCACCGATCGCAAGTCGTATCGGATCACGATCAAGCCGGACTGGAAGTTCACCGACGGCACCATGGTGACCGCCAAGTCGTTCGTCGACGCCTGGAACTACGGCGCCCTCGCCACGAACGCGCAGTTGCAGAGTTACGTGTTCACCCCCATTGCCGGTTTCGACGAGGTGAATGCCGAACAGCCCAAGGCGCAGACGATGTCGGGCCTGAAGGTGGTCGACGATCGCACCTTCACCGTCGAACTGAAATCCCCCTCGATCGATTTCGAGAGCGCCCTCGGCTACGCGCCGTTCTACCCGCTGCCCGAATCCGCGTTCAAGGACATGAAGGCCTTCGGCGAGAACCCGGTCGGCAACGGCCCGTACCGGTTCAAGACGTGGGAACACAACGTCAAGATCGATCTCGAGCCCAATCCGGACTACCCCGGCGGCCGCCCGGCCAAGAACAAGGGCCTGCGCTTCGCCATGTACCAGTCCTACGAGACGGCCTACGCCGATCTCCAGGCCGGCAACCTCGACGCGCTCGACACCATTCCCGACAGCGCGCTGACCACCTACAAGGCCGACCTCGGCGACCGCGCGATCACCAAGCCGACCGCGCAGAACCAGCACATCGGCATCCAGACCTCCGTGCCGCACTTCGCCGGCGAGGAGGGCGTGCTGCGCCGCAAGGCCATCTCCATGGCGATCAACCGGCCGCAGATCATCGAGAAGATCTTCAATGGTCTGCGCACCCCGTCGCGCGATTTCACCGCAGCCACCCTGCCCGGGTTCAACCCCAACCTGCCCGGTGCCGAGGTGTTCGACTACAACCCGGACGAGGCCAAGAAGCTGTGGGCGCAGGCCGATGCGATGTCGCCGTGGGCCGGGAGCAAGTACACGATCACCTACAACTCCGACGGCGGCCACCAGGCCTGGATCGAGGCCGTGGCCAACAGCGTCAAGAACACCCTGGGGATCGACGCCGTCGCCAGCCCCGTCCCGACGTTCAAGAACGTCCGCGACGCGGTCAACGCCAAGACCATCGGCACCGCCTTCCGCTACGGCTGGCAGGGTGACTACCCGACGATGATGCAGTTCCTGTCCTCGCAGTACTACAGCTACTCCGAGACCAACAACGTCGACTACAACAACCCCGAGGTCGACCGGCTCTTCGACGCCGCGATGGCGGCGCCGACCCAGGCGGAGTCCTACAAGCTGATCGCGCAGGCGCAGACGATCATGATCAGGGACATGGCCGACATCCCCGTGTTCGACTATGTCGCCGCGGCGGGTCGTTCCGACCGTGTCGCCAAGGCCGAACTCGCCTGGAACGGCCTGTTCGACTTCGAGAACATCGAGAAATAGGCACTCGGAGCTGGGCCGGGCCACTCACGTGGCTCGGCCCCAGTCGTTTTCGGAGGAATGATGGCTTGGTACATACTTCGGCGCCTGCTCCAGATGATTCCGGTCTTTCTCGGCGCGACGCTGCTGATCTACGCGATGGTGTTCCTGATCCCCGGCGACCCGATCAAGGCGCTGGCCGGTGAGAAACCGCTGACCCCGGCGGCCGAGGCCGCGCTGCGCGCCCGGTACCACCTCGATCAGCCGTTCATCATGCAGTATCTGCACTATCTGAAGGGGATCCTCACCCTCGATTTCGGCACCTCGTTCTCGGGCAGGCCCGTGCGCGAGGAGCTCGAGCGCGCCTTCCCGATCACCATCAAACTGGCCTTTCTCGCGGTGCTCATCGAGGGCTTCTTCGGCATTCTGTTCGGATTGATCGCGGGCCTGCGCAAGGGCAAGCTGTTCGATTCGACGATGCTGATCGCGAGTCTGGTGATCATCGCCCTGCCGGTGTTCGTCGTCGGTTATCTGGCGCAGTTCCTGCTCGGCGTGAAATGGGGGATCGCCCCGGTGACCGTCAGCGGAAAGGCGAGTCTGGGCGAGCTGCTCGTGCCCGCCTTCGTGCTCGGCTCGCTCTCGTTCGCCTACGTGCTCCGGTTGACCAGGAACTCGGTGGCGGAGAACAAGTCCGCCGACTACGTGCGCACGGCGACGGCCAAGGGACTGAGCCGGCGCCGGGTGGTGTCGGTGCACATCCTGCGGAACTCGATGATTCCGGTGGTGACCTTCCTCGGCGCCGATTTCGGCGCGCTGATGGCGGGCGCGATCGTCACCGAGGGCATCTTCAACATTCCGGGTGTCGGCGGCACCGTGTACCAGGCGATCACCCGCGGCGAGCCGCCGACGGTGGTGTCGTTCGTGACGGTGCTCGTCGTGGTGTTCCTGCTGACCAACCTGGTCATCGACCTGCTCTATGCCGCGCTCGACCCGAGGATCCGTTATGCGTGAGAGTCAACAGCATTTCGTGGCCCCCGCCGACGAGGTGGAGGTGCTCGCGACCGACCGGGTGGTCGACCAGGGCACCCCCACCAGCATCTGGGGCGACGCGTGGCGGCGGTTGCGCCGCAATCCGGTGTTCCTGGTGGCGATGGTGCTGATCGTGCTCGTCCTGCTGGTCGTGGCGTGGCCGTCGCTGTTCACCAGCCAGGATCCGCGCCAGTGCCTCGGCGAGTTCGGCATGGACGGGCCGCGGACCGGTCATCCGTTCGGGTTCGACAAGCAGGGCTGCGACATCTACGCCCGCACCATCTACGGCGCGCGCGCCTCGGTCAGCGTGGGTATCGGTTCGGCGATCCTGTTCCTGCTGGTCGGCGGCGTGCTCGGCGCGGTGTCGGGCTTCTACGGCGGCATCCTCGACACGATCGTCTCGCGCATCGCCGAGATCTTCTACGCCATCCCGATGGTGCTGGCCGCGATCGTGCTGCTGCAGCTGCTGCGGCCCGCGACGGTGACGACGGTGATCCTGATCCTGGTGGCCTTCACCTGGCCACAGGCGGCCAGGATCACCCGCGGCGCGGTGATCGAGGCCAAGAACAGCGAATACGTCACCGCCGCCAAGGCATTGGGCGTCTCCCGGCTCGGCACCCTCGTGCGGCACGTGCTGCCGAACTCCGCGGGGCCGCTGATCGTGGTGGCGACGCTGTGGCTCGGCGTCTTCATCGTCACCGAGGCGACGCTGTCGTTCCTGGGCGTCGGCCTGCCGCCCGACATCGTCGCCTGGGGCGCCGACATCGCCCGCGCGAAGACCGAGATCCGTACCTCGCCGATCCTGTTCTATCCGGCGGCCGCGCTGGCCATCACGGTGCTGAGCTTCATCCTGCTCGGTGACGCGGTGCGCGACGCGCTCGATCCGAAGGAGCGCACCCGATGACCGACGACAAGCCGCTGCTGGAGATCCGCGATCTGGATGTCTGCTTCACCTCCGACGGCAAGCGGGTGCCCGCCGTCCGCGGCGTGAATCTCACCGTCTATCCGGGGCAGACCGTCGCCATCGTCGGCGAGTCCGGATCGGGCAAGTCGACGACCGCGCACGCGATCATCGACCTGCTGCCCGGCACCGGCCAGGTCACCGGCGGCCAGATCGTGTTCGACGGCAAGGACCTCACCAAGGCCTCCGAGAAGGAGATCGTCGCGATCCGCGGCAACGGCATCGGCCTGGTCCCGCAGGACCCGATGTCGAACCTGAACCCGGTCTGGAAGATCGGTTTCCAGATCCGGGAGACGCTGGCCGCCAACGGCATCGCCACCGGCGCCGCCGCGCGCGAACGCTCGATCGAACTGCTCACCGAGGCAGGCATGACCGACGCCGCGCGGCGGGTGAACCAGTACCCGCACGAGTTCTCCGGCGGCATGCGCCAGCGCGCGCTCATCGCCATCGGCCTGTCGTGCAGGCCGAAGCTGCTCATCGCCGACGAGCCGACCTCCGCGCTCGACGTCACCGTGCAGCGCCAGATCCTCGGGCACCTCGAACAGCTCACCACCGAACTCGGCACCGCGGTCCTGTTGATCACGCACGACCTCGGCCTGGCCGCCGAACGCGCCGAACACCTGGTGGTGATGTATCGCGGGCGGGTCGTGGAATCCGGTCCCGCGCTGCAGATCCTGCGCGATCCGCAGCACGCGTACACCAAGAAGCTGGTGAGTTCGGCGCCCTCGCTCGCGGCGCAGCGGATGTCGTCGTCGCGGCAGCGGGCCGCGGTGCGGGCGCAGGCGGTGGAGGTGGCCGAGTCCGAGCACGCCGGCGGTGACACCGTGCTCGAGGCGCGAAACCTGACCAAGGCGTTCAAGATTCGCGGCAAGCGGCCGTGGCAGTCCACGGATTTCGTCGCCGTCGACGACGTGAGCTTCACCGTCGAACGCGGGACCACCACCGCGATCGTCGGCGAGTCGGGCTCGGGGAAGTCGACCATCGCGCAGATGGTGCTCGGCCTGCTCGAGCCGACCTCGGGCACGGTCGCCTTCGACGGCAAGGACGTCAGCACGCTGGATGCCAAGGGCGCCTTCGCGTTCCGTCGCCGCGTGCAGCCGATCTTCCAGAACCCCTACGGCTCGCTCGACCCGATGTACTCGATCTTCCGCACGATCGAGGAGCCGCTGCGGGTGCACAAGATCGGCACCGCCGCCGAGCGGGAGGCGGTGGTCCGCGACCTGCTCGACAAGGTGTCGCTGCCGTCCTCGGTGCTGCGCCGCTATCCGAACGAGTTGTCCGGCGGGCAACGTCAGCGCGTGGCCATCGCGCGGGCGCTGGCGCTCTCGCCCGAACTGGTCGTCTGCGACGAAGCCGTCTCGGCCCTCGACGTGCTGGTGCAGGCCCAGATCCTCACCCTGCTCAACGACCTGCAGGCCGAGCTGGGGCTGACGTATCTGTTCATCACCCACGACCTGGCCGTCGTCCGGCAGATCGCCGACAACGTGCTCGTCATGCAGTCGGGCAAGGTGGTGGAGTCGGCGACGACCGACGAGGTGTTCGCCGCGCCCGAGCAGGAGTACACGCGCGAGCTGCTCGAGGCGATTCCGGGACGGGAGCTGCTCCTGGGCTGAGTCCGGCATCTCCCGGCTCGCGGCGGTGGACGGGCATCACCCGCCGCGGCGGCCGGGTGGCCCGGTGAGCTCACCCTGCGGCGCGCTGGTGGGTCAACCGGACGGTCCGCCGCTGCGCCTGTTTCGTGTCGTTCCGAGGGTGGAATTCGCCGCGTTGTCGCTGGGCAACGGCGTAACTTGGGGGAGTCGGAGGGAGAGCGGATCGCAGGGGCAGGAGACGGCCGATGGATCGGATCGACGCGGAACGGCGGGCCGAGCTCGAATCACGGCGGCGGCGGGCGCGCACGCCCGCGGCCAAGCGGCTGGCCGAGGTGCCGTGGCCGGATCGCAGCTGGATCCGGGTGCGCGGGCTGGATGTGGTCGTCGGGGGCGCGGTGCTCGAACGGTAGCCTCGTATGCCGTGACTGATCCGCTACAGCCCCTGGTCGACCTGCCCGGCGTGCGCGAAGCCGCCGACAAGGCCCGCGACGCGCTCGCCGCGGTGCACCGGCACCGGTCGAACCGGCGCGGCTGGGCGACCACGGCCGCCGAGGCCGCGGTCAGGGCCGCGCGCTCGTCGGCGGCCATCGAGGGCGCGAGCACCGATCTGCCCGCCGACGGCAGGGTCAGCGATCCGGTGCTGGCCGGCGCGCTGCGCGTCGGCCAGGCGCTCGACGGCGACGCGCTGACGAACCTCGTCGGCACCTGGCAGCGCGCTCCGCTGCAGGCGCTGGCCAGGCTGCACCTGCTCGCGGCGGCCGACCTGGTCGGCGACGAACAGGAACTCGGCAGGCCGCGCTCCACCCCCGGCGTCGCCGAGCGCCTCGACATGCTGGCCCAGACCATCCAGGTGAGCAAGGCGCCCGCCCCGGTGATCGCCGCGGTCGTGCACGGCGAGCTGCTGACGCTGCGCCCGTTCGGCACCGCCGACGGTGTCGTCGCGCGAGCGGCCGCCCGCCTGGTCGCGGTATCGAGCGGGTTGGACCCGCGCAGCCTCGGCGTCCCCGAGGTGTTCTGGCTGCGCCGCAGGCAGGCCTACCTGGATGCGGCGGCGGGCTTCGGGATGGGCACCCCCGAGGGGGTCGGCGGCTGGGTCCTGTTCTGCACGGCCGCGCTGGAAGACGGTGCCCGCGAAGCCAACTCGATCGCCGACGCGGCCGCGGGCTGACCCCCTGACACGTGAAACGGGCGGTGCTGTCGATTACTCGACGTCACCGCCCGCTGAGCACGGAGCACCCGGTTACCAAGCGTGCTGAGGTGGGTTGTGTTCGGTGGCCTCGGCGATCATCCGAACCCCGTCGGTTCATCCCCGCAACCTGTGCGAGGCCCTCGCCGACGACTGCCCGAATTTCGCAGGCCCACAACTCTGCTGCCCTTGTCGCGGCGCGCTCCGCGTGGGTGCCTGGCGTCCGTGCTGGGAAGGGTGGGATGGGAGGCGAAACCTTCTCTTCCGGCTCCGTCTTGGCCTTCCGTCCTTCCGTGCCTCCATTCTTACACTGTGATGGCACTCACATCAAGCATTTCTCAGGCATCACCGAATACCGCGGTTTCCGGCGTGTCGCCGGGCGATTCGTGCTTGTCCGGCGCAGGTCAGCGCCGTTTCCGGAGCAGCCGGTAGCTGATGGCGCCCGCGATGATCGCGCTCAATCCGACCGCCGCGGTGGCCGCCACGGTGGTGCTCGACGGGGTCTGGAAACGAGACCAGAGCGACACCGGATTGGAGAACGTGAGCACCGGCCAGCCGCGCGAAACGGCCTCCTTGCGCAGGGCGCGGTCGGGGTTCACCGCCGTCGGGTGACCGACCGCGCTCAGCATCGGCAGGTCGGTCACCGAGTCCGAGTAGGCGTAGCACCGCGACAGGTCGTAACCCTCACTCGCGGCCAGCTTTTCGATCGCGGCCACCTTGCCCTCGCCGTAGCAGTAGAACTCGATGTCGCCGGTGTACTTGCCGTCCTCGACCACCATGCGGGTGGCCTCGGTGTGCGAGGCGCCGAGCACCTCGGCAATCGGCGAGACGATCTCCTCGCCGGAGGCCGAGACGATCACCACGTCGTGTCCGCGGATCTTGTGGTCGGCGATCAGGTCGGCCGCCTCGGCGTAGATCAGCGGGTCGACCAGATCGTGAAGCGTCTCGGCGACAATGGATTTCACCTGCTCGACATCCCAGCCGGCGCACATGTTGGCGAGGTTTGCCCGCATTCGTTCCATCTGGTCGTGATCGGCCCCGGAGAGCAGGAACAAAAAGTGGGCGTAGCTGCTCTCCAGCACGGCCCGGCGGTTGAGCAGACCCTGCGCGTAGAACGGTTTGCTGAACACGAACGCGCTCGACTTGGCGATGACCGTCTTGTCGAGATCGAAGAAGGCGGCGACGCGTCCGCCGGCCGCCGGCGCGCGGCCCGAAGGGGCGAGTCTCGGTTGCGTAGGCGGAGTCTGGTCGTGTTCGTCCGTCACGCCAACAGGATAGGCATCCCGGGCGCGCCGCGCAGGAAGGGCCTCGCGCGACGCGTCCGCGAGGTTTGCCGCGGGGACGCCGGAGGGCGCGAATCGCCCGAAGATGGTGGCGAACGCTACTTGCGCCCGCGCCGGGGGATGGGTGTAGTATTGCTGGCACCTGGACATGGTCCAGGCGCGTTCAGCCCGACCCCCCGGGGCTGAACCCGACGGCCCCAGCCTCCTCCCCCCCGGCTGGGGCCGTCCTCTATTTCCGGGACGTTCGTCGAAGTTCTCCACAGCCCCGAGTTGTCCACAACCGGGCTGTTCGGCCTTTCCGCTCGGTCGTGGCTCGACCACGCTGATCTGCATGAACCGCCTCGCCACCGCGCCCACCGTCGGCCTCGCACCCGCACTGGTCCTCGTGCGCGATCCCCGATTGCGCGCCGAAGTGCGCCGCGTCGCGGCCGCCGCGGAACGCCACACCGACGAACGGGCCATGCCGGTCGGCAGGCACGCGTGGTCGGGGGCCGGGGTGGTGATCCTCGATACAGCGGCCGCCCTCGCGGCGGCCGAGGCCGGCTGTCCCCGGCGGCCGGGGATCGTGCTCGTCACCGAGGGCGAACCCGCGGTGCCAGACTGGCAGGCCGCCACGGCGGTCGGCGCCGAGCGAGTGGTGGCACTGCCCGGCGGCGCTGTCGACCTGGTCGAACAGTTCGCCGTGCACGCCGAGGCGCGGACCGGCGCGGGAGTGGTGGTCGCGGTCGCCGGTGCGGGCGGCGGCGCAGGCGCGTCCACACTGGCCGCCGCGATCGCCCTGCGCGGCGCCGCGCGCGAGGTGCGCCCAGCGGCGGTGCTGATCGACGGCGCGCCCCTCGACGGCGGGATCGATCTGGTGCTCGGCATGGAGAACGTCGCCGGGCTGCGGTGGCCGGACCTCGTCATCGAGGACGGCCGGGTGTCGGCGGCGGCGCTGCACAGCGCCCTGCCCGCCGCCGCGCCGGGACTGGCGGTGCTCTCGTGTGGCCGCCACCACGCGGACCGCCCACCCGTCGAGCTGACTCCTGCGGCGGTGCGCGCCGTCATCGAATCCGGCAGAGCGGCAGGGGATCTCGTCGTCTGCGATGTCTCCGGTGAGCGTGGTCCGGCGGCCGACGCGATGGTCGATGCCGCCGATCTCGTCGTCCTCGTCGTCCCGGCGCGGCTGCGCGCGGTGGCCGCGGCCGAGGTGCTGGCCGCGTACCTCGGGGCGCGGAACCCCAACCGCGGCTTGGTGGTTCGCGGTCCGGCGCCGGGTGGCCTGCGCGGCGCCGAGGTGGCCGAGGTCCTCGGCTTGCCACTGCTGGCGGCCGTGCGCGGGCAGGCCGGTCTGGCGGCCCGCCTCGAGCGCGGCGGCCTGAGCGTGCGCAGGCGCGGCCCGCTGCGAGACGCCGCCGACGCCGTACTCGCCATGGTCGGCGCTGATCCGCGATGACCACCTTCGTCACCGCCGAGCTGCTCGAACGCGTCCGGGAACGGCTCGCCGAGCACGCCGCCGCCCCCGATGCCGCCCAGCTCGCCGCCGCCATCAGAGCGGAAGCCGGCGGTGTTCTCGCCGACACCGACCTGCTGCGGGCATTGCGCCTGCTGCAGACCGAGATGACCGGCGCGGGCCTGCTCGAACCACTCCTGCACGATCCCCGGGTGGCCGACGTGCTGGTCACCGGGCCCGAGGCGGTGTGGATCGATCGCGGGCACGGGCTGGAACAGACCGATGTGCGGTTCGCCGACGAGGCCGCGGTGCGCAGGCTCGCTCACCGCCTGGCCCTGGCCGCCGGTCGCCGCCTCGACGACGCCCAGCCCTGGGTCGACGGCAAGCTCACCGGCGTCGAAGCGACGCTCGGCGACGCGTTCGGCGTCCGCCTGCACGCGGTGCTCGCGCCCGTCGCCCATGACGGCACCTGCCTGTCGCTGCGTGTCCTGCGGCCCGCGACCCAGGGGCTCGACGCACTCGCCGCCGCCGGGTCGCTACCCGTCGCCGCGCACGCCCTGCTCACCGACATCGTCCGCGCCCGCCTCGCGTTCCTCGTCGTCGGCGGTACCGGCGCCGGCAAGACCACCCTGCTGTCCGCGCTGCTCGCCGCCGTCGATCCGGCGGAACGGATCATCTGCGTCGAAGACGCCGCCGAGCTCGCGCCCGTGCACCCCCATGTGGTCCGGCTGGTGGCCCGCACCGCCAATGTCGAGGGCGTCGGTGCCGTCACGGTGCGCGACCTGGTCCGCCAAGCCCTGCGGATGCGCCCCGATCGCATCGTGGTCGGGGAGGTCCGTGGCGCGGAGGTCGTCGACCTGCTCACGGCGCTCAACACCGGTCACGACGGCGGGGCCGGCACCGTCCACGCCAACTCGCCGCAGGAAGTCCCGGCCCGCCTGGAAGCCCTGGCCGCGCTCGGCGGCATGGACCGCGCCGCCCTGCACAGCCAGCTGACCGCCGCCGTCCAAGTGGTGCTGCACGTGCACCGCCGCGCCGACGGCACCAGGGCGCTCCGCGAGATCGGCGTCCTGGAGCGCGACCCCACCGGCGTCCGCGTCATCCCCGCCTGGCGCTCCGACGCGACCCCGACCCCGGCCGCCGCCACCCTCACCCACCTCATCGAAAGGCGACTCCGATGAACACCACCGTTGCGGGCGCCTGGCCCATCCGCACCGACGCCCACACTCCAGCCTCGCACCGCGCGGCCCGTCCACTCCGCCTGCGCCACTGGACAACACGCCAAGCGCACCGCGTGACAGCCGCACTCACCGCGCCCCTGCCCGTCCACACGCCGTACACCCGGCGCACCCCCGGCTCACAGCCCTCGACCGCCGGCACCTCGGCGGCCGGCACCTCGACCACGAACCCGGACCGGGACCCACCTCCCCGCTACGAGCTGGCCGTCGCGGTCTTCACCACAAGCCCCTCCGGGGTTCAGGCGATCCCCGGCGGAGTCATCCTGCCGAGTGATCCCAGCCGGCCCTCGCCTGTTCCACAGACTGCGAACCCTGCCGATGAAGCGGTTCGCAGCAGATCTGCCACAGCCATCGGACCAGGATCGTCCACCGAGTCGGCGATATCCACCTCCGCGTCGGTCCCGGGGGCCACAATTTCCGGCCCGTCCATCTCGGTGGCGGACGTGGGCGCATGTGCCGACGTGGGCGCACGCATCGATGGGGGAGCGCGCACTGATGGGCGCGCAGGTGCCGGTGTGGTGGCGGTGCCCCACCTCGGGGCCGGCGGTTCTGCTGGCTGCCGTGGCGCGGGCGGATCGGAGTCGAACATGTTGTGTCGCAATGAGTCTGTTCGGGACTGGTGGGGTGGCGATGGTTCTCGGGTTGGTCGTTTGTGCGATGGCTGTCGTGCTACTGCCGTCGGCGGGTGGTCGGCGTCGGTTCAGCCGGGTGTTCGCTGTGGACAGTGCGAAGGTGCGACGGAGGGTTCCTGTGGAGTGGTGTGCAGGAATCGGACTGGGCTGCACGGCGTTCGGGTTCGGCATCGGGACGGGGGCGGCGGCACTGATTGTGGGGGTCACCCTCGTGGTGCGGAATCGGCGTGGTCGTGGTGACCGGGCTCGGCGTGCGGAGTGCGCGCATCTGCTGGCCGGGCTCGAGGCTGTGGTCGGGGAGCTGCGCGTCGGCGCGCATCCCAGCGCGGCCGCGGAGGCCGCCGCAGCCGAGTCGCGGGGTGAGGCGGCGCGGGTGCTGGCGATCAGCGCGGGGCGGAGCAGGCTCGGCGGCTCGGGCGCCGACGGCTGGGTGCTGCCGGATTCGGTTGTCGCCGAGGAACTGTCCCGCATCGCCACCGCGTGGCGCGTCGCCGAGACGCACGGCCTCGCACTGGCGGAACTCCTCGCGGCGGCCAGAACCGATCTCCTCGGCCGCACCCGCTTCCGCGATCGCACCGAGGCGGCGCTCGCCGGCGCCCGCGCCTCGGCCACCGTCCTCGCGGGCCTCCCCTTGATCGGCATCGCCCTCGGCCAACTGATGGGCGCCGACCCCCTCACCATCCTGTTCACGTCCCCCGCAGGCGAATTCCTCCTCCCACTCGGAGCAGCCCTCGCTTCCTGTGGACTCCTGTGGACAGATGTCATCACCCGCCGAGGCACCACCTGAACACTCGCCATCAGGTCGGCACGAAACGCGGTCGTAGTCCGGAGCGAAGCAAATTGCGCCGCAGACCGCCGCTGGGCACATCGACCGTGATGCTGGCCGGGTCTCCACTGCGACGCTGGTGTGGGGTTCCTGTTGGGGCGCTGGTTGTGGGGGTTCCTGTTGGGGCGCTGGCTGCGGGGTTGCTGTTGAGGCGCTGGTTGTGGGGTTCCCGTTGGGGCGCTGGCTGTGGGGTCTCTGTCGGGACGCTCGCTGTGGAGGTTCAGGCCGGGACGCTGGCCGTGGTAGCTCGACCGCGCCGCTGGGCCAACAGCGTTGCGGAGCCTTGCCGCTGATTTCGATCGACCTTGCGGCGATGCGAGTCGAAAGGTCGCCGCAGATACCTGCGCCTAGCGGTCGCCGGACACGTGTCAACGGCTAGGCGTGCGCGTTATGCCCGCGGCCGAATTCCATGGTCGCCACGCCGGCGCGGTCGCGGGCAGCCCTTCGATTCGGGGGCTGCCAATAGCCCTGATGGCGGCCGGAAGGCGCGCGGTGGTTGCGGGCAGGGAGGTCACGTGGCGGCGCCCGAATCGTGCGGTGCGGGAGCGCTATCGGGCAGTGCGCTCGCGCTTGTGCGGGGTCTTGGTCCGTTCGAACGTAGGGGAGGGATTGCGGTGGTGGGCATTTCAGGTTCGGCGTCGCCGACCGCGCTGCTGGTCATGGCGGTGGCCGTGGTGTCGATACCGGGACGGGTGGCGGTCAACAGGCGCATGCGGGCCATCGGCGCGGTTCGAGGCGACCAGGCGGGTGACAGCGAGGGGCCGGTGAAGGCGGACCCTTTGGGCTCGGCGTCGGCGTTCGATCTGCTGGCCGCGTGCCTGCGCGCCGGCTTGCCGATGGCGGCGGCCGCACGGGCCAGTGCGCCGACCGCGCCGCCGGTCCTGCGCGCGGCGCTGCTGCGAGCCGCGGACTTGCTGGCGCTCGGCGCGGACGCGGCGACGGCGTGGGAGCGCGCGTCCGCTGATGCCGCCGGGTCGGCGGGCGCCGAGGAGGTGGAGTCGCTGGCCAGGATGGCGCGGCGGTCGGCCCGCTCGGGCGCTTCGCTGGCCGCCGCGGTCGGCGAACTCGCCGCCCAGCGGCGTGAAGCGGTCGAGGACGCGGCGGTCGCGCGGGCCGAGCGTGCGGGCGTGCTGATCGGTGGCCCGCTCGGTCTGTGCTTCCTCCCCGCGTTCGTCTGCCTCGGCATCGTCCCCGTCGTGATCGGCCTGGCCGACCGTGTCCTCGGCGAGGGCGGCCTGCTGTGACCGCGGTCGGCGAGGCCATCGAGACGTCATCGCGCGGATCGGCCGCGCGATGTGGAAGGAGAGGGGATTACGATGACATTCGTACGCGTCGTATATATAGGAGCGCGGACCCGGCTCACCCGCCTGCTGATCGACGACGACGGCATGTCGACCGCGGAGTACGCGATCGGCACGATCGCGGCCGCCGCGTTCGGTGCGGTGCTGTACGGCGTGGTGACGGGCGACAGCATCGTCAACGCGTTGACCCAGATCATCGACAAGGCGCTCGCCACGAGTGTGTAAATCGTTGCCGCACAGGTATTCTCGGTGACGACGTGGGCGCGGTGACGGTCGAGGCCGCCATCGCTCTCGCCGCGCTGGTCTGCGCGGTCGCCCTCTGCGTCGGAGCTCTGCTCGCCGCGTCGACCCAGGTGCGCTGTGTCGACGCGGCCCGCGAGGCGGCCCGGCTGGCCGCGCGCGGCGACACCGCGCGGGCCGTCGCCGCGGCACAGTCCGTCGCTCCCGCCGGGGCGAAGGTCGAGATCCGAGGTGAAGGTGACCGCGTGGTGGCCTTCGTCACCGCGGCCACTCCGCTGCTTCCCGGCTTGCGGCTGCGAGCCGAGGCGGTGGCGGTCACCGAGCCGGGCGTCGACCGATGACCGGTGCGTCGACACGGCGGACGAACCACGAAGGTGGCGCGACGGCGTTCGCCTGCGTCGCGCTGGCGGGACTGATCGTCCTGACCGTGGTGATCGCTCAGGTGGGTGCGGCGGTGGTTGCTCGCCATCGCGCGCAGGCCGCGGCGGACCTCGGCTCGCTCGCGGCGGCGAGTCTTCTGACCGAGGGTCCGGAGGCGGGTTGCGCCGAGGCAGGGACGCTCGCGAGGCGGATGGGCGTGAGTGTGCGGCGGTGTGTCGTCGAGCAGTGGGATGTGGTTGTCGCGGTGGAGGCGGAGGTGTCGTTCGGGGTGTTCGGCGCCCGCACCGTCTCAGCCACCGCGCGCGCCGGGCCAGTGGACGAGAGTGGGTGACTCGGAAGTACCAACACTGGTCGGTGGTTGTTCCGTGCCGAACTAATACGTAATTCGGCAAGAGCCATTCTCGGCAATTGCATGCACATTCTTTTATGAGGGGAGAACTAAACGAAATCAATGGTCCGCTGGTTGGCCGAGCGCCAGTTGGCAATAGGCCAGTTAACAGAAGAGTTGTCCTTTTTATTCGCGCGACGGTGCGGCGGTGTCCCGTCGGTGCTGGTCAACGGAAAATAGGTCGAGCGACCAGCATTCTCGGAGCGAGGTGTAGCGCCGGTCACGTGCCCGGCGCGACGGCATCACGAAACGGCAGCCGTGCGCAGTTCGCCCAGTACGGCGTCGAGCAGGCGCGCGGCGGCGTCCTTCTCGAGCGGGTTGTTGCCGTTGCCGCACTTGGGTGACTGGACGCAGGAGGGGCAGCCGTCCAGGCAGGTACAGGTGCGGATCACACTGAGGGTGGCGGTGAGCCAGTCCGTGAGCTGGGCGAATCCGCGTTCGGCGAAGCCGGCGCCGCCGGGCTGACCGTCGTAGACGAACACGGTCGGCGCGCCGGTGTCGGGGTGTTCGGCGATGGAGACGCCGCCGATGTCCCAGCGGTCGCAGCCGGCGACCAGCGGCAACATGCCGATCGCGGCGTGCTCGGCCGCGTGCAGGGCGCCCGGCAGCTCGTCGTCGGAGATGCCCGCGGCGGTGAGCAGCCGAGGCGTGACGGTGTAGAGGACAGCCTTGGTGTGCAGTGTCTGGGCTGGCAGATCGAGCTCGATCTGGTCGAGCACCTCGCCGGTGACCAGCGTGCGCAGGTACCCGACGACCTGGTTCGTCACCGCGACCTGGGCGGATGCCGCGGTCACCGTCCCGAAGACACGCTCCTCGGTGACCGCTTCGATGCTGATCGAGGTGACCTGTCTGGCGCTGGTGGTGTAGCCCGGATCGACCTCGGTGACGAAGGCGACGCCACCGTCGAGGTCGAGTTCGTCGACGAGGTAGGACTCGCCCTGGTGCAGGTGGACAGCGCCTGCGTGGAGGGTGGCGGGCGCCCGGCCCGCGTCGGCGGTGCCGAGCAGCCGGCCGGATTCGGCGTCGACGATGGCGACCGGCGTGCCGAGTCCACCGCGCACGTCGACGGCGTCGTGCGGTTGGGTCCGCGCGGTGACGTGCCAGCGCGGCGGTGCGCCGCGCAGGCCGGGGCGGCGCCGGATCAGGCCCTGTTCGGCCAGGTCGGCGAGCACGTCATCGGCCCTGAGCTCGGTCACCTCGGCATCGGTGAGCGGCAGTTCCATGGCCGCGCACAGCAGTTGCGGACCGAGGACGTACGGGTTGTAGGGGTCGGTGATGGTGGCTTCGATCGGCCGGTCGAGCAGGGCGGCCGGATGGTGGACGAGGTAGGTGTCGAGCGGATCGTCGGTGGCGACCAGCACCACCAGGGAGCCCTGTGATCGGCGGCCCGCCCGTCCGGCCTGCTGCCAGAAGGACGCCACCGTGCCCGGAAAACCCGCGATGACCACGGCATCCAGCCCGGCGATGTCGACGCCGAGTTCGAGCGCGTTGGTGCTGGCCGCACCGAGCAGCGTGCCCTCCGACAGCGACCGCTCGAGCTCCCGCCGGTCCTCGGCGAGGTACCCGGCCCGATAGGCCGCCACCCGTTCGCGCAGCTCAGGGGCGCGTTCGGCGAGCACCCGGCGGGTGTCGAGCGCGATCAGCTCGGCGCCGCGCCGTGACCGCACGAAGGTGAGCGTCCGTGCGCCCTCGGCGACGAGCGCGGCCATGATCTTGGCGGCCTCTCCGGTCGCGGTGCGCCGGACGGGTGCGCCGTTCTCGCCGGTCAGCGCCGTGCTCAGCGGCGGTTCCCACAGGGCCACCGTCCTGGCACCACGCGGTGAGGCGTTCTCGGTGACCGCGGTGACGGGCGCGCCGATGAGCCTGCTCGCCGACGCGGCGGGGTCGGCGCTGGTCGCCGAGGAGAGGATGAAGACCGGGTCGGCGCCGTAGAACGCCGCCAAGCGCCGCAGCCTGCGCAGCACCAGGGCGACATGGGAACCGAACACGCCCCGGTAGGAATGGCATTCGTCGACGACCACGTAGCGGAGATTGCGCAGCACTCGCGCCCAGCGCTGATGCGAGCGCAGCACGCCGACATGCAGCATGTCGGGATTGGTGAAGATCCAGCGCGCGTTGGCCCGCACCCACTGGCGCACCTCGGCGGGGGTGTCGCCGTCGTAGCTCGCTGGATGCGCCTCACGCAGCGGGTTGTCGTGGATCAGCCCCCCGACCGCGCGGAGCTGGTCGGCGCCGAGCGCCTTGGTGGGGGACAGGTACAGGGCGGTGGCCCGCGGGTCGTCGTGCAGGTCCGCGAGCACCGGCAGTTGGTAGCCGAGCGACTTTCCCGACGCCGTTCCGGTGCTGACGACGACGTGGTTGCCGGCCGCGGCGAGCTCGGCGGTCCGCGTCTGGTGCTCCCACGGCCGCTCGATGCCGATCAGCTCCAGGGCTTTGACCAGCTCCGATGGCACCCAGAGCGGCCAATCGGTGGTCCGCGCGCGCTCGGCGGGCAGCTCCGCGACATGGGTCAACGGGTCGCCGCCGGCGGCCGCCTCCATCAGGACACGATTCAGCAACGATCGCCCGTAGCTCTCGCCCCGCGCGGGCGGTCGTAGCTCGGTCCGGTCTGCCGGATTCATCCCATCGCCCTCTCACGCCACGCCGGGAGTGTGAAACGTGTGTGTGCCCCAAGCGCTACCTGCGATTTCGTAACCCAATAGCGACCTGGGTCACAGGTGGTTTGCTGGAAGCTCACCCGGTTATCGAGAAGCAAACAGACTGAAAGTACGGATACACCCAATCTGTCCCTCACCTGCGCATTCGCAAGATCAAGAATTTTGCAAATTGTCGGTAACTCGACTGTTGAATTGCTCGGAGACATGGTTCACTGGGTCCTGGTCGCAAGCTTCTGTGTTCGAGGGGACGGATCGAAAGTCCAACCATCAGCAGGATCGATGTTGCGAACGCCGTGCTCAGGCTTTCCTTGCAGGGGGACCCACAGTACAGCGGTCGGAACGGACCCGGTGGACGAACCCAGTTGTCCGCCGTTCCGGTAAGAAAGAGAAGGAACAGAATGGCACAGGGAACTGTGAAGTGGTTCAACGCGGAGAAGGGGTTCGGCTTCATCGCGCCCGAGGACGGCTCCGCTGACGTCTTCGTCCACTACTCGGAGATCCAGGGCACGGGCTTCCGTACCCTCGAGGAAAACCAGAAGGTCGAGTTCGAGGTCGGCCAGGGCACCAAGGGCCCGCAGGCCACCGGCGTTCGCGCGCTCTCCTGAGCTGCGAATCGAAACTACGCCCGTCCCCCACCTCCGCGCGGAGGTGGGGGACGAGCCATTTCGGGGGTAAGGTCGCCCAGAAGTTCCCAGGCCACGATGGCCGGGAACCCGCGGCGTCAGCCGCCGTGGACGCAGCTACCCAAGCGCGCAAGGTATAAACGTCACTGGTGGCGATGTGCGTACGTCGCGCCGTCTGCCCCAGCCGCGTACCGAGCGGACCTCCCGACGCGCGGATCTAGAAGGAAGGTGTTCGCCGGTGGCAACACGAGACCGCAGTTCAGCCGACCAGGGGCGTCCCCTGCGTCGTCTCGTGATCGTCGAGTCCCCGACGAAGGCCCGCAAGATCGCGCCCTACCTGGGCCGCAACTACACCGTCGAAGCCTCGGTGGGCCACATCCGCGACCTGCCACGCGGCGCCGCCGACGTCCCGGCCAAATACAAGGGCCAGTCCTGGGCGCGCCTCGGCGTCGACGTCGACCACGACTTCGAGCCGATCTATGTCGTCAGCCCGGACAAGAAGGCCAAGGTCTCCGAGCTCAAGAGCCTGCTGGCCGACGCCGACGAGCTCTACCTCGCCACCGACCCCGACCGCGAGGGCGAGGCCATCGCCTGGCACCTGCTCGAGACGCTCAAGCCGAAGGTCCCGGTCCGCCGGATGGTCTTCCACGAGATCACCGAGCCGGCCATCCTCGCCGCCGCCGCCGACACGCGCGACCTCGACACCGATCTGGTCGACGCGCAGGAGACCCGCCGCATCCTGGACCGCCTCTACGGCTACGAGGTCAGTCCGGTGCTGTGGAAGAAGGTCATGCCCCGGCTCTCCGCGGGTCGCGTGCAGTCCGTCGCGACCAGGGTGATCGTGCAGCGGGAGCGCGAGCGCATCGCGTTCCGCTCCGCCGAGTACTGGGACATCGCCGCCAAGCTCGACGCCGGTGTCGACGAGTCGTCGGATTCGACCAACCCGCGCACCTTCGGCGCGCGACTGGTGCAGGTCGAGGGCGCGCGTGTCGCGTCGGGCCGGGATTTCGGTTCCGACGGGCAGCTCAAGACCGCCTCGGGTGTCGTCGTGCTGGACGAGGCGTACGCCCGCCGGCTCGCCGAATCGCTCGACGGTGTCGACCTGGTGGTCAGCTCCGCCGAGGCCAAGCCGTACACGCGCAAGCCGTATCCGCCGTTCATGACCTCCACGCTGCAGCAGGAGGCGGGCCGCAAGCTGCGGTTCAGCTCCGAGCGCACCATGCGGGTGGCGCAGCGGCTGTACGAGAACGGCTACATCACCTACATGCGTACCGACTCCACGACGCTGTCGGAGTCGGCGATCGCCGCGGCCCGCTCGCAGGCCACCCAGCTCTACGGCCAGGAGTACGTGTCGCCGACGCCGCGGCAGTACAACCGCAAGGTCAAGAACGCGCAGGAGGCACACGAGGCGATCCGCCCGTCGGGTGATGTCTTCATGACCCCCGGCCAGCTGCACTCGAAGGTCGACCAGGACGAGTTCCGGCTCTACGAGCTGATCTGGCAGCGCACCGTCGCCTCCCAGATGGCCGACGCGCGCGGCACCACGCTGACCCTGCGCATCACCGGCACCGCGGGCACCGGCGAGGAATGCGTGTTCTCGGCCTCGGGCCGCACGATCACCTTCCCCGGCTTCCTGAAGGCCTACGTCGAGAGTGTCGACGAGGAGGCGGGCGGCCAGTCCGACGACGCCGAGTCCAGGCTCCCCGCGCTGGAGGAGGGTCAGGGCGTCACCGCCGTCGAGCTGACTCCCGACGGGCACAGCACCAATCCGCCCGCGCGCTACACCGAGGCCTCGCTGATCAAGACGCTCGAGGAACTCGGCATCGGCCGGCCCTCGACCTACGCCTCGATCATCAAGACCATCCTCGACCGCGGTTACGTCTACAAGCGCGGTAGCGCGCTGGTGCCGTCGTGGGTGGCGTTCGCGGTGGTCGGCCTGCTCGAGGCGTATTTCGGCAGGCTCGTCGACTTCGACTTCACCGCCGCCATGGAAGACGACCTCGACGCGATCGCGGGCGGCCGCGAGCAGCGCGGAAATTGGTTGTCCAGCTTCTACTTCGGTGGCGATCACGGCGCCGAGGGGTCGGTGGCGCGCTCGGGCGGCCTGAAGAAGATGGTCGGCGAGCAGCTCGACGACATCGACGCCCGCGAAGTGAACTCGATCAAGATGTTCGTCGACGACGAGGGCCGCGATGTGGTGGTCCGGGTCGGCCGGTTCGGTCCGTATCTCGAGCGGATGGTCGTCAATCCCGATGACCCGGACGGTGATCCGGTCTCGCAGCGCGCGAACCTGCCCGACGACCTGCCGCCCGACGAGCTGACGCCCGAGGTGGCCGAGAAGCTGTTCTCGACACCGCAGGAGGGCCGCTCGCTCGGTGTCGACCCGGTGTCGGGACACGAAATCGTCGCCAAGGAAGGACGTTTCGGCCCGTACGTCACCGAGGTGCTGCCCGATCCGCCCGCACCCGACCCGTCCGCCGCACCGGCGAAGAAGACGACGAAGAAGGCCGCCGAGGTCAAGCCGCGCACCGGATCGCTGTTCAAGTCCATGGATCTGGCGTCGATCACCCTCGACGACGCGCTCAAGCTGCTCTCGCTGCCCCGGGTGGTCGGCAACGATCCGACCAGCGGCGAGGAGATCACCGCGCAGAACGGCCGCTACGGCCCGTACCTGAAGAAGGGCACCGATTCGCGGTCGCTGGCGACCGAGGAACAGCTGTTCACCGTCACCCTTGAGGAAGCGCTCAAGCTCTACGCCGAGCCGAAGCGCCGGGGGCGGCAGGCGGCCAGCGCGGCCCCGCTGCGTGAGCTCGGCAACGACGCCGCCACCGGCAAGCCGATGGTGATCAAGGACGGGCGGTTCGGTCCGTACGTCACCGACGGCGAGACCAACGCGAGCCTGCGCAAGGGCGACGAGGTCGAGTCGATCACCGACGAGCGGGCCTCCGAGCTGCTCGCCGATCGTCGCGCGCGCGGGCCGGTGAAGAAGGCCGCCAAGAAGACGACCGCGAAGAAGGCGGCCAAGAAGGCGCCTGCGAAGAAGACGGCCGCCAAGTCGACCGCGACGAAGACGGCCACCAAGACGGCGGCGAAGAAGACGGCCGCCAAGAAGACCGCGGCCAAGAAGGCGCCCGCGAAGAAGGCGACGGCGAAAGCCGCTGGTACCGAGGCGGATTGAGCGGGCTGACGTGCGCAGGCCGACCTCGGCGGTATACGTCGGTCGAGCTGTCGGACCGCGCGGCTAGGGTGTAGCGCGTGGCAGGTGTCTTCGATCGACTGGTCGGCCAGGACGTGGTCGAGGCCGAGCTGACCGCTGCCGCGACGGCGGCCCGTGCCGGCGTGGTGACCGGCGCGATGACGCATTCGTGGCTGTTCACCGGCCCGCCGGGGTCCGGCAGGTCGGTCGCGGCGCTGTGTTTCGCCGCCGCGCTGCAGTGCACCGATCCCGACGTCGTCGGGTGCGGTCGATGCCATGCCTGCACGACCACCATGGCGGGCACGCACGGTGACGTGCGCCGGATCATCCCCGAGGGGCTGAGCATCAGCACCAAGGAGATGCGCGCGATCGTGCAGATCGCCTCGCGCAGGCCGAGTACCGGCCGCTGGCAGATCGTGGTGGTCGAGGACGCCGACCGGCTCACCGAAGGCGCGGCCAACGCGCTGCTCAAAGTGGTCGAGGAGCCGCCGGACCGCACGGTCTTCCTGCTCTGCGCGCCCACGGTCGACCCCGAGGACATCTCCGTCACGCTGCGCTCCAGGTGCAGGCACGTGCACCTGGTGACGCCCACCGTCCCCGCCATCGCGCAGGTGCTGCGCGAGCGCGATCAGCTCGATGCCGAGACGGCCGACTGGGCGGCTTCGGTGAGCGGCGGGCACGTCGGCCGGGCGCGCCGCCTGGCCACCGACGAGGACGCGCGCAAGCGGCGTCAGCGCGCGCTCGCGCTGGTCGGCGCGACGGAACGGCCCGGCGCCGCCTACGCCGCCGCCGACGAACTGGTGAAGTCGGCCGACGACGAAGCCAAACTGATGAGCGCGGAACGCGACGATCGCGAACGCGACGAACTCGCCACCGCGCTCGGCGCGGGCGGCACCGGTAAAGGCGCCGCTTCGGCCACCCGCGGCTCGGCCGGCGTGCTCAAGGAACTCGAGCGCCGCCAGAAGTCCCGCGCCACCCGTACCGGCCGCGACGCCCTCGACCGCGCCCTCATCGACATCGCCGGGCTGTACCGCGACGCCCTCGCCATGCGTTTCGCCGGCCGCGGCGTCCCCATCACCCTCACCCACCCGGACATGGCCGACGAGATCACCGACCTCGCCACCAGCGTCCGCCCCGAGGGCCTGCTCCGCAGCATCGACGCCGTCCTGGCCTGCCGCGAAGCCCTGGACCTCAACGTGAAACCCCGCTTCGCCGTAGCCGCCATGGTCGCCACCCTCATCGCCGCCCGCGCCACCTGACCGGCCGCTCAGCCATCGTTTCCCACAACGAATGACCTGCCGTTTTCGCGTTCCGACCGGGAGACGATAGACTCACACCGCCTGACGGCACGCCGCCTTAGCTCAGTCGGTAGAGCGCTTCACTCGTAATGAAAAGGTCGGGGGTTCGATTCCCCCAGGCGGCTCCAAGGTCAAAGGCCCTTTCCGGGATTCCGGGAAGGGCCTTTGGCGTTTCTGACGACACCATGTGACGACAGTCCTGGGTTTCGTCGCCGAAGAGGCCGTCGGATGCATCGTCTCCGACCACCGGAACTCGGGCGAGCGGGTTTTCCCGTGAATAGGCTGGGTGGGTGGCATACGAGGCGGTCTACGCGATGATCTTTCGTGCGGTGGACGAGGGCAGTGATGACCCTGCCAGGCCGTATGCCGGTGTGCGGTTGATCAGGGAGGGCGAGGAGCTCGTGCATGCGGCGGCGCCGCCAGGACGGGTTCCTGTTTGTGGCACGACCGCACGCGTCATCGTCACCGGGTTTCCCTGGTCGGACCCTATTTCGGGGGTGTACAGGCGGTGTCCGGAATGTGAGCGGTTGTGCCCGTTGAAGTTCAGGCGGCGCGCATGGCTCGGTAGACGGCGGCGCCGATGAATTCGCCGAGGGTGTCGGGGGTCCAGGGGGTTTCGGCGGCCAGGAGGGTGCGGACGGCGCCTTCGCCCGCGGAGACCCAGAGTTCGGCCAGGGCGGGGAGTTTGTGGTCGGCGTTCTCGGTGCCCCAGGCGTGCAGGGTGGGGCGGAGCAGGGCGGTGCAGCGGGTGACGGCGAGTTGGCGGCCGCGGCCGAAGGAGCCGGCGACGGCGGGGTCGGGGTTGCCGTAGACGAGGCGCCAGGCGTCGGGGCGGCTGGCGGCCTTGTGCAGGAGGGCGCGGAAGCCTTCGACGAAGACGGTCTCGTCGGCGTTGGTCGTGCGCGGCGGCAGGACCTCGATCACGCCGGAGATGAGGTAGTTCTCCTCGCGCTCGAGCAGGGCCTCGATGAGCTGGACGCGGTCGGGGAAGCACGCGTAGACCACGGGCCGGGTGACGCCCATCCGGTCGGCGACGGCGCCCATGGTCACCCCGGCGACACCGCTCTCGACGGCGATGGCCAGCGCGGCATCGAGCACCTGGGGGCGGCGGCGTTCCGGGCCCAGGTGTGCGGCTCTTCGTCGCCGCGCCACGGCTGTCTCGCTACCCACGCTCACCACCTTAGCAATGCGACTTTTTTCCTTCATTCGTGTAGGAAGATTTACTACAGTGTTGTAGGAAGTGGTCTTCCGATGAGGAGTCGATGATGTCCCAGGCCCTGTTCCACCCGAAGAACAGCGATTTCGCGCAGTTCGACCCGGCCACGCGGGCGCTGCTGCGCACCGTCGTGGAGTGGTTCGAGGCCCGCGGCAAGAAGCGGCTGATCCGCGACGATCACGAGCGGGTGTGGCCCGCGGAGTTCGTCGACTTCGTGCGGCGGGAGAAGCTGTTCGCGACCTTCCTCACCCCGGCCGAGTTTGCCGACGGTGATCCGGACAAGCGCTGGGACACCGCCCGCAACGCCGCGCTCAGCCAGATCTTCGGCTTCTACGGGATGACGTACTGGTACATCTGGCAGGTCACCATCCTCGGCCTCGGGCCGATCTGGCAGAGCGGCAACGTCGCCGCCAAGCGCAAGGCGGCCGCGCAGCTCGACGCCGGGGAGATCTTCGCCTTCGGCCTGTCCGAGCAGCAGCACGGCGCCGACGTGTATTCCACCGACATGATCGTCGACCCGCAGGCCGACGGCACCTACACCGCCACCGGCGCGAAGTACTACATCGGCAACGGCAACCTGGCCAGGATGGTGTCGGTCTTCGGCCGCCGCTCCGACAAGCCGATCATCGACAGCGCCGCGGCGATGCGGCAGAAGCCGACCGACGCCGACTACGAGGGCTACCTGTTCTTCGTCGCCGACAGCCAGCATGAGGCGTATCAGCTGCGCAAGAACGTGGTGGCTTCGCAGATCTACGTCGCCTCGTTCGAGCTGGACAACTACCCGGTCGCCGAGGAAGACATCCTGCACACCGGCGAGGACGCCTTCCACGCCGCGATGAACACCGTGAACATCGGCAAGTTCAATCTCGGCTTCGGCGCGATCGGCGCCTGTGAGCACGCCTTCTACGAGGCCGTCGACCATGCCGACAACCGCATCCTGTTCGGCCACCGGGTGACCGAGTTCCCGCAGGTCCGCGCGCTGATCACCGACACCTACGCCCGGCTGATCGGCATGAAGCTCTACAGCGAGCGGGCCGTCGACTACATGCGTTCGGCGAACGAGGACGACCGGCGCTATCTGCTGTTCAACGCGATCGAGAAGATGTCGGTGACCAGGCAGGGGCAGCGCGTCATCGAGGACCTCGCCGATGTGATCGCGGCGCGCGGCTTCGAGAACGACATGTACTTCCCGATCGCGATGACGGCCATGTTCGGCCTGCCCCGGCTGGAGGGCACCGTGCACGTCAATATGGCGTTGTCGCTGAAGTTCATGGCCAACTACATGTTCCATCCCGCCGACGTCGGGCTGGCGGTGCTGCGTTCGCTGCCCGGCGCCGCGATCGCTCCGGCGGCGACGACGCGGGCCGTCGCGGGCGCCCTGTCGTGGTCGAGCCGCAAGCTCGCTCCGCGCGCGGGCGCGGTGATCAAGCCGCTGCGCGCCGAATTCGCGGGCGCCGCTTACGCTCCGGTGCCGACCAGGCGTGACGGCGCCGACGACGAGTTCCTGTTCCGGCAGGGGCCCAGCTCGGGGCTCGGCAAGGTGCGCTTCGCGGACTGGCTGCCGGTGTTCGAGGAGTTCGCGACGGTCCCCAATGTCGCGGTGTTCCTCGAGCAGGTGCGCGCCTTCCAGGCGCTGTTGGCCGCCGCGGGGCCGACCGCGCGGCAGCAGCGCGACGTCGACTTCCTGTTCGTGATCGGGGAGCTGTTCACGGCGGTGCCCTACGCGCAGCTGGTGCTGGAGCAGGCGCGCATCGAAGGCACCGATCACGCGGTGCTCGACCAGCTCTTCGACGGCTTCGTCCGCGAGTTCTCCCGGCACGCTGTCGCGCTGCACGGCAAGCCCAGTGCCACACCGGCGCAACAGAAGCGCGCCATGGACCTCGTGCGCCGCCCGGTCGCGGACGAGCGGCGCTTCGAGCGGGTCTACGCCGAGGCGCGGTCGCTGGCGGGCGCGTACGAGATGAACCCGTAGGAGCATCGTCGGCCGATGAGTTCGCGGTGGTCGCGCAGTCTCTACTGAGAGGGGGCCGGTCGAACGAGGAGGCTTCGTGCGCACACTGGCGATCACGCAGAACATCACCGTCGACGGCGCGGTGGAGATGCTCGGTGACTGGTTCGATCCGACGGCGAGCAATGCCGAGCAGCTCGCCGAACTGCACCGGCAGACCGCCGCGTCGGACGCGCTGGTGCTCGGCAGGCAGACCTTCGAGGACTTCCGCGGGTACTGGCCCGAGCAGGTCGACGACCGGACCGGGATCACCGAATCGCTGAACCGGCAGCACAAGTACGTCGTGTCGGCCACGATGACCGAGCCTGGGTGGCAGAACTCGACGGTGCTCGCCGGCGATCCGGTGACCCTGATCGCCGAGCTCAAGGCGCGGCCGGGCGCGGACATCGTGGTGACCGGCAGCATCCGGCTCAGTCATGCCCTGATCGAGGCGGGTCTGGTCGACGAGTACCGGTTGTTCGCCTATCCGACCGTGCAGGGCGAGGGCAGGCGCTTGTTCCCGGACGGGTACGAGGTGCCGCGGCTGCGGCTGGTCGAGTCCAGGGTCCTCGACGGATGGGTGGTCTATTCGCGCTACGCCGTCGACAGGTAGACAGTCAGGGCGCGTCGGTCAGGCTGACGTCGTGCGCTACCGCCGTCGCGTGCAGGCCGTCGGCGCCCGGCTCGATGGCGGTGAGGCGGGCGCCGAAGGGGAGCTGGCGCAGGGGGACGACGAAGGTCAGGGTGCTGCGGAGCAGCGACAGCGGGATCGCCGGGCCGCCGATCGCGGGTTGGGCCGAGACCGGGGTGACCTCGATGCCGCCGTCCACCGGGGTGACGGTGACGAAGACCGTCGCGGGGACGGAGATGCCCGCGACGGGGAACTTTCCGGTGACGCGCAGGCCCTCCGGGCTGTCGGAGATCGACTCGACACTGGACGGTGCGAAGGTGCGCACGACGTCGTAGGGGACGACGGCCGTGGCGGTCGCCGTCGCGGCGACCAGGTTCGAACCGCGGCGGTTCAGCACGTCGGACAGGGACGCGGTGACATCGGTGAGCGCGACGTCCAGGTCGCGGACGGAGATGTCCTGGCCGCTCCAGTCGCCGACCCGGATGTCGATGTCCTGGTAGATGCCGTCGACGGCCTGGGTCAGGAACGGGTAGCCGCCGATCGTGACATCGGGGCGCTGGGGCAGCTCGTACTCGGCGGCGACCTGGCGGCCGATCTCGTTCTGCGCCATCACGACCGCGACCCGATCGCCGACGACCAGCGCGATCACGAGCACGACGAGCAAAATCAGCACTGCGCGCATGCGCTCACCCCTTCGGCCATCACACCATCATGCTGTGGATCGCCGCCCGGTGTCGGGAACCGGCGTGCGCGAACGTGCAGAAAAACCTTTGCATAGAAATCTGTGCAAAGAGTACTGTGCATATATGGCCGAGGAAGTAGCACCCAGGGAGATCACCGATCCCGTCACACTCAGGGCGCTGGCACATCCGTTGCGGCAGCGCATCCTTCGCGCGCTCGCGGAGAAGGGCCCCGCCACGGCCACCGCCTTGGGAGCGCTGCTGGGGGAGAACACCGGCGCCACCAGTTATCACCTGCGTCAGCTCGCCGAGCACGGATTCATCGAGGAGGCTCCGGAACTGGCGAAGGGCAAGGAGCGCTGGTGGCGTTCGCCGCCGAAGGATCTGCGGTACCGGCTCGACAAGACGCAGTCGCCGGAGATGCGCGAACTGCTGGAAGGGCTTGTCGCGCAGTACATCACCGAGGATGTCGAGACGTTCCAGCGCTTCCTGGCGGAGCGGGAGGAACTGGGCGAGTGGGGCGATGTGATGCCCTTCTCGCGCGGCGCGATCTACGCGACCCCCGAGGAGCTCGAGGCCTTCTGCGAGGACTACCTCGCCCTGCTCAAACGCTTCCAGGCCACGCACGCCGAAGGGCGGCCGGGCACGCGCCGGGTGCTGACCCGCTTCCTCGCCTTCCCGGCGCCAGGGATGACCGACAACGAATAGAGATCGACCGTGCTTCTGCGAACAGCCCTGCTCACCGGCATGATCGCCGCTGTCGTAGCCGGTGCGCCGGTCGCGCGGGCGGACGGGCCGACCACCACCGATATCACGTTCGGCCGTTCCGACGGGACCACCACCACCGGCACGGTCCACGCGCCGGCCGACGCGACCGGCCGCCCCGGCGTCGTGCTCGTGCACGGCTCGGGGACCTCACCCAGCCCTCAATACGCCCAGGTCGCCGCGGCATTGGCGCGTCAGGGCATCGTCGCGCTGACCTACGCCAAGCGCACCGAGGACTACACCCCGGCCCACCGCGACTACTCCCTGCTCGCCGAGGACGCGCTCGCCGGCGTCGCGGCGCTGCGGGCGCGGCCGGAAGTCGATCCGGCGAAGGTCGGCCTGTGGGGGCTGTCCGAAGGCGGCTGGGTCGCGCCGATGGCCACGGCGCGCTCGGCCGACGTCGCGTTCCTGATCACCATCGGGGCCAACTCGGGCGCGCCCGCCGCACAACAGAACTGGGCCAACGAGACGAGATTCGCGGCGGGCGGCGTGCGCGGTTCGATGGTGGACACGCTGGGACGCAACGCGATCCGCGTGTCGGCCGGTGCGGGCCTGTTCGCCCAGGCCGACTACGACCCGACGCCGGTTCTGGAGAGCATCCGGCAGCCGGTGCTCGGGATCTGGGGTGAGCTGGATCGGCTGACCCCGCCCGGTGACAGCCTGCGCGGCTTCCAGAAAGCGTTCGACCGCGTCGGCAAGACGAACTACACACTGCGCACCCTGCCTGGCGCGCAGCACGGCGGTTTCACGACGACCGACGGGTTCGACAAGGGCGAGGACCTGGCTCCCGGCTACGCCGAGCTCATGGGTGATTGGGTGACCGCGCTCCCGGCCTCGGCCGACAGGTCCGCGGACAGACCTGCGGCGCAAGCGCATTCGGTGTCGCCGTTGACCCCGCTGTCGTGGTGGGAATCGCCGGCGGCGTTGCTCGCGGTCCTGGTGACGACGGTGCTCGCCTTCGCGGCGTACGCGCTGACGGGTCTCGTGCGCGCATGGCGTCTGCCGCGCCCCGGCCCGGCCCGGATCCTGGTGGTGACGGCCGGTATCGGTGTGGTCGGCACGATCGCGCAGCTGGTGTGGGTCGCCTCGACGCGGGCGACCTCGTTCGGCCCGCTGCTGTTCGGGCGCACGCTGCCGTGGGTGGCCCTGCAGGTGATCGCGGTGTGCGCGGTGGTCGCGCTGGGGTTCGTCGTCGCCAGGGGTGGCGGCGAGTCGGCCGTGGCGCGGACGCGGTGGGCGCTGCTCGTGTGCGGCGGCGTCGGTTTCACGCTGTGGGCGCTGTATTGGGGCCTGCTGCTGCCCTGAGAAAAGGGAAGACCCCGACCCGGGAAGGGTCGGGGTCTCGCGTTGCTCCTGAGCCGATCGCCGTTGACCGGACCCAGGAGAACCGACTCGGGTCAGCGGGCGGCGACGTTGCGGCGGGTGGCCCGAGAGTAGGTGGCCGAACGCAGGATCTGGCGCAGGATCGCGTCGAAGGCGTCGGTGTCCTCGATGTTTCCGAGGTGGCCGTGCGGCAGCACGTGGACATCGGCCAGGTGGCCGGTGCGGCGCAGGATGTCGACGATCGGCCGGGACATGCGCTGCGGGAGCAGCCGGTCCTTGGCGCCCGCGATCACGGTCGTCGGCACGGTCAGGTTGGCGGTGCCCTCCGTCAGGTCCATGTCGGCCATGGCGGCGGCGTGGCGGCCGCGCGCGAGCGGACGGCACGAGCGGATGATGCCGATCGCGAAGGCGATCTCCTCGGCGCTGGCCTCCGGGGTGCAGATCCGGTACCGGAACATCTGCTCGGTGAACCAGCCGCCGGGGATCGGCAGCGGCGCGAACAGCAGCGACTCGCTCACCGGCTGCGGCATCCGCACCGGCGCGCCGAGCAGGGTGACCGGGTAGTCGGCGACGGTGAGCTGCTTGTTCAGCACCGGCAGCATGTCGGTTTCCCAGCGGATCCCGCCGTTGGCGGTGTTGGCCAGCAGCACCGCGGCGGCCCGCTCGCCGACCTGCTCGGGGTGGTGCTTGGCCCAGGCCTGGATGGTCAAGCCACCCATGCTGTGCCCGGCGAGCACGGCCTTCTCGCCCGGACGCAGCGTCGCGTCGAGGACGGCGGCGAGGTCGTCGGCCAGGGTGTGCTCGCTCGGGGTGGCGGTGCCGAGGGTCGATTCGCCGTGGCCGCGCTGGTCGTAGGCGACCACGCGGTACTCGCCGGCGAAGGCGTTGAGCTGCGGGTTCCAGTATTCGATGCTGCACGCCCAGCCGTGGATGAGAACCAGGGTGGGTGCGGTGTCGGGCCCGTAGACGTGGACCCGGAGATCGGCGCCGTCGGCGGTGGTCACCGGGACGACCTGGGGCGCGGTGGCGGGGGCGTTGAGCTTCGCGGTGGCGAAACCGCGGGTACGCAGTCCGGTGCGGAACCGGGCACTCACGCCGCCGAGCGTCATCATCGACTTCGCTAGCATGTCGGCACTCCTTTGTGTCGTAGGCCACCGTACAGTGCGTGCTGGGGTGCTAGCTAGTGTTAGCGGGTCACAGTGTCCCATTTGTTGTGAACGGGGTCACGCGAGGCGCTGACACTGTGAAATCGCCCGGATTCGCCGGAAAATTACAGCGTCCGGCGTGCTGGACGGCCTCGTCTCGGCCCCAGTACCGTGGGAGCGTGGACAGCACGCCGGTCATGGCCGAGAACCCGAGCACGGAGACGCCGCCGGTCTGGCGACGGCTGGCTCCGCCGCTGATCACGGCCGGGCTCGGCATCGGCACGCTGGCGCTGCTGCATTTCCGCGACCCGCACGTCGAGGGGTCCTACGGGCTGTGCCCGGTCTACGCGCTGTTCGGGGTGTACTGCCCGGGCTGCGGCGGCATGCGGGCGATGCACAATCTCACCGACGGGCGCGTGCTCGACTCGCTGCACAGCAACATCCTGGCGTTGCCGCTGGTCATCGCGTTCGCGGTGTTCGTCGTCGACTGGGCGCTGCGCGCGCGCCGGGGTGAACGGTGGCGCCTGCCCGGGCTGAGCGCGGTGACGGTGTGGTCGTTCGTCGGCGTGCTCACCGCCTACACCGTGTTGCGCAACACGCCGTGGGGAACCTGGCTCACGCCCGTCTGATACTGGTGCCCGCGCCGTCGGGCAGGCAGTCTGGACGTATGCGCGATTCACTGAAGGATCGAGTCCGACAGAAGCTGTTGCGCCAGCTGGCCGAGGACGGCCCCGACCCCGAGCGCGACGACACCAGGAGCATCTCGGTCGCCGACGACCTCGAGGCACTGGAGATGGTGCCCTCCGACGATCCCCTCGTGGAGGAACTGGCCCAGCGCTACCTGGTGTTCTGATGCGCCGACCCGCCCAGCGGCGGGAGCGTCGGCAGCGGCTTGGTGCCCAGCCAGAGCGCGAACAGTGGACGCAGCGGGGCCACGCTGTAATGGCCTGCCAGATCGACGAATTCCTCGGTCGTCACCGAGCCGTGCCGATAGCGCGCGGTCCACTCCCGGACGAGTTCGAAGAACAGATGGTCGCGCAGCTCCAGGCGTAGCGCGTGCAGGGTGAGCGCGCCGCGCTTGTAGACGCGGTCGTCGAACATGTCCTTCGGGCCGGGGTCGCCGATGACGATGTCCTGCGGCTGGCGCGCCAGATTGGTCCGCGCGGCCCTGGCCAGCTGGTCGGCGGTGGGGCCGCCCGCCGCTTCGGACCAGATCCACTCCGCGTAACAGGCGAAGCCCTCGTGCAGCCAGATGTCGCGCCACTGCTTCAAGGTCAGGCTGTTGCCGAACCACTGGTGCGCCAGCTCGTGCGCGACCAGGCGCTCCGAACCGCGTTTGCCGTCACAGTGATTGGCGCCGAACACCGAGATGCCCTGCGCCTCGATGGGGATGTCGAGCTCGTCGTCGGTGACCACCACCGTGTAGCCCTCGAACGGGTACGGCCCGAACTTCTCGGTGAACAGCGCCATCATCTGCGGCTGCCTGGCGAAGTCGTGCTCGAAGTTCGCGCGCAGCCGCGGCGGGACGACGGCCTGCATCGGCACCGGCTCGCCGGGCGCGCCGATCCGGTACTTGCGGTAGTTGCCGATCTGGATCGTCGCCAGGTAGCTGGCCATCGGCTCGGGCTGCTCGTACACCCAGGTCGTCTGGCTGGCCTTGGCCTGCTTGCGCATCAGGGTGCCGTTGGCGACAGCGTAGAACGGGCTGTCGGTGGTGATCGAGATCCGGTAGGACGCTTTGGAACTCGGGTGGTCGTCGCAGGGGAACCAGGACGCCGCGCCGTTGGGCTGGCTCGCCACCAGCGCGCCCTCGGTGAGCTCTTCCCAGCCGACCTCGCCCCACGGCCCGCGCACCGGCTTCGGCGTGCCCGCGTACTGGACGGTGATCTCCAGGACCCCGCCCGCGGGAATCTTCTGCTGCGGGGTGACCGAGAGCTTGTTGTGCTGGTGCGCGAACTTGGCGGCCTTGGCCCCGTTCACGAACACCTTCGACACCGTCAGCGCCTGCGACAGATCGAGGGTGAACCAGGACCGCACCGCGGTGGTCACCGCGATGACTACCGCGCGCCCGGCCAGGCGGTTGCTGGCGGGCTTGTAGCTCAGTTCCAGTTCGTACCGGGAGACGCGGTAGCCGCGGTTCCCGTTCTGCGGTAGGTAGTCGTCGATGGGGGCCTCGTAGAACTTGCTCCGCATCAGGCGGCTCCGCGCTGCCTCGACTCCGGCGTCGCGGCGGTGCCGGTCCACGGCGAGATGGGGTTGCCCCACCAGCGGGTCGACGGTGGGACCACGTCACCGCGCATCACCAGCGACGCGGGGCCGATGGTGGCGCCGGCGCCGATGTGGGCGGCGGGCAGGGCGACACAGTGCGGGCCGAGGGTGGCGCCCGCGTCCAGGGTCACCGTGTCCATGGACATGATGCGGTCATGGAACAGATGGGTCTGCACCACGCAGCCGCGCTCCACGGTCGCGCCGTCACCGAGTGTCACGAGGTCCGCCTCCGGTAGCCAATAGGACTCGCACCATACCCCGCGGCCGATCTTGGCACCGAGTCCACGAAGCCACAGGTTCATCACGGGAGTACCCGTGGCGGCCCTGGCGAACCAGGGCGCCGCGACGGTCTCGACGAAGGCGTCGGAGACCTCGTTGCGCCACACGAACGAGCTCCACAGCGGATGCTCGACGGCGCGAATCCGGCCGACCAGCAACCACTTCGCGGCCACCGCGAGCGCACCCGCCACCGCGCCCGCCGCCATCAACACCAGGCCGGAGAGCAGCGCCGCGACGAGATAGTCCGAATGCCGCGCGATCAGGGCCAGGGTGAACAGCACGCCGAGGCCGATGGCGAACGTGACCATCACCGGAATCAACCGGCAGGTCTCGACGAACGCGCGGGCCAGCTTCAACCGCAGGGGCGGATCGAACGTGCGTGAGGTGTCGCTGGATTCGGTCGCGCGGCGCAGTCGCACCGGCGGGCTGCCCAGCCACGACGAGCCGGCCTTGGCCTTGGTCGGCGCCGCCGACAGCACCGCGACCAGCCCGTTCTTGGGCACCCGGCGCCCCGGCGCGGTCATGCCGGAGTTGCCGAGGAACGCGCGCTTGCCGACCTTGGCCTCGCCGATGCGCAGCCAGCCGCCGCCGAGTTCGTAGCTGGCGATCATGGTGTCGTCGGCCAGGAACGCGCCGTCGGAGACGACGGTGAACTTGGGCAGCAACAGCACCGTCGACGCCTCGACGTTCTTGCCGATCTTCGCGCCGAGCAGGCGCAGCCAGATCGGGGTCAGCAGGCTGGCGTAGAGGGGGAACAGGAACGTGCGGGCCGAGTCGAGCAGGCGCTCGGTGGCCCACACCTGCCAGCCGGTGCGGCTGCGCACGGGGTGGTAGCCCTCGCGCAGGCCGATGCCGAGCAGGCGCACGGCGAGCACGGTCGCGACGGCGTACACGGCGAGACTGAGCAGGGTGGCGACCGGCAGGATGGCGAAACCGCGCAGCGCGGCGGCGCCGATGGTGGTCTCCTCGCGCACCCACCAGGCGATGAACGTGCCGCCGACGGCCAGGCCGAGCACGGGCATGGCGGCCAGCGCCATCGAGGACAGGCCGAACACGATCAGCCAGTGCCTGGCGCGTTCGGGCGCGTGGTCGGGCCAGCGGCGCGGGGCCTTGCCCGTCTTCGTGGCGGGCGAACCGGCCCATTCCTGTTCGGCCTTCACCTTGCCCGAGACGGCAGAACCGGGCGCGATCTCGGCCTTCTTGCCGATCTTGGTGCCGGGCAACAGGATCGAGCGGGCGCCGATCACCGCGCCGTCGCCGATGGTGATGCCGCCGATGTGCACGACGTCGCCGTCGACCCAGTAGCCGGACAGGTCCACCTCGGGTTCCACGCTGGCGCCGTCGCCGAGTTCGAGCATGCCGGTGACCGGCGGCAGGGTGTGCAGGTCGACGCCCTTGCCGATCTTCGCGCCGAGCGCGCGGGCGAAGGGCACCATCAGCGGTGCGCCGGAGAGGCTTTCGGCACCGCTGGCCTCCGACAGGCGCACGGCGGCCCACAGTCGCAGGTGCACCCACGAGCCGCGCGGATACGTGCCGGGGCGCAGTCCAGCGAGCAGCACGCGGGAACCCGCCACACACAACGTCATCCGGCCCAGCGGCGAGATGAACAGCACGAAGGCCAGTGCGATCCACCACCAGGACAACCGCGGCAGCCACGGCAGCGAGCCGGACCAGCCGGCGATGGCCGACACCACGGCCAGCCAGGTGACCCACTGCAGGCCGGTGAGCGTGGTGAGCGGAATGGTGGCCAGCACCTGGGTGAGCTGTGCGCGCAGCGGTGTCGGCGCCACCACGCGCTCGTCGACCTCCGCGACCGGTGCGCTGCCGTCGAGCAATTCCACCAGCGAACCCAGCCGCGGATGATCGTAGAGATCGGCGACGGTGACGTGCGGATACCGCTCGCGCAGCGCCCCGACCAGCTGTGCCGCCGCCAGCGAGCCGCCGCCCAGGTCGAAGAAGTCGGCGTCGAGGTCGGTGGGTTCGGCGCCGAGGATGGCGTCCCACAGGCCGGCGACCCAGGCCGCGGTGCCGCCGAGCCCGGATTCGGCGGGCTCCTCGGAACTCGGCAGGGGCCAGGGCAGAGCGTTGCGGTCGACCTTGCCCGAGGTGCGGGTCGGCAGGTCGGGGACGACCGCGAGCCGCGGCACCAGCGGAGCCGGGAGCTGTTCGGCCAGGATCTCCCTGGCCTTCTTCACGTCGAAGTCGGGTCCGGCGCCGGTGAGGTAGCCGACCAGGATCTTGTTGCCCGCCTTGGTCGTCCGGATCGCGGCGGCCGCGCCGCTCACGCCGGGCAGGTGCTGCAGGGCGTTGTCGATCTCGCCGAGCTCGATGCGGCGGCCGCCGATCTTGATCTGGTCGTCGGCGCGGCCGAGGAAGATCAGGCCGTCGGGGTCGTTGCGCACCAGATCGCCGCTGCGGTAGGCGCGTTCCCAGCCGAGCGAGGGCAGCGGGGCGTACTTCTCGGCGTCCTTGGCCGGGTCCAGATAGCGGGCGAGGCCGACACCGCCGATCACGAGTTCCCCGGTCTCGCCCACCGGCACCGGCTGACCCTGCGGGTCGACGACGGTGAGGTCCCAGCCGTCCAGCGGCAGGCCGATGCGGATCGGCATGGTGCCGTCGAGCAGCGCGGCACAGGCGACGACTGTGGCCTCGGTGGGGCCGTAGGTGTTCCACACCTCGCGGTCGGCGCCACCGGCCAGGCGTTCGGCCAGCTCCGGCGGGACCGCCTCGCCGCCGAAGATCAGCAGCCGCACCGAATCGAGTGCCTCGGCGGGCCAGGTTGCGGCCAGCGTCGGCACGGTGGAGACGATGCTGATCTCGCGGCGCATCAGCCACGGGCCGAGGTCGGCGCCGGTGCGCACGAGGTCGCGCGGGGCGGGAACCAGGCAGGCGCCGTGGCGCCAGGCCAGCCACATCTCCTCGCAGGAGGCGTCGAACGCCACCGACAGGCCGGCCAGCACGCGGTCGCCGGGGCCGATCGGAGCGTGCCGCAGGAACAGGTTGGCCTCGGCGTCGACGAAGGCCGCGGCATTGCGGTGGGTCACCGCGACGCCCTTCGGGGTGCCGGTGGAGCCGGAGGTGAAGATGATCCAGGCGTCGTCGGCGGGGCTCGGCAGGGTGTTCCAGTCCGAGGTGGGCGGGCGGCCCGCCGTGGCGGTGGCCGATTCGATGCCGTCGGCGGTGGCCATGGCGCTCACCCTGGCCTCGCCGAAGACGAGCCGGGCGCGCTCCTCCGGGTCGTCGGCGTCGACGGGTACGTACGCGGCGCCGCAGTACAGCACGGCCAGGATGGTGACATACAGCGCGGCCGAGCCCGACGGCATCCGCACGCCGACCCGGTCGCCGGGGTGCACGCCGGCCGCGGTGAGCTCGACCATCCTGGCCTCGATCGCCGCGATCAGCTCCAGGTAGGTGAGCACGACGGTGCCGTCGTCGATGGCCGGTGCGTCGGGGTGGGCCAGTGCGGTGCTGGTGAGGATGTCGACCAGGGTGCGCGGCGGCGCGGCCAGGTCGGCGCGTAACAGCGGATCACGCAACCTGGCCGGTTCCTCAGTGCGTGGCTCGAGCATCGTGCTCAGTCCACCTCTCATCGGTTGACCCCCATCGGTGTCGTCAGTCATTTCACGGTCGGGTTACCGGAGGGCAAACAGGATGGTCACCAGATGCCAACGGTACTCGGGAGGTGAGCGCTCGGACGGCAGCGCGAAGCGTGCCGTCGGCGCCGATCACGAGGGTGATCCCGGGTCCTCGCCCAGCGCGGTGAGGGCGAGCTGGTGCAGCTGCCGTTGCTCGCCGGCATCGAGCCGCTCGAGCACCCGCGCGGTGGCGTCGGCGATCAGGCGGTCGGTGCGCTTGCACTGCTTGCGCCCGGCGTCGGTGATCCGCAGCCGGTACTTGCGGCGGTCCTTGCCGTCGCGGGTGCGTTCGACCAGGCCGCCGCGTTCCAGCGCGTCGACCAACCGGACGACTTCGCTGCGGTCGATGCCGAGCGCGTCGCCGACCTTCTTCTGGGTCAGATCCGCGTTCTCCGCGATGAAGGTGAGCACCCAGTGATCGCGCAAGGGGACGTCGATCTCGGCGTGCAGTGCCTTCGTGAGCCGTCCGAGTGCGTACACCGGGTAGCGCGGCAGGCCGCGGACGGCGTTCGGGTTCGTGGACATGCCGGCCACTCTAACAAATAGTTGAGCGGATCAATCATCTGGGTCTTCCATCGTGGATACGGCAGATCATTGGCGGTAGGGCAATCGAGCGGCAATCCGCGGGAGTGGTTGACAGCGCCCGCGATCGTCTGTCACTCTCGTCCACAGGTCACGAGTACCAGCGTCAAGCCCCGGCTAGCTGGTCGGCAACCCTCCTCCGCGGTGGGGTGCTCCGGGTGACGACCAGGCCGCCGTCCGCAGTGGGCGCGGCAAGCGCGGACTCGCCTTCTTCGATGAACCGGGTCCCTGAGCCGACGGGATTTCGTGATGACCGCAGTAATCGACCCCACCTGTGCCCTGGCCGCCGTCTCCGGCGCCGACCTGCGCGTACCGCTCGTCCAAGGCGGCGAGAGCACCTACGCCAACTTCGACTACGCGGCCAGCGCGCCCGCGTTGCAGCAGGTCACCGACCGGATCTCGCAGCTGCTGCCGTACTACGCCAGCGTGCACCGCGGCGCAGGCTACGCCTCGCGGATCTCCACCGAGTGCTACGAGGCCTCGCGCGGCTCGGTCGCGCGGTTCCTCGACGCCTGCGACGACCAGGTCGTCGTGTTCACCCGCAACACCACCGACTCGCTGAACCTGCTGGCCGGGTGCGTGCCGGGAGAGACCGTGGTGCTCGACATCGAACACCACGCGAACTTCCTGCCGTGGACCGCGCACGGGCGCCGGGTGGTGCGCGCCGCCGACACCGTCGAGGAGACGATCCGGCGCGTCATCGGCGAATTGTGCAGCAGGCCTGCGGCTTTGCTCGCGGTGACCGGCGCCTCGAATGTCACCGGCGAGGTGCTGCCGCTCGAGCGGCTGGCCACCATCGCCCACCAGTGCGGCGCGCGGATCCTCGTCGACGCGGCGCAGCTGGCCCCGCATCGCCGGATCTCCCTGCGCGAGAGCGGAATCGACTACCTCGCGTTCTCCGGGCACAAGCTCTACGCGCCGTTCGGCAGCGGTGTGCTGGTCGGGCGCCGGGATTGGCTCGACGCCGGGGCGCCGTACCTGGCGGGTGGCGGTGCGGTGCGCGAGGTCGGCGTCGATCGGGTCGACTGGGCCGCGGCGCCGCAGCGGCACGAGGCCGGGTCGCCGAACGTGCTCGGCGCGGCCGCGATCGCCGCCGCCTGCGACGCGCTCGCCGCCATCGATCCCGCCGAACTCGTTGCCCACGAACGGTTCCTGGCCGACCGGCTGCGCGCCGGGTTGTCCGCCCTGCCCGGCGTGGACGTGGTCCGCATCTGGTCCGACAGCCCCGACACCGTCGGCATCGTCTGTTTCACCGTCGCCGGTCACGCCCCCGGCCAGGTCGCCGCCTACCTCTCCGCCGAACACGCCATCGGCGTCCGCGACGGCCGCTTCTGCGCCCACCCCCTCCTCGCCCACCTCGGCCTCGACGCGGCCCTGCGCGCCAGCATCGGCCTCGGCACCACCGCCGCCGACGTGGACCGCCTCATCGAAGCGATCACCCGCCTCGTCACCACCGGCCCCACCTGGACCTACACCGCCACGGGCGCCCACTGGAACCCCACCCCCGAAACCCGCCCCCTCACCTCCGACACCCTCACCGGCGCCGCCCCCTGCCTGATCGGCTGATCTGTCCGACGTGGTCCGGCTGCCTGTCGGGCCACGTCGAGCCGACCAAGATCGAAAAGGTTTGACCCTCCGGCAAATTGGGTAACGGCCTCTCCGCAGGTCGCGATGAAGGCCCCAAGGAACGTACGAACTCCAAGGGGATTCAGTGACTCGACCGATGCAGCCGCCCGATCCGTGGGCCCGTCCGCCCAGGCCACAGGACAAGAAGCGCCGCTGGCCGTTGATCGCGGGGGTCGGCGTGGCCGGCGTGCTCGGTCTGGGGGTGCTCGGGAGTATCGCCGAGGAGCAGCCGTCCCCGACGGCCACGGCCACGTCGACCACTCGGCCTGCTGAAACATCGACCACCACAAGAACTTCGACGGTCACGTCGTTGACCTCGACCGCGGCGGGCGCCGCGACCCTCGCACCGACCACGACTGTCCCAGTCGCGACGCCCACAACCACCATCGCCGCGCCGCTTGTCCCGGCCGTGCCGACGACCACTCAGACGCCACCGCCACCGCCGCCCGTGGTGATCGTCACGACCACGACAGTGCCGGCTCCTCAGCCCTTCGTGGCCCCACCACCCGCACCGTCCGCCTCCAACGTCTACTACGACAACTGCACAGAGGCACGGGCCGCCGGCGCAGCCCCGATCATGCGCGGCGAGCCCGGGTACCGAGCGGGTCTCGACCGCAACAATGACGGCGTGGCCTGCGAGTAGGCGAGGTCAGTCGGCCGCTGAATCGGGATCAATCAACTCGCCCGGCACTGTTCGCCCGAGGTGTGCGTCCCGCGCGGATTCGACGAGGTCCGCGCCGCCGTGCGTCCTGATGAGGTAGTCCGTCATCTCCATCGACTGGATGACGTCACCGGCGCGAACTCGCTGCGCGACCTCGTCCGAGAAAATGCGTGAACTCGCCTCTCGGCGACCGATGAATCACCATCGCGTCCAGTGTGCCGCACGCCAGCACTCCACCAGAGCGTCGGAGCTCGACTGGGTCTCCGATGTCGAATGTCCCCGTATCCCACTGCGAACGGATTGCGCCGGAAGCTGACAGGGAATACGCCGGTGACGCGGAATTCGCTCATGCGCTGTGATCCGTTCAGAGGTCCAGGGCGGTGGGGCGGTGGTATTTGCCGTTGTAGTAGAGGAGGGGGGCGGCGGCGGGGGTGTGTTGGGTTTCGTCGTGGACTCGGGTGACCAGGCCTACGGCGAGGGTGTGGTCGCCGATGTCGATGAGCTGGTGGATGGTGGTGCGCAGCCAGATGGGGGTGCCGTGCAGGACGGGCTCGCCGGTGTCGAGGGTGGTCCAGAGGGCGCGGTCGGTGAAGCGTTCGGCGGCCGTGCGGGAGAAGCGGTGGGCGAGGTCGTGCTGGTGCTCGCCGAGGAAATGGATGACGACCGAGTCGGCGGCGCGCAGGGCGTCGATGCTCGACGAGGTGTGCGCGATATTGAACGAGACCAGCGGCGGTTCCAGCGACAGCGACGCGAACGAGGTGGCGGTGAAGCCGACGGGGCCGCTCGCTCCGCCGATCGTCACGACGGTGACGCCCGCCGGATAATGGCGCATCGACGCCCGATATTGCTCGGCCGTGATCCCGCTCAGATCGTCGGGAACCACCAGTTCTGCCGGAGTACGTCGCACTTCACCCACCGCCCCAACCTACGCCCTGTTGCTGGAGCGCCGGCGCGCTCGAGGTCGCCGCCCCTCCTCGAGGTCGGGTCGTTGTGATCGCGAGCACGCGGGCAGTCGGCCCGGTCGCGCGGCGGTGCTCGCTCAATCCACCTGGATCGGCAGGCCCGCGGTGATGCGGACGAGTTCGCGGAAGTTGGTGCGGAACACCGTGTTCGGGTGGCCGCCTGCCGCCCAGACCTCCGGGTGTTCGGAGAGGGCGGTGTCGACCCAGGTGGGCAGGTTGGTCGGGTGGCCGACGGGGGCGGTGCCGTCGATCGGCTGGCCGGTGACCCGCTCGACGAGTTCGGCGGGGGCGGGGCGGAGGGTGCCTTCCAGGCGTTTGCCGGTGCGGACCAGATCGACGGCGTGGTGGTCGGCGACCAGGAGCAGCACCGGGTCGTTGTCGAGCAGGAAGACCTGGGAGGTGGTGATGGCGGTCGGGTGGGCGCCGAGCGCGCGGGCGGCATCGGCGGCGGTGGACGCGGGCGTCTCGGGGGAAACGATGACGCCGTGGTGCCCGCGGGCGATGAGCGTGTCGGCGACGCGGCATGCGACCGCCGGAAGAGACGACCTGCGCATGAATCCAGAGTAGGTGGATTGCGGGAAAGATGCCGGGGGAGTGGGAATTCGGGGTGCGGGGCAGGGCACACGCGCGCAGCTGACCTCGCGCCAATAGACTCGTCGCATGACTGATTGGCAGGCCTTCACCGTCGAGATCGCCGACCACGTTGCCCAGGTCACGCTGACCGGGCCGGGCAAGGGCAATGCGATGGGACCCGATTTCTGGCGCGAGCTGCCGGAGATCTTCCGCGAGCTCGACGCCGACCCGCAGGTGCGCGCCGTCGTCCTCACCGGCGCGGGCAAGCACTTCTCGTTCGGGCTCGACCTGGCGGCGATGGGCGGCATGCTCGCGCCGGTGCTGGCCGACGACGCGAAGGCGGCGCCGCGCACCGAGTTCCTCAAGGTGGTTCGCGGCATGCAGGATTCGGTGACCGCGGTCGCCGAGTGCACCAAGCCGGTGATCGCCGCGGTCTCGGGCTGGTGCATCGGCGGCGGACTCGACCTGATCGCGGCCGCCGACATCCGCCTGGCCAGCGCGGACGCCAAGTTCAGCCTGCGCGAGGCGAAGGTGGCGATCGTCGCCGACATCGGTTCGCTGCAGCGTCTGCCCGGCATCATCGGCGAGGGCAACCTGCGCGAGCTGGCCTTCACCGCCAAGGACATCGACGCGGCGCGCGCCGAGCGGATGGGCCTGGTCAACGAGGTGTTCGACGATCAGGAGGCCGTGGTGGCCGCCGCGCACGCGATGGCGCGCGAGATCGCCGACAACCCGCCGCTGGTGGTGCAGGGCATCAAGGACGTGCTCGAGCACCGCACGGCCCCCGCGGTGGCCGACGGCCTGCGCTACGTGTCGACCTGGAACGCCGCGTTCCTGCCGTCGAAGGACCTCACCGAGGCCATCACGGCGGTGTTCCAGAAGCGCGCGCCCGAGTTCAAGGGCGAGTAAAGGCAGTTCCAACGGTTGCCACGGCAGCCGTTCTGTCTACATACTTGCATCGCACAACTATTTGATTGATGCAAGTAAAGGTGAAATCGAGTGAGCACGAGCCGGCGATCGACACGATCGCCATCCAGCTCGTCCGGCTGCATCGGCTGCGCGATCGGGCACTGGCCCAGATCAAGGACCATTCCGGGATCGACCCGGCGGGGTTCGTCGTGCTGTTCCGGCTGGTCTGTGACGGTCCGATGCGCTCGGGCGCGCTCGCCGACGCGGTCCATTCGGACGCGTCGACGGTGAGCAGACAGGTCGCGCAGCTGGTGGAACGAGGCCTGGTGCGCCGCACCGCCGACCCGGACGACGGCCGCGCCACGGTACTCGAGGCGACCGATTCCGGCCACGAGACGGCCGACCGGATCCGGGCCAGGCGCCGCGACTCGATCGCCGTCGTCACCGAGGACTGGTCGAGCGAGGACCGGGCGGCCTTCGCCGCACTGCTGTCCCGCTTCGTCGCGGACTACGACGCGGCCCGTCCGGTCCTGTCCCGCTCGCCCGAGCCGATCTCCAGCGCGAGGGAGCACGAGTCGTGACGGCCACCGTCGATCCGGCGACGGACTCGCCCGCCGGCTTCACCCACCGCCAGATCCTGACCGTCCTGTCCGGGCTGATGCTCGGCATGCTGCTGGCCTCGCTCGATCAGACGATCGTGTCGACCTCCATCCGCACCATCGCCGACGACCTGCACGGCTATTCGCTGCAGGCGTGGGCGACCACGGCCTACCTGATCACCGCCACGATCAGCACCCCGCTCTACGGCAAGCTCTCGGACATGTTCGGCCGCAAGCCGTTCTTCCTCAGCGCGATCGGGCTGTTCGTGATCGGCTCGCTGCTGTGCACGCTGGCCACCTCGATGTATCAGCTGGCGGCGTTCCGTGCCTTCCAGGGCCTCGGCGCCGGTGGCCTGATGTCGCTGGCGCTCGCCATCACGGGCGACATCATCAGTCCGCGGGAAAGGGCCCGCTACCAGGGCTATTTCCTCGCGGTGTTCGGGATATCGAGCGTGCTGGGCCCGGTGCTCGGCGGTCTGCTCGCCGGCCAGGACACCATCCTTGGCGTCACCGGCTGGCGCTGGGTGTTCCTGGTGAACGTGCCTCTCGGCCTGCTCGCGCTGGTGGTGGTGACCAGGGTGCTGAAGCTGCCGCGCAAGCCGCACGCCACCCATCGGATCGACTTCCTCGGCGCGGTGATCCTCGCAATCGGGCTGGTGCCGTTGCTCATCGTCGCCGAACAGGGACGCGAATGGGGCTGGGGCAGCACCGGATCGGTGGTCTGCTACGTCGTCGGCGCGCTCGGCCTGGCCGGTTTCGTCGCGGTGGAGAGGTTCATGGGCGATGCCGCGCTGATCCCGCTGCGCATCTTCGCCAACGGCACGTTCGCGCTCGGTGTGGTGATCTCGTTCGTCGTCGGCTCGGCCATGTTCGGCGGCATGCTGCTGCTGCCGCAGTATCTGCAGGTCGTGCGGGGCGCCGGGCCCACCGAGGCGGGGCTGCAGATGCTGCCCCTGGTGCTCGGGCTGATGCTCGGTTCCATCCTCTCGGGCCGGTTGATCTCGAAAACCGGCCGCTACCGGGTGTTCCCGGTGATCGGCGCCGCGACGCTGACCGCCGGGCTGTTCCTGCTGCACCTGCTCGACGCGACGAGCCCGCTGGCCCTGGCGATGGTGTTCATGGCGATCACCGGCTTCGGCCTCGGCAACCTGATGCAGCCGCTGACGCTGGCCCTGCAGAACGCGTTGCCGCCCAAGGACATGGGCGTCTCCACCGCGGCGGCGACCTTCTTCCGGCAGATCGGCGGCACCCTCGGCGCCGCGGTCTTCCTGTCGATCCTGTTCTCCCTGCTCACCCCGAACATCACCGAGCAGATGGAGAAGGCCGCGAGCGATCCCGGCTATCAGCAGGCCGTGATCGCCGGCGCGCAGAGCGCCAACCCGGCCGACGTCGCGCTGGCGAAAGGTCTGCTGGCCCACGACACCTCGGCCGCGGGCGCGGTACTGAGCGACAGCTCGATCATCCAGCAGCTGGATCCGAAGCTGGCCGAGCCGTTCCAGGTGGGCTTCGCCGACGCGATGTCGACGGTGTTCCTGGCCGCGACCGGCGTCGCGCTGCTCGCCCTGATCCTGGTGCTGTTCTGGAAGGAGGTGCCGCTGCGCACGCAGGGCGGTATCCAGGCGGCGGGGCGGCGCGAGGACGCCACCGAGACGAGCTGAGCCGGGGTGGTGAAGGTGGAAGTGCCCATGGTGGGGTGAAAGTCCCCCTAGGGGTGGCTGTTTCGGAGCGCCCGGGTCCATAGCGTTCGTTACGTCGAAAACGAACGCTAAGGAGTACCCGAAATGCGCATCAAAAACACCATCGCCGCCGGACTGCTGGCCCTGGCGACCGTCGCCGGGGTGTCGACGGTCGCCGCGGGCACGGCGTCCGCCGGACCGGAGGGCACCTACTACGGCACCTACGCGACCCTCGCCGCCTGCCGGGCGGACGGCGAGTCGTCCTACACCGGCGGCTACTACTGGGAGTGCGTCGAATACTGGGACGGCTGGGACCTCTACATCTGGTACTAGTCCCGGCGTGAGGAGGGGCATCCGGCACAGCGCCGGGTGCCCCTTCTCGCGTTCGGTGGGACCAGGTCCTGGGCAATTGGCTAGATTGTCGGTCTGAGTTCCCCCGGAGAGAGATTTGTCCGCATGCTGAAGTTCGCCGTGCTCGGTGAGATCCGTGCCTGGCGCGGCGGGACCGAGCTCGACCTCGGTTCCCGGCAGCAGCGCGCTCTCCTGGCCGCGCTACTGCTGCGGACCGGTCGATCGGCGACCGTCGACGAACTCATCGACGACGTCTGGGGCGAGAACCCCACCGCCAGCGCCGTCGGCGCGCTGCGCAACCACATCCTGCACCTGCGCCGGGTGCTCGAACCCGAGCGCGCGGCGGGCGCGCCGCCCAGCGTGCTGGTGGCCCTCGGCGGCGGCTACGCGCTGCGGGTGCCCGCGGGCTGCGTCGACATCGAACAGGTCGACGAACTGCTGGCCGGTCTGCACTCCGGCGATCCGGGAACCGCGCGCGAGGTCGTCGACGCGGCCCTGCGGCACTGGACCGGAACACCACTGGCCGGGCTGCCCGGCCCCTTCGCCGACCGGCAGCGCGCCCACCTCGTCGACCGGCGCCTGCTCCTGCTCGAACAGCGCGCCGAACTGGACCTGCGGCGCGGCCGCTACGCCGAGGCCGTCGCCGAACTCACGCCGCTGTGCGCCGAGCACCCGCTGCGGGAGCGGCCGCGGGGCCTGCTGATGACGGCGCTCTACCACTCCGGCAGGCAGGCCGAGGCGCTGCGCGTCTACGCCGAGACCCGCCGCGACCTGGTCGACCAGCTCGGCATCGAGCCGGGGCCCGAGCTCGCCGAGCTGCACCGCCGCATCCTCGCGGGTGAACTGGCGGCCCCTGCCACGTCGCCGCGACCGCGGGCGACGCAGCGCGTGGCCCAGCTGCCCGCCGACGTCGTCGACTTCACCGGGCGTGGCGATGTGGTCGACCTGCTCGCCGAGCGGCTCACCGCCGGCGGCACCGGCGTCCCGGTGTGCACGATCGGCGGCATGGGCGGCATCGGCAAGAGCGCACTGGCCGTGCACGTGGCGCACCGGGTTCGTGACCGGTTCCCGGACGGGCAGCTGCACGTCGACCTGCACGGTTTCGCCGCCGACCGGACCGGCGGGGCCACCGCCGCCGACACCCTCGGCGACTTCCTGCGCGCGCTCGGCGTGCCGGAGGGCGAGCTCGCGGGCGGCGCCGCGGAGCGCGCCGCCCAGTTCCGCAGCAGGCTCGACGGCAAGCGGGTGCTCGTCGTTCTCGACAACGCCCGCTCGGTGGACCAGATCGCGCCGCTGATCCCTGGCACGCCGGGATCGGCCGTGCTGGTCACCAGCCGGTCGGCGCTGCCCGAGCTGCCGGGCAACACCGCGGTCCGCCTCGATGTGCTCACCGACGCGGAGGCACACAGCCTGCTGGCCGGTATCGCTGGTGCGTGCCGGATCGCCGCCGAACCGGAGGCCGTCGCGGCGGTGCTGCGCGCGTGCGGCGGGCTGCCGCTGGCCGTGCGGATCGTCGGGGCCAGGCTCGCCGCGCGCCCGGCCTGGACCGTGCACACCCTGGCCGAGCGGCTGCGCGACACCGAGCAGCGGCTCAGCGTGCTGCGCACCGGCGAACTCGCCGTGGAACTGGCCTTCCGGATCAGCTACGACCAGCTCGACGCCGGGCACGCGCGGGCCTTCCGGATGCTCGCGGTGCCCGAGGTCGGCGAGATCTGCACCGAGGGCGCGGCCGCGATCCTCGGCGTCGACGTGCTCGACGCCGAACAGGTGTGTGAGGACCTGGTCGATCTGAACCTGCTCGAGACCGCCGCGCCGGGGCGCTACACCTATCACGACCTGCTGCGCCTGTTCGCCAGGGAACTGCCGGCCACCGGGCAGGCCGATCCGCCGCTCACCGCGCTGCGCAGGCTGCTCGACTTCTACCTGGCGACGGTGAAACACACGGTGGCCGTGTGCAATCCGGGCACCCGGCTGCCCGAGCACCTGCGGCCGACCACGGCGCCGGGTATCCGTTTCGCCGACGAGCACGCCGCCCAGGCCTGGCTCGTCGAGCAGCGCCACAACCTGGTCTCGCTGTATCGCCAGTGCGCTCAGACCGGCGGGCCGGTGCTGGCTCCCGCCGCCGATATCGCCTGGGCCACGGCCGAACTCATCGACGGCGGCGCGAACTGCCTGGAAGTCGCGCGGGCACTGGAGGAACTGCTCGACGCCGCGCTGCGCACCGGCGACCGCTCGGTGGAGTGCCGGGTGCGGGTCGCCCTCGGCGCGCTGTTCGCCTATTCGCTCGGCGCGCTGCGGCAGGGCCGCGACCACCAGCGGATCGCGCTGTCGCTGGATCGCGGCACCATCAGCGACGCCAGGCTCACCGCGTTCGCCGCGCAGCTGTTGTCGTCCTCGACCAGGCGCGGCACCGAGACGGCCGCGCCGCTCGCGCATTCGGCGAGGGCGATCCGGCTGGCCAGGCGGATCGGCGACCGCGCCATCGAATGCGCCTGCCTGGTGCACGAGGTGAAGACGCTCTCCGACGCGGGCGAGTACGCGGCGGCCCGCGAACGCGCGATCACGGCCAAGGCGATGGCGGCCGAGCTGGGCAATCGGTCGCTCGAGGTGATGGCGACCCACGAACTCGGCGTCACGCTGGTCTATCAGGGCGAGACGGCCGAGGGCGTGCGGCTGTGCACGGAGGCCGTGGCCTCGGCGCGGGTCGGCGGCATCGAACTGCGGCTGGGCTGGGCGCTGTCCCGGCTGGCGCACGTGCTGTTGATGGCGGGCCGGGCGCCGGAGGCCGAGCCCGTGGTCGACGAGGCGATCGAGGTGCTCACCCGGGCCATCGGTCCGCTCACCCGGGCGCGGGTCCTGGTGCTGCAGGGGCTGATCAAGCAGGCGATCGGCAGGCCCGCCGCGGCGGAGGAGTCGTTCCTCGCGGCGGCCGAGGCGTTCGAGTCGATGCAGGACCCCCATCTCACCCACGAGCGCCTCGACGCCGAGCTGGAGGCGCCGGTGATGGCGCTGCTGCACGACCACCTCGCCGCCCTGCGTGCCCGCCGCGACATCATCGCGGCGTCATAGTGGCATCATCGCGGGCCCGAATCGGGTTGCGGCGGTGGCGAACACATGTGTTCACGCGATAGATTGGGTTACGTACACCGGTATTCGCGCAGGCGAGCCGCGTCGTCGCCGGGGGGTCGGCGGCCCGGACCGGGTAACGAGAACGGGAAGCCCGAACCAGGTTCGGACTTCCCGTTTTTCGTACGAGCTCGGCTCAGTGGCCGGATTCCTTCAGCCGCGCGAAGGACTCGTCGATGATCTTCTCGGCCTCGGCGCGGTTCAGCCACTCCGAACCCTGGACGTACTTGCCCGGCTCGAGATCCTTGTACCGCTCGAAGAAGTGCTTGATCGCGGACAGCTCGAACTCCGAGACGTCGGACAGGTCCTGGATGTGATCCCAGCGGGGGTCGCCCGCGGGCACGCACAGCACCTTGTCGTCGCCGCCCGCCTCGTCGGTCATGCGGTACACGCCGACCGGACGCGCCTCGACGATCACACCGGGGAACACCGACTCCGGCAGCAGCACCAGCGCGTCCAGCGGATCGCCGTCCTCGCCGAGGGTGTTCTCGATGAAGCCGTAGTCGGCCGGGTAGCCCATGGAGGTGTACAGGTACCGGTCGAGCTTGACCCGGCCGCTCTCGTGATCGACCTCGTACTTGTTCCGAGAACCCTTCGGGATCTCGATGGTGACGTCGAACTCCACGCCATCTCCTTGCTTCGAGTGCTTGTCGTAGCCGAATCGCCAGATCGTTCTGGGGAACCGTTGCGCAACGAGGATAGTGTGGTGTGCTGGTACACCGGTGCGGCAGGCGGCCAAGGCGCGCAGTCGAGCAGTGTCGGACGGCGTTGAGGGAGAGCGACGGGCGTGATCGGTCGAAGCGATGAGAATTCGGGACCGCGCTCGCGCGGGACCCGCTGGATCTGGCTGTCCGCGGTGGTGGTGGCGTTGTTGCTGATCGCCGGGGGTTTCGCCGCGATCGCCAAGCCGTGGACGCCGGAGTTCCGGCACGGCGGGCTCACGATCGCGGACGCGCCGAGCACCGACCTGCCGGGCGCCGCGGTCGCCCCGGCCCGATCCGACGCGCCCGCGCCCACGGTGGCCGGGATCGCCGCCGCGCTCGCGCCGGTGGTCGGCAGCCCCGATCTGGGCGCGTTCGCCGGACAGGTGACCGATCCCACCAGCGGCACGGTGCTGTGGAGCCAGGACCCCGCCAAGCCGATGATCCCGTCGTCGACGGCCAAGATCATGCTGACGGCCGCCGCGCTGCTCACCCTGCCCGACGATCAGCGGGTGGCCACCAAGGTCCTCGCGGGCGCGCCCGGCGAGCTGGTGCTCGTGGCCGGGGGCGACCCGACTCTGACCAACACCACCGACGGCGGCTACTACACCGACGGCGCCCGGATCGCCGATCTGGCGGCCCAGGTGAAGGCCGCGGGCAGGCAGGTCAGCGCGATCGTCGTCGACACCACCGCCTACACCGGTCCGACCCTGGCCTCGGGCTGGGATCCGATCGACATCCCCGAGGGCTCGATCACCCCGATCGAGCCGATCATGCTCGACGGCGGCCGCTTCGATCACACCGCCGACTACTCGCCGCGCACCTCGACCCCCGCGCTGGACGCGGGCCGGGCGCTGGCCGCGGCGCTCGGCGTCGATCCGGGCGCGGTCCGGGTCGGCCCGGCCGACCGCACCGGCGTCGAGATCGCGAAGGTGGAGTCGGCGCCGCTGCGAGTCCGCCTGCACGACATGATGATCCACTCCGACAACGTGCTCGCCGAGACCATCGGCCGCGAACTGGCCGTGGCCACCGGGCACGAGGCCTCCTTCGCCGGCGCCGTGGCGGCCACCGCCGCCGCGCTGAGCAGCGCCGGATTCGATGTCAGCGGACTGCATCTGGCCGACAACAGCGGCCTGTCCGTCGACGATCGGGTGCCGCCGCGGCTGCTCGACTCGATCGTGGCCACCGCCGCCGAGCCCACCGGCGCCGCCGCCGTCGTCCCGGCCGGCACCCAGGCCAGGCCCGAAACCGATCCGCGCGCAGCGGCTCTCGCGCCGCTGCTCGACGACCTGCCCGTCGCAGGCGGCACCGGCACGCTCGCACCGCGCTTCGTCACCCAGAACCGCCAGGGCGCGGGGTGGGTGCGGGCCAAGACCGGAACTCTGAGCGTCGCCAGCGCGTTGGTCGGGTATGTGCTCGACCGTGACGGCCGGGTATTGACCTTCGCGCTCATGTCCAACGACCGGCTGCCGGAGGTCAGCAGGCCCGCCCTCGACGCGGTGGCGGGCGCCCTGCGCGACTGCGGTTGCAACTGAGAGCGGGTGGCGATGACCGAGGACAAGCGCACGAATTCCGGTTTCAGCGGCGCGGTGGACTGGCGGCTGGCCGCCCGCACCGGCGCCGTGCTCGCGCCCGCCGGACCGCGCACCTCACGCCGGATCGCCGAACAGATCGTCGCCGAACTGGCCGAGGCCTCGGTGCGGGCCGAAGGTCCGGTGCGCGAGGTGAGCGGGCTGCTCGACGACCGGCCGGTGCCCGAGGCCAGGATCGTCGACCGGGCGGGCTGGATCTCGGCCGCCGCGGATTCGATGGCCGTGCTCACCGGCACCGAGGCCACCAGCGCCACCGGCAAGCTCGTCGGTAAACCGGCGGGCGTCCAGGCCGGGACCATGCTGGCCTTCCTGTCGACCGCGATCCTCGGCCAGTACGACCCGTTCACCGGCGCGGACGGCACGCTGCTGCTGGTGGCGCCCAACATCCTGCACGTCGAGCGGGCGCTCGGCGTCGACCCGTCGGACTTCCGGCTGTGGGTCTGCCTGCACGAGGTGACCCACCGGGTGCAGTTCTCCTCGGCGCCGTGGCTGGCCGACTACATGCGCACCAATGTCGACATCCTCAGCGAGGTCGGCGAGGAACCGATGAGCGAGCTGCTCGGCCGCCTGCTCAACGAGGTGAAGGCCCGGCGCACCGGTGAGAACGCCGACGATCCCAACAGCCGCGGCGTCGTCGGCCTGCTGCGCGCCGCGCAGGCGCCGCCGCAGCGGGAGGCGCTCGACCGGCTGCTGATGCTCGGCACCCTGCTCGAAGGGCACGCCGATCATGTGATGGACGCCGTCGGACCCGCGGTGGTGCCCACGGTCGCCGACATCCGCGCGGCCTTCGACCAGCGCAGAAAGAAGCCGACCAACCCCATCCAGCGGCTGCTGCGCGCGCTGCTCGGGGTGGACGCGAAGGTCGCGCAGTACGTGCGCGGCAAGAAGTTCGTCGACGCGGTGGTCGAGCGGGTGGGCGTCGCGGAGTTCAACACGGTGTGGACGAACGCGGAGACACTGCCGCGTCTCGACGAGGTGGATCACCCGGAGCGGTGGATCGCCCGGGTGCTGTAGGGCGATGACGGTGCGACTGCCCGAGACGGCGGCGGTGCTGGCGGTGCGCCGCGGCGTGCGCGAATGGGTGACCGCGCGGGGCGGGCGGATGCCCGTTGTCGTCGGGCTGTCGGGTGGGGCCGATTCGCTGGCCCTGCTCGCGGCCGCTGTCGTCGAGGCGGGCGATGTGACGGCCGTGGTGGTCGATCATCAGCTGCAACCCGGCTCGGGCGAGGTGGCCGCGGGGGCCGCCGCGCAGGCGCTGGCGCTGGGCTGTATTGACGCGGTCGTCGTGCCGGTCGAGGTCGGGCGGAACGGGGGAGCGGAGGCGGCGGCGCGGGCGGCGCGGTACGCGGCGCTGGAATCCGTGCGGGCGGGGCGGCCGGTGCTCCTCGGGCACACCCTCGATGACCAGGCCGAGACTGTGCTGCTCGGGCTGGCGCGCGGGTCGGGTGGGCGGTCGATTCAGGGGATGGCGGCCTGGAACGAGCCGTGGGGGCGGCCGTTGCTCGGGGTGCGGCGGGCACAGACCCGGCAGATGTGCGCGGACCTGGGAATCGAACCCTGGGAGGACCCGCACAATCTCGATCCGGCGTACACCAGGGTCCGGGTGCGGACCGAGGTGTTGCCGCTGCTGGAGGCCGTGCTCGGGGGCGGTGTGGCGCAGGCGCTCGCCCGCACCGCGGATCAATTGCGCGACGACGGGGAGGTCCTCGACGCGCTGGCCGCCGACCTGCTGCGCGCGGCGAGATCGTGCGGCGAGGGCACCCGCGCGCAACCGGGGCGGGGGCGCGCCGACGGCTCTCGCGAGGCGGTGGCCGCCGGAGAGCCCGGGAGTTGCCGCCCTCCCGGCACCGGCGCGCCATCGGAGACCACCGGAGGCAGTGGCCCCGCCGACACCGATCGCCCGACGCTCTCGATCGAGATCCTGGCCACTGCGCCCGCGGCCCTGCGCCGCAGGACGATCCGGGCGTGGCTCGCCGAACAAGGGGTCAGCGGGTTGCTGAACGCCCATTTACAGGCGATCGACGAGCTGGTGAGCGACTGGCGGGGCCAGGGCGGGGTCGCCGTCGCGGGTGGCGGCAGGGACCACAGGTTGGTCGTGGCGCGCGAGCATGGCACGCTGACGGTACGCGCGCAGCCGCGTCTCGATGCCACATAACACGAAGGGACACCCACTTCCGTGTACGGAGACGACATCGCTTCGGTGCTGATCACCGAAGACCAGATCAAGGCCAAGATCGAGGAACTCGCCGAGCTGGTCGCCAAGCGTTATCCGCCGGACGCGCCTGAAGGCGACCTCCTGCTGATCGGTGTCCTCAAGGGCGCGATCTTCTTCATGACCGATTTCGCCAGGGCCCTGCCGATCCCGACGCAGCTCGAGTTCATGGCCGTGTCGTCCTACGGGTCGTCCACCTCGTCCTCCGGTGTCGTGCGCATCATGAAGGACCTGGACAAGGACATCGCCGGGCGCAATGTGCTGATCGTCGAGGACATCATCGACTCCGGTCTGACGCTGTCCTGGCTGCTGCGCAACCTGGCCACCCGCAACCCCGCCTCGCTGGAGGTGGTGACCCTGCTGCGCAAGCCCGACGCGCTGCGCACCCCCGTCGAGGTCGCGCACGTGGGCTTCGACATCCCGAACGAGTTCGTCGTCGGCTACGGCCTCGACTACGCCGAGCGCTACCGCGACCTGCCCTACATCGGCACCCTCGACCCGAAGGTCTACTCCTAGTCCGTCGGGGCGAAGGCCCGCAGGACCGCGTCGACCAGGGCATCGGCGAACGCGGTGTCCAGCGGGCCGGAGCGCGGTAACCAGCGCTGGGTGATCGGTCCGTAGAGCAGGTCGACCATCAGATCCAGATCGGCGTCGGCTCGGATCTGGCCCGCGCTCCGTGCCTTCGCCAGCCGTCGCACTTTGGCGGCGTGCACCGGCTGTTCCAGCTGCTCGCGATACTGCGCGGCGAGTCCCGGGTCGTTGACGACCTCGGTGAGCACCGCGCGCAGGGGCGCGTCGAAGGCCGGGTCGGCGAATTCCGCGACCGTGGCGCGCAGCACCGTCTTCAGATCGGCGGCGAGGTCGCCGGTGTCCGGCAGCTCGATGGCGCCCTCGGCGTCTTCGCTCTGCGCGAGGATCGCGTCGAAGACCACCGCGCCCTTGGACGGCCACCACCGGTAGATCGTCTGCTTGCCGACGCCGGCGCGGGCGGCGATGGCCTCGATGGTCAGCTTCGCGTAGGCGACCTCGCCGACGAGTTCGCGGGTCGCGCTCAGGATCGCCGCGCGGGAGCGTTCGCTGCGACGGGTGCTGTCCGGGGTGCGTGCCATGGGCGCGAGTCTAGCCCGAAATAAAACGAGACGTTCCGTCTTGACAAGTGTTCGACTGCGCGGCATCCTTGATGACATCGAAGCGAGACGAACCGTCTCGTCGCACTTGAAGGAGACCCACATGACCCGCGCAGCCGACGAAACCCGCACCTGGTTCATCACCGGCGCCTCGCGAGGCCTCGGCCGAGCCTTCACCGAAGCGGCGCTCGCGGCCGGGGACCGCGTCGTCGGGGTCGCCCGTGACGTCACCCCGCTGGCCGAGCTGGTCGCCGCCGCCGACGGCAGGCTGGTCACGTTCCCGCTCGACGTCGCCGACCGCGCCGCCGTCTTCGCCGGGGTGCGCACGGCGTTCGAGGTGTTCGGCAGGCTCGATGTCGTCGTCAACAACGCGGGCGGCGTCGTCCTCGGGATGCTCGAGGAACTCACCGAGCGGCAGGCCCGTGAGCACCTCGACGTCAACTTCTTCGGCGCGCTGTGGGTGAGTCAGGCGGTGGTGCCGCTGCTGCGCGAGCAGGGCTCCGGCCACATCCTGCAGGTCTCCTCGATGGGCTCGGCGGGCGGCTTCGCGGCGACCGGCGTGTACGGCGCGGGCAAGGCCGCCCTCGACGCCATGACCGAGGCGCTGGCCATGGAGGTCGAGCGATTCGGCATCGCCGTCACCATCCTGCAGCCCGGCGGCTACGAGACCGGGCTGTTCACCAGCGGCCTCACCATCACCGAGCAGAACCCGGCCTACGCCGAACTGCGCGCCTGGCTCGAGCAGATGTGGAGCGAGTCGAAGGACGCCGACCCGGCCCTGGCCGCCGAGGTGGTGCTGCGCATCGTCGACATGGCCGAGCCGCCCAAGCGCGTCATCCTCGGCGACGCCGCCTACGGCATGGTCGCCGACCTGACCGCCGCCCGCACGGCCGAACTCGCCAAGTGGGAGCACCTGAGCAGGCAGGCCGGCTGAGGATCAGCTCCCGACGACGCGCAGCAACGCGCGGATGTCGGCCTCGATGAGCCGGAACAGCGCGTACGACCCGATGAAACCGAGCACCCCGCCCACGCAGACCGCGCGCAGCGGGGTTGTCGTCGTCAGCAGGTCGGGCACCGGCAGGAAGGTCGCGCTGACCACGGCGAGCAGCGGGATCGACGCGGCCGTCATCAGATAGCGGTGACAGCGGGTGAGCAGGCCGGTCAACGCCACGCCGTCGCCACGGAAGTCCTGGCCGTGGTGCAGGAACAGCGGGTAGACGCAGCGCGTGAGATACAGGGTGATCAGGAAGAACGGGTAGGTCATCGCGATGGCGGCGCAGATGGCCGCCGCGAGCAGGAAGTGCACGGCTGTGCGCACGGGTAATTCGTCATCGGCGAGGCCGATGGTGGCGGCGAAAACGACCGCCGCCACCAGCCAGAGCGCGAAAGCCACTGCCACCGCGCGGTTTCCGAAACGCAGACAATCGCGGCGGGTGCGGTCGAGGGTGTCGGGGCCACAGACCCGGCCCTTACGCAACCGGCGCGGGACGATCAGCAGCCTGCGCGCCGCGTAGATCAGCACCACCGCGCCCGCGGCGAAGAACGCGGCGTTGGTGACGCCGGCGACCGAGATCAGCGTGTCCCTGGTGGCGGAGGTGAGGCGATCGACGATCAGCGCGGTGTTCAGCCGGGCGTTGTAGGCGGCGGCCAGCATGTTCGGTATCGCGACGGCGAGCATGAGCACCGGAAACAGGAACGAGCGCAAGCGGATTCGCCAGCTGCCGGCAGGCGGGTCGACGAGTTCGCGGGCGTGCCCGTCCAGGCACAGGTCGAGCTGGGCGGCGAGGATGTCGCCGTCCGGCCAGCGGTCGGCGCGGTCGGCGGCAAGGCAGGTGAGCAGGACCCGGCGCAGCGTGGGCGGGCAGTCGGCGGGCACCAGGTCTGCGGCGATGCCGTCGGCGCGGCGCTCCAGGGCGGCGCCGAGCGCTATCTCCGGGCGCAGGTCGTCGAGGGGGACCGTGGTGTCGTCGAAGGGTTTCTGGCCGGTCAGCAGTTCCCACAGCACGACGCCGAGCGAATAGATGTCGGCCCTGGTGTCGAGATCCTCGGCGGTGCGCGCCCTTCCGGGATGGCAGGCCTCGAGCTGTTCGGGCGACATGTACGACAGCGAGCCGCCGAAATACGAGACCGGACTGGTGCCCGCCGACCGGCTGTAGCTGATGTTGAAGTCGGCCAGCTTCGGCACACCCTCGGCGGTGAGCAGCACGTTCGCCGGCTTCACGTCACGGTGCAGGACCTCGTTGGCGGCGGCGTACTGCAGAGCCCGCGCCAGCCTGCTGCCCAGCCAGGCGACGGTTTCCGGCCAGCTCAGCCGGGCGATCTCGGCGCGCACGGCGGAGTCGGTGGGCCGGATCTCGCCGCGCTCGGCCATGGCGGCGTCGACCGCGTCGAGCAGCAGCAGACTCGTGCGTTCGGCGGGCGGGGTCGCGCGGACCCAGCGCAGCACGCCCAGCAGGGTCCCGCCCGGCAGGAACTGCATGTACAGCAGCCGCAGGGCGGGGGAGCCGTCGGCGGGCGGGTCCAGCACGTGCTGGTCGAACACGCGCACGACGTAGTCGTGGTCGAGCTGGGCCATGGTCTGCGGTTCGGTGCCGCTGTCCGCGGAGATCTTCACCGCCACCAGCCGCTGCATCGACCGCTGCCGCGCCAGGAACACCCGCGCGAACGCGCCGACTCCCAATTCGGTGAGCAGCTCGAAATCACCGATCCGACCGCCGACCTCGATCCGGTCGAGTCCACGGCGATCGGTCGGGTGCATGTCGGCGGTGCGGTCGAGTGCGGGCCTGGTCGCTTCGGTGGTACTCGTCGGGCTCACGGACGGGGGTACGGGCGCGGCGCGCCCGTGGTTCATCCGGTCAGCTGACAACTCGCTCGAGGGCGGCGAGGTCGGCTTCGAGCGCGCGGAACAGCAGGTAGGAGCCGATGAAGGCGACGATGCCGCCGACACAGAGCACCCGCACGGCCACGATCACCTGCGGGATGTCGCCGGGCGGCAGGAACGTGACGCCCGCGACCGCGAGCAGCGGCACCGAGGCCGCGATGGCCAGGTACCAGGTGCAGCGCCGGGTCAGCGCCCGCAGCCAGACGCCGTCGTCGACGCTGATCTCGCCGTGCCGCAGGAAGATCGGATAGATGCAGCGCACCAGATAGAACGTGACCAGGAAGAACGGGTAGGCCACCGCGATCGCGCCGCACACCAGCAGCGACGCGAGGAAGTGGACGACGGCGCGGCTGGGCACGTCACCCGACGACAGGCGCAGGGCGATCGGGAAGGTGATCCCGGAGATCGCCCACAGCGAGAACGCCACGATGACGAACTGGTCGCCGAGACGCAGGGTGTCGTGTCTGGTCCGGCGTAGCGTCGCCGGGTCGTAGCGTTTCCCGTGCCGCATGCCGCGCGGCACCGATAGCACGAAGCGGGCCAGATACAGCAGCACGACGGTGCCCAGCGGGAAGAACACCAGGTTCACCCCGGCGGTGATCACCACGAACGACTGCTGCGCGGTCTCGCTGAGCCTGCTCACCACCAGCGTCTGGTTGTGCACGATGTTGTACCAGGACGCCAGCGCGTTCGGCACGCCGACGGCGAGCACCATCACCAGCAGCGGCACCCGCCGCCAGCGGAACTGCCAGCTCGTCGGCGGCGGGTCGACGAGGTTGCGCGCCCGCTCGTCCAGACACAGGTCGAACTGCTTGGCCAGCACCCCGCCGTCGGGCCAGCGGCGGTCGCGGTCGGGTTCCAGGCAGGTGAGCAGGACGCGGCGCAGCGCGGCGGGGCAGTCGGCGGGCACCCGCTCGAGCGCCGCGCTCTCGACGCCGCCGGTGCGCCGTTCCAGCATCGCCTCGAGGGTGGTCTCGTCGCCGCTGCCCGCGGCCGCCGCGGTGCTGTCGTCGAACGGCTTCGCGCCGGTGAGCAGCTCCCACAGCACGACGCCGAGGGAGTAGATGTCGGAGCGGGTGTCCAGGTCGGCGGCCGAACGGGCCAGGCCGGGATGGCACGCCTCCAGCTGCTCGGGCGACATGTACGACAGCGAGCCGCCGAAATACGACACCGGACTGGTGCCCTCGATCTCCCGGCTGAAGCTGATGTTGAAGTCGGCCAGCTTCGGCACGCCCTCGGCGGTGAGCAGGACGTTCGCGGGCTTCACGTCGCGGTGCAGCACGCCGTGCGCGGCGGCGTAGGCCAGCGCCTCGGCCAGGCGCCTGCCCAGCCAGGCGACGGTCTCCGGCCAGGTCAGCTCGGCCAGTTCGGCGCGCACGCTCGAGTCGGTGGGCCGGATCTCGCCCTTCTCCTCCATGGCCGCGTCGACCGCGTCGAGCAGCAGTTTGCCGCTGCGTTCGGCCGGTGGCGTGGCGCGGACCCAGCGCAGCAGGCCGAGCAGGGTGCCGCCGGGCAGGAACTGCATGTACAGCAGCCGCAGCCTGCGCTTGTCCGCGGGCGCGGCGCCGGTGTCGAGCAGCCGCTGATCGAACACGCGCACGATGTAGTCGTGGTCGAGCTGGGCCAGGGTCTGTGGCTCGGTGCCGCGATCGGCGGAGATCTTCACCGCGACCAGCCGCTGCATCGAGCGCTGTCTGGCCAGGAAGACCCGGGCGAACGCGCCGGTGCCGAGCCCGGTGAGCAGTTCGAAATCGTCGATGCGCTGGCCGATCTCGATGCGGTCCAGCGGCGCGAACACACCGGGCGACGAGTCGGCGGCGGTCGCCGCCGACGTCGCTGTCGCGGTGAGATCGAGCTCGGGCGTGGTCACCTCAGTAGTACGAGTCATCTCCGCCGGATGGTTCACGGTCGGGTCGGCGCGGTGCGTGCTCTGCTCGAGGTCGTCGGTGTTGAGCAGCCCGCGCAGGCTCGACGCCTGATCCGGGTATTCGCGCAGGCACTCGCGGGGGTCGACGCGCTCGCCGCTGTGCCTGCGGATCACGAACTCCTCGAACACCAGCCCCGCCGGCAGCGAGGCTCGGTCGAGTTCGGGGAACTCGGCGCAGTAGGTGTCGAGGCGCTTGCGCACGATGTCGGCGCCGGCGTGGTGCAGCCAGCGATTGCGCAGGTCGACGCGGATCAGCTCGTGCAGGGCCTGTCTGCGCAGGGTGCGCGCGTCGGGGAGGAATTCGGCGATCTCGGGTGGACGCTCGGCGGCGGAACCCCATGCTTCGGCGAACGCTTCGACCATGTCGCCGCGCACGTTCGTCGACCGACCGTCGGGCAGGTCGCCGTTTCCGGTGTTCTTGCTCATCCACCGACCTAAGGTTCGCGCCACACCGACACCATCGGCCCCCGAGCCCTCTCCGAATGATAACTTGCGCATTCACGGCAGATCACCCGAATCTCGAGACCATGCGACGGGGGGCGAATCCGCAGATGCACGAAGACCTCACAGCGGTAGCATGGGAGTCCGTCGACGACGACGGCGTGACAGACGCTGAGGTGACGATGGGTGCCCAGGCCTATCCCATCGGCGGCCCGGCGGCGGCGCTGGCCGCCCGGGTACGCGCGGGCACGATCACGCCCGTCGACGTGGTGACAGAGGCCTTGGCGCGCATCGCGTCGGAGAATCGAAAGATCAACGCGTTCACCGTCGTCCGTGCCGAACAGGCGCGCGCCGAGGCGCTGGAGCTGGCCGCCCGCGACGATCTGGACGAGTTGCCGCTGGCCGGGGTGCCGATCGCGGTGAAGCAGAACATCGCGGTGGCCGGGGTGCCGACGCGCACGGGTTCCGCGGCGACCGCCACCGATCCGGTGGCCGCCGATCATCCGGTGGTGGCGCGGCTGCGGGCCGCGGGCGCGATCGTCGTCGGCGTGACGGCGATGCCCGAGCTGGGCCTGTGGGCCACCACCGACGAGGACGGCACCGTCACCCGCAATCCGCGCGATGTCGGGCGGTCCGCCGGTGGCTCCTCCGGCGGCGCGGCGGCGGCGGTGGCCGCGGGGCTGGTGCCGATCGCGCACGGCAACGACGGGCTCGGCTCGATCCGGGTGCCCGCTGCGGCGTGCGGTGTCTTCGGGATCAAGCCGGGCAGACAGGTGGTGCCCGCCGGAATCGGCGCCGACTCGTGGGCGGGCATGGCCGAGAACGGCGTGCTCGCGACGACCGTCTCCGACGCGGCGCTGGCCCTGTCGGTGCTGGCCGAACGCTCCGACCTGGCCGAGCTACGCGCACCGCACCGACTACGTATCGGACTGGCCGTGGCTCCGCCGTCGCGGCTGGTCCGGATGGATCGGCACTGGACGGCGGCGGCGCGCACCGCGGGCGCGCGGGCGGCGGCGGCCGGGCACCTGGTGGAACCGATCGACCTGCCCTACGGTGACTCGGCGCTCGCCATGCTGCTGCGCTGGCCGAGCGTCGGACTGGCCGACGCCGAGCGACTACCGAATCCCGAACTGCTGCAACGCCGTACCAGGCGGCACCTGGCGGTGGGCAGGATGATCCGGAGGCTGCGCCTGGTCCGGGCGAGCCAGGTCGACCGGATCGAAGCGGGCATGGTCGACTTCTTCGAGAACTTCGACGTGGTGATCACCCCGACGCTCGCCGCGCCGCCACCGAAAGCCAAGCGCTGGAGTTCGCGCGGCTGGGCCGCGAACGTCCTCGCCTCGGCGCGCTACGCGCCCTTCACCGGCGTCTGGAACCTGCTCGGCTGGCCGGCCGCCTCGGTACCGATGGGCACCCACGCCGAGGCACACACCCCACTGGCGGCGCAGCTGGCAGGCCCGCCGGGAAGCGAGGCCACCTTGCTCGGCCTCGCCGCCCAACTGGAGCTGACGAACTAGACCGCGATGGCCTGCGGCTGCTGCTGCGGCTCGGAGAACCCGCCGTCGACGGCGCGACCGGCGAATTCCAGGATGGTCGGGCGGGTGTCGTCGGCCCGCCACGCCACCGCGAGCTCGCACGGGGAAAGGCCGGTGACCGGACGCGCGGTCAGGCCGGGCCAGCGGTACATCGGCACGTTGTTCTCGGCGAGCAGGCAGACGCCGAGGCCGAGGCTCACGGCCTCGAGCTTGTCCTCGGGAGTGGCCGCCTCGGCGCCGATCTTGGCGGCGCGGCCGCCGCGGGCGTCGTTGCCGAGCCAGAAGTCGCGCACCGCGCCCGCCTCGGTGGGCAGGGCGATGAACGGCTCGTCGAGCAGGTCGGCGAAGTCGATCGCGTCCTGCTCGGCCAGGGCGTGGTTCTCCGGGAGCAGCACCCAGCGCGGCTCGGTGCGCAGTACCTGCCAGCGGTAGCGGTTGGGATCGGGCAGCGGCAGCCACACCAGGGCCAGGTCGGCCTGGCGGCCCGCCAGGCCGCTGGACGGGTCGTTCCAGGAGGCGGCGTGCAGGGCCAGGCGGTGGCCGCTGGCGCTCTCCAGGTCGTTGAGCAGACCGCGGCCCAGCGCGGACTGGATGCCCACGCGCAGCACCTCACCGGCCTCCTGCAGGGAGACGTTGGTGACCTCCCAGAGTTCCAGGATCTTGCGTGCGCCTTCGAGCAGTTCCTTACCGGCGACGGTCAGGGCGACACTGCGCTGGTTGCGGTCGAACAGGACCACGTCGAGCTGGCGTTCGAGCTGGCGGATCTGCCGTGACAGCGTCGGCTGAGCGATGTGCAACCGCTGAGCGGCGTTGGTGAAATGCAGTTCCTCAGCGACGGCGACGAAATACCGCAGATCGCGCAAATGCGGGTCCATAGCACCTTGCTATCAGAATCGGTCGGGAAATTCCAGCCAAAACGGGCAAGGAAGTTCGCGTAGGTGGATCAAAACAGTCACCAGGTTGGTATCGGACAGCATATGGCCTGGCATGTAGCACTGCATCATTGAGGCGTCATTGTTGTGCCACGGCCGGGGATCGGCCGTTGGCGAGCTCGGGGCTGGGCGCTTGACCAGCAAAGATGCGGCCGGACTCACAGGAATCGGCGTCGCGGAGCGGGCGCTCAGGGGCCGGGTTCGCGCGGCAAAACGTACCGCTGACCACTGTTCTCGCCGCCATCAAGATCAATGAGTGACATTCGTCACAAAGAGGTTTTGGGGCCGTGAATCCGGCCGCGACGAGCGAGCGCCGCGGCCGGATCGCGGCTACCGCTCCTTCTTCAGCCGCAACACGGCGGGCAGGTCGATGCGGCGGATGCCCCGCGCGCCCGCCGCCCGCATCGCCGCCACCGCGACGACCAGCTTGTTCATGTCGTACGGGTACCAGAACAATTCCTTGCTCGTGGTCGGCAGCTTCGGCTTGGTCATCGCCTGCGCGCGGCAGTACTTGCGCAGACCGGCCGCGCCGCCCCAGCGCGCGCCCACGCCGGACAGGCCCCAGCCGCCCATCGGCATCGCCGGGTTGAACAGGTTGGCGAACACGTCGTTGATGTTCACCGCGCCCACGTTCAGCTGCCTGGCCACCCGCTCGCCGCGCGCCTTGTCGCCCGTCCAGACCGAGGCCGACAGGCCGTAGATCGAGTCGTTGGCCAGCCGGATCGCCTCGGCCTCGTCGGCCACCTTCATCACCGGCAGCGTCGGCCCGAAGGTCTCCTCGGCGACGCAGGACATCGAATGGTCCACGTCGACCAGCACGGTCGGTTCGAAGAACGTGCCGACGCCCGTGCGCTTGCCGCCCGTGGTGACCCGCGCGCCCGCGGCGACGGCCTCGTCGACGTGGCGCTGCACGATCCGCACCTGGTTCTCGTTGGCCAGCGCGCCCACGTCGTGCTTCGACGCGCGGCCGTCGGCGCCTTGGCGCAGGGCCGCGACGGCATCGGTGAGCTTGGCGACGAACTCGTCGTAGACCGGCGCCTCCACGTAGACGCGCTCCACCGAGATGCACACCTGACCGGCGTTGAACATGCCGCCGAAGGCGATGCCGTGCGCGGCGCGGTCGATGTCGGCGTCGGCCAGCACGATCGCCGGATCCTTACCGCCCAGCTCGAGGCTGTAGGGCACCATGCGCTCCGCGCAGGCGGCGGCGATCCGGCGGCCGGTGGCGGTCGACCCGGTGAACTGGATGTAGTCGGCGTTCTCGACGACGGCGGCGCCGGTCTCGCCCGCGCCCGTGACCACCTTGAACACCGGCGGCGCGCCGATCTCGGCCCAGCCGCGCGCGAGCTCCACCGCCGACAGCGGCGTGACCTCCGAGGGCTTGAGGATCACCGCGGCGCCCGCGGCCAGCGCGGGGAACACGTCGATCGCCGGCATCGCCAGCGGGAAGTTCCACGGAGTGATCACCCCGACCACCGGGTACGGGCGGTAGGCCACGGTCAGCGACTTCACCCTGGCCAGCGGGCTGTGCGGGGACGGGTGCTCGTCGGCGAGGAACTTCCCGGCGCGGCGCGCGTAGTAGCCGAGCAGGTCCACGGCGAAGGCCGGATCGATGAGCGCGTCGACGCGCGGCTTGGCGGTCTCGGACTGCAACACCTCGGCGAGCTGCTCGGTGTTGTCGATGAGCCAGTCCTGCATCTTCAGCAGCCAGCGCTTGCGGCCCTCGGGGCCGATCGCCTCCCACTCCGGCTGGTACAGGCGCAATTCGCGAACCGCCGCCGCGACATCGTCCGGCGCGACGATCGGGACGGTGCCGGTGCGCTCACCGGTCGCCGGATTGCGTACTTCGATCACGGCCGCGGTCTGGTCGAGTTCAGTCACTGGTGTGCTCCCACTGCGTTGTGTGCTTCAGTTCACCCAACTACAGCGTGGCACAAAACGGACCCGACCGACCGGGATCTATCCGGCTTCTTGCGCCGCGGCGTCCCTGGCAGCGATCCGGCGCAGCGGCGGCTCGGTGGGCGGCGGCACCCGGCGATCGGGGAGTTCGGCGAGCAGTGTGGTCGTGGCCGCGGCGATGGCGGCGACGGCCTTGTCGACGGCGGGCTTGGTGGTGCTGCTCAGCCCGGAGATGCCGCCGACTTTGCGCACATATTGCAAGGCGGCAGCGTAGATCTCCTGCTCGGTGGCGGCAGGCTCCAGACCACGCAAGACGGTGATATTTCTACACATGTCAGAACCATAGACCTGTGTGACAGGTCACGCGAGGCATCCGCGGCACTAGACTCGGCCCCATGCCTGCCAGGGGAGTACCAGCGCTGACCACCTTTCCGTATCCGGAACTAGACGAGCGCGAGGAAGACCACTGGTCCGGCGCCGGCGTGAGCGACGACGAGCTGCGCGCGCTGGCGCTGGGCGCCTTCTACTCCACGCGCTGGGACGCCTTCCACGACGCCATGCTGCTCGGTCCCGAACGCGAGCATCCGCTCGGCGACCGCCGTGAGCTGGCCATCGACACGCTGACCGGCGCGTGGGGCATCACCGACGGCACCGAGGCGCGCGCGTCGATGGAACAGCTGCTCGAGGGCATGCACGCCCCGCTCTACGCGCTGGTGCACCCGCTGGTGATGGCCTCCATCAACGCCAGCGAACGCGACCGCTTCGGCGAACGCGCCGACCGGCACCGTGCCTTCCTGCGGCAGGTCGGTTCGTTTCGGGGGATGGACAACCCGGAGGCGCTGGTCCGCGACTACGACATCTGGGCGCAGGCCATCAAGATCGGGTTCACCGAGCACCTGGCCCGTCCGCTGCCCAACGACATCCACGCCTGGGACCTCGCCCGCGTCGTCGCGGTCGCGCGGATGGCGTTCACCGCCGGCTACCTCGAGGCCGACGTGGCCTGGGAGTACGTCATGCGCGCGCTACCGCCCGCTCAGCGCCGCTACCGCAACTGGCGGCAGTTCGGCGACGCCTACCTGGCCGGCTGGACCTACTGGCAGGCCACCGAGGACCTGGCCGAACTGAAGAACGGCGGCGTCGACCGCCGCATGGAACTGCTGCGCCTGTGGACCCGCCCGACCAGCCCGTGGCGCCGGATCGAGCTCAACGAGCCCGAGCAGAAGACGGAGACCGAGGTGACCGAGCCGAACTGACCTCAGTTCGGCTCGGCCTGGTGGCTACAGGCTGCGCAGGATGCCGCGGCCGTAGCGCTGGAACTGGGTGTCGTCGACCATGCCGAGCGAGTGGCGTTCCACCAGCAGTTCCCACTCCGCGTAGAGCTGGGAGACGCCCGGGTCGGCCGGGCCTGCCGCGCCGTCGGCGGCCTGCCTGCGCACCGCGAAGTTGACCGCGCAGGTCACCCGCTCGGTGTCGGCCCGGTCAACGCCCGCGAAGTGCAGCGTGCGATTGCCGTCGCTCACGTCCATTCCCGAGCCGCCGCCGTGCCTGGTGTCGATCTCGCCGGGCGCCGACCGCGAGCCCTCGACGGTGCGCGCGCCCAGAATGGCGGGCACGGGCAGTTCGTGCGCGTAGCGCTCACCGCCGATGGCGATGAACAGCAGGCGCGTCGTCGTCGCGGCCAGCAGTCCGGTGCCGTTGCCAGCGGGCGGCGCCGCCACGGCGATCGCGGTCTCGAGCACGTACTCGTCAGGCGTGACGTACCTGTTCAGCGCGTTGACCGCGGCGCGCGACTCCTTGCGCGGCGCCATCCTGCGCACCGCGCGCTCGACATCGGCCCTGGTCGGTCCCGACTTGCCCCACTCCGGCGGGGGCGGGGTGAGATCGGGCGCGGCCACGTCGATGCGCTTGGTCGCCATGATCTGGTCGTTGATGCGGTCGACGATGCCCAGCGCGGCGGGCACGTCGTGCTCGGCGATGAGCACCGGAAGCGGGGTGCGGTCGGCGGGCACGCCGGTGAGCACCGGGGTGGGATACCGCAGGTAGATCTCGATCACCACCGCGTCGTCGGCGCGGCGGTTCAGCCGCACCTTGAGCAGGTCGGCGATGGGAACATCGAGTACCCGCTCGCCGTCGGTACCAGGGCGGAGAACGGTGAGCCGTCCACGTCCGTGGCGCAGAATCGCTGTGGGTGTGCGTAGCTCGACGATGTCCATACCCCCTGCGCTGTAGTTGTGTCGTCGCCCACGATATGGCGGGCATGACATGATTGTGGCCACTTGCAACAACACGTCCGAGGTATTCGGGAACCTCCCTCGTGCCTCGAGCGTTTACCAGTGCAACTGCACCAGCAGCCGAACTGCGCGATGTATCGAACTAGACCGTACGCGGTAACGTGGCATGTCCGCATCCGAAACCCGCCGATCTCGACGCTTCGCTAGGCACACCCGGAGAAATAACCGGAAAGGACTGGGCCGTCCGGCCGACGCTCTATGAACCGCAAGACAGTGTTTCGCACTTTGGCGATCATCTCGGGCATCATGCTCATGATCTGGCTGTTCAGCTTTCTCAGCGATGACACGCGCGGCTGGGAGAGTGTCGACACTTCCGTGGCGCTCAGCCAGCTGGAAGACAAAGCCAACGTCAAGAACGTGCAGATCGACGACAAGGAGCAGCAGCTCCGCGTCGAGCTGAACAATGGCAACGAGGCGACGAACAACAACAGCAAGATCGTCGCCAAGTATCCGGGCGGCGGTGAGAACTCGGCCAAGGTCCTCGATGCCGTGCAGAAGTCCGGCGCTCCGTACGACACGGTCGTCAAGCAGGAGAGCTGGCTGTCCCAGCTGCTGCTGTTCATCGTGCCGATGGTGCTGCTGGTCGGCCTGTTCATCTTCGTGATGTCGCGGATGCAAGGCGGTGGCCGCGGCGGCATGATGGGCTTCGGCAAGTCGAAGGCCAAGCAGCTGTCCAAGGACATGCCCAAGACCACCTTCGCCGATGTGGCCGGCGCCGACGAGGCCGTCGAAGAGCTGTACGAGATCAAGGATTTCCTGCAGAATCCGGCCCGCTACCAGGCCCTCGGCGCGAAGATCCCGAAGGGCGTGCTGCTCTACGGCCCGCCCGGCACCGGTAAGACGCTGCTCGCGCGCGCCGTGGCCGGTGAGGCCGGTGTGCCGTTCTTCACCATCTCCGGTTCGGACTTCGTCGAGATGTTCGTCGGTGTCGGCGCCTCCCGCGTGCGCGACCTGTTCGAGCAGGCCAAGCAGAACAGCCCCTGCATCATCTTCGTCGACGAGATCGACGCGGTCGGCCGCCAGCGCGGCGCGGGCCTCGGCGGCGGCCACGACGAGCGCGAGCAGACGCTGAACCAGCTGCTCGTCGAGATGGACGGCTTCGGCGACCGCACCGGCATCATCCTGATCGCGGCGACCAACCGCCCCGACATCCTCGATCCCGCGCTGCTGCGCCCCGGCCGGTTCGACCGGCAGATCCCGGTCGGCAACCCCGACCTGGCAGGCCGCCGCGCGATCCTGCGGGTCCACTCGCAGGGCAAGCCGATCGCGCCCGACGCCGACCTCGAGGGCCTGGCCAAGCGCACCGTCGGCATGTCCGGCGCCGACCTGGCCAACGTCATCAACGAGGCCGCACTGCTCACCGCGCGTGAGCACGGCGCGGTGATCACCGGTGAATCGCTGGAGGAATCGGTCGACCGCGTGATCGGTGGTCCGCGCCGCAAGAGCCGGATCATCAGCGAGCACGAGAAGAAGATCACCGCCTACCACGAGGGCGGCCACACCCTGGCGGCCTGGGCGATGCCCGACATCGAGCCCGTCTACAAGGTGACCATCCTGGCCCGCGGCCGCACCGGCGGCCACGCCATGACGGTGCCCGAGGACGACAAGGGCCTGATGACCCGGTCGGAGATGATCGCCAGGCTGGTGTTCGCGATGGGCGGCCGCGCGGCCGAGGAACTGGTGTTCCACGAGCCGACGACGGGCGCGTCCTCCGATATCGACCAGGCCACCAAGATCGCCCGCGGCATGGTCACCGAGTACGGCATGAGCGCGCGCCTCGGCGCGGTCCGCTACGGCCAGGAGCAGGGTGACCCGTTCCTGGGCCGCTCGATGGGCGTCGCGTCGGACTACTCGCACGAGGTGGCCCGCGAGATCGACGAGGAGGTGCGCAACCTGATCGAGGCCGCGCATACCGAGGCCTGGTCGATCCTGAGCGAGTACCGCGAGCAGCTCGACGCGCTGGCGACCGCGCTGCTCGAGCGCGAGACTCTGCACCGCAAGGACCTCGAGACCATCCTGGCCGGTGTCGAGAAGCGGCCGCGGATCACCGCGTTCAACGACTTCGGTGACCGCCTGCCCTCGGACAAGCCGCCGGTGAAGACGCCGGGCGAGCTGGCCGCCGAGCGCGGCGAGCCGTGGCCGCCGGTGCAGCCGGTGCCGCCCGCGCCGGTCCCGGCGGGCGCGCCGCTCGAACCCGCCAACGGCTACCCGGCGCAGCCGCCACAGTACGGCCAGCCCGCGCCGCCCGCCAGCGGTTACCCGCTGCCGTCCGGCGCGCCGACCCAGGCGTTCCCGAGGCAGGGCGGCACGCACGGTTCGCGTCCCGACTACGGCGCACCGGCCGGCTGGTCGGCGCCGGGGTGGCCGCCGCGCGAGGAGCAGCAGCAACCGCAGCAGCCACCGCAGGCCCCGCAGGGACATAGCGGTGCGTGGGCTCAGCCGGAGCAGCCGCGCCACGGCGGCGGCTTCCAGCCCTGGGGCGAGGCGCCCGCCGCGCCGCCGCAGCAACCAGCGCCCGGCAGCGAGCCGGAGAACAAGGACTGGGAAGGGCCGAACGGCCGTCGCTGACGGACGGCCGACTACGCTCGACCGTCTGACGCCGGACAGGACCGGCAGAAAAGCCGGAGTCATCCGGTGATGTGGAGGTACGGAGAAGTTGTCGGCCGACAAGAATCTCGCTGAGCAGGCGCGGAACGGGCGGCTCGCCGATCCGGCGGGCGAACTCGGCGCGAACAGCCCGGCGGAGCTGACGGCGCTGGCGACGGGACGACCGTTCGACCAGGCCAGGGCCGAGGCGGCGGTCAGGGAACTGCTGCTCGCCGTCGGCGAGGACCCGGACCGCCCCGGCCTGCTCGACACCCCGGCCCGGGTCGCCCGCGCGTACCGGGAGATGTTCGCCGGGCTCTACACCGAGCCCGACGAGGTCCTGGCGACGACCTTCGACGAGGGCCATCAGGAGCTCGTGCTGGTCCGCGACATCCCGATGTTCTCCACCTGCGAGCACCACCTGGTCTCCTTCCACGGCGTCGCGCACGTCGGGTACATCCCCGGCACGCACGGCCGCGTCACCGGCCTGTCCAAGCTGGCCCGCGTCGTCGACCTCTACGCCAAGCGCCCGCAGGTGCAGGAGCGGCTGACCAGCCAGATCGCCGACGCCGTGATGCGGCGGCTGGATCCGCGCGGCGCGATCGTCGTCGTCGAGGCCGAGCACCTGTGCATGGCCATGCGCGGCATCCGCAAGCCCGGCGCGAGCACCACCACCTCGGCGGTGCGCGGCCTGCTGCAGACCAACGCCGCCTCGCGCGCCGAGGCGCTGGACCTGATCCTGCGCAAATGAGCCGGCACCTGGTGACCGCGCGGGACGGCCGCTCGTGTGTGGTCATGGGTGTGGTGAACGTGACCGGGGATTCGTTCTCCGACGGTGGCCGCTATCTCGATCCCGAGCTGGCCGTCGCGCACGGCATCGCGCTGTACGAGGCGGGCGCCGACATCGTCGATGTGGGCGGTGAGTCGACCAGGCCGGGCGCCGACCGCGTCGACCCCGCCACCGAGGCCGCCCGGGTGGCGCCGGTGATCCGCGCGCTGGTCGACGCGGGCGTGCCGACCAGCGTCGACACCATGCGCGCCGAGGTCGCCGCGGCCGCCCTGGACGCGGGGGTGTCGGTGATCAACGACGTCTCCGGTGGCCGCGCCGATCCGAACATGGTGAAGGTCGTGGCCGAGTCCGGCGCGCCGTGGATCCTGATGCACTGGCGGGCAGGCGCCGACTACCGGCACACCGGCCCGGCCGATCACTACGACGACGTGGTCGCCGAGGTGCGCGCGGAGCTCGGCGCCCAGGTGGAGCTGGCCGTCGCCGCGGGCGTCGCGCCGGAACGCCTGATCCTCGACCCCGGCCTCGGCTTCGCCAAGAACGCCGAACACAACTGGGAACTGCTCGCCGCGCTGCCCGAGCTGGTCACCGAGGGTCTGCCGATCCTGATCGGCGCCTCCCGCAAGCGGTTCCTCGGCGCGCTGCTGGCCGACGCGTCCGGCCCGCGCCCGCCGGACGGCAGGGAAACCGCCACCGCCACCGTCTCCGCGCTGGCGGCGACGCACGGCGCGTGGGGTGTGCGGGTGCACGATGTGCGTGCCTCGCTGGACGCGATCGCCGTCGTCGACGCGTGGCGCCGCGCCACCGCCGCCCGAGGAGTCTCCCGATGAACTCACCGCTGCTGCCCCCGCCCGCCGGCCGCCCCGCGACCTCGCGCATCGAACTGCGCGGTCTGCGCGTGTTCGGCAGGCACGGCGTCTTCGACTTCGAGCGCCGCGACGGCCAGGAATTCGTCGTCGATCTGACGGTCTGGGTCGACTTCGCGGCGGCCGCGGCCTCCGACGACCTCGCCGACACCGTCGACTACGGCGCGCTCGCCGAGCGCGCGGTGCGCATCGTGGCCGGTCCGCCGCGCGATCTGATCGAGACGGTGGTCTCCGAGATCGCCGACGACGTGATGGCCGATCCGCGGATCGAGGCGGTGGAGGTGGTGGTGCACAAGCCGTCGGCGCCGATCCCGCACACCTTCGCCGACGTCCGCGTGGTCGCCACCCGCTACCGCACGGTGCAGCCGGGGCCGCGTCGATGAGTCGCGCCGTGCTGTCGATCGGGTCCAACCTCGGCGACCGCCTCGCGCACCTGCGCGGCGTGGTCGAGGCGCTGGGGGAGCGCGTGTGCGCGGTCTCGCCGGTGTACACCACGGCCCCGTGGGGCGGCGTCGACCAGGACGACTACCTCAATGCCGTTGTGCTGGCCGAGGATCCGGCCTTCGACGACTACGCCTGGCTGCGCTTCGGCCAGGATCTGGAGCAGGCGGCGGGCCGGGTCCGCGAGGTGCGCTGGGGCGCGCGCACCCTCGACGTCGACGTGGTGAGCTGCACCGATGCGAGCGGCGCCGCCATCGTCCGCGACAGCGACCCCGCGCTGATCCTGCCGCATCCGCAGGCCAACAACCGGGCCTTCGTGCTGGTCCCTTGGCTCGATGTGGAGCCGTCGGCGGTGCTGAACGATGTCCTGATCGCCGACCTGCTCGCCGGTCTCGATCCGGCCGAGCGCGCCGGGGTTGTGCGCACCGACCTCGTGCTGCGCGACGAGAGCGCCCGCCCGTGCTGAAGCCGACCCGGGTCCTCGACCTCGCGCTGAACGTCGTGGTGGCCGCCGCGATCGCGTGGATCGGCACCCGTTTCGCGTATTCGACGTTCCCGTCCATCTCGGTGGCGGCGGGCGCCTCGCTGCTGCCGGTCGCCGCGATCGAGGCGGCGCTCGGGTTCGTCATCAAGGCCAAGATCGCCGAGGAGAAGATCGGCGACGGCCCGAAGGAACTGCATCCGATCAATGTGGCGCGCACGGTCGCGCTGGCCAAGGCCTCGCTGCAGGTCGGTTCGCTGGCCGCCGGCGTGTGGCTGGGATTCCTGCTGTGGGTATTCCCACAGCGCGGCACGCTGACGGCGGCCGCCGCCGATTCGCCGGGCGCCGTGGTCGGCATGTTCGCCGGTTCTGCCCTGGTTGCTGCGGCATTGTGGTTGGAGTACTGCTGTCGCGCGCCGGAGGAACCGCCGGACGAGCCCGCTACCACCTAGCAATTTGCGAATGGAATCACCGCGATCTTTGGTGGGCCGACCAGCAGTTTCCGGCTACCCTGGCCCACATGGTTTCACCCTCCCGTAGCTCAACGCCCCGTCGACGGCGGGACGACGCGGGAAAGCTCTTCATCGGCGTGCTCATCCTGCTCGGTCTGACAGCAAGCGTTTTCCTGATCTTCAGCGAGAACGTCCAATACGTACGCGTGGGCCTGGTAGCGGCGCTGTGGGCAGCCGTGATCGGCGCGCTCGCGGCCACCAGGTACCGCAAGGAAGCAGCGGTCGACCAGGCCAAGGCGCGCGATCTCCAGACGGTGTACGAGTTGCAGCTCGAGCGCGAGATCAACGCGCGGCGCGAATACGAGATGGGTGTCGAGGCGCGGGTGCGCGCCGAGGTCGGCGCCGACGCCTCGGAGATCGCGGCCCTGCGCGCCGAGCTGGCGCTGCTGCGCCAGAACCTGCAGGCCCTCTTCGACGGCCCGCTACCCGAGGAACAGCCCGCTCTGCAGGCCGACGCGGTCCGGATCGACGCCCTGCCCGCCGCCGACTTCGACGCCTTCGACGACGCGGATCATGAATTTCCGGATAGCCCGGTGGATGCCAACGCCGCGTGGTTCGGCCCGTGGCAGCAACCGCCCAGCGCACTGAAACCGGTGTTCATGCAGCCGGTTTCGGCCAACTTCGCCGACCCCTACGACGACCCCGTCACCGCCGAGACCTCCGCCGTCCAGCTCGACGATTACGCGGAGTCGCAGAAGACCGAGCAGGCGCCGCAGCCCGCCGCCAACGGCAAGACCCCGCCGCCGCGCCTCTCTGCGCCGAACACCCGCCGGGTCGACAACGACGGCAACCCCATCGCCGACTCGGAGGCCGACACCAAGGCCACCGCCCCGGCCACCGGCGACATCCCCGCCACGAACGCCCCGGCCACCGGCGACTTCCCGGCTGCTCCAGCCGCGACCGCCGGCACCGGCACGACGGTTCCGGGCTCGGCCACCGACGTGGCGGCATCGACGACGGAAGACGCCCCCGCCCCGAGCAACGGCGCACCGACCCCGACCGGCACGGCCGACCGGCCCGCCGCCCCGAAGCCGAGCGCCGACACCCCCACCGTCGGCACCAGCTCCCGCCGCCGCCGTCGCGCCGAAGAGGAAGGCGCTCCCCGCCTCTCGGTCGCCGACATCATGGCCAACCTGCAATCGGAGTCCAGCTCGCGGTCCTGACCGGCCGGCGCCCGGCTGTGGCGGAGATCATTGCGGCCCCTGGCTGATGGCCAGCTATTCTCGGTGCGTACGTCCGGTACCCGCACGGCGGGACTGGAACGCAATCGAGAGGACAACGTTGACCTCGAGAAGTGTCAATTCCGATGGCGCGAACGTGGGTGTCGACCCAGCGCCCGCACGACTGACGGTGGGAATCGTCTCGGCGGGACGGGTGGGTTCGGCCCTCGGTGTCGCGCTCGAGCGAGCCGGCCACGTGGTGTTCGGTGTCGCCGCGATCTCCGATGCCTCAGTGCACCGGGCACGGACGCGGCTGCCCGATTCACAGATCCTGCCGGTGGAGCAGATCGCCCAGCGCAGTGAGCTGTTGCTGCTCGCCGTCCCCGACGCCGAACTGGCCGGGCTGGTCCGTGGACTCGCCGCGGCGAAGGTGGTGCGCCCCGGCACGATCGTTGCGCACACCGCGGGCGCGCACGGCGTCGGCGTGCTCGCCCCGCTCACCGAGCAGGGCGCCCTCGGCCTCGCCCTGCACCCGGCGATGACCTTCACCGGCCACGACGAGGACATCGACCGCCTCGCCAACGCCTGCTTCGGCGTCACCGCCGCCGACGAGGTCGGTTACGCGATCGGTCAGGCCCTGGTGATCGAGATGGGCGGCGAACCGGTCCGGGTGTCGGAGGAGCAGCGCACGCTGTACCACGCGGCCCTCGCGCACGGCGCCAATCACCTGGTGACGGTGATCGTCGACGCGGTCGCCGCGTTGCGCTCGGCCCTCGACGGGCCCGGCCTGCTCGGTCAGCCCCTGATCGACGAGCAGCCCAACGGCCTGCCCGAACGCCTGCTCGCCCCGCTCGTCTCGGCCGCGCTCGACAACGCGCTGCGCCGTGGGGGCGCCGCGCTGACCGGCCCGGTGGCGCGCGGCGATGTCGACGCGGTCGCCGCGCACCTGTCCGCACTCGAGTCGGTGGACGAGCGCCTGGCCGCGGCCTACCGCGCCATGTCGCTGCGCACCGCCGAACTGGCAAAGACCAATCCGGCCCTGCTGGAGCTGCTCGCCGAGAAAGGCCACTGATGGAACCCAGGCAAGTGCATCACCACGAGGGTGGCGCCAGGGCGACCGGCGCGTACAAGCCCGGCGTGCTCACCGTCCACCACGACCCCGAGGTCCTGGCGACGATCACCAAGACGCTGCGCGGCGCGGGCCGCACCATCGGTTTCGTGCCGACCATGGGCGCGCTGCACGAGGGCCATCTGCAGCTGATCCGCCAGGCGAAGCTGACCAATCAGGTCGTGCTGGTCTCGATCTTCGTCAACCCGCTGCAGTTCGGCGTGAACGAGGATCTCGACGCCTACCCGCGCACCCTCGACGCCGATCTCGAACTGCTCCGGCACGAGGGCGTCGACCTGGTGTTCGCGCCGTCGGCCTCCGACATGTACCCGGAGGGTCCGCGCACCACGATCATGCCCGGCCCGCTCGGCGCCGAGCTCGAGGGCGAGACCAGGCCGACCCATTTCGCCGGGATGCTCACCGTCGTCGCCAAGTTGCTCAACCTCGCGCACGCCTCGGAGGCATACTTCGGCGAGAAGGACTACCAGCAGCTCACGCTGATCCGGCAGATGGTGCGCGATCTGAACATGGACGCGAAGATCGTCGCCTACCCGACGGTCCGCGAGCCCGACGGCCTCGCGCTGTCCTCGCGCAATCGCTACCTCGACGCCACCCAGCGCGAGGCGGCGCTGGGCATCTCGGCCGCGCTGGCCGCCGGCCGCCACGCCGCCGGCCTCGGCCCCGAGGCGGTGGTGCGGGCCGCCCGCGGGGTGCTCGACGCCGTCGACGGCATCGAGGTCCTCTACCTCGAACTGCGCGACTCGAACCTCGGCCCGGCGCCGGAGAACGGCAACGCCCGGCTGCTCGTCGCGGCCAAGGTCGGGACCACCCGGCTGATCGACAACGCCCCGATCGTCCTCGGCGCCCAGCTCGACGGGCACCCCGACGCGAACTCCCTGCCTGCCTCGCAGGCGCACTGAGAAAGGCCACCACGATGTTGCGCACCATGATGAAGTCGAAGATCCACCGCGCCACGGTGACCCACGCCGACCTGCACTACGTGGGTTCGGTGACCGTCGACCAGGACCTGCTCGACGCCGCCGATCTGCTCGAGGGCGAGCAGGTCTGCATCGTCGACATCGACAACGGCGCCCGCCTCGAGACCTACGTGATCGCGGGTGAGCGCGGTTCCGGCGTCATCGGCATCAACGGCGCCGCCGCCCATCTCGTGCATCCGGGCGACCTGGTCATCCTCATCGCCTACGGCCAGATGGACGAGCAGGAACTGCGCGACTACGACCCGAAGGTGGTCTTCGTCGACGATCGCAACCGTCCGGTGGAGCTCGGTTCGGACCCGGCGCACGCGCCCGAGGGCTCCGGCCTGACCTCCCCGCGCTCCCTGTCGTTCGCCTGAGCGCGGCGGGGGGACAGCGATGCTGCTGACGATCGACGTCCGCAACACCGGAATCGAGCTCGGCCTCTTCTCCGGCAGCGGCGACCACGCGAAGCTGGTGCGGCACTGGCGGATCCACACCAATCCGCTGTTGACGGCCGACGAGTTCGCCATGCAGGTGCGCGGCCTGGTCGGTGACGAACTCGACCAGGTTGTCGGCGTCTCGGCCCTGTCGACGGTGCCGCCGGTGCTGCGCGAATTGCGCACCATGCTGGCGCGCTACTGGGCGCATGTGCCGCACGTGCTGGTGGAACCCGGTGTGCGGACGGGCATTCCGCTGCTGGTGGACAATCCGAAGGAAGTCGGCGCCGACCGCATCGTCAACTGCCTCGCCGCGTTCCGCCGCTTCGGCGGTCCCGCGATCGTCGTCGATTTCGGCACCGCGATCTGTGTGGACCTGGTCTCGGCGAAGGGCGAGTTCCTCGGCGGGGTGATCGCGCCGGGCGTGGAGATCTCCACCGAGGCCCTGGTCGAGCGCAGCGCGCTGCGCCGGGTGGAGCTCACCAGGCCGCGCTCGGTGCTGGGCAAGAACAGCATGGAGTGCATGCAGTCGGGCGCCGTGTTCGGTTTCGCGGGCCTGGTCGACGGCCTGATCGACCGCATCCGCGACGAGTTCGACGCCTTCGCCGGCTCCGATGTCACCGTCGTCGCCACCGGGGCAGGCGCGCCGCTGATCGTCCCGGAGTCCGAGACCATCGACCAGCACGAGCCGCATCTGACCCTGACGGGCCTGCGGCACGTCTACGAGCGCAACAAGAAGTAGCGATGTGGCGCAGCTCATTTTCGCCGTGGCGCGCGAGAGCTGCTAAACTCACGCTCGTGTATTTCCGTGTGAGCACCCAGGAGTGTTGTCGAGGCTGACCTGCCTCGATCGTTCGAGGCTGACGTTTTCCCCTCGACCGATTCACACCTCCTGGAGATTCGCTCATGCGTTCTTCTGTCCTTTCCCTTTCCTCCGCGCGCGACCGTAGCGTGGCTTCCGCGTTGCCGACCCGCCTGCGCCCCGCTGACCTGCTGCGTCTCACCGACGAAGGCGCCGAAGACGTCCTCGCGGGCCGCTACGACCATCTGCTGCCCGCCGACGGGCTCTGGCCGACCGAGGAACGCTGGGCGACCCGCCTGATCGCCGACGACGAGGTCGATGTCTGGCTGATCAGCTGGACGCCGGGAAAATCCACGGAATTGCACGATCACGCCGGTTCGCTCGGCGCGCTCACCGTCCTGTCCGGCGCACTGTCGGAATTCCGCTGGAATGGCACCGAGTTGCGCAGGCGCACGCTGGCGGCCGGCGATCAGGCCTCGTTCCCCATCGGCTGGGTGCACGACGTGGTGCGCGCGCCCGCCGCCGCCGAATCCGTCGGTCCGCTCGATCCCACGCTGAGCGTGCACGCCTATTCTCCGCCGCTGTCGGCGATGTCCTATTACGAGGTGACCGGCCACGGCACGCTGCGCCGCACCAAAACCGTCCTCACCGACCAGCCCGAAGGTGACCTGTGATGAGCCGTTTGACTATTGATCAGATGCTCGAGAACGCCCGTGCCGAGCTGCGCAGGCTCTATGTCTACGACCTGCCCGCCGCATTGGCCAGGGGCGCGATTCTGGTCGACATCCGCCCGGCGGCGCAGCGGGTTCGGGAAGGTTCACTACCCGGCGCGCTGGTCATCGAGCGCAATGTCCTGGAATGGCGGCTCGACCCGACCTCGTCGGCGCGTTTGTCGCTGGCCGTCGACCACGACGTGGAATGGATCATCTTCTGCTCCGAGGGCTACACCTCGTCGCTGGCCGCGGCGTCGTTGCAGCAGCTCGGTCTGCACCGGGCCACCGATCTCATCGGTGGATATCAGGCGCTGAAGTCGGCGGGGATGACCTCGGTCGCCGTCGCCGCGCCGCATTTCGCCCGCGAGCTGAATGCGCTCGCCGCGCTCTAGCGCGTACCGCGCCGCGGCGCCGGTCCGAGTTGCCCTGTCCACGTGCGGGTTCGGGCGCCGCTGAGCTGGGATTGTATTTCGGTTGTGTGACGTGGATTGCACTGCGCCGAGGAATGGTCGGGGCGTCGTCGGCCGACCGCCGAGATCGGTGCGGGCGGGGCGCATAGCATTTGCGTGACACGCTACTGTTATCGGATGTGAGCACCCCTAACCCCGCCGAAACCGGCCGCGCCGTCAGTTCCGCCGTGGACAGTGATGTCCCCGAGCAGATGCGGATTCGCCGGGACAAGCGGGAACGGCTACTCGCCGACGGCGGCGAGGCCTATCCGGTGGTGGTGCCGCGCACCCACACGCTGGCCGAAATCCGCGCCGCCTACCCGGATCTGGAGCCCGATACCCAGACCGGTCTGCAGGCCGGGATCGCCGGCCGCGTCATTTTCGTCCGCAATACGGGCAAGCTGTGTTTCGCCACCCTGCAGGAGGGCGACGGCACCAAGCTGCAGGCGATGATCAGCCTCAACGGCGTCGGCGCCGATGCGCTGGCCGCCTGGAAGTCCGATGTCGACCTCGGCGACTTCGTGTACGTGCACGGTGAGGTCATCTCGTCGCGGACCGGCGAATTGAGCGTCATGGCCGACTCCTGGTCGATGGCGGCCAAGTCGCTGCGGCCGCTGCCGGTGGCGCACAAGGAGATGAACGAGGAGTCGCGCGTCCGGCAGCGTTATGTCGACCTGATCGTACGTCCAGAAGCCAGGGAAATGGCCCGCACCCGCGTGAACGTGGTCCGCGCCCTGCGCAACGCGCTCGAGCGCCGCGGCTTCCTCGAGGTCGAGACCCCGATGCTGCAGACCATCCACGGCGGCGCCGCCGCGCGCCCGTTCGTCACCCATTCCAATGCGCTGGACATGGAGTTGTTCCTGCGTATCGCGCCGGAGCTGTTCCTGAAGCGCTGCGTGGTCGGCGGCCTGGAGAAGGTCTTCGAGATCAACCGGAACTTCCGCAACGAGGGCGCCGACTCCACGCATTCGCCCGAGTTCGCGATGCTGGAAACCTACGAGGCTTACGGCACCTACGACGACTCGGCGACGATGATCCGGGAATTGATCCAGGAAGTCGCGCAGGAAGCATTCGGCACCCTCGTGGTGACCCTGGCCGACGGTACGGAATATGATCTCGGCGGCGAGTGGACGACCGTCGAGATGTATCCGTCCCTGTCGGAGTCCATCGGTGTCGAGGTGACCCCGGAAACGACTGTGGAGGAATTGCTGGCACTCGCCGATCGGGTGGGTCTGGAAATTCCGGCGGGCAAGGGCTACGGGCACGGCAAACTCGTCGAAGAACTGTGGGAACACGCGTATGGCGACAAGCTGTACGCGCCGACTTTCGTCCGGGACTTCCCGGTGGAGACCTCGCCGCTGACCCGCCAGCACCGCAGCAAGGCCGGCGTCACCGAGAAGTGGGACCTCTATGTGCGCGGGTTCGAGTTGGCAACGGGCTATTCGGAGTTGGTCGACCCGGTGATCCAGCGCGAACGGTTCGTCGATCAGGCGAGGCTGGCCGCCGCGGGTGACGACGAGGCGATGGTCCTCGACGAAGACTTCCTCGCGGCGATGGAACACGGCATGCCGCCGACCACCGGAACCGGTATGGGAATCGACCGCTTGTTGATGGCACTGACCGGTTTGGGAATCCGGGAAACGATCCTGTTCCCTATTGTCCGGCCGAGTAGTCGCTGACCAGTAGATTTGCGAGCCGAAGGGCTCGTGTTGGAATTTTCGTAATTAGAGGTATTCTTGCCTCGGGTATTCGGCCTGGAGGCAGGCTTGACGATTTCGAGAGGACGTTCATCTCATGGCAAAGAAGGTCACCGTTAGCCTGATCGACGATGTCGACGGTGAGTCCATCGCGGACGAGACCATCGAGTTCGCTATCGACGGTGTGTCGTACGAGATCGACCTGTCCGAGGCCAACGCGGCCCGGCTGCGCGAAGGGCTGGACGAATGGGTCGCCAACGCGCGTCGCGTGAGTGGCCGTCGCCGGACGAAGGCGGCAGGCGCCCCCGCTCCGCAGGGCAAGAGCCGCGTTTCCATGGACCGGGAACAGAGCGCCGCAATTCGTGAATGGGCTCGTCGCAAGGGCCACAAGGTCTCCGCTCGCGGCCGCATCTCGGCCGATATCACCGAGGCTTACAACAAGGAAGTCGGCAAGGCCTGAGCTCGACCGCGGTCCGGGATCGCTTCGGCTCGATCCCGGACCGGCCTCGCGGAGCCGGTGCCCACTCCGGTCGGGGCAGGCGACGGGTCTCTCTCCTGGAGATAGACTGATGTTCGTGCGCAAGGATTTTCAAGTCGGCCGAGGCCGGCCATCCGACCTGGTCCGGCGAGTACATGGGTGACTCGTCGGGCGGGGGCGAGCGCGCACGAGTACGGCCGGATTCGTGGAGAGGCGGGATGACGCTGTGACCGCGATGGCCAGTTCTTTTCTCCGGTATACCGATGACACGGGGCGCCAGCACGAATTGTCCTTGGACCCGGAACGGCAGCGTTTCACCATCGGCCGCAATGTGCAGGCCGATCTCGTCCTCGGTTGGGACGCTGAAGTCTCGAGACTGCACGCCGCGGTGGAATATCTCGGCGCGCACTGGACCATCGTCGACGACGGACTTTCCCGCAACGGCACCTTCGTCAACGGCGAACGGCTGATCGGTCGCCGCCGCCTCAGTCCGGGCGACCGTATCCGGGTCGGCACCACGCTCGTGCACTTCTTCGATTTCGGCGGCGTCGTCGACGACGCGACGCACACCTCCTCCGGCTCGATACCCACGATGCGTTCGCTCACCGATACCCAGCGCGCGGTGCTGATCGCGCTGTGCCGTCCGTACAAACACGGCACCGGTTTCGCGACGCCCGCATCGAACCAGCAGATCGCCGAGGAATTGTTCCTCTCGATCGACGCGATCAAGACCCATCTGCGCGCCCTGTTCGCGAAGTTCGGGGTGGAGAATCTGCCGCAGAACCAGAAGCGCACCCGGCTGGCCGCGCTGGCGATGCAGAGCGGGATGATCTCCGACCACGACCTGTGAGGTCGCGACGCTCACGCAGGTTCGTGAGCGTCTGAACGATGTCGGCGCGGCGCGTGACACGGTTGACTTGGTCGTAACGCCGGAGCGGGGCTCCGGGACGACGAGTCAGGAGACATCATGTTCGCAGTTCGGCTGGCCGCCATCGTGCTGGCGGTGCTCAGCACCGGGCTGATCGCCGGCGTGTTCTACGCCTACGCGATCTCGGTGATGCCCGCGCTCGCCCGGACCGAGGATCGCACGCTGATCGACGTCATGCAGAAGGTCAACGTGGTGATCATCAATCCGTGGTTCATGCTCGGGTTCATGGGCACGGTCGGATTCACCGCGCTGGCCGCGGTGCTGAGTCTGGGCGCGCAGCACCGCGGCACGCTGGTCTGGCTCGGAATCGCGTTGGCGCTCAACGTGATCGCCTTCGGTGTCACGGTCGCGCTGAACGTGCCGCTCAACGACGCGCTCGACGCGGCGGGCGACCCGGCGGCGATCGTCGACGCGGCCGCCGTACGCGCCGACTACGAGGCGGCGTGGGTGCGCTGGAACATCCTGCGGGCCGTGCTGCACACCGCGGCGTTCCTGGTGCTGTGCGGCGCGCTGTTCGCGGCGGGCGTGCAGCAGGGCAGGGCCAGCGAGCCGGCCACCGGTGCGGTTGCCGCACAACCGGTTTCGCAGCCGATTGCGGCTCCGCAGGCCGGTGGCTACGGGGCCGCACCGTACCGGCGTTGATGGCAATCGGCCAATAGTGCCGCGCGAACACTAGAACGTGTTCCAGAATGCTGAGACACGTTCTAGTGAGGAGTCGTCGCATGCGACGTAGTTCGAGATCGTTGCTGGTACTTGCCGCCGCCGCCCTGCTGACCTGGGCGAGCGCGCACACCGCCGCCGCCGAGGCGTATCCGGTGGACTACAACTTCTTCGCCGGCATCGCGCCGGAACTCACCAACCCCGGCGGGTCATTGCCCGGCGCGAACGACCCGGACTGCGTGCCCTCGGCCGAGCATCCGAATCCGGTGGTGCTGCTGCACGGCACCGGCGGTGGGGCGCAGACGAATTGGGGCGTGTACGCCCCGCTGCTGGCCAACGAGGGGTACTGCGTGTACTCGCTCACCTACGGCTCGTACGGGCTGCCGTGGCCGGTCTCGGCGATCGGGGGCATGCGGCCGATCGAGCAGAGCGGCCTCGAGGTGTCGGCGTTCGTCGACGACGTGCTCGCCCGCACGGGTGCCGCGAAGGTCGACTTCATCGCCCACTCGCAGGGCAACATCGTCGGCAACTACTACATCAAGCGGCTCGGCGGCGCGGCCAAGGTCGACAAGCTGGTCGGCATCGCCCCGCCCTGGCTCGGGACCAACGCCTTCGGCGCGGGCGACATCGCGGCCTACAGTCGCGCCCTCGGCGCCGGTCCCGCCTTCGACGCGGTCTCCTCGTCGCTGTGCCAGGCCTGCGGGCAGATGTTCAGCGGCTCGCCCTTCATGACCGCCCTCAACGCCGACGGGGTGTACAGCCCGCAGGTGACCTACACCAACATCGTGACCTCGATCGACGAACTGATCATCCCGTACACCTCCGGCCTCGTGCCCGGCCCGAACGCCACCTCGATCGTCGTCCAGGACGGCTGCGCCCAGGACTACTCCGAGCACATGGCCATCGCGGGCAGTCCGCGGGCGGCCGGACACGCGCTCAACGCGCTCGATCCGGCCAGGCGGGCGCCGGTACCGTGTGAGTTCGTGCCGCCGTTCACCGGCTGAGCCGTCACCCACCCGACATATTTCGCTGTAGGCAAAACTCGCGGGGAAACGAATGCCGCGACGTGCGCGTTATGAGTGAATGACCATGTTGCCGCCGGTCATCAATAGGGTGGACCGGCGGCGGCGGAATCCCCTGCCAACTAGAGTGGATGGCGGGGGCCGCAACCCCCGGGCTTCATGGCAGGCTGACGGCGACAGTTGTCGGTCGGCGTCAGTTGCCAGAATGTCGGAGCAGGAGAGTGAGGGAGCGATGTTCGAGAGGTTCACCGACCGCGCGAGGCGTGTCGTTGTCCTGGCCCAAGAAGAGGCCCGGATGCTCAACCACAACTACATCGGCACCGAGCACATCCTGCTTGGGTTGATCCACGAGGGCGAGGGTGTGGCGGCGAAGTCGCTGGAGTCCCTTGGCATCTCGCTGGAGGGTGTGCGCAGCCAGGTCGAGGAGATCATCGGTCAGGGCCAGCAGGCGCCGTCCGGTCACATCCCCTTCACCCCGCGCGCGAAGAAGGTGCTGGAGCTGAGCCTGCGCGAGGCGCTGCAGCTCGGCCACAACTACATCGGTACCGAGCACATCCTGCTCGGCCTCATCCGTGAGGGCGAGGGCGTCGCCGCCCAGGTTCTGGTCAAGCTCGGTGCCGACCTGAACCGCGTCCGCCAGCAGGTCATCCAGCTGCTGTCCGGGTACCAGGGCAAGGAGCCCGTCGAGGGCTCCGGTTCGCGCGGTGAGGCGGGCACGCCGTCCACTTCGCTGGTGCTCGACCAGTTCGGCCGCAACCTCACTCAGGCCGCCCTCGAAGGCAAGCTCGACCCGGTCATCGGCCGCTCGAAGGAGATCGAGCGCGTCATGCAGGTGCTGAGCCGCCGCACCAAGAACAACCCGGTGCTGATCGGTGAGCCCGGTGTCGGTAAGACCGCGGTCGTCGAGGGCCTGGCGCAGGCCATCGTCAACGGCGAGGTCCCCGAGACCCTCAAGGACAAGCAGCTCTACACCCTCGACCTGGGTTCCCTGGTCGCGGGCAGCCGCTACCGCGGTGACTTCGAAGAGCGCCTGAAGAAGGTGCTCAAGGAGATCAACACCCGCGGCGACATCATCCTGTTCATCGACGAGCTGCACACGCTCGTCGGCGCGGGTGCCGCCGAGGGTGCCATCGACGCGGCCTCGATCCTCAAGCCGAAGCTGGCCCGTGGCGAGCTGCAGACCATCGGCGCGACCACCCTCGACGAGTACCGCAAGTACATCGAGAAGGACGCCGCCCTGGAACGCCGCTTCCAGCCGGTGCAGGTCGGCGAGCCGACCGTCGAGCACACCATCAACATCCTCAAGGGTCTGCGCGACCGCTACGAGGCGCACCACCGGGTGTCCATCACCGACGGTGCCCTGGTCGCCGCCGCGACGCTGGCCGATCGCTACATCAACGACCGGTTCCTGCCGGACAAGGCGATCGACCTCATCGACGAGGCGGGCGCGCGCATGCGCATCCGCCGGATGACCGCGCCGCCGGACCTGCGCGAGTTCGACGACAAGATCGCCGACGCCCGCCGCGAGAAGGAGAGCGCGATCGACGCGCAGGACTTCGAGAAGGCCGCGCGCCTGCGCGACAAGGAGAAGCAGCTCGTCGCCAAGCGTGCCGAGCGGGAGAAGCAGTGGCGTTCGGGTGACCTGGACGTCGTGGCCGAGGTCGACGACGAGCAGATCGCGGAGGTGCTGGCCAACTGGACCGGTATCCCCGTCTTCAAGCTCACCGAGGAGGAGACCACCCGTCTGCTCCGCATGGAGGACGAGCTGCACAAGCGGATCATCGGCCAGGAGGATGCCGTCAAGGCCGTCTCCAAGGCGATCCGCCGCACTCGCGCCGGCCTGAAGGATCCGAAGCGCCCCTCGGGCTCGTTCATCTTCGCCGGTCCGTCCGGTGTCGGTAAGACCGAGCTGTCCAAGGCGCTGGCGAACTTCCTGTTCGGCGACGACGACGCGCTGATCCAGATCGATATGGGCGAGTTCCACGACCGCTTCACCGCCTCGCGTCTGTTCGGTGCCCCTCCCGGGTACGTGGGCTACGAGGAGGGCGGCCAGCTCACCGAAAAGGTGCGCCGCAAGCCGTTCTCCGTGGTTCTGTTCGACGAGATCGAGAAGGCGCACCAGGAGATCTACAACACCCTGTTGCAGGTCCTCGAGGACGGCCGTCTCACCGACGGTCAGGGTCGTACGGTCGACTTCAAGAACACCGTGCTGATCTTCACCTCGAACCTGGGCACCTCCGACATCTCCAAGGCCGTCGGCCTGGGCTTCACCCAGTCCAACGCCGAGGGTTCGAACTACGAGCGGATGAAGCTCAAGGTCAACGACGAGCTGAAGAAGCACTTCCGGCCCGAGTTCCTCAACCGCATCGACGACGTGATCGTCTTCCACCAGCTCACCAGCGAGCAGATCGTGCAGATGGTGGACCTGATGATCGGCCGCGTCGCCAAGCAGCTGAAGAACAAGGACATGGCGATCGAGCTCACCGACCAGGCCAAGGCCCTGCTCGCCAAGCGCGGTTTCGACCCGGTCCTTGGTGCCCGTCCGCTGCGTCGCACGATCCAGCGCGAGATCGAGGACCAGCTGTCGGAGAAGATCCTCTTCGGCGAGATCGGCGCAGGCCAGACCATCACGGTCGACGTCGAGGGCTGGAACGGCGAGGGCCAGGGCGAGGACGCCAAGTTCACCTTCGCGGGCAAGACGAAGCTGACCAAGGCCGCCGCGGGCGACGACAAGCCCGAGGTCGTCCTCACCGGAGCCGGCGAGGGCACCGCGCCCGACGCCGCCGCCTCCGGCGAGTAACCGGCTGACCGAGAGAGCCCGCCCCTGGAATTCCAGGGGCGGGCTTTTTCGCGTTCAGTGTCGCTGGAAGGGTGTCATGACCGGGGCGAAGGCGTCGGCCAGCTCGCCGGGGACGATCAGTTCGTCGATTCCGTAGCGGGCGTGGTGGGATCGAAGGGTGTCCATGGCGTCCTCGGGATCGCCGGGCAGTAGCGTCGCGGCGCCCGCGTCGCGCAGTTTCTCCGGTGTGTAGCCGAGCCGGGCCGTCAGCCAGGTCGGCATCTGGTCGCCGATGCCGACCAGCTGGAGGGTGAAGCGCACCTCGCGCTCAGTGTGCTCGGTGACCGTGCCGACCATGCGCGCGAGGTCGTCGACGGTGGCGTCGGGTGCGGCGGCCAGCAGCACCCGATCGGCGACGGCGGCCGCGGTGACCAGTGCGCGCGGACCGTTCGCGGCGACGACGACCGGCGGCGCCGGGTCGACCCGCGCGCGCACCGCCGCCACCGTCGCGAGGAGGTGCTCGCGGCGTTCGGCGGCCGACCCCCAAGGCATGCCGAGACTTTCGGCTTCGTGCTCGGCATCGGGGCGGCCGGTGCCGATGCCCAATTCGAAGCGGCCGTCCGAAAGCAGTTGCAGCGCGGCGACTTCCCGGACCGTGGCGGCGGCGGTGCGCAAGGGCGCTGCCAGGACATTGGGCCGCAGCCGCAGCGTCGTCGTCACCGCGGCCGCGGCGGCCAGGACGGGGAGCGGCGACGGGGTGTAGAGGGTGTCCGGCAGCAGCAGGGTGTCATATCCCCGCTGCTCGGCGTCGACCACCGCGCGCGTCCACTCGGTCCCGGACCGAGGAGTCAGGATGATGCCGAATCGCATGGCTGCTCCTAGCTCTTCTTGCGCGGTTCGGTGAGGACCGCGAGCCTGCTGCGGTATTCGGCCTCGCTGATCTCGCCGCGAGCGAATCCGGTGCGCAGCGCCTCGATGCCGCCGCCGCGGTGGGCGTATCGCCTGCGCGCGAGGAAGATCAGCGCGACCACGGTGATCCAGAACAGCAGCGCCAGCCGCCGTCGTAATGGTCGGCCAGCAGGGTCAGTGTCGTGGTGGTGTCGAAAGTGTTCATGTCCTCAGCCTGCTCGCGCAGGCGGCCGCAGACATCGGCCGCGCGACTCGATCCGGGGTACGTCAGCGGGCGTAGCGCGTGCTCCCGGCCGGCGAATCACCTTGGTACCGTGAGGCGGTTGGAGGTGTGTGGTGACGCTGATCGAATCCGGTGCCGATGGCCTCGACGAGGTACTCGCCGCGCTGCAGTGGCGGTATACCGGACGCGACGAGTTCGTGCTGGCCGACGGTGGAGTGGCCCATCTCGCGGGCGAACCGGTCGCCCTGCTGGTGCTCGACGGGCTGATCCGCGTCGACGGGCTGACCGCCACCCGCGATCTGGCGACCGGTGACTTCCTGTTCGTCCCCCGCCCCGAACGGTTCGCGATCGTCGCGCCCGCGGCGTCGACCGTGCTGTGCGTGCGCCTCACCTCGATCGGCGCGGACAGCGTGCTGGCGGCGCTGCCCTCGCGGATCTAGCTCACCGACCTGCCCGGGCAGGTGCCGCTGGTGGCGACGATGTTCGGCCACCTGGTGCAGGAGTGCCCCGACCCGGCCGGCGTGCAGGGCGACCGGGTCGTCACCCTGATCGCGTCGATGGCGATCGAGAACTGGTACGCGCGCGGCTGCGCGCCGGAGCAGTGGTTGCTGCGGGTCGACGAGCCAGGGGTGGCGCGGGCCGTCGCCGCCCTGCACGCCGATCCGGGCAAGGACTGGACGGTGGAGGCGCTGGCCAAAGTAGCCCTGGCGTCTCGCTCCGGGTTCGCCGCGCGCTTCCAGGCGGCGACCGGACTCACGCCGGGGCGGTACCTGACGCGCCTGCGCGTCGAGCGGGCCCAGCGTTTCCTGGCCCAGCCGGACGCGTCGGTCGGCACCGTGGCACGGCGCCTCGGCTATCGCTCGGAGGCCGCGTTCGGGCGCGCCTTCCGGCGGCACACCGGCCGCACGCCGTCGGAATGGCGGCGCGCGGCCGGGACGTCAGCGGGCGGTGCGGGGTAGCGAACTCCGGATGAGGACGCCGCCGACCAGCGCCGCGATCGCGGCCAGGGTGTAGGTGGCGGTCAGCCCGATGCTGTCCACGCCGAGCCCGCCGACCGCGGAACCTAGGATGATGGCCAGCTGGAACCCGCCGACCACCAGTCCGCTGCCCGCCTCCACCCGATCGGGCAGCACCCGCGACAGCCACACCTGGATGACGTTGAGGATCCCGCCGAACGCGGCGCCCCAGATCAGCACCGCGGCGTAGCCGAGGGCCGGCACGGCGGAGGAGGCGATGACGGCGAGCAGCGCGGCGCCGATCGTCGTCGGCACGGCGAGCAGCAGGACGGTCAGATACCGATCGGTCAGCGCGCCGAGCACGAAGTTGCCGATCAGCCCGCCGATGCCGAAGAGAGCGAGCAGCACGGGAATCACCGTCGGGCCCGCGCCGAGCAGTTCGGCGAGCGCGGGCCGGATGTAGGTGTAGCCCGCGAAGTGCCCGCCGATCACCGCGACCACGCTCACCAGCCCCAGTGCCACGCTCGGAACCCGCAGCGCCGCGCCCATGGCGGCGAACCCGACGCCCTTGCTCGGCGCGATCGGCGGCAGCATCAGCCGCGCGGCCACGGCGGCGGCGACGGTGAGCACCGCCGCGACCACGAAGGTGGTTCGCCAGCCCGCGTACCCGCTGAGCAGCACGCCGAGGGGAACCCCGGCGACGGTCGCGACGGTGGTGCCGCCGTTCACGATCATCATCGCCTTCCCGATCCGATCCGCGGGAACCAGCTGGGCGGCGATCACCATCGCCATCGACCAGTACCCGCCGACGGCCACGCCGAGCAGCAGCCGCGCGAGCAGCAGCGTCGCGATGTTCGGCGCCAGCGCCACCACGATGTTCGAGAGCGCGGCGCCGACGGTGAGCACCACCAGCAGCGTCCGCCGGTCCACTCGGGGGAACAACGCACCGAGGCCCAGCGCCGCCAGTAGCGCGGTCAGCGCCGTCACGCTCACCGACAGCCCGACGACGCCCTCGCGTACGCCGAGGTCGTCGGCGAGCACGGTCAGTACGCCGGGTGGCAGGAACTCCGCGGTCACCAGCGAGAAGCTGCCGAGGAACATGGTCAACAGCGCGGGCCACGCCCGGCGCTCGGTCTCCGGTGCCGCCGGGGCGGCCGTCGTCGTTGTCGTCATGCCAGATGCAACAAGGACACGTCCCGCCGTTCCCACCCCAAACGCCAGCGCTGTCGCCTCAAACGCCAGAGGTGGGTCAGCCGAAGTGCTGCAGGAACCCGGACCCGCGTTCGGCCGCGTACGCGAACACGTCCACCAGTCCGTAGTAGTGATGCCGGAGGTACTGCAACCCGTCGTCGCCGTCCCTGACCCAGATGTTGGGGTACAGCCGCGCGGCGTCCATCGCCACCGGGTCGTAGAAGAGCGCCAGCTCGTCGAAGTGGAACTTGTTCAGTCGCCGCGACGCGTCGGCGACGTCGTCGGGGTTCCACGCGAAGTAGGTGTCCCTGGCGAGCGGCCTGCCGGTGTAGAACAGGTCGACGCCGACGCGAGCCTCCGCCAGCAGATACTCCAAGCCCGCCCAGGACTTGTCCAGATACCCGCTCGGCTCGCCCTTCGGGCTTTCCAGCGCATCGAGAAACTCGTCGAGCACCTCTGTCACCGCGCTGATCCGCTCCAGATCCGCCGAGCTCACCCTGGTGAACGACATGATCAACCCCATACGACTCTCCTTGTGTCCGGTGGTGTCTATTCGAATCGGGCCAGGGCCGCCGAATCGGTGGTGGCGGCATGGGTGAAGAAGATGCGCAGCACGTCGTAGGCGTCGCGCAGATAGCCCAGACTCCACTCCTGGTCCCAGATGTCGGGGAGCGCGCCTTCGTCGTCCATCAGCTCCGGCGAGAAGTGCTCGGCCAGGTGGTCGAACGGCGTGGCGGCGAGAACCGCTGCGGCGATGGCGATCTCGTCGGGCGACCAGACCGTGAGGCAGTCCTCGCGGGTGCTCGTCTCGTCCTCGCGCAGCAGGTCGAAGTCGAGGGCCGCGGTCAGCAGGCAGCGCAGCCCGTCCCAGGCCTTGTCGAGGTCGCCGCTGGGCAGATCCTCGCGCCCGTGCAGCGATTCGAGGAGCTCGTCGGCGGCGTCGGGGGCCTCGGCGAGCAGCGCCGCCTCGGCTCGGGTGATGCGGGAGAAGACATAGACCAGGCCCATGGGAACGACGGTCGCAACGGGGCCTTGGCGATACCTTTTCGCCCGCTTGCGGTGGCATTCGCGGGTCGGTGGTTCGGCGTACGGTGGGAATCGTTCATCGGAAAACAAGCACGGGGGTGTGGGTATGACGGATTCCAATCGCTCGCTGATCGCGGTGCTGCTCGACCGGTCCGGGTCGATGCAGACGATCAAGGCCGATACCGAAGGCGGACTGGCCGCGTATTTCGAGCAGCAGCGCGCTGTACCGAAGACGGTCGAGGTCACGCTGGCGCAGTTCGACACCAGCTATGAGGTGGTCTACGCGAACAAGCCGCTGGCCGAGGTGCCGCCGCCGAATCTGGTGCCGCGCGGGGGAACAGCGCTCTACGACGCGATCGGCAAGCTGGTCACCGATGTGGGCGCCGAACTCGCCGCGCGGCCGGAGCACGAGCGGCCGGGCACCGTGATCGTCGTCGTCCTCACCGACGGCCACGAGAACTCCAGCCGGGAGTGGACCAACGAGGCGGTGCGCTCGCTGATCAAGCAGCAGGAGGACCAGTACGACTGGACCTTCCTGTTCCTCGGCGCGAACATGGACGCGGTCGCGATCGGCACGAATCTCGGCATCGCGCCCGGTCAGGCCATCACCTACGCCGCCTCCCCGGCCGGGGTGGCGGGCGCCTTCGGCGCGGCCGCCGCCTACTCCCGCCGCGCGCAGGCTGCCGCGCCGGGCGCACCGCGCGGTGCCTTCACCGAGGAAGAACGACGTGGAGCCAACCCGGGGACATGACCGGGCCGCGGCCGGGCGGCGCACCGACTACTGCCAGCCCGGCCGGACCAGACCCGACTCGTATGCGAGGACGACGAGCTGGGTGCGGTCGCGGGCACCCAGCTTGGTGAGGATGCGGCTGACGTGGGTGCGGGCGGTCGCCGGGCTGAGATAGAGCCGGGTGCCGATCTCGGCGTTGGTCAGGCCCTCGGCCACCAGCGCCATGACCTCCCGCTCACGATCGGTGAGGTCGGCCAGCGCGGCGGGCGGCGGCTGCTTGGCGTGGGTCGCGAACTCCGCGAGCAGCCGCCGGGTGACGCCGGGGGAGAGCAGCGCGTCCCCCGCGGCGACCACGTGCACCGCGCGGAGCAGGTCGGCCGGTTCGGTGTGCTTGACCAGGAATCCGGCGGCGCCGGCGCGGATCGCCTCGAAGACGTACTCGTCGAGCTCGAAGGTGGTGAGAACGACGACGCGCACGTCGGCGAGCTGCGGGTCGTCGGCGATCATCCTGGTCGCGGCGAGCCCGTCGAGGATCGGCATACGGATGTCCATCAGCACCACGTCGGGCACTAGCGCGCGCGTCATTCGCACGGCCTGCTCGCCGTTCTCGGCCTCGCCCACGACCTCGATGTCGTCCTGCGCGTCGAGCAGCGCGACGAATCCGCCGCGCACCAGCGCCTGATCGTCGGCGACCAAAACCCTTGTCGGCCTGCCCGTCTGCTCGCTCATGCGGTGCTCTCCCCGTGACCGGCGGGTCGCGCCGTGCTCTTGGCCGCGGCGTCGGCCGCCGACATCGCCCGCGCCGGCAACCTCGCCGCCACCCGGAACCCGCCGGAGGGGCGTGGCCCGGCGGTGAGCGCACCGCCCAGCGCGTGTGCCCGCTCGCGCATCCCGATGATGCCGTTCCCGCCGGGCCCACCGCGGACCGCGGCGGCGGTGGGACGGGTGTTGTCGACGGTGATGTCCACCGAATCGGGCGTGTAGCGCAGGGTGATCAGTGCGCTCGCGCCGGGCGCGTGGCGCACCACGTTGGTGAGCGATTCCTGGATGATCCTGGCCGCGGCCACGTCGATCACGCTCGGCAGCTTCTTCGGGGTGCCGATGATCTTGGTCTCGACGGCGAGCCCGGCCGAGCGCGTGCGCGAGAGCAGCGCCTCGAGGTCCTCGAGGGTGGGCGCGGGCATGCGCGGCGCCGGGCGCGGCGGCTCGGGCGCTGCGGTGGGCGCGGGCGTCTCGGCCGCGGGCGCGATCTCGTCGACGACGGGTGCGACCGGTGCGCCGCTGCGGATCGCGTGCAGCAGCGTGTGGACCTCGGTGAGCGACTCCTTGGAGGTCGTCTTGATGGTCGCCAGCGCGGCGGCGGCCTGCTGCGGTTTGCGATCGAACAGCTCCAGCGCCACCGACGCCTGCACATTGATGAGCGAAAGACTGTGCGCGAGAACGTCATGCAGCTCCCTGGCGATCGCGAGCCGCTCCTCGCTGGCCGCCCGCGCCTGCTGCGCCTGCGCGTCCCGCTCGGCCGCCTCGGCGCGCTGCCTACGGGCCAGCAGCACCGCGCGCCGCGACCGGATGCCCTCGGCGATGCCGATCAGCACGCCCATCCACGCGAGCAGCCCGAAGGTCTGCCAGGCATCGGTATGTCTGCCGAGCAGGGCGGGTACCGGCCACACCATCAGCAGATAGCCGACGGCGACCACCGGATAGGTCCGCCACCGGGTCCCGTGGACGGCGGCGGTGAGGAAGGCGATGACCAGCGAGAGGAAGATCGGCCCGTACCCGTAGTCGCGCAACACGTAGACGACCGCGGCGAGCAGCGCGACCACCAGCACCGGTTCGGGCAGCAGCCGCCGGAAACCGAGCGCGATCGGACCGGCGAGCAGCAACAGGTACGCGAACGCGTCGAGCGATCGCACGCCGGTCTGGTGCGAGTTGGCGCCGGAGCTGCCCGCGAGCTGGACCACCGCGACCACCGCCGCCAGGCCCCAGTCCATCACGGCCGAGCCACGCTCCCATTTCACAGACGCTCCCACCTCTGTCACCCTATTGCGTGCCGAGCCCATCCGCGTCGGCCTGCGCGCGTAATCGCCCGGTCGGCGCGGCGAAAGTTCAACGTGGTGCCCGGTCGCCGCGTCGTCCGGCCGCCCATCCGCCGTGTCGAGAGGTTCGCCGGTCACCCCGGGGGCCTGCGGACCGAGGACGGCGATCGTGCGCCGTGCGGGGATGGCCGACCACGCGGTAGGCCGCGCGGCGTAGTAGCGGAGTCGCCCGGCGACGGATGTGGCGGCCCACGTGCGGCGCGGATTCTGAGTCCATGAACGATTCCATCGTGGTCACCGACAGGCTGACCAAACGCTACGGCGAACATCCGGCCGTCGACGCGGTGAGCATGCGTGTCGCGGCCGGCGAGATCTACGGCTTCCTCGGGCCCAACGGCGCGGGCAAGACCACCACCCTGCGCATGCTCGCCGGCCTCATCCGGCCCACCTCGGGGACAGCGACCGTGCGCGGCCGCATGCCGGGCGATCCGGCCGTGCTGCGCCGGATCGGCGTCCTCATCGAAGGGCCGGGCTTCTATCCGTACCTGTCCGGCCGCGACAACCTGCGGGTCCTCGCGCGCTACCGCGGCCACTCCGCCGCCGAGATCGAGACGGCGCTGGAGCGCGTCGGCCTCGCCGACCGCGCGGACGACCGCTTCCGCACCTACTCGCTCGGCATGAAACAGCGCCTCGGCGTCGGGGCCGCCCTGCTCGGACACCCCGACCTGCTGATCCTGGACGAGCCGACCAACGGTCTCGATCCCGCCGGCCTGGCCGAGATGCGCACGCTCATCGTCGATCTCGCCGCCGACGGGCACACGGTGCTGCTGTCCAGTCACCAGCTGGCCGAGGTGCAGGAGATCTGCCATCGGGTCGGCGTGATCTCCGGCGGCAGACTGCTCGCCGAGTCGACGGTCGCCGAATTGCGCGGCACCGCATCGCTGTTCGTGCGCGCCGAGCCGCTGAGCATCGCGACCGCGGCGATCGGCGCCGTGGTCGACGCGTCGGTGCGCCCGTCCGGTGACGGCGTCCGGGTCGAGACGACGGACGCGGCGGCGCCGACCGTGGCCCGCGCGGTCCTCGCGGCGGGCGCGGACCTGCTGGAACTGCGCGTCGACGAGAAATCCCTGGAAGAAGTGTTCTTCGAGATGACTGCCGCGGAGGTGGCGAAATGACCGGTGTGCCGAACGAACTGTGGTCGACCATGCGCGCGGAGGCGGTGCGGCTGGGCCGGTGGCCCGCGTTCTGGATCATCCTGGGCACCTGGGTGCTGCTCAATCTGACCTTCGCCTACCTGTTCAACTACCTGGCCTATACCTCGGGCGAGAGTGGCGCGATGTCGGACGGCCTGCCGCGCGACGTGCTGCTCGGCCAGCTGCTCCCCGCCGCGGTGCCCGAGGTGTTCACCCAGGGCATGGCCATGTTCGGCGGCGCGCTGATGCTCATCCTCGGCGCGCTGGCGGTGGGCAGCGGGTACGGGTGGGGTACCTGGAAGACGGTGTTCACCCAGGGACCGCGGCGCGCGAGTGTGGTCGGCGGGTTGCTGCTGAGCCTGCTCGTGGTGGTGTTCGCGCTGGTCTGCGTGGCCTTCGTGGTGGACGTGGGAGTGGCCTCGCTGATCGCCGTCACCGAGGGGCAGGCGGTGTCGCTGCCTTCAGTCGAGCGGTCACTGCTCGGAATCGTCACGGGCACAGCCATTCTGAGCATGTGGACGTTGGCGGGCGGTCTGATCGGCGCGATCGCCCGCGGCCCCGCACTGGCGGTGGGTCTCGGGTTGGTCTGGGTGCTCGTGGTCGAGAACCTGCTGCGCGGTGTGGCGGGCATCTTCGGTCCGATCGAGGTGGTCACCGACCTGCTGCCCGGCACCGCCGCCGGATCGCTGGCGGGTGCGATGCGTTCGGTCGACGGCCCGGCGACACCCGGGGTGCTGGACATTCTGAGCCGCGGCGAGTCACTGTCCCTGCTCGGCGCGTACGTGCTGGTCTTCGGTGGCGGCACGATCTGGCTGATGCTGCGCCGCGACCTGACCTGACGCTCAGTGCCACCCGGCCGGGTTCGATGCCGTCTCCCTGGAGATGTCCGAACCCGTCTCGGGAAACCCGCCGTAGAGCTTGTCGTGCAGGTGGGCGAAGAAGTAGCACAGCTCCTCGCACTCGGCGTCGGGCACGGCGACCTCCGGGTCGGCGCGCACGGTGTCGTAGTGTTCGCGCCCCATGGCGACGATGAAGCCGCGGGCGTACAGGAAACCGTCGTCGGAGCCGTCGGTGACCGCCTGGATGTCGGCGCGGTCGATCTCGTAGAGCGCGCGCTCGGCGACGCGATCCAGGGCGGTCAGTTCGGCGCTGGTGAGATCGGTGCTCAGCGAGCGCAGGGCATCGATGAACCGGCCGAGCAGGGCGTGGTCGAATTCGCCATCGAGCAGGGCGCGCCGGGCTTCGGCGTAACCCGTCCGCTCCCAGGCAGTTTCGATCAGAGCCCAGAATCGGGCGGCTTCGGCTTCGGTCGGAAGTGTCGTCACCCGCGTGACGGTAGCGGCAGGGTCCGACAGATCAGGGCCGGTCGAGCAGTCCGTGGGCGAGCATGCTCAGCCCGTCGACGATCTGTTCCGTCGACAACCCGCGCTCGCGCTGATGTAGGTAGACCTCGGCGGCCAACGGTGCGAGGACCGTGTCGACCAGGGAATCCGGCTGGGCGACACCGGCTTCGACCAGCAGCGCCCGGACATGCGCCGACCAGAACCCATAGGCCCCGGTGGCGAAGCGCGCGCCACCGGTTTCCGCGCCGAGTACCAGATGCGCGTGGGCCGTGAGCAATTCGACCATCGCCGCGTAGAAGGCGGCGAGGCGCTCACCGGGTGCCGCGCCGGGGCCGAGGGGCGGCGCGCCGCGCATCAGCTGTTCCTGGAGTGCGCGCTCGTGCTCGTCGAGCAGGGCGACGGCGATCGCGGTGCGGTCGGGGTAGCGGCGGTAGAGGGTGCCGCGGCCGACGCCGGCCGCCTTGGCGATGTCGTCCATGGTGACCGTGCGCGGGTCGTTGGTGGCGAAGAGTTCGGCCGCCGCGCTGAGCACCTTGGCGCGGTTGCGGGCCGCGTCGGTGCGCTCGGCGGGCGGGGGCGCGGCGCCGGTGAGCAGGTCGGATCGGGGCTCCATGCCGTCGACTGTAGCCCAGTGACGAATATGTGGACAAGGTGTCCACTTGTGTTCTATCGTCGTGGAACCAGTGAAGTGGACGTAATGTCCAGTTATGGAAGGGTTCCGATGACACACCTGCTGCACCTCGACGCCAGCGCGCGCACCACCTCGGTCAGCCGTCGTCTCGGCGCGGAATTCGTCCGCGCTTGGCGGGCCGCGGCGCCCGAGGGCGAGTACACCTACCGCGATCTGTCCGCCGAGCCGACGCCCTTCATCGGCGCCGGGTGGACCGAGCTGTGCGACGCCGTACTGGCTGCGGGCGCCACCGACCTCGACCGGCTGCCGGAACTCGCGACCACGCCCGCCGCGAAACAGGCGTGGCGGATCGTCGAACCGCTGCTCGCACAGCTGCTCGCCGCCGACGTGATCCTCATCGGCACGCCGATGTACAACTACTCGATCCCGGCGGCGCTCAAGGCGTGGCTCGACCAGGTCACCTTTCCGCGAATGTCGTTGGGGCACCGCAGGTTCGTGGTGGTCAGCGCCCGCGGCGGCGCCTACTCGCCGGGCGCCCCCAAGGCGGCGTTCGACTACCAGGAGCGCTACCTGCGCGACTTCTTCGCCGGGCACTTCGCGGTGACCGACACCGTGTTCGTGCACGCCGAACTCGCCAATGCCGTCCAGGACCCGAACCTGGCCCACCTGCGCGCCGAGCACGAGTCCTCGCTCGCCGCCGCCCTCACCGAAGTCACCACGCTGGCAAAGGATTACGTGCGATGAGTTGGATCGTGCTCGGACTCGCGGGTCTCGTCGAGATCATCTGGTCCCAGACCATCAAGCCCACGGAGAACTTCACCAAGCTCGGCCCGACCCTGCTGTGCGTCGCCCTCGGTTCGTTCGCGGTGTACCTGCTGGCCAGGGCCATGCAGACGCTGCCGGTCGGGACGGCCTACGCCGTGTTCACCGGGATCGGGGCGCTCGGCGCGATCAGCCTCGGCGTCGTCGTGCACAAGGACCCGCTCAGCGCGGGCCGAATGCTGGCGCTGGCCTTGATACTCGGCGGTATCGTGCTCGCCCGCGTCACCAATCCCGAGTGACCCCGGCGCGCACCCGATGCGGCGATCGGCCGGTCGCGGCCGGTAAGGTCGGCTGATGGACCAGTCAGCTGTTCGCCCCCCGGACCTGTCTGCGCGACCGCACGAGCTCACGGTCGAGCGCGTGATGAAGGCACCTCCCAGCCTCCTCTACGCGGCCTGGACCAAGGGCCTCGACCTGTGGCTGGCCGTTCCCGGCTCGGTCCTCGGGCGCCCCGGCGTGAACGAACCGCTCTACTTCGACACCGGCACCGCCGACAAGCGCAACCCGCACTACGGCCGGATCCTGCTGCTGGAACCGGACCGCCGGATCGAGTTCACCTGGGTCACCGCCGCCACCGAGGGCGTGGAGACCGTCGTCGCCGCCGAATTCCGGAAACAGCCCCGCGGCATCCGGCTGCGGCTGCGCCACTCCGGTTTCCCCACCGAGGCCATCCGCGACCTGCATCGACAGGTCTGGCCGGAGAAGCTGGAACGCCTCGACGAAATCACCAGCACCGCACCCTGAGCCACGCCGCGGCGAGTACCTTCGGACACGTCCCACACCGCACACACGAAGGAAGTTGATATGCCGACTCGTAGCGCACGCACACTCTGGGCAGGCGGGCTGCAGGATGGATCGGGGCAGGTCGAGCTGGTCAGTTCCGGCGCGGGCAAGTTCGATGTGAGTTTCCCGCGGCGCGTGGCCGACGCGGCCGACGGCACCAGCCCGGAGGAGCTGCTCGGCGCGGCGCACGCCTCGTGCTACTCGATGGCGCTCTCGGCCGAGATCGCCAACGCGGGCGGGACGCCGGAGAGCCTGGACGTGACCGCCGACGTCACCCTCGGGCCCGACCCGGCGGGCGGCTTCCGGATCAGCAAGATCAAGCTCACCGTGCGGGCCGTCGCCGCCGGTCTCGACGCCGAGGGCTTCTACACCGCCGCGACCGCCGCCAAGAACGGCTGCCCGGTCAGCAAGGCGCTCGCGGGCGTAGCCGAGGTCGAACTCGACGCGGAGCTGATCTGATCTTCGGGTGACCGACCCCCGGCGCAGTCGGACCACCGGCTGCGCCGGTCAGCGCTGGGTGAACCAACGGTGCGCGGCCGGGGTGTACATCGCGGAGATCGCGATCACCACCGCCAGGATGTGCACGGCGCGACAGCCTGCCAGCACGGCGGAGGACGGCGCCAGCTCGGTGAACAGCGCGCCGTAGTCGTCGGTGGAGAGCAGCACCGCCACCGGCTCGATGATCAGCGAGAGCAGCCCGATCACGCCGATCCCGACGGTCAGCAGCGCGCGGGCGACCCGGCTGCCGCGCGCCATGTACAGCGCGACCGCCGCGACGACGAGATAGATGGCGAGCCGGGGGAGCAGCCCCGCCGCGGTCGCGCCGAACTCGCCACCGCCGCGGGTCGCGCGCAGCAGTCCTTCCGCGGCGCCCGCGGCCAGCGCGGTCATCAGCCCGCCGAACGCGACCGCGACAGCGGTGGGCCGGTAGCCGGAAACGGAACGGTAGGCGGAAACAGAACGGGCAGTGTCGGTCATGGAACCGACACTGCCCGGCTGGTGTACCGAGGCGAATCACCCCGCGGTAGCGACCGCGCCCGATACGGGAGTGCTACGCCGCGAGGCGAATTCGGTGAGCGCGGCGAAGGCCAGGCCCAAAGCCGCCCACAGCGTGGTCGTCTCGGTCAGCGAGGCCACCCGGAAACGCCAGAGCAGCGTCGCGGGGAAGTCGTCGGCCACCTCGTTCACCCCGGGCAACAGGACATACCCGAGCGTGGTGACCAGCACGAACGCGCCGACACCCGCGATCAGCCGCAGCGAGTCCAGCTGCCCGGCCAGCGCCCGATACGCCGCGACCGCGGCCGCGACGGCGAGCAGCCCGAGCACGACGGCCGCGACCCACAGCCAGGTGCGCTCGTTGATCGTCTCCGGATCGCCCACCGCGGGAGGGTTCGCCGGGTACTTGAAGAACGGCACCGCCACGATCGCCGCCCACGCGAGCACCGCTGTGACCAGCGACAAACGCGGTCCCGGCAGGTCGGTGAACCGGCGCGCGAGATTCAGCACGGCCGCGAACAGGGCGCCGAACGCCATGCCCGCCAGGCCGAGCGCGAGGAACTGGCCCGCCTTCTGCCCGGTCCGGCTGACCAGCGGTTCGTCCTCGCCGCCGTGCGAATGCCCGGCGGGCGCCTCGGCGCCGCCGTGATGATCGGTCGTGCCCGCTTCTTCGATGGCGATCGCGGCGTCCACCTGGGGCTCGCCGACGAAATAGCCCACTGTGGCGGCCAGCAGGCCGGCGATCAAGCCGGCGAGCAGGCCGCGCAACAGCAGGGTCTTGAGTGATCCGGTCAGTGGCACGGAACACCCAGCAGATGGCGTCCGTCATGCATCAGCTCATGCAGAAACATCCCGCTACGCGAGACGGCGCCCTGGTCGAAACCGACCAGGTACAGGGTGAGCAGTGCGAGCAGAACGACACCTGCCGTGACGAGCACGGTCGCCAGGGTGTCCAGGCCGGTGGACCGGCTGGGTGAATGCGCGATGGCCATTCGGTTCCTCCTCAGGGATACGCGTCCCATGGTCGAGCGATACGTGGGTGCCGGTGTCTGGCTTTACAGTGGCGCGACCGCTCCGGATTCCCACCGGAATTACCGCGCACCCACGTGTGTTTTCACCCGAACTGTGACAGTCGCGGACCATGCACGTCAATACGCGCACCCGCGTGCCCTGGGGAAACGCCGTCGTCAGGACTTGGCGGGCACGTCCAGGACGACCTCGAACTCCAGCAGCGAGGCACCGGTCGACACCGGCTTGGGGCGCTCGCCCTCACCGCCGTGACCCGCGTGCGCCGCCCGCGCGGGACCGTCGCGCCACGCGGCGAAGGATTCCTCCGAATCCCACTGGGTCACCACGAAATACCGGTTCTCGCCCGCGGTCGGACGCAGCAACTGGAAGCCGAGGAAACCGGGGGAGTTCTCCACCGCGTGCGCACGCGCGGCGAAGCGCTTCTCCAGCTCCGGGCCGGCGCCCTCGGGGATCTCGATCGCATTGATCTTCACAACAGCCATGCCGCCGACAATACGACCGCGCGGCGAACAGCCTGGTTCGGGTAGGCGCGGGCGCTGGCACAATCGGGCGGGTGTTGTACGACGAAGGTGGGACCGGCGTCCCGATCCTGCTGCTGCACGGGCTCATGGGCAGCGCGCGCACCTGGACCGATCAGCTGCCGTGGCTGCGCGCATTCGGGCACGTGTACACCGTCGACGCCGCGGGCCACGGCCGCACGCCGCCCGCCGAGCTCACCACCGAGGCGTTCGTGGCCGACCTCGCCGAGCTCACCGCGGGGATCACCGAACCGATGGTCGTGATCGGGCATTCGATGGGCGCCATCCACGGCTGGGTCTTCGCCGCCACCCACCCCGAACGGGTGCGCGCGCTCGTCGTCGAGGACATCGCCCCCGACTTCACCGGCCGCACGGCCGCGCACTGGGCCGAGCTGATCCACTCCTGGCCCCAGCCCTTCCCCGACGACCGGGCGGTGCTCGACTACTTCGGCCCGGTCGCGGGCGCGTACTTCCTGCGCGCGTTCACCTCTGCCGCCGATGGCTACCGCCTCCACGGCGAGGTCGACACCTTCCGCGCGATCTCCGAGGAATGGGGCCTGCGCGATTTCTGGGCGGAATGGAAATCGCTGCGAATGCCCGCGCTGCTCATCGAAGGCGAGCACACCATCACCCCGCCCGGGCAGATGCGCACGATGGCCGAGCTGCATCCCGACGCCGAGTACGTGCGGATCGAGGGTGCCGGGCATCTGGTGCACGACGAACGACCAGGGGAGTACCGCGAGTACGTGAGCCGGTTCCTGCGCCGGGTCATCGGCTGACCAGCCAGCTCCCGGCGCCGTCGACCGGCGCGGCGGTCATCAGCCCGCGGCGCCGCCCTCGCCCGCCAGCGCGAAAAGCCCGTCGTCGGTCTGTTCGATCAGCCCGTCCATCAGCAGTGAGTCAAGCGCCCGGGCCCGCTGGCCGGGGTCGCGGGTCCAGGCCAGGTCGAGGCGCACCCGCTCGACCGGACCCGACGCGTCGCGCAGCACGTCGAGCAGCCGCCCGCGCGCCTGGCGGTCGGTGCCCTCGTACTTCTGCACCTTGCGCGCCACCGTGGCCGCGGGTCGACCCGCCGACACCCACGCACAGGACGGCAGCGGGCAGCGCGCGCAGTCGGGGTTGCGGGCGGTGCACACCAGCGCGCCGAGTTCCATCAGAGCCGCCGAGAACTTCGCGGCGCGTGGCACCGAGGTCGGCAGCAGCGCGGCGGTCTCGGCGAGGTCGCGCGAGGAGGGATTGCCCACCTCGCGGCCGTGTACGGCGCGCGCGACCACGCGTCGAACGTTGGTGTCCACCACCGGAACTCGCTGTCCGTAGGCGAAGCAGGCCACCGCGCGGGCGGTGTAGGCGCCGATTCCGGGCAGGCTCAGCAGCACGTCGACATCGGCGGGCACCACGTCACCGTGCTCGGTGGCGAGCACCCGCGCGCACTCGTGCAGCCGCAGCGCCCGGCGTGGGTAGCCGAGCTTGCCCCAGGCCCGCAGCACCTCGGCCTGCGAGGAGGCCGCCATCGCCGAGGGCACCGGCCAGCGCGCCACCCATTCCCGCCAGATCGGCTCGACCCGCACCACCGGGGTCTGCTGCAGCATGATCTCGCTCATCAGGATGTGCCACGCGGTCGCCTCCGGCTTGCGCCACGGCAGGTCGCGCGCCGTCTCGCCGAACCAATCCAGCAGGACTTCCGCGTCGATACTCACTGTTCCCGTTCCGCCTCGGCCAGGCACTCGTTGCCGACGCGTAACGCGCCGGACTCGCTGGTAACCCACGGCCTGTGCACAATGGTCGCTATGCCTGGTTCCAATCCGATAAGTGCCTGGAAGTCGCTGCGCGAAGGCAACGAACGCTTCGTCAACGGCACTCTGATGCATCCTAGCCAGGGCGCCGCCGACCGAGCCAAGCTCGTCAGCGGCCAGCATCCGCACGCGATCCTGTTCGGCTGCGGTGATTCCCGCGTCGCCGCCGAACTGATCTTCGACCAGGGGCTTGGCGACATGTTCGTCGTCCGTACCGCCGGTCACGTGGTGGACAGCTCCGTGCTCGGCTCGATCGAGTACGGCGTCGAGGTGCTCAACGTGCCGCTGATCGTGGTGCTCGGCCACGACAGCTGCGGCGCGGTGAAGGCCACCATCGACGCGCTCGACGGCGGCGAGGTGCCGGGCGGATTCATCCGCAGCGTCGTCGAACGGGTGACCCCGTCGATCCTGGTCGGGCGCCGCGAGGGCCTGTCCTCGATCGACGAGTTCGAGGCGCGGCACGTGGTGGAGACCAGCAGGCTGCTCATGCAGCGGTCGATGATCATCTCGCAGAAGGTCGCCACCGGGCAGTGCGCCATCGCGAGCGTCACCTACAAACTCGAGGACGGGCGCGTGCACCTGCGCCGGGTCGTCGGCAATATCGGCGAGACGGTCTGAAACCCCGACACGCCGAGGTCATCGAGCGCTCGTCCGCGCGCTGCGCTTACCGTTGAGGCGTGCTGGAACCGAATGGACCGTTGCCTCCCGAGATCTACTGGCGCCGCCGGGCACTCGCCATCGGCGTCATCGTCGTCGCGCTCGCGATCGTGATCTGGCTCGTCACGATGGTCGCGCGCGGCGGGGATTCCTCGGGTGACAACGCCGCGGCCACCACGACCTCGGCCGCGTCGAGCAGTGCCGAGTCGAGCACCAGCGCGGGCGAGTCGAGCAGTACGACCGCGACCAGCGCTTCGGCGTCCAGTTCGGTGCCCGCCAGTTCGACGGCGGCCCAGCCCGCCGCCGAACCCTGCGGCGATCAGTCGCTGGCGTTGAAGGTGACGGTCGGCCAGCCGACCTACCGGGTCGGTGACCAGCCCGCGTTCGGCACGGTGATCACCAACATCTCCTCGGCGGCCTGCTCACGGGATCTGGGGCCGGGCCCGCAGTTCCTGGTGTACACGCTCGACGGCCAGCGCCGCCTGTGGGCGAGCAACGACTGCAATCCGGACGGGCCGCCCGAGGTGAAGACGCTCAAGGCGGGCGAGCAGCTGTCCTACAAGGGCACCTGGTTCGGCACCACCTCGCAGCCGGAGTGCGCCGGCGAGCGGCTGCAGGTGCCCGCGGGCGCGTACATGGTCGTCGCTCAGCTCGGCGCCGTTCGCAGCGCCGCGGAGCCGTTCAATCTGGCCGACTGAACGGGCCGTGAACCCGATTCCGCGGCGGGACCTGGCATTGTGCGGGTGCGCTATAAGTCACATGTTCCAGTTGGGCTGATTTGCAGAGTTCGCAAGATCGGTGCCGACGTCAACGGTCGTTGGCGGCGAATTGTGGAGTTTCACCGATAACGGCGGTTTGCCGGGTTTATTCCACGGGGACGGCGTCTTTGGCTGCGCGGGATTTGCGGAGCGAGGCCAGCCGCAGCGCCGAGCGCAGATCGCCGACCTCGTGGATGCGCATGGAACCGATCTTGGTCTTCTCCGATCCGGGCGGGACGAGAGCGGTGGTGAAGCCCAAACGCTCGGCCTCGGCCAGCCGCCTGGTGAGCCCGGTGACCTTGCGAACCTCACCGGCCAGACCCACCTCGCCGAGGATCACCCAGCCCGCCGGCAGGGCGATATCGGCCTCGGCGGAGGCGATCGCCAGGGCGATGGCGAGATCGGCGGTCGGCTCGACCAGGCGCATGCCGCCGACCGTCGCCGCGTACACATCGTGCTTGCCCAGGAACACCCGGCCCCGGCTCTGCAGCACGGCCAGCACCATCGCGACGCGGTTGTAGTCGAGGCCGCTCACGGCCCGGCGCGGCTGCGGGATCTCGGTCTTCACGGTGAGGCCCTGCACCTCGGCGACCAGCGGCCGCTTGCCGTCCATCGCCACGGTCACCGCGGTGCCGGGCACGGTGTCGGTGCGATGGTGCAGGAACAGCCCGGACGGGTCGTCGACGCACGCGATGCCGTCCTCGTGCAGCTCGAAGCAGCCCACCTCGTCGGCACTGCCGAACCGGTTCTTGATGCCGCGGATCATCCGCAGCGTGGAGTTCTTGTCGCCCTCGAACTGCAGCACCACGTCGACGAGATGCTCGAGCGTGCGCGGCCCGGCCACGTTCCCGTCCTTGGTGACGTGCCCGACCAGCAGCACGGCGATCCCACTGGCCTTGGCCAGCGACGTCAGCGCAGCGGTCACCGCGCGGACCTGGGTGACGCCGCCGATCACCCCGTCCACCTCGGGGGCGAGCATCGTCTGCACCGAGTCGACGACCAGCAGCGTCGGTCGCACCTGTTCCACGTGTCCCAGCACGATCGACAGATCCGACTCGGCCGCCAGGTACACGCGGTCGTGCACGGCCCCGGTGCGGTCGGCCCGCAGCCGCACCTGGCCCGCCGACTCCTCCGCGGTCACATACAGCGAGGTCTCGCTGCGCTGCGCGGCCCAGCGGTGGGCGACCTCGAGCAGCAGCGTCGACTTGCCGACGCCCGGCTCACCCGAGAGCAGCACCACCGAGCCGGGCACCACCCCGCCGCCGAGCACTCGGTCCAGTTCGCTGACCCCGGTCGAGCGCGCCTGGGTGACCTTCGCGTCGATCTGCGACAGCGGGGCCGCCGCCGTGCTCGGCAACATCGCCCGCCGACCGGGCGCAGCGGCCGCGGCCGACACGGCCACCTCGTTCACAGTGCCCCAGGCGCCGCACTCAGGACATTTGCCCACCCATTTGGACACCTCGTGCGAGCACGAGGTGCACCGGAAGACAGCTTTGGTCTTGGCCACACGCGCACCCTACGGACCGGCTCCGACAAAAAGAAAAGCCGCCGCGAGCATCGCGACGGCTTTCCTCGAACTGTGGAGATCAGTGCCCGCCGGCGCCCTCGGGGGCCGGGCCGGACAGCTCGTTCTCGACGCGCTCGGTGGCGGCGGCGTCGACCGGGACGGCCACCTGCACGGTGCCCGCGTCCTTGAAGTTGAAGGTGACGTTGTAGGTCAGACCCGGGTGGATCTGCTGGGTCAGACCGGTGATCTCGATCGTGCCGGGCTTGGCGGCCGGATCGTTGGACGGCGTGTCGCCTGCCGTGGTCGGCGCGGCCGAGGTGGTCGGGGCCGCCGAGGTCGTGGTGCCGTGGTCGTCGACGGGCTTGGCGCCCGCCGCGGTGGTCCCGGCGACCACGGTCTGCTGCGGCGCGAGCACGAACTTGGCGTCGCCGCTCGGACCGGTCAGCTTCACCTGGCCCAGGTCGGTGGTGACGCTGGTCAGCTCGTCGGTGACCGTCTCGCTGTCGTTGATGATCGACAGCGCGATCACGGCCTTGCCGCCCTTGTCGTGCTCGGCGGTCGCCGAGGGGTACACGATGTGCACGTTGCGCAGGGAGATCGCGCCGACCTCGGCGTTGTTGCCGTTGATCGCGGCGGCCTGCGACGAGGTCTGGGTGTGCTGGCCGGCACTGCAGCCGCTCAGGGCGATGCCCGCGGCAGCGGCGAGGGCGGCAACCGTCGCCATGCGACGTCGCGCCGACGTGGCGGTCACAGCTTTCAGGGCAGTCACGGTTTGTCCTCCATGTCGACCGGGCTCACTCCGTCCACCGGGGGTGGATCGGAGGGTAGTAACTAGGCAGCGTAGTAGTTCGCTTCGCGCGCGTGGCGCCCGGGCTCGCGACGCGCGGGCGCGGAAGTAACAGTTCGGTGTCTCGGGGCCGATTGCCGGATCGATGCCGGGCAGGCGGTACGCCACGATGCCCCGCTGTGCTGGCGGTTAACCCGTTCTGGCACAACGTGATGCACAACAAATTCGGGTTGTCAACCCCTACGATGGCCTCGTTGTGGCCCTGACCTGCACAGTTGATCGCGCCGTTATCGAGTCGCATGTTAAACTGTGAACATCGAAAGGGGCACGGGACACATGATTTTTAAGGTCGGAGACACCGTCGTTTACCCCCACCACGGAGCGGCGCTGATCGAAGCAATCGAGACCCGCACCATCAAGGGTGTGCAGAAAGAGTATCTGGTCCTGAAGGTCGCGCAAGGCGACCTGACCGTTCGGGTTCCCGCGGAGAACGCCGAATATGTCGGCGTCCGCGACGTCGTCGGCCAGGAAGGTCTCGACCGCGTCTTCCAGGTGCTGCGCGCGCCACACACGGAGGAGCCGACCAACTGGTCCCGCCGTTACAAGGCCAACCTCGAGAAGCTCGCCTCCGGCGATGTGAACAAGGTGGCCGAGGTCGTCCGTGACCTGTGGCGTCGTGAGCAGGATCGCGGCCTGTCCGCCGGTGAGAAGCGGATGCTGGCCAAGGCCCGTCAGATCCTCGTCGGTGAGCTCGCGCTCGCCGAGGGCACCGACGACGGCAAGGCCGAATCGCTGCTCGACGAGGTCCTCGCCGCGGCTTCCTAGAGTGCGATCTGTCGTAGCACTGGTTCCTGCCGCCGGTCGTGGCGTGCGCCTGGGTGAATCCACCCCGAAGGCGTTCGTCCCGGTCGGCGGCATACCTATGGTCCGATTGGCTGTCGACGGGCTGATCGCCTCCGGAGCCGTGCACCGCGTCGTGGTCGTCGTACCCGCCGAGCTGGTCGAGTCCGCGACCGCTCTGCTGCCCACCACCTCACTGACCGGCGGTTCGATGCCCCCTGTGCCGGTGCAGGTCGTTGTCGGCGGCGCCGAGCGCACCGATTCGGTGCGCGCCGGGATCGCGGCCGCGCCCGATGCCGCGTTCTATCTCGTGCACGACGCCGCTCGCGCGCTCACGCCACCGGCGCTGATCGCGCGGGTGGCCGCCGAGCTGCACGCGGGCAGCCCCGCCGTCGTCCCCGCCCTGCCCGTCGTCGACACCGTGAAGTCGGTCGACGACACGGGCGTGGTGACCGGCACCCCCGACCGCGCGCACCTGCGCGCCATCCAGACCCCCCAGGGCTTCGACGCCGAGCTGCTGCGCCGCGCGTACGCGACCGACGACGCCGCCACCGACGACGCGGGCCTGGTCGAACGCCTCGGCGTAGACATCGTCACCGTCACCGGGGACCCCCTCGCCTTCAAGATCACCACCCCGCTCGACCTGCGGCTCGCGGAAACTCTGCGCGCCGACCAGCCCGCGGACGCCGCCGAGGCGGTCGTCCGATGAGAGTCGGGATCGGCAGCGATGTGCACCCCATCGAACCCGGTCGCCCCTGCTGGATGGCCGGCTTGCTGTTCGAGGACGCCGACGGTTGCTCGGGCCACTCCGACGGCGATGTCGCCGCGCACGCCCTGTGCGACGCGCTGCTCTCCGCCGCGGGCCTGGGTGACGTTGGCGCCGTCTTCGGCGTCGGCCGCCCGGAGTGGGCCGGTGTCACCGGCGCCGCCATGCTCACCGAGGTCCGCAGGCTGCTGGCCGAAGAGGGCTTCACCGTTGTGAACGCCGCCGTGCAGGTCATCGGCAATCGCCCGAAGATCGGCCCGCGCCGCGCCGAGGCGCAGAAGGTGCTCGGCGAACTGCTCGACGCGCCGGTCTCGGTCTCCGGCACGACCACCGACGGCCTCGGCCTGACCGGCCGCGGCGAGGGCGTCGCCGCCATCGCCACCTGTCTGCTGGCGGACTGTCCGCAGCCCTGACGGGCTCGGGGAAATCCGCCGCCACACCCGCTGCTCCGCCCGGCCCCACCGCGCTCGCGGATTCCCGGTGAGCCACGAACCGGCCGGTCATCCGCACGCCCATCCCACCGACTAGGATCGAATGCCGTGACCTTGCGCCTTTTTGACACCGACACGCGGACCCTGCGGGAATTCACCCCGCTGGTCCCCGGCCGTGCCTCGGTGTATCTGTGTGGGGCCACCGTGCAGGGCCAGCCCCATATCGGGCATGTGCGCAGCGGCGTCGCGTTCGACGTGCTGCGCCGCTGGCTGCTCGCGCACGACTACGACGTGTGGTTCATCCGCAATGTCACCGATATCGACGACAAGATCCTGAACAAGGCGGCCGAGGCGGGCCGCCCGTGGTGGGAATGGGCCGCCACGCACGAGCGCGCCTTCGATTCGGCCTACGAGGTGCTCGGCGTGCTGCCGCCCTCGGCCGAGCCGCGCGCCACCGGCCACATCACCCAGATGGTCGGGCTGATGGAGCGGTTGATCGAGCGCGGGCACGCCTACGCCGCCGACGGCGACGTCTACTTCGACGTGCTGAGCTGGCCGAACTACGGCGAACTGTCCGGCCACAAGCTCGACGACGTGCACCAGGGCGAGACCCCCACCCGCGGCAAGCGCGACCCGCGCGATTTCACGCTGTGGAAGAGCGCCAAGCCCGGCGAGCCGAGCTGGCCCTCGCCCTGGGGTCCCGGCCGTCCCGGCTGGCACCTGGAATGCTCGGCGATGGCCGAGTTCTACCTCGGTGGCGAATTCGATATCCACTGCGGTGGAATGGATTTGATTTTCCCGCACCACGAGAACGAGATCGCTCAGTCCAAGGCGGCCGGTGACGGTTTCGCGCGTTACTGGCTGCACAACGGCTGGGTGACGATGGGCGGGGAGAAGATGTCGAAGTCGCTCGGCAATGTGCTCTCGGTGCCGAATGTGCTCAGCCGGGTGCGCCCGGTGGAATTGCGTTTCTATCTGGGCAGCGCGCACTACCGCTCGATGCTCGAATACTCCGACAAAGCACTCGACGACGCGGTCGCCTCGTATCAGCGCATCGAGGCATTCGTCCATCGCGTGCTCGATCGCGTCGGCGAGGTCCCGATCGGTAAATGGACCGACGGATTCGCGGCCGCGATCGACGACGATCTCGCGATTCCGAAGGCGCTGGCCGAAATCCACCACGTGGTGCACGAGGGCAATCGCGCGCTGGAGGCGGGCGCGGTGGACACGGCGGCCGAACTGGCCGGTCAGGTCCGCGCGATGCTCGGCATCCTCGGCGTCGACCCGCTCGACCCGCACTGGTACACCGCCGCCGACAACTCGGCGGCGCTCGACGCGCTCGACGTGCTGGTCCGCTCCGAGCTGGACCGCCGGGCGAGCGCGCGGGCGGAGAAGGACTGGGCAGCAGCCGATGCCGCACGGGATCGGCTCGTCGCGGCGGGTATCGAGGTCACCGATACCCCGCAGGGGCCGGAATGGTCGCTGGGCGCAGCTAGCGGAAAGGCGAACTGATGGCAGGCAATTCACAGCGACGCGGAGCGATCAGGAAGGGCGGCACCAAGAAGGGTGCCGTCGTCGGCTCCGGCGGCAAGCGCCGTCGCGGCCTCGAAGGCAGGGGCGCGACCCCGCCCGCCGAGGCGCGCACCAAGCATCCCGCCGCCAAGCGGGCCGCCGCCGCGGCGAAAGCCAAAGCGGCGCAGCAGAACCGGCCGACGGGCAAGTCCGGTGTGCCGCGCGTCGGCCGCAAGTCCGACGACGGTCCCGAGCTGGTGCTCGGCCGCAACCCGGTGCTCGAGTGCCTGCGCGCCGACGTCCCGGCGACGGCGCTCTACGTTGCCGTCGGCACCGAGAACGACGAGCGGCTCACCGAGAGTGTGCAGCGCGCCGCCGACATGGGCATCTCGATTCTCGAGGTGCCGCGCACCGATCTGGACCGGTTGAGCGCCAACGGGATGCACCAGGGACTCGCCCTGCAGGTGCCGCCGTACCGCTACGCCCATCCCGACGACCTGATGGACCGCGTGAAGACCTCCGGCGAGCCGGGGCTGCTCGTCGCGCTCGACAACATCTCCGACCCGCGCAATCTGGGCGCCGTCATCCGCTCGGTGGCCGCGTTCGGTGGCCAGGGCGTGGTGATCCCGCAGCGCCGCAGCGCCAGCGTCACCGCGGTCGCCTGGCGCACCAGCGCGGGCGCCGCGGCCCGGCTGCCCGTCGCCAGGGCCACCAACCTCACCCGCACCCTGAAGGACTGGGCCTCGCAGGGCTTCCAGATCGTCGGCCTCGACGCCGGCGGCGACACCACCCTCGACGAGTTCGACGCCAGCGTGCCGACGGTCGTGGTGGTCGGTTCCGAGGGCAAGGGCCTCTCGCGGCTGGTCCGCGAGAACTGTGACTCGATCCTGAGCATCCCCATGGCGGGCCCGGTGGAGTCCCTCAACGCCTCGGTGGCGGCGGGCGTCGTCCTGGCCGACATCGCCAGACAGCGCCGTCTGGGCTGATCTCCGCGAGGTTTCCGGGCAAATCGGCTCTCTCGCCGTAGAATTCGGTGCGTGGCGATTCCGAATCAGCCGATCGGTGAGACGGTCGAGCACCCGCAGGCGAACCTGATCCTCGTGCTCGGGCTGCTCAGCCCGTTCTGCTGTGGGGTCTTCGGGCCGGTCGCGTGGGTGCTCGGGAAGCGGGCGCTCAACCAGATCGACGAGTCCTATGGCGCGCTCAGTGGGCGTTCGCAGGTGATGATCGGCTACATCGCGGGCATCATCGGCACGATCCTCATGGTGCTGTTCGCGATGCTGTACCTGGCCGGCTCCTGCAACGGGAACTTCTGACGCGTCAATCCAACCCGGGGCGCTCGGTGACGGCGTCGCCCGCGGGCCATTCGGCGCTGATGCTGCCGGACCACTTCGGCGCGCGCCGTTCCTTGAACGCGGCCATGGCCTCGCCGCCGTCGACGCTCTTGGCGACGTGCGCGTTGAGTTCGGTCTCGAGCTGACCGACCATCGTGGGCGTCGTCATCCCGAGGCTCTGCCAGATGAGTCGCTTGGTGAGCGCCACGGGGAGCGGAGCCGGTCCGGTGGCGATGTCGTGCGCCACGGCCATGGCGGTCGGCAGCACCTCACCGGCGGGCAGGCTCGCGTTGGCCAGGCCCATCGACTTGGCCTCGTCGCCGTCGAAGGTGCGGCCGGTGAGCATGATGTCGGCGGCGTTGGCCAGGCCGGCCAGGCGCGGCACCGTCCAGTGCGCGTAGCCGTCGGCGAGCACGCCGCGGCGGACCTGGCTCAGCCCGTAGACGGCGTCATCGGCGAAATACCGCAGATCGCACTGCAGGGCCAGCGCCAGGCCGATGCCGACGGCATGCCCGTTCACGGCGGCGATCACGGGCTTGCGGACCTGCCACGGCGGTGGATCGAGGGTCGCGCTCACCTCGCCCGCGCGGGCCGACAGATCCGCGCCGGCGCAGAACGCGGGCGCGGTGCCCGTGATCACCACGGCGCGGATCGCGTCCTCGAGGTCGCACCGGCGCAGCGCGGCGCTCAGCTCGGCCGCCATCGTCGGCGTGACGGCGTTCTGCTGCGCGGGACGGTTGAGGGTGAGCACGGCGACACCCGCCGCGACATCGACGAGCAGTTCCGAACTCATGGGGCGAATGGTACTAGCCGCCGCCGGATCGGACGTGGCTTCACTCCCGCAGCAGGTGCCGTCCGATGGCGTATTTGTGCACCTCGGTCGGCCCGTCGTAGAGGCGGAACGCGCGCATGTCGCGGAACAGCATCTCCACCACGGTCTCGTCGCTGATGCCGATCCCGCCGAGCACCTGCACGCACCGGTCGGTGACCTTGAACAGTTCCTCGGACACGTACGACTTGGCCATCGAGGACTCGTGCCTGGCCTGCTCGCCCTTGTCCATCAGCCAGCAGCTGTGCCAGATCGTCAACCGGCACTGGTGCAGCGCCACCTCGTTGTCGGCGAGCATGAACGACACGCCCTCGTGCTCGCCGATCGGCTTGCCGAAGGCGGTGCGGGTGCGCGCGTAGTCCAGGGCGATGCTCTGCGCCCGTTCGGCCGCGCCGAGCCAGCGCATGCAGTGGGTGAGCCGGGCGGGCGCCAGCCGCAGCTGGGCGTAGCGCAGGGCCTGCCCGGTGCGGCCGAGCACGGCCGAGGGCGGCAGCGTGAGGTTCTCGAAGCGCACGACGGCGTGCCCGCCGACGTAGTTGCGGTCCATCGTGTTCATGACCCGCTCGATCACGATGCCCTCGGTGCCGCCGTCGGCGAGGAACAGCGTCGGCCCTGCGGGCACGTGCGGGTTCTCGGCGAGCTTGGCCATGATGATCCAGGTCTTGGCGCCGTCGGCACCGGTGATCAGCCATTTGCGGCCGTTGATCACGTAGTTCTCGCCGTCGAACACGGCCTCGGTGCTGAGCTGACCTGGGTCGGAGCCCGCGCCGCCCGGCTCGGTCATCGCGAACACCGAGCGCTGCTCGCCGCGGATCACCGGCATCAGGAACTCGTCGACCTGCTCCGGGTCGGCGATCTTGCCGAGCAGGAACATGTTGCCCTCGTCCGGCGCCGCGCAGTTCATCGCGACCGGCCCCAGCGTCGACCAGCCAGCGGCCTCGTAGACGACGGCCTGCTCCACGTGCGAGAGGCCGAGACCGCCGTATTCGATCGGCGCCTGCACCGTCAGCAGCTTCTCCGCCCGTGCCAGCTCCACCAGCTCGGCGCGCAGGTCGTCGGTCGGTCCGTGCGCGGTCAGGCGCGGATCGCGTTCGAACGGCACGATCCGATCGGCGACGAACGCGCGGACACGATCGCGCAGGGCGGCCAGGTCATCCGGAATGCTGAAGTCGATCATGAGGTGTAGTTTGCGCGCTGACGATCAGCGGCAGGGCCATTTCGGCCCCGAGTGACACCAAATTCTCAGCGGGCCGGAGTCAGCCGCCGGTTGCGGTGCCCGACCACCCGGCACACCAGGTAGATGGTGAACGAGATCGCGGTGACGAAGGTCGACACCGGCACGCCCGGCGCCAGCGAGAGCAGCAGCCCGCCCACCGCGGCGACCTCGGCGAAGATCACCGACAGCAGCGCCGCCCGCAGCGGGCTCGCCGTCACCTGGGCGGCCGCGGCGGCCGGGGTGATCAGGATGGCCAGCACCAGCAGCGCGCCCACGATCTGCACGCCGAAGGCGGCGGTGATGCCGAGCAGCACCGCGAACACCACCGACAGCGCCCGCACCGGCACGCCGCGCGCCACCGCGACCTCGGGATCGGCGCTGGCGAACAGCAGCGGGCGATACACCACCGAGAGCACCGCGAGCACGCCCGCGGTGCAGGTGAGCAGGAGTGCGAGCCCGTCGTAGCCGACGCTGGCGACCTGCCCGGTCAGCAGCGAGAACTTCGACCCGGCCCGATCGGGCGCGAGCCACAGGAACAGCACCGACAGGCCGAGCCCGAACGAGAGCACCACCGCGATCACCGAATCGCGTTCGCGCGCACGGGAACCCAGCCAGCCGAAGAGGATCGCGGCGACCACTGAACCGGCGATCGCGCCGAACCCGACCCCCACCCCGGCCAGCAGCGCGGCCGACGCGCCGGTCAGTGACAGCTCGCTGGTGCCGTGTACGGCGAACGACATCTGCCTGCTGACGATCAGCGGCCCGATCAGCCCGGCCAGCAGCCCGAGCAGAGCGCTGGCCAGCAGGGCCTGCTGGACGAAGTCGTAGGTGAGCAGGTCGGCGGTGGTGCCGATGTCGAACATCTGCTGCCAGACCTTGGTGAGCTTGTCCATCAGGCGGTACCGCCGAGCGCGTCCATGTCGTCGCCGGTGCCGACGACGACCAGCCGGTCGCGCACCCGCAGCACCTCGACCTCGGTGCCGTAGAGCTCCGAGAGGGTGGCCGAGGTCATCACCTCGTCGGGGGTGCCGATCCGGAACTCGCCGTCGACCAGGTACAGCACCCGGTCGACCAGCGGCAGGATGGGATTGATCTCGTGGGTCACGAACAGCACGGCGGTGTCGTGTTCGCGGCGGCGCCGGTCGACGAGTTCGGCGACCAGCCGCTGATTGGCCAGGTCGAGGCTGAGCAGCGGCTCGTCGCACAGCAGCACCGACGGATCGCCGACGAGCGCCTGCGCGACCCGCAGCCGCTGCTGCTCGCCGCCGGAGAGCGTCTCCAGCGGCGCGCGCGCGAACTTCTGCGCGCCGACGGCGGCCACCGCGGCCTCGACCTTGCGGGCCCGCTCGCCGCGCCCGCGCCAGCCCAGGCCCCACCGGTGTCCGTCGACGCCGAGGCCGACCAGGTCGACACCGCGCAACTGCACGCCGGCGTCGATGGTCTTCTGCTGCGGGATGTAGCCGATGCCGGGGTTGCCCACATCGGCGCGCCTGCCCGCGATCTCCGCGGTGCCCGCGGTCAGGCCGAGCCTGCCCAGCAGCACCCGCAGCAGCGAGGTCTTGCCGGAGCCGTTGGGACCGAGGACGGCGATGAACTCGCCCGGTGCGACGTCGAGGTCGAGCTCGCGCCACAGGGTGCGCTCGCCGAAGGACAGCGTGGCGCCGCGCAGCCGGATGGCCGCGGCGGTGCTGTCCGCGGGTGCGGTGGCGGCGGGCGCCGCTTCCTCAGTCGTCGACACGGTCGGTCCTCAGCGCAGTGCCGCGGCGAGCGCCTTGGCGTTCGCGGTCTGCCACTGCACGTAATCCATACCGGCGGGCAGGGTTTCGGTCACCTCGACGACCGCGACGCCGGCGCCCTGGGCCGCGGTGCGCAGGTCCTGGGTCACCTTGTCCTCGGTCTGGGTGTTGTAGATCAGCGCCTTGACCTGCTTGCCGGTGATCAGGTCGCGGGTTGCGGCGACGGCGGCCGGGGCCGGGTCGGTCTCCTGCTCGATCGCTTCCTGGAACTCGTGCGGGGTCTTGTCCTGCGCGGTCGCGGCCACCAGCAGGTAGTGCGCGAGCGGCTCGGACTGGGCGACCGGCGCGTTGGGATGCTGGGTGGCGATGGTGCCGGTGATGGTGCTGACGCCGATCAGCTGGTTCTTGAAGCTCGTCGCGCGCTCGGTGTAGGCGGCGGCGTTGGCGCCGTCGAGCTCGCCGAGCTGGGCGGCGATCCGGTCGGCGACGGCGGCGACGGTGGTGACGTCGTACCAGACGTGCTCGTTCTCGTCGCTCTTGTCGGTGCGCTGCTCGAACGCCTCGACGGTCCGCTTGTCCTTGCCGGAGATGGCCTTCTCGATGAACTCGTCGTAGTGCCCGCCGTTGAACACCACCAGATCGGCGTCGCTGATCTTGGCGGTGTCGGTGGCCGAGGTCTCGAAGGAGTGCGGATCGGCGGCGGGATCGCTGATGATCGAGGTCACCTCGACGTCGGGCCCGGCGACGGCGGTCGCGATGGAACCCCACACGTTGGTGGACGCCACGATCGCGAGCCCCTCGGAGTCCTTGGACCCGTCACCACAGGCGGCGAGCCCGACCGCGACGGCCGCCCCCACCGTGAGACCAGCACACATGCGGACGAATCGACTGTTCACGCGGTACTCCTGCAAACCCGAAAACTCATAATGGAAATCGTTACCGTTTTAGATTAGCAGGACCGAGTACCCAGCACGAACCGCATCGAAAAGCCGGGCTCGATAATCGAGCCCGGCTTCGTCGACGGTCCGTCAGACCAGCACGTCGGCGGGCTGGCTGAGCAACTGGGCGCAGCGCAGCAGGCCGAGGTGGCTGTAGGCCTGCGGGTGGTTGCCGAGAGAACGCTCGGCGACCGGGTCGTACTCCTCGCTCAGCAGGCCGGTGGGGCCCGCTGCGGCGACGAGCTGGGCGAACAGCGCCTCGGCGTCGGAGCGGCGGCCGATGAGCAGGTAGGCCTCCACCAGCCAGGCGGCGCACAGGTGGAAACCGCCCTCGCCGCCGGGCAGGCCGTCGTCGTGGTGGTACCGGTAGACCGTCGCGCCGCTGCGCAGCTCGGCCTCGGTCGCCACGACGGTCGCCGCGAAGCGCGGGTCGGCCGGGTCGATCAGGCCGCTCAGGCCGATGTGCAGGGTCGCGGCGTCGAGATCGGTGCCGTCGTAGGCGGCGGTGTAGGACTGCACCTCCTCGTTCCAGCCCTTCGCCTTCACCTCCTCGGCGATGGTGTCGCGCAGCGGGGCCCACTCGGGGTCGGCCGGACGGTCGAAACGCTCGGCCAGGGTCAGCGCGCGATCGATCGTGAGCCAGCCCATCACCTTCGAGTACACGTGGTGACGCGGGTTGCCGCGGATCTCCCAGATGCCGTGATCGGGCTCGGTCCAGCGCCGCTGCACCGCCGACACCATGGCGTGCACCAGCTCCCAGTCGGCATCGGGCAGCGCCTTGACGGGCTCGGTGACGCCCTGGCGCTCCCGCTCGTGCGCCATCGTGGTGATCAGGTCGACGATCGGCCCGAACACGTCGAGCTGCACCTGCATGTTGGCCGCGTTGCCCACGCGCACCGGCCGCGAACCGGCGTAGCCGGGCAGCAGGTCGATGACGGCTTCCGGGGGCAGCGTCTCGCCGTAGATCGTGTACAGCGGGTGCAGCCGCTCTGGGCCGGGGATCGTGTCGAGCACGCGGTGCACCCAGCCGAGGAACTCGTCGGCCTCGGTCAGCGAGCCGAGGTGCACCAGGGCCTGCGCGGTGAGCGAGGCGTCGCGCAGCCAGCAGTAGCGGTAGTCCCAGTTGCGCACGCCGCCGATGTCCTCGGGCAGCGAGGTGGTCGCCGCGGCCAGGATGGAGCCGGACGGGCGGTGCACCAGGCCGCGCAGGGTCAGCGCCGAACGCTTCATCAGATCGGGCTTGAGCGGGGGCAGCTGCAGCCCGGCCGCCCATTCGGACCAGTACTGCTCGGCGAGCTGCCGACGCTGGTGCTCCGGCGTCATCGAGGGCGCCAGATCGGCTGTGCCGCAGCGCAGTTCGAGGACGACGGGCGCGGCCGACGGATCGACCACCGCGCGTGCCTGCTCGCTGACGCCGTCGAACAGGATCTCCCACTCGACGCCGGGGGAGCGCAGCACCATCGGCTCGTTGGTGCCGCTGACCCGCAGGCCGCCGGTCACCGCCTCGATGCGCACCGGCACCTGGCCGAACTCCGGCCGCGGCGCGAAGGTGACGACGGCCTTCGCGTCACCGGTGATCACGCGGGTCAGGTCGGTGCGGTCGGCGGGCACGTCGTGCGGCAGGTAGTCCATCACCTGCAGGCTGGACCAGCGGGTCTGCACGGTCATCGTGCCGTCGACGTAGCGCTGCGACAGCGGCAGGCCCGCGCGTTCGGGCGCCACGGTGAAGTGGCCTGCGGCCGCGCCGCCGAGCAGGTGCGCGAACACCGCCGCCGAGTCGGGCTCGGGGTGGCAGAACCAGGTGACCGTCGCGTCGGGGGTCAGCAGCGCGACCGAGCGCGGGCTGGCCAGCATGGTCAGCCGCTCGATCCGGGGCGCGCTCGCGCCCGCGAGCCAGGTGCGTCGCTCCTCCACGAGGAACGCCAGCGCGCGGGCGACGTCCTCGGTGGAGTCCACGCGCAGCTTGGCCAGGCTCTCGCCGTCGCCGACCTTGATGCCGACATCGGGTCCCGACAGCACGCGGAAGGCCTTCTCGTCGGTGACGTCGTCGCCGAAGAAGACCGCCGCCGAGGCACTCTCCTGGTGCCGGATGGTGTCGAGCGCGGTGCCCTTGTCGGTCGGGATCACCGCGAGCTCGATCACCGCCTTGCCCTCGGTCACCTGGACGCCGACCCAGCAGGCCGGGCCCTGGCGCACGGAATTCAGTGCGCGCCTGCCGATCTCGGGGCTGGCGTTGCGCACGTGCAGCGCGGCGCTGGCCGGCTTGGTCTCGACGGTGACGCCGGGGTTCTCGGCGGCGATCTGGGCGAAGGCGGTCTGGATCTCGGCGAGCAACTGCTTGGCGTCGTTGTCGATCGCGTGCACGAAGCCCACGTCGAACTCCGAACCGTGGCTGCCGATCAGCTGCACCTCGACCGGTAGGCGCGAGAGCGCGGCCAGATCACGTAGCGCGCGACCGGAAATCACCGCGGCGGTGGTGTTGGACAGACCGGCGAGCGCGCGTAGCGCGCTGACCGATTCCCGATGGGGAAACGCCTTCGTCGGGTCGGACACGATCGGGGCGATGGTCCCGTCGTAGTCCGAAGCAACCAAGAGCCGTGGCACGCGCGCAACCGACGCCAGTGCACGGCGGACATCCAAGGGCAGATCCTGTGCGCTCACGCATCCAACCTAGTGATCGGGGGAGTTGATCAGGGGGCGCGAAAAACAATACTGCGTCAATTCTGGCGCACGGGCGGCGCGGCGGGTTGTGCGCGCGGTGTCTCGCAAATCCTGGGCATATGCACGAACGGCCATACATCCTCCGTAGGAGGGCATATGGCCGTTCGATGCGCAGGGGGTATGAGTTACCCGCGATCACCCAGCAACAGGTCGACGGTGAGCTCGAGGCGCTCTGTGACGTCGGTCGCGGAGGCCCGCCGGGTGAGCCAGGCCACCAGGTTCGACAGCCACACGTCCGAGATGACCCTGGCGATGGCGAGCTGACGCTCGTCGGGCTCGCCGTCGCTCATCGCGCGGGCGAAGACACGGTCCATCACCTTGCCGACGCGATCGACCTCGGCGGCCGCGGAGGCGTCGGCGAACATGAACGCGCGCGTCATGGCCTCGGTGAGCAGCGGGTCGCGCTGCATCATCCGGGTGATCTGGGTGAGCAGGCCGTGCATGCGCTCGGAGGGGCCGTCGCCGGGTAGGGGGCGGCGCTTGCCCTCGAACTGCTCGAATTCCCTGGCCAGGGCGGAGACGAGCAGGTGCACCTTGGACGGGAAGTAGCGGTAGAGGGTGCCGACGGCGACGTCGGCGCGCTCGGCCACCGCGCGCATCTGCACGGCGTCGTAGCCGCCCTTGGAGGCCAGTGCCAGCGTGGCGTCGAGGATGCGCTTGCGCCGTTCGCGCTGCGCGTTGGAACTCAGCTCGTCCTCGGACAGTGTCGTCACGGTGGGCGTGGGGGCGGGACTGTCCATCGTGGAAACCCTTTCGCTGAGTGCACCTGAATCGTCTGCCGAGCAGGTCTCTTGACTTATACCCGGCCCGGATATTAGAACATGTTCTAGGAGTGGGAGCCACGCCGGAAGGGCGGTTTTTCTTGTGACCATCGCCACCACTGACGAGCATAAAGCCGCCGCGGAGTCGCTGCGGGGCTGGGCGAGTTCGGTCGCGCCGATTGCAACAATGCGGGCCGGCGGTGCCGGAAGCTGGCACACGTACTGGCCCGCGCTGACCGAGTTCGGCCTCTTCGAGGTCGCGCTCGACGAGGAGCACGGCGGCCTCGGCGGAACCGTCGCCGACCTCGCCGTGTTCCTGGAACAGACGGCCGACGACCTGGTCGCCGGACCGGTACTGGCCACCGCGCTGGCCGGGTTGATCACCCAGGGCGCGGTGACCGGCGGCGCGCCGTGCGGTGTCGCCGTGCCGACCGACGAGGTCGCGGCCAAGGCGGTCGACACCGACGACGGCTGGATCGTCACCGGGACATGGGAATTCGTCTACGGCGCCGACACCGAGACCCAGGTGCTCGTCCCCGCGAACACCGTCGACGGGGTGCGCTGGCTGCTGATCCCGGCCGCGTCCGTCACCATCACGCCGCTGTCGAGCTCGGATCACACCGTGTCGCTGGCCCGGGTCGCGGCCACCGAGATCGCCGTCCCGTCGGCGCGTGGCTTCGCCCCCGACGTCGATGTCGCCGACCTGTTCGTCGCCCTCGCGGTGGCCGAGCTGGCCGGCGTCGCGGGCTGGTGCCTGCGCACCGCGGTCGACTACGCCAAGGTCCGCGAGCAGTTCGGCAAGCCGATCGGCAGCTTCCAGGCCGTCAAGCACCTCTGCGCGTGGATGCTGTGCCGCACCGAGCTGATCCGCGCGGTCGCCGCCGACGCCGCCGCCGCGATCGACGAGGGCGGGGCGGAACTGCCGATCGCCGCCGCCGTCGCCGCGGCCACCGCGCTCGACGCCGCGGTCGACACCGCCAAGGACGCCATCCAGGTGCTCGGCGGGATCGGCTTCACCTGGGAGCACGACGCGCACTTCTACCTGCGCCGGGCCAGCGCCCTGCGGCAGCTGCTCGGCGGGTCGGCTCGCTGGCGGGCCAGGGTCGCCGAACTCACCAGGGCAGGACAGCGCCGCACCACCGGCGCCGAGCGCGTCCTCGGTGACGTCGCGGGCGATTCCGCGCTCGCCGCCGAGATCGCCGCCATCGCCGCGCTGGCTCCCGAAGCGCGGAACCGGGCCCTGGTCGAGGGCGGGTTCGTGATGCCGCACTGGCCGAAACCGTATGGGCGCGAGGCTGATCCGATGACCTGCCTGCAGATCGCCGAACAGCTGCGCCGCGCCGAGCTCGAGGTTCCCGACCTCGCGGTCGCCGGCTGGGCCGTGCCCACGCTGCTGCGCTTCGGCACCGAGGCGCAGATCGAGCGCTATGTCTGGCCGACGCTGCACGGCGAGGTCACCTGGTGTCAGCTGTTCAGCGAGCCGGGCGCCGGCTCGGACCTCGCGGCGCTGCGCACCACGGCCGAGAAGGTAGACGGCGGCTGGGTGCTGCGCGGCCAGAAGGTCTGGACCTCGCTGGGCTCGGAGGCGAATTGGGGCATCTGCCTGGCGCGCACCGATCCGAGCGCCGCCAAGCATCGCGGGATCAGCTACTTCCTGGTCGACATGCACGCCGCCGGGGTGCAGGTACGGCCGCTGGTGACGATCACCGGCGAGGCCCGCTTCAGCGAGGTCTTCCTCGACGAGGTCTTCGTCCCGGACGACTGCCTGGTCGGCGCGCTGAACAACGGCTGGAAGATCGCGCGCACCACCCTCTCGGCCGAGCGGGTCGCCATGGGCGGCGGCGGCATCGGCGGCGCGCTGGAGGCGCTGCTCGACCGTTTCCCGGTCGGTGGATGGGGAACAGAGTTGCGTGAGGACCGGTTCGGCGCCCTGATCACCTCCTCGATTGCTGGCTCATTGCTGGAGCAGCGCATCGCGGAGGCGACGATGGCCGGAGTGGATGCGGGCGCCCAGGCGAGCGTGCGCAAACTCGTCGGTGTCCGGCACCGGCAGGACCTGGCGGAATACGCCTTGGAACTTTCCGGCGAAGAAGGTTCCCTGGAAGAAGACGCTCTGAAAGAATTCTTGCTCACACGCTGTCTCTCCATCGCGGGCGGTACCGAGCAGATCCTGTTGACCGTGGCCGCCGAACGGATTCTCGGCCTGCCGCGCGATGCGGACAGTTAGCTCGATGAGGGAGGACGCCGTGGACTTCACCCGCGACGAAAGCGCCGACGCTGTTGCCGAGGTGGTCGTGAGCCTGCTCGAACGCGAGCAGGCCCGAGATATGGAATTGTGGCCGAGCCTGATCGACTCCGGCCTGCTCGCGGTGCCGGTGCCCGAGCGCTTCGGTGGCGACGGCATGGGCCTGCTCGAGGTGTCGGCCCTGCTCATGGAGCTGGCCACCGACGCGGTGGCGGTGCCGGCGCTGCCGACCTTCGGATTCGGCGTGCTGCCGCTGGCGCCGGTGCTGCCCGACGACCTGGCCGAGCTGGTGCTCGGCGAGGTGGGCAAGGGCACCGTGCTCACCGCGGCACTCAACGAGCCGGGCGCGCCGTTCACCACCGCGCCGAGCACCAAGGCCGTGCGCGACGGTGACACCGTGCGGATCACCGGTCGCAAGGTTGGCGTGATCTACGCCGAGCAGGCGCGCTGGATCCTGGTGCCCACCGACGCGGGCGTCGCGCTCGTCGAATCGGTGGCTCCCGGTCTGGAGATCGTCCCGGTGGCGGGCTCGGCGGGCATTCCCGAGGCGACGCTGGTGCTCGACGAGGTCGAGATCCCGGCCGCGCGGTTGCTGCCGGATCTGCTGCCCAGCCTGCACCGGCATGCACTGGCCACCCTCGGCGCGGTCGCCGACGGCCTGCTCAAGGGCGCGCTCACACTGACCGCCGAACACGTCCGCACCCGCGAGCAGTTCGGCAGGCCGCTGGCCGAATTCCAGGCGGTGGCGCAGGAGATCGCCGACCTGTACGTGGTCTCGCGGACCCTGCACGTGGCCGCGGAGTCGGCGTGCTGGGCACTGGCCCAGGACGACTCCTCGCCCGAGCACCAGCGCCGCATCGACGAGGACCTCGACGTGCTCGCCTACTGGGCCGCCGCCGAAGTTCCGCGCGCCATGCAGCAATGCCACCACCTGCACGGTGGACTGGGTGTGGATATCACCCACCCCATGCACCGGTACTACTCACAGGCCAAAGACCTCGCCCGTCTGCTCGGCGGCGCGGGCCTGCGCCTCGACCTTCTGGGAGCAAGATGTTCATCGATCTGACCGCCGAACAGCGGCGGTTGCGCGAAGAATTGCGTTCCTATTTCGCCGACCTCGTCACGCCCGAGGAACACGCTGAGATGGCGGTCAACCGGCACGGCGACGCCTACCGCGAGGTGGTGCGCCGGATGGGCCGCGACGGCTGGCTCGGCGTCGGCTGGCCGAAGGAATTCGGCGGCCAGGGCTTCGGCCCGATGGAACAGCAGATCTTCTTCAACGAGGCGGTGCGCGCCGACGTGCCGCTGCCGCTGGTGACCCTGCTGACCGTCGGCCCGACCCTGCAGAAGTACGGCACCGAGGCACAGAAGAAGAAGTTCCTGCCCGGAATCCTGTCCGGCGACATCCATTTCGCCATCGGCTACTCCGAGCCGGAGGCGGGCACCGACCTCGCCGCCCTGCGCACCACCGCGGTGCGCGACGGCGACGGTGACTGGATCGTCAACGGGCAGAAGATCTTCACCACCGGCGCGCACGAGGCCGACTACGTGTGGCTGGCCTGCCGCACCGGCTCGGTCGAGTCGCGCCACCGCGGCATCACGATCCTGATCGTCGACACCGAGGACCCCGGCTACTCGTGGACGCCGATCATCACCTGCGACGGCGCCCACCACACCAACGCCACCTACTTCGACGACGTGCGGGTGCCCGCGGACATGCTGGTCGGCGAGGAGAACCGCGGCTGGCGGCTGATCACCACCCAGCTCAACCACGAGCGCGTCAGCCTCGGCCCGTCGGGCAAGATCGAGCAGCTCTACGACCGCCTGCACGACTGGTCGGCCGAGCACCAGGTGCTCGGTGAGCCCGAGGTGCGCCGCGCCCTGGGCCGGGTGCGCACCATGGTGCGGCTCAACGAACTGCTGAACTGGCAGGTCGCGGCCGCCGACCCGGCCGCGGCGCAGAACACGGTGATCGCCGACGCCTCGGCCACCAAGATCTTCTCCACCGAGTCGCTGCAGGAAGCGGGCCGGGTGGTCGAGGAGATCATCGGCCGCTACGGCGATCCCGCCGAGCCGGACACCGCCGAACTGCTGGGCTGGCTGGACCGGCGCACCAAGCAGAACCTCGTCGTCACCTTCGGCGGCGGCGTCAACGAGATCATGCGCGAACTGGTGGCCTCGGCCGGCCTCGAACTGCCGCGCGTCCCCCGATGAGCAAGGAGCCGGGCGTGCCGGAGAGCATCACCCCAGAAGACATCCCAGAGGCGTTGGCCAAGCTGGCCGCGGCCGGCGAGTCCGCGCCGCGGGCCGGGCGCGATCCGGTGAACCAGCCGATGATCAACAACTGGGTCGAGGCGATCGGCGACACCAACTCGATCTACGTCGACGAGGCCGCCGCCAAGGCCGCCGGGCACCCGGGCATCGTGGCGCCGCCCGCCATGGCGCAGGTGTGGACGATGAACGGCCTGCACGGTCAGCGCACCGCCGACGACCCGCTCGGCCTGGCGACGCAGCTGCTGGACGAGGCGGGCTACACCTCCGTCGTCGGCACCAACTGCGAGCAGACCTACCACCGCTACCTCCAGCCGGGCGAGGAGGTGACCGTCACCAGCAGGCTCTCGGAGTTCAAGGGCCCCAAGCGCACCGGGCTCGGCGACGGCTGGTTCCTCACCTTCACCACCACCTGGTCGGTCGGTGACGAGGTGGTCACCGAAATGCTGTTCCGCATCCTGAAATTCGCGCCCGCCGCGAAGGAGGCGGAAGCGCCCGCGAGCGACGTCGAGCCGGCGCCCGAGGGCCGGGTGGGCCCGGTGATCTCGAAGGACACCGAATTCTTCTGGGCCGGTACCGAAATCGGCGAGCTGCGCATCCAGCGCCTGCCCGACGGTTCGCTGCGGCATCCACCGGTGCCGGCGCTGTGGCAGGACAAGGCCGAGACCACCGACTACGTGGTCGCGGCGGGCACGGGCACCGTGTTCAGCTTCGTCGTGCACCACGCGCCGAAGGTGCCGGGCCGCGAACTGCCGTTCGTCGTCGCGCTGGTCGAACTCGATGAGGGTGTGCGCATGCTCGGTGAGCTGCGCGGCATCGATCCGTCCGAGGTCGCGATCGGTGTCCCGGTGCGCGTGGCCTTCGAGAAACTGCCCGACGGCACCGTTCTGCCCTACTGGCAGGCCCAGCGGTGAGTGCCGCGCCCCGTCGCGCCGCGCCGACTCGCCCTGCCCGTCCGGAAAGGACCCGCTTGTGACAACCACCATCGATCCCGCCGCGCTAGCGGTGGGTACCGCGCTCCCGGAGCTGGTGATCCACGCCGATCCCACCTTCGTGATCAGTACCGCCCTGGCGACCAGGGACTTCCAGGACGTGCACCACGACCGCGACAAGGCGGTCGAGCGCGGGTCCAGCGACATCTTCGTCAACATCCTCACCGACACCGGCCTCGTTCAGCGCTTCGTCACCGACTGGGCTGGGCCGACCGCCGTGGTGAAGTCGATCGCGCTGCGTCTCGGCGTGCCGCTGTATTCCGGTGACACACTGACCCTTTCGGGCACGGTGACCGAGGTGTCCGGCGCGCAGGTGACGATCGACGTGCGCGGTCGCGACAGCCTCGGCGAGCACATCACGGCCACCGCGGTGATCTCCCTACCTTCTCTGGAGCAGTCATGAGCTTGTCCGGGAAAGCCGCCATCGTCGGCATCGGCGCCACCGATTTCTCGAAGGACTCCGGCCGCAGCGAATTGCGGCTCGCCGCCGAGGCGGTCAGCGCGGCGCTGGCCGACGCGGGCCTCACGCCCGCCGACGTCGACGGCCTGACGACCTTCACCATGGACACCAACACCCAGGCCGCCGTGGCCAGGGCGGTCGGCATCCCGAGCCTGAAGTTCTTCAGCCACATCGGCTACGGCGGCGGCGCGGCGTGCGCGACCGTGCAGCAGGCCGCCATGGCGGTGGCCACCGGCGTGGCCGACGTGGTGGTCGCCTACCGCGCGTTCAACGAGCGCTCCGGCGCCAGGTTCGGCCAGTTCTCGCCCGCGCTGGCCGCCGCGCCGACCTCCTCCGGGATCGACGCGGGCTGGGCCTACCCGCAGGGCCTCGGTACGCCCGCGGCGCAGGTCGCGATGGTCGCGCGCCGGTACATGCACGTCACCGGCGCGACCAGTGCCGATTTCGGCGCCGTCGCGGTGGCCGACCGCAAGCACGCCGCGGTGAACCCCGACGCCTTCTTCTACGGCAAGCCGATCACCCTGGAGCAGCACCAGGATTCGCGCTGGATCGCCGAACCGCTGCATCTGCTCGACTGCTGCCAGGAGTCCGACGGCGGCGTCGCCATCGTCGTCACCAGCGTCGAGCGCGCACGTGACCTCCCGCAGCGACCCGCGATCATCGCGGCCGCCGCGCAGGGCAGCGGCGCCGACCAGTACGTGATGACCAGCTACTACCGCGACGCCATGACCGGCCTGCCGGAAATGGGTCTGGTCGGTGACCAGCTGTGGGCGCAGAGCGGTCTGAGCGCCGCCGACATGCAGGCCGCGATCCTCTACGACCACTTCACCCCGTTCGTGCTCATGCAGCTCGAGGAATTGGGGTTCTGTGGCCGCGGCGAGGCCAAGGACTTCATCGCCGACGGCGCCATCGAGATCGGTGGCAAGCTGCCGCTGAACACCCACGGCGGTCAGCTGGGCGAGGCCTACATCCACGGCATGAACGGCATCGCCGAGGGCGTGCGGCAGATCCGGGGGACCTCGGTGAACCAGGTCGACGGCCTGGATCGCATCGTGGTCACCGCGGGCACCGGCGTCCCCACCTCGGGACTGGTGCTCACCGGCTAGCGCTTTCGTAGGCTCGACCAGGTGACTCCACGCCATCTGGTCGATGTCCACGTGCTGCTGATCCGTGACGACTCGGTCCTGCTGAGCCGGCGCCGCAGCGGTGACGAGTTCGACCGCCGCTGGCATCTGCCCGCGGGGAAGCTGGAAGACGGCGAGTCGGCAACGGCCGCCGCAGCACGGGAGGCCGCGGAGGAGGTCGGGGTCGAGATCGACCCCGCCGCTCTGCGGCTGATCCATGTCGCCCACGTGACGGCGCCCAGCCGGGAAGCCCGCCTCGGCCTGTTCTTCCGCGCCGAGTGGTGGCAGGGCGAGCCTTTCAATCGTGAGCCTGACAAATGCTATGCCGTGCAGTGGTTTACGCTGAACGAACTCCCCGCCGATCTGATCGAATATTCGGCGCTCGGAATTGCCGCCGTGAATTCGGCGAGTCCCTATTCGGAATTCGGTTGGCCGGGCCGCTGATGCCCCCGCGTTGCGTCAACCCTGGTTGACCTCCGGAATTCGCGTCAGCGGGTGATCCGGTACTGCGCCTGTCAGGAACCGGGTGATGGGGCGCGCGAGCTGCTCGACGTTGTGATCGATCCCAGCCCGCACTCCGGCGATCCGGTCGAAGACCAGCCCCTCCAGCAGGGCCAGGAAGTCGGCGGCCGCCGCCGCGGGGTCGGCGGCGCCCAGCGTCGTGAACAGTTCGGTGGCGCCGGCCAGGGAGAACAGGCTGTTCGCCAGTCGCGCGCGCAGGTCGGTGTCGCCGCGTACCTCGATGATCAGCGCGTGCCGGGCGACGAGTTCGGCGTGCCGTTCGCTCAGGAGCCCGTCCAGCCAGGTCGCGATCCCGCGGGCGATCTCCGTGGGATCGCCCGCACCCGCAGCCGCTTCACCTCCCGCTGTGGTGGGTTCGCCACGTCCGGCCTGGTCCGTGGCCGAGCCGCCGTGCGCCGTGCGCATCTCGGCGAAGTCGGCGTGTGACCGGGCGGTGATGCCATGGGCCACCGCCGCGATCAGGGCCTGCCTGGTCCGGAAGTAGTACGACGTCGAACCCGCAGGCAGGGCGAGCGCGGTGTCGAGCGCGCGGTGGGTGAGGGCGCGAATGCCGCGCGTCGCGATGAGCTCGATCGCGCCCGTCACGATCAGCGCTCTGCGGTCTGTGGACATCGTCACCTTCCCTGGCCCGCCATCGGGGCCGTCCTCTACAACTGTAGAGGACATGGGAGGTCGGCATGACGGTGGTTCTCGATCCGGCGCAGGCTGCGGCGGCGAGCAGGCTCGCGGAACTCCTGGACCGGCACGGCAGACCGCGCCGGCGCGGGCGCGGCGTCTACCTGCACGGCAGGCCCGGCCGTGGCAAGACGATGGTGATGGATCGGTTCTTCGCCACCGCCGATCCGAAACACAAGCGCCGCTTCCACTTCCATGCCTTCTTCGCCGAACTGCACTCGGCCGCGCACACCCTCGGCTCGATCGAACAGGCCGTCGAAAGCCTGCTCGGCACGGCCGATCTGGTGTGCTTCGACGAGTTCCACGTCAACGACATCGGTGACGGCATGCTCATCGCCCGCCTGCTCGACGCCCTGTTCACACAGCGCCGCACCCTCGTCGTCACCTCGAACCAGGCGCCCCGGGAGCTGCTGCCCAACCCGCTGTTCCACGACAGGTTCGTGCCCAGCATCGAGCGCATCCTCGCCCACCTCGACGTCGTCACCCTCGACGGCCCGCTCGACTACCGCACCCTCGGCGTCGCACACGACAGTGGTTTCCGCTCGGGCGCCTACGTCCTCGACCCGGCTTCCTCGCCCCGCGGCGACATCGCGATCGACCTGGGCGACGGTCGTTCCGTCGCGGCGCTCGCCGTCGACGCCGACGCGGTGACCTTCGCCTTCGCCGACCTCTGCGGCGCGCCGACCAGCGCCGCCGACTACCTGCGCCTCAGCAGGCGCTTCCGGCGCTGGACCCTGCGCGCGGTCCCTCGCCTGCGCGAGGTGCCGCCTGATCAGGCGATGCGCCTGGTCAATCTGATCGACGTGCTCTACGACGCCGACCTGCCCTGCACCGTCCACGCGGCCGCACCCCTCGCCGAGCTGACCGCGGGGGTACCCGCGGTTCCCGACCTGGCCCGCACGGCCAGCCGACTCAGTGAAACGTCACATATCGCCGATACGGCCATTCGTACCGTGTAACACCGGCGGAGAGGACAATAAAAGGGAGGTCATCCGAAGTATCGATTTCCTCCCGGGCACACCACCCGGCGTGTAACTATGTGGCTGTTTTGTGCAGGCTCTTGGGTTTGGTGGTACAGCAGTGATCGGGGTGAGTCAGCCCATTACGCGGGCGATCGTCGTGATCGCGCTACTCGTCGCTGCCACGATCGCGCTGCACGGATATCTGCCCGGCGCCGAATCCGCCGAATCATCGGACCGCGCGCCCTCGCCGCTGCTGGTGGCGGTGATGCCGGTGTTGCTGCTGGTGTCCATCGTCATCCTGGTCGCCGGGGTGATCGCGAGCCAGCACCGGCTGCCGCTGGCCATGCCGCAGGTCGAACGCGAGGCGACCCCGCCCTTCAACTGGCGGCGCCTGGCGCTGCTCGGCCCGCTGATCCTCGCCGCGCTCACGCTGGTCTTCGCGGCAGGCGTCGCCGCGCTGTTCCTGCTGCCCGGTGCGCGCACGACGCGCACCGGTCCCACAACCAGGCCCGAAGGCTCCGGCCCCGTGCCGACACCCACCGACGCGCCGGCCCCCGATCCGGGCACCGGCCCCGCCGAGCTCACCGGCACGGCGCTGCTGATCGCGGCCGCGCTGGCCATCGCGCTGATCGTGGTGGCGCTGCTCGGGCTGATCGTGGTCGCGGTCGCCGCGCGCCGCGAACCCGCCGCCGCGACGCCCGCGCAGGCCGAGACCCCACCGAGCGCCGTCGACTCGCTCACCAGGGCCGCCGAGATGGGCCTGGCGGCGATGAACGCGCCAGGCCAGGATCCGCGCACCGCCATCATCGCCTGTTACGTGGCCATGGAGCGCGGCCTGTCCAGCGACCGCGCCGCCCGGCCGCTGGCCTCCGACACCCCGATGGAAGTGCTCGCCCGCGCGTTCGAAAGCGGTGTGCTGCACGATGCTTCGGCCCGCGAGCTGGTCGCGCTGTTCGAGGAGGCGCGGTTCAGCCCGCACTCGATGCTGGAATGGCAGCGCATGCGCGCCGAACAGCTGCTGCGCATCGTGCTCTCGGATCTGCAGCGAAGGTTGGTGCCGGCATGAGCGGTCAGCGCCCGGAGGCGGTAGCTTGCGTGACCACGCAGGGCGCCCGAGCATGCCGGGAGGACACAGAGTGAATCGATCCGGTGTCGTGTGGACCGCGGTGATCGTGGTGGCCGCGCTCGAACTGTTGCTGGTGCGGATGGCCCGCGACGCGGTGCTGCTCGCGGTGGCCCTGCCGGTCGCGGTCGCGCTGGCCATGCTGATCTGGTCGATGCGGCAGCGGGTGGTGCGCGAGGAACCGCTCACCGAGTACATCGACAACGGCCCGGCCGAGATGCTCGGCCGCTGGCACGCGCGGGCGTCCATGCTGACCGCGCGCGCCGACGGCACCAGGGCCGACTGGGATCGGCACCTGCGGCCGTTGCTCGCCAAGGAGTTCGAACTGTCCACCGGCCTGCGGGTCGCCAAGAACCGGCGCGCCACCGAGGCCGCCGGACAACTGCAGTTCGGTCCCGAATTGTGGCGCTGGGTCGACCCGGCGAACTCGGCACTGCGCGACCAGGTCGGTCGCGCACCGGGTAGGGCGGCGCTGGATGAGATCCTGCGCCGATTGCAGACGATGTGAGGGGTTAGAGGCCACCGATGACCATGCCGTTGAACGTGACCGTCCAGCGCTCCGACGCCGTGCTGCGTGAGCTGGGCCGGGTCGTGGTCGGCAAGCGAGATGAGCTGCAGCTCATCATGATCGCCGTCCTGTCCGGAGGACACATCCTCATCGAGGACCTGCCCGGTCTCGGGAAGACGCTGATCGCGCGATCCTTCGCCGCCGCGCTCGGCCTGGATTTCACCCGCGTGCAGTTCACGCCTGATTTACTGCCCGCCGATCTGCTCGGCTCGACGATCTACGACATGTCGTCGGGCCGGTTCAACTTCCGTCGCGGTCCGGTCTTCACGAACGTCCTGCTCGCCGACGAGATCAACCGCACCCCGCCGAAGACGCAGGCCGCGCTGCTGGAGGCCATGGCCGAGGGGCAGGTGAGCATCGACGGCGAAACCTTCCTGTTGCCACAGCCTTTCATCGTGCTGGCCACCGACAACCCGATCGAGTACGAGGGCACTTACCCGCTGCCGGAGGCCCAGCTCGACCGGTTCGCCATCCAGCTGCGCCTGGGCTATCTCTCCGAACAGGACGAGACGCAGATGATCCGGCGCAGGCTCGAGCGCGGGTCGACCCCGCCGCAGGTCGGCCAGGTCGTCGACGCGCAGGGGCTGATGGAGATGCGCCAGTCGGTCGAATTCGTCACCGTGCACCCCGATGTCGTGAACTACGTGGTGGCGCTGGCCTCGGCGACCCGCAGTCATCCGCAGGTGGAGGTCGGCGCCAGCCCGCGTGCCGAACTCGATCTGGTGCAGATGTCGCGGGCACGGGCGCTGCTGCTCGGGCGCGACTACGTGATCCCCGAGGACGTCAAGGCGCTCGCGGTGCCCGCCATGTCGCACCGCATCACGCTGCGCCCCGAGATGTGGGTGCGCCGGATTCGCGGCGAGGACGTCATCACCGAGCTGCTACGCCGTCTACCGGTGCCCCGCGCCACCAGCACATGAAGCACCGCGACGAATCCAGGACCGTCGAGGTCGAGCTGCGGTGGCGACCGGCGCCGCTGGTGTTCATCCTGGCCGGGTGCGCGGCGGTCGCGCTGGTCGTCGCGGTCCTGCGGGGGCAGTGGCAGCTCGTCGTCTTCGCCGCGCCGATGCTCGGGGTGCTGGTCACCGCGCCGTGGCAGCGGAACCCGACCAGGATCCAGGTCGACGGCAGCGGCACGGTGCGCTGCTTCGAGGGCGAGGTGGTCGGCTGCAACGCGGTCGCCTTCGTCGAGCAGGGGCACGCGCTGCTGCGGATGACCGCGGTGCCGCTGTCCGGGCTCGAGATCGAGGTCGAGGAGGCGCACGATTCCGGCACCGCGCCCGCGGGGATGCGGCTCGGTCTCTCGGCGGCGCGCTGGGGCCGATATCCGGTGCAGGTCAAGGTGTCCGCGCTGAGCCCGGCCGGGCTCGCGGTCGCCACCGCCGAATTGCCCGCCGCCAAGCTGTACGTGTACCCGATCGCCGATCCGCAGCGAATGCGCTTGCCGCGCACCGAACTTCCCGACCGGATCGGCACGCATCTCACGCGCAAGCACGGCCCCGGCGTCGAATACGCCGACATCCGGGCCTTCGCGCCCGGCGATCAGCTGCGCACCGTGAACTGGCCGGTCAGCGCGCGCCGCGGCAGGCTCTATGTCACCGAACGGTTCACCAATCGTTCCGCCGACGTGGTCGTGCTGGTCGACACCTCCCAGCAGGCGCCGGGCCCGGCCACCGCGTCGCTGGAGCTGTCGGTGCGCGGCGCGGCCCAGGTGGTGCAGTCCACGCTGCAGGCCGGGGACCGCACCGCGGTCGTCTGCCTCGGTGAGTCGCCGCGCTGGCTGCGCCCCGACATCGGCCGCAGGCAGTTCTACCGGATCGTCGACACGGTGCTCGGCGTCGGCGACGAGCACGTCCCGACCACCGGCACCCTGGCCCCACACGCCGCGGTGCCGATCGGCGCGATCGTGGTCGCCTTCTCCACCCTGCTCGACACCCAGTTCGCGCTGGCCCTGATCGACCTGCGCAAACGCGGGCACGTCGTCGTCGCCGTCGACGTCCTGCGCGGCACCCCGTTCGAGGACGGGCTCGACCCGACGATGGCCAGGATGTGGCAGCTCGAGCGCGCGTCGATGTATCGCGACATGGGTTCGGTCGGCGTCGACATCATCGCCTGGCCCGCCGAGACCAGGCTCGACCAGTCCATGCGGCTGCTGCCGCAACACCGCCGGACGGTGCGGGTGCGCCGATGATCAGATTCCTCGCCCTGCTCGCCGGCCTGCTGCTGGTCGCCGCGGTCGCGCTGATCCAGCCGCTCGCCGGGATTCTCGCGCTGGCGCTGGTCGTCGCGAGCTGGTGGTGGCGACCCGCCTCGGTGGGTGCCGTCCTCGTGGTGATCGCGGCGCTCGCCTTCGCGGAGGTGGGCGTGATCGCCGCCGCGGCGACCGGGCTGGTGGCGACCACCTATCTGCTCAACGCCGCCGTCCTGCACGCGCCGGAAGGCGTTGTGCCGACGACGATTCCGTCGGTCGGCGGGGCGGTTCTGTTCACGATCGCCGCCGCCACCGCGGCCCTGGTGCCGGTGCAGCTGATCTGGGCGCCGCTGGCAGCCCCGGTGCTGATCGTGCTGATCTACGCGCTGCTCGTGGGTGGTCTGGCGACCCGGGAAGCGACCACCACCGCGCCCGACCCGGAGTGATCGGTCGCCCACGCGACCATTCGGTGCGATCAGGGGATGTCCAGGCGGGCCTCGGCGCGCGGATGCCCGCCGGTCGTCGGAACCGGCGGGCATCGTCGAGTACTCGGCTCAGGCGATCTTCAGCGCCACCTCGCCGAGGACCGGCGCGTCCTCGCGCTCGACCACGGTGACGGCGCCGATCAGCTCGTCGCCCTCGCGCCAGACCTTGATCCGCAGCGTCTCACCGGGGTACAGCACCCCGGCGAACTTGGCCCGGAACCCGCCGACCCGGCTCGCGTCACCGTCGAGCAGCTCGTCGGTGATCGCCTTGCAGACCACGCCGTAGGTGCACAGGCCGTGCAGGATCGGGGCGGGAAAGCCAGCGCCCTTGGCGAATTCGGGATCGGAGTGCAGCGGGTTGCGATCGCCGCAGAGCCGGTAGAGCAGGGCCTGCTGCGGCAGCGTCGGGGTCAGGATCTCCGCCTCGGGCGCGCGCTCGGGCAGCGCGGCCTTGGCGCTCGGTCCGCGCTCGCCGCCGAAACCGCCCTCGCCCCTGGCGAAGATCGAGGAGCGCACCGTCCACAGCGGATCGCCGTCGGAGCCGACGACGGTGTGCTCCTGCACGATCACCGCGTTGGCGCCCTTGTCCCAGATCTCGCTGATCCGGCCGGTGCTCGTCGCCTTGCCGCTGGCCGGAATCGGCTTGTGCACCACCACTTCCTGGTGCCCGTGCACGACCTTGGCCAGGTCGATTTCGATGCCGGGGAAGCTCACCTTCGGCGGCTCGGTCTCGCCGAGGGTCGGCGCTACCGTCGCGAAGGTGGGCAGCACCTGCGGTGCGTTGTCGTCGAGGTAGGTCAGCTCGACCGGGTCGGTCTGACGCGCGCCTGCGCCGAGGCCGAGGTGGTAGAGCTGCACGTCGGTGGGCGTCCAGCTGAACTCCCGCGTGGGCAGCTCGGCACCGAGAGCGGTCGCGAGATCGATGGGCATGGTGTTTGTCTCCTGCTGGGTCTTGGTGCGCCGCACCACCGTCGCGGTGCGGCGCGACGAACGTCAGGCGGTGGCCTTCGCCTCTTTCCGCTTGGCCGCGACGATGTCGAGCACGGCCAGGTAGGCGAAGGTGATCGCGGGTCCGATGGTGGCGCCGGGGCCCGCGTAGGTGTGGCCCATCACCGGGGCGCTGGTGTTGCCCGCGGCGTAGAGGCCCTCGATCACTGAATCGTCTTCGCGCAGTACGCGTCCGGCGGTGTCGGTGACCAGGCCGCCCTTGGTGCCGAGGTCACCGGGGACGATCTTGGCCGCGAAGAACGGGCCCTGCGAGATCTCGGCCAGGCAGGGGTTCGGCTTCACGGTCGGATCGCCGTAGTAGCGGTCGTAGTGGCTGTTGCCGCGGCCGTAGTCCTCGTCCTTGCCGGTGGCGGCGAAGCCGTTGAACCGGGTGACCGTCGCGGCCAGGTTCTCGGCGGGCACGCCGATCCGCTCGGCCAGCTCCTCGATGCTGTCGGCCTTGACGATGTAGTCGTTCTCCAGCCACCGCGAGGGGAACCGCTGCCCCGGCTGCAGACCCGCGAAGATGTAGCGGTTGCGGTAGCGCTGGTCGAACACCAGCCAGGCCGGGATGTTCTCGCCCGGTCCGGCGCCCTGCCCGTACTCGCCGCCGTACATGGTGTGCACGGCCTCGACGTACGGCGCCGACTCGTTGCCGAACCGCTCACCGCGGTCGTTGACCATGATGGTGCCGGGCAGATTGCGTTCGGCCAGCGCGAACCACGGCTTGCCGCCCTTGAAGATGGTCGGACCCCACCAGGCGTCCTCCATGAACCCGACCGTCGCGCCCGCTGCCATGCCCGCGACGATGCCATCTCCGGTGTTGGCCGCGGCGCCGGTTGTCCACTCAGTGGTTATCGGCTGCCGCTGGTACTTGGCGCGCATGTCGGCGTTGTGCTCGAAGCCGCCGCTGCCGAGGACCACGCCGTAGCGCGCGGTGAAGGTGACGGTCTCGCCGTCGACGGTGGCCTTGACGCCGGTGACCCGGCCGTCGGTGACCACCAGGTCGGTGAGCGGGGTGTTCAGCAGCACCGGAACGCCCGCGTCGAGCAGGCCCTTGCGCATGGCGGCGATGATCGCCTGGCCCATGCCGAGCAGGTGTTTACCGGTGAACTTGGCCAGGTAGGTGCGCGCGCCGACGCGCAGGGCGCGCATCATGCCCTTCGGGTGGCGCTTGATCAGGTTGAGGCGCACGAAGTCGGCCTGCATGACGACCACGTTCAGCGGCGCCTTGGCGTACGGCGGCTCCAGATTGGCCAGCTCCGCGCCGAGCACCTTGCCGTTGAACGGCGTCGGCTCGCAGGAACGGCCCTGGGCGAGCCCGCCCGGCGCCTCGGGGTAGTAGTCGGAGTAGCCGGGAACCCACTTCATCTTCAGCGGGGTGTGGTCGAGGACGAAGTCGAACGCCTCGGCGCCGCGATCGAGGTAGGTGTCGATCTTCTCGGCGGGCACCACGTCACCGATGATGCTGTGCAGGTAGGTGCGGGCTTCCTCGCGATCGTCCGGGCGGCCGGACGCCTTCAGTGCCTTGTTGCCCGGAATCCAGACACCACCGCCGGATCGGGCCGTGGAACCGCCGTAGTGCGCGGCCTTCTCGAGCACGACCACGCTCAGTCCGTTGTGTGCCGCGGCGAGGGCGGCGGTCATCCCGGCGGCGCCGCTACCGACGACCACCACATCGTATTCCCGATCACTCATGTGCAACACGTTATAGAAGGGTCCGCCTGTTCGACAGTCCAAACTGGAACTTGTTCCAGTGGCGTCGGCGTTTCGCCTCCACATACTGGAACGTGTTATAGAAATCACCTCCGGTTGCGTTGTATGGTCAGGTGAACGGCTGACGCAGCGATGCGCAACCCGTTACAGTTTTGACGTCCGGAACTACGGGCTTCACCGCGCGCGCCAGCTTTCCCGGCTGGCGGTGCGGTCAGGCCAGAACTGGACACGGTTCCAGCTCGGCTGGAGCGTGGCCCACACCTATTGACCGTGCTGCCAAGGAGGTCCGCGTGCTGCCCGACGCGGTACGAACTCAACTCGCCGATGAACTGGCCGATGCCGAGGAGACACGAGTCGCCGTGTCGCCGCTCGTCGACCGGTATCCCGATATCGATGTGGTCGACGCCTATGAGATCCAGCTGCTCAATATCCAGCGCAGGCTGAAGGCCGGTGCCAAGGTGGTCGGGCACAAGGTGGGTCTGTCGTCGAAGGCGATGCAGCAGATGATGGGCGTGGACGAGCCCGATTACGGTCACCTGCTCGCCGAGAT
>NZ_QGTL01000017.1 GCF_003182135.1 Nocardia neocaledoniensis | reverse complement strand
ACCATTTTCTGCGCGATCCCCGAAGACGCTGACCGGGACGCGATCGCGGCCAGTATTTTCGCGATGGAGAAATCGATCCAGGAGTACGTGCCCGGTTACCGGCTGCTCAACGATCCGCAGTTCGATGATCCGTCGGTGGTTTCGGGTGGGATGGCGAAGGTGTCGATCTTCGTCGAGGTCGAAGGCGCCGGCGATTTCCTGCCGCCCTATGCGGGCAATCTCGACATCATGACCGCCGCCGCCACCCGTGTGGGTGATGTGCTGGCCGACCAGATCATCTCGGCTCGGGTGTAAAGGAGCGCACACCATGGTCTATTCCGCAGAACTCGACATCCGGGTCACCGACACCTCCTTGCGCGACGGTTCCCATCACAAGCGCCACCAGTTCACCGCTACCGAGGTGCGTGACATCGTCACCGCCCTCGACGGAGCAGGCGTTCCGGTCATCGAGGTGACCCACGGCGACGGGCTCGGTGGTTCCTCGTTCAACTACGGGTTCTCCAAAACCCCTGAGCAGGAACTGATCAGCATCGCCGCGCAGACAGCGCGCCATGCCAAGATCGCCTTCCTGATGCTGCCCGGTGTGGGTGTGAAGGAAGACATCAAGATCTCGCAGGACAACGGCGCCTCGATCTGCCGCATCGCCACCCACTGCACCGAGGCCGACGTCTCCATCCAGCACTTCGGCTATGCGCGCGACCTCGGCCTGGAAACCGTGGGCTTCCTGATGATGTCGCACACCCAGCCGCCCGAGGCGCTGGCGAAGCAGGCCCGCATCATGGCCGACGCAGGCTGCCAGTGCGTCTACATCGTCGACTCGGCCGGAGCCCTTGTCCTGGAACAGGTTTCCGATCGCGTCGCCGCTGTCGTCGCCGAGCTCGGTGACGACGCCCAGGTCGGCTTCCACGGCCACGAGAACCTCGGCCTCGCCGTAGCGAATTCGGTCTACGCCGTGCGCGCGGGCGCGACCCAGATCGACGGCTCGGCCCGCCGCTTCGGCGCCGGCGCGGGCAACACCCCCGTCGAGGCGTTCATCGGTGTCGCCGACAAGCTCGGCATCAAGACCGGCGTCGATTTCTTCGCCATCGCCGACGCCGCCGAAGACGTCGTGCGCCCCGTCATGCCCACCGAATGCCTCCTCGACCGCCAATCCCTCATGATGGGCTACGCGGGCGTCTACTCCAGCTTCCTCAAGCACGCCGAACGCCAAGCGGAACGCTACAACGTCTCCGCCGCCGAAATGCTCGTCCGCGCGGGCCGACGCAAACTCGTCGGCGGCCAGGAAGACCAGCTCATCGACATCGCCCTCGAACTCCAACGCGAAGCGAAGGCTTCAGCCTGACCCACCAACGGCGTGACCCCACACCGGGTCACGCCGTTGCCGTTTCCAGGCCCCTACCTCGTCGCTGCCTGCACCAGGTAGTCGTCCCCACCGACGAAGTACGTGTGGCCGTCGGCGACCTGGTCGGTTCCGGCCCGCACGATCACCCGCGCGAAATCCTCGACCGTGGGCAACGGCCCTGCGGCACGCCGTGATTCGACACTGGCCGGATCACGGCGTTCCAGCAGCCGGACGATGATCGTCCCGTCGATCATGTCCCCGGACACCACCGTGAATCCCACGCCACGATCCCGGAATTCGGGAATCATCGCGCGCAGCGCGTCCTCCCCCGCCCGCTTGCTCAGCGCGATCGGAACATAGCCGGGCGGCACGTCGTCCTGCTCATGAATGAAGTGCGCCTGATGGCTGGTGACGAACACGATCCGGCCTCCCTCGGAAATGAGCGGCAGCACCGCAGCCGCGAGGCGCACCTGCGCATCCCGGTTGATCCGCATCGCGTACCCGGCATCGGCGTCCCGCTCCAACCCGCCGGAGGCGTTGAGCACCAGCACATCCAGTCGGCCGAAGGTCTCGGCGATCTCGTCCACCATCGCCCGCACCGCCGCCGCGTCGGACACGTCCGCGCCGAGCGTCGAGGCGCTACCGCCCGCCGCGACGATCGCGTCGACGACTGCTTGCGCCCGCTTGCGCTTCTCTCGGTAGTTCACGACGACGTGCGCTCCGTCTGCCGCGAATCGCGCCGCCGTCTCCGCGCCGATTCCGCGAGACGCACCGGTCACCAGCACGATTCGCCGTTCCCGCTCCCCTGCCGGATTCACCGTCGACCTCCCGATCATCGCCCAGCGCAACAGGCGACGGCCAACCGCCCGCCAAGATCCTCGACGCGATCGAACTGCTCGGTCAGCGGTGGATGCTGCGCGTGATCTGGGAGCTCGAACCGGGCGCCCTCGGGTTCCTCGACCTGCGCCGCCGGATGGGCAACTGCTCGTCGAGCATGCTCTCCGACCGGCTTCAGCAACTCCAGTCCGCCGGTCTGACCCGTAAGAACGGCCCCCGTGGCGCCTACGAACTCACCACAGAGGGCGCGCTGCTCGCCGAAGCGCTCCAGCCGCTGTGGGATTGGTCCGAACAGTGGACCCCCACCGGCGACGGCAACGGCCGAATCCCGTGGCGGCCCGCCCGCTGACCACGGCGCCCGCAAGTCGGCGCGTTCCGGCGAGCGAATGTCCAGGAGCGGTCGGTTCCGGTGGGTCGAGCCTGCACCCTCGCTTAGGATCGCGCGATGGAGTTCCGTCAGGTGGAGCATTTTCTGGCGGTGGCGCGGGCGGGGAGTTTCACGGGTGCGGCTCGTGAGGTGCACATCGTGCAGTCGGCGTTGAGTGCGTCGGTGCGGCGGCTCGAGGACGAGTTGGGGGCGCCGCTGTTCGAGCGGACGACGCGGCGGCTGCGGCTCACCGAGGCCGGGCGGACGTTCCTGCCGCGCGCGCAGCGGCTGGTGGCCGATGCGGGGCTCGCGCGCGACGAGGTCGCCGCGCTGGCCGAACTCACGCGGGGGCGGGTCGCGATCGGCACCATTCAGACGTTGACCATGATCGACCTGCCCGGGCTGCTCGGCCGATTCCGGGTGCGCTATCCGGGCATCCACCTCTATGTGCGGGACGGGACCGTGCCCGCGCTGGCCGCCGCGGTGCGCGACGGCGAACTGGATCTGTCGTTCCTGGCGGGTGACGAGCCGCTCGCCGACGGGCTCGTCGGGTTCGCCGAGTGGACCCAGCATCTGGTGTTGCTCTGCCCGCCCGGGCACCGGCTCGGCGACGGGCGGGCGATCCCCCTCACCGAACTCGACGGCGAGCCGTTCCTGGTGTTCAGCCGCAGCGGCATCCAGGCCATGGTCGACCGGCACGCGGCCGCGGCCGGAGTTCGCCTGCATCGGGTCTGCGAAGCCACCCATGTCCCCCTGTTGGTCGAGCTCGTCGCCGCCGGACTCGGGGTGACGGTCCTGCCCCGTGATGTCGCCGAGCACTCGGGCCTGCCCTTCGCCGAGTTCGCGCACCCCGGCTTCCGCCGCCGGGTCCACCTCGCGGGCCGCGAACGCGTTCCCGCCAACCCCGCGGCCCTGGCCCTGCTCACCCACCTGCTCCCCTGACGGCGCGCTCACGCCACCCGGAACCGGGCGGCCAGCAAGCCGAGTCCCACCAGCACCAAGCACCCCGCCGCCGCGGCGTTGCCGCCGAGCCACAGCGCGGCGGCGAGGACCATCGCGTACGTCCCGAAACGCCCGAGCAGCCGGGCGACGGCGTCGTCCTCGCGAGGGTCGGGCCGGGAAGGCTCCACCGGCCGCTCACCCAACCCAGGCGATGGGCGCTCACTCGGATACCAGGGCACACCCCCATGCTCGACCCCACATCTCCCCCCGTCCAACGCCGATAATCGCTGCCATTCAGCTGTCACCGCGATGAATCGCCGGCCCCGTTCTCAGGGAAGGCCCCGGCCCCGATTCAGGGCTGACGCCGGATGTGCCACCTCCCGCCCCGCCCTACATTCAGGGAATTCCAACGAAACAGGGGCCTCCCATGCGGAAACTCACCACCTCACTGACCGCCTCGACCGTGTACGCGGTCCTCGCGACCTTCGTGTTCTGCACCATGGTCGCGGAGACGATCTTCCTGTACCCCAACTACTTCCACGACATCCCGCACTCGCTCGTCGTAGGCGAGGAATTCACCGTGGCCGTCTCGGTCGGCGAGGTGATGCGCCCGCTCGGCATGGCCCTCACCCTGAGCGCGGTCGTGGCGACCGCGGCGAGCCTGTGGTCGCGCACCGCCCGTGGCTGGATCGTGGCCTCGCTGGCGGCGTTCGTGCCGGGGATGTTCCTGCTCTCACCGCTGTACCTGTGGGAACGCTGGACGATCCTGTTCGACGACCGCGACCGCCACACCCTCGAAGAACTCGAACGCACCGTCCGCGAGATCGAGATCGCGCACTCGGTCCGCATCCTGACGGGCGCGCTGACCGCCGTGTTCGCGGTGATCGCGGCCCTGCGCACGTACCGCCGCCGCATCCTCCTCGACGCCGAGCTCACGACCCGGGCGGCCGCCGCCGGGGAGAAGACCGCCGTCTGACTCACCGGTGGTGCACGGACTCCTCCGAGTCGTAGCCGAGGGTCACGTCGTGGGTGATCTCGCCGCGGGTCACCGAGACCTGGCTCGACACCGGCGGATAGCCGCGCGCGACCACCGTGTACTCCCCTTCGGGCAGGTCGGGCACCAGGTAGTGGCCCTTCTCGTCGGTGCGGGTGGTGGCCGCCGGGTCGCCGCCCGCGTCCAGCACGGTGATCTGGACGTCGGCGACGGGCCGGTCGCCGTCGACCCAGGCGGACCCGACCAGGATGGCCATCGGCTCGAGGTCGATGTCGTGGTGCAGCGACCCGGTCTCCGGGATGGTGAGCGCGAACGCCGCGGGCCGCATGTGATCGGCGACCGCGACCAGCGTGTAGGTGCCGCTCACCACGTCGCGGCACACGTAGGCGCCGTCCTCGCCGGTGATCGCCGCACCGACCACGTCGCCGCCGGGATCGGTGAGGGTCACCGTCGCGCCGAGCAGCGGTTCGCCGCGCCGGGCCGAGCGCACGATGCCGGTGAGCTCGCCCGCGCCGGCGAGCATCAGGTCCACGTGCAGGGCCCGCTCCCCCATCGACACGCTCACCGCCTCCGGCTGATGACCGGCCGCGGCGGCGATGAGGACGTAATTGCCCGGCTCCGGCGCCTCGATGACGTAGGCGCCGGAGGCGTCGCCGTTGCCGCGCGCCACCTGGTGGCCGTGCTGGTCGATCAGGGTGAGCGTGGCGGCGGGGACCGGGCGGTCGTCGTCGCGGCGCAGCAGGCCCGCGATCACCCGGCCGGTGGCCACGGGGTGCAGCCGGTCGGCCATCTCGTGCGCGTCGTGCAGGCTCACGTCCCGCAGCAGCGTGCCGTCGGCGGCCTCCTCCGGCGCCGGATCGTCGCGCAGCGGAATCTCTTTCATGAAGACCAGCACCAGGCAGGCGACGATCGCGAGGTCGGCGGCGAGCAGGAACACGCCCTGCATGGCATCGGTGAAGCCCGCCAGGATCGGGATCCGCAGCTCGTCGGCCAGCGTCGCGATGCCGGAGGTGTTCTGTTGCAGCGCGGCCAGTCCCGCCTCGTCGAGCCCCGGCGGCAACGTGCCGCCGAACGCGGCCAGGATCGAGCCGGGCAACCGGTCGAACAGGACCGTGAGGAAGACCGCGACCCCCAGGGTGCCGCCGAGTTGCCGGAAGAAGGTGGCCGACGCGGTCGACACGCCCATCTCCGAGTTCGGCACCGCGTTCTGCGCGGCGATCACCAGCGTCTGCATGCAGCCGCCGAGACCGAAACCCATGACCGCGCTGTAGGCCAGCGGCTGCCACAGCGGCCCGTCGTAGCTCACGTGCGCGAACAGGCCACAGCCGATCGCCAGGATGAGCGCGCCGAGGACGGGCAGCACCTTGTAGCGCCCGGTGGCCTTGGTGATCAGGCCCGACAGCTGCGCGCCGACCATGATCCCGAGGACCAGCGGCAACATCAGCAGTCCCGCCTCGGTCGGCGAGAAACCGCGCACGACCTGCAGGTACTGCGGAACCATGGTGATCGCGCCGAACATCGCGACACCGACGAGGAAGCCGCCGAGGATCGCGATGCTGAAGGTCGGGCTGCGGAACAGGCGCAGCGGGATCAGCGCGGCGTCCTTCATCACGAACTCGACCACGAGGAACAGCAGCAACCCGCCCGCGCAGATTCCGTAGCACAGCAACGCCTTCGGCGAGGTCCAGCCCCACATCCGGCCCTGCTCGGCCACCAGGAGCAGCGGCACCACCCCGACGACGAGGGTGAGCGCGCCGAACCAGTCGATCCGGCTCGGTCGCCGCACGTGCGCCACGTTGAGCACCTTGGCGACGACGAGGAACGCCAGTACCCCGACCGGTACGTTCACCAGGAACACCCAGCGCCAGCCCTCGATGCCGCCGAGGCTCTCGTACTCGGACAGGAACCCGCCGACCACCGGACCCAGCACCGTCGCGATGCCGAACACCATCAGGAAATAGCCCTGGTAACGGACCCGTTCGCGGGCGGGCACGATGTCGCCGACGATGGTGAACGCCAACGACATCAGGCCGCCGGCGCCCAGGCCCTGGAAGGCGCGGAAGGCCGCCAGTTCGTACATGGTGGTCGCGAAGCAGCAGGCGGCCGATCCGAGCACGAACAGGGCGATCGCCAGCAGATAGAACGGTTTACGCCCGTAGATGTCGGCGAGCTTGCCGTAGAGCGGCGTGGTGACGGTCGCGGTGATCAGGTACGCCGTTGTCGCCCATGCCTGTTCGTCGAACCCGTCGAGACTGTTCGCGATCCGGACGATCGCGACACTGACGATGTTCTGGTCGAGCGCGGCGAGGAACACCCCGAGTAACAGGCCGGACAGGATCGTGAGCGTCTGGCGATGCGTGAGGCGTGGTTCGGCGACAACGGTATCGGTCATGGAAAAGCCCTGGTTCTGATCGGCTGGCAAGTGGGGGTCGATCACGCGGCCCACACGAGGGCCGACAACCCCGCTGCGAGGAAAACTTTGCGCCGCGGGTGGAACTCTTCATGCACTGGTGCGCCGAGCTTACCCACGTCGAATCCGGCGCCGTCACCGAGGGATCAAGTGACCGATCATTTCGCACCGAAACGATAGGCGGCGGCGATCAGCACTGCCAGTTCCGGATCGCGCGCTTCGGCCAGGGAATGCACCACGACCAGGTGATTCCATCGCGATCGGCCCACCTGGGTCACCCGATACACCGGGGCACGCACCATTTCCTCGTCGAGGGCGAGCATGATTTGCACGGTGCCTTCCGGATTGCGTCCGGTGACGTTGTAGAGCGATACCCACGCGAACTTCCTGGCGTTACCGAAGCTGATCTGCGAGGCCACCGCGACGCGCGCCGGTCCGCACGCGTCGATCAATTCCCGGAGCACGGTGAAGATCTCGCGGGAATGCGGTTTGCCCGCGAACCAGGCATCGATCGCCGCGTCGGCGGAATCGGTCATCGCGCCGGCACCGCGCCCGGTGTGGTGAGCCGATCGGCCAAGGCGCACAGGATGTCCGAGCAGCCCGCGTCGATCCGGAGTTCGGCCACGTCGTCGCCGCGGGTGCGGCCGCGGTTGACGATCACCACCGGCACACCGATCTTCGCCGCGCGTCGCACGAAACGCAGTCCGGACATGACCGTCAGCGAGGACCCGGCGACGAGCACCGCCTCGGCGTCCTCGACCAGCGCGAACGCGGCGGCGACCCGGTCGGCCGGGACGGTTTCGCCGAAGTACACGATGTCGGGTTTGAGCAGGCCGCCGCAGTGCGCGCAGTCGACCATCCGGAAGCTGCCGGTGTCGGCGACGACGGCGTCCGCGTCCGGCGCGACTTCGATGCCGGTGGCCGAAACCTGCTCGGCGAAACCGGGATTGGCGGCTTCGAGCCGTTCGGCCAGGGTCATCCGGGAGATCAGCGCGTGGCAGCGCAGGCAGCGGACCCTGGCGTAGGCGCCGTGCAGGTCGATCACCCGGCGCGCGCCCGCCTTGGTGTGCAGCAGGTCGACGTTCTGGGTGATCACGCCGGTGACGACGCCGCCGCGTTCCAGGCGAGCCACCGCCCGGTGACCGGCGTTGGGGCGGGCGGCGTCCATCCGCCGCCAGCCGACGTGATTGCGCGCCCAGTAGCGCTGCCGGAACGCGGCATCGCCGACGAACTGCTGATAGGTCATCGGGTTGCGCGGCGGTGAGCCGGGGCCGCGATAGTCGGGGATGCCGCTGTCGGTGCTCAGCCCGGCGCCGGAGATCACCACGACGCGGCGTCCGGCCAGCAGGTCGGCCGCGCGCGTGACCGCGGGGGCGGTGTCGTCCGTGGTGGTGTCCACCATGGATCCACTGTACGAGCGGCGGGCGGGCGCGGCGCCGCGGGGGCGAACACGCCGGGCGGAGTTGCGCGCCGTCGCGGTGCGGCGACATGATTGCTCATCCGTCCGGAGATCGACCGTCCAGAGGAAATCCTGTGTCCGACAACGACGAGTACGGCCGTACCGCGCTCAATGCCGCCGTCGACGGGACGATCGTCGCCGTCCGCCGGATGTTCTACGTCCTCGGTGACGATGTCGACCGTTCCGAGGGGCCGATCGAGTTCACCTTCCACGATGGGTCGACGCTGCTGCTCGACGCCGGAGTCGACGGCGCGGAGCTGCGGATCGGCGCGGCGCCGTGGCGTGACCCGTTCGAGCCCCTGGTCGATCCGGTGAACATCGAGTACGTCGCCACTTCGGGCAAATACACCGCGTTCGATGTCACCGACGAACCGACCTACGACGCACTCACCGGCCGCCGCGTGGACGCCGTCTCGGTGCTGCCGCTGCCCGACGGCAGGCCGCGGGCCGCGACGCTGTACCTGGGTGAGGGCATGGTGAAGGCGGAGTCGATCGCCGACGAACTGATCGTCACCCTGGTGTCGGCGTGATCCTGGTGCGCACCTGAATCGGAATACGCTCCGGCACATGTGATTTCAGCCATCGCACGCAGAGGCGGAGTTCACGGGCAGCGACTGTCAGGCAGGTCGGCCCGCCGCTGAACCGAGGACCCCGCCGACAGCGGTGAGAACCAGAGTGACCAGGCCGCAGAGGGCGAAGGCACCCGCCGCTCCGTGCGCGGCCGCGGTGACCCCGGATGCGGCGGCGCCGAGGCCGGCGCCGGCGTTGCACGCGACACCGGCCAGGATCGCACCGTGCGTGCGGTCGGCGCCGGCGACGAGCTGGTCGGCCAGGAGGTAGCCCGTCATCACCGCCGGGCCGAGCGCGAGGCCGATGCCGACGAGGATCACCACGGCGACGAGGGTGCCCGCGCCGAGGCCCGCTGCCGCAGTCGTCGTCCCGAGCACTGCCGCGACCGTCAGGAACCGGGTTCGTGGCGACCGCCGCCAGACGATCCGGCCGTAGAGCAGCGCCGAGCTCGCGCTGGCGAGTGCCATGAGCGCGAACAGCAGGCCCGCGGCCCCCGGGCGCCCGGCCTCGGTCGCGGCCGCCGGGATGCCCACTTCGAGTCCGCCGATGGCGTAGCCGACGCCGGCGAAGGTCACCAGCAGCCAGGCGAGCCGCCGCACGACCGAGCACAGCGACGAGGCTTCGGCGTGCCGGTCCGGGCGGGCGGATCCGGCCGCCCGTGCCATCACCAGGCCGCCCGCGAGACAGAGGATTCCGGTCAGGACGACCACCTCCACCGCGCCACTCGTCCACAGGGCGAGCGCGGCCAGTACCGGACCGAGGACGAAGGCCGATTCCTCGACGACGGCATCGAGTCCGAAGGCGCGGGGCACCCATTCCGGCGGAATCCGTCGCGCCCAGCCGACTCTCAGCAGCGCACCGAAGGGCGGCACGGCGAGCCCGGCGACCGCGGCGGGCACGATCGCCCACGCGGGGCCCGCCCGATCCGCCACCGCCGGCAGCAGCACCAGCGCCGTGCCGCTGACCACCGCGAAGGTGAGGACCGCGCGGCCGTGCCCGACCCGCACGGTCCACCAGGACCGAGCCGGCCCCGAGACCACCGAACCGAACGCGTAGGCCCCCATCGCCACCCCGGCCACCCCGAACGCCCCGTGCGTCACCCCCAGCAGCGTGACCACCCCGATCGGCCCCATCCCGAACGACACCCGGCCGAGCGCGGACCCGGCGAACAGCAGTCGCACACCGGAGGGAGCCAGGAGCGCGCGGTAACTCGGCGGGCTGGTCATCGCAGCAGTCAACCCGCAATCACACCGGTCGCGCCACGAGATTTCGCTCCGAAGCCCGCAGTTGCCCACCGCGTCCCGTCAGCGGTCGCCGGTGGTTCTCAGCGGCGAGTCGACGACCGGTGACGGTGGGTGTGTACCACATCCGGCGTGCTGACCAGCGAGGACGGTGAGGCGAGGTCGCTGGGCGGACCGCGCGGCGGTCGGGGTCTCTCGACTCGCGCCGCCTCGGGACACGGGCTCGTGGTTGGGTGGTCACGGGGCTTGCTCGAGGCAGCATGGGGCGGGGCTGAATCGGGTCGGGAAGGTGGGTGGCAGGTGGCGGCGGTGCCGGGGCAGGTCAGGTGGCGGGCTGGTTGGGGTGTGGCGGCGGGATTGTTCGTGGCGGTGTTCGTGTTGGTGCCCGCCACGTTCGCGGTGCAGAACGCGTGGGAGGTGCCGGTGCCGCGCACGATCTCGTTCGCGCGGATCGAACCGATCCCGAACTCGTACTGGCTCAGCTGGGCGCTCACGCTGGCCGCCTTGCTGACACCCACCCTGTTGCTCGCGGTTCTGCCCGCCGCCCGGCTGATGGCCCTCGGCTATCTGCTGACCACCACCGCGGCGGGCGCCCTCCTGTGCGCGACGACCGTCGGCCTGGCGTTCACCGGCCTCGATCCGGCCTGACGCCGGCGACGGGTACCGCTCCGCCCACAGTCCGGAGGCGTCGGCGCCCGTCCCCGCCCGGGATCGCGGAGACGAAACTCCGCCGGGACGACCTCAGCGCTCTCGATCCGCGGTGGCCGCGACGAACTCGTCGGTCTTGCGGTCGATGGCGGTGCCGCTGAGCTGGCGGTGTTCGTTGGCCAGCGCGGTGGTGGTGCAGATACCGAAGGCGCCCTCGGCGTCGTAGAGGACCGCGGCGCCCGCGGCGATTCCGTCGTCGCTGAGGTGCGACTCCGCCTCGAGGCCCATCTCGACCCCGATCGGCATGCGCGAGAACGTGATCGAGACATCGGTGTTGATGAACCCGATGCCCTCGGTGCCCCAGTTGGTGACCAGGCTGGTCTGTTCACCGGTCATGGCCGCGAAGCAGAACGGCGACGACGCCTCCCCGGCGACCACGGGGATGTTGCGCATCCACTTGCGCTTACGGGTGTCGTTCTGATGCTCGGTCATCCGCACCGACCAGCCCTGCGCGTGGCCGTCGCTGCCGAACAGGTGCAGCGCGTCCTCGACCGTGGCCAGCGCCTCCGGCGGCGGCAGCGGGCGCTCCCGGTCCGGCCGCCACACCTCACCCGGCGGCTGGGTGGAACGCTTCAGCAGCAGCGCGCTCCCCCGCGCGACCACCTCGGTCCCGGAGCGCAGCACGAGGGCGACCGCGCGGACCCGCTTGCCGTCGCGGGTCACCGAGCTCTCGGCGGTCAGCGGCACGGCGGGGACCGCGCGATGCAGATCGACGGTCAACCGCGAAGGCACGAACCCGTCGGTGCAGTAGTGCGCCTCCACCTCGCGGGCCATCAGCCCGCACACCGGCGGGCCGGACAGGGTGTTGGGCGCCCACAGGCTCAGCGCGAACTCGGTGGGCTGGAAGACCCCGTCCACCCGCGTGAAGTACGCCGGTTCGGTATTCATGACGACCCTTTCCTGCCCTGCCGCGCCGGGACGCGCGCCCGGCACCCTGAGATTAGAACGTGTTCTAGTTTCTCGGCAAGCTATTCCAGCTCGCCCTCGGTCTCCAGATAGACCTGGCGCAGCTTGTCCAGCGTGTCGGCCTCCGGATGTTCCCAGAGCTTGCGCTCGGCCGCCTCGAGCAGCCGTTCGGCGATGCCGTGCAGTGCCCACGGGTTGGACTGCTCCATGAACTTGCGGTTCACCTCGTCGAACACGTAGCTCTCGGAGAGCTTCTCGTACATCCAGTCGGCGACGACGTTCGTGGTCGCGTCGTAGCCGAACAGGTAGTCGACGGTGGCGGCCATCTCGAAGGCGCCCTTGTAGCCGTGGCGGCGCATCGCCTCGAGCCAGCGCGGATTCACCACGCGGGCACGGAAGACGCGGGCGGTCTCCTCCGAGAGCGAGCGGGTGCGCACGGCGTCGGGGCGGGTGGAGTCGCCGATGTAGGCCTCGGGGTTCTTGCCGGTGAGCGCGCGCACGGTGGCGACCATGCCGCCGTGGTACTGGAAGTAGTCGTCGGAGTCGGCGATGTCGTGCTCGCGGGTGTCGGTGTTCTTGGCGGCCACCGCGATCCGCCGGTACGCGGTGCGCATGTCGTCGGCGGCGGGGGCCCCGTCGAGATCACGACCGTAGGCGTAGCCACCCCAGGTGGTGTAGACCTGCGCCAGGTCGTCGTCGGTACGCCAGCTCTTGGAGTCGATGAGCTGCAGCAGGCCCGCGCCGTAGGTGCCCGGCTTGGAGCCGAAGATGCGGGTGGTCGCGCGGCGGGCGTCGCCGTGCGCGGCCAGATCCGACTGGCTGTGCGCGCGGACGTAATTCGACTCGGCGGGCTCGTCGAGGTCGGCGACGAGGCGAACCGCGTCGTCGAGCAGGGCGAGCACGTGCGGGAAGGCGTCGCGGAAGAACCCGGAGATGCGGACGGTGACGTCCACACGCGGCCTGCCGAGCTCGGCGAGGGAGACGACCTCGAGCGAGGTGACGCGGCGGCTGGCCTCGTCCCACACCGGCCGCACGCCCAGCAGCGCGAGCACTTCGGCGATGTCGTCGCCGGAGGTGCGCATGGCCGAGGTGCCCCACACCGACAGACCGACCGACTTCGGGTACTCGCCGTGGTCGGCCAGGTACCGCGCCAGCAGCGACTCGGCCATGGCCTGGCCGGTCTCCCAGGCCAGCCGCGACGGCACGGCCTTGGGATCGACGGAGTAGAAGTTGCGGCCGGTGGGCAGCACGTTGATCAGGCCGCGCAACGGGGAGCCGCTGGGACCGGCGGGGACGAACCCACCGTCGAGGGCGTGCAGGACGCGGGCGATCTCGACGCCGGTCTCACGCAGGCGGGGCACGACCTCGGTGGCGGCGAAACGCAGGATCGCGGCGACCTTCGCCAGACGCTCGGCGTCGGCGACCGGCACGTCCTCGGCACGGTGCCCGTCGAGGATCGCGGTCGCGAAATCGGCGACGAGACGCTCGACCACGTCGGCGGACCAGCCTTCGGCCTGCAGCGCCGCCAGCAGTTCGCGGGCGCGGGCCTCGACCACGTCGACCCGCTCGCGGGCCTCGTCGCCCGCCTCGCTCAGTCCCAGTGCTTCGCGCAGGCCGGGCACGTTCTGTTCGCCGCCCCAGAGCTGGCGGGCGCGCAGCATGGCCAGCACCAGGTCCAGTTCGGTCTCGCCCTCGGGGGCCTGGCCGAGGATGTGCAGGCCGTCGCGGATCTGCACGTCCTTGATCTCGCACAGCCAGCCGTCGACGTGCAGGAGCATGTCGTCGAAGACGTCCTCCTCCGGACGTTCGGCCAGGCCGAGATCGTGATCCATCTTGGCGGCCCGCATGAGCGTCCAGATCTGCTGACGGATGGCGGGCAGCTTGGCCGGGTCGAGCGCGGAGATGTTGGCGTGCTCGTCGAGCAACTGCTCGAGCCGGGAGATGTCGCCGTAGGTCTCGGCACGCGCCATCGGCGGGATCAGGTGGTCGACCAGGGTGGCGTGGGCGCGGCGCTTGGCCTGGGTACCCTCGCCCGGGTCGTTGACCAGGAACGGGTAGATCAGCGGCAGGTCGCCGAGGGCGGCGTCGGTGCCGCAGGAGGCGGACATGCCGAGGGTCTTGCCGGGCAGCCACTCCAGGTTGCCGTGTTTGCCGAGGTGCACCATCGCGTCGGCGCCGAACCCGTCGGGGGCCGACAGCCAGCGGTAGGCGGCCAGGTAGTGATGGCTGGGCGGCAGGTCGGGGTCGTGGTAGATGGCGACGGGGTTCTCGCCGAAGCCGCGGGGCGGCTGGACCATCAGCACGACATTGCCGAAACGCAGTGCGGCGATGACGATCTCGCCCTTGGGGTCCGCGGAGCGGTCGACGTAGAGCTCGCCGGGCGGCGGGCCCCACGCCTCGACGACGGCCTCGCGCAGATCCTCGGGCAGCGACTCGAACCAACGGGTGTAGGTGGCGGCGCCGATGCGGATCGGGTTGCCCTCGAGCTGTTCGGCGGTGAGCCAGTCGGGGTCCTGCCCGCCCGCGGCGATCAGCGCGTGGATGAGCGCGTCGCCGTCGCCTTCCTCGAGGCCGGGGATTTCGCCGGGAGCACCGAGATCGTAACCGGCGGTGCGCAGTTCGGTGAGCAGCCGGATCGCGCTCGCGGGGGTGTCGAGGCCGACCGCGTTGCCGATGCGGGCGTGCTTGGTGGGGTACGCGGAGAGCATGATCGCGATCCGCTTGTCGGCGGCGGGGATGTGGCGCAGCCGCGCGTGCCGCACCGCGATCCCGGCGACCCGGGCGGCGCGTTCGGGGTCGGGCACGTAGGTGGACAGGCCGTCGGCGTCGAACTCCTTGAACGAGAACGGCACCGTGATGATGCGCCCGTCGAACTCCGGCACCGCGACCTGGGTGGCGACATCGAGTGGCGAGAGGCCGTCGTCGTTGGCCTCCCACTGCGCGCGACCGCTGGTCAGGCACAGGCCCTGCAGGATCGGCACGTCCAGGGCGGCCAAGGCGGCCACGTCCCAGGCCTCGTCGTCGCCGCCTGCCGCGGCCGTGGCCGGCTTGCTGCCGCCCGCCGCGAGGACGGTCACGACGAGCGCGTCGGCCCGGCCGAGCAGGGCGAGCAGCTCGGGTTCGGCGGTGCGCAGCGAGGCGCAGTAGACCGGCAGCGCGCGGGCGCCCTTGGCCTCGATCGCGGTGCACAGCGCGTCGATGTAGCCGGTGTTGCCCGCGAGATGCTGCGCGCGGTAGTAGACCACGGCGACGGTCGGGGCATGCGGTTCGAGGATGCGCGCGGACCGCTCGAGCTCGCCCCAGGACGGCAGTTCGACCGGCGGGGCGAAGCCGTGTCCGGTGAGCAGGACCGTGTCGGAGAGGAAGTGGTGCAGCTCGCGCAGGTTGTCGGCGCCGCCCGCCGCGAGGTAGTTGTGCGCGTCGGCCGCCACACCCACCGGCACCGTGGAGCACTCCATGAGCTCGGCGTCGGGCGCGATCTCGCCGCCGAGGGCCACCATCGGCACCCCGCTGGCCCGCACCGCGTCCAGGCCCGCCTCCCAGGCGCGCTTGCCGCCGAGGATCCGCACGATCACCAGGTCGGCGCCGTCGAGCAGCTCCGGCAGATCATCGACCAGCAACCGGGCGGGATTGCCCCACCGGTAGTCGGCGCCGCTCGCGCGGGCGCTGAGCAGATCGGTGTCGGAGGTGGACAGCAGCAGGATCACAGGGTGTGGCCTTCCTCGGGTGACGCGCCCATCGGGGGGTGGTGGTGCTCGCCGGAGAGGGTCTGGCTGTTCACAGTGGCGCGACCGCACCGGATTTCCACCGGTTTCCTCGACGCCCGCCGAGCATCCCGATCGTACTGTCCGCCCGAGGCCCGCAACTTTCCAGCCCACATCCCTGTGACCGGGTGGCCGACCGGCCGGACCTTCGCCATGACCGAGCCGAACTGGTTCCCCGCGCGCGCGGGCACGATCTTCGAGCACCGGGCCAACCGAGACGACCTGGGCATGGCCAGGCTGCTCGGCTGGTTGCCGCGCTCAGTGGGTGGGGCGCCGGGTGGTGTCGTGCGCGGCGATCATGGCGGCGAGTTCGGTGACCGCTGTGCGGATCAGGGTGCCGTACTCGTCGTCGGGCAGGATCGACAGGCGGTCGCGGGCCGCGTCGAGATGACGGGTCGCGGCGGGGAACGCGCCGAGGCGGCGGAAGTTGTCGGCGAGATTGAGGTGCAGGGAGGGGTAGAAGCCCGCGACCTGAAGGCCCGCATTGTGATCGCGCAGGCGGGTGTCGGTGAGGGCGTCGGCCGCGTCGAGGGCGCGCACATCCCAGACGAGGGCTTCGGCGGGATCGTCGTAGGCGTCGGCCAGGTAGTGGGCGAGGGTGCAGCGGTGCAGGGGGTCGCCGGCGACGCCGATCTCGGACCACAGGGCGAGCAGTGCGGCACGGGCGGATTCGGGGTCGCCCGAACGGAATTCGGTCACGGCGTCGATGATGCGGGCCATGGTGGGATCGGTGGGCGAGGTGGTCATGGGGTTCCTTTCGCGGTGGCGGTGGTGTGGTTCGCGTCGGCCGGGCGATGTGCGAGGGCCGACCTCGGGACGGGTCGGCCGATACAGCCCCAAGGCCGGTCCACGGTGTGCGGCTGCGCGCGGCGGCGTCGCCGGGCGAGCCCGCGTGACACACGCCCGGTCGGGGTGTCTGCAGTGGCGCCCGTGGAATGGCCCGAGCAGCGACCGGCGGCGGGTCCGAGCGGCCGCCGCCTGGTCGCCGGTCAGTCCACGCTCGACGGGGCCGATTCCGCGCGGCGCGGCATGACGAGGGTGAGCAGGGTGCCGTCGTCGGCGGCGCGGAGGAGGGCCGGTCGGTCGGCGGCGCTCAGGTCGAGGAGGAGGTCGGGCCCGAACGAACACGCGACGGCGGGATAGAGCGTCGTCACGGCGAAGTGGATCGTGAGGGCGGCGCCGGTGGCCGTCGCGGGCAACCGCCAGGTCTCGGAGCCGAACGTCGCTCGCACCGCGCCCGTCGGCTCGACGTGCAGGGTGATCGTGGGCGCGGCGGAGCGCTCGAGGACGTCCAGCAGCACCGCGCGGGGCACCACGACGCGGGTGGTGACCGCGGGCAGGCGGGCCAGCATCGCCCGGTAGTCGGGGAACGGCTCGGTCGAGCGGCGGCACTCGCGCGAGGACGATCCCGCAGGGTGCGGGCCGGGAACACCGGACGTCGCTGCGTCCTCGAGCTGCCCACTCGGATCGCGCCGCGTGGCGTCCGGCAGACCGGCCACCGCGTTCAGCCCCCTGCGATCACCCGACAACACGTCGGCACGTCGCTCTTCCGGATCGCGCGAGGCGTCGTCGAGACGGTCGGAGCCTCGGCCCGCACCAGTACGCGGCGCACCGGATCCGCCCGACGAGCCCCGGATCCCGCCGCCACGCAACGCACGTGATCCCGCCGACGAGCCGCGGTCGACAGCCCGATCGAGTTCGGCGCCAACGGTTTCCGCGGCGGCGCACGCGAGGTGAGTGGGTGTCGGCCGGAGGGCGATGGTGTGTTCGCGGCGGAGCCAGGACGTGATGTCGCGGAGGTCGTCCGCGTCGATGGTCGCGGTCCAGGGGGCGGTGGACGGGCGCGCGGGGCGCAGGGTGCGGGTGGCGAGGCGGTAGCGGTCGGTGGCGGTGAGGATCAGGTCGGTCGCGGTCGATTCGAGGTGAATGCTGTTGAGCACCGGCAGGTTCGGGTCCGCGACGGTAGCGGTCGCGATCTGGTCGATGGCCGCCGCGAGGTGCGGGCCGCGCACCCACACGACGTCCTCGCCGCGCCACTGGTCCGAGGACGCGGACATTCCGGGATCGTGCTCGCGGCCTGGAGATTCCGCACGCGAGACACCGGCGGCGTCGACTCCGCGAGCCACGAAAGGCGCGCGCACCACACGATCGAAATCCTTCGCCGACGCCCGATCGGTCGACGGCTTCGCATGATCCTCGGCGCCGGGCTCGACGCCCGAGGGGTCGGCCTGCAGGCTCTCCCAGCTGGGCGGTGTCGAGCGGCGCGGCGCGTCGGCCTGAAATGTGGTGTCGCGCGTCAGTGCCTGGAAGGCTGCCCGGGCCGCGGTCGCGGCGGCGCGGACCGCGTCCAGGTGGCGGTCCAGGTCGGCCAGGTGAGCGTCGACCAAGGCCAGGGCGCGGGCAGGATCGGGCTCGGCGAGAACGGCCGCCACGGTGGGCAACGGCATGTCGACCGCGCGCAGATGCCGGATCAACCGCGCGGTGGCGGCCTGCTCGGGCGCGTAGTAGCGGTAGCCGGTGCTCTCGTCGACGAGGGCGGGGACCAGCACGCCCGCGTCGGCGTAGAAGCGCAGCGCGCTGGCGCTCAACCCGCAGGAACGGGCGAACGCGCCGATGGTGAGGAGGTCGGATTCGGACACCGGCTCATCCTCGGGGTTCCAGCGACTCGAAGGTCAAGTCAGTCGCGCACGGTGCCCGCCGCGACCATCTCGGGCGAGCCGGTGCCCAGGTTGCGGTACACGTTGGCCACTACCATCTGGCCGAGCGCGTTGTTGCCGACGCCGCCGATCACCGCGCCGATCCCGGCGGGGATCAGGGTGCCGAACAGCAGCAGCGTCCGTTTGACCAGGTAGTTGACGATGAACCGCTTGGCCGGGGAGTCGGGCATGCTCGCCAGGCCGGGAATGTGGTCGGTCACCACGCCCAGCCACTGGCCGGTCTTGTGGCCCGCGGTCTCGTCGAGCAGCTTGGTGCCCGCCTCACCGAGGACCACCTTCGACACCAGCTGCGCGCGGCGCGGATCGTCGTCGTCCAGGTCGTAGGCGGCCGCCGCGCCGACCGACAGCACCGACGACGCCTCGAGGAACACCACGGTGTCCACGCCGGTCGCGGCCAGGCCGAGCAGGGTGCCGACGCCGGGGACCGCGGCGGTGAGCCCGACCAGCACGCCGCTGGAGGTGACGACGACCAGGTACTGCCTGGACAGGCGCCGCAGCGTCTCCACGGGCGCGTCGTCGGGATGCCTGCGCCCGAGCCAGTCCACGTACCTGCCGACCACGCCGGTCTGCGCGAGCGCGACCTTGTCGAGCGCGGGAACGACACGCTTGTCCACGAATTGACGCAGCATTGCGGCGACCTCTCCTGTCGTCGAGCGGGCAGGGCGAAATGCACCGCCCAGCCTAGGTGACGCGCGCGGGCACCGCCGCCGACGCGTCGTGCGGCGGGTCGTAGGCTGGGCGGATCATGTCCAGGAGTGCTCCCGATTCGTGCCCCGGTGTCCTGCGCCTGCACCAGGCGGCGGACGGCCCGCTGGCCCGGATCCGCGTGCCAGGCGGGCGGCTGGAACCCACTCAGGTCCAGGCGCTGGCCGAGGCGGCGCGCGAGCTGGGCAACGGCGATCTCGAACTCACCTCGCGCGGCAACATCCAGCTGCGGCAGGTCGGCGACGCCGCGGCCCTGGCCGCGCGGCTGGACGCGGCGGGCCTGCTGCCCAGCCCGACCCACGAGCGGGTCCGCAACATCGTCGCCTCGCCGCTGTCCGGGCGGATCGGCGGCTGGGCCGAGGTGCACGACCTGGCGGCCGGACTCGACGCCGGGCTGCGCGCGGATCCGCGCCTGGCCGAACTGCCGGGACGGGTGCTGTTCACCCTCGACGACGGGCGCGGCGACGTCAGCACACTGCGCGGGGACATCGGGATCCACGCCGTGGCCGCCGACGAGTTCGCAGTGCTGCTGACCGGCGCCGACACCGGGCTCCGGGTCTCCGCGAGCGAGGCCGTCGAAGTGATGCTCGACGCGGCCCGCGGCTTCCTCGACCTGCGCGGCGCCGGCGCGGACGGGCAGTGGCGCCTGCACGAGATCCCCGGCGGCGTCGAGCGGGTCACCGAGATCCTGGACCGCTCCCCCGTCGCCGCGCCACTGGAACTCGGTGCGACACACGACATCCCGATCGGCTGGCTCGATCAGGACAACGGCTTGGTGAGCCTCGGCGCAGGCGTGCCGCTCGGCATCTTGCCCGCGCGGACCGCCGAATTCCTCGCCGCCGTCGACCGTCCCGTCTTCCTCACGCCGTGGCGCAGCCTGGTGCTCGCCGACCTCGACGAGGGCCCCGCCGAGACCGTCGTGCGGGTGCTGGCGCCGATGGGCCTGATCTTCGACGCCACCTCACCGTGGCTGCGGGTCAGCGCTTGCGCGGGCAGGCCGGGATGCGCCAAGTCGCTGACCGATGTGCGCGCCGATCTGGCCGCCGCCGTCGCCACCGACCGGGTGCTGCCGGGCGACCAGCGGGCGGGCGAGGTGGTGGTCCCGGCCGAGGAGGTGGCCGTCGCGGGCCGCCAGCACTGGTCCGGCTGCGAACGCCGCTGCGGGCGCCCGACCGCGCCGGTCACCGACGTCGTCGCCACCCCGGACGGCTACCGCGTGACCCCGCCCGCGCCGTAGCGTTCGCCTGTCCCGCACCGAAATCCGATCGACGCTGTCGGTGGGCACCCGTAGGCTGGCCTCCTCACTACGAGGGGGATCTCATGTCGACTTTGCAGGTGACGGCCGAACGGCTCGTCGTCCTACCGCATCCGAACGCCGACCGGCTCGAGCTGGCCCAGGTGGGCCTGTACCGGGCCGTCGTCGCCAAGGGGCAGTTCCGCACGGGCGAGCACGCGCTCTACATTCCGGAACAAGCGGTGCTGCCCGAGGCGCTGATCGGCGAACTCGGCCTGACCGGGAAACTGGCGGGGTCGAAGCACGATCGGGTGAAGGCGGTGCGATTGCGCGGGGAGGTGTCGCAGGGCATCGTCTGCGTGCCCGCCGCGCTGGACGGGGTGGACCTGGCGGCGGCCGCGCGCGAGCGCACCGACTTCGCCGAACGCCTCGGGATCGTCAAATGGGTGCCGCCCGTCCCGGTCTCGATGTCGGGTCAGGTCGAGCCGGCGCCGGAGCTGCTGCCGTGGATCGATGTCGAGAACATCAAACGGTTCCCGGACATCTTCGCCGCCGGGGAGCCGGTGGTCGCCACGGAGAAGATCCACGGCACGGCCTTCCTGCTCACCCATGTACGCGCCGAGGACCGGATCCTGGTGTCGTCCAAGGGCGTCGGCGGCAAGTCGCTGGCGCTGACGTTCGCCGAGGGCAACCTGTACTGGCGCGCGATGCGCGCGCACGGGCTGGACGAGGCGGCCAGGAAGATCGCCACCGCACTGGGCGCCGACCGGGTCGGGCTCTTCGGTGAGGTCTACGGCCAGGGAGTGCAGGATCTGCACTACGGCGCGTCCGCGGCACAGGACACCTCGCTCGGTTTCGGCCTGTTCGACATCGCGGTGGACCGCGACGGCGAGCCGGTGCGCTGGCTGGGCCATCACGAGATCGGCGCACTGCTCACCGATCTCGGGCTGACGGTGCCGCGCGTGCCGGTCCTCTACGAGGGGCCCTACGACGCGGACCTGCTGGTGACCCTGGCCGAGGGTGCCGAAACCGTCAGCGGCACAGGCGCCAACATCCGGGAGGGCCTGGTGGTGCGCGCCACCGCCGAGCGGCACACGCCGGTCCTCGGCGGCCGGGCGATCGGCAAGATCGTCTCGAACGCGTACCTGCTGCGTGACGGTGGCACCGAATTCGAATGAGGCACTGGGCCGCGCGCGCCGCGCGCGGCCCTACCGCTCACCCGAGGTCCGGGCGCGAACCGTCTCCGAGACGACCGCGGCGGTCAGCAGCGCCGTCACGCCGACCACCAGCCATATCCCACCCAGATGTGGTCCCGCCCAGGCCAGCACCACCGCGACCAGCAGACACGGGACCGGCCACCGCAGCAACCAGCGCGGACCCGCGCTCGGCAACCCACCCAGCCCGCACACCAGGAAGAAGGCCGCGGCGCCACCACCGAGCACCCAGCTGATCCCCGCGGGCAGATGACCTGACGGATGCGCCGCCACCAGACCCAGACCCGCCGCCACCGTGGCGACCGCCGCGCTCAACGCGCAGTGCGTGCCCATGACCCGGTGCCGGGCCACTTCGACGGCGTCGGTCCGCGCCGACATCATCCGGGGCACGAACCCGAAATGCAGGGTGAGCGCCCACATTCCCAGCAGCGACAGGAACGCGCCGACACCGATCACGGCGACCGGCAGGGTCCACTCCTCCGCCGACACCGCGGCGATCACCGAGATCACGCCCTCTCCGAGCACGATGATCAGGAACTGCCCGAGCCGTTCACCCAGGTGCGCGGGATCGGCGCGCACCGCCCGCACCGGAGTCGGCACGCCCGCTTCGCGTCCGCCGCGCCGCGGACCGGCCGGCCGACGGCGTAACCGGGCGCGCACCCGCCGTTCGGCGTCGGCCAGCATGCGTTCGGCGTCGACCGCGAACATCACCCACAGATCGAGCCCGAGACCCACCGCCCACAGCACGAACTTCCAGGGCGCGGGCACCCACAGCGAGACGATCCACGGCAGTGTTCCCGCGCCGAGCTGCGCGATCGGCCAGTCGACGAGGACCTGGCCGCGTCCCCACGCGGCCGACGAGGCGACCCGCACCAGCACATAGATCGCCGCGAACACCGTCGCGTGCTCGTCGGGCATCCCCGCGACGGCGGCCATCATCACGCACAGCCCGAACATGCAGCCGAACACCAGGGTCGTGCGCGCCTGTTCGCCCGCGACGTTGCTGTACACGGTGACGCAGGCCCACAGCACCCAGAATGCCAGGTAGAGAACGAGATACAGGCCGAACTCGCCGAGCGAGGGGCCGCGGTGCAGCAGGTGGGTGAGCTGCCCGATCCCGGCGACCGCGACGAGGTCGAAGAACAGCTCGGTCCAGCTGGCGCGCCGTTCCTCGGTGCTCTCCTGGGTGCTTGCCATCCGCCGAGTATGCGGCCGGCGCGGGCGGGCTCCCAGCTAGCCGGTGGTCGTGTCGCGGCGGGTGTGCAGTTCCAGGACACAGCACTTCACGCCGCCGCCGCCCTTGCGCAGCTCGGACATGTCGACCGGCACGGGCGCGAACCCGCGGGTGCGCAGTGCCTCGATCAGCCCGGTCGCCTCGGGGTCGAGGAAGACGTGGTGGCCGTCGCTGACGCCGTTGAGGCCGAACGCGAGCGCGTCGTTCTCGTCGGCCAGGATCGCGTCGGGATACAGGGCCGCCAGCAGATCGCGCGCGGCCGGGCTGAAGGCAGGCGGGTAATAGGCGACAGTGGCGTCGTCGAGCACCATCAGCGCGGTGTCGAGGTGGTAGAAGCGCGGGTCGACCAGTTCCAGCGACACGACCGGGAGGTCGAAGTACCGCTCGACCTCGGCGTGCGCCGACAGCGAGCACCGGAAGCCGACGCCGGCCAGGATCCGCTGCCCGGCGAAGGTGAAATCGCCCTCGCCCTCGTTGGTTTCGCGCGCCGCGGCCAGCGACCGCAGCTCCCTGGCCGCGAACCAGCGGTGGAAGGCCGGGCCCTCGGCGGCCCGTTCGGGATGGGCGAAGCGCGCCGAGAGCGCGTGCCCGCCGATCACGATGCCGCTGTTCGCGGCGAACACCATGTCGGGCAGGCCCGGCTCGCCGGGGACGGTCTCCACCGTGTGGCCGTGTTCCTCGAGCACCGCGCGCAGGATCTCCCACTGCGCCAGCGCCCGCGCCCGGTCGACGGGGGCGGCGGGATCCATCCACGGGTTGATCGCGTAGGCGACCTCGAAATGGTCGGGCCTGCACATCACATAGCGGCGCGGGGTCGCGGCGCGCGCGGGCGCCGGGGCCGCGAGCGGAGAGGTGGCACGAAGAGGGGCTGCGGCGGTCATCAGGGCTCCCGGTGGCTGCGCGAGAAACGTGTCCCTCCGACGGTAAATGCCTCTCCGTTGCACCAGGAACACTGATCTGTTGCGCATATCGATGCGAGAATGGCGAATCATTGTGTCCGGCATCGAGGGAGCGGCATGGACGACATCGATCGGCGGATCCTGGCCGAACTGCTCACCCACGCGCGGGCCTCGTTCCAGGACATCGGCACCGTGGTCGGGCTGTCGGCGCCCGCGGTGAAGCGGCGCGTCGACAAGATGGTGGCCAGCGGGCAGATCACCGGCTTCACCGCCCAGGTCAATCCCGCGGCGCTGGGCTGGACCACCGAGGCGTATGTGGAGGTGTACTACCGCGACAACATCTCCCCCGCCGAACTGCGCCGCACGCTCGAACCGATCCCGCAGATCGTGGGCGTGTGGACGATCGCGGGCGAGGCCGACGCGCTGGTCCACGTGATGGCCACCGACATGGCCGAGATCGAGGTCACCGTCGAGCGGATCAGGGAGAACGCCCGCGTCGGCCGCACCCGCAGCTCGCTGGTGATGTCGCGCATCCTCGAGCGCCCACGCACCTGAGCCACCGCGACGGAGGCCACGTCGAGCACAGGTTCTAGGGTTGACCGCATGTCCGACGTGCGTACCAGCTACCTCACCGACGGGGCCGAGATCTATCGGCGCTCCTTCGCGACGATCCGCGCCGAAGCCGATCTCGCCGGTTTCCCCGCCGATGTCGAGCGGGTGGCCGTCCGGATGATCCACGGCTGCGGGCAGGTCGACCTGGCCGGCGACATCGCCTACTCCCCCGGCGTGGTCGCCGCCGCGCGCGCCGCGCTGCAGGCGGGCAAGCCGATCCTGTGCGACGCGAACATGGTCGCCTCCGGCGTCACCCGCAAGCGCCTGCCCGCCGACAACGCTGTGCTCTGCAACCTGGCCGACCCGCGTGTCCCCGAACTGGCCGCGCGCCTGCGCAACACCCGGTCGGTGGCGGCGCTGGAGCTGCTGCGCGATCAGCTCGACGGCGCCGTCGTCGCGATCGGCAACGCCCCGACCGCGCTGTTCCACCTGCTCGACATGCTCGACGCGGGCGCGCCGCGACCGGCCGCGATCATCGGCATCCCCGTCGGCTTCATCGGCGCCGCCGAATCCAAGCAGGCGCTGATCGACTTCGGTGGGGTCGAATACCTCACCGTGCGCGGCAGGCGCGGCGGCAGCGCGATCACCGCGTCGGCGCTCAACGCGATCGCGGGTGAACAGGAGTGAGTGAGATCAGCACCGGCAAACTGTGGGGCATCGGCCTCGGCCCCGGCGACCCGGAACTGGTGACGGTGAAGGCGGCCCGGCTCATCACCGCCGCCGACGTGGTCGCCTTCCACAGCGCCCGGCACGGCCGCAGCATCTCGCGCGGCATCGCGGCGCCGTACCTGCGGGAAGGCCAGATCGAGGAGCACCTCGTCTACCCGGTCACCACCGAGACGACCGATCACCCCGGCGGGTACCAGGGCGCGATCGACGAGTTCTACGAGCAGGCCGCGGCCCGGCTCGCCGTCCACCTCGCCGCCGGGCGCAGCGTCGCACTGCTGGCCGCCGGTGATCCGCTGTTCTACAGCTCCTACATGCACATGCATCGCCGGTTGGCCGATCGGTTCGAGGCCGAGATCGTCCCCGGTATCACGTCGGTGAGCGCGGCCTCGGCGGCGCTGGGCACCCCGCTCGTCGAGGGCGAGCAGGTGCTCACGGTGCTGCCGGGCACCATGCCGGTCGAGCAGCTCACCGAGCGGCTGCGCACCACCGACGCCGCCGCGATCATGAAACTGGGCCGAACCTATCCCGGTGTGCGCCAGGCACTCTCGGACTCCGGACGGCTCGCCGACGCCTACTACGTGGAGCGCGCGAGCAGCACCCGCCAGCGCGTGCTGACCGCGGCCGAGGTCGACGACGCCGACGTGCCCTACTTCGCCATCACCATCGTGCCCGGTCCGGCGCCGACCACCCCGATCGTCACGACGGGCGCCGGATCCGGGTCATCCGGCACCGCAGCGGCTCCCGGCCGTCCGGTCGAGGGCACGGCGCCGTCGAGCCGGGCAGCCACCGAGCCCGCCACGCCGGAGCGCGGCGAGGTCGTCGTCGTCGGGCTCGGCCCCGGCGACACCGACTGGACCACACCCGAGGTCACCGCGGCGCTGGCCGAGGCGACCGACCTGGTCGGCTACACCACCTACATCGACCGGGTACCCGAACGCGCAGGCCAGCGCAGACACGCCAGCGACAACAAGGTCGAGTCGGAGCGTGCCGCGATGGCACTGGACCTGGCCAGGCGCGGCGCACGGGTCGCGGTGATCTCCTCCGGCGATCCGGGCGTCTTCGCCATGGCCGCCGCGGTGCTCGAGGTCTCGGCCGAACCGCAGTTCAAGGACGTGCCGGTGCGGGTGCTGCCCGGGCTGACCGCGGCCAATGCCGTCGCCAGCCGGGTCGGCGCGCCGCTGGGCCACGACTACGCGATGATCTCGCTCTCGGACCGGCTCAAGCCGTGGGACGTGGTCGCGCGGCGGCTGGCGGCCGTCGCCGCGGCGGACATGGCGATCGCGATCTACAACCCGGCCTCCTCGCAGCGCCGCTGGCAGGTGGGCGCCATGCGGGAGGTGCTGCTGGAGCACCGCGATCCGGAGACTCCGGTGGTGCTGGGCCGCGATGTCGGCGGGCCGACCGAAACCGTCCGGGTCACCACGCTCGGCGAGCTCGATCCGGAGCAGGTCGACATGCGGACGCTGCTGATCATCGGCGCCTCCACCACCACCGCGTTCGACACCCCCGAGGGCACCCGCGTGTTCACCGCGCGCCGCTACGGCACCGACTAGCGGACACGCCGCGACGGCACCGGTCCTGGTCGGTGGCACACCCCGGGCGTAACATTCCACTTAGGAATGTAGTTCGAAGGGAGTTGACCGTTGACCGACACCGTGACTCGACGCCGCCCGCTGAACTCCACCGCGGCCTCGCTTCTGGGGTTCCTGCACGAGGGTCCGATGTCGGGCTGGGACCTGGCGACCCAGGCCCAGCAGCGCATCGGCGACTTCTGGACCATCACCCAGAGCCAGGTCTATCGCGAACTGTCCGCCATGGACGCGGCGGGACTGGTGACCAAGGGCGAGCGCGGTGCCAGGGAACGCACGCCCTACCGGATCACCGACATCGGCCGCGACGCCTTCGCCGAGTGGATCGCCCGCGATCCGGGCGTCGAGACCATCCGGGTCCCGCTGCTGCTCACGCTGTCGTTCGGCGAGCATCTCGAGCCCGCCCACCGCGACCGGATCATCGCCGCCAACCGGAACATTCATCAGGACCGGCTCGACCGCTATCTCGACGAGGATCCGACCGCGCTCGCACCGAACCAGCGCGCCACCCTCGAATTCGGCATCGCCTACGAGCGCGCGGTGCTGGACTGGTTCGATCAGCTTCCCCGCATCTTCGCGGGGCCGCGCCCGGGCTGACCCGCGCCGAGCCGGTCAGCGCACGCGGTGCGCGGCGGCGTCGTGCAGCCATTCCAGCGCAGCGCCGACCTCGTCGACCGCGACCGCGTCGACGGGCAGCGGCGGCCGGTCGATCATCACGACAGGCAGCCCGGCGGTGCGGGCGGCGAAGATCTTGGCCTCGGTCTGCTCGCCGCCGCTGTTCTTGGTGACGAGCACGTCGATGCGGTGCCGCGACATCAGCACCAGCTCGTCGTCGAAGGTGAACGGACCGCGGGCGAGCAGCAGTTCGTACCGCGACGGCAGTGGCGCGGTGGGCGCGTCGATCGCGCGGATGACGAAACGGTGCCGGTCGCAGCCGGCGAACATGCCGACGCCCTGGCGGCCGATGGTCAGCAGGACCTGTTCGCCGTGCGCGGCGAGCGCCTCGGCGGCCGCGGCCAGGTCGGGGACGCGGGTCCACAGGTCACCGGGGCGCTGGACCCATTCCGGTCGCCGCAGGTGGACCGCGGGAATGCCGAGATCGGCCGCGGCGGTGGCCGCGTGGGCGCTGACCTGCGCCGCGAAGGGGTGGGTGGCGTCCACGACGGCGTCGATCGCGTTCTCGCGCAGCCAGGTTCGGAGGCCCTCGACACCACCGAACCCGCCTATGCGCACCGGACCGACAGGCAGCCGCGGATGCGCGACCCGGCCGGCGAGCGAGGACACGATGTCGAGTCCGCGCTCACCCGCCGCGATCCGGGCCAGTTCCCTGGCCTCACCCGTGCCGCCGAGGATCAGGACTCTCAGGGCTGCCCACTGAAATAGGCCGTGCCCGCGTCGATCAGCGACGGACCACCGGCGATGAGCAGACCGATCACGCCACCGATGATGGCGCCGGGAATGATGGTGACGATGCCGATCGCACCGAGCAGGGCGCCGATGATCGCACCGACGAGCGCGCCGGTGGAGGCCCGCTGCAACTCGGCCATGAACCACTGCTGCGAGCTGATCGCCTCGGCGGCGGCGACCGTCTTCGGCGTGAGGGTCAGGCGCGAGCCGTCGGCCTCGACGGCGGCCGCGATCTCGGTGGGGGCTCCGTTCACCGTCCCCGTCAGCGGCACCTGGGCGACGACGGCGCCCGCCTCGTTGGTCAGCGTCACCGACTTCTGGTCGGCGGCGAGCGCGAAGCGACCGCCGGTGACCGAGGTCACCACGGACTTGCCCGCGTCGGCGATCTGCGCGAGATAGGTCACGCCGCGGTCGGTGCCCCGGACCTCCGGCGCGTCCTGGCCCGCGACCGCGGGGGCGGGAGCGGCGGGATCGGCGGCCACCGGGGCGGCGGCGATGCCGGTCGCGGCGATGGCCAGCAGCGCGGGGGCGGTGAACTTCGAGAACTTCATGTAACTCCCCATCATGGATACATCGAACCGGGGGGATCACCCGGAACGGCCCCGACCATACCCCCGAGTCACTCGTTTTACACGTTCGGTTCGTAACGATCGCGAAATCGCACGCGCTGCGTGGACGGATTTGTCGTGATTTGCGCGTGATCGTTCCGTGATCGGCGCGGTGTCAACCAGCGGGTTTTCGGACGATCCATTGCGCGACCGGCAGGTGGGGGCGCCACGCGGTGAAACCGCCGAGCGGTTCACCCCGGTAGATCTGGAATTTCCGCAGCGTGCCGCCGTGCCGGGCGGCCCAGTCCAGCAGCTGTGCTTCCGATTCCGCGGTGACGGCGTTGGCGACGAGACGTCCGCCGGGACGCAGGCGCTGCCAGCACTGGTCGAAGACACCGTCCTGGGTGAGGCCGCCCCCGAGAAATATCGCGTCCGGCGCGGAGAATTCCCGCTCGGCAAACTCCGAGCGCACTTCACCGCGAATCGTAATTCCCGGGACGCCGAGCGCGGCGGCATTGGCGGCGATCTGTTCGCGGCGCGCGGGCAGGCGTTCGAAGGTGACGGCGCGGCAGCGCGGATGTGTGCGGCACCATTCGATGGCGACGCTGCCCGAGCCGCCGCCGACGTCCCAGAGCAGTTCACCGGGCGCCGGGGCCAGCGCGGTGACGGTGAGGGCCCTGACCTCGGATTTGGTCAGCTGACCATCGCCGGTGAAGGCGGTGTCGGCCAGGCCGGGCAGGCGGGTGTCACGGCGGGCGCCGGGGTCGGCGACGCAGGCGATCGCGACGATGTTGAGCGGATCGCCCTGCGGATGTGCCCAGGTCGCGGCGGTGCCGGTGCGTCGGTGTTCGGCCGGGCCGCCGAGCTGCTCGAGAACGGTCAGCGTGGAGGCACCGAATCCATTGTCGCGCAGCAGCGTGGCCAGCTGCGCCGGGGTCCGCTCGTCCTCGCTGAGCACGAGCACCCGGCGGCCGTCGGCCAGCTCGGGCAGGACCGTGGGCAATGGCCGGGCAACCACGCTCACGACCGGAATCTCGGCCAGCGGCCAGCCCAGCCGGGCGCACGCCAGCGACGCCGACGACGGTTGCGGAAACACGCGCAGCGCCTCGGCACCGAACCGGCGGGCCAGGGTCGCGCCGATACCGTAGAACATCGGGTCGCCGCTGGCCAGGACGCCGATCCGGTGCTCGGCGTGCTGCGCGAACAGCGCGGGCAGGGCGGGCAGCAGCGGACTGGGCCACGTCACCCGCTCGGCCGCACTCGCCGGTAGCAGGTCCAGCTGCCGCGGCGATCCGAAGACGACCTCGCACTCCCCGATCGCCGCCCTGGCGGCCGCACCGAGCCCGTCCCAGCCGTCGGCGCCGATCCCGAGCACGACGATCGGCGCACCGGTCCACCGGGACTCCTCAGCACCCACCACCGCCTCAGCGGCAGGCACCGCGCCGCCCTCGCCCCTCGCCGGTCCCCGTGTCGGCGACGGCTCAGCGGGAGACGCGCTCGCGTTCCCCTGCGGGGCCGGCGACCCGGCCGCGGGGGTCGTAGGCGGTGTCGTCACCGGGGCATCCGGCGCCACATGAATTGCGGGATCAGGCCCATCACGAAGAAGGCCACGTTCAGGCGGCCGGGGACCGCGACGCGGGTGGCGCCCTTGCCGAGGGCGCGCACGACGGCGTCGGCGACCTGGCCGGGGGTGCTGGACATGGGGGCCGGGTCCATGCCGGTGGTCATCCGGCCGATCACGAAGCCGGGGCGTACCAGCAGGAGCTGGACGCCGGTGCCGTGCAGAGCGTCACCGAGGCCGGCTGCGAAGCCGTGCAGACCGGCCTTGGCGGAGCCGTAGACGTAGTTGGCCCGGCGCACGCGCACACCGGCGATGGAGCCGAACACGACGATCTGACCGAATCCCTGCGCGCGCAACAGGGTGGCCAGTGTCGTCAGGACGCTGACCTGGGCGACGTAGTCGGTGTGCACGACGGCGACGGCGTGCGCCGGATCGCTCTCGGCGCGATCCTGATCGCCGAGCACACCGAACGCCAGCACCGCGGTCCCGATGCCACCGTGCTCGGCGGCGAGCTTCTCCAGCAGCGGCGCGTGGGTGGCGGTGTCGTCGGCGTCGAATTCGACAGCGTGGACGGCGCTCGCGCCCGCGGCACGCACCTGCTCGATCTCGGAGTCCAGAATGCCCGCGCGACGGGCGGCCAGGATCACCACCCGTCCCGGCGCCAGCCTGCGCGCCACCTCCAGGCCGATCTCGCTGCGCCCACCCAGGACCAGGACCGGTCCGTCACTCGTCTGCGTACCCATGCGCCCAGTCTGTCACCTCCGCCACCCGCGAGATCGCCGTCCCCGGCGCCGGGCCGGGGCGGAGGCTGTCGCCGGACGACCGGCCATGGGCGTCGCTCGGTCGGGCGCGACGCACAGTTCTGCCCGGGCGCGCTCCACGGCTCGGCGGCGGGACGCCGCGGCGGTCACCTCTCCCGGCCGGGATCGCATGGCGCACCGGCACCTGGCCGGCTCGGGTGACCTCGACAGCGATGGCGCCCGGCGCGGCGGCTAGCGTCGACGCATGCCGATCACCACCGCCTCGCTGTCCCCCGCCGCGCTCGCCTTCGTCACCGAGCGGCACCTGGCCACCCTCACGACCCTGCGCGCGGACGGGACCCCGCATGTGGTCGCGGTGGGCTTCACCTGGGATCCCGAGGCCGGGATCGCGCGGGTGATCACCGACGGCGCGTCGGTGAAGGCGCGCAATGCGGCGCGGGGCGGGTACGCCGCGGTGAGTCAGGTCGACGGCCCCCGCTGGTTGACGCTGGAGGGCCCTGCCACGGTGCTCGACGACAGCGACGACGTCGCCGAAGCCGTCCGCCGCTACACCGAGCGCTACCGGGTACCGCGTGCGAACCCGACGCGGGTCGTCGTGGCGATCCAGGTGCGCCGGGTCCTGTCGTCGAGCACGCTGAAGTAGCTGCCCGCGAACCGGTTACAGCTGCGTGAGTCCGTGCGGCCGGTTGTTCATCGACTCCACGCCGTCGGCGGTGACCACGACGATGTCCTCGATGCGGGCACCCCACTCGCCGCGGAAGTAGATGCCCGGTTCGATGCTGAACGCCATGCCGGGCTCGAGCACGAGGTCGTTGCCCGCGACGATGTAGGGCTCCTCGTGGACCGACAGGCCGATGCCGTGGCCGGTGCGGTGCACGAAGGCGTCGCCGAGGCCCGCGTCGGCCAGCAGAGTGCGCGCGGCGGCGTCGATGGATTCCGCGGTCACCCCGGGGCGCACGGCGGCGACAGCGGCGGCCTGGGCCGCCTCCAGCAGCGCCATCCGCTCGGCCACCTGCTTGCTCGGCGCGCCGAGCACGTAGGTGCGGGTGGAGTCGGAGAAGTAGCCGGGTTCCACGGGGCCGCCGATGTCGATGACGACCACGTCGCCGGCCTCGATGACGCGGTCGGACACCGCGTGATGCGGATCGGCGCCGTGCGGTCCGCTGCCCACGATGACGAAGGCCGCCTCGGTGTGGCCCTCCTCGATGATCGCGGCGGTGATGTCGGCGGCCACCTCCGCCTCGGTGCGGCCGGGCCGCAGGAACTCGCCCATCCGCGCGTGCACGCGGTCGATCGCCGCGCCCGCCCGGCGCAGGGCGTCGATCTCGGCCTCGTCCTTGATCATTCGCGACTGCCGCAGCACCGGCGTCGCCGACGCGGGCAGCCCGGTGGTCGACTCCGCGAGCGGGATCAGGTGCAGCGCGGGCATGGCGTCGGCCACGGCGATCCGCGAACCGGCGTGCAGTGTCGAGCGCACCAGCTGGTACGGGTCGACACCGTCGACCCAGTCCATGATCGGCAGCCCGAGCTCACCCGCGGCCGAGCCCTCCAGGGCGGCCAGCTCCAGTTTCGGGATCACGACCGAGGGCGTGGCCCCGTCGGCGGGGATCACCAGACAGGTGAGCCGTTCGAAGGATTCCGCGGCCGAACCGATCAGGTACCGCAGATCGGGACCGGGGGTGATCAGCAGGGCGTCCAGATGCGCCGCGCGCATCAACTCCACCGCCCGCTCCAGCCGCTGACCGTAGACCTCCGCCGCGAACCTGGCATCCGTGTGCGCGCTCATAGGTTCCGACGTTACCCGGCGGGACGGGGCCCGCACAGGAACGGTTGCCCGATCGTGGCCTTGCGCGACACCGGCGGCCACCGTCGCGGCCCTCGGGCACCGCGTCGGTGGCTCGGGGCACAATCGAGCCCGTGACCGATGACCAGAATCCCCGTGGCCCCCTGCTGATCCTCGACGGCGCCAGCCTCTGGTTCCGCGCCTACTACGCGATCCCCGACAAGCTCAGGGCGGCCGACGGGCGCTCGGTGAACGCGTTGCGCGGCTTCACCGACATGGTGGCCTCGCTGATCACCAAGCACCGGCCGAGCAGGCTCGTGGTCGGTCTCGACCTGGACTGGCGACCGCCGTTCCGGGTGGCGCTGGTGCCCTCGTACAAGGCGCACCGCCTCGACACCAGCGTCGGCGCGGCGCCCGGCGCCGAGGAGGTACCCGACACGCTCACCCCGCAGGTCGAGATGATCATCGAGGTGCTCGCGGCCGCGGGTATCGCCACCGGCGGCGCCGAGGGGCTCGAGGCCGACGACGTGCTGGGCACCCTCGCCAGCCGGGAACGCCGCGATCCGGTGGTCGTGGTCAGCGGCGACCGCGATCTGCTGCAACTGGTGCGCGACGATCCGGCCCCGCCGGTGCGCGTGCTGTACGCCGGCCGCGGGCTGGCCAAGGCCGAGCTGTTCGGGCCCGCCGAGGTCGCGGCGAAATACGGTGTGCCGCAGCAGAACGCCGGCCCCGCCTACGCCGACATGGCGACCCTGCGCGGCGACGCCTCCGACGGGCTGCCCGGCGTCGCCGGGATCGGGGACAAGTCGGCAGCGCAACTCATCTCGAAGTTCGGTTCCCTCGACGCGCTGATGGCGGCCGTCGACGATCCGGAGGCGGACCTCGCCAAGGGGCTGCGCGCGAAACTCGTGGCGGCACAGGACTATCTGAAGGCCGCGGCGCCGGTGGTCCAGGTGGTCCGCGACGCCGAGGTGATCCTGTCCGGACCCGAAGCGCTGCCGATCACCCCGGCCGACCCGGACCGGCTGCTCGCGCTGGCCACCGCCTACAACGCGGAGAGCCCGATCACCCGCCTGGTCACCGCGCTCACCGCGGTGCACCGCGCCTGAGACGACGCCGGGCCGCCCGCGAATACGCGAGCGGCCCGGAACGACTACGGCCCCAGCCTAGTTCGGGCGACCGACCTCGTAGGTGCCGTCGTCCTTGGTGATCTTGATGCTGACCTTCTTGGCCTCACCGCTGACCTTCAGGTCGCAGGTGAAGGTCGCGTCGACCTCGACCTTCTGGCCCGACGGGCACGACACGTCGGAGACGTCGGCGATGCCGTAGGAGTCCTTCAGCACGCGCGAGACGCCGTCCTGGACCGCGGTGTTGTCGAGTTCGTCGGAGGAGAACACGACGAGCAGCAGGCCGATCACGGCGGCGAGCACCAGCACACCGGCCACGACGAGGCCGATCACCAGCCCCTTGCCCTTCTTGGCGCCGGGCGCCTGCTGCGGCTGCTGTCCCCACTGCTGCTGCGGCTGCTGACCCCACTGCTGCTGGGGCTGCTGGCCCCACTGCTGGGCGCCGGCCGCCTGGGCGTTCCAGTCCTGCGGCGGCGGCTGGGTCTGACCCCACTGCTGCTGCGGGCCGGTCGGCTGCTGCGGCGGCTGACCCCACTGCGGCTGCTGGGCGGGCTGCTGCGGCTGCTGTCCCCACTGCTGCTGCGGCTGCTGGCCACCCCAGTGCTGGGTGGGTTGTGCCTGTTGCGGGTCCTGCGGCGGTTGCGCCGCACCGCCCCAGTGCTGGGTGGGTCCGGCGCCGCCGGCCCCCTGCTGACCTCCCCAGTGCTGGGTGGGATCGTTGCTTCCCTCCCCTGGGCCATTCGGTCCGTACGGGCCGCTCATCCACTCGCCTCCACTCGCATCGTTGTACATACGGTAGCCCCCCGCGCCAGGCCAGCCGCTTTCGCACGACTCCGCCATCACGGTCGGTACGCCAGGAAATCAAATCACAGACGAATCCACTACGCGGCGTCCACTGCGACGACACCCCGCCGCACCGCGCGCACGGCCTTGGCCGCGGTACCCGCGATCTCGGTGTCGTCGGCGGTGTTGTGGATCTGGTCGAGCAGGTCGATCACCTGTCGGCACCAGCGCACGAAGTCGCCCGCCGACAGCGGCGTGCCCTGATCGCCACTGGCCAGCAACGCCTCGGCCAATGCGTCGCCACGCGCCCACTTGTAGACGCCGCCGACGAAACCGAGGTCGGGTTCGCGGGTCGGCGGCAGCTTGTGCCGCGCCTCGTCGGCCCGCAGCTGCGACCACACCTCGATGGTGGCGCCCACCGCCCGCCGGATGGGTTCGGTGGGTCCGGACGCGGTGAGGAACCCGCCTTCGGAGCGGGATTCGTACACCAACGTGGACACCACGGCCGCGAGTTCGGCCGGGCCGAGACCGCGCCAGATCCCCTGCCGCAGCGCCTCGGCGACGACCAGATCGCTCTCGGCGTAGATCCGGGCCAGCCGACGGCCGTCGGCGGTGACCTCACCGCGCTCGACGAACCCGCGCTCCTCGAGCAGGCCGACGATGCGGTCGAAGGTGCGGGCCAGCGAATTCGTCGTCGCGGCAACCTTCTGGCGCATCGACTCGGTCTCGCGGGCCAGCCGCGCGTAGCGCTCCCCGGTGCGGCTCATCTGCTCGCGGTCGGGGCGGCTGTGCGCCGGATGCGAACGCAGGCTGCGCCGCAACGTCGACAGTTCCCTGTCCTCGCCCGCGCGGGTGTGATCGTTGCGCCTGCGCCTGCCCGGCGCGGAGATGCCGGTGCTGCGCAGGGCCGAGGCGAGATCGCGGCGGATGCGCGCGGTGCGGTGGTCGACGCGGCGCGGCAGCCGCATGTGCCCGAGCGCCTCCGCGGGCACCGGGAAGTCGGCCGCGGAGATCCGGCCCGCCCAGTGGTCCTCGGTGAGCACCAGGGGCCGCGGATCGCCGGGGGTCTGATCGGGTTCCAGGATGACGGCCAGACCGGCACGGCGGCCCGACGGGATGGCCACCACGTCGCCGCGGCGCAGCCCGATCAACGCCTTGACCGCCGCCCCGCGCCGATCGGCCCGCCCCTGCTGTTGCAGCTCGCGTTCACGCTGCTTGATCCGGTCGCGCAACGACAGGTACTCCATGAAGCCGCCGTCGACACCGCCGAGCTGGCTCTCCAGTTTGCGCAGCGCGCCCTGGTTGCGCTCGATGCCGCGGACCAGGCCGACGACCGAACGGTCGGCCTGGAACTGGGCGAAGGAGCGCTCGAGCAGGCCGCGCGCCTCCTGCGCGCCCAACCGGTCGATCAGGTTGATCGACATGTTGTAGCCGGGCCGGAAGGAACTGCGCAGCGGATAGGTCCTGGTGGAGGCCAGGCCGGCGACGGCGCTGGTGTCGACCTCGGGCTGCCAGAGCACCACGGCGTGGCCCTCGACATCGATGCCGCGCCGCCCCGCGCGGCCGGTGAGCTGGGTGTACTCCCCCGGCGTGAGTTCGGCGTGCGATTCGCCGTTGAACTTGACCAGGCGCTCGAGCACCACGGTCCGCGCGGGCATGTTGATGCCGAGGGCCAGGGTCTCGGTGGCGAACACCGCGCGCACCAGGCCCTGGACGAACAGTTCCTCGACCGTGTGCCGGAAGGCCGGCAGCATGCCCGCGTGGTGCGCGGCGAGGCCACGGTGCAGTGCCTCGCGCCACTCCCAGTAGCCGAGCACCTCGAGATCACCCTTGGGCAGGTCGCCGGTGTGCTTCTCGATGATCTCGTCGATCCGCTCGGCCTCGCCCGGCCTGCTCAGATCGAGCCGGGCACGCAGGCACTGGGCCAGCGCGCCGTCGCAGCCCGCGCGGCTGAAGATGAACGTGATCGCCGGGAGCAGGCCCTCCTCGTCGAGACGGGCCAGCACCTCGGGACGTGGCAGCGGCCGGAAGTTGCCGCGGCCCCCGCGACCGCGCGGTCCGCCGTAGCCCTGCATGCGGTCGGCGGCCTCGCGCTGGCGGATGAACCGCACCAGGTCCTCGTCGACGAGGACCTTCTGATCGCTGGACTTGGTGTCGAACAGGTCGAACATCCGCTTGCCGACCATCACGTGCTGCCACAGCGGCACCGGCCTGGTCTCGTCGACGACCACCGCGGTGTCGCCGCGGACGGTCTCCATCCAGGCGCCGAACTCCTCGGCGTTCGACACCGTCGCCGACAGGCTCACCAGCCGCACGTCCGGGGACAGGTGCAGGATCACCTCTTCCCACACCGCGCCGCGGAACCGGTCGGCCAGGTAGTGCACCTCGTCCATGACGACATAGGACAGCCCACGCAGCGCGTCGGAGGACGCGTAGAGCATGTTGCGCAGGACCTCGGTGGTCATCACCACGACCGGCGCGTCGGGGTTGATCGACTGGTCACCGGTGAGCAGGCCGACGCTGTCGCGGCCGTAGCGCGCGGTCAGGTCGGCGAACTTCTGATTCGACAGCGCCTTGATCGGGGTGGTGTAGAAGCATTTGCCGCCCGAGGCCAGCGCCATGTGCACCGCGAACTCGCCCACGATCGTCTTGCCCGCGCCGGTGGGCGCGCACACGAGCACGCTGTGCCCGTCCTCCAGGGCCGCGCAGGCGGTCCGCTGGAAGGGGTCGAGTTCGAAGGAGATTTCGCTGGCGAACTGCGCCAACTCGTTGGCCCGCGCGGGAGAATCGGTCACCCGTCAGAGGGTATCGGAGTAGTCCGACACCGGACGGGTGGTTTTCTCCGGGGGCGCGACGGGGTCGGCGGGAGCCACCGGCTCCGGCGTGTCCAGCGGCGAGGCCTCCTCGTCGGAGAGCGGGCCCCAGCCCTCGGCGGCTTCGCGGCGGGCCCGGCGCGCGTCGTTGAACCGGGCGAACTGCACCGCCAGTTCGAACAGCACCGTGAGCGCGAGGGCCAGCGCGAGCATCGAGAACGGGTCCTGCGGGGTCACGACGGCCGCGAAGACGAACAGGCCGAAGATGAGCCCGCGCCGCCACGCCTTGAGCTTCTCGTAGGGCAGCACGCCCACCAGGTTCAGCCCGATGATCACCAGTGGCGTCTCGAAGCTGACGCCGAAGATGATCAGCAGCTGGATGATGAAGCCGAAATACTGGGAACCGCTGAGCGCGGTGATCTGGACGTTGTCACCGATGGTGAGCAGGAACGACAACGCGTGCGAGACGACGATGTAGGCCAGCACCGCGCCCGTGACGAACAGCACGCTGCCCGCGGTGACGAACCCGACCGCGTACCGGCGTTCCTTGGCGTAGAGGCCAGGGGTGATGAACGCCCACAGCTGATAGAGCCAGAACGGCGCCGCCAGCACCACGCCCGCGGTGAAGCCGACCTTCAGGCGCAGCATGAACTGCTCGAACGGCGCGGTCGCCAGCAGACGACAGGCGCCGTCGGGGCTCAGGCTGGCGCGGGCCGACTCGGGCAGCGCGCAGTAGGGGCCACGCAGGATCTCGCCGAGGCTCTCGAGCCCGAGGAACGAATGCGCGTACCAGAAGAAGCCGATCAGCGTGGTGACCGCGATGGCGGCCAGCGCGAGCAACAGCCGCGTGCGCAGTTCCTGCAGGTGCTCGACCAACGACATGGTGCCGTCGGGATTCGTCCTGCGCTTGCTGCGCCGTGGATCGAACGGAATACGCATGGTGGGTGGTGGCCTCTAACCCTCGGTCCGGCGGATGCTCGACGAAACAGCACTCAGCCCCGGAGCTCCTCGTCCGCGCTCCGGGGTGCACACCGGGGTCAGACCGACTTCTGGCCCTGCTGCGGGTCGGCGATCGGCGCCTGCGCCTGCGGTGCCGAGGCGGACAGCTGCTGCTGCGGCGCCGGCGCGGCGGGCTGGGCGGCCGGTGCGGCCGACTCCGACTGCATCTGGCCGACCTCACTCTTGAAGATCCGCAGCGACCGGCCGAGCCCGCGCGCCGCGTCCGGCAGCCGCTTCGCGCCGAAGAGCAGGACGAACAGCACAGCGATGATCAGCAGGTGCGTCCAGCTGAAAGCGCCCATTTTCAGATACCTCCAAAGACCGTGGTGACTACCGATGCTACCTGCCGACCGCGCGTCACGGTCCCGCGCCCGAGGCGGTGTTCGCCACTCGTTCAACCACGGACGGCGGCCGCCGCCGCGGTGAGTTCGGCGAACAACCGGCTGCCGCTGAAGCGGCGCGTGTCCCCGGCCTCCGCCTCGCGGATCAGCTCCGTGAGCCGTCGATTGACCGGCGTCGGGTGGCCGACCATCTCGCCCAGCCGCACGATTTCGCCGCACAACCACGCGATTTCGGTGCGCCGGCCCAGCGCGAGGTCGTCGGCCATCGACGAGCGCGCCAGTGGGTCGATAGCCAGCACCTTGCCGAACACCCGACGGAAGATCGGGTCGGGCACCCGCAGCAGATGCACCATCAGTTCGGGGGGCACCGGCGTCAGCTGGGCGGGCCGAATTCGCGCAGTGTTCATCACCGCGAGCGCTTCGGCCTGCGCGAGCGCGAGGCAGCGCCGGTAGTCGCGCTCGGCGAGTTCCTCCCGCAGCGGGCGCCCCGACAGCGCGTTGATGGGGTTGTTCAGATTGAGCAGCAGCTTGGCCCACTGCACCGGGCGCAGGTCACGGTGCCTGCGCAGCGGCAGCCCGGCGGCGCGGAAGCGCTCGGCGAACCGGTCGACCACCGGATCGTCCTGCACGGCGACGACACCGTCGCTGGCCCGGTGGAACCGGCCGTTGCCGTTGTGCACGACGTTGAACATGACCATGCCCGCCAGCACGATGCTGGTGGGCAGGATCTCCCGGATCAGGGTGTCGTTGCCGATGCCGTTCTGCAGGCTCACCACCGGTGTGCCCGGTCGTAGCCGGCCCGCGACCGTCCGGACCGCGGCGGCGGTGGCCGCCGATTTCACGGTGACCAGCACGAGGTCGGCCAGTTCGGGCTCGTCGGGCTCGAGCGCCAGCCCGAACCGGTCGGGCGTGACCTCGGTCGTTCCGCCGTCGAGGTCGGTCAGGCGCAGGCCGTGCTCGGCGATGTCGTCGAGGACGCGCTGACGGCCGACGAAGATGACGTCCATGCCCGCGGCGGCCAGGTGACCGCCGATGAAGACCCCGATGCTGCCCGCACCGAGGACCAGTACTCGCTGGTTCACGCCGGTTCGGTCTCCCCTGACAAGCCCGCGGCCGCGTAGGCGGCCAGGGCCGCGTCGGCGCGATCACGCACCGCGGCGACCAGTTCCGTGGGACCGAGCGCGCTCACGCCCGTCCCGAAGCCGAGCAGCAGCCGCGCCATCCAGTCCGCGGAGGCGAACCGCATCCCGGCCTCGATGCTGCCGTCGGGGCGCGATTCGATGCGGTGCATCGGGTACTGGTCGAGCACCCAGGCGTAGTCGGCGCGGATGCGCAGCCGGGCCAGCGGCACATCGGGGTCGTCCTGGAACAGGTCGAGGGCGGCCGCGTCGGCGGCGGCGTGACTCGGCGGCCGGGCGGGTTCGTCGAGTTCGGTGGCGTCCTCGATCCGGTCGAACCGGAACAGCCGCACGCCCTCGGCCTGTCTGCACCAGCCCTGCAGGTAGCTGTTGTTGTCGACGAGGATCACCCGGATGGGGTCGACGATGCGCTCGGACACCTCGTCGCGGCTGGCCGAGTAGTACACCAGCCGCACGGCGCGCCCGTCGGCGAGCGCGGCGCGCACGGTGGCCACCACCGGCTGTTCGACGGGAATCGCGGCCGGCCTGCCGGTGATCTCGGTGTCGCTGCTGGCGATGGCGGATTCGATCTTCGCGATGGCGGAGTGCGCGGCGGTCGGGTCGACCATGCCCGGCATCTCCACGATCGAGCGCAGCGCCACCAGCAGCGCGGTGGCCTCGGTGGAGGTCAGGCGCAGCGGCCGGTCGATGCCGGCGGAGAAGGTGACCTCGATGCTCTCCTCGGAGAAGGACAGGTCGATCAGATCACCGGGGCCGTAGCCCGGCAGCCCGCACATCCACAGCTGGTTGAGGTCGCTCATCAGCTGCTTGGTGGTCACCCCGAGTTCGGCGGCGGCCTCGGCGGCGCTGATGCCCGGGTGCGCGAGCAGGTACGGCACCATGTTGAGCAGGCGCGAAAGGCGCAGGGACAGGCGCGAACTCACGACGTCACCTCCGTGTGGTCGAGTACCGACCGTAGCCGGTTCATCACGTCGGCGCGCAGTTCCGGTGGATCGAGCACGAGCACGTCGGGTCCGAGGCCCGTGATCAGCCGGGCGACCCAGTCGCGCGAGCGCACCGGTACCTCGACGACATCACCCGGCCTGCCGCCGAGTTCCCTGGTCTCGAGCTCGGTGCCGATCCGGCGCAGCTCCCGGCCGCGGCCCTTGGCGACCCATACCGTCGCCGAGCCGGTGACGGGCGCGTCGCCGGTGACGCGATCGACGATGGCGCGCAGGTCGGCGTCGGCCGGCTTGCGCACGGCGTTGTGCGGCCCGTACGGGACCACCTCGCCGCCGATGCGCGAGAGCCGGAAGGTGCGCACGGCGTCGCGTTCGCGGTCGTGCCCGACCAGGTACCAGCGCCCGTGCCGGGTGACCACGCCCCAGGGCTCCACGTCACGGGTGACGAACGGGTCGGTGACGGCGCTGTGGTGGCCGAAGCGCACGGCCTGGCCCGCGTCGATCGCCGCGAGCAGTTCGCGCAGCACGGGTTCGGAGCCGCGGGTGCGGGCGGGCACGGCGGGCACCGACACCCCGACGTTCTCGGTTTCGACCGTGACGCCGGCGGCGCGCAGCTTCAGCAGCGCGCCTTCGGCGGCACTCGCGAGCTCCGGGGAGGCCCACATCTGCACGGCGACGGCGACCGCGGCCGCCTCCTCGCTGGACAGGTCGATATCGGGCAGTTCGTAGGCGTCGCGGTTGATCCGGTAGCCCTCGAGCGTCGAGAACCGCCCGACCGGACCCACTTCCAGCGGAATGCCCAGGTCGCGCAACTCGTTCTTGTCGCGCTCGAACATCCGGCTGAACGCCTCGTCGGTCGCGGAGTCCTCGTAACCGGCCACGCTGGCGCGAATGCGCTCCGCGCTCAGGAACTGCCGGGTCGACAGCAGCGCGATGACCAGATTCATCAGCCGCTCGACCTTGGATATCGCCACCCGTAAGAGGGTAATGGTCGCGTACGCGACGTGCGGTCACGCGCCCCCGAATCGTCGGCGCAGCTCACGCTTGAGCACCTTGTGGGTGGGACCGAGGGGCAGTTCGGTGACGAACTCGACCCGTCGCGGGTACTTGTACTTGGCCACCTGTTCCTTGCCGAAGCCGATCACCTCGTCCGCGGTGAGCGGCCCGTCGGGGACGACGACCGCGAGGATCTCCTCGCCGTAGTGGGTGTCGGGCACCCCGATCACCGCGACCTGCGCGATCCGCGGGTGCCGCAGCAGCGCGGCCTCGACCTCGGTCGGGTACACGTTGTACCCGCCGCGCAGGATCATCTCCTTGACCCGGTCGACGATCCGGATGCGGCCGGTCGCGTCGCGGGTGCCGAGATCGCCCGTGCGGAACCAGCCGTCGATCACCGCCGCGGCGGTCGCCTCCGGCCTGCCGGTGTAGCCGCTGAACACGTTGTGCCCGCGCACCACCACCTCACCGGTCGCCCCGACGGGCAGCAGCTCGATCCGGTCGGCGACGTCCGGGTCGGCGATCTCCACGTCGACACCCCACACCGGGTGGCCCACGGTGCCCGGCTCGGTCCCGTAGACCGGCTGGTTCACCGCGGCGGTCGGCGAGGTCTCCGAGAGTCCGTATCCCTCGAGCACCGGCGCCCCGAACGCCTGCTCGAAGTCCTCGAGCACGCTGACGGGCAGGGCGGCGCCCCCGCTGACGCACAGTTTCAGCGCGGGCAGTTCCGCCGCGTCGCGGGCCGCGGCGACCAGGGCGAGGTACATGGTGGGGACGCCGTGGAAGAGGTTGACCCGTTCCGCGGCCATCAGCGCGATCGCCTGGGCCGCGTCGAAGCGCGGCATCAGCACCAGGGTGCCGCCGACGCGCCAGTGCGAGTTCATCGACACCGTCTGCCCGAACACGTGGAACAGCGGCAGCGCGCCGAGGGCGATGTCGTCGGGCCGGATCTCGTTGGCGTCGAAGGTGTTCACGGTCGCGCACATCACCATGTTGAGGTGACTGAGCTCGGCACCCTTCGGCGTGCCGGTGGTGCCGCTGGTGTAGAAGACGACGGCGGTGTCGAGCGGGCCGCGGGAGACGAAGGCCGGGATCGCGTCGCCGGCCAGCTCGCTCGGCGCGACGCTGTCGATCCCGGCGGCGCGGGCGGCCGCCGCGCCGGTGTCGGCCACCATCGGATGGCAGATCAGCAGGGACGCGCCGCTGTCGCGCAGCACGTACTCCATTTCCGGGGCGGTCAGCAGCAGGTGCACGGGCACGACCGTCGCGCCGGCGGCGAGGATCGCGAAGTAGGCCCGGGGGAAGTCGGCGGTGTTGGGGCACAGCAGCGCCACCCGGTCACCGGGCCGGACACCGCGGGCGATCAAGGCGCCCGCCTGTTCGCGGGCTTGGCGCCACAGCTCGGCGAAGGTGAGGCGGGTGTCGCCCTCGATCAGGGCGAGATGGTGCGGACGGCGGCGGGCGGGTTCGGCGAGGATGCTCGCCAGGGACAGGGTGGCGTTCACGATGGTTCCTAGTGTTCGACTGCGATGGCGAAGAAGGGTGGGGTCAACGGTGGAGGTGTAGCGCGAGTCCCTGGCCGACACCGACGCACAGCGTCGCGATCGCGTGCCGCGCGTCTCGATCGGCCAGTTCGATGGCGGCAGTGAGTGCCAGGCGAGCGCCGGTGGCCCCGAGCGGATGACCGATTGCGATCGCGCCCCCGTTCGGATTGACGTGGGCGGCGTCGTCGGGCAGGCCGAGCCCGCGCAGGACCGCCAGCGCCTGGGCGGCGAAGGCCTCGTTGAGTTCGACGACATCGATGTCACCGATCCCCAGACCTGTTCGCGCGAGCAGTTTCCCGACCGCGGGCACCGGGCCGATGCCCATCGTCCGCGGCGGCACACCGGCGGCGCTCACCGCGCCGACCGCGGCCAGCGGGGTCAGCCCGTACCGCCGGACGGCGGTCTCGGACGCGAGCAGGATCGCGACCGCGCCGTCGTTGATGCCGGAGGAGTTGCCCGCGGTGATCGATCCGTCGGGCACCACGGGCCGCAGCCCGGCCAGCGCCTCGAGATCGGTCGCTCGTGGGTGCTCGTCGGTCTCGACCACGACCGGCTCGCCCCGGCGCCGCGGGACCGGCACCGGCGCGATCTCCCTGGCCAGTCGACCGGCGGCGATCGCGGCAGCGGCCCGCTGCTGGGAGCGCAGCGCGAACGCGTCCTGGTCGGCGCGCGCGATGCCGTGCTCGGCGGCGACGTGCTGGGCGGTCTCGGGCATCGAGTCGACGCCGTACCGGTCGCGCAGGCGCGGATTCACCAGCCGCCAGCCGAGGGTGGTGTCGGCGAGTTCGGCCGAACGATCCCACGCCGCGGCGGCTTTGGGCACCACGAACGGCGCACGGGTCATCGATTCGACGCCACCGGCGATCACCAGCTCGGCGTCGCCCGCCGTGATCGCCCTGGCCGCGTAGGCGACCGCGTCCAGTCCCGACGCGCACAACCGGTTGACCGTCACGCCCGGCACCGTCACCGGTAGCCCGGCCAGCAGCGCCGCCATCCGGGCGACGTTGCGGTTGTCCTCGCCCGCCTGATTCGCGCACCCGAACACCACGTCGTCGACGGCGGCGAAGTCCACCGTGGGCAGCCGCTGGGTGAGGGCGGTGAGGACGTGCGCGGCGAGGTCGTCGGGGCGCACGGCGGCCAGCGCGCCGCCGTAGCGGCCGAACGGCGTGCGCACGCCGTCGACCAGATACGCGCGGCCGCTCACAGGCCCATGTTCTTGGCGATGATCATCTTCATGACCTCGCTGGTGCCGCCGTAGATGCGGTTGACCCGGTTGTCGGCGTAGAGGCGGGCCACCGGGTATTCGGTGATGTAGCCGTAGCCGCCGTGCAACTGCAGGCAGCGGTCGATCACCCGGGACGCGACCTCGGTGCAGAACAGTTTCGCCGAGGCGGCGTCGGCGGCGGTGAGGACACCGTTGTCGAGGGCGTCCAGGGCCCGGTCGACGACCGCTTCGGCGGCGTCGACCTCGGCCTGGCAGGCGGCCAGCTCGAACTTGGTGTTCTGGAAGTTCGCCACCGGCTGCCCGAAAACGGTGCGGCCCCTGGTGTATTCGAGGGCGAACCGGATCGCCGACTTGGCCTGGGCGTACGCGCCGACCGCGATGGAGAGCCGTTCCTGCGGGAGGTTCTGGCCCAGGTAGTCGAAGCCGCGGTGCGCTTCGCCGAGCAGGTCGGTGACCGGCACCCGCACATCGGTGAAGGACAGCTCGGCGGTGTCGGAGACCTTCAGGCCGAGCTTGTCGAGCTTGCGGCCGACGGCGTATCCCGGCGCGCTCGTGTCGACCACGAGCAGCGAGATCCCGTGGCGGCGATCGGTGTCCGAGGGCGGCGCGGTCCGCGCGCAGACGATCACCCGGTCCGCGTGCACGCCGCCGGTGATGAAGGTCTTCGCGCCGTTGAGCACGTAGTGGTTGCCGTCCTCGGACAGCTGCGCGGTGGTGCGCATGCCCGCCAGGTCCGAGCCGGTGCCGGGTTCGGTCATGGCGATCGCGAACATCGTCTCGCCGGTGACGAAGCCGGGCAGCCAGCGCCGCTTCTGCTCCTCGGTCGCGAGGTTCTTCAGGTACGGCAGGCACAGGCCCACGTGCACCCCCGAACCACCGAAAGACACACCCGCGCGGGCGGTTTCCTCCATCAGCACAGCCTGGAACTTGAACGAGTCGATCCCGGCGCCGCCGTACTCCTCGGGTACCTCGATGCCGAAGACACCCAGCTCGGCCAGGCTGCGATAGAACTCGCGGGGCACGATCCCCGCCTCGTACCACTGGTCGTACACCGGCACGACCTGGCTCTCGATGAAGGCCCGCGCGGTCTTGCGGAACGCGTCGTGCTCGTCGGTGAAAACTGTGCGCTGCATGTGTTGTTCTCCGAGATCAGAGACGGCGTCCGCCGTCGACGTACAGGGTCTGGCCGGTGACGAAGCCGGCCTGGTCGGAGGCCAGGAAGGCCACCACGTTCGCGATGTCGTCGGGTGTGCCGACCCGGCGCAGCGGCGTGATCGCGGCCGTCTTCGCCTGCAGGTCCGCGGCGCTCACGCCGATCCGGGCCGCGGTGGCCGCGGTCATCTCGGTGGCGATGAAGCCGGGCGCGACGGCGTTGACCCGGATGCCGAACGGCCCGAGTTCCATGGCGAGGGTGCGGGTCAGGCCCTGGATGCCCGCCTTGGCGGCGGCGTAGTTGGCCTGGCCGCGATTTCCGAGCGCCGACACGCTCGAGGTGTTGACGATGGCGCCGCCCCCGCGTTCGACCATCCGCGCCTGCGCGGCCCTGCTGCACAGGAACGCGCCGCGCAGGTGCACGGCCATGACGGTGTCCCAGTCGTCCGCCGACATCTTGTACAGCAGGTTGTCGCGCAGCACGCCGGCGTTGTTGACGAGCACGTCGAGCGAGCCGAGATCGGCGACCGCGCGCGCCACCGCCGCGGCGACCGAATCCTCGTCGGCGACATCGCAGCCGATGCCGATGGCGGTGCCGCCCGCCGCGTTGATCCGGCCCGCGGTGAGCACCGCCGCGTCGGCGTCGAGATCGACGACGGCCACGGCGCAGCCGTCGGCGGCCAGCCGGGCGGCGGTGGCGGCGCCGATGCCGCGGGCAGCGCCGGTGACGAAGGCGGTTCTGGTGGTCATGCGGGTACTCCTGGTGTCAGACAAGGGCGTTCACGCCGGTGAGGGCGCGGCCGATGAGCAGTTTCTGGATCTGGGTGGTGCCCTCGTAGAGGGTCAGCACGCGCGCGTCGCGCAGGTACTTCGCGACGGGGTACTCGTCGATGTAGCCGTAACCGCCGAACACCTGGATCGCGTTGTTGGCGGCCTTCACCGCGGCCTCGGAGGCGAACAGCTTCGCCATCGAGGCCGCCGTGCCGAACGGTTCCCCGCGGTCGACGAGATCGGCGGCCCGCCAGGCCAGCAGCCGCGCGGCCTCGGTGTCGACGGCGATGTCGGCGAGCAGTTCCTGCACCAGCTGGTAGCCCGCGATCGGCTTGCCGAACTGCTCGCGCTCCCCCGCGTAGCGCACGGACGCTTCGAGGCAGGCACGCGCCACCCCGACACATCCGGCGGCTACACCGATCCGTCCCTTGTCCAGGGCCGCCATCGCGATCCGGAAGCCCTCGCCCTCCGCGCCGAGGCGCAGGGCGTCGGGAACGCGGACCTTGTCCAGGATCAGTTCGGCGGTGGCCTGGCCGCGCAGGCCGAGCTTGCCCTTGATCTCGGTCCGGCCGAACCCCGCCGTCTCGGTGGGCACCAGGAACGCGGTGACGCCGCGCGGGCCGGGGCCGCCGGTCCTGGCGAACACCAGCGCGAGATCGGCCCAGGTCCCGTTGGTGATGAAGATCTTGGTGCCGTCGATGACCCAGTCCGCGCCGTCGCGGGTCGCGCGGGTGGTCAGGTTCGCGGCGTCGGAACCGGTCCCTGGCTCGGTGAGCGCGAAGCAGCCCAGCTGCTCGCCCGCGCACAGACCGGGCAGGAATCGGGTCTTCTGCTCCGCGCTGCCGTAGCGGGCGATCGACTTGCCGACGAGGCCGAGCGACACCGACACGATGCCGCGCACCGAGCTGTCGCCCCGTCCGAGCTCCTCGAGCAGCACACAGTAGGCGAGCATGTCGCCGCCCGAACCGCCGTACTCCTCGTCGATCCCGATGCCGAGGAAGCCGAGCGCGCCGAGCTTGCCGACGATCGCCGGGTCGACCGATTCCTCGCGATCCCACCCGGCGGCGAACGGAACGACTTCCTTGTCCACCCAGGTGCGGGCGAGTTCGCGCAGGTCGCGATGCGCTGGCGTGAGTTGGAGATCCACGGGACCACTCCTGAACCGAACGTTGTTAGGTTTACTCGGGCACCGTATCCTAACGGTGTTCGGTTAATCAAGAGGCAGATCGGCGATCGGTGATAGCGTTCGAACCCGCACCGATCCCCGAGCAGACAGGAGTGGCGGATGGCCAGGCCCCGCGTGCCGCTGTTGAGCCGCGAGCGCATTCGCGAGGCCGCGCTGACACTGATCGACCGGGACGGCCTGGCCGAGGTCTCCATGCGCAAACTGGCCGCGGAACTGGGCGTCCAGGCGGCCTCGCTCTACGGCCACTACCCCACCAAGGACGACCTGTTCGACGACATCGCCACGGGCGTCATGAGCCACGTGGACACCTCGGCGTTCGACACCGCGCGCTGGGATCTCGCGCTGGCGGACTGGGCGCGCAGCTACCGCTCGGCGCTGGTCGCGCATCCGAACTTCGTGCCCTATCTGGCGGCGGGCCCCGGCCGGCGCGCGGAGAACCTGCGCGCCGCCGACGCCGTGCACGGCGGCCTGGTCGGCGCGGGCTGGCCACCGCGCTACGCCACCATGATCGGCGCGGCCACCCGCTACCTGGTGATGGGATCGACCGTCGGCTCGTTCGCGGGCGGTTTCGCCGACGACGTGCAGGTCTACCGGGACCGCTACCCGCACCTGAACCAGGCGCACCTGCTGCGCGCGGTGGCCGACGAGATCGACGACGACAGCTTCGAGCTGGCCCTGAGCGCATTCATCGCCGGATTGGGCGCCACCTACGCGACGGTCGTCGGCGCCGGCTGAACCCGCGAACGACGACGGGACCGGTGGCGCCTACGCCTTCGCTCCCATGCGCCGCCGGTCCCGTCATCTGTCCCCCCGTCCGGGGGTGTCGCCTACATCGAGGCGATCAGCCGGTCGACGCGCTCGTCGACCGACCGGAACGGATCTTTGCACAACACGGTGCGCTGTGCTTGATCGTTCAACTTCAAATGCACCCAATCGACCGTGAAATCGCGCCCGGCCTCCTGGGCCGCGGTGATGAAATCGCCGCGCAGCTTGGCCCTGGTGGTCTGCGGCGGGGTCTCCACCGCCGCGTCGACGGCCTCGTCCTCGGTGATCCGCTTGGCCAGGCCCTTGCGCTGCAGCAGGTCGAAGACGCCGCGGCCGCGCTTGATGTCGTGGTAGGCGAGGTCCAGCTGGGCGATCTTCGGGTCCGACAGCTCCATGCTGTAGCGGTCCTGGTAGCGCTGGAACAGCTTGCGCTTGATCACCCAGTCGATCTCGGTGTCGACCTTGGCGAAGTCCTGCGCCTCGACCGCGTCGAGGGTGCGGCCCCACAGGTCCACCACCGCGTCGACCTGCGGATCCCGGTCGCGATTGCGCAGGTGCTCGACCGCGCGGGCGTAGTACTCGCGCTGGATCTCGAGCGCGCTGGCCTGCCGTCCGCCTGCCAGCCGTACGGGACGGCGGCCGGTCAGATCGTGACTCACCTCGCGGATCGCGCGGATCGGGTTGTCCAGGGCGAAGTCGCGGAAGGACACGCCCGCCTCGATCATCTCCAGCACCAGCGAGGCCGTGCCCACCTTGAGCATGGTGGTCGGTTCGGCCATGTTGGAGTCGCCGACGATCACGTGCAGGCGCCGGTACTTCTCGGCGTCGGCGTGCGGCTCGTCGCGGGTGTTGATGATCGGGCGCGAGCGGGTGGTCGCCGAGGAGACGCCCTCCCAGATGTGCTCGGCGCGCTGCGACAGGCAGAACGTGGCCGCCTTCGGCGTCTGCAGGACCTTGCCCGCACCGCAGATGAGCTGGCGGGTCACCAGGAACGGCAGCAACACATCGGAGATCCGGGAGAACTCGCCCGCGCGGACCACGAGGAAGTTCTCGTGGCAGCCGTAGGAGTTGCCCGCGGAGTCGGTGTTGTTCTTGAACAGGTAGATGTCGCCGCCGATGCCTTCCTCGGCGAGCCGCTGTTCGGCGTCTATGAGCAGGTCTTCCAGGACCCGCTCACCGGCCCGGTCGTGGGTGACCAGCTGCACCAGGCTGTCGCATTCGGCCGTGGCGTACTCGGGATGCGATCCGACGTCGAGGTACAACCTGGCACCGTTGCGAAGGAAGACATTAGAGCTACGGCCCCAGGACACCACCCGGCGGAACAGGTACCGGGCCACCTCGTCGGGGGACAGCCGACGGTGACCGTGGAAGGTGCATGTCACACCGAACTCGGTCTCGATCCCCATGATTCGTCGCTGCACACTATCGACACTACAGCCATGACCAGTGCCCGCGCGGCGCTCCGGACATCCCATTCGCATACGTGTTCACAACGATTCGGACAGCGAACGATCCGGTGACCCGCACGCGGTCGGGCCCGCGAACCGTGCTGGTTCGCGGGCCCGACCATGATCGTGACGGCGGTGTCTACTCCCCCGCGCCGTCCTCGGGTTCGGGCAGCGTCACCTCGGTGACCTGCTTGTCCGCGGATCCGGCCAGCGCCTGCTCGAGCGGGGCGCCCTGCAGCCTGCGGAACGCCCGGCGCGGGCGGGACTGCTCCAGGGTGGCCACCTCGAGCGAGGCGACACCGAGGGTGCGCTTGTCCTTGTCGGCCTCCGGCTGCCCGGCCTGCAGGGCCCCGATCGCCACCTTCAGCGCCTCGTCCAGGCTCAGACCCGGCTTGTAGGCCGACTTGAGGGCGGTCAGGATCGGCTCGGTGGTGCCGCCCATGACGACGTATTCGCGTTCGTCGACGATGGACCCGTCGAAGGTGATCCGGTACAGCACCGCGGCGGGCGCCTGTTCCGGATAGCCGACCTCGGCGACACACAGCTCCACCTCGTAGGGCTTGAGCTGATCGGTGAAGATCGACCCCAGGCTCTGCGCGTAGAGATTGGCCAGCGAACGACCGGTGACATCGCGCCGGTCGTACTGGTAGCCCTTGAGGTCGGCCTGCAGGATGCCGCCCCGGCGCAGGGCCTCGAACTCGTTGTACTTACCGACCGCGGCGAAACCGATGCGGTCGTAGAGTTCGCTGATCTTGTGCAGGGTCGCCGACGGGTTCTCCGCGACGAACAGCACACCCTTGTCGTACACCAGCACCACCACGCTGCGGCCTCGACCGATGCCCTTGCGGGCGAGCTCGGTCTTGTCCCGCATGATCTGCTCGGCGGACGCGTAATACGGCAGCGTCATGCGCTGGCACCCCCGTTCTGCGCGGCGCTCCGGTCGGCCGCGATGGCCGTGGCGACCGCACCGAGTCGTTGCTCGTCCACCTCGACCGCGCCCTCGGCGTCGATCAGCACCACCGTCGGGTAGATCCCGCGCAGCGGGTCGGGCCCACCGGTGGCGGTGTCGTCGTCGGCGGCGTCGACCAGCGATTCGACCGCGATACGCAGGGCGAGATCCTGGTCGAGACCGGGGCGGTAGGTCTTCTTGAGCGAGGACTTGGCGAACATCGAGCCCGACCCCACCGCGGTGTAGCCGAACCGTTCCTCGCTGCGCGACCCGACGACGTCGAACGAGACGATCCGTCCGGCCTTGTCGGGATCGGTGACCTGGTCGTCGTAGCCGACGATCAGCGGCACCACCGCCAGTCCCTGCATCGCGGCGGGCAGGTTGTCCCTGACCATCTTCGACAGCTTGTTCGCCTTGCCGTCGAAGGTGAGCGGGACGCCCTCGATCTTCTCGTAGTACTCCAGTTCCACTGCGAACAACCGCACCATCTCCACGGCCAGCCCGGCCGTGCCCGCGATGCCCGCGGCCGAGAAGGTGTCGGTGATGTACACCTTCTCCATGTCGCGCGAGGCCACCAGGTTGCCCTGGGTGGCGCGGCGATCGCCCGCGATCAGCACACCGCCGCGGTAGCTGACCGCGACGATGGTGGTGCCGTGCGGCGCGAAGTCCGCGCCGGCGGTGAGATCGCCCGCGCCGAACCTGTTGGCGGGCAACAGGTCCGGCGCGTGCATACGGAGATGTTCGGTGAACGAGGACAGCGCCTGTCCGGCATGGAGGCGCAACGGGTCACCTGAGGTCACTGGCCGCCCTTCTGCACATAGGCCCGCACGAAGTCCTCGGCGTTCTCCTCGAGCACGTCATCGATCTCGTCGAGCAGGTCGTCGGTCTCCTCCGCGAGCTTCTCGCGGCGCTCCTGTCCTGCGGCGCCGTCGCCCTCGGGCCCCTCGTCCTCGTCGCCACCCCCGGCGCGCTTGGTCTGCTCTTGTGCCATGGCAGCCGACCTCCTCTTCCACTCAATGATCGTGCTCGTCCTTCAACCCTACCGAGCGGATCCGACAACATGGTCGATTAGCGATCGGATTGTCGCCCGGTCGTGCCGGTATCGGCCTCAGTGGGTGAGCTGGTCGACCAGCTCGGCGGCCGACTCCGCGGCGTCGAGCAGCTTGCCGACGTGCGCTTTCGTGCCCCGGCGCGGCTCCAGCGTGGGGATGCGCACGAGCGAGTCGCCGCCGAGGTCGAAGATCACCGAATCCCAACTGGCGGCGGCGATGTCGGCGCCGAACCGGCGCAGGCACTCGCCGCGGAAGTAGGCGCGGGTGTCGGTGGGCGGGTTGGTCATGGCGTCGAGCACGTCCTGCTCGCTGACCAGCCGCTTCATCGATCCGCGCGCCACCAGGCGGTTGTAGAGGCCCTTGTCCAGGCGCACATCGGAGTACTGCAGGTCCATCAGGTGCAGCTTGGGCGCGGCCCAGCCCAGGCCCTCACGGCTGCGCATGCCCTCGAGCAGGCGCAGTTTGGCCGGCCAGTCGAGCAGGTTGGCGCATTCCATCGGGTCGCGCTCGAGCAGGTCCAGGACCATGGCCCAGTTGTCGACGATGTCGCGCACGCGCGGGTCGTCGTTGCCCTCGCGGTCGACGAACTTCGCGACCCGCTCGTGGTAGAGCCGTTGCAGCGCAAGGCCGGTCAGCTCCCGGCCGTCGGCCAGGGCGACGGTGGCGCGCAGCGACGGATCGTGGCTGATCTGGTGCACGGCGGTGACCGGGCGGGCCAGCTGGAACTCCGAGAGGTCCTCGCCCGCCTCGATCAGGTCGAGCACCAGCGCGGTGGTGCCGACCTTGAGGTAGGTCGACATCTCGGCCAGGTTGGCGTCGCCGATGATGACGTGCAGGCGCCGGTATTTGTCGGCGTCGGCGTGCGGTTCGTCGCGGGTGTTGATGATGCCGCGCTTGAGGGTGGTCTCGAGACCGACCTCGACCTCGATGTAGTCGGCGCGCTGGGACAGCTGGAAGCCCGCGTGGTCGCCGGACTGGCCGATGCCGACCCGACCGGAACCGCAGATCACCTGGCGCGAGACGAAGAACGGGGTGAGGCCGGCGATGATGTGGCTGAACGGGGTGTCGCGGTTCATGAGGTAGTTCTCGTGGGTGCCGTAGGAGGCGCCCTTGCCGTCGACGTTGTTCTTGTACAGCTGCAGGCGCGGGGCGCCGGGCACACTGGAGGCGTGCCGGGCGGCGGCCTCCATCACCCGCTCGCCCGCCTTGTCCCAGATGACGGCGTCGAGCGGGTCGACGACCTCGGGGGCGGAGTACTCCGGGTGGGCGTGGTCGACGTAGAGCCTGGCGCCGTTGGTGAGGATCATGTTCGCCGCGCCGACCTCGTCGGCGTCGATGACCGGGGCGGGCCCGCTCATCCGGCTCAGATCGAAACCGCGCGCGTCACGCAGCGGGGATTCCACCTCGTAGTCCCAGCGGGTCCGCTTGGCCCGCGGCACCCCCTCGGCGGCCGCGTAGGCGAGCACGGCCTGGGTGGAGGTCAGGATCGGGTTGGCCGTCGGCTCCGTGGGGGTCGAGATGCCGTACTCGACCTCGATTCCGATGATGCGCTGCATGCCGTCGAGCCTAGGCGACGCGTCCGACCCGCACCCGCATCTCCGTCCAGTGGACCCCGGGTCCCCCTCCCGGCGGACCCGGGGATGGTCCTCGCGGGCGATCCGGTCGCGCCGCCGCGGTCGCGATACTCGGTCCATGAGCGAATCCGTGCAGCAACTCGCCCCCGGAACCACCGAGCGACCAGGCCGATTGATCGCGCTGGATGTCCTGCGCGGTATCGCCATCCTGGGGACGCTCGGCACGAACATCTGGATCTTCACCGATCCCGCCGGGCTGGTCGGCTACATCGAGCATCTGGGTGGGGCGGCCGAGAACGGCTGGGGCTGGACCGAGCGGGTGTTGCAGCAGCTGGCCCAGGGCAAGTTCCTCGGCCTGTTGACGGTGATGTTCGGCATCGGCCTGGCCATCCAGCAGTCCTCGGCCCGCCGTGGCGGCCGCCGCTGGCCGGGGAAGTATCCCTGGCGGGCGGGCCTGTTGTTCCTCGACGGTCTGCTGAACTTCCTGCTGGTCGCCGAGTTCGACGTGCTGATGGGCTACGCGGTGACCGGCCTGGTGGTCGCCTATCTGCTGGCGACGAGCGAACGGGCCCAACGACGCTGGCTGATCGTGGCCGCTTCGATCCACGTGACCATGCTCACCCTGATCGCGGCCGCGTTGGCCTTCGCACCCGACGGCGAGCGGGCCGCCGCGGCCCCGCTGGACCCGAATCCGTATGCCGACGGCTCGTTCTGGGATCTGGTGCTGTTCCGCCTCGACAACGTGCTGGCGTTCCGGCTCGAAGCGATACTGGTGTTCCCCATGTCGGTGGCGCTGTTCCTGCTCGGCGCGCGGCTCTACCACGCCGGGGTGTTCCGGCCCGAGGGCGCGCGGATCCGGCAGCGGCTCATGGTGATCGGTTTCGCGGTCGCGGCGCCGCTGGACTTCGCGGTCGGCGTCTTCGGTGGCGGTGGCCTGGTCATGCTCACCCGCTACGGGACCGCGCCGTTCGTGGCGCTGGGCATCCTGGCCGCGGTGGCGCAGTTCTACCTGCGCCGCCCGCGCGTGGGGTTCGCCGGTGCTCGGCTCGGCGAGGTCGGCCGGACCGCGCTCAGTTGCTACATCCTGCAGAACCTGATCGCCGGAATCCTGTGCTACGGCTGGGGTTTCGGGCTGGCGGCACGGACCTCCGAGGCCGCGCGGGTCCCGTTCACGATCGGGATCTACCTGCTGGTGGTCGCGCTCATCACCCTGTTCGCCCACCTGTGGCTGCGCCGATTCCAGCGCGGCCCGGTGGAGTGGCTGTGGCACCGCACCTATCAGCTGGTGGCGGAGTGAGTCAGCGGAACCGCTCCTCCGGCGGCGGCGCGGCGTCCGGGGCCACGAGCAGATCCGACACCAGCGAATCCCGTTGCAACGGAACGCCGAGACTGCGAGCGTTGCCTTCGAACAGCGACAGCACCGATTCGGTCAGGATGCCCTGGATCTGCTCGGTGGACAGCACCGGCTGCGCGTCGGCACGCCAGCTGGCCACCACCCCGTCGACGAGCCCGACCATGCCGAATGCCATGGGCCTGGCCCTGGCGGAGTCGATGCCGAAGCGGGCCAGGCTCGCCGCGAACATGTCGGCCAGCTGTCCACCGACCTCGCGTCCCGCGCCACCGAGACTGGCGCCACTGCCCTCGGGCGCGGCGTCACCGAGGAAGCGGTGCAGATTGGGATGCCGGTCGATCCAGCCGAGATAGGTGCCGATGGCGCCGCGCACCGCGTCCTTGAGGGTGCCGTCGGGGCGCAGCGCGGGCAGCAGCTCCGCGAGCAGCAGTTCCAGGATGCGCTGCCGGGCCAGCGCGTCGAGCTCGGCGCGGCCGCCGACATGGCGGTACACCACCGGTCGGGGCAGGGCCAGGTGCTCGGCGATCAACTGCACCGAGATCTCGACGCCGTGCTCCTCGATCACCTCGACGGCCGCGTCGATCATCTCCGCACGGCGTTTGGCCTTGTGTCCCTGCCAACGGGTGGCCCGCCCGTCGCCGACGGGTTGCGCGTGCTGAGCGGATGGTGCGGTCACAGTGGTCACGATACGCGTGCCCGGGGTGCGCGAGACACATCGTCGCAGTTACCCGGGCTCGGTATGCTCGTCGGCATGCGGTCTCCGGCGATGGTCACGGTCTACGCGGTCCTCGCGTACCTGTTGCCCGCCGTCGCGCTCGTGAGCATGCCCGGCGCGGAGACGGCGCATCTGGTCGCCGCGGGCGCGATCGCCGCCACCATGGCCTGCGCGCTGGTCGCGCTCACCGGCCACCGGCTGGTTCCCGTCCGGGTGGCCGCGATGGGCCCTCCGCGATCGGCCCAGCGCCGCCTGCGCGGCGCGTTCCTGCCCCAGAGCAATCCGGACGCGGCGGGGCGGCCACGACCTCGGGCACCGGGAGACGACCACCTCTGACGGGCCGCGCGCCTGTCGGATCCGGTGATCCCCTTCCTCGCTCGTGCGTTCGCGCACGCCCTTCCGGACAGGTCGTTCCGTCATGCTCGATATCGTCTATTTCCCGGTGTCCGCCGCGCTCTGGTGCTGGCACCGGCTCTTCGCCCTCCCCTTGGGTCCCGCGCACGGGCTCACCTGGTTGCTCGCCGTGGTCGCGCTCGTCGTCACCGTGCGGGCCCTACTGATCGTCCCCGCGCTGCGCCAGGCCCGCTCCCAGGCACTGCTGCGCTCCCTTCAACCCGAGATCGACAAGATCCGCCGCCGCCATGCCGACGACCAGCGCGCGCAGGCCGAGCGGATCCGAGCACTACATCGCGAGCACGGCGTCCGCCTGTTCGCGGGCCTGGTCCCGCTGCTCGCGCAGGCGCTGGTGTTCCTCGGCCTGTTCCACGTGCTGCGTTCGTTCGACCGCACCGGCGCGCACGCGGTGGGTCCGTTCACCTCGACCGACACTCCCCTGTCCGCGGCGGCGAATCGGGAGACGGCGAACTATCTGCTGGGCGTGCCCGACGTGCACGCGTTCCTCGACGCCCGGATCTTCGGTGCGCCGCTGTCGGCGACCATGACCGCCGCGGGCGAGCACCTCGCGTCCGTGGCCGTGCTCGTCGTCCCGCTGGTGCTGCTCGCCGCGCTGGCGACCCACCTCACCGCGCGGCTCACGCCCCCGGCCGCGGACGGCACCGCGGCGATCATGCGCCGGTTGTCGCTGTGGGTGTTCCCGGCGGGCGCGCTGGTCAGCGGGGCGATCCTGCCGATCGCGGTGCTGGTCTACTTCGCCACCAACGCGTCGTGGACCTGCGGTCAGCAGTACCTGATCCGCCGCAAGCTCGCCGCCGAGGCCGCCGTCGCCACGACCGAGGCCGCCAAGCGGGCGAGCGCGTCGGCGCCCCGGCCGGGGGCGAAACCACGCCGGCGGTGAGGGGCGCCGCCCGGGTTACCCTCGGGCGGTGACCGCGAATCCAGAGTCGGAACTGCTGGCCGTCTACGACGCCGAGGGCCGCGTGATCGGGTCGGCCGAGCGCGGCGTCGTCTATCGCGACGGACTCTGGCACGCCAGCGCCGGAGTGCTGGTGCGCTCGGGTGACGGCAGCCGGATCTACGTCCATCGGCGTACCGACAGCAAACTCGTCTTCGCGGGGATGCACGACTGCCTGGCCGGCGGCGTGGTCGACGCGGGCGAGGACCCCGCCGCGACCGCGGTGCGCGAACTGCGCGAGGAACTCGGCATCGACGGCGTGACGCCGGTCCCGCGCGCCACCGCTTCATGGGACGGCGCGTGGGCCGCAAAGCCGTTGCGCTGCCACCTGTTCGGCTACGAAGTGCGCTGGGACGGGCCGATCCGGCACCAGCCGTCCGAGATCGCGGACGGCTGGTGGTGGCGCGACGACGAACTGCGGGCGCACCTGCGCGACCCGGCCTGGCCGTTCGTCCCCGACACCCGGGTCCTGCTCGACGGCCTGCTGGACGGCAGAGGCTGACTCAGTAGACGATCACCTGCCAGGTCTGCATGCTGAACGGCAGGTCACAGGCCGTTTCGGAGTGGAATCCACCGAACGCGGGCTGACCGTACCGCTCGTAGCTGCTGAACCAGTTCCACCAGGCCCAGCAGGTGACCCGCACCTGGTGCCAGACCGGATCGCCGCACTGGGAGAACGCGCCGGTGCCCGCGATGGGGTTCACCGAGCAGTGCCCCGGCGGCTGGGCCTGGGCGGGTGCGGCGAGCAGGGTCGAGGCACCGATGAGTCCGGCGGCGGTGACGCCGACGGCGAGCTTGCGAAGCGATTTCATGTCAACCTCCCATGTCCCGATGATGTGATCTACATCATGGGAATCGCGACGCCCGTTACGGTCGTGCCCGAATAGTTACCCGCGAGCTATCGCGGATCAGCCCAGTTCGCGCAGCGATTCGTCGTCCCGGGCCACGACCGCGCCACCGTCGGCGGTGAGCACGATGGGCCGCTGGATCAGTTGCGGATGCTCGGCGAGCGCGGTCAGCCACCGGTCGACATCGGCATCGGTGCGCCCCCAGCCCGCCATGCCGAGTTCCTTGGCGACCGCCTCGCCGGTGCGGGTGATGTCCCACGGCTGCGCGCCGAGCCGGACCAGCACCGCGCGCAGTTCCGCGACCGTCGGCGGATCGTCGAGATACCGGCGCACCGTGTACTCGACCCCGGCGGCGTCCAGGTGCGCGGTGGCGTTGCGACTCTTCGAGCATCGCGGGTTGTGCCAGATCTCGGTCGGTTCGGAAGTCATCCGCCCAGCGTAATGGGTTCGCGATCAGGCGCGGTGGCGCGCGCACGGCGACGAGCCGATACTGGAGACATGACCTCCACTTCGGAAAACCCTTACGGCACACCGACAACGACCGGCCCCGAACCGCTGCGGCCCTACCAGCACCGGGTGAACAGCTTCGTGCGCGGCCTGCTGAAAGTGCCGGTGCTGTCCGGCATCGTCGGCAAGCGGCTCGCGACCCTGCACGTCACCGGGCGCAAGTCCGGCACGGTCTACGACGTGCCCGTGGCCTACACGGTGCACCAGGACTCCCTGCTCGTCGGCACGGCGCTGCGGCCGTGGGTGAAGAACCTGCGCGGCGGCGCCGAGGTGCGCCTCACCCGCGGCGGTGCGCCCGAGACCTTCACCGCCACCGTGCATTCCGACGAACAGTCCGTACTCGAGCTCTACGCCGTCATCGCCAGGGACAACAAGCAGAACGCCAAATTCAACGGCATCGGGTACACCGCCGACGGCGAACCGTCCAAGGCCGACATCTACCAGACCTGGCAGCAGGGCGGCGTCGTGGTCGAGCTGACACCGCGCTGAATCACCCACCGCCCCAACCAGCTCCGGCCGCGCGGACGCCGGGGTCTGGCTCCCGGCGCCCGCGACTGGCAGGATGCGCGATACATCGTCCGGCAGCACCCCATCTCGAGGAGACACCGTCCAGGTGAGCAGTCACACGCAGGACCGATCCATCGTCGCCACCGTCCGCCGCGCGGCCCTCGGCCTCACCGCCGCGCTGGCCGCCCTGGTGGCGGTCGCCCCCGCCGCCCCCGCCGCTCCGGTCCACCAGACGGTGCCCGGTTGCGCGCCGGCGCTCGCCGGCACCCCCAACGGCAAGCAGTGGCCCGTCGAGCCCGCCCTCACGATCGACCAGGCCGCCGCGCACACCGCGACGCTGGAGACCACCTGCGGCACCATCACGATCGCGCTCGAGGCCGCCGCCGCGCCGCGCACGGTCAACTCCTTCGCCTTCCTCGCCGGCGAGGGCTACTTCGACCACACCCGCTGCCACCGCCTCACCACCGACGGCATCTACGTGCTGCAGTGCGGCGATCCCACCGCCACAGGGACCGGCGGCCCCGGCTACCGCTTCGGCGACGAGAACCTCGCGGGCGCGGTCTACCCGGCGGGCACCGTCGCGATGGCCAACGCGGGCCCCGGCACCAACGGCAGCCAGTTCTTCCTGGTCCACCGCGACACGCCGCTGCCGCCGAACTACACCCCCTTCGGCCGGGTGACCGCCGGGCTCGACGTGCTCACCACCGTCGCCGACGCCGGTGTGGTCGGCGGCGGCCCCGACGGCAAGCCGGTGGCCGACGTGGTCCTCAACACCGTGACGGTCGCCCAGGGCTGACCCCTACGAGCGAGGGCCGCGTCTCCCTGGTGGGAGACGCGGCCCTCGCCGTGCGGGTGGGTGGATCAGCCCGCGCTGATCGAGCTGAACAGATTCTGGATCGTCTGCAGGATCACTTCGGTCAGGAACTCAGCAGCTGAACCGGCCATGGGGCACACTCCTCGGTTACGCGTCCTCATCAGGCGTGACGAACAAGTGAAGCATGCCCTATTCACTCTTTGTCGCGCGGCGTTTTCGGTGAAAAATATTCACCGAACCCCGCGACGCGCGGGAGGCCGCGTCCCCAGGGAACGCGGCCTCCGTCCGGACGTGGACCTACAGGTACTGACCGGTGTTGGACTCGGTGTCGATCGCGCGGCTGGCCGAGGCGTTCTTGCCCGTGACCAGGGTGCGGATGTAGACGATCCGTTCACCCTTCTTGCCCGAGATCCGTGCCCAGTCATCGGGGTTGGTGGTGTTGGGCAGGTCCTCGTTCTCGGCGAACTCGTCGACGATCGAGTCGAACAGATGCTGTATCCGCAGACCCGGGTTGCCGGTGTCGAGCACGGACTTGATCGCGTACTTCTTCGCTCGGTCCACGATGTTCTGGATCATCGCGCCGGAGTTGAAGTCCTTGAAGTACAGGACCTCCTTGTCACCGTTGGCGTAGGTGACCTCCAGGAACCGGTTGTCGTCGCTCTCGGCGTACATCCGCTCGACGACCTTCTCGATCATCGCCTCCACGCACGCGGCCTTGTCGCCGTCGAACTCGCGCAGATCGCTCTCGTGCAGCGGCAGCGTCTCGGTGAGGTACTTCGAGAAGATGTCCTGTGCCGATTCCGCGTCGGGTCGCTCGATCTTGATCTTCACGTCGAGGCGGCCGGGCCGCAGGATCGCGGGGTCGATCATGTCCTCGCGGTTGGACGCGCCGATCACGATGACGTTCTCGAGGCCCTCCACGCCGTCGATCTCCGAAAGCAGCTGCGGCACAACGGTGGTCTCCACATCGGAGGAGACGCCCGAGCCACGGGTGCGGAAGATCGAGTCCATCTCGTCGAAGAACACGATCACCGGGGTGCCCTCGGAGGCCTTCTCGCGCGCCCGCTGGAAGATGATCCGGATGTGGCGTTCGGTCTCGCCGACGAACTTGTTGAGCAGCTCGGGGCCCTTGATGTTGAGGAAGAAGGACTTGGCCTCCTTGGCGTCCTCACCACGGGCTTCGGCGATCTTCTTGGCCAGCGAGTTGGCGACGGCCTTGGCGATCAGAGTCTTACCGCAACCGGGCGGACCGTAGAGGAGCACACCCTTGGGCGGGCGCAGCGCGTACTCACGGAACAGATCCTTGTGCAGGAAGGGCAGTTCGACCGCGTCGCGGATCTGCTCGATCTGCCTGCCGAGACCACCGATGTCGGTGTAGTCGACGTCGGGAACCTCTTCCAGGACAAGGTCTTCGACCTCGGCCTTGGGGATGCGCTCGAAGGCGAAGCCGGCCTTGGTGTCGACCAGCAGCGAATCACCGGGGCGCAGACGGCGAATCGGGGCGTCCGGATCGTCGAGGTCGTCGAACTCGGCCAGCTTGCTCAGCGGGCCGGACAACCACACCACGCGCTCCTCGTCGGCGTGGCCGACCACCAAAGCGCGGCGGTTGTCGTCGAGAATCTCGCGCAGCGTGCCGATTTCACCGATGGCGTCGAAGTTGCCCGCCTCGACGACGGTGAGCGCCTCGTTGAGGCGGACGGTCTGGCCGTACTCGAGGGTGGCGACGTCGATGTTGGGCGAGCAGGTGAGGCGCATCTTGCGACCGGAGGTGAAGACGTCGACCGTCTGGTCCTCGTAGGCGTGGATGACGATGCCGTAACCGCTGGGCGGCTGTCCGAGCCGATCGACTTCCTCGCGCAGGGCGATCAGCTGCTGACGCGCTTCCTTGAGCGTGTCCATCAGCTTGCCGTTGCGGATGGTCAGCGAATCGATCCGTGCTTCCAATTCGCGTGTGCGATCCGGCGAGTCGGCGAGTTGCCTGCGGAGAGCAGCCGCCTCGGCGCGTACCGCCTCGAGCTCTCGCCAGGCCGCCGAATCCGAATTCTCGTTGGGGCTCATGATGCTGCTCCTCCCAGTCCCGGTCTTTCAACGCTACCGGGCGCGGTCCGTTCTCGCTTTCCGACATGGTTTCGTCGTGATCACATCTTGTACGGTCGGTACGACATCCAGCGACGAATATTCTCCTGTTAGGCTCCCCTAACACCCCGCACGGGGCACTCGCCGTCGAACCGAAAGGTTGCTGAGCATGCTCCTTCCTCCCCGCACGATCCGTGTCACCGTCGCTACCGCCGCAGCGGCGCTCGCCGTTACCGTCGGACTGACCGGTTGCGGCGGCTCCGACGATTCCTCGACGAACGCCACCAGCAGCAGTACCAGTATCGCGGCCGCTCCGTCCAGCATTTCGGCAACTCCGGCTCCGTCCGGTGACAACGCCGGCGCCCCCACCGCCGATTCCCTGAAGGCGACGCTGGTGCAGTTCGCCGACCCGGCGCTGTCGACCGACGAGAAGTCGAAGCTGATCGTCAACGGTGAGGCGCGCAAGGCCAACATCGATCAGATGAACGGCATGCTCGCGGGATACACCCTGTCCTTCGCCGTCGCCAACGTGGTGCCCAGTGGCAACAGCGCCACCGCCGACGTGACCATCACCTCGCCGCACGGCACCGCGCCCGCCTTCCCGGTCACCTGGGAGAACGTCGACGGCACCTGGAAGCTGTCCGACGCGAGCGGCTGCCTGCTGCTCGGCTTCGCGCAGGCGCCCTGCACCCCCGCCTGAGCGCTCCGCACGGGCGCGCCTGAGTAGTTCCCCGCGCCGGGCGCGTAGGTCCACGGTGGGCGCGCTGGGCGGGGTCTGCGATCGTCTCCGGTATGAGTGTCGTTCCCGGGGTCGCGGCCGTCGCGGCGAACACCCCCGCCGATCGCGACCGGGTGCTGGATCTGCTGCGGCTGTCCTCGCTGCTGGTCGTCGTGATCGGCCACTGCCTGATGCTGACGGTCACCGTGCGCGACGGGCAGGCGCGGTTCGGCAACGTCCTCGCCGACCTGCCCGTTCTCCAACCGCTGACCTGGCTGTTGCAGGTGCTGCCGCTGTTCTTCTTCGCGGGCGCCGCCGCGGGCGCGCGCGGGCTCGGAGCCGGGACGGCCTGGGGCCCTTGGCTGTTCCGGCGCACCCAGCGGCTGGTCCGGCCGCTGGTGTACTTCCTCGCGGCCTCCGTGCTGCTGGTGCTGGTCGCGGGCCGGGTGCTGGGGCCCGGCTGGGACCATCCGCTCGCGGTGACCAGCGTGCAGCTGCTGTGGTTCCTCGGCACGTACCTGGTGGTCCTGGCCTGCGTGCCGATGCTCGCGGCCGTCGTCACCGACGGTCGCCGGTTGTTCGCTGTCGTCGCTGTCCTCGTCGGGCTGACGGCGGTCGTGGACGCGATACGGCTGAACGGTGGACCCGCCGCGCTGGGCTACCTGAATCTGCTCGTCTGGCTGATCCCGGCCGTGCTCGGCATCGGTCATCTCCGCGGACTGCTGCCGCGCCGGACCGCGGCGGCGGTGGCCGCCGCCGTGCTGGTCGTGGACGTGTTGCTGGTGGCGCTGGGCCCCTACGAGACGAGTCTGGTGACCGTGCCGGGCCAGCGGCTGTCGAATCTGGCGCCACCGTCGCTGTTGCTGGCCGGGCACGCCGTGGTGCTGTGCTGTGCGGCCGTGGCCGCCGTCGGGTGGCTGCGCCGGATCGCCCACCGCCCGCGCGTGTGGTGGGTGACGGTGATCGGCAACACCGGCGCCATGACGCTGTATCTGTGGCACATGCCCGCCCTGCTCACCGTGATCGTGCTCGGGCACCTGGCCGGCGTCGACCGGTCGGGTCCGGCACACCCGGGGTTCTGGGCGCAGACGGGGGTGCAGCTCGGCGTCACCCTCACGCTGACCTTCGTACTGTTCCTGGCCTTACGCGGCCTGGAGAACTCGCCGCTGCGCTGGTGGGACGGCGCCGTCGCGCCGGTCCGCGGGGCGCGCTCGGCGCTGACGGTGGGCGCGGTGGCCGCGGCCGGGTCGGCGATCCTGCAGGCCACCCGCTTCGGCCTGACCGCGGACGGGTGGCGCTGGTTCGCCGTGGCCGCGGCGGCACTGGTGGCGGCGCGGCTGCTGACCCGGCCGTGAGCGGCGCGGACGAGCATGCCCGCGCCGCCAGGACGCTCAGCCCTTGGACGGACGGCGCTGCGGCTTGGGGGTGACGGTGCCCTCGGCCAGGCGCCGCGCGCTCACCAGGAACGCCGTGTGCCCCTGCATCCGGTGCTCGGGCCGCACGGCCAGGCCGACCACGTGCCAGCCGCGGACCATCGACTCCCACGAGCGCGGTTCGGTCCAGCACTCCTGCTCGCGCAGCGCCTCGACGACCTTCGACAGCTGGGTGACGGTCGCGACGTAGACGATCAGCACACCGCCGGGCACCAGCGCCTTCGAGACCGCGGGCAGCGCGTCCCACGGCGCGAGCATGTCCAGCACCACCCGATCGACCGGTTCGCCCTCGTACTGCGCGACGTCGGCCACCGTGAGCGACCAGTTCGACGGACGCTCACCGAAGAAGGTCTCCACATTGCGCACCGCGTGCTCGGCGTGATCGTCGCGGATCTCGTAGGAGATCACCTCGCCCTCCGGCCCGACCGCGCGCAGCAGCGAACAGGTCAGCGCGCCCGAACCGGCGCCGGCCTCGAGCACCCTGGCGCCGGGGAACACGTCGCCCTCGTGCACGATCTGCGCGGCGTCCTTGGGGTAGATGACGGCGGCGCCGCGCGGCATCGACAGCACGTAGTCGACCAGCAGCGGCCGCAGCGCCAGGTAGGGGGTGCCGTTGGTGGACTTCACGACGCTGCCCTCGTCGGTGCCGATGAGCTCGTCGTGCTTGATGCCGCCGCGGTGGGTGTGGAATTCCTTCCCTTCCTCCAACACCACCGTGTAGAGGCGCCCCTTGGCATCGGTCAGCTGCACCCGGTCCCCGATGGCGAATGGACCGGTCCGTCTGGCCGTCATGGATCTCCGTTCTTCGAATGGACTCCCCAGCCTGCCAGGTCGCCGCCGACCACCCGAAACGGGGTGAGTCCCGCCGATTCCCCGGACGTGTCGGTGGCGGCCGATACCCTGCGCAGTATGTCAGTGCCTGTGCCCGCGTCCCTCGCCGACGACGCCGCCGACGGACCCGTCACACGGTCGCGGCCGGCGCTGTCACCTTCGCGGGCAAGCGATTTCAAGCAGTGCCCGCTGAAGTACCGGTTCCGGGCGATCGATCGGATTCCGGAGCCGCCGACGCGGGCGGCGGTGCGGGGGACGGTCGTGCACGCGGTCCTCGAGGACCTGTTCGCGCTGCCCGCCGAGCAGCGCCATGCCGGGCGCGCGGCCGAGCTGGTGCCCGGCGCGTGGGAGCGGGTGCGCGCGGACCGCGACGGGCTCGACGAGTTGGTCGCCGCGGGCGGTCCCGAGGCGCTGTTCGCGGAGGTGCGCCGCCTGGTCGCGAGCTACTACGAGCTCGAGGATCCGACCGCGTTCGAACCGCACGCGCTGGAGGAACGGGTCGAGGTCGATCTCGACGGCGCCGTCCCCCTGCGCGGATTCGTCGACCGCATCGATATCGCGCCCAACGGTCTGCTCCGGGTGGTCGACTACAAGACCGGCCGCTCCCCCGGCCCGCTGCACGAGGCCCGCGCGCTGTTCCAGCTCAAGTTCTACGCCCTGATGATCCTGCGCACCCGCGACATCGTGCCCGCGCAGCTGCGGCTGATCTACCTCGCCGACAAAGTGCTGCTCACCTACGCCCCCGAGCGCGCCGAACTGGAACGTTTCGCCCGGATCCTCACCGCGCTCTGGGAGGCCATCCTCGTGGCGGGCCGCACCGGCGACTTCCCCGCCAATCGCAACGCGATGTGCCGGTACTGCGAATTCCAGCACCTGTGCCCGGAGTTCGGCGGCACGCCGCCGCCGTATCCGGGCTGGCCGCACGGGGAGCCTGCACCGACCGAGCTCGGCATCCCCGACGTGCGTGCCGACGAGGACGTGTGAGCCCGGCTCAGTCCCAGCGCACCGGCAGCGCCGAGGGCCCGCGCAGCGCCGTCCCCACCTGACTCGTCACCGCGGCCGACGGGCCGTCCTCGACCAACCGCAGGCCGGGCAATCGGGTCACCAACGCGGTCAGCCCGGTGCGCAGCTCGGCCAGCGCCAGCCAGCTGCCCAGGCAGCTGTGCGGCCCCTGCCCGAACGACAGCATCGTGGTGGTCCGCCTGCCGATGTCGAACCGGTGCGGATCGGCATACTTCGCCGGATCGCGGTGCGCGGCGTTGATCGAGAAGATCATCGGCGTCAGCGCCGGGATGTCGAGGCCCTGCCAGTGCACCGCCTCCGGGCACGCGCGCGGCAGCAGCCCCACCGGCGGTTCCCAGCGCAGCCCCTCCCAGATCGCCCACTGCGCCTGCTCGGCCGGGTCGGCGGCGACCGCCGCGAGCTGGTCGGGATGAGACAGCAACGCCGACACGGTGTTCCCGAGCGCGAGCATGGTGGTGTCGGCGCCCGCGGGAAACAGCAGCCGCAGGAAGGCCAGCACCTGATCGTCGGTGAGCTGCTCACCGTCGACGGATTCGGTGACGAGCTGCGAGATCAGATCCTCGCCAGGCGCGGCGCGGCGGGCGGCGATGATCGGGACGACGTAGTCGGCGAACTCGCGCGAGGCCCGTTCGGCCGCGGCCGGATCCAGCGGGAAGTAGAACAGGTCGTGCGCCCAGCGCAGCACGGTCGCCTCGTCGGTGACGGGCAGTCCGAGCAGCCTGCTGATCACCAGAACCGGGTAGCGGGTGGTGAATTCGGTGACCAGGTCGGCGGTGCCCGCGGCGGCGAACCGGTCGATCAGTTCGTGGGCGATCGGTTCCAGCAGCGGCTCGATCCACCCCGTCACCTGGCTGCGCCGGAACGGCGGCGACACGATGGCGCGGTGCACGCGGTGCTCGTCGCCCGCCATGCACTGCAGGGTGCGACCGAGCACGGGTTCGGTGGTCATCGAGTACACCGCCCTGGCCGGGAACGTCTCCTCGTCCTTGAACGCCGCGGCCACCAGGTCGTGGGTGAGCAGCAGCACCGCGCGCACGCCGGCGAACGGGACCACCGCGTAGGGCTTGCGGGAGCGCAGGTCGGCGAGCAGTTCGTGCAGGTCGGGGGTGTCCTGGAAGGCGAAGTCGATGTCCTCGACGTCGAGCCGGTCCAGAATCGATGGAGTCGTCATACAATCCTCCTGACACGAGTATTCGTGTCCGCTATCCGATTTTTCGGTACGCAGAAGGTAGGCGACCGAGACCCGAACGACAAGGGGCAGTTTGTGCACGGTTCACCACCGACCGAACGGGTCGTCGCCGTCGTGGAACTGCTCACCCGGACGCGGACCCCGCGCACGGCGGCCGCGGTCGCCGACGCGCTCGGGCTGAGCCGCTCCACCGTCGCGGCCATCCTCGCCACCCTGGAGGAACGGCAGTGGGTGCGGCGCGGGCCGGACCTCACCTACCGGCCCGGGCCCGCCCTGCCGGGCTCGACCGCGCGCGCCGACCTGCCCCCGGAGGCCGCCGCCGAGCTACGGGCGCTGGCCGACCGGGTCGGCTGCGGCGCCGCGCTGTCGGTGGTCACGCCCTCGGCGCTCACCTTCGTCGCGCTCGCCGCGCACAACGGCCGGGTCCCGGCCGGGGTCACCGTCGGGACCCGGCTGCCCCTGCGCGCCCCCGCCGCCGCGAGCGTCATCGCCTTCGCCGGGCCGGACCGGCAGCGCGCGTGGCTGGATTCGGCCGATCCCACCCAGCGCCGGGAACTCACCGACGCGCTGACCGAGATCCGGGCCGCCGGGGTCGCGGTCTGGGGCATCGACCCGGCCGACCTCGGCACCCTCGACGTCCTGGCCGAGGTGGCGGGCCACCTGGCCGACTCACCCACCACCGGGCCGCTGCGCCGGCGCGTGCTCGGGCTGCTGGCCGGGCTCAGCGGCTATCCGCACACCGTCGCCGACCTCGACAGCGCGCGCGATCTCCCGATCGCCTACCTGGCGGCCCCGGTGTTCGACGCCGACGACCTGCCGCGCTGGGAACTCCAGCTCGGCCCGCTGCGCGCCGCGGTCACCCGGCCCGAGCGCGACCACTACCGCGCCGAGCTGCTCGCCGCGGCGCGGCGGCTCACCCTCAGACCGTGAAGTCGCGGAACAGCAGCACCGAAAGACCCAGGCCGACAGCGAGATTCACCACCACAGCGGAGCCGAACACCGCGATCGGCCGCCACCCCGCCTCGCGCAGGCCGCGCAGCGAGAACTCGAGGCCGATCGAGACGAACGCCAGGATCAGGAACCAGGTCCGCAGATCGTTGATCACCGCCAGATGCGCGGCGCCGGTCTTCTTGTCGACCGACTGCAGGTAGAGGGTGCCGATGATCGAGGCGGCCAGGAAGCCGAGCACGAACTTCGGGAATCTGGACCAGAATTCGCCCAGGCTCGGGCGGGCCGCACCCGGAGTGCGGTCGACGCGGAAGGCGAACCAGGCGGTCAGCGCGATCGCGACGACCCCGATGAGCGCGTTCTGCGTGGTCTTGACGATGGTGGCGATCTTCAACGCGTCCTCCCCCGCGAGCGCGCCCGCCGCCGCCACCGCCGCCGTGGTGTCGATGTTGCCGCCGATCCACGCCCCCGCGACCGCGGCCGACAGGCCGAGCACGTCGGCGAGCCAGGGCAGCAGGAAGATCGAGGGCAGTGCGAAGATGATCACCAGCGAGGCCGCGTAGGCGATCTGCTCCCGGCGGGCCTGCACCGCGCCCGCCGCCGCGATGGCCGCGCTGACGCCGCAGATGGAAACCGCCGAGGACAGCAGCGCCCGCAGCTTGTCGTCGAGCCCGAGCAGCCCGCCGAACCACCAGGTGAACCCGAAGACGATCGTGATCAAGGCCAGCGCCTGCACGATCGCCGGCGCGGCGGCCGTCACCAGGATCTTCAGATTGATCGACGCGCCGAGCAGCACCACGCCGGTCTTGATGAAGAACTCGGTCCGGAACCCGGCCGAGAGCCGATCCCGCAGCCCCAGCTTGCCCAGCACGACATTGCCGAGCAGGCCGATCGCGATCGCGTACACCGGGTATTCCACCGACTTGGCGACCCGCTGGAACGGCGTGCCCTCGGCCCACCGCGGCGCCTGGGTGTCGAAGTAGCGGGTCAGCGCGCCCAGCGCGAGCACCAGCGCGATCCCGGCCACCACATCGACGGCGGCCGGTTTCGGATCGGCCTGCAGCGCGGCGGTTTCGGTGGTTGTCCGTGGCTCGCTCATCACGGCACCAGCCAGCCGGGAATCGCGCCGACCAGCACCAGGCCGATCAGGGCGAGGCCGACGACGGTCGCCAGCCAGTCCTCGTTCCAGGTGAACGCGCTGCCCGGGCGCGGCTCGGGTGGTGTCTGCGACACGGTGACTCCTTGGTTTTCCTCATCGAGAAACCGCAAGGTAGCAACGCGCTCCCCGCCCCACACCGATTGCGTTCAGCCTGAGCCGATCTCGCGGATCGCGGCGCCGCGCGGGCGATAATGGCCGACGAACGGCGACGGCCCGGCGAGTGTGATGCTCGCCGGGCCGTCAGCGCGATCACTCAGAAGGCGCGGCAGGACCGGATGTCGGTGGCCAGGATGGCCTTCGCGCCGAGATCGGCGAGCCGGTCCATCAGGTCGTTGCCCTGCTTGCGCGGGACCAGGGCGCGCACCGCGACCCACTCGGGGTCGGTCAGCGGGGACACCGTCGGCGACTCGAGGCCGGGGGTGATGGCGACGGCCTCGTCGAGCAGCGACTTGGGGCAGTCGTAGTCGAGCATCAGGTACTGCTGGGCGAACACCACACCCTGGATGCGGGCGATGAGCTGGTTGCGGGCCCGGTCGTCGCGATCGGAGCCGGTGCGCTCGATGAGCACGCCCTCCGAGTCGCACAGCGACTCACCGAAGGCGACCAGATTGTGCTGGCGCAGGGTGCGACCCGAACCGACGACGTCGGCGATCGCATCGGCCACGCCGAGCTGGATGGAGATCTCCACCGCGCCGTCGAGCCGGATCACCTCGGCCTCGATCCCGAACCGCGCCAGATCCGCGCGCACCAGGTTCGGGTACGAGGTGGCGATCCGCTTGCCCGCCAGATCCTCGACCTTCCACTCGTCCCCGGCCGGGGCGGCATAGCGGAACGTCGAGCGGCCGAAGCCGAGGGAGAGCCGCTCGGTCACCGGCGAGCCGGAGTCCAGCGCCAGGTCGCGGCCGGTGATGCCGAGGTCGAGCTCACCGGAGCCGACGTAGATGGCGATGTCCTTGGGCCGCAGGAAGAAGAACTCGACCTGGTTGACGGGGTCGAGGACGGTGAGCTCGCGAGAATCGGTGCGTTTGCGGTAACCGGCCTCGCTGAGGATGGAGACGGCCGATTCCGACAGCGAACCCTTGTTGGGAACAGCGACGCGCAACATGGGAATGGGGACCTTTCGGGGAGAAGCGGAGGGGACGACGTGTCGACGGGACGGATCAGCCGTCACAGATGTCGGTACACGTCCTCGAGCTTCAGCCCGCGACCCACCATCATCACCTGGACCCAGTACAGCAACTGGGAGATCTCCTCGGCGAGGGCTTCGTCGCTCTCGTGCTCGGCGGCCAGCCAGATCTCCCCGGCCTCCTCCAGCACCTTCTTACCCTGGAAATGGACGCCGGCGTCCAATGCGGCCACGGTGCCCGACCCCTCGGGGCGGGTCTGGGCACGCTCGGTCAGCTCGGCGAACAGGGATTCGAAGTTCTTCACGATGAGTGATTGTTTCACACCGTGTACACCGGTTTTCCCGCGCACCGCGGCCGTCGGGGGCCACGATGCGCGGGGACCGGTCAGGACTGGTCCGCGAGGAGTTCGCGCAGGTCGGCGACCGCAGTACGCAGGTGGTCGGCGAAGGCGTACATCTCCTCGGCCACCGACTTCGGCGTGGCCAGGTAGATGTTCCAGCGGTCGGGCAGCAGCACGTAGGCGATGCCGATGCACTTCGGGCTGGTGGAGCCGAAGCCGAAGTAGCGGATGTACTGCGACGGCGCCGAGCTGGTGCTCAGGTAGTCGTCGCGCATGATCGTCCAGCCGGGGCTGTCGAACAGGGCGATCCGCTCGTCGGCAAGGCCGAGTTCGGGGCCGCGCCTGCGCTGGATCCACTCCAGCTCCCACAGGTGCTGTTCCGGCGCCTGTCCTGCCTGGCACTCCTTGGCCCGGCCGACGTGGGCGCTCGCCGCCGCGCGGGCCGCCGCCAGCTGGGTGGCGCGGTCGGCGGTGTCGTCGACCATCGCGTCGACGAAGGCCACCATCTCCGGGGTCACCACGCGCATGGCCTCGGTGCGACCGTTGCGGAACTGCCGGGTCGCGATGGACTCGTAGGTGGCGCCGGTCAGGCCCTTGCTGCGCCGGTGGGCGAGCTGGTAGGCCAGCTGGGCGAAGGCGTCGGGCGAGATGCCGAGCCGCTTGGCCGCCGCGGTCCCGAAGTCGTCGAAGGAGACCAGCGAGGTGGCGGTGTCGGCGGCGAAGCGCGCGAAGTCGGCGCCCGCCGCGGCGATGTCGGCCCGCGCGGCCGAATCGAGGACGAACTCGATCGGCTCGACCGAGGGCAGCCCCTGGGCCCGCGCGCCGCTGGTAGCGGCGTGGTCCTGCGCGGTCCGCTCGAGCAGCGCGTCCACGAACGACAGCACGGTGGTGCCGTCGAGCCCGCAGTGCTCGATGTTGATGCCTGCCTGGCCGTCGGCGAAGACGATGAACGACACCGACTTGTCGAAGTACCGGTTGGCGCTGTCGCCGTGCAGCAGCTGATCGCAGGCGTGCAGTTCGTCGCGCGGGGCGAAGTCCTCCAGGCACACCGCGAACAGCGCGGTCTCGATCTCGTCGAACGCGGCGAGGTTGGCGGGCTCGGTGCGCAGCGCGGCCCGGCTGCGCGCCCATTCCGCGCGCGCCTTGGTGGTGAGGTGGCCGACGGCGGTGTCGGTGGCGGCGGGCTTGGTGCCGCCCTTGATCACGGCGCGCAGCCCGTCGACGACGTCGGAGAACGCGTACGGCGCGCCGTCGGCGCCGATCACGTCCATCCGGAACGCGTTGCCGCGGTAGAAGACCACGATGTGGCGGGCGTCCGACGGACCCGGCCACTCCGCGCTGTACGGCTTGCGCACGGAGTCCTGGATCTCGCCCGGGATCCGGGTCTCTGAGAACAAGTACTTGTTCTGCCACATCGACAGCTGCTGACCGCGCTGGGTGACCGGCGGGATCTGCTCCTTGTCCAGCGCGAGCTTGTAGTCCACGGCGGCGCCGACGAGCGCCGCGGCCCGCTCGGTCTGCCCGGCCACGGTCGAGGCCGCGAGCGGGGTGTCGTCGCGGAAGAGGAACACGAAGTTGGCGTTGAGCGCGATCCGATCGCGGCGGCCCAGGTAACGCGAGGGCCAGAACTCGTCGAGCCAGCTGCCGACCCCGGGCGTCGCGTCGTATTCCGCGAGCGCGGCGTGCAGGGTCCGGCCCGCACCACCGGGCCGCAGCAGCTCGGCTACTGCGGCCTCGGTGGTGGCGAGTTCGTCGGCGTCGAGCAGCGGTCGGCACCACTGCAGGAACCGCGCGCAACTGTCGTCCAGTGTCGGCAGCGGTACCCGGGGCAGGGTGTCTTCGGCGGCGAACGTCGGTTGGTTCAATCCAGATCCTCAGGTCTCGATGGGATGCGGGCGGGAGACGAACAGGTTGGCGTAGAGCCAGCCCTCGGCTTCGTGGTCGGTGGTGTCGATTCCCTTGGCGGCCAACGCATCCAGCACCTGGGCGCGTTCCTGATCGGAGGCGAAGCGACGCTGCTGGAACATACCGGGACGTTGCTCGCTGCGATAGCCGAGCGCGGCGAGTTCCTCGGCGATGGGGCCGAAATCGAACATCCGCAACACGAAATGCGCCATCCACGGTCGCTTGTGTGGATCCGCTTGCGCGACCCTGGACAGGGTTTTCTCGGTGATGTAGCCGACACAGCCGGTGGAGATCACCAGATCCGCCGAGGCGAGCACACGGCGTTGCGCCTCGGTCGGCTCGGTGGCCTCGAGGTCGGCGTGCACGTAGTCGTGCAGGAATCCGGCGGCGTGAGCGTAGGCAAGCGCCGGGCGTGCGGCGTCCATCCCGACGAAGCGTACGTCGGGCAGCAGGTCGGTGCGTAACCGCTCCCGGTCCGCCGCGATCAGCCCGACCTTGTCGGTCTCGGCGTGGTCGCGATAGTGCCCGGCCAGCTCCTCGACCGTGGTGCCGGTCCGCAGCAGCGCCGCGTTCACCCCGTAGGAGCACCCCAGGTCCAGCACCGTCGGGATCCGGTCCGGCCGGGCGGCGCGCAGCTGGCGCAACTGCTCCTGGAAGTGCGGCTTGGCCAGTTCCGGAATCCGGTAGTCCAGCTCGTTCATCCGCGCGAAGTAGGCACGCGGATCAGGACTTTCGTAGATGTCGTCGAAGGATGCTTTGCCGGTGGTGTGCAACGGAACGGACATGGGCGGTTCCTCTCAGTCGAGCAGTCGGTCACCTCGGACGGCGTCGGCCGCGGCGGCCACGTGGTCGGGCAGGACACGGCCGAACAGCTGCCTGGTGCGTTCGACAGTGCCGATCACCCCTGGCCGGTCCGTGTAGGCGAAGATCGCCGAATGTCGTTGGCCCGCACCGGCCACCTCGGTGACGCGGTGCAGGGAGAAGCGGCCCTTGAACAGCTGCAGATCACCGGGGCGCAACTCCAGCGCGCGGATGAACCGCTCGCCCTCGCCGGTGAGCACGGACCGCACGTCGTCGAGATGCTCGGCGCGCGGATCACGGATGTTGGGGCAGTACTCGAAGACGCCACCGGCCTCGGGGCGCCGGGTGAGCATGCTGACGGTGAACTCGTTGGTGTCGAAATGCCACGGATGCGACATGCCCGGCTCGACGACATTGAGGCACAACCCGGCCAGTGGATCGGCGAATTCGTGCAGCTCGTCGAGTTCGAAGCAGTCGGCGACGAAACGCTGGAAGACGGGGTCGGTGTAGAGGCGCTGGATCAGCGCGTCGGCGGGGATGCGGTCGCGGGCGACGAAGGCGTTGCCGCGATCGAGCACGATCCGGGCCGGATGATCCTCGGGCAGATCGGCGTCGAGCGGGATGTTGTAGGCGTTGACCCGCTCCACCTTGTAGTGGGCGTGCGGGGCGATCCGCTCCCCCTCCACGCGCAGCGTGGCCCACAACTCCGGCCGGATGAATCCGCGCAGGACCGTGCAGCCGTCCTCGGCGAGTTCGGCCCGCGCGGCCGCCACGGCGGCGCGCCTGCCGTCACCACCGAGTTCGGTGAGCGGATACCGTGCGATGTCGACGATTTCGTCAAGCCCCCGCATGCCTGTCATGCGTTCATTTTGCGGGAACTTTCCGCGACACGCCCGCGTTTCGCCGAATCCGGCCTATCCCGAACAGATCACAGTGAGATGAATTCGACTGTGCGGCAAGAGTTTTCGAAAATTCAACCGCGATCGCGGAATTATCACGGTAGGCTATTACGCCCTATCTCGCTGCGCCGCCGAGATGTTCGTCGCGCACCGCGGTCGCGGCCCGCAGATCGTCGACCGACAGACCTACCAGTGTTTCCCGGAATACCCGCCCAGGCACCTCGGGAACCGCGATTTCGCAGGGAATCACGATCAGCGCGCAGCCTGCCCCCTGCGCCGCGAGCGCGCCGGTGGGCGAGTCCTCGACGGCCACGCAGTCGCCGGGCGCGAGACCGAGCAGCTCGGCGGCCCTGCGGTAGATGGCCGGGTCGGGCTTGCCGTGCGCCACCTCGTCACCGCAGACGGAGATGTCGAAGAAGTCGCGGCCCAGGGTGTCGAGGCCGTACTCGGCGAGCGAGCGCTTGGTGTTGGTCACCAGGGCACAGCGCAGATCGGCCTCGCGCACCATCGCCAGCGCGTCCTTGGCGCCGGGGCGCCACGGGATCGGGCCGAGCATCAACTCGGTGACCCGCTCCTCGAGGAAGTCGCCCGCCTCGGCGATCACCTGCGGCGTGGCCGGTACGCCGATCCCGTCGAACAGGATCCGCAGGGCGTTCGGGCCCGCGGCGCCGATCAGCGCGTGGCGGACCTCGTCGGACAGTTCCCTGCCGTGTTCGCGGGCGAGCTCGCGCACCGCGATGTCCCACAGCTTCTCCGAATCGAGCAGCGTGCCGTCCATATCCCACAGCACCGCGGCCGGTCGCGCGCTCACCTGGTTCTCGCCTCGTTCTCGTCACGTCGGGTCGGACCGGTGATCACCGGTCCGGTCCAGCGTAGCGGGTGCGGCTCAGACCCCCGACGCGGTGATCTGCAGCCCGCTCCCCGCGCCGCCGACCTGGATCCAGCGATTCTCCGAGCTCACCGAGCCGTTCGTGAGGTGGTAGGTGAGCGAGACGACGGCGCGGTTCTCCCCGCTCGGAGTGATCGCGCCCACGCTCACCGAGCGCACGGTCGACCAGAACGAGGAGTACTGGCCGAACCCGCCGGTCTGGGCCTGATAGCCCGGCGCGAGCTGGGCCCACGCCCCGCCGACGTTGCCCGGCAGCATGCCGTAGTACCCGGCGATGAACTGGCTGATCCGCTCGGGTGTCGGTGGTCCCGCCTGCGTGGTCGTCGTCGTGGTCGGCGCGGGCGTAGAGGTGGGCTTGGCCGAGGTGCTCGTTGCCGGGGCGGTCGTCGCGGTGGGTCCGCTGGGGGTGACGGTGACGGGCACGGTGACCGTCTCCTGGTCGGGCACGATCACCACGGTGCTCACCTTGCCGTCGACGACGGTGGTGACGGTGACCGGATCCGCGGCCCGCCGACCGGGATCGGCGCCGCGATCGCGGGTCAGCACGAGGACCACCAGCATCACCGTGAACGCCGCGACGGCGGCGGCGAGCAGCAGGATGGCACGATTGTTGTTGTGCGCGGACTCGGTGCGCGCGGGCGGATTGGCGCCTGCCGGTGGCGCACCCGAGGGCGACACCGCGCCGGTGCCGTTCCCGCCCGTCGGCGCGTGAAGTGCGCCGTCCCCCGTCCCAGTGGGACGCTGACCCGCGCTCGCCGTGGAACCCGGTCCCGCCGCACCGGCGCCCCCCGACGATCCGCCGGTGATGGCCGAGCGCGCCGCCTTGGCCAGCGCGAGGCCACCACCCAGAAGTCCCGCTGCGCCGGCCTTCGCGGCCGACCCCGTGGTGGGCGCGGTCGGCTGCGGCAGCAGCGTGGTGGCCGCCTCGCTCATCGGCAGCACCTTCGTCGCCGTTGCCGGCAAGGCCGGAACCCGGCCCGCCGCAACGTCTTCCAGTGCCTTCCTGGCCTGTGCCATGGTCGGCCGCTCCTCGGCCGACGCGGTGAGCAGCCACATCAGCACCGGGCCCAGCGGCCCGGCCCGCTTCGGCTCCGGCACGACGCCGCGCGCGACCGCGTGCAGCACGGCCAACGGGTTGTCGCCCTCCCCGAACGGCGGGGCGCCCTCCACCGCGGCGTAGAGGGTGGAGCCGAGCGCGAACACGTCGGCGGCGGGCTTCGGGTTGTCTCCCCTGGCGATCTCGGGCGCCAGGTAGGCCGGGGTCCCCGCCAGGAACCCCGTGGCGGTGACGGTGACGTCGCCGGTGGCGTGCGAGATGCCGAAGTCGGTGAGCTTGACCGTGCCGTCGTCGCCGACGAGCAGGTTGGCAGGCTTCACGTCGCGATGCATGATCCCGGCGTCGTGGGCCGCCGACAGCGCCGCGGCGGCCTGCGCGCCGATTCCGGCCACCTCGATCGGGGGCAGGGTCGCGCCGCCTGCCAGCTTCACCGCCAGACTCGGCGCGTTCATGTACTCCATGACCAGCCACGGCTGGCCGTCTTCCTCGGCGACGTCGAAGACGGTGATGGCGTTCGGGTGGTGCAGGCGCGCGGCGATGCGGCCCTCGCGCATGGCGCGCAACTTCGCCTCCAGCGCCTGGGTTCCGGTGAGACCCGGCGCGAGCAGCAACTGCTTCACGGCCACGGTGCGGCGCAACCGGACATCGGTGGCACGCCACACGACCCCCATCGCGCCCGTGCCGATCGGGTCGGTGAGCCGATAGCGACCCGCGATCAACCGATCCGATGTCATAGCTTGTGCCCCTCCTGCAATACCGCCGAGTCGTCCAGCCCTCCGCGCCACAGCGGGATGAAACTTTCCGAAAATCCTACGTGCTGAACTGCTTTGCCCTGCGCCGAGGGCGATCCGCTCCAGGCACTCCACACCGCGTCGTGACCGGACTCACAAACGACGCCGGACCGGCCCGCGCGGGACCGGTCCGATCAGCCGAGAACTGTCAGTGTGTCAGGCGTTGAAGTACTTCGCCTCCGGATGCAGCAGCACGAACGCGTCGGTGGACTGCTCGGGGTGCAGCTGCAGTTCCTCCGACAGCGTCACCCCCACCCGGTGCGCCTCCAGCAGGTCGACCAGTTTGGCCCGGTCCTCGAGCTCCGGGCAGGCGCCGTAGCCGAAGGAGTACCGCGCACCGCGGTAGCCGAGCTTGAAGTACTCCTGGATGTCGGCGGGATCGTCGTCGGCGACGGAGTGGCCCTCCAGGGTCAGCTCCTCGCGCACCCGGCGGTGCCAGTACTCGGCCAGCGCCTCGGTGAGCTGCACGCCCACGCCGTGCACCTCGAGGTAGTCGCGGTAGTTGTCGGCCGCGAACAGTGCGTTGGCGAAGTCGGCGATCGGCTGACCCATGGTGACCAGCTGGAACGGCAGCACGTCGACCTGCCCGGTCTCGCGGGCCTTGTTCCGCGAGCGGATGAAGTCGGCGATGCACAGGAACCGGTCGCGCTGCTGACGCGGGAAGGTGAACCGGAACCGTTCCGGCGCGTCGGCCTCCGGCTCGGTGAGCACGACGACCTCGTCGCCCTCCGACACCGCGGGGAAGTACCCGTAGACGACGGCGGCGTGCTGCAGCACTCCCTCGGTGGCGAGCCGGTCGAGCCAGGCCCGCAGCCGCGGGCGGCCCTCGGTCTCCACCAGCTCCTCGTAGGTCGGTCCGTCACCGCTGCGCTGACCGCGCAGGCCCCACTGCCCCAGGAACAAGGCGCGCTCGTCGAGCAGGCCCGAGTACTCCTGCAGCGGAAGGCCTTTCACCACACGGGTGCCCCAGAACGGCGGCGTCGGCACCGGCAGGTCTGCGGCGACGTCGGAGCGCTCGGGCACCTCGATCGGCACCTCGGCGGCCTTGCGCTCGGCGGCGATCCGCTTGGACCGCTCGTGGCGGGCCTTGCGCTCGGCGGCCTTCTCCCTGGCGGCGATCGCCTCCGGGCTGTCGGGGTCGAGGCCACCGCCGCGCTTGACGGTCATGATCTCGTCCATCAGGCGCAGGCCCTCGAACGCGTCGCGGGCGTAGTGCACGTCGCCGTCGTAGACCGCGGTGAGGTCGTTCTCCACGTAGGCGCGGGTCAGCGCGGCGCCGCCGAGGAGCACGGGGAACTGCTCGGCCACGCCCTTGGCGTTGAGCTCCTCGAGGTTCTCCTTCATCACCACGGTCGACTTCACCAGCAGGCCGGACATGCCGATCACGTCGGCCTTCTTGTCCTGCGCGGCGTCGAGGATGGTGGCGATCGGCTGCTTGATGCCGAGGTTGACCACCTCGTAGCCGTTGTTGGACAGGATGATGTCGACGAGGTTCTTGCCGATGTCGTGCACGTCGCCCTTCACCGTGGCCAGCACGATCCGGCCCTTGCCGGAGTCGTCGGTGGCCTCCATGTGCGGTTCCAGGTGCGCGACAGCGGTTTTCATCACCTCGGCCGACTGCAGCACGAACGGCAGCTGCATCTGGCCGGAGCCGAACAGCTCACCGACGGTCTTCATGCCCGACAGCAGGGTCTCGTTGATGATCCGCAGCGGCGGGACCGACTTCATCGCCTCGTCCAGGTCCTCGCCGAGGCCGTTGCGCTCGCCGTCGACGATGCGCTGCTCGAGCCGCTCGAACAGCGGCAGCGCGGCCAGTTCCTCGGCGCGCGAGGCCTTCGACGAGGCCGTGGACACGCCCTCGAACAGGGCCATCAGCTTCTGCAGCGGGTCGTAGCCCTCGCTGCGGCGGTCGTAGACCAGGTCGAGGGCGACCTGGCGCTGCTCCTCGGGGATCCGGCTCATCGGCAGGATCTTGGAGGCGTGCACGATCGCCGAATCCAGGCCCGCCTCCACGCATTCGTGCATGAACACCGAGTTCAGCACCTGCCGGGCGGCCGGGTTCAGGCCGAAGGAGATGTTGGACAGGCCGAGGGTGGTCTGCACATCGGGGTGCTTGCGCTTGAGTTCGCGGATCGCGTTGATGGTCTCGAGACCGTCGCGCCGCGACTCCTCCTGGCCGGTGCCCAGGGTGAAGGTCAGCGTGTCGACGATGATGTCGGACTCGAGCAGGCCCCAGTTGGTCGTGATGTCCTCGATCAACCGTTCGGCGATCGCCACCTTGGCCTCGGCCGTGCGGGCCTGGCCCTCCTCGTCGATGGTCAGCGCGACCACGGCGGCGCCGTGTTCGGACACCAGTCGCATGATCTGCTGGAAGCGGGAATCCGGGCCGGCGCCGTCCTCGTAGTTCACCGAGTTCACCGCGCAGCGGCCCCCCAGGTGCTGCAGACCCGCCTGCAGCACGGGCGGTTCGGTGGAGTCGAGCATGATCGGCAGCGTCGAGGAGGTGGCCAGGCGCGAGGCCAGCTCGTTCATGTCGGCGGTGCCGTCGCGGCCCACGTAGTCGACGCACAGGTCGAGCATGTGGGCGCCGTCGCGGGTCTGGTCCTTGGCGATCTCGAGGCAGCGCTGCCAGTCCTCGGCCAGCATCGCGTCGCGGAATGCCTTGGAGCCGTTGGCGTTCGTGCGCTCGCCGATCATCAGGATCGAGGCGTCCTGCTCGAACGGGACGGCGGTGTACATGCTCGACACGGCGGGCTCGTGCTCGGGCGCGCGCCGCGCCTCGATCGGCGGCAGCGTGGACTCGACCGCGCGGACCGCCTCGGCGACCTGGCGGATGTGCTCGGGGGTGGTGCCACAGCACCCGCCGACCAGCGACAGGCCGAATTCGGAGACGAACCCGCTCATCGCGGCCGCGAGCTCCTCGGGGGTGAGCGGGTACTCCGCGCCGTTCGCGCCGAGCACCGGCAGGCCGGCGTTCGGCATCACCGACACCGGGATCTGCGCGTGCCGCGACAGGTGCCGCAGGTGCTCGCTCATCTCGTCGGGGCCGGTGGCGCAGTTCAGGCCGATCATGTCGATGCCGAGCGGTTCCAGCGCGGTCAGCGCCGCGCCGATCTCGCTGCCGACCAGCATGGTGCCGGTGGTCTCCACGGTGACGTGGGTGATGATCGGGATCCGGCGGCCCGCGGCGAGCATCGCGCGCCTGCTGCCGGTGACCGCGGCCTTCACCTGCAGCAGGTCCTGGCAGGTCTCGACGAGGATCGCGTCGGCGCCGCCGTCGAGCATGCCGAGCGCGGCCTCGGTGTAGGCGTCGCGCAGCGCGGCGAACGGAGCGTGGCCGAGGGTGGGCAGCTTGGTGCCGGGGCCCATCGAGCCCAGCACGTAGCGCGGGGTGCCGTCGGCGGCGGGGCCCATCTCGTCGGCGACCTCGCGAGCCAGGCGGGTGCCGCGCTCGGACAGGTCACGGATGCGGTCGGCGATGTCGTAGTCGGCGAGGTTGGGCAGGTTGCAGCCGAAGGTGTTGGTCTCGACGGCGTCGGCGCCCGCCTCGAAGTACGCGCGGTGGATCGCGCGCAGCACGTCGGGCCTGGTGTCGTTGAGGATCTCGTTGCAGCCCTCGAGGCCGCGGAAGTCGTCGAGCGTGAGATCCGCGGCCTGCAACATCGTGCCCATCGCACCGTCGCCGATGACGACACGCCGTCGCAGCGTGTCGAGGAGCGTGGTATCGAACCCGGCGGGCGAGGACGCAGACATGAATCAAGACTAATGGGCGACACCGACGAACCGGACCACTGTGGGTGATCGGAGTGGCCTGCGACACAGCGCGCGCCGGAAACACGCAACAGCGCCGGTCACCGCAAAACAATTCGCCACAGACACTAGGCTGACCGGGTGGATGCCAGTGAGACCCCCGAGACGGAACTGCCGACGTTGCGCAATCCCGTGCTGGTTGCTGCCTTCGAGGGCTGGAACGACGCCGGTGACGCGGCCAGTGGCGCGGTCGAACATCTGGAGTTGATCTGGGACGCCGAGCCGCTCGCCGAACTCGATTCCGAGGACTACTACGACTACCAGGTCAACCGTCCGACGGTGCGTCAGGTCGACGGGGTGACCAGGGAGATCCAGTGGCCCTCGACCATGCTCTCGGTGTGCTCGCCGCCCGGTAGCGACCGTGACGTGGTGCTGCTGCGCGGCATCGAACCGAACATGCGCTGGCGCAGCTTCTGCAACGACCTGCTCGAGTTCATCGAACAGCTGGGCGTGGAGACCGTGGTGATCCTCGGCGCGCTGCTGGCCGACACCCCGCACACGCGACCGGTGCCGGTGACCGGTTCGGCCTACAGCCCCGAGGCCGCCGAGCGGTTCAGCCTGGAGCAGACCAGATACGAGGGCCCGACCGGGATCACCGGCGTGCTGCAGGACCAGTGCGTGAAGGCCGGGGTGCCCGCGGTGTCGTTCTGGGCGGCGGTGCCGCACTACGTCTCCCAGCCGCCGAACCCCAAGGCGACCATCGCGTTGCTGCACCGGGTCGAGGACGTCCTCGACATCGAGGTCCCGCTGGGCGAGCTGCCCAAGCAGGCCGAGGAGTGGGAGGCGGCGGTCAACGAGATGACCGTCGGCGACGAGGAGATCAACGAGTACGTGCGCTCGCTCGAGGAGCGGGGCGACGCGGCGATCGACCTCAACGAGACGATGTCGAAGATCGACGGCGACGCGATCGCGGCGGAGTTCGAGAAGTACCTCCGGCGGCGCGGCCCAGGCAGTTTCGGTCTGTAGTTGTCACCGCTGGCCTGAGAGTCTTCGCTCGCGCGAGCGAAGGCGACGGCGGTTCGGCAGCGGCAGAGATCGTCAGCGCCGTGCTGCTGACCGGTGGGCGGCCGGAGCGCGGCCGCTACCGAGATGGTGGTTCGGATCCGGAGCCGGCCATGGTCAGCGCTCCAGGGTGAGCACTTGGGCGGCCGCCTCGTGTGCCAGCTTCGCGATCAGCAGGTCACGTGGAATCGTCTGGCCCGCAAGGTGATCGAGGGACGGCACCACCACGTGGTGTGCGTCGGCCCGCTTCAATTCCTGGGTGAGCTCGGCGAACGCCGCACCGTCACCCGCGGTCGATTCATGGAACGTCGCGGCGAAACACATCCCCGCGGTGCGCGCGAGGCTGCGTAGCGCATCCTCCAATTGGTCGCCCTGGCCTTCGGCCAGATCGTCCCGCAAGTATCCATAGATCAACGCTTCCACCCGAACCTCCGTTGGATTGGGATCGCTGTTCTGTTGTCGGATCCCCCCGCGCCGCGCCGTGCGCCGCGCGGGGGTACTGCGTTGCCCTGCAAGCTCTCCCACAGGGCGGGTGTCCGGTCTGCGGGCCGGGCACCTACTTACAGCATGCGGATTCGGCGCCGTTCGCAGCAGATGTCAAGCCGATGACATCTACATGCCCTATTCGGGACGCCGAACGTTAACTGGTGGAATACTACCGCCGTGACCGCAACTGATGATCGACCCGTCTGGGCTGTCCGGATGCGCTCGGAACGTGACGCGAGGGGGTGGTCGCAAGCCGATGCCGTCCGCGCGATGCGTGCCAAGTCCTCCCACAACCTGCCGACAGACAGTACTCTGCTCCGCAACTGGCGCCGCTGGGAGTCCGGCGAATCGCGCCCCGACGAGTTCTACGCGCCGATCATCGCGGCTGCGTTCGACACCGTCCCCGCCGCGTTCTTCCCCAAGTCCCGGCCCAACCGCGATGACGAGCTGTTATCGGCGACGGGTATGGACACCCTCGAGTTCATCGGCAGGCTCCGGATGTCCGATGTCAACAGCGCGACGCTGGACGCGGTGCGGATCACCGCCGAACGGCTGTGCTGCGAGTACGCCTACGCCGACCCGCACGACCTGCACGCCGAGGGCACGGCCTGGCTGCGCCGGATCACCTCGCTGCTCGACGGCAGGCTCACCCTGAGCCAGCACCGGGAGATCCTGGTGCTCGCGGGCTGGGTGGCGTTGCTGGTGGGTTGCGTCGATTACGACCTCGGACACCGGGCCGGCGCCGAGGCCACCCGGCGGGCCGCCGATTCGCTGGGCCGCGAGGCGGGCAGCGTCGAGATCTCCGCGTGGGCGGCCGAGATGTCGGCCTGGTTCGCGCTCACCCAGGGAAATTTCCGTGGCGCGATCGACGTCTCCGAGAAGGCGATGTCGGGCACCTCCGCGATGGGTGTCGGCGTGCAGCTGGCCGCGCAGCGCGCCAAGGGCTGGGCCAGGCTCGGCGACCGCAGGGCGGTGCAGACCGCGCTCGACGAGGGCAGGGCGATCCTGTCGCGCACCGGTCATCCGGCGGATCTGGACAACCATTTCGTGGTCGACGCGACCAAGTTCGACTTCTACGCGATGGACTGCTGCCGGGTGGCCGGGCAGGACCGGCTCGCCGAGCGCTACGCCAACCAGGTGATCAAGGACTCGACCAGGCCCGACGGCTCGATCCGCAATCCCATGCGGGTCTCGGAGGCGCGGCTGACGCTGGCCGTGGTGGCGGTGCGTGACCGCGATCTCGAACGGGCCGTCGACGAGGGGGTCGCAGCGTTCACCGCGGGCAGGCGTTCGCTGCCCTCGCTGGCCTGGATCGCGGGCGAGGCCGCGCGCGAGATCATCGAACGCTATCCCGGAGACCCGCGCACCCAGTCGTTCCTCGAGCAGCTGCGCTCGCTCAACGTCGGGTGAGCGGCGCCTACCAGACGGGCGAGGCACGCCGTCGCGGGACGGGTGCCCCGGCCGCGTCGGTCCCCACCACTAACCTGACTCCGGTGACCGACCTCGCCGACGGCCTGCCCAGCGCCGTACCCGCCCTGTGGGACGAGCGGCTGCGGTTGTTCTCGTTCGCGACCGCCGAGAAGCGCGCCGATTACCTGCGGGTGCTGCGCGCCTTCGATAGCGCCCGCGCCGCCTACGTGGTGCTGCTGCACGCCGACGACGTCGCCGACTGGATCGCCAGGGCCGAGACCGGCACCCACGCCGGACCGGCCGGTGTGCCGCTGCCCGCCGCCGAGATCGGGCCGCTGCTCGAACAGCTGCACCGCTGGGGTGTGCTCGAACGCAGCTACGACGGCACCCGCGCGGCCACCCTCGCCGAGTACCGCAACCGGCACTACGTCTACCAGTTCGCGCAGGCCGGCTTCCAGGCCTACCGGGCGGTGGCCGGCGTGCTGACGGCCAGGATGGACGACGCGTCGCTGTCGCGGCTGGTGCTGCCCGAACTGCTCGCCGATCTGGGCACCCTCGCCGCCGCCAATCGCGACGCCGACGCCGAGCGCGTCTACACCACGCTGCGCAGGCTCGACGCGGCGCTCACCGACATGGCCGCGCGGGCCGCGCACTTCTACCTGTCGCTGGGCGATCTGGTGCGCACCACCGAGATCACCCCGGAATCCTTTCTGGCGCACAAGGACGCGCTGCTGGCGCACATGCGCGAGTTCAGCATGGATCTGGCCCGGTTCGCGCCGCGCCTGGCCGCCGCGATCGGCGAGGTCGAGGACACCGGGGTCGATCAGCTGATCGCGCGGGCGGCGAGCTGTGACGAGCGGGTGCTGCTCAGCCCGGGCGAACGCGAGGCCGACTGGCGGGCACGCTGGGACGGCCTGCGCACCTGGTTCGTGTCGGCGGGCGGGGATTCCCCGGAGACGTGCGAGGCCGACCGGCTGCGCGAGGCGACGATGAGCGCGATCGCCGCGGTGCTCTCGCTGCTGCGGCGGGTCACCGAGACCCGGCGCGGCGGGGTCAGCCGGGAATCCGCGCTGCGGCACCTGGCCGCCTGGTTCGTCGACACCCCGACCCTCGGCAGCGCGCACGCGCTCTACGACGCGGTGTTCGGCCTCGGCAAGCCGCGCCATCTCGCGCTCGAGCACCCCGACGCGGAACTGATCCCGGCGAGCCGATCGTGGTGGGACGCACCGCCGTTGGAGATCTCGCGCACCCTGGCCGAGACCGGTCGCGCGCCCAGCGCGGGCGCGCCGGCCCGGATCGCGCGCAACGACGCGGGCATCCGGCGCCTGCGCGAGGCCCAGCTGGCGGCGCAGCGCGACCGGGCGGCGGCGGCCGCGTCGCTGGCCACCGGCGCGGTACACGAGCGCGTGCTCGACGCCCGCGAGACCGAGGTGCTGTTGCGCCTGCTCGACGCGGCGTCGACGGCGTGGGTGCCGGTGAGCGGACGGGTCGACGGCACCACGGGTTCCGACAACGGCGTCACCCTGACGGTGCGGCCGTGCGACGGGTCGACGGTGATCCGCACCGCGGCGGGGTTGCTGCATCTGAACAATCGCCGCCTCGAGGTCACCGCGACCACGCGCAAGGGGGCGAAACGATGAGACAGCGGCGCCGCATCGACGCGCTCGCCCTGGACAGCTACCAGCGCGCGGCCAGGGTGATGCTCGCCAATCACCTGGTGACCAGGGTCTATCCCGATCGGATCGCGCTCCCGCTGGTGCGGCGCTGGGCCACCGAGCTGCGCGAGGACCTGGCCGAACTGTTCGGGTACCGGCTCGAGGTCACCGAGACCACGGCCCGGTTGTATCCGGTGCACGACCGGCTCGACGAGACGGTGCCCGCGCGCAGCGTCAACGATCGGGTGTTCGACCGCCGCCGCTACGCCTATCTGTCGCTGGCGCTGGCGGCGCTGGGTCGCGCCGGCGACCAGATCACGCTGTCGGAACTGGCCGAGCACGTGGCCGATTACGCGAGCCGGATCGAGGGCCTCGAGCTGTCGACCGACCGGGCCGCCGATCGGGACGCGTTCGTCGACGCGGTCGGCTGGCTCGGCGCGCGCGGCGCGCTGACCCTGGCCGACGGCGACGCGGGCGGGTGGGCCTCGGACCCCGAGGCCGGGGAAGCGCTCTACGACATCGATCGCCCGGTGGTGTTCGCGCTGTTCCGGCCGCCGCGGGCCCTGCAGCACCTGCACAGCGTGCGCGGCCTGCTCGCCGACGCCGAGCCCTCGCCCGCCGAGTCGGCGCGCAGGCTGCGCCGCGCTCTCGTGGAGCGCCCGGTGGTCTATCTCGAGGATCTGCCGCCCGCCGAGCGCGCGCTGCTCGCGCAGGACCGCCTCGTCGGCGAGGTCGAGGAGTGCACGGGTCTGCGCGCCGAGCGCAGAGCCGAGGGCGTGGCGCTCATCGACACCTCGGGCCGCTTGTCCGACACCAGGTTTCCCGGCACCGGCACGCTCGCGCAGGTGGCCCTGCTGCTCATCGGCGAGATCGCCGACATGGTGCTCGACATCGATCATCCGCTCCCCCGTCGCCCCGATCCCGGGCCCGACGACGAGCTGCTCGACCGGCTCGACGAGGCCATCCCGGCGGCGGGCGTGTTCGCCCCGCTCGCCGAGGACGGTGACCTCCCCGACCCCGACACGGTGGAGACCGACGGCGAGGACACCGAGCCGGTCACCTATCCGTTCCTGACCGCGGAGTGGGTGCGTGACACGGTCACCGCGCTCACCGACCGCTACGGCGCGACCTTCGCCGCGCAGTGGCAGGCCGATGTCGGCGGCCTCACCACCGAGGTGCTGGCACTGCTGGCCAGGCTGCGGCTGACCCGGCCGGTCGAGGACGGGTTGCTGGTGCTGCCCGCGCTGGCCAGGTACCGCGGCGCGGTGGTCACCGTCCGGGTGCGCCGGGCCGAGGAATTGTTCGTCACCGCCGCGGAGACCAGCGGCGCCGCAACGGGAGGGAACTGAGCAGATGTCGCTCATTCACGGCGGAGTGCGTTTCGTTCCGACCCGCGCCGGGATCGTCAACCTGTGGGACTACCGCGATCAGGAGTTCTGCTTCGCCGACGGGCGCCTGGTGCTGCGTGGTCCCAACGGGTCGGGCAAGACCAAGGCCCTGGAGGTGCTGTTCCCGTTCGTGCTCGACGGGCGGATCGAGCCGCGCAGGCTCAACCCGTTCGCGGGCGAGGAACGCACGATGAAGTCGAATCTGCTGTATCGCAAGCAGGAGTCGGCGTATTCGTACGTGTGGATGGAGTTCGCGCGCGGCAGCTGGGACGATCCCGAGGTCGTGACGGTGGGGATCGGCATGCGCGCCACCCGGTCCTCGGACAAGGTGACGCGCTGGTACTTCGTCGCCGACGGCCGCGCCGGTGTCGACTTCTCCCTCATCGGTCCCGACGACCGGCCGCTGACCCGCAAACAGCTCGCCGAGCAGATCGGCAGCGACGCCATCGTCGACCGGCCGGTGGAGTACCGGGCCGCCATCGACGCCAGGATGTTCGGGCTCGGCGTACAGCGCTACGACCAGCTGATCAACCTGATTCTCACGCTGCGCAGGCCCCAGCTCGCCAAGAACCTGGACCCGCGCGGGCTCTCGCAGGCGCTGACCGACGGCCTGCGCCCGCTCGACGAGCAGCTGATCCTGGACGCGGCGCGCTCGTTCAGCGACATGGAGGAGGTCGGGCGCACCCTCGACGGGCTCGTCCAGGCCGACACCGCGACCCGCCGCTTCGTCGACGTGTATCGCAAATACCTGGCGGTGCAGGCGAAGTCCGATGTCGACCAGGTGCGGACCCGCCTGGACGCGGTGACCAACGCCTCGACCGCGCTGTTCGCGGCGACGGCCCTGCGCACCCGGCGCGAGGCCGACCGGACCGCGGCCGAGGCCAGGGCCGAGGAGGCCGACCGCGCCTACGAACAGGCCATCGCCGACCGCGAGAACCTGCAGCGATCCAGCGCCTACGAGGGCAAGCAGCAGCTCGACGACCTCGCCGACGCCGTGCGCAGGCTCGAGACCTCCGCCGCTGTGCACCGGGACAAGGCCGCGGAGGCGGGGCAGACGCTGCAGCGCCGCGCCGAGGAAGCCGAACGCGCCGCCGAGGCCGTCCGCACCGCGGCCGCCGCCCTGGTCCGCGGCGAGGACGCCCTGCGCGCGGCCGCCGAGGAGGCGGGCATCGAGTGGGTGGCGCCGGGTGCCGACGGCCGCGGCGACCAGATCACCGCCGCCGTGCGCGGGCACGCCGAGGAACGCGACGCCGACGTGCGCGCGGTCCGCAAGGCGATGAGCCGCTGGGAATCCCTCGCCGCCGAGCGCACCCGCGCCCAGCGCCTGGCCGAGCGCGCGGTGGAACTGCGCGACGCCGCGGCGGCCGAGGTCGCCCACGCCGAAGCCGCCGTCGCCCTGGCTCGTACCGAGTCCGCCGCCGCCCTGCGCGCGTGGTGGAAGACCAATGCCGCGGTATTCGCACCGACCACGGCCGGAGTCCCAGCCACCACGGATCGGGACGTCACCGCCGGCGAACCGGGTTCAGCGCGAGCCGCCCGGTCGTCGGACCGCGACACATCGGCGGCTTCTGACGGCACCGGATCGGGCGCGCAGGCCGCCGGACATGGCGCGGACCCGGATCCAGCTGACAGCGAAGCGGGCGGCCGAGCGACCGGAGCAGGCCCGTCGTACACGGGCTCCGACGGTGGCGCTGACGGGTCAGCCGACCTGTTCGCCGCGTTGGAGTGCGCGGTGACCGGGGCCGGCGCCGACGACGCGGCCTCCGCGCCCGAGGTGCTCGCCGAGTACTGCGAGCCGGTGCAGGACCGGATCCGGACGCGGCGGCAGGAGGCCAGATCCCGCGCTGCCGCCGCGGCGGCCCGCCGGGAAAGCCTTGTCGCCGAACGCCGGCGCGTGGCGGCCGAGCGCGATGACGCGCCACCCGCGCACCCCACCGACTCCGATGCGCACGCCGGACTCCCCGGCGCACCGCTGTGGCGCCTGGTCCGCTTCGCCGACACCGTGTCCCCGGCCGAGGCCGCGAGCATCGAAGCCGCCCTGCAGGCCGCGGGTCTGCTCGACGCCTGGATCTGCGGGCCCGACCTGCCACCGGTGGTCGACGGTGTCCGCTACCTGGTCCCCCTGCCCGTCGGCGCGCGGCCCGCGGGGCGCACGCTCGCCGAAGTCCTCGCCGTCGAAGAGGATTCCACCGACCTGCCCGTCCCGACCGAGACGGTCGCGGCGGTCCTCGCCTCCATCGCGCTCACCGAGGACGCGCCGCGTTCCGCGGTCGGCAACGCCGCGCACGCCGCGGGTTCCGGTGCGACAGCCGCCCTCCCGACGAGCGATCCCGCCGCGCGCCACCCGCTCACGCCGGACGCCGACGCCGATCCGACCGCCCCGGGCCACGTCGGCGCCGCGGGCGCGAGCGGCGGCCCGGCGACCTGCGACCGCACCGACCCGGTAGAGCGGCGCAGCGTAACTCCGAAACATGGTGCCGCCCAGGACTTCACGTGCTCGCACCCCACCGTGGCCATCGGCACCGGCGGAACGTTCGCGCACGGCCTGCAACTCGGCCGACACACCAAGGCGCACGCCGAGTACCTCGGCGCGACAGCACGCGCACGGCGCAGGGAGGCGCGCCTGGCCGAACTGGACGCGGCGATCGCCGACGCCGCGTCCGAGATCGAGACCGCGAAGACCGAAGAGTCGACTGCCGCAGCGGAATTGGCCGCGATCAGCGCCGCCGCGAAATCCCTCCCCCGCCCCTCGGCGATCACGGCCGCGTTGCGCGCGGTCGCCGAGACCGCGGGGCTCATGCGGTCCAGGACCGAGGCGGTCACCCAGGCCGAGCGTGAACTCGATCAGGCCGTCGCCGAGGCCACCGCGGCCGACAAGAAGCTGCGCACCACCGCGCAGGCGCATCGCACGCCGACCGAGGCGCGCGAGCTCGACGCCCTCGCGGCCGCGATCCGGCACTTCGAGAACACCGGCACCGGTCTGCTGCGGTTGCGCGCCGAACACGAGCGCGAACGCGAACGCGAACGCGAGGGCGCCGATCGGCACGACGAGGCCCGCGCGCTGGCGGAGGCGTTCGCCGAGGAGGCCGAGGCCGCCCGGCTCGGGTTCACCGAGCAGCAGCGCAAGCTGGAGACCCTGCGCGAGGCGCTGGGCGCGAGCGCCGCCGACATCGATCGCGACCTCGAGGCGGCCCGCGCCGCCATCGAGGCGGCCAAGGCCGAGCAGCGGGCCGCGCGCAAGGCGGCCAACGCGGCGATCGAGGCCGTCGGTGACGCCGAGGCCGCGTACCGCACGGCCAACGAAGCGCTGGCCACCGCGCTCACCGAGGTCCTGGCCGAGGTGCGCTGCCTCGCCCCGTACGCCCGGCCCGATCTGCTGAGCCTGCTCGGAGCATCGGTGGAGCACCGCTGGCCCAGCGCCGATGCCGCCTGGTCGACCCCGGAGCAGTTGCAGTACCGGATCGTCGCGGCCGGTCCCGAGACCGATCCGGTGGTGCTGCCCGAGGAGGTCGCCGCGCTGTTCACCGACCTCGACGCCGCCACCGCGTCGGTGAAGGCCACCGAGGCCGGGCGCAAGTCGACCCGCTCGGCCGTCACCAGCGCGTTGCAGGAGTTCGACGCGGCGCTCACCGCGTCGGGCCGCGACTACCGGCTGCACTGGGACGCCGCCGACGGGCTCACCGTGGTCGCCGTGCACGACGAGAACGGGCAGGCCGCGCTCGCCGATTTCGCCGCCCGCATCGACGCTGCCCGCCGCGATCAGGAACTGCTGCTCACCGACGCCGAGCGCCGCATCCTCGAGGACGCGCTGCTGACCGGGCTGGCCCAGCAGATCCACGAACGCACCACCGACGCCCGCGAACTCATCGCCAGGATGGGCGCGGAGATGAAGCAGCGGCGCATGTCCTCGGGCAATACGATCGGCGTGCACTGGGTGCTGGCCGACGGCCTGTCCGAGGCCGCCCGCGCGATGTGCAAGCTCCTCGATCGTGACACCGCCGCGCTGAGCCCCGAGGATCTGGGCGCGGTGCGCGCGCACTTCGCCGCCGAGATCCGCGCCGCCCGCACGGCGCACCCCGAACGCTCCTACCCGGAGATCCTCGCCGCCACCCTGGATTACCGCACGTGGCGGGTGTTCTCGTTCACGCTGATCAACGGCGACGGCAGCGAGGACAAGCTCACCGTGGCCCGGCACAGCGCGCTCTCCGGTGGTGAGCAGTCGGTCTCGCTGCATCTGCCGCTGTTCGCCGCCGCGCACGTCATGCTCGATTCCGCCGATCCGCAGGCGCCGCGCCTGCTCGCGCTGGACGAGGCATTCGCCGGCGTCGACGACAACGGCCGCAGCGAATTGCTCGGTCTGAGTGTGCAATTCGACCTCGACCTGTTCATGACCGGCTACGACCTGTGGATCACCTACGCCCACGTCCCCGGCTGCGCCCACTACGACCTCGCGCACTCCACCGCCGAGAACACCGTCAGCGCGACCCTGCTGGTGTGGGACAGCGGCGAACTGCTGGCCGAACACGACGGCGGCGACCTCACCACCGCCCTCGGCTCCCCCAACCGCCGCCGCGTCCCGAACACCATCGAGGGCGGCCTCACCCTGGAAGGCATGCCTGGCGAGCCGGCCCCAGTGGGCTGAATCCCCGCACAACCCGGCCGTGCAGACGGGATGCGGCCTGGACCACGGCGGCGAGACGTCGTTGAGCACCCACTGAGTCGGCGGGCGTCGGGATGGTCGCCACGCACAGTGTTGACGGCGGAACGCCGCGGCGGGCGCCGACGCACATGCTCTGCTGGCCGACGGTCGCGCAGGCGTCGACTCGGGGACGCGCCGGTGCCGCCTATCGGGTGTGGGCCTGCGCGATGCGCGCCGCGATCTCGCGCAGGCGCGCATCGAGTTCGGGCGAGTCCCGGATACGGAAGGGGACGCCCAGCGCGATGAGCTGGGTGGCGAGCCATTCGGGGTCGTCGTCGCGGGTCTCCACGAGACGGCAGGCCGTCGGTCCGGCGGCGACGAGGGCATCCGGGTGGGCGCCGAGCCTGCCCGCGACGCGGCCGAGCGCGGCGTCGATAGTCACGTCGACGCGGTATTCCGGTGTCGCCCAATCGGTCCGGCGGCCCGCGACATAGTCCGCCGCGTCGGCGGCGGGCAGCTCGCGAGCCGTACTCCGCGCGCCGGTCGGCTGCGGGGCGGTGATCCGGTCGGCGCGGAAACTGCGCCAGCCGTCCCGCTCGAGGTCGTAGGCGACGAGGTACCAGCGTCGACCCGCCGCCACGACGCCGAGCGGCTCCACATGGCGGCGTGATTCCGCGCCGTCCGCGTCGTGGTACCGCATCCGTACTCGTTCGCGATTGGTGACCGCGGCGGCGAGCACGGTCAGGATCTCCGGGTCCACAGTGGGTCCCGAGCCGGACCGCACGGCGACGGCCGTGCCGACGACCCGGACCCGGCGGCGCAGCTTCGCGGGCAGCACCTGCTCGAGTTTGGTCAGCGCGCGCACCGCGGCGTCCTCGATGCCGGCGACCGACTGCCCGGCCGCCACCCGCAGACCGACCGCGACGGCGACCGCCTCGTCCTCGTCGAGTACCAGCGGCGGCAGCGCCGAGCCCGCGGTGAGCCGGTATCCACCGGCGGCGCCCATCGCCGCGACCACCGGATAGCCCAGCTCGCGCAGCCGGTCGACATCGCGGCGGACGGTGCGGTCGGTGACGCCGAGCCGGTCGGCGAGTTCGCTGCCCGGCCACTCGCGGGGCATCTGCAACAGCGAGAGCAGACGGAGCAGGCGCGCGGCGGTATCGGTCATGACTTCATCCTCCCGCACAAGTAGGACCGATTCTGTCCTATATGACTTCTAGCGTCGATGACACCACCGACCGAGGAGTTCCCGATGACCGTTCGCCCCTTCCGCATCGACATCCCGCAGGCCGATCTCGACGACCTGCGCGACCGCCTCGCCCGCACCCGCTGGGCCGCCCCGCTGCCCGGCGCCGGCTGGGAGCGCGGTGTCCCGGTCGACTACCTGCGGGAGCTGGCGCGCTACTGGGCCGAGGATTTCGATTGGCGCGCACAGGAATCCGCGCTCAACGCGTTCCCGCAGTTCGTCACCGAGATCGACGGACTCGACGTGCACTTCCTGCACGTCCGCTCCCCCGAACCGGACGCGGTGCCGCTGCTGCTGACCCACGGCTGGCCGAACTCGTTCGTCGAGTTCACCCGCACCATCGGCCCGCTCACCGAGCCGCGGGCCCACGGTCTCGATCCGGCGCTCGCCTTCGACGTGGTGATCCCGTCGGTCCCCGGCTTCGGCTTCTCCGCCGCGCCTCGCCAGACGGGGATGAGCACGGCCACCGTCGCGCGCATGTGGACGACGCTGATGGCACGGCTCGGCTACGACCGCTACGGCGCCCAGGGCGGCGATCTCGGCGCCTACGTCGCGCCCGAAATGGCGCTGGCCGCACCGGATCACGTGCTCGGCGTGCATCTCGACGGCGGCATCGGCATGCCCACCGAGGCCGACGTGCCCACGATGTCCGCGGAGGATCTGGCCCAGTGGGAAGAGATGCAGCAGTGGATGACCGGCGGCGTCGACCACCACACCCTGTTGCGGGCGGCACCGCAGACCTTCGCGCTCGGCTGGAACGATTCGCCCGTGGCGCTGCTGGCGTGGATGATCCAGAAGTTCCAGGAGTTCACGCCCATGGCCGAGCTGGCCGAGGACGTGATCGACCGGGATCACCTGCTGACCAATGTCGCGATCTACTGGTTCACCCAGACGACGGGCTCGTCGTCGTGGCCGATGTACAACGGCGTGCGCGACGGCGGTTTCGGCTGGCCGATCGGTCAGAGCCTGGTGCCGACCGGTGTCTACGGCGGCGGGTCACCGCTCATGCGCAAGCTCGCCGACCGCGACAACAAGATCACCCACTGGCCCGCGGGCAACCCCGGCAACCACTTCGTCGCGATGGAGGAACCCGCGGCCCACGTCGCCGACCTCCGGACCTTCTTCGGCGCGCTGCGCTGACCGGCCGGCCCGGCGTCAGCGCAGGCTGGCGTCGGGCACCCGCGGCGGGCAGGGCGCGCCCGGCGCGGTGACCAGCTCGAAGTGCCACCACTCGTTGTCGAAGGTCCGGCACAGGCCCCATCGGTTGCCGTTGGCTTCCAGCCACTGGGCGCCGACCTGGGGGCCGACGTCGATCGCGTGGCCGGAGACGTGGGTGGACTCCTCCGGCGGCAGCACCCAGCGGCGGGCCTCCTCGGGGCTGCCGTAGGTGGCCAGACCGTCCTGCCAGAGCATGTCCTGCTCGGCGTGGGTGCGGTGGCCCGAGGTGATCGACAGCGGCACGTCTTCGGCGTGCGCCTGCTGTTCGGCGAGGGTGTAGGCCAGGGCCAGCGCGGGGTCGAGGCCCTCGGTGCCCGCGGCCGACTGGAACTGTTCGCGCTGGTCGGTCCCGCTCGGCTGGGCGGTGGCGAGGCCGACGCCGACGGCGGTGACGGCCGCCGCGGCCGTGACCGTCACCAGCATCCGGTCGGCCACTCGGCCGAGCACAGTAGTCATGCCGGAATACTATCGACGGTCCGATGCCCGAGCCGACCCGCGGTGGCCGGGCTCGGACACCGCCCAGGTCACCGCATGATCCGGTCCGGTTCGGCCCACGACTCGCCGCCGGTGCGGACGGGCCACCGGCCCGGCGGCGCCGTGTAGGGCGCCAGGTCGGCCCGCAGCCGATGCCGTCCCGGCGCCGGCCGGATCGCACGGTGCACGGCGAACGCGGTGACCGCCCCGATCAGCACCAGTCCGGCCCAGACGAACCGGTCCGCCCCCGCCGCTCTGGCGGCGCCGAAGACGGCTCCCGTCGCCAGGTTGCCCGCCAGGATCGCGACGCCGACGATCGTGTTGTAGAAGCCGTAGTGGGTCGCGACGAGCTTGCCCTCGGCCATCGAGACGACGGTGTCCATCTCGAACGGGAACACCGCGGCCGTCCCGACCGCCAGTACGGCGGCCGCGAGCAGCAGGGCCACCGCCGCGGCCGCCGTGCCGAACGGACCGGAGCCCGGCACGAGAACCAGCGGAACGAACGCCGCCGCGAGCACACCGACCCCGATGACCAGCCCGCGCCCGGTTCCCCAGCGCGCACGAAACCGGGCGGTGATCCGCACCTGTCCGGCCACGGCGACGACGCCGGACACCACGAACACCAGCGCGGTCAGCGTCTGCGCGCCCGCTCCGGAGATGACCTCCGCCTGCAGCGGCAGCGCCAGATACACCTGGAACGAGAGTACATAGGACCCGCCCATCGCCACCGCGAACGCCACGAACCGCCGATGTCCGGCGATCGCGCGCCAGTCACCCAGCACCGACCCCGTCGCGGGGGCGCCACGCCGTTGCGGCAGCGCGCACAGCTGCGCCACCGACAGCACCGCGAACACCACGGCCGCCGCCCCCGCGACCCACCGGAAGTCCAAGCCCAGCAGCGCGATACCGACCAGCGGCCCGGCCAGGATGCCCGCCTGATAGAACACGTTGAACACCGCGAACGCCTCGACCCGCCGCTGCTCCCCCGCCTCGGCCGCCAGGTAGGCGCGCACCGCCGGATTGAACAGCGCCCCGGCGAATCCCGTTGCCGCCGAGGCGATCACCAACATCGGCAGCGAGGTCGCGAAGATCAGCGCCGCGAACCCCGCGGTGCGCAGCAGGCAGCCGGCGACGATGAGCGGCTTGTAGCCGAGCCGATCGGCCAGGGTGCCGCCGACCAGGAACATGCCCTGCTGGGAGAAGTTGCGCACCCCGAGCACCAGGCCGACGGCCCACGCCGCCAGCCCGAGTGGCCCCGACAGATAGCCCGCCAGGTACGGCATCAGCATGTAGAAGCCGAGATTGATGCCGAACTGGTTGATCATGAGCAGCCGGGCCGGGGTGTCGAAGCCGGCGAAGACCCGCAGTGTCTTCACACGATCACCGGCCCCGGCGCGACGGCGGTCGCCGCTGGATCGACCACCGTCGCGCAGCGGGTCCACGATTCGACCACGCGCTCGGCCGGGTGCGCGATGGTCGCGGGTTCGGCGGGCGGCGGGCCGGTGAGGAGATCGTGTGCGCGGCAATAGGTGTCGTTGTAGACGGTGTCGAAGTAGCGGTGCGGCCCGTCCGGGAACACCGCGGCGACCGTCGTCTCCGGCGCGGTGGTGCGCGCCACCCAGCCCGCGACGAGCGCGACCGCGCCGACACTCCATCCGCCGGTGGCGTAGTGCGTGGCCGCCAGCGCCCGGCAGGCCCAGACGGCCTCCGCCGGGGCGACCCAGTGGACCTCGTCGAACGCGGCGTAGTCGACGTTGGCCGGGTGGATGTTCGAGCCGAGCCCCCGCATGAGGCGCGGGCCCGCGGGCTGACCGAAGATCGTCGAGGCCACGGTGTCGACCCCGATCAGGCGCAGCGCCGGGTGGTGGCGCCGCAGGGCGCGGGCGACGCCGGCCGAGTGCCCGCCGGTGCCGACCGCGCACACCAGCACGTCGACGCGGCCCAATTGTTCGAGCAGTTCGTCGGCCAGTCCGGCGTAGCCGTCCGACGCGTCGGGGTTGCTGTACTGATCCGGGCACCACGCGGTGGGTGCGGCCGCGAGCAGGGCGGCGACGCGGTCGCGGCGCGCCTGCTGCCAGCCACCGACCGGGTGCGGGCGGTCCACCAGATCGACCCGCGCGCCGAACGCCGCCAGCATGCGGGCGACGATCGGTTCCAGGCCGGGATCGGTCACCACGGTCACCGGGTGACCGTGCTCGAGGCCGGCCAGCGCCAGGCCCAGTCCGAAGGTGCCACTGCTGGATTCGACGATCGGCGCGCCGGGACGGAGGTCACCGCGTTCCTTCGCGCACCGCACCATGTGCAGGGCGGGCCGGTCCTTCATCCCGCCGGGATTGAATCCTTCCAGTTTGGCCCAGAATCCCCGGTCGCCGGTGGCCAGTGGGGCACCGACCCACATGACCGGGGTGTTGCCGACCAGCGCGTGTGGCCGGGCGGCGAGCGCGGGAAGGGTCCTGTCGAGCGCGTGTTCCTGCATTGTCTGTCGCTTTCCTGTGGGCTCCGCCGGGCACGGCGGAGCTGGCGAGAACGGGCAGCGGACACCGGCCCACCCGCGGCGGGCGGCCTGGCGCTGACCGGTCAGCGTCGACAGATGCAGATCTGGCAGAGGATGTCGCGACCCCGGCGACACCGCGGGGAGGAGTGCGGCGGTGCGCGTGGCGCGAGCGCGGGATGACCCAGGCTCGCGAGCAGCACGAGTACCACCCCGGCGAACAGGCCCAGCGCGGGCAGGACGAGACCGCTGTCGGCCACCGCCGTGTCGGCGAGGCAGTGGTCGGGCAGCGGATGGTCGGGCACGGCGTGATCGGCCGCGGCCACGACCGCGGCGAGGAGCCCGGCCTCGTGGTGCTCGTCGTGATGCACCGTGGTGCAATCGATCACGAGCGCGCACAGCACCGCGACCACGAGCATCAGGGCGCGCACGGTTCCCGGGTGCGCGGCGGAACGGCCGGTCGACTGACCCACCGCACCTCCCTTCCACACACCGACGACGAACCCCGCCGACCAAGCTACTACGTCGATGCGTAGACGCTGGTCAGCGCGCCACCACGGTGCGGAAAGCGCTCAGTCGCCGCGTCGCCAGCGCGCGATCGCCCGGCCGAGATCGGTGCGCGGCGGCTCGTCGTAGAGCCATTCCCTGGCCAGGTGATGCCAGTTGGCGCTCGCCCGGAGCTGGCCGAGGGTGGCGAAGGTGAACAGGTCGGCCCGGCGGGAGAAGACGTGTTCGGGTGGGAGCAGCTGGCGGTGCATGCCCTGGAATTCCACCGCGCGCGGGTCGACGGCGAGCAGTACCGCGCTGGTGGCGAGTTCCGGGGTGATCGTCACCTCCTCGTCGAGCAGGTGCCATCCGCAGGCGGCCCACACATAGGCCAGGCACTCCTCCACGGTGACGCCCGCCTCCGGGTCGATGATGCCGCGTCCCACCCAGGCCGCGTACAGATCGTCGGGGCGGTTCTCCCCCGCCGCGCGTAGACAGGACCGCTCGAATTCCACGTGCTCGGGCGCCATCCGGTGATAGAGCCCGAAATCGACGAAGGCGAGCCTGCCGTCCTCGGCGAGCAGCACATTGCCCGGATGCGGGTCACCGCAGAACTCGTTGTCGGTGAACAAGGTGCCGAGATAGAAGCGGTAGATGAGCTCGCCGTAGTGGTCGCGCTCGGCGGCGCCCAGCTCCTGCAGGCGGGAGAACGGGTGGCCCGCGACGTATTCGGTCACCAGCACGTCCCGTGAGCAGTACTCCTCGATGGCGTCGGGCACGGTGATGAAGGGGTGGCCCCGGTAGCGCTGTGCCACCCGGTGCTGAGTGCGCGCCTCGCGCGGATAGTCGAGTTCGCTGCGCAGATTGTCGGCGATCTCCTCCAGCACACCGGTGTCGGCCATCGACGGCAGCACGGATCTGGCCATCTTGCTGAGGAATTCGAGGTTGCCGATATCGGCGTGGACGGCGCGTTCCACCCCGGGGTACTTCACCTTCACCGCGACCTCGCGCCCGTCGCGCAGGCGCGCGCGGTGCACCTGACCGAGGGAGGCGGCCGCGAGCGCGGTCTCGTCGAACTCGGCGAAGACGCCCGACAGCGGTCCCAGATCGTCTTCGACGACGCGGCGCGTCGTCGCGAACTCCATGGTCGGCGCGCGGTCACGCAGGGCGGCGAGCTGACGCCCGAACTGCTCGCGGTGGGACTCGGGCACGAAATCGAGGTCGAGCACCGACAGCATCTGGCCCAGCTTCATCGCCGAGCCCTTCATGCTGCCCAGCACCGCCACGATCTGCTGGGCGGTCTTCATCGCCGACCGTTCGGCCAGCACCTGCCTGGCCTCGTCGGTGCGCGCGAGCATCGACAGCCGCATCCCGAGGCCGCGCACGGTCTGTTCCGCGGCCAGCTGCCCGAGTGCGGCGCCACGCGCCACGCGCCCCTCTGGCACTCCGCCGGCCGCCATCGCCACCCCCGTCGAGCCGTCCAGCGTCTATCGGGCGTCACCCTACCCCGCGAATCGATCAAGCGCCCAGTAGACGACCGAAGACCCCGGCGGCGCCGGGGTCTTCGTGGGAGCGCGGTGCTTACACCCGTTCCTTCGAACGGGTGCGCACCCGCAGCGCGATGGGCTTGGAGGTCTCGGCGAAGAAGTCGTTGCCCTTGTCGTCCACGACGATGAAGGCCGGGAAGTCCTCGACGTCGATCTTCCAGACCGCCTCCATGCCGAGCTCGGGGTATTCGAGGACCTCGACGTTCTTGATGCAGTCCAGGGCGAGCCGGGCGGCGGGACCGCCGATGGAGCCCAGGTAGAAGCCGCCGTGCTCGTTGCACGCCTTGGTGACCTGGGCGGAGCGATTGCCCTTGGCCAGCATGACCATCGAGCCGCCCGCGGCCTGGAACTGGTCGACGTAGGAGTCCATCCGGCCCGCGGTGGTGGGGCCGAACGAGCCGGAGGCGTAGCCCTCGGGGGTCTTGGCCGGACCGGCGTAGTAGACGGCCATGTCGCGCAGGTACTGCGGCATCGGCTCGCCCGCGTCGAGGCGTTCCTTGATCTTGGCGTGCGCGATGTCGCGGGCCACGACCAGCGGGCCGGTCAGCGAAAGACGGGTCTTCACCGGGTATTTCGAGAGCTCGGCGCGGATCTCGTCCATCGGCCGGTTCAGGTCGATCTTCACCACGTCGCCGCCGAGGATCTCCTCGGTCTGCTCCGGAAGGTACTGGGCCGGTTCGGTTTCCAGCTGCTCCAGGAAGATGCCGTCCTTGGTGATCTTGGCCAGCGCCTGGCGGTCGGCCGAGCAGGACACCGCGATGGCGACCGGGCAGGAGGCGCCGTGGCGGGGCAGGCGGACCACGCGCACGTCGTGGCAGAAGTACTTGCCGCCGAACTGCGCGCCGATGCCGAACTCGCGGGTGAGCTGGAAGACCTCTTCCTCGAGCTCGAGATCACGGAAGGCGTGGCCGGTGATCGAGCCCTCGGTGGGCAGGTTGTCCAGGTAGTGCGCCGAGGCGTACTTGGCTGTCTTGAGTGCGAATTCGGCACTGGTGCCGCCGATGACCACGGCGAGGTGGTACGGCGGGCAGGCCGCGGTGCCCAGCGAACGGATCTTCTCGTCGAGGAACTCGAGCATGCGCTCGGGGTTCAGGACGGCCTTGGTCTCCTGGTACAGGAACGACTTGTTGGCCGAACCGCCACCCTTGGCCATGAACAGGAACTTGTAGACCGGGTTGTCGGCGTCGCCCTCGGTCGAGTACAGCTCGATCTGGGCGGGCAGGTTGGAGCCGGTGTTCTTCTCGTCCCACATGGTGATCGGGGCGAGCTGGGAGTAGCGCAGGTTCAGCGTGGAGTACGCGTCGAACACGCCGCGGCTGATCCACTCGGCGTCGTCGACGCCGGTCAGCACGCCCTCGCTCTTCTTGCCCATCACGATCGCGGTGCCGGTGTCCTGGCACATCGGCAGCACGCCGCCCGCGGAGATGTTGAGGTTCTTGAGCAGGTCGAGCGCCACGAAGCGGTCGTTGCCCGAGGACTCCGGGTCGTCGATGATCTTGCGCAGCTGGCGCAGGTGCGCGGGGCGCAGGTAGTGGCTGATGTCGTGGATCGCCGTCTCGGTGAGCAGCCGCAGCGCCTCGGGCTCGACCTGCAGGAAGGTGCGACCGTTGTGCTCGAAGGTGCTGACCCCCTCGGTGGTGAGCAGGCGGTACGGCGTGTCGTCGGCGCCGATCGGCAGCAGATCGGAATAGCGGAACTCCGGCGCGGTCACGAATCGCACTCCTCGGGTGGCTGGTCACAAAGCACTCGGAGCCTATCGAGCACCGCCACCCACCCCGCTGGTTAGGCAACCCTATGTGACGCGAAGAACGGAATTTGAACAAAGGTCGAGGTTGCACGTTCAACACAAACGGTGCTACCCATTCTCCGGACGGTGGCGGGGTGTGCACCGTTCCAATCCGAAGCCTGCACCTTCAGACTGGAGCTCGATCGTGACCGATCCACAGTGGCTCGATGATGTCGAAATGCGTGCCTGGCTGGGCTATGTCCGAACCCGCGACCTGATCGCCGCGGCGATCGGGCGCGACGCGGTCCGGGCCGCCGACCTCAGCTGGGTGGAGTACTCGGTCCTCGTGTACCTCGCCGACGCGCCGGGTCAGCGTTTGACCTTCGCTGACCTGGCCGGCGCACTCGAATGGTCGCAGAGCAGGCTCTCCCACCAGATCACCCGCATGCAGAAGCGCGGACTGGTGACCAGGGAGACCATGCCGCACGACCAGCGCCGCACGGTGGCCCGGCTGACGCCCGCGGGCGGGCAGTTGCTCACCACGGCGGCGCCCGCGCACGTGCGCAGTGTGCGCAAGCACATGATCGACGTGCTCGATCGCGGCCAGCTCGCCGCACTCGCCGAGATCTACGACGTGCTGATCAACCACCACCGCAGTGCGGCAGGGGGATTCGGGCCCACCGGGCGGGGCAGGTCCGCGGCCGAGACGGCCGAGGAGCCCGCCGCAGACATGGCGGGCGGCTAGCTCCCCGCGCTGCCGCCCCCACCGCTGCCGCCGCCACTGCTGTCGGGACGCTGCCCCAGGCCACCGCGCAGCACCTTGCCGCCCGCGGTGGGGACGCCGCGGTCGTACACTCCGCTGCCGGACGGCCGGACGAACGTGCCCGCGGCCAGCGCGATGGCGGCGCCGACAGCCGGGTACAGGAAGGTGTCGGTGTGCCGGTACCAGAAGGTCTTGTAACGGTCGTCGGAAGTGTCGCACTTCTCGTCGGCGACCCGGGTGTCGGTGCTGGTGTCGACGCACACGCCCACGGCCGTCGGCTGCGCGGTCCCGCTGGTGGTGGTCGTCGGCTTGACCGTGGTGGTCGTCTTGGTCGTGGTCACCGCGGGCCTGGTGGTCGTGGTCGCGCGGTGCGAGGTCGACTCGACTCCAGCGCCGCACCCGGCAGAGACGAGCGCGACCGCCACCACGGCGGGCAGCGTGCTGGTGACACTGCGCGACTTCATCATCCGGGCGCGACGGTTCCCGCCGCTGTCTCCCCCACTCACGTTTCCCCCTCGGGCACTGCGTTTTTCGGTCGGACACGATCGGTCACCGATGGTAGCGGCAGGCCAGGACGCGCGGACGCGAAAACACCCGCGGACTCCGGTCCGCGGGTGTTCGACCGGGAGGGCTAGCGGGCGAGATCCGCGGTGGTGAGCGGACGTTCGAAGCCAGCGGGAACCCCGAGGGCGCGCTCGAAACCGTCCGGCACGATGACGTCGCCGCGGTCCAGGTCGGCGATCGAGGTCTTGCGCAGGCCGAGCAGCGCGGAATCGATACCGCCGCGCAGGATGTCGAGCACGTTCTCCACGCCCGCCTGGCCGTTGGCGGCCAGACCCCACAGGTAGGCGCGGCCGATGAGCACCGCGCGGGCGCCCAGCGCCACGGCCTTGACGACGTCGCTGCCGCGCCGGATGCCGCCGTCGAGCACCACCTCGATCTGGCCGCCGACCGCGTCGGCGAGCACCGGCAGCGCCCGGATGGCGGCCGGGGTGCCGTCGAGGTTGTTGCCGCCGTGGTTGGACACCGAGATGCCTGCCACGCCCGCGTCGACCGCGCGCAGCGCGTCGTCGACCCGCATCACGCCCTTGAGCAGCACCGGACCGTCCCACTGGGCGCAGATCCAGGCGACGTCGTCCCAGTCCGGGGCCGGGGTCTGCATCCACTCGCCGTAGGCGCCGAAGAAACCGGGCGCCGCGCCGCCGCCGACGGCCATGTTGGGGGCGGTGAGGTCGGGGATGGAGCCCGAGCGCAGGTAGGTGGCCAGCCAGCGCGGCCGGGCGAGGGTCTGCGGCGCGAACTTCATCATGGTGCGCAGGTTCAGCGATTCGGGGATGACCGGGCTGCCCCAGTCGCGCCCGTGCGAGAACGACCAGTCCAGCGTGAGGATGAGGCCCACCGCGCCGGCCGCCTTGGCCCGCGCCATCCGCTCGAGGATCTGGTCGCGGTTGCCACACCAGTACAGCTGGAACAGCGTGGACGGATTGGCCGCGATCACCTCTTCGATCGACTTGCTCGCGAAGGAGCTCAGTCCCATGGCGATCCCGCGCGCGGCCGCGGCCCTGGCGACGGCGACCTCGCCGTCGGGGTGCACCGCCTGCACGCCGGTGGGCGAGATCAGCACGGGCATCGAGACCTGCTGGCCGAGCACGGTGGTCGACTGGTCACGCTCGCCGATCGGGCCAGCGCAGTGCGGGGCGAAGCCGAGTTCGGTGAACGCGGTCTGATTGTCCTCGATGGTCTGGCCACGTTCCGAGCCCGCGATCAGCGCGCCGTACACCGACTTCGGCAGGCGCTTGCGGGCGCGGCGCTGCGCCTCGGCGACGGTCTCGAACCAGGGGTTCATCGATGTGATCCTTCCTCACGATCCTGCGGCCACCAGTGGCCCAGGTCTGTCCGTAACGCGGTGGTCGCCGCGCGCAGCAGCGCGGCGCCTTCGTCGGCGTTCGCCCCGGTGGGGTCGCCGAGAATTCCGTTGGGGCTGACCGCGCGCACACCGCCCGCGCGCAACAGCGGCAGCAGTTCGGTCAGCGGGCGCCCGTCGCCCGGTTCGGCCAGCTCGGGACGCACCCGCTCGGGGGTGAGCGCGAGCTGGATCGCGGTCTCGGTGCGGCCCGCGTGCGGGTCGCCGCCGTAGCCGGGTGTGAACAGCCGGACATCGCGTGATTCGGTGCGCAGCAGCGCCACCGCCCGCCGTAGCGCCTCGACATTGCCGCCGTGGCCGTTGACCAGCACGATCCGCGAGAACGTGTCGGTGGCCGAGCGGCACAGTTCGACGACGAGCAGTTCCAGCGCGGCCTGCCCGATCGACAGGGTGCCCGCGAACCCGGCGTGCTCGCCGCTGGCGCCGTAGGGCACGGCGGGCGCGACCAGCACGTCGGCGCGCTCGGCGGCGACGCGGGCGCACACGGCCGCGGCGATGTCGGTGTCGGTCGACAGCGGCAGGTGCGGGCCGTGCTGCTCGGTGGCGCCGAGCGGGATGAGCAGGATCACTCCCGTGGAGGCACATGCGCCCGCCTCGGGCCATGTGAGGTGAGCCACGAACATGGTCCGAACATTAACGACAGTCACTGACATAATCAAGGGCCCCGCGCGCCCTACTCTGTATCCATGTCCGCCCCGACACCGCGCGCGCACCGCGGTCGCCCGCCGCGCACCACGCGCCGCGAACTCGAAGTCATCGCCATGAAGCTGTTCGCCGAGCACGGCTTCGACGAGGTCACCGTGGAACGGATCGCGGCGGCCGCCGGGGTCAGCGAACGGACCTTCTTCCGGTACTTCCCGAGCAAGACCGAGGTGCTGTGGCACCAGTTCGACAACGAGGTCGCCGACCTGCGCGCGGCGTTCGCCGCCGTGCCCGACGACGAGCCGATGATGGCCGCAGTGCGCCGGATCGTGGTGGCGGCCAACCGCTATCGCGCCGAGGACATCCCTGAACTGCGCACCAGGATGCGCCTGGTCTCCGGGGTTCCCGCGCTCTCGGCGGGCGCGGGCGCACACTACGACGCCTGGGAACGCGCGGTCGGCGAATTCGCCGCCCGCAGGCTCGGGACCGGCGCCGACGACCTGATCCCGCTGGCCGTCGGGCGCACCACCCTGGCCGCGGCGCGGGCGGCCTTCGACGCCTGGCTGACCCGCGGCGACACCGACCTGACCGAGTACCTGGACCGCGCGCTGCGGGCACTCGAGCGCGGGTTCGCCCCGTCGTAGCGGGAGTGCGCTGGGTAACCCGCACGTTTGCGCGGCATCGGGGGTGGGGTATGAGTAGGCTCGAGTCGATGCGCGCCGCGCGTCCGAACCGATGTCCGTCGAAAGGGGCAGGAGTTTCCATGTCCGAGGTGTCCACGAGTCTTTCGACGGATTCGGTGCCAGCGCGCCCTGTCGACAATCTCCTGCCTCAGCTGGTCGAGCACCTCAGGCAGAACCGCACCGCGCTGCGCGAGGAATGGGCCCGCCGCATCACCGAGGCCCAGCTGCTCACCGCGATGACCCCGGAGGAGATCTTCTCCGAGGCGACCTCGATCTTCGACAACTACGTCGAGGTGCTCGAGACCGGTAGCGTCGAGGCCCTGCAGGCCTACGCCCGCGATCTGTCCGAGCGCATCATTCCCCGGGGCGTCGAGACCGACGAGGTCCTCGGCATCGTGCTGCTGCTGCGCGACGTGCTGGCCCGATCGCTGTTCTCGAAGTACCAGTCGAACTTCGAGATGCTCAACCAGGTGCTCGACGCCTACGAGCCCGCCGCCAACCGCATCGCCAACACCGTGGGCGTCTCGTTCGTGCAGGAACGCGAGCGCGTGATCAGCCGCCAGCAGGAGGCCATCCGCGAGCTGTCCACCCCGGTGCTGCAGGTGCGCGAGCAGCTGCTCATCCTGCCGATCATCGGTGTGCTCGACTCCCAGCGCGCCCGCCAGCTCACCGAGCAGTTGCTGCGCGCCATCCGCGCCAACCGCGCCAAGGTCGTCGTCATCGACATCACCGGTGTGCCCGCGATCGACTCCGTGGTGGCCAACCACCTCGTGCAGACCGTCGACGCCTCCGGCCTGATGGGCGCCAACGTCATCATCACCGGCCTGTCCTCGGAGATCGCGCTGACCCTGGTGACGATCGGCCTGGATCTGTCCAAGATGAACGCCGTCGGTGACCTGCAGGGCGGCATCGAGGAGGCCGAACGCCTGCTGGGTTACGAGGTCTCTCGGGTCACCGAGCGCCTGGTCGAGCGAGACGGGCGCTGATCAGGCCCACCATGCCGGTACCTATTCTCAAACAAGGCACGTTCCTCATCGCCTCGGTGCAGTCGGCCCTGACCGACGCCGACACCGAGCGCTTGCAGGACGACCTGATGAAGCAGGTCAGTCGCTATCGCGCGACCGGCATCATCGTCGATGTCACCGCCATCGACGTCATGGACTCCTTCGCCGCGCGCTCGCTGCGCACCATCGCGCACATGACCCAGCTGCGCGGCGCGGAGACGGTCATCGTCGGCTTGCAGCCCGAGGTCGCCTTCGCCATGGTGCAGCTCGGGCTGACCTTCGAGGACATGCACACCGCGCTGGATCTGGAAGAGGGCCTCGCCTGGCTCAACCGGCACCCGCGCAGCCGAAGAGACGGTCGTGACAGTGGCCGCTGAGCAGGTTGCGATCGCGGTCAAGGTGTCCGAGGACATCGTGACCGCACGTCAGGCCGGGCACGAGCTGGGGGCTCAACTCGGCTTCACCCTCACCGACCGCACCATGATCTCCACCGCCATCTCCGAAATCGCCCGCAACATCACCAGTTACGCGGGCAGCGGGGAGATCCGGCTGCTTGTCGACCTCAGGGAGGGCCGTCGGGCTCTCGTCGTCCAGGCCGAGGACCAGGGTCCCGGCATCCGGGACATCCCGCGCGCCCTGGAGGACGGGTACTCCACCGGCCGCGGACTCGGTCTCGGCCTGCCCGGCGCGCGCAGGCTGATGGATCGGCTCACCATCGATTCCGCCCCGGGACGCGGGACGTTGATCGAGATGTGGAAGTGGGTACCCGACGGTGCATGAAGACGGGATCATCGGCCGCACGGAATGGTCGACGGCCGGTCGGGCACTGCCCGGGCAGGACGTCTCCGGAGACCGCGCGGTCGTCCTCGACACCGGCGACGGCGGGGCGCTGTTCGGCGTGCTCGACGGCCTCGGGCACGGTGCGGCGGCCGCCGACGCCGCCGACCGCGCGATGGTCATCCTCTCGGACAACCGTGGCGAACCGCTGGATGTCCTGATGGTGCTCTGCCATCGCGCGATGGTCGAAACCCGCGGCGCCGCGGTGTCGTTGGCGCTGATCGGTCCCGGCGAGACGCTGCAGTGGCTCGGCGTGGGCAATGTCGAGTCACGCCTGCTCACCCGCGGCCCGGCCGGTCCGGAACTGCGCGCGACGATGCTGCTCACCGGCGGCATCGTCGGCTACCGGCTGCCCTCCCACCTGCAACCGCAGACCCTGCCGATCCGGCCGGGCGATCTGCTGCTGATGGCCACCGACGGCATCGTCGCGGTCGGCCCCGAATCCATCGATCTGGCACGCCCCGCCGCCGCGATCGCGAGCGACCTGCTCGCGCGTGACGCCAAGGACACCGATGACGCCCTGGTGCTCGCGGCCCGCTACCGCGGAGCCTGCCCATGAGAGGCCGCCGATGAGCGCTGTCCTGGCCGCATTCCTCGACGACTATTCGGCGGCGTTACGCCGTCACGTCGCCGCGCCCGGCCAGGCGGGCCTCACCGAGGGCTACGACCTCGGCAGGCGAGCGCTCGTGGAGGACATCAGCCTGCTCGACCTCACCGAGCACCACTACCGCACCGTCGCCGAGTTCGCGGGCCGGCCCGCCGACCCGCGCGGCGCCGAGGTGGCGCTGGAGTTCCTGTTGCAGACCATGGCGGCGCTCGACATCGCCACCCGCGGCTACCTCGACGGAACCCGCCGCTACGAGCAGCAGCGCTCGCGCGCCGAGGATCTGGCCGGACGCGACGCGTTCCGCACCGCGCTGGTGGAATCGCTGCAGGACGGCTTCTTCGTCGCCGACTCGCAGGGCACCATCGTCGAGGTGAACTCCGCGTTCGGGGTGCTCACCGGCTACGACGCCGATCAGGTGCCCTATCCCCTGCCGCATCCGTGGACCCTCTCCGAGCGCGCCGGATATCCCCAGATCGGTACGGACGCTTCACGTTTCGTGATGCCGATCCGGCACCGCGACGGGCGCGAGCGCTGGCTGGCGGTGAGCGCGAGTTCACTGGTGAAGCAGGAGAACAACGAGCAGATCTTCGTCGGCACGGTGCGCGACGTGACCGCCGAGCACGACGCGCAAGCCCGCGATCAGGCCGCCTCCCGACTGGCCACCGCGGTGGGCGCGGCGACGAGCATGGTGGAGGTGCTCGCCGTCGGGCTCGACGAGCTGCGCCGCACCATGGGGGCGCGCACCGCGCTGGTGGCGGTGTGGCCGAGCCGGACCGGGCAGCCCGATGTGTACTCGTGCGGCGAGCCGCCGGCGGAGGACGCCGAGAACATCGAGGGCGCACCACGATTCACCGCCGCGCCGGTGCCGGACCCGTCCGGCCGGATCACCCTCGACGACGAGACGCGCGGCCTGCTCGACCGGGCGCGCAGGCAGCCCGCGCGCGGGCTGTCGGCCATCACCGGCGAGGACAGCGGGGTCGACGCGGTGGTGGCACCGCTGGGCGAGACCGGCGACGCCGCGCTGTGGGTGCGCTTCGGGGCGCCGCGCGTGATCAGCGCGGCCGACTGGGCGCTGTATTCGCTGCTGGTCGGCCATCTCAGTGTCGCGCTGCAGCGTGCCCGCAACTTCGACCAGGCCCGCGCCACCTCGCTGACGCTGCAGCGCGCGATGCTCGGCCCGATCGAGCTGCCGCCGCGGTTCTCGGTGCACTACGAGCCGGCGCTGCCGCCGCTCGAGATCGGTGGCGACTGGTACGACGTGGTGCCGCTGCGCGACGGCACGATCGGCGTGGTGGTGGGCGACTGTGTGGGCCGCGGCCTGTCGGCGGCGGTGGTGATGGGCCAATTGCGCACGGCCGCACGGGCTCTGCTCCTGCGCGGGGCCGGACCGGCGCAGCTGCTCAGCGAGCTCGATGCCGTGGCCGCGCGGATTCCGGGCGCCATGTGCACCACCGTGTGCGCGGCCGTGCTGGATCCCGAACGCGGCATGGTGCGCTACTCCAACGCGGGCCACATGCCGCCGATCCTGGCGCCGCCCGGCGGACCGGGACGAATCCTCGAGGGCGGGCGCGCGGTGCCGCTGGCCACGTTCGAGACCCCGCGCAGGCCGGAGGCCACCACGGCGCTGCCGCCGGGGGCCACCCTGGTGTTGTTCACCGACGGCCTCGTCGAACAGCGCGGCTACGACATCGACGAGGGCTTCGTGAAGATCGCGGGCGTGCTCAGCGAGACCGGCGGCGCGCTCCCCCGCGACGTCGCCGACGCGGTGCTCTCCCGCCTGTGCCCGCCCGCCGGGTACGACGACGACGTCGCGATGGTGGTCTACCGCCAGCCGCCCGAACCGCTGCACCTCGACATCCCCGCCGCCGCGGCGGAACTGACCGGCCTGCGCCGGGACCTGTACCGCTGGTTCGCGACCGCGGCGGTCCCCCACGACCTGGCCGCCGACCTGGTCGCCGCCGCCAACGAGGCGTGCAGCAACAGCGTCGAGCACGCCTATCGGGACGCCGAGCCGGGGCGGGTCACCCTCACCGCGACGTGCGAGGGCGACCGCGTGGTGATCGAGGTCGCCGACACCGGCCGCTGGATCCCGACGCCCACCGATCCGGGCTTCCGTGGCCGCGGTGTGGAGATGATGCGGGTGCTCACCGAGGATCTGGAGTTCGGCCACGACGAGAACGGCACCCGCGTGCGCATGTGGGTGACGTTGCCGTCGATCACCTTCCCGACCGCCAATCCCCTGCGCGGCTCCACCCGTCCGTCGGCGCTGCACGCCCGCGCCTGACGGCCGGGGCGGGCCGTCAGGACCCGGTCGTCGTCTCGTAGGCCTCCAGGTCGAAGGTGCGCAGCTGACGGCGGTACCGGAAGCTGAAGTCCGGCCACAGGGCCGAGTTGCGGCCGTGCTTGTCGATGAACCAGCTGTCGCAACCGCCGGTGACCCACACGGTGCGGGCCATCTTCGGCTCGAGCGCGCGGTTGTAGGCGCGCTGCACGTCCAGTTTCACCTCGAAGGTGCGCAGGTCGCGGTCCGCCATGGTGGTGATCGCGTCGAGGAGGTAGGCGATCTGCGACTCGATGACGTAGATCAGCGAGGTGTAGTTCAGCCCGGAGTTGGCGCCCAGCATGAGGAACATGTTGGGGAACCCGGCCACCGTGACGCCCTTGTAGAGCTGGTAGCCCTCCTCGTCGGCGGCCTCGGCCATGGTGCGGCCGTCGCGGCCGGTGTAGAGGTTGTAGGTCGGCGAGTCGGCCACGTGGAAGCCGGTGGCCAGGACGATGGCGTCGACCTCGCGTTCGGTGCCGTCCTCGGTGACGATCGAACCGGCGCGCACCTCGGCGATGCCGTCGGTGACCAGGTCGACGTTGTCCCGATCGATCGCGCGGTAGAACTTGTTGGACACCAGCATTCGCTTGCAGCCGATCGGGTGTCCGGGCACCACCTTCCGGCGCTTGGCCGGATCGCGGATCTCGAGCCACATCTTGGCCCGGCCGACCAGCTCCAGCGCCTTGCCCGTCCACGGCGCCTTCACCTGGGTGATGACGAAGAACTCGCGCATCAGGTAGATCAGCCCGCGCAGCAGCCGCTGCAACCCGGGTAGCCGCCGGAACGCGAAGCGCTCCACCGCCAGGTACGGCCGGTTCAGCTGCGGCATCACCCAGGTCGCCGTGCGCTGGTACAGGTCAAGGCGCGCGACCTCGGGGGCGATCGAGGGAACGATCTGCACCGAGGAGGACCCGGTGCCGATGACGGCGACCTTCTTGCCCGCCAGACTCGCCTCGTGATCCCAGCGCGCCGAATGGAAGATCTGGCCCTCGAAGCTCGAAAGCCCCTTGATGTCGGGCAGTTTCGGCTCGGCGAGCACGCCGGCGGCGGAGACCACGAAGTCGGCGGTGAACGCGCCACGGGAGGTGTCGACCTCCCAGTGCGCCGCGGCCTCGATCCAGCGCGCCCCGGTCATGGCGCAGTCGAACAGGTGCTTGTCGCGCACGCCGTACCGATCGGCCAGACCGCGCAGATACTGTTCGATCTCGGCCTGCGGGGAGAACGAACGCGACCAGTTCGGGTTCAGCGCGAACGAGTACGAGTACAGGTGCGAGGGCACGTCGCAGCCCGCCCCGGGATAGGTGTTGTCGCGCCAGGTCCCGCCCACGTCGGGTCCGCGTTCGACCACGACGTAGTCGGTCAGACCGCGCTGACTGAGCCGGATCGCGGTGCCGAGGCCGGACAGGCCGCTGCCGACGATCAGCACGCGGACGTGCCGCCGGGCCGGCGCACCGGATGTGTTGCTACTGCTCATGGCGTGACCTCAGCGGGCTTCGTAGATGCGTTTGTGGCCGGATACCGCGGCGAGCCGGAACGGGCGACGCGTTTGCTCGGGCATGGCGTGGTAGGCGCCGTCACTGGGCGAGCCGGCTTCGTGCAGCGCGCGGTAGTGCTCGTAGCCGATGAGTTCGCGCGAGGCGATGGCGGCCCGGTTGGCCTCGGTGCGCAGGTGGTCGCGGTAGCCGGGGACGACTGTGCCGCTGAAGAATTCGGCCACGCTGCCGGACCCGTAGCTGATCAGGGCCAGTGCGCGATCGGTGAGGTCGTCCGCGTGGTCGAGCAGCGCGGCCAGGCCGAGGTAGAGGGAGGCGGTGTAGCTGTTGCCGACGGTGCGGTTGTAGTGGGTGGTGGCCCCGATCGCGGCCTCGATCGCGGCGGAATCGGCGGTGTGGCCCTGGCTTTCGAGCAGATGCCGGTGCGCCTTGTAGGCCATCTTGGTGAAGGGCTGGTGATAGCAGAACGCGGCGAACTCCGCGAGGTCGCGCCCGCCCTGGCGCCGGTAGTCGCTCCAGGCCTCCTGGGCGGCCTTCTGGTAGGCGTTCACCGAGGTCTTGCCGTCGACGATGGCCTCGGAGCGGTAGTTGGGCCGCCAGAAGTCCATGATGTCGGCGCTGTAGAGCCCCGAGTGCGGGTCCAGCGCCAGGATGGCGGGATCCGCGGTGACCAGCATCGCGACCGCGGCGGCGCCCTGGGTGGGCTCGCCGGGGGTGTCGAGCTCGTACTTGGCGATGTCGGCGGCGATGACCAGCACCCGCTGCGCCGGGTCGCGGGCGATCAGTCCGGCGGCGAACTGCAGTCCGGCGGTGCCGCCGTAGCAGGCCTGCTTGAGCTCCACCACGCGCGCGGCGTTGGGCAGCCCGATCAGCGAATGCAGGTACAGCGCGGCGGCTTTGGACTGGTCGACGCCGGTCTCGGTGGCCAGCAACACGGTGCGGATGTTGTCGGTGCCGTGCCGTTCGAGGATGGGCGCCGCGGCCGCGGCCGCGATGGTGACGATGTCCTCGTCGGCGGCGGCGACGCTCATCTTCTCCTGGCCGATGCCGAGGTAGAACTTGTCGCGGTCCACGCCGAGTCGCTCGGCGAGGACGGCGTGGTCGAGGGCGTAGTGGGTGGTGGCGAACGACAGGTCGTGAATGCCTACGGCGAGTGTGTTCATCGTTGTGTTCCGTTGCTCGTGGTTGACCGCTCGAACTGGGTGTGGGCGCGCATCAATTCGCCGCGGTTGGTCTGGGCGGCCATCAGCGACAGCTCGCCGCACAGCACGGTGGCCGCGGCGATGACGGCGAGGCAGCGCGCGTTGGCGCCGGGCTCCCGCTCGGCACGGCAGCCGAGGCGCTCGAGGTTCTCGTCCACGAAGCTGGCGTGTTTGCCGTTGCCGACGGTCCCGACGATCAGGTTGGGCAGCGTGCACGAGAAGTACAGGTCACCGTCGCGGTCCTCGGCGTGGGTGACGCCCTGGGAGCCCTCGACGATATTGGCCGCGTCCTGACCGGTGGCCAGGTAGAACGCGAGCAGCATGTTGGCGTAATGCGCGTTGGCGGAGCGGATTCCGCCGGCGAGCAGGGTGCCGATCAGGTTCTTGCGGATGTTGAGTTCCACCACCTGGCGGGCGGTGGTGTGCAGGCGCTGCTCGACCACCGCGCGCGGCACCAGCAGTTCGGTGACGACGTTCTTGCCGCGCCCCAGGATGCCGTTGACCGCGGTGGCCTTCTTGTCGGTGCAGAAGTTGCCCGAGATGGAGCCGTAGCGCACACCGGACACGGTGCTCAGGATGTGGTCCATCAGGTGATCGCTGGCGAGCGTGGCCATGTTGTGGCCCGAGGCGTCGCCGGTGCTGAACTCGAAGCGCAGGAACAGCAGGTTGCCGTTGATCTGGTGGTGCAGGTCGATCAGGCGGGCGAAGCGGCTGCTGCCCGCGACCACCTCCTGCAATTCGGCGAAGCGGTCCTTCAGCTGCCGCACGGCGGTGAGCGCGGTGTAGGCGTCGTCGGCTTCGAGCAGGATCGAGCGGGTCATCCGCTCGTCGATGAGGGTCGCGACGATGCCGCGCTCGGACAGCGTCGAGATCCGGGCGCCGCGGCCGACCGAGGGCCACAGCGGTGTCTCGTAGGTGGCGAGTGGGACGTCGACGGCGTCGTCGACGATCGTGCCCGTGATGCGTATCGGGCCCACCCACTGCAGTGGGACCGCCGCGTACGACATGTCATTCACCGATGACTCCTCCTCGGTCTCTCGATTCGCGCCACCAGGGACTCCGGTGGGCAAGGGCGGCCGCGTCGATGCCGCGCAGTGCGCAGAAACTCGCCACCTCCCCGGTGATCAGCAGGTCGCACCCGGCCAGGTCCGCGGGGGTGCGGGCGCCGAGCACGGTCAGGATCTGCCGCAGCTGGTCGAGCCAGGTGCGGATCTGGGCGACCAGCGCGTCGGTGTCGGCGCGCACGACGGTGTCGAGGAAGGCACCGGCGACTCCGGTGGCGCTCGCGCCGAGCGCCAGCGCCCTGGCGATGTCGAGCGGCGAGCGGATTCCGCCGGAGGCCGCGATGTCGATGCCGTCCAGGCCCGCGCAGTCCAGCAGGCAGGTGGGGGTGGACTGGCCCCAGCTCTCGAGGAACGCGAAATCGCCCGCGGGGCGGCGCGAGTTCTCGATGCGGGCGAAGTTGGTGCCGCCGCGGCCGCCGACGTCGGCCACCGAGACCCCGGCGTCGCGCAGCCACGCGACGGTCTGCCTGCTCAGGCCGAACCCGACTTCCTTGACGATCACCGGGATCGGGACGTGCGCGACGAGGTGCTCGATCTGGCGCGGCCACGAGCCGAAGGAGCGATCGCCCTCGGGCATCACCACTTCCTGCACCGCGTTGAGATGGATCTGCAGCGCGTCGGCCTCGAGCAGCTCGATCGCGCGTAGCACCTGCTCCAGCGACGCGGTCGCGTTGACATTGGCCATCACGAAGCCGTGCGGATTCTCCCGGCGCAGCACCCGATAGGTGTCGGCCACGGCGGGATCGCGGAAGAACGCGCTCATCGACCCGGCGGCGATGGGGATGCCGGTCTCGCGGGCGGCCACGGCCAGTTTCCGGTTGATCTCGCCGGTCTTGGCGCTGCCGCCGGTCATCGCGTTGACGTAGAGCGGTGTGTCCCACTGCTTTCCGGCGACGTCGACGGCGAGCGAGACCTCGCCGCTGTCGATCCCGGCCAGGGCGTGGTGCACGAAGGTGACGCAGTCGAAGTCGTTGCCGCCGGAGTCCGCGCGGCGCTGGTCCACCGCGTGCCGGACGTGGTCGTCCTTGCGGTCGGCGATCATGAGTCCTCCTCTGCGCGTGGGTGGATCCGCAGCGGCAGCGGACGGATGCCCGCCGCGACCCAGCGGTCGGTGAGTTCGGCGAGGGCGGCGGTGCTGGTGTTCTCGATGACGGCGATCCCGCAGTCGCCGCCGCCCGCGCCGGAGGGTTTGGCCGCCGCGCCCACCGCCGCGGCGGCCGCGCACAGGGCGTGCAGCCGCGGGGTCATGATGCCGAGTTGGGCGGTCTCGTCGAGGCCGAGCAGAAGTTCACGGGCACAGTCGATTTCTGCGCGGATCGCCGGGACGTCGCCGGCGTCGACGGCCGTGGTCAGGCGCTGGACGCAGTCGTTGCTGCGCGCGTTGAACACGGTCCGGTCACCGCGCGCCCGGGTGGCGGCGCCGACCAGGGCCGGGGTGGAGGCGGGGCTCCCGGTCCAGCCGACCCGGAGGGCGAGGCCGGGCGGTGTGGGCAGCGGGCGGACCGACAGGCCCGGCCACGGTGCGCGCAGGGCGGCGCCGACCCCGCCCCGAGCCACGGTCTCGGCGACAAGGCCCCGGTCCGGCGACCCGTAGGCGAGCCAACCGCCCCAGGTGGCCGCGGCCACGTCACCCCCGGAGGCCCGCGGAGCGACAGTAATCGTCGCGAGCATCGCCAGCCGGTACCGATCCATCGCGCTGAGCTCGAGCTCGTGGAACCGGGCGAGCGCGGCCACGGTCGCTACGGTCACGGCCGCACTGGAGCCCAGGCCGTACTTGCGGCCGTCGACGTCGCTGAGATCGGTGGAGACCGCCAAGACATAACGGCGAGCGGTGATTCCACGCTCGGTGCGCAACCGGTCGAGGATCGAGACCGCGGCGAAGACGTACGCGAACGCGGCCGGCACCGCGCCGTCGGGCGTCGCGGGCACGAGCCGATCGCCCTCGCGACGACAGGCCAGCGACACGCCGCCGTCCAGGTCGGAACGCAGCGTGATCTCCGGCAACGGAATGACGTGGCCGGTCGTCGGTGCGGGCTCGTCTGTGCGGTGCCACGACACGGTGCCGTCGATATCGGAACGCAGCGTGGTCCCCGGCGTCGAAGTGACGCGGCCGGTGGCCGGGGCGAGCTCCTCCGCGCGGTGCCGCGACGCGGTGCTATCGATATCGGAACGCTGAATGATCCCCGGCGTCCGAGCCACCCGGCCGGTGGCAGGTGCGGCCTCCTCCGCGCGGTGTGAGGTGGCGTCGATGTCGGCGGCGGTCACCGTGGCGGTCGCGTAGCGGTCGACGGCGGTGAGCACCGCGAGATTCCCCGGCTCGACGACGGCGTACTCGCCCGCGATGAACAGCTTGCCCGGCGCGCGACAGGTGACCGACTGGCGAGACCCGCCGAACGCCGGATCCTCCTGCCGCCCACCGTGACCCGCGGATGCCGGCCGATCGGGAGCGCCCACCGGGCCGGCTCCCTCCGCGGACCCGCCCACCGGTCGCCGGTCGTCACGGCCTGCCGGCGATGGCCGGTCGTGCGCGAGGACCGGGACCGGTCGGGCTTCGTGCCCGCTCATCGGTCGCCACCTGTCGTGCACCGCACCCCGGGACCGATGTGGGCGGTGCGGGTGGTGACGAACTCGCCGAGTGCCTCGATCCGGGCGGCGACGACGGGCGCGTCGGCCCTGGCGCACAGCACCTTCACGTTCGGGCCGGCGTCGATGGTGGCGTAGGCGGCGATGCCGTCGGCGCGCAGGGCAAGGACCTCGTCGAGGACTGCCAGCGAGTGCGGCGAGAGGTAGCGGACGCCGGGGCGCGCGGCCAACATGGTGGCGTGCATGCCGAGGGCATTGCGTTCGGCGATCTCACCGATGGCCGGAAGATCCTGGCGGGCAACGGCTTCGCGCATCTCGGCGAGGTCGATCCGGGAGGATTCGGCCCAGGGCCGGTAGAGCGGCGAGGTCTCGGTGGTGCGGCGCATGGCGTCGCGGCTGGACACCGCTTTCGCGCCGGCCGCCACGATGCCGAGAACGAGCGCGGGGTCGAGGCCCTCCCCGCCGATCGGTTCGGCGAACGAGGCCAGATCGCCTGCCTCACCGTCCCCTTCGCCGGCGTGCCACACCACGAATCCGCCGAAGATCGAGCGCGCGGCCGAGCCGGAGCCGCGCCGGGCCAGCCGCGAGAGCGCGCGGCCGTCGAGGTCGAGGCCGTAGGCGGCGGCCGCGGCCGTGGCCAGGGCGGCGAACCCACTGGCCGAGGACGCCAGGCCCGCGCCGGTCGGCCCCGCGTTGGCGGTCACCACCGCCGCGCGTTCGGTGCGGCCCGCCCTGGCGCGGACGAGGTCGAGGAATTTCTCGACGCGGGTCAGCGCGGCGCCGGTGGCCGGGGCGTCGTTGAGTTCCACGGTGTCGGCGGGCCCGTCGATCAGCTGGACCGAGGTGGTGGTCGGGAAGACGTCGAGGGTCAGCGACAGGCTTCCCGTGACGGGCAGGAACAGCGTCTCGTCCCGCTTGCCCCAGTACTTCACCAGGGCGATGTTCGGGTGGGCGACCGCCGTGGCGGCCCCCTCCCGCGCGGACGCGACGGGGAGTGCGGCGGGGGAAGTCATGGGTGTGTCTCGCGATCCGGTGTCGAGGCGGTGGAGGACGGCGCGGGCGACCGCAGGCTGCGGGCGGTGACGGTCCAGGTCCGCACGGCGCCCGCCGCACGCAGCGCCGCGCTCACGGAGGGAGCGGTCCCGGTCGCGGTGAGCGCGAGCACGCACCCGCCGAGCCCGGCGCCGGTGAGCTTGGCGCCGAACGCGCCCGCGTCCCGCGCGGCGGTGACCAGGGCGTCGATCCGCGGTGTGCTGACGCCGAGTCCGGCGAGCAGGTCCTGGAAGTCGAACATCGCGGTGCCGAGTTCCGCGACGCGGCCCTCGCTGAGATCAGTGGCGGCGGAGCCGATCAGTTCGGTGGCCCGGCGCAGGACGCGGCGCGCTGACCGTGGATCGGCGTCGAGTGTGCGCCGGACCCCGGCGACCGCCTCGTGGGTGGACCCGGGGACGCCCGTGTCGGCGATGACCAGCTCGGCGTCGACCGCGATGCCGATCGGCCGGGCGGTGCCTCGCTGGAACAGGATCGGTCCGTGCGCCAGCACGGCACTGGCGTCGATCCCGCTGGCCCTGCCGTGCGCGACCTGTTCGCCGCACTGCACGCAGTCGTAGAGGGTGGCGGCGTCGAGCGCGCGCCCGTACAGGTCGGCGACCGCGCGGACCGCCGCGCCCGCGCAGGCGGCGCTGGAGCCGAGGCCCCTGGCCAACGGGATGTCGCACTCGACGTCCACCTCGACCAGCACACCGGTCATCCCCCACCGGCGCAGCGCTTCCTCGACCGCGACGCGCGGCCCGGACGGCGGTCCGCCCTCGCCCGCTTCCCCCGCGAGGAAACGGAAGTGGCCGTCGGCGCAGACCTCGCGCGGCCCGGACCGGCCGGGCCGGGCGATGGCGCGCACCGGCAGCGCGGGCAGCGGGAAGGCGATGGCCGCCGTGCCATGGACCACGGTGTGTTCGCCGAGCAGAATGGCCTTCGCGTGCGAACGGCCGACGCCGACCGCCGGTTCCGGCGCCGCGGCGTCATCGCTGACGCGCTCTCGAACGGGCTGACCGTTCACGTCGATTCCTCTCCCGAACTCGGGCGATGCCACCCAGCGTGCCGGCGGACGCCGGAACACACTGGGCGGCAGGCCCTCACGGTTGCCGAGTCGATCGGCCGAAACTGCGGAGCACGGACGGGAAGAACGCGGGAACCTGCGCGGCGTAGGCGCGGTAGGACGCGCCGAAGCGCGCGATCAGGTCACGTTCCTCCAGGTAGGTGCCCAGCAGGATGTAGCCGGTCAACCCCAGTGCCCACACCAGATGCCCGACGGTGAACGTGCTGGCGAACCAGAACGACACGAGCAGACCGGTCATCAGCGGATGCCGCACGAGGCGGTAGACGCCGTTGACCTGCAACCGGTCGACGGTGGCGTCGGGCACCTGGATCACGTATTCGCGATAGGCCTGGCTGATGCCGAGCAGGTGGAAGTGGTTGAGCAACAACGTGGCCGCGTAGACGAGCACGAAACCCAGCCAGAACCCGGCGTCGAGCGCCAGCCCCACCGTGCCCTCGGCCGACCAGAGTTCGGCCGGGATGGGCTGCCAGGCCAGCATGATCACCCACATGACCAGGCACACCATCACGATGTAGACGGTCCGCTCCAACGCCTCCGGCACCCAGCGGGTGACGAAGGCCTTGAAGGCGGGCCTGGCCATCCCCGAGTGCTGCAGGCCGAACAGCGCCAGCAGCAGCACGTCGATGATCAGCGCCGGCACGGTCGACAGGTGTGGCCCCTTGTCGATCGTCTTGGGCAGGAACCACCCGCCGGCGAACAGCAGCATCAGCGGCACGGTGATGCCGGCGATGCCGTAGACGGCGAACGCGAACAGGAACGGGACCAGCCGGGTGCGGCTGGTCACGACCGCGCGCGCCTGGGTGGGCGTGATCAGATCCATGCGAACCACGGCAGGTACCGCGAGCGCACGGTGCCCTCCTCGATGCGCTTCTCCAGCTTGGCCTTCCACTTGTTGCCGTAGCGCTCGTTGAGGAACCCGCCCGGCCAGAACAGGCGCCAGCCGGACTGCGCGACCATCCAGTACGGGACGATGACGCCGGGATTGACATCGCGCATGTAGTCGAGCTTGTCCGGGATCTGGCTCCAGTGGATACCCGGGTACCGGTGGTGCACGCTGTGGTAGCCCTGGTTGAAGATCAGGAAGTTCAGCACGTTGCCCGCGTTGTTCAGCGAGGTGCTCGGGTCGTCCTCGAAGCCCTTGGCCGGCGCGTGACTCAGCCACGCGAAGTAGCCGGCGTTGACCTGGGTGATCAGGAACGGCACCCAGTAGAACAGCACGAAGCGATCGAAATCGACCAGGTACCAGACGGTTCCGATGACGAGCGCGTACAGCGCCATGTCGAGCAGGAACTGGTGGCGGGTCCGCTTGCGGCGCGGCGCCGGGTCGGCGGCGGCGAGCGTGCGGATCGTGTGGATCTTGACGATGGCGCCGTAACGGACCCAGTACCAGATGGCGCCGAGGCCCTTCTCCATGCCGGTGGTCGAGGTGACGTCACCGGGGCCGTCGTTGAACCGGTGGTGGTTGAGGACGTGCACCTCGCGCATCTCGGCGGCGGTGAGGTTGCCGGGCAGGCAGCACAGGAAGTCGACGACCCGGTTCGGGAACTTCGACACGAACAGCGGCCGGTGGGTGTGCATGTGCATCACGCCGATGGTGAGCGAGAGGTTCAGCAGCGACAGCACGATGATCAGCGGCACCGCCAGGTACCAGTTCGTGGCGGCGGGCACGAACAGGCCCAGCGCCAGCATGCCGATCCACAGGGCGATGTGCAGCAGCGGACCGACGTTGGAGGCGTGCTCGAGCTTGAGCACGCGTTTGCTGAACGGGGCCTGTTCGGGCGCGACGGGCGTTCCGGTGCTCATGCGAGAGCTCCTTCGCTAGTGGTATCGGGGACGATGAGCGCGGATCTGGGGCGAGTGCTCATGGGCGGCTCCCTGGGGTGCTGGTGTCGAGGGCAGCGAGTTGAAGTCTCGTGGCGAGGGCCCGCAGCGCCGCGGGTTCGTGCGGGGGCACGCGTTCCATCGCGCCGAAGGCCAGGTGATCGGCGATCATCATGGTGCGCACCTCGGCGTCGGGCAGTTCGCCGGTGAGCGGGCCCTCGGGCAGAGTCCGCACGAGCGTGAACGTGGTGTCGACGATCAGCGGAACCAGCGAGGTCGGCATCGTGGCCGGGTCGCCGGCGCCGAGCACCTCGGTGGTCCGGTTGGCGCCGTCGGCGAAATCCGGTGAGGCGTCGAGCATCCGGTGGATCGCCAGGTCGGCGCTGCGGCGCACCCGGTCGAGCATCCTCGTCCAGTACTTCGCCGAGGACGCCGCGAGCAGGGCCGCGCCGACCTTGCGCCGATAGGGCGCGGGCGCGTCGACGACCGCGCACAGGAACGCGGTGGTGGTGATGGTCATGTACGCCATCGCCGCCCGCGCGCCCAGGCTCGGGGTGCCGGGGCCGAGCCTGCCGAGCAGGGCGAAACCGCCGAGCGCGGGACCGAGCAGTTGCAGCATCACCCGACGCTTCAGCTCCTCGCGGTCGGCCACGCCGTAGATCTCGAGTTCGCCGTCGCGCAGGTCGTTGGCGGACTGGGCGATCACGGCGACACAGCCGGTCAGCTCGCGCAGGTCGGCGTCGGACAGCACGCCGTCGGCGACCAGGGCGCAGGCGTAGTGGGTGACACGGCCGAGCACCCCCTCGCTGTAGGCGACGCGCGAGAGCGGGCTCTCGATGTTGCGCGCCATCACCGCGGCGACGTCGGTGAGCACGGCGGCGACGCGCTGTCTGCCCGCCGGGGCCAGCGCGGTCACCAGGGCGCGGATGTCGTCGATGCGCGCGGCGAGCAGCCGGTCGACGGCCTCGCTGTCGCGGGCCTCGCTGGTCACCGCGGGCAGGGCGGGTGGCGCGATGTCGCCGGTCCCGTCGAGGTAGCGCGCCGCGGCGAGCACCGCGGTGCCCGCGACCGCGCGGTCGCTGAGGTCCTCGAACGCGTCGAGCACCCGGCAGGCCAGCAGCGCCGCGGTCGCCTCCGCCCGCAGGTGCGCGGGCAGGAAGCTCACCGAGATGCCCAGGTTGCGTCCGGCCGGGATCAGGGCCAGCCGCGCCAGTTCCTCGGGCGTCGACGCCGCCCGCAGCGCCGCCAGGTCCGGTGCCCGGCGCAGGGTGCGCAGGCCGTGGGCCAGCGCGCCGATTCTGGTCTGTCTCATCGGTTGATCACCTGCCGCAGGAGTTCGCGGAGGTCGTCGCGGGCCGGCGAGGGCGGGAAGATCTCCAGCGCGGCAGCGGCCTTGTCGGTGGCGCCGAGCGCGACCGCGCGGGCGGCGGCGGTGGCGCCGGACTCGACGAGATCGGTTTGCAGTGTGGCGCTGGAGGTTTCGTCCGACAGCCACATCTGGACGGCACCGGGCCTGTCGGCCAGCCATTCGATGACCGGCCAGGTCGGCACCCGGCGTTCGAGGTCACCGCCCGCGTCCTTGCCCAGTTCGGGGCCGCCCTCGATGTCGCGGACGTCGTCCATGATCTGGAAGGCGAGCGCGAGCTGATCGGCGTATTCCATCAGCGCGTGCAGCCCGTCGTGGTCGGCGCCGCCCGCCGTGCCGCCGTAGGAGCAGGACAGCCGGAACAGCGTGCCCGTCTTGGCGCCGGCCACCAGTTCGTAGTGGCGGCGCAGCGCGGACGCCTCGACGGCCGGCGGCAAGGTTTCGATGAGCTGGCCGAACGACAGGTCCGAGAGCCGGTCTGCGTAGGTGATGCCGGGCGCGTCACCGAGACCCGCGAACACCGCCGGGTGCTCGGCCAGCACCTGCGCCACCACCTGCATCGCGGCGCCGGCCAGGTGGAATCCGGCCCTGGCGGCGACCCGCACGCCGAACGCGGCGGGGACCGAGGGGGCGCCGCGGCGCAGCAGCGAGCCGTCGCAGATGTCGTCGTGCAGCAGCGAGGACTCGTGCAGCATCTCCATCGCGCAGGCCAGATCGATCGCCGCCGACCGCGGCGCGGCGGCCGCCTCGGGCAGCAGTCCGGCGCAGGCCAGCACCAGCCTGGCCCTGACCCGCTTGCCGGGTGCGGCCAGCACGTGCCGATAGATGTCGTCGAATTCGCCACCGGTGAGCAGGATTTCGCGCAGGCGCTCGGTGACCAGTGGGATCAGCTCGACCGGTCCGGCGGACGGTCTTGGCATGACCGCCACCTGGTCGCCCTGGTGCTCCGCCGAGTCCCGGCGGTGGGTGGAAGGTAGCGCGAGATCGTCCATGGCGCTGGTCTCCTTTGGTGTGGTCACGGTGGCAGTGCGGTTCACCCCGACGGTGCGCAGAGGGTCACGGGGGTCAGGCGGCGGTCTGTCGTGGTGACGTCTCACAACTACCGGGCCCGAGCATCCCGATCGCTGGCTACCGACGGGTAGTTTTGTAGAGCTGTCACGGAATTGTCAAGCGCGACAACAGGTTTCAGATCTGTTTTGTGAATCACGTTGTGCCACAAACCGACTCGAGGCGAGATTCAACTTCACCAGACGCGGGCAGCACTGGGCGCGGAAGTAGAGGAAGCGCGAAAACAGCTGCGTCTCGAGCGCTTCGGTGGGCAGTGGCCCGTCGTGGACCACGCGGGCGTTGCGAGGGGTCGAGAAGGGGCGGCGGGTACCACCACGATGTGGACCACTCGAACGACATCGCCTACTGGCGAGTACGACGCGACTCTACGTCCACGACCGCGCGCTCGCGAATCGAGCGTCTCGCTTGGTGAGATCCCCACGAATCCGGCCCCGGGAATTCGGCCGAGTTCCCAAATCGGGACCGCCGGCGCACGAGTACCCTACTCCCGGTTGACATTTCACCCCGCGATGTCACACGGGCACCGGCGTCTGACCAGATCGAGAGCCGTTTCGGGAGCCCGGATCAGCGCGCCGCGCTCCCGCCGAAGACGAGCAGCTCGGGCAGCGGCCGATCGAGAACGGGGGTCGCGGGACGCGGCGCGGGACCACGCCGGACCACGGTGCGGTGATGGGCCACGACGACCCCGCACACCCGCACCGACGTCGAGATCAACGCTTCCGCCAACGGCAGATCGTCCTCGCGGCAGGCGTAGACCGAGAAGCGCACCGTACCCGCCTCGGCCGGCTTCTCCTGCGGGATGGCCTCGGCAGGGCAGCTGGACAGGAGCATCACCGCGGCGGCGAAATCCTGGAACGGATCACCCGTCGCGAGGTCGTCGCCCGCCACCACCCTCGCGAAGACGTTTCGCAGGCAGGGCCTTTCGGGAATCTCCTCGGCCCGCTCGATGCGCGACCAGCGGCACAGCGCGGGGTGGTCGGCGATGTCGGAGCGGCCTGCCCAGCGGCGCGCGCCCGCGGTGAGCAACCGATCGGCGGTCGCGCGCCAGCGGGCGGAATCGTCGATCCGGGCGACGACGCGCAGGCGGCGGCAGTCATCGGCCCCGGGGGCGAGGAACGGTTCGATCGCGGGAACGGCAGGACCGACGGCCGGACGTTGCGTCTGCACGGTGGCCCCCTAGCGAATGCCGGACCCGGGTGACGGCGGCGCGGCGGCGGCGCCCCGCCGCCAGGCCAACCGGAAGGACACGATCGCGGCCAGCACGGCGCCGATCAGTACGAGGGTCACGGCCGCCAGCACCACGGCCCCGGAGACGCCGACGCCGGCGTGGCGGGCGATCAGCGCCGACGCCAGGACAGGACCCGCGGTGACGAGGACCGGGATCAGCAGGAGCAGGCCGACGGTGACGAGCGTGGTCGGCGCCATTGTCGATGTCATGACGGAAAAGCCCTGCCGGGAAGTCAGCATGTGCGGCCCCGACTGCCGCGTGACTGTAGCCATTTCCGCCCTCTCCGTTACCTGAAGGGAACCCAGCGAACCATGGGCTATTCAAACTACATCGCACGCCACACCACTCCCGTGATTCGTCACGAAAAGGTGATAACCCGAGATCGGCGCGGTGCGCACAGAAAAAGGAATACCGAGGTCAGGGCGGCATTCTTGATTAACCACAAGTTTGCTGACAATTCGTCGAATTCAGGTTCGATAACAATTCTGAGCAGACCCGGCGCGGCGCGGCGCAATTGTCACCAGCCAGTGGGTGCACCGGCCGGAACACATTCGGCCCGCTATTCCCCGAGCGCGGACGTGGAACCGAAACTTCCTTCGAGTCGATTACGCGATCCGGGATGAATCAACCGGGCGGCACTGACCAGACCACCCGAGGACCACGTCCGGCGCCGGATCAGCAGGCACGGTTCGTCCGCCTCGATGCGCAGCAGCGCGCACTCCTCCCGCGTGGCGCGCACCGCCTCCACGACGTGCTCGCCGCGGATCAGCGGCGCCACCTCGCTGAGGTAGGTGTTGGGCGTGACGGCGGTGAAGTCCTGGGCCAGATACTCGGGCGCCTGCGCCGGATCGACGTAGCGGTCCTCCACCTGAATCGGCACGTCGTCCTCGATGTGCACCAGCAGCGAGTGGAACACCCTGCCGCTCATCGCGTTTCCGAGCACCGGATGCCGGGCGTCGGCCTCCTCCGCGCGGACGAAGACCACCTCGGTGCGGTGGCGATGACCGCGCCGGGAGATCTCGTCGGCGATGTTCCTGACCTCGAACAGCGGCGAGGCGGCCTTGGTCGGCGCGACGAAGGTCCCCACCCCCATCACCCGGTTGAGCGCGCCGTCGGCGGTGAGGTCACGCAGGGCGCGGTTGATCGTCATCCGGGACAGGCCCAGCGCGTTGACCAGCTGATTCTCCGACGGGATCTGCTCGCCCTCGACCCAGCGCCCGCCCTTGATCTGCGCCATGATCAGCTGCTTGACGCGTTCGTACGCCGCGAATTCGGTCCCCAGTTCGCCGTACAGCGCGGCCAGGTCCGCATCGACCACTTCGATCGCCACCACCGGTATCCGTTCCCTCAGTTTCCCCAGAGAATACGTTGCCCCCGAGCGAGGCAGCGCGCTTGACAACGCACTTGTATATACAGGACTATACCACTAGTCTGGATTTCAGTGACCCAGGACACAGCCGTCTTCTCGAGGAGTGAACCGATGACCGACGCCCCCATCCAGCCCGCATCCGGACCACGGCCCGTGTCCGCCCCGCGCGGATCCCAGCTGCACACGCGGGGCTGGCAGCAGGAGGGCGCGCTGCGGATGCTGATGAACAACCTCGATCCCGAGGTGGCCGAGCGCCCCGACGATCTCGTCGTCTACGGCGGCACCGGCCGCGCGGTTCGCAGCTGGGCGGCGTTCGACGCCATCGTGCGCACCCTCCAGACCCTCGCCGACGACGAGACCCTGCTGGTGCAGTCGGGCAAGCCGGTCGGCGTGTTCCGCACCAACGAGTGGGCCCCGCGCGTGCTGCTCGCGAACTCGAATCTGGTCGGCGACTGGGCGAACTGGGCCGACTTCCGCAAGCTCGAGCAGGCCGGGCTGATGATGTACGGCCAGATGACCGCGGGCTCGTGGATCTACATCGGCAGCCAGGGCATCCTGCAGGGCACCTACGAGACCTTCGGCGCGGTGGCGCGCAAGCGGTTCGGCGGCACGCTGGCCGGCACCATCACGCTCACCGCGGGGGTGGGCGGCATGGGTGGCGCGCAGCCGCTGGCGGTGACCATGAACGAGGGTGTCGCGCTGTGTGTCGACTGCGATTCCGCGCGCATCGAGCGCCGCATCGCGCACCGCTACCTCGACACCAGGGCCGAATCGCTGGAGCAGGCACTGGAACTCGCGATCGCCGCCCGTGACGAGCGCAGGCCGCTGTCGATCGGTCTGGTCGGCAACGCCGCCGAGGTGTTCCCGCGCCTGCTGGCCATGGACGCGCCCATCGACATCGTCACCGACCAGACCTCGGCCCACGATCCGCTGTCCTACCTGCCGATCGGGGTCGCGCTCGAGGACTGGCACACCCTCGCCGAGAGGGACCCGGCCTGGTTCACCACCGAGGCGCAGGCCTCGATGGCCAAGCACGTCGAGGCCATGGTCGGATTCATGGACAAGGGCGCCGAGGTGTTCGACTACGGCAACTCGATCCGCGACGAAGCCCGCAAGGGCGGCTACGACCGGGCCTTCGCGTTCCCCGGCTTCGTGCCCGCCTACATCCGCCCGCTGTTCGAGGAGGGCCTCGGCCCGTTCCGCTGGGCCGCGCTCTCGGGTGATCCGAAGGACATCGCCGCCACCGACCGGGCGATCATGGAGCTGTTCCCGGAGAACGAGCACCTGAAGCGGTGGCTCACGATGGCCGGCGAGAAGGTGCAGTTCGAGGGGCTGCCCGCGCGGATCTGCTGGCTCGGCTACGGCGAACGGCACCGGGCCGGACTGAAGTTCAACGAGATGGTCGCCTCGGGTGAGCTGTCGGCGCCGCTGGCCATCGGCCGCGACCACCTCGACTCCGGTTCGGTGGCCTCCCCCTACCGCGAGACCGAGGCCATGGCCGACGGTTCCGACGCCGTCGCCGACTGGCCGCTGCTCAACGCCCTGCTCAACACCGCCTCCGGCGCTTCGTGGGTCTCGATCCACCACGGCGGCGGCGTCGGCATGGGCCGCTCCATCCACGCCGGCCAGGTGTGCATCGCCGACGGCACCGACCTGGCCGCCCGGAAGCTCGAGCGGGTCCTGACCAACGACCCCGGCATGGGCGTCATCCGGCACGTCGACGCGGGCTACGAGCACGCGGCCGACGTGGCTCGCGAGCGCGGGGTGCGAATCCCCATGCAGGAGAGCTGATCCCCCGCCGCTGCCCGCCCCGTCATCGGTGCGGGCGGCGGCGCACGCTCCTCCCCTCGACAAGACCCTTTACTCTGACTGACCGGTCAGCCATGATTGGTTCATGCCGAAATCGGTCGACCGCGCCGCCCGCCAGGAGGAGATCCTGCGCGCAGCCGCCACCGTCTTCGCCGACAAGGGCTTCGCCGCCACGCGTGTCGAGGACGTCGCCGCGGCCGCCGGCATCGCCAAAGGCAGTGTCTACCTGTACTTCCCGAGCCGGGACTCCCTGCTCGCCGGCGTCTTCGACAGTTATGCGCGGCGTTCGGCCCAGGTGCTCGCGGAGGTCGGCGACGGTCCGGCACTCGAACGGCTGGAGCGGCTGATCCGCGCAGCGCTGGCGATGCTCGCCGAGCACCCCGAGCACGCCCGGGTGCTGCTCGACGTGTGGGCCGCGAAGCCGCCGATCGACATGGTCGCGGTCTACGGCGAATACCGGGCGACCATCACCGCTTTGCTGCGCGAGGCCGCGGCCGCGGGCACGGTCCGCGACGGAGTCGACGAGCGGTATGCCGCGGTGATCGTCGGCGCGATCGAGGGCTGTCTCATCCAGTCGCTGGTGGACCCGACGGTGTCGCTGCCCGACCTCGCCGAGCCGGTCGTGCGGGTCTGTCTGACGGGGCTCCGGCGATGACGCTCACCGACCGGCTCATCGCGCCGGGCGCGACCCGGCCCGAGATCACCCTGGGATTGGCCGTCGCCGCCTGCGGCGCGGCCGGCGCGGCGGCGCTCGCGGTGCGCGCGCAGCACCCGTGGTTCGCCGTCGCCGTGATCGCGGTGCTGGCGTTCGATCTGTTCGGTGGCGCCGTGGTCAACGCGATGGGCTCGGCCAAGCGGTGGTATCACCGGCCGGGGCGGACGGCCGGACATCATCTGGGTTTCGTGGCGATCCACATCCAGCCGTTCCTGCTGGCCGCGGTGGTGCCCGCGTTCAGTTGGGCGGCCGCCGCGACGGTGTACCTGGTGACCCTGGCCGGCGCGGTCGTCGTCACCGCGACGCCCGCCGGACTCCGCAGACCGGTCGCGTTCGCCGTCACGACCCTCGGACTGCTGGTGGTCACCGGACTGCTCACCGTCCCGGCGGAGGTGGGCTGGTTCGCACCGGTACTCATGATCAAACTGCTTCTCGCGCACCTGCTTCCGGAAGACGCGGCGTAGGGGCGAGGTCGCCCGCACCGGCGCCGGTGCGGGCGGTCCCGGTCAGTCGCCTCGGCGTTCGCGGAGTTCGGCCTCCATCTCCGCGGCGAGGAGCGGGCGTTCGGCCTCCATCTTCTGCACGTAGGCGACCGCGTCGCCGACCGTCCGCACTCGACAGGTCCTCGTCGGGGATCTTCACGTCGTACTTGTCCTCGAGCTGGACGGCGATCTCCACGAGCGAGAGCGAGTCGATCTCCAGTTCCTCGACGAAGGATTTCTCCATCGTCACCTCGTCGGCCTCGATACCGGTCACCTCCTCGATGATCTCGGCGATGCCTGCGACGATTGCTTCCTGCGTGGTGGTCACGAAACTCCTTGTCCGGTGGGCAGTACCGGTACGGTAAAAGCTCTACTGGGGTGGAGGTTCAAGGGATTGTGACGGACAGCACAGGCGAGGCCGCGTTGATCGGCATCGGGGAGTTGGCGCGCCGCACCGGGTTCGCCGTGCGCACGATCCGGTTCTACTGCGACGAGGGCCTGCTGGCGGCGCACCGCAGTCCCGGAGGTCATCGGGTGTTCGACGCGGACAGCGCCGCCGAACGGCTCGGGCTGATCCGGCGGCTGCGGGCGCTGGGGCTCGGGCTGGGGTCGATCACCGAGGTCGTGCGGGGCGAGCGGTCGCTGGCGGAGGTCGTCGCGGCCGAGAGCGCGCGCGTCGACCTCGAATTCCGCGCGCTGGCCTGGCGGCGGGCTTCGCTGCGGGCGCTCGACGCGGTCGCTCCGGCGCGGCGGGACGAGCGGCTCGCTCTGCTCGCCGCCGCCCAGGACGGCCGGGCGGTGCACGGCGAACTCGTGCGCTTCTGGCGGCGGATCCTCGCGCCGATCCCGCGCGGGCACGTCGAGACGTATGTGGGCTGGAATGTGCCCGAGCCACCGGTGGACCCGTCGGTCGAGGAGGTCGTCGCCTACGCCGAACTGGCCGCGCTCGCCGCCGATCCCGCCGTGCGCGGCGCGGTGCGGCACCAGCTGTGGCGGAGCAGGCCCGAACTCGTGCGCGACCCCACGGCGCTCTACGCCGAGATCGACGAGGCCCTGGCGGAAGTGGTCGCGCTGGTTGCCGCGGGAGCGCCGCCCCAGCCCGGCCGCGCGCTCGATCGGTTCGTCGCCTCGCACGCGGCCGCACGCGGCGAACACGACTCGCCACACTTCCGCGCACAGCTCGTGCGGGACGCGGCCGACACCGACCACCGCGTGCGCCGCTATTGGGACTGCACCGCACTGCTTCTCGGCGACCGGATCACCGTGGGACGAGCCCTCCACTGGGTGCACGGCGCGTTGACCCACCCGCCCGAGGACGAACGAGCAGATTCCCACTCACCGTAGCGAAGCCGACCGGCCGCGTTCACGGCCCGCAAGTCATGAGCCGAACCGCCGCTCCGACAGAGTGGGCGTCCGCCGGTCGCGAGCTCACGCACGCCGCCACCGCCGTGCCGGCCCGGCAACCCGCCGGTGGCGAATCATCGCCGACCGCCTCCGCACTGCGGGCGCCGTGGCCGACGAACTCGCGCCCGACCGCCACCTCCACGTGGTGTCACGACCCTCGGCGGCGAACGCGCGCACGACCGCCGCGGCTCCGCGTAGTGCGGCGCCCCGTTGACGCCGGGGTGGCGGCCAACGACACTGCTGTTCCGGGCGTGACGAGCAGCGGCTATCCGCAGCGGACTGTGGTGGCCGGGGTCAGATCCAGGGTCCAGTCCTGGCCGCGGATGGCGTGGCCGAAGCTGTGGCGGGGCTCGTCGGTGGTTCGGGTGAAGCCCGCCGCTTCGTAGATGCGGTGGGCCGAGGACTGGGCGTCGGTGGTCCACAACGTGATTCGGGTGTTGCCGGTGGCGCGGGCGAAGGAGAGGACCCGGTCGACGAGCGCGGTGCCGACCCCGAGGCCGCGGGCGGCCGGGGTGACCAGCAGCGTGCGCAGTACCGCGACGCCGGGCTCGGCGCCGCGCACGCAGAGCACACAGCCCGCGCGGACGCCGTCGACCTCGGCGATCCAGGCGGCGTCGGTGGCCGGGTCGCGCCGGGTCGCGTAGTCGCCGACGATGCCGGCCACCAGCGCCTCGAAATCGGTGTTCCAGCCGAACTGTTCGGCGTAGATCTCCCCGTGGGCCTGCACGATCCAGCCCAGATCGCCCGGCCGATCGGCCGCGCGGATCACCACACTCGTCTCGTCGCGCATCAGCCACCTCGCCTGCCGAACATCCGATTCACTGAAACGAGTGTTTCAGTAGCTGTAGGCTACCGGCATGGCCCTCGCGTCGACAACCCCCTCCGCTCGGCAGACCGAACTGCTCGAGGCCGCCTACCGGTACGCGCTCGAACACGGGCTCGCCGATCTCTCGCTGCGCCCGCTCGCGGCCGCCATCGGCTCCAGCCCACGGGTGCTGATGTTCCTGTTCGGCAACAAGGACGGCCTGGTCCGGGCACTGCTCGCGCGCGCACGCGCCGACGAACTCGCCTTCCTCGGCGAACTGACCGACCGGCCCGCGCCCGCCGACCTCGCGGCCGCCGTCGCCCAGGTCTGGCACTGGCTCGCCGCTCCCGGCCATCGCCCGCTCCTGCGCCTGTGGTCCGAGGCCTACGCCCGCTCACTGGTCGAACCCGACGGCCCCTGGTCGGGCTTCGCCCGCGCCACCGTCGACGACTGGCTGACCCTGCTCGCCCGTTTCCAGCCCGCCGGCGACAGCGCCGACGCCGTCACCGACCGCACCCTCGCCCTGGCCGTGTTGCGCGGCTGTCTCCTCGACCTGCTGGCCACCGGCGACGAACCCCGCGTCACCGCCGCCGTCGACCGGCACCGCGCCACCCTGCGGGGCCGCTGATCGCTATCGGTAGTAGTGCAGCGACAACGCGCCGGTGTCGGGGAACGTGGTCGCGGTGGCCAGCTGCCAGCTCGAGGCGTATTCATCGGGCAGGACGCGCACGCCGGCGCCGAGCGTGCGCGGCACGATCGTCAAGTACAGATCGTCGACGAGTCCGGCCGCGAGCAGACCGCGAATGATGGACAGGGCCCCCGACGACCTCGCCGGGGCCCTGTCGGAGGGGTGGCTCAGCCGAGGGGGCCGGTGACCGATTCGGCCGCGGCGAGCAGGGCGCCGGAGGCGGCGAGCTCGACGGCGGCCTCGATCTCGGGGGCGAGATAGCGGTCGGTGCCTGGGCCGGGGACCCGGGTGCGCAGGGTCTCGCGCACCGCCGCGGTGGCCGGTGCCGGAGTGAGCGGGGCGCGCAGGTCCAGCGCGCGGGCCGCGGTGAGGGCCTCGATGGCGAGCACCCTGGTCAGGCCGTCGATGGCGCGGCGGAGTTTGCGGGCGGCGGACCATCCCATGGAGACGTGGTCCTCCTGCATCGCCGAGGACGGGATGGAGTCGACCGAGGCGGGCGCGGCGAGCCGCTTGAGCTCGGAGACGATCGCGGCCTGGGTGTACTGGGCGATCATGTGGCCGCTGTCGACACCGGGATCGTCGGCCAGGAACGGCGGCAGCCCGTGGTTGCGGGCCTTGTCCAGGAAACGGTCGGTGCGCCGTTCGCTGATGCCGGCGACATCGGCGACGACGATCGCGAGGAAGTCCAGGACATAGGCCACCGGGGCGCCGTGGAAGTTGCCGTTGGACTCCACGCGCCCGTCGAGGGTGACCACGGGATTGTCGACGGCACTGGCCAATTCGAAGCCGGCCACGCGTTCGGCGTGGGCGAGGGTGTCGCGGGCGCCACCGGCCACCTGCGGCGCGCAGCGCAGCGAATAGGCGTCCTGTACCACGGTGCAGTCCGGCGTCGCGTGGCTGGCCACGATCGCGGAATCGGCGAGCAGGCGGGTCATGTTCGCGGCGGCGACGGCCTGGCCGGGCTGTGGCCGCAGGGCCTGCAGGTCGGCGGCGAAGACCTTGTCGGTGCCCAGCAGGCCCTCGACGCTCATGGCCGCGGTGATGTCGGCCAGGCGCAGCAGCGCGCGCAGGTCGTGGCAGGCGAGCACGAGCATGCCGAGCATGCCGTCGGTGCCGTTGATCAGCGCGAGGCCCTCCTTCTCCTCGAGCTCGACCGGCGTGATGCCCGCGGCGGCCAGCGCCTGGGCGGCGGGCATCAGCTCGCCGTCGGCGTCACGCACCGTGCCCTCGCCGAGCACGGCCAGCGCGACGTGCGCCAGCGGCGCGAGGTCGCCGGAACAGCCGAGGCTGCCGTACTCGTAGACCACCGGCGTGATGCCGGCCGAGAGCAGCGCCGCGTAGGTCTCGGCGACGACCGGGCGCACGCCGGTGCGGCCGGTGGCCAGCGTCGACAGGCGCAGCAGCATGAGCGCACGGACGACCTCGCGCTCCACCTCGGCGCCCGAGCCCGCCGCGTGCGAGCGCACCAGGCTGCGCTGCAACTGCTTGCGCAGCTCGAGCGGGATGTGGCGCACAGCCAGCGCGCCGAACCCGGTGGACACGCCGTACACCGGCTTGGGGTCGGCCGCGAGCGCCTCGATGCGCCTGCGGCTGTCCCCGATGGCGGCGAGTGCCTCCGCCGACAGCGACACCGCGGCGCCGTCCCTGGCCACCCGCACCACATCACCGGGCGACACCGCGCCGGTGCCGACGACGACCGGGGCCACCGCGGTCAGATCCGAGTCGATGCTCACTGCGCTTCTCCATTCCGAACAACACTGGGGGACAAAACTTTTCCGTCGTCTACCGGGACGGGCACCGGTTCGGGCGCGGCCGGAACCGGGCGCACCCAGAGGCGGAACGCCAGGCACAGCAGCGCCAGCCACACCGCGCCGACGACCAGCGCGACCCGGCTGTCGGCGTCGAAGGCGATCACCGCGATCACGAAGATCAGGAACGCGATGGTGACCAGCTGCCCGTAGGGCCACAGCGGCACCGGGAACTTCAGCGCCGCGACCTGCTCGGCCGACATCCGGCGCCGCGAGCGGTACTGCGAGAACAGGATCATCAGCCAGACGAAGATGGTCGCGAAGGTGGCGATCGAGGCGATCACCAGGAACACCCGGTCCGGGATGAGGTAGTTGAGCAGCACACCGACCAGCAGGGTGACGGTCATGATGACGACCGTCATCCAGGGCACGCCGTTGCGCGAGACCCGCCGCATCACCGCGGGCGCCTGACCACGCTGGGCCATGCCGTACATCATCCGCCCCGCACCGAAGATGTCACTGTTGATGGCCGACAGCGCCGCGGTGATCACCACGACGTTCAGCACCGCCGCGGCGGGACCGAGGCCCAGACTCTGGAAGATCTGCACGAACGGGCTGCCTTCGTCGCCGATCGTCTGCCACGGGTTGATCGCCATGATCACCGCGAGCGTGAGCACGTAGAACAGGATGATCCGGACCGGCACCGTGTTGATGGCGCGCGGGATGGTGCGCTGCGGGTCCTCGGCCTCGCCCGCGGTGATGCCGATGATCTCGGTGCCGCCGAAGGCGAACATCACGATGGCGAAGCAGGCGACGAAGCCGCCGAAACCGGTCGGGAAGAAGCCGCCGTCCGACCACAGGTTCGTCACGCCGGTCGCCGTGTCGTGCAGGCCGAAGCCGAAGATCAGCACGGCGATGCCGCCGGCGATCATCGCGAGGATGGCCACGATCTTGACCAGGCTGAACCAGAACTCGACCTCGCCGAAGACCTTCACGCTGAGCAGGTTGATCGCGCCGATGAAGAAGATGATCGACAGCACCCAGATCCAGCGGGGCACGTCCGGGAACCAGAAGCCCATGTACACGCCGAACGCGGTGACATCGGCCAGGCAGACGATGAGCATCTCGAAGGTGTAGGTCCAGCCGGTCATGAATCCGGCCAGCGGGCCGAGATGCTTGCTGGCGTACTCGCCGAACGAGCCGGCCACGGGATTGCTCACCGCCATCTCCCCCAGCGCGCGCAGCACGAGGTAGATCGCGGCGCCGCCGATCAGATAGGCCAGCAGGACCGAAGGGCCTGCCCGGTGGATCGCTTCCGCGGAGCCGTAGAACAGGCCGGTGCCGATGGCGGAGCCGAGCGCGATGAAACGGATGTGGCGCGCGGTGAGTCCCCGCGTCAGCACAGCGACGGGTTTGTTCAAACCATTCTCCCGGGATCGGAAAGGCGCACGGCGGGTGTGATCACTCGACGGATCACCCTGTGGGGCCGGTCACAACGACCGTACATGTATAAACCTGTATATACAGCCTTGTCAACGCGCTCGACGTCGGGCGGCAGCCTAACGCTTGACGAACCTGTCTATACAGGCATATACATATCGGACGTGACCTAGCGCACATGCCCGGTCACGCGTCTCGCAGAAAGACAGGCCGCCATGACCACCACCGGCAGCACCGAGGACCTCCTCGTCCCCGAACGACGCACCATCGACGTCGTGCCCGACAGCGAGCGGCACGGCACGCCGCGCAGTCAGTTCACGCTCTGGTTCGGCGCGAACATGCAGATCACCGCCGTCGTCGACGGCGCGCTCGCGGTCGTGTTCGGCGCCGACGCGCTGTGGGCGATCATCGGCCTGCTGCTCGGCAACGTCTTCGGTGGCGCGGTGATGGCGCTGCACTCGGCGCAGGGCCCGCGCATGGGTCTGCCGCAGATGATCTCGAGCCGGGCGCAGTTCGGCGTCAAGGGCGCGGTCGTGCCGCTGGTGCTGGTGATCCTGATGTATCTCGGCTTCGCCGCGACCGGCACGGTGCTGGCCGGGCAGGCGGTGAACAACATGCTGCACGTGGACGATCCGGTGATCGGCATCCTGATCTTCGGCGCGCTCACCGCCTTCGTCGCCGTCACCGGGTATCGGTTGATCCACGTCGTCGGGCGGGTGGCCACCGTCGTCGGGATCATCGGATTCACGTACCTGACGGTCCGGTTGTTCGCCGAGTACCCGGTGGCGGATTTCGTCGGCGTGATCGGCTTCGACGTGACGACGTTCCTGCTGGCGGTCTCGCTGGGCGCGGGCTGGCAGCTCACCTTCGGGCCGTACGTCGCCGACTATTCGCGCTACCTGCCGCGCAGCACCAGCGAGCGCACCACCTTCTGGTCGACGTTCCTCGGCAGCGTCCTCGGCTCGCAGTGGGCCATGACCTTCGGCGCGCTGGTGGCCGCGGTGGCGGGCAAGACCTTCCTCGCCGACCAGGTCGGCTTCCTCGGCACGCTGGCCGGGCCCGCGGTGCTCGCGTTCTGCGTGTACCTGGTGATCGTGGTGGGCAAGCTGACGGTGAACGTGCTCAACGCCTACGGCGGGTTCATGTCGATCCTGACCACCGTCACCGCCTTCGACGGCCGCTCGCAGATCTCCACCCGGGCCAGGGCCCTCTACATCGTCGGCTTCGTCGGGGTGTCGATGGTGATCGCGATCGCCGCGAGCGCCGACTTCCTCGACAACTTCAAGAACTTCGTGCTGGTGCTGCTCATGGTGTTCACGCCGTGGAGCGCGATCAATCTGATCGACTACTACCTGATCTCGAAGGAACGGGTCGACCTGCCCGCGCTCTACGATCCGCACGGGCGCTACGGCGCCTGGAACGTGCCCGCGCTGGTCTGTTACGCGCTGGGTGTGCTGGCGCAGATCCCGTTCCTCGCGCAGAAGCTCTACACCGGTCCGGTCACCGAATTGCTCGGCGGCGCCGACATCTCGTGGATCGTGGGCATCGTGTTCACCGGCGCGATCTACTACCCGGTCGCGCGGCGCACCGCCAACCCGCCCGACCGGATGATCTACCCCGCCCACACCGACATGGTCGACGCCCGCGTCTAGGAGGACATCGCAGTGCCAACCACCGCACTGACCGCCATCGGCACCCTGGTCACCAACGATCCCGCCCTCGGCGACGGACCGCTGGGCATCCGGCACGACGCCGCCGTCGTCTTCGAGGACGCGAACGTCGTGTGGGTCGGCGACAGCGCCGACGCGCCCGCCGCCGACACCGGCGTCGATCTCGGTGGCCGCGCGCTGCTGCCCGGCTTCGTCGAATCGCACGCGCATCTGGTCTTCGCCGGGGACCGGGCCGAGGAGTTCGCGGCCAGGATGGCCGGGCGCCCCTACGGCGCCGGCGGCATCCGCACCACCATCGCGGCGACCAGGGCGGCCACCGACGACGAGCTCGCCGCGAATGTGCGGCGGCTGCTGGACGAATCGGTGCGGGCGGGCAGCACGACGGTCGAGTGCAAGAGCGGTTACGGCCAGACCGTGGAGGACGAGTTGCGCAGCGTGCGGATCGCGGGCCGGTACACCGACGAGGTGACCCTGCTCGCCGCGCACGTGCCGCCGCCGGAGTACGCCGGTCGCGCCGACGAGTACGTGCGGATGGTCGTCGACGAGATGATCCCGCGCTGCGCGCCACACGCGCGCTGGATCGATGTGTTCTGCGAACAAGGCGCCTTCGATCGCGACCAAGCCCATGCCGTGCTCTCGGCCGGGATCGCGCACGGGCTGGTGCCGCGCGTGCACGGCAATCAGCTGCACCAGGGTCCCGGCGTGCGGCTGGCGGTGGAGCTGGGCGCGGCCTCGGTGGATCACGTCGTCCACATCGACCACGCCGATCTCGACGCCCTCGCCGGCGGTGACACGGTGGCCACCCTGCTGCCCGGCGCCGACTTCTCCACCCGCAACAGCTATCCGGGGGCCAGGGCCCTACTCGACGCCGGGGTCACCGTGGCGCTGGGCGCCGACTGCAATCCGGGCACCAGCTACACCACGAGCCTGCCGTTCTGCATCGCCCTCGCGGTGCGGGAGATGCACATGACGCCCGACGAAGCGGTGTGGGCCGCGACCGCCGGTGGCGCGCGCGCCCTGCGCCGCACCGATGTCGGCGCGCTCACCCCCGGCGCGCGCGCCGACGCGGTCGCGCTCGACGCGCCCTCGCACCTGCACCTCGCCTACCGTCCCGGTGTGCCGCTGATCAGTCAGGTGTGGCGTGGCGGCGCCCTCGTCCACCCGAACTGAGACGCCGATGACCTTCGAATCCTGGACCGGCCGTGTCGACGGCGACTCCCCCGAGCATCTGCGCTGGCATCAGGCCGTCACCGAGCACACGCCGGGTGGCGAGCCGGGCGCGTGTGTGTTCGTCGGCTTCGCCAGTGAGGCCGGGGTGCGCCGGAACAAGGGCCGCCCCGGCGCCGCGCAGGGTCCCGACGCGTTGCGGCGGGCGCTGTCGCCGATGGCGTTGCGCACGCCGCTGCGCGCCTACGACGCGGGCACCGTCACGGTGACGGGCGACGAACTGGAGGACGGCCAGCGCCGTCTCGGCGAGCGGGTGTCGGCCCTGCTGGACGACGGTGCCTTCCCGGTGGTCCTCGGCGGTGGGCACGAGGTCGCCTACGGCACCTACCTCGGCGTCGCCGGATCGGCTCGGCGCACCCCCGGCACGACCGTCGGCATCCTCAATCTGGACGCGCATTTCGACCTGCGCCCCGATCCGGTCCCGAGCTCGGGTACCCCGTTCCGGCAGATTCTCGAGTCCGACGCGGACGTGCGCTACGCCGTGCTCGGCATCAGCCAGCCGAGCAACACCACCGTCCTGTTCGACACCGCCGAGCACTTCGGGGTGCGGTACCTGCTCGACGACGACTGCGACCCCGAGCGTGCTCGCGCCTTCGTCGACGACTTCCTGGCCGACATCGACCTGCTGTATCTGACGATCGATCTCGACGTGCTGCCCGCCGCGGTCGCGCCGGGCGTGAGCGCGCCCGCGGCCTACGGTGTCGCGCTGCCGACGATCCAGGCGGTCTGCGATCAGGTCACCGCGAGCAGGAAATTGGCGGTGGTCGACGTCGCCGAGCTCAATCCCGAGCTCGACATCGACCAGCGCACCGCCAGGACCGCCGCGCGGCTGATCCACCGGATCGTCACCGGGCACCGCCGCGATCAGAAATAGCGCAGCCACACATAGATCCAGGCCATCGTCGTGCTGACGAGGGTGACCAGGATGCCGTAGCGGGTGAACTGCCAGAACGAGATCCGCTGCCCGGCGCGCGCGGCGATGCCGAGGGCCACGACGTTCGCGCTGGCCGCGACCGCGGTGCCGTTGCCGCCGAAGTCGGCGCCGAGCGCGAACGCCCACCACAGCGAGCGGCCGGTCGCCGGGTCGGGCGCCCCGGCGACCAGGCCCTCGACCACCGGCGCCATGGTCGCGGTGTAGGGAATGTTGTCGACGAACGCGCCGAGCAGCGCCGACCCGAAGACCAGGGCGGTGGCGGCCAGGAAGTAGTCGTGACCGACCAGGTCGATCGCGGCGGCGCCGAGCGCGGCGATCACGCCGGTGTGCACCAGGCCCGCGACCATCACGAACAGACCCATGAAGAAGACCAGGGTCGGCCACTCCACCTCGTGCAGGATGTCGCCGATGTCCAGGCCGGAGACCAGCACCATGGCCCCGGCCCCGATCAGCGCGATCACCGACGGCGACACGTGCACGATGCCGTGCAGGCAGAACCCGAGGATCACCCCCGCCAGCACGACCAGCGACCGGACCAGCAATTTCGGATCGCGGATCGCCCGCCGTTCCTGCAGCGCCATGACCGCCTCCACCGAGCCGGGATCGGTGCGCAGCGCCGAGCGGAACAGCAGCCGGGTCATCAGCACGAACACCGCGAAGGTGAGCACGACGATCGGCGCCATGTGCGCCAGGAAGTCGTTGAAGGTCAGCCCCGCCCGGCTGGCGATGATGATGTTGGGCGGATCGCCGATCAGGGTCGCCGCGCCACCGATGTTGGCGGCCAGGACCTCGGCGATGAGGAACGGCTGCGCGGCGATGCCGAGCCGCTTGCACACCACCACCGTCACCGGGGCCACCAGCATGATGATGGTGACGTTGTCCAGGAACGGCGAGGCGACCGCGGTGATCAGCATGAGCATCACCATCAGCCGGTACGGTCTGCCGCGCGAGCGCTTGGCCGACCAGATCGCCAGGTAGTCGAACAGGCCGGTCTGCTTGACGACACCGACGATGATCATCATCCCGAGCAGCAGGAAGATGACGTTCCAGTCGATGCCCTCGTGCGGGGAGAAGAACACCTGCTCGCCGGGGATCAGCCCGAGCACCGCCATCAGGCCCGCCGCGATCAGGACGGTCTTGACCTTGTCGGCGCGCTCGGTCGCGATGAGGAAGAAGGCGACCACGAAGATCAGCACGGCGAGCGCGGCGGCCATCACGGAGTCCTCAGTCGCCGGGGCCGGTGACGGCCAGGCTCGTCAGCAGCCGCTCCAGGGTGATCGCGCCGCGCAGCACGCGGGCGCGGTCGACCACGGCCAGCAGCGGACTGTGCTTGCGCGCCATCAGGATCGCGATCTCGAGCAGCGTGGCGTCGGGGGTGACCGTGGCCGGGGAGACCGCACCGTCGGGGAGGCAGTCGCCGACGGTCAGACTGCCCGGCTCCTGCCAGAACAGATCGGCGTGCACCTCGTCGATCGTGCGGACCAGCGTCGGATCGTTCTGATAGGAACCGGGGATCACCAGGCGCAGGACCTGGGTGCCCGGCAGGACGGCGACGGGCCGGTCGGCGGTGTCGACGACGATCAGGCCGGGCAGCCGGTTGACGACCATGAGCCGCACCGCCTTCGCGACGGGATCGCTGGGCCGCACGGTGGGCAGGTTGATCGCGATGTCGCCGGCGCGCACGGTGCCTCAGTCCCCGTCGACGGCGAGGTGGGCGACGCGCCGCTCCAGCCGGGTCAGCCGGTCGTGCACGGAGCCGGTGTGCAGGAGTTCGGCGATCTGATCGGCCTCGTCGGGCGCCAGCGTGATGTCGGCGGCCGGTTCGTCGCTGCCCGCGGCGTAGGTCAGCAGGTGCCGCACGCCGGTCGACTCGGTGAGCAGCGCGAAGCGGACCCCGTGGCCGGTGCGGAAGTGGTGGAGCACGCCGGTGCCGGGGATCGTGGTCCGATCGGTGTCCATCGCGAGCGGTCCTTCCTGACGTGGTCGACGGGCTGTGCACCGAGTCTCGGCGAGCAGGGCCGCCGCCACCATCGGCCGCGACACCCATTTCCCGCTGCTCAGCGGGCCTCGGGCAGGGTGTGGAATGGGTGTCGGACCCCATGGACACACAGGAGGCGCGCCAGCATGCTGGGTGGTATGAACCGTCGATCGGCCCGTACCCCGGTGACGGCGCTGTTCTGGCGGGTCTGCCTGCTCAACGGGGTGGTGTTCACCCTCGGCACCCTGGTGCTCGCGCTCTCCCCCGCCACCGTCTCGACGCGGGTGCGGCTGACCGAGATCCCGGTCCTGGTCATCGGGCTCGCGGTGATCCTGACCGCCAACGCGTTCGCGCTGCGCACCAGCTTCGCCCCGCTCGACGAGCTCGTCACCACGATGCGCCGGGTCGATCCCCCGCACCGCGCGGCCCGGCTGGACCGGCACCTCGGCGGGGATTTCCACCAGCTCATCGAAACCTTCAACGCCATGCTGGACCGGCTCGAATCGGAGCGGTCGGTCGCGGGCGCCACCGCGCTGGCCGCCCAGGAGGGCGAGCGGCAACGCATCGCGCGCGAGCTGCACGACGAGATCGGGCAGAGCCTGACGGTCGCGCTGCTGCGCCTCAAACGCGTCCTCGACCGCGCCCCCGCCGACCTGCGCGACGAGGTGGAACAGGCGCGGGAGACCGTGCGCGGCTGCCTCGACGAGGTGCGCGGGATCGCCTCGCGGCTGCGTCCCGACGTGCTCGAGGACCTCGGCCTGCACAGCGCGATCAACGCGCTGTGTCACGAGTTCGCGCGCTCGGCCGGCATTCCGGTGCACCGGCACCTTGACCCGGAATGGAGTCGTCTCGACCCCGACATCGAGCTGGTCTGCTATCGGATCGCCCAGGAGAGCCTGACGAACGTGCTGCGCCACGCGGGCGCCGACGAGGTCCACCTGCGCCTGGTCACCGGCCCTGATCGGGTCCTGCTGCAAGTGACCGACAACGGCCGCGGCGGGGTCGACGAAAGCGGGGCGGGCGTGCGGGGAATGCGTGAACGCGCCATCCTCGTCGACGGCGCGCTCACCATCACGTCCCCGGCCGCCGGCGGCACCTCGGTCGAACTCGCCGTGCCCGCGCGAGGGAACGGAGCACACCCGTGAGCGAACCGACCCGCATCCTGCTGGCCGACGACCACGCCCTGGTCCGCAGCGGCCTGCGGATGATCCTGGACAACGAGCCCGATCTGCGCGTGATCGCCGAGGCGGCCAACGGCTTCGACGCGGTGACCGCGCTCGCCGACGACCGCATCGACCTGGTCATCCTCGATATCGCCATGCCGAGGATGACCGGTATCCAGGCCGCCAGGGAGATCCATCGCACCCGGCCCGGCGTCCGCATCCTGATGCTGTCGATGTACGACAACGAGCAGTACTTCTTCGAAGCACTGAAGGCCGGGGCCTCGGGATACGTGCTCAAATCCGTGGCCGACCGCGATCTCATCGAGGCGTGCCGGGCCACCATGCGTGGGGAGTCGTTCCTGTATCCGGGCGCGATCACGGCGCTGGTGCGCGACTATCTCCAGCTGGCCAGGCAGGGCGCCACGCTGCCCGAGACGATCCTCACCCCGCGCGAGGAAGAGGTGCTCAAACTCATCGCGGAGGGCAATTCCGCCCGCGACATCGCCGCGACCCTGGTGATCAGCGTGAAGACCGTCGACCGGCACCGCGCGAACATCCTGCAGAAGCTGGGTCTGCGCGACCGCCTCGACCTCACCCGCTACGCGATCCGCGCCGGATTGATCGAGCCCTGACGGTCTTTCCGGCCACCGTGTTGCAGCTTTAGGGTTGCCTACCCTAAAGTTCTGCGTGATCCGGTTCGCAACCCTCGCAACTCGGCGGGTGGTGACGACCGCGCCGTCGTCTCGTATCCGCACGTCGACCGATCCGCATGCACCACAGCGCTTCTCGCCTGCCCGACGGCCAGGCGCGCCGGGTCGTGCGCGATGAGGGATGCTGGTGACAACTCTCGCCCCGCGCGCCCCGGCGCTTCGCCGGGCCGCCGTGTTCGCGCTCGGTCTGGCGGCGTTGCTGCTGCTGATCGTGCTGAGTCTCGCGTTCGGGTCCCGCTCGGTCCCCGTCGGCACCGTCGTCGAGGCCGTCCTCGGCCAGGACGTGGGCCGCGACGCCGCGGTCGTCACCGGGATGCGCTGGCCGCGCACCCTGGTCGGGCTCGCGGTCGGCGCGGCGCTCGGTCTGGCCGGCGCGATCGTGCAGGGCGTGAGCCGCAATCCGCTGGCCGCGCCGACGACCCTGGGCATCAACGCGGGCGCGGCGCTCTTCGTGGTCGCCGCCATCTACGCGCTCGGGCTCAGTCAACCGGCGCAGTACGTCTGGTTCGCCTTCGCCGGCGCGGCGGTGGCGGCAGCGTTCACCCTGGCGCTCGGCCGGCGCGCCGGCGACCTCGACCCGATCCGGCTGGTCCTCGGCGGCACGGTCGTGCAGCTGGTGCTGGCCTCGTGGACCTCCTCGGTGCTGCTGTTCAGTGAGCGCACCCTCGACGAGGCCCGGTTCTGGCTGGTCGGCTCGATCGCGGGCCGCGACTTGTCGGTGCTCGTGCCGCTGCTGCCGTTCCTCGGCCTCGGCGCGCTGCTCGGGCTGGCGATCACCGGCGGGCTCAACGCCCTTGCCCTCGGTGACGAGGCGGCCGCGGCGCTCGGTGTCCCGGTCACCCGGATCCGCACGATCGGCATGGTGGCCGTGGTGCTGCTGGCCGGGTCGGCCGTGGCGGTGGCCGGACCGATCGCGTTCATCGGGCTCGCCGCGCCGCATCTGGTGCGGCTGGTCGCGGGCAGCGATCACCGGATCCTGCTGCCCGGCTGCCTGCTCGCGGGCCCGCTGCTGCTGTTGGGCGCCGACATCGTCGGCCGGATCATCATGCGGCCCACCGAGATCGAGGTCGGGATCATCACCGCGTTCCTCGGCGCGCCGCTGCTCGCGGTACTCGCCACCAGAAAGGTCCGCCGATGACGACTCTCGCCGTTCCCCTGGCCCGGTCGACGTCCGCGCGAGTGCGCGGGCTGGCCCTGCTGCTCGTGCTCGCCCTGATCGGCATCGTGCTCGCCTCCCTGGCCACCGGCGAGGTGCCGATGAGCGCGCTCACCGCCGCCCGCGCCGTGTTCGGGCTCGGTGACCGCGGCGAGGTCTACATCGTGCAGGAGTTCCGCGCGCCCCGGGTCGCCGCGGGCGTGGTCGCCGGGGCAGGCCTCGCCGTCGGCGGCGCCGTGCTGCAGCGGCTGTTCCGCAATCCGCTCGCCTCGCCCGATGTCATCGGCGTGACCGGCGGCGCCTCGCTCGGCGCGGTGGTCGTCCTGGCGGCGGGAGTGAGCCTGCAGGCGATTCCGCTGGCCGCGCTGGCGGGCGGACTGGTCGCGGCCGTGGCGCTGGGCGCCATCGGCTGGCGCACCCAGGTGTCGACCGCGCGGCTCGTGCTGGTCGGTCTCGCCATCCAGGCCGGGCTTGCCGCGGCCGTGAACCTGGTGATCGTGCGGTTCCCCCGCGAGCTGGCCGGCTCGGCGATGCACTGGACCGCCGGGTCGCTCTACGGGCGGACCTGGCCGGAGGTGACCGGCGCCGCGCTCTGCTCGCTGGTGGTGCTCGCGGTGCTGTGCACCCAGTACCGCACGCTGGCCGTGCTCGATCTCGGCGACGACTCCGCGGGCGGGCTCGGCGTCGGTGTCTCCGGCGCGCGACTGCGACTGCTGCTCACCGCGGTCGCGCTGGCGGCACTGGCGGTGGCCATCTCGGGGCCCATCGTGTTCGTCGCGCTCGCCGTGCCCCAGCTGGTGCGCCTGCTGTGCGGGCCGCCGACCGCAGGATCGCTGGCCGTCACGGGACTGGCCGGGGCGACGCTGCTCACCGGCTGCGACTACATCGCGCAGCACCTGCTTCCGGTGGAAGGGCTGCCCGTCGGCCTCGTCACCACGACCGTCGGCGCGCCGTGGCTGCTGTGGCTGCTCGTGCGCGACAGCGACCCCGCGAAACGGAGAAACGCATGACCGGGCAACCGAGGAACGAGCTCGCCACCCGTGAACTGGCCCTGCGCTACGGCGAGCGCACCATCATCGACGGGCTCGACCTGGTGCTGCCCGGCGACGCGGTGACCGCCATCGTGGGCCCCAACGCGTGCGGCAAGTCGACGCTGCTGCGCGGGCTGACCCGGCTGCTGCGGCCCGCCGGCGGCACCGTCACCCTCGACGGCGCCGACATCCACCGGATGAGCGCCCGCGCGCTGGCCCTGCGACTCGGGCTGCTCCCCCAGCAGCCGATCACGCCCGAGGCCATCACCGTCGAGGCGCTCGTGCGGCTCGGCCGGTATCCGCATCAGAAGATGTTGCGGCCCTGGTCCTCCGACGATCAGGCGGCGGTGGAGGACGCCATGGCGCGCACCGGCACCACCGCCCTGCGCGCGCAGTCCGTCGATCAGCTCTCCGGCGGGCAACGGCAGCGCGCCTGGATCGCGCTGGCCCTGGCCCAGGACACCGACCTGCTCCTGCTCGACGAACCGACCACCTTCCTCGATCTGCGCCATCAGCTCGACGTCCTCGACCTGGTCGCCGACCTGAACACCGAGGCGGGCCGCACCGTGGTGATGGTGCTGCACGACCTCGGCCAGGCCGCCCGCTACGCCGACCACCTGGTGGTGCTGCGCGACGGCGCGCTGGCCGCGGCCGGTCCGCCGGCCGAGGTGCTCGACGCCGAGCTGGTCCGCAGCGTGTTCGACGTCGAGTGCCGGGTGATCCCCGACCCCGAAACCGGTACCCCGCTGGTGATCCCGCTCGGCCGCGCCGCCCGCGTGCGCGCCTGAGCCCCGACCCTTCCTCCCCGACAAGAAAGTGAAATCCCATGTCCCTGTCACGACTCCGTAGCCACGGCATCGGCGCCGCCGCGGGCGCCCTGATCGCGCTCACCGCGCTCGTCGGCTGCGGAACCGATTCCGCCCCCGCCGAATCGGCCAACCCCGCCGCCGACTCCGCGAGCTTCCCGCGCACCCTCGACACCGTGATGGGCCAGGTGACCATCCCGAAGGCGCCCCAGCGCGTGGTCGTGCTCGACACCGCCGAACTCGACTCGACCACCCTGCTCGG
>NZ_QGTL01000016.1 GCF_003182135.1 Nocardia neocaledoniensis | reverse complement strand
GATCGCGGCCGTCATCCAGTACCAGGACACGGTCAACGCCCCGTTCCCCAGCCAGAAATAGACGGCCGGTGGGCGGCTCGTCGGGGCCGCCCACCTCATGCCGAGCGAAGCGCCCCCGAGCCCCCGAAGGACACGCACGTGACACAACTCGCGCAAGAGCAAACCCCACCCGCCACACCACCACCCACCCCAGGCCCCGGGACAACCGGGTGGGGTCTGACCGGAATGCTGGTGGTGCTCTACCTCCTCAACGCCTCCGACAAGGCGGTGTTCGGGCTCATCGCTCAGCCGCTGCGCGAGGATCTGGATCTGAGCGCCTCACAGATCGGCTTCACGGGCAGCCTGTTCTTCCTCGCTTTCACCGTCGGCGGGTTCCTCGCGGGACCGATCAACAAGCTCCTGGCGCTGCGCTGGTCGATCACGCTCATCGCGGTGCTGTGGGGTCTGGTCATGCTGCCGCTGGTGGTGTGGGCGACCTTCGCCGTGCTGCTGCTGAGCCGGATGCTGCTCGGCTTCACGGAAGGGCCGACCTCGGCTCTCCTGCACACCGCGGCGTATTCGTGGCATCCGCCGAACAAGCGCGGACTACCCAGTGGACTCATTCTCACGGGCAGCATGCTGGCCAAGATGGCCGTCGTACCCCTGCTGGCGCTGGTCGTCGCGGAATACGGCTGGCGCGCGGCGATCATCGTGCTCGCGGCCGCGACCGCACTGTGGTGCGTCCCGTGGCTGCTGACCTGGCGGCCGGGCCCGTATCAGGTGGGTGGCAAGCATGCCGCGCCCGAGGACGCCACGACCGAACCCGCGGTGCCGTGGCGGCGGCTGCTGACGTCGAAGACCTTCGTGTCCGCGGTCGTCGTCGCGATCACCGCGTACGCGCTGATGTCGGTCGTGTTGACCTGGCTGCCTTCGTATTTCGAACAGGGCCTCGGCTACTCGCGCCTGGAATCGGGCACGCTGTTCGCCGCGCCGAGTTTCGTCGGGATCGCCACCCTCGTCGGTGGCTCGTGGCTCAGCGACCGCGGGGTGAGTCGTGGCCTGTCGACCCGGCTGGTGCGGGTGGTCGTGCCGTGCGTCGGTGTCATGATCGCCGGCGTGCTGCTGCTGAGCCTGCCCGTGCTCGGATCGCCGCTGCTGGCAGTGATCGCGGTGTCGGTGGCCTACGGGCTGGTGGTGGCGATCTTCCCGCTGCTCAATGCCGCGGTGATCGCGACGTGCCCGCCGCGTCAGACCGCCGGGGTGATCGGCGCGTTCTTCGCGCTCCAGGCGATCGGCGGCATCATCGGTCCGTGGTCGATGGGGATCGTGGTCGACGCGTCGGCGAGCAAGGTCGACGGCTATACGGCCGCCTTCCAATGCCTCGGTGTGGTGGGCGCGATCGCCGCGGCGGCGGCGTTGTTCCTCGCCGACCCGCTCCGCGATCGGGAACGGCTGCGCGTGACGCGCTGATCGCCGACGAACAGACGAACGGCCGGGAGACGTCATCGTCTCCCGGCCGTTTTCGCTGGGCGGCTCAGCCCAGGTTCATGTAGACGGCCTTCGGGTAGAGGTAGCTCTCCACGTGTTCGCGGCCGCCCTTCCAGCCATAGCCGCTCATCTTCGTTCCGCCGAAGCCGACCGACGGGTCGAGGATCCCGTAGCAGTTCACCCAGACGGTGCCTGCGTTGATACCGCGCGACACCTTGTGTGCGGTGCCGAGATCCCTGGTCCAGACGCCACCGGCCAGCCCGTACGGGGTGGCGTTGGCCAGGCGCAGCGCCTCCTCGGTGTCGTCGAACGGGATCACCGTCGCCACCGGGCCGAAGATCTCCTCCTGCGCGATGGTCATCTCGTTGGTGGCCGAGGCGAACACCGTGGGTTCGACGAAGAAGCCAGATGCGCGGTCGCCGTCGAGCCGCTTACCGCCGCTGACCAGTTCGGCTTCACCGGAACCGATGTCGATGTAGTTCAGTACCCGGTCGAGTTGACGCTGTGAGATCAGCGGGCCCAGTTGACTGTTCGGGTCGAGGCCGTCACCCACCCGGATCGTCTTGGTGAATTCGGCCATGCGCGAGACGAATTCGTCGTGGATCGAGCGCTGGACGAAGATGCGGGTGCCGGCCACGCAGACCTGGCCGCTGTTGGTGTACACGCCCATCGCCGCGCCCGGCACCGCCAGGTCCAGATCGGCATCGGCGAAGACGATGTCGGGCGACTTGCCACCGAGCTCGAGTTGCAGCCGCTTCATGTTCCCGGCCGAGGCGCGCACGATGGTCTGGGCGGTACCGACCGAACCGGTGAACGCGATGCGGTCCACACCGGGGTGCTCGGCCAATGCCGCGCCCGCGTCCTTGCCGTAGCCGGTGACCACGTTGACGACACCGTCGGGAACGCCTGCTTCGGTGAGCAATTCGGCCACCCGCAGCACTGACAGCGACGCGTCCTCGGCCGGCTTGAGGACGGCGGTGCAGCCGGTCGCCAAGGCCGGGCCGAAGATCCACCAGAGGCCGATGAGGGGGCCGTTCCACGGGATGATCCCGCCGACGACGCCGACGGGTTCGCGGTAGCGCAGGGTCAGGAAGTCACCGGGCAGCGAGTTCGGCGGCGTGCTCGCGGTGCCCGCGTCGACCTGGGAGGCGAAGAACTGCAGTACCTGCGAGGTCCACTCGCGCAGGCCGCGGGTGCGGGTCAGCGGGGCGCCCATGTCCAGGGTCTCGATGGTGGCGAGTTCCTCGAAGTTCTCGAGGACCAGGTCGTGGACGCGCAGGATCAGCGAGCGCCGCTGGTGCGGGGTCCAGCGGCTCCATTCGCCGTCGAAGGCGGTGCGGGCGGCCGCGACGGCGGCGTCCACATCGGCGGCGCCGCTCGCGGCGATGGTGCCCATGGTGGCACCGGTGGCGGGGTTGACGACGTCGATGGTCTCCCCAGAGGCGGCGGGCACCCAGCGTCCGCCGATCAGGTTGCGCTTGGCCGTGCCGACGAACGTGGGCACCGGATGGGTGGTGGTCATAGATCTCTCCGAATCAGCGAAAGGACGTAGGGGTCAGTCGAAAAGGAAGACGCCCTTGCCCGCGTCCTGCTTGTCGAACCATCGGTAGGCCTCTTCGGCCTGCTCGAGGGTCCAGGTGTGCGAATACAGGTTGTCGACCGGAAGATTGTGCGCCACAACGTAATCGGCGCAGCGTGCCTGTTCGATCGTCGACATGGTCCAGGACGTCATCAGCGTCCACTGGTTCTTGTAGACGGACTGGGTCGTGAACTCGACGTGTCCGGGCAAGCCGATGAACACGGCCCGGCCGAAGGTGCCGAGCACGGCCAGGGCGTCCGCACCGGCCCGGCCGGAGGTCTCCAGCACGACGTCGGCCTTGCGGCCGCCGGTGTGTTCGGCGACGACCTCGGCCACGGACTGCTCACGGGAGTGGACGACGATGTCGGCACCGAACCGTTCGCTCTCGGCGAGTCTGCGGTCATCGACGTCGACAGCGATCACGCGGGCGCCCATCGACGCGGCGAACATCGTCGCCGAAAGGCCGACCGGCCCTTGCCCGAAGACCACCGTGGTCGTGTCCGCGACGCCACCGGCACGCTTGATCGCACCCCACGCCGTCCCGGTGCCGCACCCGATGGCCGCGCCCGCCTTGAACGACAGTCCTTCCGGCATCGGCAGCAGCGCCGCGGTCGGCACCAGGGCGAAGGAGGTGTGGCCGCCGTTGACGTGCACCGCCATGGTCTTGCCGGGTGCGGTCTCACACATCTGCGGCCAGCCCGCACGACAACGGCGACAGGTGTTGCAGCCGAAGTAGTGGTGGATCATCACCCGGTCACCGACGGCGAAGCGGGCCGGGTCGACACCGTCGCCGATCGCGTACACCTCACCGCACGGTTCGTGACCCTGGATCACCCCGTGGTCGAAATCGAAAGCGCCGTGGTAGAAGTGCAGGTCGGAGCCACACATTCCCGAGGCGCGGATCTTCACCACGACTTCGCCGTAGCCCGGTTCGGGTTCGGGGAAGTCCTTCAGCACCGTGGTGCCGTCTCCCGGGAACAAGATCCCCTTCATCAGTTCTCTCCTGTCTCGTGCGAGCAAATCAGGCGCAGCGGCGCGCGCGCAGCCGCGCTGTCGCCTCGTGATCGATGCGCAGGCCCTCGGGGTCGAGATGTGGGTCGCCCTCGACGACGACCCCGTAGTCGCGCGCGGCGCCCGCGAGACTCACGTACTCGTTGCGGACGTCGGCGAGCACCCGTTCGGGATCACGGCGCAGCGGGTCGCCCCATCCGCCACCACCATTGGTGAGACAGCGCAGAATCGTGTTCGGTCCCGTCGACCACACCTGCTCGGCGGCGAAGTAGTGGTAGCGGCCGTCCGGGTCCAGCGCCTTGGTTTCCGGGTCGAGAACTCCGGCGACCGGCACACTGTCGGCGTAGACCTGCGCGTCGGTGCCGAGCAGGCCGGGGGCCGCGCCGTCCGCACCCGGCGGGAACAGCCACATCGCTCCGGTGGGCCCGGCCTGTCCGCCGTTGGCGCCGACACCCGAGGGCTGTTTCGTGCGGAACGGTGACAGGTAGTGCGCGCCGGCGGTGAGCCACAGCGCGTCCTTGAGATTGGCCGCGCCACCGCGGAAGGTGCCCGCGCCGCCGGTGTCGATGGCGTGTTCCTTGCGCAACAGCACCACCGGCGACTCGCGTTCGATCGTCTCGGTCGCGGGGTCGAGGTTGTTGAGCGTGAACAGGACGGTGTAGCTGTCGCCGTCGCCGACATGCGTCGCGCCCCACGGTCCGTGTTCGCCGCCGCACTGAGTGGCCGAGGTCCACGGCGTGCCGTCGGCTCGCAGGCCGGAGGCGTTGTGGGTGTTGGTCGAGCCGTAGTCACCGCCGACGCCGTGCTTGCCGAGGACGGGATTGAGAGCGTCGAAGATCGCGGACGCGACGGCGCCGGAGGCCTCCCAGAACATCATGATGCCGCCGTCGGGTGGCAGCGACGAGACGATGGTGCCCGGTGGGACCGCGAGGTCGACATTGCGCCAGGTGCCGGAGGTGAACGGCACCGTCGGGTCGAGCAGCATCGTGAGGGCGACGCCCACAGCGGTTTTGGCGTCGAGTACGCCGCAGTTGATGCAGGTCCTGGCCTGGGGCGAGGTGCCGGACAGGTCGATCTCCATGTCCTCGCCGCGCTTGCGCACGAGGACCCGCACGGTGTAGTCGACGGTGTCGTCGAGGCCGTCGGCGTCGATCAGCGCCGAGCCCGCGTAGTCGCCGTCGGGTACCAGTGCGATCGCGTCGCGCATGCGCTCGGCGGAGGTGTCGCAGGAGTAGTCGAGCGTCCCGAGATAGGCCTCGAGTCCGTACCTTTCGATGTTCTCCAGGATCAGCCGCTCCCCCAGCGTCAGCTGCTGGAAGATGCTCTTGAAGTCGGGCAGCAGCATGCCGCCCCAGCGGGTGTTGTCGAAGATCAGGCTGAACGTGGAGCGCACCGGTTCGTCGTGTGCCCACAGCAACATCGGCGGGATCACGAGGCCGTTCTCGTAGACGTTGCTCTTGGTCGCGGAGAAGCCGCCGGGCACCGTGCCACCCATGTCGAGTTGGTGCGCGCACATGGTGACGAAGGAGACGATCTCACCGTCGACGAACACCGGACGGGTGAAGGCCACGTCGTTCACGTGCCTGCCACCGCGATACGGGTCGTTGCAGATCAACACGTCGCCGGGACGCAGGTTCTCGGGCCCGTACTCCTCCACGGCGTTGCGGACCGCGTCACCCATGGTGCCGAGGAACACCACCAGGCTGTTGCTGACCACGGCCATCGGATAGCCCTTGTTCGCGGGACCGCTGATGGTGCAGGCGAAGTCGTACCAGTCGCGGATGATCGGCGAGAACGCCTCGCGCATGAAACCGGTGGACATGTGCTCGACCGCGTAGCGCAGCCGATTGGTGATCACGGTGGCGCTGAATCTGTCGGCGCCATAGCGCTCGCGGAACTGGGCGTCGGTCAGGTCGCGCAGCCGGGGGGCGGTGGGGATGGTCGGACTGGACATGTCACTTCCTCCGGATCACGATTTCGCCGTACACGCCGACGGTGGCCTGCTGGCCGGCGCCGATATGAGTGGTTGACAGTTCCTCCTCGACCACGGCGGGTCCGTCGAGCACATCGCCCGCGCGCAGGCTCGTGCGGTCGTAGACGTGGGCCTGCTGGGCGCCGACACCGTCCGAGTCGAGGTCACCCAGGTACTGCAGTGTGACGGTGCGGCGCGGGGTGAGCGGGCCGTCGCCCGCGGAACGGGCCGGGAGCTCGGCGTATTCGACCTTGGGGGTGTCGAGGATCGCACGCACCCGGAAGGTCACGCCTTCGACGGGCATGATCTCGAAGCGGTTGCCCGAGCGGGCCTCGTAGGTGTCGTGGAAAGCCGACACCATGGCGGCGACGGCGGCCTCGTCGATGGTGCCGCTCGGCACAGGCACGAACGGGGTCTCCCAGCTCTGTCCGGCCAGGTGCGCGTCCATGCTGCGCAGGATTCGCACCGAGCCGCCACCGGTGCGCGCCCGCAGCTGTTCCTCCATCTCGGTGAACAGCTTGTCGATCGCGGGGGCGGCGTCGCCGGTGAGCATGAGGTACGCGCTGCGGTCGACCGTGAAAACCTGGTCGGTGGAGAGCAATCCGACCGCGGAGAACAGGCCGGGGTTCGGCGGCACGATCACCTGCTTGCACTGCACGGTGTCGAGCACCGCGGGCAGCAGCATGGGGCCCGCGGCGCCGAAGGCGACCAGGCTGTAGTCGCGGGGATCGACACCGTTCTTGATGGCGACGTTGAACACGCCCTCGGCCATGTTGTTGACCGCCATCTCGTAGGCGTAGCGGACCCGGTGTGCCAGATCCAGCTCGGTGTGGAGTGACTCGAAGGCCCGCCGGGAGGCGTCGGCGTCGAGTTGCAGTTCGCCGCCCGCGAAGTCGTCCGCATCGAGGATCCCGATCAGCAGGCAGGTGTCGGTCGTTGTCGGCTCGGTGCCGCCGCGGCCGTAACAGGCGGGGCCGGGCTGTGCCCGCGCGCTGTCGGGGCCGACCTGGATCTCGCCCGCGGAACCGATCGACACGATGCTGCCGCCACCGGCGCCGATGCTGGAGATGTCGTTGGCCAGCGCATTGACAACGAGGTCGTGCTCGAGTTCGAACGTGGTGTCGACGAACGGCTCGCCACCACTGACCACGCTGATGTCACACGAGGTGCCGCCCACGTCGGCGCACAGCAGGTCGTTCTCCTCGATCAGCGCGCCGAAGTGCGCGCACGCGACGGTTCCGGCGGCAGGGCCGGAGAAGACGATGCGGAACGGCTGCTCCATCGCCTGCGCCGAGGGAACCAGGGTCGCCGCGCAGTCGGCGAAGTTGAGCTGGCCGGCGAATCCGAGCTCGCTCAGGCCCTTCTCCAGGCCCGCGGTGTAGTCGGAGTAGATGATCTTCATCAGCGTGTCGATCACGGTGGTGGAGGCGCGGGCGTATTCCTTGGCCAGCGGCGACACCTCGCTCGAAATCGAGCACGGCACGTCGCCGAGCACCTCACGCACCAGCTCACGCAGCCGCAGTTCGTGCACAGGATCGACGTAGGCGTTGATCAGGCAGATCGCGACGCCCGCGACATCACATCCGCGCAGCACCTCGAGTTCGGTCCTGGCCTGGTCCTCGTCGAGGGCGAACAGCACGCCACCGTCGGCGGTGATCCGCTCGTGGATGCCGCGCCGTAGGTAGCGCTGCACCAGTGGCCGCGAGGCGTCGCCGAAACTGCGCCGCCAGTGCGGGTCGAGGATGGCTTCGGCAGGGCGCCAGACCCGGCCCATGTCGAGGATGTCGCGGTGGCCCTCGGTGGTCAGGAAGCCGATCTTGGGCAGCTGGCGGGTGATCACGGCGTTGAGCCCGTGCGTGCTGGCATGGTTGAACACCGGGGCGTCGGCGACACCGAGCACCTCAGCGCCGCGCAGTACGGGGCCGGCGACCTCGGCGTAGTCGGTGGAAACCTTGGCGGTGTGGATCCGCCCGTCGCGCCAGGCGACGACGTCGGTGAACGTGCCGCCCACATCGACTGCGATCATGGTGTCTCCTGAAGTGATTCGGTGCTCAGACGAGGTCGGCGAGCAGCTGGATGGGGCCGAGGCGGTGCCATGGTTCCCGCGACACGGAGTGCAGGCAGCGCTGGCACTTGACCACCCGCACCCAGCCCTGCTCGGCGACGACGGGATACGCGCGAAGTTCGGCGGCGCCACATCGTGGGCAGGTGCCGTCGCGGGGTTCGCGATCCACCTCGAGTGGTGTGGGTGCGTCAGCCATGGCTGGGGTCCTCCTACGGCGATGAATGTGCGGCTGGGATGCCGTGAGGACGACGGTAGGATCGGGAGACCTGGGTCACAATCCGCTCGGCGAAGGCGCGATGTCCTTCGAGCGAAGCATCACTTTGATCGCAGAAAGTATATTATATTGATTATGTGATACCCCTCACGCCTGAAAGGAGGGTCTGCCGTTGTCGCCAGCACCCGCGGCGTGCGTGAGCGCCTTTCGCACGGAGGATCCGGCCGCCGCGCACGATCACGTGGCCGCCGCCTTCGCCCACCACGAACTCGTCCTCGACGAGCGGCACGGGATCGACTTCGCCCTGGAGACGGTCCGGTCGGAGAGCCTGACCGTCGGCCGGATGGCCTACGGCACCGATGCCCGCATCGACGGCCCCCCGATGCAGACGTGCTATCACCTGAATCTGTCCGTTGCCGGGCAGAGCACCGTGGCACAACACGGCACGCGCCGATCGTTCGGCGCCGGTGAGGCCGGCGCGGCCTTCGTGCACGACGCCCCCGTGTCCATCCGCTGGAGCGCCGACGCCGAGCACTATCACATCAATCTGCGCCGCGTGCCGTTCGAACGCCACGCGGCTCGGCTGCTCGGTCGCCGGGACACCGAGCCGGTCCTGTTCGACCTCACCTTCCCCATCGACACTCCCGCCGGACGCGCCCTGCTGGCCTCGACCCGGTTCGTCTACGACGAATTGGCCCGCGAAGGCGGGGTGTCGACGATGCCGTTGGCCTGCCGTGAACTCGAGTCGACGCTGATGACGCAGATTCTGCTCACCGCGCCGAGTCAGCTGACCCCGGTCCTCACCGGTTCCGCGCCGAGCATCGGCCACACGCGGGTACGCGAGGCCGTGGCCTACATCCACGCGCACCCCGACGCCGACATCTCGACCGCCGAGCTCGCCGCCCGCGCCGGGGTCACCGCCCGGGCACTGCAATTGGCGTTCCGCGACGCGGTCGGCATGTCGCCGAGTGCCTACGTCCGCTCGGTGCGGCTGGACCGGGTGCGCGACGAATTGTCTTCCGGCCGGGCCGCTTCGGTGAGCGACGCGGCGATGCGGTGGGGCTTTTTCCATCTGGGCCGCTTCGCCCAGCAGTACCGCGAACGCTTCGGCGAACTGCCGTCGGAAACCGCGAGCCGGACCGGCCTCGATTGAGTGCGGGCGGAGTGCAGGAGTCGAACATGGGCAGCGCATCGAATCAGTGCAGTGTCGCCGAGCTGAACGCCACCATCGCCGAAATCGCCGAGCACGCCGATGCCGTGCTCGATCGGGATCCGGCAGCGCACCAGCTCGACCCCGGTGGAGAGAGCCTCGGCGCACTCTGGGACCTGGTCACCACCCACGCATTGTGCGACACCGAGGCCGCGGGCTCCTCGCCCACCCGGCTGGCCGAACTGATCGGTCTGCTCGACCGGATCAGGGCGGCGGAATCCATGCAGGCGCGGCTTCGGCTCGCGAACCGGACCCAGCGGCTGAGCAAGGTACACGCCGCGCTGTCGGAACTGAGCGCGGTGACCAGCGTGGATTCGCTGCTCACCCGGATCCCGGAGGCGACCTGCAGGCTGGGGTTCGACCGCGCGTTGGTCTCCACGGTGGACGGCGCGTGGCGGTTGCACACGATGCACGTCGTCCGTGATCCGCAGTGGGCGGCCGACATCGTCGCGGTCGGACGGGAGGACCCGCCGATTCTCGACCACGGGCTGGTCGAGAACGACACGGTCGTCGACGCACGCGCTGTACTCGTGCATCAGGTGCAAGACAATCCGCGCGTCAACCGGCCGCTGGCGGCGATCACCAAGTCCTCCTCGTACGGGATCGCGCCGCTGCTGGTCGACGGCGAGGTGGTCGGCCTCGTGCACGGGGACTGCTATCACCAGCAGCGCGTGCTCGACGATGTCGACCAACTGTTGCTGTCCACCTTCGCCCAGGGGGTGAGCCAGCAGTTGGCGCGCGTGTCGATGCTGGAGGGGATGGCAGCGATCCGCGCCCAGCTCGAGGGGTTGGGGAGGTGGTCGACGCCGGGGCACTCCGTCACCCGATCGATCGCGGTGAGCCGTGACGACGACGAGGTTCTCACCCGACGGGAGGTCCAGATCGTCCGGCTGCTCGCCGAGGGGGACTCCAACGCCCGCATCGCCCGCAAACTCACCATCTCCGAGGGCACGGTCAAGACCCACATCACCCGTGTGCTGCGCAAACTCGGCGCCGCCAATCGAGCGGAAGCGGTATCGATCTGGTTGCGGAACTCCGACCCGTCCGGGTCACTACGCGCCTGATGCGACCGGAACCGGCCGAAGGTCGTACGAAACTCCTACCCGCGCCAGATGTCGCCGTCCCCGCCGGACGGAAAAGTGACGTGTGACATAGAGCGGCAGCACAGCCGCCGCACACGGCACGGAGGCGCGGTATGACACAGAGCGAACGGGAAGCCGACTGGATCGTCGGCATCGACGTCGGTGGCACGTTCACCGACATCATCGGGTTGAGCCGATCCACCGGTGAGGTCCGCGACGGCAAGGTGCTGTCCACCACCGAACAGGAGGTCGGGGTCCTCGCGGCGCTGGCGGCGATCGAGGTCGCCGTGCCCGAGGTCGCCGAGATCGTGCACGGGCACACCGTCGGCATCAACGCGTTGTTGAGCCGCACGGGCGCGCACACCGGCCTGATCGCCACCGGCGGCCACCGCGATCTGCTCGACATCGGGCGCATGCACCGCGAGTTCGGTGACCGCTTCTACGATCCGACCTGGTTGCGCCCGCACCAGGAACGCCCGATCGTGCGCCGCGAATCCCGCTTCGGCGTCCCCGGCCGGTTGCGTTATGACGGCACCGAACTGCTCGGGATCGACGAGGACGCCGTGCGCCGCGCCGCGCGCGAACTCGGCGCACAGGGCGCCCGCTCGGTGGCGGTGTGCCTGATGAACTCCTACGTCAACACCGCCCACGAGCAGCGCACCGCCGAGATCGTCGCCGAGGAACTGCCCGGCGCCTACATCCAGACCTCGGCGCTGTACCCGGTGACGCGCGAACACGAACGCACCACCACCGTGGCGCTCGACGCCTACGTGGGGCCGGCGGTCGTCGGCTATCTCGAGCGTTTGATGGCCCGGCTCTCCGAGCAGGACTACCGGGGCACCTTGTGGATCATGATGATGAACGGCGGTGTCGCGACGTTCGCTGACGCGGGCCGGGCACCGGTGTTCCAGCTCGTCTCCGGGCCGGTCGGCGGGGTGAGCGGCAGCGTCAAGCTCGCCAACGAGAGCGGCGCGCCGAACCTGCTCACCATCGATGTCGGCGGCACCAGCACCGATGTGGCCGCGATCCGCGGCGGCAAGACCCCGCTCACCGACACCTGGACCCTCGAGACCGGCTTGACCCTGACCATGCCGCTGGTCGACGTCGAGAGCATCGGTTCCGGCGCGGGCAGCCTGATCCGGCCCAGCGCCCTCGGCAACGTCGCCGTCGGCCCGGCCTCGGCCGGATCGAATCCCGGCCCCGTCTGCTATCAGCGTGGCGGCGTGGAACCGACGCTCACCGACGCGTGTGCCGCGCTCGGCATCCTGCAACCGGACCTGTTCGCCAACGGCGCGATCCGGCTCGATGTCGACGGTGCCGTCGAGGCGCTGCGCACGACCGGCAAGCAGTGGAACATGTCGGCGCTCGAACTCGCCTCGGCCGCTTACGAAATCGCCTGCCAGGACATCGCCGCGAAGGTGCGGAGCATCTCGGTGTACCGCGGTCTCAATGTCCGCGAGTTCGCGCTGCAACCGTCCGGTTCGGCGGGGCCGATGCTCGCCGACCGGGTCGGCCAGATCCTCGGCCTGGACAAGGTGATCGTGCCGCGCAGTCCCGGCCAGTTCTCCGCGCTCGGACTGCTGCGCAGCGATCTCATGGTCACCCGCGCGCAATCCATCATGACCCCGCTCGCGCCCGACCGCGCCGACGCGGTGGAGGACGCGTTCACGGCCTTGCAGGACAGCATCCGGACCGATCTGCGGGACCAGGGCATCGACGTGTCACGTCTGCGCTTCGAGCGCGCCGTGTTCGCGATGTACCGCGGCCAGACCTGGGACAACCGCCTGCCGATCGAGGCGGGCGCGATCACCGCCGAGCGAGTGGGCAAGCTGATCCCCCGATTCCACGAGTTCTACCAGGAGTCATACGGTTTCGCGGCCCCCGAGATTCCCGTGGTCGTCTCGACCGTCGAGGTGACCGCGGTGATTCCGCGCGAACTCGGCGCCGCCGACCACACCCCCGAGCAGGGCGAGTCCTTCCTGCGCACCACCCGGCTGACCGTGCCGGGAACCACCGCACCCGTCGAGGTCCCGATCCACGTCCGCGAACGTCTCGCGCCGCACCAGCCGGTGCCGGGCCCCGCCCTGATCGCCGAGAAATTCGCGACCACCCTCGTGCTGCCCGGCCGGGCCGCACACGTGGACGACGATCTCACTCTCATCATCGAGCCGCAGGCCTGAGGAGCAACCATGACCACCATCGAAACCCCCGGTCCCGCCGTCGACGTCGAGCTCGACATCCTGCGCTACGGCCTCGTCGAAGTCGCCCGCGAAATGCTGGATTCGCTGATGCGCAGCGCTTTCTCGCCGGTCTGCCGTGACATCCTCGACTGCACCAGTGCCATCCACATGCGCACCGACGACGGCTGGGAGACGGTCGCGCTGTGGGAGGGCTGCATGCAGCACGCCTTCACCGCACCGCACATCGCCAACTTCGTGATGGACGACTGGGACATCGATACGATGCAGCCCGGTGACGTCATCTTCGTCAACGACCCGTGGCGCGGCACAATCCACCAGTCGGATGTGAACCTGCTGCGCCCGGTCTTCGTGAACGGCCGGGTGGAATTCCTGCTGCACTCCACCTCGCACCTGGTCGACCTCGGCGGCGCCATCCCGGGCGGCTTCTCCAACGGCACCCAGACCCACTTCGAGGAACAGCTCAAACTGCCGCCGACGCTGTTGTACGCCAACGACGTTCCGGTGCGGCCGACCTTCAACTTCATCCTCGAGAACAACCGGGTGCCCCAGCTGGTGCTGGGCGACCTGCGCGCACTGCACGGCTGCCTGGTCGTCGGCGAACGGCAGTTGCAGGAGCTCGTCGCCCGCAGCGGTCTGGACAAGATCCGGGCGGCGGGACGCTATGCGATCGAGTCCACCGAGGCGAGCATGCGCCGCGGCATCGCGAGCATCCCCGACGGGGACTACACCGCTGAGGACTTCCTCGACGAGGACGGTGTGAGCGGCGAGGCGATCCCGGTGCACGTCACCGTGAAGGTCCGCGGGGATTCGATGGAGATCGACTTCTCCGGCTCCGGGCGTCAACCGCTGGGCAACTGCGGGACCGCCTGGTGCGAGGCCACCCGCTGCATCGAGGCGGTCAAGCTGATGGTCGACCCCTCGACGCCGGTCAACAGCGGCACCTTGCGACCGGTCGAAACCATCCTGCCGCCCGGCAGCGTGGTGCAGGTGCTGCCACCGTCGAGTTGCTCCAACCACGCCGATATCGGCGCGCGCGGCATCAATGTGGTGACCCAGGCACTGAGCCAGGCCACCGACGAGGCCTTCGCCTGTGACACCGGCACCGCGGTGGTCGTCAGCCTCGGCGGCATCGACACCCGCGCCGGGCACGAGGGCACACCGTGGGGCGCGTTCGCACTCGCCGGCGGCGGGTGGGGCGGTACCTGGAAGGAGGACGGCGTCTCGTTCTGCGTGATCCCGATCGGCAACTGCCGCACCTCGGTGCAGGAACACCTCGAGATCGAGAGCCCGCTGGTCGTCGTCCAGCACGAGATGGTCGTCGACACCGCCGGTGCCGGACAGTACCGCGGCGGCGCGGGCTCGGTGTATTCGATCTACGCCGAATCCGACACGATGGTCACCGTCACCGCCGACCGGATCCGCGTCGGCGCGCCCGGATCCAACGGGGGCGGCGCGGGCGCGCCCGCCTTCGGGTGGTACATCGAGAATTTCGATCTCGCACGGCACGGCGATCCGCTGGACCTGCGCGGCACCGAGCCGCTGTTCGGCATGTTCGACGCCGACGGCAGACCCGACCCCAACCACGGCGAATTCGGCCTGGGCGCGCGCTATCAGACCGGCAAGTTCTCCGGCCTGATCCTGAAAGCCGGTGACGCCCTGCGATTCGTCATCGGCGGTGGCGGCGGCTGGGGTGACCCGCTCGAACGCGACGCCGATCGCGTCGCGGCCGACGTGCGTGCCGGACTGGTGAGCCCCGAATTCGCCACTGCCGGTTACGGAGTCGTGCTCCGTGACGGCGCGGTCGACGAAGCCGCCACCACCGCACAGCGGGCGCGCCTGGCGGCCGAGCGTGCCGAGGGGCGCTGGCAGGTGCCGGTCGCCACTCCCCTCACCTGGACCCTCTGAAAGACAAGGACCACTGCCATGTCAGTCGATCGACTCCTGTTCCCCCGCCCCGAGACCGACCGCGTGTATGTCGAACGCGTGCCCGTCGACGGCGCGTGCCCCGCCTGCGGTGCACCCGAACTGGCCCGCTACCCCGTCGCCAACTTCCTGGGCCCGCGCATGGTCGTGAAGTGCCAGCACTGCTTCCACCACGTGTCGGTGACCCGGGCCGAGCCCGAGGACCACTGGCCCGCGTGGCGCTCGCCCGCCCGCGACTGGCCCGCCTCGCGCGTCGGATAAGCCCTCCCCCAACCTCTTTCACTCCGAAAGGACTCACATGTTGCTCGACGGGAAAGTCGTTCTCATCACCGGCGCCGCAGGCGGAATCGGTACGGCCACCGCGCTGCTCGCGGCCGAGGAAGGCGCGCGGCTCGCACTCACCGATGTGTCGAAGGATCGCCTCGAAACCACCGCCGAGCAGGTGCGTGCCGCGGGCGGGGAGGTTCTCACCGTGCCCGCCGACCTCACCGACGGTGCCGAGGTGAACGCGCTGATCGACGCGGTCGTCGCCGAATACGGCCGCCTCGACGGCGCGTTCAACAACGCCGGGGTCAGCGGCGGACAGATCGGCCAGGGCGGCCGTCGCGTCGGCGAGTGGGACGAAGACGCCTTCGATCGCGCGATCGCGGTGAATCTCAAGGGCGTATGGCTCTGTCTGCGTGCGGAATTGGCCCAGATGGAAGCCCAGGGCGGCGGCGCGATCGTGAACACCGCGTCGCTGGCCGGGCTGGCGGGCTTCAAGACCACCGCCGGGTATTCGGCGGCCAAGCACGGCGTCATCGGGCTCACCAAGACCGCCGCCCTCGAATACGCGCCGACCATCCGGATCAACGCGGTGTGCCCCGGCTACACCGACACCGACCTGATGAAGGACGCCAAACGCCGCAGCGGCGACACCATCATGGCGCGCATTCCCTCGGCCCGGCTCGCCCAGCCCCGCGAGATCGCGGAGATGGCGTGCTGGCTGCTGTCCGACCGTGCCGCCTACGCCACCGGCGGCGAATTCGTCGTCGACGGCGGCTATATGGCGGGCTGACCACCCCCTTCTCGCATTGATCTCTACCCGAAAAGGATTCACACATGACGACTACGATCGCCGCGGCCGCGAGTTACATCGACGGGCGCTGGAGCGGTGGTGACGGCGACCCCATCGCCACGATCAACCCCGCGACCGGGCTCCAGGTGGCACTCACCCCCGCCACCGGCCCCGCCCAGGTGACCGAGGCCGTCACCGCGGCCCGGCGCGCCTTCGACGGCGGTGAATGGAGCCGTCTCGGCCCGGCCGAACGTGGCGCCCTGCTGCACCGCCTGGCCGACCTGCTCCAGGAGAACCGGGAAGCACTCGTCCAGGTCGCCGCCACCGAGATCGGCACCCCGATCGGCAGCGGACCCACACTGCACGTCGACCTGCCAGCGAAGTTCTTCCGCTGGTTCGCCGACGCCGCGATCCGTGGACCCCGCGACGGCTACGAACAGCCCATGCCGCTCGACCACGACCCCATCACCACCAGCAGCCTGCTGCTACGCCAACCCGCCGGTGTGGTCGCCGCGATCGTCGCCTACAACGTGCCGATCATGATGAGCGCCTACAAGCTCGGCGCGGCCCTGGCGGCGGGCTGTTCCACCGTGCTGGTCACCTCACCCCGAGCCGTGCTCCTCACCGCCGCGTTCGTCAGGCTGATCGAGGAGGCCGGATTCCCGCCGGGTGCGGTCAATTTCGTGTTCGGGCCTCCCGCGGTCACCGAGCAGGTCGTCACCGCCCCCGAAGTCGACATGGTCACCTTCACCGGCTCCCCCGCTGTCGGCAGCAAGATCCTCACCCTGGCCGCCCCGACCCTGAAGAAGGTCGTCCTCGAACTCGGCGGCAAATCACCCAACATCGTCCTGCCCGGCACCGACCTGGAACGCGCGGTGCCCGCCTCGGCGCTGCGCTTCACCCGCAACAGCGGCCAAGCCTGCGGCGCGACCACGCGAACCCTGGTGCCGGAGGACGATTTCGACGAGTACGTCGAACGATCGGGTGCTTTCCTGCGCGGCCTCACCGTCGGAGACCCCCTCGCACCGGACACCGTCCTCGGGCCGCTCATCACCGGCGAACACCGCGACAACGTCGAAGGGTTCCTCGCGCGAGCCCGCGACGCCGGTGCCACCGTTCCCGTCGGTGGCGGCCGCCCCGCCGGTCTCGACGACGGATTCTTCCTCGAGGCGACCCTGGTCACCGGCGTGCCGAACGAGGCCGAGATCGCCCAGGAAGAACTGTTCGCCCCCGTCGGTGTCGTCATGCCCTACACCGATCTCGACGACGCCGTCCGTATGGCCAACGACGTGAAATACGCACTCAACGCCAATGTCTGGGGCCCGACGCCCCAGGCCATCGAGTTCGCGCGGCGGCTGCGCTCGGGCACCGTCACCATCAACGGCGGCGGTGGCATGCGACCCGACGCCCCCTGGGGCGGGCCGGGCCACAGCGGCATCGGCAGGGAAGGCGGCGAAGAGGGATTCCGCGAATTCTTCGAAGTCAAGCACCTGCAGTGGCCGCTGTGAGGATGTTGGACGGCCGGGTCGCCGTCATCACCGGTGCGGCGAGCGGGATGGGTCTGGCGACCGCGCAGACCTTCGTCGAGCACGGGGCGAAGGTGGTTCTCGCCGACATCCAGGGCGAACGCGGCGCGGCCGCCGCCGCCCGCCTCGGTGATTCAGCGCTGTTCGTGCGCGCCGATGTCACCTCGGCGGAGCAGGTCGAGTCGCTCGTCCGGGTCGCGGTGGACACCTTCGGCCGGCTCGATGTGATGGTCAGCAATGCCGGCGCCGCCGTGGATCTTTCGCCGATCGACGAGCTCACCCCGGCGGGTCTGGACCGCACGCTGGCGCTCAACCTGCAGGCCCATGTCGCCGCCCACAAGCACTCGGCCCGGCAGTTCCGGGCGCAGGGCACTCCGGGTTCGATCATCACCACCGGCAGTGTCGCCGCCCTGCAGGCCGGCTGGAACGGTGGGGCGTACTCGATGGCCAAGGCGGCCGTGCTCGCCCTGGTCCGGCAGACGGCCATGGAGAACCGGGGCACCGGCATCCGCTCGAACGCGATCCTGCCGGGCGCGGTCCTCACCTCGATCATCACCGACATGTTCGGGGTGAGCCGCGACCGCGAGGACGAGTTCCTCGCCGGCATCGGCGACCGCATCGGTGGCGAGACGCTGATCGGGCGTGCGGGCCTGGCCCGCGACATCGCCCATGCCGCGCTGTTCCTCGCCAGCGATCTGTCGGCGTGGATCACCGGCGTCGCGCTGCCGGTCGACGGCGGCTCGACCGCGGTCACCAAGGACGCGACCGTCTCGCTCATCACCGAGTTCGCGACGGAGTTCCACACCCGTTCGTGAAACTCCCCCCGAGCACCGGCCTCCACTCGGTCCACTCCGGGCGTGCCGTCCGGTCAGGCTGTGTCGCGTCGCGTCATCAAGTGGGTGACAAGCAGCACGGTGAGCACCGCGGTGCAGCCGACCGCGCCGACCGCCAGGGCGATGCCGATCCCGGAGCCGCTCGGGTAGCCGCCGGGTGTCAGGTGCGCGGCGAGGATCGCGCCGGACAGTGCGCTGCCGAACGAGCCGCCGACGGTGCGCAGAACCTGGTTGAAGCTCACCGCGCTGCCGAGCTCGCGGTCGGCCACGCTGCGCGCGATCAGCGCGGGCATCGCCGCATAGGTCGTGCCGATGCCCGCGCCGAAGCCGAACATGCCCACGAGGATCTCCCAGAGCTCGTCGTGGGCCAGCCACAGCAGCAGACTGGACGCGGTGACCAGTGCGGCACCGGGAATCAGCAAGGCGCGCATGGGGACACGGGTCGACACCACCCGCACGACACGGTTCGCCGCGAAGCTGCCGACCGACAGCGGCAACATCACGAAGCCCGCCCAGAACAGCGGCAGCGCGATGCCGTACCCGGTGGTGGCGGGAGCCTGCGCGATCAGGCTGGCGATCGACAGGCACGCGTACATCGCGGCACCCAGCCCGATGGCGGTGCCGTTGGCGACGAGCGCGTCGCCGGCACGCAGCACACGCAGATCGACCAGCGCGTGCTCGGTGCGCAATTCCACCAGGACCCAGCAGAGCAGGATCACGAGCGAGACGAACAGCAGACCGATCGTCCCCGGCGAACCCCATCCCCACCGCGAGCCCTCTCCGGCGACGAGCAGCAGCGCGGCCAGACCGGCGCCCAGCAGGAGGGCGCCGCGCAGATCGAACGGTGTGCGCGGCGCGCGGTCGTCCGGGCCGTCGGGCACCACCTTCCAGACAACGAGCACGGTCGTCAGCAGGAACAGTGCCGCCGCCCAGAAGGCGAACCGGTAGCTGAAGACGTCGGCGAAGATGCCGGTGAGGGGATAGCCGAGACCGAGGCCGGTGGTCACCGTGACCGACAGGGTCGAGATGCCGTTGCGGATCTCGTCGGCGGGTAGATAGCGGCGGGCGAGCGCGATGGTGACGGGCACGATCCCGTAGCTGAGGCCCTGCAACGCGCGCCCGACCAGGAAGACCGCGAAGTCGGTGGCCACCGCGGCGACGACGGATCCGATCAGGATGATCGTCAGCGACCACAGCAGCAGCCGCTTCTTGTGCGGGCCGTCGCTGAGCCTGCCCATGACCGGCGTGGTCACCGCGCCGACCAGCAGGTTGACGGTCAGCATCCACTGCGCCGCGCTGACGTCGACCTGCATGTCGCGCGAGATCGCGGGCACGAGCAGCATGCCGAGCGAGCTGACGATCGCCGAGGTCAGCGCGGTGTAGACGAGAGCAGGGGTCAATCGGCGCGCGGCGATCATTCGGTCGGCCCGGCCTCGGCGAGTTTCCGCAGTGCGGGCAGCGCCTGGCCGAGCGCGTCGCGTTCCTCGTCGGTGAGGCGCTCGTCGATGGCGCGCGCGAGCCAGTCCAGCCCCACGGCCCGCTCCTCGACCAGCCGGGCGCGGCCCGCGTCGGTGAGTTCGACCCACACGCGCCGGCGGTCCTCGCTGTCGGGAGTGCGCACGACCAGACCGAGCGCTTCGAGTTCACGCACGGCGGTGGCGATGGCCTGGGGGCTGACGGTTTGGACGGTCGCCAGCGTGGTCGCGGTGGCTCGGCCGCGGGTGGACAGATAGCCCAGCACACCGAGTTTGCCCGCCGAGATGGTGCGGCCGGCGAGCAACCGCCGGGCGATCGGATGCAGGACCTCACCCAGCTCACGGGCAGTCGACGGCGCGGAATTCATTAGCCAACCATACAACTAAATTGAACAACTTAGTTGCGTAACTGCGGTGATGCTGCCCATACCCCGGACAGCCGAAAGGCCCCTCCGGCGATGCCGGAGGGGCCTGCCACAACAGCTCAGCGCTGGGGAACCAGCGACAAGGTGCGGCCGTCGGCCACGTGGGTGCCGGTGTACACCGCGACCGATTCGTCCAGGTCGAGCACACCGTTCTCGCCGATGGTGAACCGCCGCAGGATCTCCTCCCCGCCACGCATCGGGTCGGTGCCCAGCGCCCAGAGCACCTCACCACTCGGCGACATCACCGAGGACTCGGCGAAGGTGCCCGGCTTCTCCGGTGCGAAAGCGACGTCGGGCAGCGGAGTCAGCACACCGTTCGGCTCGACCGCGAAGGAGCTGATGTGCCCCGACCCCATGTTCGGGACATACAGGAAGCGACCGTCGGGCGTCATGCTCGTCACGTGCGGCAGCATCCCGGTGCGGAACGGCGACCCGGCGATCTCGGTCAGCGTGCCGTCCGCGGCGCGCGCGAACCCGGACACCGACCCACTGATCTCGTTGACGACGTACACGTGCCTGCCGTCCGGCGTGACGCGCGGGAAGATCGGGTTCAGCCCGGTCGACAGGCGCTGCTTGACCGGCGAGACTGTCCCGTCGGCGTTGATGTCGAAGACCAGCAGCTGACGGGGCAGCAGGCTGGCGACATAGAGCTGCTTGCCGTCCGGCGAGACCGTGCCCGAGGCGACACCGTCGAGCGATTCCCCGAAGGGCACGCCGGGCCCGTTCCGGGTGGGGGTCCCGTCGGCGCCGATGCGCACCGGCACGACCTGGGCGTTCTGCAGGCCGACGACGACGTATCCGTCACGGCTGTTCGGCGCGAACATGATGTCCACCGGGACATCCGGCAACGGCAGCGGTGTCCCGGCGGTGAGTTCGCCGCCTGCCCCGATGGCGTACGGGATCAGCTGCGGATTCGGGCCGGGGGCGGCGAACAGGAAACGGCCGTCGGGCGTGGGTGCCTGCGGCCAATTCAGCGCGCCCGGCATGGGCCTGCCCGGAATCGGGGTCGGCTGATCGGTGTCGGAAGCGTGATAACCGGCGATGCCGCCGCTGAGGAAGCCGTGGGCGTAGAGGTGATAGCCGGCGGGGTCGGCCGCCGCGGGTTGTGCCGTCGCTGTGAACCCGGGCAGGGCGATCGCCGCGAGCGCGAGCACCATACCCGCGCGCACGCGCCGCGTCCCCGAACCACCTGTCGACGTTGAATCAGAGGTCATACCAGCGAGGCTATGGGCCAGAGGGCGGGCGAACTGTCCAGAAATCTGCACACCGGCCCGGACAGCGAAAGGCCCCGCCGGGCGACTGCCGACGGGGCTTTTCGGAGGAACTTCTCAGTCCTGGGCAGGCATCAGGCCGAGCTGGGTCAGGAAACTGACGTTGTCCCAGTAGACGCGGTGCTCACCGACCTTGCCGTCACGCAGGGTGAAGGTGTCGATGAGCGGGAAGGTCACTGTGCGCCCGGACGCGGGGACCTCGCCCTGCGCGGTCGCCAGTGGCCCGGTCTGGACGCCGGTGAAGACGATCTCGGCGATCGCGGTGTCACCGTCGACCCAGGTGTTGCGCCGTTCGATCTTCATGCCGGGAAACGCGGTGATGAACGCGCCGATGATGCCGCGCAGCGCGTCGATTCCGGTGAGGGGGCCCGACGGGAACTCCGCTTCCACATCGTCGGTGAACGGGCTCGCGGCCAGCTCGAGATCGCCGCCTTCGAGGCCGGCGTAGTGCGCGTTGACGAAGTCGAGCAGATCGCTCATGGGAAGACCTTTCGAAGAGGTGTGCATCCGGAGTTCCGGATACCAGACAATATATTGTGCATTGGCGCATTCGCGCCAGAGTTGTTGTACGCCTTGCCAATTCAGCCGGATCGGCGGCGCGCAGACGGGGTACTGGCCATGATGTATTCGAACAGGCAGACCAGCACCTCCTTGCACGAGGCGCGATCCCGCGCGTCGCACAGCATGATCGGCACATGCGCGGGGACCCCCAGCGCGGCACCGATCTCGGCCGGCCCGTACCGATCCGCGCCGTCGAAACAGTTCACCGCGACCACGAACGGAATCCGGCGGGACTCGAAGTAGTCCACCGCGGCGAAACTGTCGGCCAGCCGCCGCGTGTCGACCAGGACCACCGCGCCCAGCGCACCCCGCGACAGCTCCGGCCACAGGAACCAGAACCGGTCCTGCCCAGGAGTGCCGAACAGGTAGAGGATCACCCGGGGATTGATGGTGATCCGGCCGAAATCCAAGGCAACCGTGGTCGTTCGCTTGGCTTCGACGCCGCGCAGATCGTCCACGGAACTGCTCAGCTCCGTGAGCTGTTCCTCGGTGCGCAGCGGGGTGATCTCGCTGATCGCGCCGACCATCGTCGTCTTGCCGACCCCGAATCCCCCGGCCACCAGGATCTTCACCGCCAGTTCGCTCGACATGACCGCCGGACCGGGTCCGTCAGAGGTTACGTATGCCATCCAGTACCGCCTGCAATAGTTCGGGGTCGGGGCCCGCCTCGGCCCTCGGTGGGGATCGGAAGATCACATAGCCCGCCGCGATGAGATCGCTGACCAGCACCTTCACGGTGACCAGCAGCAGCTTCAGGTGGGCGGCGATCTCGACGATCGACATCGGCTGATGGCGGCACAGCTGAAAGATCTGGGCGTACTCGCGGTCGAGTTTGTGCACGTCGGAGTCGTAGCCGACCGAGATCACGAGGGTCAGGATGTCCAGCTCGGGCAGATCCCGCCCCGCCCGGCCACGGGTCAGCGCGAACGGCCGAACCAGGGGCCCCGGGTCGTCGTCCTCGTAGCCCCACACCTCGTCCGGCCCGACACTCACGGCACTCGCGTCGACATCGACGATCTCGGCGCCGCCGAGAGATGCTCGCGCACTTGGCCGACGATCACGTTCATCTCGTAGGCGATCAGCCCGAGATCCGCGTCGGCGTCGGTCAGCAGGGCCAGACACGCGCCGTGCCCGGCCTCGGTCACCAGCAGGTAGCCGTACTCGAGCTCGACGACGGTCTGGTGCAGCTGGCCCTTGCCGAAACGCGTGCCCACCCCGCGGGCCAGGCTGTGCAGCGCCGACGACATCGCGGCCAGATGCTCGAGATCCTCCCGTTCGAAACCGTCGGATCCGGCCAGCGCCAGACCGTCCGCGGACAACACCACCGCGTGTTCGGCGCCCGATGTCGATGTCACCAGGTTGGTGAGCAACCAGTCGAGCGTGCCTGCCGGCGCCTGACGAACCATCATGTCCTCGTTCATGTTCTGACCGTTCTACGGATGGGAATGGGGTGATCGGCCGCGGGCCCGGCGGGTGCCGTTCTGCAACGAACTCATCGCCGTGCGCACCGTCTCGGGCGCTCGGACGCGGACCGTGGCCCCGGGCGCGGGGATCTGCGAGTCCTCCTCTGCCACATCGGCACTGAGCTGCGGAGACAGATGCGTGAGCCGTTCCCGCCGGGGCAGGGCGGGCCTGCGATCCACCTCCGCTGCCAGCCGCCCGTTGTGTCCGGCCGTGGACGCGCTCGCCGCGGGAGACCCGTTGCGCCCCACCGGGGCCGCCCGGCCGACGCGGTCCGGCACGGCGGACGCGGGAGCCGGTACCGGTTCGGGCCGCGGTGCGCCGGGCAAAGCGGTGGTGCCGGGAACCCGGTGCACGGCGTCGCGGGTGCGCACGGGTTCCACCGCCCCCGTCGGGTTGTCGTCACCGGCCTCGAGCACGGCCCACGGCACCAGGACGATCGCGCGCACACCGCCGTAGGGCGATTCCTGCAGCGTCACCGCGATGCCATGGCGTGCGGCCAGTCTGCTCACCACGAAGAGTCCGAGGTGACGGTGCCCCGCCAGCGCCATCTCGTGGAAGGGCGGCGGCTCGGCCAGCATGGCGTTGAGGCGTTCGCGCTCCTCGAAGGAGATTCCGAGGCCCTGGTCGTCGACTTCGACCACCACTCCCCTGCCGACCGAGTTGCCGTGGATCGCCACCGGCGCGTCGGGCGGGGAGAACGCGGTCGCGTTGTCGATCAGCTCGGCCAGCAGGTGGATGAGGTCGGCGACGACCGCGCCCAGCACGCTGAGCGCGGGCAGGCGGACCGCGCTCACCCGTGCGTACCCCTCGGTCTCGGATACCGCGCTGCGCACGACCTCCTCGAGCGCCACCGGGTTTCGCCAGCGCCGCCCCGGCGCCCGACCGCCGAGGATCAGCAGGTTCTCGGAGTTGCGGCGCGCGCGGGTGGCGAGGTGATCGAGCTGGAACAGCAGCTCGAGGTCCTCCGGATCGTCCTGGCGAGCCTCGGCGACATCGAGCACGTCGAGCTGTCTGCGCACCAGGGCCTGGCTGCGGAACGCGATGTCGAGGAACACCTTGTTGAAACCGTTGCGGGTGCTCGCCTCACCCACGGCGGTCTCGATCGCGGTGCGCTGGGCGACCGCGAAGGCCGCGGCGACCTGTCCGATCTCGTCCCGGCCGCTGTCGACCGGTGCGGTTTCGGCCTCGGCGTCGACCTGTTCACCGCGGTGGATGCGGCCGATGAGCTCGGGCAGCCGGTCGTTGGCGAGATCGAGACTGGCCGAGCGCAGGGTCCGCAGGCGGCGCAGGAGCCGATTGGCGAGCATGAGCGACACCGAGACCGCGAACACCGTGACGACCAGCATGATCGCCGAGACGACGAGCAGTTGGTTGATCAGCCGGTCGGCCGCCGCGGTGGTCGCGTCGACCGTCACCCGGAACTGGTCGCGGATCACCGCGATCAGGCGCGTGTCGACCGCGCGTTCGGCGGCCAGCCACTCGGGCATGGGCATGGTCAGTTCACCGCGCTCGGCCATCTCGTCCTCGCCGGTGGTGCCCAGTCGCCAGTCGGCCCCGGTGGTGAGCGCTCGAACGCTGGTGCGCACCTGCGCCGACAACCGGGCGTCCACGAGCTCGAACTGACTGCGGTAGACACCGATGTGCTGCGCGAGCAGCCGGCGCTCGCGCGGCGAGAGACCATCGGCGGCCGCGCCCGCGGCGACGAGACCGACCACGCGCGAATGGCTTTCGGCCGCCCGCAGCAGGTCGATCGAGGTCAGTTCGGCGTCCATCGTCGTGATGTCGGAGGATTTCAGCCGCGCCGATTCCTGACCCGCGCCGAGCATGGCGGCGATGAGGTCGCTGAAATACTGGTCGACGTCGCCGGTGGTCGCGCGTCCACTGTCGACCGATTCCCGGATCACCTGCATGCGCCCGATGAGGTCACCGAGCGCCTTGATGGATTCGGCGCCGGTCTCCTGATCCATGTCCTGCGCGGTCGAGGCGATCCGGGCGGTCTCGGCGATCGCGCGATCGGTGTTGTCCCGGCTGGTGCGCAGTTCCGCCGCGGCGGCGGGCGACGATTTCTGGGCGGTGACGCTGGCCAGGCGCTCGGCCTGGATCGAGGTGACGAACCGCAGCAGCGGGTCGATCACCGTCCCACGGTAGTCGGACCATTCCCGGACCGACTCGGCCCTGAGCCCGACCAGCGTCACCGCGACCGCGCCGGTGGCCAGCAGCACCACGCTCGGGATCAGCGCGATCGCCAGCACCCGCGTCCGCACGCTGGCGCCGAAACGGGCGCGCAACGAGCGGCGCGGGCTGCCGGGCACGGCGTCCTCGACGCTCGGCTCTGATTCGGCCGATGGCACAGCGGTTCTCCTCGGGTGGGGCTGGGGGATGTCGCGGTGGGCGCCGGGGCCCACCGCGACCGGGTCATCGTGCGGGGGTCAGGTGGGCCGACGGGCCGTCGTGGAAGACCACGCCGGTGTCGGCGGGTGGCAGATCCGACGGCGCGACGCTGCCGTCGCCGGCGACGGTGTAGGTGTGCACCCTGGCCGACCCGCTCACGGTGAGGGTGTCGATCACGAACAGCTCGTTCTCGTCCGCGCTGAGCACGAGTCGACCCGGCATGGCACCGGCGGGGGTCTTGTAGGGCGAGCCGGGCAGCGGGGTGAGCGCGCCGTCGGCACCGATCCGGAAGCCGTCGACCTCACCGCCGCTCGAGGCGGGCACGTACATGCGGGTGCCGTCGGCGGTGATCGCCGAGCCGTGCGGGGTACCGCCGGTGGGATACGGCGAACCCGGCGCGTTCGACAAGCTGCCGTCCGCCGCGATCACATAACCCGACAGGGTGTTGTCGCCCTCGTTGCTGAGGTACAGGTACCGGCCGTTCGGCGTGACGGCGGGCAGCGCCGGTCGCTGTCCGGTCGGCATCGTCGCGCCGACCTGGGTGAGCGAGGCGTCCGGGTTGATGGCGTAGCTGGACACCGACGCGCCGATGAAGGTGCTCACGATCAGGTTGCGCCCGTCCGGGGTCACCTGCGGCAGGCTGAGACCGCTCATGCCGGGCACCGGGGTGGCGGGCGCGCCGGTCGGCGCGAGCACGCCGGAGGCGGTGATGTCGAAGGAACGGACCTCGGTGGTGAGCGTTCCGACGGTCGCGAACAGGCGGGAACCGTCCGGCGTGATCGTCACACCGATCACCGGAGCACCGAAATCCAGGCGGCTGCCCGCGATCTCACGCAGGGTCCCGTCGGCGCCGAGGTCGTAGCCGATGATCGAGCCGGACACCACGTGGCCGACGTAGACGCGACGGCCGTCCGGGGTGATCTCGAGCGTCAGCGACCCCGTGTCGCTCGCGAACGGGGCGCCGGGCACCCGGGTGAGCACGCCGTTGTCCTCGACACGCAGGACGCTGACATTGGCGGAACCCGTGCCCGTCACCAACAGATAGCGGTCCGCCTCGGCCGCGTCGGCCGGGTGCACCAAGGCCGGGGACAACGACAGCGCCACCGCGGCGGCCACGCCCGCGGCGAGACGTCGCGGGATGAGAGCGTTCCTGAGCATCAGGAGCGATACCTCCGTGTATCCGGGCAGGCCACATCGCCCACCTGAATTATGCACAATATAGTGTGCAATCTCACTCGGTGAGCCTTTTTGAGATCGGGCAACGGGACGGGCCGCCGGTTGTCACGCGACACAACGCCCGTTGTCAGATCATATACAAAATGTGATCGTTTCGAGCTGTCGCGCGCTCGGCCGGTGGCCGTTCGCGATCCACATCCCCTCGAGGAGCTCACCGATGACTTCCCTCCTGTTCCGTTGTGTGACAATCTCTTTTGTCGCCGCGCTGCTCAGCATCGCCAGCTGGACCGCGGCCCCGGCGCCTGCCTCCGCACCGAATTCCCGCTTCCTGGTGGTCGCCGGCACCGCGTCGATGGGAATCGGTGTCCTCCGCGTGGCCGACGACGGGACCGTGTCGAACGTCCCGAACAGTCCGTTCCCGACCGGGTTCGGCGTGCTCTCGCTGGTCCTGGCACCGGATGGGCGCACCGTCTACGTCCCCCACGCGGGCGACTTCGGTGTCACCGGATACCGGCTCGACGACACCGGGACGCTGCATCCGGTGCCCGGTGCCGACATCACGGTCGGCGGCCCGCCCACCGCGGCCGCGCTCAGCCCGGACGGCACCCAGCTGTTCGTCGTGGTCGGAGGCGCGCCGGGACACGTCGAGTCCTACGCGGTGGCGCCGTCGGGCGCGCTCACCCCGACCGGAGCGCCGACGGTTCCGGTGGACGGCTTCAGCGCGGTCGGCATGGCGCGTGTCGACCCCGGTGGGCGGTTCCTGCGCGTGGTCACCTATCTGGGCGACACCATGTCCAACTACGCGATCGAGCCGGACGGCACCATGACACCGCTCGGCGCCACCGCGGTGAAGCTCGGTCCGGTGGCACCCGGTTTCAGCCCGGACGGCCGGTTCCTCTACGTGAGCAACGAGTTCGGCTTCGACCTGTCCGGGTTCGCGATCGACGCGGACGGAGCGCTGACGCCGACTCCGGGCTCACCGTATCCGACGCACGGCGTTCCCCATGGCGCGGTCACGACCGCCGACGGCGCACGTCTCTACGTACCCAACGCGATGGGCCAGTCGATCGCCGGCTTCGCGGTGGGCGCGGACGGGCGGCTCACCGAACTGCCCGGGTCACCGTACGCGGCACCCGCGGCCACGCTGCCCGGCCAGGTCACGCTGCATCCCGACGGGCAGACGCTGTACCTCGTCGACGTACTCACCGCACAGGTGACCTCCAGGGTCCACCCCTACACGATCCGCGGCGACGGGAGCCTCACGCCGTCCGGTCACCCCTCCGTCGACACCGGCGTGGTCATGTCCGACGGCCCCGTCGTGGCCATCACCCCCTAGCCCGAACAAAAGGGCCGGTGCCCGTGACCACGTCGGTCACGGGCACCGGCCCTATCGCCGCGCACCCGGGATCAGGGCTGAACGCCCATCTCGGGGCCGATGTACTCGCGAACCCGCGCGGCCTTGCCGTCACGAGCCTCGACGATCTGCACCAGGTGCAGCTTCATCTCCTGGCCACCGATCGACACCTCCGTGGTGCACTCGTGGAAGAAGCCCTGCTCGGTGAAGACGACCCCGAGCGAGACGAAGGTCGGGGGGACACCGTCAGGGGAACGCTCGTACACGGCGGCGACGGCATCGGCGACGCTGACCCACAGGTCGTCGGCGCTGTGCCACACGAGGCAGTCCTCGTGGCTGATCTCCTTGAAGAGATCGATGTTGGTGAGGGCCTTGACCCAGTTGTCGGCGAGGTCCTTGGTGGCCTGATCCGGGGTGCTGCTCATCGTTGAACGGTGCCTTTCCTGTCCAGTTCGCTGCAGTGGTGTCCTGCGATCCCCATGCTGCGCGCGAACCGGCGGGCCGAGTGTCCAAGTTTCTGGACACTCCCGGGCTAGGCGGTGGATTTCTCCGCTTCCGACCACATGCCCTGCTTCTCGAGCATGGCGATGAGCTCGTCGGCGCCGGACATGATGTGGTCACGCATCAGCGTGCTCGCCGTCTTGGCGCGCCGTTTGCGCAGTGCCTCGAGAATGGCCGGATGGAAATCGAGGGACTCGTTGGCGTGACCCTCGATGTTGCCGTAGAACCGGTTGGGCAGCTGCTTGACGATCGAACGCAGTAGCAGCGCCAGTCTGCGGGAATCCGCGGCCAGGTTGACGGTCCGGTGGAATTCGTGCCCGAGCGCCACGATGCGATCGAGATCGGCGCCCTCGGAAACCGCCTTCTCGTGCTGTTCGACCACGTCGGCGAGGTGGGCCAGCTGGCGCGCGGAAATGGATTTCGCCGCGCGGGCGGCCAGTTCACCGGCCAGCGTGGCCTGCGCCCAGAACAGATCGCGGACATCCTGCCTGCTGAACGCCGACACCATGAATCCCCGGCGAGGCACCAGTTCGACGAAGCCCTCACCACTGAGCAGCAACAGACCCTCGCGCACCGGCGTGTTGCTCACCCCGACCGCTTCGGCGATCGGCTCGGCGCGCAGGAACTCGCCGGACCGCACCCGGCCCGAGATAATCAGTTCCCGAACGTAGCTGGCGACGTCTTCGGACAACTGCTGACGCTGCGAACTGGTCCGGCGCGGAAACTCCCGCATCGTGGATTCGGCGTCCAGAGGGTCTTTGTCGTTCGGCACTTACGCATTATGCGGCCCCGGCATGCCGTCGCGCAGCATCGACCCATGGAAACGGCGTCGGTCACCGGAGGGTTGTCCGGCGCGTGGATGTGACACGCGCTGCGGTGACCGACGCCGCGGCCCGAGGCCCTCGCAGGGATCAGAAGGACCTCGGGAGGTCTATTGCGCAGACTCGACAGTATCATATATTTAATATCATGGCCTAACCCAGCCAGGAGGATCTCCATGACCACAGCGTTCTTCCGCACCCGAACCGGTCCGGCGGGCATCGAGTTGATCCCCCAGGCGGAGGCATCGAGCGGGTGGGGCGATGAACACATGCGCGGACTGGCGGTGAGTTCGGCCCTGGCCCGGGCCACCGAGCAGCACGTCGAGTCCATCGGACGCGGCGACCTGACGCCCGCGCGCTGGACTGTCGATTTGTTCCGGCCCGCGCGTTTGCGGCCGTGCACCACCTCGGTGACCGTGGTACGGGAAGGCAGGCGGCTCTGCCTGATCGACAGCGTGCTCGAACAAGGCGGACGACCCGTCGCCAGGGCATCGGCCCTGTGGTTGGCGCCGAGCCGGAGCCCCTCGGGGGCGGTCTGGTCGGGCGGTGCGCAACCGGAACTCCCCCCGGTCGGCGCCGCGATGGTACCGGCTCAACACCGGCTCTATTTCACCGAGAAGACGGGCTGGGGTGACGCGGCACAGTCCAAGAACGACGCGCGCAAACAGATCTGGCACGAGCAGATTCCGGTCGTCGAGGGCGAGCCCGTGACGCCGTTCCAGTTGGCCGCCGGCATCGCCGACGTGGTGAACGTGGCGGCCAACTTCGGCAGCGCCGGACTCGAATTCATCAACGCTGACCTGACTTTGGCGTTGGCCCGGCTGCCGGAGGGACCCGCGGTCGGATTCGCCACGACCGACCGGATCGAACGCGCGGGCATCTCGATCGGCACCGCGGTCGCCTTCGACCGCACCGGCGTGTTCGGGACGGCGACGCTGTGCGCGCTGGCCGACGGCCAACGCGCCGTCGATGTGGCGAGTTTCCGGCCTATGGCGTAACGAATCTCTCATAATATATTATACTGAATAAATACCACACGAAGGAGTGCGGCATGAACCACCCGGCGAACACCGACGACAAGGCCACCTCGTGCTGACCCGTGGCGCGGTGCTGCGGCAGACGCCCGGCACCTACGAGATCGTCGACCTCGACATCGAGGACCCGCGCCCCGGCGAGATCCGGGTGAAGATGGTCGCGGCGGGTCTGTGCCACTCCGACGATCACTTCGCAGTCGGCACCCAGACACCGGGCATCCTGCCGCTCGCCGGTGGGCACGAGGGCGCGGGCATCGTCGAAGCTGTCGGCCCCGGCACCAAGGGCTTCGCCGAAGGCGATCACGTCGTCTTCTCCTTTCTGCCCGTCTGTGGCCGTTGCCGGTGGTGCGCGCACGGTCACCAGAACCTGTGCGACCTCGGCGCGTTCCTGTCCACGGGCGCGCGCTTCGACGACCCCACCTCCTTTCGGTTGTCACTCGACGGCGCACCGGTCGGCCAGCTCGCCGGGCTCGGCACCTTCTGTGAGTACACGACCGTGTCCGCCGTCTCGGCGATCAAGATCGATCCGTCGATCCCGCTCGACCTCGCCTGCCTCACCGGCTGCGGTGTCGGCACCGGCTGGGGCGCGGCGGTGAACTCGGCCGAGGTGAAGCCCGGACATGTCGTGATCGTCATGGGCATCGGCGGCATCGGCATCAACGCGGTCCAGGGCGCCGCGCACGCGGGCGCGGGCGCGGTGATCGCCGTCGACCCGGTCGCCTTCAAGCGCGAGTCCGCGCTGAAGCTCGGCGCCACCCACGCCGTCGCCGACATCGAAGAGGCGGCCGAACTCGCCCGCTCGATGACCAACGGCCAGGGCGCCGACTCCTCGATCGTGACCGTCGGGATCACGACCGGTCGCCACGTCGGACAGGCGTTGAGCGCGGTACGCAAGGCCGGCACCTGTGTCGCCGTCGGCCTCGGCGACGCCACTGTCGGCGCGGGCGACATCAACCTGCACGAGCTCACGCTCTACCAGAAGCGTTTGCAGGGCTCGCTGTTCGGCGCCAGCTCCCCCACCGCCGACATCCCGGCCCAGCTGGCGATGTACCAGCAGGGCTCGCTGAAACTCGACGAACTCGTCACCACTCGCTACGCACTCGACGACATCACTCGGGGCTTCGCCGACATGAACGCCGGCCGGAACCTGCGGGGCGTCGTCGTCTACGACTGACCGGCAAGCCGAAGGACCCCCATGAACGTGCTGATCGAAATGACCGCACTGTGTCTGACCCGCCCCGCCCGCGGAGCGGACGCGGAAGCACTCGCCGCGTGGTTCGCCGCGAAAGCCCGCCTGCACGAGCATCTCGCCGGTCTCGGTGGTCCCGACAGCACGCGCGAACGCGAGCTCGCCGCGGCCGCGCACCGGCGCGCGCTGGGTGCCGCCGCCGGAGGACGGCGATGAAACCGGCGCGCGAGAAGCCGCTGCGCCTCCCCGCTCCGCGCGCGGAGGCGTGGGACTGGCAGCGGCACGCCACCTGCCGTGCCCACGATGTCAACGACTTCTACGAGACCGGCGTCGAATCACGGAAGATGCTGGCAGCCAAGCGGATCTGCGCGAGCTGCCCGGTCCTGAGTCACTGCCGCGATCATGCGGTGGCCACCAACGAACCGCACGGCATCTGGGGCGGGATGACACCGCGCGAACGCGCCAGATACCGCTGGCTGCACTACCGGCCGAGCCCCGCCCACTCGGGGCAATGACGAACGACTCCCTGGGAACCGTGCCGGTTCCCAGGGAGTCGTTCGTCGGCACACCCTACTCAGCGAGCGGGTTCCACGAGCCCACCGTCCCGAGCATCCGGAGTGCGCACGTCGTCGACCTCGTCGTCGACCGTGGACGCGGGCATCAGGATCACGATCACCGCCGCGATCACGGCCGGAACGGCGAAAGCGTAGAAGTTCCATTGGCTGCCCAGCGAGGACCCGACGACCCAACCACCGATGGACGGCCCGAGGATCGAACCGACCCGGCCGAGACCCATGCTCGCGCCGACCGCCGATCCGCGGCACGAGGCGGGATATTTGGCCGCGACATAGCCGTAGGCCAGTGAGCTGCTGCCGATGGATCCGAGCCCGGCGCCCGCGACGGCCACCATCAGCACCGCGGTATCGAGTTTGCGGCTCAGCGCCAGCAACGACACCGCGCCGATCAGGAAGAACAGCACGAGGATTCGCCGCGACCCGTACCGGTCCGCGAGCATCGACCCGCCGATCATCCCGACGATGGCGCCGACCTGCAGGACGAGCAGGAACTGCAGCGAGGAGCCCAGCGGGTAACCCGCCTCACGCATCAGCACCGGCAACCACGTGTTGAGACCGTAGGTGATCAGCTGGGCACAGACACAGACCACGACGAACAGCAGCAGCGACGGCAGGTAGCGGCGGGTGAGCAGCATGCGCAATCCGCCCGTCTTGTCCGCGCCGGCGGCAGCGGCGACCTGGATCGCCTGCTCGGCGCGCACCGCGTCGATGTCGAGTCCGTAGGCGCTGGCGAGCTCGGCCGCCTCGGCATCCTTACCGCGCGCCACCAGCGAACTCACCGACTCCGGCAACCAGAAGTACATCGCGGGCACCACGATCACGCACAGCGCGCCGACCGCGTAGAGCACACGCCAGCTGTGATCGGGCAGCAGGGCGATCGCGACCAGCGCGGCGACGATGCCACCGAAGGAATAACCGGTCAGCATCATGCCGTTGTAGATCTGCCTGCGGTTGCGCGGCGCGAATTCCATGGTCAGAGCGACCGCCGAGGGCACGACACCGCCGAGGCCGATGCCGGTGAAGAACCGTGCGGCGCCGAGGAATTCGGGTGAGGTGGCGACCGCGCAGATCGCGCACCCCGCCGAGAACCACACGACCCCGGCCATCATCACCTTGCGACGCCCGATCCGGTCGGCCAGCGGTCCCGCCAGCAGAAAGCCCACCATCAGACCGATCAGCGTCCAGCTACCGATCAGCCCGGCGGTACTCGCCGACATCTCCCAGCCCGGCTCCTCCAGGAGATCGGGCACTGTGGCTCCGTAGACGATCAAGTCGTAGCCGTCGGCGACGATCGTCAGAAAACAGAGCATGACCACGACGAGGCCGCTCTTCTGGCGCGGGACCGGACTATCCATCTCGTTCTCCTCACAACGCTCCACCACGGCGACGGTGCCGAGCGATGTAGGTCACAATATCGCACAATATATGATCCGTAATACTTTTCGATTGGATCGACTGTCCGAAAAGACGAACAGGGCCCGGAAATCGTCGGAGATTTCCGGGCCCTCGCCGCGGCGAACTCAGTCGCCGATACCGCACTCGTCGTCGGCCTTGGCGTCTTCGCCGTGCAGGTTGCCGATCGACTCCACGTACACGGCCGGATCGATCTCCACGTCCGGCGGGAAGGTCGCCAGACGCACGACCACACCGGCGGCGGGCGGATCCAGCTCCACCTCCGCGGCAAGGGTGTCACCCGCGGACATCGCCGCGGGCAGAGCGTCGACCCGCCAGACGTCGTTCACCGTGAACGCGGGCAGCGCGACCCGCGTCGCGGTGCTCTCGTCGACCGCGATGGTCGATTTGCCGTCCGCGTCGAGGCCCGCGATCACACGCCGCGCGGTCTTGACCAGATGTTCACCACTCATGGACGTCACCCTTCGAATCGGAACGAACGAGGCGTGTGCCGCACTCCGCCCTGCTCAGAGCGTCGCCGCGAAGAACGGGGTCAGCGCGGCCATGGCCTGGTCGACGTACTCGGGGCGGTCGTAGAGGCCGACATGACCCGCGCCGTCGACGACCACCAGCTCGGTGTTCTCCGGCAGACGCTTGTGCAGGGCTTCCGCCTGCCACAGGGAGCCGGCGGCGGAACCCGCGATCAGCAGCACCGGCTGCGTGAGGAACTCGGCGCCGGCGAAGGCGTCGTAGTCGAAGATCCGGGTGACGCTGGCGGTGAACAGCATCCGGTTCTCGGAGTGCGGGTGCTGTGCGCGCGGGGTGCGGTAGTACTCGTGCGCTTCGACCATGTCGGCGGGCGTTGTCTCGTCGAGCGTCTCGGGGACATAGGTGATCTCGGCGATCTCCCCGCCCGCGGCTTCGATCGCCCGCTGACCCGCGACGGCGTCGAGCGTGGCGATCTGCGCCTCGAGCGGCAACGAGCCGTCCCAACCGCGACGGAAGGTGGCCCCGATGTCGACCGGACTCACGGTGCCGACGGCTTTGATCCGGCGGTCGGTCTTGGTGGCGTCGATCGCGTAGCCGCCACCGGCGCACACACCGAACGCGCCGACCCGGTCGGCGTCGACGTAGTCGAGCGTGGAGAGGTAGTCGACAGCGGCGCGAATGTCCTCGACGCGGGCGAAGGGGTCTTCCAAACGCCGCGGGATTCCGCCGCTCTCGCCCTGATGGGAGGCATCGAAAGCCAGTGTGACGAAGCCCTGCGCGGCCAACTTCGCGGCATACAGACCCGCGGTCTGCTCCTTGACGCCGCCGCCGGGATGCACGCACACGATCGCCGGGTAATACTGGTCAGCGGAGAAGCCGGTGGGTAGGTACAGATCGCCCGCCATGGTGACCGTGGCATTCGGGAAATCGATGTGCTGCACCATGCTGACCTCACTTCGTCGGGGTTTTCCGGATGACATCAGTCTTCGCCATCCGGAAGACCCCGGGCAGGGCCACTCTCTTCCTGGGAAGGATCCTTCCCCCTCAGTGCACCGCCGCGAACATCAGCTTCGCGTCGTCGGCCTCGGCCGGGTCGAATTCGGCCACGATGCTGCCCTGTTTGGCGACCAGGATCCGGTCCGAGAGCGCCCGGATCTCCGGCAGGTAGGACGAGATCACGATCACCGCGACGCCGTCGTCGGCGAGTGCGCGGATCATCGCGTGGATCTCGGTGATCGTCCCGAGGTCGACACCGCGGGTCGGCTCGTCGATGATCGCCACCAGGGGCTGCCGGGTCAGTCCCTTGGCCAGCACCACCTTCTGCTGGTTGCCGCCGCTGAGCTCCTCGAGCTTGGCTCGGTCGGGGCGCAGGGTACGGACGTGGAACCGCTCCACGAAACGCCGCGCCACGGAGGTGCGCTCGCCCGGCCGCACCAGGAGCGGCAGCCGCGGCGCGCTGCACAGGTGGCCGAAGTAGATGTTGTCCGCGATCGAGAAGTGGCCGAAGAAGCCCGAGGCCTTGCGGTCCTCGGTGATGTAGACCAGCCCAGCGCGCCGGGCGTGGCGCGGGGTGCGGAAGCGGACCTTGCGCCCGTTGAGCCGCACGGTGCCGCCCCGCATGCGCCGGCGTTTGGTGACCCCGCTGACGATCATCGCCGTCTCGCTGCGCCCGGCGCCGACGAGCCCGTAGATGCCGACGATCTCCCCCGCGTGCGCGGAGAACGACATGTTGCGCACCGTAGGGAGCAGGGTGATGTCGTCGACCTCGAGCACCGGCGCGGGGTCGGGATCCCGGTTCGGCGGCACCCGCTGGTATTCCACGCTGCGCCCCACCATCATCCGCACCACCTCGGCGCGGTCGAAGTCCGGTTTGTCGAGGGTGCCCTGCACCTCGCCGTCCCGCAGCACCGTGATGCGGTCGGCCTCTTCCAGCGCCTCGTCGAGCATGTGGGTGATGAACACGACCCCGATGCCCTGCTTCTTGAGTCTGCGCATCGACAGGAACAGCTGTAGCCGTTCCTCCGGGGTCACCGAGGCGGTGGGCTCGTCGAGGATCACGACCTTGGCGTCGCGGTGCACGGCGCGGGCGATCTCCACCATCTGCTTCTGGGCGATGCCGAGCGCACCCGCCGTCACCTCGGGCCGAATGTGGAAGTTGTGTGATTCCAGTAGTTCTCGCGCCACGACATTGAGCTGGGAGAGGTTGTTGAAGGCTTTCTCGTCGCCGAGGAACAGGTTCTGTGCCACGGTCATCGACTCGACGAGCGAACCCTCCTGGTACACCATCGCGACCCCGGCCTCGGCCGATTCCTTGGGGGTGCTGAAGTTACGCATGCGCCCGGTGACCTGGAGTGTGCCCGCGTCGTGTTCGATCGCGCCCGAGATCACCTTCACCAGGGTGGATTTGCCCGCGCCGTTCTCGCCGAGCAGGGCGTGGATCTCGCCGGGCGCGACCTCGAAGTCGACCTCGCGCAGCGCGTAGGTTCCGTTGTAGTGCTTGCTGATCCGGCTGAGCCGGATCACCGGCTCGGCGGCGACGGCGGTGTCGCTCACTGTGCTCACCTTTCGTTGTCTGTCTGCGGCTCGAGCAGGTTGCGGAAGCCACGCGCCGCCACCACGATTCGCCCGTCACGTGACGACACGCCGGTGACCCCGTGACGGTCGCTGTCCGCGCGCGAATGCGCGCTCTCGGCGATGCGACCCCGCCGATCGATCCGGAACGCCAGCCCGTAGGAGCGCGCGGGCGCCCACGGCTTGATCACGCCGTGCACGCGCAACTGGCCCAGCTGCAGGGTGTCGGTGTAGGGGTCGGGGCACCGCAGTCGCGGGACGAACCACTGGTCCTGGCGGATCGTCGCGGTCATCTCGCGCAGCAGTTCGGGTTCGTCGAGCAGCAGTTCGGTGAACCGGTTGCGCGCGTAGGGCGCGGCGACCCACCAGCCGTCGTCGGTGGCGGCGATCCGCCCGGGATACACGGGCAGATTCGCCCCCACCGCCTTTCCTGGCTTGCCCAGGTCCGACACGGCACGACGTTCGATGCGATGATCGAAACCCAGCGAGACCAGAACCTCACCGTCCGAAGCGTTCTCGATGCCGCCGGGCCAGCCGAGACCCTCGGCGACCACCTCCGCGCGCGAGCCGTCGACCCGCACGATGCGCCCGCTCCGGTCGTCGGCCACCAGCGCGGCGGACCAGTCCGGGACATCCCGGGAGCCGATGGTGGCCAGCACCGCGCCGTCGGGCAGCAGTGCCAGATCGGTGACGCAGGCGGCCAGTTCGGCATCGGTGCACAGGTCGGTCGGCGTTCCGCTCGCGTCGACCGTGACCAGGCCGACGCCCTCGACGGCCGCGACCAGCCGATCCCCGGCCACCACCAGGCATCCGACCTGCCCGCCGAGTGTCACCACGCGGGTGACGACGCCACCGGTCAGCGTGAAAACGCTGTCGCCGCTGGAGAAGACAACCTCGCTGTTGTCGCGGATGATCACGTCGTCCGGTTCGCACTCGTCATCGGGAAGCAGCACCGTGGCCTCGTCGAGCCGGCGGTTGGGCCGCAGCCCCGCCTCGAACGGCGGCACGCTGCGGTGCCGTGCCCAGTCGGGATTCAGCCATTCCCGCAGTGCGCTGATCGTGCGATTCACCGCCGCACCTCCGCCATCGATCGGCCGGGCACGACGAGCCCGGGTACCGCGGCCGGATCGATGGATCCGACCTCGCTCGGGTCGAGGGTGAGCCTGCCGATGCGGTTGTTGCTGACACCGCACAGGTACAGCTGACCGGCGCGTTCCTTCACCGCGGTCACCATCGGGTAGTTCGCCAGCGACGAATCCCACAGCACCTGCAGGACTTCGCCGCGATCGTTGAACTTCATCACGCACGAGACGTTGAGCTGCGGCACCACCCAGCTGTCGAGCGGCACCTCCTTGGTCATCCGCCTGCGCACCGCCGGGTAACGGTTGAGCAGATCCGACATCGGCGTCCGCATCGAGACGAACGGCAGCCAATAGTTGCCGTCGGAGGAGCGGTTGAGATTGTCGGGATTGCCGGGCAGGTTCTCCAGGACCGGTTCCAGCTGTCCCTGTTTGGTGCCGGCGATCCAGAGCCGATCGACCCGGCACAGGCCGGTGCTGGCGATGAGGATCGATTGTCCGTCATGGGACGTACAGATGCCGTTGGGGAACACGCTGTTCGAGACGACCACCTCGGTGCCGCCGTCGGGATCGATGCGGACCACGCGACCGTTCGCCCGCGACTCCACCAGTTCGACCAGGTACTCGGCCGCGTTGGTCCGCGTCGAGAAGTCCGAGACGTAGATCGAGCCGTCGGGCGCGACGTCGAGATCGTCCACGGCTCGCAGACCGGAATCGTCGAGCAGGGAGAAGCGGCTGCGTCTGACCTTCGTCGCGATCGGTTCGGACTCACCGTCCGGGGAGAGCCGGTAGATGCCCATGCCGCCGACAGCGACGAGCAGCTGCCCGTCCCGGTCCCAACCGTGCCCGAGCGGGAAACCGCCTGTGCGCGCGAAGATCTCGCCCTCATCGGGGTTGTCGGCGGAGAAGCGCCACACCCAGCCGCGGCGGTCGCCGCAGTAGACGTTGCCCTCGGGGTCGACCGCGCAGTCCTCGGCGCCTTCGATCTTGCCGAGGCCGATCGGCGGCGCGTCGGTGGTCCTGTTGTTGATCGTCCACACCGTGCCCGGTTCGGTGACGTCGAGGAGGGGGCCCAGCGTGATCCGGCCGGGATCGATCTTCAGCTTGTCGGCCGTGCGCTGCCGGTACTTACCCCACTGCAGGTCGAGCACCGCGAACACCAGCAGCGCGGTCGCGAGAACGACCGTGTAATAGGAACCTTCGAGGCGCAGTGCCACGGTGGCCTGCTGGATCACCTGCACGACGATGATGCCGACGGTGGCCCGCAGCACCGAGCCACGCCCGCCCTTGAGGCTGACACCACCGAGCACGACTGCGGTCAGCGCGATGATCTCCCAGCCCTGCCCCACGTCCGGATCGGTACGCCCGACGCGAGCCGACGTGAGCAGCGCCGCCAACCCGGCCAGCGCACCCGAGAGGACGTAGACGCAGAAGGTGACCCGGTCGACCGGGATACCGTTGCGCCGCGCGGATCGCCGATCGCTGCCGACCGCGGCGACCCACCATCCCCAGCGCGAGCGGGTGAGACCGACGTGCACGGCGATCAGCACGCACCCGAAGAAGAACCAGCCGGTCGGGATCAACGCGATGGTGCCCTCGCCGAGGAAGTCCCACACGATATCGGGCTTGGGCATGCTCAGCTCGAAACTGAACGCCGACTGCAACGCGGCGGCTGCACCGCCGAACGCGACCAGCGTGACCAGCGTCGTGATGAACGGCCGCATCTTGCGGTAGGCGATGAAGTAGCCGTTCACACTGCCGAGCAGGGCACCGAAGACGACGGCGCCCGGAGCGACGAGCGCCATCGGCCAGTCCCAGGCACGGGAGGCGACCATCGCGCCGATCGCGGTCAGCCCGACCATCGAACCGATCGACAGATCGATGCCACCGCACACCAGCACCACGGTCAGCCCGATGGCGAGCAGCCCCTTCTCCGACACCTCGTCCATGATGATCGGGGTGTCGGCGGGACCCACCGGAGTGAAGAAGACGAACAGCATGCTGAGCAGCAGGGCGAGGCCGAGCGGGACCGCGCCCTCCATCCAGCGCTTCTCGAACAGATCCGACAGGGTCCTCGCCGGCGCGAACCGATCACGCCGCTTCCCGCCGGTCAGGGGGAACGCATCGATTCCCCGGGATCGTGAGAGCAGTGTCATCGCCGCTCACTGACCCTTGTAGCAGGCGATGGTGGTGTTGTCGACGTTCGCGCGGTCCACGATGGTGTGCGGCACGAACGCGACGGTGTGGCTGCTGCCCGCCGGTGCGCCGGTCTGGACGAGCTGCTGGGTCGTGACCACCGCGGCGGTGCCGACGCCCTGGACGTCGTAGGAGGCCGAGGCCGTCACCTTGCCCGCGCGCAGCGCGTCGCACCAGAGGGTGTCGGTCGCCATCGTGTAGGTGCCGAGGGAGTCGGCCGGAATCACCCCGCGCGAGACCGCGCTCTGCACCGCGTCACCGACCGCGACCGAGTTCAGGTCGTAGGTGACCAGGAACCCGCAGAAGTTGTTCTTCTGCTGCTGGATGATCGACTCGGCAGCCTGCTGCGCGAGGGAGTTCTGCCACTGGGTGTGCGCGGTGGTCACCACCTCGAAGCCGGCGGGATCGAGCACGTTGTGCACGCCCCGGGACCACAGCAACGAGGCCGCGTCGTTGCCCGGACCGTCGATGATCGCCAATCGCTTGGGCGCGCCGCGCTTTTCACAGTCCTGCACCGCCCGCTGGGCGATGTCCTCGGCGGCGGCGATGTTGTCGACGCCGATGTAGGCGTCGCCGAGGCGGCTGGAGATCATGTTGACCACCACCGTGTAGATCCCCGCGCGCTGGGCGTCCTCGATCTGCTTCGACAGCACGCCGACGTCGGGGTTGTGCAGGATCAGCACGTCGGCCGCCTTGCGGGCGATCAGGTCGCTGATGATCCTGGTCATCTTGTCGGTGTCGAAATTCGGGTCGTAGACCTGGAATTCGGCGCCGAGGTTGCCGAAGGCGCGCTCCATCGAGGCGCCCCAGTTCATCGTCAGGTTGTAGCCCTTGTAGAGGATCGGCACGAAGGCGACCTTCTTGCCCTGCATCGACTCGTGCACCTTCTGCGTCGCGTCGAACAGCTGGACGTTCTCGCCGAAGGTCTGACCCTCACCACCCGCTGGACCGGTGGCGGCGGTGCGTCCGCCGGTGGAACAGCCCGCGAGCACGACGGCGGCTACCGAGGCCAGCGCGAGGGCGATCATATTCTTCTTCATCGTTGAAGACTCCTTGTGAGCGAAGGTGTTTCGGGGCGAGGGCATTACAGTTCGCCGCTCTTGGCGGTCTCCTCGTCGCGCGGATGCAGCCACGAGTCCAGCGCGATGGCCGCGATGAGCACGCCGCCGCGGATGAGGTCCTGCACCGCGGACGTGAGGCCGTGCAGCACGAGCAGGTTGTTCAGCACGCCGATGAACAGCGAGCCCGCGAGCACACCGAGGATCGAGCCGCGGCCACCGGCCAGCGAGATGCCGCCGATGACGGTCGCGGTGAGCGCGGTGAACAGCAGCGGGTCGAACGAGGTGACCGTGGTCTGCACGCTGCCCTGGATCGACACGGTCAGGTAGCCGGCGAGCAGCGCGAGCAGCGCCGAGATCACATAGGTGAGCACCTGCAGCGGCCGGACGGGGGCACCGGTGGCACGGGCGGTGGCGAAGTTGTCGCCCATCGCGCGCACCAGCCGGCCCGCCGAGGTATAGGTGACGAAGAGCCAGGCCAGCACGAACACCGCCGCCGCGATGACGATCGGCCGCGGGACGCCCAGGACCGATCCGTTGCTCAACTCCGCGATCCACGAGCCGCCGGGCAGCGCGTAGTAGTTGCTGTCGAGCAGCAGCATGTCGACCGCGCCGATGACCAGCAGTCCGGTCGCCAGGGTGACGAACAGCGAGGGCACTTCGACATAGGCCACGAGCACGCCGTTGACCAGCCCGACGATCAGCGCGACCGCCGCGGCGATCGCGATCGCCTGCCATTCGGGCATGCCACCCGACATCAGGGCGAGCGTGGCCTGCGCGCAGCCGAGCGCGACACCGGCGATCGAGAGGTCGATCCCCTTGCCCAGCACGACGATCGCGACGCCGACGGCGAGGATCCCGAAGGCCGCCGACAGCCGCAACAGGCTGGCGAAGTTGCCGGTGGTGAGGAATCCCGGCGTGGTCGCGGCGCCGATCACACAGAGCACCGCGGTGATACCGAGAACGAAATAGGCCTGCTCCGAGCGACCGAGCTGGTCGCGCAAGCTGGGGCGGGGCGTGGTGCCCGCCGCGGTCGAGGTCGTCATGATGCTCCCGTGCAGAACTCGATGACGGCCTTGCCGCCTGCTTGTCTGTCGAACTCGGCTACTTCGAGGTCGCGATCACCGTTGAACACAACACCCCGCATTGCTTCTCCTCTGAGATTCAGATCACTCCCGTAAACTGTGCGAAATATTAAATATGTGGTGTTCTGGCTCACAAGAGGTGTCGTCACCGATCAACCGAAGGATCGACAGCGCTACGACCAGCGGCCGATGGCGGAGCCGAGATTCGGGCACGATTCGGGCCAACCTCGCGCCATCCTTCGATATATTGCATATTCTGTAGATACGTGGTACTGGACCGGAGTAGACACATGGTGACCGACATGAGGACCTCCAGCACCGACGTCGTCGTCGAGGCCGAGTTGATCGCGGTCGCCGCCGAGGCGTCGGAGATTCTCGGGCGCCGGATCCCGCCGACCGATGCCCACTCTCCCGCCGCGGCCGCACGCCTGCTCACCCAGCTGTGGGACGACGCGGTCGCCGCCCTGTCCGGCACCACAGCCCCCACGGACATCCAGCGAACGATCGCGCTGCTGGGCCGCATTCGCGCAGTCGAGGCCGAACTGGCCGCACTCGATGCCGGGCGCTCGGCCACTCACCTGCGGATGGCCGCGCAGGCGATCGCCCGGCTCCAGGGCGCCCGCGGGGTCGACGATCTGCTGAGCAGAGCCGCGGAGGCGATGGGCACCATGGGGTTCGACCGGGCACTGGTGTCGACCACCGAGGGCAGGCGATGGGACCTGCACACCATGTTCGTGGTCGACGACAAGCCCTGGGCCGAGGCGATTCTGGCGGCGGGGCGCGAGTCGTCACCCACCCTCGACGGGCATCTCGTCGAGAGCGACATCGTGCGGCGGGCCCGACCGGGGCTCGTCTTCGACGTCCAGCGCAATCCCCGGGTGATCCGGCCGCTGGTCGAGATGACGCACTGCAGCTCCTACGCCGTGGCACCGCTGACCGTGAACGGTGCCGTCGTCGGCCTGGTCCACGGCGACTACTACTTCCAGCAGCGCGAAGCCGACGCGACAGCCAGGGCCATGCTGGCCGTCTTCGCCGCCGGCCTCGGGCACGCCCTCGCGAGCGCGCGCCTGCTCGACGGCGTGAGCGCGCTGCGCTCCGGTCTGGACCGGCTGGTCTGCGACACCCCCGCGGTCGCCGAGCACGTCGAAGGAGCCGCGCTGTCGGCACGCGAACGCGAGGTCGTCGAACAGCTCGCCGCGGGCCGGGCGAATCGCCAGATCGCCCGCGAGCTCGCGATCTCCGAGGCGACGGTGAAGACCCACATCACTCATATTTTGCGCAAACTCGGTGCGGCGAACCGGGCCGAAGCCGTCGCCTACTGGCTGCGCGGCACCGTCGTGCGCTGAGTCGTACCCTGGGCGACATGGTTGCCGGAAACCCGTTCGCAATGCTTACATAATATATAGTGCAATGACTGGTGTGCTGCACTGCCGCGCACCCCTGTGAGAGGACAGTCCATGGCCGACACCATCGTCGAGCAACTGGCCCGGTTCACCACCGGCGCGAACTACGACACCCTGCCTCCGGAGGCGGTCGAGGAGTCCAAGCGGTTGCTGCTCGACGCAATGGGCTGCGCGCTGGGCGCTGTCGAGGAGCCCAAGGGCAAGATCGGGATCCAGTACGGCAAACTCACCGGCGGCACCGACGGCGACGCCACCATCATCGGCACCGACGACCGGGTGTCGATCTTCGGCGCCTCCTTCGCCAACGGTGAACTCATCAACGCCCTCGACTTCGACGCGGTGCTGCCCCCCGGCCACGTCTCCCCCTACGTGCTGCCGACCACCATGGCCATGGCCGAGAGCCGGGGCCGGTCCGGTCGCGAGGTCCTCGCCGCGGTCGCCCTCTCGCACGAGATGTCCTACCGCTTCTACAAATCGATGGACTACCTGCGCGACGTCCAGAACGACTCGATGGACCTGTCCCCGGTGATCGGCTACAGCGTCACCGTCTTCGGTGGCACGGCCGCAGCGGGCAAGCTGGCGGGCCAGTCCACCGAAACCCTCGCCAACGCGTTGGGCATCGCCGCCGCGACCGCACCGGTCAACGCCATGCGGCCGTGGATCAAGCACGCCCCGAGCTCGACCCTGAAGTACCTGCTCGCCGGCACGCTCACCCAGGCCACGCTCACCGCGGTGCACATGGCCGAGCTCGGCCACACCGGTGATCTGGAGATCCTCGACGACGCCGAGGTGGGCTTCCGCAAGTACATCGGCACCCGGCGGTGGGAACCGCAGAACATCACCGACGCGCTCGGCACCGAGTGGCGGTTCCTGGCCGAGCAGTCCTACAAGCCCTACCCGCACTGCCGCATCCTGCACGCCCCCTTGCACGCGCTCACCGAGATCCTCGAGACGAATGACATCCGGCCCGAGGAGATCGACGCGATCCGGTGCTGGGGTGAGGCCGCGGTCATGCACCCGCTGTGGCAGAGCCGGGTGATCGAGAAGACCCACGACGCGCAGTTCGACATCGCCCACGGCCTCTCGGTCGGCGCGCATCGGGTGACCCCGAGCCGGGCGTGGCACGCACCGGAACTCGTGTTCAGCGACTCGGTGCTCGGCCTGATGGACAAGGTCACCTTCGCACCGCACCCGGACTACTTCGCGGCGCTGTCCGCGCACCCGTCCGCCCGGCCTACCAAGGTCGAGGTCGACGCGCGCGGGACCACCTTCGTCGCGGAGCGTACCTACCCCAAGGGCAGCCCCTCCCCCGACCCCAGCACCCGGATGACCACCGACGAACTGGTCGCCAAGTTCCGGATCAACGCCCAGGAGGTGCTGTCCGGGAGCCGGATCGATCAGGTCGTCGAGACCGTCCTCGGCGTGGACAAGGTCGACGACTTCGCCACGGTGATGCGTCTGCTCGCGCCACACAGCGCGAACGCCTGATCCCACGCTGCCGAAAGGCCCCGCTCGCCCCCTACGCGAGCGGGGCCTTTCGGTTTCCAGCTCGGCCGCTGTCCGGCCGGCCGGTGCTGACCACAGTAGTCGCGACAGCGGGCACGGCATGTCCAACTATCTGGACATGCCGTGCCCGGCAACATCTTTCACGCGATACGCAGCGCCCTGATGCGGTTGTAGAGCGTCGAGCGGCTCACGCCGAGCGCACGCGCGGCCTGGATCTTGTTGCCGCCGGCGGCCTCGAGGGCCGCCATGATGACCTCCCGCTCGGCTTCACGGATCGGTGAGCCGGGTGCCTGCCCACCGCGGTGGGAGGCGGGCAGGTCGGCCGGGATGATGTCGCCCGCCGACCGGACACTCGCCACCACTTCGACGACCCGGTGCAGCTCCGCGAGGTTGCCCCGCCACGGTTGCGACGCCAGCACCCGCATCGTCTCGGCGGTGAACCGGGTGCTGGAGCTGCCGGTGACCTCGGCCAGCATCTGCTGGGCCAGTCCGGGCACCTCGTGCCGGCGCCTGCGCAGCGGGACCAATTCCCTGCGGTCGTTGCACAACGCGGGCAGGACGGCGTGCTCCGCGTCGAGGTGGGCCCCCGGGGTCGAGGTCAGCACGACATCGCGGGTGGCCTCCCGGAGCCGCTGGGCCAGCAGGGCGGTCAGCTGTTCCGACAGCAGCTGGATGTTCTCGATGACGACCGCGGGCCCGTCACCGGCGAGCGCCGCGTCGAGCTGGGCGGCCCAGCCGTTGTCGCCCACCAGGACGATGTCGGTCGCGTCGAGGACGACGGCGTCACTGCCCGCCAGATCGCGCGCCTCGGTGGTCCGCCCGGTCCCCGCCTCGCCGACCACGAGCAACGGCCACCGCGGTGGCCGCTCCGAGGCCACGCCGCCGCGCCGCATGCCGGATTCCTGGGTGATGTCGACGAGCACACCCTCGGTGCCCTCGATCGATTGGCAGATCAACCGCACCGTGCGGCCCGAGGCCAGCACGAGCGTCTGGCTCTCCTGAGCTCCGACCGGGACGGCCTCGGCGCAGGCGCGCAGCGCCGCGTGGTCGGCCGGCTCGAGCAGGTCGACCGCGGCGGGGGTGGCCAGCACCAGTCCCTCACCGATGACCACGACAGCCCGCCCCCGGCGATTGGCCGCCGCCTGGAAGGCGCTCATCAGCCTGCTCTGCGCGCGGGGGGAGTCCCGCTGCAGCCGCTCTTCGATGTCGCGGACCATCCGCCGGGCCAGCAGTGCCGACAACCGGTGGTCGGCACTGGTTTTCGCGCCGATGCCGAGCACGCCTTCGAGGCGCCGGGTCACCGGGTGGAAGATCGGGTGTCCATAGCAGGTGAATCCGCGGAACAACTCCAGATAGTGCTCGTCGGCGCGCACGAGCAGGCTGCGCCGGGTCTCCAGGGGCGTACCGAGCGCGTTGGCGCCGATCCGATCCTCACCGAGTTCGACGCCCGGCACGATGCCGAGGTCGGTCACCGCGTGGCGCATGGATCGGGCCGCACCACGGATGTCGACCACCCGGCCGCCCTGATCGGCGAGCACCAGCGCCATCGGCGTGCCTTCGAGCTCACTCGCGACCCGGCGCAACACCGGGCTCGCCGCCCGCTCGAGGACGCTCTCGACGCTTCTCGTCGCGAGGGCGAACGGCGGCCTCGCGTCTTCGCGGACACCGTTGAGCCGCGATCTGGCCCACGCCGACTCGATGTCCGGTCGAGTCGAATCCCGGTGAGCCTGCAATACAGTCATGGACACTCAACACCACCTTGTCCCGGCCGCCTGAAAACGCGCGGTCGACACCCGGTCTCCTGTGACCGAGCACACTTGTATTTTATACACAATATCTGCTTGGTTCCTCGGGATTCGGCGCCGATTCCGGCGATTTTCCGCCCGGCATGGGAAGAAATTGTCCCAGGCACGGCGCCGGCGGAAGGCATAACGTGGAGAAATGACCGAGAGAGCGCCACACCTGCGCGAGCTGGGCGGATTCCTCAAAGCCCGCCGCGCCGAGCTGAACCCCCAGGACGTCGGGCTGACCGTGCACAGCGCCGTGACCCGCCGGGTGGCCGGGCTGCGCCGGGAGGAAGTCGCCGACCTGGCGGCGATCAGTCACGACTACTACACCAGGATCGAGCAGGGTCGCCTCGCCCCGTCGGAGCCGGTGCTGGACGCGCTGGTCCGCGTCCTGCGCCTGGACGACGCGCAGCGCGACTACGTCGAGAATCTGGCCCGCCGCACCGATCGCCGTCCGGCCCGGCGCGGCCAGAAATCCGTCCGCCCGCAACTGCAACGGCTGCTCGACCAGCTCAGCGAGACGCCGGCGCTGGTGTTCGGTCGCTATCTCGACATTCTCGCCTGGAACCATCTGGCGGCGGCGTTGATCACCGACTTCGGGGCGATGCCACCCCGGCAGCGCAACTATGTCCGGATGGTCTTCACTGATCCGGCGATGCGTACCCTCTATGACGACTGGGAGAGCGTCGCGCGGACATGCGTGGCCATCCTCCGCATGGACGCGGCGGCCAATCCGACCGATCCCCAGCTCACCGCGCTCGTCGGCGAGCTGTCCATCGCCGACGAACAGTTCCGGCAGTGGTGGGCGGCACGCAACGTGGCCAGGCAGGAGTTCGGTTCCAAAACCCTCCAGCACCCGGATGTCGGCGAGATGACCCTGAATTGGGACACCTTCAGCTCCTCGGGCGATGCCGAGCAGCAGCTGGTGCTCTGGTCGGCGGAGCCGGGGACCACGTCCCACGAGAAGCTACGCATCCTCATGTCCTGGTCGGCACCGACCACCGACCGCGACAAGGTGGAGCGCCCGAGCTGACCTCCGCTCCTGGCCACGGTGGCAAGCCACGCGAGCAATCAATATATTATGCGTAATTATCGGCGGCCGTCACGACGAGCCGCCACGACCGATCCCCGGAGCGAACCGTGCCAGCGCCCGTCAGTACCACCGTTCACGAACTCCTCGACTACTTCGGACGATGCGGCGCGTGCGGCTACCCGGCCTCGGCGTCGCGGGTCGTCCAGCACTTCGCCGACGGCTCCGTCCAGCACGAGGTCGTGGCCACCTGCGGACTTCCCTGCGGCTGGCGCGCACCCGTCTCGATGCGCAGGATGACCGACCCTTCCGGCGGCTGAGATATATTATATTTCAACCAGGAGGAGCGGTTCGCCGCGAACGAAGGAGCAACGCGATGCAGATGCCAGGCCAGGTCGATCACTCCCCGGCGGTGCGCGCGTGAGCGGGCAGCCGCTGGCGGGCCTGCGCGTCGTGGAATTCGCCAGCTTCGTGGCGGGGCCGTCGGCGGGCATGACCCTCGCCCAGCTCGGTGCACAGGTGATCCGCGTCGACCCGCTCGGCGGCGGGCCCGACTACCACCGCTGGCCGGTCGCCGCGCGCAACGGCGAGAGCCTGTACTGGAACTCGCTCAACCGCGGCAAGCGGTCCGTCGCCGTCGACGTGCGCAGTGAGCGCGGCCGGGAACTGGTGCTGGCACTGGCGACGGCGCCCGGCGCGGACGCGGGCATCGTCGTCGACAACGCCGTGGGCCGGCCGTGGTTCTCCTACGAGGCGCTCGCCGCCCGCCGCGCCGACGTGATCAAGGTGCACATCGGCGGCCAGGCCGGCGGCGGTCCCGCAGTGGACTACACCGTCAACACCGAAGTCGGCGTCACCGATCTCACCGGACCCGCCGACACGCGCACCCCGGTGAATCATGTCCTGCCCGCGTGGGATCTGATCGCGGGGATGACCGCGACCACCGCCTTGCTCTCGGCACTGCACCGGCGCGAACGCACCGGCGCGGGCGCGCATCTGCAGATCGCGCTGGCCGACGTCGCGCTGGCCGGTGTCGCGAATCTGGGCTGGCTCAGCGAAGTTCGCGAACGTGGCGACCGCGCTCGCCACGGCAACTACATGTACGGCTCGTTCGGCGCCGATTTCGTCACCGCCGACGACGGGCGCGTCATGGTGGTCGCGCTCACGCCGCGCCAGTGGGACGCACTGTGCACGGCGACGGGCACAGCGAAGGTGATCGCCTCGCTCGAGCAGACCCTCGGCGTCGACTTCGCCGACGAAGCGCACCGCTACATCCATCGCGAGACCATCGCGGCCGTCATGCGTCCCTGGTTCGCCGGGCTGCCGCTGGATGCCGTCGGCACGGCACTGACCGACGCGGGCGTGCTCTGGAGCCGCTACCGCCAGATGAGTGACGTGGTGGCCGATTTCGAGGCGGGCGCGGGGAGCCAGGTCCTGACCGAACTCGACCAGGCCGGCATCGGTCCGGTCATCTCGGCGCACAGTCCCATCCGCGAGGACGGCGAGTACGGGCCGGTGCGCCCGGCCGCCGCCCTCGGCGCCGACACCGAGCAAGTCTTCGCCGAAGTCCTCGGCCTCGGCGACAGCGAACTCGGCGAGCTGCGCGCGACGGGCGTCTTCGGTACCGCCGGATAGACAACGAACGGGCCGGTGCGCGAACACGACAGTGTGTTCGCGCACCGGCCCGCCCCTCGGCCCCGTTGTTCGCGCCGCCCTCCGTCCGTGGCCGGCGCGAACCGGAGGGTCATTCGCTACGCCAGGTCACGACCTCGTCGAGTGGCGCGCGGCTGGTGCGATAGCTGTTGGCGGGATGATCGGCCGCTGCGTAGCCGAAGGAGATGCCCGCCAAGACCTTTCGATCGGCGGGAAGGTCGAAGTACTCCCGGATGAACGCCGACCGACCCGCGAGCGCCGCCTGCGGAATCGTGGCGATCCCCATGCTGGTCGCGGCGAGCAGGAAGGTCCCGATGTAGAGCCCGCTGTCCACCGCCGCGTAGACACCTTGTTCGGCGGGCGTGGTGACGATGGCGACATGCGGCGCCCCGAACAGCCGGAAGTTCTCGAACGCCTGCCGGGCCGAGGCCGCCCGATCGCCGCGTTCGACGCCGACCGCCTCGTACAGTTGCCACCCGGTCGTGCGACGGCGCTCCCGATAGGGCCCGCGATATTCGGCGGGTGGCGGGAAGTCGAACTCCTCGCCGAGCTCACCGCCCTCGGTCGCCGCGTAGTCCGCCAGCGCGGTGCGGAACCGCTCGGTGCCCGCACCGGTCGTGACGATCACCTGCCACGGCTGGGTGTTGCACCAGGACGCCGAGCGCTGCGCGAGGCTGAGCAGACGCTCGATCTGCGGGCGTGGCACCTCCCGCGCTTCGAACGCCCGGCAACTCCACCGGCTCGTGAGCAGATCAGCCAGGACGGCCGAGCGGTCCTGGTCCCGCGCGGAGTCGACCGCACGATCGGCCGTGTCGATGTCGGTCATGCCGGGCCGTCCACCGAGAGCACGCCCGCGGCCACCAGTTCGTCGATCTTCTCGGCCGGGTAGACCTCCCCGGCGACGGCGACGGTGTCCGAACCCACCCGTGGCGCGGCACCGGCGCGGTCGGGCCGCTCGCCCGCGAAGCGCCACGGCGGACGCAGCAGCGCGAGCCCGTCGTCCTGCGGCTCGACCATGCGCAGCCACTCGACCTGTTCGTGCTCGACGTAGCCGGTCATCGACAGCACCGGTGCGAAGGGGACGTCCTCGGCGGTCAGCCGCTTCTCCCACTCCGCGAATGTCCGCTGCTCGAACTCGGCCTCCACGATCTCGGCGAGCTCGAAGTAGTTCGCCTCACGGGGACGGTACTCGGCGAAGCGCGGGTCGACCGCGAGGTCGGCACGATCCATCGCCCGGCACAGGGCCTGCCAGAACTTCTGCGACGAGGACAGGTGCACGGCGATGTAGTCCCCCGAGGCGGTCGGCGCGCAGAAGTTCTGGGCCTGCGGATGCCTGCTGCGCCTCGTCGGATCGGTGCCGAGTTCGAAGGCCTGGGTGATGCCGTCGGTGGCGAGCACGCTGACGGCCTCCATGATGGAGGTCTCGACGTGCTGCGGTTCGCCGGTGCGGTAGCGACCGACCAGCGCCGCCAACACGCCCGCGGCCGTGCTGAGGCCGGTGACCAGATCGGCGCTCAGACCACCGGTCAGCTGGGGGTGCCCCTCGTCACCGAACAGGGAGTAGAGGCCGCCGAACGCGTTGCCGATGGTGTCGTAGGCGGGACGGTTGGCCAGCGGACCACCGGCACCGAACCCGGTCACCGACCCGTAGACGATGTCGGGACGCAGCTCGCGACAGACCTCAGGGCCCAGGCCCATGGCGGTCACCTTGCCGGGGCGCATGTTCTCGAGCACCACATCGAAACGCGGGATCAGGGCTTTCACCAGGGCGATGCCCTCGGGTCGCTTCAGGTCGACGGCCAAGCTGCGCTTACCGGTGTTGTACTGGCGGAAGTACGGGCTACCGTCGTTCTGGTGGCGGCGGAAGTCTTCGCCGACCACCGGCCGCTCCACCTTCACCACTTCTGCACCGAGGGCGCACAACATCGACGTGGCGAACGGGAGCGAGATGTAGCCTCCGATCTCCAGGATCCGGATGCCGTCGAGCGGCCTGTGCTGCATAGCCTGTCTCCCTCTACTCATGTGCTCATATTATATATTATCTCCACGGCCCGGTGTCACGGGTCACATCGAGCGAAGATTTCCCGGCGCACGAGATGGCGACCGACGCGAGTGGCACAGTGGCGGCGAGCACAGCGACCCTGGCCTGTGCGCTACGTTATATCATATACTTTACATGAACCGGGTCACAGGCCACTGCGGGTGCGATACGCACGAAAACGCCGATGACCTGGGAATTCCCACCCGGACGCATGCGCCGATGAAGACGATAGGTCGACCAATGAGTGTTCAGACAGACTTGTGGCAGGGACAGTTCGACAAACTGTTCATCGGTGGCGAATGGGTGGTGCCGTCCACGGAGCGCACCTTCGAGGTCGTCTCCCCCGCCACCGAAGAGCCTCTCGCCCGCCTCGCCGACGGTAGCGAGGCCGACATCGATGCCGCCGTCGCCGCCGCCCGCACCGCGTTCGATCGCGGGCCGTGGCCGCGGATGGAACTGACGGAGCGCATCGCCGTGCTCACCCGCGTCAGCGCGGCGCTCGCCGCACGGCAGGACGAGATCGCGCGGCTGATCAGTGCCGAGATGGGCTGCCCGATCACGCTGTCCACCCGGATGCAATCGATCGGCACCCGGATGATGCTCGACGCGTTCGTCGAACTCGCCCCGCGGTATCAGTGGTCCGATATCCGCCGCTCGGTCACGGGCAACGCCCTGGTGACCCGTGAGCCCGTCGGAGTCGTCGCGGCGGTGGTGCCGTGGAACGCGCCGCTGCAGATCGCGATGATCAAGTTGGCGCCCGCGCTGCTGGCCGGGTGCACGGCGGTGCTCAAGCCGTCACCGGAGACCGCGATGTCGGCCTACCTGCTGGGCGAGATCTTCGAGCAGGCGGGCCTGCCCGCCGGCGTCGTCAACATCGTCGCCGCGGGGCGGGCGGTCAGTGAACACCTGGTCCGCCATCCCGGCGTCGACAAGGTCTCGTTCACCGGTTCGACGGCCGCGGGCCGCCGGATCGCCGCCGTCTGCGGACAGGATCTGCGCCGGGTCACCCTCGAGCTCGGCGGCAAGTCGGCCGCGGTCCTGCTCGACGACGCCGACCTCGACGCCGCGGTACCCGTGATCCGGGCGCTGTCGCTGCGCAACTCCGGGCAGGTGTGCAGCAACAAGACCCGCATCGTGGTGGCCCGTTCGCTGCGCGACGAGCTCTACGACCGGTTGCGCGACATGGTGGGATCGATGCCGGTGGGTGACCCGTTCGATCCGGCGACGGAGGTGGGCCCGCTGGTGAGCAGCGCCCAGCGCGACCGTGTCGAGAGCTACATCGCGCAGGCACGGGCCGAGGGCAACACCGTGCTCGTCGGCGGCGGCAGGCCCGCCGGGCTCGACCGGGGCTGGTACGTGCAGCCGACGATCTTCGCCGATGTCGACCCCAACGCCACCATCGCCCAGGAGGAGGTGTTCGGTCCGGTGCTGACGGTGCACACCTTCGAGACCGAAGCCGAGGCGATCGATATCGCCAACAACTCCGACTACGGCCTCAACGGGTCGGTCTTCGCCGACGATCCCGCGCACGCGCTGGCGGTGGCCCGCCACATCCGCACCGGCACCGTCGAACTCAACGGCACTCCCGCCGGCTTCTTCGCTCCCCTCGGCGGCTTCAAGAACAGTGGCATCGGCCGTGAAGCCGGGCTCGAGGGGTTCGACGCCTACATCGAATGCAAGTCCTACGGCCTACCGCAGCCGCTGCTCGACACGCTGGCCTGATCCCCCTCTCCGAAAGGTTCTCCATGCCTTCCCTTCCCCCGCTGGAAGCCGCCGTCGCCCGGCTGGTCACCGAGCCCGACTACGACTCGATCCCGGCCGACGCGCTCGCCGGGGCCCGGCGCCTGATGCAGGACCAGCTGGCCGTGCAGATCGGCTGCGCGTCGCTGCCGTGGAGCCGGGCCGTGCTCGAGCTGACCAAGGCCTCGCACGCACCGGGCGCGGCCCACGTCACCGCCTCGGGTGACGCGATGAGCGCGGCCGACGCGGCGTTCGTCAACGCGACCTACGGCCACGGCTTCGAGTACGACGATGCCCATCGCTCCAGCTCCAGCCACCCCGGCAGCGCGGTCGTCTCGGCGGCCGTGGCCGTCGGCGAGGAACTCGGCGCGTCGATGGCCGAGGTGATCACCGGCATCGTCGCCGGGTACGAGGTCTACACCCGGATCGGCATCCTTGCCGCGCCGCAATTGCTCGAACGGGGTTTCCACCCGCACGGCGTCCTTTCGGCGTTCGGCGCCGCCGCCGTGGTCGCGAAGATGCGCGGGTTCGACGCCGAGCGCACCGCGCACGCGCTCTCGATCGCCATGAGCCACAGCTCGGGCACCACCGAGTACACCTCGACCGGCGGCTCGGTGAAGCGGCTGCATTCGGGCATCGGCACCCGCAACGGCATTCGCGCGGCGGAGATGGCGGCGGCGGGCATCACCGGGCCGACCACGTTCCTCAGCGGCGGCAAGGGCTTCTACCGCACCTTCGTCGGCCGTCCGGTCGCCGAGAACGCGGTGGAATTGTTTTCCCCGACAGCCTCTTTCGAGATCACGCGGGTGTGGATCAAGCCGTACTGCTGTTGCGGCATCAACCACGCCTACATCGACGGCGCCCAGCAGCTGGCCGCGCGGGCCGCCGAGATCGAATCCGTCCGTCTCGGCATCCAGTCGGGTGGCGACGTGGTCATCGGGAACCAGAACGCCAATGCCTATGCCCCGCAGATCATCGAGCACCTGCAGTACAGCCTGCCGTTCCAGTTCGCCTTGGCGATCCTGGGGCGCGGGAACGGTTTCCGTGCCCACCACGACTACATGGCCGGGCGCCTCGACCTGAGCGAGGGCAGCGAGGTCGCCGCGATGGCGCGGCGGGTGAAGATCGAGGTCGACACCGAGCTCGACGCCGAATACCCGGGGCGCTGGATCGCCGACATCACGGTCACCTACCGTGACGGCTCCAGCGAGCACCTCTTCGTCGACAATCCGCGGGGCACGGCGGAGAACCCGATGTCGCAGGCCGATCTGGACGCCAAGTTCCGCGATCTCACCGTCGCCGACATGGGTGCCGAACGCAGCGAGACCCTGCTGACGGCGATCAACAGCGGAGATCCGGCCGCCCCGGTCACCGAGTTCGCCGCGCTGCTGCGCACCTGATCCCTACACGTGTGGCCGGGACCTGGTGAGCCAGGTCCCGGCCACACGTGTTCGTGGATCAGGGCAGGAGGTACAGACGTTCGTTCGGGAGCCGGGGCAGGTCGGTGTAGTACGCGCCCGCGACCGTGACCTCGCAGCGGTGACGGCCTGCCACGTCTTGCACGAAGACCAACGCGGCGGTCAAGCAGGCCACGAATTCCATCCGGATGGTGGCGAATTGGACCATCAACCGGATGTCGGGCTCGTGGGGACGTGGCGATCTCTTGACAGGTTTCATGGGGGCCGGCCTGCTCGGTTTCTCACTCCGGAACGGCTGTGCCCCGGCGGGCCTGTTCGGTTCGCCGGGGCACAGCGGGTGCCTGAACGGTGATCAGGCGGTCTCGAACGTGGCGGCCATGCCCTGACCACCACCGATGCACATGGTCGCGAGGCCGCGGCCGCCACCACGACGGCGCAGCTCGTGCAGCAGGGTGGTGACCATGCGCACGCCCGTCGCGCCGATGGGGTGGCCCAGCGAGATGCCGGACCCGTTGACATTGAGGCGGTCGTGGTCGCGCCAGCCCCAGCCCTCCAGCACGGCGAGGACCTGCACCGCGAACGCCTCGTTGACCTCGACCAGATCCATCGCGTCGAGCAGCGAGACGGTGTCGGTGCCCTGGCGCGCGGCCAGCTTCGCGACGGCGGGCACCGGGCCGATGCCCATACGCGAAGGCTCGCAGCCCGCGGCCGCCCAGCCGGTCAGATAGCCGATCGGTTCCAGGCCCAGCGCGTCGAGCTGATCCTCCGCGACCACGAGAAGCCCTGCGGCGGCGTCGTTCTGCTGACTCGAGTTGCCCGCGGTGACCGTGCCGTCGGGCAGGATCGTCCGCAGTTTCGACAGGGTCTGCGGCGTGGAATCCGGCCTGATCCCCTCGTCGCTGGCGAAGACCACCGGATCGCCCTTGCGCTGCGGCACGGTCACCGGAACCACTTCGTCGGCGAAGCGCCCGTCCGCCCACGCCGCGGCCGCCCGCTGGTGGCTGCGAGCGGCGAAGGAGTCGGCCTCCTCGCGCAGCAGACCGTAGTCGCGCGCGAGGTTCTCGGCGGTCTCGATCATCCCGGAGATCTTGCCGAAGCGGGCCTCCGGCTGCGAGCGTTCGCGGCCGCGGTCGAGCCGGTCGAACAGCTGCACGGTGCCGGCGCGGGCACCCCAGCGGGTACTGGTGGAGTAGTACTCGATGCGGCTCATGGACTCGACGCCGCCGGCCAGCACCACGTCGGCGGCGCCGGTCTGCACCATCATCGCGGAGGTGGCCAGTGCCTGCAGGCCGCCACCGCAGCGCCGGTCGAGCTGCATGCCGGACACGGTGATCGGCAGCCCGGCGTGCAGCGCCAGCCAGCGGCCGACGCACGGCACCTCGGAATTGGCGTAGGACTGGGCGAACACGACATCGTCGATGCGTTCGGGATCGATCCCCGAACGCTCGATCACCGCGTTCACCACGGTGGCGCCCAGGTCCTCGACCGGCACGTCACGCAGCGAACCGCCGAAGGTCCCGACGGGGGTGCGGGTGGGCGCGACGATCGCGGCCCGGCGCAGAGCAGAAGACATCAGTGACTCCGATCAGATCGCGTTGCGCGCGATGAGCTGTGCGGCGATGACGTTGCGCTGGATCTCGTTGGTGCCCTCACCGACGATCATCAGCGGCGCGTCACGGAAGTAGCGCTCCACGTCGTACTCCTTGGAGTAGCCGTAGCCGCCGTGCACGCGGATCGCGTCGAGCGCGATCTGCATCGCGGTCTCGGACGCGAACAGCTTGGCCATGCCTGCCTCCATGTCGGCGCGCTCCCCCGCGTCCAGCTTCTGGGCCGCGTCGAGGGTGAGCAGGCGCGCGGCACGCTGCTTGGTGGCCATGTCGGCCAGCAGATTGCCGACGGACTGGTGCTTCCAGATCGGCTTGCCGAAGGACTCGCGTTCCTGCGCGTAGCGCACGGCGGCATCGAGTGCGGCCTGACCGACACCGAGCGCGCGCGAGGCCACCTGGATGCGCCCGACCTCGAGGCCGCGCATCATGTGGCTCCAGCCCAGGTTCGGCACACCGCCGAGGATGGCGTCGTCGCCGACCTTGCGACCGTCGAACACCAGCTCGCAGGCTTCGACACCGCGGTAGCCGAGCTTGGGGAGCTTCTTGGAGATGACCATGCCGTCGCCGGGCTCGACCAGGATCACGCTCATGCCCTTGTGCGCGGGCTTCGCGTCCCGGTCGGTGACGCACAGCAGGCCGATCAGCCCGGAGTGCGCGGCATTGGAGATCCAGGTCTTGGAACCGGTGATGGACCACTGGTCGCCGTCGCGTGTCGCGGTCGTGCGCATGGCCTGCAGGTCGCTGCCGCCCGCGGGCTCGGTCAGCGCCATCGTCGCCCGGATCGCGCCCTCGGCCATCTTCGGCAGATACTTCGACTTCTGCTCGGGAGTGCCGAAGGTCTTGATGAGGTAGGTGATCACCGAATGACCGCCGATCGCGCCTGCCAAGCTCATCCAGCCGCGCGCGAGCTGTTCGGTGACGCCCGCGAAACACGCGGTGCTCACGTCGACACCGCCGAACTCGGCGGGCGCGAGCAGGCCGAAGAAGCCGAGCTTCTTCATCTCCTCGATGAATTCCTCGGGGTAGACATCGTCTTCCTCGAACTCGCGCACCCGGTTGCGGACTCGCTGGTCGACGAAGTCGGCGACCAGATCGACCATCTGCTGCTCATCGGCTGTGAGGCTCATGCCCACCCTTTCCTAAGTTCACGCATAAAATATTATATCATTTCCAGAAGCCGCGGGTCTCGAGCATGTGCACCGCCCGGTCGCCACCGTGCAGGAAGTGCTTCTCGGTCACCGTGCGCGCCGTGTCGGCGTCGCGCACGCGCAGGGCGGCCAGGATCTCGCGATGATCGCGATCGGCGGTCTCGGACCAATCGTCGTGGGTCTCGTAGAAACCGTGCGGACCCGCGCTGCCGAGCACCTTGAGTTCGGTGAGCAGGCGCCGGGATCCGCTCGCGCGGTTGATCATCCGGTGGAACTCGAAGTTCAGCGTTTCGCGATCCCGGCTCGACGCCGTCACCATCCGGTCCAGGATCCGGCCCAGCGCGTCGAGCGAGGACGCCGCGATCCGCTCGGCCGCGCGGGCCGCGGCCAGGCCCGACACCACGCCGAGCAGCCAGTAGTGATCGCGCACGTCGTCGCGCGTCATCGGGGCGACGAACGCGCCCCGCCGAGGCGGCATGTCGACGATGCTCTCCAGTTCGAGCGCGATCAGCGCCTCGCGCACCGGCAGCTTGCTGATGCCCAGGGCGTCCGCGATCTCGTCCTGGTCGATCTTGTCGCCCGGCCGGAGTTCGCCCGCGAAGATCCGCCGCCGGATCTCCTGCACGGCGGTGGTCTTCAGGCTGGTCGGCGGGGCGACGCGCGGCAGGTCCATCAGGTCTCGCTCGGCTGGGCGATCCGTGGTCCGAACTCGGCCCGGATCGCGTCGGTGTGCGCACCGAGCGCGGGCACCGAGCCGTCGGTCACCGGCCAATCCCGTGCCGTACCCGGCGGCAGCAAGGCGGGCACCGGTCCGGACGGGGTCCCGATCTCGCGCCACCGGCCGCGTGCGCGCAGCTGGGGATGCTCGGCGAGATCCCGGACGCCGTTGAGCTTGGCGTTGCCGATCCCGGCCTTGTCGGCGGCGGCCTGGATCTCGGCGAGAGTTCTTGTGGCACACCACTGTTCGACGATGGTGTCGACTTCGCCGCGGCGCGCGACCCGGTCGTCGTTGTGCAGATAGCGCGGGTCCTCGGCCAGCTCGGGGCAGTCCATCAGCTCGGTCATCCGGCGCCACTCGCGGTCGCTGGTGGTGCCGAGGACGGCCGTCTGCCCGTCCGAGGTCGGGTAGGCGCCGTACGGGGCGATCATCGGCGAGCCCATGCCGACGGGCACGGGCTCGATGTCCGCGTGCAGCACCTGGTTGAGCGCGAAGCCCATCATCTCCGACACCACGTCGAGCATCGCGACCGGTACGACTGCGCCTCGCCCGGTGCGCTCCCGGTCGTAGAGCGCGGCCAGCACCGCCGAGTACGAGTACAGCGCGGTACCGATGTCGGCCACCGGGATACCGGGTTTGGCCGGGTGTCCCGGGGTGCCGGTGATCGCGCACGAACCGGCCTCGGCCTGGATCAGCAGGTCGTAGGCGCGCTTGTGATCGAGCGGACCGCCACGGCCGTACCCGGAGATGTCGACGATGATCAGCCGCGGGAACCGGACCGTCAACTCGTCGACGCCCAGGCCCAGCCGGTCCAGCGCGCCGGGACCGAGATTGCTGACCAGCACGTCGGCCTCGGCCAGCATGGCTTCGAGCACCGCCAGGTCATCGGCGGCGCGCAGATCCAGCGCCGCGGATTCCTTGCCGTGGTTGAGCCAGGTGAAATGCGCCGACAGACCGCCGACCACCGTGTCGTAGTGCCGGGTGGAGTCACCGTATCCGGGCTGCTCGACCTTGATCACCCTGGCACCGAGATCGGCGAGGTGCCGGGTGCACAGCGGGGCGGCGATGGCCTGTTCCAGACCGATCACCGTCACCCCGGCCAGGGGACCCCGCGCGGATTCGGGACTCATGAGAACTTCGGCTCCCGCTTCTCCCGGTGCGAGCCGACACCCTCGACGACGTCGGGGCCGCCGAAGTGATAGAACTCGAGGCCCAGCGAGGCGTCGAAGATCGGCATGGCCTGCCGGTACCAGCCGTTGAGCGCCATCTTGGTGCCCTGGATTCCCGCCCGCGAACCTGCGGCGAGTTTCCGCGCGATCTCCATGGCACGGTCCTGGACCTGGTCGTCGTCGACGCACAGCGACACCATGCCGATCTGTTCGGCTTCCTCGCCGGTGAGCACCTCGTTGGTCAGCAGGTGGTACTTGGCCTTGGCCATCGAGGTGAGCAGCGGCCAGCAGATCGCCGCGTGGTCGCCCGCGGCCACGCCGAGGCGCACGTGGCCGTCGACGATCTTGGCGCGGCGGCCCGCCACCGAGATGTCGGCGAGCAGCGCCGCGACCAGGCCCGCGCCGGCGGCGGGGCCGTTGATCGCGGAGATGATCGGCTGGGGCACCTCGATGATGTTGCGCACCAGGTCGCGCGCCTCCCGCATCACCCTGGTCCGGGACGCGTAGTCACCGATCATGGCCTCGACCAGGTCGAAGCTGCCACCGGCGGAGAAGGCCCGCTCCCCCGCACCCCGGATGACGACGGCGCGCACCGATTCGTCGAGGGCGATCACCGGCCAGATGTCGGCGAGGTGCCGATGCGCCTCGGCCCCCACCGAATTCAGGTTCGGCCCGTCGAGCACGATCCGCAGCACACCGTCGGCGGGCCGGTCGATGGTCAACGACGAGAACTCCTCGTATCCGGGCACTTGCTGTCCTTTCATTCGCTGATCGACACCGCGTCGGCGCCGGTGGGGGCGGCGGCGGTCGCCCACCGCGCCAGGATGTCGTCGAGGTCGCCGAGGCCGGCGGGTGGCCGCGACGGGACCCGCGCCGGTGTCCGGCCGAACCGGGGCGCGGGCGCGGGGTGCAGCACGCCCGAAACCCGGTGGAACACTCCGCGTTCCACGTTGTGCGCGTCGGCGGCGGCCTCGTCGAAGGTCAGTACCGGGGACACGCAGGCATCGGTGCCCTGGTACACCTGCCACCACTCGTCGCGGGTCCGGGTCGCCACCGCGGCGGCGATGAGTTCACGCAGTCGCGGCCACTGGTCGCGGTCGTCCTGGCCCGGCCAGCCCGCGGTGTCGACCTCGAGGCGCGCGAGGAACTCACGGTAGAAGTCGGGCTCGAGCGCGCCGACCGCGAGATACCGGCCGTCGGCGCAGCGGTAGGTGTCGTAGAACGGCGCACCGGAGTCGAGGAAGTTCGTGCCCGGCTCGTCGGAGTACAGGCCCGCGGCCCGCAGACCCTGCAATTTGGCCGTCAGGACCGCGACGCCGTCGACCATCGCCGCGTCGATGACCTGGCCACGCCCCGTTCGCCCGGCCTCCACCAGCGCGCAGGCGATCCCGAAGGCGCCGATCGCCCCGCCCCCGGCGTAATCACCGAGCAGGTTGATCGGCGGCCGCGGCGCGCCGCCTTCGGAAGCGAGGGCGTGCAAGGCGCCGGACTGGGCGACATAGTTGATGTCGTGTCCGGCGTCCTTGGCACGAGGACCGGTCTGGCCGTATCCGGTGAGCCGGACATAGACCAGGCGGGGGTTGCGCGCGGTGGCCACCTCGGGGCCCAGACCCAGCCGCTCGGCGACACCGGGGCGATAGCCCTCGATGAACACGTCGGCCGAATCAGCAAGGCGCAGCACCGCTTCGCGGCCCTGCGGGTCCTTCAGATCCACCGCCACCGACCCGACCCCGCGGTTGACCACATCGGTCTCCTCGGTCAGGCCGACGGTCTGGCTCAGCTCACGCGCCGAGCGGTGCGGCGGCCGCACCACCCGCACGACGTCGGCGCCCATGTCGGCCAGCAGCATCGACACATAGGGCACCGGCCCCATGCCTGCCAGCACGACCACACGCACACCCGCCAACGGTCCCGTCATCGGTACTTCCCCTCCTAGTAGGAACGCGGTAGGCCGAGCACCTGCTGCGAGATGTAGTTGCGCACCATCTCCTGGGAGAAGGGCGCGTTGCGCAGCAGCCGCACCTCCCGCCACAGCCGCTCGATGTGGTACTCCTTCGCATAGGCGTACCCGCCGAGTGTGGAGAACGCGCGATCACACGCCTCGAAACCGGCTTCGGCGCCGAGGTATTTGGCCGCGGCCGCCTCGGGGCCGCACGGCAGACCCGCGTCGAACAGCTCGGCCGCGCGCATGATCATGCCCTCGGCGGCTTCCAGACGGATCCAGGAATCGGCCAGCGGATGCGCCACGGCCTGGTTCTGGCCGATCGGACGGTCGAACACCACCCGGTTCTTGGCGTATTCGGCGCCGATCTCGAGTGCGGCGCGGCCGAGGCCGACGCCCTCCATACCGACCACGATGCGCTCGGGGTTCAGGCCGTCGAGCAGGTAGTAGAAGCCCTTGTCGACCTCGCCGACGAGCCGGTCGTCGGAGACCTCGAGATTGTCGATGAACAGCTCGTTGGTGTCGATGGCGGCGCGGCCGAGCTTGTCGATCTCCCGGACGGTGACCCTGGAGCGGTCCATGTCGGCCAGGAACAGCGACATGCCCCACAGCGGCTTGTCCTCGCGCCGCGGCGAGGTGCGGGCCAGCAGCAGGATCTTGTGGGCGTTCTGGGCGTTGGTGATGAACACCTTCTGCCCGTTGATCACCCAGCCACCGTCGACCTTGGTCGCCTTGGTCTTGATGCGCGAGGTGTCGACGCCCGCGGTGGGTTCGGTGACGCCGAACGCCATCAGCAACTCACCCGAGGCGAGCTTGGGCAGGTACTCGCGCTTCATCTCCTCCGAGCCGTACTTCACGATCGGGGCGGGCGGGAACACGTAGAAGTGGATCGCCGATCCACCGCTCATGCCCGCGCCCGAGGACGAGATCTCGCCGAGCATGACGGCGGCTTCCTTCAGGCCGAGACCGATGCCGCCGTATTCCTCGGGGATCATCGCGCCGAGCCAGCCACCCGCGGCGAAGGCCTTCACGAATTCCCAGGGGTACTCGTGCTTGTTGTCCTTGTCGAGCCAGTAGTTGTTGTCGAACTTGCGCGCGAGCTCACGCGTGGCCTGTCGGACGACTTCGACGTTGTCGTCGGTCGCTGTAGCGGCGGTCATTGCTACTCCTGTTCGTCGCCCGCGGACACGGGGATCGCTTCGAGGGGGGTGGCGGGGTCGAGGGAGGACATGTCTCCGGTCGGCGCCCCGAGATACCGGGACCGGATGGCCCGGCGCATGATCTTTCCGTTCTTGGTCTTGGGCAGGCTCGCCACGACGACGACCGCCGGGGCGAACGAACGCCCCGCGTTCCCCGTCGCGGTGTCCTGCAGGTCTTCCGGCGGCTGCCCCGCGGCGCGGAGCACGGCGAACGCCACCGCGCGCTGTCCGCGCAGTTCGTCGGGCACACCGATCACGGCGACCTCGGCGATCCGACTGTCCCGTAGCAGCGCAGCCTCGATCTCGGCAGGCCCGACCCGGCGACCCGACAGTTTGATGGTGTCGTCGGATCGCCCGTGGATGCGCCACATGCCCTGCTCGTCGACGCTGGCCAGGTCGCCGTGCACCCACACCCCGTCCCACTGGTTCCAGTAGGTCTCGAGATAGCGCTCGCGGTCCTGCCAGAACGCGTGCGTCATGCCGGGGAAGGTGTTGCGCACCACCAGCTCACCGATCTCGCCGGTGACCGGCGTGCCGTCCTCACCGAACACCGCGGCGTCCACGCCGGGCAGCGCGCCGGTGAAGGCGGCCGGTGCGGCGGGCAGGAACGGATACCCGATCAGGATGCCGCCGCCGACCTCGGTGCCGCCGCTGTAGTTGACGATGGGCCGGGTGCCGCCGCCGACCTCGGAGAACAGCCACCACCAGGTGGGTTCGTCCCAGGCCTCGCCGGTGGAGACGAACGTCCGCAGGCTCGGCATCGCATGGGTGACGGCGTCACCGGCGGCCTTCAGCGCCCGCGCCGCGGTGGGCGCGATCCCGGCCACGGTGACACCGTTGCGCTCGATGATCTCCCACATCCGGTGCGCGGTGGGATGCGTGGGCAGGCCCTCGATCATCACGATGGTCGCGCCCAGCTGCAGTGGGCCCGTCATCAGCATCGGTCCGACGAGCCAGCCCAGATCCGTGATCCAGGAGACGACATCCCCGGCGTGCACGTCGAAGCCGTAGCCGAAGTCGACGGCGGTCTTCACCGCGAAGCCGCCGTGCGAGTGCACGATGCCCTTGGGACGACCGGTCGTGCCCGAGGTGTAGACGATGGTCAGCGGGTCGTTGGACTCGGTGTCGGCGGTCGGCACCGGCGCCGGGTCGGCGTCGAGCTCGTCGTAGTAGACATCGCGCCCCACCTGCATCGGCACCTCGGTGCCCAGATGCCGGATGACCACGACCTTTTCGACGGTCGGCGCCGACTCCAGTGCCGCGTCGGCAGTCGCCTTCAGTTCGACCCGCTTGCCTCGCCGCGTCGTGCCGTCGGCGGTCACCAGCAGTACCGCCTCGGAATCCTGCAGGCGGGTCGCGAGCGCGTCCGGGGCGTAGCCACTGAAGGTGGGCACCGACACGGCTCCGATCATGGCGATCGCGAGGAAGGCCACCGCGGCCTCGGGCACCACCGGCATGAACAGCACGACCCGGTCGCCGCGCCGCACCCCCAGCTGGGTGAGGTTGGCGGCGAACCGCCGCACCTGGGTGTCGAGTTCGGCGAAGGTCAGCGTGCGCCGCTCGCCCTCGTCGCCCTCGTAGACGACCGCGAGCCGGTCGGCGGCGGGTCCCGCCGCATGCCGGTGCGCGGCCAGCTGGGCGATGTTGACGCCGCCGCCGGTGAACCAGCGCGGGAACGGCTTGCCGGCCGAGTCGTCGACGACGCGGTCGAACGGGACCGAGAAGTCCACGCCCAGGTCGCTCGTCGCGGCCCGCCAGAACCATTCGGGCTCGGCGATGGCCCGCTCGTTGAGCTCGGTCACCGCCGCGGCATCGTCCCCGAATCCCCACTCCCGCATCGCCGCGAGCAGCCGGCTGCGCTCGCGGATCCGGTCGCCGGGAACCCAGGCGGGCTGCTCGGCAGGCTGAACGTCCACCATGACGTGTCCTCCTCGTTGCTGTTCGTGGTGGCCGGATCAGGCCTGCTCGACCGGACGCTTCATCATCAGGCCGACGCGCACGGCGTCACAGACCACCTCGTCGCGCTGGTTGATGCCGAGGTGGCGGAAGGTCACGATGCCGGAATCGGTGCGGCTCTTGGATTCCCGCTTGCTCTCGATCTTGGTCTGCACGTGGATGGTGTCGCCGTGGAACACCGGCTTGGGGAACTTGATCTGCTCGAAACCGAGGTTGCCCAGCGTGGTGCCCTGGGTGGTCTCCGGCACGGTGATACCCGAGACGAGGCCGAGGATGAACAGGCTGTTCACCAGGCGCTGGCCGTAGATGGAGTCCTTGCTGTACTCGGCGTCCAGGTGCAGCGGCGCCAGGTTCAGCGTCATCACGCTGAACAGCGTGTTGTCGGCTTCGGTGACGGTGCGGCGGTTCACGTGGTCGATGACCATCCCCGGCTCGAACTCCTCGAAATACAGGCCAGCCATGTCGCATCCTCTCGGAATATATTATGTACTAGACAGTGTCGAACGGATGCTACCGCACCCTCTCGCTCATCATATATTATATCATTGTATATTATATCTAGTATCAGCCTCAAACACAGAGGAGCCGAGAGTGTCCGAACTCAGTGCCGAGGACTTCGAGCCGATCCTGGCGCACGTCCGTACGTTCATCCGTACCAAGGTGGTCCCGCGCGAGCAGGAGATCCTCGAGACCAACGCGATTCCTGACGACATCCGTCACGCAGCCGCGGAGATGGGCCTGTTCGGTTACGCCATCCCCCAGCAGTGGGGTGGTCTCGGCGTCGACCTCACCCAGGATGTCGAGCTGGCCATGGAGTTCGGCTACACCTCACTGTCGCTGCGCTCGCTGTTCGGCACCAACAACGGCATCGCGGGACAGGTGCTGGTGAACTACGGCACCGACGCGCAGAAGAAGCAGTGGCTCGAGCGCATCGCCGCGGGTGAGGTGCTGGCGTCCTTCGCGCTCACCGAGCCCGGCGCGGGCTCCAACCCGGCGGGGCTGCGCACCCGCGCCCGCCGCGACGGCGACGACTGGGTGATCGACGGCCAGAAACGGTTCATCACCAACGCCCCGCTCGCCGACCTGTTCGTCACCTTCGCCCGCACCGCCGAACCCGGGCCCGACGGTCCCGGCATCGCGGTGTTCCTGGTGCCCGCCGACACACCGGGTGTCATCGTCGGGCCCAAGGACGCGAAGATGGGCCAGGAAGGCGCCTGGACCGCCGACGTCACCTTCACCGATGTCCGCGTCCCCGCCGACGCGCTGGTCGGCGGCGCCGAGGACGTGGGCTACAAGGCCGCGATGGCGTCGCTCTCGCGGGGCCGCGTGCACATCGCCGCGCTCGCCGTCGGTACCGCCCAGCGCGCGCTCGACGAGTCGGTGGCCTATGCCGCCACCGTCACCCAGGGCGGCACCCCGATCGGCGACTTCCAGCTGGTCCAAGCGATGATCGCCGACATGCAGACCGGCGTGATGGCGGGCCGCGCGCTCGTGCGCGACGCCGCCGCCAAGTACGTCTCGGGCGAGGACCGCCGCATCTCCCCCTCGGTGGCCAAACTGTTCTGCACCGAGATGGTCGGGCGCGTCGCCGACAACGCGGTGCAGATCCACGGTGGCAGCGGGTACATGCGGGAAGTGACCGTCGAGCACATCTACCGCGATGTCCGGCTGCTGCGCCTGTACGAGGGCACCAGCGAGATCCAGCGCCTGATCATCGGCGGCGGGCTCGTGCGCGAAGCGAAGAAGCACGCGTGAGCACGCGTACCGCGACCGATCTCGCCACCCGCGTCCGCGTCGCGTCGACGCTGCTGTTCGTCCCGGCGGACCGTCCCGAACGGTTCGCCAAGGCCGCCGCGGCGAATCCCGGCCTGGTCGTGCTCGATCTCGAGGACGCGGTCGCCCCCGACGCCAAGCCTGCCGCCCGTGCGCACGCCGTCGCCTGGATCGAGGCGGGCAACGACTGCGCCGTGCGCGTCAACGCCGTCGGAACGGCCTGGCACGAGGACGATCTCGCGGCGCTGGCACCGCTGCGCTGCGCGATCGTGCTGCCGAAGGCCGAGATCGGCGTGCTCGATCGCATCGTCGATGCGGTCACCGAGGCCAGGGCGAGCAGTCCGTATCGCCCGAAGGCAGGCGGCAGCGGGCCGCTGCTCGTCGCGCTGATCGAAACCGCCGCGGGCGTCCTGCATTCCGCCGCCATCGCGGCCAGGGCGGGCGTGGACCGGCTCGCGATCGGCACCTTCGACCTGGCCGCCGAACTGGGTGTCGACCCCACCGACCGCGAAGCACTCGCCGGCGCCAGGCACGCGCTGGTCCTCGCCTCCGCCGCCGCGGGCCTGCCCGGCCCGGTCGACGGTGTCACCGGCGTCGTCGACGACGCGGACCTGGTCGCCGACGACGCCCGCTACGGCCGACGCCTCGGCTTCACCGGAAAACTCTGCATCCACCCGCGCCAGCTCGACCCCGTGGCCACCGCGCTCCGGCCGACTGCGGCCGAACAGGCCTGGGCGCGAAAGATCTTCGCCGCCATCACCGACGACTCGGGCGTCGCCGTCGTCGACGGCGCCATGGTCGACAAGCCCGTGCTCGATCGCGCCCGCCGCATCCTGGCGCAGCTCGACACCACCACCGACAGTGAGGAACTGCCATGACCGGACCACTTCTGGCCGACAAGACCGCCGTGATCACCGGCGCCGCCCAGGGCATCGGCTATGCCATCGCCGAACGATTCGTCGCCGAGGGCGCGCGCGTTGTCGTCGGTGACATCGACGGCGCCGCCGCCGAGGCGGCCGCCGACAAGCTGGGCGGCGCGCAGGTGGCCCGGGGGGTGCGGTGCGACGTCACCGTCGCCGACGACGTACAGGCTCTGATCGACGCCGCCGCCGCATCCTTCTCCCCCGTCGACGTGATGGTCAACAACGCGGGCATCACCCGCGACGCGACCATGCGCAAGATGACCGAGGACCAGTTCGACCAGGTCATCGCCGTCCATCTCAAGGGCACCTGGAACGGCACCCGGCTGGCCGGTGCGGTGATGCGGGAACGCGGCAGCGGCGCCATCGTCAACATGTCCTCGCTCTCGGGCAAGATCGGCCTGCCCGGTCAGACCAACTATTCCGCGGCCAAGGCGGGCATCGTCGGTCTGTCCAAGGCCGCGGCGAAGGAGCTCGCGCATCTGGGCGTGCGCGTCAACGCCATCCAGCCCGGCCTGATCCGGACCGCCATGACCGAGGCCATGCCGCAGAAGGTGTGGGACCAGAAGATGGCCGAGATCCCGCTGGGCAGGGCCGGAGAGATCGACGAGATCGCCACGGTGGCACTGTTTCTCGCCTCCGACATGTCCTCGTACATGACCGGCACCGTGCTCGAGGTGACCGGCGGGCGGTTCATGTGACCGACTGGCGACCGCACCTCGAGACCAGCTCCGAACTCCTCGACCCCGCTCCCGTCGCCGCACTGGCCGCCCTGCTCGACGACGGCCTGCCCACCCCCGGCCCCGGTGACCCGCTCCCGCCGCTGTGGCACTGGGTCGCGCTGCCCCGCTGGGCCGCCTCCGGCGTGCTCGGGGCCGACGGACACCCGCGCCGCGGCTCGTTCCTGCCGCCGGTCGAGCTGCCGCGCCGCATGTTCGCCGGCGGTGAGATCCGTTTCCACACACCGCTTCTCGTCGGTTCGACCGTGCGGCGCGAGGCCGAGGTGGTCTCGGTGACCGAGAAGAACGGGCGATCGGGCGCGCTGGTCGTCGTCGACGTGCGGATCCGGCTGTTCACCGACACCGACCAGCTCGCCGTCGAGGAGACACAGAATCTGATCTACCGGGAGGCCGCGCCCGCACCGGACCGGTCGGCACAGCTTCCCGCCGCCGAGGGCACCGTGCCACGCGCTCCCCTGCACCGCGCGGCGGACAACGCCTGGGAGCTGCGGACCGATCCGTCCCTGCTCGCGCGGTTCTCCGCGGCCACCGCCAACGCGCACCGCATCCATTACGACTGGCCCTACGCCACCGGCGTGGAAGGCTATCCGGGGCTGGTCGTACACGGCCCGCTGCAGGCGATCGCGCTGGCGGAGGTCCACCGGTTGATGGGCGGGGCACCGATTCGCGAACTGCGTCACCGCGGCCGGGCACCGCTGTTCTGTGGACAGCCCGCACGCTTGCTCGCCACCGCGGTGCCCGACGGGGTGGCACTCGAATTGTTCGGTCCCGGTGGCGAATCCGCCGGGCCCAACGCCACCGTCGACGTCACCACCGACTGATCAGGAGACACCGTGCCCCGCGTATTCACCACCCTCGACGAGGTCCGCGCCGCCGTGGGTGAGCCTATCGGCCCGAGCGAGCCGTTTCTCGTCGATCAGGCGCGGATCTCCGCGTTCGCCGAGGTCACCGACGACGAGCAGTGGATACACGTCGACCCCGAACGGGCCGCCGCCGGGCCGTACGGCACCACCATCGCCCACGGCTATCTCACGCTGTCGCTGATCTCGCACTTCCGGCCGGAGCTGCTCGACTTCACCTTCGGCTCCGCCCGGGTGAACTACGGCGTCAACAAGGTCCGGTTCCCGGCACCCCTGCCCGCCGGGTCGCGGCTGCGGGCGACCGTGACGATCACGGAGGTCACCGAAACTCCCGCCGGAGCTTCGGTGACCGCGAAGTACGTGCTCGACGGCGGCGCCGCCAAGCCCGCCTGCGTCGCCGAGACGGTGCTGCTGATCGTCGATTGAGCACCTGGTGACACGAAGAAGGGGGTGGCCGCGGCCACCCCCTTCTCGTTGTCCCGGTTACGCGTTGGCCGACACCGCCTCGGCCAGTGCGATCACGCCCTCCGCCGTCTTCACGTGCGCGAGATCGATGTGCTGGCCCTCGAAGTCGACCGCGGCGCTCCCGGCGGCCTCCGCCTCCTGGAACGCCGCGATCATGCGCCGGCAGTAGTCGACGGTCTCCGGCGACGGCGAGAACACCTCGTTGGCGATGGCCACGTGCGACGGGTGGATGGCGACCAGCCCGCGATAACCCAGCTGCCGGTTGTCGAGGCAGAAGCGCCGCGCGCCGTCGAGATCCTTGATGTCCTGCCACACGCCGGTCACCGGATGGTGCAGGCCGTTCGCCTTGGCCGCCAGGATGATCCGGCTGCGCAGGTACAGCGTCTCGAGGCCGCCCGGGGTGAATTCGAAGCCGAGCTCACGCCCCACGTCGGCGTTCGGGCCCGTGGCGCCGAGCAGCGACGCCACCCGGGAGCTCGCGCCCGCGATCTCCTCGCAGTGGGCCATCGAGACCGCCGTCTCGAAGGACACGATCAGCTGAACGGTGCCCACCTCGATGCCCTCACGCTGCTCGATGTGGCTCAGTACCGCGTCCAGGCGCACGATCTCGTCGGCGGTGAACACCTTCGCCAGGAACAGCCCGGCCAAGCCCGGCCGCACGACGGCTTCCAGGTCGCCGCCGAGCAACCCGCTGACCTCCGGGTTGGCGCGCACCCACAGGTCGGGACGCACGCCGTCGGCGGTGAGCCGGTCGATGGTCGCGGCGACCGTGCCGCGCGCCTCCACCTTGTCCGCGGCGGGCACCGAGTCCTCGAGGTCGAGGATCAGCGCGTCGGCGCCGGAGGCGACGCCCTTGTCGGCCCAGGAACCCTTGTGACCGGGGACGAAGAGCATCGAGCGGTACGGTTTCATCGTGTGCCTCCTTGGCAACTGCTGTGCGGATCTCCTCAATATAATATATGTAATATCATCACTGCTCTGCCAGTGCCGCGTTCGCGCCGTCGGCGAAGATCAGCCCCGTGTCGACGGCCGGCTCCCCGGTCGGCGTCAGGCGACCGTCCGGCGCCATCGCGTACGTGTGCACCCGCGACGTGATGCCGACGGTGAGCGTGTCGATGAGGAACACCCGTTGCGTCCGCGAGTCGACGACCACGCGCCCCGGCAGCGTGCCCGCGGGCGCCGGGTAGGGCGATCCGGGCAGCGGGCTCAACGACCCGTCCTCCGCGATCCGGAACCCACCGATCCGCCCCGCCATCGCCTCGGCCATGTACATCCGGCGACTGTCGGCGGTGAAGATCGCACCGTGCGGCAGCGGCATCAGCCCGGTACGGAACGGCGACCCCGGCACGGGATTCAGTGACCCGTCGGCGCCGATCGCGTATCCCGAGATGTCGCCGCCCGCTTCGTTGCTGACATAGAGGAAACGACCGTCGGGCGTCACTCCGGGAAGAGTCGACATCAGACCCGCCCCGACGGAATCGACCAGAGTCAGCCCACCGTCGGGGCCGACAGCGAAGCTGAACGCCGTCGCCTCCAACCAGCCCACGGCGAACACGAAGCGACCGTCCGGCGAGATCGCGAGCTGGCTGAGGCCGCTCACCCCGGGCACCTGGACCGAGCTGGTGAGCACCAGTCCCCCGGAGGCGGTGATCGAGTAGGTGCGCAGATCGTTGGTCACCGACCCGCTCGTCACGAACAGCCGTGTCCCGTCGGGCGAGGCCACGGCTCCGACGCCGGGCCCGCCCAGCTCGATCGCCGCCTCGGGGATCGGGGTCAGCACACCGTCACCGCCGAGGTGGAAACCGTTCACCGTGCCCGACACCGTGTTGACCGAGTACACCGTGCGCCCGTCCGGGGTGACCGTCACCGCCAGCGAGCCGGTCCCGGACGCGAACGGTGAGCCGGGCACAGTCGACAGGCGGCCCGCGTCGTCGAGACCGAGCACGCTGATGTTCGATGACGCGGCGCCACCGATCACGACGAAACGTGCGCCCGATTCGGCCGATGCGGTCGCCGAATGCAGCAGACTCCCCGCGGCGAGCACCAAGGCCATCGTGAAGCCCGCGGTCGCCTGCCGCGCGTGATCACGCCTGGTTCGGAACATCTGAGATACCTCCCACGGCCGGACGAGCACCACTGCTCCCCAACCACCTAAGAATCGCGCGAATTGCGCTGTGACAGAATTTCCGGCTCTTGCCCGCCGTCTGTTCCGCTCCGACGATAGGCACGGTTCCGACCGCCGGGTGTCCAAGAAAATGGACATCGAAAATATTGCGGCCGCACTCGCCCGAAAAGGCGAAAGGCTCCACACATCGAATGTGTGGAGCCCTTTTTCGCGATCGGTCAGGACGGCGCTCGGCCAACGACCGGTGCGATCACGTCGGCATCGATACCGGAATCAGTTACCCAGGCCGGGGATATCGGCCGGCTCGTTCTCGAGCACGAGTGTCTTGGTTTCCAGGAACGGCAGCAGCCCTTCCGAGCCGCCTTCGCGACCGATGCCCGACAGCTTGAAACCACCGAAAGCGATCGAGAAGTCGGTGCGCGGCCCGTTCTGCCCGACCGTGCCGGTCCGCAGCTTGCGCGCCACCCGGTAGGCCCGGTCGGCATCGTTGGTGAACACGGAGGCGTTGAGACCGTACGGATTGTCGTTGGCCAGCGCGACGGCATCGTCCTCGTCCTTCGCCGCGATCACGGCGAGGACCGGGCCGAAGATCTCCTCGGTCGCGATCACCGATCCGTTGTCGACGCCGGCGAACACCGTGGGCTCCACGAAGAAGCCACGCTCGAGCCCGCTCGGCCTACCACCACCGGTCACCAGGCGCGCACCGCCGGATTTCCCCGCGGCGATGTAGCTTTCGACGCGTTCGCGCTGGCGCGCGGAGGCGAGCGGACCCATGGTGACGGCGTCGTCGAACGGGTCGCCGACCCGGACCGCGCTCATCGCCGCGCCGAGTGCGTCGGCCAGTTCGTCGTGGCGTTTCTCGGACACGATGACGCGGGTCAGGCTGTGGCACACCTGACCGGCCAGGTAGCTGATGCCCCCGGTGAGCACCTTCGCCGCCGTCTCGATGTCGTAGTCGTCGAGCACGAGCGCGGGCGACTTGCCACCGAGTTCGAGGGTGCAGCGCGCCATCCGATCGGCGCAGATCGCGCCGATCGTCCGGCCGGCCACGGTGGATCCGGTGAAGGTCACCTTGTCCACACCGGGGTGGCGGACCAACGTTTCCGACACCTGCCGGTCGGCGGTCACGACATTGAGCACCCCCGGCGGCAGCCCCACCTTGTCGCAGATCTCGGCGAAGAGGTACGCCGAAGTCGGCGCCTCCTGCGGCGGCTTCAACACGATCGTGCACCCGGCGAGCAACGCGGGCGCGCATTTGTAGGCCATCAGGCCCGCGGGCCCGTTCCACGGGACGATCGCGGCGACGACGCCCACCGGTTCGCGCACGAGCAACCCGGCACCCCCCGCCGCGGGCGTGTGCTGCTCCCGGAACGGGAACGACTCCGCCAGATCGGCATAGGCGTTGAACGCGCCCGACAGGAACAGCGGCAGCCGGGTCTGCGCCAGGGAGTACACGATGCCGGACTCGATCGACCACAACCGCGCGAAATCGTCACCCCGTCTGGTCAGTTCGGCGGCGATCGCCCGCAGGTACCCGGCCCGCTCGGCCGGCGACAGCAGCGGCCACGGGCCGGTGTCGAAGGCCCGGCGCGCGGCCGTGACGGCGGCGTCCACGTCGTCGGCGCTCGCCGCGCCGACAGAGGTCACGACCTCCTCGGTGCTGCAATTGACGACCTCGAAGGTCTCCGAGGACGACACCGGAACCCAGGTGCCATCGATATAGGACGCCTCGGGGTGCGCGGGCAGCACGCCCGCCGCAACCGACTTCGTCATGGAATGTCCTCTCACCACTGTGACGCAAGTAACTGAACGTAATATATACTATATTTTACGTCGTGACGACAGGCCCTCGAGCAGGCACGCGGCAGCGGAAGACGGCGCCACGCTCCCGCCGCGAGCGATCAGGCGGTGGACTTGCGGGCCTGCTCGGCCCACAGACCCTGCTTCTCCAACATGGCGATCAGCTCGTCGGCGCCGGACATGATGTGCTCACGCATGAGGCTGTTGGCAGCCTTGGCCCGGCGCTTCTGCAGCGCGTCGAGGATCGCGGGGTGATCGCGCAGGGTGTCCTCGCCGTGGCCCTCGATGTTGATGTAGAACCGATTCGGCAACTGCTTGACGACGGTACCGAGCAGCATGGCCAGGCGGCGCGAATCGGCGGCCAGGTTGATCGTGCGGTGGAATTCGTGGCCGTAGACGACCAGCGCCTCGTCGGCATCGTCCTCGGCCGCGCGGGCGTGCGCGGCGACCACCTCGGCCAGATGATCGAGTTCGCGGGTGGAGATCGACTTGGCGGCCCGGCTCGCCAGCTCGCCGGCCATCGCCGCCTGCGCCCAGAACAGATCGTGTACGTCCTGCTTGCTGAACTCCGACACCACGAACCCGCGCCGGGGAACCAACTCGACGAAACCCTCCCCGCTGAGCAGCAGCAAACCCTCGCGCACCGGGGTGTTGCTCACACCGACGGCTTCGGCGATCGGTTCGATCCGCAGGAACTCCCCCGGACGGACGCGGCCGGAGATGATCAGTTCGCGGACATAGGTCGCGACATCCTCCGACAGCTGATGACGCTGCTTGTTCGCACTGCGCGGCAAACGCTGCAGGGTGGTGTCCATCGCGAGGATCCTTTCGGTCGCCTTTCATGCATTATGCCTCATACGTGACATCCACCCCACCTGTGACACCCACTTGCTGAGCAATCGACCATTTCGGGGTGTCCAAATTGCTGGACACCGCGTCGTGAACACCCGGCTTAGGCTCGCCCAACGCCGCTCCGCACGGGTGGCACCCGGCACGCTCCAGCGAGCTGGGTCGAGGAACGCAGGATGGGAGTTCACGAGGTGAACCAGACGATCACCCGGATGGTCGACTCCACCATGTCCACCGACAGCGCCTCCGGCGAGGTACGGGAGCTACTGCTCACCCTGGCCTCCCGAGCCTTCGCCGCCGCAGGCAGGCTCGACGACGACGCGGAGGCGGTGGCCGGTCTCGAACAGGCCGTGGCCGCGTGTGCCCGGCTCGGCGTCGACCTGCACACCACGCTGTCGCTCGTCATCGGCGCCATCGAGCTGGTCGTCGACGTCGCACCCGCGACCTCCCCGTTCGCCACCGACTCCGGGCAGGTGCTGCGCGCGGTGCGGACCGCGACAGGCATCGTCGCGCGTGTGCACGGCCGAGCGGGCCGGCAGACGCAGCAGAGCATCGAGGCCGGGCAGGAGGTCGCGGCGGCACTGCTGCGCGGTGATGCCTCGAAGGTGCTCGGGCAGTGCAACCAGATCGGTGTCGCCGACGCGTACGCGATTGTGGCCCTCTACTTTCCGGGGCGCCGCGGTCGGCAGCCGGGCGCTCCCCGCAGCATCGCCGAACCCACTGTCGCACGGTTGTATTCGGAACTGGGACGACGTTTCGGCCCGAGTGCGCTGGCCTTGCTCGGCGAAACCGGCACCACGATCCTCATCCCCGACACGGCGTTCGCGGAGTTCACCGCGATCGCCGCGTTCGTCGAGACACTCCGCATCGCGGACGGCAACATCCCGACCGGGGTGGCGATGCGCGCGCCGACCAGCGAGTTGCCGCTGGTGGCCGAACAGGTTCACGCCGCGCTGGACGTGGTCGTCCGGCTCGGCATGACCGGGCGCCTGCATCGCTTCAGCGACATCGCGGTCGAATACCAGCTCACCCGTCCCGGCCCCGGCCGCGATGCCCTCGCCACGCTGCTCGACCCGCTCGAGGACCACCCCGATCTGCTCGAGACGCTGCGGACCTACGTCGAGTGCGGCCTCGATCGCCGGCGCACCGCCCGTAGGCTGCACCTGCACCCCAACAGCGTCGACTATCGGCTCAAGCGGATCTTCCGGCTCACCGGCTTCGACATCGCCGACCCCACCGGTTTGTGGAACCTGCGCTCGGCCTTGGTCATTCGCGATCATCACACCGAATTCGCCGCTGTACGAGCGTGATCGGGCATCGGCGCGCGGGAAGGCACCAATGCCCGAGTGCTCAGAACGTCGCTGTCTCGAACACGACCAGGTCGTTGCGCACGTGGTAGGTCTCGGTCGCAGTCCTGCCGTTGCCCAGGTCGAAGGCGAGGTAGACGTACTCGCCGACCGCCTCCTTGCGGATGAACGTGGGAGACGCCGCCGCGTCGACTTCCGCGGCGCCGGCGGCCAGCAATGTCGCCAGAAAGGCTTTCATCGCCGCCTTGCCGATCAGCGGCTCCGGTGCCAGCGTGGTGATGATGACGGTGTCCTCGGAATAGTCCGCGGCGATCGTCTCGACGTCGCGTGTGCTCATCGCGGCGATGTGCCGGTCGACGACCGCCATCGACGCTTCCGCGATCTTGTCTGCTTCGGAAATACTGCTCATGTGCGATAACCCAACTCTCAGCGGCTGAACGGGATCGTCTTCTTGCCGATGCCAGGAGATTACGGACGCACGGCGCCTGCACCTGTCCAGAAATCTGGACACTTCGACTGTGCCGCAACGACTTCCTGGCTCAGCCCACACCACAAGCAGGCCCCGCGACAACCGTCGCGGGGCCTGCTCGGAATTCTGCTGTCGGCGCTACCCGAAAACCGGGCTGTCGGCGACGAAGCTCGCGAAGGCCAGACTCCGGGTCAGCCACTGCCCGTCGCGCTTGACGAATTCGAAGGCGTAGGTGCCCGAGAGCAAGACCTTCGTGCCGTCGGCGGTGAGCCGGAAGTAGAAGACGTCGGTGGCCGCTGTCGCGATGTCGCCCTGGATGTCGATCACCGGATTGGTGATGTGGTGATGGCACTGGGGAACTTCGCGCCACACCTTCTGCACCAGTGCCCGAATTCCCTCGGTGCCGTGTCCTTCACCGCGCGGCAGCAGATAGTCGGCGTCGTCGGACCAGATGCTCATGAAGGTCTGCTCGTCCTTCTGATCGATGCCGTGGCAGTACTTCGCCATCAGAATCTTGATCTGCTCGAGGTCGACGACCCACTGGATCTTCTGCTCCAGACCGTCAGGGAGAGGTGTCATGGTGTGCTCGAACTTTCAGGAGTAGGGATCGAAGGTGCTCGGTGGAGATCAGCGGTCGAGCAAGGTGACGACCGATTTCGTCTCGAGGTAGCCCTCGAGCGCGTCGGGACCGTTCTCCCGGCCCCACCCGGACTGCTTGAATCCGCCCACGGGCATCTGCACTCCGCCCGCCCGATGGATGTTCACGCCGATCCGGCCGCCACGCAGCCGGCGCGCGATTCGGTGCGCCAGCGCGACATCGCGCGTCCACACACTGCCCGCCAGACCGTATTCGGTGTCGTTGGCCGAGGCGATCGCCGCGTCGAGATCGGTGAACGACAGCGCGGCGAGGACCGGACCGAAGATCTCCTCACGGACGATCGCCATCTCGGGCCGCGCGTCGGCGAGGACAGTCGGCTCGTAATAGAACCCCTTCTCCCCCACTCTCTTTCCGCCGCAGACCACGCGGGCGCCCGCGGCGACGCCGCCGTCGACGTACCCGGCCACCCGGTCGAGTTGGCGTCGCGAAACCAGCGGTCCCAGCACGACATCCGGGTCCGCGCCGTAGCCCATCGCCATCGCGCGACCCTGTTCGGCGATGCCGTCCACGAGTTCGTCGTAGATGTCGGCGTGCGCGAACAGCCGGGTGCCCGAGGTACAGATCTGGCCCGAGTTCCAGAACACGCCGAGCGCGATACCCGCCGCCGCGGCCGCCAGATCGGCATCGGGCAGCACGATCACCGGCGACTTGCCGCCCAGTTCCAGCGACACCTTCTTCAGGTTGCCGGTGGCCGCCGCGACGATCTTGCGCCCCACCTCGGTGGAGCCGGTGAAGCTGATCTTGTCGACACCCGGGTGTTCGGCCATCGCCGCACCCGTCTCCCCGAAACCGGTGACGATGTTGATGACACCGGCCGGCACGCCAGCCTCGAGCAGGATCCGGCCCAGAGCCAGCGCGGACAGCGGCGCTTCCTCCGACGGCTTGAGCACACAGGTACACCCAGCCGCCAGCGCGGGCGCCAGCTTCATCGACATGGCGATGAGCGGGGCGTTCCACGGCACGATCATCGCCACCACACCGACCGGTTCGCGGTAGGTGGCGCCCTGCAGCCGCCGCTCGGCGGTGCCGAGGTCGACGGTGGTGCCCTGGATCTTGTCGGCCCAGCCCGCGAAATAGCGGAACTGGTTGACCGCCTCCGCGACCATCGGTTTCGCCTGTGAGACAGGCACACCGACGTCGAGACTCTCCAGTCGCGCCAGTTCCTCGGACCTCGCCTCGATCAGTTCGGCCACCCGCCACAGCACCACGCCGCGCTGCGTCGAGGACAACCGCAGCCACCGTTCTTCGTCGAAGGCGCGCCGGGCCGCGGCGACGGCGGCATCGACATCGGCGGCCGACGCCTCGGCGACCCGGCCGACCACCTCCTCGGTGCCCGGATCGACCACCTCGAACGTCGAACCCGCCGCGGCGGGCACCCACGCACCGTCGATGAGCAGGTGCCCGACGCCGCCGTCGGTGCCGAACGCCGACCGCAGCACCGCTTCCGTGGTCACGACCCCGTTCATGCGTGATCGTGGATGTAGGGCACCGGGTGCGGGATCTTGGTGCCCGGCGGCGGGCTCTGCACCGCGTTCGGGTCACCCGAGACCAGCTCGACCAGATAGCCGTCCGGGTCGGCCACCATGGCCAGGCTGACCGGGCCGAAATCGGTCGGCTCGACGCGCATCTCGTACCCGGCCGCCTTGATCTCGGCGGCCGCCGCGGCGACATCGTCGACGACCAGCACCAGCGGCGCGTATCCGGGGACCGGGGCCGGCGCGGGCAGCAGGTCACCGTTGAGCAGAACCAGCGTGCGCACGCCCTCGGAGTTCTCCAACATCACCTCGGTGACTTCGGGATCGACGAATTCGAGTAGCGCGCCGACCTTCTGATCGAACAGTTTGTAGAACGCCAGCGAGCGGTCGAGATCGCGAACGATCAGTTTGAAGTTGGTGAACTGACCTTTGATCATGAATTCTCCATTGAATCTTCTTCGACGACGAGCCCGGTCCTCGGGCGCGCGGGTGCTGCGGAAAACGTGCTACTCGGCCGAGGGCGGGGTGCCGAGCACCAGGCCGTAGGCGCGCCGGCTGACATCACCGGACAGGTCGATGGTGATGCCCTTGTCCTGGGTGAATTCGTTCAGCGCGTCGGGGCCGAGTTCACGGCCGGTGCCCGACTGCTTGAATCCGCCGAAGGGCAGGTACTGGGAGATGTTGTGGTAGTCGTTGATCCACACCGAACCGGCCTCGATCTGGCGGGCCACGGCCAGCGCGCGCTGGTTGTCGCGGCTCCACACGGCGGCGGCCAGACCGTACTCGGTGTCATTGGCGATCTCGAGCGCCTCGTCCTCGGACTCATACTTCAGCACCGACAGCACCGGGCCGAAGATCTCCTCGCGGGCGATGGTCATGTCGTTGGTGACCCCGGTGAACACCGTCGGTTCCACCCAGTAGCCCTTCTCGAAACCCGGACCGGTCGGCACGCCGCCACCGGCGACGACGGTCGCGCCCTCGGCCTTGCCCTTCTCGATGTAGCCGAGGATCCGCTCGTGCTGGGTCTTGTTCATCACCGCGCCGATATCGGTGGCCGGGTCGAGCGGGCTGCCGATCTTCAGGGTCTTCAGCCGTTCGACCAGGCGCGCGACGAACTCGTCGTGGATCGAGGCGGGCAGCAACAGCCGGGTGCCGGACTCACACGCCTGACCGGCGTGCAGCAGGAAGGCGTAGATCGAACCATCTACTGCCGCAGTGAGATCGGCGTCGTCGAGCACGATGTTCGGGCCCTTGCCTCCGAGTTCGAGCAGCACGCGCTTGACGGTGCCCGAGGCGTCCGCCATCACCTGACGGCCGGTGGCGGTGGAGCCGGTGAACGACACCAGCCGCACATCGGGGTGCTTCACCAGGTGGGCACCGACGGTCGGGCCGTCGCCGACCACGATGTTGAGCGCACCGTCGGGCAGGCCGGCCTCCTTCAGCAGCTGGGCCAGCTCGAGAGCGAAGATCGGGGTCTTCTCGTCGGTCTTGAGGACCACGGTGTTGCCCGCCGCCAGCGCCGGAATGGACTTCCACACGGCGATGACCGCCGGGAAATTCCACGGGACGATGCCCGCGCACACACCGACCGGCTCCTTACGGATGAAGCTCGCCGAAAGAACTTGGCCGGCAACGGGTCCCGAACGCTCCCACTCGTAGGTGCGGGTGAGCTCCGCGTAGTGGCCGAGGTGCATCAGCGGGAAGCCGACGCCGATGGCACCCGCCAGCCGCACCGGCATGCCGGTCTCCTTGGCACTCAGGACGGCCAGTTCGTCCATCTTGGTGCTGAGCGCGGCGATCACCCGCTCGATCACGGCGGCCCGCTCGGCGGGCGGGGTGTTACGCCAGACACCGGACTCGTAGGTCCGCTTGGCGGCGGCCACCGCCGCGTCGACGTGGCTGGTGTCGGCCTGCGCGACGGTGACCACGACCTCTTCGGTGGCCGGATCGATCACCGGAATGGCGGTATCGGTATCGACCCACGCGCCATCGATGAAAAGCCGGTAATGCGGCACACCGTCACGGTCGACAGCGGCGGTTTCGGGAAGGGTGGCAGTCATTTCTCACCTTTGTTTCGAGTTGCCGGTGATTCCGGCAGGGCGGGAATGTGCGAATGGGCGGTGGTCCGCCGTGCAGAAATTGCCGATGCGTAGCGGCCCGATTCGAGAATAGGGAAATACAGATCACACGAGTGTCCAGATTCTTGGACACTCGTTTCGGCCCACATGGTCATCGCCCGGCCACGAGCATCGATGCGGCGGAGAACAGCAGGCCGGTACCGACGGCCGGAGCGGGGTCCGGGGTCAGGGTGCCGTCCGGGGCGATGCGGTAACTGCGCAGCGCGGCGGCGGGCGCGGGCGAGGTCCCCGCCAGATCCACGGCGTAGAGCCGCTGACCGTCGGAGGACACGAAGACTTGCCCCGGCAACGTGCCGACGGGCCCGCCGGGGAACGGCGAGCCGGGCAGTGGTCGCAACGCGCCGTCGGGTTCGACCGCGAAGCCGCTGATGTCGTTCGTGAGCGCGTTCGGGGTGTAGAGGAACCGGCCGTCGGGGCTGAGACCGATGCCGTGAGGTGTGAGTCCGGTGGCCGGGAACGGTGATCCCGCGACCTCGACCAGCGCGCCCGTGCTCGGCTGCTGCCGGAAGACCGAAACACTCGAGGTGTGCTCGTTGGCGGTGTACAGGTACTGCCCGTCCGGGGAGAAACTGGGGCTGACCGGGCCGCCGCCGGTGCGCATCGTTTCCCGCGCGGGTGAGACCGTGCTGTCGGCGCGCAGTTCGAACCTCGTGACCGAACCCGCTGCGTAGTTGCTCACGTACACGTTCAGGCTGTCCGGCGAGACCACCGGCATCGGCACGGGCCCACCCGCCGGCGAGCCGACGGGGCCGATGGCCACCGCCGCTCCCCGCCGGGTCGGGGCGATGGTCAGCACGTAGAGGAACCGATGATCCGCCGACTCCTTCACCGACAGGTTGCCGAAGCCGGTCGCCACATCGGCCACCAGACGAGGTAGTGCCTCGGGTCCGACCCGGTACCCGAGCAAGCGATCGGACGCCGAACCTGCGACATAGAGGTAGTCGGCCCCTGGCGCACCGTGTGCCGGGCTCGCCGGTGCGGCCATCAGTAGCGCGGCGGTGACCGCCAGGACCCCGAGCGACGCCCGGCGCGCACGTCTGCCGACGTGGTGTTCTCGTATTCTCACGCTTGATCTTCCCTGTGAAGTCGGCGGCCCATCGTGGGCGATACAGCCGAAATGCGCCGCACTACCGATTCGACAGTCACCGAGACGCTGCGAACAATGTGGCGGGAGACGAATTCTCCGATGCGTGATTTCGATCATAGGGACGCTCGTCACCGGAGCAATTGACTTTTCCCGAAGCATCGCTTCACCCGCACCGAACTCCACGCACCGGCACACTTCATCTCTGCCGAATTGCTGATTTCCGAAACGTCAATTGGAAGTCGTTGTGATGGGCGTTACAGTCGTTGCGTTCGCTGCCGGAATTCCGCCGAACATTTCCCATTCCGCGACAGGAGTCTGCTTCATGGCTATTCAGGTGACAATCGACATGGCGGCAAAAGAAGGCCGATTCGACGACCTGCGGGAATGGTTCGTCAAGAACCTGCCGGGCACGCGCAGCTTCGCGGGCAACATCAGCGTCGAGGTCGCCCGCAACCAGGACGAGCCCGCGCGCATCCTGTTCGTCGAGAAGTGGGACAGCCGCGCGGATTTCGAGGCCTACCTCGCCTGGCGTGACGAGTCCGGCGTGATCGCCGAACTCCTCGAGATGCTCGACGGCGAGATCACCTTCCGCTACCACGACTTCCTGGGCGTCTGACCGCGATCATGACGATATTCGCAAGGCAGCGGGCGCACCGTCGCGCCGGGCTGTTCCGAAAACCGGCCGCCACGCTCGCGGCGGTTCTCCTCGGCGCCGGGTGGGCGGTGGGCACCACGAGCGCGGCGCCCGCGCAGAACTCGGAGTTCCTGCTGATGGGTGGCACCGCGACGGGGAACGTGGCGGTCATGCGCATCGCTGACGACGGCGGACTCACCGCCGTCGCAGGTTCACCGTTCGGCGCGGGGCCGGGGGTCTTGTCGGTAGCCGCGGCACCGGACAGCCGCAATGTTTATGTCACTCAGGTGGGTGCCCAACGAGTCACCGGCTACCACCTCGACGACAACGGCACCGCGCATCCGATCCCGGGTGGCGAGGTCGCCTTCAGCGGTGGGCCGGTGGTGACCTCGATACTCACGCCGGACGGACGATTCCTGTTCATCGGCGCGGGAGGGGTCCCCGGACGGCTCAGTACGTACGCGGTCTCCCCCACCGGCGCACTGACTTTCCTGCGCGAGACCACCGTCGAGGGATTCGCCGTCTTTCCCATGGTCACCGTCGACCCGAACGGCCGGTATCTGCGGTTCACGAGCGCGGCGGACGCGCTGATCCACAGCTACGCCATCGGTCCCGACGGCGAACTGACCTCACTCGGTGCTCCGGTACCCGGCGGACGTCTCCCGGTGAATCCTGGCTACACCCCCGACGGACGCTTCGTCTACGTGAGCAACGAGCAGGGCAGCAATGTCTCCGGTTTCGCCATCGGTGACGACGGCCGCCTGACGCCGACCCCGGGTTCGCCCTATCCCACCGGCGGGATGCCGCACGCGGCCGAGGTGACCTCCGACGGGCGCTTCGTCTACATCCCGGAGGTCGCGGGCGGCGCGGTCGCGGGCTTCTCGATCGGTTCCGACGGTGCCCTGACTGCCCTGCCGGGCTCACCGTTCAAGCCGCCCGCGGGTTCCTTCCCCGGGCTGGTGAAGCTCAGCGACGACGAGCGCCACCTCTATGTCGCCGACTGCCTGCCCGCCACGGTGACGACGAAGATCCACATCTTCGACGTCGGTGACGACGGCACGCTGACCCGGTCCGCCCTGCCGTCGGTCGATACCGGAACGATCTTCGGTGACGGACCGATCCTGGTGAAGACTCCCTGACCGACACACGAAAATGTCTGCCCCGCACGAGGATCACCCGTGCGGGGCAGACGTCTGTGTGCGGCCGGGATCAGCCGGCCAGGCCCTTACCGAAGAACTCGTCGAGCTTGTCCACGGCCGGGGTGACGTACTGGTCCACGTCGTAGAGGTCGATGTGGCTGGCGCCGTCGACGACGAACAGCTCCTTCGGCTCGGCGGCCTTGGCGATGGCCTCCTCGCTGAAGTAGGCGGTATCGGCCTTGGAACCGACGATCATCAGCAGCGGACGCGGGGAGATCATCGCGATCTTGGCGTACGCGTCGAACTGCGCGATGCGGTCGATGCTCTGCAGCGGCCACTTGTTCTCCGAGCGCGGGTGCTGCGCGCGCGGGGTGCGGTAGTAGTCGTGAGCCTCGCGGTACAGCTCGGGCGCGCCGTCGAGCCCCTCAGCGCTCGGCGGCGCCCAGATCTGGTAGTTGGGCTCGCCGCCCTGCGCCTCGGCGGTGCGCAGCGCACCGGCGGCGTCGAGCATCTCCTGCAGCACCGACGGGTCCTGGGTGCGGCCGAGGCCGTTGCTCAGGTAGTCGCCGATGTCGAGGCCGCTGACGGTGGCCACGGCCTTGATGCGGTGGTCGGTCTGCGCGGCGAAGGGCACGTAACCGCCGGAGGCGCAGATGCCGAGGGCGCCGATGCGGGCGGGGTCGATGTCGTCACGGGTGGTCAGGAAGGTGACGGCGGACTTGACGTCCTCACTGCGCTGGAAGGGGTCCTCCAGGAAGCGCGGTTCGCCTTCGCTCTCGCCCTGGTAGGCGGCATCGAACACGAGGGCGGCATACCCCTTGTCGGCCAGGCGCTGGGCGTAGATGCTGGCGGTCTGCTCCTTGACACCACCGCCTGGGTGCGACACCACCACGGCGGGCAGGCGCTCGCCGCCACGGTTGTCGGGGGTGAACAGGATGCCCGCCAGGCGCAGGCCGTTGCTCGGGAAGGTGACGCTTGTGCGCATCAGGCACGATCCTTTCGATGAGATCTGTTCCGGCTCGAAGCCGATGCGACAACCTTCTCTCCGACAGAAGCAGCCGACAATGGGAAAGATTCTTCCCATGAACAGTCGATCCCAGTAAGAACTACAGTCGCTATGGACGCTGGCGATTCGACCATCGTGAACTCGCGCTTCGGAACATGTCACTGGGTTCGAGCAGCTCAGCGGCTTACCATGAGCTCAGCCGGTGACCGGGCCTCGGGTTCTCCCGGCACGATTCACGACCGCTGCCGGTGAGTTGTCCCGGCCGTGTCCCCGCATCACGAAAAGAGACGAACATGACCGGACCGCTCGACGGCGTGCGCATCCTCGACCTGACCTCGAACTTCATGGGCCCGTTCGCGACCCTGCTGCTGGCCGATATGGGCGCCGATGTGGTGAAGATCGAGTCGACGGCCGGGGATACCACCCGCGGTGTCGGTCCACGCCGCAACCCGGGCATGGGGGCGATCTTCCTGCACCTCAACCGCAACAAGCGCAGTGTGGTGCTCGATCTGAAGTCCGCCGACGGCAACGCCGCGCTCCAGCGCATGCTGGCCTCGGCGGATGTGCTGCTCTACAGCCTGCGCCCGAAATCGATGGCCCGCCTCGGCCTGGCCTACGAACAGGTCCGCGAACGCAATCCCCGCCTGATCTACTGCGGCGCTTTCGGATTCGGACAGAACGGCCCTTACGCCGACCGACCCGCCTATGACGACCTGATCCAGGCCGCCGTCGGTATGCCGGTCCTGCAGAGCCGCAAGACCGGCGAACCCACCTACATCGCCACCGCGATCGCCGACCGCGTCGTCGGCATGGCGGCGGCCAACGCCATCACCACCGCTCTCTACCGACGGGAACGCTCCGGCCACGGCCAGGAGGTGCAGGTCCCGATGTTCGAGACGTTCGCCCAGTTCGCGCTGGGCGACCATCTCTATGGCCACACCTTCATCCCCTCGATCGGCACCTCCGGCTACGCGCGCATGATGAATTCCGACCGCCGCCCCTACCGCACCCGTGACGGCTACCTCGGCGTGAACGTCTACAACGACAAACACTGGCACCGCTTCTTCGCCTTGGCCGGCAAGCCGGAGATGGCGCAGGACCCGCGCTTCGCCGATATCGGCGGCCGCACCGAGAACATCGGTTTGCTGTACGCATTCCTCGCCGAGGTGCTCGAAACCAGGACGACCGCGGAATGGGTGCAGATCCTGGCCGAGGCCGACATCCCCGCCATCGAGATGAACACCCCCGAAACCCTTCTCGACGATCCGCACATGAAGGACGTGGGATTCTTCATCGAGCAGGAACACCCCACCGAAGGGTTGCTGCGATCGCTCGGCATCCCCCAGCAGTGGAGCGAAGACGCACCCGAATTGCGTTATCCCGCGCCACGACTCGGTGAGAACTCGGTACAGGTCCTGAGCGAGTACGGTTTCGGCGCGGCCGAGATCGAGCATCTGGTGTCGACGGGCGCGGCCCACACACCGCAGACCCTGCGGACCCGATCCGGATCCGCAACCGGATAACGACATCCATCCGGCGGCCCTCCGGCGGCCGGGGTTGTGGTCAGCAGACGAAACTTCCGCACGCACGGCGGTGCCCGACCGGCTCATCCGGCCGAGCACCGCCGTCGTCGTTCCCGCCGTTCAGCGTCCGGAGCGAGCCGCCACGCGCCGCGACATGTGCTCGGAAAGATGCGTAGAAATGGGGTTCTTCATTCACTCGGCACGCGGCCACGTCCCCACTCCGCCGTACGGGCGATGGCGAATGGAGGTCAGCTGAAGGCGCCCCGCTCGCGCAGTGCCGCCACCTCGGCCGGGGTGAACCCCCAGTCGCTCAGCACCTCGTCGGTGTGCTCGCCGGGTTCGGCGGGGGGTCGCTGGATGGCACCGGGTGTCCGGCTGAAACGCGGTGCGGGCCCGGGCTGGACCACGCCGTCGACCTCGAGGAAAGTGCCGCGGGCCCGCAGGTGCGCGTCGCGGGGTGCCTCGGTGAGCGAGAGCACCGGAGTCAGGCACGCGTCCTGCCCGGCCGCCAGGGCACACCATTCGTCGCGGGTCCTGGTGCGGAACACCGCGGCGAACCGCTCCCGCATCGCCGGCCACTGCGCCTTGTCGTGCTGATCGGGCATCTGCGTTTCGTCGATGCCGGTGATCCGCAACAGGTTGCGCCAGAAGCGGGATTCGTTGGCGCCCACGCTGATCCAGCCGCCGTCGGCGGTTTCGTAGACGTTGTACCAGGGCGCGCCCGAATCGAGCCGGTTCACGCCGCGCTCGTCGCTCCAATAGCCCGCGGCGAACAGGCCGTAGAACAGCGTCATCAGCGAGGCCGAGCCGTCGACCATCGCCGCGTCGACCACCTGGCCGCGGCCGGAGGTGCGGCTCTCCAGCAGCGCCGAGACCACGCCGAGGGCGAGATACAGTGCGCCGCCGCCGAAGTCGCCCGCGAGGTTGAGCGGGACGGCGGGTGGTTCGCCGGCGCGACCCACCGCGTGCAGGACGCCGGTGAGTGCTATGTAGTTGATGTCGTGGCCGGGGTCGGGCGCCAATGGACCAGCTTGGCCCCAGCCGGTCATCCGGCCGTACACCAGTGCCGGATTCGCGGCCAGGCACTGTTCCGGGCCGAGGCCCAGTTTCTCCGCGACACCCGGGCGGAATCCCTCGAGCACGATGTCGGCCGTGCCTGCCATTCTCAGCACGGCCTCGACCGCCGCGGGATTCTTCAGATCCGCGACGGCGCTGCGCCTGCCCCGGTTGAGCAGATCGAATCGCGCCTCGATCGGCGCGCCGCCGTCGTAGCCGGGCGGGCGATCGAGCCGGATGATGTCGGCGCCGAGATCCGACAGCAGCATGGCGCAGAACGGTGTGGGTCCGACCCCGCCGAGTTCGACCACCCGCACCCCCGCGAGAGGACCGCCCTTACTCATCGCCGACCCCGCTCCCGCGCTGATCGATGTCGTCCGAGGTCTCATTGGTGTCCCGCTGCCCGACGCCACCAGCCGTGGGCCGACCGGCAGCCGGGCGCTCATCGTCACCGCCGGCCGGCCCACCCGCACCGCGGCGCTCAGGCGCGACGTCCGACAGCCCGTCCGCGCCGGGATGCCCGCCGCCGCGCTGACCGAGACCGGCCCGGAGGTCGGCGTCGGCGGCACCGATGTCCGGTGCCGCGGGTAGCGGAGGTGGGCGACGGCCGTCGAACGACAACGGCAACCCGACCACACCGATCTCGTCCTCGGACGGTGCGCCGATGATGCCGAGCGCCTTGGTCTGCTCGTGCGCGACCATCTCCGCGGTGGTCTGCACCGGCGCGACGGGAACACCGAAGTCCTGCAAGTGTTTTCGCCAGTACTCCCGAGGCTGTTCGGCCAGCCGTTCGCCGATCAGCCGGTCGATTTCCGCGCGGTTGGCCAGCCGGCCCGCGTTCGTGGCGAACCGCTCGTCGTCCGCCCATTCCGGCCGATCCAGTGCCTCGCTCAGCCGGGCGAACAGTCCGTCGTTTCCGCAGCTGACGATCAGATCGCCGTCGGCCGCCGAATACGCGCGATGCGGGACGATGAAGGCGACGCCCGAGCCGTGCCGTTCGCCGGGGGTGCCGTCGGCGTTGTACCCGGCGACACCGATCGACATCCACGCGATGGCTGTTTCCAGCAGCGACGCGTTCACCGCGGCACCGTCGAGCTTGGAGGTGCGGCGGTGCAGCGCGGCGAGGATGCCGATCGCGGCCCACATGCCGGTGCCGAAGTCGACGATCGATACGCCGGCGCGGACTGGTGGTCCGTCGTGCTCACCGGTGATGCTCATGATTCCCGAAAAGGCCTGCATCAGCGGGTCGTAACCCGGCAGGGTGTTCATCGGCCCGGTGTGCCCGAACGCGCCGACCTCGCAGTGCACGAGCTCGGGTTTGGTGACCCGCAGGCTTTCGGCGTCCAGACCGTACTTCGCGGCGGAGCCCGGTCGCAGATTGTGCAGGAACACATCGGCCCGTTCGGCGATCAATTGGTGCAGCAGCGCCAACTGCTCGCGATCCTTGATGTCGATGCTGATGGTCCGTTTGCCGCGGTTGAGCGCGTGGAACGCCGCCCCGCTGCCTTTCCACATGCTCGGTCCCCAGCCACGCGACGAATCCCCGCTGGGTCGTTCGACTTTCCAGACCTCGGCGCCGAGTTCGGCGAGGATCTTGCCGGTGAACGGCGCCGAGGCGCTGTCGCCGAGTTCGACCACGACGATTCCGGACAGTGGAAGTTCGTGCTGCATCGGCTGCTCCTGCCCTGGTCCGGGTCGATGGTGTGCTGTCATGGCGCTACCCGGGGTTCGCGGCGGCGAAGACGGGGACGATCTGGGCACCGCGTTCGACGAAGCGGACGGCGACCTCCTGGTCGATCGCGATCGAATCCGGCTCGCCGTCGATCTGCGCGAAGAGCAGGTAGCCCTCGGCCATCTGCACGAACCCCACGGTGTAGGGCGTGATCGACGCCCAGACCGGGGTCGGGCCACGCATCACCGTGCTGAAGGAGTACACCGTGCCACGTCCGGCCGATTCCGCCCAGGTCAGCGCCGCCGAGGCGCAGTAGGGGCAGTAGGAATGCGCGGGCCACACCGCTTCAGCGCAATCGTCACAGCGCTGAAAGGTCAAGCGCCGCTCGGCAAGTGCCGCCCAGTACGGTGCGGCGTCGAGTAGCTGGTACGGCTGCGGCCACTCGCTGTGTGCGGTTGCTTCACTCATCATGTTCTCCGATTCCGCTCAGGCCGCCAGCACCAGGACACTGCCCGCCGCCAACATGCCGCCCGCACCCTGCACGAGCGCGGTCTCCGGCTTGCGGGTCGGCGCCAGCCCCAGCGCCTGCCCGCGCAGCTGGCGCACGGTCTCGATGATCGTGTCCATGTTGCAGGAGATGCCGGGTTGGCCGAAGGACAGCCAGCCGCCGTTGGTGTCGGTCGGCAGGTCGCCGTCGATGCCGGTGCGCCCCTCGCGATAGACGTCGATGCCCCGGCCCTTCTTGGCGAAGCCCAAGTCCTCCATGACGATCGGGCCCATGTGCGCGAAGTTCACCGACATCTGCACCATGTCGATATCGGAGGGACCGAGGTCGGCCATCGCGTAAGCCTGCCGCGCCGCCTCGATGGTGGCGGTGTGGGTCAGGTTGGGCAGGGTGCCGAAACCGTCGAACTTGCAGGAGCGCATGTTCATTCGATCCGACAGATACTCGTGTGTGGTCGCCGACCCGTACCCGTGCAGGTAGACGGGCTTCTGGTGGGGACGCACATTGTCGGGCGCGGTGACGACCAGCGCGCCACCGGTGCCACCACCCCAGGTGGAACACATCCACCGCCGCAACGGCGTCGCCACATACGGTGAGGCGAGCACCGTGGCGACATCGATCCCACCGTGCTTGGCCTTGGCCGCGTGCGGGTGGTGCGCTCCCCACCGCTGGTTGGCGACGGCGACCTCGGCCAGATCGGCTTCGGTGATGCCGAATTCGTGGAAATACCGGCGCGCAGCCTGGGCGTAGAGGGACGGGATCGTCGGTCCGTACATCACTTCGAACTGCGGATCCGCGTCGGCCTCCGCGCCCATGGCCACGGCGTCTACGAACAACTCCGTCGCATCGCTCTGCAGGCACAGCACGTATTCCGCCTTGCCCGCGGCGATCATCTGCGATGCCTGGGCCAGGGTGGCGGTGAGGCCGGCGCCGTGCAGGGTGAGTTCGCTGGTGAACGTCAGCGGCATCTGCATATGCGAGGCGAAGATGTTGTTCCACTGCGAGCGCTTGTCGGCCCACGGCGAGCGGCCGGTGAACAGGGCGTCCACCTGGTTCTTCGTGATCCCCGCGTCCGCGAGCGCCGCGACGGTGGCCTCGACGGCCAGTTGCAGCGGGTCCTTGCGATCGGCGCGGGTGGCATAGGCATCGCCCATGCCGACGATCGCTGCGACGGGTTGTGCGGTCATGGGATCAGCCCCGCACCTTTTCGGTCGGCAGCGAGGCGCCGACGAGCGCGTCGAGGTCTTCGCGCTTGCGCAGCATGAGCAGGCTCCACTCACTGCGCTGGACCACGTCACCGCGCTGGTTGAGCGCCTTCATCAGGAACGTGATGACGCCGAACTTCTCGTCCTTGTCCTTCTTGGCGATCACCTCGGCGGTGACGTAGATGGTGTCGTTGATCAGCACCGGCTTCAGGTAACGCAGGTTGTCGATGCCATAGTTCGCCTGGATCGAGGGGCCGAACTGGATCAGCCCGGTCATCAGCGAGTAGGTGAGCGAGCCCTGGACCAGACGCTCGCCGAAGCGGGTCTGCGCGGCGTAGTGGACGTTGGAATGGATCTCGATCCAATTGCCGGTCAGCGCGCAGTAGTTCACGACGTCGGCTTCGGTGATGGTGCGCCCGCCGGAGCGGAAGACGGTGCCGACCTCGATCTCGTCGAGCGGCATGTCGATGCGGTTGTTGATGGTAGCCATCGGAGTTCTCCTCGGAAGTGGGTGCGAGAGCGTGGATTACAGGCGCATCGACTTGGCGATGATGGTGCGCTGGATCTGCGAGGTACCGCCGCCGATGGTGGACTGCACGCTCTCGCGCAGGTAGCGCTCCATGTCGGCCTCGGGCAGGTTGGCGTAGCCGCCGAGAATCTGCATGCCGTCCAGGGCGCACTGCTTGAGTGTCTCGGAACCGTAGAGCTTGGCCATCGAGGTCTCGCGCGCGGCGGGCAGACCCTCGGCCTTCATCTTGGCGGCGCGGTAGCAGAGCAGGCGCGCGGCGTCGACGCGGGTCTGGTTCTCGGCCAGCATGTGCTTGAGCACCTGGAACTCGTAGATCGGCTTGCCGAACTGAACGCGCTCGTGGGCGTACTTGTTCGCGGCCCGCACCGCCTCCTGGGCATTGCCGACGTAGGCGGCGGCGACCGCACAGCGCTCCAGTTCGAGATGTTCGGTGATGATCTTCCAGCCCTGGCCGACCTCACCCAACAGCGCGTCGGCGGGCACACGCACCTCGTCGAGGAAGATCTCGGTGGTTCCGGTGGCATGGCGCGACAGCGTCGGCAACTTGCGGATGTCGAGGCCGGGAGTGTCGTTGGGGATCAGCAGCACCGACAGGCCGCCGTGCTTGTCGTCGGCATCGGTACGCACCAGCATCGCGATGACGGTGTCCTTGGCGGCGGCGCCCGAGCACCACAGTTTCTGGCCCGAGACGATCCAGTCGCCGTTCTCGTCGCGCCGGGCGCGGGTCTTGGTGTTGGACGCGTCCGAGCCGGCGTCGGGCTCGGAGATCGAGACCGAGAAGCGGATCTGGCCGTCGATGAACGGCTTGACGTAGCGCGCCTTCTGCTCGTCGGTGCCGTACTCGAGGATGTTCATCGCCGTGAACGTCGGCACCAGTACCGAGCAGGCGAAGTCGAACCCGAACTTGCCCAGGCCCTCGGCCATCAATGAGTAGTCGAAGATGTCGCCACCGGAGCCGCCGTCGGCCTCGTCGATGAGGATGCCGAGCCAGCCCTGCGCGGCGATCTTCTCGTACGCCTCATACGGGTATTCGCGCCCCACATCGCACGTGCGCACGTACTCGACGGTGATCTCGTCGTCCATGAACTTGTTCACGACGTCGAGCCAGGCGGCTTGCGCCTCGTCCAGGAAGTTCGAATTCATTCTATGTGCTCCGTAATGCGCTGGATTCGGACAATTGTTTCGCGTAGCAGTACGTTAATTCCCGCCCACTCCGGCGCCAAGTGACGATCTTCGAAATCGCCATTCGGCAGCGTCGAAGTTCGCGCGCTGCGCGCTGACACGGCCGTAGCCACACCGAAACCCCTGCTCAGAGCGACCACATCGGACAACAGGCCGAGTGTCGAGGTCAGGTCCCGAGATCAGCAAGTGAAAAATACCGAAGCCGTGATTCGAAAACAGCGAATTGAATAGCAGTAATAGCCGAACTATGGTCGGAGAACAATCGTCGCCGGACCACAACGGTAGCGCGGCGGCGGGGCAACGGCCATTCGGGAGTCATGATGAGAAGTGTTCCTTTCTCGGCGCAGTACTGGAGTGCCGTCGAGACGCTGTCCACGACCGAGGCGCGGCGGGTCCAGGACGAGCGGCTCCGGGAGCAGCTCGCCTACCTGGCGGCGAACAGCGCGTTCTACCAGGCGAAGTTCGCGGAGCACGGCGTGCAGGTCGACAGGATCACCACGGTCGGCGAGCTGGCGGGTCTGCCCTTCACCGAGAAGCAGGAACTCCGCGAGAGCCTCGCCGCCGCACCGCCGCTCGGCACCCACGTGGCGGCCGCCGAGGCCGATATCGTGCAGATCCAGGCGTCCTCGGGCACGACCGGCTCGCCGTCCTATGTCGGGCTCACCGTCGACGACATCCGCACCTGGAGCGAACTCGGCGCACGAGCCCTGTACGCCAACGGGTTCCGGCCCGGCGATCGCCTGCTGCACGGTTTCGGCATGAGCAAGGGCTTCGTCGGCGGTCTGCCGATCGTGCAGATCTTGCAGTACATGGGGATCGTCGACATCCCCATCGGCGCCGAAGCAGGCGCCGACCGGCTGCTGCGCGTGCAAGCCGACCAGCGACCCAACGCCTTGATCGGCACACCCTACTTCCTCACCCACCTCGCGGAGCAGGCACCGCAGATCGTCGGGCGCGCCGCCGCCGAGCTGGGTGTGCGCGCGATCAGCGTCGGCGGCGAACCCGGCGGCGGCCTGCCGGCCGTCCGCGAGAAGCTGGAATCGCTGTGGGGTGCGACCGCACGGGAAATGCTGGGCGGCACCGACATCGCCTGCACCTATTGGGGTGAGTGCGAAGTCGGCGACGGCATGCACTTCCTGTCACCGGACCTGATGATCGCCGAACTCATCGACCCCGAGACCGGCGACCAGGTCGCGCCCGTCGAAGGCGCGAGCGGCGAACTCGTCTACACCGCGCTGCGCCGCCAGGCCTCCCCCCTGCTGCGCTTCCGTACCCGCGACCATGTCGTGGTCACCGGAACCGACTGTGCTTGCGGCCGAACGGGGTACAAGGTGCGCTGCGTCGGCCGCACCGACGACATGCTCATCGTGCGCGGCATCAACCTGTTCCCCTCCGCGGTCAAGGAGCTGGTGATGGAACTGGCACCGGCGACGACCGGCGAGATGCGCATCCGCGCCGATTTCGAGGGCCACTCCACCCAGCGCCCGCTACCCCTGGTCGTGGAGTACGCGCCGCATCTGAGCTCCGAACAGCGCGACGACCTGCGCACCGCCATCGAGCAGCGGGTGCGGTCGGCGCTCAATGTGAAGTCGATCGTGGAGCTCGTGCCCGACGGCACGCTGAAGCGGCCCGACCACGTCAAGGTCGCTCTGATCGAACGGGTGCCGGCGTCCTGAATGCGACATATCAAATATTTCTTGCAGGTCGCTGCACTAGGATCGGAGTCACCGGACACAGCTCGATCGCGGAGGTGAGATGGGCGCGCTCAACCGGTTGCACCTGATTCGGCAGGTCGACCTGTTCACCCTGCGATTGTTCCTGTCCGCGATCGAGGAACAGCAGATCGGGCTGGCCGCGATCCGCGAGAACATCGCCGCGTCCACCGCGACCAAGCGGATCCAGGTGCTCGAGAACATCGCGGGTGTGAAGCTGCTCGATCGCACCCCCCGGGGTGTGGTGCCGAGTCCGGCGGGAGCGATTCTGGCCCGCCACGCGCGCATGATATTCGACAGCCTCGACGACATGCGCACCGAATTCGCCGCGCTCACCGAGGGTGTGCAGGGCGAACTGCGGATCGTGTCGGCGCGCTCGGTGATCGTGCCGTTCCTGGCCCGCGAGCTCGGCGAATTCCACCGCCAGTACCCGCTCGTCGAGCTGATCGTGCACGAAGTGGAGAACTCCGACATCGTCCAGGCTGTCGCGCGCGGCGAGGCCGATCTGGGTGTCTTCGCCTCGGCGTACGGACTCGACCTGGACGGCGTCGACGTCACCCCGTATCGGCGCGACCGCATCGTCGCCGTGGTTCCGCTCGGGCATCCGCTCGGCGCGCAGACCAGCGTGACGATCCGGGAACTGTTGCCGGAGAACCTGATCGCGCCCCGCGCGCTGGTCGGGGCGCTTCGCGCGGCGGCGCGGCGCATCGGCGAGGAGTACACGCCCACCCACGTGCTCCGCAGCGGCGGCGCGGTGATCAGCCTGGTCAACGCCGGACTCGGGGTCACGGTCCAACCGGAGTGCCTCGTCGGACACGAATGGCGCGGCCGGGTCGCCGTACTCGACCTGGACGAGCCGTGGGCCGAACGCCGTATCCACCTCGCCACCGCCCGTGGACGCGAATGCAGTCCCGCGACGAAGATCCTCATCGAACAGCTCCTGACGCGTCCGGCCGACCGTGAAGAAGAGCTGACGGACGAAATCTGAGCCGCATCGTCTCACCGACACGGAGCCCACGATCCGCGACCGAGGGCTCCGTGCGTACCGCTGTCACATGGACGCGGGCAACCAGGTGACGATGTCCGGGAACAGGATGAAGGCGATGGCCACCAGGACCATGGCGACCGCGTACGGAGCAGCGCCCCGGAACACCTCGACGGTGTCGCGGCGCGTGCCACGACGAAGACGTTCAACCCCAGGCCGCGCCGGTGCGATCCTGTCGCCGATCATCGCCGGCTACGCCCTGAGTGTGCTGACGCCGCGCTCGATGCACCTCGCCGTCATCGTGCTGCTGGCCATCGCGACGATCGTGGCGTCGGTCTTGATGCGCGTACGTCCGCCGAGCGAACCCGAGCCGAACCGCAGACATCGCGAGCCGCTGTCGCGGACCAGCGACACGTGTTCGGGCATTGTCCGTGGGTATGCTGAGGATTCGCCAGCAGGCCGGCGAACAGCGACGGAGGAAGCTGATGCGCGCACGACATCTGCCGCTCGCCCGGGCGGTCTCGCCCCTGGAATTGTTCTTCGACCTGGTCTTCGTGCTGGCGCTGGGTCAGCTCACCCACCACTTCGTCGCGCATATGAGCTGGCGCGGCGGCGCCGAAACCCTGGTGGCGTTGATCGCGGTGGTGGGCATCTGGACGTTCACCACCTTCGAGATCACGATGCTCGACGTCGAACGCAAGAGCACCCGGCTCGTCACGGTGGTGGTGATGGCGTTCGGCCTGTTCGCCAACGCGGGGATCGCGCATGCCTTCGACGACAGCCCGTGGCTGTTCGTGGTGCCGATGCTGGCCGCGTTGATCGGGCCGTGTGTCTACGCCGCGCTCACCGCGCCCGGCGACGCGCTGCGCGGGCATTTTCTGCGAGTACTGCTGTGGTTCGCCGTGTCTACCCCGCTGTGGTTGATCGGCGCGGCCGCCGAACCCCGAACACGCCTGTGGTTCTGGGCGGCGGCCGCCACGATCGACCTGCTGGGAACATGGTTCGCCCACCCGATCCCCGGGCGCCGGATCGACTCGCGCCGGCTCGAGTTCGACGCCGAGCACATGGTCGAACGGATGCGGCTGTTCCTCATCATCATGCTCGGGGAGACGGTGCTGACGCTGGGCCGGGTGATCACCGAACACCACGACGACGCCCTCGTCCTGACCCTCGCCCTCGGCTGCTTCGTGGCACTGGTGTGCCTGTGGCAGATGTACTTCGGCCGCGCCGAGCGCGAGGTGGTCCGCCACATCACCCACACCACCGACCCGATCGCCGCCGTGCACCTCGGGCTCAGCGCGATCTACGGGGTGGTGGCCGGACTGGTCATGTTCGCGGCGGGCGCGGAAATGCTGCTCGGTCACGCGCACACCGCGCCCGCCGGAATCGCGGGCGCGCTCGTCCTGACGGGTCCCGCCGTCTACCTGCTCGCCCAAGCCGTCTACTTCTACCGGGAGACGCGCAGCGACTGGCTCCCCCGGGTGGTCGGTGCCGCCGTGCTGATCGCCGCCGCGGTCGTCGCCTACCGCCTGCCGCCGTGGCTGGTCGTCGCGCTGCTCGTGCTGATTCTCGGCGGGCTCGCCGCGCGGCTCTCCCGGGCGAGTGCGTCCGGGACAGCCGCGCCCGCGTAGCACCGACCGCGATCGATCGATTTCCTTGCGTCTCGACCACTGAAGTGACATATACTATTAAATATATTTAAAGCCGATGGGTCGTTCCCGCGTCCCATCGACCTGTTGTCCATGCCAGGCATGGAGGAAGCGAGAGACCATGTTGCGATTCGACGGGAAGGTCGCCATCGTCACGGGCGGCGGCCGGGGGCTCGGCCGCTCGCACGCGCTGCTGCTGGCCTCACGGGGAGCATCGGTCGTAGTCAACGACTTCGGATCCTCGGCCGCGGGGCAGGGTTCCGACACCTCTCCGGCCGACGACGTGGTCTCGGAGATCATCGCGGCGGGCGGCAAGGCCGTCGCGAACTACGACAATGTGACCACCGGCGCCGAAGCGATCGTGCAGACCGCGATCGATGCCTTCGGGCGGATCGACATCGTCGTGAACAATGCCGGCATCAACCACATGACGCCGTTCGGGCCCGAGGCGATCGAGGGCATCCGCAAGCACATGGAGGTCAACTTCCTCGGCACGGCGGCGGTGACGGCCGCGGCGTGGCCTCATCTCGTCGCCTCGGGCGCGGGGCGCGTGGTCAACACCGCCTCCCCCACGCTTGTCGGCTTCGAACAGCAGAGCGCCTACGTCGCCTCCAAGGGCGCCATCTTCTCGTTCACCCGCACCCTCGCCATGGAAGCGCTGAAGGTCGGTATCCGCGTCAACGCGATCGCCCCCACCGCCTACACGCGCATGGCGGCGGAAGCGGAGATCCCCGACGATCTCAAGAAGAAGCTCGAGAGCACGATGACCACCGCGATGGTCTCCCCCACCGTCGCCTACCTCGCCCACGAGGACTGTTCCATCACCGGTGAGACCCTGCTCAGCCAGGGCGGGCTGATGCAGCGCTTCGCCCTGACCATGAACGCCGGCTACACCAACACCGAGGTCACCCCGGAGGACATCCAGAAGAACCTCGACACGATCCTCGACGACACCACCAGCAAGCCGGTGGGCATCATCGGGTCCGAGAACGAGGGTTCGCTGCTCGACCTGTTCGACTGAGAACGCACGACAGCCGTCTTCCCCCGGGCTGGATACGCCCGGGGGAAGACGGCTGTTTCGTTCGGCCGATCAGCTCAGATGCTTGGTGAAGAACGGCACCAGGCTCTCCAGCGCTTCGCTGGTCGGGCCGGGCTGGTCGTACAGGTCGTAGTGCGAGGCGCCCTCGACCACGACGAGCTGCTTGTCCTTCGACGCGGCACGCCCATACAGCTCCATGCTCAACCGCTGCGAGGCGAACGCGCCGACCTTGTCGCCGATCACGACGCACAGCGGCTGGGTCAGGAAGACCTCGACACGGTCGTAGGCGTCCCAATCCGCCAGCGCGGCCTGCCGACCGAAATTGAAGCTGGTCTTGCCGCCGGGAGCCTGCCCGCGATCGGTCTTGTAGTACTCGGTGGCCTCGACGATGTCGATATCGGTGACACCCGCCTGGGCGGCCGCTTCCGGCGACGGCGGGAGCAGGTCGTTGATCACCTGTGCCTGGCCCCGAGCTTCGGCGGTGCGCTGTGCGGCGATGGCCTCGAGCATGCCCATCGGGTTGTACTCCGAGAAGCCCTCCCGCATCAATCGGCCCACGTTGCTGCCGACCACGGTGCCCAGCGCCTTGATGCGACGGTCGATCTTCGTGGCCGCCACGGCGTAGCCCGCACCGCCGCAGATCGCGAGCACACCGATGTTGTCCGCGTCGACGTAGGGCAGCGTGACGAGATGGTCGATCACGAAGCTGAAGTCGCTGGTCCGGAAACCGGGATCCTCGACCGACCGCGGATCGCCACCGCTGTCACCCTGGAAGCTCGCGTCGAAGGCGGCCACGACGAAGCCCGCCTCGGCCAGCGCCTTGCCGTAGATGTTGCCCGAGGTCTGCGCCTTGCAACTGCCGGTCGGGTGCGCGGAGACGATGGTGGGATACACCTTCGACTCGTCGAAACCCGGCGGGAAGTAGATGTCGGTCGCGATGTCCCACGCCCAGCCCTTGACCTGCACCGTCGTGATGTCGTCTGCCATGACGTTCCTTTCCCATGCTGTAGCTGTTCACTGGCTACGACCAAAGCTACGGCGCTGCGGAGACCCGTAGCAGGGCAGAACAGTGCCTAGGAACGATCCTTCCCAGGCGAGGGCTACTCCGCGGACGTCCCCGAGATCTGCCTGATCAAGCACCCGACAGACGCCGCGACCGTGGGAGCACCGAGCGTCCGCGTGGCTGCGACAGTGATGCGGCGCACCGCCCTCGATGTCGGTCAGGGTACCGTTGGCGACCTCAGGTGCCAGGACTTCAGCGGCGTTCATGCGTGTAGAACTATCGGCTCGCGAAGTTGGATGCTTGATATGGTTCGTGTCGCCCTCACGATCGGCACTGCGCTAGCGATCTTGCGGCAACCCACCAGGGCGGCTGCGGGCTCTTCCCGGAAGCGACACCGGCCTGACCGCGCGCCGACCAACTCGGCCCGGTCTTCGAGGTCGAGACACCATATCGCCCAAGCGGTTTCGTTGGCTTCGTTTGTCGTATCGACGCCAGGGTATGGCCCCGCCTGTACGAGTCACCGAAGCGGTCCGTGACGACAACAGACGCGGACCGGGGAAGGAGTACCTGTGAGCACGGTCGCCGCAACTGTCGATGTGGACGTCCCGATCCGCACGGCCTACAACCAGTGGACGCAGTTCGAGACATTCCCGCAGTTCATGGAAGGAGTGGAGCAGGTCCGTCAACTGGACGACCGGCACACCCACTGGCGCATCCACGTCGGTCCCTCGACGCGCGAGTTCGACGCCACCATCACCGAGCAGCACCCCGACGAACGCGTCGCGTGGAAGTCCGACAGCGGACCCGATCACGCGGGCGTCATCACCTTCCACCGCCTCGACGACACCCATACCCGGATCACCGCGCAGATGGAGGTGGACCCGGACGGCTTCGTCGAAACCGTCGCCGACAAGCTCGGCGTGCTCGAGCACCGCGTGAACGGTGACATGAAGCGCTTCAAGCGATTCATCGAGGGCGAGGGACACGAGACCGGAGCCTGGCGAGGCGACATCCCACGGCCCGACGCCGGGATCTGAGCCGGTTCCGACCCGGCTTCGCCGGCAGAACGACGCCCCCTGCTCGCAACGAGCGGGGGCGTTCATCATTCACAGACCGACTCCGCCTCCGCGATGACCAGATCATCGGCCTCCTCGACCACTGGCTGGCCCAGAATTCGGTGGCTCCTCACCGAGCAGAACCGACGACTTGGGACCTAACGTCAGGCGCTCGAACCGGGAACCGATCCACAGCTCATAGCGTCCTGGCCCGAGCAGCTCGGCCTGAAGCGGTCCTACAACGACGAAACACGGATGGTAGTCGCCGAAGCGACACCATCCGTGTGCGTAAAACGTGTCCGGAGGGGGACACATTCGCTATCCACAACGATCGGTCTCACCCGTCGTCGCACGGCGAAGTCGCTAGCAGCCCAGGAACAAGTCGAGGGGACCAGTGGGCTCGCGATCGACTGAGAACGACGACCTTTCGACCGATTGCCCATCTCTCAGCCAGGTGGCTACGCGCCCACACAGCCCTCTTCCGCCATTCCAGCCAGTGTTGGCTGGACGGATCCTTGGAACGAATCCAGCGCGGCCGCCATCGCTGAGATTGACGCCAAGGCCGTCTGTGCGCCAGGTCCGAGGGGTTCTCCCTGTCGGCCTGACAGGATTTGAACCTGCGACGACCTGGCAACGGTTCCCGTTGACCCGAAGGTACCTGTTGGTACCCAATACTATTGGTAGTCAATATACTTCGCCTCATCGATGCGCTGGCCGATTCCCACCGTTTCCATCGAATCCGGTCAAAAATGCGTGTTTGTTGTGTCCCGCCGGATACTGCTCAGCTACTCACGGACCAGCAAGAATCGCCCGGGCAGTACTCTTTTGCTCGGCAGGCCTACCCTCCCGTCCATCTGCTGGCAGCCGTCTGTCTACCTGCAGTTCCCGGCGAAGGAGTGGCCACGCCCCTATCAGTTCGGTGTAGCCGGCGGCGCTGAGTTGCACCTGCCAGGTGTGCGTGGCGACGGCGTCCCGATAAGACGTGTGGGTGAGATCCCCCTGTGCGAAAAGACGAGACCGGGCGCGCCATCGTCCGTCGTGTCCGACCCAGGTGAACGGACTCTGTGTGTCATGTCGCCAACCGAGTTGCTCTCCTACCGCGGGATGGAGGGCCAACCAGGTCATCTCGACTGCGTCGCTGAAGTACTCATGTCCGTGCACGACGAGTTCTTGCGCTCCCCATTCGAGGTCCGGAGACTCGGGGTATTGCTGGGCGCCGTCGAAGTTCGGTTCCCACGGACATGCCTGGGGTCGAAGTAGAGGCCTGCTCGGTGAGTCGTGGAAGGTGTAGAGGGAGCGGTCCTCCTCAGGCAGGCCCACGTCGAGAATCCGCCAGCTACCGCTCTCGGCGAGAATGTGGTGGGTGCTGTTGAGGTAGCCGTCGATGTATCGCTCCGTTGCCAGGGCTGTCTCCGCGCACCATTGTCGGAAGTCGCGCGCGGGTGACGTTTCGGCTACGAAGGGTAGTGGCATGGTGTCGGGCATAGAGTTTGGCTGGATGCCGACCAGACGCTCGTCGATGAGACCGAGGTGATGGGATCTCGGGGACGGGATGTTGTTTAGCAGTCCGGCGTCGGCGAGTTCGGCGAGCACGGTTGCCAAGCCGCGGCGGCCGGCCATGTAGGCCCAGGGCCGGTAGCCAAGCCGCTGTTGACGGGTACTGAGCAGGTCAGCTTGTCCTTGATGACCCGCAGCGATCCACCGATCACTGCTGGAGGCGGCAACGCGTGCCGCCCGGTAGAGCACGGCTGGCACCTGCAGCTCCGACCATCGGGCCAGCAACTTCAGTACCTGATCGAAAGGTGCGACCAACTGCTGGGGATCATGCAGGTCCAGGTAAGGCACGCCGCGGTGATCCAGTTCGGGCATTGTTCGAGGCGCAGGTTTCGGCAGTACCAGGTTGTAGGCGGTCGGCAATATTTTGGCGCTCGGACGAGGTATTTCTATGCCATAGTCGTGGCCGACATTAGCTGCAAGGTCACGGCAGATACCGTCCGGACCGACCGCTGCTCTACCCACTGCCTCAGCCAACGCCGCTGACACTATCCTGACTCGCTCAATGGGTCGGGCCGTTATCAGGCTCAGCAGAGCGGCTTCCGCTCTCCAACCGCCGGTGTCGATTGCTTCAGCGAGAACCGGCTGGACTGATTCGCGGTGACGGTGGTGCAGAGTCTGCAGCGCCTGTCGGGCGCCGAAGTCGATCGGGCGGATCGGGTGGCCGAGGAATTGCATCACCCACCGCGCGAGCACCACCACGGGGTTAGTAGTTGTGACCGTGGTGAGGTCGATCGGGTTTTCGGTTCTCCCGACCGGCGGGGTGATGATTCTATCGAGATGGGACTCCACCTGCGGCCATGCTGCGGCGATGAGATCGTCCCCTGCGACAACTGTGATGATGCGCCGGATGTCATCAGGCGAGAGATTCCCTGACAGCGAGCCGGATGCGAGAGAGTTGGCGACGTCGTGCCGTGCGAGCCGCACAAGTTCTCGACGGCGGTCGGCGAGTGCCGCGCCGAGCAGAGCTAGTCGCGATCCTCCATCGGCGTGGCGCAACCATCCCCATCCGCCGGTGCGGCTCAACTCATCGGTGAGGGTGCGTTCAGCAACAACTACATCACCTGAGCGGGCTGCAAGTGCTATCAGGGTTCCCAATGCGGCCCCGCGTAGACCGATACGGGTGGCTTGCTCGATCAGAGCTCGCGCGGTTGCCAGAGGCACCGTACCTGTCGACGTCAGACGCTGGACAGTCTCATCCCAGCCTCCCATCGGTGCGGTGCCGGCAATCGAATCGGCCGTGCGCATCAGTGTCAGGAGTGATCCGGTCGAGTTAATCTGTGGTTGGTCCGATTCCACGCGTGGCGTACCCGAGGAGATCACGTCCGACGAAGCCTGGTGTGGGGCGTGAACTGGCAGAGGGATCGGGCAGACTGCCGCAGCATCCGTGAGTGTCCGCATAGCCGATCCATCGAGATCTTCGCGTGACTCCAGGGTCTCCTCGATGCGGGCAGGTGGCGCGGTCGCGATCGGATACAGCAGTCGAGCGGCGATGGTGGCCGCATCAGCAACCGGGATCTCGGGATGTCGACACGCGGCCCCTGTGATGGCCTCGATCATCTTCTCTTCACTGAGAACTCCAGCGTTGCACAGCCGTTCAGCCAGTTCGCACCCCAATGCCGGGCGTTGAACGAAGGTGAGTTCGAGCAGTCGCTCGGCGGCATCGGATGCCTGCAGCCCTGCAACATCGGCCGCTACCGCCAAGCGTTCGGCATACCGGCAGGCAGCGGAGTCGAACTCGACGGGTTCCAGCAATCCTGACGCGGTGGCCTCGGCGAGCCAGTCGACCCATTCGCTCAATTGCTGGTCGTGATCGCTTGCGCCGAGACTCATCGATGCTCGCACAGCCTGTTGGACGCACCGAAGCGCGGCATCGTGCTCCTGCGCGGCTGCCCACGCCTGCGCCTGGGCGAGATATCGAGTCGCCCGGCTGTACGGCTCATCGTGAAATGCGTCGATTTCGGTGTCGAGTCTTCTGAGCCATTCCACAGCCCATGATCGAGACTGGGGATCGGTGATCAACGCGGCCGTGATGACCGCCTGCCGTTGTTCGGGCGACCAATAAGATCTGCGGTCAAGATCAGTCCACGCAGTGTCATATTCGGCGAGAAGCCGCATCAGTCCATCATGTCCCCCGGACTTCACCGCGACCTTGATGGTGCGAGCCTGCAGGTCGCGGAAGACGCTCGACAATTCACTCAACGCCATAGAGTGCCGGTCGCGGCCGGGAGACAACTCGCGGAGTCGGATAATGGGACGCGCCATCGACGCGACATGAGGGGTCTCGTCGAGTCCGAGTTCTGCCAGGCGCTGCTGGCCTTCCAGATCGGCGAGCGCCCTCAGTGCCAGCCGCAAGCGCTCCCGATATGGGTCATCGGTCACGTTAGACGGGGCCAGCGGCTGCTCCAGGGAGGGATCTCGTTTCATCCTGCGCAGCCGGTACAGAGCTATCCACGTTCCGTAAGCGGACAGCCCCTCCTCCCGCGTGTAGCTTCGCGACGGCCAAGCTGGCACCGTCCCCGGCGGGACCAGGGCGTCGACCTCGGGCGAGGCGGAGTATCCATGCCGGACGAGGAGTTCAGCACTTGCTACACGGATTCCCAGTCCTACTGCATGGCCGGAGCCTGCCTCGGTGACATCTACATCGCTATCGTCTCCCTCTGATGTGACCCCAGCATCGATCGCTGCTATCTCACCAACGAGCTGTAGCACCCGCTCCGATACCCGGTCCTCCGAGGCCGCCTGTGCTCTGCGCAGCCGCGCGTTCGCTCGCCAGGACGGTCCTGCTTCGCTGTCGATCCGGGCTATGAGACGGTCGATCTCCATCTCATCACGGCTTTCCACCGCTCTGGTCAAACAGACCATGTGCGTGACATTGCGGCCGTATGCGCGGTCTTCCGCTTCGCCGTCATCGGTGAATCGATCATCTGAGGCATCAGTGATCGTGGCGGCGTTGTCTGTTGCGCGCGTTTCCGGCAGGTGATGGTCCAGTTCGGCGAGAACGGCGTCGGTGCCCGACAGCAGCCAGGTCACTTTGGCCCAGTCGGCGATCGCCGTATCAGATCGTCTCGCGGTGTCGCGAAGGCCTGTGATTCCGCCACAGGCGCGAACGATTTGCCGTGCGGCGTCGAAGTCACCCGCAGCGGCAAATTTGACGGCAAGCCGCACCGCATCGGCAGGTTCGACACGAAGAGTGTTGGCCCGCACGATGTGCTCAAGGGCGATCCGGCGGTCGCTCAGGAGAAGGGTTTTCGCCAACTCCGCGGTCTCAAGGACGTAGTCGCGTGCCCAGATTTCATTGAGGAATATCAGCAACGACACCAGCATAGGTGCGTCATCGATGGAGATGGCCGAGCGCATAGCCAGCAGCGTGTGATCGCGGACCGTTTCGATTGGACGTAGGTTCACCAAAGATTGCAGGAGCTTGTCGGGAGTCGCGAGCTCTAGAACACGGTCGTGTTGATGCGCCAAATATCGATGTGCGATCTCCTCCTCACCGTAGAGGCGCCACTCATCGTGTGCGTCGGCACAGACCTCGGCCAAGCGCTGGTGGAAGTAGCGATCACTGTCAGCGTTGACCGAGATGCCGACACGGGCCGTTTCCTCGACAAGGAACAGCCGGAAACTGTTGTGAATGAATTGGAGATCGTCGCCGGACTGGCGGAAGTACGCGGCCGTCGTCTCGGTGAACGTAGCGACGACGGCGGGATCCGCCCACGTCGCCAACCACGATGGATTGATCGGAACGCGCAGTCGCGCGACCATACCCAGCAGATCCCGAACCTCCGGATTCGACCCTACGCTGAGGAAGTATACACGATAGCGTGCTTGGATGTCTCCACCGTAGTCGGAAGCCTCGTGCAGGAGAACCCATGCCGACACTCGGCGTGCCTGCGGGTCTTGCTCTTGTAGTGCGGCCAATTCCTGGAGCAGATAGGTCAAGGCCAGTGGATGACCTTCGCCGACTTCGGCTGCCTTCTCGATCTGGTTGTCATACATCCAGGAGCCCACGCCGCTCAGCTCTATGAGTTGGCGCGACTCCTGAGCAGACAGAGGCGGCACGACGACCGTGCGACCGGGCAGCTCCAGGGCAGTGCGTATCTCGGGCCGCAGCATCGACACGCTCTGCGTGCCCAGGACGACGAAAACGCCCTTTGGTAGCGCCGCAGGTGCCGGCAGTTCCTCGATGAAGGACCGCGTCGGGTTCTGCTCCCGTGGTACGTGATCGAGGCCGTCGATCACGAGAATCGTCGGTTCCCGTCGTTGTGCCCACCGCCGCCCTGCCTGTTCCAGCTGATCAAGCAGTACTGCTCGACGGCTGTGCAGGTCGTTCGCGATCCCCCTGCGTGGCAGGCCGCGCGCCTCCAGAGCTAGCGATACGTCGTGCAGATAGCTGTCGGCTTCGCCGCGACTGCTGAGAGGATTCGGGGAGTCTGGCACGAAGGCGTAGTAGTAAACCACAGTGCCGGGTAGCTTCATGCTGGCCAGCAGCGTCGACTTGCCCGACCCTGCGGGGCCGATCAACGCCAGGTAGCCGCCGTCGAACTCGGCGATACGCTCTTCCAAGGCGTTTCGCGCGGCGTGGTTAGCTGTGTAGACCGCCGGGATCGGGAACCGGTGTGGATGCCGGTAGGCGAGCCGGTCGGTCCAGCCCAGCCGGTTCAGAAGCTCTTCACGGCTGAGTTGCTCGGGTCGCTCAGGCTCGCGGACAATATCCCACAGTGTCACCATAAGGTGTTCGACATCGTCGTCTACGCTTCCCTGGTCAGGCAGAAGTAGCGGATCAACCGCTTGTACTCCGAAACGCAGCTCCAATGCCCCGATGAATCCGACGAACTCCTCATCGGTGAGCGGGGTTATCTTCCGCAACGCCGTCCAGACCGGATCCCAATCCGTGACCGCAGGCAGCGTGGCCAGCTCACTCCACTGTAAGCAGCCAGCGGAAATTGCTTCCCGGACAGGGGAGATGCCGTGGATGACAAACCGCGCCAGGGTGTGGGGCACCGACGCCCTAGCCAGGCCAAGGGGAGTTTGACTGCCTGCAACAGAATTCGAAGCAATGTCGTTGCTGCACAGGTAAATCGTGAGAGGACCCGCCGTTGTCGTGCGTAGCCTCTGCCAAGCCGTCGCCAATTGCGTGAACAGTCCAGGCTTCGCAGGTCGACCTTTCTGGGCCTTCTCCCCTGTGGTGAGATCGCTCCAAGTGAAGGATCCTGGCACCTGCGACCATTTGACCTGAAGCGCGTGGCGGCGCCCCCCTGACTGGAACTGGAAGTCATCAGCGACCCCTGCGTTGGGGTCGGCGACTCGAATCCACTCCAGAGTGGCCAATTTTGCGAGAACGATGCGTGCTGCCAGCTCGAACTGGCCTCCGAAGCCGACCAGCGCAGCCACTTCGCCCTTGCTCGGTTCCACGTAACCCACCCCCATCGCGGTGTCTAGGTCCATCCTCGCGGTCAACAACCGTTCAGCGTAGCCCTTCAATTGCCATTGCATCGTCAGCGTTTCGAAACCGGTGCCGTACGATGGCAATGCAGTACAACAATCGCCTTCTTCCACCGCCGCAGACGAACACCCCGAGCCTCGCATCCACGTCGAGCAGAACAGAAGCTCGCTCATTCCGCCACTGCCGGTACTGCATTGACCGTCGGCGGTGGTCGCTGAACAGCCCCGGTGAGTCCAGCTGACCCATCGGTGTGACAGCCCAACCGGCGCGGCGTGAGCCTGTCCGCGGGCGCCTGCGCGACATGGCTGGAGCTGACTCCCAGCCTCTTGGTAGAGGGGGACCGTCGCGATCCGCAGCATGCGAACCGAGGAGGTAGCCACAAAGACTAGCCTTCGTCGCAGGGTAGCCTTCGCAGCGGGACTTGGACGCCCCATGCGTGCTGCAGACTCGATGCGGACATGGGCCTGGCGAACGTTCCAGTTCTCTGAGGCGCTCGTCTCTGGCCAATACTGCTTGCCATCATCGCCTTCCGTGACACCGCCGTGTCAATCCGTATTGATTCCGGTCAAACCGTCGGATTTCGGTGGCGCGCACAGAAACCGCGCTCCGCTGAGCGATGGCGTGGACAGTCTCGACGGCTTGTTGCCTGACATAATCAGTCTGCAAGTGGTGCCGTCATCCCGCCGCTGCGGCGTATGCCGCTCGCGCGAGGGTGCCGCGGCGAGACCGACTCCCGGTCTGACGATTGGCGCAGGCGTCGAGTCAGGCTGTCACCTAACATTGCAGCAGCCCCGTCTCTGACACGGCAGGAACGGGTTACGACTCGGTCGGCATCAATTCCGTCCTGAACGGTGTGTCAGGTGATTTCACGCAGGGTGGCGGAGTGTCCAGGCATCTCGCCGAGTTTCGCACCGGCGACGGCGTGCAGTTCGGCTCTACGATCCTCGGGGACCACACGCCGCAAACGCTGGCTCGGCCGCCTTCTCATGACGACCCACGGCCGCGTCGGTGCCTCCGGCAACGGAGGCGATACCCCGCGTCCTCACCTGACGATCCGGTCGAATCGCGCAACTTCTTGCAAGACCTCGATGTCGCGCGTCTTGCGCCACAGGTAGAAGGCCAGCAAGTAAGCACGCGACTTCAGCACGACAGTCGCGAGCGAACCGGCCACAGTGAGACCGAGGGATATCCATGTCAGCATGCCCCCAAGATCGACCGACAACCGTTCTACCACAACCTGGTCGACCCGGCTTCGCGATCAAAGCCCACTCCGCCCGTTTCACCTGTGGCGATGGTGTCAGCGAAAACCTGACAGAATCGGACGGTGCCGCGCAAGTATCGCAACACTCTGAAGGCTCACGCTCACGCCCTGGCCGAGTTGGGTAAGGCGCTCCTCACGCTCTCGACGTCGCATCGGAACGCGGCAGCGGTGGTGGAACGTGACGGGGCATCAGCGACCCCCGGAAAAGGCGAGCTTTCCGACTGGATCGCTACGTCCTCTGAGATCGCGGCGGCAGCTGAGCGGCTGCTGGCGTTGCAGGTCGAGCTAGCACGCACGTACGGCATGAGTTGGGACGAGGTTGCGAAGGTACTCGGCGTGAGCAGGCAATCGGCTTGGGAACGGTTCCACTCGCACGACAGGTGGAACCGTTCCCGCAGGGTCTCCCAGCTGCGGCGGCAGCAGAATGCGGCCATGTTCCGCAGAATGCGAGCAGGCAAGACCGACGACGCGGTGGCGATCCTAAAAGAGATGCTGCAGGTCAGGTCAGTAGACTGATCGGGGTCCAGAACCCCAGGCCCCTGAGGGCGAACCCGTTCAGATCGATATCACACGACCGTCGGAGGCGGTAAGTAGCCTGTCGGTGTGCCTGATGCCCGTCCGCCCATTCCAGCAGCACTTCGCCGTGAGGTTCTTGTCGAGGCTGGACATCGATGTGCGATTCCCACCTGCCGCCAGCACCCGGTTGAGATCGACCACATCGTCGAGTGGACCAAGGTACGAAGCCACGAGTTCGACAACCTCATTGCGCTGTGTCCCACCTGCCACGCCCGCAAGACGCGTGGTGAGATTGACGTGCTGTCAATGAAGCAGTACAAAGTCAATCTGGGGGTCTTGGCATCGCGCTATAGCGACCTGGAATTGAAGCTCTTGCGGTTCCTGTTCGACTACGCCCCGGGCCGCGGAACACCCATGATTTCCGATGGCATGACGTGGGTGATCTCGGACCTGCTGTCCGACGGAATGGTCCAACTTCGCGATGACCGTTGGATACTCCCGTCCGGCCGACCTGACGGACCCAATCCCCTTCAGCTGCACCGCGACCTTCCTCAGGGGAGACCGGCGCGCTTCGTTTCGTTGACAGAAAAGGGTATTGACCTGGTCGAGCGGTGGTTCGGTGGTAAGCCGGTAGACATCGTCGCATGGGAGGAGTTCGAAGCCAGAATCGCATCAGACCCCGACCACCCAATGCATCGGATCTCCAAACCCGTCGAGAACACACACGCGTCGGCTGATACTGAACAATCCGCGGAACCGTGTGCGACCGGTTTCGATACCAAACGCTCCGACGAGCCCGAGCCAGAGGTTGATTGAATCGCCAGATGTCGGCCACGAACTCGGTGGTAACGGGCAGGGTCCGAGGGTTAGTCTCCCGGCCGCTCAGAACAAACACCCGCCCCAACCAGGCGACCAAATGCACAGATTCGAATATCCATACTCCCATCCATGACCAACTTCTGATTAGCTGGCCATTTGCCTTGCATCGGATTCCTTCGGCGTGTCGCGCTCCGACACGCCGAAGGCGAGGCGAGCTCGCGGGCGACATGTCCACGCACTCACTCAGAATCGAGGAAAGTTGTGAACCGCTTTTGAAGTAGGCCGTGCAGCTGTCGAACACGCCAAATCGCCGCCGGTTCGGCCCGACAGCGGCCTAAACCAGCCGGTAGACCACCCTTTATGGACGACGTCCGAGTATCCCGCTGTGACCGTTTTGGTGACCGTTTTGAGGGTGATGAGCCGGTATCCAGGGTGATCTCCGGTGACGACAGCGGCCCCGCTTCGGAATTCTCCGAAGCGGGGCCGCAAACGAAAAGCGCTGCTACACGCTACTTTTCACACAATCGACAGCGTCACTTCTGCGCGGCCTTGAACTCGCGACGACGCCGGTGCAGGATCGGCTCGGTGTAGCCGTTGGGCTGCTTGGTGCCCTCGAGGACCAGTTCCTTGGCGGCCTGGAAGGCGATGGAGGCGTCGAAGTTCGGGGCCATCGGGGTGTAGGCCTTGTCGCCGGCGTTCTGGCGGTCGACGACGGGGGCCATGCGCTCGAGGCTGGCGATCACGTCGGCTTCGGTGACGATGCCGTGGCGCAGCCAGTTGGCGACCAGCTGGCTGGAGATGCGCAGGGTGGCACGGTCTTCCATCAGGCCGATGTCGTTGATGTCGGGCACCTTGGAGCAGCCGACGCCGTGGTCGATCCAGCGGACGACGTAGCCCAGGATGCCCTGGGAGTTGTTGTCCAGCTCCTGGCGCTTCTCCTCGTCGGACCAGTCGGTGGACTGGGCGAGCGGGATCTCCAGGATCTGGTCGACGGTGGCGCGGGGGCCGCCCTTGGCGATCTCGGACTGACGCTTGAACACGTCCACCTGGTGGTAGTGGGTGGCGTGCAGGGTGGCGGCGGTCGGCGAGGGCACCCACGCGGTGTTGGCGCCGGCCTTGGGGTGGCCGATCTTCTGCTCGAGCATGCCTGCCATCAGGTCGGGCATGGCCCACATGCCCTTGCCGATCTGGGCCTTGCCGGGCAGGCCCTTGGCCAGGCCGGTGTCGACGTTCCAGTCCTCGTAGGAGGTGATCCAGGTCTGGGTCTTCATCTCGGCCTTGCGGACCATCGGCCCGGCCTCCATGGAGGTGTGGATCTCGTCGCCGGTGCGGTCCAGGAAACCGGTGTTGATGAACACCACGCGGTCCTTGGCGGCCTCGATGGAGGCGGCGAGGTTGACCGTGGTGCGGCGCTCCTCGTCCATGATGCCGACCTTGAGGGTGTTGCGGGTCAGGCCGAGGACGTCCTCGATCCGGCCGAACAGCTCGTTGGTGAACGCGGCCTCGTCGGGGCCGTGCATCTTCGGCTTCACGATGTAGACCGAGCCGGTGCGCGAGTTGAGGCGCTGGGTGTCGCCGTTGAGCGAGTGGATGGCGATCAGCGAGGTGATCAGGCCGTCCATGATGCCCTCGGGCACCTCGTTGCCCTCGGCGTCGAGGATCGCGTCGGAGGTCATCAGGTGGCCGACGTTGCGGACGAACAGCAGCGAGCGGCCGTGTAGCACCAGCTCGGAACCGTCGAGCGCGGTGAACACGCGGTCGGGGTTCATGGTGCGGGTGAAGGTCTTGCCGCCCTTGGTGACCTCTTCGGCCAGGTCGCCCTTCATCAGGCCGAGCCAGTTGCGGTAACAGACGACCTTGTCGTCGGCGTCGACCGCGGCGACCGAGTCCTCGAAGTCCATGATGGTGGTGAGCGCGGACTCGAGCACGATGTCCTTGACACCGGCGGTGTCGGTGGAGCCGATCGGCGAGTTCGCGTCGATCTGGATCTCGATGTACAGGCCGTTGTGCTTGAGCAGCACCGAGGTGGGGGCCTCGGGGTCGCCCAGGTAGCCCACCAGCTGCGAGGGGTCGGCCAGGCCGATGTCGGTGCCGTCCTCCAGGCCGACCTCGAGCTCGCCGTCGACGATCTTGTAGTACGACGAACCGATGTGCGAACCGGTGATCAGGGTGACGGCGTCGTCGAGGAAGTTACGGCCCCACTCGATGACCTTGTCGCCGCGCACGCGGTTGTAGCCGGTGCCCTTCTCGGCGCCGTTGGCCTCGGAGATGGCGTCGGTGCCGTAGAGCGCGTCGTAGAGCGAACCCCAGCGCGCGTTGGCGGCGTTGATCGCGAAACGCGCGTTCATCACCGGCACCACGAGCTGCGGGCCCGCGGTGGTGGCGATCTCGGCGTCGACGTTGCCGGTGCCGATCTGGAACGGCGCGGGCTCGGGCCGCAGGTACCCGATCTCGGTGAGGAACTGCTTGTAGGCGCCCTTGTCGTAGTTCGCGCCGGGGCTCTCCTGGTGCCAGGCGTCGAGCTTGCCCTGGATCTCGTCGCGTTCGGCCAGCAGGGCACGGTTGCGCGGGGCGAGGTCGTTGACGACCTGCTCGGCACCGGCCCAGAACGCGGCGGAATCCACACCGGTACCGGGGAGCGCCTCGTTCTCGATGAAGTCATGGAGAACGCTGGCCACCTGGAGCCCGCCGACCTGAATCCGCTCTGTCATCTACTGCCTCACTTTTGAGATAGCCGGGTGGGAAAGTCGATGTCATGTTACCCGTGGGTAGTGCTGACACCTCGTGTGGGTACGAACGCCCCAGGGGCTTCGACCATTCCGCCACGCCGAAGCGCCGGGTCGACGCGGTGGGCGTGGCGGCTCACCTCTTGATTGTAGGCACCGCCCAGAATAATGTACTGACCGGAACATTTACCGGCCGAGTGGAGACACCGTGACCAGCGCGCGACCCGACGAGCCCGTGGCTCCGGTGCGCCGCCGCGGCAGGCCGCGCGCCACCGAACGCGGGGCCGCCGACACCGGAGCGCGCATCCGCGCCGCCGCCCTCGACCTGTTCGCCGAGCGGGGGTTCCATGCCACCGGCGTCGCCGAGATCGGAGCCAGGGCCGATGTCCAGCGCGGCGCGCTGTACTACCACATCGGTTCCAAGGAGGAGCTGCTCTGGGAGATCCTCGGCGACTACACCCGCCTGTTGCTCGCCGACGCCGAGCGCATCGTCGACCGGGGCGCCGAACCGATCGAGACCCTGCGCCTGCTGATCCGCAGCCACGTGGAGCTGATCGTCACGCACCGGCGCGCGGTCGCGGTGCACCTGCGCGACGGCGACGCGCTCACCGGTGCACGCGCTGCCGATCTGCAGCGACTGCGCGATCGGCTGCAGCGCCGGTGGCAGGACGCGCTCGACGCCGGCTACGCGGCGGGACAGCTGCGGACCGCCGATCACGTCGTCACCAACGGCCTGCTCGGCATGCTCAATTCGCTCGGCTACTGGTACCGCGAGCGCGGCACGCGCTCCCCCGCCGAGATCGCCGACATCCTCACCGACACCGTCCTGTCCGGGCTCACCGCCACGGGCGCCGACACGAAAGGCTGACCATGGCTTGGGATTTCGAGACCGACCCGGAGTACCAGCGCAAGCTCGACTGGGTGGCGGAGTTCGTCCGCACCGAGGTCGAACCGCTGGATCTGCTCTACCCCAACCCCTACGACCGGACCGACCCGGAGATCCGGGCGCTCATGCGCCCCCTGCAGCAGCAGGTCAAGGAGCAGGGCCTGTGGGCCTGTCACCTCGGCCCCGAACTCGGCGGACCGGGATACGGGCAGCTCAAGCTCGCCCTGCTCAACGAGGTGCTCGGCACGTCGATGTGGGCGCCGCTCGTCTTCGGTTGTCAGGCACCGGATTCCGGCAACGCCGAGATCCTGGCGCACTTCGGTACGCCGGAGCAGAAGGAGAAGTATCTGCAGCCGCTGCTCGACGGCGAGATCGGCTCCTGCTACGTCATGACCGAACCGACCGGCGGCTCGGATCCGACGGCCTTCCGCACCACCGCGGTCCGCGACGGCGACGAGTGGGTGATCAACGGCGAGAAGTGGTTCAACTCGGCCGCCGAGTTCGCCACCTTCCACATCGTGATGGTGGTGACCGATCCGGACGCCGAACCGCACCTGCGGCTGTCGATGTTCATCGTGCCCGCCGACGCGCCGGGTCTGGAACTGGTCCGCAACTTCACGGTGCCCGGCTTCAGCGAACACGAGGGCCACCTGCGGTTCACCGATGTCCGGGTGCCCGCCGACCACCTGCTCGGCGCGGAGGGCGCCGGGTTCGTCGTCGCGCAGACCCGGCTCGGCGGCGGGCGGGTGCACCACGCCATGCGCACGGTCGCGTTGGTGCGCAAGGCCTTCGACATGCTGTGCGAGCGGGCGGTGTCGCGGCCGGCGCGCAAGGGTGTGCTGGGCGGTTTCCAGATGACCCAGGAACGCATCGCCGACAGCTGGATCCAGATGGAGCAGTTCCGGCTGCTGGTGCTGCGCACGGCCTGGCGCATCGACCAGGCCGCCGACTATCGGGCCGTCCGCAAGGACATCGCCGCCATCAAGGTCGCGATGCCGACCGTGATGAACGACATCGCCCGCCGCGCGCTGCACCTGCACGGCGCGCTCGGCGTGAGCACCGACCTGCCGTTCCTGGACATGACCACCTACGCCGAGGTGATGGCGATCGCCGACGGGCCCACCGAGGTCCACAAGATCACCCTGGCCAAGGAGGTACTGAAGAACTACGCGCCCGCCGACCCGGTGTACCCGAGCGGCTACCGTCCGGCACTGCGGGAACAGGCCCGCGATCTGGTCGCGCGCCGGCTCGAACACGAGGTCGGCAACCACTGAACCGGGCCGGTCAGCGGCTCAACACGCGGTCGGCGGCGCCGGTCGAGGTCCCCGACATGCTGGTGCGCACGAACTAGCCTTCCCGGCATGGGTGGTGTCAGCGAACCCGGGGACGACAGCACTGACCGAACACCTGCCGGGACCGCGCACGAGGCGGTCCCGGCGCATCCGGTCGCCGACCGGCGCTCGGTCAACCTGCCCGTGTTCCTGTTTGCCGCGGGGATCGTGCTGGCCTTTGCGCTGTGGGCATTGGCCTCGCCGTCGAGCGCGGAGACCGTGGTCGGCGAGGTGAAGACCTTCATCTCGACCTGGTTCGGCTGGTGGTACTTCGTGCTGGCCACGGCCATCCTGGGGCTGGTCGTCTTCCTCGGCGCCAGCCGCTACGGCAAGTACCGGCTCGGCCCGGAGGAATCGCGGCCGGAGTACAGCCTGTTCTCCTGGACGGCCATGCTGTTCGCGGCGGGCATCGGCATCGACCTGATGTTCTTCTCGGTCGCCGAGCCGGTCTACAACTATCTGCGCCCGCCGCTGGGCGAGCCGGGCACCGATCAGACCGCGCGCGACGCGGTGACGTGGACGATCTTCCACTACGGCGTCACCGGCTGGGCGATGTACGCGCTGATGGGCGGCGCACTGGCCTACTTCGCGTTCCGGCACAACCTGCCGCTGACCATCCGCGCGGCGCTCTACCCGATCTTCGGCAAGCGGGTGCACGGCCGGTGGGGCGACGCGATCGACGTGGCCGCGGTGCTCGGCACCATCTTCGGCATCGCCACCTCGCTGGGCATCGGCATCGTCCAGCTCAACTACGGCCTGCACCAGCTGTTCGGCATCTCGCAGGGCAAGGCCGCCCAGATCGGGCTGATCGCGCTGTCGGTCGCGATCACCACGATCTCGGCCACCACGGGGGTCGACAAGGGCATCCGGCGGTTGTCCGAGCTGAACGTGATCATGGCGATCGCGCTGCTGATCTACATCCTGGTGGCCGGCCGCACCGATTTCCTGCTCAACGGGCTCACCCAGAACGCGGGCGACTACCTGTCGACCTTCCTGGACCGGACCCTCGACACCTTCGCCTGGGAACGCAATCCGGAATCGCCGAACGCGCCCTCGACCTGGCTGGACAGCTGGACCCTGTTCTTCTGGGCGTGGTGGGTGGCGTGGGCGCCCTTCGTCGGCCTGTTCCTGGCCCGGATCTCGCGCGGACGCACGCTGCGCCAGTTCGTCTTCGGCGTGCTCGTCGTGCCGTTCAGTTTCACGCTGATGTGGATCTCGGTGTTCGGCAACAGCGCGCTCGAGGTCGCCAGGGCAGACCGCTCCTTCGCCGAGCAGACCGCGGCCAGGGCCGAACTCGGTTTCTACTCGCTGCTCGAGAAGTATCCCGGCGCCACCTTCCTGCTCGGCATCGCCACCGTCACCGGCCTGCTCTTCTACGTGACCAGCGCAGATTCCGGCTCGCTGGTGATGGGCAACTTCACCTCGAAACTGCCCGACCCGATGGCCGACTGCGCACGCAGTACCCGCATCTTCTGGTCGGCCGCCATCGGCCTGCTGACGCTGTCGATGCTGTTCGCCGGCGCCGGTGGCTCGATCACCACGCTGCAGAACGCCACCATCATCATGGGCCTGCCGTTCTCGTTCGTCCTTGCCCTGATCGGCATCGCCATGCTGCGTGCCGTGCGCAACGAGTCCTACAAGATCGACAGCTATCGCGCCTCGCTGCCCAAGGCGATCGCGGCGGGGCGTGGACCCAACGACTACAGCAGCTGGCGGCGCAGGCTCATCGCCACCGTCCACTACCCCGGGCCCACGGCGACCAGGAAATTCGTCACCAACACCGTCGTGCCCGCGATGCGCGAGGTCGCGGCGGAGTTCGACCGGATGGGCGTCGCGGCCGCCGTCGACGAATCCGAGCAGCACGAAGGTCTGCCCTCGCCGCGCCTGGTCGTGGACCAGGCGAACGAACCACGCTTCGAGTACATGGTGTGCCCGGTCTCGGCGCCCGCGCCGACCTACGCGGTGCTCGCGCAACGCGCCGGTGACCGCTACTTCCGCTGCGAGGTGTACCTGTCCGAGGGATCGCAGGGGTACTCGCTCAACGGCTACACCCGCGAGCAGACGATCGGCGACATCCTCGACCAGTACGAGCGGCACCTGGGCTACCTGCACCTACGCCGCACCGCCACCGATCACCACGAGCCCGAATCCGGCGACGTCGACACCTCCGACAGCGAACTGTGAAGGGACCAGCCCATGAGTGAGACCCTCTACATCGACGGCGCCTGGCGGCGCGCGGCGTCCGGCCGGACCCGCGACATCCGGTGTCCGGCTGACGATTCCCTCGTCGGCGTGGTGGCCGAGGCCGGCGCCGAGGACACCGTCGCCGCCATCGCCGCGGCGCGGCGGGCCTTCGACGAGGGCTCGTGGCGCCGGACCTCGGCCGCCGAACGCGGCGACCTGTTGCTGCGGGTCGCCGACGCCATCGACGATCGGCGCGCCGATTTCGTCCGGGCCGAGACCCTCGACACCGGCAAGCGGCCCTACGAGTCCGACATCGACATGTCCGACATCGCGCACTGCTTCCGCTATTTCGGCAAGCTCGCCGCCGAGGACGCGGGCCGGGTGGTCGACGCCGGGTCGCCCGATGTCGACTCCCGGATCGTCTACGAACCCGTCGGCGTCTGCGGCTTGATCACCCCGTGGAACTATCCGTTGCTGCAAGCCGCGTGGAAGATCGCACCCGCGCTCGCGGCGGGCAACACCTTCGTCCTCAAGCCGGCCGAGCTCACCCCGCACACGGCGATCCTGCTGATGACGGTCCTCGACGATCTCGGGGTGCCGCCGGGCGTGGCCAATCTCGTGCTCGGCGCCGGCGCGACGGCAGGCGCCCCGCTGTCGTCGCATCCGGACGTCGACCTGGTCTCGTTCACCGGCGGCCTGGCCACCGGTAAGGTCATCGCCCGCGAGGCCGCCGCCACCGTGAAGAAGGTGGCGCTCGAGCTGGGCGGCAAGAACCCGAACGTCGTGTTCGCCGACGCCTGCGACACCGACGAACGGCTCGCCGCCTGCGTGGACAACGCGCTCAACGCCGCGTTCCTGCATTCCGGCCAGGTGTGCTCGGCGGGCGCCCGGCTGGTGATCGAGGCCTCCGCGCACGACCGCTTCGTCGACGAGCTGGTGCGCCGTGCCGAACAGATCCGCCTCGGCCTGCCGTTCGCCGAGGGCACCGAGACAGGACCGCTGATCTCTGCGGCCCACCGCGACAAGGTGCACGCCTATGTCGAGCAGGCCCGCGCCCAGGGCGCCGTGATCCGCACCGGCGGCGCGTTCGCCACCGGCGACCAGGGTTCGGGTTCCCTCGACAACGGCTGGTTCTACCTGCCGACCGTCATCGACGAGGCCACCCGCGCCATGGCGTGCGTGCACGACGAGGCGTTCGGCCCGACCGTCACCGTCGAGACCTTCACCACCGAGGACGAGGCGGTCGCCATCGGCAACGACACCGAGTACGGCCTGGCCGGCGCCGTGTGGTCGGCCGACGCGGCGCGCGCCCGGCGCATCGCGGCGCGGCTGCGGCACGGCACGGTGTGGGTCAACGACTTCGGGCCGTATCTGCCGCAGGCCGAATGGGGCGGGTTCGGGCATTCGGGGGTGGGCAGGGAGCTGGGGCCGTCCGGGCTGCACGAGTACCGCGAGGCCAAGCACGTCTACGAGAACCTCCGGCCGGGCGTCACCGGCTGGTTCGCCGATCGAGGGGAGCAGCAGTGACCGAGTTCGACTACGTCGTCATCGGTGGCGGTTCCGCGGGCGCCGCCGTCGCGGCTCGCCTTTCGGAGGATCCTTCCGTGACGGTCTGCCTGCTCGAGGCCGGGCCCTCCGACGTCGGCGACCCGGCGATCCTGCGCCTCGATCGCTGGATGGAGCTGCTGGAATCCGGCTACGACTGGGACTATCCGATCGAGCCGCAGGAGAACGGCAACTCCTTCATGCGCCACGCCCGCGCCAAGGTGCTCGGCGGTTGCTCCTCGCACAACAGCTGCATCGCATTCTGGGCGCCGCGCGAGGACCTCGACGCCTGGGAGCACGAGCACGGCTGCACGGGGTGGGGCGCGGATTCGGTGTTTCGCCTCTACACCGCGATCGAGACCAACGACGCGCCGGGTGAACATCACGGTCGCGGCGGGCCGGTGCACATCATGACGGTGCCGCCGGAGGATCCGTGCGGCGTCGCGGTGCTCGACGCGTGCGAGGCCGTCGGCATTCCGCGCGCCGAGTTCAACTCCGGTCGCACGGTCGTCAACGGCGCCAACTTCTTTCAGATCAACCGGCAGGCCGACGGCACCAGGGCCTCGTCCTCGGTGAGCTATCTGCACCCGATCCTGGACCGGCCCAACCTCACCGTCCGCACGGGCGCGTGGGTGAAGAAGATCGTGCTCGAGAACGGGCGCGCCGCCGGGGTCGACCTCACCGACAACGCGTTCGGGCGCACCACCAGGATCGGCGCCGGACGCGAGGTGATCCTGTCCGCGGGCGCCATCGACGGCCCGAAGCTGCTCATGCTCTCGGGCATCGGCCCGGCCGATCACCTGCGCGAACACGGGATCGAGGTGCTCGTCGACTCCCCCGGCGTCGGCGCGCATCTGCAGGACCACCCGGAAGGGGTGATCGGGTTCGAGACGACCAGGCCGATGGTGCGCACCTCGACGCAGTGGTGGGAGGCGGGCATCTTCACCACCACGGTCGACGGCCTCGACCGGCCCGACCTGATGATGCACTACGGCAGCGTCCCGTTCGACATGCACACGCTGCGCCAGGGCTACTCGACCGCGGAGAACACCTTCTGTCTCACCCCGAACGTGACCCACGCCCGGTCACGGGGCACGGTCCGGCTGCGCTCGCGCGATTTCCGGGACAAGCCCCGGGTCGATCCGCGCTACTTCACCGACCCCGAGGGCCACGATCTGCGCGTCATGATCGCCGGGCTGCGCAAGGCGCGCGAGATCGCCGCCGCGGCGCCGCTGGCGGACTGGGTGGCCAGGGAGCTGTATCCGGGTCCGTCGGTGCACTCCGACGCCGAACTGGCCGACTACATCCGCCGCACCCACAACACCGTCTATCACCCGGTGGGCACGGTCCGGATGGGTTCGCCCGACGACCCGATGAGCCCGCTGGACCCGCAGCTGCGCGTCAAGGGGGTCGCGGGATTGCGGGTGGCCGACGCCTCGGTGTTCCCGGCGCACACGACGGTGAATCCGAATATCACCGTCATGCTCGTCGGTGAACGCTGCGCCGAACTCGTGGCCGCCGACCGAAAATAAATCACCCGACAATTCCGGCGCCATATGTCACCATGATTTCCACGCGGCCGATCGCACCGGGCGAGGCCGCCGGAGCAGTACGGAGAGGAGGAGACGATCGTGGAATACCCTGTGCGCCAGCATGAGTCAGGGATCGCGGCGCTGGTCGCCGATACGGCGGCCAAGCCGCGGCGCAATGCCGAGAGCGGTCGTCTCCTGATCGCGCGGCACTGACGCCCGCATTCTTTTCCCTTTCTCTGCTCATTCTTTCTGTGAAACATGGTGATCCCGATGTCGCTTCGTCATGCCGTCGTGCCGGTGGTGCCCACCGCCGAATCCTGGATACACAGCCGCGTGCTGGTGCTCAACGCCAGCTACGAGGCGCTCGACGAGATCACCGCCGACCGGGCGGTGACCCTGCTGCTCAGCGGCGCCGCCGAATCCGTGATCGACCGCGCTCCGCGATTCCCGATCCGCTCCCAGCGGCTCGAGGTCGCCCTGCCGGAGACGATCCGGCTGCTGCGCTACGTCTATCTGGGCCACCTGGCTCCGGTGGGCGAGGACAGCCGCGCGACGCTGGCCGCGGTCCTGCGCCGGGACAAGCACCGCTGCGGCTACTGCGACAGCTGGGCGCAAACCGTCGACCACATCCGCCCGCGCAGCAGGGGCGGACCGAACACGTGGGGCAACCTGATCGCCTGCTGTGGGCCCTGCAATACGAGCAAGGCCGACCGCACGCCCGAAGAGGCGGGCATGCGGCTGCTGTGGGAGCCCAAGGCCCCCGACCCGCTGGCTCGCACCCAGCGCCGGATCTGGAAGGAGTACGCACCGTGACCACCACCGAACTCGCACTGACCGAACTGCTCACCCTGTCCGATTCGGGCCGGTGGCACCGGGCCGCGTGCCGGGGCGACCCGAACCACGAGGCGTGGTTTCCGTACCCGTCGCAGGACTTCGACTACGCCCGAGAGATCTGCGCCGGGTGCCCGTTGCTCGCGGGGTGCACCGAGTACGCGGCGCGCACCGGTCAGTCCGGTGTCTGGGGCGGTCGTGAGTACGACCGCGGCCGGGTGATCCGCGAATGAGGCGGTGGGGCCGGGTGTCCGTGGTGACACCCGGCCCCGTCGTGTGACCAGGGCGATAGGCACCGGCATGCGCCGTGCGACGGCGTCGATCGATGTCCTTAAACTTGCCGCGTGGGTACTCATCGCAGCGCGGCCAGATCTCGGGGAATCAGCAAGGGTCCGGTGATCGCTGCGGCAGTACTCGTGCTGGTCCTCGTGGCCGTGTTCGCCTGGTTCCAGCTCAGCGATCGGGCCGCCAGCAGCGACGACGCCGCGGCCGCGGAATGCGTCGAGGGTCCGGCGGCGCTGGATGTCACCGTCGATCCGGCGATCTCGGGTCCGGTGCGCGCCGCGGCGGATCGGTTCAACGCGAGCAAGCCGCGGGTGCGCGACCATTGCGCGCAGGTGCGGGTCGCGGTGCACCCCTCGGCGGCGGTCGCCGCGGGCTTGGCCGACCTCGCCGCCTGGGATCCGGCGCTCGGCGCGAAGCCCGGCCTGTGGGTCGCCGATTCCAGCCGTTCGATCGAGCAGGTCCGGGTGCCCGGATTGATCGAGGGGACGCCCGCCTCCATTGCGACCAGCCCGATCGTGCTCGCGGTCCCCGACGCGCTGCGGCAAGCCCTCGAACAGCATCACGTCGCGTGGGCGGATCTGCCTCGCCTGCAACAGGGTTCGCTCGACGAGGTCGGGCTGTCGGGCTGGGGCGGGCTGCGGATGGCGTTGCCCGCCGGAGACGCCACCACGGCGGCGGCCGCTGCCGTGGGCGGCGCGGTGTCGGGCACCGACCCGCTCACCGCCGAGGCCGCGGGGTCCGGGCAGGTCGTCGCGGCGATCTCCGGGCTCGCGGCCGACGCCGAGGAACCCGCCGACCTCGCCTCGGCGATGGCGGCGGTCAGCGCCGACCCGAGCGGCGACGCGGTGCACGCCGTGGCCGCGACCGAGCAGCAGCTGCGCACCGGCGGGCTCACCGCCTTCCGGCCCGTCGGCACGGCGCCGCTGGCCGACTATCCGGCCGCGCTGCTGTCGGGTCCGTGGGTGGACAAGACGCAGAACCTGATCGCGTCGCGGTTCATCGACTTCCTGCGCGCCCCCGAGCAGGCGGGTGCGGTGGCCGCCGAGGGCTTCGGTCCAGCCATCGGCGCCGCGCCGGCGAACCCGGACAAGGCGGCGCTGGAGAAGGTGCGCTCCACGCTCGCGAATCCGGTGCTCGGCGTGAACGCCACGGTGCTGCTGGATGTGTCGTCGTCGATGGGTACCGCGGAGGGCTCCACGACCCGGCTCGCGAACGCGGGCGCCGCGGTCGCCTCGACCCTGACGGTGATGCCGCCGGACTTCGGGCTGGGCCTGTGGACGTTCGGCAAGAACCTCGCCGGCGCCGACCCGTACAAGGTGCAGGTGCCGACCGCGCTGCTCAGCGACACCCAGCGCACTGCCGTCGGCTCGGCCGTCACGAGTGTGAAGGCGTCCCAGAACAGCACCGACCAGGCCTATCCCAGCCTGCTCGCCGCCTACCGCGCCGCGGTCGCGGCCTACTCCCCCGGTCGCACCAACTCGATCCTGGTGATCACCGACGGGCCCGACGACGACTCGACCCTCACCGGTCCGGCGCTGATCGAGCAGATCACCGCGGCCACGTCGGCGAAGACCCCGGTCCGGGTCGACGTCATCGTGATCGGCGGCCAGGGCACCCAGACCCTGCAGACCGTCGCCACCCAGACCGGCGGCACCTACACCCGCCTGCCCACCAGCAACGACCTCGGCTTCGGCACCGCGGTCGTCAAGGCGCTCACGACACCCTGACCGCTGACGAGGCGACAGGGTGGAGCCCACCCGCCGGACGATCCGGGGGTCCGCCGGGGCCGACCGCCGCCCCACGTCACGATGCCACCGTCAGCGCGGTGAAACACGCACCAGCGCACCGGATTCCATCGCGACCCACAACTGGCCCACCGCGTCGACGGTGAGACCGTGCGGCTCCGCGCCCGGCAGCGAGAGGTGGTCGAACTGGCCGTCGGTGGACAGGCGGCCGAGTGCGCCGCTGCCCCATTCGGTGAACCACAGCGCACCGTCGGGACCGCTGACGATCGCGTGCGGGCGGGCGTCGCGGTCCGGCAGCGCGAATTCGGTGACGTGGCCATCAATGGTGATGCGGCCGATCGCGCCCGCGCCGATCTCGGTGAACCACAGGGCGCCATCCGGCCCGGCGGCGATGCCGACCGGCGCGGCGGCCGGCGTCGGCAGCGGGTGCACAGTCAGTTTCAGGTCCAGGTCGACGCGACCGACGGCATTGCCCTGGTTCACCGTGAACCACAGGGCGCCATCGGATCCCGCGGTGATCATCGACGGCATCCCGTCGACCGCGACACCGGTCACCGATCCGTCGGCGCCCAGTCGGCACACCCGCCCGGCTGCCAGTTCGGTGAACCACAGCGCGCCGTCGGGACCGGTGCACGCACCGTAGGGGCCGCGCGCGGGCACGCTGGTCACCGTGCCGTCGGTGGCGATGCGGCCGAGCCGGTCGCCCTGGTATTCGGTGAACCACAGCGCCTCGCCCGGTCCGGGAACGATCACCGTGGGGTGCCCGTCCGCCTGCGGCAGCGAATGAGTGCGTACGTCGCCGTCGCTGTAGCGCCCGATCGCGCCCTGCGCGACCAGGGTGAACCAGAGTGCGCCGTCCGGGCCGAGGGTCACCCCGTACGGCGCGCCGGGCACCTCGACAACTTCTGTGATCTCAGCCAAAGTCCTGAATTCCCTTCTGAATTCCGCGGAAGCGGCGGCGCAGCGCGCGATCGTGCGAGACCACGACCACCGCGCCACGGTAGTCGTGCAGCGCGCGCTCCACCTCGTCGACGAGCGTCAGCGACAGGTGGTTGGTCGGTTCGTCGAGCAGCAGGAGATCGTGTTCGCCCGCCAGCACTTTCGCCAGCGCCAACCGGCGCCGTTGCCCTTCCGACAGGGTGCCCACCGACCGGTCGAGCAGCTCGGGCGCGAACAGTCCGGTCGCGAGCAGGGCCGCGCGGCCCAGACCGTAGGTTTCGACGACCGTGCGCTCCGGATCGAAGCGTTCCTCCTGACGCAGGTAGCCCACCCGTCCTGGCGCGTCCGCGTGGAGGGCGTCGAGCAGGGTCGACTTGCCCGCGCCGTTGGGGCCGTGGATGAGCAGCCTGCCGCGGGCGCCCAGTGTCACCGGCCCGATCCGGAATTCCGGCCGTGCGCCCGTCGTAACGAAATGCCCACGGAAACACAGGGGTTCGGGCGGACGGGGCACCGGATCGGCGCGCAACCGGCGCAGCCGCTCGGCGGTCTGCCGCACCCGCGAGGCGACCGAGCTCTGCACCCGGCCCGCGTTGCGGTCGTAGGCCATCTTGTTGTTGTCACTCATCGCGCGTCCGTGCGCCACCCGCTGGGCGGTGCCGGTCGCGAACTCCTCCAGTCGCGCGATCTCCGCGCACCACTGCTCGTAGTCCTGTTCCCAGCGCACCCGGGCGGCGGCCTTCTCCGCGAGGAAACCGCTGTAGCCGCCCCCGAAGCGGGTCAGCCCGCCGTCGGCGACCTCGAGCACCGCGGTGACCACCCGGTCCAGGAAGACCCGGTCGTGCGAGACCAGGACCACGGTGCCGTGATGGGTGCGCAGGCGCTCCTCCAACCAGGTCAGCGCGTGCTCGTCGAGATGGTTCGTCGGCTCGTCCAGCAGCAGCACCTCCGGGGACGCCGCCAGCAGACAGGCCAGTCCGAGGCGGGCACGTTCGCCACCGGAAAGGCTGTCGAGCGAGCCGTCCCGCGCGATCGCGCCCAGGCCGAGGCCGTGCATGGCGGCCTCCACCCTGGCATCGGCGGTGTAGCCCTCGCGCGCCTCGAACCGGGTGAGCAGGTCGCCGTAGCGGTCCATGTCCTGGGCCTCGGCGGCGGCGTGCAGGCCGCGTTCCAGCTCACGCAACTCCGCCAGGGCGTCGTCGATCGCGTCGGCGACGGTGACGCCGGACAGGGTCTGCGCGAGATGGCCGACACCACCGTCGGCGCAGACGGTGACCGTCCCGGCGTCGGGTCGGTCGACGCCAGCCAGCAGCCGCAGCAGGGTCGATTTGCCCGACCCGTTCTCGCCGACGATCCCGATCCGCTCACCCGGCCGGATCGTCGCGGTCACGCCATCCAGCACGGGCCGGTCCGCGTAGGACTTCGACACCGCGCGCAAGGTCATCTGAGTGGCCAAGCAGTACTCCAATCGCAACTCGTGTAGCTTTAAGCTAGCAATAGTTCGCCACTAACGCAACAGGAGTTGTTTTTGGAACCGCAACGCCGTCCCGGCGGCCGCAGCGCGCGGGTGCGCGAAGCCGTGCTCGACGCGACCGTGGCCGAGCTCGCCGAACACGGATACCTCGGCCTGACGATCGATGCCGTCGCCCAGCGGGCCGGGGTCCACAAGACCACCGTCTACCGGCGCTGGCGAGGACCGGAAGGCCTGGTCGCCGACGCGCTCGAACGGGCGCTGGGTCAGGCGTGGCCGATCCCGGACACCGGCGACTTCGTCGGCGACCTGCGCGGGCTCACCGCGCTGCTGCGCGACAGCTTCGACGACCCCGAGGCCGCTCCCCTGGCCACCGCGTTCATCATCGCCGGCATGCACGATCCGCAGGCCGCGGCGGCGCTGCGCGCGTTCTACGAAGCCAGGCATCGGGACGCGGCCGTGATCGTCGAACGGGCTGTCGCCCGGGGTGAACTCGATCCCGGCGTCGATGCCGTCGAGATCATCCGGATGGCGGTGGCACCGGTGTTCCATCGGCTGTTCATCACCCATGAGCCGGTCACCGCGGCGGATGCCCGCCGGGCGGCCGACGCGGCGGCGGCGCTGGCCACCCTCCCCGTAGGCGACTAGCAGGCCGGACGCGAACGGGCCCCGCCGACACCTCGTCGGCGGGGCCCGTTCGGCGGCGGATCAGTCCTCGTACGCGTCCAGCGGCGGGCACGAGCAGACCAGGTTGCGGTCACCGAACGCGCCGTCGATGCGGCGCACCGGCGGCCACACCTTCGGCCGGGTGTGGCCGAGCCCGCGCGGGAACACCGCGACCTCCCGGCTGTACGGGTGATCCCAGTCGCCCACCAGGCTGGCCGCGGTGTGCGGGGCGCCGCGCAGCGGGTTGTCGGTCACCGGCCACACGCCGGCGGCGACCTGATCGATCTCGCCGCGGATCGCGATCATCGCGGCGATGAACTCGTCGAGTTCTTCCAGGTTCTCGCTCTCGGTGGGCTCCACCATCAGCGTGCCCGCCACCGGGAAGCTCATGGTGGGGGCGTGGAAACCGTAGTCGGCGAGGCGCTTGGCCACGTCGTCGACGGTGACGCCGGTCCGCTTGGTGATCTCGCGCAGGTCGAGGATGCACTCGTGCGCGACCATGCCGTTCTCGCCGGTGTAGAGCACCGGGAAGAAGGCGTCGAGGCGGCGGGCGATGTAGTTGGCCGAGGCGATGGCGGTCAGCGTCGCCGACCGCAGGCCCTCGGCGCCCATCATCCGGATGTAGGCCCAGGTGATCGGCAGGATCGAGGCCGAGCCGTAGGGAGCGGCCGAGACCGCGTGTGAACCGGCCTCGCGTGGGTCACCGGGCAGGTACCGCTCCAGATGGGAACGGACGGCCACCGGACCGACACCCGGGCCACCGCCGCCGTGCGGGATGCAGAAGGTCTTGTGCAGATTCAGGTGGCTGACATCGCCGCCGAAGCGGCCCGGACGGGCGAGGCCGACCAGCGCGTTCAGGTTGGCGCCGTCGACGTACACCTGACCGCCCGCGTCGTGCACCAGGGCGCACAGCTCGGCGATCTCGTGCTCGTACACGCCGTGCGTGGACGGGTAGGTGATCATGATGCAGGCCAGCCGCTCGGCGTGGTCGGCGATCTTGGCGCGCAGGTCGTCGAGGTCGACGTCGCCGTTCTCCCGGCACTTCACGACCTCGACCCGCATGCCGACCATGGCCGCCGAGGCCGCGTTGGTGCCGTGCGCGCTGGAGGGGATCAGGCAGGTGTCGCGGTGGTCGTCGCCGCGATCGAGGTGGTAGCGGCGGATCGCGAGCAGACCCGCGTACTCGCCCTGGCTGCCCGCGTTGGGCTGCAGGCTCACCGCGTCGTAGCCGGTGATCTCGGCCAGCCACTGCTCGAGGTCACCGATGAGCTGCAGGATGCCCGGCACGTCCTCGGTGGGCGCGAAGGGGTGCAGGCGCGCGAACCCGGGCCAGGTGATGGCCTCCATCTCGGCGGTCGCGTTGAGCTTCATGGTGCACGAGCCGAGCGGGATCATGCTGCGGTCGAGCGCGATGTCCTTGTCCGAGAGCGAACGCAGGTAGCGCAGCATGGCCGTCTCGGTGTGATGGCGGGTGAAGGCCGGGTGCGTGAGGTAGTCCGAGGTGCGGGTCTCGATGGTGGCGGGCTGGTTGCCCGCGCCGGACTCCGGCGCCTGCGCGGTGCCGAAGGATTCGATCACCGCGGCGACGTGGGTGTCGGTGGTCGCCTCGTCGCAGGCGATGGCGACATGGTCGGCGTCGACCAGGCGCAGGTTGATGCCCTGCGACTTCGCTTTCGCGACAACGGCTTCCGCGGTGCCGGGCACGTGGGCGAGCACCGTGTCGAAGAAGGTGTCGTGGACGAGCGCGGCGCCGAGCCCGGCCGCGACCGCCGCCGCGTGCCCGTGCACCCGGCGCGCGATGGCGCGCAGGCCGTTCGCGCCGTGGTAGCTGGCGTACATGGCGGCGACGATGGCCAGCAGCACCTGCGCGGTACAGATGTTGGAGGTCGCCTTCTCGCGGCGGATGTGCTGTTCGCGGGTCTGCAGCGCGAGGCGGTAGGCGGGCGCGCCGTCCGCGTCGACCGAGACGCCGACCAGACGGCCCGGCAGCTGCCGGGCGTACGCGGTCCGCACCGCGAGATACCCGGCGTGCGGACCGCCGAAGCCCATCGGCACACCGAACCGCTGGGTGGTGCCGAAGCACACGTCGGCGCCCTGTTCACCGGGCGGGGTGATCAGGGTCAGCGCCAGCAGGTCGGCGCCCGCGGCCACCAGCGCGCCGCGCTCGTGGGCGGCGGTGAACAGCGCGGTGTGGTCGACGATCCGGCCGGACGCGCCGGGGGTCTGCACGATGACACCGAAGAACTCGCCCTCGGGCAGCACACCGGCGGACAGGTCGGCCTCGACGAGCTCGATGCCAAGCGGCTCGGCCCTGGTGCCGATAACGGTCTTGGTCTGCGGGAACAGGTCGGTGTCGAGGACCAGCCGGTTCGACTTGGACTTGCCGGCGCGGCGCAGCAGCGTCATCGCCTCGGCGGCGGCGGTCGCCTCGTCGAGCATGGAGGCGTTGGCGACGTCCATGCCGGTCAGGTCCGACACCATGGTCTGGAAGTTGAGCAGCGCCTCGAGCCTGCCCTGGCTGATCTCGGGCTGATACGGCGTGTAGGCGGTGTACCAGGCCGGGTTCTCGAGCAGATTGCGCACCAGCACCGGCGGGGTGAGGGTGTCGTAGTAGCCGAGGCCGATCATCGAGGTGGCGACGGTGTTGGCGTGCGCCAGCGCGGCCAGTTCGGCGAGCACCTCGTGCTCGGTGCCGGGCGCGGGCAGCGCGCCGAGACCGGACTCGTCGAGGATCGTGGCGGGCAGTGCCGTGGTCGCCAGCGCGTCGAGGGAGTCGACGCCGACGGTCTCGAGGATCCGGGCGAGCTCGCCGGAATCGGGTCCGATGTGGCGGTCGGCGAACGAACGGGTCACGGCTGCTCCAAGGTCGGGCGGGTCGACCACGCGGTCGACGGGTTCCAGCCCTCCCCCTCTGTCGTGGCGCCTGAGAGATTCGGTGACCCGACCGCAGGCGGCCGTGCCCCTTTCCCCGTGGGCGGGCAGCCGGATGCCACCGCTTTCCAGAGGCGTCGAATCACCGTGCGGTCCCTGTTGCCTGAGAGATTGACGGGGAGGTGCTGCTCCTTCGGCGCCCGGACTCGGCTGAACCCAGGACTCTCCCGCACGGCGGCGACGCACCATCGAGTCTAGAGGCAGCAAACCCCCGGCCGCGCCACCAGGGGCGCGCCGGGGGTGTAGCGCTCGTCACGTCCGGACTAGCCGGTCTTGCGGTTCTCCCGCGCCTTGCGCCGGTAGGACAGTTCGTCCTCCGGGCGGTCGGTGATGGCCGTGGCCCGCTCGGCCGGGAAGTCGGCGATCGCTCCGGTCAGTTCCCGCATGGCGCCGCTGACCGCGATGCCGAAGACGCCCTGCCCGCCCTGCAGTAAATCGACGACTTCCTCGGGCGAGGTGCACTCGTAGACCGAGGTGCCGTCGGAGAACAGTGTGATCCCGGCCAGGTCAGGGACGCCCCGGCTGCGCAGATGATCGACCGCGATCCGGATGTTCTGTAAAGAGATGCCCGCGTCCAGCAGCCGCTTCACGATCTTGAGGACGAGGATGTCCTTGAACGAGTACAGCCGCTGACTCCCCGACCCCGCGGCGCCCCGGATGGACGGCACGACCAGCCCGGTCCGGGCCCAGTAGTCGAGTTGGCGGTAGGTGATGCCGGCGACCTGACACGCGCTCGGCACCCGGTAGCCCACCAGATCGTCCGGAACCGAGTCGTCCGGGAACAAGCCAGGCTGCACCACATCCTGCGATTGCTCTTCCACTGACCACTCCTTGCTCTGCCGACGTTCTCGAAGTACCGGAGTCACGACGGATGTTGCCCGACTTTCGAGATTACTCCTGCCATTGTCGGACGCGCAGGGTTGTCGCACCAAGCACCGCACGCGGCGATTCCCTCGACCTCTACTTCAGGTCTAGAAGATCGTGATGTGACTCAGCTGTCGGTGGCCTTGAAGTCGTCGGGCGAGACCGACTCCAGGAACTCCTTGAACTTCTCCACCTCGTCCTCGCGCTCGTCGGGCATCACGAGCCCGGCCTCGGCGAGCACCGGCTCCTCGGCGAAGATCGGGCAGCCGACCCGCAGCGCGATGGCCACCGAGTCCGACGGCCTGGCCGAGACCCGCAGGTCGCCGTCGAAGACGAGATCGGCGTAGAAGGTGCCCTCCTGCAGATCCACGATCCGCACTTCCTTGAGGGTGTGCCCCAGTTCGGTGATCAGGATCTTGATCAGATCGTGGGTGAGCGGACGGATCGGCGTGACGCCCTCCTGCTCGAGCACGATCGCCGTGGCCTCGGCCTGTCCGATCCAGATCGGCAGGTACCGCTCGCCCGCCGCCTCCCGCAGCAACAGCACGGGCTGGTTCTGTGGTTGCTCGACACGGATGCCGATGACGCGCATCTCACTCACGCCTGCACCTCGCTCATCCTGTCCTCCCAATACTCGCCACCGACGGGCACGACCGCTTGCCCCGCTCGCCGTACCCACGAGTCTAGGCGAATTCCCGGCCGCGCAACGAGGACGATCGAGCCGAAATCCGCGTGTTGCTCCGGTGATACCGGATCCGGCGCCCGGGTGTGTCAGTTGCCGAGCGCGGCCCGCACGGCCGCCTTCACCAGTGCCGCGTGCAGGTTCAGCGACAGCGCCGCCAGCTCGCGGACGGTCTCCTCGGCCCTGGCCCGCGCGTCGGCGTCGCGGCTCTTGGCGATCGGCGCGGCGATCTGGGCGACGAGGGCCGCCTCACGGTCGGCGGCCAGCTTGAACGCGCGCAGATGCCGGGCCTCCAGCCCGAATTCGGCCATCGATTTGGCCGCGTTGGCCAGCGTCACCGCGTCGGATTCGAAGAAGCCGCCCGCGCCGGGCACGATGAGGCCCGCGCGCACGAGGTCGTCGAGGAACCGGTCGTCGATGCCCGCCTTCTCGAGGAGATCGGCGCGTGTGAGCCGCACCGCGACCTCCACCCGGAGTTCCTCGGGCGTGATCTCGCCGGGCACCACCCCGAGCCGGCGCGGCGGCGCCGGTTCGGCCGCGGCGTCGCCGTTGTCGGAGCGCGCGGAGCCGGGTACCGACGACCCGGCCTCCGCGGCGCCGTGGCGCGAATGCGCACGGGCGCGCGCCTCACGCACGCCCAGCGTCGCCGCGCCGCTGTCGATCGCTTCCAACTGCTCCTTGATCACCTTCAGCGGCAGGTACTGATCGCGTTGCGCAGTCAGCACGAAACGCAGCCGTTCGTAGTCGGCCACCGAGAAGCGGCGATACCCCGACGGCGTGCGTTCCGGCCGGATCAGGCCCTCGGACTCGAGGAACCGGATCTTGGAGATGGTGATGTCAGGAAAATCTGGGCGCAACAGGTCGAGCACGGAGCCGATCGACATTCCTCCGCGCGCCCACTGCGCCGCCCCAGTCACAGCACTGCGCCCTTCGCGGACTCCAGCACCGTAGGGGTCATCGCGACCCCGCGCCCGACGCCGATTCGTTCGCCTGCGCGCGCGGACCGGTCAGGAAGACCAGCCGGAACTTGCCGATCTGGACCTCGTCGCCGTTCTGCAGCTCCGAGGAGTCCACCGGCTCCCGGTTGACGTAGGTGCCGTTGAGGCTGCCCACATCGACGACCTGGAACGAGTCGTCGTCCTGACGGAACTCCGCGTGCCGACGGCTGACGGTGACGTCATCGAGGAAGATGTCACTGTCAGGGTGGCGGCCGGCCGAGGTGGTCGGCTGATCCAGCAGAAAACGCGAGCCCGCGTTCGGGCCGCGCTTGACCACCAGGAGGGCCGCGCCGACCGGCAGGCCCTCGACGCCCTGAACCGGCTGTTCGCCGGTCGGCTCTCCGGAGCGCGACGCGTCGACCTCGTTGAGGAAGTCCGCGCGGAAGACCGACGTCGTCTCGGCCGCGGTCTCCCCGTAACCCGGGTCCCTGTTCTCGCTCACCGTTTCTCTCCTCCTCGAACCTGATTATCCATGCAAGCAGGTGCTGTATTCCGGCGACACGACCGGCGCGATCCCATCGCCAGGAAAAGATCCCGGCGTCGATTCCCCGACGTATCCGCTTGGCTTTGACCGTACCCTGCCGGGGCGTGCCCGTGCAGGGAGAACTGTGAAGGCTGCTTCAGCCCCCGATAACTCCTTGATAACCCGCCGCATCCAGCAGTTCGGCGAGGGCGGAATCCAGCGCCGCCGCATCGTCGAAGGCGAGCTCGAACAGCCAGCCCTCATCGTAGGGATCGGAGTTGAGCGTCTCCGGCGCGGACACCAGATCCTCGTTCACCGCAACGACTTTGCCGCCCAGCGGGGCGTAGATGTCGGACACGCTCTTGGTCGACTCGACCTCGGCGATGCTCTCGCCCGCCGTGACCTCCTTGTCGACGTCGGGCAGTTGGACGAACACGACGTCACCCAGTTGTGACTGGGCGTAGTCGGTGATGCCGACACGAACCGCCGTGGGGCCGGTCCGCCGCACCCATTCGTGCTCCTCGGTGTAGCGCAGATCCTCAGGGGTCCGGGTCACAGGACGTCCTTTCGTCGTGAACGTTGCACGCAACAGTATCGACTAGCTCCCACGGTGCGGCACAGGCGGTATCGATCGCGCGACGGCGACCGCCAGCCCCGCGTAGAGCACCCCGGTCCACACGTACAGCGCGGTGCCCCAGATCAGCAGTGCCCAGCCGAAGGCCCAGCCGAAACCCGCCCCCGCCCAGTCCATCTCCCCGGTGAGCAGCCAGGGCAGCGCGGACATGAGCGCGAAGGTGGCGGCTTTGCCGAGGTAGATCACCTCCGGTGCGGGCAGCTCGCGCCGCTTGTACACCGACAGGGTGAGGGTGAGCACCAGGTCGCGGCCGATCAGGATCACCGCGATCCACCACGGGATGAGCCCACGTGCGACGAACGCCACGAGCGTCGTCACGAGGTATAGCCGGTCGACGAGGGGGTCGAGCAGCGCCCCCAGGCGCGAGGACTGGTCGAGCAGCCGGGCGAGTTTCCCGTCGAGGAAGTCGGTGAAGCCGCTGGCGATCAGCAAGGCGAACGCCCAGCCGTCGGCCCGCTCGACCAGCATCAACCAGAGGAAAACGGGGATACCGATCAGCCGGAGCAGGCTCAGCACGTTGGGCACGGTCAGGATGCGGTCGCTGAACACGCCACCCGGTGTGGTGTCGTTGGTGTCCGGCGTTCCCGATTCGGTTGCCACGCCCCTGCATACCGCACCGACCCCCACCCGCGCCATCCGCACACGCCGAAATCCGGCAGGCGCGCGCCTGCGCCGGGCGATTCGCGGTGCCGATTCCCCCGGCTGACCGCTAACCTGGGCGGTTGTGTCCGACAGTGGTATAGATCTGCGCTCCTACGTCTCCGCCGAGGACGCACGCGAACGCGGGCGCGCGGCCCGTGCCAGGGTGCCGGTGCGCACGCGCGACCGGGCCGCCGAGAGCCCGCGGCGGCCGACGGTGCTCGAGTTCGTCCAGGCCAGCAACGCGGGCCGGATCGACCGGCTGATCCCGCTGCGGATCGGCCGCATGGCCGCCTCGCCGTTCACCTTCTTCCGCGGCGCCGCCGGACTCATGGCCGCCGACCTCGCCGCGGGCCCCGACAGCGGCCTGCCCGCCCAGATCTGTGGTGACGCCCACGCCGCGAACTTCGGCCTCTACGGCACCCAGCGCGGCGAGATCGTCATGGACATCAACGATTTCGACGAGACGATTCTCGGACCGTGGGAATGGGACCTCGAGCGCCTCGCGGCCAGCCTCGTGCTGGCGGGCCGCGAGAGCGGCGCCGACGCCGACGACTGCCTGCGCGCCGCCCGCGACGCCGCCAAGTCCTACCGGCGCACCGCCGCCGACCTCGCCGAGATGCCGTTCCTGCAGTCGTGGACCGCGATGCACGACGAGTCGATCCTCACCGAGGCCAAGGCCGAGGACCTGCTCGACGACTTCAAGAAGGCCGCGAAGAAGGCGCGCAAGAACACCAGCGCCAAGGTCGTGGCGAAGTGGACCGAGCAGCTCGACGACCACGAGACCGACATCAGCAAGCATCGCTTCGTCAGCGATCCGCCGATCCTGACCGCCGTCGACGAGCGGGTGGCCGAGGCGGTGATCGACGGGCTGGAACGGTACGCGGGCACCATCCGCGAGTCGCGCCGCAATCTGCTGGCCCGGTTCGCGGTCTCGGACGTGGCTTTCCGCATCGTCGGGACCGGCAGCGTGGGCCTGCACAGCTATGTCGCGCTGCTGCACGGCAACGACGGCGAGTCGCTGGTCCTGCAGGTCAAGCAGGCCAATCCGTCCTCGCTGGCCCCCTTCCTCCCGCCGGCCGCGCCCCGGCACGAGGGCGAGCGGATCGTGGTCGGGGCGCGCAGCGTGCAATCGGAGACCGACATCCTGCTCGGCTGGTCGACGCTGCACCTGGACCGGCAGATCCCGGTGATCGTGCGCCAGTTCCGCAATCTCAAGGGCAGCATCGACCCGGCGGGGCTGTCGGCCGACGATCTGGACGACTACGGGCGGCTCGCCGGCGCGCTGCTGGCGCGGGCGCACGCGCGCTCGCTCGACCCGCGCACCCTGGCCGGCTATCTCGACGACGACGGCGAGGAGTTCGACGACGCGATCGCCGCCTTCGCGGTGCGCTACGCCGACCGGACCGAGGCCGACCACGCCGAGCTGGTCGCCGCGGTCGACGCGGGCCGGATCGAGGCCGAGCCGAGCTGAACGCCACGCCGGTCCTGACCGGCATCGGCCGGTCATCGAGCTACGATGTACGCCAACGGTTCTCGGCCCGCGGCGCCAACGACCCAGAAGGGCGGTCCCCATGCTCGTGCGCGTGCAGAACGCGGCAGGCACCGATGCCGAGCTCGCACTGATCGACTGGCTGCGCACCTGGAAGGATCCGGCCAGCCCGCACGGTGTCGCCACCATCAACTGCAGCCTGTTCCACGACGACCGGCTGCACCATTTCGACGCGGTGGTGTGGACGCCGACCAGCTGCGTGGTGATCGAGGCGGAGACCTTCACCGTCGCGCAGGACGGCGTGCTGGAGATCCCACTCAACGGCCCGTGGATGGTCTCCGGCGAGCCGGCCCAGTTCGCGGGCGGGGAGAAGTCGACCCCGCTGGAACGGTCACGGGAACACACCTTCGCGCTGCAGGACTATCTGGCCGCGCGCGGGCTCGGGCAGCGCGCGGTGCACGGTCTCGGCGTCATCGTGCCGCAGCCGGGCGCCCAGATCGATGTGCACCAGGGCTGGAGCGACCCGAGCTTCGACGTGATCGTCACCGACGATCCGCACCGGCTCGAGCGGTACTTCGAGGTGCTGGCCGAGAAGGAACACAATCGCTGGACCGCCAACGACATCGCCATCGCGTTCCGCGGCCTGGGCATCCTGCCGTATCTGCCCGCCCCGCAGGATCTGCTCAACGAGGGTTTCCTCGGGCCGATCGATGTCACCCTCTGGCACGGCGGCCCCACCCAGGCGCAAGCCGAGCAGTACGCCGAGGAACAGGCCGAGCTCGAACGGCAGCTGCAGTCGCGCGGTCTGGTCGCGCCCTGGTACAGCCCGTGGAAGCTCTATCCGCGCGTCGGCGGCGATCTCGACTTCGGTCGCGCGTTCCTGCGGATCACCCTCGCCATCGGCATGATCGTGGCGATCGTGTGGGTGCTGTGGTTCATGGTCACCGCGGTACTCACCTACGGCCCGGCCTGAGCGGTTCCGCTACCGTCGGGGCGTGTTCGACGAGGCTCCCGCGCGTGCGGTCACCGTGGCCCGCGCGACGGCGATCGGTGCCGGCGCCGCGGTCACGGTCGCGCTGCCCCTGACCTTCCCCGACGACGGCGGGCCGACCGCGTTCGACACCACGATCGCCGAGCCCGTCGCGTCCGCGCTCTCCCCCGGCGCCGCCGAAGTCCTCGTCGCGCCGAGCGACGGCCCGGTGGTCCTGCTGCTGTTGCTGTGCGGTTGCGCGTGGTTCGCCGCACGGCGGGAGTGGCGGCGTGCGGCGACCATGCTGGTGGTGCCCGAGGTGATCCTGGCGGTCAACACCTGGCTGCTGAAACCGTTGTGGGACAGGCGGATCGAGGATTACCTCGCGTATCCGAGCGGGCACACCGTCCATCTGGTGGCGGTCGCGACGACCTTCGCGTGCCTGATCACGAGCACGACGGCGCGGATCGTGGTCGCGGCGCTCACCGTGCTCGCGATGCTCGTGATCACCCCGGGCATGGTCGAACTCGGCTACCACCACCCCACCGACGTGCTCGGTGGGGCGGCGGCGGCCGCGGCCATGGCGATCGGGCTGTGCCTGCTCGCCCGCCCGCGCACCCGGGCCGGCGACGACTAGGTGCGGTCGAAAACGCTGGCGTCGTGCAGCATTTCGGCGCGCAGCATGGTCTCTGGCACGCCCATAGCCTCCACCAGAGTCAGCGCGTCCGGGCGCAGCCGGTCGACGAGTTCGTTCACGCCGCGCCGCACCGACTTGGCCCGCTCCACCGACATGAACCGGTGCATGATGTACCAGGCCAGGTTCTCCTCCAGCGTCGCGTACACGTAGAGATCGCAGACGGTTTCGGCGAGCTCCTTCGCCTCGGGGTCCTCGATCTCGGCGATCCCGTCGACGAATTCCTCGAGCACCAGCCGGTCGATGTGCGCGGAGCCGGCGGCCAGGATGTGGTCCTGGGCGTTGTTGAACGCCTCGAAAGGGCCTGTGTCGGCGGCCCTGGCGCGCAGGCGGTGCGCGGCGGTGCGCAGCAGGTAGTCCTCGCGATCGGCGAACAGCTGCAACTGGACCGAGCGCTTGGACAGGTCGCCCTCGTCGACGGACTCGTCGGAGCGGTCACGCAGGGTCTGGATCAGCTGGCGCACACCGGTCTGCTTGCGCACCACGTCACCGGCCATGGTGGCGGCGAAGCGCACCCAGCCCAGCGCGTCGAGGTCGCGGACCTCGTCGGAGTAGGCGGTGAGCAGTTCCTTCGCGACCAGCTGGGTCAGCACGACGTTGTCGCCTTCGAAGGTGGTGAACACATCGGTGTCGGCCTTGAGCGTCACCAGGCGGTTCTCGGTGAGATAGCCCGCGCCGCCGCACGCCTCCCTGCACTCCTGGATGGCCCGGGTGGCGTGGCGGGTCTGGGCGACCTTCAGGCCGGCCGCGCGCTTCTCCAGGGCGCGCTGGGCGGCCGGGTCGGTTTCGCGCCCGGACTGGATCAGGTCCATCCGGCGCACCAGGTCGTTCTGGGCGAAGGCCAGCGCGAACGACTTCGCGACCAGCGGCAGCAGCCTGCGCTGGTGGCTGCGGTAGTCCATCAGCAGCGTCTCGGCGCCGGTGTCGGGGTCGGCGAACTGGCGCCGCGCCAGGGCGTATCTGACCGCGATGCTCAGCGCGACGCGCGCACCGGCCGCGGCGGCGCCGCCCACGCTGACCCGGCCGCGGACCAGGGTGCCGAGGGTGGTGAAGAAGCGGCGGCTGGGATTCTCGATGTCGGAGGTGTAGGTGCCGTCCGGCGCCACGTCGGCGTACCGGTTGAGCAGGTTCTCCCGCGGCACCCGGACCTGGTCGAAGACGATGCGGCCGTTGTCGACACCGGGCAGACCGCCCTTGAGGCCGTCGTCGTAGGTGGTGACGCCGGGCAGGTCGGCGCCGAGTTCGTCGCGGATCGGCACCAGCAGACAGTGCACGCCCTTGTTCTCGCCGCCGGTGATCAGCTGGGCGAACACCGCCGCCATCCGCGCGTGGACCGCGGCACCGCCGATGTAGTCCTTGCGCGCCGACGGGGTCGGGGTGTGCACCACGAATTCCTGGGTCGCCGGATCGTAGGTGGCGGTGGTCTCGAGGTTCGCGACATCGGAGCCGTGCCCGGATTCGGTCATCGCGAAGCAGCCGAGCAGGTCCAGGGAGATCAGCCGCTTGATGTACTCGCGGTGCCGTTCGGTGCCGAGGTTCTCCACCGCGCCACCGAACAGTCCCCACTGCACACCGGATTTCACCCACAGCGACAGGTCGGCGTAGGCCAGCATCTCCAGACTGGTGACCGCGCCGCCCGGATCGCCGGTGCCGCCGTGCTCGGACCGGAAGCCGCGTTCCGGGTAGCCGAGGGTCGCGATGATCTTCATCTGGTCGAGCACGCGCGCCCTGGCCGCGTGGATGTCGAGTTCCGGGTCGCCGCTGAAGCGTTCGTCGGCGAGCTGGGCTCGCGCCTGGTCTCGCAGCGCGCGCCACGGTCCGTCCAGCGCTGCGCGGAGATGTTCTGCCGTCGTCGTTGTGCCGGTAGCCATACCCCCGACACTAGCCCCGACCGGGCCGGTGACGGCGCCGACGAAACTCGCGTCACAAAACCCGCGCCGACCCCTTGCTCGCCGATTGAACACTCGTTTAGTATATTGAACATGTGTTCAGCCAACAGCCCGTACCGCAAGGACCCTCCCCTGATCTGACGACCGCGGCCCGCATTCGCGATACCGCGATCGACCTGTTCGGCGACCAAGGTTTCGGGGTCGGCGTCCGGGCGATCGCCGCGGCGGCCGGCGTCTCACCCGGCCTGGTGAACCATCACTTCGGTTCCAAGGACGGCCTGCGCGCCGCCTGTGACGACCGCGTGCTCGAGATCATCCGCGACGAGAAGCTGCGCGTCATCCGTTCGTCCGGTCCCACCGGGATGCTCAACGCGATGGCCGAGATCGAGATGTACGCCCCACTCGTGGCCTACATGCTGCGCAGTTTCCAAGCCGGCGGCTCGCTCGCGGAATCGCTGCTCGAGCACATGATCGCCGACGCCGAGCAATACATGCAGACCGCGGTCGAGGAAGGTCAGCTCAAACCGAGTCGCGACCCCGCGGCCCGGGCCAGATACATCGTGCTCTGCCATGTCGGAGCCATGAACCTCTATCTGCAGATGCGAAGTCAGCGCGAGGGAAAGCTCGACTACCGCAAGGCGATTCGGGAACTCTCCGAAGAGATCACCTTTCCGGCGCTCGAGCTCTACACCCAGGGCATGCTGACCGATTCGACTCTGCTCGACAGCCTCAGCGAGGAGTAGACGATGCCCTCCCCCACCACCGATCGGGTCATCGATGTTCGTGACCTGCGCAAGAACTTCGGCCGCTTCACCGCGCTCGACGGCCTCGACCTGCGGGTCGGCCCCGGTGAGATCCACGGTTTCCTCGGCCCCAACGGCGCGGGAAAATCCACCACGATCCGCGTGCTGCTCGGCGTCCTGCGGGCCTCCGGCGGCGAAGCGTCGCTGTTCGGCCGCGACCCGTGGACCGACGCGGTCGCCCTGCACCACCGGATCGCCTATGTCCCCGGCGATGTCACGCTGTGGCCCTCGCTCTCGGGCGGCGAGACGATCGACCTGCTCGCCCGGATGCGCGGCGGGCTCGACGAGAACCGGCGCGCGGAACTGATCGAGCGTTTCGAGCTCGATCCCACCAAGAAGGCCCGCACCTATTCCAAGGGCAACCGGCAGAAGGTCGCGCTGGTGTCGGCCTTCTCGGCGAACGCCGATCTGCTCGTGCTCGACGAGCCCACCTCGGGCCTGGATCCGTTGATGGAACAGATCTTCCAGGACTGCGTCCGCGAGGCCGCCGCCCGCGGGGCGACGGTGCTGCTGTCGAGCCACATCCTGTCCGAGGTCGAGCACCTGTGCGACCGGGTGACGATCATCCGGGCCGGGCGCACGGTCGAGTCCGGTTCACTCGATCAGCTGCGGCACCTGAGCCGCACGGCCATCACCGCCGAATTGATCGGCGACCCAGGCGATGTCGGCGCGCTGCCCGGAGTCGACGACGTCGAACAGGACGGCTCGACCCTGCGCTGCCAGGTCGACGCCGAGCATCTGGGCGCGCTCATCCGGGTACTCGGCGACGCGGGGGTGCGCAGCCTGACCAGCGCGCCGCCCACGCTCGAGGACCTGTTCCTGCGCCATTACCACGTCGAGGCCGACGGCGCGGCGGCGACCGAAGCGGCGGTGCGGGCATGACCACCCTCGCCGCGACACCCGGCTTCCTGCATTCCACGCGGACCGCGAGCGAGTTCGCGGGGACGGGCCAGATGCTGCGCCTGTTCCTGCGCCGCGACCGGATCATCGCGCCACTGTGGTCGCTGCTGATCGGGCTGATGCCCGCCCTGCAGATCGTCTCGATCAAAGACCTCTACGCCAGCCAGCAGCAGCTGGACAGCTTCGCGGCCACGACGGCGGCCAGTCCCGCCCTGCTCGCCATGTACGGTCCGGTCTTCAATTCCTCGCTCGGCTCCATCGGTACCTGGAAGGCCGGGGCGATGTATTCGATGATCGCCATCGCCGCCGTGCTCACGGTGATCCGGCACACCAGGGTCGAAGAGGAGACCGGGCGCGCGGAGCTGGTCGGCGCGACCAGCATCGGCCGGTTCGCCGGTCTCACCGGCGCGCTGCTGCTCACCTTCGGCGCCTCCGTGGTCGCCGGAATCGCCTGTACCGCTTCCCTGTCGGCCGCCGACCTGCCGACGGCGGGCTCCCTCGCCTGGGGCCTGGCGCTGGCCGCCTCCGGCATCGTGTGGGCGGCCGTCGCGGCGGTGGCCGCCCAGCTGAGCAACGGCGCGCGCATCGCGCGCGGTGTCGCGCTCGGCACGCTGGGCGCCGCGTTCGCCGTGCGCGCGGTGGGTGACGCGGGCAACGGTGTGCTGTCGTGGTTCTCGCCGCTGGGCTGGTGTCTGCAGATCCGGCCGTACGCCGGGGAACGCTGGTGGGTGCTCGTTCCGCTGGCCGTCGTGGGCGCCGGCGCGACGCTGCTGGCCTATCAGCTGTTGCGCACCCGCGATCTCGGCGCCGGGCTGCTGGCCGAACGCCCCGGCCCGGCGACGGCGGGTGGCGCGCTGGCCGGTCCGGTCGGCTTGGCCTGGCGGCTGCAGCGCGGGTCGATGCTGGGCTGGACGGTGGGCTTCGCCCTGTACGGCCTGCTGATCGGCGGCGCCGTGAACAGCATCGGCGGCATGCTCGACGACAGCGGCACGCTGCAGGACGTGGTCACCTCGATGGGCGGATCGACCGACCTGGAGAAGTCGTTCATCGCCTACGCGATCACCATGCTCGCCGCCGCGGCGGCCGCCTACTCGGTGTCGTCGGTGCTGCGACTGCACGAGGAGGAGAGCACCGGGCGCGCCGAGACCGTGCTGGCCGCCGCGGTCGGGCGGACCGGGTTCGTGGCGAGCCATCTGCTCTTCGCGATCGCCGGACCCACTGTGGCCCTGCTGGTTTCGGGCCTGGGCATCGGCGTGGTGTGGGGCGCGACCGACGGCGACGTCGTGGGCAAGGTCGGTGATTCGCTCGCCGCGGGGGCCGTGCAGCTGCCCGCGGTCTGGGTGATCACCGCGATCGCGCTGGTGCTGTTCGGCGTGGTGCCCAAGTACGCGACGCTCGCCTGGGCGGTGCTCAGCGCGACGGTGGTCATCATGCTGCTCGGTTCGCTGGGCACGTTCCCGCAGTGGCTGATGGATCTGGTGCCGTTCGTGCACCCGCCCAAGCTGCCCGGCGGGGCGTTCGACATCGTGCCCGTCGCCTGGTTGCTCGTGGTGGCCGCGGCCGGGATCGCCGTGGGCCTCATCGCCTTCCGCCGACGCGATCTGCGCTGAGCCGGACGCGGGGTGCCGGGCTCAGCTCGGCACCCCGTGCGGGCCGGTAGCGACAAGTTGTCCGAAACTCTCGGTTACTGAAAGCGGCTGTCACACATACCCTTTGACCTGCGACGACAGGTGACCATTCCCACACGGCCAGCGGGCGCCACGCGCTTGCCCAGCTAGGTTACTGACGAGTACGGTTAGCGCAGCCGGGACGACGCAGTGCCCGGTTTCACTGATGCCCGCATCCACCGCCGCATGCCGGATCACTGTTGCACGACACCGTGTTTCGACGAATTCTTCAGGAGGGGCGATGGTTTCCTACATCGTGACAGGCGGTACGGGATTTCTGGGTAGGCGCGTGGTGCGGGGGCTGCTCGCGGCCGACCCCACCGCGCTCGTGCACGTGCTGGTGCGCGCCGAGTCGCTGGCCAAGTTCACCGCGCTCACCGCGCAGCATCCCGACGGCGATCGAGTGTTCGCCCTGGTCGGGGACCTGACCGCCGAGGGGCTCGGGCTCGGCGACGAACCGCCGCGCGCCGATCACATCCTGCATCTGGGCGCGGTCTACGACATGACCGCCGACGAGGACACTGCGCACGCGGCCAATGTCGCGGGCACCCGCTCGGTGCTGGAGCTGGCGCGCAAGCTCGACGCCGTGCTGCACCACGTGTCCTCGGTGGCCGTCGCCGGTGATCATCGCGGCAAGTTCTTCGAGGAGGACTTCGACCTCGGCCAGAACCTGACCTCGCCGTATCACCGCACCAAGTTCGCCGCCGAGAAGCTCGTCCGCGAGGCCACCGACGTGCGCTGGCGGGTGTATCGCCCGGCCATCGTGGTCGGCGATTCGCGCACCGGCGAGATGGACAAGATCGACGGCCCGTACTACTTCTTCCAGGCGATCGCGGCGCTGGCGGCGCTGCCCGCCGAACTGCCGTTGCCGCTGCCCGATCTGGGCGCGACCAACGTGGTCCCGGTCGACTACGTCGCCGAGGCCATGGTGCGGCTGGTGCGCCGCGAGGGACTCGACGGGCGCACGTTCCACCTGGTCAATCCGAAGCCGCAGCCGTTCGGTGAGATCTACCGCGCGCTCGCGAGCGCCGCGGGTGGGCCCGCCGGGATCGGCACGGTGCCGGGCAGCGCCCGCGCGCTGAGCGGGCTCGGGCACGTCCCGGGCGCGCACGCCGTGCGGGACTTCCTGTTCGAGCAGGCCGGGATCCCGGCCGAGGTGGCGCCGCATGTCGGGTTCACCGCGGAATTCGTCGCCGATTCGACCCGCGCCCAGCTGCCCGGGCTCGACGTGCCCGCGTTCGACACCTACGCCGCGCGGCTCTGGGACTACTGGCGGGCCAACCTGGACCCGCATCGCGGGCGTCCGGCCGCCGACGCCGATCGGCTGGCGGGCCGGGTCGTGCTCATCACCGGCGCGTCCTCGGGGATCGGGCTGGCCACCGCGCACGCGGTGGCGCGGCGCGGCGCGACGGTGCTCATGGTGGCGCGTGGTGCCGAAGACCTCACGGCCGCAGCGGAATCCGTGCGTGCCGACGGCGGGACCGCCTTCGCGTATCCGTGCGACATCACCGACGCGGCCGCGGTCGACGAGCTCGTGGCCGCACTGCTGCGCGAGCACGGCCACGTGGACTACCTGGTGAACAACGCGGGCCGCTCGATCCGCCGCTCGGTCGCCAATTCGGTGGACCGGATGCACGACTTCGAGCGCACCATGGCGGTCAACTACTTCGGCGCGGTGCGCCTGATCCTGGCCCTGCTGCCCTCGATGCGGGAGCGGCGTTTCGGGCACATCGTGAACATCTCCTCGATCGCGGTGCAGACCAAGGTGCCGCGGTTCGCGGCGTACGCGGCGAGCAAGTCGGCGCTGGACAACTTCAGCGAGATCGCGGCGGTCGAGAACCGCGGCGCCGGAGTGAGTTTCACCTCCATCCGGATGCCGCTGGTGCGCACGCCGATGATCGCGCCGACCGATCTGTACCGCGCGCTGCCGCTGCCCGACCCGGAGCGGGCCGCCGACATCGTGGTCCGCGCGCTGCTGGAACGACCCGATCGGATCGATACGCCGGTCGGCACGTTCGCCCAGGCGGTGGAGATGTTCCTGCCCTCGCTCAAGCGGTCGATCCTGCACACCGGTTTCCGCCTGTTCGGGGAATCCACCGCGGCGCAGGGCAAGCAGGCCGCCGTGCCGGTCGTCGCCGAACCGGCCGAACCGGAGGCGCCGAGCCGCAACGCGCTCACCGTGCTCGCGCCGGTGCTCACCCCGCTCATGGTGATGCCGAGCCCGGCCGCGCGGATGAGCCGGATGCTGCCGGGCGTGCACTGGTAGGACGGCGACGTTGCGGGCCGGTCACGATCGTGACCGACCCGCGCGCTCAGCGCAGGTGGGTGCGCGCCCAGGCGGCCAGGGTCGTCGGCGTGGTGGTCGCGATCGAACGTGGCTGCTCGGCGACGAATCCCGAGCTCAATCCCGCGGACATGCCCGCGATTCCGTCGATCTGGCCCGCACCGAGCCCGGCCTCGCGCAGCACGCCACGGAACTGCTCGTCGCTGATCGGGACCGGTGTCACGTCGTGGCCGAGTTCGGCGCCCAGGATCTTCGCGACCTGCGCGAAGGTCAGATCTTCCGGCCCGTGCACGGCCTGCACCACCCGGCCCGACCACGCGTCCGAGAGCAGGCGGGCCGCGGCCACCTCGCCGATGTCGCGGGGGGCGACCCACGGCATCACGTGCTCGAGCGGCCACGGTGTCGACAGGGTGCCCGCCCTGATCTCGTCGAGCTGGGTGAGCAGGTTGGTGAAGAAGTACGCGCAGCGCAGGTGCAGCACGGACGCGCCGGTGGCGTCGAGCAGTTCCTCGGTGCGGGCCAGGCCGTCGATCTCGCCGGCACCGCCGCGCTTCTCGGCGCCGATGCTGCTGAGGAACACCGTGGCCTCGATGCCGTTCTCGGTGATCGCCCTGGCGGCCGACTCCCCCATCCGCGCGTAGCCCGCGACCGGGTCACCGTCGACGAGGGCGGGCGGGTCGACCCAGAAGAGCCGGTCCGCGCCGCGGGTGGCCGCGACGACCGCCTCGGCGTCGGCCTGGTCGGCTTGCACCACGTCGACGCGAGCCCGGAGGGCGCGGTCGAGGCGAGCGGGGTCGCGCATCAGGAGCGTGGGCCGTACGCCCGCCTGGATCAGCAACTGGACCACCCGCGAGCCCACATGCCCGCGCGGGGTCGTGACGACAATCCTCTTCTCTCGTGTTCGCATACCGCCCACGCTACGGCCGATCGCGGTCAGTTCTCGGCCGCGATCGGGCGCAGCTCAGGGAGCGGGCACCGCGGGAGTCCGGTAGGGGCGGCCCGCGTCGATGAGCGTGCGGGTGGCGCGCAGGTCGCGGGGTCGCGCCATGGCCACGGCGCCGACGGGGATGCTCTGGTGCAGGGCCGTGACCAGGAACTCGCCGCCGTCGAGGTCGCCGTCGACGATCAGCTCGTTGTGGGGGTGGAGCCAGCCGGCGAACTGCAGCGACCGGCCGTGCTGATCGGTCCAGCCCCACGGGACCTCGGCGGTGGCGGCGGGCAGACCGAGAATGGACATCGCCGCCGCCGCGCCGGCGCTCATCGCCGAATTCCAGTGCTGCGGGCGCTCATAGGCACCGCGCAGTGGGTGGTAGACCGTAGTCGCGTCGCCCGCGGCGAAGACGTTGTGCGCGGAGGTCCGGTGGTGGTGGTCGACGACGATGCCGTCGTTCACCGTGATCCCGGCGGCTTCGGCCAGGGCGGTGTCGGGAACCGAGCCGATGGCGACCAGGGCCGCGGCCGCCGACCAGGTACGGCCGTCGGCGGCGACCGCGGTGACGCCGCCGTCGGCGTCGACCAGATCCGTGGTCACGACGTCGTTCTCGACCCGCACGCCGTGCTCGACGTGGCGGCGTCGCAGCAACGCCGAGACCGGGGCGGGCAGCACCCGGTCCATCAGCTCGGAGCCCGCGTTGAGCAGGGTCACCCGCGCTCCGAGGCCGCGGGCGGTGGCCGCCACCTCGCAGCCGATCAAGCCACCGCCGATGATCAGCAGCGAACCGCCCGTGGTCACGGCCGCCCGGAGTGCCTCGATGTCGCCGCGGCCGCGCAGGGTGTGCACCCGTTTCGACCCGGTGTCCAGCGTTCTGGCTCGCGCTCCGGTCGCCAGGAGCAGGCTGTCGTAGCCCAACGTCTCACCGGTGGCCAAGCGCACGGTCGCACGGTCGGTGTCGACGGCCTCGGCGGTGACGCCGGGGCGCAGATCGATCCGGCTCTCCGCCCAGAACGCCGCCGGTTTCAGTGCCGCGCGCTCGATCGTGCCGGTACCGGCGAGCAGGTCCTTGGAGACCGCGGGCCTGCGGTAGGGCAGATCCGGTTCGGCGCCGACGAGCACGATCTCGCCCGCGAAGCCTTCGCGCCGCAGCGTCTGCGCGGCGGTCGCGCCGGCGACACCGGCGCCGACGACGACGATCCGCTCGCTCATCCGCGACTCACCTCGTGCATGTCGAAATCGGCTTTGGCGGCGCCGCAATCGGGGCAGGACCAGTCCGCGGGGATGTCGTCCCAGCGGGTGCCGGGTTCGATGCCGTCCTCGGGCCAGCCCAGCGCCTCGTCGTACTCGAAGCCGCACTGCGCGCAGCGGAACAGCCGGTAGTCGTTCATCGCGAAACCTCCTCGGTCGCTGTGAAATCGGGCTTCTCGCGCACGCCGCAGTCCGGACAGCACCAGTCCTCGGGGATCGCCGACCACGCGGTGCCGGCGGGGAATCCCTCGCGGGGCGCGCCCTGGCGCTCGTCGTAGCGGTAGTCGCAGACGGGGCAGAGGTAGACGGTCATCAGCGGGCTCCGTACTTCGCCAGGACCTTGTCCCGCTTGGCGGGCTGGATGTTGACGCGGGTGATGTCGCCGTCGTAGTGCGCGAGCACGCGCGGGTCCATCACCTTGCGCCACAGCGGGGTCAGATAGGCCAGGCCGATCAGGCTGGCGTACCCACTGGGCAGCTCGGGCGCGCCGTCCATGTGGCGCAGGGTCTGATAGCGCCGGGTCGGGTTGGCGTGGTGGTCGCTGTGGCGCTGCAGGTGGTACAGGAAGATGTTGGTGACCAGGTGGTCGGAGTTCCAGCTGTGCTCCGGGGTGCAGCGCTCGTAGCGGCCCGAGGCGGTCTTGCGCCGCAGCAGCCCGTAGTGCTCGAGATAGTTGACGGTCTCGAGCAGGGAGAAACCGTACACCGCCTGGATCAGCAGGAACGGCAGGATCACCGGGCCGAACACCGCGACCAGCGCGCCCCACAGCACCACGGTCATCAGCCACGCGTTGAGGACGTCGTTGTGGATCGTGAAGGGGCCCTTGCCGAGCCGCTCGAGGCGGGTGCGTTCCAGTTCCCACGCCGAGGTCAGGCTCCCCCACACGCTGCGCGGCAGGAACGTCCAGAACGATTCCCCGAAGCGGGCGCTGGCCGGGTCCTCGGGGGTGGAGACCCGCACGTGGTGACCGCGATTGTGCTCGATGTAGAAGTGGCCGTAGCCGGTCTGGGCGAGGGTGATCTTCGACAGCCACCGCTCCAGCTCGTCCTTCTTGTGCCCGAGCTCGTGCGCGGTGTTGATGCCGATCCCGCCCATGGCGCCGATGGTGAAGGCCAGGCCGATCTTCGAGACCAGGCCGAGACCGCCGTCGATCCCGAGCCAGGACAGGTCGTCCGCCGTCCACAGGTAGCAGGCCAGGACCAGGCTGATCAGCTGCAGCGGGATGTAGGCGTAGGTGCACCAGCGGTAGTACCGGTCGTTCTCGAGCGCCTCCATCACCTCCTCCGGCGGGTTCTCGCCGTCGGGACCGAAGAAGCGGTCCAGGATCGGCAACAGGACGTAGAGCAGGATCGGGCCGAGCCACCACCAGACGGGGGCGACCGCGCCCCAGCCCAGCTGGTGGAAGGTCCACACGAACGCGCACGCCAGCAGCGCGGCGCTGGGCGCGATCAGGCCGAACAGCCACAGATAGCGCTTGGGGTCGCGCCAGTGCAGCACCGCCGCCGACCCGTCGTGGCCGATCCGAGATGTCGTCATCCATGTTCTCCTGCCGCCGGGACACCGGCACTATTGTTGCCGCGTCCGTTTACACATTTGGCTGATGTGTTCTAGTGAAGACAGTCACTATCGATTTGTCAATAATCGATCCGAAACCAAGAGACATGTACGATCGTTTCCGTGACCGAATCGCCGAACTTCCACGCCGAGATGCGGCAGCTGTTGCGCGACCGCATGCTCGATGCCGCCCGGGCCATGGTCGTCACCGAGGGCTGGGGCGCGGTCAACATGTCGCGCGTGGCCAAGGAGGTCGGGATCAGCCGTCCCGTCCTCTACAAGGAGATCGGCACCAAGCAGGCACTCGCCGACGCGCTCATCGAGCGCGAGCTGGGCATCTATCTGGCGGGCATCGCCGACACGCTGACCGAACACCCGGCCGACCCCCTCGCCGGCATGACCGCCGCCGCCGACTACACCCTGCGCAACGCGGGCGACAACACCCTGATCAAGGCGGTGCTCGCGGCGCGCGCCGAGGCCGACACCGCGCTGCTGCCCGCGCTGCTGAGCGAGCCCGAACCGGTCCTCGGCCGGGCGGTCGCCGCGCTCACCGGCACGGTGCGCGAGCGCTACCGGCTCACCGCGCTGTCCGACGACGAACTCACCTCGGTCGTGGAGATCATGGTCCGGCTCACGCTGAGCCACCTGTTCCAGCCGACCGGCAGCGTCGACCGCGCGGTCGCGCAGATCAGCACGGTCCTGTCCGGCGTGCTGCCCGCCGCCTGAGCGGCGGGCAGTCCAGGCTCACAGCCGTGCGCCCACCTGTCCGGCGGCCACGGCGAAGGCCCAGTCGTAGGCGCCGTGCGCGGTCGGGAACACACCCCCCGCGCAGACGGGATCGCCTGCGGTGCAATAGTTCTCGGCGCGATCCGCGTAGAGCGGCGCCACCGTGCCACCGACGAGGCGCAGCGGGTCACCGAACAGCAGCACCGCGACGATGCGCGGGGACAGCTCCGGCGGCAGCACCCAGATCCCGGGCAGGACGGTGGCCGCGGCGGATCCGAGCACCCCGTGGGTGACCACCGCGCCCTGGGAGTAGCCGACGAGGACGAAGCGCTGCTCGGGGCAGGCCGCGGCCTGTGCGAGGACGTGCGAGGTCATCGCGCGCGTACCGTCGCTCACCGAACTGGGCACCAGCAGGTCGGCCGGATACTCCACCCGGTGCGCGGAGATGTCCACCGGTAGCTGCCTGCTCAGCACCGCATAGAGCGGATCGCCGACGGCGGCCCCCAGATAACCGGGTTCCTGTGTGCCACGGGCGATCACGACGTCGATCGAGGCGCAACTGTGCGCCAGCGCGATCGACCCCTGGGACGTCGCTGTCCCGATCCCCGCCGCCAGGAGCACCACCGACAGCGTCCGCGCCGCCCGTCGTGCGAATCCGGAAATGACCTTTCGAGAGTTCATGGCACCCACCCACTCACGCCGTTGTGAGAATCAGCGAGCGATCACTGTCCACCACAAGGGTTTTCGTCGCTCACCAAGGGGATACCCGCGGACTCGCATCGACACGGCGTGGACTCGGCATCTGTTGCGCCACGGCCGGGTCTCGGATCACCTGCGGCGCAAGGCCGCTCGGGTCAGTGCTTCTTGGGCTTTTTCTTCTTCTTGGGCTTGTCGTGATCGGGTTCCCACTCGTAGCCGGGAACGCCGCGCTCGCAGTAGGAGTTCTCGACGAGGACGTCACCCTGGTCGCGCTCGCACCAGCGTTCCGTGCGTGAGCAGGAGGTGGCGCCGAGACCGGCGAGGACCGCGAGGACGAGCACGGCCGCGCCGGTGCGCGTACGGATAGGCATAGAAGACCTCTCTGCGTGAAACCTGGCTGGTCAGGGCGTTTCCAAGACTTACCCCCGGCCCCGACGCACCAATGCTACGTTCCCGGGTATGTCGAGCACAGTCCCAGAGAGCATCGAAGATTTCACCCCCGACGCGATCGTCGTCGGCGCCGGGCTCGCGGGCCTGGTCGCCACCCATGAACTGGTCCTGGCCGGACGCAAGGTCCTGGTGGTCGAGCAGGAGAATCGCGCCAACCTCGGCGGCCAGGCGTTCTGGTCGCTGGGCGGCCTGTACTTCGTCGACAGCCCCGAACAGCGCAGGCTCGGCATCAAGGATTCCTACGAGCTGGCCCTGCAGGACTGGCTGGGCTCGGCGGGCTTCGATCGTGACGACGAGGACCGGATGGCGCGTCGCTGGGCCGAGGCCTACGTCCGGTTCGCCACCGACGAGAAGCGGGATTACCTGCACGCCCTGGGTTTACGGGTCACCCCCCTGGTCGGTTGGGCCGAACGCGGCGGCGGACTGGCCGGCGGGCACGGCAACTCCGTTCCCCGGTTCCATCTCACCTGGGGCACCGGCCCGGAGGTCCTGCGCGTGTTCCTCGAACCCGTGCTCGCCGGTGAGGCACGCGGCCTGGTGCGCTTCGCGTTCCGGCACCGGGTCGACGAGCTCGTCGTCACCGACGGGGCCGTCACCGGGATCAGCGGCAGCGTGCTCGCCCCGAGCGACACCGAGCGTGGCGTGGCGTCGAGCCGGGAGGTGGTGGGCGAGTTCACCTTCCACGCGCCCGCCGTGCTGGTGAGCTCCGGCGGGATCGGGCACGCGCACGACCTGATCCGCCGCAACTGGCCCACCGAACGCCTCGGCCCGTGCCCGGAGACGATGATCTCGGGCGTTCCCGCCTATGTCGACGGGCGGATGCTCGGCATCTCGGAGCAGGCCGGCGCCGCGCTGGTCAACCGCGACCGGATGTGGCACTACACCGAGGGCATCAACAACTGGGATCCGGTCTGGCCCGATCACGCCATCCGGATCATCCCCGGACCGTCGTCGCTGTGGTTCGACGCGAACGGAAACCGCATGCCCGCACCGTGTTTCCCCGGCTTCGACACCAACGCGACCATGCGGCAGATCCTCTCGACCGGGCACGACTACTCGTGGTTCGTGCTGAATCAGACGATCATCGAGAAGGAGTTCGCGCTGTCGGGCTCGGAGCAGAATCCCGACATCACCGGCAAGGACCTCAAACTCACGCTGCGCAGCCGCGTCGCCAAGGGCGCGCCGGGACCGGTGGAGGCGTTCAAGCGGCACGGCGTGGATTTCGTGGTCGCCGACTCGCTCGCCGAACTGGTGGACGGGATGAACGCGATCGCGCGCGGCCCGCAGCTCGACGCGGCCGCGCTGGAGCGCCAGATCGTGGCCCGGGACCGCGAGGTCGCCAATCCGTTCGGCAAGGACGCGCAGCTCGCCGCGATCACCAACGCGCGCAAGTACTTCGGCGACAAGGCCGGGCGGGTCGTCAAACCGCACCGTATCCTCGACCCGGCGCACGGTCCGCTCATCGCGGTGCGCCTGAACATCCTCACCCGCAAGACCCTCGGCGGTCTGCAGACCGATCTGGACTCGCGGGTGCTGCGGCCGGACGGCTCGGTGTTCCCCGGGCTCTTCGCCGCGGGCGAGGTCGCCGGTTTCGGTGGCGGTGGCGTGCACGGCTACAACGCGCTCGAGGGCACCTTCCTCGGCGGCTGCATCTTCTCCGGGCGGGCGGCCGGACGGGCGATGGCGACACGTCCGGCGGGCTGAGCCGGGGCTAGTGGGCGCGGCCGTGCCGGGGCACCAGGGTGCGCGCCGCTTCCTTGGCGACCTCGGCCAGCGCCCTGGCCAGTCGCGCGGTGTCGAGGGCGCTGCGGTCACCGTGCAGGCTGCCCGACAGGGAGATCGCGGCCAGCGCGGCGCCACGCCCGCGGATCGGCACCGCCACGCACCCGACTCCCGGCAGCGACTCCTCGGTGTCGACGGCCACGCCCTGCCGATTGCGGATGCGGGCCAGTTCGCGGTGCAGCTCGGCCCGGTCGACGATCGTGCGCGCCGTGCGCGGGGCGGTGTTGCCGCGCAGGGAGGCGTCGGCGATCCCCGGTTCCAGGGTGGCGAGCAGCGCCTTGCCGACGGCGGTGCAGTGGGCGGGCAGCCTGCCGCCGACCCGGGTGGGCACCGCGGCGTGGCCGCGGGTGCCCGCGCGGTCCAGGATCAGCACCTCGCGGCCGTCGAGCACGGCGAGGTGCCCGATCAGGCCGGTGCGCTGGCTGAGGTCGTACAGCAGCGGCCCGACCACTTCCCGCAGTTCGTTGTGTTCGGCGGCGAGCCCGCCGAGTTCGAGCACGCGCAGCCCGAGCCGGTAGCCGCCGGGCGTGTGGGCGAGCCAGCGCAGCCGGATCATCTGGTCGAGGATGCGGTGCACCGTGGAGCGTGGCAGGCCGGTGCGTTCGGCGAGGCCGAGCAGAGTGAGGGTGGGGGTGGTCGCGTCGAACGCGTCCAGGATCAGCGTCATCCGCTCGATCATCGACGTCGGCGGCGCCCCGGTCGCGCGGCCCGATCCGGTCCACAGGTCCTCGGGCGCCGGCTCGGTCACGATCTCGACCGTCATGTGATCCAACCTCCACAGTGTGTAGCGGATACAGACTAGAGCCGTTCGCCCCGCCTACGCACCATTTCGCTGTACCGTCCGGTTCATCGGGGTCACCGGAAGCCGCCTGCCGGTCAGCCCGCCGCCGGTCGGCGCCAGAATCGCGGCGATGTCGGCGATCGCGTGCGCGGGCGCGGACTCCGGCGCCGCGTGGGTGAAGGGCACGCCGTCGTCGCCCGCCACGCAGACCACGGGGTCGAACGGAATCCGTCCGAGAACCGGGCAGTGGCGATCGAGCAGCACGCTCAACGCCCGGCTGACCGCAGTCGCCCCGCCCGCGCCGAACGGGGTGTGCCTGGTGCCGTCCGAAGCGTCGTACCAGGACATGTTCTCGACGATGCCCGCCACCCGCTGCCCTGTCTGCGCCGCGACCGCGCCCGCCCGTTCGGCGATGCGGGCCGCCGTGCGCTGCGGGGTGGTGACGACGAGGAGTTCGGCGGCAGGCAGGAGCTGGGCCAGCGAGATCGCGATGTCGCCGGTGCCCGGCGGCATGTCGATCAGCAGGACGTCGAGCTCGCCCCAATAGACGTCGTGCACGAACTGCCCCAGCGCACGGTGCAGCATCGGACCACGCCAGATGACGGGCGCGTTTCCCTCGGCGAACATACCGATCGAGATGACCCGGATGCCGAAGGCGGTGGGCGGCATCAGCATTCGCTCCACCACAGTCGGGGCGGTGGTGATGCCGAGCATCGCCGGGACCGAGTGCCCGTGCACGTCGGCGTCCATGACGCCCACGCGCAGACCCCGCCGGGCGAGCGCGACCGCCAGGTTCACGGTGACGCTGGACTTTCCGACGCCGCCCTTGCCGGAGACGACGCAGTACACCCGAGTCGCCGTGTCCGGGGCGGTGAGTCCGTTCTCCGCCTCCGCGGCCGGACCACGCAGCCGCAGCCGCAGGGCTTGGCGCTGGCCCTCGCTCATCACACCGAAGTCGATGTCGACGCCGGTGACGCCCGGAAGCGCGGTGACCGCGGCACGGATGTCGGCGCTGATCGTCGCCCGCAGCGGGCACGCCGCGACGGTCAGCAGGACCCGGATCTCGACGTGACCGCGCGCGTCCACCTCGACGGCGTCGATCATGTCCAATTCGGTGAGGGGACGGCCGATCTCGGGATCGTGGACGGCGTCGAGGGCGGTGACGACCTGCGGCGGGGTCGGGGTGGTCCGGGGCATCGGCATCCGTCAGCCGCCCACGCTGGCGCGCAGCATGTCCACGCGGTCGACGACTTTGACGCGCTCACGCCCCTCTGGCTCGCCGAGTGCGCGCTCGTGCGCGTCGAGGCGGTACCAGCCGTCCCAGGTGGTGAACGAGATCCCGGCGGCCAGCAGGAATTCGAGTACCGCGTCCGGATCGGGGTGCGCGGGACGTGTCAGTGTCCGCCGGTCGGCCAGCAGGCAGGCGACGGTCTCGTTGGCATCGCCCTTCGTGTGGCCGATGAGACCGACCGGGCCCCGTTTGACCCAGCCGGTCACATAGACGCCGGGCAGCGGTTCCCCGTCCGCCAGGACTCTGCCCGCCCGGTGCGGAACGGTGTCGGTGTCCTCGTCGAAGGGGAGGCCGGCCACCGCGGCACACCGATATCCGACGGCGCGGTAGATGGCCTGCACGTCCCACTGCTTGAACTCGCCGGTGCCCTTGACGTTGCCGGTGCCGTCGAGCTGGGTGCGCTCGGTCTT
>NZ_QGTL01000015.1 GCF_003182135.1 Nocardia neocaledoniensis | reverse complement strand
CGGCGGCAGTACCTGCCCACCGGCAAGCCTCCCGTTACCCGACTTCGGTGGCCGGCGCGTCTGAACTCCGACCCCCTCTCGAGGAGCACTATGAAACCCACCCGTCTGGCCGGCGTCTGTGCCGCGACGCTCAGCGCCCTGGTCCTGACCTCGACCGTCGCTGCCGCCGACCCCCTCAGCGTCGACATCGTCCCCGGCGTGAACTACACCGCGTACAAGGACGGAACCGCGGCCGTCATCGAGATCGAGCACGGCGCGCTCATCGTGGACAACGGTCAGTTCCAGATCCGGTCCGACCGCGGCGAGATCCTGGCCGGCGTGCCGCTCGAGTTCAACGTCGACGACATCGCCTTTCCGATCGACGTGGCTATCACCGGCGACACCGCGCGCCTGACACCGGTGCTCGATCCCGCCCGCGCCCACTACCGACCCGTCGCGCTCCCCCACCAGGAACAGGCACCGTGGAAATCTCCGTACGACCGTGAGCAGGCCGCCTGGTCGCGGATGACCTCGACCATCTCGATGGGTGCGGCCGTCGGCGCCATGGTCGGGGCGGTCGGCGCGGGCACGATCGGCTGCCTGCTCGGCGGCGTGACAGCCGGTGTCGCCACCGGGCCCCTGGCATTGCTGTTCGGTGCGGGCCCGCTGGCCGGTTGCCTCATCGGCGCCGCCGCCCTCGCCCCGATCGGTGTGCTGACCGGCGCGATCCTGGTCGGCGCTCCGGTGGCGATCGCGGCCGTCATCCAGTACCAGGACACGGTCAACGCCCCGTTCCCCAGCCAGAAATAGACGGCCGGTGGGCGGCTCGTCGGGGCCGCCCACCGCGTGCCGAGCGAAGCGCCCTCGAGCCCCCGAAGGACACGCACGTGACACAACTCGCGCAAGAGCAAACCTCACCAGTCACACCACCACCCACCCCAGGCCCCGGGATGACCGGGTGGGGTCTGACCGGGATGCTGGTGGTGCTCTACCTCCTCAACGCCTCCGACAAGGCGGTGTTCGGGCTCATCGCTCAGCCACTGCGCGAGGATCTGGATCTGAGCGCCTCACAGATCGGCTTCACGGGCAGCCTGTTCTTCCTCGCTTTCACCGTCGGTGGGTTCCTCGCGGGACCGATCAACATTCGGTCGGCCGCGCGGGTGAACCGCCCGTCATCCCGCTCAACCTGGCGGGTGACTTCGGCGGTGGATCGCTGTACCCGGCGCTAGGGGTGGTCTCCGCGCTGCTGGAGAGTCGTTTGTCGGGCCGAGGGCAAGTTGTCGACGCTGCCATGGTCGACGGCTCGGCATCGCTCATGACACTGTTCTACGGCCTGTTCGCCGCGGGTTACTGGAGCGACGAGCGCCCCGGGAACCGGCTCGACTCGGGCGCACCCTGGTACAATGTCTACGAAACCGCCGATGGCGGCTGGATCAGTTTGGGCGCCAACGAATCCCGCTTCTGGCGCAATCTGCTGCGGATCATGGGTATCGACGAAGCGGAGCTGCCCGACCAACACGACAATTCGCAGTGGCCCGCGATGCGGGAAAGATTCGCTGCCGTATACCGCACCAGAACCCGCGACGAATGGTGTGCTCTCGCAGCCGGCCAGGAAGCCTGCGTGACTCCGGTGCTCTCGCTCACCGAGGCACCGAGGCACCGAGGCACCGAGGCACCGAGCAATCCACACCTGCGAGCCCGCGGCACCATCGTCGATGTCGAAGGAGTCGTCCAGCCCGCTCCCGCACCGCGTTTCAGCCGCACACCCGGTGCGATCCAGCGACCGCCGGCCGGACACGGTGAGCACACCGACGAGGTGCTGGGGGGAGTGGGGCTTCAACCCTCGCCACTGCCCGCGGTCGCGAATTCAGCCCGGCCGCAAAGGTTCTCATGGAACAGTTGCTGACCCACCCGATCGATCAGGACGAACCGACGCCGGGCCGGTGAGTCGGGCCGGGAAGGCTCGCCGACCCGACTCACCGTGCGGACGGTCCGTCAGAGATGTTTGGTGAAGAAGGGCACGAGGCGGTCCAGCGCCTGCGATACCGCTTCGGGTTGGTCGTAGAGGTCGTAGTGCGTCACGCCCTCCAAGACGACGAGTTCCTTGTCCTTGGACGCGGCGCGCTGGTAGAGCTCGAACGCGTCGCGGTAGGCGCCGAACGCGCCGGGCTTGTCTCCGACGACGAGGCACAACGGCTGGGTGAGCAGGATCTCCGCGCGGGTGTAGGCATCCCAACCGACGAGGCGCGCCTGCCGCGAGAACAGAAAGCTTGTGCGGCCGTTGGGTTTACGCCCGCGATCGGTCTTGTAGTACTCGGTCGCCTCGATCAGGTCGACATCGGTCAGACCGGCCTGCGCGGCCGCTTCCGGAGACGGTGGCAGCAGATCGTTGACCTGCTCGTCCTTGCCGCGAGCCTCGGCGGTGCGCTGGGCGGCCATCGCCTCGAGCGCGCCGAGCGGGTCGTATTCGGTGAAGCCTTCGAGCATTCGCCGCCCGACATTCGCGCCGGTCACCGTGCCGAGGGCTTTGATGCGTCGTTCGGTCATGGTGGCGCTGACGGCGTAGCCACCGCCACCGCAGATGGCCAGTACACCGATCCGGTTCTCGTCCACCCAGGGCTGGGTGACCAGATAATCGATGACGTAGCTGAAGTCCTCCGCACGGAACCCGGGGTCCTCGATCAGGCGCGGTTCACCCCCGCTGTCACCTTGGAAGCTCGCGTCGAAGGCGATCGCCACGAATCCCCGCTCGGCCAGCGCGGTGGCGTAGATATTGCCCGAGGTCTGTTCTTTACAGCTGCCGGTCGGGTGGGCACTGATGATCGTGGTGTATTTCCGTCCGGCGTCGAATCCCGGCGGATAGTAGATATCTGCCGCGAGGTCCCAAGCCAGGGCCTTGATACGAACGTGTTCGATGTTATCGGTTGTCATGAGCTTCCTCTCTCCTCAGGTGGGAGTCGTGGATCCGTCCGCGACTGGCGTGGGCTGTTACGACGGACCGCGCGCGGGCGGCCCATCGCGTTCCCAGCCCGCCCACCGCCCCCGCCAAGAGCAGGCGGCGCGCAGTGGGATCGGTTGCCAGCCAGGTGCCCCGCTGCGTTGCGCGCCGCCAACACCACCTTCGTCCCCGCGGCGGCAAGCCGAAGCGCGGTCTCTCGACCGATACCGCTCGATCCGCCGGCAACGACGGCGACCTGCTGCTCAAGTGGTCGGAGCTTGATCCTTCGCATCCGTGATCCCTTCAGAACGGCTTCCAGCGAGAATTACGTATTATGCTTAGCCGAGGCCACGGTGCGTCTACCCGATTCGGCTACTCCGAATCAGCGGGCCGAGAATTCCCGCAGCGGCCCCCCGAACAGTGCGCAGGAGGCCGCTGCGATCACTTGACGGGGCGGGGTTGAACCCGGTGAGCAACCCATGTCCGCCATCTACCGCGATCACGGCGCCGGTCACTACCGGGGCCAGGTCGGAGTTGAGATCCCCGAGACATCCCGGAACTGGCAGCTGGCGCGCACCAACGCCCTGATCGAGGGCCACGGCAGCATCGTCGCCGAGTTCTTCGACATCGGCCAATCACGATCCATCCCATGGAAACGCCGCCCCCAAGCCAGCCGCCTGCTCGAACTGCTCCGCGACCCGAACCGCGGGTTCGACGCCATCGTCATCGGCGAACCCCAACGAGCCTTCTACGGCAACCAATTCGGGCTCACCTTCCCCGTGTTCGTCCACTACGGCGTCGAACTCTGGGTCCCCGAGGTCGGCGGGCCGATCGACCCCGACTCCGAAGCCCACGACCTGATCATGTCCGTCTTCGGCGGCATGTCCAAAGGCGAACGCAACCGCATCAAGATCCGAGTCCGCGCTGCCATGGCAGCCCAAGCCCGGGTCGAAGGCCGCTACCTCGGCGGACGACCACCCTACGGCTACACCCTCCAAGACGCCGGACCACATCCCAACCCCAGCAAAGCCGCCGACGGAAAACGACTACACCGTCTGGCCATCGATCCCCCCGCAGCAGCCACGGTGATGCAGATCTTCCAGCAGTACCTGGCGGGTGTAGGGATCTTTTCCATCGCTCAGCAACTCACCGCTGCAGGAATCCTGTGCCCCTCGGCCTATGACCCGTCCCGCAACCGTCACCGCTCGGGAATCGCATGGTCCAAAAGCGCAGTCCGAGCCATCCTCACCAACCCCCGCTACACCGGCCACGCGGTCTGGAACCGACAGCGCAAGCAAGAAACGCTCATCGATGTCGACGACGTGGCCCTCGGCCACCAAACACGGCTGGCCTGGAACCCGAGAACCGACTGGGTCCTGTCCGACCAACCCGCCCACGAAGCGATCGTCGACCGCGCAACATTCGAACAAGCTCAGTCACGACTGGCCTCTCGCGGCCCTAAATCCACTGGCCGCGTTCTACAACGACGAAAGCACCCGTATGCGTTCAAAGGCTTGTTGACACACCAGGCCTGTGGACGTCGGATGCAGGGATCGTGGAACCACGACCACGCCCACTATCGCTGCCGCTACCCCGCCGAGTACGCGCTGGCCAACACCATCGATCACCGCCCCTCGGTGTACCTCCGCGAAGACCAGCTGATCGGCCCGCTGGACGCGTGGCTTGCACAGACCTTCCATCCCGACCACATCGAAGACACACTCACAGCACTGCAAGCCGCGCCGCCGGACCACTCCACTGAAACCGACTCCATCGAACAGCTCATCAAGACATTCGATCGAAAGCTCGATCGCTACCGCGAAGCCCTCGATGCCGGCGCAGACCCCGCGACCGTGGCCGCATGGACTCAGGAGACTCAAGCTCAGAGGAGGGAAGCTGTCGCGAGGCTGTCAGTCTTGAACAACTCAACAGGGCTGAAGCCTGATCTGAGCAGAGAGAACATCCGCACCCTGGTGGACAGCCTCGGTGGCATGTTGCAGGTACTCCGTCACGCCGACGCAGATGACAAGAATACGGTCTACCGCCAACTCGGGTTGAAGCTGACCTATAGAGACGAAACACGGGTGGTGATCGCCGAAGCGACACCACCCGTGGGCGTACTGTTTGTGTCCGGAGGGCGACTCGGACTCCCACACGCATGGCACCTCGAAGCGGGATGCGGCTGGGCGTTGCTCCGGTTCCTTCACACTTCTGGGGACTCTCCAGGAAGCGGGCGCGGCCCGTAGCAGCACACGCCGGCTTCACCACATCACCACCGATCCTCACCTGATCGACGTTGAGCCCTTCCGATGCCGGTCGAGCTACCCGGAGCGGATTCCGTTGTCATCGCTACAAACTCGCCCCCGGATCGCACACTGATCCGCACAGCCCAGTACGCGATCGTGATCTCCATCACTAGATCGCACGGAACCGCCGAATCCAGGCCCCATGGGTCGTGCTCATCCCGAATCTGAACTGGCACATGACCCGCTTGAAGCCATTTTTGTGCTGTAACTGTGTGTATCGGCCGAAACACGTCAAGTACCGGGACATGAGAAAACCCCCTCCGACCCAGGTCAGAGGGGGTTTTCACTGTCGGGCTGACAGGATTTGAACCTGCGACCACCTGACCCCCAGTCAGGTGCGCTACCAAGCTGCGCCACAGCCCGTCTTGCCCCCGTTGCCGGGTGCTCGGAAAGATTACCGCACGACTCTTCGTAGGTACTAATCGGCTGGTAGAGGGGCTGTTCTGGGGGTGTCAGGGGCGCCAGAAGAAGTGGTGGGTGACGCCGCTGGGGCTGAGGACCTGTTCGTGGCGGAAGCGGGTGGTGAGTTCTTCGGGGGTGGCCCAGAGGCGTTCGCCGCGGCCGAGGGTGAGGGGGGCGACGGCCACGTGCATGGTGTCGATGAGGTCGGCGTCGAGGAAGGCGCGGACGGTGGCGACGCCGCCGCCGATGCGGACGTCCTTGCCGTCGGCGGCCTCGAGGGCGCGGGCGAGGGCTTCCTTCGGGGTGGCGTCGAGGAAGTGGAAGGTGGTGTCGGAGAGGGTGAAGGAGGGACGCGGGTGGTGGGTGAGGACGAAGACGGGGGTGTGGAAGGGCGGGTTGTCGCCCCACCAGCCCTGCCAGTCGTGGTTCTCCCACGGGCCACGCTGGGGGCCGAACTTGTTGCGGCCCATGATCTCCGCGCCGATGTTCACCGCGTAGTCGCGGGTGATGTAGTCGTCGAGGCCGTAGGTGCCGCCGGGGTCGGTGCGGTTGGGCCAGTGGGCGGTGGCGCCCGCCCAGGACATGAAGTCGGCCGGGTCGGCGTGACCGAACGGGCGGTCGAGGCTCTGACCCTCCCCGGCACCGTAGCCGTCGGCGGAGACCGCGAAGTTCTGGACGCGTACCTGAGGTGACATCGGAGACCCTTCTGATTGCGTTCTGCAAGTAGTTGAGAACGTACTCTAAACTGATCTCGTGATGCAACCAGTTTCGCCGAAAAAGTTGCCGGTGCCGCCGGGGAAGTCGGGGTGTCCGATCAACCGGACGGTCGAGTTGCTCGGCGATCGGTGGAGCCTGATCGTGGTGCGCGACATCATGTTCGGCGGGCACACACACTTCCGCGAGTTGCTCACGGGGTCGATCGAGGGCATCGCGTCCAACATCCTGGCGGCGCGGTTGGCGAAACTGGTCGAGGCGGGGCTGCTGACCCGCGACGACGATCCGAGTCATCGGCAGAAGGTCGAATATCACCTGACTGAGGCGGCGATCCAGCTCGTCCCCGTGCTGGCGCAGCTCGGCGCGTGGGGCGCGACCTGGCTCGAGACCACGCCGGAGCTGACCGTGCGGGCCGAGCTGCTGGCCGCGGGCGGGCCGCCGCTGTGGGACCGGTTCATGGACGAGCTGCGCGTCATCCATCTCGAGCGCGCCCCGGCGCCGGCCGACGGCGTCCTGGCGGAGTTGACCGCCGCCTATCTGGCGACGAAGGGATAGCGGTCCTCAGTACGCGGTGATTCGGAGCGCGCGCATCTTGGCGTACAGCGTGGTGCGCGAGATGCCCAGGTCCTGAGCGGCTTTGACCTTGTTGCCGTTGTTCCTGCGCAGGCCGTCGACGATCACGTCGCGTTCGGCGCGGTCGATCGGCGCGAGCGGGCGTGCCGGTTGCTGGGTTCGGTAGGCCTCCGGCAGATCGGTGATGACCACGGCTCCGGCCCGTCGATTCCGGACGACGTGGGCGACCACGGCGTGCAGCTCGCGCAGGTTCCCCGGCCAGTCGTGGGCGGACATCGCCGCGAGCGCGCCCGGGGTGAAGTGCAGGGAGGGGTCGGCGCCCGCTTCACGCAGCATCGTGGCGACGAGCTCGGGGATCTCGCCGCGGCGCCGGGTGAGTGGGGCGAGCGCGACCCGGTCGGTGCATTCGCCCGCCAGCGCGGCGGCGGGGCCCGTCAGCAGCTCGGTCGGGCCGCTGACGAGCACGACGCGGGGCAATCGCCGCTGCGCGACATGGGTTTTCACCACCTCGATGAGCTCGTTGGGCAGCAGTTCGAGGCCGTCCACGCAGACCGAGCCCTGCCGGGTGCGGACCAAAGCCGCGAAGTCCCGCGCCCAGGCGTCCGCGCCGTCGAGCAGTGCGTCCGCGGCGGTCAGCACGGTCACCGGCAGGTCGGTGGCGTGTGCCCGCGCGGCTCTCGACCGGCCCGATCCCGGCGGACCCGTGATCAGCAGGGGTGCACCGGTTTCCGGCAACGGACTGGCGCGCTTCGGCGCTTGCCGCTCGTGCGCCTCGACACTGAGCAGCGTTCCACCCGCCGCACCACCGATCCTGGTGGCCTCGACCCGCACGGCGATCCCCGACTCGAGCGTCACGTCGACCACGGCGGTTCGGCGCACTTCGCCCGCCAGAATGCGCAGGAGGGTGAGGTCAGTGGAGCCGAGCAGGTCGGTCGCGAGCTGGTTGGACATCAGCAGGTCGCGTCCGATCGCGACGACCGCCCGCCTGCGGGTCTTGGCGACCTGGAACGCCGCGAGCAGTTCCCGGTCGGAGACGCGACTGCTGTCGAGCAGACGCTGTTCGATGTCGGCGACCGTCCTGCCGACCAGCGGGGCCAACAGCGGACTGGCGGCTTCGGCGGCGGTGGAGATGTTCAGGACGCCTTCGATCCGCCGGGTCGTCGGGTGGAAGATCGGGTGCCCGAAGCAGCTCAGCTGACGCAGCGGCAGCGCGAAGTGCTCTCCCCCGTTGACCGCGACGCTGGTGCGCGTCTCGAGGACCACGCCGGGCGCTGTCGTCCCGATGGCTTCCTCCAGCAGCGAGGCTCCGACATCGACGCCCATGTGGTCGAGGGTCTGGCGCGCGTGGCTGCTCCCGCACCCACGATGGGCGATGTGACCGTCGCGGTCGACCACCATGGTCGTGAAATCGGTGCCTTCCAGCCGCTGGTTGAGATCGGCGAGCACGGGCAGGGCCGCGGCCATCAGCGGACTCGCCTCGTCCACCTCGCCGTAGGTGAGCCGATCGAGCGCGGACGACGGTTCGAGACCCGCGAGGGTGGCTCGATGCCAGGAGGCCGCGATCGGATCACGGGAGGCCTCGATCTCGCTCATCCCACCACCTCGCTCGCCCGATCCGGTCATGCACAAAGGTAGCAAGCGTGGCCTGGGTCACGACTGTTCAGTTCTTGAACACTCGTGACCTCGCGATATTGCGACTGTGGTCTCCATCACGTCCATCGGCGACGTCGACACGATCAGGAGACCGTCATGAAGACCAAGGCCGCAGTCGTCTACCAGGTAGGCAAGCCGATCGAGATCGAAGAGCTCGGGGTCGACAAGCCTCGCGAGGGCGAAGTGCTCATCCGGTATCTGTACGGCGGGCTGTGCCATTCCGATGTGCACATCGCCCGCGGCGATCTGGAGGCGCGGCTGCCGATGGTCCTCGGCCACGAAGGCGCGGGCATCATCGAGGACGTCGGACCCGGCGTCACGCGGGTCAAGCCCGGCGACCATGTCGTGTGCTCGTTCATCCCGAGCTGTGGCACCTGCCGCTACTGCGCCACGGGCAGGCAGTCGATCTGCGACATGGGTGCGACGATCCTCGAGGGCTACCTGCCCGGCGGCCGGTTTCCGCTGACCGGCCCGTCCGGTGAGTACGGCGCGATGTGCATGCTTGGCACCTTCAGCCAGTACGGGGTGATCCACCAGAACTCGTGCGTCAAGGTCGACGACGATCTGCCGCTGGACAAGGCGGTGCTGGTCGGCTGCGGCGTCCCCAGCGGTTGGGGCTCGGCGGTGAACACCGCCGAGGTCGCGCCCGGTGATGTCGTCGTGGTGTTCGGTATCGGTGGACTCGGCATCAACGCGGTGCAGGGCGCGCGGTACGCGGGCGCGAAATACGTCATCGCGGTCGATCCGCTGCGGAACAAGCGTGAGCGCGCCCTCGAACTCGGCGCGACGCACGCCTTCGCCGATGCCGGCGCGGCGCAGGAGATGATCGTCGAACTGACCCGCGGCCAGGGCGCGGACGCCGCGATCCTCATTCCCGACCTGATGACCGCGGAGATCGTGCAGGCGGGCTTCGACGCGGTCGGCAAGGGCGGAAAGGTCGTCCTGACCGGGTTGAACAAGCTCGAGGAGATCAACATCCAGCTGCCCGGCTCGATCATGACGCTGTTCCGGAAGGAACTGCGGGGCAGCCTGTTCGGCGACTGCAATCCGACGGTCGACATCCCGAAGATCCTCGGGCTGTACCAGCGCGGCGACCTCGCGCTGGACGAACTCGTCACCCGCACCTACACCCTCGACGAGGTCAACCAGGGCTACGACGACCTGCTCAACGGCCACAACATCCGCGGCGTGCTCGTGCACAGCCATTCCTGAGACACCGGAGGCAGAGATGACCGAAGTACTGAACCCGACGGACGCGCCCGTGCTGCCGCAGGTCCGCGACTGGCTGGCGACACCGAAGAAACTGTTCATCGGCGGGCAGTGGGTCGACGCGCTGTCGGGCCGCACCTTCGAGACGCGCGACCCCGCCACGGGACAGCTGCTGACCGAGGTCGCGCATGCCGAGGCGGCCGACGTCGATCGGGCGGTGCACGCGGCGCGCAAGGCGTTCGAGGGCGAATGGTCGCTGTGGACGCCCGCGCAGCGCCAGCGGTTGCTGTTCCGGGCGGGCGAGGCGATCTACGCCCATGCCGAAGAACTCGCGCAGCTCGAATCCCTGGACAACGGCAAGTCCGCCGCTGTCGCGCAGGCCGTCGACATCACCTGGGTCGCCGAACTGTTCGAGTACTACGCCGGCTGGGCGACGAAGATCGAGGGCCGCACCATCCCGGTGTCGGTGCCGTGGGCGCCCGGAACCCAGTGGCACGCTTACACTCTGCGCGAACCGGTCGGGGTGTGCGGCGCGATCATCCCGTGGAACTTCCCGCTGCTGATGGCCGCGTTCAAGATCCCCGTCGCGTTGGCCACCGGCAACACGGTGGTGCTCAAACCCGCCGAGGACACTCCGCTCACCGCCCTGCGGCTCGCGGAGATCCTGGCCGAGGTCGGGCTGCCCGACGGGGTCTTCAACGTCGTCACCGGCTACGGCGACGCGGGTGCGGCGCTGGCCGCGCACGACGACGTCGACAAGATCGCGTTCACGGGGTCGACCGAGGTCGGCCGCCAGATCGTGGACGCGGCCAAGGGCAACCTCAAGAAGGTGAGCCTCGAGCTCGGCGGCAAGAGCCCGCAGGTGGTGTACGCCGACGCCGATCTGGATCTGGCGATTCCGGGCACCGCGTCCGGGTTCCTGTTCAATCAGGGCCAGACCTGCACCAGCGGGACCCGACTGCTGGTGGAGGACAAGATCTTCGAGGAATTCACCCGCGGCGTCGCCGAGGTCGCCGCGGCGAGCAGGCTCGGGCCGGGGCTGAACCCCACCACCGAGGTAGGCCCGCTGGTGTCGCAGACGCAGCTCGACCGGGTGCTGGGATACGTCGACCAGGGCCTGCGCGACGGCGCCCGGGCACTGACGGGCGGCAAGCGCCATGGCGACCGTGGCTATTTCGTCGAGCCGACTGTGCTGGTCGACGTCGACTCCTCGTTCAGCGTCTACCGCGAGGAGATCTTCGGGCCGGTCGTGGTCGCGACACCGTTCGACGCCGAACGCGGTGTCGCCGCCGCGGCGAACGACACCCCGTACGGGCTGGCGGCGTCGGTCTGGACCCGGGATGTGTCGAAAGCGCACCGCACCGCGCGCCAGATCAAGGCGGGCACGGTGTGGATCAACGCGCACAACGCCTTCGACGCGGCGCTGCCTTTCGGTGGCTACAAGCAGTCCGGCTGGGGTCGTGAGCTCGGGGCGGCCGCGATCGAGGCCTACACCGAGCAGAAGTCGGTGAACGCGTTCCTCGGCTGATCGGTGCACAGGGCTCCGGTACCGGATGCGGTACCGGAGTCCGTTCGGCTGCCGGAGCTAGCTGAGGGTCTTCAGCGCCGTGGCGTCGTAGGGCTTCAGCTCGTCGGTGCGGCCGGCGAGGACCTTGGCAGCCCACTCGGGGTCCTGCAGCAGGGCGCGGCCGACCGCGACCATGTCGAATTCGTCGCGCTCCATGCGGTCGAGGAGGTTGTCGATGCTGCCGAGTTCGGCGCCCTCGCCGGTGAACGCGCGCAGGAAGTCGCCGTCGAGGCCGACGGAGCCGACGGTGATGGTGGGCAGGCCGGTGAGCTTCTTGGTCCAGCCGGCCAGATTCAGGTCCGAGCCGTCGAATTCGGGCAGCCAGTAGCGGCGGGTCGAGGCGTGGAAGGCATCGACGCCCGCGGCGACGAGCGGCGCGAGGATCGCCTCGAGCTCCTGCGGGGTGTCGGCGAGGCGGGCGCGGTAGTCCTGCTGCTTCCACTGCGAGTAGCGCAGGATCACCGGGAACTCCGGCGAAACCACAGCGCGGACCGCCGCCACGATCTCGGCGGCGAACCTGGTGCGCGCCACGGGATCTCCGCCGTAGGCGTCCTCGCGCCGGTTGGAGCCCGCCCAGAAGAACTGGTCGAGGAGATAGCCGTGGGCGCCGTGCAGTTCGACGCCGTCGAAGCCGATGCGCTCGGCCGCCGCGGCGGCTTCGGCGAACGCGCCGATGACGTCGTCGAGGTCGGCCTGGGTCATCGCCTTGCCCACGCCCTCGGTGCCGTCGACACCGATGCCGGAGGGGCCGACGGCGGGCGCGTCGGCGAACGGCGGCTCGCCCTGGTTGCGGACCATGCCGATGTGCCACAGCTGCGGGACGATGGTGCCGCCCGCGGCGTGCACGTCGGCGGCGACCTGTGCCCAGCCCGCCAGCTGCTCCTCGCCGTGGAAGCGCGGCACCCGGTCACTGTTGCCCGCCGACTCGTGGCCGACATAGGTGCCCTCGGTGACGATGAGGCCGACGCCGGCGGCGGCGCGACGGGCGTAGTAGGAACGTACATCTTCGCCGGGGACTCCGTTCGGCGAGAACATGCGCGTCATCGGCGCCATCGCGATGCGATTCGGGACGGTCAAGCCGTTCAGCGCGACGGGCCGGGACAGGATCTCGGCCGTGCGGGCGAGCTCGGAGGTGGTGACGGTCACAAAGCGCTCCTGTAGCTACTTGACAAAGTCGATGGTTGAGAACTTCAAGCAATGTCACCGTAGGGGGAAGTATTTGAGATAGTCAAGTATTTGCGGATAGGGTGATCTCATGGCAGACGCTCCCCGCACCGATCCCGCCCGGCTCATGGAGCTGTTGTCGGTGTCGCTCGGCGTCTACTACGGCGATTTCACGACCGCGGCGGCGAGTGAGAACCTGACGGCGAGCCAGGGCAAGACGCTGACGGTGCTGCGCAGGCGGCCCGCCTCGATGCGCGCACTGGCCGAGGTCCTGACCTGCGACGCGTCCAATGTCACCGGGATCATCAACCGGTTGGAGAAGCGCGGGCTGGTGCGCCGCGAGACCAGCGCGTCGGATCGCCGGGTGACCACGCTGGTCCTCACGCCCGAGGGCGAGCGGGTCACCGACGCGATCCGCGCGAAGATGAGCGTCACCAGGGCGGGGCTGGATCGGCTCGACGAGGACGAGCGGGAGCTCCTGTCCTCGCTGTTGAAGCGGGTGTTCTACCCGCCACGTGACGCTCCCTCCGAGTGACCGTCGTGCGCCTCAGATCTCCAGCAATCCCAGACGTTTCAGGTCGCTGACGTACTTTCCGATCAGCTCCGGCCCCAGGTGCGGGATGTCGTGCTCGGCGCCGACGCCTGCCGCGCGCACCGCTGCCCGGAAACCCTGGGCGGGCAGTGCCGATCCGGCGACCGGCCTGCCCGGACGGCGGTACGCGTGCAGCAACGGGAGCAACGTGTGCTTGCGCTGGTCCTCGGGCAGCGCGCGCAGGGCCGTCTCGAAACGGGTGAACCACTCGTCGTAGTCGGCGATGCGCTCGACGTGGTGGCCCGCCTCGATCAGCCAGTCGATGAAGACGTCGAGGGAGATGCCGTCGTCGTGCGGGTTGACGACGTCGTAGGTGCGGTAGCCCGTGGTCGCCGCCGCACCCAGTTCCGTGATCGCGGCGGCGACGAAGTCGGCGGGCAGGCCGTCGTAGTGCGCGCGCCGCCGCTGCCCCTGGGAATCGGTGCGGTAGAACGACATCGGCGCCAGCCCGGTGACGAGGACGCTGAGCAGCAGCCGGGTGAACACATCGGGGACGTTCAGCTGGCCGGGGTGGTCGCTGTGCGCCAGGATCATGTCCGAGCGGAACACCGCCACCGGCAGGCCGAAGGTGTCCGACGCGTCACGCAGCAGCACCTCGCCCGCCCATTTGCTGTTGCCGTACCCGTTGGCGTAGGTCTCGTCGAGCCGGCGCACGGGGCTCATCGTCCGTACGTCGCCGTCCTCGGCGAAGGACTCCCCTTGCGCCGCGACCGCGACCGTCGACAGGTAGCTCACCGGTTTACGGGTCGCGGTCAGGGCAAGCCGGACGACCTCGGCGGTGCCGACGACGTTCGGCCCGAACAACTGCGCGTAGGGCAGCACGTGGTTCACCAGAGCGGCCGAGTGCACGATCAGGTCGACCTCCTCGGCCAGGCGCTGCCAGGTGGCGGTGTCCAGGCCGAGGTGCGGCTCCCCGATGTCGCCGGGGACCACCTCCAGCGTGTCCGCCGCCAGGACACGGAACCGCCGTCCCAGCGCACCGTCGGTCTCGAAGACGGCGTCGAGCCGGGCGCGGGCGGACGCGGCGTCGCTACCGCGCACCACGCAGATCACCCGGCCGCCGAGGGGTGCCAGGCGTTCCAGCCAGGTCAGCAGGAGGAAGCGGCCGAGGTAGCCGTTGGCGCCGGTGATCAGGACCGTCCTCGCGGGGACGAACGCGGCCGGGATGTGGTGTGCCGCTTGCAGAGTGGCGGCGTCCAGGAATGCGGCCAGGGTCAGATCCTCGGCGCGGATCGTTGTCGCGGCGGCGCCGTGCACGGTGTCGACGTCGACGCGGCGGGCGTCCGGCTCGCGTTCGCGGCGGATGTAGCCGGCGAGCCGGGCCAGGTCGCTGTCCGGCGCGAGTAGCACGTTCACGGGCACGTCGACGTCGAGCAGCTCCCGCAGCAGGGTCGAATAAGACAGTGCCGCCAGGGAATCGCCGCCCAGGTCGCCGAACCGCGCCTCCGGCCGCAGGTCGGTGGTGGCGCAGCCGAGAACCGCTCTGGCCGCCCGCGCGACCACCTCGTCCACCGAGAGACCGGCGGCGTCGCGGCGCAGACTCGCCAGCTCCGCCTCCTGGTCCCGTGCCACCTCGTCGTACAGGGCGTCCAGGCGCACGCCGTAGCGCTGTCTGAGCTTGGGCCGCAGCAGTTTTCCTACGCCGGAGAGCAGGCCGTTCGCGATCGTGAACGGTTCCGGCTCGATCAGGAAATCGCGCGGGATCTCATAGGGCTCCAACTCGGCCACCGCGGCGACGCGCTGCAGGGAGGCGGCCACCTGGGCCCGCAGCTGGTCGGGCGGTCCAGCGAGGGCGGCCTCGGTCGGCACGACGACGGCGAGCAGGTAGGCGCGTTCGCTGCTGCCGTAGACGTAGATCTGGCGCACCGGATCGGCGCCGGCGAAGATCGCCTCCAGCCGCGACACCGTGACGAACTCGCCCTGCGACAGCTTGAGGACATTGTTGCGCCGATCGACGTAGGCCAGCCGGTCGGGCGCCAGTTCGGCGACCACGTCGCCGGTGCGGCAGAAACCGTCCTCGTCGAAGACCTCGGCCGTCACCTCGGGGCGGCGGTAGTAGCCCGCGATCATGGTGGTCGTCTTGATCAGCAGCTCGCCGCGCGGATACGGCTTGTCGGTGCGGAAGTAGCCGAGTTCCGGGACGTCGACGAGCTTGTAGTCCAGCACCGGCGGTCGCATCACCTTGGTGTCGAAGATGATGCCGCCGCCGGTCTCGGTGGAGCCGTAGCCGTCGTGCAGGCGCAACCCCAGCACCGACTCCACGAAGCTCCGCAGATCGGGGGCGATCGGCGCGCTCCCACACAGCACCGTCATCAACCGGCCACCCAGGAGCTGTTCGCGCAGTTCGGCTTTCACCCGGTCCCCCAGCGCCTCCCGGTCCGTGCCCGGCCGGGCACGACGATCGACCTCCGCGCGGAAGCGCTGCAGGATCATGTCGCAGACCCGGGGCACCAGGAAGATCTCCGTGGGCCGCACGAGGGCGATGTCCTCGAACAGGGTCGACATGTCCGGCGCCGCCGCGAAATAGGCGGTTCCGCCACGGGCGAGGGTGGCGTTGAGGGTGAGCCGGGCCGCGATGTGGCTCATCGGGAGGAAGTTGACGTTGATGACGGCGATCGGCCGCGCCGGCTGCCAGCCCGCGGTGACCAGCCGTTGGGTGTACATCGCGCCCTTGGGCGTGCCGGTGCTGCCGGAGGTGTAGATCAGCATGGCCAGGGGGTCCTCCCCCGCCGCCGGCACGGTCAGCGGCGCGGGGTCGAGCTTCCGGCCACGAGTGACCGTGTCGTCCACGGTGTGCACCTCGACGGCCGACCCCGCCGTGGCGAGCCGGGCGCGTGCGGCGAGGAGGGCGTCACGGTGGTCGTCGTCGTCGGGGTGATGATCGAACACCAGCAGGCTGTGGGGCGCGGAGCCCGCGAGCACGACCTCCACCGCGACCGCCAGATGCGCGGTGTCCACCGCGAACACCCGCGGTTCCGTTTCGTCGAGAATCGACCGCAGTTGTGCCGGTCCGGCGCCCGACTGCAGGGGCACCGCGACCGCGCCGAGGTGGATCGTCGCCAGGTCGAGCACGGTGTAGTCGGCGCCGGTGAAGCCGAGGGTGGCGATGAAGTCGCCCGGCGCGACACCGTCGGCGTGCCAGGCCGCGGCGACCGCGCGGGCACGATCCCAGATCTCACCGTAGGTCAGCAGCTCGAACTCCGGCAGCAGGCGGCGGACGCGACGGCCCTGCACCACCACCGGTTCGGTGCGCCGGACGCCCAGCGCGGGCCGGTCGCGGTAGGCGGTCATGACGGTCGAGACGAGCTGCGCCAGTGGCAGACCCGGCGTGGTGACGACCTTGTGCACGTCCGCGTCCGGGGTCGCCGCGCGGATCTGCGCGTCCTCGGCGTAGAGCGTCTTGATGCGTTCGGCCAACAGGCCCGCGTCGACGTCGACGGTCATGCGGCGGCCCTCCGGCGACCGGGCGCGGCGGCAGGGAGCGGGAAACGTTCACGGACGACAGGAGCGCGCACGACTCCGTCGGCGGTCGCGATCTCGGTGGTCACCATTCGCCCACAGTACGTGGTACCGACGGTACCGCGCAGGAGGTTGGATCGCGGCCCGCGCACGGCCACCTACCCGGCGAGCTCGTGAGAATTCAGTCGGTGCCCTGCAGAACACGTAGCGCCGCCCGCTCGATGCGGTCCGCGATCTGTTCGTAGGACCCGTACCCCATCCCCGCGCGCACCAGCGCGCCCGCGTAGATCAGCTCGAGCCACTCGATGACCTCGTCGTCGGCATCGGGCCCGAGCGCTCGCGCGATCCGGCCGCGGATCTCGATGCCGATCCGGGTGCGCAGGTGTTCGACGTCCGGGTCACCACCGAGCAGCGCGCTGGTGACGGCGCCCGAGAGTTCCTGTTCGTCGGCGACCAGCAGCGCGATGGTGCGCAGCTCGGCGAGCACGCGCACGGTCGGATCCGGGTCCTCGCTGGCGGGCGAGGGCGAAGCGAGCAGGCGCCGCCAGAAGATCTCGGCCACCAGGTGTTCCTTGGACGAGAAATAGGTGTAGGCGGTCGCCGTGCCGACGCCCGCCTCCGCCGCGACCAACCGGATCGTCATGCCGGAGAAGCCATCGCGGGCCAGCACGCGCAGCGCGGCCTTGGTGAGCCGGTCGACGGTGTCGGCCTGCTTGTCGGTCAAACGCCGCCGCGTCGCTTCGAGGCTGATGGAATCGCTTTCGGACATGCGTCTGGATGCTACTCGCCGGTTCGGCGAGGCCGTCCGACCGCATCGCGTGCCGGGCTACTTCTTCCGCCGTTCCTGCGCGATCACCTTGCCGACGGCCCCGTCCAGTTTGGTGCCCGCGGGCCAGCCGACGTAATGGCAGAGGAACAGGGCGATCTCACGAAGCTGTTCCTCGGACAGTTCCTCGTTGCGCAGCGCGGCGCCGATCTGGATCTCGGCGATGTCGAGGTGGCCCTGCGCGGTGACGGCGCCGAGCAGCAGCAGTCGGCGATCCCGCACGGACAGCCCGGGGCGCGACCAGATGTCGGCGAAGAGATGGTCGGCGGTGACGGCGAAGTGCGCGCCGGGGCCGTCGGCGAAGTCCCAGCCGTAGACCTCGCTCATCTTCGCCAGACCGCGCTGCCTGGTCTCGCTCGGGGTGGTGCCGTCGGCGGTCATGAGATCTCCTTGTCGAGGACGGATCCGGCGACCCCGAGGCCGTCGGCGAGGCGTGCGATGGCCAGTTGCGCCAGCGGCAGGTCGACGCCGAGCCGGGCGCCGAGGTCGACGGCCAGCGACAGGTCCTTCTCGCCGAGGTCGCGCACGTGGCCGAGGATCGGGAACCAGAAGTCGTCGGGATCCAGCGGGGCGGTGGTGTCGCGCAGCATGATCGCGCCCGGGCCGCCGGTGACCGCGTCGGAGTGCCGCACCACTTTGCCGAGGGCGGTCAGGCTCAGCCCGGCGGCCTCGGCCAGGCGCTGGGCCTCGGTGGCGGCGGTGAACGAGATGAAGTGAAGCAGGTTGCGCGCTAGCTTCATTCGGGTGCCCGCCCCGACTCCCCCGGCGTGCACGATCAGGTCGGCGAACAGCCCGAAGGGCGCCCTGATCCGCTCGACCGCGGTGTCGGTGCCGCCGACCATCACGGCCAGGGTGCCGCCGGTGGCGCCGGGCGCGCCGCCGCTCACCGGGGCGTCGACGAACTCGACGCCCTGTTCGGCGCAGCGCGCGGCGAGCGTCTCCGCGGTCCGGTCGCCGATCGTCGAGTGGACCGCGACGACGGTGCCCGGCGCCGCGGTGCGCAGGATGCCGGTGACGACCTCGGTCACCTGCGCGTCGTCGACGACGGTCACGCAGATGACCCGCGTGTGCGCCGCCAGCTCCGCCGGATCGGCGACCGCCCGCGCCCCCGCCTCGACGAACGGCGCCGTGGCCTCGGCGCGCACATCGCAGACGGTGAGCCCGCCCGGCCACGCCAGCAGACGGCGCGCCATCGGCGTGCCCATGTTGCCCAGGCCGACGAAACCGACCGGGAGATACTCGGTTTCGGTCGTCATCGGATGATCTGCCCGCCGTCGACGTTGAGGATCTGGCCGGTGACCCAGCTCGCCTCGTCGGACAGCAGGTACAGGCACGCGCCGACGAGGTCCTCGGGTGTGCCCATCCGCTTGATCGGAATGCGGGACACCATGTCCTTCACCAGGTTTCCCGGCGTGACGGTCTGGGTGGCCTCGGTGTCGATGGGGCCGGGCGCGATGGCGTTGATCCGGATCTTCGAGCCGCCGAGTTCGGTCGCCAGCTGCTGGGTGAGGCCGTTGATCCCGACCTTGGCCAGCCCGTAGAAGCCGGAATACAGCCAGGCCGCTGTGGAGGACTGGTTGACGATGGAGCCACCGCCCGCCGCCATCATCGGCTTCCACACCGCGCGCGTCATGTTCAGCGCGCCGTCGAGGTTCACGCTCATGAACTTCTTGTAGTAGTCCCACGGCACGGTGAGCAGCAGGTCGAGCTTCATCTCGCCGTAGATCGCGGCGTTGTTGACCAGGTGGTCGATGGCGCCGAACTCGGCGACGGCCGATTCGGCCAGGGCGACAGCGGATTCGGGGTCGGCCACGTCGACGTGCCGGAAGACGGCGGTGCCGCCGTCGGCGACGATCCCCGCCGCCACCTCGGCGCCGCGCTCGGCATTGAGATCGGCGACGACGACATTGGCGCCCTCCGCGGCGAGCGCGGTGGCGTAGGCCGCGCCGATGCCCTGTGCCGCGCCGGTGACGATCGCGGTGCGACCGGTGAAACGTGCCATGGTGATTCAGCTCCTGTGGATGGTGTGCGGTCAGGCGGGCGTGGCGACGAGCTTGGTCTCGAGGTATTCCTCGAAGCCGGCGACGCCCATCTCCCGGCCGATGCCGGAGTGCTTGTAGCCGCCGAACGGCGCGTCGGCGTGGTACCAGAGGCCGCCGTTGACACTCAACGTCCCCGTCCGCACGCCCGCGACCACGCGCTCGACGCGCTCGGGATCGGTGCCCCACACCGAACCCGACAGCCCGTAGGGCGATTCGTTGGCCAGCCGGATCGCGTCGTCGTCGCCGTCGTGCGGAATCACGACGAGCACCGGCCCGAAGATCTCCTCCTGGGCCACGGTCGCGGTGTTGGACAGTCCGCTGATGACGGTGGGTTCGACGAAGAATCCGCGTTCGCGATCGGCGGGCCTTCCGCCGCCGGTCTCGATCCGTCCGCCCTCGGCCTTCGCCAGCGCGAGGTAGCGCTCCACCCTGGCGCGCTGCTGCGCGGAAATGACCGGCCCGCAGACGGTTCCGGCGTTCGCCGGGTCGCCGGCGGCGAGCCCGGACAGCGTCGAGGCCGCGGCGGCGACGGCCGCGTCGTAGGAGGCCCGCGGTACCAGCAGCCGCGTGGTGAGCGCGCAGCCCTGGCCGGCGTGCACGGCCACGGTGAACGCGGTGTAGCTCGCGGCCGCCGCGATGTCGGCATCGTCGAGCACCACCGCCGCCGACTTGCCGCCGAGCTCGAGGAAGGTCCGCTTCAGGGTGGCCGAGGCGCTCGCCATCACCGCGCGGCCGGTCTTGGTCGACCCGGTGAAGGTGATCATGTCGACGCGGGGATCCTCGACGAGCCGCGCGCCGACACCGTGATCGGAGGAGGTGACGATGTTGAGCACGCCGGCGGGGATGTCGGTGTGTTCGACGATCAGCGGACCGAGCACGGCGGCGCACCACGGCGTGTCCGGCGCGGGCTTGAGCACGACCGTGTTGCCCGCCGCGAGCGCGGGCCCGAGCTTGGCCAGGTTGATCTGGTGCGGGAAGTTCCACGGCGTGATCGCGCCGACGACGCCGACGGCCTCGCGCCGGATCACCCGGCGACTGGCGACGCCCATCAGCTCCCTGGTGCCGAGATCCGTTTCCCACGCGTAGTTCTCGGCGAGATCGGCGGCATAGGACAGGTCGGCGATCGGGCCTTCCAGCTGCGGTCCGCTGGTGAGCATCACCGGGGCGCCGACCTCGGCGATCGTGAGCTCGCGCAGTTCTTCGAGGTGCTCGCCCATGACGTCGCGCAGCTGGCGCAGGCAGCGGGCGCGGAACGCCGGGTCGCGCGACCAGTCGGTCTCGTCGAAGGCCGTGCGGGCCGCGCCGATCGCGGCATCCATGTCCGCGGCGGAGGCGTCGGCGGCGTAGCCGAGGACTTCCTCGGTGGCCGGGTTGATCGTCGCGAAGACGCCGGAACCGCCGGGGGTCAGCTTGCCGCCGATCAGCAGGGGCGTGCCGTCGGCGGGGACGAGGCCGTTCATAGCAATGCTCCGATACTTGTCTGGACAGGTGTACGGAATATAGTTCGGGTTCCGGAACGGGCGCAAGGAAATCGGCGCCATTTGTCCGAACATCAGTCTGTAGTAGCATCCAGACACATGTCCGAAATCGCGCCTACCGGCATCGAAGCAACCCGACGACGCTTGACCGAGAAACAGGCCGATACCGTGGACCGCCTGACCGCCGCGGCGCTCGAGGTGCTGTCCCGCGAGGGCTACTCGGGCACGACGATCCGACTCGTCGCCGCCGCGGCGAGCGTGGGGACCGCCACCGCGTACACGTACTTCTCCTCCAAGGAACACCTGATCTCCGAGGTGTTCTGGCGCCGCCTGGTCGCCATGCCACCGCTGGACGAGAGCGCGGCCGACCCGACCTCGCGCGTGGTCGCCGTGCTGCGGCAGGTCTCGATGCTGGTGGCCGACGAACCCGCGCTGGCCGGCGCGGTCAGCAGCGCGCTGCTCGGCGACGATCCGGACGTGCGGCATCTGCGCCTGCGCATCGGCACCGAGATCCGCCACCGGCTCGCCGACGCGCTCGGTACCCGCGACCCGGAACAGCTGGCGGCACTGGAACTGCTGTACTCCGGCGCCCTGCTCCAGGGCGGCATGGGCCTGCTGTCGTATGCCGAGGTGGCCGATCTACTCGAAGCCTGCGCGCGCCGCCTGCTGGCCGATCCCGTGGCCTGACCGCCCACGATCGACGGAAAACCTTGTCCGGGGCGCGACACCCGTAGTACTGTCCAGACACATGTCCATCAATCGTCTGGACATCATTCCGGGAAGGATTCCCCATGACGCTGGCCATTCCGCGGCGCGTGTCCGGAGGCGAGGAAGACCACGGACATCTCACCGAGTTCCGCACCGACCCGATCGCCTTGATGCGCCGCGTACGCGCCGAATGCGGCGATGTCGGCACCTTCGAACTCGCCGGGCGCACCGTCGTGCTGCTCTCCGGCGCCGAAGCCAACGAATTCTTCTTCCGGGCCGGTGACGACGACCTCGATCAGGGCGCCGCCTACCCGTTCATGAAGCCGATCTTCGGCGAGGGCGTCGTGTTCGACGCGCCACCCGAACGCCGCAAGGAGATGCTGCACAATCAGGCCCTGCGCGCCGACCACATGCGCGGGCACGCGAGCACCATCGCCCGCGAGGTCGACCGGATGATCGCCGGCTGGGACGACGAGGGCGAGATCGACCTGCTCGAGTTCTTCGCCGAGCTGACCATCTACACCTCCTCGGCCTGCCTGATCGGTGTTAAGTTCCGCGATCAGCTCGATGCCCGGTTCGCGCACCTCTATCACGAACTCGAGCAGGGCACCGACGCGCTCGCCTATGTCGATCCGTACGCGCCGATCGAGAGTTTCGCCCGTCGCGACGCCGCGCGCGCCGCACTGGTGGAGCTGGTGCAGGCGATCATGGATCAGCGCGCGGCCGCGCCGCCGCCGGGCAAGGGCGAGCGCGACATGCTCGACGTCCTGATGTCGGTCCCCGACGAGAACGGCGCGCCGCGCTTTCCCGCGACCGAGATCACCGGCATCTTCATCTCGATGATGTTCGCCGGCCACCACACCACCTCGGGCACCGCGGCCTGGACCGTCATCGAACTGCTGCGCCATCCCGAACTGCTGCACGCCGTGCGGACCGAGCTCGACGAGCTGTTCGCCGACGGCGCCGAGGTGAGTCACCATGCGCTGCGCCAGATCCCGCGGCTGGAGGCCGCGCTGAAGGAGACGCTGCGCCTGCACCCGCCGCTGATCGTGCTCATGCGGGTCGCGCGCGGGGAGTTCGAGGTGTGCGGGCACAGGATCTCCCCCGGGGACATGGTGGCCGCGACACCCGCGGTGTCCAACCGGATCCCGGAGGACTTCCCCGATCCCGACGCCTTCGATCCCGGCCGCTATCTCGATCCGCGCCAGGACGACATCGTCAACCGGTGGACCTGGATCCCGTTCGGCGCGGGCAGGCACCGCTGCGTCGGAGCGCCGTTCGCGCTCATGCAGCTCAAGGCGATCTTCTCGATCCTGCTGCGGGACTGGGAGTTCGAACTCGCGCAGCCGTCGGACACCTATCGCAACGACCACTCGAAGATGGTCGTCCAGCTGCAACAGCCCTGCCGCGTCCGTTACCGTCGCAGGCAGCGCTGAACACCGAGGGCACCCGGCCGTCGGCATCGCCAGGAGGAACCGTGTCAGCGCCGTCGATACCCAGCGGATTCGATTTCACCGATCCCGCGCTGTGGGAAACCCGCAACCCCGTCCAGGAATTCGCCGAATTGCGCCGCACCGCGCCGGTGTGGTGGAACGCGCAGACCGACGCCCAGTCGGGCGGCTTCCGCGACGGCGGCTACTGGGTGGTCTCCAAACACGAGGACATCAAGGAGATCTCCCGCAATCCCGAGCTGTTCTCCTCGCAACGCAAGGGCTCGGTCATCCGGCTGCCCGGTGAGGTGACGCCCGAGCAGATCGAGCTCACGAGCGCGCTGCTGCTCAATATGGACCCGCCCAAGCACACCAAGATCCGGCGCATCGTCTCGAAGGGCTTCACCCCGCGCGCGGTGGAGGGCTTGCGCGCGGCGCTGACCGAGCGGGCGCACGACATCGTGCACACGGCCGCGCGGGCCGGCGGCGGCGACTTCGTGGAGCAGGTGGCGTGCGAGCTGCCCCTGCAGGCCATCGCCGAACTGATCGGTGTGCCGCAGGAGGATCGGCGCAAGCTGTTCGACTGGTCGAATCAGATGCTCAACTACGACGACCCCGAATACGGCGACGCCACCACCACCGACGCGTCCTCGGCCGCCGCGATGGACATCCTCGGCTATGCCTGGAACATGGCCGAGCAGCGCCGTGCCGAGCCGCGCGAGGACATCGTCAGCCGCCTCGTGCACGCCGATCTCGACGGCGCGGCGCTCGGCTCGGACGAGTTCGGGTTCTTCGTCATCTTGCTCGCGGTCGCGGGCAACGAGACCACCCGCAACGCCATCACCCACGGCATGAAGGCCTTCGTCGACCACCCGGAGCAATGGGAGCTCTATCGCACGCGGCGGCCGAGCACCGCGCCCGACGAGATCGTGCGGTGGGCGACGCCGGTGACGGTGTTCCAGCGCACCGCCACCGCCGACACCGAGCTCGGGGGACAGCGGATCCGGGCCGGTGACCGGTTCGGCTTGTTCTACAGCTCGGCCAATTTCGACGAGGACGCCTTCGCCGATCCGTTCCGCTTCGACATCCTGCGCGATCCCAATCCGCATCTGGGTTTCGGCGGCACCGGCGCGCATTTCTGCGTGGGCGCGAACCTGGCGCGGCTCGAGATCGATCTGATCTTCCACGCCATCGCGGAGGTGATGCCGACGCTGTCGCAGGTGACGGAGCCGCAGCGGTTGCGCTCGGGCTGGATCAACGGCATCAAGCATTGGCAGGTCGACTACGGAACCGGGGTGTCGTGATGCGGATCGCGTTGCTGTCGTATCGGAGCAAGGCCCACTGCGGCGGGCAGGGCGTGTACGTCCGGTATCTGAGTCAGGGTCTCGTCGACCTCGGCCACGAGGTGGAGGTGTTCTCGGGGCAGCCCTATCCCGAGGACCTGGACCCGCGCGTGCGGTCGACCGAGGTGCCCAGCCTTGACCTCTACCGCGACGACGACCCGTTCCGCACCCCGCATCCGCGCGAGATCCGCGACCGGATCGACCTGCTCGAGCTCGCCACCATGTGGACGGCGGGCTTCCCGGAGCCGCGGACCTTCAGCCTGCGTGCCGCCAGGCTGCTGGCCGCGCGCGTCGCGGATTTCGATGTGGTGCACGACAATCAGTGCCTGGGCTACGGTCTGCTCGACATCGCCGAGGTGCTGCCGCTCGTGGCCACGGTCCACCATCCGATCACCCGCGATCGCGCGGTGGACCTGGCCGCGACGCCGTGGCGGCGGCGGCCCTTCGTGTGGCGCTGGTACGGGTTCCTCGGCATGCAGCAGCGGGTGGCCAGGCGGATTCCGGATCTCATCACGGTGTCCACCTCGTCCGCCGACGACATCGCCGCGGACTTCGGGGTGGCGCCGGAGCAGCTGCGGACGGTGCCGCTCGGCGTGGACACCGCGTTGTTCCGGCCGCGCGCGGCCCCGCGGGTGCCCGGCCGGATCGTGGCGGTCGCCAGTGCCGACAAGCCGCTCAAGGGGATCGCGCACCTGCTGCACGCGCTGGCCCGGCTGCGTCACGGGCACGAGGTCGAGCTCCGGCTGGTCGCCAAGCTCGAGCCGAACGGCCCGACCGAGAAACTCATCGCCGAGCTGGGCCTCGCCGATGTCGTCACCCCCATCGGCGGAATGAGCGACGAGGAGCTGGCCGCGCTGCTGGCTTCGGCGGAGATCGCGTGTATTCCCTCGATGTACGAAGGGTTTTCGCTGCCCGCCGTCGAGGCGATGGCCAGTGGCACGCCGCTGGTCGCCAGCCGGGCCGGCGCCCTGCCGGAGGTCGTCGGCGACTGCGCCGCCCTGATCGCGCCCGGTGACGTCGACGCGCTCACCGACGCCCTCGCCGCGCTGCTGCGCGATCCGGACCGGCGGCACCGGATGGGCGCCGACGGCAGGCGCCGCGCCCTCGACCTGTTCAGCTGGTCGGCCGTCGCAGCGCAGACGGTGGCCGTCTACGACCGGGCGATCGACCGGTTCCACTCCCCCGACTCTCCCGACCCTCAGGAGGCTTCATGCTGACCGTCGACTTCGATCGCCTGGGCGTCGGCCCCGGCACGCGCGTGATCGATGTCGGCTGTGGCGCGGGGCGCCACGCGTTCGAGGCCTACCGCCGCGGCGCCGACATCGTGGCATTCGATCAGAACGCCGACGATCTGGCCGGGGTGGACGCGATGTTCGAGGCGATGGCCGACGCGGGCGAGGCGCCGGAGTACGCCAAGGCCGAGGCCGTGCGCGGGGACGCGCTCGATCTGCCCTACGGCGACGGCGCGTTCGACGTGGTGATCGCCTCGGAGATCCTCGAGCACGTGCCCGCCGACGACCAGGCGATCGCCGAGCTCACGCGAGTAGTGAAACCCGGTGGCGCGCTGGCGGTCACGGTGCCGCGCTGGCTGCCCGAGCGGATCTGCTGGGCGCTGTCGGACGAGTACCACGCCAACGAGGGCGGCCACGTGCGGATCTATCGTGCCGACGAACTCCGCGACAAGATCACCGCGCACGGCCTGCACCCGGTGCATCAGGACTACGCGCACGCGCTGCACGCGCCGTACTGGTGGCTCAAGTGCGCGGTGGGCGTGCGCGATGACGACAATCCCCTGGTCCGCGCCTACCACCGGCTGCTGGTGTGGGACATGATGTCCGCCCCGGCCCTGACCCGGACGGCGGAGCGACTACTGAATCCACTCGTCGGCAAGTCCGTCGCGCTGTACTTCACGAAGCCGGCGGTGCCGCGGTGACCGGCGACCTGCCGGTCGTGCCCGGCGTGCTCTCGGCGCGCGATGTCCGCCGCACCGCCGAAACCATCGCCGCCGCACAGGAACCCGACGGCGCGATCCCGTGGTTCACCGGCGGCCACACCGACCCGTGGGATCACATCGAATCCGCGATGGCCCTCACGGTCGCGGGGATGTGGGAGCAGGCGCGCGAGGCCTACATCTGGTCGGCGAAATCGCAACGCGCCGACGGCTCGTGGCCGATGCAGCTCCGCGCGGGCCTGATCGAGAACCACGACGCCGACGCCAACTTCTGCGCCTACCTCGCCACCGGCGTGCTGCACGCGCTCACCGTCACCGGTGACACGGAGTTCGCGGCCGAGCTGTGGCCGACGGTGCGGGCGGGCATCGACTTCGTGCTCGGTCTGCAACAGGGCACGCACGGTGAGATCCACTGGTCCGCGAACGAATCGGGGACTTCCGGGGAGGCCTTGTTCACCGGTTGCTCGAGCATCTTTCACAGCCTGGGCTGTGCGGTGACCCTCGCCGAGCGGATGGGTGACCCCCGGCCGGACTGGGTCCGCGCGCGACGCAGGCTCGGGCACGCCCTGCGGCACCATCCGGAAGCTTTCCTCGACAAGAGCCGCTACTCCATGGACTGGTACTACCCCGTGCTCGGCGGAGCCCTGCGAGGCGAGGCCGCCCGCGCGCGCATCGCACGGCACTGGGACGAGTTCGTGGTCGCCGACCTGGGCATCCGCTGCGTGTCCGACGCACCGTGGGTCACCGGCGCCGAGACCTGCGAACTGGTGCTCGCGCTCGATGCCGTCGGCGACACCGCCGGGGCCAGCGCACTGTTCACGAACATGCAGCACCTGCGCGATCCCGACGGATCCTATTGGACCGGACTGGTTTTCACCGATGGCAAGCGCTGGCCGGAGGAGCGCACCACCTGGACCGCGGCCGCGGTGATCCTTGCCGCCGACGCGCTCAGCCGCACCACCGCCGCCAACGGCATCTTCCGCGACGCCGTCGCGGACTGAACCGTTCAGTTGCAGGCGGCGGTGCGCTGCAGAATCCGCAACGAACCCGTCACCGACAATTCGGCGAACTTGCCACTGTCGAGGGCCCGGCGGTAGATGTTGTACGGCGCGCGACCACCGTCGGCGGGATCGGGGAACACATCGTGGATGGCGAGCAGACCACCGCCGGCCACCCAGTGCACCCAGTCGTCGTAGTCCCGTTGCGCGGCCTCCTCGGTGTGGCCGCCGTCGATGAACAGCATGGTCAGCGGGACGCGCCAGATGCGGGCGGCGGCCGAGGACGGTCCGACGATGCCGATCACGGTGTCGGTGAGCCCGGCCCGGATCATGGTGCGGCGGAAGGCGGTCACCGTGTCGAAGACGCCGGTCTCGGGGTCGACGAGCCCGGTGTCGTGATACTCCCAGCCCGGCTGATGCTCCTCGGAACCGCGGTGATGGTCGACGGTGAACACCGTGGCGCCGGTTTCCCGCGCGGCCGCGCCGAGGTAGATCGCCGACTTGCCGCAGTAGGTACCGATCTCGAGGATCGTTCCCGTCCCCGCGTAGTCGCGGGCGGCGGCGTAGAGCGCGCGGCCCTCGTCGGCGGGCATGAAGCCGGTGGCCTGCTCGGCCATCGTGAACAGCGCACCGGTTTCGGCGGAGATCTCGTCGACGGGTCGTCCCATGCCTCACGCTAACACAGCGACTGGAATACAATCCGGACTACTGTCCAGCACCTCGCGGGACAGCGCCATCACAGGAGGAATCTCGATGAAGACCCGCCTCAACTGCCCGTGCGGCACCCAGATCAACGCGACCGACGAAGACGATCTGGTCGCGCAGACCCAGGCGCACCTGGCCGAGAACCACCCCGACCACGACTACACGCGCGACGAGATCCTCTTCATCGCCTACTGAGCCGGCTATTTCGCCGGCAAGGTGTGCTGCAGGCCGCCCACCTCGGTGATCTGCCAGCCCGCGGCGCGGTCGATGGTGAGTGAGTAGGTGACGGTGGTCGCGGCGCCCTGGGGATTCTGGGCGCTCGTGGACACCACCGTGAAATACGCGTTGACCTTGTAGATCCCGCCGGACTCCGAGGTGACGGTCGCCGAGAGCGGCGTGGCCGTCGAGGTCCACTGCAGCGGCAGCAGGATCTGTTCGAGCTGGGGTGCGGTGGCGTCGAACTTCGCCGCCAGCTGCGGTGACGTCCCGGCGCGCAGGCGACCGAACCACGCGGCGACATCACGGTAGTCGATCGTCGAGGCGCCGACGCCGTAGTCGGTCGCGATCCGCTCGGCGTGCCGGTCGTCGGCCGCGCGGGCGTCGCGGTCGGCGATCGTCGATCTGGCCGAGAAGTACAAGGCGGCGAAGGTGACCGTCGCGACGGCGAGTACCCCGATGGTGGCGGCCACCAGCACGCTGGAGATGCGGAGGGACACCGTGCGCGGCGGCCGCTGGGCGGGCTCGGTGGTGGTGGGTTCCGCTGTCGCTGTGCTCATGCGCTTCCTTCACTGGCTATCTGACGGCGATGCGGAATCGCACGGTGCCGTCCGGGTCCACGCTCCGCAGGGCTTGGTCGATCAGGGTGCTGAGGTCGATCGCCGGCGCGCGGTACACCGCGTCGGTGACCACCGGGCCGAGGATCTGCTCGAGTGGCGCGATGCTCGGGCCGATCTCGGCGATCAGGTCGTTGAGGCGGGCCAGGAACGGCACGAGCCCGTCACCGGTGACGTAGTCGGTGAGCGGCCTGCTCTCCACCAGCGCCGAGCCCGATTCGACGATCGCGCTGAGCGTGACGCCGAACTCGCCGAACTTCGGTCCCGCGGCGCCCAGCGACGGTCCGAGCCAGGCCATGTCGCCGCCGAGGGCCTGGATGTCGGCGAACAGCCGCCGGACGAGGTCGGTGCGGCTGAGCAGCGTCGCCGCCAGCAGATTCGAGGACCGCTGCAGCGTCCGCATGGCCGTCTCGGTGTCGGTGAGCGCGCGGTCGAAGGTGTCGACCAGGCGCGCGATCGCCTCGGGCCGGACCTGCGCGAGCAGCTCGACCAGTTTCGCCGACAGCGCGGTGATGCTCATCGGCACGTGGATCCGGTCGGCCGGAACGACCTGTCCGTCTTCGAGATACGGCCCGGCGCCGGAGTTGGGAGCGAACGCGAGGTAGGGCTCGCCGAGCGCCGAGAGCTGTTCGATCCGGATGTCGCTGGCGAGCGGGACGCGATGGCGGCTGTCGATGCTCAGCCGCACCCGCACGCCACCGGCCTGTTTGCGCACGGAGTCGACCTGTCCGACCCGCAGTCCCGCCAGCAGGACCGGCGCGCGCGGTCCCAGCCCGCCGGAGGTGTCCAGATCCATCTCGACGGCGAGGAAGCGCTGCCGCGGGTCGAAGCCGAGCACCCCGACCGACATGTACCCGACACCGAGGAGCAGCACCGCCGCGATCGCCGACAGTGACAGTGCCGCACGCGGATTCATCGCACTGCCCCGATCATCCGCAGGGTGTCGACGATGCGGCCGGTGCGCTCGGCCGCGCTGATCGTGCTCGGGCCGAGGCCGACGTCGACGAGGTCCACCTTCGCACCGCGGGCGCCGAAGGGCACCAGCTTCGTGTTGATCAGGTCGACGAGGGTCTTCATGTTCGAGGGCGCCGAGGTGTCGAGCGGGCTGCTGCCGAACAACACGGGCACCACCGCGCGGGTGGTGGCGTCGAGCGAGGCGAGCAGCGGCCCGAGCCACTGCGCACTGGGGGCGACCGGACCGAGCGCGGTGAGCACGAAGATGACGCCGATCTGCGCGTTGACGGCGTCGGTGGTGTGGTCGACGCCGTAGGGCGTGAGGAGTTCGTCGAGCATGGGCAGGTTCTGCCGCATGCCTTCCTCGACCGTGGCCTCCATGCCGTCGAGCACGGCGTCGACCGAATCCAGGTTCGCGCCGAGGTCGGTCAGGTCGGCGCCGACCACGCCGGCGATCCGGGCCGTGTCGCGCGGATCCGCGGGCATGAGCCCGTTCGCCGTGCGGATGATGGTCTGGAAATCGGTGACGGCGCCGCTGCCGAGGAAGGTCGACAGGCTCGCCAGGATGTCCTCGATCGGCGGGGCCTGGGTGGTGTCGGCCAGCGGGATGGTCGCGCCGTCGGCGAGGGTGGCGCCGCTCGGCTCGGTGGGTTCGGTCAGGGCGATGTGGACGTCGCCGAGCGGGGTCTCCTGGCGCAGGACGGCGGTGGTGCCGACCGGCAACCGCACCGATTGCCGGATCTCGACATCGGCCACGGCGTATCCGGGTCGGGCGGCCTGGTCGGTGGTCGCGGCGACCGGGTCGACCAGGGTGACCCCGGTGAGCCTGCCCACCCGCACGCCCGCGGCGATCACCTTGGCGCCCTGGGGCAGATTGAGGACATCGGCGAACTCGATGCGCAGTCGGTAGGCCGGTCCGCCCGTTCCCGTTCCGGGGACCGGGAGGTCAGCGGGCCGGAACCCACAGCCGGTGCCCGCCACCATGATCAGGAGAACAAGCAGTCCGTGGACGGTTCCACGGCGCAGTCGGGTCATCGGGCGCTCACCCCCGCGAGGAGAACCGGCAGCGCCGGAATCGTCATGGTGCCGTCGGCGGCCGCCGCGCACCCCTGCCCGGTGACGGCGCGCACCGCCTCGCAGATCCCGGCCGAGTCCTGTTGGGGCAAGGCAATTCTCGGTGGCGCGTAGCCGATCGTCAGCTGCCCGCTGGCCGGGTCGACCGCACCCGCGAATCCGGTGGCGAGCGCGGGAGTCATGGCGATCACCTCGGCCAGCGAGGCGACGCCCGCCGCGATCATCCTGGACAGGTCGGGCACGGATTCCAGGGCGCGCAGCGCGGGCGAGCCGAACATCATGACCACGTCGTTGAGCTGGGGCAGCAGGTCGGCGAGGGTCGCGACGATCTGGATGATGGGCGGGAAGGCGATCGTGACGATGTCGTCGAAGGTCTGCGGCAGCCCCGCGACGGTGGTCTCCACCTGCGCCCACCCGCCGCGCGCCCGCTGGGCGAGTTCGGCGAGCGCGTCGAGCAGCTGCCCGAGGTGACCGATGGCCGCGTCCGGGGCGGCCAGCGCCCGGCTCAGTGCCAGGATCATGTCGTTGAGCTGCTGGCCGGTGCCCGCCGTCGCCGCGTCGATGGCGTCGAGCCCGGCGCCGAGCGCGCCGCGCTGCGCCGGGTCACCCGCGCCGTTGAGCTGATCGGCGAGGCCGGCGAGCGCGTCGAAGGTCTGCGACAAGCTCTTGGGCGTCAGCGTTCTGGTGATGCAGGCTCCCGGCGACCACCCTGGTCCCGCCGGTTCGGCGCCGATGAGTTCGAGGCGGCGATCGGCGATCAAGGTGTCGCTGACGGTGACCGCACCCACGTCGGGCGGGAGCTTGCGATCGGCGCGCACGGTGAAGTCGACCCGCGCGGTCGCGCCGACGACGGTGATCGCGGTGACCCGGCCGACGGGTACGCCGAGCACCGTCACCGCACTGCCCTCGTAGAGCCCGATGCTGTCGGGCATGTCGGCGCAGTAGCCGCGCGTCGCCGGATGGGGCGTGCTCCATCGCAGGCCGAGGGCACCCGCCAGGACCAGCGTGAGGACCACCGCGGCCGACATCAGTCCGCGCGCACCGAGTAGCGCTTTCATCAACATCCCCCACCCGGCAACGGAATACACACCGAGGGCGCCGGGATGGTCGCGCCGGACTGGTCGACGTCGATCCCGCCACCGGGCGCCAGCAACGGCGCCACCCGCTGCTGCAGGGCGCGCACGGCGTCCAGCAGCGCGCCGAGCCGCCCGCCCAGTTGTTCGAGCGCGGGAATCGCGTCGGCCAGCGGTTGCGCGCGCTGCTTCAGCGAGGCGTCCCAGGCCCGGCCCAGCGGCGTGAAGTCCCGCAGGACCACCGCCAGGTCCCGCAGGGACTGCGCCACCTGCACCTTGTTGGTCTGGATGATCTGCTCGAGCGTGCCGAGGGTGATCAGCAGCTTCGCCAGCACGTCGGCGTTCGCGTCGAGCGCGGTCAGGTATTCGTCGGCGATCGCCAGGGTGCGCGAGATGTCGGCGTTCTGCTCGTCCAGGAGGCCGACCAGATCTCCGGCCGCCCGCACGGCCGAGCGGACAGCGTCGGGACTCTTCTCGATCGAGGTGGACATGGCCGCCAGATCCCGGCGCACCGTGCTGCCGTCGATCCGCCGCACCGGTTCCACCGCGTCCTGGAAGGCCTGGGTCAGGTTGTACGGCACGATGACTCGCTCGCGCGGGATGACGGCGTCGCCGAGGGGGCGGGTCCCGGCCGGGAGCACGGCGACGTAGTAGCCGCCGACGAAGGTCAGCATCCGGATGTCGAGAGTCGTCTGATCGCCGAGGAAGGCGTCGGCGGCGACGGTGAAGTCCATTCGCACCCGGTCGGCCAGCAGCGTCAGTGCGGTGACCTTGCCGACGGGGATGCCGGCGAGGCGCACATCGTCACCGGGGCGGACCGACCCGGCCTGGGTCAGGTCGGCGGAATAGGCGCGCTCGGGCGAGGTTCCGGTGACGTACACCGCGCCGATCCCGACGAGCAGGACCACGGCGGCGCAGATGCCCGCGATCCCCCAGCGCAGGTCGCCGGCGCGAGGATCGCGCGTGGGACGCCGGAACCCGAACGCGCGCAGCGCTATCGGTGACACAGGACCACCCCCTGTCCGGCCAGCAGTACCCCCAGCGGTTCGGGTGCCTGGGTGGCGCCGTGCGAACAGACCAGGCCGGGCCCGGTCGCCGGAACGGCCTGGGCCAGCGCCTGGATCAACCCCGGCAGGTCGTCGAACGCGGCGACCGCGTCGACGGGGTCGGGGAAGGCACCACGCAGTGCGGCATCGAGGTCACGGCCGGGCTCACCGGTCACGCCGAGCACGGTGAGCATGCTGCGCAGCGGCTGCAGCACGGCCGGGATGCCGACCGCGAAATCGACCAGCCCGGGCAGTTTCTCGGTGATGGTGATGAACAGGTTGGTGAGATTGGTCAGCAGCGTCATCGCGTTGCCCGACTTGCCACCGAGGTGGTCGGCGACCTGGGCGAGGTTCGCGGCCAGTGTCGACAGCACGGCTTGCCGGTCGGAGGCGTGCCTGCTCAAGGTGTCGATCGCGGCCATGGCCTGGCCCAGGCCCGTGCCGTCGCCCTCGACGACGGCGAGGATGCTGGTCGCGAAACGGTTCAGGTCGTCGGGCGAGAGTTGCGCCAGCACGGGCTGCAGGCCCTTGAACAGCCGGGTGATGTCGAAGTCGGGCACCGTCTCCGCCGTGCCGAACACCGCGGCCGGGTCGCGGCGGTCGCCGAGCTCGGCCGGCTGCCGGATCTCCAGATACCGGAATCCGGTGAGGTTCTGGTAGCGGATCGCGATCGTGGTGCCGGTGTAGAGCGTCCGCTCCCGCAGCACCGTGAAGCGGACCCGCGCCAGCGCGCCGTCCAGTTCGACCGCGCGCACCTTGCCGACCTGCACCCCGTAGAGGCGCACGTCGTCGCCGGTGCGCAGACCGTTCGCGTCGGTGAACAGCGCTGTGTAGGTGTGGGTTTCACCGTCCACCGGACGTTCGATCACCCGCAGCACGCCGACGAGCACGATCCCCATCAGCGCCGTCGCCACCACCACCCGCAGCAGCAGGCCCCGTGTCGTCATCGGCGGCCTCCCTGTCCGAGCAGCCCGGCCAGCGGTCCGGCCAGGCCCGGTACGCCGTCCAGGTCGACCGCGGCGCGCAGGACCGGGCCCTGCGGGGTGTCGACGAAGGCGTTGTCGAGACGGCCGAGCAGCTCGCCGAGTTCGCCGCCGGTGCGCTCCGGCGTGCTGACCGAGCCCGCCACCTGGTCGAGGACGAGGGTGGTCATCGGCAGCAGCCCGCCGAAATGCTGCCGGGAGGTGGTCAGCAGCTCGGTCACCGTCGGCAGCAGCTGGTACTGGATGTCGGAGAACATCCGGCCGAACTTCTCGAGATTCTCCGGGGTTCCGAGGTAGTCGTTGGAGTATTCGGCGTAGAGCAGGGTCAGGCTCCCGGTCAGCATCGGCGGCAGACCGGTCAGCGCGGAACCGAACTGGTCGAACAGCAGCGACGGTGGCAGCCGCTGGGTTTCGGTGAACGAGCGCACCGTCGCGCCGATGGCCTCCAGCAGCGGGGTGAAGGCGGCGAGATCACGCGAGATCGTGCCGAGCAGGTCGGCGAGTTTCGGGGTGAGCACCTGATCGGTGAGCGCGCCGGTCGAGGTCAGCAGGGCCGAGAGGGTGGCGTCGCGCACGCGCTCGGCGTCGCGGCCCGTCAGGTCGACCGTCGCGCCCTCCGCCAGCGGAACGCCGCCGTCGCCGGGATGGAGCTCGACGGCGCTGATGCCGAAGAGGCTGCCCGGCGCGTAGTCCACCGTGAGCGCGTCCGACAGCCCGAACAGTTGAGAACCGCTCAGCGTCAGCCCGATTCGCTGGGTTCCGCGCCCGGCGGTGTCGATCGTCTCGACCGAGCCGACGCGGACACCGTCGAGCCGCACGTCGGTGCCCGGTGCGACGCCCGCGCCGACCTGCCCGACGAGCAGGGCGACACGGATCTCGTCGGCGGGTCGGTCCTCGGGCACCGCGCGCCAGACGGCGAGGCCGAGCACCGCCACCACGACGGCGATCGTGCCGAGCAGCCGGGCGCGACGCGGCCCGACCTCGGTGCCGGGCAGAGTGTAGGCAGGCATGGCATCACCCGGTGAAGGTCACGGGAGATCGGAATCCCCACAGCACGATGGTGGCGACCATGTCGAGGGCGATGATCGACACCAGGCTGGCGCGGATCGCGCGCCCCGACCCGATGCCGACACCCTCGGGGCCGCCGGTGGCGAAATAGCCCTGGTAGCAATGGATCAGCACGACGGCCACCGCGAAGACCATCACCTTCACGGTGGCGGCGAACACGTCCCAGCCCACCACGAACTGATCGAAGTAGTGGTCGTAGGTCCCCGACGGGGTGCCGTGGATCGTGGTGACGATCAGCGCGCACGAGGCATAGCTGAGGATCAGCGCGACGACGAAAGCCGGCGCGACGGCGATGATCCCGGCGATCACCCGGGTCGTCACGACGAACGGCACCGACCGGATGCCCAGCGATTCGAGCGCGTCGATCTCCTCGGAGATGCGCATGGACCCGATCTCGGCGGTCATCCGGCATCCGGCCTGCGCGGCGAACCCGATCCCGGCCGCGATCGGCGCGAGTTCGCGGGTCACGCCGAACGCCGAGATCAGGCCGCTGAGCTGGCCGAGCGAGAGCAGATTCAGCGCGCTGAAGGCCTCGATGCCGATGGAGGCGCCCATCGCCGCGCCGAGCAACAGCATCAGCGGCACCACCCCACCCCCGATGATCACCGAGCCACGACCCCAGGTCATGTCCGTCACCATGGTGATCGTCTGCCGTCGATAGCGCAGCAGGGTGTACGGCACCGAGGACAGCACCTGCCAGCCGAAACCGAGCGCGAAGCCCAGGGAATCGATCGGGCCGAACGGACGCACGCGAGCCCGCCGCAGCCGCCCCACCCAGCGCAGGCCGACCGGATAGTACGGGGCCGCCGTCATCACGCCATCCTCACCGGGAAGAACATCGTGACCACCTGGGTGATCACGGTGTTCAGCACGACCGCGGCCGCGATGGACATCACCACCGCCGCGTTGACGCCGTCGGCGACGCCGCGCGGCCCGCCGGTGGCCTCTAGCCCGCGCTGGCAGGCGATGACGACGACGAGGAACCCGAAGATCAGCGCCTTGATCAGCGAGACCCACAGGTCGATCGGCGTGGTGAAGGAGCCGAACGACTGCCAGTAGCTGCCGGGCGTGACCTCGAGCGCCGCCACCGCGACCACGAATCCGGACGCGACGCCGACACAGATGATCAGGATGTTGAGCAGCGGCGCCACCAGCATCATCGCGGCGATCCGCGGCACGACCAGCCGGCGGACCGGGTCGACCCCCATCACCCGCAGCGCGTCGACCTCTTCGCGGATGGTGCGCGCGCCCAGGTCGGCGGCGATGGCGGCCGCGCCGGCCCCACCGAGCAGCATCGCGGTGGCCATCGGCGCGCCCTGTTTGATGACGCCGAGTCCGCCGGCCGCGCCGATCATCGAATCGGCGCCGAGTTCGGACACGATATTGCCGACTTGCGCGGAAACGATGACGCCGAACGGAATGGCCATCAAAATACTCGGCACCACGGTCACCCGGATAAGAAACCAAGCCTGGGCGAGTGTTTCGTGAATCTGGAATCGGCCGCGAAAGGCATCCGCGGTGCCCAGTGCGATGGCGCTCGCGCCGATACGCAACGCGCGTCCGAGCGTGGCCACGCTGGAAAGGACCGTGACGGAGAAATTCTGGCGCAGAATGCGCGCGGCGCCGGCCTGGTCCGCACCCCCGTCGGGCGGTGCGAGTTCGCCGTCAACCCGTGCCATGCGGGTGACCGTACCATATGATCTAGACCACATTCCAGACACTGTTCCAGATTCATGACCAGCTTTTCGGCCCCCCGCGGAAGCGTCAGCGAGGGCCCCTTGCCGAGGCTTGAATATGTTCCGCACCAGCATCTTTGGCCACACCGAAGGAGGACGGCAATCGACGGAAGGAGACCCGGATCGTCGGCGAAAACGTTGTGCGGGGCGCATGTCGGTGGTACCGTCCAGACACATGTCCAGCTATGTGTCTCCCTCGGGTCGCTACCGTCCCGATGCTGTCGGGGACGTCCGATCGGAACCGGGGTGTTCGCGATGACCAGCGCCGCTGTCGAGCCCGTGCGCTTCGATCCGTACGATTACCGATTCCACGAGGATCCGTACCCGACATATCACCGGTTGCGGACCGAGGCGCCGCTTTACCACAATCCGGATCTCGATTTCTGGGCGCTGTCGCGCCATTCCGATGTGATCGCGGCATTCCGGGACAATCACCGGCTCTCGAGCGCGAATGGGGTGTCGCTCGATCCGGCGGCCTGGGGACCGCACGCGCACCGCGTCATGTCGTTCCTGGCGATGGACGATCCACGGCACATGCGCATGCGCAGGCTCGTCTACAAGGGCTTCACCCCGAAACGGGTGGCCGAGATGGAAGACCGCATCCGCGAGATCACCCTCGAACACCTCGAACCGGCGCTCGCGCGTGGGCGTTTCGATTGGATCGACGAGGTCGCGGGCAAGCTGCCGATGGATGTCATCTCCGAGCTGATGGGCGTGCCCGAGGCCGACCGCGCGGAGATCCGGCGCCTGGCGGACCTGGTGGTGCACCGGGAGGAAGGCGTCCTCGACGTGCCCGTCGAGGCGATCGAGTCCTCGATCACGTTGTACGGCTACTACGCCGACATGGTCGCCCAGCGCCGCGCCGCGCCCCGCGACGACCTCACCTCGGCCCTGCTCGAGGCCGAGATCGACGACGACACCCTCACCGACGAGGAGATCATCGGCTTCATGTTCCTGATGGTCGTCGCCGGCAACGAGACGACCACCAAGCTGCTCGGCAACGCGCTCTACTGGGCGGGCGCCGACCCCGCCGAATACGCGAAGGTCGCCGCCGACCCCGACCTGGTCGCGGACTGGGTGGAGGAGACGCTGCGCTACGACACCTCCAGCCAGATCGTCGCGCGCACCGCCACGGCCGACCTGGACTACCACGGCGGCACCATTCCGGCCGGAGCCAAGGTGCTGCTGCTGATCGGCTCGGCGAACCGGGATCCGGCGGCGTTCGCCGACGGCGACAGCTACCGGATCGACCGCAACGACGGCGGCGCGCTCGCCAGTTTCGGTGCGGGCGTGCACTTCTGCCTCGGCGCGCACCTGGCCCGGCTCGAGGCGACCGTCGTGCTCGGCGAGTTCGCGCGGCGCGTCGCGCGCTACGAGGTCGACCACGGCGGCATCGAACGCGTGCACTCGACCAATGTCCGTGGCTTCGCCCAACTCCCGATCACCGTAGAGGTCCGCTAGTGCCCCGATTCGAACCCCATCCCGACCGCAGGCCCGCGCTGGTGGCGGGTGCGTCCTCCGGTATCGGCGCCGCGACGGCCGTCGCGCTGGCCGCGCTCGGTCACCCGGTGGCGCTGGGCGCGCGCCGCGCAGACCGCTGCGAGGAGCTCGCCGCCAAGATCAGGGCCGACGGCGGTGACGCCTTCGCGCACCCGCTCGACGTCACCGATCCGGCGTCCGTCGACGCGTTCGTGACCGCCGCGGAAGCGGCGCTCGGTCCCACCGAGATCCTCGTCTCCGGTGCGGGCGACATCGAATTCGCGCTGGTGGGCGAGATGGATCCGGAGCGGTTCCTGCACCAGGTGCAGGTGCACCTGGTCGGCGCGCAACGCCTGATCCACCGGGTGCTGCCCGGCATGACCGCGCGACGCCGCGGCGATCTCGTGGTCATCAGCTCCGACTGCGCCGACAATCCGCGCCCGCGCAGCGGCGCCTACAGCGCGGCCAAGAACGGACTCGAAGCGATGGTCGGGCAGCTGCGAATGGAGTTGGAGGGCAGCGGAATCCGGGCCTCGCTGGTGCGGCCGGGCCCCACGCTGACCGGCATGGGCATGGACTCGACACCCGAGGTCGTCGGTCCGCTGCTGCAGGACTGGAAGGACTGGGGGTTCGCCCGGCACCCGTACATGCTCAAGCCCGAGCACCTGGCCGACGCGGTCGCGACCGTGGTCTCGGTGCCGCGCGGCGCGCACATGGTGCTGGTCGAGGTGCAGCCGGAGGCGCCGCTGCGGCCGCTGCCCGCCGGAGACGGGAGCGCGTCATGAGAATCGTGGTCGACGCCGACCTGTGCCAGGGGCACGCGGCGTGCCAGGACGAGGCACCCGCGGTGTTCTCGGTGCCCAAGCACGGCACGGTCGAGATCACCGACCCCACCCCCGACCCCGCGGAACACGACGCCGTCCGCGCGGCGATCCGCTGGTGTCCCACCCGAGCGTTGTCGATCGTCGACGGAGACGATGCCGACTCCACACCGAAAGGCACAGACTGATGGCAGGTTTCGAGCGCGCCGAACTCGACGAGATGGTCCGGCGCTGGGTCGTGGAGAACCAGCGGTGCGAGGAGAAGGGCGACTGGAAGCCCCTCGCCGAGATGTACACCGTCGACGCCACCTACGGCTGGAACTACGGGCCCAAGCAGGAATTCATGGCGGTCGGCCGGGAGGAGATCCGCGACCTGGCCCTCGGACAGGAGATGGCCGGGCTCGAAGGCTGGACCTATCCGTATCAGGAGTTCGTGGTCGACGAGCGCAGCGGCACCGTCATCGGGTTCTGGAAGCAGATCAACGAGCGCACCCGCGCCGACGGCAGGCACTACTCGCCCGAGGGCATCGGCGGCAGCTGGTTCCGGTACGGCGGCGAATTCCAATGGTCCTGGCAGCGCGACTTCTTCGACTTCGGCAATGTCTCCGCGATGTTCCTGGACATGATCACCGACAACGCGCTCTCCGCCGGGATGCAGCAGCGCATCGAACGCTCGGTCTCGCGCGATCCGCTGCCCGGCTGGTATCGCGTCGGCGAAGCACCGGCGTCGCTGTGGTGACACCGGTGAGCCGGTTCGCGGCGCTGACCCGGGAACAGCTGGCCGCGCTGATCCCGGAGTTGCTGCTGTGCGGTCACCTGATCGACCGCTCCGGCATGGCGCACACCATCGCCGCGTTCGGCCGGGCGGGGATGACCGAGGTCGCCATCGAGGAATGGCAGCTGGCCAGCCCCGTCTACACCCGCCGGATGCGGCGCGCGCTCGGCATCACCGGCGACGGCGTGGAGACCATCTTCAAAGGGCTGCAACTCGACATCGGGGCGCCGCCGCAGTTCATGGACTTCCGTTTCCGGGTCGACGACCACGATCACGGCCAGTTCTGGCTCGACCACTGCGGCGCGCTCGCCGATGTCGAGCCGATGGGCGAGGAATTCGTGGTGGCCATGTGCCACGACATCGAGGACCCCACCTTCGACGCGACAGCGCTGGCCACGAACCCGCACGCCCAGGTGCGCCCCGTGCACCGGCCGCCGCGCGAGCCCGCGGACCGTACTCCGGTGTGCGCGTGGACCGTTGTCATCGATCCCGCCCACGTGCCGCCACCGGTCCCCCGCCTGGCGCCGGTCCTGGCGGAATCCGCGGCCGCAGGCCTGGACCTGGCGGCGATCGATCCCGCCGAGGAGGGCAGGGGCGACTACACCGGACCGCTGCTCAGCGATCTGCGCTTCGCCGACTTCTCGCACTCGGCCCTGCGGCGGATGGCCGACGAGATCTGCCTGCAGCAGCATCTGCTGACGCTCGGCTTCCTGCTGGCGATCCGCGAACGCGCCGATGCCGAGACCGCGCTCGCCATCGGACGCAAACAGTTCACCGGGATCGCCGGGCTCACCTCCGAGCGGCTCGCCCGCTGCCTGCGCCTCGGCGACGATCCGGCCGATCTGGCGGCGGTCTTGCGGGTCCATCCCGCACTGAACCCGCTGGGCTACACCGGAATCGCGATAGAGACGACCGATTCCACGGTGCGCGTGCGGTTTCCGGCCGCGAGCGGCGCGCTCACCGACGGCGCGTGGCCCACCCTGCTGACACCGGCGGACCTGCGTCCGCTCGACGCGCTGATCCGCGGGGTGAACCCCCGCTTCGCCGCCCGGGTCGGCACGGTCGACGAGCACGGCTGGACCGCCGAGATCGAGCTGGCCGACCAGCCGTTCCGCGAGGCGTCGGAGGTGGCGGTGACCCGCTTCAGCACCGGCGCGAGCTTCGTTTTCGCCGACCGCGGCACCCCCTTGCCGCTCACCGTCGTGTGAGCGGATCGCCGAGAGATGGACTGACATGGCCACTACCTTCGCCGACCTGTTCGAGCACTCCGTCGACGCGATGCCCGACCGGGTGGCGCTGATCCAGGGCGAGCGCCGCACGACCTACCGCGAGCTCGACATCCGGGCCAATCGGCTGGCGAGCCAGTTGACCGCCCTCGGCGTGGGGCACGGGACCCACGTCGGCTTCCAGATGCACAACAGCATCGAGACCATGGAGACCCTGATCGCCTGCTTCAAGGTGCGGGCGGTCCCGATCAACGTCAACTACCGGTACGGGCCCGCCGAGCTGGCCTACGTCTACGACAACGCCGATCTCGACGTGCTGGTCCATCACGCGAGCTACGCCGACTCGGTCCGGGCGGCCCTCGCGCGCGCCCCGAGGGTGCGGCGGTCGATCTGCGTCGACGACGACCGATTCCTCGGTGCGCCCGATTCCGGCGCCCTGGCCTACGAGACCCTCGTCGAGACGGGAAAGCCGTTCCGTCCCACCGTGACCCGCAGCGCCGACGACCTGTTCATGATGTACACCGGCGGCACCACCGGCATGCCGAAGGGCGTGATGTGGCGCCAGGAGGACATGTGGCGGGTCCTGGGCGGCGGCGTCGACTTCTACAGCGGCGAGCCGGTGCGCGACGAATACCAGCAGTCCGAGGCGGGCGCCGCGGCGGTGCCCGCCACCTGGTTCGTGCTGCCGCCGCTGATCCACGCCGCGGCGATGATGCCCACCTTCACCGCGCTGTGGTCGGGCAACGCGGTGATGTTCGAACCGCGCTTCGATCCGGCCCGGGTGTGGCGGGCGGTCGAGGCCCAGCGGCCGCACGTCCTGGTGATCACCGGCGACGCGATGGCCCGGCCCCTGCTCGACGCGTTCGACGAGCGCCCGGTGGACGCGTCGTCGCTGCTGGTGATCGCCTCCGGGGCGGCGCTGCTGTCACAGCCGGTGAAGAACGCGCTGCTGGAGAAGTTCCCCACCACGATGGTCTCGGACTCGATCGGCTCGTCCGAGACCGGCTTCGGCGGTATCGGTTTCGCACAGAAGGACGACAACCCGGCCCGTGGACCCCGGGTGCAGACCGGGCGCGGCGCGGTGGTGGTCGACGCGGACGGCAGGCCGGTCGGCCCCGGCGAGGAGGGCTGGCTGGCCAAGACCGGATCGGTGCCGCTGGGCTACTACAAGGACCCCGAACGCACCGAGCGGCTGTTCAAGACCGTCGACGGCGCGCGTGTCGTGGTCACCGACGACCGCGCCCGCGCCGAGGAGGACGGGTCGATCACCCTGATCGGCCGGGGCAACATGGTGATCAACACCGGCGGCGAGAAGGTGTTCCCCGAGGAGGTCGAAGCCGTCGTCAAGGCCCACGAGGCCGTCTACGACGCCGTCGTGGTCGGGGTGCCGCACCCGCGCTGGGGCCATCAGGTCGGCGCGGTGATCTCGGCACATCCCGGCCGGTCGGTGGACTTCACCGCCCTGCGCACGCACACCCGCGCTCATCTCGCGGGATACAAAGTGCCCAAGCAGATCTGGGTGGTGGACAGCGTCTCGCGCTCGCCCAGCGGCAAGCCCGACTACCGGTGGGCCAAGGAGCAGGTGGCCGCACGCGCGGCCGACCACGCGGCCGACTGACGCCCCGGTGTGCCATCATCGACTAGAACGAGTTCTAGAAATGTCGCGAGGAGGCGAGCGTGGGTACTGTGCGATCGGTGCGGACGGGGCCGTTCCTCGTGCCCGCCGTGGACGAGATCCCCGGCGGCCGGATGCTCGAGCTCCCCGGCCGTGGGCGGACCTACGTCGTCGACATCCCCGGCCCGCCGGACGCGCCGGTGCTCGTCCTGCTACACGGCACCGCGTGTACCGCCGCGCTGAACTGGTTCCCGGCGCTGGAGACCCTCAGCGAGCACTACCGCGTCGTGCTGTTCGATCAGCGCTGGCACGGGCGCGGCATCCAGTCGCCGCGGTTCCGGCTCGAGGACTGCGCCGACGACGTGGTCGCGGTCGCCGACGCGCTGGGCGTGGATCGTTTCGTCTGCGTGGGCTATTCGCTGGGCGGCATCGTGTCGCTGCTCACCGCGCACCGGCATCCGGACCGGGTCGCCGGGCTGGTGCTGTGCGCGACGCCGTACCGCTTCCAGGAGAAGTGGCGTGAGCGGGCGTTCCATCGCGGATTCGCCTCGGTGGCCGAGGCGCTGGGCGAGTATCCGTACCGACGGGCCCGGCGGCTGACGCGCGCTCTGCCGGAAGTGCCGCCCGCGCTGGTGCCGGGACAGTTGCGCCGCTGGGCGATGGGCGAATTCCGCAGTACGAGCGGGTGGGCGCTGGCTCCGGTGCTCGCCGAGATCGGGACCTTCGACGCCACGTCGTGGCTGCCGGAGCTGCGGATGCCGACGGCGGTGGTCATCACGACCAAGGACCGGGCGATCCCGGTGTATCGGCAGATCGAGCTCGCCGCCGCGATCCCAGGGGCGAGTGTTCATCCGGTCGCGGCCGGCCACGCGGCGTGCGCTGTCGCGCCGCACCGGTTCGTTCCGGTACTGGCCGACGCGTGCCGCGCGGTCCTCACGCGGCGGTAGGTGCCTGACCTGTTCGACGCCGGTGGCGAACAGGTCGGTCGGGGCGAGTGGTCAGCCCTTGGCGCGAGCCGCGGCCAGCAGCTCGTCGATCACGGTGGGCACGGCGGCCGCGAGCGCGTCGACGTCGGGGACCAGATCACGGCAGGCGATGAAGCCGAAATCCAGGTCGCCACAGTTGGACAGCACGGTGACGGTGAGCCCCGCCCCGTGGAAGACCGGACCGAACGGATACATGCCGTCGACCCGCACGCCGAGGAAGTACAGCGGCATCGGCGGGCCCGGCACGTTGGAGACCACCAGGTTGTGCACGACCGGGTGCCGTTCGGCCAGCTTCAGCGACGAGTACACGCGGGAGGCGAGCCGGAAGGTGTTGGGCGGGGCGTACTTCGACCAGTCCTGCAGGAAGTCGGCGCCGATCAGGTCGTGTTCGGCCTTGGCCTCCCGGTTCGCCACGGCCAGCGTCTCGAGCCGTTCCACCGGATCGGCGAGATCGGTACCGAGGCGGCAGAACAGCGTCGAGACCTTGTTGATCCCCTCGGTGTGCCGGGTGGTCTCGTGCACCGACACCGGGACCGAGGCGATCAGCGAACGGTCGGGCAGCGCGTCATGATCGGCGAGGTAGCGCCGCAGCACGCCACCGACGACGGTGAGCACGACATCGTTGACCTTCACCCCGAACGCGGCCTTGATCTCCTTGATCGCGCCCAGGTCGGTCTTGGTGAACGAGATCGACCGCGCCGGGGTGATGGCCTGATTGAACGGCGTGCGCGGCGCGGAGAACGGCAGTTCCATTCCCGCCTGATCGTTGCGCCGCCGCTGCGCGAAACCGGCGACCATCCCGAGCGTCTTGGGCACCATGCCGAGCATGCCCGCCCTCGCTGGAAAGCGGACGGCCGCGCGCGCGGCGAGCTCGAGATCGCTCGGCACCGGTTCCGGGGTCCACGGCTCGGGTTCCGGGCGCGTCAGTCCGGGTTCCAGATCGCACAGGTGCATCATCATGTTCGTTCCGGTGATGCCGTCGACGGCCGAATGGTGGTACTTGCACAGCACCGCCACCTTGCCGTCGTCGAGGCCCTCCACCACCGACATCTCCCACAGCGGCCGGTTCCGGTCCATCGGGGTGCTCGCGATCTCGCCGAGCAGCTCGGCGAGATCGTCCATGCCGACCGGCGCGGGCAGTTCGACCCGGCGGAGATGGTTGTCGATGTCGAAATCGGCGTCGTCGACCCAGATCGGATGGTCCAGGTTGAACGGCACCTCGTGCACGCGGCGGCGCAGGTGTGGAATGAGCGGCAATCGCCTGCCGAGCTCGGCGCGGACGTTGTCGAAGGAGTAGGGCTGGTCGGCCGGGTCGAGAATCAGCAGTGCGCAGACGTGTAAATGCTGGGTGTCGGTCTCCAGATAGAGGAAGCTGGCATCCAGTCCGGTGAGTCGTTCCATAGCGGAATCTTACTAGAACACGTTCTAGTTTTGCTCGCCGAGCGGGCGTAACGCGACGACGCTCACAACTGGTACGCCGGTGCCGCCCAGGGGACTACGCCGCCCGCTCGTTCGTGTGCGCGAGAACCGCGGTGGCCAGTTCGCCCAGCACATCGCGGGGCAGAGTGTGACCCATGCCCGCGATCATCGACAGGCGCGCATTCGGGATCCGCTCGGCGATGAGCGCACCGTGACCCGGCTTCACCGGCTCGCATGTTCCTTCGACGACCAATGTGGGCGCCTCGATCCGGGGCAGCGCGTCCACCGGCTCGAAGTCGGGCGCGACGGCCGCGGCAAGCCGGTGATTGGCCACCGCGGACAGGTCGCGGGCGCGATCATGGATCCGCTCCTGCAGCGCGCGGGCCGCGTCCTCGTCGAACGGCAACTCGTCGCCGTGCAGCAGGCGCTGTTCGGCCACCATGCCCTTGATCCTCGCTTCCCGATCCGTCGGTTGCGGCGCGGCCATCAGGGTGCGATAGAAGGCGACGAACTCCGGCGTCGGCTCGGGCAGCGCACCCGCCGGCTGCGGCTCACCGAGCAGCGCCCGCATCAGCACCTGCCCCTCACCGGCACCCAGCGGCGACGATCCGATGACCGTCAGCGAGCGGACGCGCTCCGGCCGCTCGGCGGCGACGAACTGTCCGAGCAGCCCACCCGCCGAATGACACACCAGGTGCGCGCTGTCCATGCCGTGCGCGTCGAGCACGCGGTAGACGTCGTCCTTGATGTCGTGCCAGGTGTAGGGCGCCGCCGCGAAGTCGATCGTGTCCGACTGCCCGGTGTCGCGGTGGTCGTAGCGCACCACCCGTCGCCCACCGGCCACCAACCGCTCCACGAACTCCTCCGGCCACAGGATGCCCTGCGACATCGAGCCCATGATCAGCAGGATCGGCACGTCCGTCGCGGCACCGAATTCCTCGCTCCAGATGTTCACGTTTCGCATCGCGTCTCCCGCCGCCGTTGACCACTCCGTATGTAGTGATCAGAACGTAGTACTACACACGGAGTGGTGTCAAGCGCGAGATTGCCCCGGGACCACATCTACCCGGACAGCGCGTCCGCTGATTTCCTGGCCGGCTCGGGGTCCTCGGACCCGACCCATGCCGGCGGATCGAGGACAGTCGGTGACGGATCGACCGGCGGCCATGTCGTCCACGCGGCGGCCGAGCCGTGCCCTGCGAAGGATTTTCCCCAGTTCCACATCGTTGCGCTCCTCCCCCGAGCTGCTGTGCGGTATCACCAGGCTAGGCACCTTTTTCGCAGCGCACCAATGATTTTCGGTGCGCACCACCGCCGCACCGGCCGACCGACGAGGCTTCAGCCGTTCAGGAATCGCAGCAGCTCGGCGGTGACGACCTCCGGGTTCTCCTCGACGAGCCAGTGGCCCGCGCGCGGAACGTCCACGGCGCGGACGATGTTCGTCATCCGCGTGGCCGCGGTCGCGCGGACCGGATCGAGCTGACCCTGCGCCGTCATGAGCAGCGTCGGGATGTCCGTCGGCGCGGAGTCGATCGTGTCGCGGACGTCGCGGTCGAGCGTCCGGTACAGCTCGAAGCCGCCGGTGAGGCTCTCGGGTTCACCGTAGGTGCGCGCATACTCGTCGATGTCGGCGTCGGTGAACGGGGAGGTCCGCGCCGTTCCACCGAAAGCCGTTCCACCGAAGGAGACTTGGGGGTAGAACAGCGAAAGGTACTCGCGCACATCGTCGGCGACCACCGCTTCGGGGACCTCGCGCTGCGCATGGAAGGCGATGTGCCAGCTCATCGAACGGTAGGTGGCCGCGTCGACCGCGGGGCCGGGAAGCGGGAGGTCGAGGTAGCCGAGCCGGGCCGTGTCGGCGGGGAACCGGCTGGCGTACTGGTAGGCCACGGCGGCGCCGAAGTCGTGGCCGATGATCCGCGCGTCGCGTATGCCCAGCCGCTCGGCGACGAGAGCGTGGACATAGCGAGCCAGCGTGGCCTTGCTGTAGTCCGTCGGCGCGCCTGTGCTGTCGCCGAGTCCGGGCAGGTCGATGGCGTAGACAGTGTGCTTCTCGGCGAGCGCGGGCATGATCGGCCACCAGCCGTACCAGGTCTGCGGCCAGCCGTGCAGCAGGACGACCGGCGAGCCACTACCGCCGGTCACATAGTGCATCCGCACGCCGTCGACGTCGGCGAACTCGTGCCGGAAGGTCTGGTCGAACGCGGGGTCCCCGTGGGTCACCCGCGCGTACGCGGGCACCTCTTCCGCCGCGGTGGTGACGCAGGCCGCGGAACAGAGGGCGAGCAGGGCGACGAGGGCGGCGATTCCCGCCGCACGGACAGATCGAAGGGCGATGATCATCGGTTCTTCCTGGGGGTCGACAGCGGAGTCCGGGCCGCAAGCGTCACCCAGAACGAGCTGAAATGGCAAGATTTGTTGCCGATTCAGCAATTCGACGCTTTTCGCGGTATTCGCGAATGCCGTTGGGCGGGCGCGATGTTCGACAGGGGTTCAGCCTGTAGGGTTCGGTGATCGTTCCGGGAGGACCACCACCGCATGACGCAGTTTCAGCATCGAATCGACGCGATGACCGACGACTCGGGATTCCTCGGCCTCGTCGACCCGCACGCGTACACGTCGTTCGTGGGCGAGGACTGGACTCTGGAGTCGCTCTTCGAACGCGTCGAATCGGAGATGCGGCAGCGGAGGGTGCTGCTCTGGGGAACCGGCGGCGAGGAGCAGTGGCGGATCGACGTGTCGGATTCGCCGGTGGATCCGCGGCTACCGGTTCTCAGGCAGGTCGCCGGCCCCATCACCGTCACCCGCGGCGAGCTGGTCGTGGTCAATCTGGACACGGTCACCATGGCCGCCCAGTTCGCGGACTCCGCCGTGGACGACGACAAGGACATCTACGGTTCCGGGATCACCCTCCCCAACGGCGACTACCTCTGCACCATCAGTCAACTCACCGATCCCGAAGAGGAACGCACCCACGAAGGCCCCGACTTCCACCTCCAGCTGATGGCTGGGCGAACCGCACCATGGCTCGGCGTGCCATGGTCCGAACCGTGACGCTCGCGCTCGAGGCCTTGCTCACCCGCTGAAGCCCGCGCGATACAGATCGCGGAGCAGGGCGATCTCCGCGCCGTGGTGCAGCAGTTCACGGTGGGTGTGCAGAACGATCCCCGCGGTGGACCACTCGGACAGCATGCTGTCCGGTGGTCCCGCGGGTTCCGCCAGCCCCTCGTCACCGAGGCCACCGACACCCTCGATCCACGACCGGTACGCGTCGTCGAGTTGGCGCAGCGCGTCGGCGGCCGTACCGGCGTAGCGGTACGTCGCGAAGTCGACGGGTGGATGGCCGAAACGCTGCAGCCCCGCCTCGAGCAGAAAAGTCACGTGGCCCAGCCGCCACGCGATGGTGGTGACCGGCGCGGGCTCGGGCGGCGGGACGGCGAAGTCACTGGCGAACCCGTCGGCGACCGGGCGGACGGTCCACATGCCGGGGACCGGTTCCCAGAAGAACTCCGCGTCGGTCAGACCCTCGAAGCGAGGCCGCAGCTGCCGGGTCCAGTGCAGGTCGATTTGGCCTCGTATCTCGGCGTTCCAATCGATGCTCACCGCGTAGACCCTGTCGGGTGGGGCGGGTCCTGCCAACCGATTTTGGCGCGGTTACCGCGGCGCGGGCATACTGTGAGTGGCGGCCGTGTACACCTCCGGCCCGGGCGACGGGTCCCCGTCGGTCTGGTAACGCCCCATCCGCGGGAACCGCGATCGAACGCCCGGCGCCTTCCCGTCGTTCCCCATCAGACGTCTCGGCTGGATTCGCCGAGCGATCACCATTTCGCGAACAAACCCTCGGCCGATGACGCCATCGGCCTGCTACCCACGCCATCGATCGGAGTGAAAGTTCATGGGTACCACCAGGATCACCGACGGCAGCGAGCGCGCGCTGCTCGAGAACACGCTCGACCGCAATCGCGAGGCGCTCGTGGCGACCCTGCGCGGGCTGTCCGAGCAGGACGCGCGCCGGCGGCTCGTCACATCGTTGACGACCCCGATCTCGCTGCTCAAGCACGCCGCCGCGGCGGAGCGGATCTGGTTCCAGCGGTTCTGGGCGGGGCTCGACGCGTCCGAGTGCGACGGATATTCGGAGCGGGACGAAGGGACCTTCGCGGTCGCCGACGAGGAGACGGTCGCCGAGGTGATCGCCGAGTACGAGCGCGCCGGGCGGCGGTCGAGAGAGATCGCGGCCCGCTTCGCCCTCGACGACACCATCGACATTCCGGGCGAAGGCACCGTGAGCATGCGATGGACGCTGCTCGCCATGATCGAGGAATTCGCCAGGCACGCGGGGCACGGGGACATCCTGCGCGAACAGATCGACCGGACGACGTCCTGATCTCCTAGGGTGGCGGTAGTCGGTGTCGACGCTCGATATCAGGAGGATCCGGTGGCACGCGAACTGGTTTACACGGGCTTCATGTCGCTCGACGGTGTGGTCGATTCGCCAGGCGGCACCGCCGAGGGGCACCGCAGCGGCGGGTGGGTGATGCAGACCGAGTTCGTCCCCGAGGCGTTCTCACTCAAGGGCGAGGAGCTCGCCGACACCACCGCGCTGATGTTCGGCCGCCGCAGCTACGAGGCCTTCGCGCCGATCTGGCGTGACTCCGAGGATCACGCGGCCTACAAGGACCTGCCCAAATACGTGGTGTCGTCGTCGCTTTCCGACGATGACCTGATCGACGGCTGGGGCGAGATCACGATCCTGCGCGGCACCGAGGACGTCGCCGCGCTCAAGCGGACCGAGGGCGGCGCCGTCTACATCCACGGCAGCGCCGAACTGGCCAGGGGCCTGGCCGACGCCGACCTGATCGACCGCTACAACCTGCTGGTCTTCCCGGTGCTGCTCGGCGCGGGCAAAAGCCTGTTCAGTCACACTGATCGCCCCAAACAACAACTGCGCCTGCGCGATTCGGACAGCTACCGCAACGGTGTCACCAAACTGATCTACGACGTCGAGCACTGAGCGGCGCGTCAGCTCTCCGCGGCCGCGGTGATCTCGTCCAGCGACACACCCTTGGTCTCGGGCACCCGCCGATAGCAGAACACCAGCGACAGCGCCGAGACCGCCGCGAAGATCAGGAACATCGCCGAGGCACCCCACCGCTCGCCCAGTGGCGGGAACACCAGGGAGACAACGAAGTTGCCCGCCCAGATGATGAAGGTGGTGATGCTCATCGCGGTCGCGCGGATCGGCGCGGGAAAGATCTCCGACAGCAGCAGCCAGGTCGGCACGCCGACACCGACCTGGAACGACGAGATGTAGACGACCATCAGGGCCAACAGGATGTACCCGGTGGTGGAATTCTGTGTCATCCGCTCCACGAAGGCCATGCCGAGCAACGCGACGATCATGACTGCCAAGCCGAGGAACATGAGCGGCCGGCGCCCTCTCCGGTCGATCAGCGTCATGCCGATGAGCACGCCGAGCACCGCCCCGACGCCGATGCCGATCGAGGACGTGACCGCGGCGTTGTCGCCCATTCCGGCCGCCGTCAGCGTGGACGGCGCGTAGTACACCACGGTGTTGACGCCGACGAATTGCTGAATCACGGCCAGCCCGCACCCGGTGATGAACAGCGCGCGCACCTTCGGTTTCCTCAATTGCGCGCCGAGGCTTTGTTTCACCGCCGCGTCGGCGGCCGCGGAGTGTTCGATCTGCTGAATCGTCGGCTCGACATTTTCCGGATAATAGGAGCGGCGCAGCACCTTTCTGGCGTCGTCCTCCCGCCCTTTTTCCAGATACCAACGCGGCGAATCCGGCATGAAATACATGCCGGCCACGAGCGCGACCGCGGGAATCACCGCCATCGCCAGCATGAGCCGCCAATTCCCGGTCGGCGCGAGCGCCGCGTTGATGACGTAGGCCAGCAACTGCCCGCCGGCGATGGCCAGACTGTTCATCGACACGAGCCGACCACGATAGGTGGCGGGCGCGATCTCCGAGACGTACATCGGGACGACGAGCGAGGCGGTGCCGACCGCGACGCCGAGGAACAGCCGCGTGATGATCATGGCGGTGGGTCCGGGTGAGAGCGCCTGAGCCAGCCCCGCGACGAAGAACAGCACGCCGGCGAACAGCAGGGTGGCGCGCCTGCCCCAGCGATCGGCCATCCACCCACCGGTGATCGAGCCGATCGCCGCGCCCACCAGAAGCGAACTCGTGATGACACCGACCTGGGTCTGACTGAGGCCGAAGTCGGGTGTGAGGAAGACGAGCACGCCCGAGATGACGCCGGTGTCGTACCCGAACAGCGCCCCGCCGAGCGCGGCGATCCCGACGACGGTGAGGACGAATTTCTTGATTCTCGCGCGCTGGGCCACGCGTTCCGGTGAATCGTCCGGCGGCACCGGCGGCTCGGTCACCGGCGACACCGCGACCCGTTTCGTGTCCTCACGCACCACGCCCGTCGGCCGCACCGGCGAATCGCCGTTCGGCCGGATGAGATGGTCGGCCGGACCGCGGCCGCCACGCACCGACGGAATCAATCGGGGGGAATCGGTCATGTCCACACCTCCGCCGAACGGGTGCACCTCGATTCCTGCACTGTAATGGAGCGACCGCATCATCGGGTAACTCGATATTCGCCCGGAACTCGACCGCGCGGGGATCGACACCTATTTGGCGGTCATATCGTGACCATTGACGAGCCCGAATGCGCCATCCTGGAAGCACCGGCAGCCCGCGGTTGCCGGTCTTGCGGAGCGCGACACGGCGGAGATCGCCGATTGCCCGCCGCCACAGTTACCTATCAGCTATTTTCGCCGGGTGGCGACACTCATGATGCCGAGCGACCTCGACGCACCAGCCCTCTCCGTCGATCCAGCCGACGCGGTCGGCTGTTCGTACCACTGCGCCGATCGATATGTGGTGGGGCGGGAGAAGATTCGGGAATTCGCCCGCGCGGTGCAGGACGGTCATCAGGCCCACTGGAGCGAGTCCGCAGCCGGAGAGCTGGGCCATCCCGGCCTCGTGGCGCCACCCACGTTCACCTCCGTTCCGGCGTTCCTGGCGCAGATCGCGATGTTCGACCATGTCGCGCACGGATACGACATGAGCCAGATCATGCAGACCGACTACGTCGTGGCCTTCGGCAAACCCGTTGTCGCGGGGGACGAATTGACGTTCGCGGTGCATTTCGAATCGTTCCGGCGCGCTTTCGGCGGCGACATCTTCCGGTTCCGCTGCGAGGCCGTCGACGGCCACGGCGAGCTGTGCCTGACCACCTGGACCACGTTCGTCGGCAGACCCGACGTGGACACCTCGGCCGCCAGGGCCTGCGCGCACGTGATGATGCAGAACGTGCGTCAGGCGGCTCCCGCCCGACGAGCACACGCGCCGGCGGAAGCGCCACGCGAACCGCGGATCACCGCCGTTGCCAGAGGGCACATTCCGGCCGACGCGATCGCGGTCGGTGACGAACTCCCTACGCGCACAGCCACTCTCACCCCGGGTGATCTTGTCAACTACGCCGGCGTCGCGGGCGACCCGAACCCCATCCACTGGAGTCGCGATGCCGCCGCGGCGGCGGGGCTGAAAGCGCCTGTGGCCCAGGGCATGCTGACGATCGGCCTCGGCGCGGCCTTCCTCACCGCCTGGACTCGCGACCCCGGCGCCCTGCGGGAGTACGCGGTCCGTCTGACGAGCCCGGTCTACGTCGACGACGCGGGCGGGTCGATCGAGTTCACCGGCAGGGTGAAATCCGTCGACCGCGAGCGCCGCACCGCCACCGTGGCCCTGGCCGCGCACAGCGCGGGCAAGAAGATCTTCGGCCGCGCCACCGCGACGATCGGCCTCGGCGACTAGCCGGGCGCGGCGGAACCCGCGCGGGGAGACGACTGATCGCCGCGCGGCGGGACGCCGTCCATGATCTCGGTCCACCAGGTGTCGAGCGGGCTGGGTTCGGGCCAGACGACGGCGGGTTCGGCGGGAATGGTGAGGGGATGTCGATCGGTGGTGTGCATGGCGGTCCTCGGATGCCGGGTCGAACGGTGGCCGGACCGTCGCGGTCCGGCCACCTGGTCGAATAACTCCCTGGGGACTGATCAGGCGTTGATCGCCTGTGGCTCGCGGTGCCGCGAGATCTCGATCTTGCGGGGCTTGGCCCGCTCCGCGACCGGGATCGACAGTCGCAGGACGCCGTCGCGATAGTCGGCGCGGATTTGCTCGGTGTCCAGGCTCTCGCCGAGGAACAGCTGCCGGCTGAACACACCGCGCGGACGTTCCGCGGCGATCATGGACCGGTCGGCGTCGATCTCCGCGCGCGAGGCGCGCACGGTCACCACATTGCGTTCGACATCGAGATCCAGCGAATCCGGGTCCATTCCCGGCAGATCGAATTCGACGATGAACTCGTCACCGTCGCGCCAGGCGTCCATGGGCATGGCCGCCGGACGAGCCGCTGTGCCGAACACCTGCTGTGTCACGCGATCCAGCTCTCGGAACGGATCGGTACGCATCAACATGGTCGCCACCTCCAACTCACTCCTATCTCGGTAGGCTCCAAATCAGATAACCTGTGTCATCTGACATAGATATTATCTAGCACTCTACCTAGGAGAGTGCAAGTGTCGGAGACAAGTAACCTGACAGGAGAAGTACGGGAAGCGAAGAGAGGAACAGATGGTCTCCCCCTCCGACGGCCTGCCGACAGCCGGGCAGGCCGTGTACGCGATCTCGGTCGCCGCCGAGCTGGCCGGGATCGGTGTCCAGACGTTGCGCCTCTACGAGCAGCACGGCCTGATCACGCCGGCCCGCAGCGCCGGTGGCACGCGGCGATACAGCGGTGACGACCTGACCCGCCTGCATCGCATCACCACGCTCACCGGCGAGGGCGTCAACCTGACCGCGGTCGCCCGCATCCTCGAACTCGAGGACACGGTCGCCGCGCTGCGCGCCGAACGCGACCGGCTCCGCGCGCGCGGAAAGTAGCGCGCTAGGCGGGGAGTTCGATCAGCTCGGCCAGGCGCGCACGGTGGTGACCGGCGGTGCCGAAGGCGATCTGGTCGGCCTTGGCCCGCTTGAGGTACAGGTGCGCCGGATGCTCCCAGGTCATGCCCATGCCGCCGTGCAGCTGCACCGCTTCCTCCGCGGCGTGGACCGCGACCTCGCCGCAGTAGGCCTGGGCGACGCTCGCCGCCACGGGGAGGTCGGCGTCGTCCGCCGCGAGCGTGGCCGCGGCGTACCTGGCCGCGGCGGCGGCCGATTCGATCTCGGTGTAGAGGTCGGCGAGCCGGTGTTTGATCGCCTGGAAGCCGCCGACGACGCGCCCGAACTGGCGACGTTCCTTCAGGTAGGCGACCGTGTCCTCCAGACACCACCTGGCCACGCCGTACTGTTCGGAGGCCAGCAGCGCCGCACCGGCGGTGAGCGCACGGCGCACCGCGTCGGCGCCGTCGCCCGCCACGCGCCGCGCGGGGGCCGCGCGCAGCGTCAGATCCGCCAGGTGACGGCTCATGTCCAGGGAGACGACCGGCGCGAGTTCGGCGTCGGCAGCCGCGACCGCGTAGAGCGCGATGCCGTCGGGCCCGGCGGCGGGCACCAGCAGGACATCGGCTTCGAGCGCGCCCGCGACACTGGTCACCGTGCCGCTGAGCGAGCCGTCGGCGCCGAGGGTGAGGGCGGGAATCGGCTCGTCCGGCGCCAGCGACAGCGGCACCGCCAGCGCCGCGGTCCGCTCCCCCGCCGCGAGCGCGCCGAGCAGCGGATCGGCGGCGCCGAGCAGGGCGGTGGTGGCGACGACCGCGCTGGTGAGGAACGGCACCGGCGCGGCGAACCGGCCCAGTTCCTCGAGCACCACGGCGGCCTCGCGGGCCGAAGCGCCCGCGCCACCGAGCTCCTCGGGGACGAGCAGGCCCGCCAGGCCGAGGTCGACGGCGATGTTCTTCCAGAGCCCGGCGACCAGCGCGCGGTCGCCGTCGTAGAGCGCGGTGACCGCGGCGGGTGCGCAGTGCGCGGTCAGGACCGCGGAGACCACGCCGCGCAGCTCGTCCTCGACCTCGGTGTAGACCAGGTTCAGGTCGTTCATCGCGCGACCTCCTTCCAGGGACGGTCCTTGTCGGCCCGCGGTTCGGCGGGCAGGCCGAGGACTCGCTCGGCGACGATGTTGCGCAGGATCTCCGAGGTGCCGCCCTCGATCGAGTTGCCCTTGGCCCGCAGGTAGCGGTAGCCGGCGTCGCGCCCGTTGAAGTCGACGGACTCGGGCCGCACCATGGTCCAGTCGGAGTAGCGCAGGCCCTGCGCCCCCAGGAGTTCGAGCTCGAGGCCGGACAGCTGCTGCGCGCACTTGGCGAAGATCAGTTTCATGGCCGAACCCTCCGGGCCCGGCATCCCCTTGGCCAGCTTCTGCTGCAGGCGCGCGCCGGTCAGCCGGGCGACCTCGGCGTCGACCCACAGCCGCAGCAGCCGGTCGTGCAGTTCCGGGGTGCGCCGTTCGGGGTTCGCGCGCCAGGTGCGGGCGACCACGCCGATCATGCCGTCCTCACGCGCGGAGTCCTTGCCGCCGATGGCGACCCGCTCGGTGTTGAGCGTGGTGTTGGCCACGCGCCAGCCGTCGCCCTCGGCGCCGAGACGCTGCGTGTCGGGCACCCTGGCGTCGGTGAGGAAGACCTCGTTGAACTCGGCCTCCCCGGTGATCTGGCGCAGCGGGCGCACCTCCACCCCGGGCTGGGTCATGTCGATGAGGAAGAACGTCATGCCGCGGTGCTTGGGGATCGCGGCGTCGGTGCGGGCCAGCAGGATCGCGAACTGCGCCAGATGCGCGCTCGAGGTCCACACCTTCTGGCCGTTGACGACCCACTCGTCGCCGTCGCGAACCGCACGGGTGCTCACATTGGCCAGATCGGAACCGGCGCCCGGCTCACTGAACAGCTGGCACCAGATCTCCTCGCCGGTCCACAGCGGACGCAGGAACCGCCGCTTCTGCTCCTCGGTGCCGCAGGCGAGGATCGTCGGGCCCGCCATCCCGAGCCCGATGACATTGGCACTCGGATTGTTGTCCGGCGCACCGGCTTCGGCGAACAGGCGGTCGACCTCGGGCTGCCGGCCGCGCGACAGGCCGAGCCCGCCGAACCCGACCGGGAAGTACACCCAGGCCAGTCCGGCGTCGTAGCGGGCGCGCAGGAAGTCGAGGCGGTCGGTGGCGGCCGGGTCGTTGGCCGCGAGGAATTCCTCGATCCGCCCGGTCAAGTCGTCGAGGGTCATCGCGTCTCCCGCTGCCTGCTCAGCTCGCTCTTGGCGAGCGCGTTCTTGTGGACCTCGTCCGGGCCGTCGGCGAAGCGCAACGTCCGGATGCCGGCGTAGGCCGCCGCGAGCGGGAAGTCCTGGGACAGTCCGCCCGCGCCGTGGACCTGGATGGCCTTGTCCAGAATCCACTGCACGGTCGACGGGGTGGCGATCTTGATCGCCTGGATCTCGGTGTGCGCGCCCTTGTTCCCGACCGTGTCCATCAACCAGGCGGTCTTGAGCACCAAGAGCCGCAACTGTTCGAGCTTGACCCGCGACTCGGCGATCCAGTCGCGGATCACTCCTTGCTCCGCGAGTGGCTTGCCGAACGCGACACGCTGCTCGGCCCGGGCGCACATCAGCTCGACGGCCCGTTCGGCGATGCCGATCGCGCGCATGCAGTGGTGGATCCGGCCGGGCCCGAGACGGGCCTGGGCGATGGCGAAACCGGCGCCCTCGCCGCCGATCAGGTTGGCCGCGGGCACCCGGACATCGGTGAACGACAGCTCGGCGTGACCGCCGTGGTCGTGGTCGTCGTAGCCGAAAACCTCCATGCCGCGCTGGATTTCCAGGCCGGGAGTGTCGCGGGGAACCAGGATCATCGACTGCTGACGGTGCCGGCCGGCCGCGGGATCGGTCTTGCCCATGACGATGAAGATCTGGCAGTTGGGGTTCATGGCCCCGGTGATCCACCACTTGCGGCCGTTGAGGACGTAGTCGTCGCCGTCGCGTTCGATCCTGGTGGCGATGTTCGTGGCGTCCGACGACGCGACATCGGGTTCGGTCATCGCGAAGGCCGAGCGGATCCGCCCGTCCAGCAACGGTTCCAGCCACCGCTCGCGCTGGTGCTCGTCGCCGAAGAGCGCGAGCACCTCCATGTTGCCGGTGTCTGGCGCGGCGCAGTTGAGCACGGCGGGCGCCAGATGCGCACTGCGGCCAGTGATCTCGGCCAGCGGCGCGTACTGGGCATTGGTCAGGCCCGCGCCGTGTTCGCCGGGCAGGAACAGATTCCACAGCCCGCGGCGGCGAGCCTCGGCGCGCAGCTCGGCCAGCACGGGCACCGAGTCCCAGGCCCAGCGGTCGTCGAGCTGGGCGAGCTGCGCGGCGAACACGGATTCGGCCGGATAGATGTGGCTGTCCATGAAATCCAGCAGCGTGGCGCGCAATTCCTCGGTGCGCGCGTCGTAGGCGAAGTCCATCAGCGATGCTCCTTCAAGGCGGTACGGCCGGTGTCGAGCAGGGGTTCGACCGCGTCACCGAGCGCGTCGAAACCCGCGCCGACGGTCTGCCCGCGCAGGAAGCGGTAGTGGATGCCCTCGATGATCACGGCCAGTTTGAACGCGGCGAGGCCGAGGTAGAAGCCGAACCGGGACATGTCGCGGTCGCTGCGCGCGGTGTAGCGCGCGATGATCTCGTCCTCGGACAGGAAACCCGGGGCCGAGGTCGCGTCGGCGACGACGGCGTTGCGCCCGAGCTGGGCGGCCAGCCGTCCGTAGACGACCATCAACGCCAGGTCGGTGAGCGGATCACCGAGAGTGGCCATCTCCCAGTCGATCACGGCCGCCGGGCGGTCCCGGTCGTCGACGAGCACATTGTCGAGCCGGTAGTCGCCGTGCACGATCCCCACGGTCGATTCGGCCGGTACGTCGGCGGCCAGCAGCGCGTGCAGTTCGTCGGCCAGGGGCAGGTCACGGGTGCGCGAGGCGTCGAGCTGCTTCTTCCAGCGACTCACCTGGCGGGTGAGGAAGCCCTCCGGCCTGCCGAAATCGGCGAGCCCGACCGCGGCGGGGTCGACGGCGTGCAGGTCGGCGAGGGTGTCGACCAGTGCGGCCGACATCGCCTGTGTGCGTTCCGATCCCAGTTCGGCCAGTTCGGCGGCATGCCGGTACGGCCGTCCCGCGACCAGCTCCATCACATAGAACGGCGCGCCGATGACCTCGGCGTCCTCGCACAGCGCGTACATGGCGGGGACCGGCACCGAGGTCTGCCGCAGGGCCGCCATCACCCGGTACTCGCGCGCCATGTCGTGCGCGGTCGCCAGGACGTGGCCCAGCGGCGGCCTGCGCACGATCCAGGACGACGCGCCGTCACTCACCGTGTAGGTGAGGTTGGACCTGCCGCCCGCCAGCACTCGTCCGGTGAGGTCGGCGCCGACGCCGGGAACGGCCGCGCGCAGCCACGGACCGAGGCGGTCGAGGTCGAGCCCGGGCAGCTCGGTGCCGGTCGCCATCACGCCACCACGAGCGAGACGGTCTCGACCACGCAGACCGGCTTGTCGCCGCCCTCGCGCTCGATCACGACCTTCGCGGTGACCAGGTGCCCGCCCGCCCCCGGCGTGACCGAGACGAGCTCGACCCCGGCGCGCACCTTCGACCCGACCGGAACCGGCGCCGGGAAGCGAAGCTTGTTGGATCCGTAGTTGACGCCCATCTTGACGCCGTCGATCCGGTAGATCTCCGAGACCAGCATCGGCACCAGCGACAGGGTGAGGTAGCCGTGCGCGATGGTGGTGCCGAACGGCCCCTGCGCGGCCTTCTCGGTGTCGACGTGGATCCACTGGTGGTCACCGGTCGCCTCGGCGAAGGTGTTCACCTGGTCCTGGGTGATCGCGTGCCACTCCGAGTATCCGAGATGCGTGCCGACCACGGCTTCGAGCTCGGCCAGGCCGTCGAATGTCCTCATGCCTTGGGACCTCCGGCCACGTAGAGCACCTGTCCGGAGACGAACCCGGCGCCCTCGCTGACGAAGAACGACACGGCGTGCGCGATGTCGTCGGGCACACCGGTGCGCGCGACCGGGATCTCCTTGGCCGCGAAGGCTTTGAAGTCCTCGAACGGGACGCCGATGCGCGCGGCCGTGGCCGCGGTCATCTCGGTCTCGATGAAACCGGGCGCGATCGCGTTGGCGGTGACGCCGAACTTGCCGAGTTCCAGGGCCAGAGTCTTGGTGAAGCCCTGCACGCCGGCCTTGGCGGCGGAGTAGTTGGCCTGGCCGCGGTTGCCCAGCGCCGAGGTGCTCGACAGGTTGACGATGCGGCCGAACTCGGCCTCGGTCATGTACTTCTGGGCCGCGCGCGTCATCAGGAAGGCGCCGCGCAGATGCACGTTCATGACGAGGTCCCAGTCCTCGACGCTCATCTTGAACAGCATGTTGTCGCGGATGACCCCGGCGTTGTTGACCAGCACGGTCGGCGCGCCGAGCTCGGCGGCGACGCGCTCCACGGCCGCCTGGACAGCGGCTTCGTCGGCCACGTCGGCGCCGATCGCGACGGCGCGGCCACCGGCGGCCTCGATCTCCTCGACGACCGGCTTACAGGCGGCCTCGTCGAGGTCGACGACCGCGACGGCCAGCCCGTCGGCGGCCAGGCGGCGGGCCACGCCCGCACCGATGCCACGGGCCGCGCCGGTGACGATGGCGGTTCTGGTGGTGCTCATGGAATTCTCCTCTTGGGGATGGTGGTTCAGACGCCGCCGGTCAGCGTGACGCCGCCGTCGACGACGAGCAACTGGCCGGTGATCCACGCGGCGTCGGCGGAGAGCAGGAATGTCACCGCGCCGGCTACATCCTCGGGCACACCCAGCCGCTTCAGGGGGTAAGCGCTGGAAACTTCCTGCTCACGGCCTTCGTAGAGCGCGGTGGCGAACCTGGTCTTCACCACGGCGGGCGCCACCGCGTTGACGCGGATGTCCGGACCGAGCTCCACCGCCAGTTCCTGGGTGAGGTAGGTCAGCATCGCCTTGCTGGCGCCGTAGAAACCGATGCCGGGCGCGGGCTTGATCCCCGCCACCGACGACACGTTCACCACGGCACCGCCGTGCTCGCCCATCCACGCCTTGTGCGCCTGCTGGGTCCAGGCCAGCGCGGCCAGGCAGTTGACCTCGACGATCTTGCGCGCCGCGGCCAGGTCCAGGTCGATCATCGGCCCGTACACCGGGTTGATGCCGGTGTTGTTGACCAGCAGATCGGCGCTGCCGAACGTCGCGATCGCCTGGGCGAGCGTGTCTTCCTGATGCGCGGCATCGTCGGAGGGCCCGGCCACGCCGAGCGCGTACTCGGGACCGCCGAGCTGCGCGACCGCCTCGTCCAGGGCGTCCTTCTTGCGGGCGGTGATGACGACCTTCGCGCCGTCCTCGACCAGCCGCTGCGCGATGCCGAGCCCGATACCCCGGCTGGCGCCGGTGACGATCGCGGTCTTGCCCGCGAACCGGCCGGTCACGACAGCCGCTCCAGCACCATGGCCATACCCTGGCCGCCACCGACACACATCGTCTCCAACCCGAACTGCTTGTCGTGGAAGCGCAGCGAGTTGATCAGGGTGCTGGTGATGCGGGCACCGGTCATGCCGAACGGATGACCCACGGCGATCGCGCCGCCGTTGACGTTGAGCTTGTCCTCGGGAATGCCGAGTTCGCGGGCCGAGCCGAGCACCTGGACGGCGAACGCCTCGTTGATCTCGACCAGGTCGATGTCGTCGATGGTGAGACCGGCACGACGCAGCGCCTGCTTCGACGCCTCGATCGGGCCCAGGCCCATGATCTCCGGCGACAGCCCGGACACCCCGGTGCTGACGACCCGCGCAAGCGGTACCAGGCCGAGGTCCCTGGCCTTGGTGTCGGACATGATCACCAGCGCGGCCGCGCCGTCGTTGAGCGCGCAGCAGTTGCCCGCGGTCACGGTGCCGTCGGGCCGGAAGACCGGCTTCAGCTGGCTCACCGCCTCGAGCGTGACCCCCGCGCGGGGGCCGTCATCGGCGCTGACCACCGTGCCGTCGGGCAGCGTCACCGGGGTGATGTCGGTGGCCCAGAAACCGTTCGCGATGGCCTTCTCGGCCAGATTCTGCGAGCGCACACCGAACGCGTCCTGCTCGGCGCGGGTGATCCCGGTGTACTGGGCGACGTTCTCCGCGGTCTGCCCCATGGCGATGTACACATCCGGGAGCGAGGCGTTGGCGCGCGGGTCGGCCCACGGCGCGGCGCCGCCCTCGGCCCGCTGCGCCGTGCGCGCCACGGCGTCGGCGAAGACCGGGTTCTGGGTGTCGGGCAGGCCGTCGGCGTTGCCCTTGGTGAAGCGGCTGACGGTCTCGACGCCGGCGGAGATGAACACGTCGCCCTCGCCGGCCTTGATGGCGTGCAAGGCCATCCGGGTGGTCTGCAGGCTCGACGAACAGTAGCGGTTGACGGTCGTGCCGGGCACGGCGTCGAGTCCGGCCAGTACCGCGACCACCCTGGCGATGTTGAACCCGGATTCGCCCGCGGGCTGCCCGCAGCCGAGGACGAGGTCCTCGACCTCGGCCGGGTTCAGATTCGGCACCTGGGCCAGCGCCGCGCGCACCATCTGGACGGTGAGGTCGTCGGGGCGCATGTCCTTGAGCGAGCCCTTGCCCGCTCGACCTATCGGGGATCGCGCGGCGGCGACGATCACGGCTTCCGGCATGGAAACTCCTTTGGTAACTAAGCGCTTGCTTAGGTGTATGGTGCAGGAGATCACACCCGACCGTCAAGGGGTGCACTGTGACCCAGTCGTGTAATCCACGTCACCCACGCCCGCTGCGGGGCCGGCGCGTACCGCGCGGGATAATGGCCCCTGACATGACCGAGACCACCGAACCCCGCGGCGACGCGACCCGAGCCCGGCTCCTGGAAGCCGCCGTCGCGGCCTTCGCCGACAAGGGCTTCAACGGCACCACCACGCGCGACATCGCCTCGGCCGCGGGGATGAGCCCGGCGGCGGTGTACGTCCACCACAAGTCCAAAGAGGAACTGCTGTACCTGATCTCGCGGTCGGGTCACGAGGTGACGCTGAACCTCGTCATCGAGGCGGCGGGCTCGGATCCCGATCCGGTGACCGCGCTGCGCAACGTGATCCGCGCCTTCGCCGCCCACCACGCGCGCGGTCACACCAGCGCCCGCATCGTCAACTACGAGCTGGCCGCGTTGACGCCCGAACACCACGCCGAGATCCGCGCGATCCGCCAGCAGATCGACCGGGAGATCCGCGATCTGGTCGAGCGCGGTGTCGCCACCGGCGCCTTCGACGTGCCCGACACGCGGATGGCCGCGGTGGCACTGCTCTCGCTCGGCATCGACATCGCGCGGTGGTATCGCGACGAGGGCGCGTGGAGTCCCGAGGACATCGGCGACGCCTACGCCGAGATGGCGTTGCGGATCGTCGGCGCCCGCTGACGGTCCGTCCGGCCCTGTCGCGGACGGCGCGTGGATGGCACACCCCGTCCTGGTCGCTGATCCACGAGGCCATTCACGGTGCGCTGCCGCGGGATCGGTCACGCAACGATCGGGTGGGCCGGCTGCTGGCGGTGCTGCACGGTTCGCCGTTCGCGATGCTCGAGGTCAGGCAACTCGGTGCGGTCGCCCGCCGGTTCCGCGGCCCGATCCCCCTGCGCTGAACGGTTTCTCGCCGCTCAGCGGGCGGCCGAGCCCAGGGCGCCGACGATCGGGTCGTAGGCCCAGTTGAGCATGCGTTCGGCGTCGGCCTTGGCCTCGGCGCTGCTGTGGTCGGAGCTGTGCAGGACCACGCCGATCAGCGGGATGCCCGCGCGCACGGTCTCGAACAGCAGGCAGTGGCCCGCGGCGTTGGTGTTGCCGGTCTTGATGCCGATGGTGCCCGGGTATTCGAGCAGCAGGCGGTTGGTGGTCTGCCAGTGGTGCTCGCGGTTGGCCGGCCCGGCGGGGACGTGGAACTCGCGGGAACCGACGATCTCCCGGAAGGCGGGCAGGTTCATGGCGCGCACGCCGAGCGCGACGAGATCGGCCGGGGTGGAGAAGGTGGCGTGGTCGTGCGGGTACGGCAGGCCACTGGGGTCGGCGAAGTGGGTGTTGGCCAGACCCATGACCCGCGCGGTGTCGTTCATCCTGGCCAGGAAGCCGCCCTGACCTGGACCGTACGACTCGGCCAGCGCGTAGGCGGCGTCGCAGCCGGAGGGCAGCAGCAGCGCGTTGAGCAGCTGCCTGCCGGTGAGCACCTCGCCGGCCACCAGGCCCGCGGTGCTGCCGCTGTGCCCGGCGCAGTACCCGGCGGCTTCCTGGGGCACGGTCACCGGACGGTCGAGGTCGCCGCTGACGATCACGACCACGGCGGTCATCACCTTGGCGATGCTGGCGATCGGGACGCGGGTGTGCGCCTCGCGCGACCACAGCACCGTGCCGGTGACACCGTCGGCGAGCGCGGCGCCCGGGGCCAGCAGCCCCTCGGGTCCGGCCGCGGTCCACGGGAGCTGCGTGTGCCCGACGCCGGGCGAGGGAGCCGCGGCGGCGACGCCGTGACCAGCCGAGACGAGCAGAACACCGGCGACGACAGCGTGCAACACCCTGGCAAATGTCCGCATGGCGACATTCTGTCCTACGACTCCCCCGACCTGCGGGATTTGGCCGTGCCGATTCCCGCGCGTGGTCGTTCCGGAGCGCGCCGCCGTCTGCGAGACTGGCGGGGTGAGCGATGCCGGAGCGGGAAGCTATGTCGAGGCCGGGGAGTTCCGCCGCGACACCAACTACATCACCACGCGGATCACCGCCGACGGTCGCGACGGGTACCCCGTCGAACCCGACCGGTACCGGCTCGTCGCCGCGCGTGCGTGTCCGTGGGCCAATCGGACGCTGATCGTGCGCAGGTTGCTCGGCTTGGAACCGGTTCTGTCGCTGGGCCTGTGCGGACCGACCCACGACAAGCTCAGCTGGACTTTCGATCTCGACCCCGGCGAGGTCGACCCGGTTCTCGGCATCCACCACTTGCGCGACGCCTACCTGGCCAGGTACCCCGACTATCCGCGCGGAATCACCGTGCCCGCCGTCGTCGACATCCCGACCGGGCAGGTCGTCACCAACGACTACGCCCAGATCACCCTGGACTTCTCGACCGAGTGGACCGACTATCACCGCCCCGGCGCGCCGCAGCTGTATCCGGAGCACCTGCGCGGACAGATCGACGAGATCAATCGAGAGGTGTTCCGCGACATCAACAACGGCGTCTACCGGTGCGGTTTCGCCGGGGCGCAGGATGCCTACGACGCCGCCTACGCCCGGCTGTTCGCCGCGCTGGACCGCGTCGCGGAGCGGCTCGCCACGCAGCGGTATCTCGTCGGCGACACGATCACCGAGGCCGATGTGCGGCTGTTCACCACGCTGGTCCGGTTCGATCCGGTCTACCACGGCCACTTCAAGTGCAACCGCGCCAAACTCGCCGAGATGCCGGTGCTGTGGGCCTACGCCCGCGACCTGTTCCAGACGCCCGGCTTCGGTGACACCATCGACTTCGGCCAGATCAAGGAGCACTACTACGTGGTGCACCGCGACATCAATCCCACCGGCATCGTGCCGGCCGGACCCGACCTGTCGAACTGGCTGACCCCGCATCACCGCGAGGAGCTGGGCGGGCGCCCCTTCGGCGACGGCACTCCCCCGCCGCCCCCGGTGGTGACCGAACGCGTTCCCGCGATCGGCTGAGTCAGCGCTGGCGCCAGCTCAGCGGACCCGGCAGGTCGACGCTGTTCTTCCTGGTGCGGGAGTTCCAGGTCCACGGCCCGATCTTGATCCCCCACGAGGACAGGCCGGACTGGGTGAAATTGAACGTCAGCGGGCCGAAGGACTTGCGCTGACGGAACCTGATGGGCATACCGAGCCTTCCTGAATCGCTCCCCCAGGGTAACCGATCCGACTGTGGCGCATGCCCTTCACGCAGCCGTGATTATCTTTCCGAACAGGGGGCATGCCGTCGGAAGGACCCTTTTCGCCCGCAACGACAGGAGCCCGCGATGAACGACCCCGAGGAACGGTTCCCCGACCACGCCAGGACCATCCGCCCGCACGCGGGCGAGTCGATCGAGGATGTGCGCAACTGGCCCGGCCTGATCCTCGCCGGCATCGGCCTGGTGCTGCTCGCCCTCACCCTCACCGCTGCCGGATACGGCTTCGAGGGCTGGGCGATCATCGCCGGGATCGCCTGTGCGGTGTGCCTGCTGGCGGGCATCGGGCTGGTCGTGGCCGAACATCGGCGGGTGCAGAACCGCGCCGACGCGCAGTCCCCCCGACGTCAGTGAGGTGAGCCGGGGCCGAGGACGCGGCGATGGCGGGTGAGCCCCATCGTCACCGGATAGCCACCGCGCACCGGGTCGAAGGACTCACCCGCCACCGTCGGTCTTTCGGTGATGGCCGAGAGTACGCGCCAGCCCAGGCTCGCCCCGTCGATCGGGCGCGAGGTGAGGCAGACGGCGCTGAGCCGCATCCGCAGGCGGAACTCGTCGGCGGTGAGGTGCACGTGCAGCTGCGCGTCCGGCGTCGCGGCGAGCAACAGACCGGTGGCGGCCTCGTCGAGGGCGACCACGATGTCGTCGATCTCGCCGGCGGTGAAATGCGCGGTCTCCGCGAAGGTTTCGGCGATCTTGCGCACGAGCGCGAGCCGCCTCAGGTCTGCCTCGACTCGGAGGTGGATCGCCGGCGCTGCGGCCGAGACCACGATGAGCCGGTCCATCGAATCCACGAGGTCTCCTCCCCGCTGGTGGCGTCAGGAGAGTGCACCCTGCGCCTACCCGGGGGCGGCCGACCGAAACAATTCACTCGGTCGAGGCCTCGTCGACGCTGGTGTAGTACCGGAACAGCGGCCGCACTCCGACCAGGTCGAGCGCCCGCTGGACCTGCTGCCCGCCGCCGACGAGCCGCAGGTCGACCCCGCGCATTCCGATGGTCCGCTTCGCGGTGGCCAGCGACGCGGCCACCCGGATGCTCAGGAACGCGGTCCGCCGCAGATCCAGGATCACCACGCGAGCGCCGGAGTTGAGCGCGCCGTCGAGCAGCACCTGGAATTCGTCGCGGCGCGCCTCGTCGAGTTCACTGCCCCCGAGCAGCACCCAGCAGCCCGGACCCGTCCTGGTGTGGATGCCCAGCACCGGCTCGCCGTTCGGCGTGGTGGAGCGGCGGTACCAGCGCAGCCGACTCGTGTGTCGGCGATCGGTGGCTGCGGTCATCGGGTCTCCTGTGCGCACCGGGAACGTCCGGTTCGCCGGAACCCGGCTACGTCGAACCGAGCCCGGACACGAAACCGGGGTCGGCTGGAGTCTCAACCTGACCCAAGTCTCGCACGGGATCCCCCTGCTGTCACGCCGAGGTGACCGGCTCCGGTTCGGCGAGTGCCTGTTCCCGCAGGGAGGTCAGCGTCCGCGCGAGGATGCGCGAGACCTGCATCTGCGAGACGCCGAGCTTGGCCGCGATCTCGCTCTGGGTCATGTTCTCGTAGAACCGCATGATCAGGACCTCGCGCTCCTCCTCGGGCAGCGCGGCGATCAGCGGACGTACCGCGATCGCGTCCTCGGTGAGCTGATAGCAGGGTTCCTCGACACCGAGGGTCTCGGTGAGCGCGGGGGTCGCGTTGTCGCGGTCGTCGTCGGTGATGCCGTCGATGGAATTGGTCTGGTAGCCGTTGCCCGCGACGAGTGTCCTGGTGACTTCCACGAGGTCGACGTCGAGCTCCTCCGCCAGTTCGCGCGCGTTCGGGATGCGCCCGAGCCGCTGCGAGAGCTCCTCGGTGGCGGGGCCGATCCGCAGCTGGATCTCCTTGAGCCTGCGCGGAACGTGCACCGCCCAGGTGCGGTCACGGAAATGCCTGCGCACCTCGCCCATGATCGTCGGAATGGCGAAGGAGAGGAACGAGGACCCACGGGTCACGTCGTAACGGTCCACGGCGAGCACCAGCCCTACGCGGGCGGTCTGCTCCAGGTCGTCGAATTGTTCCCCGCGTCCGGTGAATTTGCGGGCGATGTGATCGGCCAGCGGCAGGCACAGGCTGATGACCTGTGCGCGCAGTTCGTCGTAGTTCGCGTCATCGGGTGAGGTGAGCCGCAGCTTCTCGAACCAGGGCTCGATGTTGTCGTAGCTGTCGCCCTGTGAATGTGTCCTTGCTTCTGTCCTTGCTTCTGTCATCGCCGGGTGCCTCGCTTTCCTGGCGGAGAGGGTCGGATGACCAAGGGGTACCCAACGGGAACCGATCCGATACCTCCGGCTGCCCCGCGAGGTCAGGCGGTCAGGATGCGGCGGGCCCCTGGAACCGCCGGATCCAGCCGAAGGCGACCGTGGTCGGAAAGCCGTCCAGGGCCGGGTCGAACTCGGCGTATTCGGTGCGCAAGGCGTCGGTCAGGGTGGCCACGACGTGCCAGCCGAACGCGTCCTCGTCGATGGCCTCCGGCGAGCGGGCCACCGTCCCGACCCTGGCACCCAGCGTGCCGTCGCCCACCGTGAAGGCGCAGTCGACCAGCGCGTCCGGCGCCGCGACCAGCACCAGCGCGGTCACCACCTCGTCGAGGGCCAACAGCAGGTCGGTCACCTCGTCGAGGGCGAAGCCGCCGATCAGCAGGATCGTCTCGGCCAGCGCGTGCGCCATGGTGAGCTGGTCCAGCTCCGCGGGCACCTGGAACCCGACGGTTCGCGTCCTGGGTGCGGTGTCGCGATCATCTGCCCACACGACGCCTCCCAGCTTCACCTCCACCGATCGCAGGCAGGTTACCCGGCGCGGTGGCCGCCATTCGTTTCCGGTCACTCATCGGGGGTTGCCGGTGGATTCCGGCTCATCCGGCGGTGTGCCCCGGAATTTCCGGACCAGCACCACCACCGCGACGACGATGACGAGTGCGATCAGCACGAGGATTTCCATATGCGCCGCTTACCCCAACCAGCCTGGGTCAATCGTTGTTTGGCTTCAGGAAATCGCGGTAGTCCCCCGTGGACGGCCATTCCTCGACGGGAGGTTCCACCGATGGGTTTTCCCGAACAACAGCAGAACGTGCCAGGTATCCAGTCGGCGATGACGCCGGTGCCGGATTGCGGCGAGGAAAGCTATCGCGGCTCGGGAAAGCTCACCGGGAAGGCCACGGTGATCACCGGGGCCGACAGCGGCATCGGCCGCGCGGTGGCCATCGCGTTCGCCAGGGAGGGCGCCGATGTGCTGATCTCCTATCTCGACGAGGACAGCGACGCCCAGGAAGTGGCCGATTGGGTGACCAAGGCGGGTCAGCGGGCGGTGCTGATGCCGGGTGACGTGTCCGATCCGGAGCACTGCCGCGCGATCATCGCGCGGGCCGTGGCGGAATTCGGCACCGTCGACGTCCTGGTCAGCAACGCGGCCTATCAGATGACCCACACGGATCTGGCCGAGATCAGCGACGCGGAGTTCGCCTATACGTTCGAGGTGAACGTGGCCGCCTATTTCCATCTGGTGCAGGCGGCGGTGCCGCACATGCGGCCCGGTTCCTCGATCATCGGTAGTTCTTCGGTCAATTCCGACATGCCCAACCCGACGCTGGCGCCGTATGCCGCGACCAAGGCCGCGATCGCGAACCTGTCGGCGAGTCTGGCGCAGATGCTCGGCGACAAGGGCATCAGGGTGAACAGTGTCGCGCCGGGCCCGATCTGGACACCGCTGATTCCGTCGACCATGCCGCCGGAGAAGGTGGCGTCCTTCGGCGACAACACTCCGCTCGGCCGCGCCGGTCAGCCCGCCGAGCTCGCCCCCGCGTACGTCCTGCTCGCCGCCGACGACGGCAGCTACATCTCCGGCGCCCGGCTCGCGGTCACCGGCGGCAGGCCCATTCTCTGAAGGGAGAACACATGAGCGACAGCGACATCCCTCCCGAATACACCCGTCCGCCGACTCCGCCCGACGAGGATCCCGACCGGCCGTGCGAGCAGGCCGGTCCAGCCCCGGATCAGGAGGGGCCGGAGCTGCGCGGTCCGACCGGCGCCCCGATTCCCGGCGACGCGAGCGTGCGCGCGCAACAGGGCCCCGCGCTGACCACCGCACAGGGACTCGGCGTGGCCGACACCGATCACGCGCTCAAGGCGGGCCCCCGCGGTCCGGTCCTGTTGCAGGACATCCATTTACGCGAGAAGATCACCCACTTCGATCACGAACGGATTCCGGAGCGGGTGGTGCACGCGCGCGGAGTGGGCGCGCACGGCGTGTTCGTGGCGAACGGCGCCGCCGCGGAACTGACCAGGGCGAAATTCCTCGGCGCCGACGTGCGGACGCCGGTGTTCGTCCGGTTCTCGACGGTGCTCGGCTCGCGCGGGTCGGCCGATACGGTGCGTGACACCCGTGGTTTCGCGACGAAGTTCTACACCGACGAGGGCGTCTACGATCTGGTCGGCAACAACATCCCGGTCTTCTTCATCCAGGAGGCGATCAAGTTCCCGGATGTGATCCACGCGGGAAAACCGCACCCGGACAGGGAGATTCCGCAGGCGCAGTCGGCGCACGACACGTTCTGGGATTTCGTGACCCTGCATTCGGAGGCGACCGCGCACACCTTCTGGAACATGTCCGACCGGGCGCTGCCGCGCTCGCTGCGGATGATGGAGGGATTCGGGGTGCACACCTTCCGGCTCGTCGCCGCCGACGGCACGACGAGTCTGGTGAAATTCCATTGGAAGCCCCGCCTCGGCGTGCATTCGATGCTGTGGGAGGAAACGCAGCTGACCGCCGGATTCGATCCGGATTTCCATCGTCGCGACCTCGCCGACAGCATCGAGGCCGGATACACCCCGGAATGGGATCTCGGGGTCCAGGTGTTCCCGGATACGCCGGAGCACGTCTTCGAGGGTATCGATCTGCTGGATCCCACGAAGATCGTGCCGGAGGAGATCGCGCCGGTGCGGGTGATCGGAACCATGCGCCTCACCGCCAATCCGGTGAACTTCTTCGCCGAGACCGAGCAGGTGGCGTTCTGCCCGAGCCATCTGGTGCCGGGCATCGAGGTGACCGATGATCCGCTGTTGCAGGGCAGGCTGTTCTCCTATCTCGACACCCAGATCAGCAGGCTGGGCGGGCCCAATTTCGCTCAGCTGCCGATCAACACCCCGCACACCGCGATCAACGACATGTTCCGCGACGGCATGCACCAGAGCGCGGTACATCCGGGAATCGCGCCGTACAAACCGAATTCGCTGGGCGGCGGCTGCCCGTACGCGGCGAGTTTCGCCGATCAGGCCTATGAGGAAACACCGACGCCCATCCCGCCGCCCGCCGCCACGCTGCGCACCTCGGCCGACAGCGCCGAGGCCGAGGTCTCCTTCGCCGATCACTTCTCGCAGCCGCGGATGTTCTATCGCAGCCTCACCGCCGGGGAGCGGCAGCATCTGGCCGACGCGTTCGCGTTCGAGCTCGGCAAGTGTTCGGAGCAGGCGATCCGGGCGCGCGGCGTGCAGATGCTGGCGAATGTCGACGGGGATCTGGCCGGGTACGTCGCCGGGCAGCTCGGCCTCGACACTCCGGCGGCCACCGTCGAAACCCGCGAGCTGGCGCCGAGTCCCGCACTGTCGCAACGACACGGCGCCTTTCCGGTGGACGGCCGTACGGTCGCGGTGCTGGTGGACGACACCGCCACCGAGGCGGCGATCGCGGAGGTGCGCGAGGCCTTGACGGGGGCACGGGTCCGGCCGCTGCTGGTGGCCGCACGGGCCGGGACGATGGGCGCGGTGCCGGTGGACCGCACCTTCGCCACCATGCGCTCGATCGAGTTCGACGGGTTGGTGCTGCTCGGCGGGCCGGTCGACCCGCGCGTCGACGTGCTGATCGCCGAGATGTGGCGGCACGGCAAGGCGATCGCCGCGATCGGCACGGCCGCGTCGCTGCTGCATCGCAACGGCGTGGACCCGGACGCGCCGGGGGTGACGGTGGGCGACGCGGGCATCGCCACCGACCGCTTGCTCACCCATCTCGGCGAACATCGCGCCTGGGCGCGGATCGAACCCGCGTCCTGAGCGCCGGACACCAGGAGGTCGATCCCATGGATCACAGCAGAGCGCCGCTCGTCGCCGCCGTGGCGGAGTACCACGATCTCGGCCGCTACGGTTTCACCCCGCCCGGGCACCGGCAGGGCCGCGGGGTCGACGGGCGGGTGCTCGCGGCACTGGGCGCCGACGCGTTCGCCTCGGACATCCTCGCCGCGCCCGGGCTCGACGATCGGCTGGCCCGCGGTGAAGTGCTTTCCGAGGCAGAGGAACTCATGGCCGACGCGGTCGGCGCGGAGGCCGCGTTCTTCTCCACCTGCGGCAGTTCGCTGTCGGTGAAGGCGGCGATGCTCGCGGTGGCGGGCGGGAACGACGGCGGCCTGCTGGTCGCCAGGGACAGCCACAAGTCGATCGTGGCCGGGCTGATCTTCTCAGGGCTACGCCCCCGCTGGATCACCCCGCGCTGGGATGCCGAGCGGCACTTCTCCCATCCGCCGTCACCGGAGCAGGTGGAACAGGCGTGGCGCGAGCACCCCGACGCGGCGGGCGCGCTCATCGTGAGCCCGAGCCCGTACGGCACCTGCGCGGATCTGCGCGGCATCGCCGAGGTGTGTCACGCACGCGGCAAACCGCTCATCGTCGACGAGGCGTGGGGCGCGCATCTGCCGTTCCACCCCGACCTGCCCACCTGGGCGATGGATGTGGGCGCCGATGTCTGTGTGGTGAGCGTGCACAAGATGGGCATGGGGTTCGAGCAGGGATCGGTGTTCCACGTCCAGGGCGATCTGGTGGATCCGCAGCGGTTGCGCCGCTGCGCCGACCTGCTGATGACGACCAGCCCGAACGTGCTGATCTACACCGCGCTCGACGGATGGCGCAGGCAGATGGTCGAATTCGGGCACGATCTGCTCGGCGACGCGCTGGCACTGGCCAAGCGCGCCAGGGCCGATCTGGACGAGATCGGCGGCTGCGAGGTGATGCACGACGTCCTGCTGGGTGTAGAGGCCTCCCACGACCTGGACCTGCTGCAGGTGCTCGTCGACGTCTCCGGAACGGGCGCCACCGGCTACGACGCCGCCGACTGGCTGCGCGCGCACCGCAACATCGACCTCGGGCTCAGCGACCACCGGCGCGTGCTGGCGACCCTGTCCTGCGCCGACGACAACACGACCGTCGACGCGCTGGTGGACGGCCTGGCGCTGTGGCGGGCGGGACTGCGCGACCCGTCGCCGCCCGAGATCCGGCTGCCCGCGCCGGAGGACTTGCAGCTGGACACGGTGATGCTGCCGCGCGACGCGTTCTTCGCCCCCACCCAGGCAGTGCCCGCCGAGTCGGCGGCGGGCCGGATCGCCGCCGAGCAGCTCACCCCGTACCCGCCCGGGATCCCGGTGATCGTGCCGGGTGAACGCATCGACGCGGCCGTCGTGGAGTACCTGCGCACCGGGCTGGCGGCCGGGATGAACGTGCCCGACGCGAGCGATCCGACCCTGGAGACGATCCGGGTCGTCGCGTGAATCCTGTTTGCCCCCGGCGGGTCCGGGTAACGCCGTCGTGGGTCCCCCAGACGGCCCACGGTCACCACGTGACCGAGCAGCTGACGGGAAGGAATGCCATGAGCTTGGCGGACAAGGCGAAGAACAAGGCCGAGGAGCTCGCCGGTAAGGCCAAGGAAGCCGCCGGCAAGGCCACCGACGATCGCGACCTCGAGAACGAGGGCCGCGGCGAACAGGCCAAGTCGAACCTGAAGGACGCCGGCGAGAAGGTGAAGGACGCCTTCCGCGACTGACCGGCGCGCAGGGGCGGGCGGTGCTGTACCGCCCGCCCCGCGGCGTGTCCGGGGCCGGGTCAGGGCCCCTGCGGCTCCGGGAGGGACAGGGTGGCCAGCGCGATGACCAGGGCGATCGCGGCGACCGCGGCCATCATGGTGATGCTGCCGGTGAGGGTGTGGGAGCGGAAGAAGAGGGTGGTCAGGACGGTGAGGCCGACGGCGTTGCCGATCTGTTCGACGGTGGGCAGCACACCGGAGGCTTCGGCCATGTGGTCGGGGGTGAGTCCGGAGAGCATGATCGGCTGGAGCTGGATGCCGAAGACGCCGACGCCGACGCCGGACAGGAAGACCGGGCCCGCCGTGAGCAGCGCGCTCATCGCACCGGAGGTCAGGGACAGGTAGACCGCTCCGGCCGCGAGACACCCGCCGTAGAGCGCCATTCCGGCCGCGAGGGCCCGAATACCCCAGCGCCGCACCAGGATCAGTGAGGCGAGCGCGCCGGTTCCCGCGCCGAGGGCGAACAGCGTCATCACCAGGCCGGTTACCAGCGGCGTGTAGCCGAGCACGTCCTGCATGGTGACGGAGGCGGCGAAGACGAAGGCCGTGAACAGGCCGAAGAAGGCGCCGACGAGGACCGACCCGAGCCGGAACCGCCGGTCGGTGAACAGGTCGAGCCGGATCAGCGGATCGGTGCGCCGCCGCTGGTGGACAACGAAAACCGCGGTCAGCGCGAGCCCGGCGCCGATCAGCACGATCAGCCCGAATCGCCAGCCGTGCTGCTGGATCTCGGCGAGGGCGTAGATGAGCGCGAACAGTCCGGCCGCCGAGAGCACGGCGCCGCCGAGGTCGAGTTTCCTGCTGCCGCCGGAGCGGCCGACGTGCAGGAAGCGCCATGCCAGGGCGAACGCGAACATCCCGATGGGCAGGTTGATCAGGAAGACCGAGCGCCACCCCCACCCGCCGAGATCCAGGGTGAGCAGCACGCCGCCGACGATCGGCCCGAGCATCCCGGCGAAGCCCGCGACGCCGCCGTAGAGCGCGAACACCAGCGGATGACGCTCGCGCGGAAACCCGGCGGTGAGAATGGCGATCGTCTGCGCCGCCATCCCTGCGCCTGCCGCGCCCTGCACGACCCGGGCGAGCACGAGTTCGGTGGCGTCACCGGCGATTCCGCACCACAGCGACGCCGCCGTGAACGCGGCGACCGAGGCCAGGAACATCGTCCGCCGCCCCACCATCGCGCCGATCCTGGCGGCGGTGAGCAGGGTGCAGGCGAAGGCCAGCGAGTAGCCGGAGACGACCAGCAGCTGCGCCGAGCGCGACGCGCCGAGATCCGCCGTGAGCTCCGGGAGCGCGGTGTTGACGATCGTCACGTCGATCATCTGCATGAACACCGCGATCAGGCAGGCCGCGAACGCCAGCCACGCCGCGTACTCCGCGCGCACCTGCGCCCGCACGGTCGCGATGCTCATGCGCTGAGCTCCATGACCGCGCGCGGGGCGCTCAGCGACAGCTGGGTGGGAAAACTCATCCGCACGAGCCGATGCGGAGCCTCCTGCTCGAAATGCGCGACGAACGGCGGCAGGACGCTGCCGATCACCTTGTCCAGCAGGGAGTTCACCTGCGCGAATCCCGGCCGCATCCGCACCTGCCAGCAGGGCACGCTGCCGGCCGGGACCTCGACGGTGCTCTTCTTCTCCACGCGCGCGAGCAACGGCCAGTGCACCGAGAACGCCAGCCACACGCTCACCGTCTCCACCAGGCCCTCGGTGAAGTCGAGGCCGCGCAGCAGCGTCAGGCCACCGGCGATCGGCATCACGTTCAGCGGGAACGGCGCGGGCAGACCGCCGAACTGGAGGTGCACGGTGTCGACGAAGTTCGCCTCCTCACGCGAGACCACGGTCGGCCCGCACCGCGTTTCCGCGCGGTACTGTTCGGCCCGCAAGCGGCCGCCGATCCGGCCGAAGCGCTGTTCGATGGTCATGGCCAGGTCGGTGTCGCTCAACGCGCGCCCGTGCGGGCGGGTGTCGAGCGTGGTGCGGTAGCCGCCCTTCTCACGGGTGACCAGGTGGGTCATCTCGAATCCCGGTGCCTCGCCGAGGAGTCCGACGGTGTAGACCGACTTCTCGCCGTCGGGGATGAACGGATCACGGAACGCGGTCTGCACTACTGGTCCTCCTGGTCGGGTGTGGCGGCGATGGCCAGGAACATCGCTCGCACGGCGGCGAGATAGCGCTCCACCGAGTCGTGCGCGACGGCGGTGTCGGGGAAGATGACGCTCAGCGACGTCCCGCTCGGCAGCCGGTTGATCCAGATCAGCGCCTCCTCCGACGCGGCCCGGTTCGCGTACACCCCGGCGCCGATCTCGTCGAAGAATTCGTGGCCGACGAAGTCGCGGGCGTCGATGAACGAGATCATCGGGGTCACCCAGCCGGGCTCGGCCTTGATCTCCGAGTCGGCCGGGAGCAGGTCGAGCACCCGGTGGAAAGACGTGGGCGCCAACAGGAGACCGTTCTCGTAGGCGCGCTGGGCGAGGCCGAGCACCCGCGTGGCGGGCGTGCGCGGGCCGAGGGGGAAGGCCACCGGCACCAACGTGACGTACCAGCCCACGGAGGCGTTCTCGGCCGCCGAGGTGCGCGTGCTGATGGGCGTCATGCCGAAGTAGTAGTCGGCGCCGGTGAGTTCGCGTTCGGCCAGCGCGGCCGCGGCGAAGGCGCCGCCGACGAACTCCGCGCCGTGTGCCCGGCAGACCGACTCGAACCGTTCGCCCGCCTCGGGGTCGAGCAAGGTGATGCTGCGGTGGGCGCTGCGGTGGTAGCCGTCGGAGCTCTTGCCGAGGTCGAGCGGGAACGCGGGGAGCCTGTTGTCGTTGCCGCGCACCAGTTCCAGCCACTTGCGTACGCCCGGGGACGTGAGGGTCAGCCGGTCGCTGTGCGCGCGCTCGGCGACGCAGTAGTCCAGATAGCTCGCTGCGGGCGCGGGCGGCTCGGCCTCCGCCCACAGCTGCGCCGCGTACAGCTGGGCGAAGTCGGCGGCCGAGAGGTACTGGCCGAGCCCGTCGGTGTGCAGGTGGTCGACGGCGAGGTAGACGGTGGTCGTCTCGCCGTGCTCGATGGCGCCGAAGGTGAAGCAGTCCCAGTCGAACGGGCCCGGCGTGGTCTTCTCGACGTGGGTGCGGATCGCCGCGGGGTCGTCGATGTGGCCGTAGTCGATCGGCTGGAAGTCGACGGCCTCGGCCGGGACGAGGTGGCGGCGCACCGTGCCGCCGGCGTCGATGTCGAACCAGGTGCGGAAGGTGTCGTGGCGCAACAGGAACGCGTTGATGACCCTGGTCATCGCGTCGCGATCCAGCTCGGCCGTGGGCAGCCGGGCGGTGACCAGGCACAGTCCGGAGAACCGGAAGTCCGCCCCGGCGTGCCGGTCGGCCAGGCGCAGGTACTGCTCCTGCTGCAGCGAGGGCGGCGCCGGGTGGACCGGCGCCGTCGCCGCGAGCCGGGTGGATTCCGGGGTGGCGAACCAGGTCACCAATCTGCCTGGCGCAGGCTCCCATTCGTCGATGAGTCCGAAGTCGACCACAGTGCTCGCCTTTCCGCGTCGTCAGTGGGCCGCGACCAGCGGCTGCTCGCGCGGCGGGGCATCGGCCGCGTCGCCGTGCCGCTCGGTTTCCGGAAGGGGCTGGGCGGCCACCGGTTCGGACGCGAGCACCAGCTCGGCCACCTTCGGGCCCGCCTGCTCGAGGCTGAAGGAGCGGCCCATCTGCAGCGACATGAGGTCGATGCCGAGGGTCTTGGTGACGCGGGCGCCCAGTTCCACCGCCATGAGCGAGTCGAGACCGAGTTCGGGAACGGGGATGGTCATGTCGATGGACTCGACGGGAACCCCCATCACCACGGCCAGTTCCTCGGCCATCTTGCGGGCGATGTGCGGGCCCCGCCGGGCCTCCTCCATGGCGGCCAGTTCCGCGCGCAGCCTGGCCAGTTCGGAGGTGTCCTTGGCGGAGGCCTTGGCCAGGTCGATGGTGCGGCCGGTGCGCGTCAGCTGGGGGAAGGTGCCGGTCAGCTTGGCCCAGTCGGTGGGGATGATCGCCGCGCGGGTCGCGCCCAGGCGCAGGGTCTGTTCCAGGTAGGCCGTGGCATCGGACATGTCGATCGGTCCGAAACCCACCAGGTCCAGGTACTTCTCGGCGGTCTCGTCGGCGGCCATGCCCCCGGTCGCGCCGGACAGGTGCCCCCAGCCGACGCACAGCGCCCGCTCCCCCGCCCTGCTCCACTGTTCGGCCAGCGCCTCCACGGCGACATTGGCCGCGCAGTAGTTGTACTGGCCGTAGATGCCGTACATCGACCCGCCCGAGGAGCACAGCACGAACATGTCCAGGGTGATCCCGGCGTCGGCGACGGCCTGGTGCACGATCCGCGCGCCGTGCACCTTGGGCCGGTACACCCGGTCGAGTTCGTCGAACGACATGGCGCCGATGCGGTTGTCGGCCACGGCGCCCGCGGCGTGGAAGACACCGCGCAACGGGCGCTGCGGGTCGTTGGCCCTGGCGATCACGCCGGCCACGGCCGCGGCGTCGGTGACGTCGGCGAGTTCCTCGACCACCTCCACGCCCACGGTGCGCCAGGCCTCGAGCTGCCGACGGGCCTCCTCGGTCCTGGCGCCGCCGCGCCCCACCAGGACCAGCCGCCGCGCGCCGCGCAGGGCCAGCCAGCGGCCGATCGCCATCCCGAAACCGCCGAAGCCACCGGTGACGAGATAGGTGGCGGCACCGTCGATCTCGACGTCGGGCAGCGCGGGCCGCACGGCCGGCTCGGGGGTGTCGATCCGCAGGGCGATGCGCGCCAGCCGCGAGGAACGCAGGGTCTCCTCGAAGGCCTTGCTCACCTCCTCGGTGTCGAACATCTGGTACGGCAGCGGGGTGTAGGTGCCCTCGGTGACCTTCTCGAACACCCGCTCGAGCAGCCGCGCGAGGCGTTGCGGCCGCACCGCGACCAGGCGGTCCAGATCCATCGAGTAGTAGGCCAGGTTCTTGTCGAAGTTGGCCAGTTCCAGCAGGCCGCCGGTGTAGATGTCGGCCTTGCCGACCTCGACGATGCGGCCGAATTCCGCGGCGGCGTGGAAGTTCTGGCGCAGGACCTCCCCCGGCGCGCTGCTGATGATCACGTCGGCGCCGACGCCGTCGGTCAGCGCGAGCACGTCGTCGACGAAATTGAGCGACCGCGAGTGCACCACATGATCGGCGCCCATGGCCAGCACGTGCGCCCGGCGCTCCGCGCTGCCCGCGGCCCCGATGATGCGCGCGCCGTGCGCCTTGGCGACCTGGATCGCAGCCGTGCCGACCCCGCCCGCGGCGCCGTGGATGAGCACGGTCTCCCCCGGTTGCAGCCGGGCCAGGTCGAGCAGCGCGTACTCGGCGGTCCCGAAGGCGATGGTGCTGGTGCAGTGCCCGGGGTCGGTGCCGGGCGGCAGGCTGACGACGAGCTGTCGATCGACCACGGCGTAGCGCCGCATCATGCCCTTCGCGGCGACGGCGACGAGGTCACCGACCGCGACATCGTCGACCCCGGCACCGACCCGCACGACCGTGCCGACGCCTTCCATGCCGGGCACCGTGCCGAAGTAGGTCGGCGCGAGTTCCCGTTCGCCGAGCAGTCCGATGATCTTGAGCGGGTCCTTGTAGTTCAGGCCGATGACCTGCATCCGCACCTCGACCTCGCCCGGTCCCGGCGCCGTCCGCGGGCACTGCCGCCAGGCCAGTTGCGACAGCAACCGGGTGCGCGGGGTGTCGAGAGTGAAGTTGGCCTCGGGGTCGGTCAGCGGTTCGGCGGTGTCGAGCTGTTCGAGTCGCTCGGCGAGCGGCTTGGTGACCACCGGCGCCCAGCGCTTGCCGTCGCGCAGCACCACCTCGTCGCAGTGGTCGTGGGAGAAGGCGCCCGGCACCGCGAGTTCGGCGACGACATCGGCGAGCGGGGTGGTGGGGTCGGTGTCGACGAGGCGCCAGCGCAGCGCGGTCTGTTCGTTGAGCAGCACCCGCCGCGCGCCGGCCAGCGCCGCCTGGCGCGAGTCGGGCGCCTCGGCGCTGTCCGGCAGGACGCAGGCCCGCTCGGTCACCAGGGTGACGTGCGCGGCGCCGTCGCCGAAGACCGATTGCGGCGCACCGCCTTCCACGGGCGGGTTGGCGAATTCGTCGATGGTCACCGCGATCCGTTTCAGCGCCCACAGGAACGCGAGGTCGTCGGTCACCTCGCCGGCCACCACGCACACGTGCAGCCGTTCCTCGCCGCGGCGCGCGTCGCGCAGGCGGGTGAGCAGGCCCTGTTCGAGCGCGGGGTCGGCCGGATGCGCGACGTAGACCTGCGCCGTCGGCAGGGCGGTCGCCAGGTCGACGGTCAGGCGGCTCTCGCCGAGTTCCACGATGAGCAGCGCGGCCTGGCCCGCGTCGGCGAGCGCGGCCGGGTCGATCGGCTCGCGTTCCACCATGGTCTCGGTGTAGTAGAAGTCGGCCATGCGGTGCAGCGGATCGTCGCCGGGCTTGAGCGCGCCGATCTGGAGACCGGTGAGCCGGGCGACGAGATTTCGCTCGGCGTCGAGCAGATCCACGTCCGCGCGCAGGCGGGCCTTCGGGTCGCGGCGCGCGATCACGGTGACGGTCTCGGGCAGGGCGGCGAGCAGGCGCACGGCGGCGACGCCGACCGGCACCATCACGCCCTCGTTGATCCGCTCGTCGGCGAAGAGCATGGCGGCACACTGCATCGCGGCGTCGACGACGGCGGGGTGGGCGAGGTGGCCCGAGTCCGCGGCGATGGCGCCGTCGACCGTCGCGACCACCACATCCTTGCCGACCCGCACGGAGGTGACCCGCCGGAACGACGGCCCGTACTGCAGCCCCGCCGCCGCGAGGCCGGTGTAGAACATGGCCGGGTCGACGTCGACGCCGACCTCGATGTCCGGGACCTCCACCGGGATCTGCTCGTGACTGCCCGTGAGGGTGCGCCCGGAGGCGTGCACGGTCCACGCGGTGCCGGTGGCGCTGCGCGACCTGATCAGGAACCGGCCGCTGGCCTCCTCCACGCTCATCGCCACCAGCGGCACATCGGGCGCGCCCATGATCAGCGGGGCGACGAACCGCACCTGTTCCAGCGCGACCTGGGTGGTGCCGATGCGCGACGCCGTCGCGCTGAGCGCCGCGTCCAGATACGCCGCGCCCGGCATGATCTTCACCCCGTTGACGACATGGTCGGACAGCCATGGCAGCAGCTCGGTGCCGACCTGCAGCAGCCATTCCGGCCTGCCCTCCACGTCGGGGTCACCGAGCATGGCGTAGCCGCCGGGTGTGCCGAGCCGGGCCTGTTCGAACAGCGGCAGCGCGTTGTGCAGGCGGGTCCGTTGCCACGGATAGCGTGGCAGCGGCAGGTGCGGGGTCGCCTGCCGGTCGGCGGGGAACAGCCGTGCGAGATCGAGCACGCCGGCCGCGTGCAGGCCGATCAGGGTGCGGCGCATGCTCGCCGCGTCGGGCTGTTCGCGGTCCAGTGTGGCGACGGTCGTGCCCTGGACGTCGGCGTCGAGCAGCGCCTCGCGGATGTTGCCCGACAGGACCGGATGCGGACCGACCTCGAGGAAGATCCGGCTGCCCGCCGCGACGAGGCGGCTGATCGCGTCGAAGAAGCGCACAGGCTGACGGACATTCGCCCACCAGTAGCCGGCGTCCCAGACCTGCTCGGTGACCTGCTCGCCGGTCACCGTCGAGTACAGCGGCACCGTCGGCGGCCGCGGGGTGAGATCGGCGAGCGCGGCGCGCAACGCGTCTTCGATCGGGCCCATCAGCCGACTGTGATATGGCACCTCGACCCGCAGGCGGCGGGCGAAAACACCGTCCTCGGTGAGCTTTTCGGCGATCTCGTCCAGCCGATCGACGTCGCCGGACAGCGTCACCGCGCCGGGGCTGTTGATCGCGGCGATGTCCACCCGCGCGTCGTCGGCGACCAGGTCGCGCGCCTGGTCGCGGGTCAACCCGACCGCGAGCATGCCGCCGGTCCCGGCGGTGGTGGCCTGCAGCCGGGCGCGGTGGCAGGCCACGCGGACCGCGTCGCGCAGCGACAGCATGCCGCTCACATAGGCCGCCGTCACCTCGCCGACACTGTGGCCGACGATGGCGGCGGGCGTGATGCCCAGCGCGGCGAGCTCACGCACCAGCCCCACCTGGACCAGGAAGTTCGCCCGCTGCGCCACCTCGGTCCGGGTGACCCGTGACTCGGCCTCGGGGCGCCGCAGCTCCTCGATGATCGACCACCCCGCGACCGCGCGGAACTCCGCGTCGACCTCCTCGGCCGCGGTCGCGAACGCGCCGCCCGCGTCCAGCAGTTCGCGGCCCATCCGCCAGTGCTGCGGGCCCATGCCCGAGAACACGAACACCGGTTCCGCCGCGGCGGAGACGATCACGCGCGAGGCGTCGCGTCCCTCGCCCGCCGCGTACTTGCGCAGCTCCCCCACCAGGTCGGGGGTGTTCGCGCCGAGCAGCATGCCGGTACGGAACGGATGGTGGGCCATCCGCGTCCACGCCGCCTCGGCCAGATGATCGGGATCGGCGCCTGCGGCGAGCAGATCGGCGAACCGGCCCGCCAGTGCGCGCACCGCGGCGGTGCTGCGCGCGGACAGGGGCAGGATCCCCAGGTGATCGCCGGTCCGCGCGGCCTCGGGGGTAGCGCTGTATTCGGTCAGGATGGCGTGCGCGTTGGTGCCGCCGTAGCCGAACCCGTTGACCGCCACCGACATCGGGCCCGCGTCGGGCGGCAGTGGCTGGGCCTCGGTCTGTACGTGCAGGCCGAGTTCGTCGAACGGGATGTCCGGATTGGGGGTGTCGAGCCAGCCCTGCGGCGGCAGTGTGCGATGGCTGATCGCCAGCGCCGCCTTGATCACGCTGGCGACGCCGGCCGCGGCCTCGGTATGGCCCAGGGTGGCCTTCACCGAGCCCACCCCGACCGTGCCCGTCCGCCCCGAGGCGGCGCCGAAAACCCGCCCGAGCGCGCGCAATTCGACGGGATCGCCGACCAGGGTGCCGGTGCCGTGCGCCTCGAGATAGGTGATCTCCTCGGCCGCCAGTCCCGAGCGCGCGCAGACCGCCCGGGCGAGCGCCTCCTGAGAGTCGACATTGGGCACGGTGATCGCGGTGGTGCGGCCGTCCTGATTCGACCCGGTGGCCTTGACGACGGCGTAGATCCGGTCGCCGTCGCGGACCGCGTCGTCGAGCTTCTTCAGCACCACCATGCCCGCGCCCTCGCCGCGGCCGTAGCCGTCGGCACTCGCGTCGAAGGATTTGCAGCGCCCGTCGGTGGCGAGGAAGCCGCCCTTGCACATCAGGACGAAGGTCTCCGGCTGCAGCATCACATTCACGCCGCCGGCGAGGGCGACGCGGCAGTCGTCGTTGGCCAGCGCCTGACAGGCCAGGTGGAACGCGACCAGCGACGACGAGCACGCGGTGTCGACGGTGATCGCGGGCCCGACCAGGTTGAGCGCGTAGGCGATCCGGTTCGACAGCATGGTGTAGGAGGCGCTGGCCGGGGTGTGCATGTCGGTGTGGAACAGGGCGGGGCCGACCACGCCGATCACGGACTGATCGACCACGAACCCGCCGACGTACACGCCGACCTGGCTGCCTGCCGCGCGGCCCGCGATCCCGGCGTCGTCGAGCGCTTCCCAGGTGACCTCGAGCATGAGGCGCTGCTGCGGATCGAGGACAGTGGCCTCGCGCGGGGAGATACCGAAGAAATCGGGGTCGAATTCCCACGGGTCGGTGGTCATGAAGGCGCCGCGCTTGGTGTACATGCGTCCGGGGGTGCGCGGTTCGGGATCGTAGTAACGGCGGAAGTCCCAGCGGTCCGCCGGAATGTCGACGACCCCGTCCCGCTTGTCGACGACGAAATCCCAGAATGTCTCCGGCGAATCGATGCCGCCCGCGAACCGACATCCGATGCCAACAATCGCAATATCCGACACGCAATTTCCTCCCGGCGCCACAGCCACATTCCGCGCGGTCTCCCGCTGTCGACCGCTGTGCCAAACGTAGGAGCACACCGCGACGGCGTCGGCCCGAACTCCGACGTCTGGAAACTCCGACGAGCCCCGGCGCGAAGTGTTGTGAAGGTGCCCAATCGGGTCGCCGCGACCGCGAAAGGTAAGGATCACAACGGAATCCGCGCACCGTTGTGACCGGCCGGAACCTTGCGTTTTCCCGGTCGTCGCCCGCGGAACTCCTGACATGTTCGACCCGACCAACCAGCGAGAAGGCGGGAGGCGAGCGTGTTCGCCGAGTTGACACAGTGGGCCGATTTCGTGGTGCGCCGGCGCTACCTGGTGATCGTGGTGATGGTGACCGGATTACTCGCCCTCGGTTCCTACGGCCTCGGTCTCGGCGGCGCGGTGAGTTCGAGCGGCTGGGACGATCCGTCCTCGGAATCGGTGCGCGCGGCGCAATTACGGGACCGGGCATTCGGGCGTGATCACAGTGGCGACGTGATTCTGCTGTTCCACGCCCCGGAAGGCGCGACGGTCGACGATGCCGCGTTCGCGGCGAATATCGTGTCGCATTTGAACAGCCTGCCGGTGCGATTCCCGGACGAGATCGATCGGATCAACGGCGCGTATTGGCCCACCGACACCGGGCTGGCCATGCCCGAGGTCTTCGGCACGCCGGATCGCCGCCACGCCTTCGCCTCGGTCGCCGTCAGCGGCACCGACGCCACCACCCAGATGCGCCACTTCCGTGAGATCGCCGACGCGCTGCGCCTGCCCGGGGTGGACATGGAGATCGCGGGTGGGCAGCCGGTCGCCGGCGCGCTGAACGACACCATGGCCCAGGATCAGCGGCGGGTGGAGCTGTTCGCCATCCCCGCGGTGGCGCTGCTGCTGTTCTTCCTGTTCGGCGGCGTGGTCGCGGCGGCGCTGCCGCTGATCGTCGGCGGGCTCACCATGCTCGGCGCGTGGGGTCTGCTGCGGCTGCTCACGACCGTGGTCGAGGTGAATTCGTTCGTGTCGCCGGTGGTGTCGATGATCGGGCTCGGCCTGGCCATCGACTACGGGCTGTTCGTGCTGAGCCGGTTCCGGGAGGAACTGGCCGCGGGCCGCGAGGTCGACGACGCGGTGCGCCGGGCGATGGCGACCGCGGGACGCACGGTGCTGTTCTCGGCGACCGTCGTCGCGGTGGCGGCCGCCGGGATCCTGGTGTTCCCGCAGGGGTTCCTGCGGTCGTTCGCCTACGGCGCGATCATCACCCTCACGCTGGCGGCGCTGACCTCGATCACCGTGCTGCCCGCCCTGCTCGCGGTGCTGGGCCGCCGGGTGGACCGGTTCGGCGTGGACTGGTTCCGGCGCGTCGCCGCCCCGGCGGCGGCGCGCGACAACCGCTGGGGACGGCTGTCGGGCGCGGTGATGAAAAGGCCACTGGCCGTGGCGCTTCCGGTGTGTCTGGGGCTGCTGCTGCTCATCCTGCCGGTGCAGCACCTGGCGTTCGGGTCCATCAGCGAGCGGTTCCTGCCGCCGGAACATCCGAACCGCGTCGCGCAGGAGCATTTCGACGAGTTGTTCCCGCTGCGCCAGATCGATCCGATCGATCTGGTCGTCGTCACCTTCGACCCCGCCGCCGCCGACCGCGTGCTGGCCGCGGCCAATCACGCACCGGGCCTGGCCGCGCCGTTCCCCGCGATGATGCAGTCGCCGTTCCAGCCGCAGGTGCTCACCTCCCAGACCGTGCTGGCCTCGGCGCGCGATGTCGAGGCGACCGTCGGCTATCTGCGGTCGATGCCCGTGCCCAGCGGCACGACCCTGCTGGTCGGTGGGCAGCCCGCGGTGGAGAAGGACAGCATCGACGCGCTCGTGCGCAGGCTGCCGCTGATGATCACCCTGGTGTTCCTGGCCACCACGGCACTGCTGGCCTTGACCTTCGGCTCACTGGTGCTGCCGCTCAAGGCCGCCGCGCTCAACCTGCTCGGACTCGGCGCGACGCTGGGCGTGCTCACCTGGGTGTTCGTCGAGGGACACGGCGCCGGCCTCATCGGGTTCACCCCACAACCGATCATGTCGCTGATCCTGGTGATGATCGTGTCGGTGATCTACGGGCTGTCCACCGATTACGAGGTGTTCCTGCTCTCGCGCATCGTGGAAGCGCGCGCGGCGGGCGCGAGCACGACCGAGGCGGTGCGGGCCGGGGTGGCCCAGACCGGGCGCATCATCAGCGCGGCGGCGTTGATCCTGCTGGTCGTCACGGGAGCGTTCGCGTTCTCGGACCTGCTGATGATGCAGTACATCGCGTTCGGGCTGGTGACGGCGCTGCTCATCGACGCGACCGTCCTGCGGGTGGTGCTGGTCCCGGCGACCATGCGGCTGCTCGGGGACGCCTGCTGGTGGGCACCGTCCTGGCTGCCACGCGCGCGACGCCGCGCCGCCCCGGTCGCTGACCCCTTGTCCCGCAAGGGATCCGAGTCGCGGAGGACCTCATGACCTTCCGCTCCGACCTGCCCGAAGTGCGCGCGGTCCCCGTGCCCGTCCTGCCGTCGTTCGCGTGGCGGGAGGTGAGCGCGGTCGCCGGGGTCGCGGGGGCGCTGTTCCTCGCGCGCCTGGACCGCTACCAGATCGGCGGGGACGAACTGTATTTCGTCGCCGCGGGGCACCGGCCCTCGGCCGGCTACGCCGACCAGGGACCGCTGGTGCCGCTGCTGGCCGGGCTCGCCGATCTGCTCGCCCCGGGATCGGTGGTCGCGCTGCGGCTGCCCGCGCTGGCGTGCACGGTGCTGGCCATCGTGCTCAGCGCCGTCCTGGCCAGGGAGTTCGGCGGTGGGCGATGGCCGCAGACGATCGCCGCGCTCGCCTACGCGACGACCCCGATGGCGGTGATGCAGTCGGCGATGCTGAGCACCTTCGCCCTCGACATCACCCTGACCGCGGCGGTGGTGTGGCTGCTGATCCGCTGGGTGCGCACGCGCCAGGACGTCCTGCTGTTCGCGGCGGGCGCGGTGGCGGCCGTCGACTTCCAGGTGAAGTGGCTGATCCCGATCGTGTGGGCGGGGTTGACGTTCGGTGTGCTGCTGTTCGGTCCGCGCTCCATGCTGCGGGCGCCCCTGTGGTGGGCCGGGTCCGGAGTGCTCGCCGTGTCGGCGGTGCCGATGCTGCTGTGGCAGCACCGCAACGGCTGGCCGCAGCTGCCGATGGGCGCGGTCGTGCGCGAGGAGCAGCTGGCCACGGCCGGGCTGCTCGCCATGCCGTGGACGATGATCCAGGTGACCGGCGCGCTGGGCTTGCTGCTGCTGGCCGGCATGTGGGGTGGCCTGCGTTCGCCGCGGTTCCGGCCGTATCACTTCCTGATCCCGATGATCGCGATCGGGCTCGGCGGGGTGGTGCTGGGTGGACTGCGCCCCTACTTCGTGGCCGGGGCCTTTCCCGGGCTGTTCGCCGCCGGCGCCGTGTATCTCACCGAACCAGGGATGACCCGGCGGCTGCGGATCCTCGGCGGCTCGCTGTTCGCGGTGGCGACGGCGATCTGCCTCGCCCTGGTCCTCGCCCTGCCGTTCCCGCAGTCCCGGCTCACCACGCCGACCGAGCGCTACTCGCAGATCCACACGCGCAGTGTGTATTTCGGACCGAGCGGGTGGCAGGAGCTGGTGTCGACCGTCGACGCCGTCCGGCGCCGGCTGCCGCCGGAGACCCGCGCCGGCACGGTCATCGTGACCCAGAACTATTGGCAGGCGGCGGCACTCGAGTACTTCGGCACCGAGCTCGACCTGCCCGCGGTGTTCAGCCCGAACCGCGGGTACGGCTACTTCGGCGCGCCGCCCGACAGCGCGACGACGGTGCTCTACCTCGGCGTCGACGGCCCGGACATCGGACTGGACAACGGGTTCGGTGAGACGACGCCGCTCGCCCGGGTCGACGACGAACTCGGCTTCCCCGGCGTGAACCGGGGTGTGGGGGTGTGGTTGTGCCGGGAACCCGTCGCACCGTGGTCGGCGCGGTGGCCCGGCCTGCGGACCCTGCCGCTGGTCGACGGGACGGTGCGGGTCACCGGTTGAGCGCGGCCTCGAGCATCGGCCACGACCGGTGCAGGTCCTGTTCCCAGTAGCCCCAGGAGTGGGTCCCGCTGGGGCGCAGGTCGAAGGTCGCCGGAATCTCCAGCTCCCGCAGCCGGTCCCGCAATTGCACGGCGCACAGGTTGGCCACCGCGTCCAGGACGCCGCCGATGAGCAGCTGATCGGCCAGTTTCACCGGATTGTGCTGGATGCCCGGCCCGTCGAGGGTGTCCAGGGAGCCCGGCCAGCCGTTGCCCGTCGCCACGTAGACCGCGGTCCCCCGCAGTTCGGCGGCGCGCAGGTACGGATCGTTGGCGGCCCAGCGCGGATCGGTGGGCGCCCCCCACATGTTGAGCGGATTGCCCTGCCGCCCGATCACTACCGCGTCGACCAGCGCCTGCCCGGCGGGATCGCTGGTGCGCACGCAGCCGCTGTAGGCGGCCACCGCGCGGAAGGCGCCCGGCGCCTCGATGGCCAGCTGGAAGACCGCGGCGCTGGCCATCGACAGCCCGGCGACCGCGTTGGCGCCGGTGCCGTGGAAAGCCGAATCGATCACCGGCGGCAGCTCTTCGGTGAGAAAGGTGGTCCAGCGGTGCCTGCCGAGGCGCGGGTCGTCGGCGAGCCAGTCGGTGTAGAAGCTGGCGCCGCCACCGACCGGCATCACCACGGTGACCTGCTCGTCGGCGAGGAACTCCTCGACATCGGTCTTGGTGAGCCAGTTGCTGCCGTCGGTGTAGCGACCGGTGTCCGTGCCGCCGTCGACGCCGTTGAGCAGGTACAGCACCGGCGCGGGCCGCGAACTGTCCACCGCCGGAAGCACTTCCACGTCGATGGCGCGCCCCATCGCCTGCGAGTGCACGGTGATGTCGACCAGGCGGCCGAGTCCTTGGCGCGCGGTGACCAGGCGCGACCCGTTGTCGGCGGGCCGGGCGGTGGCCATGGCGCGCACCGGGATCGGCGCGTCGACCGGAACCGCGGGCGCCGCCGCGGCGACCCCGCCGCAGAAGCCGAGGACCGCGACGACGGCCAGCACGGCCGCGCGCGGGAGATCGATAGCCATGTCCGGGAAGGTAGGTCGGAACCGCGCTGGTCGCGGCGGGACCCGGCGAGTCTGGGCACCTTCCCATGACCGCCGGAACGCGGCTGGTTCCTGCCACAACCACCCGCGGCCGAAAAGTGAGTATCGGCTTCCAAAAGAGCCGCCGCGCGTTCACCCGCTCCCGGGAACGAGGTTGTTCACGCAGGTAGAAGGGTTGATTTCACCGTCTTCACGCGGCTGAAAAGAAAAGTAGAAGGTGAGCAGTCGCTCAACCTACAGTCGTCCGAACAGAGAACGAGGAGGAGTCGACGATGACGATCCACCTGGACGGCCCACCGACCACGCTGCCGCTGCGCGATGTTCGGATCCACCCCGATCGGCTGATCGGCCGACGCACCGAGGACCACGCCGTGTCCCGGTCTCTGCCCGTCGACGCGGTCGCCGGCGACAGCGTCGCCACGATGTGCGTCGACGTCGTGCGCAGCGCGCTCGACGGCCACGACACCACCGAGAAGATGACCAGGGTCGCGATCGCCGCCGCGGGCTGGGCGCACGACGGCGTCCCGATCGACACCATCCTGCACGCGTTCCACGAGGGGCTGCGGCGCGCCCTGGATCTCGTCGCCGCCCGGCGCGACGACGCGAGCCTGCTCGACGGGTTCCGCACCGCCGTGTCCACCTCGGACCTGTTGTGCACCACCGTGACCCGCGCCTACATCCGGGAGCACCGCGAGGTCGCCGGCGAGCACCACACCGCCGTGCACACCCTCGCCTCGGCGCTGCTGGCCGGTCAGCCGACGGCCACGACGGCCCGTGAGTCCGGAATCGCGGTCGCCGAGGCGTATTCGGTGCTGGCCCTGTGGATCCAAGAGCATCCCGACGAGCGCGACACCAGGATGAACGGCGCCGTCGTGGCCCGGCGCAAGTTGCGCCGGGTGCAGACAGCCCTCGCGCAACGCTGTGGTGAGCGGGCGCTGGCGCTGCTCTCGGTCGACGGCGGCACGCTGCTGATCCCGGCCGATCTGCTGGCCGACGACGAACTCGACGCGCTGGTGGACTCGCTCGCGCGGGCGGCCAGGGTTGACATCATGGCGGCGCTGGTGCCCGCCCGCACGGCGGAGATCCCGGCGGCGGCCGAGCGCGCGCACGAACTGCTCGACATGGTCGAGCGGCTCGACTCCGCGCCCGGCCTGTACCGGTTCACCGATCTGGCCCTGGAATACCAGCTCACCCGGCCCGGTCCGGGGCGCGCGGAGCTCGGTGAGCTGCTGCGCCCGCTCGACGACCATCCCGAGCTGTACGAGACCCTGCGGGTGCACATCGCCAACAACATGAACCGGCAGCGCACCGCCCGGCTGCTGCACATCCACACCAACACCGTGGACTACCGCATCCGCCGCGTCGCCCAGCTCACCGGCGTCGATCCCACCCAGTGCTCGGGGCTGTGGCAGTTGCGCTCGGCGATGATCGCGCGCAGCTTCCACACCCGGCCACCGCGCCGCCGCTCGCGTCCCGCCGAGCAGGGCGCGCGTCAGCTCACGGGAACCGCCTCCTGATCGCCGCGGCGATCTCGGCCGGGGCGTTCTCCTGGACGAAATGCCCCGCGTCCGGCAACTCGACCACCTCGAGGTCGGTGAACGCGGCCCGGACGCGGGGCAGGCAGTCGGCGGGCCGGAACACCCTGTCCCGCATCCCCCACACCGCCAGCGCCGGCTTGTGCCCGAGCGTGGCGGGCACCTCCGTGGCCAGGCGCGCCAGCAGCGGTCCCGCGGCACGGATCTCCCCCGGTGTCACGGCGAGCGCCTGCCGCGCCGCCGGATCGGGCTGCACGCCACGATAGTGGTCGGCTTCGGCCGCGCTGAGCTCGCGGCGCAGGTCCTTCAGCAGGACCTGTTCGACGAGGAAGTTGCGTTCGAGGATCCGGCGGCGCATCGGCGCGGTGCTCATGATCGCGCTGAAGGCGCGGTTCACCTTCGCCGTCACCGGCCAGAACACCGTGTTGCCAAGGACGATTCCCCGGATGCGCTCGGCCCGGGCGGTGGCGGCGCCGAGCCCGATGGGCCCGCCCCAGTCCTGGCCCATCACGACGACGTCGTCGAGGCCCAGGTGATCCATCAGCTCGCCGAGAACCGCGGTGTGCTCGGCGATCGTATAGCCGAATCCGGCCGGGCGCTCCGACAGCCCGAAGCCGAGCTGGTCGACCGCGACGCACCGGTAGCCGTCCCGCAGGTCCCGCACCAGGTGCCGGTAGAGAAAGCTCCACGACGGCGCGCCGTGGCAGAACAGCAGCGCCGGCCCGGCGCCCTCGTCGATGTAGTGCACCCGGCCCGCGGACGAGTCGAACCAGCGTGAGTCGAACGGATACAGGTCCCTGTCGGGAACGAAATCGATCGTCATCATGCCCCTCCCTCCCCTCGACCCTAGTGCCCTTCGCGCCGGCGCGGGTTGTCGGGTTACACGTGGTGGCGACAGCCACGTCGTACCTTGGCGCAGAACAATTTCCATCGCCGCCCGGCCCGGCGCCCGCGCCCTATCGTCAGCAGTCATGGCAGATCCCACCGCCGATCGGCACGGCACCGGACCCGATCGCACCTCCCTCATCGTCTCGATCGCGATCCAGGTCGAACTGGCGCTGCTCGGTCGACCCGGCACGACCACCCACCTGCTCATGGACCGGCTGGCCGCCGCCGCGGGCGGGTGTGCGGCGCAGGGCATCCCGTTCGAGCGGGTCGACGGCGACGCTCAGGAGGCGCTGACCCTCGCGGCTCCCGACATCGGGGCCGAGTTGCTGGGTGAGCTGCGCGCCACCGTCACCGCGGCGCTGGCGCGGGGGTACCGCGGCGAGGATCCGGCCGTGGAGGTCTAGCGCCCGGCCGCTCGCCAGGCGGCGATCTCGCGGCCCAGCTCGGTGCTCGGGGCCTCGTCGTAGAGCCATTCGCGGGCCAGCCGGTGCCAGTTGCTGGTCGCCTCGATCTGGCCGAGCGCGGTGAGGGTGAACAGGTCGGCGCGGCGGGAGAACACGTGCTGGGGCGGCAGCAGCAGGTGCCGGACGTCGTGGTGCTCGGTGGCGCGCGGATCGGTCGCGAGCACCACGGCGCTGGTCGCGATCTCCGGGGTGACGGTGACCTCCTCGTCGAGCAGATGCCAGCCGGTCACCGACCACACGTACTCCAGGCAGTCCTGCGCGCTCACCGGCCCCCGCGGGTCGACGATGCCGTGTTCGGTCCACAGCCGGTACACCTCGTCGGCGCGGAAATCCGCTGCCGCGCAGAGCACCTGGCGCTCCAGCTCCAGATGCGCGCGGTCGATCGTGTTGTAGAGGCCGAAGTCGACGAAGCCGACGCGGCCGTCCTCGGCGAGCAGGATGTTGCCCGGATGCGGGTCGGCGCAGTACTCGCCGTCGACGAACATGCCGGTGATGTAGAACCGGTACACCAGCTCGCCGATGCGATCCCGATCGGCCGCGGGCAGCGCGCGGATCTGCTGGAACGCCCTGCCTTCGACGAAGTCGGTGACCAGCACGTTGTCGGTGCAGAATTCGCCGATGCTGTCCGGCACCGTGATCAGCGGGTGGCCGCGATAACGGTCCGCGACCCGGTGCTGGGTGCGGGCTTCGCGCCGGTAGTCCAGTTCGGCCGTGATGTTCCTGGCGATCTCGTCGAGCACATCGGTGTCGGCGGCGGTGGGCAGGAACGATTTCCACAGTCCGCTGAAGAACTGCAGGTTACGCATGTCGGCCCGCACGGCCTTGTCGACGCCGGGATACTTCACCTTCACCGCGACCAGCCGTCCGTCGTGCAGGCGGGCCCGGTACACCTGGCCGATCGAGGCCGAGGCCACCGGTTCCGGATCGAAATCGGCGAACACCCCGCCCAGGCGGCCGAGGTCGGCCTCGATGACCGCCTTCATCTCGGCGAAGGGCACCTGCGGCGCGCTGTCGAGCAGTTCGGCCAGCTTCACCCGGAACATCTCGCGATAGTCCTCGGGGATCAGGTCCAGATCCAGCACCGACACCATCTGGCCCAGCTTCATCGCCGCGCCCTTCATGCCGCCGAGCACCGTGACGATCTGCTGCGCGGCCCGCAGCGAGGACCGCTGCGCCAGCACCGAGCGGGCCTGCTCCGTGCGCCCGATCATCGCCAGGCGGGTCCCCACTCCTCGCGCGGCCTGCCCGGCCGCCAGACGTCCCAGCCTGGTCCCCCGCGAGACCCGTCCCGTCGGTACCCGTCGCTCCGCCACATTCCCTCCTCGCGTCGGACCCACATTCTGCCGCCGCACGGACCGATCGGTATCACTTCGGGCAGGTTTCTGTGACCGGTCACGCCGGCTCAGGGCGCCGCGCTCTCGCGGGCGGCGACTTCGGCGGCCAGCCAGGTGCCCATCATGCGGGCGGTCATGGCGATGGCGTCGACCCGTTCCCGCTCCGACACCTCGTCGGCCGCGGCCCGCACCACCGCGGCGAAGCCGGTGTTGATGAAGACGAAGGCGACGGTGTCGAGGTAGCGATCGTCGGCCGGGCCGAGCCCCTGGATGAGCACGACCTTGACGATCAGCCGCAGTCGTTGTTCGAACTGCGGCAGCCCGGTGCTGTAGAACTGCACGCCGCCGATCAGCGCGCGCAGCAGCGCCGAGTTCGCCACCAGGATGTCGGCGAAGATCGCCAGGATCTCGCTGACGATCCCCGCGCAGTACTCGGCCGTGACCTCCGTGCGCGGTCCGGCGAATTCGAAGGCGCGCGCGGTGAATCCGCGTTCCAGATCGGCGAGCAGGCGGTCGAGCAGTTCGTCGACGATCACCGATCGATCCGCGAAGTAGCGGTAGAGCGTGCCGATGCTGACGCCCGCCTCGGCGGCGATGCGGTTGGTCGAGGTCTGCTCGACGCCGTGCGCGCCGAACAACTCGGCGGCGGTGTCGAGGATGTGATCACGGGTCTCCCGCGCCCGGTCCTGGGAGGGCTGTCGCCGCACCTGGCCGGACTGCTTCCGTCTGTTCGTCGTTCTGGGCGGCACCGAAACCTCCAAACCAGCGCCCGGGGAGCTGAAGCGTCCCCCACCCTAGGAGACCCGCGGCGGTGACGGAGCCGGTCCGGTGGGTCGGATGTCGCGGGATTGTCGCCGGTGACATGGCCCGCGCCGAAGCCGCTGTGAACCCGCTCGAGAACCGCGGGCTGGTCAGCCGAAGACGGCGATGAGGCGTCGGCTGCGGGCGGCCATCGCCTCGGCGCTCTCCTCGGGATGACGCTGCCACCAGGACACCATCGCGCCGACCATGCCCATCCAGACCTCGGCCATGGCGGACAGGTCGGCCGGGTCGGTGACGCCGCGGGCCATCAGGACCGCGGCCGATCCCCTGGCGGCCTGTTCGGCGATGCGGCGCCGCGCGGCACGGGCGGCCTCGGCGGCGGGTCCGTCGGCCGGGTGGGTGCGATCGGTCAGCACGTTCCACTGGTAGGGCCGCTCGGCCAGCACCCCGAAGATCGCGACCAGGGTCGCCTCGGCCATGGCCAGTTCCGGCGGGCCGGCCAGGACCGGTTCGACGGCATCGGCGATGTCCTCGCCCACGCGCGTCACACAGGCCGAGTAGAGGCCGTCCTTGGTCCCGAAATACGAGTACACCAACGGTTTCGAGACACCGACGCGTTCGGCGACCACACCGAGCGAGAGCCCCGCGTAGCCCACGTGCGCGATCTGCTCGGCCGCGGCGGCCAGGATCTGTGCCTCACGCTGCGCACGCGGCATCCCCTTGGTCCCCACGGTTCGCGGCATGCGGTTGGCCTCTCCTCGCCCGTCCACGCGGCAGCCGGAACCGCCGCTGTACAACCGGTAATTTACCAAGACCCGGCATTCGTTCAATTCCCGCGCGACCTCATCACCCACGATCACGAAGACCATGTCGACATCGGCCGAGTCGCCTCGGCCCTCACCAGGAATCCGAGCAGCCGCGTGCTGGCGCCGGCCGGCGTCGTGGACAAGCTGGCCGAGGCGGGCGCGGAGACCGGGCGACTCGAGGTCGCCACGGCGGACGCGCCCTTCGAGAGCGCGGGCGTGACAGTGCGGTCGATCGTGGGTGAGCACGCCGCGATCCACTCCTCGCTGCCCGAGTCGCCGAATGTCGCCTATCTGATCGACGGCCGGATCCTGCATCCCGGTGACGCGTTTCCCGCGCTGCCCGACAGCACCCTCCTGGACGTGCTGTTCCTGCCGGTGAGCGGGCCGTGGATGCGCTACGCCGACGCCGTGGACTACGTCACCGCGACGCGGCCGGGTCTGGTCGTGCCGATTCACGACGGCGACCTCAACGAGATGGGCCGCACCCTGACCGACCAGCTCGCCGGACTCCTGCCCGAGGGCATCCGCTACCAACGCCTCGACAGCGGCACGCCTGTCACGGTCTGAGCGTCGGCCTGGTCCCCGCGCCGAGCAACGGCACCGCACGAGACCTATCGGCGCCGAACGTGATTCGTCGACGCGTCGATGAGGATCGGGAGCAGAGCCTTCGCGTTGACCATGTGGTTCTGGCCGGAGAGGGCGCGGTAGGTCGCGCGAGGGATGGCGGCGGCCAGCATGCGGGCGACCTCGTCCAGGCCCGGCGGGTTCTTCTCCCCCACGAGCACCTGGACCGGCAGGTCGATCGCGGTGAAGCGGTGTACCGGTGGGAGGTCCTCGGTGAGGGCGATGTCGTAGCGCAGGGTCGGGGCGAGGGCCTTCATCGTGCGCCAGCCGGGCATTAGCGGCAGCAGGGCGACGAAGGCGCGCGGCATGCCGATGCCGCGCAGGAACGCCTTCAGCGCCCGGCCGTGCGCGCCCTCGTCGAGCAGCGCGGCCACCCGCGCCGCCAGCCGGGCGTAGGAATCGCGCTCGGCCGCGTCGTGCACATAGGAGGCGTCGTAGACGACGACCGCGTCGACCTTGTGCGGCAACCGGACCGCGGCCTCGAGCGCCAAGGCGGCGCCGGAGGAGTGACCGTAGAGGATCGCGTGCCCGCCCGCGGCGTCGATGATCGCCTCGATGTCGTCGACCTCGCGGTCCACCGACCAGGGCGCGGTGTCGCCGCTGTCGCCGCGGCCGCGCCGATCCCAGTGGTGGACGGTGAACGCGGTGGCGAACACCCTGGCGTCGGCGGCGACCGGCCGGAACCGCCGGAAGCAGGTCGCGCCGGTGATCGGCACCAGCGCGGGCCCCGCGCCGAGCACGTCGTAGGCGAGGGTGGTGCCGTCCTTCGACCGGACAGTGGGCATCGTCGGTTCTCCCTTCGACCGGACCCGACGGCCGGTCTACCCGCTAGGACGGGTCCGGGCGGGCGAACTCATCGGCGCCGCTCAGCCGAGCTTGGCGCTGTGGGTGCCCGCGCGCCGTCCGGAGAACACGCAATCGGCCAGCGAAAGACCGCTGACGTAGGAGTTCGCGCAGATTCCGACCGCCGCCCGCCCGGCCGCGTAGAGCCCGGGGATGACGCCACCCTCCTCGGCGCGCACGGCGCCGGTGTCCTCGTCGACGAGCAGGCCGCCGAGGGTGAGCATGGGCATCGGATAGGTGAGGCGGGCGGTGAACGAGATGTCCAGGAGCGCGACGGGTCCGGCGCCGATCGGGCGGCGCAGATCGGCGGGCTTGCCGAAGGGGTCGGGCAGGTTCCTGGCGATGGCCTCGTTGTGCGCGTCCACGGTGGCGCGCAGGGCCGCGGCGTCGATGCCCGCGCGGGCGGCGACGTCCTCCACCGACCCACCCGCGACGCGGCCGAAACGCAGCAGCCGTTCGGTCTGCATCCGCTGGAACCACACCGACTGCGGCCCGATCTGCGCGCGCGCCTGCGCCTCCAGCGCGGCGTCGACGAGCAGCCAGGCCCGGTGGCCGGGCGCGGCGGCGATGGCGGCGCCCAGCGCCGCCCCGTAGCGGGATTCGTCGATCATGCGCTCGCCCAGCGCGTTCACCGCGATCGCGCCGAACATCGCGCTCGGCGGCGCGATGAACCGCCAGGTCGACAGCGCGTCCATCTTGCCGGTCGCCGCGCCGATGTCGGCGGCCATGGTGATGCCGCTGCCGTCGTCGCCCGCGGTGCCGAGCGGCAGGCCCTGCGCCCACGGATAGCCCGGCGCGTGCTCGGCCACCATCGCGCCGTTGGCGATGAACCCGCCCGTGGTGAGCACGACCCCCGAGCTCGCGTGGATCCGCACGCGGGTGCCGTGCCTGCGCTCGATCCGCGCCAGCAGCAGCTCCATCGCGGCGCGCAGACCCTGGTGGTACACACCGGGTTTGGCGGAGACGCGGGCCAGCGCGGCGAAGCGGCGGCGCACCAGCGCGGGCGCGCCGTCGAGGGTGACGGCCTCGACCCCGATGACCCGACCGTCCTCCACCACGAGACCCGTTGCCCTGGTACCGGTTCGGACGTGGACCCCGTGCCGGGCCGCCGACGCGGCGAGCGGCCCGAACAGCGCCTTGCCCGAGACGCCGGGACCGTGCGTGCGGTGCCCGCGCTGGCGCGGGGTCGCGAGTTCCCGGTAGCCGCCGGAGTTCTCGCTGCCGGAGTAGTAGAGGTAGTAGTCGTCGGTCGGGTACGAGGTCTTGTACGGGCACAGCGACGGCTGGAACGGCACGCCGTGACCGGAGAGCCAGTCGATCATCGCCGGGGATTCCTCGCAGAACCGGCGCAGGGTCTCGGCGCTCACCGCGTCACCGACCTCGGCGCGCAGGTAGGCGAGCATGTTCTCGACATCGTCGTCGACGCCGGCGGCCCGCTGCACCCAGGTGCCGCCGCCCGCGTACACGATGCCGCCGGACAACGTGGTCGCGCCGCCGCCGAGGTAGCGGTCGAGCGCGAGGACGTCCGCCCCGGCCTCGCACGCGGCCAGCGCCGCGCTCACTCCCGCGCCGCCGTATCCGACGACGACGACATCGGCTGCACAATCCCTGGTCCGCACTGACCTCCACCTTTCGAGCGGCCGCACTGGGGAGGCCACCCGAAAGAAACTATAACGTGTTCTAGAAATTCACCCGGCGATCCGATCACCTAGGTCAGGCCACGCACCCGGTCGATCTGCGCCTGCTGAACCGCGCGCGCGGTCGTCAGGAAGTCGTCGATCACGGCCAACTCGGCCGGACCGTAGCGCGCGAGCGCCTCGGCGCCGGCCCGGCCCACCGGCACGAAGATCTCCGCCTCGGCGGCACGAGCCTCGTCGGTGGCCTCGACGAGAACGCGACGACGATTGCCCGGGTCGCGGGTGCGCGCGACCAGGCTCACGCGTTCCAACCGGTCGATGACGGTGGTGGTGGCCGCCGGACTGAGCTTGAGCGCGGCACTGAGCTCACCAGCCGGCAGCGGACCGGTGGCCAGCACGATGTCGAGGCAGCGCAGGTCGGTGCGGTTGAGGGCGAGACGCGCCGCCGCGACCTCGTCGAAGGCGTCGAAGCTCTGCTGCAGCAGCCGGATACCCAGGAGGATCTCGCCGAGATCTACATCTTTCGACATTCTAAACTTTCGGTTATCGTAACTTTCGTTGGTCGAATTCATCGTAGCCCGAAAAGGAAGCCGCCATGCGCACCACCACCGATCCCACCGCGAGCACCGTCGCCCCGCTGCGCGCCACCTCCACCGCGACACAGGTCGTCACCGCCGCGCCGGATCCTGCCGACGACGTCGCCCTCGCCGCCCTCTTCGACGACTTCCTGCGCGCCTGGACCGCGGGCGACGCCGCCGCGTTCGGCGCGCTGTTCACCGCGGACTCCGACTACGTCTCCTACGACGGCAGCGTCGCCAGGGGCAGACCCGCGCACCAGCACAATCACGACCAGCTCTTCCGTGGTGTGCTGACCGGCTCGGCGCTGGTCGGCGACCTGGAATCGGTGCGCCATCTCGCGCCAGGCGTGGCGCTTCTGCACGGCACCGGTTCGGTGCTGATGCCGTGGCGGTCACGCCTGCCGCGGCGACGACTCTCCCGGCAGACCATCGTGGCGGTCCGCACCGCGCACGGCTGGAAGATCGACGCCATCCACAACGGCCGTGTGCGCCCGATCGGCATCCCGGCCCCGGACTCCCCGCCCGCCAGGATGTCGCGGCTGCTGACGCGGATCGCCCGGGCGCTCGGCCTTGGTCGCGCCTGAGAATCGCCGCGCGCGGCGGGCTACAGTGAGCCGTCAGCACCCCGCCGCGACGAGAGCGAGGACAGCGCGTGGACGGCCGGTCCGCACTCCCCTCCGACGACGAGCTGGTGCGACGGCTGCGCCGCGGTGATGAAGCCGCGTTCGCCCTCGTCCTGTCCGCCTGGTCGGGATCGATGCTGCGGCTGGCGAGGTCGTTCGTGGCCACGCCGGCCTCGGCCGAGGAGGTCGTGCAGGACACCTGGCTCGCGGTCGTGCGCGGGATCGACGGCTTCGAGGGCCGCTCCTCGGTCAAGACCTGGGTGTTCCGCATCCTGGTCAACACCGCGAAAAAGCGTGGCATCAGGGAACATCGGACCATCCCGTTCGGCAGCCTGCTCCCCGAGGACGACGGCCCCACCGTCGATCCCGACCGCTTCCGCCCCGCGGGCGACCCGTATCCGGGACACTGGCGGCCCGGCGAGCAGCCGCAGCGCTGGTCCGACCCCGAGGACGCCGCCGAACGCGGTGAGATCGGCGCGGTGATCGCCCTGGCCATGGCCGAACTCCCCGCCCGCGGCCGCGTCGTGCTCACCCTGCGCGACGCGGAGGGTTATACCGCCGACGAGGTCTGCGCACTGCTCGGCCTCTCCGCGGGAAACCAGCGGGTGATCCTGCACCGGGCCCGCGCGGCCGTCCGGGCCCGGCTCGAGGAGTACTACCGCGCGGCGGGCGAGCGCCGTACCCGCGTGGACCCGTGACGCGCAAGATGTCGATCTTGTTCGGAGTACGCGAAGGTTCGGCGCTTCCGCTGTGACCTGTCCCTGGTGCCCGCCGCAACGGCGTGCGCCGCACCGATTCCGCCTACCGTCGCCTGCAGGCACAGCAGGAAGGTGGCAGCGGGCGTGGTGGGTACCAAGGCGAAGCTGGAGGAACTGGTCGACATTCTGGCGATCGCGGCGGAGCCCGCGGGCGCGGCCGGTGTGGCCAAGCGGGAGAAGAAGGGCGTGCCGAGTGTGCGCGAGCGCCTGACCATGCTGCTCGACCCCGGCACCTTCCTCGAGACCGGCGCCCTGGCCAGGCAACCCGATCAGCCCGATGCCCTCTACGGCGACGGCCTCGTCACCGGCCGTGGCCTGATCGACGGCCGTCCGGTCGTGGTGATCGCCCACGATCAGACCGTGTACGGCGGGTCCGTCGGCGTCACCTCGGCGCGAAAGTTCATGCGCGCCTTGAAGCTCGCGTTCGACAGCGGCTGCCCCGTGGTGACCATCAACGATTCCGGTGGCGCGCGGATCCAGGACGCGGTCGGCTCCATCGCCTCGTTCGGCGACATCTCCCGCGTACTGGAGAAACTGTCCGGCTACGTGCCCCAGGTCTCGATCATCCTGGGCAAGTGCGCGGCGGGATCGGTGTACGGGCCGATCAACACCGATGTGCTCATCGGCACCAAGGACTCGTACATGTTCGTCACCGGCCCCGAGGTGATCAAGGCCGTCAACGGCGAGGACATCTCCGCCGAGCGGCTCGGCGGAGCGCAGGTACAGGCCGAGCGCGGCACCCTGCACCATGTCGCCGAGACCGAGAAGGACGCCTACGAGTGGGCCAGGGCCTACCTGAGCTACCTGCCGACGAGCTGCCTCGAGCCCCCGCTGATCGTCAATCCCGGCCTGGAACCGGAGGTCACCGCCACCGACCGCGAACTGGACGCGATCATCCCCGACTCCGATCGCGCCGGCTACGACATGCACGAGATCCTGCTGCGAATCTTCGACGACGGCGAATTCCACGAGATCAGGGCCGCGTTCGCGCCCAACCTGATCACCGGCTTCGCCCGGGTCGACGGCCACCCGGTCGGCGTCATCGCCAATCAGCCGCTGGTGCTCGGCGGCTCCATCGACGCCGCCTGCTCGGACAAGTCGACCTACTTCATCCGCCTCTGCGACGCCTTCAACATCCCGCTCGTGTTCGTCGTCGACACCCCGGGGGTGTTGCCGGGGCTCGACCAGGAGGACGCGGGGGTGATCATCCGGGGCGGCCGGGTGCCGCGCGCGATCATCGAGGCGACGGTGCCGATCATCAATCTCGTCGTCCGCAAGTCCTACGGCGGCGCCTACGGCATGATGGCGGCCCGCCAGGTCGGCGCCGACATCAGTTTCGCCTGGCCCACGGCCCGCATCGCGGTGATCGGCGCCGAGAGCGCCGTCGACCTCATCGGCAAACGTCAGCTGGCCGCGGTACCGGAGGAACACCGCGCCGCGGCCCGCGAATTCATGATCAACCAGTACAACGAGACGGTCGCCACGCCCTGGATCGCCGCCGAACGCGGCTACATCGACGCGGTCATCGAACCGTCGAGCACCCGGCTCGAGATCCGCCACGCGCTGCGGCTGCTGCGCGACAAACACCCGCTCACCCCGGAGTTCAACCCACGCAAACACCCGATCTACCCGATGTGACCCGGCGTCGGGTCGGCAACGGTTGGGCAACGCCGAGGCCACGATGCTTCTCCCCTCGCCCGCGGCGCGAAATGATCGAGGGAACCGGCACTTCCCGGCACGGCACTACGTGGAGGTACGAGCGATGTGGAATGCGATTGTTCAGATCTGTGGGTTCCTGATCATCGGCGCGGTGGTCGGTGTGCTCGCCAGGATGCTCAAGCCGGGTAAGGAGAACATGAGCATGGGGATGACCCTGGTGCTCGGGATGGCGGCCGCGCTCATCGCGGGTGTCGTCGCGAGCCTCATCGGCGTCGGCTCCATCACCGAGCTCAACTTCTGGGGCTTCGTGCTCGCCGTCATCGCCGCGGTCGTGTTGCTGTTCGCGGCCGAATCGATGGGCGCGCGCAAGCATCCCCCGGCGGCCTGATCCCCGCGTCACCCGAACCCCTCCGGCCACGGCCGGAGGGGTTTTTCCGCTGTCACGCCCGTTCTGCTGGCAGGATCTCCAGGTGTGAACACCGCGAATCTGACCCGTGCCGAGACCGCCGCGCGATCGGCCGCGGTCACCGTCCGTGACTACCGGGTCGAGCTCGACCTGTCCGGCGCGCGCGACCACGACCGCGCCGGCTTCACCACCACCACGACCGTCACCTTCGACGCCACCGGTGACCGGACCTGGCTCGACTTCCTCGGCCCCGCGGTGGAATCGGTGACCGTGAACGGCCAGGCGGTGCCCGTCGATTACGACGGCGCGCGGATCACCCTGCCGGGGCTGGCCGCGTCGAACGTGGTCGTCGTGCGCGCCACCGGCGCCTACAGCCGCTCGGGTGAGGGTCTGCACCGGTTCCGCGATCCCGTCGACGGCGAGACCTACCTCTACACCCAGTACGAACCCGCCGACGCGCGCCGGGTCTTCGCCTGCTTCGAGCAACCGGACATGAAGGCGCCGTTCATCTTCCAGGTGACCGCGCCGGTCACGTGGTCGGTGATGTCGAATCGGGCGGCCGTGGGGGTCGTGCGCCACGACGACCAGCAGACGGTCGAGTTCGCCCCCACCCTGCCGCTGTCCACCTACATCACCGCCATCGCCGCAGGCCCCTACCATCGCGTCGAATCCGTATGGCAGCGTGGCGAACTCACCATCCCGCTCGGCGTGCTCTGCCGCGCGTCGCTGGCCGGGTACCTGGACGCGGACACGATCCTCGAGGTCACGAAGCAGGGCCTGGACTTCTTCGCCGAACACTTCGACTACCCGTACCCGTGGGGCAAATACGACCAGATCTTCGTTCCCGAGTACAACCTGGGCGCCATGGAGAACCCGGGCCTGGTGACCTTCACCGAGGCCTACGTGTTCCGCGGCGCTGCCACCGCCGCCCAGTACGAGGGCAGGGCCAACACGATCCTGCACGAGATGGCGCACATGTGGTTCGGCGATCTCGTCACCATGGTCTGGTGGGACGACCTGTGGCTCAAGGAGTCCTTCGCCGACTACATGGGCGCGCTGGCCGGCGCGGAGGCCACCGAGTGGACCGACGCGTGGGTGGCGTTCGCGAACCGGCGCAAGGCGTGGGCGTACCTGCAGGACCAGCTGCCGACCACGCACCCGATCGTCGCCGACATCACCGATCTGGAGGCGGCCAAACTCAATTTCGACGGCATCACCTACGCCAAGGGCGCCAGCGTCCTCAAACAGCTCGTGGCCTACGTGGGACGGGCGGAGTTCTTCGCGGGCGTGCGCCGCTACTTCCGGACCAACGCGTTCGGCAACACCACCCTGGCCGATCTGCTCACCGAGTTGTCGGCGGAATCGGGCCGGGACCTGACGGGCTGGGCCGAGGCCTGGCTGCGGACCTCGGGGGTCTCGACGGTGTGGTTCGACGGCGCCGCGATCGTGCAGACCGAGCCGCGGCCGCACCGGCTCGACGTGGGGCTCTACGACTTCGACGACGCGGGCGCGCTCGTGCGCCGCGACCGCGTGGAACTCGAGCTGGCGGGCGAACGCACGCCGGTCACCCTGCCGCCCGCGCCCCTGCGGCTGCTCAACGACGGCGATCTCACCTACGCCAAGGTCCGCCTCGACGCCGAATCCCTGGCCACCGTGGAACGTTCGCTCGATCGCGTCACCGATCCGCTGGCGCGCGGATTGATCTGGTCGGCCCTGTGGAACGCCGCCAGGGACGGGGAACTGGCCGCCGAGCGCTATGTGGAGATGGCCCGCGCGTTCGCGCCCGCCGAACCCAACACCGCGCTGCTCTCGGCGGTACTGGCCAACGCCGCCTTCGCGATCGGCCATTACCTGCCGGCGCCGGCGCGGGACCGGTGGCGCGGCGACTGGCTCGAATCCTGCTGGGCGAGCATGTATTCCGCCGAACCTGGCTCGGGCGCCCAGCTCGCGTTCGCGCGCGCGAGCGCCCTCGCCGCCACCGTCGACGGCCGCCGCGCCGACGACATCGCCGCGATGCTGCGCGGCGAGCGCGCCGCGCCCGATGGCCTGCCGCTCGACCCCGACCTGCGCTGGCTGTGGTGGACCGCGCTGGCGGCCACCGGCGCGGCCACCGCCGCCGACCTGGACGCCGCACTCGCCGACGACGACACGGCTTCGGGCCGGACCGCCCACCGGCGCGCGCTCGCCGCCCGGCCCGACGGCCAGGTCAAGGCCGACGCGTGGACGACGGCACTCGGGGACACCACGCTCACCAACGATCACCTCGACGCGGTCATCGACGGCTTCCGCGCCGGGGCCCGCCGAGATCTGCTGGCCCGCTACGACTCCGACTACTTCGCCGCCCTGCGCACGATCTGGGACCACCGCAGCATCGAGATCGCCCGGCGCCTGGTGGTCGGGCTGTTCCCCGCGAGCGAGTCGCTCGAGCCCGTGGACGCCTGGCTCGCCGAGCACGCTGACGCGCCGGCGGCCTTGCGGCGCCTGGTGCTCGAGCAGCGCGACCACCTCGCCCGCGATCTGCGCGTGCGCGGTGACGCGCCGCTCGGCGCGGCGCCGGGTCAGGCGACCGCGGTCGCCTCCAGCTCCACCAGCTGACCGGGGACGGCGAGCCGGGTTACGCCCAGCATCGTCATCGCCGAGGCCACCCCGGCGGCGCCCAACCGCGCCCCCAGCACGCCGTAGTGCTGGAGGAGCAGGTCGACGTCGGTGGTGTACACCGCGAGCTTGACGACATTCGCCAGCGACATCCCGGCGCCGGCGAGCACGGCCTCGACATTGTCGAGACTGAGCGCCACCTGCGCGGCCATGTCACCCTCGTGCTGAGGCTTGCCGTCGGCGTCCATCGCGGTCTGCCCCGAGCAGTACAGCGTCCTGGTGTGTCCGGCGACCAGCTGGCCCTGGTCGAATCCCAGTTCGACCGACCAGGTCACGGGGTTGATCGCCGTCCGTTCCACAGCCACTTCGGCTCCCTTCGATCCGGCGCCCCACCGGCCCGATGGCCGATGTCGGTGACGCCGTGCCGGTGAGCCTGCCCGGCAATCACGACATCCTGTGTCGGGTATTTTCGCTAGAGTTCCGCGCATGCGCGCCGACCGATTGGTCTCGCTGGTACTGCTGCTGCGCCAGCGTGGCCGCCTCACCGCGACCGAACTGGCCGCCGAGCTCGAGGTGTCCACCCGGACCGTCCTGCGCGACATCGAGGCGCTGTCGACCGCGGGCGTTCCGGTGTACGCCGAACGCGGCAGGCACGGCGGCTTCGCGTTGCTGCCCGGGTTCCGCACCGAGCTCACCGGCCTCAACCACGACGAGGCCCTCGCCCTGCTCATCGCCGGATCACGGCGCGGCGCACAGGCTTTCGGCCTCGGCTCGGCGCTGGCCTCGGCGATGCTCAAGGTCGTCGACGCGCTGCCCGCGAGCTATCGCGAGACCGCCGCCGACGTCGCCGAGCGGCTGCTCATCGAACCCGAGACCGACCTGCTGTCGCGGCGCGTGGTCACCGAGGAGGTCCCCGGCGACGTGCTGGCCGAGATCCGGCGCGCGGTCTTCGCCGGGACCAAGCTGCGCATCCACTACGCGCCCGCGGGCCAGAGCGCGCGCTGGCGCACCGTCGACCCGATCGGCCTGGTGATCGTGCGTGATCGCGGCTACCTGCTGGCCACCCGGTCCGGCGCGGACCGCACCTACCTGCTCACCCGGGTCCGCGCGGCCGAAGCGCTCGACGAGGCGGCCCAGCGGCCGGACCGGGTGGACCTGGACCGCGCCTGGCAGGAACGTGGCGCGCGGTTCCGGGCAGGCGGGGACCAGCTCGCGGTGCGGGTCAGGGTGGCTCCCTCGCGGCGCGAGGAACTCGTCGGCACGGCGGTGACCGTCCACACCGAAGCGGTCGACCCGGACGGCTCGCTGCTCCTGGAGCTGTCGTTCCAGGACTTCCGACACGCCGAATGGGCGCTCTGGCAACTCGCCAGCGACGCCGAGGCTCTCGACCCACCCGCCCTGCGTGCGGCCCTGCGAGAGCGTGCCGCCGCGCTCGCCGACCGGTACGCGCCGTCGCCCTGAGGACGATCCAGCGTCCACGGAGTTATCCTCGACAGGAGGCGATCGCAGCAGCGCGTCGCCGCGAGGACGCACACCGAATCGAGCCGCCATGGCCGACATTCCGCCCACACAGCGCAGCTCCACCTCGGCGATCGTGGCGGAGCTGGCCGCCGAGGGTTTCGAGGACGCCGAGGAGATCGGGCGCGGCGGATTCGGCGTGGTGTACCGGTGTGCGCAACCCGATCTCGATCGGATCGTGGCCGTCAAGGTCCTCACCGCCGACCTCGATCCCGACGCACTGCAACGGTTCGTCCGCGAGCAGCAGGCGATGGGCAGGCTCTCCGGGCATCCGAACATCGTCGCCGTCTTCCACGCGGGCACCACGCACGGCGGGCACCCGTACCTGGTGATGCCGTACCACGCCCGCGGGTCCCTCGAGCAGCGGATCCACACCGCGGGCCCGCTGGACTGGTCGGCGACCCTGCGCCTGGGGGTGAAGATGGCGGGCGCGCTCGAGACCGCGCACCGCACCGGCATCCTGCACCGCGACGTGAAGCCGTCGAACATCCTGCTCAGCGACTACAACGAGCCCGAACTCACCGACTTCGGCATCGCCAGGATCCAGGGCGGGTTCCACACCACCACCGGCATCGTCACCGGTTCGCCGGCCTTCGCCGCACCCGAGGTGCTGCGCGGCGCACCGGCGACCGCCGCCGCCGATCTCTACGGCCTCGGCGCCACCCTGTTCTGCGCGCTGACCGGGCACGTCGCCTACGAGCGCCGAGTCGGCGAGCAGGTGCTGTCACAGTTCCTGCGGGTCTCCGCGCAGCCGGCGCCCGATCTCACCGAGGCCGACATCCCCGACGAGGTGCGCGCGATCATCGAACACACGATGGCCGCCGATCCCGCCGAGCGGCCGGCCAGCGCCGCCGAACTCGGCGCGGAACTCGTTGCGGCCCAGCGCAGTACCGGCGCGCCCGTCGACGTGCTGCGTGTGCCGACCACCCAGCGCTCGGGCGTCCTCGCCGCGCCGGTCCCCCGCCCGCACGAACGGACCACCGCGCCACCGACTCCCGCCACCAAGTACCGGCCGCCGACACCGGCCAGAGCCACCCTCGCCAGGAAACGGCTGCTCGAACAGCTGCGCACCAACGAACACGTCCGGCTCACCGCCATCCACGCCCCCAGCGGATTCGGCAAGACCACCCTGGCCGCCCAATGGCACGACGAACTGGTCGCCCACGGCGCCGCGGTGGCGTGGCTGACGGTCGACGAGGACGACGACAACGCGGCCTGGTTCCTCACCCACCTCGTCGAAGCCGTGCGCTCCGCGGTTCCCGACCTCGCCGAGCACCTCGCCGCGCTGCTGGACGCCGATCCGGGCGATCCGGCCCGCGCCGTCCTCACCGCCTTGGTCGACGGTCTGCACACCAGCGACCGGCGGGTGACGCTGATCCTCGACGACTGGCAGCGCGTCACCGGCTCGGCCTCGGTCGCCGCGGTCCGGTTCCTGCTCGAGCACGGCTGTCACCATCTGCCGCTGGTCCTCACGAGCACCACCCGCCTCGACCTCCCCGTGAGCCGGTTGCGCATCCACGGCGAACTCACCGAGATCGACGCCGCCACCCTGCGTTTCGACACCGACGAAGTCCGCGCCTTCCTCGCCGAGGCCGGGGGCGTGCACATGACCCCCGGCGAGATCACCGAACTCGCCAGGGCCACCGACGGCTGGATCGCCGCGCTGCAGCTGACCGTGCTCGCCCTGCGCGCCGGCGAGGACCCGGCGCACCTGCTCGACAGCCTCGCCGCGCACCCCGACATCGGCGCGTTCCTGGCCGAGAACGTGCTCGGGGCACTGGATCCCGACACCCTCGACTTCCTGATGACCACCTCCCTCTGCGAACGGATCTGCGGTGGGCTGGCGACCGCGCTCACCGGCCGCGCCGACGCGGCGGAACTGCTCGCCGACCTCGCCGACCGCGGTCTGTTCCTGCTGCCGTCGGGTCCGGACTGGTACCGCTATCACCAGCTGTTCGCCGGATACCTGTGCCGCAGGCTGGCCAAGGACCGGCCCGGCGAGATCGCCGGCCTCCGGCTGCGCGCGGCCGAGTGGTTCGCGCGCCACCATCTGCTCAACGACGCGGTCGAGCACGCGCTGGCCGCCGAGGACCCCGAGCGCGCGGCCGATTTCGTCGAGGACGGTGCGCGATACCTGCTCGAGCGGTCGAGAGTGGTGGTGCTGCAAGGCATTCTGGCCAAGCTGCCCGTGTCTGCGTGCCGGACCAGACCCCGGTTGCACCTGTTCAGCGTGTGGATCGACCTGCTCATGCGCCGACGGGTGGCCACCGCGGCCTCGCTCGCCCGCTTCGAGGCTGCGATGGCGACCGCCGAGCTCACCGAGGCCGAACGCACCGAGCTGCGCACCGAGGCCGATGTCGCGATCAGCGTCCGGGAGATGTTCGCCGACCGGGTCGCCGATCTGGACGGGCTGATCGCCGACGCCCTCGCGCGGCCGGAGGCCTTCCCGCCGCGCATCCCCGGCGTGGCCGCCAATATCGCGACCTTCGCCGCGATCCAGCGTTTCGACTACGACGCGGCACGCCGATGGCAGCTCTGGGCCACGCCGTATCACGAAGCCACCGGCCCGTTCCTCGCCGTCTACGGGCGCTGCTTCGCCGGTTTGGCCGCGCGGGAGCAACTCGACATCAGCGGCGCGGACGAACTGTTCACCAGCGCTCTCGACCACGCCACCGAGACCATGGGCGCCACCGCGCACGCGACCCGGCTGGCTTGCGCACTGCTCGGCGAATTACGCTATGAGACAGGCGATCTCGACCAGGCGACCGAGCTGCTCGAACGCAGCAGGGAACTCTCCGCCGAGGGCGGCGGCGGGGTCGACTTCATGCTGGCGACCTACGCGGTGGGGGCCAGGGCACGCACGCTGCGCGGCGACCGCGACGGCGCACGCGACCTGCTCGACGAGGGCAGCACCCACGCCGAACGACTCGAGCTCCCCCGGCTGGCCGCCCGCATGCACAACGAGCGGGTCCGCCTGGGCTTCGCCCTCGACCCCGGCGTGATCGCCGCGTTGCTGCGCGAACGCGAGATCCGGCGCGACGATGCCATCGGCACGCTCGTGGACGAGATCGACGAGGACTCCGCCGTCCGCCTGCTCATGGCCGAACCCGGCGCCGACGCGCACCGGCGCGCCGTCGAGCGGGCCGAGGCACTGCTCGCCGGCATCGACGCCGAACGCCGTCCGATGGCCGCGCTGCGGACGGGTTTCCTGCTCGGCAGCGCCCTGCGCCGCGCGGGCCGCGCGGCCGATGCCCAGCGCGTGCTCGCCCCGTTGACGCGCCGCTGCGCCCGGCTCGGGCTGGTGCGGCTGCCGCTGGACGCCGCCGCCCGATAGACACGCGCGCGGCCACCCCGGATTCCCGGAGTGGCCGCGCGCGCCGATTCCTAGCGGGCCAGGTGGGCCTCGATGGCCGCGATGATCCGCGGCCGCAGCTCGGCGACGCTCACGATGGCGTCGACCGAGCCGACCTCGACGGCGCGCTGGATGTTGTGCACGCGGTCGAATTCCGCGGCCACGTCGCCCAGCTTCTCCGCCCGCACCGAGGACCGGACCTCGTCCAGTTCCGCGGTGAGGGTGGCGCGATCGGTGCCGAACGCGTTGGCGGCCTGGGTCTCCAGGTCGCGCACGCGCTGGTCGGCGGCGGTCCTGGCGTTGACCTCACCGGCGAACACCACCGCGGCGGCGGGGGCGCCGCCGAGCACGGAGGCGAACGAGCCCTCCAGCGCCAGCACCGTCATGTTCGGGTTGAGCGCCTTGGAGAACACCACGAACGCGCCGCCGTGGTAGCGCGAGATCACGCAGAACACGATCGGGCCGTCGAAGTTGACGATGGCGCGGCCGATCTCGGCACCGTACTCGAGCTGCAGCTTGCGCATCGACTCCGGCGAGCCGTCGAAGCCGGACAGGTTGGCCAGCACCACCAGCGGACGGTTGCCGCTGGCCGCGTTGATCGCCCTGGCCGCCTTCTTCGACGAGCGCGGGAACAGCGTGCCCGCGGTGTAGGTGTCGGGACCGTCGGTCGAGGGGAAACCGCGACGCGCCACATTGCGCGACTCGATACCCAACAGGCACACCGGGATACCGCCGAGGTGCGCGTCGTGCACCACCGCGGTCTCGGCGTCGGCCATCCCGGCCCAGCGCTCCAGCACCGCGTGGTCCTGGTCGGCCAGCGCCTTCATCACGGTCCGGATGTCGAAGGGCTTCTTGCGATCCGGGTTCGCGCTCGCCGAGAAGATCTCGCCGACCGTGGCGAAGCTGCTGTCGGCCAGCACGTGCGGGAACGACGAGATGTCGCGGTCGACGGGGTCGACGGTGCTGGTCCGGCGCGGCGCCTGCTCGCCGGGGACGACATAGGTGTGCTCGTAGTGCGCCATGAGCACGTCGCGCGCGGCGGGCAGGTTCGGCGCCCAGTACTGGGCCTGACCGTTGGGGCCCATCACACGGTCGTAGCCGCCGATGCCGAAGTTGTCCTCGGCCGAGACGCCGCCGGAGAAGTCCAGCGACTGCTTGCCGGTGAGCACCATGGCCGACTCCGGCGTCATCACCAGCACGCCCTTGGTGTGCATCAGCATGGTGGCCTCGGCGTTCCAGTACGGCTGCGCGCCAACGTTGATGCCCGCGACCACGATGTTGATCTCGCCGCCGTCCTGGGTGAATTCGACGATCCGCTTGAGCGCGGCCGCGACCCAGTCCATGTTCTCGGTGCCCGACTCCATCGAGATGCGCGCGCCCGAGGACAGCGCGTACCACTCGAGCGGAACCCGCAGGCGGTCGGCCAGATCGAGCGCGGCGATCACGCGACGGCACTCGGGCTCCGACAGCGCGCCCAGCGACTTGGTCGGGTCGCCGAGCAGCAGCACGCGGGTGACGCCCTCGGGGTGACGCGGGGTCGGCGTGGTGACCACACCGGCGACGATCGCCGCGGTGTTGCGGCCCTTCGGCCGGTCCACCGGCACCAGGGTGTGCTCGGCGTCGAGGTCGTACTCGGTGAAATCGCCGAGCAGGCCGGTCAGTTCGTACGGGTAGACGGTGTTGCGCGCCGCGGCCCGCAGCACCTTCTGACGGTACTCGTCGACGGGCTCGACCGGCTCGTCGGTCGGCTCGCCGACCGTCACCGTGGAGCCGCCCGTGGCGTCGAAGCCGATCCGCACGGCGACCTTGGTGAGCTCGCCGGTCTTCGGATCGCGCTGGCGGGCGATCAGCAGGATCTCCTCGAGGCCCGCGCCCGCGGCGGTCGGCAGCACGTGGCCGCCGATCGTCTGGAGCTCCTCGCGGGTGACCTCCATCGGCGGCCAGATGTACATGACGATGCGGTTGGTGTTGAGCCGCTTGGCCGAGGGCCTGCCCGCCTGCGCGCGGCGGATCGAGTCGACGCAGGTGGCGATGGTGCTCTCCGCGGTGGGCAGAGCCAGCAGCCTGCCGTCCTGCTCACGCAGCGCCGCCAGGTCGCGGACCTGGGCGAAGGCGATGAGGCGGTCGTCGGAGGGGTTGCCCTTGGCGACGCACCGGAACAGGTAGACCTCCTCGTCGTCCGAGGACGGCAGGCGGGTCAGGTCGAACTTGCGCAGCCGCTCCATCTGCATCCGCTGCGCGATGTAGGGGTGCAGGCCGCGGATCAGGCGCTCCTCGGCCATGCCGGTGGCGGTGGGCCGGAAGGTGAAGTGGTGGTGCATGACCGCGCCGCCGCTGCCCGCGACGGTGGCGGTGATCCGGTGCACCTGCTGGGGCAGCTGCTGCGCGCCGAGGATCTCCTGCAGCGCGGCGGCCATCGCGTCGGTGTCCTCGGGCTGGGCCTCCCAGCTGACGTAGATGTCGGCGTCGATGGAGGCCCGGCCGCCGGCGAGGGTGCCGAGGCCGCTCAGGGTGGTGGCCAGCTCGTCGAAGCTCACGGCGGCGGAGACCAGGCTGGCGCCGTCGCGCTCGGCGACGACGAAGGTGCTGGGCCCGATCTTCTCGGTGTGCACCCCGGTGAGGCCCTTGTTGCCGTAGTAGCGGCGGGTCAGCACCTCGAGCATGACCGTGTGGTCCGGCTTGTTCCGTTCCAGGCGCTGGCCGAGCAGGCGCACCAGCGGTTCGGTGCTGCGCACCATGTCGGCGATGCGCTCGGCGCGATCGGCGGCGTCGGGATGCGCGTCCAGGTGGGTCAGGTGCCTGCGGACGTTGGTGTATACCCGGGCGCGGTTGCGGCGCAGCAGCGGCTGGCCGTACCAGCCGTAGACCAGGCCGCGGCACAGGTCCGCGATCACCGGGAAGCGCACCTGGGTGGCCACGACGAGCCGTTCCAGCGTCAGGCCGACCGGCTCGCGCAGCACCTGGTCCGGCATCGGTTCGCGCAGCCATTCGCGCAGCAGCGTGGTGACGACCTCGACGGTGTCCGACGGGCGCTGCTGGGCGAGGAAGATGCGGAACACCGCGGCTTCCAGGTCGGGGGTGCGATCCAGTTCGGTGACGCCGTAGTGGCCCAGCGCCGTGGCCAGCTTGGCGCGGTAGGACTCCGACACACCGGCCCGCTCGACATCGAGGCTCTGCAGGTAGGTGTGGAAGTACTCGCGGTCGCTGTGCACATGGCTCTGGCCGTGCTCGTCCTCGGCCGCGCGGTTGTGGCTGAGCGCGGCGAGATCGGCGAAGACCTGGACGAGCTCGAGCTCCTCGGCCAGCGGGCGGTGGTTGGCCGCGACGGAATCGCGCCGGGCGGCGAGGTAGTCGTCGAGGACGCGGCGCTCGTCGTGCGGGTCCACGTCGAAGCCGAGCAGCAGACTGCGCAGATCCTGCAGACCGCGGGCGAGCCGCTCGTGCGCCTGGCGCGGGGTCGGCTCGCCGGGCAGGTCGAGCTCGACGGTGCCCACGGCTTCGGCCTCGGTGGCCTCGTCGTCGTCGGCCAGCGGCTCCAGGCGCAGCAGTGCCGCACCGGTCTCGACCTGGGTGCCGACCGATACCGCGCACTCCTTGAGACGCGCGCGGAACGGCGCGCGCAGCACCGTCTCCATCTTCATGCTCTCGAGCACGAGCACCGCGGCGCCCGCCTCGACCTCGGCGCCGACCTCGACGGGCGTGCCGACCACCAGCGCGGGCGCGGGCGAGCGGACGACGCCACCCTCGTCGCGGCTGATGCGGTGGGTGACCCCGTCGACGTCGACCAGGTGGGTCGGGCCGTGCGTGCCGGTGATCAGCCGGTAGCGGGTGCCGTTGACGACGATCTGACCGGTGTGCAGGTCGAACCGCTCGAGATCCACGTCGGCGGTGACCAGCTCGGCGCCGGACTCGATGCCGACGCGGAAGCGGTGCGCGCCGATGCGGGCGACGCGGACGCGGTAGCTCGCGCCCCGCAGCTTCAGATCGAGCGGGCGGCCGCTCTCGTGCTGCACCTGCGGACGGCCGCCGGACGCGGTGGACAGCAGGCGGTGCTGTTCGGCCCGCTCGTCCTCCTCGTAGGCGTCGATGGCCGCGGCGGCGAGCGCGATGGCCGAGTGCCGGTGCGAGACCAGGCGGCCCTCGCCGCGCACGCGGTCGATCCAGCCGGTGTCGGCGCTGGCGTCGATCACCTCGGGCTGGTCGAGCAGGTCGAGCACGAAGCTCTTGTTGGTGGCGCCGCCCTCGATGACGACGCGGGTCTGCGCCATCGCGCGGCGCAGCCTGCCCAGCGCCTCGTCGCGGTCGCGGCCGTAGGCGATGATCTTGGCGATCATGGAATCGAAGTCGGCGGGGATGGTGTCGCCCTCGCTGACGCCGGTGTCGACGCGGATGCCGGGGCCCGCGGGCAGGTCGAGGCGCACGATGCGGCCGGGTGCCGGCGCGAAGTCGCGGTCGGGGTCCTCGGCGTTGAGCCTGGCCTCGATGGCGTGGCCGCGCTCGACCGGCGCCTCGCCGGTGAGCTTGTTGCCCGAGGCCACCGACAGCTGCGCCTGCACCAGGTCGAAACCGGTGGTGAGCTCGGTGATCGGGTGCTCGACCTGCAGGCGGGTGTTGACCTCGAGGAACGCGAACAGCTGCTCGCCCGGGTGGTACAGGAATTCGACGGTGGCGGCGCCGCAGTAGCCGACGGCGATCGCGAGACGCTCGGCGGAGGCCTTCAGTTCGGTGGCCTGCTCGGCGCTGAGCACCGGCGAGGCCGATTCCTCGATGACCTTCTGGTTGCGCCGCTGCACCGAGCAGTCGCGCACACCCAGCGCCCACGCGGTGCCCTGGCCGTCGGCGATGACCTGCACCTCGACGTGGCGGGCTCCGGTGACCAGGCGCTCGAGGAACACCACGCCGCTGCCGAAGGCGCGGGCGGCTTCCTGGCGGGTGCGCTCGTAGGCGTCGACGAGTTCGGCCTCGCTGGCGACCTTGCGGATGCCGCGGCCGCCGCCGCCCGCGGTCGCCTTGAGCATCAGCGGGTAGCCGATCTCGGCCGCGGCCGCGATGGCGTCCTCGACGGTGTCGACGCCGCCGCGGCTCCACGGCGCGACCGGAACGCCGACCTCTTCGGCGAGCAGCTTCGCGCCGATCTTGTCGCCGAGTTTGCGCATGGCCTCGGCGCTGGGGCCGATGAAGGTGACGCCGATGTGCTCGCACAGCTCGGCGAAGGCCGGGTCCTCGGCCACGAAGCCCCAGCCGACCCAGGCCGCGTCGGCCTTGGTGGCCACGAGCGCCTGCTCGAGCACCTTGAGGTCGAGGTACGGGCGCGCGGCGGCTGGGCCGAGGTCGTAGGAGATGTCGGCGGCGCGCACGAAGGTGGCGTTGCGGTCGACGTCGGTGTACAGGGCGACCGTTTCGATCGGTAGCCCGGTCGCCGCTGCCAGATCACGGACGGCGTGGATGAGCCGCATGGCGGCCTCACCCCGGTTGACGATGGCGATGCGGCTGAACACTCGCCGACTCCTTCCATTCCAAGGTCTTGCCCCCGGGCGGGTGCGATTGTCGAATTCGGTCCTGCGCAGTCTGCACTTATCTCACGTATAAGTGAACAGCGTTCGGGGGTTACCCGCACGTATCGATCAGATCACCCGGTAGACGGGGCATCCAGGACAGCACGGCGCGATTCAGCGGGCCGGGAAACGGAGGATCCGGTCGTCGCCGGGGTGGGGGTCGCCGCGGCCGTCGGTGTTGGAGGTGGTGAGCCAGAGGGCGCCGTCGGGCGCCACCTCGACCGTGCGGAGGCGGCCGTAGGTGTCGCCGAAGACGTCGCGGGGGTCGGTGAGGGCGGTGCCGGAGATCGTTGCCGTCCACAGCCGCGCACCGCGCAGTGCGGCCACGTAGAGGGTGTCCCCGGCGATGGCGATGCCCGAGGGCGAGGCCTCCGCGGTCGACCAGGTGAGCAGCGGGTCGGTGAATCCGCGGTCCGCGCCGCCCGTGCCCTCGACGGCGGGCCAGCCGTAGTTGCGGCCCGGTTCGACGAGGTTGATCTCGTCGAGGCGGTTCTGCCCGAACTCGGCGGCGAACAGTCTGCCGCTGCGGTCCCAGGCCAGGCCCTGCACATTGCGGTGACCGCTGCTGTAGACCGGGGAGCCCGGTGTCGGGTTGTCCGGCGCCGGAGCGCCGTTCGGGGTGAGCCGCAGGATCTTGCCGTTGGGACTGGCGGGGTCCTGGGCGAGTTCGCGCTCCCCCGCGTCGCCGGTGGCCACGTAAAGCATGCCGTCGGGTCCGAAGGCGATGCGGCCGCCATTGTGATTGCCCGCCTTCGCGATTCCCGCGAACACGACCTCCGGCGTCTCCCCCGGCCGGAACCGGACGACGCGATTGTCCTGCGCGGCCGTGAAATACGCGTAGACGGCTCGCGATTCGGCGTAGTCCGGCGCGACCGCGAGACCGAGCAAGCCGCCTTCGCCCCGTGCCGCGACGCCGGGTATCTCGGCGAACGGCTCCGGCGCCCGCCCCGGTGTCACCCGCAGCACGCGGCCGGAATCGCGCTCGGTCACCAGCGCCGCGCCGTCGGGCAGGAACGCCAGCCCCCACGGCACGTCGAGGCCGGTGGCCACCTCTTCCGGCTGATTCAGATCGGGCACACCACCGCGCGCACTGGGCACGGTGGTGGACGCGATGCCCGCCGTCGGCGTGGGCGATTCCGGATCGACCCCGCCGCAGCCGACGACCAGCACCGCCAGCGCGGCCGCTACCGCGAGGCGCTCGGACGAACGGGCCATGGGTATGCGCGTGCTCTCACTCCGTCATCGCCGGGCAGACCGCCCCAGCCTACCGAGGGGTCGTCGCCGTCGCCCCGAAAGCGGCCGCCACCTGCGCGCCGAGGTCTCCGAACGGCCCCGCGGTGTCCGTGGCGTAGACCCCGGCGCCGAGCAGGATGTCCAGCACGTTCTGCGCGTCGAGCAGTGCCGCGCGCTCTTCGGGCGTCGCTCCCGGCCGGTGCACGGGGTCGGGCGCGATGTTCGGATCGTCGAGTGGCTCGGGCTGCTCGCGGACCGCCGCGACGACACGGTGGAACAGCAGGCGGTTGTCCGGGTTGCTCGTCCCCGTGAGGAATCCGGTGATGTTGTCCGGGTCGATGGTGGCGGGCACCCCGAGCCGCACGATGACCATGTCCCGGCTGGGAATCACCACCAGGAACTGCCCGAGCGCCCCGGAGAAGGCGTAGGCATCGTAGGGCAGGCCGGGGAAGAGCCGGTGCGGATACTCCACCGGCATCGGCACGTTCACCCCGCGATAGGTCTCTCCCGCGTTGAGCCACCACAGGAATCCGTAGCCGCCGTTGGCCGGCGTGGGCGTCACCGCCTGCCGCAGGAACTCCGGATCGATCAGGCGCTGCCCGCCCCAGCTGCCCCCGCGCACCAGCATCTGCCCGATCCTGGCGAGATCGGCGGGGCGCATGGCCAGGCCGCCGGCCACCGAGGTCGTTCCGGCCCTGTCCCGCAACCACACCCAGTCGCCACGCTCGATGCCGAGCGGCGACATCACCTGTTCGTCCACGAAACGCTGGTAGTCGATGCCGGTGGTGATCTCGATGATCTTCGGCAGCAGGCTCAACACGGCTTGCGCGTACTGGAAGGTCGTGCCGGGCGCGAAACGGACCGGGCTCGACAGCGTCCGCTCGATGGCGTCGGTGGCGATCACCGCGATGTCGGCGGGCCAGCTGAAGTGCAGGCCCGTGGTCTGATTCAGCACCTGGCGCACGGTGATCGCGGCGTGCTCGGCATCGGCGGTGGGGAAGAACTCGCCGAGCGGATCGTCGAGGCCGAAGTAGCCCAGCGTCACCGCGCGCCCGACCGCGACCGCGGTGACCCCTTTGCTCGCGCTGAACAGCGGCATCGGCGCGTCGCCCGGCACGCCGTGGTCGGCGACCAGGCAGCCGTGCCGGTAGATCTGGATCGCGTGCGCCTTCGCCTGGACGCCGAACCGCATCGCCTCGTCCACGGCCGCCTGGTCCATCCCCACCTGCTCGGCGGTGGCCCGCGCAGGCGCCGCGCCGGGCGCGGGCTCGGCGCAGCGGAAATCCGGTGTGGCCGAAGCCGTCGGCGACACCGTGGCGGACAGCGCCACACCCAGAGCGAAGATCACGGGAGCACCCCGGCCGAGGATCATGGCCGCAGTATGCCGCACGCGCCACGGCTCGGCGCCGGATCCGGTAGCCCGGCACAGAGTTCGGCGAACTCCGCGGTGACCTGCCTCGAGGACCCGGCCGGCGCGCGAATCGGGCGACTACCGTCCGCGTCGACTCATCGAGCGGAGGAAGCCATGCACACATCACCTCATCGAATCACCCTGTGCGCCGCGGTGTCGGGCGCGCTGCTCGCCGGCACGCTGGCCGGTACGGTCGGCACCGGCGTCGCCACCGCGGCGGGCTGCGCCGACCTGCGGGTCGTGGCCGCGCGCGGCACCAACGAGCCCGGCGGCCTGTGGAGCAGGTTCCACCTCGGCACCGTGGTGGGCAACCCGGTGTACGCGGCGATCGACGAGGCCGTCGACGGCTCCACCGACGCTCACCGCGTCGACTATCCGGCCGACCTGAACCAGCCCGCGTCGGTGCAGGCGGGCAACCGCGATCTGGTCGAGCACGTGGTCGCACGGGCCGCCGCCTGCCCCGACCAGCGCTTCGTGCTGGTCGGGTACTCGCAGGGCGCCAATGTGGTGGCCAACTCGCTCGGGGTGAGCAGCGAGGGGGCCAAGGTCGGCGGGCCGATCGTGGCCACCCTGCCCGCCGAGCTCGCGCCCCGGATCGTCGCGGTCCTGTTGTTCGGCAACCCGATTCGCGAACTCGGCAGGGAGATCACCGGGACCTACGCCGACCGGACCTATGACGTCTGCAACGACAACGATCCGGTCTGCGACCCGGACGGCACCGACTGGAACGTGCACCTGCGGTACACCCGCCACGCCGGCACCGCCGCCGAATTCGTCCGTGCCCGAGTGTGATCCGCGCTCAGCGCAGCGTCACGGTGGTGGGCAGGGAGGCGAAGCCGCGGTTGTTGGAGGAGTGGATCCGCACCAGGTTGTCGGTGTCGATCTCGTAGTCGGCGACCGCGGCGACGATCTCCTGCATGGCCACCCGCAGTTCCAGCTGGGCCAGGTTCATGCCGAGGCAGTGGTGGCGGCCGGCCCCGAAGGACAGCGCGGCGCTGGTGTCGCGGTCGAGATCGAACACGTCCGGGTTCGCGAAGACCGTCTCGTCCCGATGCGCCGATCCGGTGAGCAGCAGGATCCTGGCGTCGGCGGGGATCTCCACCCCGTGCAGTTCCACCGGCGTCGTGGTCGTGCGTAGCTGCGCCTGGGTCGCCGGGTCGTAGCGCATCGACTCGGCGATCCAGTCGTCGATCCGGCCGTCGAAGGCGGCGCGCCGCTGGTCGGGGTGCAGCGCGGCGGCGTGCCAGGCATTGCCGAGAGTCAGCATGACGGTCTCGATCCCGGCGCCGACCAGTAGGATCAGCACGCCCACGATCTCCTCGGGGGTGAGCCGGTCGTCGCCCTCCGCGGCGTCGAGCAGGCCGGAGAGCAGATCGTCGGCGCGGTCGCGGCTGCGCGCGATGGTCAGCTCGGTGTAATAGCCCACCAGCGCGCCGATCGCCTGCATCGCCTCCGGGCGCAGATCGGTGGACTCCGCGTCGGTGTACATGATCTCCATGCCCAGCTTGCGCAGCAGCTCGCGATCCTGCTCCGGCACCCCGACCAGTTCGGAGATCACGTCGGTCGGGAACGGGCCGGCGAAGTCGGCGATCAGGTCGAAGCTGCCGCGCGCGAGCAGCGGTTGCAGTGTGCGCCGGGCGATCTCGCGCAGCCGCGGTTCCAGGCTCTGCACCCGCCGCTGGGTGAACGCCCGGACGACGAGCCCGCGCATCCTGGTGTGCTTGGGCGGGTCCATCGCCACGAAGGAGAAGAACTTCTCGGCCTGCGGTCCCCAGAAGGCCGGTTCCATCCGCAATCCGTTGGCACTGGAGAACCGGTCGGAATCACGCAGCGCGGCGTGGACGTCGGCGTGGCGCGACAACGCCCAGAAGTCGTCGGTGGTGTTGCGGTAGACAGGGGCCTCGCTGCGCAACCTGGCATAGTACGGGTACGGATCGGCGTGGACAGCGAAGTCATAAGGGCTGAACTGCAGGGGCATGGCACGACCGTAGCCGAGAGAAAGGACATGCGCCGTGGACTTCGAATCCGCTGCCGACCGGGTGGATGTCAGCAAACCGCACCCGGCCCGCCGATACGACTACTGGCTGGGTGGCAGCGCCAATTTCGAAGCGGACCGCGCGTCCGCCGACGCGGTCGCCGAGGCGTTCCCGTCCATCCATTTCGCCGTGCTGGAGAACCGGAGTTTCCTGCGCCGCGCGGTGCCCTATCTGGTGGAGACCGCCGGGATCCGCCAATTCCTCGACATCGGCACCGGACTGCCCACGGCGGGCAATGTGCACGAACTCGCGCAGGACGTCGCCCCGGACTCGCGGGTCGTCTACGTCGACAACGACCCGATCGTGCTCTACCACGCCCGCGAGCTGCTACAGAGCACACCCGAAGGCGCCACCGCCTACATCGACGCCGATCTGCGCGAGCCCGCCTCGATCCTCGCCCACCCGGCGCTGACCGGCACCCTCGACCTCGACCGGCCGGTGGCCCTGATGCTCTGCGCGGTACTGCATTTCCTCACCGACGCGATGCATCCCTACGACGTGGTGCGCGAACTCTGCGCGGCCCTGCCCTCGGGCAGCTACCTCACCATGACCCACGCCACCGACGACCATCTCTCCGTCGAGGACAAGGCGGCCAGCGTCGAGGCGAACGAACGCAGCGGTGTCCCGTTCCAGCTCCGCTCGACCGCCGAGTTCACCCGCTTCTTCGACGGCTTGGAGCTGGTCTGTCCCGGCATCGTCTCGGTGATCGAATGGCGCCCGACCGAATGGCGCCCACACCCCCGCAAGGAAGCGGTCTCGATGCTGGGAGCGGTCGCCCGTATCCCGTGACGGGGCACCGTCGCCGCGTAGAATCGGGGGCGATGATCTTCGCCGGCCCGGGAACCGGCGGGGTCTCGGGAGTGGCAGATGAGCGCACCGGACGCCTCCACATCGGGACAGCTGCCTCGGCGACTGCGCCTGTGGGTCACCGCTGGCGTGGTCTTCTTCGTCGCCCTGCTGGTACTGCCCCGCGTGAACCACGCCTATATCGACTGGTTGTGGTTCGGTGAGGTCGGCTATCGGCGCGTCTGGTCGACCGTGCTGCTCACCGAGGTGGTGCTGTTCGGCGCGGTCGCGGTGGTCGCGGGCGGTGTCGTGTTCCTCGCGATGTGGCTGGCCTACCGCGCGCGGCCGATCTTCCTGCCCGTCGCGCGTGCCGAGGATCCCGTCGCCGAGGTCAGGGCGGTGGTGCTGCGGTGGCCGCTGCGGCTCGGGGCCGGGGTCGCCGCCGGGATCGGGCTGCTGTGCGGGCTCGTCGGCCAGTCGCGCTGGGAGACGGTGCAGCTGTTCCTGCGCGGCGGGTCGTTCGGCCGGACCGACCCGCAGTTCGGTCACGACATCGGGTTCTACGTCTTCGACCTGCCGTTCTACCGGTGGCTGCTGAGCTGGGGCTTCGCCCTCGTCGTACTGGCCTTCCTGGTCTGCCTGGCCACCCACTATCTGTTCGGCGGCGTGCGGGTCGGGGGCGGCTCGCTCGGTCTCAGCGTGGCGGCCCGGGTCCAGCTGGCGATCCTGCTCGGGCTGTTCCTGGTACTCAAGGTGGCGGCGTACTGGCTCGACCGGTACCAGTTGCTGTCGAGCAGGCGCCGCGAGCCGACGTTCGCCGGCGCCGGGTACACCGACATCAACGCCGTGCTGCCCGCCCGCCTGGTGCTGTTCGCGATCGCGTTGGTCTGCGCCGCCGCGGTCTTGTCCGCCGTCGTACTGCGCGACCTGCGGATTCCGGCGATGGCGGGCGCGCTGTTGCTGCTGTCCTCGATCGTGGTGGGCGGGGTCTGGCCCCTGGCGGTCGAACAGTTCTCGGTGCGCCCCAACGCCGCCGACCGGGAGAGCCGCTACATCGAACGCAATATCGCGGCCACCCGGCAGGCCTACGGGCTCGGCGCCGATCGGGTGGAGTACGAGCCGTATCCGGGCGTCGGGTCGAAACAACCGCCGCAAGTTCCCGCCGACGCGACCACGATCGCCGACATCCGCCTGCTCGATCCGGCCGTGCTCTCACGCACCTTCACCCAGCAGCAGCAACTCAAGAACTTCTACAGCTTCCCCGATCACCTCGACCTGGACCGCTACCGGGTCGACGGCCGCCTGCGCGACTACGTGGTCGCCGCCAGGGAGCTGACCCCGGCGGCGTTGAGCGGCAACCAATCCCACTGGGTGAACCGCCACACCGTCTACACCCACGGCGACGGCTTCGTCGCCGCCCCGGCCAACCGTGTCAACGCCGCGGTGCGCGACGCCACCGCCGACAGTTCGGCAGGCAACAGCGGCTATCCCATCTACGCCGTCAGCGACATCGCCTCCCAGCACGCCGGGCACCAGGTGATCCCGGTCGACCAACCACGCATCTATTTCGGCGAGGTGATCGCCAGGACCGATCCCGACTACGCGATCGTCGGCGGCGGCACCGAGCCACGCGAATACGACACCGACGCCACCAAGTACACCTACTCCGGCGCCGGCGGCGTCCCGATCGGCAACTGGCTCAACCGTTTCGCCTTCGCCACCGCCTACACCGAGCGCAACATCCTCTTCGCCAGCGCGATCGGGCCCGAGTCGAAGATCATCTTCCACCGCGACCCGCGCGAACGGGTGGAACTGGTCGCGCCGTGGCTCACCGTCGACCGCAATCCGTATCCGGCGGTGGTCGACGGCCGCATCGTCTGGATCGTGGACGCCTACACGACGATCGACGGGTACCCCTACGCCGCACGCAGTGCGCTGGGCGCACCCGGCGTCGAGGGCGAGGAGATCTCCTACGCGCGCAATTCGGTCAAGGCCACCGTCGACGCCTACGACGGGACGGTCACGCTGTACCAGGTCGACGGGCAGGACCCGGTGCTGGCGGCGTGGATGCGGGTGTTCCCCGGCACGGTCGAACCCGAGTCGGCGATCAGCCCCGATCTGCGCGCGCACTTCCGGTACCCGGAGGACCTGTTCGTCGTCCAGCGCGACCTGCTCGCCCGCTATCACGTCGACGATCCGCGAGAGTTCTTCACCAACAACGCCTTCTGGTCGGTGCCCAGCGACCCGACGGTGGAGGCGAACCCGCAGCAGCCGCCGTACTACGTGTTGCTCGGCGACGCCGAGAACGCCGAGCCCTCCTTCCGGCTCACCAGCGCCATGGTCGGGTTCCGCCGGGAGTTCCTCTCCGCCTACATCTCCGTGCGCTCGGACCCCGACGGCTACGGCAGGTTCCATGTTCTGCAGCTGCCCACCGACACCCTCACCCAGGGACCGCAGCAGATCCAGAACTCGATGATCTCCGACACCCGGGTCGCCTCCGAGCGCACCCTGCTCGAGCGGTCGAACCAGATCCAGTACGGCAACCTGATCACATTGCCGATCGCCGACGGCGGGGTGCTCTATGTCGAACCGCTGTTCACCGAACGGATTTCGACCACGCCCAACGGGTCGACGTTCCCGCAGCTCGCGCGCGTACTGGTCAGCTACCGGGAGCCGGGGACCGGCGGGGTCAGGGTCGGCTACGCCCCCACCCTGACCGAAGCGCTCGACCAGGTCTTCGGCCCCGAGACCGGCGACATGGCGACCGCGCCCGGCGGTGGTCCCGGCGCGCCGCCCCCGCCGGGCCGTCCGCTGCCCGCTCCGGGTGAGCAGCCGGGGACCGCGGTTCCCCCGCTCGTCGACGACGCCGCGATCGCGCGCCTGCAGGCTGAGCTCGAGGCCGCGCGGGCGGCGCTGGAGCGGCTCCGACAGCAGCTCGACGTGCTGCGCCCGCCGCGCTGATCAACACCCTTCGAGCGTCGCGCGCGCGAGTTCGCCGACCACGTCGGTGACCTCGCGGCGCGTGCGCATGGCCCGCAGCTGGCGCCGAGCGCCGTTGCCGCGTTCGCGCAGGGCGGCGAGCTCGTCGGCGACGAATTCCCGGTCGCCGCAGGCGCGCAACGCGGGGTCGATCCGGTCGAGCAGTTCGCGCAGCAGTTCGCAGTGCGGGACGACGCTGCCGCGCACCGGGTGCAGCAGGTGGCCGTCGAGCCCGCTGTGCGCGGCGTTCCAGTACGCGGCGCGCAACACCTCCCCCGAGACCGTCGGCGCGGGCTCGCCCGGCTCGATCGCGTGCAGCGCCATCGCGACCGTGCCCCGGATCAGCGCGGCCAGCAGAGCCGATTCCGCCGCGGTGGCCGGGATGTCGCTCACCCGGATCTCCACGGTCGGAAACGATTCCGAGGGGCGGATGTCCCAATAGACCATCTTCTTGTCGAGGATGCTGCCGCTGGCGTGCATCATCGCCACCGTGGACTCGTACTCGGCGAGGGAGCCGAAGTACGGTGGCGGGCCCGCGCTCGGCCAGCGCCGCCACAGAATGCTGCGCCAGCTCGCGTAGCCGGTCTCCGAGCCACGGTAGATCGCCGAATTCGCGGTCAGCGCCAGCAGCACCGGCAGCCAGGGCCGCACGTGATTGCTGACCTGCACCGCGGTCTCGCGATCGGGCACCGCCACGTGGACATGGCAGCCGCACAGGCCCTGCTCGTGCGCGAGCATCCCGAAGGTGTGCGCGATCCGCTGGTAGCGGGGCGTGTCGGTCACCGGGTAGCCGTCGGGTACGGTCGGTGGGACCGCCACCGCCAGCAGCCGGGCGTCGTGCTCGGCGGCGCAGTCGGCGACCCGGCGCCGGGTCGTGCGCAGTTCGGTCAGCAGGTCCGCGATCCGGGTGTGCACGCCGGTGCTGGTCTCGACCTGGCAGCGCGTCAGTTCCAGCTGCAGGTCGATGCCGAGGTCACGGGCCGCCGCGGCGACCTGGGTGTTCTGCGGCGTGGGCGCGCCGGTCTCCGGGTCGGTGAGCAGGAACTCCTCTTCGACACCCACGGTCGGGACCCGCACGAGGTCACCCACAGCCACCTCCTCCACAGCTCGGACGCTACCCCCGTTCGGGTCGTGCCGACAGACCCCGTTCAGTCGCGGTGGTGGCGGGCCTCGTAGGCGATGCGCTCGGCCTCGGCGCGGCGCTGTTCGGCCGCGTCGGCCAGTTCGGGGTCGAGGCCGTGGCTGACCAGCCGGTGCCGCCGGTAGACGTAGGTGAGCGCGACGGTGAAGTAGACCAGCGGCAGGTACAGCAGCGCCATCATCGACAGCCCGATCCACAGCGGGCCCGGCACCAGCAGGAACAGGCACAACACCGGCACGACGGGCACGAGGAACCGCAGCAGGTAGCGGCGGGTGGCGCCGGGGCCGGTCAGGTCGGCCAGCACCCAGTCGGTCATCGACGGGGGCAGCGTGCCACCGGTGACGTAGCGCACGCGCTGCCAGAGGTTCGGGGTCGTGGCGTTCACAGGTGTTCCCTTTCCGTGGCCTGCCGCGCGGCCGCGTTCACCCGGCCGAGGACATCACGTAGTTCTTCCAGATCCGCCAGGCTCACACCGAGCCGGGCGACGACGGCGGGCGGGATCTGTTCGGCCTGCTCGCGCAGCGCCCGGCCCGCGTCGGTGAGGTCGATGAGCAGGGTGCGCTCGTCGTTCGGGTCGCGGCGGCGGGTGATGAGGCCGGCCGATTCGAGGCGCTTGAGCAGCGGCGAGAGGGTCGCCGAGTCGAGCTGGATCGCCTCGGCGACCGCCTTCACCGACATCGGCGCCTCGCCCCACAGGGCGAGCATCACCAGGTACTGCGGATGGGTGAGCCCCAGCGGTTCGAGCAGCGGCCGGTAGACCGCGAGCACCGAGCGGTTGGCCACCGCCAGCGCGAAGCACACCTGCCGATCCAGCCGCAGGGGATCGTCGAGTCGCTGTTCCACGAGTCCGCACCTTTCTTCGTCTCCACAGCATTATGCCACTAACAGTTAGTGCGTTAACTGTTAGTGGCATCACCGCGGACGAAGAGGGCCTCAGTCCTCGTCGACCAGCGGTTCTCCCGCGGCGGCGCGGCGCACCTTCTCGCGGCCGTTGTCCTCCTCGGTGCGCCCCTGGCGCCAGTAGCCGGTGAAGGTGATCGCCCGCTTGTCCACGCCACGCTCCCGGACGAGTTCACGCCGCACGAGCTTCACCAGATTCGCCTCACCGGAGATCCAGGCGTACGGCGCGCCGCCGGGAAGCGTTGCGGCACAGACCGCGTCGACCACGGCCGCGCCGTGCGGGCGCGCACCGCGGTGCACCCAGTCGATGCGCACGTCACCGCGGGTCTCGAACCGCTGTTCGTCGTCGGGGCCGGCCACCTCGATGTACGCGCGCAGCACGGCTCCGGTCGCCAGTCGTTCCACGATGGCCCCGATCGCGGGGATCGCCGTCTCGTCGCCGACGAGCAGCTGCCAGTCCGGGTCGGGCGGCGGGCAGTAGAGCGCGTGCGGCGGGCAGAGCACCCCGATCTCGTCGCCCGGCGCCGCCGCCGACGCCCAGTCCGAGGCCGGACCGGCGTGATCGGGATGCAGCGCGAAATCGATGTCGAGCTCACCGAGCTCCGGCCGCTGGGCCCGGACGGTATAGGTGCGCATCGGCGGCCGGACCTCGTCGGGCATGGCCAGATAGCGCTGATACCAGCTCATCACGCCGCCCTCGACCTCGATCGGCGGCGGCACCACGGGGCGCGTCTGGCCGGGCAGCGGGAAGAACACCTTCGTGTACTGATCCGGACCGGTATCGGCGAGCGCGGCGGCATCGGCACAGTCGAACGTGACCCGGACCATGCGCGGCGTCAGCCGCACCACCCGGCGCACCCGCATCGTCGCGTAGGCCATGGTCGGGCGTTGCACAGCAGCGGAAGTCATTAGGTAAGCCTAACCTAGATGTTGCCCCGCGGCCATGACGAGAAGGCGACGGAGCCACCGCCGGCTCACGCGTTCCGGCGTGCCGCTGGGCGTTCCGGGCGTCGCCACGGCGCACACTGGACCGATCGGTGCGGTTCGAACCGCGCACGGGTCACCCGTGATTCGCGACGAGGGAGCCGCCGACGACCTGCGGAAACAGCCGAGGCCGAGGCCGGATGAGGAGGTGGCGACGGTGGACACCCTCGCCCGTCAGCGCGACCAGCACACCTTGTTCGTCGTCATCGTCGGCATGTCGCTGACGTTCGTGGTCTTCGGATTCCTCGCCGATCCACCGGGCGCGGTGCTGCGCGGCATCGGCGACATCGTCTTCGCGCGCGATCTGATGATCACCGATTTCGTGGGCGTCGGCGGCCTCGGCGGCGCCTTCGTGCACGCGGGCGTGGTGACGTTGGTGGCCTGCGCGGTCTACCGGATCACCGGCGCCCCGGTGGACGGCGCGGCGGTGGCGTGCCTGCTGCTGGTGCTCGGGACCGCGCTGTACGGCAAGACCCTGCTGAACATCTGGCCGATCGTGGCCGGGGTGGCCCTGTACGCGTGGGTGCGCGGCGACCGACTGGCCGACCACGTCTCCACGGCCTTCTTCGCCACGGCGCTGTCGCCGATCTTCTCGGTGCTGGCCTTCGGTACGGCGCTGCCCGCCTGGGCCGGTCTCCCCCTCGCGGTGGGCACGTCCGTGCTGATCGGCTTCGTCGTGCCGCCGGTCGCGCGCAGGCTCTTCGACGCGCATGCCGGATTCACGCTGTACAACATGGGTTTCGTCGCCGGTGTCGTCGGCGCGGTCGTGGTCTCGGTCTACCGGGCGTTCGGGCTGGCGCCGCAGCCGGAGATGGTGTGGACCTCCGGCAACGACACCCCGTTGCTGATCCTGCTCGGCCTCATCCTGCTGGGCCTGCTCGCCGCGGCGTTCGCGCGGGACCGCGCGCCGTGGCGGCACTACGGCGCGCTGCTGCGCCGCGACGGCCGGGCGCCGTCGGACTTCCTCGACAGCGACGGCGCGGCCGCGGTGTTGCTGAACATGGCGGTGATCGGCGCGCTGGCGACCGGTTACGTGCTGGTCATCGGCGCGCACCTGAACGGTCCCGTGGTCGCCGGGATCCTCAGCGTGATCGGCTTCGGCGCCTGCGGCAAGCACGCGCTCAACATCGTCCCGATCGTCGTCGGTGTCGCGCTGGCCGGCCTGCTCAAGCCCTTCGAACTCACCGACCCCGGCCTGATCTGGGCCGCGCTGTACGGCACCTGCCTGGCGCCGATCGCGGGCCGGTTCGGGCCGCACTGGGGTGTGATCGCCGGCTTCTTCCACGCCTCGACCGCGCAGGTGACCGGCGCCGTGGTGGCGGGGCTCAATCTGTACGGCAACGGGTTCGCGGCCGGCTTCGTCGCCGCGGTGGTGGCGCCGGTCGCGGCGTTTCTGTCCCATCCGCGCCGCGACACCGCGACCGAGGACGAGCCGGTGCCCGCGGCCTGAATCAGAGCCGCCAGGCCCGCCACAGCGCCGCCAGCTCCGGTTCCACCACGTGCGCGGCGTCGCCGATCACCCGGCCGAGCGCACCGGGACCGGCCAGGTACGTCGCCGTCGGGACGGGCAGTTCCGCCGGCCGCTGCCCGAGAACGGCCACCGTACCGAGCACGCGGTGCCCGCCCAGGATGCCGGGAAGCTCGGGCACGGACAGCTCCAGCTCCTCCACCAGCAACGGCCGCCCGGCACAGGTGACCCGCTGACGCGCCCGCAGCACCCACCCGGCTCGCCGCTGCGGCCGAGCACCACAAGCTCGGAGATCGCCGCCCGCCCACCCTCGGCCAGCTCGATCCGCATCTCCCGCGTCAGATCCGCACCGGCCGCGACCACCAGCGGCGCGGCCTGCCACTCAGCACCCCGCCCTCGGCCACCACCGCACGCGCACACCAGCGCGCCGCACCGCCCCGCGCGTTGTAGGCGACGGTCCCGGAGGGTTCGACGAGCTCCAGCCGGACGCCCGCCCCGACTTCGAGCTCGAGCTCGACCCGGTCGCCCGCCACGAGCATCGCGCACCGGCCGACCAGCGCGATCCGAACCTGCCGTCCCCGCCGTTCCAGCACCCGCGGCACCAGGTAGTCGCCCGCGTCGAGCGCGGCGACGACGACCCCGGACCCGCTCGGCCGCACCGCGATCCGCGTCGCCCGCCCGCCCGGCCGACCGGCGGACGCCTCAGTGCGGGTGAACGTGCTCGTGGTCATGGTGATGGTGGTGCTCGTCGTGGTCCGCGTGCACGTGGGGCGCCATGGGGCCGGGGTCGGCGGGCACGTGCGCGCCCATGCGGTGGTCGGCCAGCACGCCGAGCACCCAGTCGACGAGCACGTCGACGCTGTCCTGGTCGCGTTGGCTCAGCGCGAGCACCGGCAACCCGCCGCGCACGGCCGACGCGTCCCGCACCATCTGCGCGGGATCGACCCCGACGTGCGGTCCGAGGTCGGTCTTGTTGACCACGAGCAGGTCCGCGCGCTCGATCCCCGGACCGCCCTTGCGCGCCACGTCTCCCCCACCGGCGACGTCGATGCAGAAGACCTGCGCGTCGACCAGGGCCGGGCTGAAGGTCGCGGTGAGGTTGTCACCGCCGCTCTCGACCAGGACCAGATCCAGTGGCGCGAACTGCCTTTCGAGATCCTCGACGGCGAGCAGGTTCGGCGTGACGTCGTCGCGGATCGCGGTGTGCGGGCACGCGCCGGTTTCCACCGCGACGATCCGCTCCACCGGAAGCACCCCCGCGGCACGCAGCAGGCGCGCGTCCTCGTCGGTGTAGATGTCGTTGGTCACGACCCCCATCCGCAGCTCGTCCGCCAGGCGCCGGCACAGGGTCGCGATGAGCGTGCTCTTGCCGGTGCCCACCGGTCCGGCCACGCCCAACCGCAACGCGCGCCGAGCCACCCCGTCGATCGTCTCAGGCATAGAAGATCCTCCTCTGTCGGTTCGCGTGTTCCAGGGACCACTGCTCGATCAGCGGCGCGGTGTACGCGGGCAGGTCGGCCGGATCGGTGACGGCCAGGTCGAGCCCGGCGAGCCGATCGACCGTCTCGGCGAGATCGAGCACGGGCTCGACCGGATCGACGGGGAGCAGCTTCGGCGCGGCGCAGGCGGCGGTCTGCAGGTCGTCGTAGAGCACGGTGCGCGCGGTCTGGCAGGCGTCGAGCCCGGCGACCGCGGCGACGACGCCGAAGGCCACCGGACGACACGGTGCCCGCAGCTCCGTCAGCGCGCGGATCGCCGGGTCCTCGGGCCACAGCCGACCGGCCAGCCGGGCCGTCCCGCGCCCCAGCTGCGCCGAGGCGGCTCGCAGCGCGGCGCTGGAGGTCCGTGCCGCGTAGGCGATCTCGATCTCGTCGAGGGTGACCGCACTCGACCCGGCCGCGACGCGGCGCGCGAGCACGGCCGTCGCCGCCTCGACCCGGCCGACCGTGTGCAGGCGCGCTTCCAGATAGCGCGGAATCAGCTCCGGCGCCAGGCCGGCCCGCAGCGCGGGCTCCAGCCCGGCCGAGTGCGCGTGCCCACCGGTGGGCAGCCGCCCGTCCGCCAGCAGCAAGCCGACCAGGCCCGTCAAAACAGCAGATACCGTTGGGCGAGAGGCAGTTCGACCGCGGGCTGCGGGCGCACCGGCTCGCCGTCGATCGCGACCACGAACGTCTCCGGGTCGACCTCGATGCGGGGCAGCGCGCTGTTGTTCGGCAGGTCCTTCTTGCCGACATCGCGGGTGGGGCGCATCGCGGCGAGCCTGCGGGTCAGGCCGAGGCGCTGCGCCAGCCCGTCCGCGAGGGCGACCGGCGCCACCCAGGTCGTGGACAGATGGGCCGCAGCAGCACGGTGACCGGCCAGCCCGGGCCGCATCAGCACCGGCTCGGGCGTGGTGATCGAGCCGTTCGGGTCGCCCAGCGGCGCGGCGACCACCGCGCCCGCCTTGATGACCGCCTCGGGCCTGATCCCGAAGAATGCCGGTTTCCACAGCACGAGATCGGCGATCTTGCCCGGCTCCACCGAGCCGACCTCGTGATCGACCCCGTGGGCGACCGCCGGGCAGATCGTGTACTTCGCGACACAGCGGCGGGCGCGCTCGTTGTCGGCGGGCAGTGCCGAATCACCGCGCCCGAACCGGGTTTTCATCACATGCGCGGTCTGCCAGGTGCGGCAGATCATCTCCCCGATGCGGCCCATCGCCTGCCCGTCGGTGGACATGATCGAAATCGCGCCGAGATCGTGCAGGATGTCCTCGGCGGCCATGGTGGTCGCGCGGATGCGCGACTCGGCGAAGGCCAGATCCTCGGGCACCTTCGGATTGAGCGCGTGACACACGATGAGCATGTCCAGGTGCTCGTCGACGGTGTTCACCGTGTGCGGCATCGTCGGATTCGTCGACGCGGGAAGCACATTCGGTTCCCCGGCGAGCACCATGATGTCGGGGGCGTGACCGCCGCCGGCACCCTCGGAGTGGAAGGCGTGGATGCCGCGACCCGCGATGGCCTCGATCGTCTCCCGCACGTAGCCGGTCTCGTTGAGGCTGTCGCTGTGCAGCGCGACCTGCAGACCGAACTCGTCGGCCGCACGCAGCGCCGCGTCGATCACCGGCGGCGCGGCGCCCCAGTCCTCGTGGATCTTGTAGCCGCCCGCCCCGGCCAGCGCGTCCTCGCGCAGCGCTCGCGCGCTGGTGGTGCTGCCCTTGCCGAACAGCAGGACGTTGACCGGCAATTCGTCGAGCGCGCGGTGGATCATCGCCAGCGACCAGGCGCCGGGGGTCACCGAGGTGGCCTTCGTGCCCTTCGTCGGTCCGGCGCCGCCGCCGATCAGCGTGGTCGTGCCGGTCGCGACGGCCTCGAGCACCTCGGTCTCGGAGATGAAGTGCACGTGGGTGTCCACCGCGCCCGCGGTGAGGATGCGCCCTTCGCCCGCGATGACATCGGTGCCGGGGCCGATCTCCATGCCGGGCTCGATGCCGTCCATGATCTCGCTGTTGCCCGCCCGGCCGACGGCGACGACGCGTCCGTCCCGGATGCCCACATCGGCCTTCACGATGCCCCAGTGGTCGAGCACGACGACATTGGTGATCACCACGTCGAGCGCGCCCTGCTCACGGCTGACCCGCCCCTGGCCCATCGCGTCGCGAATCGTCTTGCCGCCGCCGAAGACCACCGCGTCGTGCCGGTCGGTGCGGTCGTGTTCCACCTCGATCCAGAGATCGGTGTCGCCGAGCCGGATCTGGTCGCCGGTGGTGGGTCCGAACAGCTGCGCGGCGTCGGCGCGCGAGAGGGCCGTCATCGCCGCCCGCCGAATCTCGCGCAGGCCACGGTGCGGCTCACGCCCGGCTCGAACCGGATCGAGGTGCCCGCCGGGATGTCGAGGTGACATCCCTCGGTGGCGGCGCGGTCGAATTCCAGCGCCGCGTTCGCCTCGGGCAGGTGCAGATGCGAGCCGACCTGGATCGGCCGGTCACCGGTGTTCACCATGACGACGCTGACGTGCGCGCCGCGGTCACCACCGGGCAGCGGCTCGTCGCTGAGGCGGTACTCGCCGGGGATCATCGGATCGGCTCGGCGATCGTGACGAGCTTGCGTCCGTCCGGGAAGGTCGCTTCCACCTGGACGTCGCCGAGCATCTCCGGAATGCCCTCCATGACGTCCTCGCGGCTGAGGACGTGCCGTCCGGCGCTCATCACCTCGGCCACCGACATGCCGTCCCTGGCCCGTTCGATCGCCCAGCACGACAGCAGGGCCACCGCCTCGGGATGATTGAGTTTCACGCCGCGCTGCCTGCGGTCGCGCGCGACCATCCCGGCCACACTGAGCAGCAGCTTCTCCGTATCAGAGGGAGTCAGTCGCATATCGAGCTGTTCCGATCTCTGGGCGAAACATCGAGATTCACACAACACACGAACGGCCGAGCACTTCACAGACTGCGTACCGGCACTGTATCAACCGATTTCGCCGCCACCCGGGATTCGGCGGCCGGGGCCTCAGCGTGCCGGAACGCTCAGTGGTCGTCGTGATCCGGCAGCGCGAGGCCGGAGATCAGCTGTTCGACGACCGCGCGCGCCGCGGTCGTGTCGGCGGGTGCGTCGGTGGCGGCGAGGAACTGGGCCGCCTCGTCGAGCGCGCCGACGAGGATCAGGGCCAGCGGCCGCACCGGCTGCCGCCGGACCCGGCCCGCGGCCATGGCGCCGGCCAGCGCGTTCTCCACCAGGCCGATGGTGTGGCGCAGCTCGATCTCGCGCCACCGGCTCCAGCCGAGTACCGCGGGCGCGTCCAGCAGCGCGATCCGTCGCACGTCCGGCGCGGTGGAGGCCTCGAGCCAGGCCAGGCAGCCGACGATCAGGCTCGCGATCGGATCGGGGGCGCGCGCCGCGGCGACCGCGGTGGCGATGACCTCCACCAGATCGCGTTCGAGGTCCTCGAACACCGCCTCGAACAGGTCGCGCTTCTCGCTGAACTGGTGGTAGAGCGCGCCGCGGCTCACCCCGGCGGCCTCGGCGACCGCGATCGTGCTCACCGCGCCGTACCCGTGGCGCCCGAACAGGTCTCGTCCCGCGCGGATGACGGCGGTACGGGTCGAGGCCGAGCGTTCGGCTTGGGTGCGGCGGTCTGGGGTCATGGCGACGTAGAAGTCTAGGCCAGGACCGCCTTGACCGCCGTGCGCGCGTCCGGGAACATTCAGTCATCCTGTTTGTATCTTGGAAGGGGCTCCGGCCATGTCCGACGCCACCAAAGATCTCTTCGAGCGCTACCACGCCTGCTGGGCCGACCGCGACCCCGACCGCATCGTCGAATTGCACACGCCCGATTCGATTTTCCATCTGCACTCCGGCGGCAAGCCCGCGCGGGGGCGAGAGGAGATCCGCACCGCCGCCGCGGAGACCTTCGCCCTGGTCCCCGACCTGACCTTCACCCAGGTGAGCCTGCGGGTCGGCGACGATTTCTGGGTGGTGCAGTGGACGCTGTCGGGCACGTCGGTGACCGGCGGCGCGGTCGACGTGGACATCGCCGACGTGGTGTTCGTGGAGAACGGCGCGGTGCGCGAGAAGCACACCTACGTCGACGGCGTCGCGATGCAGGCCGCGCTGGCCGTGCCCGCCGAAACCGCCTGAGCCGCACCGGCTAATCCAGGCAGAACTCGTTGCCCTCGGGGTCGGCCATGACGATGTGGCCGAACCCGAGCGGCGGCTCCGGCTCGAATCGCGCGAGCCGGGTGGCGCCGAGGGCGAGCAGCCGCGCGGACTCGGCTTCCAGCGCCGCCATCCGCTCCTCGCCCTGGAGTCCCGGCGCGACGCGCACGTCGAGGTGGACACGATTCTTGGCGGTCTTGCCCTCGGGCACCTGCTGGAAGAACACCCGTGGGCCCTCGCCCGCGGGATCCTCGATGGCCGAGCGGGTGTTGCGCTGCTCCTCGGGCACGCCGGCGCGGGCGAGGAACTCGTCCCAGGCCGCCAGCGGATCGGCGCCGGCGGGCAACTCGACCCCGGGCGGGGCCGGGTGCTCGTATCCCAGCACGTCGCGCCAGAAGGTCGACAGGGCGCGGGGGTCGGCGGCGTCGACGGTGATCTGCACAGTGCGGCTCATCGGATTCCTCCGTTCGCGTAGTCGATCGCGGAAACTATGGCGGCGGTGACCGTTTCGGGCGCCTCGACCATCACGAGGTGTCCCGCGTCGGCGACCTCGACGTCACGCACCGGGCGCAGGGTCGCGTTCAGCGCGGCGCCCGCCCGCGCGGAGAGCACCTTGTTGCGCAGTCCCCAGATGGTGGTGACGGGCGGGAAATCGGCGGGTGGGGTGAAGGAATCGAGCTCGGCGAGGCGGGGGATCTCCCGGGAGGTCGCGGCGGTGACCATCAGGCGCCGCGGCTCGGTCCACCGCTCGCGCAGGTGCGCGACGGTCTCCCGCGTGTGCGCGCCGCCCACGCCGAGTTGCTCGGCCACGATCAGGCCGGCCAGCGGGCCGGGTACGCGCACCTTGGCGAGGAGCCGGTCCAGCTGGACGTGCCGACCGAGCACCGCCGCCCAGCCCGTGTGGGTCGGGCTCAGCGTCGCCGGGGTGAGCGGGCTGCTGAGCACCAGTGACCGCACCAGTTCCGGATGACGACGGGCGAACAGCAGGGCCAGCGCGCTGCCGAAACAGTGCCCGACCAGGGTGAAGTCGCGCAGGCCCTTCGCCGCGACGAAGGCGTCGAGGACCGCGAGGTGCTTCGTCAGGGTGTAGCCGGTGTCGGGGGTATCGGACTCGCCGTAGCCGAGCAGGTCGATCGAGATCACCTGGTGCGCGTACCGCAGATCGTCGATCTGCGCCCGCCAGATGGTGCGATCGCCGCCGAGATTGTGCAGGAAGACGATCGGTGGTCCGAAGCCCTCCTCGTCATAGGCGATGGAGGTGCCGTCCACGTCGAGAAATGGCATCGCCGATGCCCCCTTCCAGGGCACGCACGCCGTCGTGCGCGTCTGCCTCGACGCTAGCCGAACAGGGCCCGGCTTTCCGGCCGATTCGCCTGATCATCGCTGTTTCGACACGGGCGGGCCGGGCATCCGAACGATGCAGACCCGCGCACCACGATCAGGGAGGTCGCATGACCAACCACGCAGCGGGCGATCCGTTCCGACGCCATCGCCTCGCTCTCGCCCTCGCCGCCGTCGCCCTCGGGCTCACCGCGTGCGGCACCAGTACCGAACCGGTGGACCCCGCCGCACCGACGCCCAGCGACAAGCCCGAGGTCAGCCCGGCGGCCGCGACGGATCTGTGCGACATGCTGCGCGCGGAGATCGGCAACTGGCAGCAACAGGGACCGACCGTCGCCCGGGTGTCCTACAACGGCACCGTGCACAACTGGGCACTGCGCCACGGCGCGGTCAACGTCGCGCTCACCCGCAACCGGGCCGTGCTCGACACCGTGACCGGCGAGCAGTGCCCCGACGTGCGCGATCAGGTGATCGCCGCACTCGACACCCCCGATCTCGCCACCGGCCTGCTCGGCTACTGAGGCGCGGATCGGGCGGAGGTGGTGCGGCGAACAAGTCTGCGGGGCCCATCCGCCGCACCACCGCCACGAACACTACCAATAATGTTGCCCCGCACCATAATTCGCGTGTAGTGCGAATATCGCCAGCTCCCGACACATTTCGAGACGGTAACGAAGCACTGGTACGGTGTCCGGGATCGCCGACAAGCGCAGGTAGGTGAGCACGGACAGGACCGGGCTCGCACACGTTCGCGTCGAATGGTGCAGCGGTACAACCACTTCGGCCGGACAACAGCGGCGAGACGGCTCGCCGGAAGGACCGGCGGGGTACCGGCCACCTGGATCTTCGGTCGGTGACGGCAAAGGAACCGATGACTCCGACACTCGCGGTCCTCCTGTTCGGTATCGCCACTCTGGTTCTGCTCGGCGCGGTGAGCGTCGCGGTGCTGGCGCTACGCAACGAACGCCGGGTCCGCGCCCGGCTCGACGTGGCCGAACGCGAACTCTTCGCCCACGAGGAGGCGATGACCCGGCTCGTCGAGCTCACCCTGCCGCGTATCTCCGACGCGGTGAGCCGCGACGTGGAACCGGTGGTGACCGCGGAAGTGCCCGCCCCGCTGCAGGGTTCGCCGTTCGCGCAGAAGCTCGCCAGGATCGCCGCCGCGCACGCCGAGGACCTGTACCGGTTGCGCCACGACACCGCCGCCGAGGTCGAGCGGGTCGCCGAGGAGCGCGCCGTGGCGCGGATCGAGGACGCCGAGAACGCGGCGCGCGCCCAGGTCGCCGCCGACGCCCGCGCGGCCACCAGCAGCGCGGTGCGCGCGTTCGGCACCACCGTCGTCAGCCTCGGCGCCGATGTCGGCCAGGTGGTCAGCAACGCGCTGCGGGAGAACCGCAACGACGAGGTCTACGCGGTGCTGAGCCGCATCGATCACACGGTGCAGCAGATGATCCGGCAGGCCCAGTCCTACGTGATCGTCTCCGGTGGCCTGCCGGGCAGGCGCTGGCCGCAGCAGACCGTCACCGAGGTGATCGGCGGCGCGACCAGCCGCGTACGCGACTACCTGCGCGTGCGGACGGGCAGCTGTGACCAGGTCATCGTCAGCCGGGCCGTGGAGCCCCTCGTGCACACCGTGGCCACCCTGCTCGACAACGCGCTGCGGTATTCGCCGCCCTCGTCGTTCGTCGACATCAGCTTCCAGGAGGGCCATCACGGCGTCACGTTGATCATCGACGACGCGGGCGTGCGGATGAGTCAGGAGCAGATGGAGGAAGCGCGCCAGGTGCTTTCGGGTGAGCGGGTCGTCGACATCAACTCCCTCGGCCCCTCGCCCCGCGTCGGCTTCCCCGGCGTCGCCGCGCTGGCCCGCCGCTACGGCTTCGCCGCCTACGTCGACGGCCCCAACATCTACGGCGGCACCCGCGCGATGGTCTTCATCCCGGCGGCGCTGCTGGTGAGTGCGGCCGAACTGCGCCGCCCCGAACTCGAGCAGCCCGAACCGGGCGCACCGGAACCCGCGGCGCCCGAGCCCGTGACGCCGGAGCCCGTGACGCCGGAGCCCGCCGCACCGGAACCCGCGCCGGAACCCGTCGCGGTGGCGCTGCCCGAACCGGAGACCACCGGACGGCACCGGCCACCGGCCGAGGCGCCCGTCACCGAGACCTCGATCGGCGACTACGCCAGGACCACCGGCGGGCTGCCCAAGCGGCGGCGCCGCGGCGTCACCCCGCTCGACGAACGCACCGATACCGCGGAGAACCCCGGCAGGCCGGAACTGGCCGCCGCCTGGCACAGCGGTTCCCGGCTCGGCCGCGCCGCGGCCGAGCAATCGACGGAAGGACAGGACATCCGATGAGCACCCCGATCGCCGACAGCACCAACCGCCTCGCCTGGCTACTCGACGGTCTCGAGCTCGACGGCGTCCGCTTCTCGGTCCTGCTCTCCGACGACGGGTTACGCATGGCCCACTCCCCCGGCATCACCCGCGACGAGGCCGAGCGTTTCGCCGCCGCGGCCTCCGGCCTGCGATCGCTGGGCAAGGCGCTCGGCGAGTTCTGTGGTCCGGCGGGAAACCCGGTGCGCCAGAACATGACCGAGTACGACAACGGCATGATCCTGATCACCTCGGCCGGCGCGGGCGCGCAGCTCGGCGTCGCCACCATCAGCGAGGTCGACCTCGCGCTGGTCGCACACCGGATGAACGAACTGGCCACCCGGGTCGGGCGGGAACTGGGCGTGGCGCCGCGGCACGAAGGCGCGCGCCATGACTCCTGATCACGCAGCCCCCGCCCTGGTTCCCTCGAGAGGAGAACACGCCGTGCCGCTGGAAGCCGCGCCGCACCCCGATCCCACCCGCTTCCCGATCACCCCGGATTCGCGCGACGGCCAGGACCGGGTCCCGCTGTACTCCGAGGAGTTCGCCGCCGATCCGCAGGGCGCCTACCGGGCGATGCGCGACCGCTGGGGTTCGCTGGTACCCGTCGACCTGGTGCCCGGTGTCCCCGCCACCCTGGTGATCGGGTACCGGACCGCGGTGCAGATCCTCAACGATCCCGACCACTTCCCCGCCGACCCGAGGATGTGGCAGCGCAGCATCCCGGTGGACTGCCCCGTCTATCCGATGATGCGCTACCGCCCCAACGCGATCCGGACCAGCGGCGCCGAGCACGTACGCTACCGCCAGGCCACGGTCGCCGGGCTGGCCGGCGTCGACCTGTACCGGCTGCACCGCACGGTGGAACAGATCGCCATGCCCGTGATCAACGGGTTCTGCACCGACGGTTCGGCGGACCTGTTGAGCCAGTACGCCTATCCGGTGATCTTCGCGACGATCAACGCGATGCTCGGTGTGCCCGACGATCTCGGCGGCGACATCGCCACCGGCATGGCGCAGATGTTCGAGGGCGGCGAGACCGCGGTGCGCGGCGCGCAGATGATGGAGAACGCGCTCTACGACGTGATCCGGCTCAAACAACGCGAGCCGGGCGACGACATCGCCACCCGCCTGGTGCAGCACCCCCAGCAGCTCAACGACGAGGAGCTGATGAACCAGCTGCTCACCATGTACGGCGCCGGGATCGAGCCGATGCTCAACCTGATCCTCAACACGATCCGGCTGATGCTCACCGACCATCGCTTCGCGGGCAGCCTGCTCGGCGGCAGCCTGTCCACCCGTGACGCGCTCGACGAGGTGCTCTACACCGACCCGCCGATGGCCAACTTCTGCACCACCTACCCGCGTCAGCCGATCCTGGTCGACGACGTGTGGCTGCCCGCCCACCAACCGGTGGTGATCAGTATGGCCGCGTGCAACAACGATCCCTCGATCGGCACCGGCGACTTCCTGGACAACCGCGCCCATCTGGCCTGGAGCACCGGCCCGCACGGCTGCCCGGCGAAGTCGCCCGCCTATCTGATCGCCCAGGAGGCGATCGACCAGCTGCTCGACGCGCTGCCCGAACTGGAACTGGCGGTGCCCGAGGGCGAATTGGTCTGGCGCCCAGGGCCGTTCCACCGCGCGCTGGCCGGGTTGCCGGTGCGGTTCCCGAAGACGCCGCCGCTGGCGACACCCGCGGGCTGACCGCGGTCCCCGCTCGGCCAACCCGGCCGAGCGGGGACCGTTCGCGCTATTCGCCGTGCAGGTGCACCGGCAGGCGGGCGTGCCCGTTGGAGATGAAGCTGGGCACGGTGCCCAGTTCGGTGACCGGCGCCGCGAAGCGCATGTCCGGGAACCGCTCGAACAGCGCGGGCAGCGAGACCAGCGCCTCGAGCCGGGCCAGCGGCGCGCCGAGGCAGTGGTGGGCGCCGTAGCCGAACGCCTGGTGCGACTTGTCGGCCCGCGTCGGATCGAACTCGTCGGCGGTCGCGCCGTGCCGGGCGGGATCGCGCCCGGTCCCGGCGTAGCTGGCCAGGATGGCCTCGCCCTGCGCGATGCGCACACCGTCGATCTCGATGTCGGACACCGCGAAACGCAGCGGCAGGTGCGCCACCGGGGACTCGTACCGGAGGGTCTCCTCCACCAGATCCGCCCAGGTGATCTCGCCGCCGCGCACCTTCGCCAGCACCTCGGGCCGGGTCAGCAGGGCGGTGATGGCCTGGTCGAGCAGGTTGACCGTGGTCTCGTGGCCCGCCGAGATGACCAGCAGCAGGGTGCCGATCAGCTCCTCCTCGGTGAGCTTGCCGTCCTCGTCCTCGTCGCGCTGGGAGACGAGCAGACTGGTCATGTCGTCACCGGGCTGCTCGCGGCGCAGCGCCACGAGTTCGCCGAGGATCCGGTACATCTCCATGTAGTTGGCCTGCGACTGCTCCGGGGTGAGCGTGGTGTCGAAGATGCCGTCGACACAGGTGCGCAGGCCGGGGCCGAGCGATTCCGGCACTCCCATCAGTTCCGAGATCACCTGGATCGGCAGCGGGTACGCGAAACCCTCACGCAGATCGACGGTTTCGCCCGCGGGCGTGGCCGCCAGCGCGTCCAGCAGCTCGGTGGTGATCCGCTCGACCTGGGCGCGCATGGCCTCGGTGCGGCGCGCGGTGAACGCGGGCGCGACCAGCCGGCGCAGGCGGCGGTGCTCGGAACCGTAGGCGGTGAACATGTTCGACACCGCGACCCACAGGTACAGCGGCCAGTCCGGCGGGATCTCCCCCGCGACGAACGCGGGCCAGTGCTGGGAGGCGTCCTTGGACACGCGCGAGTCGATGAGCAGCTTCTCCAGCAACGCGGCGTCGGTGATCGACCACGCCTCCACCCCACCGGGCAACTCCACCCTGGTGGCGGGGCCCTGCGCGCGGATGCGCCTGAGCTCACCCTGGATGTCTTCCCCCGTCGGATCGATTACCAACCGATTCGCTACCGATTCCACCATGAAACCTCTCGATCACCGGTGTTCCCACCGATCCCAGTGCAGGCGATCGCATCGAAACATCTTGCAATACCGAATCTTCCGATTCGGTTAGCGATGCTACCGGTCACCCTGCGCCGTCGCAGCGAGTCGGGCCGAACGCCGAGACCGACCAGTCCGGACCTCGGCGGATCACCTCGGCAGATCTAGGAGGCCTCCTCGACGAGGGCGTTCGCGTCCTCGGCGGATTGGATCCGCAGCGCGAACCGGAAGCCGCACGCGGTGTCGAGCGAGGCGGTGCTCCGGTCGGCGGCGGGGACTGTACGCACATCGATGCTGACGTCGAGGTCGTCGAGGCCGGCGTGGAAGCTCTCCGCCATCCAGAACTCGGCGTGCGCCGCGGTGCGCCCGGCCAGCACGTCATCGGATTCGGGCTCGAAGTCGCTGTGGCGCACGCAGATCGGGGTGTGGCCGTCGGAGTCTGGCGGCAGGTAGAGCACGACGGGGCCGTGCATCTCGGTCAGCAGCCGCAGCAGCCTGCCCGCGTCGTCGGTGGTGGCCACCGCTCGATGGCGGTGGGCCGGGTTGCGGATGTGCGGCGGGCGTTCGCGGTGTGCGGACCCGGCGTGGTTCGGCATGGTGCGCTCCTTGCAGATCGTCGACTGGTCGTGTTCGCCAGACACTATGGGTGGACAAGGTTGGTCCAAGGTTGGTCCAGGGTTGGTGCGGAATCCTGCGGCGTCCGCGGTGTTGGTACGGATATGACCCCGACACCGGCTTCGGTCCGCTTCTCGATCCTGGATCGCTCGCGCGTACGGCGTGGGCAGTCCGCTGCCGACGCGCTGCGCGAGACCGTCGATTTCGCGATTCTCGCGCAGCGGTGGGGATTTCACCGATTCTGGGTCGCCGAGCACCATAGCGTGCCCGGGGTCGCCGGGACGAGTCCCACTGTCCTGGCGGCCGCGGTGGCCGCGGCGACCACCCGGATCAGGGTGGGCACCGGCGGGGTGATGCTGCCCAATCACCGGCCGCTGGTCGTCGCCGAGCAGTTCGGCGTGCTCGGCGCGCTCTTCCCCGGCCGCATCGATATGGGCCTCGGCCGCTCGGTGGGTTTCACCGACGGTGTGCGGCGAGCGCTGGCGCACGGGCTCGCCGACGCCGAGGACTTCGACGCGAACCTCGCCGAGCTGCTCGACTATTTCGACGGCGGCCGCGCCGGCGTGCACGCCGAGTCCGCCGAGGGCGCGAAGATCCCGGCCTTTCTCCTGGCGACCGGCGCGGGCGCCGAGCGGGCGGCGCGATTCGGGCTGCCGCTGGTGATCGCGCCCGTCGGCGGCTTGGACACGATGACGCGGGCGATCGAGCGCTACCGGGCCGAGTTCCGGCCGTCCGCGCGGGCCGAGGCGCCCTATGTCGTGGTGTCGGCCTCGATCATGATCGCCGATTCGGCCGAACAGGCCCACCGGCTGCTGCTGCCCGAGGCCTGGGCGAGCGTCCACTCGCGCACGCGCGGCGAATTCCCGGCGCTGATCCCGCCCGGGGACGTCGAGGCGATGCGGATGACGGCGCGCGAACGCGAGCTGTTCACCGAGGCGCTCGGCGGCCAGATCCACGGCACCGAGGACGACGTGGCCGAAGCGGTGGAGGAGGTGATCACCCGGACCGGCGCCGACGAGATCCTGGTCCACACGAGCACTTTCGACCGCACGGCCCGCCGGGAATCGCACGAGCGGCTGGCGCGGCTGGCCGGCCTCACGCCCGGCTGATCATTCACCGCGACGAAATTCTCCTGGATCGTTTGTCTCGCAAAACAACCCGTGCCGAATTCGACAGAAATTCGCGCGATCCCGGTCCCGTGACGTCCCTCACGCCGAAGCCGCCATCCCGGGTACCCCGCGCGGGCGGCCGACTGCGATCCACCTGGTAGCTATGAGATTGCCGCATCGTCACACCACTCAGCAAACCGCCCGTCCACGCCGACATCCCGCGATTAGCTCTGCCGTCCGAATCATGGCACATCGTTGTGAAGACGCACAGAAGTCGCGGTGCGCGAGCGACTTTCACCACAACCGGCGCACTCCTACTCTCCGGTAACGTCCACCGGCATCACCGGTCGCCAGTGACGTCGCCGCGTCCGTCCGACGTTTTCAGGAGTTCACGTGTTGCATTCGCGTTTCGAGTCCCTCGGCGCATATCTTCCGTCGAATATCGTCTCCACCGCGGAATTGATTTCGCGATTGAAAGTTCCGCCCTCGTTCGATCTGGAGAAGATCACCGGGATCAAGGAGCGCCGGTTCCGCGACACCCGCCCCGGCAGCGTCGAGGATTCCTTCGCACTGGCCATGGCCGCGGCGCGGGACTGCCTGTCGCGGTCGCGGTACGGCGCCGCCGAACTGGACGTGATCATCTCCTGTTCGATCACCCGCAGCAATCAGGGCACCCGCATGTACCTGGAGCCCTCCTTCGCCTCGACGATCGCGGGCGCCCTCGGCGCCGAGCACGCGATCACCTTCGACGTGTCCAACGCCTGCGCGGGCATGCTCACCGGCACCTACCTCCTCGACCGGATGATCCGGGACGGTGTGGTCCGCAACGGCATGGTGGTCAGCGGTGAGGCGATCACGCCGATCGCCGAGACCGCCGTCGAGGAGATCTCGGAGAAGTACGACCTGCAGTTCGCGTCGCTGTCGGTGGGCGACTCGGGCTGCGCGGTCGTCCTGGATCAGGCCACCGACGACGCCGACAAGATCCACTACGTCGAATTGTTCACCGCCGCCGAGCATTCGCACCTGTGCCTCGGCATGCCGAGCGACAAATCCGCCGGCATCGCCCTGTACACCGACAACCGCAAGATGCACAACGAGGACCGGTTCCTGCTGTGGCCGGACGCCCAGCGCGACTTCCTCGAAGAGCGCGGGGCCGGCTTCGCCGAGGAGAACTTCGACTACATCATCCACCACCAGTTCGGCGCCGCGGCCGTGCCGTACATCAACGGCGTCGCCGCCCGCGAGTTCGGCACGCCGATGCCGCCGGACCTGAACGTGATCGAGAAGTACGGAAACACCTCGACCACGTCGCATTTCATCGTGCTGCACGATCAGCTCGCCGAGGACAACATCGCGGCGGGTTCGAAACTGCTGATGGTTCCCGCCGCCTCGGGCGTCGTCGCGGGATTCCTGTCCACCACCATCTCTTCGCTGAAGGTCTGAGGTTTCGTCATGGGCGTGTGTATCCGAGCAACCGGCACCGGCGCGGGCGCCGAGAGCAACAGCATCGTCGAGCTCAGCGGTCGTGCCGCGCGAGAAGCCGTGCGGCGGGCCGGTATTCGGCCCGACCAGGTGGGCGTGCTGATCAACACCGGCATCTTCCGCGACGCGAACACCATGGAGCCCGCGGTCGCGGCGCTGATCCAGAAGGCGGCGGGCATCGGGCTCGACTACACCCGGAACGATCGGCGCACCTTCTCCTTCGATCTCATGAACGGCGCGGTGGGTGTGCTCAACGCCGTCCAGGTCGCCGCCTCGGTGCTGCGCGCCGGTGGCACCGAGCACGTGCTGATCGTCGCGGGCGACACCCATCCCTCGCTCACCCGTTCGGCGGCGGATGCCGAATTCCCTTACGCCACGGCGGGTGCCGCGCTGCTGCTCGACCAGGTCGACGGGCAGGAAGGCTTCGGTCCGGTGCACATCACCCGCTCGTCGGGCAGCCCCGCGGAACTGGCCTACGTGGACGTCGCGACCATGGGCACGGTCGGCCGCGGCCTGATGACCGTCGAGCGTGACGACGATTTCGAGGACCGGATCCTGAGCGTCGCCACCGAGGTCGCCCGCACGGCGCTCGACGAAACTCCCGTCGCGGTGGCCGATCTGGCGTTGATCGCGTCGACACCGACACCGCATTTCCCGAAGCGGCTCGCCGACGCGCTCGGCATCGACCAGCACGCGGTGCGCGTCCCCGACCTGACCGACGGTGATCCGCACACCGCCGCGCTGCCGCTGGCCTACGATCGTGCGCTCGCCGAGGGCTCGCTCGCCGGACGCACCCATGTGCTGTTCGTCGCGGCGGGCGCCGGACCGTCGGCGGCCGCCGCGCTCTACCGCCTCCCCGCGGAGCCGCGCGCGTGAGTACCGCGACGTACTGGCAGCCCATCGACGCCTTCCGCCGCTTCGCCGCCGCCGAACCGGACCGCGCCGCGGTGATCTACCCCGACGGCACGACCGCCGCCGGGACGCCGGACTACCGGCGGATCACCTACCGCGAGCTGGATCGCTGGTCGGACACCATCGCCGAGCGGCTCACCGCGGCCGGCGTCGGCAGCGGGACCCGCACGATCGTGCTGGTGCTGCCGAGCCCGGAGCTGTACGCGATCCTGTTCGGGCTGTTGAAGATCGGCGCGGTGCCGGTGGTGATCGACCCGGGCATGGGCGTGCGTCGGATGGTGCACTGCCTGCGCGCCGTCGAGGCCGAGGCGTTCATCGGCATCCCGCAGGCCCACGCCGTGCGGGTGCTGTTCGCGCGCAGCTTCCGTCGGGTGCGCACCACTCTGACCGTCGGGCGGCGCTGGTTCTGGCGCGGCCCGACCCTGGGGGACTGGGGCCGCACGCCCGCGGGCCCGCTGCCGGAGCGGGTGCCCGCCGCCCCCGAGGACCTGCTGATCATTGGCTTCACCACCGGCAGCACCGGCCCGGCCAAGGCGGTCGAGCTGACCCACAGCAACCTCGCCGCGATGGTGGAGCAGGTGCACGCGGCCCGGGGGAACACACCGCCGGACACCTCACTGATCACCCTGCCGCTGGTGGGCGTGCTCGATCTGCTGCTCGGGTCGCGCTGTGTGCTCCCGCCGCTGATCCCGAGCAAGGTCGGGTCCACCGATCCCGCGCAGGTGGTCGACGCGATCCGGACGTTCGGGGTGCGGACCCTGTTCGCCTCGCCCGCCGTCCTCATTCCGCTGCTGGCGCACCTGCGGGCTCACCCGGTCGAGCTGAGTACGGTCGCCAGCGTCTTCTCCGGCGGCGCGCCGGTCCCCGACTGGTGCGTGGCGGGGCTGCGGGAGGTGCTCGGGCCCGAGGCCGAGATCTACGCGGGTTACGGCTCCACCGAAGCGCTGCCCATGTCGACCATCGAATCCCGCGAACTGCTCGACGGTCTGGTCGAGCGGGCCAGGCGGGGCGAGGGAACCTGCATCGGCCGCCCGGCCGACCGGGTGGAGGTGCGGCTGCTCGCCGTCACCGACGACCCGGTCCCCAGCTGGGACGGCGTCGAGAGCCCCCGCGGTCCCGGCGCCGTCGGTGAGATCGTGGTCGCCGGACCGAATGTCAGCACCCGCTACTACTGGCCCGCGTCGGCGAACGCGGCGGGCAAGATCGCCGACGGCGACCGGATCTGGCACCGCACCGGCGATCTCGGCTGGATCGACGAGCAGGGCCGGATCTGGTTCTGCGGGCGCAAGAGTCAGCGCGTGCGCACCGCGCGGGGGCCGATGTTCACCGTGCAGGTCGAGCAGGTGTTCAACGCGGTGGACGGGGTCGCGCGCAGCGCGCTGGTCGGCGTCGGATCGCCCGGCGCGCAGCGACCCGTGCTGTGTGTCGAACTGGAGCCTGGCGCCGACCGCACCGCGACGCTGACCCGGTTGCGCACCCGTGCGACCGAATTCGAGACCGTCGAGCCGATCACGGAGTTCCTGGTGCATCCTCGGTTCCCGGTGGACATCCGGCACAACGCCAAGATCGGGCGCGAGCAGCTCGCCCGCTGGGCGGCGAAACAGGGAGAGGCGAAGCGATGAGGGTGCTGGTCACCGGCGCGTCCGGCTTCCTCGGCGGCGCCATCACGCGCGCCCTGGTCGCCGAGGGGACCCACGAGGTGTCGATCCTGGTGCGGCCCACCAGCGTGCTCGCCGATCTCGGCGCCGCGCGCGAGCGGGTGCGGCTGGTGTACGGCGATCTCGCCGACCCGGCGTCGCTGCGCGATGCCGCCGAGGGCGTCGACGTGGTGATCCACAGTGCGGCGCGGGTCGACGAACGGGGCACCAGGGCCCGCTTCTGGCTCGAGAACGTGCGTGCCACCGAGGAATTGCTCACCGCCGCGCGGCGGGGCGGGGCGAGCCGCTTCGTGTTCGTCTCCAGCCCCAGCGCCCTGATGGACCGCGACGGCGGCGATCAGCTCGACGTCGACGAGTCGCTGCCGTATCCGCGCCGGTATCTCAACCACTACTCCGAGACCAAGGCCGCCGCCGAGCGCGCGGTCCTCGCGGCGAACACCCCGGAGTTCACCACGGTCGCGCTGCGCCCGCGCGCCATCTGGGGCGCGGGCGACCGCTCGGGCCCCATCGTGCGGCTGCTGGGCCGGACGGCGGCGGGCCGACTGCCCGACCTGTCGGCGGGGCGGACGGTGCTGGCCTCGCTGTGCCATGTCGACAACATCGTGCGCGCGTGTGAGCTGGCGCTGACCGCGACGACCGTCGGCGGGAAGCCGTACTTCATCGCCGACGCCGAGCGGACCGACGTCTGGGGTTTCCTCGGCGAGGTCGCCACCCGGCTCGGGTACCAGCCGCCCACCCGGCGGCCGAATCCGCGCGTGCTCGCCGCCGTGGTCGCCGCGATCGAGACGGTGTGGCGGATTCCGGCCGTGGCGACGCGCTGGTCACCGCCGCTGTCGCGCTACGCCGTCGCCCTGATGACCCGCAGCGCCACCTACGACACGGCCGCCGCGCGGCGCGATCTCGGCTACACGCCGGCGACCGACCGCGACACCGGGCTCGCCGAATTCCTGACCTGGCTCGAGGCGAGCGGGGGCGTCGAGTCGCTCACCGCGGGCCTGCGGTAGTCACCGACCGATCATCCGGAGGCAAACATGAACGGCGGCAGCGTCTTCCGTCGACCGATCTCGACCACCGAGCGCATGTACTTCCCCATGCGGGACCTCGCGCCGCCCTTTCTCATGCAGCTGGTGATTCCCGGCGAGGGGGAGATCGACCCGGAGCGGTTGCGCCGGGCGGTGGCCACCGCGGCGGCAGTCACCCCGGGCGCCCGGCTGGTGCGGCGCGGTACGGACTGGGTCGACAGCGGCATCGCGCCCGCGGTCCGGGTGGTGCCGGGACACGTCCTGTGGGCGCCGGAACTCGAGACCGATCCCGTGCTCACCAGCCCGATCGGTCCCACCGCGGAGGCCACCGTGGAGGTGCTGCTGCTCACGGCGGCACCGGTGACGCTGGTCTTCCGGGTCTTCCACGGTGTGATGGACGGCATGGGCATGGTGCTGTGGGCGACCAATGTCCTGCGCGCCCTGCGCGGGGAGGATCCGGTCCCCCAGCGGGACCCGATCGCCGACCAGGAACTGGTGGGGCGGCTCGGCGCCCCCGGCAAACCGACGCCGATGGTGCCCCGCTACCGCAGCGCGGTCGGCGCGGGCAGGCAGCGGCGGGGCGCGCCCCGGCATCTGTTGCGGCACCGGCAGATCGAGGCGGCCGGACCGGGCGCGCTCGCGCGGGTCTGCGCGCTGCTGGCCGCCGAGACTCCGGGCACCTCGCGGATCATGATGCCGGTCGACCTGCGCAGGCACGATCCCGCGCTGCGCTCGACCGCCAATCTCGCGCTGCCGCTGTTCCTCGATCTGTCCCCCGGCCAGGACTGGACCGAGGTCAAGGACCGCATCAAGGCCGGGCTCGGGGCCGACCTCGAACTGAATCAGCTGGCGAACACCCGGATCACGCTGGTCCCCGACGCGGTCAACCGGGGCATTCTGCACACGACCAACTGGCTGGGCGCGCGCTTCGGCCGGAACCTGGCCTCGGCCACCGTGTCCCACATGGGCCGCAGCGGCGCCGACGAACTCGCGGTGCCCGGCTTCCGGCCCACGGGGTTGTTCGTGTTGCCGCAGCACAGCGTCGCGATGCCGCTGCTGTTCGGGCTCACCGAGTTCGACGGGCACACCGAGCTCACGGTGTCGGCGCGCAACGGCGCCGGGATCCCGGCGCGATTGGAGGCCCTGCTGGACCGGATCACCGCGATGCTGGAATCCGAACTACGCGACGGGAATTCGGTGGCCGGGGAAGGTGCCGGGCAGCTCGGCCAGTGACCCGATGACGTGCACGCCGGGCCGGACGTCGGTCCCGGCCCGCAGATTCGCGCGATCGAGCCAGCAGGCGTGCAGACCGGCGTCGTGGGCACCGAGCGCGTCGACGGTGTACCGGTCGCCGACATAGGCGACCTCGCCCGGATCGAGTTCCAGCAGCGCGCATCCGGCGTGGAAGATGCTCGCCTCCGGCTTCCCCGCGCCGTGCTCCTCGCTGCACACCACCCGGTCCCCGAAATAGGACAGCAGACCGACGGCCTCGAGCTTGCGCCGCTGCGGCGGCACGGCCGCGTTCGAGACGATGCCGAGCCGGAACGCGGGCGCCAGGGTCGCCAGCAGCGGCGCGGCGTCGGGGAAGGCCGCCCAGGCCGCGCGACGGTGCGCGGTGTAGCCGTCGAACCAGGCGATGGCGTCGGCCTCGGGGATGTCGGCGGGGTCGGTGCGCCACACGTGGGACAGGAAGGCGCGCGCCCTGGCCAGCCGCTGGCCGGTGAAGCTCAGCTCGCCGCGAACGAACCGGGGGTATTCGGTCTCGGTGATCCCGCTCCACAGCTCGACCGCGGCGGCGGGGTCGGGGAACCGATCCAGCATCCCGTCCTGGCCCAACTGCGCGAGCAGGCCCGCCGCGTCGGAGGCCGAGTAGTCGAACAACGTGTCGTCGACATCGAACAGCACACCCCGGATCGGCACGGCACACTCCTTCACTTCTGCGCGTTTCGAGCATGGCACAGCACCGAAGTGCCTGGCCACGCGGATGCTCGAAATATTCCTTGACTGGAATATTCTCTGTCAGGAATACTTCAGCAGGTGGAAGCCACAGCAACAGCGCTCGGTGACGCCGCACGGTGGCGCATCGTCGAACTCCTCGCCGAACGCCCGCGTTCGGTCGGCGAACTCGCCGAGCTCACCGGTCTGCGTCAGCCGCAGACCACCAAACACCTACAGACCCTCGCCAAGGCCGAGCTGGTCACGGTGTTCCCCCTCGGGCAGCGCCGGGTCTATGCACTGGAAGCCGCGCCGCTGCGAGTGCTCCGCGACCGGCTGCACGAGCTGCTGGACACCGTCGCCGCGCATGCCGACGAACGCGACGTGGTTGAGCGGTACCGCGCGGCCATCGAGGCCGAAACCCTTGCCGCCGAACAGGATCGGTGGGCCGACGGGCGCACCTACACCTTCGAGCGCGTGCTCGCGGCGACGCCGGAGACGGTGTGGCGGTACTGGGTCGAGGCCGATCTGCTCGGCGCGTGGTGGGCGCCACCGTCGATGACCGTCACCGCCTGCGCCCTGGAGCCGGTCGCCGGCGGCCGAGCCGTCCTCGACTATCGCGACGCCGACGGCCACGTCTACTCCTCGGCCGGCCAGGTCGTGCTCGCCGACGAGCCCGCGCACCTCGTGTTCGACCTCTCGGTCCTCGACGCCACCGGCGCGATCTCGTTCACCGGCCACTACGACCTCACCCTCGACCGGCACGCGGCCGGCACCCAGCTGCGCGTGGACCTGACCATCACCGACACCGCCGTCGCCGCCGCCCCCTACGTCGCGGGCATCGCGACCGGCTGGGGGCAGGTGCTCGACACCCTCGTCCACACCATCGATCGCGATCAGCGGAAGGACCACAGCTCATGACCACCCGTCTCGTCACCGCCAACCTCGGCCTCACCCTCGACGGCCGCTACCACGGCCCCGGCGGCCCCACCGACGCCGGCGCGATCGTCCGCTACGCCACGACCGAGGTCGCCCGCGACCACCTGACCCGGGTCTGGGAGAACGCCACGACCGCGGTCCTCGGCCGCCGCAACGCCGAGGGGTTCCTCGCGTACTGGCCGACGGTCGCCGCCGACGACACCGCCGACCCGCGCGACCGCGCCTACGCGAAGTGGCTGGTCGAGACCGAGAAGGTGGTCCTGTCGACCACTCTCGCCGTCGCGCCGTGGGAGCACGCCCGCGTGGTGAACGCGCCCGCGGCCGAGGTGATCGCCGCGCTCCGGGCCGAGGGCGACGGCGAGATCCTCGTCAACAGCAGCCCCACCGTCATCAAGGATCTGCTGGCCGCCGACCTCGTCGACCGGCTGCATCTGCTGATCACCCCCGAGATCGCCGGCGGCGGTGCGCGGCTGTTCGACGACGGCCTGCCGGGGTCGTCGTGGCGGGTGGCCCGCCACGACGTCGGCGCGCTCGGTGAGGTCGCCGTGCGCTACGACCGGGTGCGCTGAGGCACCCCCAGATCGCGCAGCGCGTCGAGCAGGAACGCGTCGACGAGATCGGTCCGCTCGAGCTGCACCAGGTGCCCCGCCCGCGGAACCCGCACCACCGCACGCAGATCCGTGACGTTGGCGCGCAGGGTCGCGAGCGGGTCACGCCCGCTGAAGCCCTCCATGTCGGGGTCGTTCTCGCCGTACAGGAAGTAGGTCGGCACCTCGACCTTCGCCCCGGCCAACGCCTCGGTGAGCGCCCAGTTGCGGTCCAGATTGCGATACCAGTTCAGCCCGCCGGTGAAGCCGGTGCGTTCGAATTCCGTTGCCACGGTGTCGAATTCGGCCTCGGTGAGCCACGGCCACGGCAGGTCCGGCGCCTTCGGCAGCACGTCGAGGTAGCCGAGCCCCGGCGGGTTCTGCCAGGTGTCGAGGTAGTGGTAGTCGCCGGAGAGCGAATAGTAGACGCGGGCGAGGAATTCGCGCGGCCGGGCGGCCAGCTCGGCGTCGGCCACGCCGGGCTCCTGGAAGTAGGCCAGGTGCAGGAAGTGCCGCTGCGCCGCCTTGGTCCAGAATTCCGAGGGCGCGCGCGGCGGGCGTGGCGAGAACGGATTGTTCAGCACCGCGGCCGCCGCCACCCGCCCGGGCTCGCGCAGCGCCAGCTCCCACACCAGCTGGGCGCCGAAGTCGAGGCCGACGAAGACCGCGCGCTCGGCGCCGAGATCGTCGAGCAGTGCCAGCAGGTCACCGATGACCGCCTCGTTGGTGTAGGCCGCGACGTCGGCGGGCGCGTCGGTGCGGCCGTACCCGCGCAGATCGGGCGCCACGGCCCGGTATCCCGCCGCGGCGACGGCCGCGAGCTGGCGATGCCAGAGGAACGAGGTGTGCGGGAAGCCGTGGCAGAACACCACCGGAAAGCCCTGTCCCCGTTCGGTGACGTGCATCCGGACACCGCCGGTGTCGAGGAATCGTTGGGTCAGCTCCACTACCGTCTCCCATTTCTAGAACGTGTTCCTATTTTGACGGTAGTGTCTGGAGGTCATGAGCGGAACACCCCAGATTCTCGGCGGCCGGGTCGCGGTCGTCACCGGCGCCAGTCGTGGCATCGGCAAAGGCATCGCGCTGGAACTGGGCGCGGCCGGGGCGACGGTGTACGTGACCGGCCGCACCACCGCCGCGGGCCGGCTGCCCGGCACCGTGCACGACACCGCGGCCGAGGTCACCGCCCTCGGCGGGCACGGGGTGGCCGTGGTCTGCGATCACACCGACGACGCGGCCGTCGAGAAGCTGTTCACCCAGGTGCGCGAGGAGCGGGGCCGCCTGGACGCACTGGTGAACAACGTCTACAACTCCCCTGCCGCCGCGCGCTGGCTCGGCCGCAAGTTCTGGGACGTGCCAGCCAAGGCGTGGGACGAGACCTTCGACATCGGCGTGCGCTCACACTATGTCGCCAGCGTGTTCGCGGCGCCGCTGCTGATCGAGTCGGCGGGGCTGATCGTCAACGTCTCCTCGCCCGGCGCCGAGCGCTACATGCACAATGCCGTGTACGGCGTGGCCAAGACGGCTCTGGACCGGCTCACCGCCGACCTGGCCCGGGACCTCGACGGCACCGGCGCCACGGCGGTCTCGATCTGGCCCGGCATCGTGAACACCGAACTGCTGCAGATGATCCCGGCCGACGAGCACGGCCGTCGTGAGGTCACCCTGCCCGGCGAGGGCACCTTCGACCTCGACGCCGCCGAGTCGCCCCGCTTCCCCGGCCGCGCGGTCGTCGCCCTGGCGGCCGACCCCGCGCGCGGCGCCCGCGCCGGGAAGGCGTGGAAGGTCGCCGACCTGGCCGCGGAGTACGGATTCACCGACGTCGACGGGCGCGTTCCCCGCGCCGACTGAGCCGGTCGGACGCTGTCGTTTCTCCCCTGGAAATATGTGAGACAGTGCGTTACATTTAGATCAGGGACCCCGCCCACACACCGGCGATCCTTGTGACGATGGAGAGAAACAATGACGTTCTCGAAGACCGCGACCAGCAATCCCGCGTACGCCGACACCCTCGCGACCCTGTCGGAGGGGTCGGTGCACCGCCGGTTCGACCCCTTCCTCGACATCGACTGGGACTCTCCCGAGTTCGCCGTCGATCGTGACGATCCGCGCTGGGTGCTCTCGCCCGAACTCGATCCGCTCGGCGCCACGCGCTGGTATCAGGAGCTGCCGCTCGAACGGCAGATCGAGATCGGCCGATGGCGACAGGCCAACGCGGCCAAGGTCGGGCTGGCGTTCGAGTCCATCCTCATCCGCGGCATGATGCAGTACGCGATGGCGCTGCCCAACGGCTCGCCCGAATTCCGCTACTGCCTCCACGAGATGACCGAGGAGTGCAACCACATCCAGATGTTCCAGGAGCTGGTGAACCGCATCGGCGACGATGTCCCCGGCATGCGGCCCCTGTTCCGGATCGCCTCCCCGTTCATCGGCGTGGCGGGCGGCTACTTCTGGGTGATCCTGTTCATCGGCATCCTCGGCGGCGAGGAACCGATCGACCACTACCAGAAGGCGCTGATTCGCTCGGGCAGCGCCACCCAGCCGACGCTGCTGCGGATCATGGAGATCCACATCGCCGAGGAGGCGCGTCACATCAGCTTCGCCAACGAGTTCCTGCGCACCCACCTGGCGCGGATGAACCCGGTGAGCACGGCGGTCTGCGCGGTCGCGTTCCCGATCGCGATGCGCTGGCTCGCCGACGAGCTGGTGAAGCCGCCGAAGTCCTTCGCGCGCAAGTTCGACATCCCCGACGAGGTGTTCGCCGACGCGTTCTGGCGCAGCCCCACCAGCCGCAAGATCCTCAGCGGCTTCTTCGGCGACATGCGCGCGCTGGCCGACGAACTCGGGCTGATGAACTCCGTGACCAGGCCGCTGTGGAAGCTGCTGAAGATCGACGGCGGCAACGCTCGCTACCGCAGTGAACCCCTGCGCCGCATGGTCTGATCCCGCTCAGGCCCGGTAGCCGTCGGTTCCCGCGCGCGAGAGCACGATCGTCGGCACCACCGCGCGCGCCGACAGCCGCAGGACGGCGTCGACCAGCTCGACGACGTCGTCCACCGCGAGCATCCGCTCCGGGGGGATCCGGTCGTGGATCCACGCGCTCATGTCGGTGTCGACATAGCCGGGCGCGATGGTGGTGGCCGCGACGCCGTTGCCGGATTCCTCGGCGTTGAGCGTGGTGAGCAGGGAGATGAGGGCGGCTTTGGTCGCGCCGTAGACGGCCAGCCCCGACTCGGCGTACACACCGGTGATGGAGGACAGCGCGACGACCTTCGCCCCGCGCGCCGGGTCGGCGACGGCCGCGGCGCGCAGCATCGGCAGCGCGCCCTGGATCAGGTGCAGCGGCGCCCGCAGATTCACCTCGACGGTCTTGTCGAAACGCCGCGTGGTCACCTCCGCGATCGGTGACGCGGTGCCGACGCCCGCGTTCAGGATCAGCGCCGACATCGTGTCGAATCGGTCGGCGTGCGCGGCCAGGACACGGTCGAGGCCGTCGGCGTCGGCCATGTCGGCGGCGACGGTGCGCACATCGGGGGCGCCGCAGGCACGCAGCTCGGCGGCGGCCGCGTCCAGCCGGGCGGCGTCGCGGGCGGTGATGGTGAGCGCGTAGCCCTGCCGGGCGAGGCGCTGCGCGATGCCGAGGCCGATGCCGCGGGACGCCCCGGTGATCAGCGCGGTCTTGGTCGTGGTCATCGTTCCTCCAGTGCGCGCAGTCCCGCCGCCATGAATTCCGGTGTCGCCTCGGCGACGCGTTCGGCCGCCGCGCCCGAGTCCGAGCCCCGCAGCGCGCGATGGGTGATGCCCTCGCCGATCACGCCGAGTTTGAAGTTCGCCAGGGCCAGGTAGAAACCCCAGTCGTCGAGATCGCGGCCCGCCGCAAGCGCGTAGGTCTGCGCCAGCGTGTCCGCGGACGGCATCCGGTCGCTGGTCCAGGCGGCCGACGAGCCGAGGACCAGGTCGAACACCGGCGAGCGGTAGACGCACATCAGCGCGACATCGGTGAGCGGGTCACCGAGGGTCGACATCTCCCAGTCGACGACGGCCAGCACCCGGCGGGGATCGGCCGCGTCGAGAATCGTGTTGTCGATGCGGAAGTCGCCGTGCACGATCGCGGCCGCCGAACGGCGCGGAATCGACTCGACCAGCGCCGCGTGCAGGGTCGCGACATCGTGCAGCTCGCGCGTCTTGACCCGATCCCATTGCGACGCCCACAGATTCACCTGGCGTTCGACGAAGCCGACCGGCCTGCCGAACCGCTCGAGGCGCACGGCCGCCGGGTCGATCGCGTGCAACCGGGCCAGCACACCCACCAGTTCGGTGGCGCTCGCGGCGACCTCGTCGTCGGTGAGCGCGGCGAGATCGTCCTGATCCCGGACCACCCGGCCGTCGACGTAGTCGACGACGGTCATCGGCGCGCCCAGCGCCTCGCCGTCCGCGTCGAACGCGATCGGCCGCGCGACCGGCACCGCCGAATCGCGCAGCGCGGAGGTCACGGTGAATTCGCGCGCCATGTCGTGCGCGGACGGGGTGAGACCGGCCACCGGTGGCCTGCGCACGACCCACCGCGAGACCCCGTCGGTGGCGACGAAGGTCAGATTCGACCGGCCGCCGCTGATCAAGTCCACCCGCAGCGCGCCGCGCACATCGACGCCGTTCTCGCGCAGGAACCGGTCGAGGGCGGGAACATCCATGCCGGGCAGCGTCATTCGGCTTCCCTCCGTGCCCGCTTGGCCGCGCTCACCACGCGCTTGGCGATGGCCCACCGGTGCACCTCGGAGGGGCCGTCGTAGATGCGGAACGGCCGCACCTCGCGATAGAGGCGCGCCAGCGGCAGGTCGGCGGCGACGCCGAGGCCGCCGCACATCTGCATGCTGCGGTCCACGATCCGCACGATCGCCTCGGCGGCGAAGGTCTTCGCGATCGAGGTGGCGTTCGCCGCGTGCTCGCCGCGGTCGAGTTCCCAGCAGGCGCGGGTCAGCAGCGCCCTGGTGGCGGCGATGTCGATCTCGTTGTCGGCGATCATCTGCTGGATCATGCCGAGATCGGCGAGGCGCGCGCCGAATCCCTCGCGTTCGACCACCCGGGCCACCGCCATGTCGTGGCCGCGGCGGGCGGCGCCGAGCCAGCGCATGACGTGCGTCATCCGCGCGGGCCCGAGCCGCACCTGGGCGTAGTCGAAGCCGCGGTCGACCTCGCCGAGGACCGCGGAGTCCGGGACGAGCAGGTCGTCGAAGAAGACCTCGCAGTGGCCGCCGAGCATCGACTTGTCCATCGTATCGATGTGCCTGCCCACCCGCAGACCCGGCGTGTCGGCGGGGGCGAGGAACATCGTCGCGCCGCCGCGCTCCCCCGGTTCGCCGGAGGTGCGGGCCATGATGATGAAGAACGCGGCGCCGTCGGCACCGGTGATGAACCATTTGTGGCCGTTGATGCGCCAGCCGCCCTCGGCCCGCACCGCGCGCGTCCGCAGCGCCGTGGGGTCGGACCCGGCGCCGGGGGCGGGCTCGGTCATCGCGAAGGCCGAGCGCACGTCACCGCGCGCCAGCGGCGCCAGGAACTGTTCGCGCTGTGCGGGATCGGCGATGTGGGCGAGCATGTGCACGTTGCCCTCGTCGGGCGCGGCGATGTTCAGCGCGGTGGGGCCGAAGAGGGAGTATCCGGCTTCCTCGAAGACCGGGGCCCGATCCGACATGCCCAGTCCCAGACCACCGAACTCGACGGGGCCGTGCGGGGCGAAGACGCCCGCGGCCTTGGCCTGCTGCTGCAGGTCGCGGCGCAGCGCGTCGCCGCCTGCCGCGGCGATGTCGCCGTCGTGGGCGTCGTCGAGCGGGACGACGACACCGCGAATGAAGTCCCTCGTGCGCTCGACGAGCTCGCGCACCTCGTCGGAATGGGACAGATCTACCGCCACGGAACTTCACTCCTCACTGCCGAACGTTCGCTCGGTACTGAACAGGGGAACAGTCGCATGCATTGCCCTGAGCTGTCAACTGACCGCTACCCATAGCGGTAGATGTTCAGTTATTCTGAACATCGTGGACACTGCGGACGGCGCCGGACTCGGGGCGCGGATACGGCGAGCCAGGCTCGCGGCGGGACTGTCGTTGCGGGAGACCGCGCGGCGCGTCGGGGTCAGCGCGGCCACGCTCAGCGCGATCGAGAACGGCAGGACCGGCGTCTCGGTCACCCGGCTGCGCGAGCTGGCCGGCGCGCTCGGCACCACCACGGCCGCCCTGCTCGGTGAATCCACCGCCCGACCCCAGTCCACGCCCTGGCAGGTCGACGCCGGATCGGAGCGGGCCTGGCGGGAATTCCCGCCGCTCGCGATCGATCCCGTCCTCGCCGCGGCCATCGACTCCTTCGTCGCGACCGGCTATCACGGTGCGACCATGCGCGAGATCGCGCAGCGCGCGGGGATGAGCGTGCCCGGCGTCTACCACCACTACCGCGACAAGCAGGATCTGCTCGTCCGGGCGCTCGACCTGACCATGGACGAACTGCACTGGCGCGTCGGAGCGGCCCGCGCGTCGGCGGACGGCGGACGCGACCGCGTCGTCGCGGTGGTCGAGGCGCTGGCACTGTTCCACACCCACCGCCGCGAGCTGGCCTTCATCGGCGCCAGCGAGATGCGCAGCCTCACCCCGGGTAACCGGCGGCGCATCGCGGCCTCCCGCAACGAACTGCAATACCAGCTCGACGCCGACATCGATGCCGCGCTCACCGAGGCGGGCCTGCCGACCGCGCACGCCAAGGCCGCGGGCCGCGCCATCGCGACCATGTGCACCTCGCTGCCCCAGTGGTTCCGCCTCGACGGGCCCGCCACGCCGGAGCAGATCGCCACCGACTACGCCGGATTCGCGCTCGGACTGCTCGGTATCGGCCGGTGAGGACGGCCGCTTCGAGCCTGTCGGGCCGCCGATCCGGCTGCTAGGGTCGCGCTGACAGCGCCCGGTCGCGGCACCGCGATCGGCCCAGTGGAGGTGTCGCCGTGACTGCTCGGCTCGACGATCCGTTGACCCTGCCCTGCGGGGTCACCCTGCCCAACCGGCTCATGAAATCGGCGCTGAGCGAAACGCTCGGCCGCGCCGACGGCGCACCGTCGCGGCGGCTGGAGACCCTCTACACGCGCTGGCGCGACGGCGGCTTCGGGCTGGTGGTCACCGGCAACGTGACCGTCGACCACCGGCACCTCAGCGAGCCGGGCAATGTCGCGATCGCCGACGACCGGCATCTGCCCGAACTCACCCGCTGGGCGCAGACCTTCCGCCCGACCACGACCCCGCTGTTCATGCAGATCAATCATCCTGGCAGACAGGCGCATTCGCTGGCGGGCCGCTCCCGCCCGGTCGCACCGAGCGCGGTCAGGGCCGCGGTGCCCGGCGCGGTGCGGCCGCGCGCGCTCACCCACACCGAGATCCTGGCCCTCGTCGCCCGGTTCGGCGCGGCGGCGGGCATCGCCGAGGCCGCCGGCTTCGACGGTGTGCAACTGCACGCGGCGCACGGGTATCTGGTGAGCCAGTTCCTCTCGCCGCTGGCCAACCGGCGCGCGGACGACTGGGGCGGCGACGCGACCCGGCGGCGACGCTTCATCCTGGCGATCGTGCGGGCGATGCGTTCCGCCGTGCGCCCGGGCTTCGCCGTCGCGGTGAAACTGAACTCGGCGGACTTCCAGCGCGGCGGATTCTCCGAGGACGAGTCGCGCGAAGTGGTCCGGGCGCTGGTCGCGGAGGGGGTCGACCTCATCGAGGTCAGCGGCGGATCCTACGAGTCGCCGGCGATGATGGGCACGGTCGCCGCGTCCACGGCGGCCCGCGAGGCCTACTTCCTGGCCTACGCGCGGACCGTGCGCGCGGTCGCGGGGGCGGTGCCGATCGCGGTCACCGGCGGGTTCCGGACCAGGGCGGCCATGGCGGAGGCGGTGGCGGCCGGTGACTGCGCGGTGGTCGGGCTGGGACGGCCCGCCTGCCTGACCCCCGACGCGGGGACGGCGCTGCTGGTGCGCGGGCTGGAGCGCTTGCCGTCGTCGGGGGTGCGCTGGGGCGGGGCGCGTGGGTTGGTCGGCCGGTTCGGCGATCTGCGCAGCCTCGACAGTGTGATCGATCTGCAGTGGCACACCGATCAGCTGCATCGTCTCGGCGCGGGCAAGGAACCCGATCCGGCGCGGCGCTGGTGGCGGACCGTCGCCTCGGCGACGCTGCGGATGGGACCCGGTGCGCTGCAACCGAAACGGAGCGCGGGCCGATCGCGCCGATGATGGTGCGACCCGCCCCCACGTTCTCGGGGCGGGTCCTTCCCCATGCACCATGCGGCGCCGCCACGTCGCACGGCAGGGTCCATGCTAGACGCGCGAGCCGCGATCGTCCGGTAACCACACACCGGACAACTCGCGGCGGACACCGTGTCCTGTTCCGGCGGCGCCGGCCGGCCGGGGAACCGCACCGGTTCGAATGTCCTGGCGCACAGCCGAAACCGGAACGGCTACGACGGAGCGGATTCCCTGCTCAACGTGGCGAACCAGGCGAGATAGCCGGCCGTCACCGCGCGCAGGTCGGCCGACGGCCAGCCGGCGGGACGCAGGTCGACGGGCAGCACGGGATCGGTGGTGAGATGGTCGAGACCGGCGCACACGGCCGCGAATTTCGCTGTGGGGTCGGGCGTTTCGATGGCCTCCAGCAGCGCGTGGCCGCGCGCGGACCAGTCGGCCAGCGACCACAGGCGCGCGGCCAGGCGCGCCGGATCGTCGACGGGGCAGGTGCGCAGGCGGATCGCGACGTCGTCCAGCGCGGCGGGCCAGACCCGCTCGAGGTTGGCCGGACGCATCCAGACGCCTTCCCTGAGCTCGGACAGCCGCAGCCCCAGCAGGGTCGTGCGCAGTGTCGCGCGCTCGGCGGCGGGGCGCCCGCCCGCCGTGACGACGACCTGCTCCCACTCCCCGTCCCACGGCCGCTCCGGCGGCGCGGCGAGCTCCACCCGCCGTGCGCGCAGGCCGGGGGCGAGGGTGTACGCGCGGTTCTCGCGGCGCAGTTCGCCCGCGGCGACCATCCGCGAGACCGCCACCCGCACGGTCGACTCCGGATAACCGACGGCGGTGGTGGACGCGCAGATCTGCCGGGAGGTCATCGTCGGCGAGTCGGCGGCGATGAGGATACGGACCAGTGCCGAGCGGGCCGAGACCGGACGAATACCGGTATCGGGGCCGGTCACGAGGTGTTGCACGAGGTCGAGTCTACATATTTCACTATTGCCACGACTGTCTTGAATATGTAACGTTCCGTGGCATCAGCCGCCGCACGGCACCGCCGACGACAAGGAGCTCCCCCATGACCGCCGCCTTCCCCCTGGCCGGGCGCACGATGATCATGTCCGGCGGCAGCCGCGGCATCGGCCTCGCGATCGCCGTCGCCGCGGCACGCCAGGGCGCCAACATCGCCCTGCTGGCCAAGACCGATGTCCCCGATCCCCGTCTGCCAGGCACCATCCACACCGCGGCCGCCGAGATCGAGGCCGCCGGCGGGCAGGCGCTGGCCGTCGTCGGCGACGTCAGGGACGAGGCGTCGGTGCGGGAGGCCGTCGCCCGCACGGTCGAGCGCTTCGGCGGCATCGACTACTGCGTCAACAACGCCTCGGCGATCGCCCTGGCCGCCACCGAGGAGCTGCCGGTCAAGCGCTTCGACCTGATGCAGCAGATCCAGATCCGGGGCACCTACCTGCTCTCCAGCACCTGCCTGCCGCATCTGCGGCGCAGCCCGAACGCGCACATCCTGAGCCTGTCCCCGCCGCTGAACCTGGCGCCGCGCTGGCTCGGCTCGCACCCGGCCTACATGGTGGCCAAGTACGGGATGTCGCTGCTCACGCTGGGCTGGGCCGCCGAGTACGCCGAGCACGGCGTCGCCGCGAACTGCCTGTGGCCCGAGACGCTCATCGCGACCGCGGCGGTGCAGAATCTGCTCGGCGGTGACGAGGCGATCGCCAAGGCGCGGACCCCGGAGATCGTGGCGGACGCCGCGATCGCGATCCTGGGCAGCGACGCGCGCACGACGACCGGCAACACCTTCCTCGACGTCGACGTGCTGCGCGAGCACGGCGTCACCGACCTGTCCGGCTACGGCGGCGCGGGCGAACTCGAGTACGACATCTTCGTCGACCCGCCGCAGGCCTGACCCGCGAGACGCCAGAGCCGTCGTGCGCGTGCGCACGACGGCTCCTGGGAGTGGGTTGATCAGTGGCGATGCAGGGATCGGACGGTGAGCGCGCTCCAGCACAGGAGCCAGCCCGCGGCCCCCAGATACATCACGTAGGCCAGGCCGACGAGCACGGGTCCGTAGTCGCCGACCCAATCCCCCAGGCGTACCAGGGCGGCGAGGCCGAGGCCGACCAGGAGCAGGCCGATGATCAGGCCCGGCATCGCCAGGGGCGCCATGCTGGCATCGGCGTCCGATGTCGCGGCGTCGCGGCGCTCGCGACCGGTAACTGACAGTTTGCTCTTCGGTTCGAAGTAGATGCTGCTCATAACCATGAGGTCCCTTCCGGGCAGCCGTCCCGACGCGGCCGGTAGGTGATCCGCAATGGATCGTGCGTGGCCCTTCGCGCCGGAGCGGACGGGCGGGTCGTTCGCGACGGCGGGGTCCGCGTCGACCCTGCCGTTTGATCACGAACGGTTAACGTTCAGCAATTACGAGCGTGCCACCTATCAGAAACGATTGACAGACGTTGTGATCTGCGTCACATAGAACACCAGTTCGACACGATACGATAACGCCCGTTACATTTCCGGCGAACAGGCCTCGGAACTGGCGAAACATCCGACCAATCGGACGTTTGCCCAGCATGCGCACAACCGTGTGATTTATACAACCGTTACGGCTCTGACGTGCGCAAACGTGTCCCCAGACACTGCGACCCCGCCGCGACCGAGATCGTCGTTCTTCACGGCACCGTAACCATCCGCCCCCGCGAAGCGGTAGGCGAAATTTTCGGCTCCGACATCTCGCCGGTTCGTGCTGGCGAACGCGTGGCATCCGCTATCGTCCATCCAGTCATTTTTCGATGCTGCTGGATCGTTCGTGTCGCTTCGCCGCAATCACGTGCCGCGTGAGATCCACGCCTCGTGCATTCGGCGACCCTCTCAGACGAAGGACGCCGGTCACCATGCCCGCACCCGTTATCCTCCACGGCCGCATCGCACGGCTGGAACCCCTCGCACCGCACCATGTTCCCGGCCTGGCCGCGGCGGCCGCCGCGCTCGGCCCGGCCGGATTCACCATCGTCCCGCACGGTGAACAGGAGGCGCGCACCTATGTCTTCCAGGCCGAGGCCGCGCAGCTGGCGGGCACCACGCTGGCGTTCGCGATCGTCACCGTCGACGACGATTGCGTGGTCGGGGCGACCAGATTCACCCGGCTCGACTACTGGCAGGGCCCGCTGACCTGGCCCTTGGCGGCCGAGCCGACCACGGCGCTGCCCGGCGGGTCGATCCCGGACGCCGTCGAGATCGGCAACACCTGGCTCACGCCCGCCGCGCGCGGCGGCGTGGTGAACCTCGAGGCCAAGCTGCTCATGCTCACCCATGCCTTCGACGGGTGGGCCGTGCGCCGGGTGACCCTGCGCGCCGACGCCCGCAACCTGCGTTCGCGGGCCGCGATCGAGCGCCTCGGCGCGGTGAGCGACGGTGTGCGCCGGGCGCATTCGCGCGGACTCGACGGCGCGGTCCGCGACACCGCGTTCTATTCGATCCTGACCGACGAGTGGCCGGGGGTTCGGCTGCGCATCACCGAGCAGCTCGCCGCGCGGGTGCGGCGCGCGCCGCTGATCCCGGCCACCGCCGAGGCCCTGCGGCCGCTGGCGGCGCCGATCAGCTGACCGGAACCGACTCGATCCGCTGGGTGACCAGATCGGCGAGCGCCAGCGGGCGCTCGTCGGGCAGCCAGTGCGAGGCGTCGTCGACCACCGCCAGGCGGTAGTCACCGATGACGAAGCGCTCGGTCAGCTCGGCACCGCGGCGGGTCAGCGCGGTGTCACCGGTGCTCCACACGTGCGTCACCGGCACCCGCACCGGCACCGTCGACAGGGTCCGATTACCGGGCACCACCAGCGCGCGGTACCAGTTCAGCGCCGTGGGCAGCGCACCCGTGTCGACGATCTCGCTGTGCACGCGCGCCAGCACCTCCGGCGTCATCCCGGTCCCGGTCAGCGCCCGGTCCAGCACGTCCGGCCGCGCGGTCAGCAGCCGTTCCGGCAGCACCGGGATCTGGAACAGTCCCATATAGAACGAGCGGAACAGCTGATCGCTGGTGACCATGGAGCGCAGGAACGCGCCCGGATGCGGCACCGACACCGTCACCAGCGTCCGGACCAGATCGGGCCGGGCCGCCGCGAGCGACCACGCCACCATCGCGCCCCAGTCGTGGCCGACCAGATGCACCGGGCCCCGGTCGATCTCGCGGATCAGCTCGACCACGTCGGCGACGAGTTCCGGCATCCGGTAGGCGGCCCGGCCGCGCGGCCTGGCCCCGGGTGAGTAGCCACGCTGGGTCGGCGCGACGGTGCGGTAGCCGCGGTCCGCGAGCAGCGCGCTGAACTCGGTGAACGACGTCGCGGTCTGCGGAAAGCCGTGCAGCGCGACGACGACCGGGCCGTCCACCGGGCCGGTGTCCAGCACGTCGAACCGGAAACCGGCCCGGGTGTACGAGTTCAGCCGTGCGCTCACAGGAACCTCCGTCTCGATTGACTAAACGGTAAGTTACCGTTCGATCAGTCGGGGGTCAACGTCCCGTTCCGCCGTGCACCACCGCGACCTCGGCGCCGCCCAGATCGAAGGCGCGGTGCAGCACGCGCACCGCGTCGTCGAGCTCGGTGTCGCGCACCAGCACCGAGATGCGGATCTCCGAGGTGGCGATGAGGTCGAGGTTGATGCCCGCCTCCGCCAGCGCCTCGCAGAACGTCGCGGTGACGCCGGGATGGTTCTTCATGCCGGCGCCGATCAGCGACACCTTGCCGACGCGGTCGTCGTAGCGCACATCGGTGAATCCGATGTCGGCCCGGCGTTCCCGCAGCAGGGCCAGCGCCCTGGCGCCGTCGGCGGCGGGCAGGGTGAAGGTGATGTCGGTGCGGCCGGTGCCGGTGTTCTGCACGACCATGTCGATGCCGATCTCGGCGTCGGCGACCGCCCGGAAGACCTGTGCCGCGTAGCCGGGTTCGTCGGGCAGCCCGACGACGGTGATCTTGGCCTCGCCGCGGTCGTGCGCGACGCCGGTCAGCACCGCCTGGTCGGCGGGGATGTCGGCCATGGAACCGAACACCGTGGTGCCGATGGTGTCGGTGTAGGACGAACGCACGTGCACCGGAACGTGATAGCGCCGCGCGTACTCCACACAGCGCAGCATCAGGACCTTCGATCCGCAGGCCGCCATCTCGAGCATCTCCTCGTAGGAGACCTGGTCGAGCTTCTGCGCGTCGGAGACGATGCGCGGGTCGGCGGTGAACACCCCGTCGACATCGGTGTAGATCTCGCAGACGTCGGCGCGCAGTGCCGCGGCCAGCGCGACGGCGGTCGTGTCGGAGCCGCCGCGCCCCAGGGTGGTGACGTCGCGACTGTCCTGGCTGACGCCCTGGAACCCGGCGACCAGCACGATCTCCCCATCGTCGAGGGCGCGCCGGACCCGGTCCGGATCCACCTGGATGATCTTGGCGTTGCCGTGCGCACCGGTGGTGATCACCCCGGCCTGCGAACCGGTCAGCGACCTGGCCTCGGCGCCGAGCGAGTGGATCGCCATGGCCACCAGGGCATTCGAGATGCGCTCCCCGGAGGTGAGCAGCATGTCCATCTCCCGGGGCGGTGGCGCGGGCGCCACCTGTCCCGCCAGGTCGAGCAGTTCATCGGTGGTGTCGCCCATGGCCGAGCAGACCACCACCACATCGTGACCCTGCTTCTTCGTCTCCACGATCCGCTCGGCGACCCGCCGGATCCGCTCCGCGCTCGCCACCGATGATCCGCCGAATTTCTGCACAACCAGGGCCATACCGTGTCCTCTCCCCTGCTCGTCCACGCGTGTTCCGCGCGCGACCCTTCCGAGTATCCAGGGATTTCTGGCACGACTGTGCAGATTCGTGGTGAAAACGACTGCCGCCGAATCGTTTCGGCCGCGATACTGGGCAGCACGGGGGTGGCGCGAGCGGCGTTCGTTCCCGGCTCGGCATCTCTCGGCGGTTAGGCGAATCCCCATGACCCATCAGCTCTTCCGTTCCCCTCGACCCACGCTCGGTGTCGCCGTTCTCGGCGCGGGCCCGCTGGCCGAGGAGGTCGTGCGCATTCTCCGGGCGACCGGCGGCGACCTGCGCGAACGCGCCGGAGCGGAGCTCACGCTCGACGGGGAGCCGGAGCTGGTGGTCGACGCGACCGAGGACGCGGGCACGGTCACCGCGGTGCTCGACGCGCTGCGGCACGGGCGGTCGGTGATCACCGCGAACACCGCGCTGATCGCCGAGCACGGTCCCCGGCTGGCCGCCGCGGCCGAACAGCACGGCGCCGACCTGTGTTTCGAAGCGGCGGTGGCCGGCGGGGTCCCGGTGGTGCGGCCGCTCACCCAGTCGCTCGCGGGCGACCGGGTGCACCAGGTGCTCGGCGTGTTCCCCGGCGAGCCCGGCCGTGGCATCGCCGAGCAGGCGGCGATCCTGGCGACGCTGGCCTTCCACACCAGGGTCGAGGTGGGCGAGGTCTACGTCGAGAATCCCGGGCCCGCGCCCAGCTACGACCTCGCTGTCGCCGCGGCGCTCGGCCTGAGCCTGCGCACCCTCGTCGTGTGCTCACGGGTCGTCGAGCATCCCGGAGCCGGTGGCAAGGAACAGATCTCGGTGCGGGTGCATCCGGCGCTGCTGCCCGCCGCCGACCCGCTGGCCGGGGTGGCGGCGCCCTTCGGCGCGGTGGCTGTCGACGCGGCGGCCGCGGGCAGGCTGATGTTCTACGGCGCCACCACCCCCGCCGCCACCGCCTCGGCCCTGCTCGGTGACCTGATCACGGCGGCGCGCAATCGGGTGCACGGCGGCCGGGCCCCGCGCGCCTCCTACTACGCCGAACTCCCCCTCGCCCCGCTCGGCGACACCCCCACCCGCTACTACCTCAATCTCTCGGTCACCGATCACGCGGGCGCGTTGGCCCGGGTCGCCACCGTTTTCGCCGCCCATGGCGTCAGCATCGCCCGGGTACGTCAGGAGCACGACGGCCCCGACGCCCGGCTGATCATCCTCACCCACCGTGCCCCGGACTCGGCCTTCGCCGACACCGCGGACGCCCTCGCCGAAACACCCTGTGTCCGCGCGGTTCTCACCCGGTGGCGCATCGAAGGCACCGATGACCAGTAGGTGGCGTCCGCGCGCGAGCGCGACCGGCTACGAACGGCGGGCTTCCCGTCCACCCGCCGCGAACCGCTCGACCGCCACGCGCACGGCTGGACGCGGGCAGAATCCCGCGTGCGCAGGCCGAGCCCGGTCCCGATGAGCGGGAGAATACTCGAGCGGGTCGGCCGGCCCAGCCGTACCGTGAGGCGCATGACGGCAACCACCACCGACGACACGGCCCGCCACCTCGCCCGGCTGGCGGCGATCGAGTCGATCATCGCGCTCAAGCACCGCTACTTCCGCGCGTGCGACGCCAAGGACCCCGTGGGCTTCCGCGACTGCTTCGTCGCGGCCGGCTCGGCGCTGGACTACGGCGAGCTGGGCGCGATGGACGCCGACGGCATGGCCGCCGTGTTCGCTTCCATCGCTCTGCAGAAGGTCGACGGCAAGCACGCGATCCTCGACATGCACCACGGCGTCCACCCCGACATCACCGTCGGCGAGGACGGCACGGCGACCGGCAGCTGGACCCTGCGCTTCCGCCAGGTCAACCTGATCGAACGCACCGAAACCGTCGCCACCGGCGAATACGCCGACGAATACCGCCTCGAGAACGGCGAATGGAAGATCGCGACCTGCACCTTCACCCGGCTCTGGGCGATCACCCGCCCCTTGGACGACGCCACGCGGATCGCGGAGTAGGAGCACCGGTTCGGCTGCTCACCGGCGGCAGACGCTCGGCGCGAACGGGCGGTCGTTCACTCGCCGCGACGGGTGACGGTGGCGTCGTAGCGACGGGTGAAGTCCAGAACGCGCGCGGTGACTCGGTCCGGGATCTGGTGGAAGATGCCGTGCCCCGCGCCGGCGAACACCTCGATCTCGGGCGTGGAGACATTCGCGCGCAGGCGCCGGCCGGCGAGCGCGGCGTCCACGACCAACGACTCCGACCCGAACAGCCACAGCGTCGGCATCGTGAGCGTCGCCAGGCGCTCGTCGGTGAACATCTTCGGGAACCCGATCGCGGGCACATAGCCGAGCGAGGCCTTGACACCGGCGAACTCGGCGTCGGACAGCGTGACGCCGGGGTTGAGCCAGGCGTTCATCCTGCGCAGGTTCTTGTCGGTCGGCCGCGCGCCGACCTTGATCATCGTCCACAGCACGCTCCACCTGACCTTGGTCAACGTGCCGCCCGGCTCGATCACGGTCAGGCTCGCCAGCCTGTGTTGCTGCTCAGCTCCGATCACCATCGCCTGCCAGCCGCCCTGGGAGTACCCGACCAGGTGCACCCGCTCGAGGCCGAGGCCATCCAGGAGATCGCCGAACCACGTACCGAAGCCCTTCTCGTCGATCGGCGCGGTCTGCACACTGAGCCCGGGCACGCCGATCATCTCCGGCATGTAGACCACGCGATCACGGGCGAGGTCCTCGATCACATGGTTCCAGGCCAGGCTGTTCGCGCCGAGCGAGTGCAACAGCACGAGCGGAACCCCCTCCCCCTGACCGGCTTCGCGAACCCGGGTCGTCCCGAACGAGGTGCCGATGTCGGACGTCGTCGACGGCACCGGCATCTCTCGCTCGAGTGCGCGGTAGGCCCGCAGATACTCCTCGCGCGCCTTGTCGTTCTTGAACTTGCCGATCTTGGCCATATCCACCCCGTTCCTCGTTGATGATATGACCGTACCACGAAAATGATATGCGCGTACCATCAAGATCCGCCGCACAGCGAGACACAGGAGGCATGGGTGCCACGATTGGCCGATCACGAAGAACGCCGGCGCGCGATCACCGGTGCGGCGCGCCGGGTGATCGCCCGGGGTGGGCTGGACGCGGCCACGTTCCAGTCGGTGGCCGCCGAGGCAGGGGTTTCGGTGCGATCGGTGCAGTATTACTTCGGCACCAAGCGCGAATTCCTGCTGGCCACGCACCGCGCCACGGTCGAGGATTCGGGCGCGCGGCTGCACGCGGCGCTCGCGACACTGGGGCCGGGCGCGGGCCCGCGCGAGATCGTGCGGACGATACTGCTCGGGCTCCTGCCGCTCGACGAGGCGAGCAGGCGGAACGCGGTGATCCTCGGTATCTTCCACGCGGCCACGCTCACCGGTCCCGATCTGGAATCCGCCGACACCGTCGAGACGCCGAACTACATCATCGACGCGGTGGCGGCCCAGCTGCGCGCACTACGCGGCAGCGGCGCCGACGATCGGGTGGTCGTCGCCGATGCCGAGGTGATCCTGTTCGCGGTCGCGGGGCTGGCCCAGGGCATGCTCACCAATGACGACTTCGCTTCTCGCGCAGCACAACTCGTCGATCACCTGCTCGACCGCGTGCTGAGCGCCTGACCACGGCTACAGGCTGAACGCCACCGAGCGCAGGATCAGCGCCACGATGAACACCACGGTGAAGGCCAGATCCAGGGCGGTTCCGCCGAGCCGCACCGGGGGCAGGATCCGGCGGACGGGCGCCAGTACCGGCTCCGTCGCGGCATACACCACCGACCGTGCCTTGCCCGCCCAGGGCGGCAGCTTGCCGAGCAGATCCGCCCAGTCCAGCACCATCCGGACGAGCAGCAACACGATGAACACCGTCAGCAGATAGCCGACCACGGTTCCGATGAGACTCATGACGCACTCCTTGCCGGGCCGCACAGGACCTCGTGCCTTGTCAACGCGCCGGAGCGCGCCGAGGTGTCCCGCTCCGGTGGTTCTCAGGCGATTATCAGCCCTCGCTCGCCGGGTGCGCGGCAGACGCGGCCGCCCAGGCGATTCCCTGCTACCCGACGCAGTGAGCCCCGGGCTGGAATGCCCGGGGCTCACCGTCGGATCGTCGATCTACTTCTTGCGGTCCTTCTTCTCGCGCACGCGCACCGAGATGCGCACGGGCGAGCCGTCGAAGCCGAATTCCTCGCGCAGGCGGCGCTCCAGGAAGCGGCGGTAGCCCGCCTCGAGGAAACCGGTGGTGAACAGCACGAAGGTCGGCGGGCGGGTGCCCGCCTGGGTGGCGAACAGGACGCGGGGCTGGCGGCCGCCGCGCATCGGCGGCGGGGTGGCCGCGATGACTTCCTTGAGCCAGGTGTTCAGGCGGCCGGTGGAGATGCGCTTGTCCCAGGACTCGAGCGCGGTCTCCATCTGCGGCACCAGCTTCTGCACGGCGCGGCCGGTGTGGGCGGAGATGTTGACCCGCTGCGCCCACGGCACCCGCACCAGATCGCGGTCGATCTCGCGCTCGAGCATGTAGCGGCGGTCCTCGTCGACCAGGTCCCACTTGTTGAACGCCAGCACCAGCGCGCGACCGGAGTCGGCGACCAGGCTGATCACGCGCAGGTCCTGCTCGGTGATCGGCACCGAGGCGTCGATCAGCATGATCGCGACCTCGGAGGCCTCCAGCGCCGACTTGGTGCGCAGCGAGGCGTAGAACTCGGTGCCCGAGGCGTTGGACACCTTGCGCCGCAGCCCGGCGGTGTCGACGAACTTCCAGATCTTGCCGCCGAGTTCGACGAGCGAGTCGACCGGGTCGACCGTGGTGCCCGCGACATCGTGGACCACCGAGCGCTCGTCACCGGAAAGCTTGTTGAGCAGGCTCGACTTGCCGACATTCGGCTTGCCGACCAGCGCGACGCGGCGCGGCCCTGCCACCCCGGTGCCCTCGCGCGGGGTCTCGGGCAGCGCGGCGAGCACATCATCGAGCAGATCGCCGGTGCCCCGGCCGTGCGCGGCCGACACCATCCGCGGCTCGCCCAGGCCGAGCGACCACAGGCTGGCCGCCTCGAGTTCGGCCTTCTGGTCGTCGACCTTGTTGGCCACCAGGATCACCGGGATCTTGGAGCGGCGCAGCTTGCGCACCGCGGCCTCGTCGGTGGCGGTGGCGCCGACGGTCGCGTCGACGACGAGCAGGATCGCGTCGGCGGTCTCCATCGCCACCTCGGCCTGCCGGGCGACGTGCTGCTGCAGGCCCTTGGCGTCGGGCTCCCAGCCGCCGGTGTCCTGCACCAGGAATCGGCGCCCGGTCCAGCTCGCCTCGTAGGAGATGCGGTCGCGGGTGACGCCGGGAATGTCCTCGACGACGGCCTCGCGGCGCCCGAGGATGCGGTTCACCAGGGTCGACTTGCCCACGTTCGGGCGGCCGACCACGGCGACGGTCGGCATCGCGAGATGCTCGCCGTCCTCGTGCTCACCTTCGAGATCGGCGATCTCCCAGTCGGTTTCGTCGTTCCAGGTGCCGTCTCCGACCAGTACCTCTTCGTCGATCATCGCGACCCTCCTGTCGTGGCCGAAAGCTGCTGGGCCACCACGCGGTAGAGCTCGTCGATGGTCTGATCCATCGTCAGTTCGCTGGTGTCGACGAGCACCGCGTCGGCTGCGGGGCGCAGCGGCGACACCGTGCGGGTGGAATCGAGGGTGTCGCGGCGCTGCACGTCGGCCAGCACGGCCGCGTAGTCGTCGCCGCGTCCCTCGCGGATGTTCTGGGCGTTGCGCCGCTGGGCGCGCGCCTCCGCGGAGGCGGTCAGGTAGATCTTGGCGTCGGCGCCGGTGAGCACCACGGTGCCGATGTCGCGGCCCTCGACCACGATCCGGCCCGCCATGGCGGCGATCTCGCGCTGCGAGGCCACGAGCTGCTCGCGCACCTCGGCCACGGCGGACACGGCGGAGACGGCCTTGGTGACGGCGTCGCCGCGGATCTCGGCCGAGACGTCCTCGCCGTCGAGCTCGATCACCTCGTGGGCCGGGTCGGTGCCGATCGACAACGGCAGCGCCGCGACGGTCTCGGCGATCGCCACCGGATCGGTCAGGTCGACCCCGGCGCGCAGCACGCGCAGCGTGGCGACCCGGTACATGGCGCCGGTGTCGAGGTAGCGGGCCCCGAGACGGGTGGCCAGCCGGCGCGACACACTGGACTTGCCGGTGCCGGAGGGACCGTCCATCGCGACGACCAGGGTGCCGTCGCCGGTCATGCGGTCGCTCCTGATCTCCACCGGGGAATCCACTCCGTTCACAACTGCACCGCCTCGTAGAGTTTGCCGATCTCGTCCCGGCCGAGCACTCGCAGCGTGCCCGGCCGCTGGTCGCCCAGCGCCACCGGACCCAGATGGGTACGCACCAGCCGGATCACCGGGTGGCCGACCTCGTCGAGCAGCCTACGCACGATGTGCTTGCGGCCCTCGTGCAACACGAGCTTGACCAGCGAACGACCCTCGTGGGCCTCGAGCAGCGCGAAGCGGTCGACCTTGGCCGGACCGTCCTCGAGCTCGACGCCGTCGCGCAGGCGCTTGCTGATCAGGCGATAGTTCACCTCACCCTGCACGGTGGCCAGGTAGGTCTTGGGCACCTCGAAGGAGGGGTGCATCAGGCGATGCGCCATCTCACCGTCGTTGGTCAGCAGCAGCAGGCCCTCGGTGTCGGCGTCGAGACGGCCGACGTGGAACAGGCGCTGACCGGCGGCGATCCGCTCGGCGACGATATCGCCGACGCAGGGGCGGCCCAGATCGTCGGACATGGTCGACTGCCAGCCGCGCGGCTTGTTCAGCACCAGGTGCACCAGCTCGTCGCGCACCACGACCCGGGTGCCGTCGACGCGCACGACCGCGTTCTCCGGGTCGACGCGCAGACCCTGCTCACGCACGATCTTGCCGTCGACCTCGACGCGACCGGCCGCGATCATGTCCTCGGCGGCGCGGCGCGAGGCCACGCCCGCCTTGGCGAGCACCTTCTGCAGGCGTTCGCCCTCGCCCCACGGCAGCTTCTTCGGGCCCTCGGCGGTGTCGGCATGCTGGTGCCGCGCAGGCTTGGCGTTGTTCAGGATGGTCGGCGCGACCACCTTGCGCTGCGGCTTGGCCGCCTTCTTGCGCGCGGCGGGCGCCTGCGCGGTGGTGGGACGGGCGTTGCCGCCCGCGCGCGGCGCGGCGCCACGGGGCTGCGCGCCGGGACGACCGCCGCGCTCGGCGTCGTCGCGCTGGTAGCCGCCTGCGCCACGGCGACCGCCGTCACGCTGGAAACCCCCGGCGGACGCGCCGCGGCGACCGCCGGATTCGCCGTCACGCTGGTAGCCGCCTGCCGAGCCGCCACGGCGGCCGCCGTACTCGGTGTCGCGCTGGTAGCCGCCCGCGGACGTGCCCCGGCGAGCGCCGGTGTCGCGGGAGTAGCCGCCCGCGCCGGTTCCGCGGCGGCCGGGGGCCTCGCCGCGGGCGCCGCCCTGCCCGGTGCGCGCGGTGCCGCCGCGGGTTCCCGCGGTCCGGTTCGCGCCGCTACGGGGCTGGTCGGTGCGTCTTCTTCGATCCGGTGTGCCATCTCGGCGAGCGGAATTATTCATCTGTCCTGTCAATCGTCGGTGCCGAGGTCCATGTCGGACTCGGCGGGTTTCTGCAGCCTGGTGAACCGGGGGTCGGTCTCCAGGCTCTCGCTGATCTCATCGATCAGGTCGACGCCGGGAAGCAGCGGCGCCAGCGGTGGCAGGTCGCCGAGGGAGGCGAGCCCGATCCGTTCGAGGAACAACTCGGTGGTGCGGTACAGCGTGCCGTTGGTCTCCGGGTCCTGACCCGCTTCCGCGATCAGGCCCCTGGCGAGCAGTGTGCGCATCACTCCGTCGACGTTCACCCCGCGCACCGCGCTGACCCTGGTGCGGGTCACCGGCTGGCGGTAGGCGATCACCGCCAAGGTTTCCAAGGCGGCCCGGGTGAGCTTCGTCCGGGCCCCGTCGAGCAGTACACGCTCGACATAGGGCGCGTACTCCTGTCGAGTATAGAAGCGCCAGCCGTCCCCGACGAAACGCAGGTCGATGCCGCTGCCCCGCGCGGTGAGCTCGGCCGACATCGCCCGCAGCGTCGCCTCGACCCGTTCGGCGGTGTCGTCCACGGCCGCGGCCAGCTGTTCTACCGGCGCGGGAGCGTCGACGACGAGCAGCATGGCCTCGAGCGCCGAGCGCAGTTCGCCGTCGTCGAGCGGCTCGGAAGTGAACTCCGCCACTGCCTCGGTCATCCGTAATCCTCCTCGAAGGTCAAGGCCGCCGCCTCGGCGTCCGGGTCCAGCTCGCCGAGCCAGCTCACGGCCAGCGGGCCGAGCGGATCGGGCTGGTCGAACGCGATGGTCTTGCCGCGGTACAACTCGAGCAACGCGAGGAAGCGGGCCACGATTTCCACCGGGGCGGTGCAGTCCTCGACCAGCTCGGCGAAGGTGGTCCAGCCGCCGGGCCCGCGCTCCTTCAACCGCGCCAGCACCAGCTCGGCCTGCTCGGCGACCGAGATGGTGTGCATGTGCAGATGCCCGAGGCCGACCTGGGCGATCGGGCGTGGCCGGAACGCGGCGGCGGCGATCTCGGCGAACGCGGCGATGTCGACGCCGAGCGTCACCTCGGGCAGCAGGCCCTCGAACTGTTCCTCGAGCGCCACCGACCGCGGGTACCGGCGCAGCGCGGCCGATTCCAGTTCCCCGAACAGCTCCGCGACCTGTTTGAACGCCCGGTACTGCAGCAGCCGGGCGAACAGCAGGTCGCGGGCGTCGAGCAGTTCCAGGTCGTCGGCGTCGGTCATCTCGCCCGAGGGCAGCAACCGGGCCGCCTTGAGATCGAGCAGGGTGGCCGCGACGACGAGGAACTCGGTGGTCTGATCGAGGATCTTGTCGGCGCGCAGCTTGGTGTTCTCGACGAGGTCGGCGGTCAACGCCTTCGTGTAGGCGATGAACTCGTCGGTGACCTGATGCAGCGCGACCTCGGTGACGTCGAGTTTGCGCGAACTGATCAGCGTCAGCAGCAGATCGAACGGCCCTTCGAAATTCTTCAGCCGCAGATGGAAACCGGTGTTCTCGGCGGGAGGAGCCGCTTCTTCGGAGACTTCGGGCACCGCGGGTCGAGCGTCGATCACCGGCCCGACCGGTGGATGACCTCGCGTGCCATCGCCCGATACGACTCGGCGCCGCCGGATTTCGGCGCCCACGTGGTGATGGGTTCGCCGGCGACGCTGGCGTCGGGGAACCGCACGGTGCGCGAGATGGCGGTGTCGTAGACGAGGTCGCCGAACACCTCGACCACCCGCGACATCACCTGGCGCGAATGCAGCAGCCGCGCGTCGAACATGGTGACCACGATGCCGTACAGGCTCAGTCGCGGGTTGAGGCGGTCGCGCACCTTCTCGACGGTGTCGTTGAGCAGGGCCAGGCCGCGCAGCGAGAAGTACTCGCATTCCATCGGGATGATCACGCCGTCGGAGCAGGCCAGCGCGTTGACGGTGAGCAGCCCGAGCGAGGGCTGGCAGTCGATGAGGATGTAGTCGTAGCGGTCGCGGACCCCGGCCAGCGCCCGTCCCAGCGACTGCTCCCGGCCCACCTCGTTGACCAGCTGGATCTCGGCCGCGGACAGGTCGATGTTGCTGGGCAGCAGGTCCATTCCCTCGACCTTGGTGGTCTGCAGGACGTCGTCGACGGTGGCCTTCCCACCGATCAGCAGGTTGTGCACCGTGAGGTCGAGATCGTGGTGGGCCACGCCGAGGCCGGCCGAGAGCGCACCCTGCGGGTCGAGGTCGACGAGCAGCACGCGGCGGCCGTATTCGGCCAGGGCGGCACCGAGATTGATGGTCGAGGTGGTCTTGCCGACCCCGCCCTTCTGGTTGCACATGGCCACCACCAGCGCGTCACCGTGACGCTGCACCTGCGGTGGCTCGGGTACCAGTCGCAGCGGGCGCCCGGTCGGGCCCATCTCGACGGCCTCGGCGACCTGATCCGGTCCACCGTCCCACGGTGTTTCCGCTGTCGTCACGATCCGCTGCTCCTTATACGTTTTCCTGCCGGTATCCCCTGTCGAGGGTAGCGAGCCCGATTCGGCCGGGACTCGCTTTCGTACGGTCCAGCTCTGGGTAGACGCTACCGCTCGGACCGGTGAGGTACAGCATGGCAACGCCGGGCGTGTTCGCACGATACCCGCCGGACATGACTGTCCGGTGGCGGTTCACCTGGCCCTCGGGTGCGCGGTCGCCCAGACTTCGCGCAGTGTGCTCACCGTGACCAGCGTGTAGATCTGGGTGGTCGTCACCGAGGCGTGGCCGAGCAGTTCCTGCACGACGCGCACGTCCGCGCCGCCGTCGAGCAGGTGGGTCGCGAAGGAATGCCGCAGGGTGTGCGGCGAGACGGCGGCCCCGATTCCGGCCCGCTCGGCGGCGGTCTGCAGCACCTGCCAGGCGCTCTGCCGCGAGAGCCTGCCGCCGCGCGCGTTGAGGAACAGCGCGCCGCCGGAACCCTTCCCGCTCGCCGCCAGGCTCGGCCTGCCCCGCACCAGATAGGCGTCCACGGCCGCCAGCGCCGGACGGCCGATGGGGACCAGCCGCTGCTTGCCGCCCTTGCCGCGCAGCACGACGCAGCGCTGCCCGGCGTCGATGTCGTCGACGTCGAGGCCGACCATCTCGGAGATGCGGGCGCCGGTGGAGTACAGCAGTTCCAGCAGGGCGCGATCGCGCAGGCCGCGCGGACCGCCGTCGGCCGCGTCGCCCTCCCCGCCCGCGGCCTCCAGCAGGCGTAACACCTGGTCGTAGGGCAGCGCCTTGGGCAGACGGCGCCCCGGCGCCGGCGGTTTCACCGCGTGCGCGACGTCGGTGTCGGTGAGGCCCTCCGCGGCGGCGAACTTGTGCAGGCCGCGGACCGCGATCAGCGCCCTGGCCACCGAGCCCGCCGCGAGCGGGGGGTGATCGGCGCCGCCGGAGCGCAGCGCCATGGTGAACTCGGCGACATCGCCCTGGGTGACCGCGCGCAGGCTGTCGATGCCGCGGCCGTCCAGAAAGGACCGGTAGCGGCCGAGATCACGGCGATAGGCGCCGAGGGTGTTGCGCGCGGCGCCGCGCTCGACCGCCAGATGGTCGAGGTAGGCGTCGATCTCGCGCGCGAGCACGCCCGAGCCCGTCTAGTCTCCGCCGCGTGCCGCGCTCACGCGTCACCCGTCGCCGAGCGCGCCTGCTCGGCCTTGCGCCGCAGGAACGCGGTCGGCTGCCCCGGCCACGGCGCGTCGGCCGGGCGCATCGGCACCGCGTTCGCCGAGGCCGCCGCGTAGGCGAGCACCCCGGCGACCGCCGTCGCGTTCACGATCTCCCCGGCCAGCGCGGCCCGGACCGCCTCGGCGACCGGCATCCGCACCAGCTCCAGATCGGCTTCCTCGTGTTCGGGGTCCGGCCGGTCGGTCTCGGTGAGCCCGGTGGCGAAATACACCCGCAGCGCCTCGTCGGTGAACCCCGGCGACAACGCCACATCCACCAGCACCGACCACTCGGCGGCGGCCAGGCCCGTCTCCTCGGCCAGCTCGCGCTTGGCCGCGGTGAGCGGGTCCTCGCCGTCGATGTCGAGCAGCCCGGCGGGCAGCTCGAGCAGCCGGGTGCCGAGCGGATGCCGGTACTGCCGGATCAGGACGACGTTGCCGTCGTCGTCGAGGGCGAGCACCGCGACGGCGGCGTGATGCTCGATGACCTCACGCTCGGCGACCCGGCCGTCCGGCATCGCGACCTGATCCTGGCGCAGGGCCAGGATCGCGCCGCTGTAGAGCACCCGGCTCGACACCGTCTCGAACTCGTGACTACCGGGCTTGCTCACTTCTCGATCGCTCCCGCTCAGAGGTCCGCGGCCTGCTCCGCGAGTTCTTCCTCGGGGAAGTCTACGGGAAGGCGTTCGGCCAGTTTGTATTTCAACGCCGCGTTGATCAGCGCGGCGAACAGCGGATGCGGCCGGGTCGGGCGGCTCTTGAGCTCCGGATGCGCCTGGGTGGCGACGAAGAACGGATGCACCGAGGCCGGGTACTCGACGAACTCCACCAGGTGCCCGTCGGGCGAGGTGCCCGAGAACACGAGCCCGCTCTTCGCGATCGCGTCGCGGTAGGCGTTGTTCACCTCGAACCGGTGCCGGTGCCGCTCGGAGACGTTCTCGGTGCCGTAGGCCTGCGCGACGACCGAGCCCTTCTGCAGCGTGGCCGGGTAGGCGCCCAGGCGCATGGTGCCACCGAGATCGGCGGCGCCGGCGACGACGTCTTCCTGGTCGGCCATGGTGGAGATGACCGGGTTCTTCGTCTCGGGCTCGAACTCCGCCGAGTTGGCGTCCTCGATGCCCACCGAGCGCGCCGCCTCGATGACCACGCACTGCAGGCCCAGGCACAGGCCGAGCAGCGGGATGCCGCGGCGCCGGGCGTAGCCGATGGCGCCGAGCTTGCCCTCGATGCCGCGGATGCCGAAGCCACCGGGGATCAGCACCGCGTCGACGTCGCGCAGCGCCGCCTGGGCGCCCGCCTCGGTCTCGCACTCGTCCGAGGGCACCCAGCGGATGTTCACCTTGGACCGGTGCGCGAAGCCACCGGCGCGCAGCGCCTCGGTGACCGACAGGTAGGCGTCGGGCAGATCGACGTACTTGCCGACCAGCGCCACCTCGACGGTCTCGCGCGGCGAGTGCACGCGGTCGAGCAGGTCGCCCCACACGGTCCAGTCGACGTCACGGAAGGGCAGACCCAGCTTGCGCACCACGTAGGCGTCGAGGCCCTCGCTGTGCAGCACCTTCGGGATGTCGTAGATCGACGGCGCGTCGGGGGTGGAGATGCACGCCTCCACGTCGACGTCGCACATCAGCGCGATCTTGTTCTTGAGGCCCTGCGGCACCTCGCGGTCGCAGCGCAGGATCAGCGCGTCGGGCTGGATGCCGATGTTGCGCAGCGCGGCCACCGAGTGCTGCGTCGGCTTGGTCTTGAGCTCACCCGAGGGCGCCAGGTACGGCACCAGCGACACGTGCAGGAAGAACACGTTGTCCCGGCCCACGTCGTGGCGGATCTGGCGCGCCGCCTCGAGGAACGGCTGCGACTCGATGTCGCCGACGGTGCCACCGATCTCGGTGATCACCACGTCCGGCACATGCCCCTGCAGATCGGGACCCTGCATCGCCATGATGCGGTTCTTGATCTCGTCGGTGATGTGCGGGATGACCTGCACCGTGTCGCCCAGGTACTCGCCGCGCCGCTCCTTGGCGATCACGGTCGAATAGATCTGTCCCGTGGTCACATTCGCGTCCATGGACAGGTCGCGATCGAGGAAGCGCTCGTAGTGGCCGACATCGAGGTCGGTCTCCGCGCCGTCCTCGGTGACGAACACCTCGCCGTGCTGGAACGGGTTCATGGTGCCCGGATCGACGTTCAGATACGGATCGAGCTTCTGCATCGTCACCCGCATGCCGCGCGCGGTCAGCAACTGACCGAGGCTGGAGGCGGTGAGACCCTTACCCAAAGAGGAGGCGACGCCACCGCTCACGAAGATGTGCTTGGTGGCATTTCGAGCCTGATTCCGTGTTTGACCCACGGAACTCCACAATAACAGGGACCCGGGCCCCCGAGCTATTTGCGGGTCGTTAACGCGGACGCGTGTCGGGCGGCGAACTCAGCGGGGCATGGCCACCATGGTGAGCGAGGTCGCCGTCGGCCCCGTCCCGTACCGGCCCGCGCCGCCGGAGAGCTGCTCGGTGAAGGCGAGAGCGGTTGTCACCCGGCCGATCTCACGGTCGACGTTGTCGACCGTGGTCACCGTGGTCGCCAGCGGCGCCTGCGCGCGCACGTGGGCGATCGCGCCGTTGCCCTCGGCGGCGCCCGCCCGACCGGCCAGCACGGCACCGGTGGCCCGCGCGCGCACGGCACCGGCGAAGCGGGCGATAGTCGCGCCCTGGCCGGTGTCGGATGCGACACCGTTGCCGGTGACCACGACCGCCAGCTGCGCGGGCCGCACCGGGCCCTCGCCGTAGGCCAGGAAACCGCCGCCGCGCAGGGTCTCGAGGACCAGCGCGAGTTCGGGCTCGGTGCTGCGCGGCTGATTGCTCGCCGGGTCGAGCAGCAGCGTGAGCCCCAGCAGGTCCCCCGCCATCGAGCCCTGGTCGACCGCGCCGGTCCGCAGCTGCGCGCCCGCGGGGACGATGTTGGTCAGCGCCGAGCGCATCCGGTCGCCCTCGCCCGCGTCGACGAAGGAGTCGGTGAGCGCGATCCGGCCGGTCACCGCGGCACCCGCGGTCTCGAGCGCCCGGCTCACCCCGTCGATGTCGCCGGGGTCGGCGTCGGGGGTGCTGAACACGACGACGCTGCGGTCGGCCAGCGTGCCGCCCAGGATCCGGCCCGCCGACCCGGCGAGGAAGCGGTCGGCGGCGTCGAGCTGTCCGGTGAGCTGTTCGTTGCGCGCGGTGAGCGCGTCGACCTGGCCGCTCAGATCGCTCTTGTCCGAGCGCAGCCCGGAGAGCATGTCCGAGGCGAGGGTCTGGGAACCGAGCACCACCCCGACGGCCAGGGCGAGGAAGATCGCCGCGATCGAGATGGCGTGCTGACGCAGCGAGATCACAGCAGACCACGCACCCACAGCACGAAGCGGTTCCAGTACTCGATCGCCCAGTCCAGCATCTCGGATCCGTTGTGCGAGGCCAGGATCACCACCACGATGGCGACCAGGGCCGCCAGCACCACCAGCGCCAGCGCGGCGCCGGAGGACCGGTGCCGGTACAGCGTGGACACCGCCTTCGCGTCGACCAGCTTCGCGCCGACCTTCAGCCTGGTCAGGAACGTCGCCGGGTTGCTGTCACGCCGGCCGCGGTCGAAGAAGTCCTCCAGGGAGGCGGGCGCGCCGGCGAGCACGATCAGCGACGCGCCGTGATGATCGGCGAGCATGAGCGCCAGGTCGGCGGGCGAGCCCGAGGACGGGAACGTCGTGGCGCCGATACCGAGATCCTGGATACGTTCCAGGCCCTTGGCGTGCCCGTCGGTGTCGGCGGGCAGGATCATCTCGGCGCCGGAACGCAGTGTCTCCGTGCTGATCTCGTCGGGATCGCCGACGATCAGGTCCGGCGTGTACTTGAGCTTGCGCAGCGTGTCGGCGCCGCGGCCGACCCCGATCAGGATCGGCGCGTACTCCTTGATGAAGGGCTTGAGGCGCCGTAGCTCCTCGAGATGGCCCGGCCCGTCGGCGATCACCACGACATGCCGGTTGCGCAGGTCCAGCTCGATGTCGGGCACGCCGATGCCGTCGATCAGCAGACCGCTCTCGGTGCGGACGAATTCGGTGGTGTTGCCCGCGAACGCGTCGAGATGATCGGCCAGACCGTTGCGCGCCTCGATCATCCGGTCGGCGATGGCCGATTCGTCGAACTCGATGCCCTCGACGAGGACCTCGGGTTCCTTCTTGGTGAGCTTGTCCGCGTAGACGATGCCCTCGTCGATCCGGATCTTGGCGCCGTCCTTGATCTTGCCGAAGGCATCGGAGGAGACCGTGTCCATGAGCACGATCCCGTTGGCCACCAGCACTTCCGGGCCGAGGTTGGGGTAGCGGCCGGAGATGGAGGGCGAGGTGTTGATCACCGCGACCACGCCCGCCTCCACCAGCCGGTCGGCGGTGTGCCGGTCCAGGTCGGTCTCGTCGAGCACGACCACGTCGCCTGGACTCACGCGCCGCAGCAGTCGCCGGGTGTCGCGGTCGACCCTGGCGATCCCGGTGACACCGGGCAGCGTTTCGGTGTTTCTCGACAACAGCGCCGGCATCCTCATGTGGCCGATGATGAGCGCAAACCCTCAACCTTTGGTGGAGGCGCGCCGAATCACCGGTCACATTCGTCGCCTTGAGCTACCGCTCAGCACCCGCCGATGCCTGGGCACCGGCCACCCGAGCATTCCGCCTTTTCGGTGGTCACGGCCGGATCAGGGCACGGCGACGGTGCCGTATCCCGGCATGACCGTGACGCTCGGGCCGATGTTGCCGCCCACGGCGACCGAATAGACACCGGCGACGATCTGCCCCGGCCCGGTGTTCGCCACGACCGGACCCACCGGGCACTGGGCCGGATCGGTGCACGGGAAGATGTAGGGCACATCGGCGATCCCGGTCGCGCCGGTGTTCACGTTGAGCCACTGCACCCGTGCGCGCAACCAGGGCGAACCGTCCCCCTTGTAGGGCACGACATTTGTGACCCCGAACGACACCTGCCCCGGTTCGACTCCGGTCGTCGCGGTGACGGTGACGTAGTCGGTGCCGGGCCCGTTCATGCTCCAGCCCCACAGGGCCGCGGCGCCGGCGAAATTCGTGGTCACCGGTGCCGCGGCGGCGGTTCCCGCCGTCCCGAGCACCGCGGTCGCGGCCACCGCCGTCGCGGCGCCGATCATCCCGATCACTCGCATCGTCTCGCACTCCTTCGGTCGTGTCCGCCGGCCACGGCCGGCGACAGTCCACAAGTTCGGCTCACAAACGATCTCCGCCAGTATGTCGGACAGGCCCGCGGGTCGGTTACATCCCCCTGGTCCGAGCGGTCGGATCGAAACGCCTCCGGCGACTACCCGTATGCTGCGGGTCACAGATATCTCGGACAGGAGACACCCATGCCCCGCAGCACCGTCGAGACGGTCTTCGACGCCCCTCGCGACATCGTCTACCGCCTCTTCACCGAGCGTGAGGCCGTCAGCCCGCACCTGCCCATCCAGGTCAAGCTGATCAAGCAGGGCGACCCGGCCACCGGCGTCGGCGCGCAGCACCTGCTCGGCTTCGGCAAGGCCGGTGTCACCGAGGAGATCACCGCGCTGGTCCCCGGTGAGCGGATGGAGTACAAGATCGTCAAGGGCGCGCCGGTCAAGCGCCACGTCGGCATCGTCACCTTCGCCGACACCAGCTCGGGCGGCACCCGCGTGGTCTACACGATGGAGTCCGAGCCCTCGCTGCCCGTGCCCGCCCCGATCCTCGAGTTCGGCCTGCGTCAGCTGACCAACCAGCTCATCGGCGGCGTCCGCAAGGCGCTGCGCTAGCTTTCCGCCACTCCGGCCCGGCCGCGGCTAGGCCGGAGTGCGCTCCGCGCGCGCGGTCTCCAGCAGTTCCTCCGCGTGCGCGCGGCCGGTCTCGGTGTCGTCGAGGCCGGCCAGCATCCGGGCCAGTTCCACGACCCGCTCCTCGTCGGTCAGCGTGCGAACTCCGCTGTCCACCTTGCCTTTTCCGTCGTCGGACTTGTTCACCACCAGGTGCGTGTCGGCGAAGGCCGCCACCTGGGGCAGGTGGGTCACCACGATCACCTGATGGGTACGGGCCAACCGGGCGAGGCGCTTGCCGATCTCGACGGCCGCCCGGCCGCCGACGCCGGCGTCGACCTCGTCGAACACCATGGTCGCGCCGTGATCCGAACCGGCGAGCACCACCTCCAGTGCCAGCATGACGCGCGAGAGCTCACCGCCGGAGGCGCTCTTGCTCAACGGCAGCGACTGTGCACCCGAGTGCGCCGAGAGCCGGAATTCCACCTCGTCGACACCGTTGGACCCGGCGTGCAGCCGCACCCCGTCGAGGTCGAGCGGCGCGGAGTCCTGGGCGCCGGCGGGCATCGGGCGCACCTGCACCTCCAGCTTGGCCTTCCCCATCGCCAGGCCCCCGAGCTCGGTGCTCACCGCGGCGGCCAGCTTGCCCGCGGCCTTGGCCCGCGCGGCGCTGAGTTTGCGCGCCGCCTCGCGCACCTTGCCCGCGGCCGTCTCGACCTCACCGGCGAGCTTGGCCAGCGCGTCCTCGGAGACGTCGAGGGAGTCCAGGCGCGCGCGTGACTCGTCCGCCCAGGCGATGACGCCGTCGATGTCGGGGGCGTACTTGCGGGTCAGCGACTTCAGCTCCGCCTGCCGGGTGAGCATCGAGTCCAGCGCGCCGGGATCGGACGGCAGTTCCGAGAGGTAGCCGCTGAGTTCGGTGGTGACGTCGACGACCACCGCGATCGCCTCCCCCAGCCGCGGTGAGAGCGCGCTCAGCGCCGGATCGTCGGCCGCATCGAGCCGGGCGCGCGCCCCGCCCAGCAGATCGAGGACCCCGCCGCCGTCGGCGGGCGCGTCGGCGGGGCCCGACAGCGCCTCGTGCGCGGCCGCCGCGGCCTCGCGCAGCGAGTCCAGATCACTGAGCCTGCGGATCTCGGCGACGAGGCGGGTGTCCTCGCCCGGTTCCGGTGCGATGCCGTCGATCTCGGCCAGCGAATGCTTGAGCCGGTCGGCCTCGAGTGCCAGTTCCCTGCTGCGCTCGGTCCGCTCGAGCAGTTCGGCGCGGGCATCGAGCCAGGACCGCCGGTGCACCTGGTACTTGCGCAGCAGCCCGGCGACGCCGTCGCCCGCGAACTGGTCGAGCGCGGCCAGCTGCTGTTCCGGGCGTTGCAGGCGCAGCTGGTCGTTCTGGCCGTGCACCGTCAGCAGCCGCGAGGTGAACTCGCCGAGCACCGCCGCCGGCACGCCGCGCCCGCCGAGGTGCGCGCGGGAACGCCCGTCGCTGTTGACGGTGCGGACCGCGATCACGCTGCCGTCCTCGTCGGCCTCGGCGGCGGCCGACTCCAGCACCTCCTCGACGGCGGCCTTGGCCGCGTCGTTGACGTCGTCGATGACGAAGCGGCCCTCGACCACGGCTTTGGCCGCGCCGAGCCGCACCCGGCCCGCGTCGGCCCGCGCCCCGCTGAGCAGGTGCAGGCTGGTCACGACCATCGTCTTGCCCGCACCGGTCTCGCCGGTGAGGACGGTGAGTCCGGCGTGGAACTGGGCGGTGGCCGTCGAGATGACGCCCAGCCCGTCAATCCTGATCTCAGTCAGCATCGCGGCTGTTCTCCGTTCGCTGTCTCCCCCGCCAGCCGGTGACCGGCAGACGGAACTTGCGCACCATCCGGTCGGCGAACGGCGCGGAATCGAGCCGCACCCACCGGACCGGTCGTTCGCCACGCACCACTTCGGCGCGACCGCCCCGCGGCAGCGCCAGTGTGCGGCGGCCGTCGAGGAACACGATCGCGTCGTGGCCGGTCGCGACCGTCTCCACGGCGATCAGCGATTCGGGGCTGGTCACCAGCGGCCGCGCGAACAGCGCGTGCGCGTTGCTCGGGATCACCAGCATCGCCTCGAGCTCCGGCCACACCACGGGCCCGCCCGCGGAGAACGCGTAGGCCGTGGAGCCGGTCGGGGTGGCGATGAGGATGCCGTCGCAGCCGAACGCCGAGACCGGGCGCCCGTCGACCTCGAGCACCACTTCCAGCACACCCATCCGCTGGGCGTTCTCGATGCTGGCCTCGTTGAGCGCCCACCCGCGTTCCACGACGGTGTCGTCGACGCGCACCGTGACGTCGATGGTGAGCCGGTCCTCCACCCGGTAGTCGCGGTCGACCACCTGGGCCAGCGCCTCGTCGAGGTGTTCGGCCTCGGCTTCGGTGAGAAAACCGATGCGCCCCAGGTTGATTCCGAGCACCGGCACACCGGTGGGCCTGCCGAGTTCGGCGGCGCGCAGGAAGGTGCCGTCCCCGCCGAGGGCCAAGACCATCTCACAGCCCAGCGCCGCGGAGGGGCTGTGCGGCACCACCCGCACCGGATAACCGGCCGGCTCGTTCTCGAAGCGCGTGCTGTCGGCCTCGTCGGCGAGGACCCGCAGGCAGATCCCCGCTTCGGCGAAGATCTTCGCGACCCGGTGCGCGGTCTCGATGATCTCCGCGCGACCGGGGTGGGCGACGAGCAGGATCTCCCTGCCGCCCTCGTGCGTGTTCACTGCGGACCCTCCTCGACCGCGCGGGCGACCAGTCCCGCCACCTGCTCGGCGTCGTACTCGAACGGGCCGACCTTGCGCAGCCACAGGAAGTATTCGACATTGCCCGACGGGCCGGGCAGTGGACTGGCCACCACACCCTGGGTCCGCAGGCCGAGCGCGCCCGCCGCGGCGGCCACCTCGCCGACCACTTCGGCCCGCAACGCCGGATCACGCACCACGCCGCCGGAACCGACCCGTTCCTTGCCGACCTCGAACTGTGGCTTCACCATGGGCAGCAGATCGGCGCCGTCGGCGGCGCAGGCCGCGATCGCGGGCAGCACCAGGCCGAGCGAGATGAACGACAGATCGCCGACGACGACCTCGACTGTGCCGCCGATGGTTTCGGGCGTGATGTTACGGACGTTGGTGCGGTCGTACACCTGCACGCGGTCGTCGTTCTGCAACCGCCAGATCAGCTGGCCGTACCCGACATCGACCGCGGCCACCTCCCGCGCGCCGCGCGAGAGCAACACATCGGTGAACCCGCCGGTCGAGGCGCCCGCGTCGAGGCAGCGCTTGCCCGCGACGTCGAGCCCCGCCGGCTCGAACGCCTCGAGCGCACCGAGCAGCTTGTGCGCGCCGCGCGACGCCCACGACACCTCGTCGGGTTCCTCCCGCACGATCAGCGGCGTTCCCGCCTCCACCGCCGTCGCCGGTTTCACCGCGACGGTGCCTGCGATCAGGACGCGGCCCGCGCTGATCAGTTCGACCGCGTGTTCTCGCGATCGCGCCAATCCGCGGCGAACCAGTTCGGCGTCCACCCGCGCTCTCCTGGCCACCTCAGATCTTGTCCACGGTCGCCAGCGCGTCGACCAGCACGTCGTGCGCCTGTTCGAGGATGCGGGCCCGGCGGGTGATCTCGGCGCCCGCCTCGGTGTTCTCCGCGGGACCGGTCACCGGTGCCGTCGCACCGAGTTCGGCCAGCAGCGCGTCGACCTCGGCGGTGATCCGCTGCGGATCGGCCGGAGTCTGCCCGCCCTGACCGGGCAGGTGGCTGCCGGGCAGCGGGATCCCTGGGCGGGGTGGCTGTGACGCGCCGGTCGGCGGTGAACTCGGTGTACTCATCGTGCCGTCAACGCTATCGGATTTCGGAATCGGCCGCGCGCACCCGTACCGCCCGGCCGGGGTGCTGTCGCAACAGCTCCGCGACCTCCGACGGCGCGACGGCGCCCGGCACGATCTCGTCGTTGAGGGCCTCGAGTCCGGCGGCGACGAAGGTGGGCACCCGTTCGGGCGGTGCGGCACACACTTCCTCCAGCGTGCTGACCCCGGTGAGCACCAGCAGCGAGTCGAGTCCGAGCCCGTTGGCGCCCTCGATGTCGGTGTCGAGGCGGTCGCCCACGACCAGCGCGGCGCGGGTGCCCGCGCGTTCGAGCGCGTTCTCCATCAGCGGCGCGTACGGTTTGCCCGCCACGAGCGGTTCCCGATCCGAGGCGGTGCGCAGCGCCGCGACCATGGACCCGTTGCCCGGCGCCAGGCCGCGTTCGTTCGGCAGCGTGCGGTCGGTGTTGGCGGCCACCCACAGCGCGCCCGCGCGCAGGGCGTAGGCGGCCTCGGCGAGATCCGGCCACGCGGTGGTCGGCGAATGGCCCTGCACGACGGCCACGGGCGGTATGTCGCCGAATCGGCGGATCGGCACCAGACCGCGGGCGGCGATCTCGGCGGCCAGATCGTCGGTGCCGACGACGAGCACGTGGTCGCCCGGAGCCAGCTGCTCGGCGACCATTCTGGCGGCGGCTTGCGCGCTGGTCACCACATCGTCGCTGCTCGCCGGGTAGCCCAGCTCCGCGAGGTGGCCGGCGACCACGCCGGGTCCGCGTGCCGCGTTGTTGGTCACATAGACCAGCCGCTGCGCCGAATCACCGTTCGGCGCCAGCGCTTTCGGCCCGCCCTCGATCACCTCGGGCCCGCGGTACAGCGTGCCGTCCAGGTCGAGCAGCAAAGCGTCGTATTGATCGCGTAGCTGGTTCACACACCCTCACTCCGTCGTCGCTGCCGGGCCGAACACGTTTCGACCCTAGGCGAACCCACCGACAACTCCCGGCTCCCGCCGGGGCGTCCAATTGTGCTCGCACCCTTCATGATCGAGCATGGGTTCGCGATCTGTGCACGGTGTGGCCGGTTTCGCTGCCCGCCCCCGCGCGCCTCGACGTGCGCGCGTCGCCGGTTCCGTGGTCGAGGTCACTGACGGCGCCCGCGCCGAACGACCGCGGGCCGGGAGCCGTGTCGGCTCCCGGCCCGCGGGTTCGATCCTCGATGACGCTACTGCGCGTCGCCGGTCAGTTCGGCGGCGCGGTCCTCGGCGTCGGTCTCGCCGTCGACGTCGGCGGCCGCGGCGTTGAGGAACCACTGCAGGCCCTCGTCCGTGCGGCCCGCCGCGACCAGCGCGTCGGCGTAGGCGTAGAACAGGCGCGCGGCGGCCGAGCCGGTGCGCGCCGGATCCAGATCCGGGGTCTGCAGGGTGACGACGGCCTGATCGAACTGGCCGAGGTCCATCCGGGCGCCCGCCACCACGATCCGCAGCTCGCTGGCCTCGTCACCGCTGAGCCGCTGCGCTTCCTCGCTGCGGCCGAGCTCGATGGCCCGCTCCGGCCTGCCGAGGCCACGCTCGCAGTCCGCCATCACGGCCAGCAGCCCGGAGCCACCCGACATGCGACGCGCGGTCCGCAGCTCCGAGAGGGCCTCGGCCCACTCCTCGGCGTGATAGGCCACCACACCGGCGGTCTCGCGGACCACGGCGATGCGACCGGCTCGCTGCCGGGCGGCCCTGGCGTGCGCCAGCGCCAGCCGCGGATCGTCCTCGAGCAGCTCGACAGCCATCACCATGTGCCGGGCGACGGTCTCGGCGTTGTTCTTGTCCAGGCTCAGCAGATCCCGGCGCACAGCCGGATCGAGATCGGAGGCCTGCACGTCCTCGGGCAGATCGGGCTCGTCCGGGCGCGCTCCGCGCCGGTCGGTGGGACGGCCACCCACGGCACGAGCGCCTTCGCCGCCACGGCGACGATCCTCGCGTTCGTCACGGGCACCGTAGCCCGCGTCGTCCGCGTCGCCACGGCGGCGGTCGTCAGTGGAACCGGCACGGTCACTCGCGTCAGCGCCCGCGCTACGGTCTTCGTCACGCGAATTCGTGGAGAACCGCGCGGCGTCCTCGTCCCCGCGAGGCTCGTCGTCGGCGCGGTCGCCCGCGTCCGCGTCCGACCCGGCCCGGCGATCGTCGTCGGCGGCGGACCGCTCGGCCGCGAGATCGTCCGATGCCCGGTCCTCGCCCGCGGCGACGGTGTACGGCCGCTCGCCGACGAGATCTTCGTCGGTCGCCGCGGCGCGGTCGTCGGCGTCGCCGGCTACCTCGTCCGCGGACTCGGCACGCTCGCTCGAGGACGTGTCTCCGGACCGCACAGTGGACGCTGCCGAGGTGGTCTCCTCGACGCCCGCCGAAGTGAGCTCGGTGTCCTCGGCGTCGCTCGCGGAGGAGACGACACCGAGCACGTCGCCTTCGCGCTCGCGGCGCTTCTCACGATAGGTACCGTCCAGCGGCTTGCCGTCTTCACCGACATAGCCGCGCGCGGCACCGGAATCACTCTTGCGCTTGAAGCCGCCGCGACCGCGATCGTCTTCGCGCCGCTGGTAGCCACCACGATCGCCGCTGTCGCCACGACGGAACCCGCCACGATCCGAACCACCGCGCGAACGGTCGTCCCCCTCGCCGCGCCGGAAGCCACCGCGATCGCCGCCACGGGAGCGGTCGTCGCCTTCGTTCCGGCGGTAGCCGGAGCCGCCACGGGGGCGGTCGTCGTTGTCGCGCCGGAACCCACCACGATCGCCACGGTCGTAGCCGCCACGCGCACGGTCATCGCCTTCATTGCGACGGAACCCGCCACGCTCGGAGCTACCGCGCGAACGGTCATCACCTTCATTACGCCGGAACCCGCCACGCTCGGAACCACTACGCGAGCGGTCATCGCCTTCGTTACGGCGGAACCCACCGCGCTCCGAACCACCGCGCGAACGGTCGTCGTCGCGACGGAAGCCGCCGCGGTCGCCGGAGCCACCACGGCCCGCGTCGTCGCGCCGCTGGTAACCACCGCGGTCGCCGCTGTCGCTCCGGCGGAAGCCGCCGCGATCGTCGCCTTCGTTCCTGCGGAAGCCGGAGCCGCCACGGGGGCGGTCGTCGTTGTCGCGCCGGAACCCACCACGATCACCACGGTCGTAGCCGCCCCGCGAACGATCGTCGCCTTCATTGCGACGGAACCCGCCACGATCCGAACCACCACGGGGGCGGTCGTCCTCGTTGCGACGGTAGCCACCGCGGTCCCCACCGCGATCGAAACCACCTGCAGGACGATCGGATTCATCGCGACGGCGGTAACCGCCGCGGTCGCCGGAGCTGCCGCGGGCCGCGTCGTCGCGCTTCTGGTAACCCCCACGGTCACCGCTGTCGCCGCGCCGGAAGCCACCACGATCGTCGTCGCGCCGCTGGTAGCCGCCGCGCCCGGCATCGTCGCGGCGCTGAGAGCCGCCACGGTCCGAACCACCACGCGAACGGTCGTCGCCCTCACCGCGACGGAACCCGCCACGGCCGACGTCGTCGCGCCTCTGGTAGCCCCCGCGGTCGCCGCTGTCGCTACGCCGGAAGCCGCCGCGGTCGCCACCACGGTCCCGATCGTCACGGTTGTAACCGCCGCGCTGGCCCTCGGAGCGGTCGGAACCGCCACGGCCACCGCGACTGTCGTCGTCGCGGCGGAATCCGCCGCCCTTGTTCTCGCCATATCCGCCGCGGGGGCGGTCGGTCGGTTCGCCGCGCCGGCCGAAACCGCGGGCGTCTCCGTCCCGGCGGAAAGGCTTCCGTCCGTCGTTGTGTTCCGACACGGCGATCCCTTTCTGGATTCCCCGTCCTGGGGAGTGTTGTCGTGGCCCCGCCTACAAGAATTCAACCACGGGCGGAGGACGGGGCATCGTCCGCCCGGCGTGGTGGAGCCGCGTTCGGCCCCACAAACGACGATAGGGGACCCAAATCTGGGTCCCCTATCGCGAAGGTATGTCCGGCGGTGTCCTACTCTCCCACACCCTGTCGAGTGCAGTACCATCGGCGCAGGTGGCCTTAGCTTCCGGGTTCGGAATGGGACCGGGCGTTTC
>NZ_QGTL01000014.1 GCF_003182135.1 Nocardia neocaledoniensis | reverse complement strand
GAAACGCCCGGTCCCATTCCGAACCCGGAAGCTAAGGCCACCTGCGCCGATGGTACTGCACTCGACAGGGTGTGGGAGAGTAGGACACCGCCGGACAATTTTTTGCGAAAGGCCCTCCAGCTTCGGTTGGAGGGCCTTTTTGCGTTCTGGATCTCTCGACCGTCCAATGATCGCCCCTCCCAACGGAACTGGCGCTACTCTGTGCCGGTGAGTGCAGAACTCCCGCCCAGCGAGGGCGAACCGAAGGCCCACGTCCACGGTCGCGCGAGCCTCGGGGCGGAGCACCGGAGTGGACAGAACGAGTCGTATACACGGAGTGCCCGGTCCAGCACGAACTTCGGTGTGTGGCGGCGTGAATCCGAGGTGAGCCGTGAGGGCACGAAGGAGAAGCGGAACACCCTGAAGCTGGTGGTCGCAGGTGGCTTCCTCGTGGCGGGCGTAGTCGGCGCGGCCCTTGTGTTCATGGCTTTCCAGTCCGATGCGCATGGCGACGCTGCGCCGAGCGTCGGGTCCACGACATCCGGCGCCGTTTCCGGTGCGCCTGCCGTGGCGACGACCTCGGTCTCGCCGACCTCGGTCTCGCCGACCACGGTAATCCCGACTGCGACGTCGGCGATCTCGTCACGCACACCGACCGCGGTGCTCACCCAGCCCTGCCCGGCCGGCACAGTCTGCTGGTGGGGGATGCCCGACTTCAAGGACCTGCTGCACACCCTTCCGCACGGCGAGGTGCCGTCGGTGGATCCGCAGAACTGCCTGGAGCTGGGAGTCGCCAGTCTCGGCCCGCAAGGCGCAGGCTCCATCGTCAACGGCGGATCCGTCCCCCAGACCTTCTGGGAGAACGGTGACTGCACCGGCCGATCGTTCGTCATGAAGCCGGGAGAACAACTCGCGAAGCTGCCCGTGTTCCCGTTCTCCGTCAGCGGCTAACTGCGGTTCGACTCGGCATTACGGGTTGGGTTCCGCGGTCCGCAACACCTGAAGCAGCCCGTGCACCGCTGCTTCCTGTCCCGCCGACAGCGGATCGGTGGCGAAGTGCATCAGTTCGTTCCGAACCACCCGCACCTGCTCGACCAGCTCGATCACCTGACTCTGATCGAGCCGCCACCCGAGCTTGCGCCAACTCGTCGGACTCTGCAACAGGTGCACATACCCACCGAACGTCAGGTGCTCCGGCTCGGTGACATACGCCCGCCGATTCTTCGGCGCCGCCGCCTTGAAGTCCTCGGTGTCGAGGTGATCCCGCGCCGCTCTGCGCAACCGATTCTCGGCCTCTTCGATGAGGACGAACGGCTTTGCCAGCGTGCCGAATTGACGCGTCAGGTCGGCGGCCGTGAGAATCCCGGTCACCCGAACCCGATCCGGATCCCGCACGAAGATGAACCCGTGGTCGTAGATCGCCTCGATCTGATCCAGCAGGGGAGCATCGTGGTCCACCACGACCGCGGGCACCGTGGCGTCGGCGAGCGTCGGATGATCCGTCGCGATGTGCGCCCGCCCGATCGACTCCCAGGTCACCGCCCCGTGATACGCCCCGTCGTGCTCATCGATCACCGCCAGCTGCGAATACTGGTGCCGCACCATCGTCGTCTTCGCGGTCGTGAGCTCCACACTCGACGGCACCGAAACCAGTGCCGCCGGCAGACCGCCCAACCGCCGCGTCATCGGCTCGGGCTCGACGACGTTCTCCACCGACACCCGCTCCGCGGCCCGTGCACCGCCGACCGTCGGCTCACTCTCGAGCGGCACGATCGCGACCACCTCACTGAGCGGCCCCTCGGTGAACGGCGGCCGCGTGGTGAGCCCGTTCTCCGCGAGATCCGCCTTGATCATCGCGACCGCGGCAGCGGTCCGCCGCTCGAACCCCCAGTGCTCGAGCAGGCTCCGCACCGTCAACTCCCGCGGATTCCCCGCATCCCGCGCCCCGGCCTCCGCGAGGAGCTCATCGGACCCGGTCGCCGCCACATCACCCACATACCCGGGATCGCTCCCGTGCTCGGCGAGACGCGCGATCCGCACCGCCGCGTTGTGGCGCCGCAGCCCACACACCGTGAGCAGTGAACCGAGACTGGCCCGCAGATCAGACCGAATAGCCTCCCACGGCACATCGGTCCGGACCCACTCCACCCGGCGCACCTGCCGAAACGACTCGGGCTCCTGCGTCCGATACTCGTACTCCCCGACAACCCGCCCGATCGCGACCACCCCAGCCGGCCCTTTCAACGGCATCACCACCAGATCGCCTTCCACGATCTCGGTTCCGAACTTCCACAACTGCCCGGCCCAATTCCCCACCACCGTCGCCGAAGCCTCCGGATAGGCCCGCCGAATCCCCGCCTTCAACTCCTCCCAGGTCCGATACCTCCTGAGATCCCCGACCTCATCCCACCCGACGATCACCAACCCCTCCGCGAGAGCCCGCCCCTCCCGCTGCCCATGACTCCCGGCCCGTACCAGCCAAGCATGCTGCGCCCGCCCACCATCAACCACCGTCTGATCCTCCCCGCCGTGGAACACACTGCCTACCAAAGTAGTTCAGCGACGGCGCTCATGCAGCGACTGTTCGCGGCGACGGTTCGGCGGCTCGCCGGATCTGTCACAAGTTCTCGTTCTCCTCCGATACGGAGTCGACCGCAACGATTTCGGAGGGTGCGATGGTAGAACAGCTCAACGTCGGCAGCGCCAAAGAGGGCATCGGCAGGACCGTCGACGGCCTCGGCAAAGCCGCGCGAACCGCTTCGACGCAGTTCGCTGGGCAGGTCGGCAACGTCAAGGTTGCTGCCAAGGGCCGGGTCGAGAAGCTGACCGTGAAGAAGCCGGACCCCTACGAAGCGGCCGTAGCGGAATACAACGCGGTCTTCACCGCGATGGCCGATCGGGGTCTGTCGCTGTTGCGCCAACGTGAGCGTTCGACGGACCTGATCGAGCTGGTCGAGCACCTGGTGAACAGTATCGCCAACACCCCGAAGTCGTTCGATACCGACTTCGAGGAGATCGAAGTCCACCGGCAGCGGTTCCTGCACGCCGAGGAATTCGCTCAGAAGGAGCTGGAAGCGGCGCGGCTCTCGGCTGCCGGCGCCGGGGCGGGATTCGCGGCGGGCACCGCGGTAGCCGGCCTGGCGCCGTCGGCCGCGATGTGGGTCGCCACCACCTTCGGAACAGCCTCGACCGGCACCGCGATCTCGACCCTGTCCGGCGCCGCGGCCAGCCAGGCCGCACTGGCCTGGCTCGGCGGAGGAGCACTGGCCGCCGGTGGCGGTGGCACCGCGGCGGGCAGCACACTGCTCGCGCTGGCCGGCCCGATCGGCTGGACCATCGCGGGCGCAACCCTGCTCGCGTCCATCGCCCTTTTCGCGAAGAAGAAGTTCGAGAACCGAGAAGCGAAAAACGCGGCACTGACGGCCATCAAACGAAACACCGCCCTCGTCAAGGGCATGGACGCGCAAATCGAGGACCTCCTCGAGCGAACGACTTCGCTTCGCGAAGGCCTGGTCAAGGGCTACGGCCAAGCATTGGTGCACTTCCGTGCCGATTTCCAAGCGCTCGCTCCCGCCGAGCGGTCGACACTCGCCGCGCTGGTGAACAACACGAAGTCGTGCGCGGCGATGCTGAGCATGCGGATCGAACAGAGCGCCGACAGTGAGTGAGGCCGTCGAGTTCGTGATGAACACCCAGGAGCAAGCAGTCGCGTCCTGGGTGAGCTACCTCAATCAACTCCGCATAGACAACCTTCTCGGCGCGCTCAGGCTGCAGGACGGTCACCTCCAGGACGCGCTCACCAGCGTCGACGAGGCCATCAGCAAGATCGACCTCGAGGTGGTCGCCGCCAACCGCGGTGGACAGCGTGGCATGCACGGGTTCATCGCCGAGATCGCCGAGGTGGGAATCGGCAACGCCCGCAAGCAGATCCTCGGCGAGGCGCCCGACTACCAGTGGGTGAACGACAACGGACCCGTCGACCTGATGCGCGGAAGTGTCGCGATCCAACAGAAGTTCGTCGCGGCGGGCGGCCGCTTCTCGCTGGGCGCCATCACCGAGCACCTCCAGAAATATCCCGAATACGTGAGAAACGGTGGGAAGTACCAGATCCCGAGCGATCACTTCGAGATGATCCAGCGGTTGCGCGCCTTGTCTCCCGAGGATGCGAGCAAGCTGTCACGCAGCGGCGACGGGCCTTCCCTCCGAGACTGGCAGCGAGTCCAGACGTTCTTCGAATCCAGATCGGTCGGCATCGAATCGCTCGAGCCGTCGACGCTCCGATACGACGACGTCCAACGCGACATCTACACCTCGACCATGGCGGCGGAAAAGGACTCGCTTCGCGCCACGGACAAAACACTGCGCGAGGACGCCTACCAACAGAGCCGGCCGACTCTGCAAGAAGGGAGCACGGTCGCGCTCACCGCAGCCGTGACCGCCGGCGGAACAGCTTTCGTCATGGCCGTCTTCACCAGACGCCGACAAGGCAAAAGACTCAAAGAGTTCACCGGGCAGGACTGGCTCGACATCGCAGGCGAGACCGGCCTCGGTGCCGGCAAGGGCGGCGTCCGAGGCCTGAGCATCTACACCCTCACGAACTTCACCACCACCTCGGCGGCCGTCGCCAGCTCCATCGTCACCGCCTCCTTCAGCATCGCCGAACAAGCGAACAAGCTCCGCCGCAACGAGATCGACGAACTGGAGTTCATTGAAACCTCCGAGCTCATCGCGCTGGAAGCCGCGGTCCGCGCGCTGTCCTCGTTCATCGGCCAGGCGGCCATCCCCGTTCCCGTCCTCGGCGCCGTCATCGGCAACACCGTCGGCATCGTGATGTACAAGGCCGTCGCCTCATCGTTGACGAAGCGAGAGGCGGCGCTGATCGAGCGTTATCTCGAGGAGCAGCGCGCACTGGACGAGCAACTCGACACCGAGTACCGGGCTCTTCTGGACAAGTTGGACCAGAGCATGTCGGACTATCTCGGCCTGCTCGAGCGAGCGTTCTCACCTGACGTGGAGGTCGCGTTCGTAGGATCGGTCGCGCTGGCGGCGGCGCTCGGAGTCGTGGCGGAGGAGATCCTGGATTCGGCGGAGAAGGTAGAGGCCTACTTCCTCGACTAGGGATGCCCCTGCCGCTACCACATTCACACTGAGTCGTCGTCAGGTCCTGACGAGGCGCGGTTGCCGTCGACCTCGATGTGCCAACAAACTTTGCATGTGGCCGGGACATGTAAAGAATCGAGCAAAAAGTTTGCAATTCGCTACCCATGTTGCGCGTCCTTGGGACTCGCCAAGCCGATGATCGCGGCGTGAGCTCCGACCGAGTTCACGCCGCGTCAGTTAACAGCGCTTGTGGGCGGCAACTCTGATGCCCATAGTGCGCGCTCGCGTATCGGTCGCGTAGCGGTGGCGTGCCTTCTGAAACCATCCGGGGACCGGGATCGTGATGGGCAACGGAAATTTGCCCACGGAAGGCAATCACGATGCACCAGTTGGCTATTCACCCCCCACCCGAAGACCCGGTTTACGAGTGGAATGCACTACTTCATCATGCCGTCGACCTCGGGCTGCGGTTCAAGTCGAGGACAGAGATCTTCGGTCGGCGCGGCAGTCCACGCGAGATCCGCGATCTGCTGCTGACAGAGTTGCCCGCCGAGCCGACGACAGGCGATGCGGTGATCGCGGATTTCGTGGACCGGGTCCTCCCGCTCTGCAAGAACGAGGCATCACCGCGGTTCATGGGCTTCGGCGACACCGGCGACGATCCACTCGCTCTCGCGGGCACGCTGCTCGCGGCGCTCACCCAGCAGAACATGATCAATCAGTCTTTCGACAGCCCGAGCGCGACATTCATCGAGATCACGGTGTTGCGCTGGCTGCGCGATCTACTCGGCTACTCGAACCCGGCGGTCAGCGATGTGCGCACAGTGTGGGACGTCGGCGGCATGGTGACCCCAGGCGGAACCACCAGCAACACAGTGGCGATGATGCTCGCGCGCGAAGCCAAGGCGCCGGAAACCATGCGGACTGGAGTCACCGACCCGCGCAGGATGGCGGTGGTTGTCCCGAAAGGCATCGGGCACTACAGCGTGAAAGCGGCGCTGACTTGGATCGGTTGTGGCGCCCACGTCATCGAGGTCGATACCGACGGGTTCCGTTACGACAAGCGCGAACTCGCTCGGGCGCTTCGCCGACACCGAGACCACGTGATGGCGGTGGTCGCCTACGCCGGCGACAGCAGGACGCAAACGGTCGACGATCTGCGCGCGGTGAGCGGCATCGTCCGGGACATCGACCCGGGGATTTGGCTGCACGCTGACGCCTGTTGGGGGCTGCTGGCCGCCTTCAGCCCGACCATGCGGGAAAAGATCGACGGCATAGCCGAGTTCGACAGCGTCACCGTCGATCCGCACAAGATCATGGCCGTTCCCTATGGGCTCAGCGCGCTGTTGGTACGTCAACCAGCCGCTATTCGGACGATCTCGACGTACTCGGATCTGATCATGCAGGAAGACTTCGCCTTCGGGCAGGTCACACCATTCATCGGCACCAAAGGCTGGATGTCGTTGAAGTTGTGGATGATGATGCTCGGCCGCGGCAGAACTGGGTTGGCGAAGCTGGCCGACTATCGAGCGGACTTGGTGCGGCGCTTCGCCGCCCTGGTAGACGACCATCCGCGCCTGGTTCGTCTCAACGAGCCGGATCTCGCGGCGGTTGTGTTCGTGTACCTGCCATCGGGCGTCGATGCCGGCACGATCGACGATGACGGGCTTCGCGAAGTCAATGTCTTCAACGTCGCCCTTCATCAGCGAATGCTCGCGGAAGGGCTGTGGCACCTCCATCAATTCACCCTGCCCGACGACCTCGGACGTCTCCGAAAGGGCGCGATCATGCACCCTCTGCGCTTCATGGCGAACAATCCTCACCTCACCGAGACACATATGCGTGACGTCCTCGCGTACCTCGACCACATCGCGATCGAACTGGAGGAAACGGCATGACCAACGAGACCTTCCGCGCTGTCTACGAGACACCGGGCACGTACGACCGACTGCTCCTGCGGCACTTCTACGGTGGCACCGAGGACGTCGATCTTGTCGCGGACTGGTTGACCGAGCACTACGCTGCGCCAGCGGCAGATTTGAAGGTGGCCGAATTCGGCTGCGGTACAGGCCGAATCACCGACGCGATGGCGCCGTATGCCGCGACGATGGCCCTCGCGGACTACGGCGAAGTCATGGTGTCCGCCGTCGCCCGGAAGTTTCCCGGTGCGGAAACGATCTGCGCGGATACCAGCGACGCTGTCGCACAGCTTCTCGCCGCGGAGCGTGCGCGGACCTTCGACTTGGTCACCGCGTTCTGGTCGTTGAGCTATCCGATCGGAGAGTTCTTCGAAGAGTTCTCGGCCGCTGGCGTCCGACTCCGGAACGATCAGGCGCGCGCCGCTGACCAGGCTGGCGAGTTCGTGCGCGACCTGGTCCGGCTGGTCGCGCCGGGCGGACACCTACTAGCGATGCTGTTCGACGCGGAAAGTCCTGAGCAGCAATTGGTGACCAGAGCGTGGGAGAAGGTCGCGCCGTTTCCTCGCGGCGGACGGGCGTATACACGAGAAGTCCTGATCGATGCGCTCCGTGCCGCCGAGAGCCGTGGGGAGGGGACGCTTTCCCATACTCGGCTCGGGGGAGTGGCGTGGGCACCCGACCGGGACGCGGCACACGAGTGGTTCTTCGGAGTGCATTTCAAACACCATCCTCAGCTGATGAAAGACAGCGAGCTGGCGCGGGAGGTCGACGACTTCCTCGAAAGTTTCGAGATGGCGAATGGCGGTGTCGCGATTCCGAGTGGAGTTCATTTCATCGACTTCCACGCTGTCGCCCACCCGTACGCGTCGCTGCCGATCGGTCTCGAGTCATGACCCCGGAACTCTTCGCCGCGGCCGCGGAGGTCTGCCGGAAGTTCGCGCCGCCGCGCGGCTACGGGCTGGTCTACGGCTCGCAGGCCGTCAACGGCGAGTCGCGGTCGGACCTGGATCTCGTCATTGTCGGACGCTCGCGTCCGGGATACCACCACATGGCTGATCTCGTCGCCGCGGTGTGCGAGCTCCACGCTGACTTCGGCCTTCTCCAGGACACCGAGGTCGACTACGAGACAAAGCTTTTCGCGACCCACGCCGATGTCTGTTGTGCGGTCGAACTGCGCTGCTTTCCGCGAAGCCAAGGAGTGTTGAGCCCCGGGGTGGTGGTCGCCGAGGCCGACTGGTTGAACTCCTCAGAGTTCGCGCAGCGCCTGGTGCTGAACGCGCTGACCAGCGAACATATCTTCCTCGGGGGAGATGTGCGGCGCTATCGAGCCGACCGGTCGCGAGCGGAGCGGGCGGTGGCGACCTTGGCGCTGGCTATGGTCGCGAAGCCCGAGGTCACCATCCACGACGCCGTCGAGGTTCTCACTCGATCCGCTGACGGCGCGCGGGGCAAGGACTTCCTCGGCTACCAACCGACTGCCCACTTGTATTCAACGATCCAGTCCGGCTTCGCCGCGCTGGTCGCGGGAAACGTGGTCGAGATCGTCGGCGGTTCGCGATTCCGCAGATGCCGTGAGCCGCGCGGTGTGGTCGGCCCAGTTCAGGCCGCATGACAAACCTGCGAGAATAGCCCGACCATCCCCATTCGAAAGGAATCAAAGGTGAGCTCTGCCGGTGTCGTACCGCTGCTCGGACGTGTCGCTACCGCTGTGTCGGAGGCGATCGCCCGAGTCCGTCCGGAAACGGCGGACGCGGACCCGGTAGTGCGACGATCCGACCGCGCCGACTTTCAATCCAACGCCGCGTTACCGCTGGCCAAGAGCGTGGGCACACCACCCGCGCAGCTGGGCGGTGAACTCGCGGCCAGCATCGACCGCGCCCAGGGCGTCATCGCGGACGTGCGGGTGTCGGGTCCGGGATTCCTGAACATCACTCTGGCCGACTCCGCGGTCTGGGAATCCGTGGCGGCCCGACTGACCGACGAGCGGCTGGGCATCCCGGCCACGGAGGACGGACGCCGAGTAGTCATCGACTACTCGGCCCCGAACGTCGCGAAAGAGATGCACGTCGGGCACCTCCGGACGACGATCATCGGCGACAGTCTCGCCCGGATCTTCGAGTTCCTCGGCGCCGACGTGGTGCGCGCCAACCACCTCGGTGACTGGGGCACGCAATTCGGCATGCTCATCCAGTACATCGACGAGCACCCCGAATCGCCTTGGCACACTGAGGAGCTCGACGCCGATACCAGTTCTGTGTCGGCGTTGGACACGCTGTACAAGGCCGCCCGCGCGCAATTCGACGCCGACCCGGAGTTCGCCGATCGAGCGCGAACGCGAGTGGTCGCGTTGCAGGCCGGCGACCTCGACACCGTCGCTCGGTGGAGGGAGATCGTCGCGGAATCGGAGAAGGCGTTCGGCGCCATCTACGACCGCCTCGGCGTCCTGCTGACACCTGCCGACTACGTCGGGGAGTCGTTCTACAACGACCAGCTGGCCGATACGGTGACCGAGCTCGTCGACAAGGGTGTCGCGGTCGACAGCGACGGTGCCGTCGTCGTTCTGTCCGAGCAGGTCAAGGGCCCCGACGACAAGCCCGCCGTGCTGATGGCTCGCAAGCGAGACGGCGGCTACGGCTACGACAGCACCGACCTCGCCACCATCCGGTACCGGATCGCCTCGCTACACGCGGATCGGCTGCTGTATGTCACCGACTCACGCCAGGCCCTGCACTTCCAGCTGATCTTCGAGGCCGGGCGTCGGGCGGGCTGGCTGACCGAAGCGATCCAGGTGGACCACGTCGCCTACGGGACGATCCTCGGGCCGGACGGCAAGCCGTTCAAGACTCGTGCGGGCGGCACGGTGCGGCTGATGGACCTCCTCGACGAGGCGGTCGCACGCGTCCGCGCCGTGGTCGCCGAGAAGAACCCGGATCTCGCGTCAGCCGAGCTCGACACCATCGCCGAACAGGCCGGCATCGGGGCGGTGAAATACGCGGATCTGTCGACCTCCCGGGTCAAGGACTACACCTTCGACCCTGTTCGGATGACGTCACTCAACGGCAATACTGGCGTCTACCTGCAGTACGCCCACGCTCGGGTTTGCTCGATCCTCCGCAAGGCCGGCACTACAATGCCAGCCGAAATCGACGCGAACGTCCCGTTGGAACCGGCCGAGCGTGAACTCGCGTTGGTCCTCGACGGGTACGGGACAGTGCTGGACGAGGTAGCCGAGGCGCTGGAACCGCACCGGCTGGCCGGATACCTCTACGAGCTCGCTCGCGCCTATACGGCCTTCTACGATTCGTGTCCGGTGATCCCCGCTGAGGAGCCGATCCGTTCGAATCGGATCGCGCTGTGCCAGTTGACGGCTCGTACTCTCGAGCTGGGTTTGGGGCAGTTGGGAATCGCCGCGCCACGGCGAATGTGAGCTGTCGGCCGGCCGCACACCCTCGTGCAGTGGTGTCCGGCCGGCTGAGCCGTACACTCCCAGCCAGGGAGTTCGAGAACGAGAGGTAGGCAGATCAGGGATGACTTCCAGCGGTCCATTTCCCCGGTATCTGCCCGACTCGACGTCAAATCCTGAGGCCATCGCGCGGAACGACTGGGAAGCCTTCGTCGAGCTCGAACATCTGCGTGACCACTGGAGCGTGAAGCAGTGGGCGCCCGGACGGACCGGGTACTACTGGTATCTGACCTTCGATGATCCGGACCTGGTTGACTTCGCTGCGGAACACCAGCGTGGTCTCGGCCTCACGGGCGTCGACCCGGTTCCGTCGGACGGTTTGCACATCACGGTCAGAAGCGTCGGCGACACGACCGCCGTGCCCGATGAGCAGGTCGACGCGCTGGTTTCGCTCGCTCGCGAACGGCTTTCGGATGTGAAGCCGTTCGACCTGACCATCGGCCCGCTCAGTGGATCTCGAAGCGCCATCCGATTCTCGGTAGCGCCATGGGATCCACTGCTCGACCTGTATCGAATCCTGTCGGCATGTTCCGACGAGTTGTCGCCGGAGCATGCTCCCCGCGATGCAACAGACTCGTCGTCTCGGTTCCGGCCGCACCTGGGCATCGCGTACAACAACACCGACCGTGCCGCGGCAGATGTCATCGCCGCGGTCGCGGCCCTGCGGAAACCTGAGCGGGTTTCGGTTCGGGTGGACACCGCTGAACTGGTGGTTCTCAGGCGCGACGGACGCTGCTATCGCTGGGACACACACGCCGCTATCCCGCTGGGTGGCTAATGAACACTCTCCGGGGCGATGAGTGGCCGTGAGGCTCGCCGCCATCGCACCAATCTTTCGATGTAGTCGCGCGACGGCTCAGGGTAGTGCGCCTCAAGGAGCGTGCCGAGCTCGTTCGCTCGCTGCCACACCGAGCGGATCGGCCGATCCGCTGAAGCGTCGAGTGCCTTGATCCCGAAATGAACCGCTTGCTCGACTTCCGGGGACCGCTGGAGCGTGAGCGCGGTCGCCATATCCAAGGTCACGAGAGCGCGGCTCCATACTGAGTCCGACTGCGAGACATACTCGTTGACCAAGTTCCCGTACTCGAGTGCCTTGTCGAATCGCCCTGCGGAGAGGAATGCCGTCGCTGCGTTGGCCAGCAGGCGGGCCTTGCCATACGAACTGAAGGTGAGCGCCGGGGTGAGGCCAGGCGTGACGTTCATCCGATCAGCCAGCGCCATTGCCTGCTCGACCGAGCGCTCGACGTCGGTGGCGTCGCCTAGCTTCCCCTGCGCGCGAGCCAATCCGTTGGAGTACAACCGGATTGTCTGAGAGCCTCCCCTGGCCATAGCGATTCCTTGCTCCGCCAGCGCCGCGGCATCAGCGAAATCGCCTGCGTAGTAGGCGCAGAAACTCTCGGTGGACTTCACCCAGGCCAGCATCTCGTGGTCATCGGTGAACGAGGCCATCACTTGGGCCTCGCGGCAGTACATCCGCGCGGTACCGAACCGACCACAGTTGACCGCCATATACGCGAGGACACCGGAGATTCGAGACGCTATCCGGTAGAGACTCTCGACGTGAGCTGGGTGACGCCGTTGCTGAAGAAGCAGATTCGCACGCTGCCGAAGCTCTCGGGCCTCGACAGCGAGCTCACGTGGCCCCTCTGCCTCGTACCGCTCGACGATGTCGTCGAGCGCGAGGCGGAACCCGTCCACGAGGTCGCCGTCTCCACGAAGTCTGGAAAGGTCTTGAAGCTGGCCAACTATCGCATCTGGCTGGTCGAAACCTGATCCTCCCGCAGTCGGTGTCGTGCACCGAGGTTCGACGCACGCGGCGTCGAACCTGGCGCGTTGTCCCGGATCGAGACGCTGAAGCAGCGTGTCCATCGCCGCTGCGTGCTGATTGGTGAGAGTGATTGTCGCGCCGCGCTTCTCCCACTTGCGGACGACGGCTTCTGTGAAGCCGAGGCGATCGGCGAGCTCGGCCTGAGTCAGCCGAAGCGCGGCGGTCCGAATCGCGCGAACCTCGACACCAGTCCATACTCCCACCACCACGACGCCCCCCGTCTACTCTCTTCTCGCGTAACTGCTGGTAAGAGCGTAGAACGCAACATAGAGGCTGTCACTAGTTGGGCAGCAGCAGTCTGACTTAGAAGGACATCTGAGCTTTTTGGGCGCGGAAAGTATGTGCTACGCACAATCAACTTCCACTCTCACCCTTGCGCGGCAGCAGCTTCCTGCTGGCCGGCGACGGCAGTTGTGCGAATGTTCTTGACGATTGCGACGATTCGATCCACATCTTCTTCGGCGAAGATGTCTTCCGGGCCACTCGGTGCCACCGATTTGAACGGTGGCTCATACAGTGCGCCCACGTCGATCACCCCGTTCTTGGTGAGGAAGTCGACCAGCAGCTTCAAATAATGGAGCTGGTTCGCGGTGAGATTCCGGCCGGTGTGGAACTCGTCGAAGGCAGCAGCAGCCGCGGACGCGTCGAGGCCGACCAAGGATCGTAGAAACAGCCCCAGGCCGCCATGAGTGCTGGCGGCGTGCTCGATGTCCTCGGCAGTGCCGAAGCCGTTGTCGAGGAAGATCTGTTCGAGTTCGGCGAGGTCGGCAGAGGTGATCTGCTTGTTGCGCAACAGCTTCTGCACGGCGAGCTTATCCTCGTGGCTGCGCATATAGGTGCGGACCTTGGATTCGAAGCGCGCCATGCCCCTGCCGCCGCCGGGCAGTACCGCCATCTCGACATCTGCGACTTCGCCGAGCTCGTCCTGGAAATCGGTGTAGAGCGGGTTCTGTGCTCCCTTCGGCGGGATGGCCTTGACCAGACCGCGCAGTCGTCGCCGGAGTGTTTCCAGCATGGCGACGGTGACATCCTCCCACCACGCGTCGCCGGCGACATCTTCGAGGAAGTCATGCCGCTGCCGGATGGCGGTGATGGTGTTGAGGCCAGGATCGAGCAGCGCGCTCGCGATCTCTTGTACCTTTTCGCGCAGCGCGTCGTATCCGGTGTCACCGGTGAGCCGCGCCAACTGCAACCGATACGCCAGCAGATCGAATCGTTTCGCGGCCGGGCTCGGATCGTCGTCTTTGAACTGGGTGGGCAATCCGGCAAGCGCCCCGACCTCGACCCGGATCTCCGGGGTGACAATGTCCCAGCTACCCAGCTCGGTGTACTTCTCGACGTGCTGCAGTTGCTTGCGCACCTCCACATTCCGCGTATCCATGCCCGCCACCTCCACCCGGAGATGTTCGGCGAGCTGCCATCGCACGTCCGGCAGATCCGTGGGTTCACGGTCCGGGATCTCAGCGGGCCTATCGCCCGGGGGCTGGAGCTGGTCGATGTCGCGCAGGAGGTCGGCTCGGGCGGCGAATACCTTCTCACTCATCGAGGCCTGAGTGCGGCCCTCGGCGGTCGGCAAATCTTGATTGAAGTACTCGACGTTCTGGCACAGGTCGAACACAAGGAACCGTTCCTTGTCCTTGTTCGGCGCGTACAGGTCCGGGCACAGGCGGGTGCCGCGGCCGATCATCTGCCAGTACTTGGTGCTGGTGCGTACGGCCTTGGCGAACACCAGGTTCGCTACGGCGGGCACGTCGAGGCCGGTGTCGAGCATGTCCACGGAGACGGCGATATGGGGTGCCTTGCCCGGGTTCTCGAACTTGTCGATGAGGCTCTGGGCATGGCTCACGCTGTGGGTGATCATCTCAATGAAATCGCCAGGCAGATCGGGATAGAGCACCCGGAATCGTTGCACGATCAGTTCGGCGTGGCGGTTGTTGCGGGCGAAGATGATGGTCTTGCCGATGCGTTCCCCGTCGGCGACCCGGTCACCCTGTTCCATGAGGACGAGCAACATCTGGTCGATGGTGTCGTGGTTGAACAGGAAGCTGTTGAGTGCGTGTGCGTCGACGGAATCGGGGATGTCCTCGTCGTCTCGCCACTCGAGATCTTCCCAGTAGTCCTTCTCGTCCTCGGAGAGTTCGTCGTAGCGGATGCCGGTGCGCAGGAACTTCAACGGCACCGATTTGGCTTCTGGCGCAACGAGATAGCCCTCATCCACCGCCTGTTTCAGGTCGTAGGCGTCGGTCGGAACACCTTCTTCGAGATGGAACAGTCGGTAGGTGTTGCGGTCGATCTCGTCTTTGGGGGTGGCGGTCAGGCCCACCAGCAGCGAGTCGAAGTGCTCGAAGATCACGCCGTATTTCTGGTACACCGACCGGTGCGCTTCGTCGATGACGACGAGATCGAAGTATCCGGGGCCGAACCTGCGTTGCTCGGTCTCGTCGATCTCGTTGATGAGGTTCAGCATCGTCGGGTACGTGGAGACGTAGACGCGGGCGTTGTTGTCCTTCTCGGTGAGCAGGTTCACCGTCGGCACGCTCGGCAGATGGGTCTTGAACGCATTCGTCGCCTGTGACACCAGAACCTGTCGGTCGGCAAGGAAAAGTACCCGCTTCACCCACCCTGCCCGGATCAGCTGATCGACGAGTGCGATCACAGTGCGGGTCTTGCCCGTACCGGTCGCCATCACCAGCAGTGCCTGGCGCTGTTTGTCCTTCTCGAACGCATCGCCGATGCGTCCGATGGCCCGCTTCTGGTAGTGCCTTCCCGCGATGATCTCGTTGACGGGTTCGGTGGCCAAAGACTTGCGGCGGGCACGCCGCTGAATCAGCAGCCGCAGTTGGTCTTTGGTGAAGAAACCCTGAACCGGGCGGGGTGGGTAGAAGGCGTCGTCCCAGATCTGGGTTTCGTAACCGTTGGTATAGAAGATGATCGGTCGCTGGCCGTGCTGCTGCTCGAGCGCGTCCGCGTACAGCGACGCCTGATACTTGCCCGACTCGACACTCTTGGATGTGCGTTTCGCTTCGACGACGGCGAGCGGCTTGCCGTTGTCGTCCCACAGCACGTAGTCGACTTTGCCCTTACCGCTGTCGGTCGGCATTCCCGTCACCGGGTATTCGCGGTCGTCGGCTCCGTCCAGCGCCCAGCCGGCCTCCAGGAGCAGCAGGTCGATCAGCTGGGTGCGAGTCTGCGCCTCGGAGTAATCATGGTGATCCGGCACTTTGGCATTGGCGGCCTTCGCCGCCTTCACCTCGGCGCGCAGCCGCTTGACCTCGTCGTCGAGTTCCTTGCGCTGCTTGCGCTCGGTCGCCAGCTCTGCCTGCTGCGCCGCGAAATCCGCGGCCATCTGCTGAACCTCGGCGTACTTCTTGCGCTGCACCCCCGCCGGGACCGGGCGCGGGATCAGCGAGGTATCGAACCGCTGCCCGTCGAACGGCTTCCCTTCCTCGGTGCGCGCGTAGGTGCGGCCCAGCCAATACAGCACATGGAACAGCTCACCGACCGCGTTCACCGCATCCTGCGCGGGAACCTCACCCGAGCGATGCACCGCGACATTCCCGCGCCGCCGCACCACATCCATCTTCGTGACGATCACCGACCCCGCCACCTGCACCAGGGTCGGCTCCTTGAGCTTGGCATTCAGATCGTCGCGATACGGCATCCGCAGCGTGTCATCGGCCTTGAACACCCAGTTGACCGCCAACTCCAACGCCCGCCGCGCGAAGAAGCACGCCACCCGCGGATCACCCACCGCGCTCCGCTCCGCGCGAGCTGCCTCTGTGAACAGGTCCGGCCACTCGGCTTGCAGGAAGTCGAAGTTGCTCTCTGGCACGAAAGGTCCTCCCCTTAAAGATCTTTCAGGTCATCTTGCCAGAGTTCGCCGCGGAAGGCGCGAGACTGGATGGAGAAGAAGAGCGTGTCCAGGCGGCTGAGCGAGGTTTCATGATGACGCTTGCAGCGTGCGATGGCTTCGATTCGATCTTCGAAGAGCTGTTGGGTCGCGATCGGGGCGGAAGGGACGGGAAAATTCCGCAGTTGCGTAGCGTTTATGGATGCGATTCCTGTTGTTTGCTTCGCTGATCTGAGAAAGTATCTACGGCCTCTTTCGGACGATATTGCCCAATTCAGATAGATGGGACGAAAGGTCAGCTCATCTTTCAGTCGAACTCGGAAAATGTGATTTTGATGGATGCACTCTTCGAGTTCATTTCGCCACAGTGTGCCGCGTCCAAGTTTGTCTGGGTCGCCGCCTTCGGTCAGTAGGAGGTCGTCTTTTGCGAGGCGGTATCGATCGATCTCTGGCTCTGTTGCCTCGATTTCCTTCAGGGTGTCCAATCGGAGTTGTTTGTCCTGGACGTTGACGACTGCGAGGTAGGGAACAGTGCGAGTGGTTGCGGTTGGGGGTACCTTTCGGCCTTTGGTGATGCCTGAAGAAATTTCTGCGATCGCTCCTAGCGCTATCGGTTCGCCTACCACGTCAGGTGCCTCGAACATGTCGAGGAAGATAGATTGGGCGAGGTCGTCGAGGAGGGCGATGGACTTCCGCCGCTTCTCCCGCAGCAAATCAACCTGATCCAGCGCCTGTGCAATCCGCTGCTGTTCTGAGAGTGTCGGGGTGGGCACGAGCGACGACTTGATGATCTTGTCTGACACCGCTGGATAGCTTTGACCTGTTGCTAGTCGTGTCATGGCCGAGACGAACTGCGGTGATCGGACCCAATGGAATAGGTAGCGATTGTCGATCGCTTTTGGTCGGAGCACGCAGAAGCCCGTAGATGCGGTTGCTCCGTCGAGTTCCGGGGGTACCGATGCAACGGCGTTGAGGTTTGGGCGAACGGTGGAGACTAGTACATCGCCTGTCGCGACGAGTTGTCGTGCCCGGCTAGGCGCGCCGCTCGTGGCAGTGGTCGATGTTGAAACGATGGTCTTCGTGTGGTGATCGACTGCGGCGATATCTATGTAATCAAAAGTGGAGCCTGGATGGCTGCGCGGGTTCCATGTATCGGTCATGCCGACCAGGTCACCAATTGGAGTCGATCTCACGACAGCATCCCCTTGATACTCGACATCCCCTGCTGGATCTCCGCCTCGATCGTTTCCAACTCTTCGATGATCTCCAGCGGCGGACGGTGCTCCACTTCCTCGTGGACGATCTCCTTGTATCGGTTGAGGCTGAGATCGTAGCCCTGGGCAGCGATATCCGTTTTGGGTACGCAGAAGCTCTGTTCGGTGCGGGAGCGGGCGCGTTCGGTCGTGGTGCGGCTGGACCAGCGGGTCAGGACGTCGGGGAGGTTGTTATTGAAATGCTCGTCGGGCGTGAGAGTGGCACGGACGCCGAGTTTTTCGTCGCCCACTAGGGAATTACGTTTGTCGTCGAGGCTGAATCCGTCAGCGGTGACGTCGTAGAACCACACCTGGTCGGTCTCGTCATCCTTGGTGAAGATCAGGATTGCCGTCGAGACACCGGCGTAGGGCTTGAATACGCCCGAGGGCAGCTTGACCACCGCGTCGAGGCCGTGCTCTTCAACTAGAAGCTTGCGCAGATCCTTGTGCGCCTTGGTCGAACCGAACAACACGCCGTCGGGAACGATCACCGCGGCCCGCCCACCGGTCTTGAGTAGGCGCAGGAACAAGGCGAGGAAGAGTAGTTCGGTCTTCTTCGTCTTCACAACCTGGAGCAGGTCCTTGGCGGTGGTCTCGAAATCGAGGCTGCCGGCAAACGGCGGGTTGGCCAGGATCATCGAGTAGCGGCCAGCCTCGCTGGCAACGGACTCGGCGAGGGAGTCGCGGTATCGGATGTCCGGGTGCTCGATTTGGTGCATGAGCATGTTCATGCTGGCGATGCGCAGCATGGTGGAGTCGAAGTCGAAACCGTGGAACATGCTGCTGTGGAAGTGATCTTGCTGCGCGGAGTCGAGCAGGGCGTCGCGGTGGGTGTGCTGGATGTACTCGGCGGCGCCGACGAGGAAGCCGGCGGTGCCGCATGCCGGATCGCAGATTTCGTCGTTGGGTCCTGGGGCCATCATCGCGACCATGAGGTCGATGATGTGGCGCGGGGTGCGGAACTGACCGTTCTGGCCCGCGGTGGCGATCTTGGAGAGCATGTACTCGTACAGGTCGCCCTTGACGTCGCCGTCGCCGAGTGGCAGTTCGTCGAGCATGTCCACGGCCTTGGTGAGCAGGCTCGCCGTCGGGATGGTGAACCGGGCGTCCTTCATGTGCTCGCCGTAGGTGGACTCCTCGCCACCAAGCAGCCGCAACCAGGGGAACACGTCGTCGCGGACAGTCCGCAGCAGCTGATCCGGCCCCAGCTCCCTGAACTTCGACCAGCGCAGCGTGTCCGTGTCGGCGTCGTAGATCGGGTTCTCGATCGGCCGCCCGCTGCGGTTGGCCTTGCGCTCCTTGCCCGTCTGTAGCTCGTCCAGGCGTTTGAGGAACATCAGGTAGGTGATCTGCTCGATCACCTCCAGCGGATTCGAGATGCCGCCAGACCAGAACGCATCCCAGAGCCGGTCGATCTTGCTCCGCAGTTCCCCTGTGATCATGCGATGAGGTTATCGGAACGTGACGACACGGTCGGCAACACTCGACGATGAGAAGCTGTTCGGTACGTCTGGTCCTGCGATGCCCCTGCTCGTTGCGTTTGTATGGACTGTCTCTTGGTGTATGTCCCGCAGGCGGACTTCAGACAAGCCCGCTCCACATCGAACGTGTGTTCGGTAGTATGTAGATCATTTGGCAAAGCATCGTACTGCTAGTGGGTTCTAGCAGAGGGCGTGGATGAAGACGATCTCGGATGTGTCCTTGGTCGTGTAGGCGACCCACCTGGTCTGGGCGAGCTGCTCTTCGTCGGCGCGATAGGCCTGCTCTGATTCCAGCAGTGGGAGGCTCTTCGTGTCCCGCCAGTGGTACTTCCAATCTTTCGGCACCCCGGCAGTGAATTTGGCAAGGCCTGACTTGGTCTTGAAATCATCCATTTCGTCGGCGGGGATTTCCACCACTGCGGTAACCACTTCGTCTCCGAAACCCGTCTGCTGCTCGAATTCGACAAGTTTGACGCCGTGAGGGAAGACGAGCGAGCCGCAGGTCTCGAGGGATAGGAGGTCTTTGCGCTCGCTCGAGCAGGCTGTCAGTGCAAACGTTTGCGCGCCTATCGCGGCGATGAGGAGTACAAGGGTCAGTCTTCGTTTCATAGCCTCTGCGTCCAGGTCTGGGTGGTGTCGGATTGTCCGCGGGCTATGAACTTCGTGCCCACCCGAATTCCTCGAGATCACGCATGTGATTGCCGATGGAGTTGGCTTGGTTTCGCTTGACGTTGCCAAATGGGATCCAATTCTTCGTTTCAAAGTTGTAGTAGTCCCAGACGTACACCTTGTAGCTCAATTCGGCGTACAGACCGTCGTCTCGGGAACGTACGATCGTGTCGCTTCCGACTGACACATCGAAGTGCCCGATCCCGAACTCGACGTCTGGATCCTCTGTTGGCCCGCAGCCCTTCCAGTCGGACGTGAGTTCTCGAAGGATCCCGACCTGCGGGTCCAGTCTCGCCTGTTCGATGATTCCGTCCAGGCACATCGAGACGGTGTCGCGCACGTTGGTTGTATTCACCGTCTTTTGGAAATGCTCGGGTTTTATTGTGAAGTCCGAATTCGGCCCAGGGTTCGAAAGGTAGAACTTGAAGAGGTCCGCCGAGAAGGTGTAACCGGCGCCCTCGAAATATTGTAGAGCGAAGAACGCATCGATGGTTTTGTAAGTCCTGGCTTCGATCTTGTCGGCGATTCCGGTGCGTGATCCATACGCGGCCGGGTTTTTCTTCGGCGGATCAGGCGGTGGATGCAAGGCTGTTCTCCCACCACACGTTGTCGCTGTAACCGTATCGCCTGGTTCCCATGTCGGCGATGGCCAAGCCCGGAGCGGTGAAATCGTCCGGCGCAAAGGCCGGAGGGACCCGGCCTGACGTGTACTCTAATGCTTGGGACACTTTTCCGATCGCGCCCCGTATCTGGTCCTGACGAGAACGAGCGGCCGCGATGAGGGCGTCCAACTCGGAGGAGATCGTCGAGCGATACGATTCCTGGATCGGCTCAGCCAATGCTTGAGTCCAAACTCCCAGCGGGAATGTGAAGTCGAGCAGCGTCATCGACTTGGCGAGGCCGCCACTGAGTTCTGTCGCTTGGTTGCAGACGAGTCGTTCGAGAAAAGCGGCGGCGGCCTCGACGATTTGACAGACAGCCTCCATGTCGTCGCTGCGACCGGCCAGCGACACCGCAGTGGTGTTCGAGCTCGACTCGAAGGCTTGCGCGGCGTTGCCGGACCAACTGTTCCGCAGCCAGGTCGTACCGCCGGAAAGGTTCTGGGAGGCGACGTAATCGTTGATCCCGATCAGCCGGACCAGCTTGCCGACGGTCTTCAGTGACTCCCAGTCGGCCTCCAACGGCTTCAGGAGATCGGCTGCCGGCTGGACGCCGACAGCGGCCATGATCGCGGCGTCGTAGCACGAGATCGACTCGATGGCGGAGGTCACGGTCTGGCGAACCGAGTACGTGACGGAATCGGTGTTGGTGAGTGCTGGAAGCTGCAGTGACGGATATCGGATGCTGTCGCCAGTGGCCGACTGGTCGCCGGGGCGGCTATCTCCTCCGACGCTCGCCAAGGCGTACGCATTGTCCTGGTCTGTCGCTTGATACGAGGTTGCCGAAGTCGAAAGATTGTCGGCGAGGTCCTGGATAGCGGTTTGATCCGTGCGTTGGGCGGCCTCGACCGCGACCTGGAATCGCGCAAGCGGCGGCGATACCTCGGCGAGAAGACCGGAGATACCGTCCGGCAACCGGATCTCGGGTATCAGGCGCGAGGCGTTGGAGGAGAAGTTCGATCCGATGTCCTGCAGGTCCAGTTTGAAGCCGTTGAGCTGAGCCGTCTCTACCGATAGTTCAGACATGGTTCAGGCCAGGACGAGATAGCTGGTGGCGTATGTGCCCTCTCGCAAATTGCATGTGATGCCCACTCCCCCTTGGTAGTTCAGCGATCTGAGCTGGAGAGTACAGTAGCCGCCACACGCACGCCATCACGGTCACTGGCGCTGCGAGCGTTATCCCGTGTGGTACTGGCTCGAACCGTATCGAGTGCACGGTCGACGAGCGCACGACGGGCGCGACATCCAGTGCTCCAGCCGCAATTGGGGAACGATGTCTGGATGTACCGGTGGTCGGTGCGTGTGATTGAGTGGTGCGGATCGGCGTGTGGGACGGGTGAGCCACACCGACGAGACGAGGAGTAGGACTTGTCCGAACCGGTTTCGACCATGCCTATCTGGTCGGGGTTTCTTACGCCTATTCTCGAAGTATTGGCGGACGGCGAGGTCTGGCGGAAACGAGAGCTTGTCACCGCGGTGTGCGACCACATCGGGCTCACCGACGCACAGCGCGCGGAGATTCTGCCCTCGGGGCAGCGGCGAGCACCGAATCGGATCGGCTGGGCTCTCAGCGCGCTGGTTCGAGCGGAGCTGGTCACCAAGCCCGCGCGGGCGATGTTCCGTATCTCCCAAGAGGGTCGGGCCGCACTCGTGACGCATCCAGAGGGACTGGGCGAGCGAGAACTGAAAAAGATCCCGGCGTATGCGACCTATGTTCCGGTTCGCGCGGATCTGACCGCCGACCCGGTTACCGAACTCAGCGGCGCATCCGACCCGTTCGAGCAGATCGAGGCCGGCGTCGAGAGGGTCCATGCTGAGGTAAGCGCTGAGCTGTTGCAGCGCATGCGGAGTCAGGATCCCGCCGCCTTCGAGCAGACGGTTCTCGATGTCTTGGTAGCGATGGGTTACGGCGGCACCGAACGGCGCGCACAGCGGATCGGTGGCTCCGGCGACGGTGGTGTCGATGGTGTCATCGACCAGGATGCGCTCGGGCTGGACCAGATCTATGTGCAGGCCAAGCGATACGGCGAGGGAAACAATGTCGGCCGGGACACGGTGCAGGCGTTCGTTGGTGCGTTGCATGGGGTCGGTGCCTCGCGCGGTGTCTTCATCACCACGAGCACCTTCACTCAGCACGCCCGCGAATATGCCAGGAACGTTCCGATTCGAGTGATTCTGATCGACGGGCAACGGTTGGCGGAACTGATGATCCGGTACGGGGTCGGAGTCCAGCAGCGTGCGGTGTTCACCGTGGTGGAACTCGACGAGGACTATTTCGAGTTGTAGGCCCCCCACGAGGCGGTGTAGCGCCCCGCTTTCGCTGGGACGGGTCCGGCGCGCGGGACCGGCAGTGAATCCGTAGACGTGATTCGCAGCACGTCGGACCCGTCAACCAGGCCCTCGAGCGGGGAAAATGGTAATCGATGTCGTTTCTATCGATTCGCGCGCGGGCTGGTGGGCTGACAGGATCAGCGCGCAGTGTGGGCGAGGTGGCTGCATTCGCCGATTCGATCGGAGCGCACCCGCTCGGTATCGGGATGTGGTTGGAAAGGATCGGCGGGGTTGACGACGGATGCGCGAACCGAGGTGGAGCGGTTCCTTCTCGGAGATCGGTTCGCTTGTCTGGCGGGTCGCTCCGCCTGGCGGCAGGGTGGGATCACGCATCGCCATTATGAGGTGATGGGCGGGGATGAGTCAGCTCGGTTGATGGCCGCGGATCTGGCTGAGTTCGTCGGTGGGGCGGACTGGGGGTCGCGGAAGTTCACCAGTTTCATCGCGACGTTCGAGCAGCCTCGTGGGGTGGATGAGCTGCGGTTCGAGGAGTTGTTGTGGGAGCACCTGCAGCTGCTGCACGAGGCGGACGCGGATCGGTTCGGGTGGGCCGAGGGGTGTTCGTCGGATCCGCAGTCGAGTGAGTTCAAGTACAGCGTGGCGGGGCATCCGTTCTTCGTGATCGGGCTGCACGAGACGCATCGGCGGTTCGGGCGGCGGCCGCCGTTTCCGATGCTGGCGTTCAATTCGCATGAGCAGTTCGCGCGGATCAAGGCCGATGGGATGTGGGATCGGCTGGCTGACAAGATCCGGAAGCAGGACATCTCGTTGCAGGGGGATATCAATCCGAATCTGATGGAGTACGAGACGTTGTCGGAGGCGCGTCGGTATTCTGGGCGGCCGAAGCCGGTGGATTGGCAGTGTCCGTTTAGTGCGCGGCCGGCTGCGGAGCGTGAGTTGGCGGGTTCACAGCACATGTGACGCGTCTCGATCTCCTCGAGGGGGTTTCATGGCCGGCACGCCGATCGAGCCACGGCCATTGACGGGACTCGAATCCGCGGTCGTCGGCAAGTTGCTGGCTGAGGGCGGGGTCGAGGCGGGCGAATATCTGTGCCAGGTCTCGCAGGCACAGGTCGTCGCGACGTGGGGCGAAGGGTCGCCGAGTGTCGACCTCATCGTTCAGCCTGGACCTGCGCGGGCAGTGAGTCGAACCGAGGGAATCATTGCCGAGGGCACCGTCTCGGATCAGCACGGATCTCCGGTCGGGGAGCTCATTGTGTGGGTCGAAGATGGTTGGCTCAGCGGGATTGAATATGCCTGGTACACGGACGAGCGGCCGGCGGCGCTTCCTGATCCGGACCGGGTCGAGGTGTATAGCAGGCCCTAGAATTCGGCGGTGACTGCGACATTGCTGTTCTGTTCGGACCCTCTGAATCCCCGGCAGGTCGACGACCACTTCGCCGCGCAGGCCGAAGCCGTGCGGACAGCTGGTGGAACGGTCGCGTTGCTGGACCACGATGCGCTCATCGCCGGTGAACTGGATGCGGCTGTGCGGCGGGTGCCGCGGTCTGCTGGGACGATGTGGTATCGCGGTTGGATGATTCCGGTGGATCGCTATCGTGATCTGGCGCAAGCGCTTTCGGGGCGAGATTATGTGCTCGCGGTGTCGCCCGAATGCTATGCGAAGGCCCATGAGCTGCCGGGCTGGTATGAGCCTTTCGCCCTGTTGACACCGCGGTCTCAGTGGACGGCGACGAAGCCCGGCGAGGTGCCCGGTGAGTCGGTGCTCGCGGAACTAGCGGGATCGCTCAGTGCCGGTCCGGGGATCGTGAAGGACTACGTGAAGTCGCGAAAGCACGAGTGGGACACCGCTTGTTACGTGTCCGATCTGCGTGACACCGCTGCGTTGAAGCGCATCGTCGAGCGGTTCGTCGAGTTGCAAGGGGAGTACCTGGCCGGTGGGGTCGTGTTGCGTGAGTTCGAGGACTTCGCCGATGATGCGGGCGGTCGGGCGGCGGAGGCCAGGGTGTGGTGGCTCGACAACGAACCTGTCTTGGTCGGGCCGCATCCCGACGATCCCGCGGCGTGCCCGGCACCTGACCTGTCGGCAGTGAGGCAGGCGGTGTCCGCGCTCGGCTGCCGGTTCGTGACCACCGATGTCGCTCGGCGGGCGGACGGCAGCTGGCGGGTGATCGAAGTCGGTGACGGGCAGGTCAGTGACCTGCCGTCGGGTGTGGATGCGATGGCGTTGATCGGGCCGCTGGTCGCTGGGTGAGGTCGGCGAGTACGAGTTCGGGTCCAGAGTCGAGTCAGCGGCCCGATACGTCGACCGCTGTCCACCTCGACGGGGATCGACCTGGAGGTCTCGCGCCGAGGTGGCGTGGTGTTCCGGATCGCCGGCGCGAGCGAGGTCTGGGGCGGCGATGGACCTGCGGCGGTCAGGATCTCGAGTTCGAGCGTCCCGACAATCCGGCGCCGCCGCCTAGTTCCCGAACATTTCCGAGATGGCGTCCAGCCCGCAGTTCGCCGCGCGGACGGCCAGCAGTTTGCGGGTGCGGTCGGGGAGTTCGGCGCTGAGAGTGACGAGGGTTTCCCAGGATTCGGTGTGATCGGGGCCGAGGACGTCGATGAGGGAGTCGAGTTCGGGGAGCGCGTCGAGAAGGGCGAGGACTCGGGGTCGGGCCTCGGGGACGGAGAGAGCGAGGGGGATGACGGTGGGGGATTCGGGGGCGGCGTCGAGGATGAGGGTGCGGAGGGAGTCGTCGTCTTCGGCGAGGACTCGGGTGGCTATGGCGCGCTGCTGGGACTCGTCGAGGTGGGGGACAAGGGGGAGGAGGGCTAGCCAGAGGTTTTGGGTGAGGGAGATGTCGGAGACGCGGGCCAGGGTGGCGGGGTTGTGCATGACGGGGCGTTGGGCCAGGCGTTGCAGGCCGGTGATGGCCATGTCGGCGGCTACGGGGAGCAGGGCGTCCCAGGCGTCGAGGGCGGCTACGGCGGTGAGGAGGCCGTCGAGGATCTCGTCTTCCTGTTCGGCGACGATGTCGGCCATGTGGGCGCGTTCGGCGGGGCCGATGATGTCGAGCAGGGAGATGGCGTCGGCCCACTTCTCCTCGGCGTACATGGTGGCGACCATGCCGGGGACGCGGTCGGTGACCATGCCGAGGAGGCGTTCGGCCTGGGAGCTGTCCTCGAGGTGCAGGCCCACCTGGAGGATGTCGCGGTCGGCGGCCTGGGGGAGGGCGGCCCAGAGGACGGATTCGGGCATGGCGCCGGCGAGGCGGCCCATGGTGAGGTAGTCGCCGCGTTCGATCAGGACGCGGGCGACCTCGGCGGCCATGGTGTCGGGGACGCGGGCGATCACCTCGGCGGCGCGTTTCGGGTCGAGCAGGACCGTGGCGTCGGCGAGGAACTCCGGTGACAGGGATTCGGCGATGGCGACCGCGCGGGCCGGTTCGACGGCGCCGGCGACCGCGGCGGCCAGGGCGGGGCCGAGGGCCTTCTCGGCGACGAGCGCGGCGATCGGTTTGGGGACCAGTTTCACGGCGGCGGCGACGCGCTGCATGCGTACGACGTCGCGGCCGGACAGTTCGTCGCTGACCTGGTCGCGGAAGGTCTTGATGGCCGAAGCCGGTTGGGTGGCAAGGAAATCCAGCTCGGCGGGGTCCACGTCGAGGACGCGGGCCAGCTTGGCGATCTCGGCCATCGTGTGGCGCAGGGTGGTCATAGTCCCAGGACCTTTCGGACGGCAGGGCGGGCCAGGCGGGGGATCAGGTGCATGCCTGCGCCGAGGGCCTCGTCCATGGCGGCCTTGCGGGCGGCCATGGCGGATTCGACGAAGGTGTCGAGGCGGGCCAGGTCGTCGGTGTCGAGCGTCGCGAACTCCGGCGGGGGTGGGGTGCCGAGGGTTGCGGTCAGCTGGGCCAGGCGATCCGGCACGGGGGTTGCTCCTTCGAAAATGTTGGGAGAGTAGCGATTACACGATAGTGCGGCTGTCGCAGTGGCGCAGTTCAGGCGCCTCATCGTGCGATCACATGTGTGGCTGAGGGCTGGAGCGGATTCAGCGATAGCCCGCGGGCAAACCACACTGGATTCTGGCGCACCACGAGAAATGCACGTTCCCGATGACCGTTGCGTCGTCAGGAGCGATGTTCGCTACGTGAGCAGGAAGGCGAGGAACGGAAATACGCCAGCGGTGAAAACGGCCGCCACCAACGACATGAGCCGGCTGCGGGCGAACCGGTGGAATCGTGTTGCGGCCCAGCAATAGAGACCGATCGAGATGAACGCCGTGCCCCAGTAGATGAGCGCACGACTCGCCGGCTTGCCGAGTGGCTCCAGCGTTCCCTCATCGAACATCAGCGCGAGGAAGATGATGGTGAGCCCGGTCGCCGCCCCGACCGCGAGCGCCGCGGCACCCGCCGTGCTGTTCATTCGTACGGGAGGAAGCTTCGAAGGAGCGATGTTCTGCGGATCGGTGTGGTGGCTGCTGCTCGCGTTGCAGAGCAGATCGAACACCGTGCCGGGGTTGACTCGTTCGCGCACATCGGCGTTCACCTGGATCAGTGCGTGTACCGACTGAGCCGTCGCGTACGAGGTGATCAGTCCGCCGCGCGAAGTCTTGAACCCACCGTAGTCGCGATGAGTCAGTGAGAGTTGCTGGTAATCCAGAAGTTCGGTGAAGCCTGCCCGGAACGCGGGGTGGAAGATCAGCTGCTTTCGTGATGTCGCCAGGGCGAGAATCGACTGGGGAAGGGTGGCGTGATACCACGTCTGGGTCACGTTTCCGCGCCGGATCGGCTCCTCTTCGAGTGTCCCCGGTGCGGTCTCCACGTAGTGCAGGACGCGGTCGATCGCGTGGGCGTGCGCGCGGTCGATTCTGGGATTTCCGAGCTCCGCAAGTCTTCCCGTGCCGAGCAGGTAGGCGATCTTCGCGGTGGCGTAGTTCGTCATCGCTCGTGGATCTTCTGCCCGGACGGCGTTGACGAGGAAGTCGCATCCGCGCCGCACCGCCGCGTCCGCCTCGGTGTCGGACGGGGGGAATTCGAGCAGCGCGCGGATCGCGGCCGTGGTCGCGGTGACCGAAATCGAGGCGGCGCTGTCGGACATGGTCCAGCCGCCCGTGTTGGGGTCCTGTGTCGAGAGGAGCGCATGACGATAAGTGCTGAGGTCCGGCTCGGTGCCCGCCGGGCTCAAATCCTTGAGGGCGCGAAGGCGCCAGGCCGCGTCCACGGGTGACTGGAACGCCCACTCGCCCTGTGTGGCGTGGGTGACGCTGCGCAGTCGCAGTAGCGCCGATACTTTCGGGACTTCGGGCACTTCGGGTGTGCGGAGCAAGTGCTCGCCGGTCGCGTGGGACCGTGCGGCGGTCATCGCGCACACGGCCTCGGCGGTGTCTTGCGGGTTGGGCGTGACGTCCGAGGACCATCCCCAACCTACGTGCTCGTCGTCCATGCGGACCGCGTTGTTGTGCAGCCAGCCGGCCGCGAGCACGAGCCTGTCGTCGACTGTAGACATACTTCCCCCGATGTCGTCGAACACAGTGTCCCACAATCGATGTGGATTGCCGACCATAGTACTTCGTGGTCGGCGTTCCCGAGTTCGTCGCGACGAGCCGAAGGGGCGGCAGGCAATTAGCCGCCGGCCACCGCCGGGATGATCATCAGTTCGGTGTCTGGGTGTAGTGGGGTGTCGGCGCCCTGCAAGGTGCGGCATTCGTCGCCGTCGATGAAGAAGTTGACGTAGCGGCGGAGGGTGCCTCGTTCGTCGCGGAGGCGGCGTTCGAGGGCGGGGGAGCGGGTGCGGAGGTGGTCCAGGGCGGCGGCGAGGGTGGGGGCGTCGATGGTGAGGGATTTGGCGCCGTCGACGTAGGGGCGGAGTTGGGCGGGGAGCAGGACGGTGGCCATGGTCAAGGGAGGACGGCGGCGCGGACGCACAGGACGTCGGGGAGTTTGTCGGCGACGAGGGTCCAGTGGTCGCCCTCGTCGGGGCTGCAGTAGACCTCGCCGTTGCGGGTGCCGAAGTAGATGCCGGTGGGGTCGGCGTCGTCGGCGGTCATGGCGTCGCGCATGACGGCGGCCCAGAAGGGGACGGTGGGGAGGCCGTCGGTGGTGGCGGTCCAGGTGTCGCCGGCGTCTTCGCTGCGGTAGACGGCGCAGGTGGCGTCGGGTGGGAAGCGGAAGCGGTCCATGTCGGCGACGAGGGGGAAGGTGTAGAGGACGCCGGAGCGGCGGGGGTGGGCGACGATCGGGAAGCCGAAGTTGGCTGGGGGAAGGTCGGAGTCGATGGACTGCCAGGTGGTGCCGTCGTCGGTGGAGCGGAAGACGCCGCCGTGATTCTGCAGGTAGAGGGTGGTGGGGGCGTCGGCGTCGCGGGCGACCTTGTGCACGCACTGGCCCCATTCGGGCAGTTCGCCGGGCAGGAAGTCGGCGGTGACGCCCTTGTTGGTGGGGCGCCAGGTGGTGCCGCCGTCGGCGGTCTGGTAGACGCCGCCGGTCGACATGGCGACGGCGAGGCGCTGCGGATTCGTGGGGTGGGGCAGGACGGTGTGCAGGGCCAGGCCGCCGCCGCCCGGTTCCCACTGCGGGCGGTGTGGATGGTCCCACAGCCCTCTGACCAGCGTGAAAGTCCTTCCGCCGTCCGTCGATCGGAACAGGGCCGAGGGTTCGACGCCGGCGTAGACCACCTCGGGTTCGGCGGTGGTCGACGGTGTGATCTGCCATACCCCTTGCAGGGCGGCGTCGGTGTCGTCGGGGAAGGCCAAGGGGGCGTCGTCGGGTTCGGTCCAGGTCTCGCCGAGGTCGTCGCTGGCGACCATCGTCGGGCCGAAGTGGCTGTTCAGGACGCCGGCGAGGAGGCGAGGGGTGTCGCGGCGGGTGTCGATCGCGAGGGCCTTCACGTCGGCGACCGGGAACTGCGGCGGGCTCACGGTCCAATTCGCCCGGCCGTCCGAACTACGGGCCAGGAACAGGCCTTTGCGGGTTCCGATTCCGAGGAGCACGTCCATGCGAACCTCCAGGTCGGCGCGGCGACGCGGACGACACGAGCGTACTCCCGACACGCGATCGGACTACACAATCGCGGCGTTTAGGGGATACTTGTCCGATCGTGCGCGACCCGTCGCACGAGCGTGACATTTTCGCGACCATTTCGTAATCTGACAGAGACCTTGTTCTCGACAGTAGCTGGTGATTGAAAACGTGCCTGGTCAACATCGCGTTCCCGCGGCTCCCACGGGCCGCGCATCTCTGGCTGTGTGCAGCCTCGCCGCGACTGTGCCCGCGATGATCTGGATGGCGTTACGGCCGGCCGGGTCCGAGGTACAGCAGGTCAGTGCGGTGGAACCGCACACACCGTCGGCGATCGAGCTCGATCCGCTGCCCGCGCTCGTCCACGACGCGCCCCAGCCCGAGCCGGGCCCGCCGCCGGTCTCCGCCGACGACGAGGACGCCAAGCTCTCGGCGATGAAGGCCAAGCTGCTGTGCGCGACGGAGTGGAAGGGCACGCGGCCGCACGTCGCGCAGGTCAGCCACATGGTGCAGAAGATGTTCGGGCTCTCCGATATCGGTGGCGCGCACGGACGCTACGACGGTGACCACGGTGCCGGTCTGGCGCTCGACGTCATGACCTCGAATCAGGCGCAGGGCGATGCGATCGCGGCATTCGTGCTGGCCAACAAGGCGCGCTTCGGTGTCACCTATGTGATCTGGCAGCAGCAGTACAACGACGGCAGCGGCTGGTCCTACATGGAGGACCGGGGCAGCGCCACGCAGAACCACTACGACCACGTGCACATTTCGTTCGCCTCGTCGGCGGCGGCGAACCTCACCTGCTGATCGCCGCGATCCGCTTCGGGGATCGACCACTTGCTCCTACGGTGAGACCGGCTCACTTCTGAGTAGGAGGAATGTGGACATGGGACGGTTGGCCGGCAAGGTCGCGGTGATCAGCGGTGGTGCGCGCGGCATGGGCGCGGCGCACGCGCGGCGGTTCGTCGCCGAGGGCGCCTCGGTGGTACTCGGTGACGTGCTCGACGACGAAGGCGCCGCTGTCGCAGCGGAACTCGGCGACGCCGCCATCTATCGCACGCTGGACGTGCGGGACCCGGCGCAGTGGGCGGCCGCGGTGGCCGCGGCCGTCGAGACCTTCGGCGGACTGCACGTGCTGGTGAACAACGCGGGAATCGCGAACGGGAATCTGCTGGTCGACTTCGCGCTCGAGGAGTGGCAGCGGATCATCGACATCAATCTGACCGGGACGTTCCTCGGCATGCAGGCCGCGGTGCCCGCGATGAAGGACGGCGGGTCGATCGTGAACATCTCCTCGGTGGAGGGGATGCGGGGCAGCCCGGGGCTGCACGGGTACACCGCCACGAAGTTCGCGGTGCGCGGGCTCACGAAGTCGGCGGCGCTGGAGCTGGCGCCGCAGGGGATCCGGGTCAATTCGGTGCATCCCGGGCTGATCTCCACGCCGATGACCGAGGGGATTCCGGCGGACTTCCTGCAGATTCCGGTGAAGCGGGCTGCCGAGCCGGACGAGGTGTCGGCGCTCGTGGCCTATCTCGCCTCGGACGAGGCTTCGTACTCGACCGGGGCGGAGTTCGTGGTCGATGGTGGGCTCACGGTGGGGATTCCGCACAAGAGTGCATGACGTGCGTGCCGACGGGGCCGTCGAGCCCCGTCCGCGCGATCCCCTTCACGTCAGGGCACTATGGCCAAGGCTTGGATGCGTGAGTGCGCGAACCCCGTTCCGCAGGTTGGGCATTCATTGATCAGTCGGTGCTCCGAGAGGTTTTCGCTGAACGACGGGATGCCTCCGCCTGGGTAGACCGCGCGCAGATGAGCCCCGCAGGTCTGGCATGTCAAGGTGTGGATTTCGGCGAGGACCACGCCAGCCACGTCGTCGAGGGTCAGATCCGCCGAGTGCCTGAAGTCCGGCAGTGGGCGGCGGGTCGGCCAGACCGCCGCATAGGGGGCGGGCGGTTGTCGACGAAAGGTGGCGAAGGTCGGAAGGTGCCGGCCGTCCAGGAGCTCGAGGGCAGCGGCGGTGGGCTGAAGTGGTGCCGGTACCCGAGCTCCACGGGCGAAAATCTCGAGCCGACCCCACGGCAGGGCGAGCAGCCGGCTCGTGCGGCACCCCGGATGTTCCACGATCGAACGGTACCGTCTTCGTGTAATCAGTGGCGGCGGGGCCGAGGGCCACGAGTGGCTGCAGCGTCGCCAGGTGGGCGTACCGGAGGACTACCGCCTCCCGCTCGACTTGCGCGCGTTGCGGGGTCACCATGGATGTGTGGATGGTACCGATTCTCGGCGGCGGCGGGCCCGCGGTGAACTGGCCAAACACGGTCGCCTGATTCGCAGCTCGCGGGACGGCAGGCTGCTCAGCGCCGCGATGGCGCCGTTGTTCCGCCTGCGCACTCCCCGTGGCTATGGAATTCTCACCACCACCGGTCGCCGGAGTGGGCAACCCCGGCCGAAGTGCGTGCGCGTCTTGCGGGAGGGCCGGCGCGCGTATCTGGTCGCGCTCATGCCGCCGCACATCACGGTCGAGCGGCCCGACGCGGTCAACGCCTGGGTGCACAACGTGCGTGCCGATCCGCGGGTCAGTCTGAAACTGCCCGACGGGACGCACACCGGCATCGCCAGGGAGATCACCGACCCGGCGGAGCTGGCCGCCGCGCGGAACCTGCTCTGCGACACGGTCGTCGGTCTCGACTTCGGTGAATGCGCAGTGCACCTGCGCGGTGTCCCCTCGCGCGGCAAGATCCGTGACCTGCACGCGTACTGGTTCGATACGGGCCGCGCGGTCGCGGTGGATCTGATCGACTGACGAGCACCTGCCGACCCTCCACCGGAGGAGCCCACTTCGCGCCGGCAGAACCGCTGGGAATGCCCGGGATCGGCGCTACTCTGGAGTATGGCTGAAGGAGGGGTGATGGCTGGGGACGAGGATCCGCGGGCGAAGTGGCGGCGGTTGCCGCCGGAGCCGGAGCGGTTGGTCGAGGAGACGACTGTGGAGACGCGGTCGGCCGAGGCGGGGGTGCCCGCGGTGGATCTGACCGAGGATTTCGTGCGCAAGTACGGGCTGTGAAGTCACCGGGTCGCCTTCCAGTGGGTGTAGCGGTCTCGGCAGCAGACCGCGCACGGGCGGTAACCCGCGGCGAGAGCGGTGGGTTCGTCGGCGAAGATCACGCGGTGGGTGGCGTAGTGGCCGCGGGTGAGGGCTCGGTGGGCTGAGGGGCAGTCCAGGCGGCCGTAGATTTTCGTGCGGCGGTGGCCGCCCCAGGTGCCCGGGGTCGGGGAGCGGTAGGGGCCGTCGGGGCCGAGGAGCTGGTAGGTGCGCACGGTCAGGCGGCGTCGTGGAAGACCAGGGCGAGGGTGGTGCGGTGGCCGGAGCGGATGGCGGAGACGCCGTGGCGGACCGGGGCCGCCGACCAGCCGCGCGCTGAACGGACGGGGCGGTCGCGGGTAGTGAACAGGTAGCCGTGGCCGTGCGGGAGCAGGGTGGCGGTGCCGCGGGACTGGGCGCGGGGGCGTTGTTCGAGGAGCAGGAATTCGCCGCCGGTGTGGTCGACGCCAGGCTCGTTGAGATTGATGACCACTTGGAGCGGAAAGACCAAGTCGCCGTACAGGTCTCGGTGCAGGGCGTTCCAGTCCTTGGGGCCGTAGCGCAGCAGGATCGCGGTCGACTTGGTCTGGCCCGCGTCGTGGCACAGGCGCAGCCACTCGTCGAGGGTGTCCGGCCAGGGTGTCTCGCGGCCGAGTTTGCGCCACCAGTCGCGGGCGATCGGGAGCAGGCGCGGATAGAGCGCCTGCTTCAGGCGTTCGATGGGCTCCGGGTAGGGGGTACGCAGGTAGCGGTACTGGCCTTCGCCGAATCGGTACTGCCCCATGGTGATCGTGGAGCGGAACAGCTCCTCGCGGTCGTAGAGGTCGCGGATCTCGGTGGCCTCGGCGGGCGTGAGCAGCTGGGGGAGCAGGGCGCCGCCGTATTCGTCGAGTTCGGCGGTGATCGCGGGCCAGTCGCAGGCGGCGACCCGGTCGTGCCAGGGGTCGGTGGTCATGCCGCCTCCAGGGTGAGCAGGGCGGTCTTGGCCGCGGCGCCGCCGATGTAGCCGCCGAGGCTGCCGTCGGTGCGCACCACGCGGTGGCACGGGACCACGACGGGCAGCGGGTTGGTGGCACAGGCGGTGCCCACCGCGCGCACGGCCTTCGGATTGCCGACGAGCTCGGCGACCTCGCGGTAGCTGCGGGTCTGGCCGTAGGCGATCTCCGGCAGGTGTCGCTGCACGAGCTGGCGGAATCCGTGCGACAGCGACAGGTCCAGGTCCACGTCGAAGGCGCGTCGCCGGCCGGCGAAGTACTCGTCGAGTTCGCGGGCGACCGTGTCGAGACGGCCTGGGGCACGCAGGATTCGGGGACTCAGCTTCTCGCCCAGCGTGGCGAGCACTCGATCGTGGTCCTCGCTGGCGTAGGCCACCCGGACCAGGCCCTTCGGGGTCGCGGCCAGCAGCAGCTCGCCGACGGGGGAATCGACGGTGGTGTAGGCGACGTCGAGGAGGTCGGCCTCGTCGGCGCGCTGCGCGAGGCGCTGGTGCAGGCGGGCCATCAGGTCGGCGTCGACGGGTGTCGACAGGAGGGCGGTCAGGTCGCCATCGCGTCCGGTCTCGGTCATGCGTGGACTCCTTCCATGATGGCGCCCGGGTAGGTTCTTCGGAGTTTCTTCAGGCCGTCGGCGGCGGCTCGGCGGGCCGCGTCGACGGTGCCGCCGAGGAGGTCGGCGATGTCGGCGTAGGGCAGGCCCGCGACGTAGTGGTAGGCGATGGCCTGGCGTTGTTTGGGTGGCAGGGCGGAGACCGCCGCCCACAGATCGGCTTCGCCCGCGCCGGGAATGCCGAGGCGCGTGGGGGATTCCGGCAGTTCGTCGACCGGCAGCGCGGTGCGGTTCGCCGCGCGCACCACATCGATCGCCTTGCGGTGCGCGATCGTCACCAGCCACGCCTCGATGTTCGCGTCGTCGGGGAGGTCGGGGTAGGCGCGCATGGCGGCGAGGAAGGTCTCCGACCAGGCATCCTCGGCGTCATGGGCGCCGAGGACGACGCGGCAGACCCGCAGCACGGTCGGTCCGTGCTGCTCGACGATCCGCTCGAACGGTGGTTTCATCGTCGTCCCGGGCGCGGTCAGAACAGCCGGCCGGCGCTGACGGGGGCCGGTGCTTCGAGATCGAGCAGGGCCCGTTTGCGGGGCAGCCCACCGGCGTATCCGGTCAGCGAACCGTCGGCGCCGACCACGCGATGACACGGCACGAACACGCACAGCGGATTCGCGCCGACCGCTTGGCCGACTCGCTGGGCCAGCGCGCGATCGCCGAGTTGTTCGGCGATGCGGCCGTAGGTGGAGGTCTCGCCGCGCGGGATCGCCGCCACGATCGCCCAGACGGCGCGCTGGAAATCGTCGCCGCGGGCGGACAGCGGCAGGTCGAAGATCAGGCGATGGCCCGCGAGATAGTCGCGCAGCTGATCAGCGGCTTCGACGAGCACCGGATCGGTGGGGCTCTCGACGCCGAAGGTCTCGACGGCGGGGCGGCGGACGTGGTGACGGAAGTACAGTCCGGTGACGGCCGCGCCGGTCGCGACGAGGGTGATCGGTCCGAGATCGGTCTCGACCACGGTGTGGCGGGTGCTCATCTGCGGTGTCCTTTCGTTGTCCTACCGAGAAGACGAACGGGGAACGCCAGACGTGAGATACGGAAATCGGGTGCCGCCGGTGAACGGCGGCACCCGGGTCGATCAGCCGTAGTGGCAGACGTAGTGCACCGTGTCGACGACCTCGATGTCGAAGGAGCTGTCGCCCGGCACCTCGAAGGACTCGCCGCCCCGGTAGGTGACCGCCTCGGTCGCCCCGGCCAGGGTCACCTTGGCCTTGCCCGCCACGAGTTCCATGCGCTCGGGCGCCGCGGTGCCGAAGGTCAGCGACGCGGGCTGGATGACGCCGACCGACTTCTTGGTGCCGTCGGGCAGCTCGAGGCTGTAGCTGACGCACTTTCCGTCGAAATAGACATTGGCCTGCTTGGTGACGGAGACGTTCTCGAACTTCGACATGGGTCCTTCCGGGGGTGAGGGGACCCTTAGTCTACTGACGGGCCAGGGCTCACCGAGCCCTGGCCCGGCGCCGTCAGCTGCCGTAGCGGGCCAGCACGGAGCTGGCCTCCTGGGACGCGGTGCCCTCCTGCGCCAGGTGCGCCATGGCCTCGGGGATCTCGCGACCGTGATGCGCCATCGCCTGGGCGTAGAGGCGGCCCGCACGGTAGGACGAACGGACCAGCGGCCCGGCCATCACGCCGGCGAAACCGAGTTCCTCGGCCACCTTCGAGTGCTCGACGAACTCCTCCGGCTTCACCCAGCGATCCACCGGATGGTGGCGCGGCGAGGGCCGCAGGTACTGGGTGATGGTGAGGATGTCGCAGCCCGCCTCGTGCAGGTCGCGCATCGCCTCGGTGACCTCCTCCGGGGTCTCGCCCATGCCGAGGATGAGGTTGGACTTGGTGACCAGACCGGCCGCGCGGGCGGCGGTGATCACGGCCAGCGAGCGCTCGTAGCGGAAGGCCGGGCGGATGCGCTTGAAGATGCGCGGCACCGTCTCCAGGTTGTGCGCCAGCACCTCCGGGCGGGTCGAGAAGACCTCGGCCAGCTGATCGGGGTCGGCGTTGAAGTCGGGGATGAGCAGCTCGACGCCGGTGCCGGGGTTGAGTGCCTTGATGGCGCGCACGGTTTCGGCGTAGAGCCAGGCGCCGCCGTCGTCGAGGTCGTCTCGGGCGACGCCGGTGATCGTGGAGTAGCGCAGGCCCATCGCCTGAACGCTCTCGGCGACGCGGCGGGGCTCGTCGCGGTCGAGGGCGGCGGGCTTTCCGGTGTCGATCTGGCAGAAGTCGCAGCGGCGGGTGCACTGCTCACCGCCGATGAGGAAGGTGGCCTCGCGGTCCTCCCAGCACTCGAAGATGTTGGGGCAGCCCGCTTCCTCGCAGACCGTGTGCAGCCCTTCGCGCTTCACCAGGCCCTTGAGCTCGGAGTACTCCGGGCCCATGGTGGCGCGGGTGCGGATCCACTTGGGTTTGCGCTCGATCGGCGTCTCCGCGTTGCGCGCTTCGATGCGCAGCAGCTTGCGTCCGGCGGGGGCAGAGGCGTCTACGGAGGTCACTGGACCGACTCTACGCTCGGGGCCGTCGCGTTCGCGGCGCTGGTGGTGCGATCAATGTCATGGGGCCGAACGGGAATTTCGCCGTCCAGCGCGGCAACGATCGCGGCGGCGACGAGCGGCTTGAGCTCGGCGACGGTGACCTCACGGCCGAGTTCGCGGGTCAGGGTGGTGACCCCGGCGTCGCGGATGCCGCAGGGCACGATCGCCTGGAACCCGTCGAGGGCGGAGTTGCAGTTCAGCGAGATGCCGTGCAGAGCCACGCCACGCTGCACGCGCACGCCGATCGCGGCGATCTTGCGCTCGGCGAGCCACTCGGTGGCGGGCAGCCACACGCCCGAACGACCGTCGATGCGGCCGCACTCGATTCCGAGCCCGGACACCACCTGGATCAGCGCCTCCTCGAGCCGACGCACGTACTGCACGACGTCGACCGGCTCGGCCAGGCGCACGATCGGATAGCCGACCAGCTGACCGGGCCCGTGCCAGGTGATCTTGCCGCCGCGATCGACCTGCACCACCGGGCTGCCGTCGATCGGCAGATCCTCGGCCTCGGTGCGACGGCCCGCGGTGTAGACCGAGGGGTGCTCGAGCAGCAGCAGCTTGTCGCTGCCTTCGCCTGCGGCGCGCTCGTCGGCGATCTGCCGTTGCAGCTCCCAGGCGGCGTTGTATTCGATGAGTCCGAGATCCTCGACCACGATCGGGGTCGTATCGAATCGTGCGGACGCGGTGGGGCGCGTGTCGTTCACCACCCTGACGTTACGCCCACCGGTGGACCCGGGCACAGGCTGGTCAGACGTCGAGCGGGAAGTCGCGTTGCAGCAGTGTCAGGTCCATCCAGCGGCCGAATTTGTGGCCGACTTCGGGCAGTTGGCCGACGGTGCGGAAGCCGAAACGCTCGTGCAGGACGATCGACGGCGTGTTGCCGGATTCGATCGCGGCGATCATCGCGTGCACCCGGCGCGATTCGGTCGCACGCTCGATGAGCGCGCCGAGCAGCGCGGTGGCCACGCCGCGCCGGTGGAAGCGGCTGTCGACGTAGACGGAGTTCTCGACGGTGAACCGGTACCCGGTCTTGGGGCGCCACTGCCCGTAGGAGGCGTAACCGGCGACCTCACCGTCGATCTCGGCGATCAGGATCGGCATGCCCGCGGCGGTGCGGTCGGCGAACCAGGTGAGACGGTCGTCGAGGTCGACCTCGTCGGTGTCCCAGATCGCGGTGGACTCGGCGATATTGGTGTTGTGGATCGCCAGTACGGCGGGGAGATCGGCCTTGTCGGCGTCGCGCAGCAGCATCAGCGGTCTCCGAAGGCGGCGCTCAGCGCGGCACCGATCGTGGGGTGCTGGAAGGTGTAGCCGGCCTGTTCGAGCGCGGCCGGAATCGCGCGGGGGCCGTGCAGGATCGCCTCGTCGGCGAACTCCCCGACGAGGGCGCGCAGGGCGAAGCCGGGCACGATGAACGGCGCGGGCCGGTGCATCGCGCGGCTCAGCGCGCGATTGAACTCGGCATTGGTAACCGGTGCCGGGCCCACGGCGTTGATCGGGCCGGACAGTTCGGAACGGGTGAGCGCGAAGACGATCGCGCCGACCTCGTCGTCGAGGGAGATCCACGGCATGTACTGGCGGCCGCTGCCGAGGCGACCGCCCAGCCCCAGCCAGTACAGCGGATGCAGACTGCTCAGCATCCCGCCGTTGCGGGCCAGGACCACGGCGCTGCGCACCAGGACGGTGCGCACGCCCGCGGAACTCGCCGGTTCGGTCGCGGCTTCCCAGTCGCGGCACAGGGTCGCGAGGAAACCCGTTCCGGCGGGGGAGTTCTCGTCGACGACGGTGTCACCGGTGTCGCCGCCGTAGTAGTGCGCGCCGCTGGCGTTGACCAGCGTCGGCACTCCGGCGGCGGCGACCGCGGTGGACAGGACGTCGGTGGGGGTGATGCGGCTGTCGCGCAGTTCCTGCTTGTAGCCACCACTCCAGCGGCGGCCGCCGATGTTCGCGCCGCACAGGTTCACCGCCGCGTCGGCCCCGCGCAACGCCCGCTCGTCGAGCTGGGCGCGCGCGGGATCCCACGTGAATTCGTCCGGCGCCGCGGCGGCGCGGCGCACCAGTCGGGACACCTCGTGCCCGTCGCGGCGCAGCGCCGCGACGAGTGCCCGGCCGATCATCCCGGACGAACCGGCGACCACCACCTTCATCTGTCGAATTCCTCGACTACAGACCGAGATCGGCCTCGAACGAGGCGTCCTCGAGACGGTGCTTGACGGTGGTCAGGAAGCGACCGGCGTCGGCGCCGTCGATGAGGCGGTGATCGTAGGTCAGCGGCAGGTACACCATCGAGCGCACGCCGATGGACTCGCCACCGGTCTCGTCGGTCACCACCACCGGGCGCTTGACGATCGCGCCCGTGCCGAGCATGGCCGCCTGCGGCGGAACCAGGATCGGGGTGTCGAAGAGCGCGCCCTCGGAACCGATGTTGGTGATGGTGAAGGTGCCACCCGAGAGCTCGTCCGGCTTCAGGCCACCGGTGCGGGCGCGGTTGGCGATGTCGGCGATCGCGCGGGCCAGCCCGGCCAGCGACAGGTCGCTGGCGTTGTGGATGACCGGCGAGAGCAGACCCTGCTCGGTGTCGACCGCGATCCCCAGGTGCACCGACGCGTGGTAGGTGATCTCCTTGGAATCCTCGTTGTACGAGGCGTTCACGTTCGGGTGCACACCGAGGGCCTCGACGACGGCCTTGGCGAAGAACGGCAGGTACGTCAGGTTGACGCCCTCGCGGCTCTTGAACGAGGCCTTCGCGAGCTGACGCAGGTGCGCGATCTTGGTGACGTCGGCCTCGTGGACCTGGGTCAGCTGCGCGGTGGTCTGCAGCGATTCGCGCGTCTTGGTGGCCGTGATCTGGCGGATCCGGCTGGCCTTCTGCGTGGTGCCGACCAGGCCGGCCAGCTTCGGCGCGGCGGTCTGCTTGGCCGGGGCCGCGGCGGGCGCGGCAGCGGCGGCCGGCGCCGGGGCGGCGGGCGCCTTCTTGGCCTCGGCGGCGGCGAGCACGTCCTGCTTGCGGATGCGGCCGCCGACACCGGAACCGGTGAGGGTCGACAGGTCGACGTTGTTCTCGTCGGCCAGCTTGCGCACCAGCGGCGTCACGTACGGGGTGCTGCCGTTGCCGCCCGCTGCGGGCGCGGGGGCCGGGGCCTTCGCCGGAGCCGGCGCGGGGGTAGGAGCCGGAGCAGGCGCGGGCGCGGGAGCAGGCGCGGGCTTGGGAGCAGGCGCGGGCTTGGGAGCTTCGGCGGCCGGAGCGGGAGCCGGAGCGGGCTCGGGTTCCGGAGCGGGAGCAGGCGCCGACGCGGGCGCACCGCTGCCGATCACACCCAGCTGACCACCGACGGCGATGACATCGTCTTCCTGCGCCGAGATCTCGAGCAGCGTGCCCGCGACCGGCGAGGGGATCTCGGTGTCGACCTTGTCGGTGGACACCTCGAGCAGCGGCTCGTCGACGGCGACGGTGTCACCGACGGCCTTGAGCCAGCGGGTGACGGTGCCCTCGGTGACGGACTCGCCCAGCTCGGGCATCTTCACCGGGGTGCCGTCCGCGGCGGAAGCGGCGGGCGCGGCGGCCGGAGCGGCCTCGGGCTCGGGGGCGGCGGCCGGGGCCTGCGCCGCCGGGGCGGGTTCGGGTTCCGGTGCCGGAGCGGGCTCGGCGGGCGCGGCGGCGGGGGCGGGCGCGGACGCGGCGGCCTCGCCGGGCTCGCTGATCACGCCGAGCTCACCGCCGACCTCGACGATGTCGTCTTCCTGGGCGACGATCTTCGACAGCACACCGGCCGTGGGCGACGGGATCTCGGTATCGACTTTGTCGGTGGAGACTTCGAGCAGCGGTTCGTCGACCTCGACCGTGTCTCCTTCCTGCTTCAGCCACCTGGTCACCGTTCCCTCGGTGACGCTCTCACCAAGAGCCGGCATCTGGACGGAGAAGGCCATGTTCTCTGACTCCTCGACTGTTCGACGGGTAATACAACAGTGCTTCGTTTCCGGCAGACACCCGTCGCGGGTCGCGGCGAGCATCCACCCCACCGGCCTCGGCAGGGCACCCGGGAATCGTTGGTTCTTGTTCCGGCAACCATCCTTGCACTCGCTCGCCGCCGCTGTGGCGCAGGGCGGCGATCCGGGCAGAGCTGGCACCATGGAATGTACGGCGGTGAGCAGATTTCCGCCGCAACGCAGGAGGTTGTTACCGGTGGGTTTGCTGGATCGTTTCCGCGGTGGGCGCGGCCGGAGCAGGACAGTCGCGCGCGGTGAGGCGTCGGAGATCGCCGCGCTCGCCGAGTGGGCGCGCTCGCGGCGCGGCGTCGAAGCCTTCATCGAACCCAAGACGACTGTGACTGATGTCACAGCGGTTCTGGTCGCCGTGGACGGCGAATGGACCCGCCGGATCGTCGGTGAGCGTGGCGCGCGGCGACTCGCCGGTGCGCTGAAGATTCCGGTGTACGACGTGAACAAGACCGGCTATCCGCAGCGGATGCGCGACTACGATGCCCGCCGCCGCGTCGAGCAGCGGCGGGCCCGCGAGCAGGAGGGCTGAGCTACTCCGCCCCGATCTCCTCGATCACGGTGATCAGGGTGCGCACCGGAACACCCGTGCCGCCCTTGCCGATGTAGCCGAACGGGCCGCCGGTGTTGTAGGCCGGACCGGCCACGTCCAGGTGCGCCCACTGCACGCCCTCGGGCACGAACTCCTTGAGGAACAGCGCCGCCGAGAGCATGCCGCCCCAGCGGTGCGCGGCGACATTGGCCAGATCGGCCACCTTGGAGTTGAGGTCGGTGCGCAGCTCGGCGGGCAGCGGCATCGCCCAGCCGTTCTCGCCGACGGCGCGCGAGATCGCGGCGACCCTGTCGCGGAATTCGTCGGTGCCCATCACGCCCGGGGTGCGGGTGCCGAGGGCGACCATCTGCGCGCCGGTGAGGGTGGCGACGTCGATCAGGTAGTCGGGCTCGTCCTCGGCGGCGCGCACGATCGCGTCGGCCAGGATGAGGCGGCCCTCGGCGTCGGTGTTGAGCACCTCGACGGTGGTGCCGCCGTACTGGGTGAGCACATCGCCGGGACGCTGCGCGGTAGCCGAGGGCATGTTCTCGGCCATCGGGACGGTCGCGGTGACGGTGACCGGCAGCCCGAGTCGCGCGGCCAGCAGGGTGGTCGCGATGACCGCCGCGGCCCCGGCCATGTCGGAGGTCATGTTCTCCATGTTGGCCGCCGGCTTGATCGAGATGCCGCCGGTGTCGAAGGTGATGCCCTTGCCGACGAGCGCGATCTTCTTCGGCCCGCCCGCGTAGGTGATGCGCACCAGCCGCGGCGGCCGGGCCGAGCCCTGGCCGACGCCGATGATGCCGCCGTAACCGCCCGCGGCGAGCGCGTTCTCGTCGAGCACCTCGACCTCGAGCCCGGCGGCCTCGGCGAGCAGGCGGGCGCGGTCGGCGAATTCGGCCGGGTACAGCGCGCTCGGCGGGGTGTTGACGAAATCGCGCGCGGTGGCGACGGCTTCGGCCACGAGCTGGGCGCGGAGCAGTTCCAGCACGCCGAACTCCGGCTCGGGAACCAGCAGTTCGACGCGCACGACCGGCTGCTCGTCCGGCTTCGGCGCGCTCTTGGCCGACTTGAAAGTGGTGAAGGTGTAGGCGCCGAGGTAGAAGCCCTCGGCCGCGGCCGACAGGTCGATGCCCGACAGGGTGGTCGCCACCAGTTCGGTGCCGCTGAGCGCACGCCCGGCGACACCGGCGCTGCGGCGCACCTGCTCGGCGTCGAGCTTCTCCGCCGCGCCGAGACCGACCGCGAGCACGCTGGTGACGTCGGCGAGCGCGGCGGGCGCGGGCACCCTGGTGAGTTCCTCGGGCTTGCCCTTCGCGCCGACCGCGCCGAGGGCGTCGAGCAGTTCCGCGCGGACCTCGGGGGTGAGCACGTCGCCGAACAGGTCGGCGGGGACGATGGCCGGGCCGTTCTCCGAGGAGGTCAACCCGATCACCAGCACGTCGGTGTCCGGGCTGATGGTTTCGATACGTGCCAGTTCCGGTCCGAGTGAACGATCTGCAACAGCGGTCATTGCCCCAGGTTATTCGGTGGCGCCCGGGTGCCGCACCGCGACGCCGTCGAGCAGCAGTCCGATACCGGCGGTGAGCAGTTCGTCGAACGAGAGCTCGGCGAGGTGCGGTGTGCCGGCGAACACCCGGTGCAGGGCCGGGCGCACGCGTGGGTCGAGGAGTTCGGCCAGTTCGGCGGGCAGCGTCTCGCCGCTGCCCGGTCCGAGGTGGTCGCCGCGGTCGCTGGTCCACATCAGCGCCAGGCCCTGCACCATGCCGGAGTAGGCGAGGTAGACGGTGAGCATCTCGGTGGTGCTCAGGTCGAGATCGTCGAGCGCCGCGAAGGCCCGTTCCAGTGAGTCGAACAGCGTCGGGCCCAGCGGCGGCCGGGTGCGGGCGAGCACGGGGAGCACCCACGGATGACGGCGGTAGAGCCGCCACTCGGCCTCCGCCTCGGCGGCCAGGGTCGCCCGCCAGTCGGTGGCCGGCGGTGGCGCGGGTGTCTCGTCGAGGGCCAGCTCGGTCATCGCGGCCAGCAGGGCCTCGCGGTCGGGGAAGTAGCGGTAGAGCGCGGCGGTCGCGACGCCCAGCTCGCGGGCGAGGCGGCGCATGGTGAGGCCGTCGAGTCCGTCGCGGTCGGCGACGTCGACGGCGGTGGCCGCGATGTGGACGGTGGTGAGCCGGGCGGGGCGAGCGCGCCGCATCGGTGGGCGCCGGTCCCGGCGCGCGCGATAGGCGCGCCCCTGACACGAGCGTGAGCAGTAGCGGCGCGCCCGGCCGCGCTCGGCCTGGATCACCTCGCGTCCACAGTGCGCGCACGACGTCGTTTTCCGCACACGAACCAGTGTGACGAAATTGTCGCCATGGTGCTGTGTCACTCCTAGATTGGCTGGCACGAACGCTGTTCACGCAGAGGAGAGAGTGATGAATCCGCACGTCTGGCGGGCCGGGCCCGAGGAACTCGCCGCGGTGACCGAGGCCTTCGTGGTCGGCAGCGCCGACGAGGTGGTGGCGACCTGGATCAAGGCGGGCGACCCGGCCGTCGAGGAGGCGTACCGGACCGTCCACGTCCCGCAGTTCGTCGCGAACTCGATGGCCGAGGACGAGGTGTGGGTGGCGGGCACCGAGGACGAGATCTGGGCGGTGTCGCTGTGGCAGCACGCCACCTCCGCCGACCGGTTCGTCACCGAGGCCGCGCAGGTGCGGGCGATGGCCGCGACGGTGCCGGACAATGTCTCGGCGCGGCGGATGGCGGCGGTCTCGACGGCAGTCGCCGACGCGCACCCGCGCGAATTCCCGCACCACTACCTGCACGTCATCGTGACGGTGCCCGAGCATCGCGGGAAGGGCGCGGGCGGGGCGATCCTGGCCGAGCGGCTCGCGGGATTCGCGGCGGCGGGGGAGTCGGCGTTCCTGGAGGCCAGTACGGAACGCTCGTCGCGGCTCTACGCCCGGCAGGGGTTCGCGCGGGCGGGCGAACCGATCGTGCTGCCCGAGGACGGACCGACGCTGCTGCCCATGTGGTTCCGCGGCTGAACCGGCAACCCGCCCGGTCGGCGCGTCACCGGCATCGAACGAAACCGGCGCGGCACGCGGCAATCTCGCCGCGAATACTGGCAATCACTGGACAATACTGGAACCTCTGAATACGCTCACGCTCGTGACGGAGTCGGCCGAGGAGCTGGAGACGCGCATCGCCGCGCTCCGGGCCGAGGTGCGCCGCGCCGCGGCGTCCGGTGACCGGGCCACGGCCCGGCAGTTGCGCACCCGCCTGCGCCAGGCCGAATCCGCCTGGGACGCCGTGGTACTCGGCTCCGCCGCCGAGCCCGACGCCCCCGAGCACACCGACGCCCCCGCCGTACCTGTCCGCGAGCACGTGCACCGGGCGCTCACCCTGCTGTCGGTGCCGTCCGCGCCGAAACTGGTACTGGCCACCCACGATGCCTTCTTCTCCGGCGAACTCCAGCCCGCCCGGCTCACCAGCCTGCGCCGCGACGAGGAACGATCCTTCCGCTCCGCGCCCTACGCCCGCCCGTACTACCTGTGCGCCGCGCTCACCACCGATCTGCTGTCTCCCGCGCGCGGGGTGATGGCGGTGAGTTCGTGGCCGCTGGAACGCCGGATGGTCGGGCCGCTGAGCCCGCGCGTCGGCCTGTTGACCTCGGCGATCCGCCTGGCCGAACATCTTTCGGTCCATCCGGGCGAGGCGGGCGCCAGGCTGCTGTGGCGACTGGCCACCTCGATTCCCGGCGTGTCGGGTGGTCCGGACGCGCTCGATCCGGCGAAGGTGATCGAGGCCGCCCGCGCCGAGCTGGCGGTCCACGAGGACGAGGACGCGCGCGCCCGGCGTGCGGCCGCGCGCCGGGCGGCCGGCCAACTGGCCGACCCGGCCGCGCAACTATTCGGTGTTCGGCTGGGGGTGGCCGACCGGCGACGAATCGAGGTGACATGAGCGAGCGGAGCGAACGCCCCATGAGCACGATCGCGGCACAGCTGGACCAGTTGCGCGGCGCCGCGCCGGCGACCAGGCACAATGCCCGCACGATCGCCGCGCTGACCGCGAATCCGGGGTGCGCGCGCCGCGCCCTGCTCGACGCGGTCGCGGTGGACAAGACCGTGATCGCCCAATCGCTCGGGTTCCCACCGCAATTCGGTCAGTCGCAGTTCGCGATCACCCGCGGCAACGCCTTCGAATCGATGGTGAAGGCCAACGGCTGTGCCGAACTGCTGGCCCTGCTGCGCGACACGCTCGGCCTCACGCTGCCCGAAGTCGCCTATCACGACCTGAATTCGGTGGGCGAGAACACCGGCAACGCCGTCCGCTACCAGCGCACCAAGCAACTGCTCGCGAGCAGCATCGCCGCCGGCGACGGCACCCTGTTCGACCATCCCATGCTGCGCCTCGACATCGCGGGGGCCACCGCGTACCTGGAGCCGGACGTGGTCGCGGTGCAGCTCGACGGCAAGTTCCACGTCGTCGAGATCAAGGCGTTCCCGGTGATCGACGGGCAGGCCGATCCCGCGCAGGTCGCCGCCGCCGCGCGGCAGTCCGCGGTGTACGTGATCGCGCTGCGCGAACTGATGACCGAGATCGGGCAGTCACCGGAGCTGGTCTCGCACAACACGATCCTGGTGTGCGCCAAGGACTTCACCAACCGGCCGACCGCCGAACTGGTCGACCTGCGCAAGCAGCTCGCGGTCGTCTCCCGGCAGCTGACCAGGCTCACCGCCATCCCGGACCTGCTCGAGATACTCCCGCCCGAGGCGACGTTCGCGCCCGGCGAGGATCTGGAGAAGACCATCGCCGCCATCCCGGCCAGGTACGCCCCGGAGTGCATGTCGAGCTGTGAACTCGCCTTCGCCTGCCGCGACGAGGCGCGTACCTGCGGGTCGGTCGACGCGCTCGGCCGCGGAGTGTGCGACGAGTTCGGCGGCATCGACAACATCGACACCGTCCTCGGCCTCGCCGACGGCACCCTGGAACCGGGGCCGGAGCACGCCGACATCACCGCGATCCTGCGCACCGCGCATCGCCTGCGGCTGGAGATCGCCGGATGAGTGTGCTGTCCGCCCTCGCCAAGGCCGAGGCCGTCCGGTCCGGTCGCGCGCAGCCCACCGCGGCGGTGCGGCACGTCCACCTCGCGGACCGGCCGCTGGTCGCGGTGCCGTTGCGGCTGGCGGGCGAGGCGGCGGCACCGCTGGCGATCATGATCGGCACGACGGCGGGCGACCAGAACGTGCTGGTCGTGCCGCAGCCGCGCGACCGGGTGCTGCGGCTGCGTTTCGTCGAACAGCTCGCCGACGTGCTGCTGCCCTACGTGGCGTCGTTCCTGGCCGAGGCCGAGGAGCTCACCAGCAAGTCCGGGGAGACCTACACCCGCTGCCTGGACGCGCCGCAGCTGTGGACGCCGAACCCCGGCGGCGTGAACTTCCTGAAACTGCTGGGCCGTTCGGTGCGCTTCCATCGCACCGAGGGCGACAACGCGGTGCCCGAGTCGATCCCGCTGCTCGGCCGCTGGCTCACCTGGTTCGGTGACCGCGCCGAACACCCCGGCTCCGCGGTGCTGCCCGCGATGACCACGGTCCTGGCCCAGCACTGGGCCTCGGGCCAATCCGCCTTGGAGGACGGCAATCTCGCGGCCCTGCTCGGCTGGATCGACCCGCCGCGCGGGTACACCGGCGCCGAAGCCGCCGCGATCGCCGAGGACCCGCTGCAGACCCCGCCCGCGGGCCCGGCCACCGATCCCGGCTTCGACAACGAGGAACTCGCGCCGCTGATCACCGCCTACAACACCGCCGCCGACGAGAACGCGAGATCGGTGGCCGCCGAACGGCTGGAGCGCTCGCTGCGCGGACAGCTCGAACCCACCTGGCGGCTCATGTGGCGGGCGCTGGAGCTGCTGCGCGCGCTGCCCGAGGGCGCCAGTGTCGAGAACCGGTGGACCGACGATCGCGGCGCGTTCTCCTACTTCGCGGCCGAGGTGGCCGAGGGGGTGCCGCAGGCGCGGCGCGATCCGGCCGTGCGCGCGGTCCGCAAGCTGCTGGAACGCGAGCGCGCGCTCGAGGCGCTGCAGGCCCAGTGCGCGTTCGACGATCCGCTGCTCATGCTCGAGCACCGCGTCACCGGCGCCGCGTTCCGCGGGACGGTGATCCACAGCGAACCGGACCGGATCGACCGGTCCGGGGCGCGCCCGAAACTGCGGCCGCACATCCACATCCGGACCAGCGACCCGTTCACCGCCACCCTCGGCGAGGAGCTGACCTGCGTGGAACGGCCCAAGCAGAGCGGGGTCGTCGTCGAGATCGAGGGCGACACCCTGGTTCTCGAACTCTCCGGCGGGATGGGCCGCAAGCTCGTCGCCGAGCCGGGCTCGGTGCCCGCCGCCGAGGAGGTGCTCGGCTTCGCCCGGTTCAAGCCGTCACCGTTCAACGGTCAGCTGAATCTGCCCGCGCGCGAGGACACCCCGTGGACGCACGGCGGTCCGCCACCGGAGTGGACGCCACCCACCGACGACGAGGGCGAGGAGCTGGAGTGAGCGCCGCGGACGAGGCCGTCGCAGGCATTCTCAGTGATCTGCGCGACGAGAGCCATCGCGCGCTCGTCGTGGATTCCCCACCGGGCGCGGGCAAGTCGACGCTGGTGGTGCGCGCGGCCAGGCAGCTCGCCGAGGACGGTGACCAGCGGATGATCGTCGCCCAGACCAACGAGCAGGTCGACGACCTCATCGACCGTCTCGCCGGCGCCGACCCCGGCCTGCGCATCGGACGGCTCTCCAGCTCGATGTACGTGACCAGCGAACGCGTCGACCGGCACGCGAACGTGCGCGTCGCGACCAAGCCCGGCGATCTCGCCGACCGCACGATCGTCATCGGGACCGCGGCCAAGTGGGCCACCGTCACCGAGGGCAGCTGGTCGCACGCGATCATCGACGAGGCCTATCAGATGCGCTCGGACATGCTGTTGCGCATCGCGAATCGTTTCGATCGCGGCCTGTTCGTCGGTGATCCCGGTCAGCTCGATCCGTTCGCCACCGTCGAGACCGCGCGCTGGGCCGGGCTCACCTGGGACCCCACCATGAGTGCGGTCACCGTGATGCTGGCCAACAACGGCAACATCCCGATCCATCGACTGCCGGTCTCCTGGCGGCTGCCCGCGACGGCGGCCCCGGTGGTCTCGAGGGCCTTCTACCCCTTCACCGGGTTCGAATCCGGCACCGGCTTCGGTGACCGGCGCCTGGATTTCGGGACCCGCGGCATGGGCGGACCGGTCGACGCGGTGCTCGAGCAGGCGGCCGAAACCGGCTGGGGCTGGTACGAATTGCCCGCCCGGCACACTTTGCGTACCGACCGCGAGGCGGTCGCCGCGCTCGCGACGATCGCCGCCAGGCTGCTCGAACGGGGCGCCACCGCGCACTCGGAGTCGGGGAGTCACGCGGTCACGGCCGAGCGGGTCGCGATCGGGACCGCGCATCGGGACCAGGCCGACGCGGTCCGGACGGCGTTGCGTGGCACCGCCGCCGAAGCGATCACCGTCGACACCGCCAATCGGCTGCAGGGCCGCGAATACGACGTCACCCTCGTCCTGCACCCGCTCTCCGGCCGGCGCGACGCGAGCGCGTTCCATCTGGAGGCGGGGCGGCTGTGCGTGCTCGCCTCCCGCCACCGGCACGCGTGCATCCTCGTCGGCCGCGCCGGCATTCCCGAACTCCTCGACGCGCATCCCTCCGCTGAACCCGTGCACCTCGGCGTGCCGGTGAAGTTCCCGGACGGATGGGAGGCGAATCAGGCGGTGCTGAGCCATCTGGCGAACCATCGGGTCGGCGCACCCGGCTAGCGGCGGCCCGCCCGCAGGGGCATCCCGGTACGCTGCGAGTTTGCTTGACGGGTCGGCCTTTTCGGTCTCGCGCAAAGCGCGCGCGGCCGCGACGGGTCGGCTACTCTCTCCGCGAAAGACAAGCGTGCCGAATCGTCGGTTTCGCCCGGGGCGGGCACGCGGCGGAGCGCTGGGGCGGCTCCGGGAGCGGAAAGATTCGGTGTGAAGGTCTGGCGTAGCGCGCACGGTGTTCGTGGCAGGGTCAGCGTGCGGATCCGCCTGCTGTCGATCGTGGTGATCTCCAGCGTGATTCTGCTGGCCACCGGGGGTGGCACGGGGGTATACCTGGTGAATTCGGCGCAGGAGTCCACCGATTGGGCCGACCTGGCCAGTAGTACCACCGCCCCGGCCATTCTCATGGTGTCGGCCTTCCAGGAGGAACGCAGGCTCTCGCTGCTGCGCCTGGCCGGAGATCCGCCCGCCGCGGCCGCCCTGGTCACCGCGCGGCAGCGCTCCGACGAGGCGCTGGCGGCCGTGATGGCCAAGGGCGACGCCGCCCGCGAGCTCAATCCCGACGGCTCCCGCGAGGACATCGAGGGCTACAACAAACTGTTCGCGATGGTGCCGACCGTGCGCGGCGGCGTGGACACCCGGCAGATCCCGTCCGCCGACGTGTTCACCTTCTACTCCCAGGTGATCGGCACGATCATCGCCGCCTCGGTGCTGGCGGCGCGGGTGGCGCCGGACGCGAAGATCGGCATCGAACTCGGCCACGGCGTCGAGCCGCTGCGGGCGGCCGAGGCGCTGTCGCAGGCCGACACCCTGGGCTCGGTGGCACTCACCAACGGCCGCATGTCGACCGCCGAACTGCTCGACTTCGGTCGCCGGGTCGGGGAGTTCCGCAGCCAGGTGACCTACTCGGGCACCGTGTTGAAGGGCGCGCGGCTCGCCCAGCTCGGCGCCGTCACCGCGGGCCCGGACTGGCAGCAGGTGACGGCCATGCAGGACGCGCTGCTGGCGCGCGGCGCGGTCGGCGACACCCGCCGCGACGACGAGCTCCCGCTGAGTCTGGCCGGCTGGCAGGACGCCTCACGCCACGTCAACCTCGCGCTGCAGCGACTGTGGCAGGACCAGAGCGGCGACGCCCATGTCATCGCGCGGGCGCAGGGCCGCACCGACACTCGCAACGCGCTGCTCGGCGGTGCGCTGGTCGCGCTGCTCGCGGTGGGTGCCTTCCTGGTCGCGCTCGTGCTGGCCAATCGGTTCATCGCCCGCATGCAGCGGCTGCGCCACGACACCCTCGAACTCGCCGATGAGCGGATGCCGGAGCTGATGAAGCGGCTCGCGGCCGGGGAGACGGTCGATCCCAAGGCGGAGACCTCCCGGCTGGACTTCGGCTCCGACGAACTGGGCCAGGTCGCGGCCGCGTTCAACCGCGCGCACCTGGCCGCGGTGTCGGCGGCGGTCGCCGAGGCGCGGACCAGGGCCGGCATCAACACGGTGTTCCTCAACATCGCCCATCGCAGCCAGGTGGTCGTGCACCGTCAGCTGGCCCTGCTCGACCGGGCCGAACGCGACGAGGCCAACGCCGACCAGCTCGAATTGCTGTTCCAGCTCGACCACCTCGCCACCCGCACCCGCCGCAACGCCGAGAACCTCATCATCCTGGGCGGCGAACAGCCGGGCAGGCGCTGGCGCAACCCGGTCGCGCTGATCGACCTGGTGCGCGGCGCGGTCGCGGAGAGCATGGACTACACCAGGATCCAGACCAAGGAACTGCCCGAGGTCCGCATCGCCAGCCACGCCGTCGCCGACGTGATCCACCTGCTCGCCGAGCTGATGGACAACGCTACGGCGTTCTCGCCCCCGGAAGCACAGGTCCTCGTCTCCGGCGTCGTGGTCGGGCGCGGCATCGCGGTGGAGGTCACCGACCAGGGCCTCGGCATGGCCGAAGGCGAGCTCGCCGAACGCAACGCGATGCTGGCCGACCCACCCGAGTTCAGTGTGGCCACGCTGCAGGGGAATTCCCGGCTCGGCCTGTTCGTCGTCGCGAAACTGGCGAGCAGGCACAACATCTCGGTCCGGCTGTCGGAATCGGTCTACGGCGGCATCCGCGCGGTGGTGCTGATCCCGTCCGCGCTGGCCGAGGCCGCCGACCAGTCCTCACCGATCTCCGGGCAGTTCCCGGCCGTCCTCCCGCGCGCATGACCGACGAGCGCGAACACTGGTACGAGGAGGACGCGGGTCCGATCGTGCGCCTCTACGCGGTGACCCGCGGGCGCGGCCGGACCCAGCGGCCCGAACTGGACCTCACCACGTTGCTGGTCGACGCCGGGGCGGGCACGCGACTGCGGCGCACCGACCCGGAGTACGCGGCCATCGTCGAGCTGTGCCGGACGCCGATGGCGGTGGCCGAGGTGTCGGCACACCTGGGCCTGCCGCTGAACCTGGCGAAGGTGCTCATCGGCGATCTGCTCGACGAGGGCAGGCTGGTCGCCCGCGCACCGCAGCAGCACACGACGGGACAGGCGGATGTGGAGGTCTTGCGGGCTGTCCTCGCAGGCATCCGCCGCGTCGACTCTTAGGCAAGTGTGGCCGCCTGGCTTTTCAGCGCTGTCAGAGACTGCCGTTCCCGAGAGTCCCTGTGCCAGCTGGTCACCGGTGAGCTCGGTGTTCGCTACACTTGGGTTTCGAGGTCAGGTCGAGGGGGAGTCGTGGCAGAGCTGCAGATTTCGATCGTCGAGTCCACTGACGACGTGGCCGAGCTGCGTGACCTGTGGTCGGCGATTCTCGGCAGCGAAGACTTGCGGCTCGTGCGAAAGTCCTTTGTGCCCGACCGTCCGGTGGCCGGCAACATGGGGGCCGCGGAGGTCGTCCGGCTGGTCTTGGAACGCCCGGAGTTCTATCCCGCGGTCGCGGCGATCGTGACCGCGTGGCTCGCGACGCGGCGATCGAAGCTGAAAGTGGTGTTCCGTGCGGACGGTGCTCGCGAAATCGAGTTCGACGGCGTGCGCCCGACCGCCGCGGCCACCGTCGTCGAAGCGCTGACCGCGGCATGCGAAGGACGTGACGATGAGGCTGCCGGACGCTGAGCTGTCGCGTGCTGTCCTCATCGGCACCGCCACGTATCCGGTGGATTCGGGGTTCACGCCGCTGCCGTCGGTGACGCGGAATCTCGAAGGACTGGCCGCGGCACTCCGCTCCCGGGCTGGGATAGCCGATGTCACAGTCGTTGTCGACCCGGTCGATGCCCGAGACTTTCGGAACGCGTTGAGGTCGGCGATCTCCGAGGCTGAGGATGTTCTCCTCTTCTACTACGCCGGACATGGTGTCGCGGTGCACGATGATCTGGGGCTGACGCACATCCGTTCGGAGTCCGACGCTCCTGGATACACATCGGTCCGATATCGCGACTTGCGCGCCGATATCGAGGCGTCCCACGCGGCCATCAAGGTCGTGGTCTTGGATTGCTGCCACAGCGGCAAGGCCTACGGCGCGCAGTACCTGGCCGGAAACGATCGGGATGTGTTCGCGGATCTGACGGAGATCTCCGGAGCCTTCGTCCTCACCGCAACCGATGCGATATCCAAGTTCGCCGCTGAGGTCGGGCCGAACGGGTACACGGCGCTGACCGGTGCACTGCTGGAGGTTCTGGAGTCGGGCTACCCGTCCGCGGACGAATTCCTCACGTTGAACACGGTCTACACATTGCTCCGTCGACGTCTTCGGGCAGGCAACCACCCGACGCCCAAGTCGCGGGGCACGAACAGCGCAGCGCAACTGGCGCTGGCCCGGAACCCGCAGTGGACCGGACCCGCGGCCGACATCAAGCGCATCGCGTGGCGCGCCGACACTGCCGCTGCCATTCAACTTCCCCACGCCGCGAGCTGCACATTCCTACTGGTACCCGCCTCGGTGGCCGGCTCCGGCGCCGAAGCGTTCGAGTTTCTCGTGTCCCAGCGGGGCCAGCCGCTCGACAGCCACGCGGAGGTGATCCTCGCCGGCCTCGAAGGGTGGAACAGCGTAGTCAACGAGCGGGGCAGACCTGACCTCGCGCTCTGGATCTACAGCGCAGGCCAGGCGATCCGTGCGGTGGCACCGGACGTGTCGACTGCCCGTGCGGCCTGCGACATGATGGCCACGGTGGCGGACGGCATGGGCTACAGCATCTTCGACGCTTTCAGCCAGTCGCCGCTCGTCGCCGAGACGGTCCGGCTGAATGTCGAGGTCAACATCGGCGACGAATTCGCACTGAATTCCGCTACCCGGCAAGAAATCCGCATGTGGGTACCGAACCTGGCCGCTCTCGCGGAAACCCCGTTCCTCATTCTCAGCCGACCCGGCGACGGCATGACCTACATCCAGACCTATCGGATCGCCGCGGACTACTATGCGCTGGAGATTCAACACGGTTCGACCGACGAGCACTACGAGACCGAGCTGGACAATCCGGACGATATCGTCGAACTGATGCTGGACTGGATCGGCTCGGACTTCACCCGTATCAACGAATTGACCTGGTCGAAGTCCGAGATCTGAGTGTTCACCGCCGTCGTCCGGTGCGGTCACAACAACCTTGCGGCCAGCCGCTTGGCGTTCATGTAGCCGATCGCCTCGATGGTCACCATCGGGTTCACGCCCGGGGCGGTCGGGAAGCTGGACCCGTCGGCGACGACGATGTTGTCCACCTCCCAGGTGGCGCCGTCCGGGTCGGTCGCCGACAGGTCGGCGGTGCCGCCCATCCGGGCCGAGCCCATGATGTGCAGGGCGCCCAGCGAGCACCGGCCGGGACCGTATCCGGCCTTCTTGCAGGCGGCGTCGAACTCCGCGAGGGAGCCGCGCACGCCGGGTTCGAACGAGATGCCTGCCTGATGGCCGGAGTAGATCCGTTGCGCGCCCGCGGCTTCGAGCACCGAGGCCGCGCCGACGATGCCGGTGTGCAGGTGGTTCGCGTCGTAGTCGGAGAGCCGGTACTTGACCACCGCTTCGCCGCTGCCGTCGACCGAGACGGTGCCCGGGTCACGGTCGCGGGTGATCACGCCGATGGAGTTGGTGCGCGCGAAATCCAGCATGGCCGCGCGATGATCCGCCGCGCCCCGCCAGCTCATGAAGCCGGTCGCGAGCCCGGGATGGATCGGGCCGGTCTCGTAGATGACGCCGTAGCCGTTGCCGTCGAGGTCGGCGTGGTGCCTGCTGATCCGGCCCTGCAGGGCGCCCTCCCACGGCCGGATCTCCTCCTCGAACACGCCGAACACCGCGGCCGCCGGATGCAGGCGCAGGTAGCGGCCGATGTTCTTGTTGCGCAGGCCGGAGCGCAGCAGCAGCGCCGGTGTCTGGATCGCACCCGCGGCCACGACCACCGCCCGCGCGCGCACGGTGATCTCCACCCCGTCGCCGGTGCGCGCGGTCACCGATTCGGCGGTGCCGCCGCGCACGGTGATGGTGCGGACATCGGCGTCGACGACCAGGCGGGCGCCGTGGGCGGCGGCGTCGTGCAGCCAGGTCTTGGTCACCGACTGCTTGGCGCCGAGCCGACAGCCGTACCCGCACCGGCCGCATTCGACCGCGGCGTCGCAGGCGTCGCCGACATTGCGCGGCAGTGTGTCGACGTCCCAGCCCAGCGCCTTCGCGCCACGCTCGAGAATGCCGTCGCGCGCGGACAGCGGCGACTTGTTCGCGGTGACGCCGATGCGGCGCTGCACGGTGTCGAGGGCGTCGCCGAACTCGTCGTCGGCGAACTGGGGGACCCCCGACTCGGCCCATTCCTTGCGCACACCCTCGGGGGTGGGCAGCGACGTGCTCCAGTTGACGACCGTGCCGCCGCCGAGGCAGGAACCGGCCACCAGCGTGATCTGGCCCTCCGCCGAGGACGGGGGACCGGGGGCGTACAGGGTGGTGAGGGCGTCGAGCTCACCGTTGCCGAAGTCCTTGTCGTCGTAGTAGTTCCCGCGCTCGAGCACCACCACGTCGAGACCCGCCTCGGCCAGCACCGCCGCCGCGACACCGCCGCCGGCGCCCGAGCCGACCACGACGACATCACAGTCCAGCGTCGTCGTCTCGGTGAACCGCTGCGGGGTGAGACCCGGCGCGGGCGCGTTCGCGACCGGTCCCGTCGGGGCCGGATAGCCGATCCGCTCCCACAGCGGATTCGTGCCGGTGGGGCCGGGGGTGACGTTGTAGGCCAGCAGCGACGCCTGCTTGAGCGCCTGGAACACGGCCCTGGCCGGCGCGAGCCCGGAATCGCCGAGGCGCAGCAGCGCGGCCTCGCGCCGCTCCTGCGACAGCGAGGAGAACCGGCGGAAGCCGCTGCCGGTGAGCAGACCGAAGGCGCGGGAATCCCACAGTCCCAACATCATCGCGAGTTGCTTCTTGTCGGCCTCGCGCGGATTGCGGCCCAGGATCCGGAAGATCGTGTCGACCGCGCCCAACTCCGTCGCCGCGGGTAGCCCGAGCTCGTCGCCCGGCAGGAATGTGTCACAGATCAAACCCAGCGCTGCCCGCTGTTCAGTTGTTGGCTCCATGCGGAAACCACCCCTTCTCACTCTGGGGTGAGTTCTATCACGCGTACTGCGACGGCGCTGGGTGTCAACGGGTTTCGGGCCGGGAGGTGGCGCACCCGGCCCGGCACCGATCAGTCGCGGCTGGTGGCCGCGGTGAACTGGAGGGTTTTGCGCGCCGGAACCGTCAGCTCGACAGCGGCCGTGGAGATCGAGCGCGTCGCCGTCTCGCTGCGATAGGCGGTCAGGTGGTAGCGGCCGGGCTGCAGACCGCGGAAGCTGGCCTGGCCGTCGGCGCCGGTGGACAGATGCCGGTGGATGGTGTCGCCGCAGACGTCGTTGCCGGTGAGCACGACCTTGCCGCCCGCGATGGGGGCGCGGGAGTCGGACTCGATCAGGACGGCGTCGATCTGGCCGGTCGCGGAGGCGTCGGGGGTACCCAGGTGTAGGTCGTCGTGTCGCGATTGTCCGGCTTCGCAGGTGGTGGTCTGTTCGACGGTGTCCGCGCCGCCGGGATGGGCCGCCGCCGCACCCACCGCCGCCGCGGTGAACGCGGCCGTGGCCACTGCGATCATCAAGCTCCGGGTAACGCCGCTACCTGGCATTTCGCCGCTTTCCTCCGTTTTCCTGGGTGACTTCGGGGGCACGCATGGATGTTCCTGAGGTATGGCTCGCGCGGCGAGCTTACTGGCGGGAATTTCGCGCCCGTCACCGGAGTTCCACAGAGGCGGTTGTGGCCGTTTTGTGCGACCGTGGAAGCCCTACGAAGGAGGACGCGTGACCGATACCCGCAAGGCGATTCTGGCCGGTGGTTGCTTCTGGGGCATGCAGGACCTGATCCGCCGCCAGCCCGGAGTGCTCTCCACCCGGGTCGGCTACACCGGCGGAAGCAACGACCACCCCACCTATCGGAACCATCCCGGCCACGCCGAGGCCGTCGAGATCGAATACGACCCGGCGCGGACCGACTATCGAGCCCTGCTCGAATTCCTGTTCCAGATCCACGACCCCACCACCAAGGATCGCCAGGGCAACGACATCGGCTCCAGCTACCGCTCGGCGATCTTCTACCTCGACGACGAGCAGCGCCAGATCGCGCTGGACACCATCGCCGATGTCGACGCCTCCGGCCTGTGGCCGGGCAAGGTCGTCACCGAGGTGACCCCGGCGAGCACGTTCTGGGACGCCGAACCCGAGCACCAGGACTACCTGCTGCGTTACCCCGACGGCTACACCTGCCACTTCCCCCGCCCCGGGTGGAAGCTGCCCAAGCGGGCCGACGCCAAGTAATCCGACCCACCGAACCGGGCGGCCATCGTCACCGATGGCCGCCCGCTTTCTGCTCTGTCCTGGGAAAAGCCGGTGCGCCGATATGAAATGATCAGGGAATCGGCGTGACCGTGGCGCCGGATCGGAAGACTCATATATCGGCGGCTCCGGCCGTCGCACAAGGTGAGGGGATGCGATTCGGATGACGTATGGACAGCAGCAACCCGGATATCCACCGGCGGGCCCGAAACTCGGTGTCGGCGACGCCATCGGGTACGGGTGGGAGAAATTCAAGAACAACGCGGTGGTGTGGATCGCCATCATGCTGATCGCCTTCCTGATCCAGGTGGCGATCAACTTCCTGTTCGGGCTCGGCAACTCGACCGACACCGACTACGACGGCGGCATCAGCATCGGATTCGGGATCTGGCAGTTCATCGGCACCGTCGTGAGCGCCGTGGTCGGCTATCTGATCTCGGCGGCTTTCGTCCGCGGAGCGCTGCACGAAACCGACGGGCGCAAACCGGGATTCGGTGACTTCTTCACGTTCACGAATGTCGGCGCGGTGATCCTGGCGGGCATCCTGGTCGGTCTGGCGACCGGTATCGGTTTCGTCCTGTGCATTCTGCCGGGCATTGTCGTCGCGTTCTTCACCTGGTGGACAATGCAATTCGTGATCGATCGCGATCAGGACGCGATCACCGCCATCAAATCCAGTTTCTCGGCGATTTCCGGCAATGCCGGACCGTTGCTGCTGCTGGCGCTGGCGTTGTTCGGTATCAATATCGTCGGCGCGCTGCTGTGCGGCCTCGGCCTGCTGGTGTCGGTGCCGCTGACGATCATCGCCTCCACCTACGCCTACCGGGTGGTGACCGGCGGGCCGGTCGCCGGGGCGGCGAGTGCGCAGGAACCGGGATATCCCCAGTACGGCGGGCCCGCGGGCGGGTTCGAGCAGCCGGGGTATCCGGGGCAGCAGGGTTACCCCGGTCAGCAGGGTTACCCGGGTCAGCAGGGCTATCCAGGGCAGGGCGGTGAGCCGGGCTATCCGGGGCAGCAAGGTTACCCGGATCAGTCCGGTTACCAGGGTCAGCAGGGGTATCCGGGTCAGCCGGGCCAGCCGGGCTACGGCACCGGTGAGCCGGGCTGGGGCGCGCCGGGAACCGGGGGGCAGGGCACCGGTGGTGCCGGTTACGGCAGTCCCGACCAGCCGCCGAGCGGCGGTACGCCACGGGAGCCCGGAAGCGGTCCCGACCTGGGGAAGCCGGGTAACGGACCGAACGACATCGAACGCTGACCGAGGTCGGCGAGGGGCGTGCGAGGAATCGCACGCCCCTCTTTCGTGCTACTCGCAGCCGATCCCGTTGCCGTCGCGGTCGAGACCGTACTCGTCCGGGCCGATCACCTGCACGCGGCCGGTGTAGACGGGGCCGTTGCCGGAGCCGCCCTCGCAGTCGACGTCGCTGACGATGGGCAGGCAGGGAGTGTAGGACCGGTGGCAGTTGCCCGCGGCCTGCGCGGTGGCCACGGTGGGCGTCGCGATCGCGAAGGCGAAGGCCGCGATGGCGGCAGATCCCAGGGTGACGGCGTATTTCATGGTGCTCCGTTCAGTTGTACAGCGGCGCACAGTATTTCAGGACCGGGCGATTTGCCCGAAATCTGCTTGTCGGTACCTGCCGGTAGTATTCGGACCATCCGGAAGGGGAGGTCCGATGCGGGAGAAGTGGCGGGGACGATCGTGGTGGGCGCGCGGCGCGGTGATCGCGCTCGCGGTGGTGCTGGTGGTGCTGTCGCCGGTGGCTCTGGCGGCGACCTATCTGCTGGCCCAGAATGTCGGTGAACAGTCCGAGCAGGCGCGGACCAGGGGCAAGGACGCGTTCTGGCTCGGTCACGCGTGGGTGGACGGCCGCAGGACCGACGCCGATGTCGACCGGTTGGCGACGTCGCTGGCGGGCACGGGAATCCGGGATCTCTACGTGCACACCGGACCGCTGGAACACGACGGCAGCTTGCGCGACGATCTGGCGCCCCGCGCGCAGTGGTTCGTCGACGCCGTGCACGCGAAGTTGCCCGGCGTTCGCGTGCAGTCGTGGCTCGGCGACATCTTGCAACCCGAATTCGACGGCCTCGACGTGGAATCGGCGGCCTCGCGCGAGCGCGTGGTCGCCTCCGCGCGGCGGGTGCTGGCCTACGGCTTCGACGGCGTGCATTACGACCTGGAGCCGGTGCGGTCGGGCTCGCCGGGTTTCCTGGCCCTGCTCGACGCGACGCGGGCGGTGACGGCGGCGGCGGGCGTGCCGCTGTCGGTGTCGGCACCGGTCATCGATCCGCTGCCGGGCCTGCACTCGGTGGGGATCGCGGTCGCCGATCACGGGAAATGGTGGAGCCAAGCGTATTTCGCCGAGGTCGCGCGGCGTGCTGATCAGGTGGCGGTGATGTCCTACGACACCGCCATGCCGACGAAAGCGCTCTACAGCGGGTATGTGGCACAGCAGACCGCGCTCGCGGCGGAGGTGACACCGCGCGAGGTCGACCTGCTGATGGGCGCTCCCGCGTTCTGGGCCGACGATCCCGGCCATCACGGTGCGGCCGAGACCGTGGCCGCCGCGGTGCGCGGGATCCGGCTCGGACTGACCAGGACCGACGTGGACCGCGTGAACTTCGGCGTGGCCCTGTATGTGGATTTCGCCGCCACACCGCGAGATTGGGCCGACTACCGGCGCGACTGGTGCCGATTACCGAACTGACCGGCGGGCCTCAGGCCGCGGTACGGACGAGCCAGGGATGGTCCGGGTGGACCTGCGCCAGCCAGGCCGCCAGCCGGGCGCGCCGCTCCTCGGACAGCAGCGGCAGGGCGCGGCGGAAGTCGGCGTCGTCCTTGGGCCGGTTGGCCTTCGCCTTGAACAGCAGCACCACTTCCGGGACGAGATAGGGGATTCCGGATCGGGTGGTGCGGATGAGGTCGGCGTAGGGGAGCGTGATCGAGGGATCGCGGCGGCAGATCCAGGTGTCCCCGTCATGCGGCTCGCGGAACACGTCGAGGTGGAAGGCGCCGGTGAACGGGTCGCGCAACCAGGTCTGGTGCAGGTCGAGCCGGTCGGCCGCCCTGGCGTAGGGCCACAGGTGGCCGTCGCCGACGATGTCCCACTCGTACTCCGGGAAGGCGGCCGCGATGTCGGGGAAAGACGCTCGGGGAACAGCGATCTCGATGTCGGCGTGCGCGCGCGAGATGCCGCCGGCGAACAGGTCGATGGCCCAGCCGCCCGCCACCGCCCACGGTGCCGGGCAGGAACCGAGGCGGGCGGCCACGACGCTCGGAGTCCACGGGTCCCAGCGGCGGTCGGTTTCGGATTCGGTGATCGGACGTGCCCCGTCCGGCGAGCTCATCACTCCATCATGTCCGCGCCCGCCGTCCGCGCAAGGCGATGGTGACCGATGGTGATCGAGGTGAGACGGGTTCGTGAGGATTCAGCGGCGCCGGTCGGTGAGCCAGGCCAGCGGGCGGCGATGATGCGGGCGGGCGCGGTTCTCCCAGCGCGGGTTGCTCTCGTCGCGCCGGTACACCGCGACGCGCCCGGCGACGAGGAAGCGCAGATCCCGTGCCGCGCCGAGGACTTCACCGTCGGCGGCCACCCTGACCGGGTTGTGCAGGGCGACCGAGAGCTCGCGCATCTGCCGCTCGCCGTAGACCCTGCTGTGCCCGATGGCGGCCAACATCAGCGCGATGACGGCGCGGGTGCGGGACCAGCGCACATCGGCGCGCAGCCAGCGGACATCGAGCAGCCCCTCGTCCAGCCGGGAGCGGAACGCGGGCACCGCGCCGTGCGGGTGATACGGCCCGTTGCCGATGAACAGGAACCACAGGTCGTGCCAGCGCTCGTCGATCCGGATGCGGATCGGTTCGGCCCGGCGCAGCGTGACGATCAGCGCGGCGGCGAAAGCGGGCCACTTGCCCCAGCGGTCCTGCCAACGTTCGCGCAGCCGGACCAGATCCGGGTAGGCGCCGATGCTGGCGGTGTTGATGAGGTGATGGGTGCGCCGGCCGTCGGGCGTCTCGAATTCCACTGCGGCGATGTCGACTTCGACCGCCTCGCCCGCGCCGGTCGCGTCGGCGACCTCACGCAGGTCGTACACGCCGAGGTCGCGGGCGAAGTGGTTCAGGGTGCCCGCCGGAACCACGACCAGGGGCAGGTCGTTGCGCAGCGCCACGGCGGCGGCCGCGGCGATGGTGCCGTCCCCGCCCGCCGCGCCGACCGCGACGATGGTGGGATCGAGCGCCTCCTGGAGTTGCTCGGCGGCGTCGCGACCGGGCGCGGTGTGCAGCAGCGTCGCCCCGGGCAGCGCCTCGGCGATATCGGGGGTGGGGTCGTAGTTCGCGTCGCCGGAGCGCGGATTGATCAGCAGGAGCAGGCCTTTGCCGTCGACGAGAGCGGGCACGTCGCGGACCGGGTGCGCCTCGGCCTCGTCGGATTCGCGGATCGGCCACCAGCGGCGGGTGCCCAGCGCGACGCCCGTACCGACGGCGGCGCCGACCAGGACGTCGGAGGGCCAGTGCGCGCCGGTGTGGATCCGCGAATAGGCCACCGCGGCGGCCACGGGCGCGACGGCCAGCGCGGTGCGCGGGCTCTCCAGGGCGACGGCAGTGGCGAAGGCCGCGGCGTTGGCGCTGTGCCCGGACGGAAACGACGACGACACCGGCGCGTCGACGAGGCGGCGACCGTGCGGCATGAGTTCGGCGGGTGGGCGCCGTCGCGGGATCAGGGTCTTGAGCACCAGGTTCACGGTGAAGCTGGTGCCCGCGAGCGCGATGACGCCGCGCAGCGCCGCCCGCCGCGGCGGTCCCGGCTTGGCGGCCAGCGCGGCGGCCGTCGCCAGCCACAGGCCGCCGGTGTTCGCCGACTTCGTCAACCGCAGCATGCCGCGATCGGCCACGGACTCGGGAATACGGGACACCATGCGACTGGCCGCCTCGTCCATCCTGGCGACTCTGCGGAACCTGCGGCCGGGCAACTCACTCACAGTGCGAACACTACCGCCGTTGCCCGTCACCAGCTTTCGCTCTTGCGTGCCCGGCCGCGATGCCCGGCGGAGTGCACGGTGTGGGTCGGTGCCCCCGGCAGGCGGATTACGGTGTGGTGGCGGGGATCTGCGGCGGATCGCAGTCGGCGGTGGGAGACTCGCCCGACAGCGACTGGAGGAGGCAGCCGATGTTGATCGACGACGAGCCGGTATCGGCCTGGGCGGCGGGGCTGAGGACGAGCAGGGGAGCGGCGACGAGAAGCGCGCCGAGACAGATTCTACGAATGTTCACCTCCGCCACTCTTGCAGTGATTTTCCTCTGAGGCGAGGTCGCGGCGGCCCCCAATTGCTGGGGCTGTCACCACAGTCCTCGCCGTTCCCCGCGGCAGGGCGCTCCCGAGCTCGGAGGGTTCGCGTGGCGCGAGGCGTGCCCGATAAGCTCTGGGCCCATGACCGACAACGCGCTGCTCGAGGGCCCCATCCACGCTGTTCACGTCGAACTCGGCGCCACCTTCGCGCCGTTCGGCGGGTGGGAGATGCCCGTGCAGTACGGCGGCACCGTCGGCGAGCACACCGCCGTGCGCACCACGGTCGGCCTGTTCGACGTGAGTCATCTCGGCAAGGCGACCGTCGCAGGCCCCGGCGCCGCCGCGTTCGTGAACTCGGCGCTGACCAACGACCTCGCGCGGATCCGGCCGGGCAAGGCCCAGTACACGCTGTGCTGCGCCGCCGACGGCGGGGTGATCGACGATCTGATCGCCTACTACGTCAGCGACGACGAGGTGTTCCTGGTCCCCAACGCCGCCAACACGGCGGCGGTGGTCGCGGCGCTGCGCGAGGTGGCGCCCGCGGGCGTCACCGTCACCGACGAGCACCGTGAGTACGCCGTGTTCGCGGTGCAGGGCCCCCGGTCGACCGAGGTGCTCGCCGCGCTCGGCCTGCCCACCGACATGGAGTACATGGCCTACGCCGACGCCGAATGGGACGGCCGCCCCGTGCGGGTGTGCCGGACCGGCTACACCGGCGAGCACGGCTACGAGCTGCTCCCGCGCTGGGCCGACGCCGAACCGGTCTTCCGCGCCCTGGTCGCGCAGGTGGAGGCGGCAGGCGGCCAGGCGGCCGGGCTGGGCGCCCGCGACACCCTGCGAACCGAGATGGGCTACCCGCTGCACGGCCACGAGCTCTCCCTCGACATCACCCCCAACCAGGCCCGCACCGGCTGGGCCGTCGGCTGGAAGAAGCCGGAGTTCTGGGGCAAGGCCGCGCTGGAGCAGGAGAAGGCCGACGGTCCGCGCCGCACGCTGCTGGGCCTGAAGGCGCTCGACCGCGGCGTGCTGCGGCAGGGCCAGACCGTGCTGCGCGACGGCGAGCCGGTGGGTGAGACGACCTCCGGCACGTTCTCTCCGTCGCTGAAGGTCGGCATCGCGCTGGCGCTGCTCGACACCGGAGCGAAGCTCGAGCCCGGCGACGAGGTGGAGGTCGACGTGCGCGGCCGCCGGCTGCGCTGCGAGGTCGTCAAGCCGCCGTTCGTCGACACCAAGACCAAGTAGTTTCGCGCAATGGATAGGATCGCATCATGACAGTCGCTGCACAGTTCACTCGTATTCCGCACCCGGCGCCCACCTCGGCCGAGCAGCGGGAACAGGTACTGGCGGCTCCCGGCTTCGGCCGGTTCTTCACCGACCACATGGTGTCGATCGACTACACCGACGGCGCGTGGGGCAATGCCAGGGTCGAGCCGTACGGTCCGCTCTCGATGGACCCGGCCACCATGGTGTTCCACTACGGTCAGGCGATCTTCGAGGGGCTCAAGGCCTACCGGCAGCCCGACGGCACCGTCGCCACCTTCCGGATCGACGCCAACGCCGCGCGGTTCCGCCGCTCCGCGGCGCGGATGGCGATGGCCGAGCTGCCGGAGGAACTGTTCGTCGAGTCCGTGCGCCAGCTGCTCGAGGTCGACAGCGACTGGGTGCCCGCCGCCGGTGGCGAGGATTCGCTGTACCTGCGGCCGTTCATGTTCTCGACCGAGGCCGGGCTCGGCGTGAAGCCCGCCGCCTCGTACAAGTACCTGCTGCTGGCCTCGCCCGCGGGCGCGTACTTCCCGCGCGGCGTGAAGCCGGTGCGGGTGTGGCTGTCCACCGAGTACGTGCGGGCCGCGCCCGGCGGCACCGGCGAGGCCAAGGTGGCCGGCAACTACGCGGCCTCGCTGCTCGCGCAGGCGCAGGCCACCGAGAAGGGCTGCGACCAGGTGGTCTGGCTGGATGCCTGCGAACGCCGCTACGTCGAGGAGATGGGCACGAACAACCTGTTCTTCGTCTTCGGCAAGGGCTCCGAGGCCCGGCTGGTGACCCCGGAACTGTCCGGCTCGCTGCTGCCCGGCATCACCCGCGACTCGCTGCTCACCCTGGCCGCCGATTCGGGCTACCCGGTCGAGGAGCGCAAGGTCACGGTGGAGGAATGGCGCAAGGGCGCCGAGTCCGGCGAGATCAGTGAGGTGTTCGCGTGCGGCACCGCCGCGGTGATCACCCCGGTCGGCTGGGTGCGCTCGGCCGAGGGCGAATTCAGCATCGGCGGCGGCGAACCCGGCGAGGTGACGATGGCGCTGCGCGACACCCTCACCGGCATCCAGCGCGGCACGTTCGCCGACACCCACGACTGGATGCGGAGCATCTGATCGAGTAAGGGTCCGCCGCTGCGCGGCGGACCCTTACTCGAGATCGGGTCGTGCGGGGCCGGGTGAGTGCTCAGCCCGGCATGAGGGCCTGCCATTGCTGCAAGGTCTGCGGGCGCAGCACGTAGTTGTTCTCGCGGACCGAAGACAGTGCGGCACTGGGCTGTTCGGAATACCAGTGGCCCGGGTAGACGACCGGGTTGCCGTCGAGGGCGGCCAGATTGCGCAGGCTGCGGAACATCTCGTCGGAGTCGCCGCCGGGGAAATCGGTGCGGCCGCAGCCGTCGACGAACAGGGTGTCGCCGGAGATGAGGCGCCCGTCGAACAGGAAGCACTGGCTGCCCGGCGTGTGGCCGGGGGTGTGCAGGAGTTCGATCTCGAGCGCGCCGACCTTCACCTTGTCGCCGTTGTCGTGGCCGGTCAGTTCGCTGGGCGCGATCCCCGTCGTCTGGGCGACCCAGTCCAGTTCCTGCTTGTTCACGTGCACCGGGACGCTGGTCTTCTCGAGCAGTTCGCGCACGCCGCCGAGGGTGAAGCCGAGCATGGTCCCGCCGACGTGGTCGGGGTGGTGGTGGGTGGCGAGCACGCCGGTCACCGTCATTCCGTCGGCCGCGGCCACGTCGACCAGGTCCGAGGCCTTGTACGCGGGATCGACCAGCACGGTCTCGCCGGTATGTCGGTCGCCGATGAGATACGCGAAATTGCGCATCTGCGTGGCGATCGGATCGCCGACGGCGTAATCCCGGCCGGACAGCAGCTGGCGGAAGTAGAGGCGCTCGGAAGACATGTCATCACCTTATTGCCACCGGTGTGCTGGCGGAGCACCCGAGTACCGATGAGTGAGGTGGTCTGTGGGACCACACAACCGCCGAACCCACGAAATTATGACTAGTGCGGGTTTCACATTTGTGCGGAATGGCTACCCTGTGAGCGAGAATCCTACGGCCGCAAGCGAAACCGTGATCTCCACGACGGCGCCGAGCACATCGCCGGACAAGCCGTCGAAGCGCCGCACGCAATGCCGCACGACCAGTGCGGAGAGCGCGAGCGCCACCAGGACGACGCCCGGGCCGAGCCAGAGGTTGCCCGGCACCGCGAAGACGGCCGCGCCGACGGCGAGGACCGGCCACGCCCACACCGCGACCGGCGATTGCGTCCCCGCCACCAGCGTGCCGAACCCGGAATCGGGCGCGGCCGCGATCCCGCGCCGGCACGCCGGGACGACGGCGACCCGGCCCAGCGTCACGGCCAGCGCCAGCGCGAACCACCGTCCCTCGTCGGCGAGCGCGGCGAACGCCACGGCTTGGACCGCGATGGCGAAGATCAGCGCCGCCACGCCGAAGGGGCCCGCGCCGCCGGACTTCATGACCTGCCTGGCCCGCTCGGGCGGCCCGTAGCTGCCGAGCCCGTCGACGGTGTCGGCCAGGCCGTCCAGGTGCATGCCCCTGGTCAGCAGGCCGAGCAGCCCGACGGTGAGCAGCCCCGCCAGCAGCGCGGTGAGCCCGGCCGTCACCGACAGCCACACCGCTGCCGTCGCGAGCCCGCCGAGCACGAGCCCGACCAGCGGCGCCAGCGCGATGGCGTGCCCCGCCGCGCGACGATCCACCGAATCAGGCCCGGTGACGGGCAGGACTGTGAGCCACGAGAAAGCCAGACGCAGCGTGTTCACCACGGCCGCCCGGGAAGGCGAGCTCGCCACAGCACTGGTGTTGCCCGTGGCGCGCGGGCGTCGCGCTGGTTCACTTGACCAGGTCGACGGTGTCCGGCTCGTCGGCGGTGCTCACGCCCGCGTCGGCGAAGGTCGACATCTCCGCGAGCGTCGCGACCGCGGCGCGGACGATCGGCAGGGCCGTGAGGGCGCCGGAGCCTTCGCCGAGGCGCATCTCCATGTCGATCAGCGGTTCCAGGCGCAGATGCTTCAGGGCCAGGTCGTGGGCCGGTTCGGTGGAGCGGTGGCCCGCCAGCCACCAGGCCTTCGCACCCGCGGCCAGGTCCTCGGCGACCAGGGCGGCGGCCGTGACGACGACACCGTCGAGGATGACCGGGGTGCGGCGGGTGGCGGCCTGGGCCAGGAAGCCGGTCATGGCGGCGAAATCGGCACCGCCGGCGACCCGCAGCAGGTCGACCGGATCCTTGGCGACCGGGCGGGCGCGACGCATGGCGTCGCGGATGGCCGCGACCTTGCGGATCCAGCCCGTGTCGTCGACGCCGGTGCCCCGGCCCACGGCGGCGACCGGTTCGGTCCCGGTGAGGGTGGCGATCAGCACGGTGGCCGGGGTGGTGTTGCCGATGCCCATGTCCCCGGCGACGAGCAGGTCGGCGCCCGCGTCGATCTCCTCGTCGGCGATGGCGCGACCCGCGGCGAGCGCGGCGGCGACCTCGTCCTCGGTGAGCGCGTCCTCCCGGTCGATCGCACCGCTGCCACACCGCACCTTGTGCTGGGCGACGGACGGGTCGGTGTCGCCGTCGACGGCGATGTCGGCCACCCGCACGGTCGCCCCGGCGACCGCGGCCAACGCGTTCACCGCGGCGCCGCCGGCCAGGAAGTTGGCCACCATCTGCCCGGTGACCTCGCTCGGATACGCCGAGACACCGTGCTTCGCGACGCCGTGATCACCGGCGAAGAGCACCACGCGCGCCCGCTCGAACTGCTGGGGCGGGCACGCGCCCTGGCAGGCCGCGACCCAGTTGCCGAGCGTCTCGAGCTTGCCCAGCGACCCGGCCGGTTTCGTGAGCTGGGTCTGGCGCTGCTCGGCCGCCGCGCGCACCTGCGCGTCCGGCGCCGGGACCGGCGCGAATCCGTGAGTCACTTGCGAAGCCTTTCGACAGTGGTGCCGTGTGTCGGATACCGCTCATCTTGCCCGGATCTCGGGCCGCCGCGGCGACCGGCCCGGCGCGCACGGGCGAGGTTCGACGGGTGGCCGGGGCCGTGGGAGCGGGCGCGGGCGGACGGCGCCGATCCGGGTGCGCGCGCCGGCGCCGGTCGCGCGGCCGCCACCCGGTTCACTTCAGCCGCACCGGCAGCCCGGCGACGACCAGGTAGGCCGCGTCGCACACCTGAGCCAGGCGCTGGTTGAGCGTGCCGATCTCGTCGCGGAACAGCCGGCCCGAGCGCGTCGCCGGGATGACTCCCATCCCCACCTCCGGCGAGACGATCACCAGGGGATGCCGGTAGGTCTCGACCGCGCCCACGAGCGCGTCGCAATCCGGCGTCACGGTGCCGCGCGGCGACTCCCACGCCTGGCGCGCGTCGAGGCGTGCGGTGAGCCAGGTGCCGATGTCGTCGAGCAGGGTCGCCGGCGCCGGCTCGGCGAGAACCGTTGCGGGCTCGGCGTTCTCGACGGTCGACCAGTGCGCGGGCCGCCGCTCCCGGTGTCCCGCGATCCGCGCGGCGAAGTCGTGATCGGCCGGGTCGAGCACCGCGGTCGCCAGGTAGCGGACCGTGGGCGCGTCGGCGACGAGCCCCTCGGCGAACGCCGACTTCCCGGACCGGGCACCGCCGAGAACCAGGGTGCGGATGGGGGAGTCGCTGCGCGGCATCCCAGCACGGTAGCAAGCACCGCGCCGGGCCGGCTCAGGCGGACAGCGCGGCCAGGATCATCGGGCGGGCGGTGGCGAGGGACTGCTGCCAGTACGGCCAGGTGTGGGTCCCGTTGAGGATGTCGACGCGGGCGGAGATGCCCAGCGCCGTCACGCGGTCGCGGAAGATGCCCGCCGCGGTGGCGCTGGTCGCTTCCAGGCCCATCGCGTTGATAGTGTTGCCGATGCCGTTGGGCAGGTCGAGCGGGCCGGGCAGGCCGTTGCCGGTGCTGACGTAGATCGGCAGCCCGCGCAGCAGTTCGGCCTGGACGGTGGCGTCGTTGCGGGCCCACGCGGGATCGCCGGCCGGGCCCCACATGTCGTCGACGTTGAAGTTGCCCTCGTCGATCATGGCCGCGCGCATGGCCTGGTTCCACAGCGGATACGTCGGGTTCACGAATCCGGAGAACGAGCCGGCGAAGCGGAACTGGTCGCGGTGGTGGGCGGCCAGGACCAGCGCGGCGTTGCCGCCCATGGACGCGCCGACGATCGCGTTGTTCGTGCGCGAGACGCCGTACCCGGCCAGGAAATCAGGCAGTTCGCGGGTGAGGAAGGTTTCCCACTTGTAGGTCGTGGCTTGCCGATTGGTGCTGCTCGGCCGGTACCAGTCGGTGTAGAAGCTCGAGTGACCGCCGACGGGGAACACCAGAGTCACGTCGTCGCCGGCGAATTGGCGCAGCGCGTCGGTGTCGGTGGTCCACTGGCTGTGATCGCCCGGCGCGCGCAGACCGTCGAGCAGGTACAGCGCCGCACCGCCGCCGCGCGCGGCCCACTGGACCTGCACCTTGATCGGGCCCATGCTCGACGGCACCCACAGTTCCTCGAAACCGCCCGCGGGAGCGCGCATCGCGGGCACCGCCGTCGCCGTCCCGGCCACCGTGGCCGTGCAGACGACCACCGCGGCGGCAGCCGTGGTGAGAGCCTTCATCAGCCGTCGAACATTTCCCCGCCTGGCACGCAACACCCGGTCAGCTCACCAAGCGCCGAGGTCACGGTCAAGCCGACCATGAGGGTCGACAGTCGCGTCGGTGGGGAACTGTGCTGTTCACCAATGGTTTTCGCGCGCTCGGGAAAATTTCAGCTCGCGCGGTCCGGTGCGCCGAACCGGCGGCGGTACTCGGTGGGCGCGATGCCGACCTGACGCTGGAAGTGGTGGCGCAGGAGCGCGCCCGAACCGAAGCCGGCGCGGTCGGCGATGCGCTCGAGTGACATGTCGGTGGTCTCGAGCAGTTGCTTGGCGAACAGCACCCGCTGCGTGGTGAGCCATTTGACCGGAGTGGTCCCGGTCTCGGCGGCGAACCGGCGGGCGAAGGTGCGGGTCGACATGCTCGACCGGGCCGCGAGCTCGTCCACGGTGTGCGGGTGGGCGAGGTTCTCGGTGAGCCAGCTCAGCGTGCTCGACAGGCCCTCGGAGCGGCATTCGGGAACGGGCTGCTCGATGAACTGGCGCTGGCCGCCGTCGCGCTGCGGCGGCACCACCATGCGGCGGGCGATGCCGTTCGCGGCCGCCGAGCCGATCTCGCGGCGCACCAGATGCAGGCAGGCGTCGATGCCCGCCGCCGTGCCCGCGCTGGTGATCAGATCGCCCTCGTCGACGAACAGGACGTCGGGGTCGACGGTCGCGGCCGGGTAGCGCGCGGCGAGGGCGTCGACATAGCGCCAGTGGGTGGTGCACTTGCGCCCGTCCAGCAGCCCGGCCTCGCCGGCGAGGAAGGCGCCGGAGCAGACGGTGAGCACGATCGCGCCCGCGTCGGCGGCCGCGCGGACCGCCTCGACGACCCCGGGCTGGTAGCTGTGGCCCTGGGCGAACGGAAAGGCGGGGATGGCGACGAGGTCGGCGTGCACCAGCTCGTCGAGACCGTATTCCGGGGTCACCGTCACGCCGGGGCTGGTCGAGCGCAGCGGCTTGCCCGGTTCGGCGCCGCAGACCCGGAAGTCGAAGCCGGGCAACCCGTCGGCGGTGCGGTCGAGCCCGAAAACCTCGCAGACCACGCCGAATTCGAACATGGCGAGCTTGTCGTTGAGGACGACGGCGACACGCGAGAGCATGCACTCATGCTACGTGGCCGAATATTTACGCACAATGACAGAGCTGCCACTTTCGGCAGAAAAGTGATGAGCGCAAAATTTCTGCCATGGTTACTTTCTTGCTCGTCCTCGCCGCCATCGTCGTCCTCGCCCTGGTCATCGGGCACGGCACCGCGGGCTCGACCGGGGTCGTCGACCGCGACGCCCAGCGGATCGATGCCGAACTCGCCGCCATCGCCGGGTACGCCGCCAACATCCGTCCCGGCCTGCACTGATACGCGAATGCCGTCCCACCCGGCGGGTGGAACGGCATTCGGCGTGTGTGGCGCGTCAGACGGCGTCGCCGGGGCCGACCCGCGGCTTGGGGGCGCGCATCTTGCGGATCTGCGAGGCGCGCACGAAGGCGTACCAGCCCAGCTTGAAGCCGGTGTCGGTGGTGTCGGGGAAGCGCTCGATCACCCGGTTGTTCACGATCTTGCCGAGCACGAAGCCCTCGATGATCATGAACACCATCATCACCAGCATGGCCAGCGTGACGATGGTCTGCAGACCCGGCGCGACGAACATCGACAGGATCAGCACCAGCGCCATCGGCATGAACAGGCCGACCAGGTTGCGACGGGCGTCCACCAGATCGCGCACGTAGGCGCGGACCGGACCCTGATCGCGGGGCAGCAGGTACTTGTCCTCGCCTGCCAGCATCCTGGCCCGGCGGTCCTGCACGGCGGCGCGGCGATCGGCGGCCGCGGCCTTGCGCTCCTCCTTGGAGCCCTTCGTGGCCTTGCGGCGCGCGCGGGCCTCCTTGGCGGTCATCGGGGCCGGAGCGACCGGTCCGCGGCGTTTGCCTTCGGCCTCACGCCTTTTCGGGGTCGGTCGACCCTTGCCCGGCGTGGTGGAAGCGGGTGCGCTGGCGGTCTGTTCGACATCCGGCACCGAGGGGTCGACGGACTCGTCGATGGTGCTGGACTCGTCGCGACGGAACAATTTCACGTTCACCAGGCTATTCGATCGGGTCGGCCGGGGGGAAATGCGGTCGGCGCACCGGTGCGGCCGGTCTCACCCGGGCGACCGGTGAGAGCTGGGTCACCGGCGGGCGGGGCGTAGTGTGGGGCGCACCACCGAGGTCGTGTCCACGCTGCGTGCCAGGGGTGGCAAAATAGGAATAGCAGCGGCCGCGACGGAGTTGGAATGAGTCGTGCGCTGTGCACCTGAGGTCCGTTCGACGGACTGACCGACTTAGGAGTGTCCATGACTGTGCAGAACGAGACCGCCACCGAGACCCACGGTGCGACGCTGACCGACGCTGCCGCCGCCAAGGCGAAGGCGCTGCTCGACCAGGAAGGTCGCGACGACCTCGCCCTGCGGATCGCCGTGCAGCCGGGTGGCTGTGCCGGTCTGCGCTACCAGCTCTTCTTCGACGATCGCGTCCTCGACGGTGACATCGTCGTGGAGTTCTCCGGTGTGAAGCTGGCCGTCGACCGCATGAGCGCCCCCTACATCCAGGGCGCCTCGATCGACTTCGTCGACACCATCGAGAAGCAGGGCTTCACCATCGACAACCCCAACGCCACCGGCTCCTGCGCCTGCGGCGACTCGTTCAACTGAGGCACGACGGGTTGCGCTGAGGTGAACCGCTGGGGGTAGCCGCTTGCTACCGTTGAAGTCCGGGATCGGCTGATCCCGGACTTCTCTTGTTTCCGCGCCTAGTGTCGAAGGGGCCTCGCCTCGTGTCTGTTGCTGTGTCCGCGTCCATCGCCACCGACCACCTCATGCGATTTCCCGGGAAGTTCGCCGATGCGCTGCTTGCCGATCAGCTCGACCATGTGTCCCTGAGTTTCCTCGTCGACGATCTGCAGATCCGCCGTGGTGGCGTGGCGGGCAACATCGCCTACGCGATGGGTCTGTTGAAGCAGCGGCCGCTGCTGGTCGGCGCGGTCGGCGCCGACTTCACCGAATACCGGCAGTGGCTCGAGAGCAACGGTGTCGACTGCTCGGCGGTGCACGTGTCGAGCACCGCGCACACCGCGCGGTTCGTCTGCACCACCGACGAGACCATGGCGCAGATCGCCTCGTTCTACCCGGGGGCGATGAGTGAGGCGCGCGATATCGACATCGCCGCCGTCGCCGCCGCGCACCCGGTCGACCTGGTGCTGGTCGGCGCGAACGATCCCGAGGCGATGATCGCGCACACCCGCCAGGCCAAGGCCCAGGGCATCGCCTACGCCGCCGACCCGTCCCAGCAGCTGGCCCGCCTCGACGGCGAGCAGGCGGCCGAGCTGGTCGACGGCGCCGCCTACCTGTTCACCAACAAGTACGAGTGGGCGCTGCTGCTGCAGAAGACCGGCCTGAGCGAGGCCGAGGTCGCCGCCAAGGTCGGCATCCGGGTGACCACCCTCGGCGGCGAGGGCGTGCTGGTCGTCGACGCCGAGGGCAACGAGGTCCGTGTCGGCGTGGTGCCCGAGGTGGCCAAGGTCGACCCGACCGGTGTCGGCGACGGCTTCCGTGCCGGCTTCCTCACCGCCCACCGGGCCGGCCTGAGCATCGAGCGCGCCGCCCAGCTCGGCTCCCTGATCGCGGTGCTGATCCTGGAGACCACCGGCACCCAGGAGTGGACCCTCGACACCCAGGACGCGCTGACCCGCCTCACCAAGGCCTACGGCGCCGAGGCCGCCGACGAGCTGGCTACGCTGCTCTGAGCCGAAACGCGAACGCCCCCTGGATCTTTCCGATCCAGGGGGCGTTCGTCGTCGATCAGAGCGACACGGGGTACGCGGGCTCCTGGATCTCGGGCTTGATGCGGTCCTCGACGAAGATGCCGTGCCAGACCATGAAGACCAGCAGGGTCCACAGGCGGCGGCTGTGGTCGGACAGGCCCGCCTTGTGATCGCGCAGCATCCCCAGGACCGCGGCCTTGTCGATGAGGTGGTCGGTCTGGGACTCGGCGATCTGGGTCTGCGCCCAGTCGTAGAGTTCGGTGCCGCGCAGCCAGTGCCGCAGGGGGACGGGGAAGCCGAGCTTGGCGCGGTTGAGGACATGGTCGGGCACGATCCCGTCCAGGGCCCGGCGCAGCGCGTACTTCGAGGTCTCCTTGGTGATCTTCTGGTCGTAGGGCAGGCCCTGGGCCACCCGCATGACCTCGTTGTCCAGGAACGGCACGCGCAGTTCGAGGGAGTTGGCCATGGTCATCTTGTCGGCCTTGACCAGGATGTCGCCGCGCAGCCAGGTGAACAGGTCCAGGTGCTGCATGCGCGCGACCGGGTCCCAGCCCGCGGACTGGGCGTAGATCGGGGCAGTGACGTCCTGGTGGGTCCACTCGGGCCGGAACTCGCGCAGCACCGCGCGCAGCTGCGCGTCGTTGAAGCTGCGGGCGTTGCCGTAGTAGCGGTCCTCGAGGGTGAGCGAGCCGCGCTGCAGCAGCGACTTGCCCCGCCTGCCGTCGGGGATCCTGTCGCCGAGCTTGCCGACGAGCTTGCGCAGCCCGGCGGGCAGGTACTCGAACGGCTTGAGCGACAACGGCTCCCGGTAGATCGTGTAGCCGCCGAACAGCTCGTCGGCGCCCTCGCCGGAGAGCACCACCTTGACGTGCTTGCGCGCCTCCTTGGCCACGAAGTACAGCGGCACCAGGGCCGGGTCGGCCACCGGATCGTCGAGGTACCAGACGATCTCCGGAATGGCGGCGGCGAACTCGGCGGGAGAGACCACCTTGACGATGTGGCGCGCGCCGATCAGCTCGGCGCTCTCGGCGGCCACGTCGACCTCGGAGTAGCCCTCGCGCTCGAACCCGGTGGTGAAGGTGATCAGCTTCGGGTTGTGCCGCATGGCCAGCGCCGCGATGGCGGTGGAGTCGATGCCGCCGGACAGGAACGAGCCGACGGTGACATCGGCGCGCATGTGCTTGGCGACCGAGTCCTCGAGCGCGGCCGCGATCTCGGCGTAGCGGTCCTGCGCGGCCCCCTCGGCGAACGGGCGCACCCGGAAGTCGGGGCGGAAGTAGCGGGTGGCCTGCGGGGCCCGGCCCACCTTCACCGTGGCGTAGGTACCGGACTCGAGGCGGCGGATGTTCTTGTGCAGCGACTCGGGCTCTGGCACGTACTGCAGCACCGTGTAGTGCTCGAGGGCCCGCGGATCCAGCTCGTCGGAGACGCCGAGCGGGCTCAGCAGTTCGAGCACGCTCTTCTTCTCGCTGGCGAAGGCGGTGCCGCCGGGGCCGGTCGCGTAGAACAGCGGCTTGATCCCGAACGGGTCGCGCGCCAGGAACAGCTCCTGGGTCTCGGTGTCCCAGATCGCGAAGGCGAACATGCCGCGCAGCTTGCGCACGGCCTCGGGCCCCCAGAAGTGGAAGGCGGCCACGATGGACTCGCCGTCACCGTCGGTGGCGAAGATCTTGCCCTCGGGGAACTCGGCGCCGTGCTCGGCGGCCAGCTGCTCGCGCAGTTCCAGGTAGTTGTAGATCTCGCCGTTGAAGGTCATGGCATAGCGCTGCGGGTTGTCGGCGGGGCCCCACCGCAGCGGCTGGTGCGAGTGTTCGATATCGATGATCGAGAGGCGGTTGAAGCCGAAGATCATGTGCTCGTCGTGCCAGGTGCCCTTCTCGTCGGGCCCACGGTGCCGCTGGCAGTGCAGCGCGTCGTACACCTGATCGACCACCTGGGTCGTCGCCGGATCAGCTGTCAGGAATCCGAGCAGTCCGCACACGGTGTCGGCAACCTTCTCTCGTTCGATGATGGGGTGGCCCCTCCTCGGGCCGAAACGCTGTGTCCGAGTATGCCGCACACCCGCGCGAGGCGCCGCGCGCAACCCGTCGCAGCACCGTCGCGCACCCGCCGTTGGCGGCAAACCGCAGGTCGCCGCATCCGGTGCGGTCACAGCGGAGTGTCGAACACGACCCCGCGACAAGACAGCGCCCGCTTTGGTCTACGCTGCGTAGTACTCAGGTCCTTCTCAGGTGTGCAGGCCTCACAGCGGCAATACTCGAGGGCGGCCTGAAACGTGCTTGAAAACGGTGTCGGAACGGGCGGATCGCGGCCCGGACGACGCAATGTGTCGGAATGTGTAGCGACCAGGAAGGCGTGAGCGTGGCGCACAAGGCGAGCGAAGAGATCGGGGCACGACCCGTTCGGGGTCGGCAGGGCCGCATCCTTCGACGGGCCGGGCTGGCGGTGTCCTTGGGGATCACTGCCGTCCTGGTCTCGGGCTGCTCGATCGACAATGTTTGGCTGCGGTTCGGCTGGCCCTCGGGCATCACGCCGCAGGCCACCCGGATGCGGGAGCTGTGGACCTGGTCCGTGCTGGCCGCGCTCGCCATGGGCGTGCTGGTCTGGGGTCTGACCTTCTGGACCGTCATCATGCACCGCAAGCGCAAGGACTCCCCGGAGTTCCCGCGCCAGACGGGCTACAACGTGTCGCTGGAGCTGACCTACACGGCGATCCCGTTCGTGATCATCGCGGTGCTGTTCTACTTCACCGTGGTCGTGCAGAACTACGTGCACGAGAAGACCGACAACCCGGATGTCACCGTCGACGTGACCGCCTTCCAGTGGAACTGGAAGTTCGGCTACCGCAACGTGAACAACGTCGGTGGGCTCACCTGGAACGGCATCGACACCGAGCGTGAGGCCGCCGCGCAGGAGCAGCTCGAGGGCTACGCCGAGCGCAAGAACGAAGAGGGCCACGCGCAGCCGGGTCCGGTACACGGCAAGCCGGCCAACGACATCCTCTCGTACCTGCACTACGACAAGGTCGAGACCATCGGCTCCAGCACCGAGATCCCGGTCCTGGTGCTGCCGACCGGCAAGCGCATCGAGTTCCAGCTCGCGGCCGCCGACGTGATCCACGCCTTCTGGGTGCCGGAGTTCATGTTCAAGCGCGACGTGATGCCGAACCCGAAGGAGAACCAGTCCGACAACGTCTTCCAGATCTCCGAGATCGAGAAGGAAGGCGCGTTCGTCGGCCGCTGCGCCGAGATGTGCGGCACCTACCACTCGATGATGAACTTCGAGGTCCGCGCGGTCTCGCCGGAGAAGTACGCCAAGTACATGCAGGCGCGCATCGACGGCAAGACCAACGGCGAGGCGCTCGAGTCGATCGGCGAGTCGCCGGTGGCCACCTCCACGTACCCCTTCAACACCAAGCGTGACATCAAGAGCGCTTCGGTGAACGAGAGCAAGTGAGGATTCTGATATGAGGATCGAAGCGCGGATCTTCGAACTGCTCACGGCGTTCTTCATCCTGGTGGGCATCGTCTACGGCTTCTTCACCGCGCAGTCGCGTACCGGCATCGAGTGGGCGGGCACCACCGCGATCGTGCTGACCGCGGGCCTGTCGCTGATCATCGGCACCTACTTCCGGTTCGTCGCGCGCCGCATCGACCTGCGTCCCGAGGACTACGAGGAGGCCGAGATCGTGGACGGCGCCGGCGACCTGGGCTTCTTCTCGCCCGGTAGCTTCTGGCCCATCCTGCTGGCCGCCGCCGGTTCGGTGACCGCGCTCGGCCTGGCGTTCTTCCAGTTCTGGCTGATCGGTCTCGGCGTGGCGCTCGTGCTCGCCGCCGCCGCGGGCCTGGTCTTCGAGTACTACCTCGGCGCCGAGAAGCACTGAGTCGACACGAAGTCGCCGCCCCCACTCGACCGAGTGGGGGCGGCGACTTCGTCGTCGCGGGGGTCAGTGCGCGAACACCAGTCCTTCCTCCTCCGGCCCCTCGACCTTGGGCGCCGACAGTTGCACGATCCGGCGGGGCAGCGCCACCGCGACCGCCGCGCCGATCACCGCCGTCGCGGCACCGATCAGGAACGCGATCGTGAAGCCGCGGTCGAGATAGAACACCGCGCCCTGGGTCATCTCCGGCGGGATCGGAGCGATGTAGGAGTTGTTCATCACCGTGAACGCGATGACCGGCAGGATCGCCGGGAACACGCTCTGCGAGACGCCCACCAGGCTCGCCGTGGTGGCCTGCAGCTGCGGCGGGACGGCCTCGATCAGCAGGTTCGGGATCGCGGCGTAGGCCATGCCCATGCCGGTGCCGAAGACGCCGGCGAAGACGATCAGCAGCGGCTTGCTGTCGTGCGCGAAGGCGGTCAGCGTGAAGCCGACGGCCATCAGCAGCATGCCGATGGTCATCAGGACGCGCGGGCGGACATCACCGCGGCCCACGAGCAGACCCACCACGACGCCGCCGACCACGACCATCAGGCCGACGGGCGCCTGGAAGATCGCGAAACCCTCGGCGCTGACGCCGAATCCGTAGCCGAGGCCGAGCACGTCCGGCGTCATGGCCAGCATGGGCAGCAGAATGGTGAACAGCCCGCTGGCGCCGTAGCAGAGCCCGGCCCCGATCGTGGTGAGCAGCACCGAACGGCGGCCGAGCACCTCGAGGTCGATCAGCGGTTCCCGGATCATCCGCGCGGTCACCAGCCACGCCACCAGCAGCGCCACACCGCCGGCCAGGTAGGCCAGGGTGGACCCGTCGCGCCAGCCCCACGTCGGCCCGAAGCTGACGGCGATCAGGATGCCCGCGATGCCGCCGCCGAGCAGCAGCGCGCCGAGCGGATCGATCCGGGAACGCAGGCGTACGGGCGATTCGGCGGTGGTGAAGAAGATCAGCACGCCCAGCACGGCGAGGCCGATGACGAAGAACCAGAAGATGCTGCGGAACCCGTGGTTGTCGATCAGCCAGCCGGTGAGGAACGGCGCGGGAATGGCGATCAGACCCATGCCGCTGGTCGCGATGCTGACCGCGAGCGCGATCGTCTTCGCCGGGAACACGTCCCGGATCAGCGAATAGCTCAGGAACAGACAGGGAATGAGCAGACCGGTCAGCGCGCGACCGGCGATCAGGACCGCGTAGCTGCCCGCGAGCGCCGACAGCAGCGAGCCCGCCGCGGCCACGCCGACGCACCCGAGCAGCGCCTTGCGCTTGCCGTACATGTCGGCCAGCTTGCCGATCAGCGGGGCGGTGACCGCGCCCACCAGCAGGAACGATGTCAGCAGCCAGGCGCCCTGGGTGGTCTGGTAGTGCGCGGCGATCGACGGCAAGGCGGTCGAGATCATCATGTAGCTCACCGCGAGCATCTCCAGCAGGAGCACGATCGAGGCGAGCGACAAGATCAGGCGTGGCGTCCAGCGGGTCGGTGAGGGGTGGGGAGCGACCATCGGAGGTCCTTTCATGGGTCCCGCATTCGAAGGCGACCGAATGCGTAACCGGCATCACACTTTCTCCGGGCGCCTCTCAGTGCGAGAAATCCCGGCCACCGGGAGACGGAAATGATCGACGGGCGGATTGCCCGCGATGAAACCCCCGCTGACCTGCTTGATCACCGTGTATCACATCTCGCGAACACGTGCAGACGGAGTGAAAGGTCGCCGCGATCGGACGGCTCGTCCTCGCGGCGCCGACACGACAGCGGCCCCGGAGATCGCTCTCCGGGGCCGCTGTCGGGTACGCGTGACAGTCGCTAGACGCTGTAGCGCAGCGCCTGTTCCGAACGGCAGATGTCGTCGATGCCGGCCACGATCTCGCGCAGCTGCTCCGAGGGCAGGGCCGAGGGGCGCAGGCGGCAGGTGAAGGTGATCAGGCCGTAGTCGGCGGGCGCGAGGCCGCGGGCGGCGGCTTCGGCACGCAGATAGGGCGAGCGCACGCCGTAGGTCATCGCGGAGATCACGGTGAAGCAGCCGGTGCGCTCGCGGTGCTCGGCGAACAGGTCGTGCAGGCCGTAGAACACCGAGCCGTAGTTGGCCAGCGGGGCGAACACACCCACGCGGTAGGCGGGACCGCGCTCGGAGGAGCTGATGACGGTGTCGGCCAGGTACTCCGCGTCGCGGATGGTGAGCACCTTCGGCGCGAACATCAGCGCGCCCGCCGCCGCGTTGCGCACCGGCATGCCCGCGCGGCCGCCCGCCGCGGACGCGATGGCGCCCAGCGACTTCCGGGTGCGCGTGCCGACCTCGCGCCGGGCCCGCAGGCCACGCGTCGGGGTGGCGGGGTAGAGGCTGGACCACTGGCCGAAGCGGACCGCGCCGAGCGTCACCTGGCCGGTGCCGACGGGCCGGGCCACCTTCAGCGGCGCGGTGTCGACCCAGCGGCCCACCTGCAGCGCGGCGCTGCCCGGGTTCGTGATCTCGGTGGTGGCGTGCTCGACGAAGGAATCGAAGTCGAGGAAGCGGTCGGCGTCGGTGGTGAGCCAGGTGTGGTCCTTGTCGACCTCCACCACGTCGAGGGTCAGCGCGGTGATGATGCCGGCGCGCCCGCCCGCGCCGAGGATCCGCTGGAACCGCTCGGTGTGGTGGGCGCGACCGCAGGTGCCGATCCGGCCGTCGGGGTCGACGTACTCCAGATCGACGATCTGGTCGATGAACATGCCGTAGCGATGCGAGGCGGTGCTCACGCCGCCGACCGAGGCGAACCCGCCCGCGGTGATGTCGCGGTGGTCGCCGACCACGGGCAGGCCCAGACCGTGCGCGCCGAGGCGGCGGTCGATCTCGGACAGCTTGGCGCCCGCCTGCACCCGCACGGTGCGCCTGCCCAGATTGATGTCGAGCACCGAGTTCATCTTGCGCAGCGAGAGCACGCCGCGTTGATCGGTCAACCCATAGGACTCTTCGGTCTGCTCGCCGCCACGAACGGTCAACCGCTCCGCGCGATCCCGCGAATCACGTACGGTGCGAACGACATCCGCGGTGTCACGGGGGAGATACTCTTCGGAGATGACGGTGTGCGGCGTGCCCATGACCGCATAGCTAACCACAGCTCGGCGATTCGTGCGCACGGTACCTCGCACCTACTTTCGCGTAGGCGCGAGCTGCTTGGTGAACAGTACCGTGCCGGTCGCGTCGCACAGGTCAACGGTGAATTCGCCGGTGCGCCCGTCGATGCGGACCTCGCCGAAATGCTGGTACTGCGCGTCCAGCGGGGAGGCGTTCGGCGCGGGCGGCGCGTGCACGAACACGGCCTCGGGTCCGAAGGTCGGGTCGAGCTGGTTGGGGCCGAACGCGCCCGCGTTGAGCGGACCCGAGACGAACTCCCAGAACTCGTCGAAATCGGTGTGCGCGGCGCGGGCGGGGGAGTAGTGGTGCGCGGCGGTGTAGTGCACGTCGGCGGTGAGCCAGACGACGTCGGTGACCTTGTTCGCCTTGATCGCCGAGAGCACCTGGGCGATCTCGGTTTCCCGGCCCGACGGCGCGCCGGGCGCGCCGTTGGCGGGTCCCTCGAAGGCGGTCTTGCCGTCGGGGACGATCAGGCCGAGCGGCAGGTCGGCGGCGACGATCTTCCAGGTGGCCTTCGACTCGCGCAGGCCGTCGATGAGCCACTTCGTCTGCGCCGCGCCGAGGACGCGGCCCTGGGGTGCGGTGTTGGCGTCGTTGGCGTCCTTGTAGGCGCGCATGTCGAGCACGAACACGTCCAGCAGCGGGCCGTAAGGGATCTTGCGGTAGAGGCGGCCGTCGACGGCTTCCCTGGGCTCGAGCGGCATCCACTCGTGGAAGGCCTGCCACGCGCGGTTGGCCAGGGTGTCCATGGAACGCTCCGTGTAGCCCTTGTCGGCGGCCACGGTCCCGCCGGGGTACCAGTTGTTGGTGGTCTCGTGGTCGTCCCACTGGACCACCTGCGCGACCGCGGCGTTGAAGCGGCGGTAGTTGTCGTCGGTGAGGTTGTAGGCGTAGTTGCCGCGGAACTGGTCGAGGGTCTCGGCCGGCGCGTTCTTGGCCTCGGCGGTGACATTGCGCCAGATCCGGCCGTCGGGCAGGGTGACCGACTCCTTCAGCGCGTTGTCGGCGTAGACGCAGTCGCCGGAGTGCAGGAACAGGTGCGGATCGCGGGCGGCCATCGTGCTGAAGATCTTCATGCCGCCCAGGTCGGGGTTGATGCCGAAGCCCTGGCCCGCGACATCGCCGGACCACAGCAGCGAGAGGTCGGCGGGCGCGGTGGGTGCGGTGCGGAACACGCCGGTGAGGGTCTCGGAGGCGGCGCCGTCCTCGCCCTCCAGCCGCACCCGGTAGTGCACCAGCTGACCGGCGGGCAGCCCGTTGACGCGCATGCGGCCGGTGCCGTCGGTGGCCGGGGTGAGCAGCGGTCCGGTGAATCGTTTGACGTCGCTGAACTTCTCGGTCGCCGCGGTCTCCACCACCAGCGTCGCGGGCCGGTCCGAGCGCGCCCAGATCAGCGCGCCGTCGCTGCGCGGATCTCCGACGGCGATGCCGTGGGTGAGGGTGGGCCTGGCGCGCACGAGGCCGGGTCCGTCGCCGTCGCCGCACGCGGCGAGGGCGGGCGCGGTCACCAGACCGGCGGCGGTGGCGCGCAGCAGGGTGCGCCGGGACATCGCGAAATCCGAACGTGCCATGCGGTTCACAGTGCGACGCCGGGCGGAACGGTGGAACGCGGGAGCGGCAACAGCGCGTGAACGCTGCCGTACGGAACGGACCGGCTTGCCGAATCGAGTAAGTTTCTGGCCGGTCCGGTGCTGTGACGCGCGTCGCCGCGCGCCTACGGTGAGCGGTATGACAGCGCGGACGACATTCCTGGCGACGGTGACCGACTCGAGCGGAGCGCGGCGATGAGCACAACGCGGACGATCTTCCGGAAGATCATCCGGCACGGACTGCGGCCCCTGCTGCGGCCGGAGGTGCCGCTCGGGGTGCGGCGCAGGGCCACCGGCGCGCTGGGCGTGGTGCGCAGGTTGCCGAGGGGGACGCAGGTCAGCCGGACCCGGCTCGGTGAGCGAGCGGCCGAACGGATCGATCCCGCTGGTGTATCCGGGGCGGGCGCCGTTCTGTACCTGCACGGCGGCGGATACACGATCGCGGGACCGCCGACGCATCGCGCGCTGGCCGCGCATCTGGCCGCGTCCGCCGGGCGGCCGGTATACGTGCTCGACTACCGCCTGGCGCCGGAGCATCCGTTCCCGGCCGCGCTGGACGACGCCGTCGCGGCGTATCACGATCTGCTCGCCGCCGGGTACACCGACATCACCGTCGCGGGCGATTCGGCCGGTGGTGGCCTGTCGGTCGCCGTCGCGCTGAGGTTGCGGGAGGCCGGTGCTCCCGCGCCCGACGCGCTGCTGCTGATCTCACCGTGGGCCGACCTCACGCTGTCGGATCCGTGGCTGGACGGCCGCGTCGACGACATGCTGCCGCTGGGCTGGTTGCGCCAGTGCGCGGCCGCCTACGCGCCGGACCCGACCGATCCGCTGGCGTCGCCGGTCTACGCCGACCTGCGCGAGCTACCGCCGGTCACCGTGCACGTCGGGGCGGAGGAGATTCTGCGCGCCGACGCCGAACGGCTGGCCGAGGCACTGCGCGCGGCCGGGGTGCCGGTGGAGCTGACCGTGTTCGACGGGATGTGGCACGTCTGGCACCTGCACGCCGGACTGTTCCCCGAGGCGACGTCCGCGGTGTCCGCGCTCGGCGCCGCGGTCCCGCGCGGCTGACGGCGGCGCTCAGCCGAGGGCCCGCCGGTCGCGATAGGCGCGGGGCCCCATGCCCTTCCAGCGCCGGAAGGCCTGCGAGAAGCTCGACACCTCCACATAGCCGAGGCGGTGGGCGATCTCGGCGACGGGCAGCCCTCGGGTCACCAGGAGCTCCTCGGCCAGCCGTTCGCGGACCTCGTCGAGCAGGGCGCGGTAGGACGTGCCCTCCTTGGCGAGGTGATGGCGCAGCGTGCGCTCGCTCAGGTGCAGCATGGCCGCCAGCCGTGGCGCGTTCGGTGGCTGGGCGAGGTGTTCGACGAGGATGTCGCGCACGCGGCTCGCCGTGCCGCCGCGTGCCGTGCGCCGGTCGAGCAGCGCGCGGCAGTGCGCCAGCGTGATGGCGGCGGTGTGCGCGTTCGCCTGCGGCAACGGTACGTCCAGGTGGGTCTGATCGAAACCGATCACGCACTCGTCGGCGTCGAATTCCGGTGCCCGGCCGAAGGTCTCGGTGTAGAGCGGGGCGGCGCCGGAGAAGGCCGAGCGCATCGTGGTGATCGGGATCGGGGTGGCGAGCAGGTCGCGATTGAGTGTCTGGACGGCGGCCATGTCGCGTTCGAGTACGAAGCGCCGCAACGGTTCCGGCACATCGGGGGCGGTGAGGGCGAGCTGGAGATCGCCGTCGGTGCGGCGCATCTCGACCGCGCTGAAGGCGAAGGTGAGGTCGATGAACTGCAGCCCGGCCTGGATCGCCGAGCGCACGGTGGGGCTGCTGATGAGCGCGAAACCCCACATGCCGTAGGAGGTGACGCGGAACAGGCTGCCCGCCCGCAGGCCGAGCCCCGGCGGATCACCCAGCGCGCGGAGCACATTGGCGATCACAGCCAGCTCGGCGCTCGCGGAGACCTCGGCCTCGGGGTCGGCGAGCAGGTCGGCCGTCAGACCGCTACCGCGCAGGCAGGTCGCGACCGGGACGCCGCGCTCCTCGGCGAGACGGGTCGTCAGCAGCGCGCCCACCGGCGCGCGCGGAATGTCCCAGTGCACCACGCCGAGTCACAGACCGGCGGCGGCCGCGGTCTCGGGATACCAGCGGGTGCACTCCGCGCGCAGCGGTACCTCGGTGCGCAGCTGGCACAGCACCGCGATGCCGCCGAGGAACGACCGCAGGATGGGGGTGTGGTCGGGCGGCATCGTCAACTGGCGCAGCACATTCGACAGGCGCAGATCGGTGGCCAGCCGGACCTGCTCGCGCAGCCAGTCGGCGGTCAGGGGGTAGGTGGGCGCGAGCAGCGCCTCGCGGACCGGTTGCAGCCGGGCCGCGACGGTGGCGATGTCGAGGGCGCCGCCGGGGGCGACGAAGCCGTGTCGGCGGATGGCGGCTTCCAGGTCGGCGGGGGAGTCGGCGATGACGGCGGCGCCCACGTCACCGGCGACGTCGAGGAACGCCGCGGGCCACGGGGTGCAGGCGCCGAAGTCGACCACGCCGAGCCGCCCGTCGGGCATGCGCAGGAAGTTGCCGGGGTGCGGGTCGCCGTAGACCAGGGCGGCCCGGGCGGGCGCGGAGAACAGGAAACGCAGGATCAGCACGCCGAGCCGGTCGAGCTCGGTGGCCGCGCCCCGGGGGATCAGCTGGGTCAGCGGCACACCCTCGAGCCACTCGGTGACCAGCACGTCCCCGCGCTGCGCGATCACCCGGCTGAGCACGACATCGGGATCGTCGGCGAAGGCGGCCGCGAACGCGCGCTGGTTGGCGGCCTCGCGCGCGTAGTCGAGTTCGGCGCGGATCTCCTCGCACAGCGCCTCGATCACCGGCCGGGTGTCGGCGCCGGGCAGCAGGGCGGTGAACAGCGGGGTGGCGCGGCGCAGCACCTGCAGATCGGCGAGCACCGCGGTGCGCGCGCCCGGATACATGACCTTCACCGCCACCGGGGTGCCGTCGTGCCAGCGGGCGCGATGCACCTGCCCGACAGAGGCCGCGGCGGCGGCGCGGTCGTCGAATTCCAGGAACAGTGACCGCCAGTCGCCGCCGAGGTGGGTGGTCAGCTCGGCGTGCACCGCGCCGGGAAGCATGGCGGGAGCCGAATCGTGCAGGCGGGCAAGGGCCTGGCGATACGGCTCGGCCAGATCGGGGGCGAGGCCGAGTTCGAGCAGGCCGAGCAGCTGACCCAGTTTCGCGACGCAGCCCTTGAGCTCGCCGAGCACCTGGAAAAGATGCTCGGCGGTACGGAGACGGATATCGCGTTGTACCTGAGCGGGATCGCGGCCGACGGCGCGTTTGCCGAGCCCGGCGATCCGGCGGCCCGCGTAGGCGACGGGCACCGCGGCCAGCCGCGCGCTGCGGGCGACCTTGCCGGTCGGCAGGGTGGCGCCGCGCGGCTCGGCGGCGGGCTTCATCCGCCGGAGCAACGGTGTCACCCGGCTGTCCGGGTCTGCCTCGACCATGTCCCACCTCGCTGCCCCGCCGACACCGATCCGCCGGTCGGCTCTGCCCTCGCACGAGGCTATCAAGAGGGCGGGCCGGTCAGGGCGGGGTCGCGCAACAGCGACGCCGCCGCCCCGACATGGTGCCGCCGGATCGCCGACGGCGTTACGATGCGGAGATGGCGCACTCCGCCCCGCCTGCCTCCGGGGTGACCGTCCAGCCCGACCGGTCGCCGGAGACATCGCGGGGCAACCAGGTCACCGACGCCATCGAACGCTTCAGCGCGGCCTGGCGCGACGCGGAAACTCCGCCCGCACTGGGCGACTACCTGCCCGCCGCGCCCGCGCTCCGGCGGGTCTCGCTGATCGAACTGATCAAGATCGATCTGATCAACCGCTGGCAGCGCGGTACGGCGCCGAAACGGCTGGCCGACTACGTCGACGAACTGCCCGAGCTGCGCACCTGGCCGCTGCCGCCGGAGCTGATCTACGAGGAGTTCCATCTGCGCCGCCGCGCCGGCGGTTCGGTGGACGTGGACGAATACACCGCCGCCTATCCCGAACAGGCCGAACAGCTTTCGCAACTGCTGACCACCGAGGACTATCACAGCACACTGCTCGGCGCGACCGCCGAACCCGCCGTGCCCGCCGGCCTCGACGAGCTGGAGGCGGGCCAGAGCATCGACGACTTCGACCTGATGGCCGGGCTCGGCCGCGGCGCGTTCGCCCGCGTCTTCCTGGCCCGCCAGCGCTCCATGCAGCGGCTGGTGGCGGTCAAGATCTCCCGCGACAAGGGCACCGAACCGCAGACGCTGGCCCAGCTCGACCACGACTACATCGTGCGGGTCTTCGACCAGCGGGTCGTCGAGGGACCCGGATTGCGGCTGCTGTACATGCAGTACGTGCCCGGCGGCACGCTGCTCGATGTGCTGGAACGGGTCCGCGTCACCCCGCCCGACCAGCGCGACGGGCGGTTGCTGCTCGACGTCATCGACTCCGTGCTCGCCGCGAAGGGGGAGATCCAGCCCGCCGAATCGCCGGTACGCGCCGAGATCGCCGGGCTGTCCTGGCCGGAGACCGTGGCGTGGCTGGGGCGCCGGCTGGCGCAGGCGCTGGACTACGCGGGCGGGCTCGGGGTTCTGCACCGCGACGTCAAACCGGCGAACGTGCTGCTCACCGCCGAGGGGGTGCCCAAGCTCGCCGATTTCAACATCAGTTTCAGCGGCAACGTCTCCGGGGACAGCCCGGTGGCCTACTTCGGTGGATCGCTGGCGTACATGTCACCGGAGCAACTGTCGGTGGTGCATCCGGACCGGCCCACCGCCGCGGCCGACCTCGACACCCGCAGCGACCTGTTCTCGCTGGCGGTGGTGCTGTGGGAGCTGCTCACCGGCCGCAAACCCTTCGGCGACGACACCGCCGCGGGCGGCGATCGCACCGCCCTGGACTCGATGCTCGACCGGCGCGCGCACAGTCCCGGCGACCTGCCCTACGACGACCTGCCGCCCGACACCCCCGCCGCGCTGCGCCGCGCGCTCGTGCGCGCCCTCGAACCCGATCCGGCCGCGCGCTGGGAACGCGGCGCCGACATGGCCCAGCAGCTCCAGGTGTGCCTGGACGCGCGGGCCCGCGATCTGGTCGACCCGCCCGCGGGCAGCGCGCGGCTGCGGGCGCGCAGCTGGATCCACCCCATCATGGCGCTGGCCATCGCGGTGCCCAACGCGCTGGCGATCCTCTACAGCTACAACCACAACCGGACGCTGATCTTCGGCAAGCTCGACGCCGACGCGCAGCGGACCTTCGACCTGGTCGCCTGGACCTGTTACGGCGTCGGCTTCGTGATCGGCGCCGTCGTGACCGTCGCCCTGGTCATGCATCTGTGGTTCATCATGCACGGCCTGCGCACCGGCCGCGGCTACGACGCCCGCGCGCTGGCCAGGGCGCGCTCGGACACCTTGCAGCTGGCCAGCCGCAACGTGCTCACCTGCTTCGTGCTGTGGGTGATCGCCGGGATCGCGGTCCCGGTCTCGGTGCAGCTGTCCGGGAGCAACCTCGGCGCCGAATCCTCGGCGCACTTCTTCCTGACCCAGATCGTCTGCGGCGCCATCGCCATGGCCTATCCGTACTTCCTGGTCAGCTTCTACGCGGTGCGCTGCCTCTATCCGGCGTTCCTGTCACTCGGCGGGCTCGGCCCCGCCGACGCCGCGCAGTTGCGCGCGCTGGAACGGCGCAGCACCTATTTCCTGACGATCGCCGCCGCGGTCCCGCTGCTCGGCGCGGCCGGGGTCACCTTCATCCCGCCCGCCGACATCCCGTCGGTGATCGTGCCGCTGCGCGTGCTGTGCATCGGCGGCGCGCTGGCGTTCGTCGGCGTGTACTGGCTGTTCCGGATGCTGGAACGGGACCTGGCCGCTCTCGAACGCGTCGCCGCGCACTGAGGCCCGGAAACAGCTCCGCCGCACGGCGCGTGGTGCGACGTGCGGCGGAAGCGACGAGAACAGGTCAGCCCGCGGCGGTGTCCGGGATGCGGGTGGCCTCGAGCTGGCGGTCGGTGGGGGCGACGCCCTTCTTGAGGCTGTGCGCGTACACGTCGACGTACTCCTGGCCGGTGAGGCGCATCAGCTCGTACATCACCTCGTCGGTGACGGCGCGCTCGACGAAGCGGTTGCCGCTCATCCCCTCGTAGCGCGAGAAGTCCAGCGGGGCGCCGAACTTGAGGGTGACCTTGTGCCTGCGCCACTTGAACGGTCCGGGCGGGCTCACCTTGTCGGTGCCGATGACGGCGACCGGGATGACCGGGACGCCGGTCTCCAGCGCCAGCCGCGCCATGCCGGTCTTGCCCTTGTACAGGCGGCCGTCGGGGGACCGGGTGCCCTCCGGGTACAGGCCGACCAGGCGGCCCTCGTCGAGCAGCTTGCGCGCCGCGTTGAGCGCGTCCTCGGCGGCGGTGGCGCCGCTGCGGTCGATCGGGTACTGGCCGGTGCCGCTGAAGAAGAACTTCTGCAGGCGACCCTTGAGGCCGGGGGTGTTGAAGTACTCCGCCTTGGCGAGGTAGTTGATCCGGCGCGGGCTCAGCAGTGGCGCGAAGAGCCAGTCCGCGAACGAGAGGTGGTTGCCCGCCATGATCGCCGGCCCGTCGGCGGGGACGTTCTCGACACCCTCGACCACCGGCCGGTTGTACAGATGCATGAACGGTCCCGGAAAGACGAACTTGAGCAGCCAGTAGAACATGGCGTCCTTTCTTCGGACCGGGATCGTGGTGTGCAGCCTCGTCGGAAGACGACTTTACCGCTGGTCGCAGGTCACAACCAACCCAGGACGACGGGATTGGTCACAGGGTGTGACACTCATCTCCCGGTGCCGCCGGCGACGGGCGCGTCGACCGCCGCCCTGGCCAATTCGGCCGCGCCGATCATGCCGGCGGCCTCTCCGAGCTGGGTCGTCCGCAGGCGCGCCAGCGGCCGGTGCCCGGCCCCGGTGACCGCGCTCGCGTAGTGCTCGCGGGCCTCGTCCAGGAACAGCGGCGCCGAACTGCTGACGCCACCGGCGATCACGACCAGATCGGGATCGAAGATGTCGCTGACGAAGGCCAGCCCCAGGCCCAGCCAGCGGGCGAAGTCGGCCAGCACCCGCACCGCGAGCTCGTCGCCGTCCTGCGCCGCGCCCGCCACCCGGCGGCCGGTGAGCGAGCCGGGGTCGCGACGCACATCGCGGGCGAGCACCGAGCGCGCGGAGTCGGTGGCCAGCAGTTCGATCGCGGTGTCGGCCAGTGCCGTGCCGCTGCAGTACCGCTCCCAGCAGCCGCGCTTGCCGCACGGGCAGGCCCGGCCCTCCGGTACGACCTGGAGGTGACCGAGTTCGGGGGCGATGCCGTGGCTGCCGCGATAGAGCTGCCCGTCGATCAGCAGCGCGGCGCCGATGCCGGTGCCGATGGCGATGAGGACCACGGTGTGCCCGCCTGCCGCCGCGCCGAACCGGTACTCGGCCCAGCCCGCGGCGTTCGCGTCGTGTTCGAGGATCACCGGCAGGTCGAGGCGGGTGGAGAGCCGTTGCGCGACAGGCGCGTCCTGCCACGGCAGGTGCGGGGCGAACCGGACGGTGGACCGATCGGCGGAGATGAATCCGGCCACCGCGAGCCCGACGGCGGCGACCGGGTGGCGGCGCGCGAGGTCACGCACGGCGCGGTCGATCGCGTCCTCGAGCGCGCGCTCGGAATGCGGCGTCGGCGCCTGCACGGTGTCGAGCACCTCGCCCTCGGCGTCGACGACCGAGGCGCGGATGTTCGTGCCACCGACGTCGATCCCGACGGTGAGCAGGTGCTGCGGGTCGATCCGTTGGGTCATCCCCGGATCGTCACCGGAATGTCGACATAACGCGAGCGTGGCGCGCGGGCGGCGCGCGATCGATCGGGCTCGGCGGCGCGCTGCGGGCCGGAGGTGGTCAGGCCGATGCCGGAGTCCTCGGGTGCCGGGGTCTGCTCGCGTGTCGCGTATTCGTCGACCCGGCGCGGGCGCGGCGTGCCGGCGCGGTTGCGGGAGCGGCGGCCGCGGGCGTGCTCGGTGCCGTCCGAGGGACCCGGTCGTGCGCCGTCGGCGGGGTGGGGTGACGACGCGGTGTCCGTGCCGTGCGCTCGTTCCGTGCCCTCGTCCGACGCGTGTGGCCGGGCGGCGGAGGCGCCACGCGCTCCGGCGCTCGCGTGTGGTCCTCCGGTCGAGGTGGACCCCGGCGTCGCGGCGGTCGCGTGCGGTCCGTCGGCGCCCGCGAACCCGGTCGCTTCGGTGCCCGGCGCGGGTGGGTCGGCGGCGGCGCGTTCGCGGGCGAACTGCTCGGCCGCGGCGGCGTGATGTGAATCGTGGTGGGCCGCAGCGTATTCCGCCCACTCGGGCGGGAGGACCGGGTCGACCGGAACGCCCGCGAGCGCCTCGCGCAGGACCGTCACCATCGAGGTGCCGTGCTCGGCGAGCGCGGCCACCACGTCGTGGTGATCGCCGCGGACCAGCGCGGCGGCCGCGCACACCGGGCACCAGGCGCAGCCACCGAGATCGGCCTGGCCGTCGGCCGCGGTGCGCCGCAGGACCGGTTCGACCCTGGCCAGCAGGACCTCGGCGAGCAGCCGCAACTCCTCGGTGAACTCGGCGAAGCCGTCGGGGTGGTGGCCGCGGCGCTCGGACTGGGAGTCACTGCTCATCTGCGGTCGCCTTCGTGTAGTTCGGATCGGCGGGCCACACCTGCGGATCGGGCCGGAAGCGGACCACCAGGTGACCGTCGTCGAGCTCGGCGCCCGCCACGATGCAGCGCTGCAGCACCGGGGCGAGCCGTACACGCGTGCGCACGCCGTCGGCTCCCACGATCAGATCGTCCTCCACTCGGCCCAGCCGCAAGGTGCCGGGATCGACCACCGGCAGCCGCATCCGCATCGCGTACACGGAGTCGACACCGGAGCCGGACTCCCATCGAACCATCGGTTCGCCCGAATCCGCGCCTCGAGCGGCCGGGCCGGGCCGCGTGTCGAGCGAATAGGAGAACGCGACCAGCGCGTTCACCCCGACCGGTTCGGTCCCGGCGTGCTGGGCGAGCAGGATCGGCACATCGGTGAGCTGCTCGTGCAGCCGCGCCACCACCTCGAGCTGCTCTGCCCGGCGGTTGAGATACCAGTGCACGGCCGGATGGGCGCTCTCGCCCGGCGGCGGCACCGGCGCCAGCACCTTGTTCACCACCACCGCGTCCAGCCGCAGTCCCAGCAGCGCGGCCGCCGAACGCACCCGGCGCGCCTCGGCCACGGCGACCTGCTCGGGGCCGGTGATCAGGCGCGCGCTGGTACGGGCCGGGTCGGCGAGCAGGTCGCGGACCCGGGTCACCGCACCCACGATCCGCTCCACGGTGGCCGCGAGCACGGCCTTGCGCAGGTCGGTGCCGATCGCGCTCATCGCGCGCGCGTGCCGGGGCCAGAGGCGGTCCAGATAGGTGAGCAGGGTGTCGGGCGCGGTGACGATGCGCAGCATGTCGGCCGAGGGCGGGCAGTCCACGATCACGACGTCCCAGTCGTCCTCCTCGGCGAACTGGGCGATCTCCACCAGCATCAGCAGTTCCTGCACGCCGGGCAGGCCGGTCAGCTCGGCCGGGTCCAGCGCGGCCAGGTCGATGCCGTGGTCGTGGCTGCCGCCGCGCTCGAGCATGCCCACCACATCGCGGAACCGGTCCTCGAGCAGGGCGAGGGAATCGATCTCGATCGCCTCGAGCCCGGGCGCGACCCTGGCCACGCCGGTGACCGTGCCCGGATCGTGCGGGAACCGCACGCCCAGCGCGTCACCGAGGGAATGCGCCTGGTCCAGCGACGCGATCAGCACTCGCAGGCCCGCGCGCGCGTGCGCCAGGCCCGTCGCGCAGGCCAGCGTCGTCTTCCCGACCCCGCCCTTGCCGACGAACAGTTCGACCCGGGTACCGCCGGCGGCGCTCAGCCCTCGACCCGCTTCTTCAGTTCCTTCAAGGCCGTATCGGTGATCACCTTCTCGGCCTTGCGCTTGAACATGCCGATCATCGGGATGTTCAAGTCGACCGTCAGCTCGTAGACCACCTCGGTACTGCCGTCGGGCCGCTCGCGCAGTTCGTAACTGCCGTCCTGCGCCTTCTGCAGGTCACCGCTGAGCAGCCGCCAGCTCACCGCCTTGCCGTCGGCCCGCCAGCTGTAGGCCAGCACATAGGTGTCCTTCACGACGCCCGCGTCCAGCACGAAGCGCGCGGTGTTCGCGCGGCCCTGCGCGTCGGTCTCGAGCACCTCCACCGACTGCGCGGCCGCCACCCACTCCGGGTAGGACGCCAGATCCGCGATGACGGCCATCACCTGCTTCGACGGCGCCTCGATGACGATCGATCTCTGGGTCCGGTCGGCCATGGCGGCGGAATGGTTCCTTTCGTGCGGACGAGCAGTGTGCCGGGGGCGCCGCTCAGGGCGCCGCGACGGCCGCGGGCGCGACGCCCGCGGGGCGGCCGGCCTCGAGCCGGGCCTTCAGTTCGAACGACATGTCCTTCCCGGCGACGCGGCGCGCGCGATTGGCCGCGGCCAGCGCGCGCGGCGCCATCGGCTTGGCGGCGGTGGGTTCCGCGTGCAGGAAGTAATGCAGGATCGTGCCGTCGGCGAACGCCTCGAGCCACACCTCCATGGTGCCGTCGAGTGGGCCGGTCACCGTCCAGCGGATGCCCTTGTCGCCGCGATCCTCGCGCACGTCGAGGCGCAGGTCGGGCCACCAGCGGCGCCAGTTGTTGGTGGCGCTCAGCACGTCGGCGATCGCGGCGGGCGGCGCCGCGAGGAAGGTCTGATCTGCGACCTGGATACTGCTCACCTCGCTGAGCGTAGTGGACGCGGCCCCGATCGCGGCCGGGGTGTCACCGCAGCAGCTCCCGCAGGCGGGCGCCCTGGCGGTCCCAGTGCCAGTTCTCCTCCACCCACGCGCGTCCCGCGGCACCCATCGCGGCGGCTTTGTCGCGGTCGGTGAGCAGCTCGACGACGGCGTCGCTGATCTGCTCGACGGAGCGTCCGTGCACCACCAGGCCGGTCTCGCCCTCGCGCACCGTCTCCGGTGCGCCGCCGGAACTGCCCGCGACCACCGGCACCCCGGTGGCGGAGGCCTCCAGGTAGACGATGCCCAGGCCCTCCACGTCGAGTCCGGCGCCGCGGGTGCGGCACGGCATGGCGAAGACGTCGGCGAGGGTGTGGTGGGCGGCCAGTTCGCCGGAGGGCACCCGGCCGGTGAACACCACGCTGTCGCTCACCCCGAGCGCGTCGGCCAGCGCGCGCAGCTTGACCTCGTAGGGCCCGCCGCCGGCGATCACCAGGACCGCGCCGTCGACGCGCTCGCGGATCTCGGTCATCGCGACGATCAGCATGTCCTGCCCCTTGCGCGGGACCAGGCGCGACAGGCACAGCACCGTCGGCCGGTCACCGAGGCCGTAGCGGGCGCGCAGTTCGGCCCGCGCCCCCGGATCGGGCCGGAACTCGGCGGGATCCACGCCCGGCGGCAGGTATTCGAGCGCGGCGCGCGGCCCGAACGCGGAGGCGAAGCGGCCGCGGGTGTACTTGCTGACGTAGGTGACCACATCGGTGTTCTCGCCGATGGACCGCAGCACCTGACGGGCGCCGGGCAGCATCGACCAGCCGACCTCGTGTCCGTGCGTGCTGGCCAGGATGCGTTCGGCGCCCGCGCGCCGCAGCATCGGCGACATCGCGGCCAGCGGAGCGGCCGCGCCGAACCACACGGTGTCGCACTCGTGTTCGCGCAGCAGCGCGCTCGCCCGCCGGACCACACCCGGCGTGGGGAGCATGAGCGTCGTCGGGTGGCGAACGACGCGGAACTTCTGCGCGGCGTCGAACTTCTCGTGGCTGTCCCCGCGCCAGCGCGGCGCGTACACGACCAGGTCGTCGGGCGGCAGCTGATTCGCCAGCGCCTGCAGATAGGACTGGATGCCGCCCGGCCTAGGCGGGAAATCGTTGGTAACCAGCAGAGTTCGGGCCATAAGTGAACAACCTAATGGGTTGGTGGCAGTGGTCAGACGGCGCGGCCACGCAACCAGGCGCGCCAGCCGTCGAGCAACTCGGCGCGGGAGGCGCCGAGCACGGCGGAGAAGGCGGCCTCCTGCGCCGCGGCGGACTGCGGGCCCGTCGCCAGCCGCTGATACAGCGTGGTGAGGGTGCCGGGGCCGTAGCGGTCGGCGAGGAAGGCACAGGCGCTCCACGCGGACTCGTAGGCGACGGCGGCCTCGGGACCCGCGAACTCCGCGTCCGCGATCAGATCGGCAGGCAGCGCGCCCGCGCGCAGCCGGGTCGTCAACGTCGGCGCGATCTGGGAGAAGGTGTTGCCGCTCGCGCGCTGGGCCACGTATTCGGCGTAGCCCTCCGTCAGCCACAGCGGGGCGCCGTCACCGGTCGCGGCCCTGGTGGCGACGTGCGTGAGCTCGTGCCGCAGCAGGGTCGCCAGCCCCTCGTCGCCGACCCGGCGCCGGGCGTCGGGGTTGAACACGATCCGCTGGTCGGTCGGCGCGGTGCCGGGGACGTAGGACCCGGTGAGGGAGACCGCGGCCACCTCGGGGGTGGTCGCGGCACCCGCTGTCCTGGTCAGCGCGGTGAACTCGGCGGGCGTCCCGGCGACGACGAGCACCGGCGCCCGGTTCCAGTCCGCGCCCCAAACGGCGCTCACGTCGGCGATCGCCGGACCGAGCTGCTGCTCGAGGACGTCCAGATCGGTGCGATGGCTCGGATGGGCCACCAGCAGCGCGTCGGTGCCGCCGCCCGCCGCGACCCGGCGCACCAGGATCGGACCGAACGGCTGCACGTCGCGGCGCACCGGGGTGAGGCGGGGATCGTCGATGGGCTCGGCGGTGTCGAGCACCTCGGCCTCGTCGGTGGCCAGCTGCAGCGGACCGGCGTTGCGCGGCACCAGGATCAGCGCGACGCATGCTCCGGTCAGCAGGGTGACCGAGGCGAGCGCGAGCACGAATTCGAGGCGGCCGTTGGCCGAGAACCAGGATCGGAGGCCGGACGTCCGGCGCGACGGATCGGTCACCGCAGGCTCAGTATCGCCGGGCCGAGTGGTACGGAGTGGTGTTGATCGGCGCCACGGCCACGGGCACGCCGAAGGTGGAGGCGTGCACCATCATTCCGTTGCCGGCGTAGATGCCGACATGCGAGATCTCGGGATAGAACAGCACCACGTCGCCGGGCTGCAGATCGTCCTTGGCGACCGGGGTGCCGAAGTTCGCCTGCTGCGAACTGGTGCGCGGCACGTCCTTGCCGACCTGCTTGAACGCCCACTGCACGAGCCCGGAGCAGTCGAACTGATCGGGCCCGGTGGCGCCCCACACGTACGGGTCGCCGACGCGGGTGAGCGCGGCGGCGAGCGCGCTGGTGCCGCTGCCGGGGACCAGGCCCTGCAGCAGCGAGTCGCGGTCGAATCCGGGCGGGAACGGGGAACCGGCCAGGGTGGACTTGTCCTTGGCCGAGAGCGCGCCCCACGCCTCGACGACCTGGGTGGTGGCGGTGCTGAGATCGTTGCGCTTGCGGTCGACGTCGGCGCGCACGGCCTCGGCGGCCGCGGTCGCGGTGCGCGCGGTGTCGGCGGCGGCGCGGGCGGCGGTCTCGGCGGCGGTGGCCGCGTCGGCGGACTTCTTGAACTCGCGCACGCTCGCGGCCGTCTGCTGGCTGAGCACGTCGAGGGTCGACATCTTGTCCAGCAGCTGCTGCGGCGAATCACTGGAGAGCACCGCGAACATGCGATCGGTGCGCGCGCCCGTGTAGGTGGCGATCGCGGTGCGATCGATCATCGGCTGGAACTTGCGCACCTCGGCGCGGGCGGCATCGGCGACGGCGGTGCTGGCGGCGAGTTTGTCGTCGGCCTCGCGCTGCACCGCGAGCTTGGCGTCGAGATCCTGCTGCGCGGTGAGGGAGGCCTGATTGAGGGCCTCGGCCTGCCTGGACAGGTCGACCATCCTGGCGATGGCGTCACTGGCGGTGGTCGGCAGCGCGACCGGGTCGGCGAGCGAGGGACCGGCGGCGTAGGTGGCGCACACCAGGATCGCGGCGGACATGGCTCCGGCGATGCCTCGCGGCACGCGCGGATTCCGGTGGTGTGCAGTCACTGTGCGCCGTGCCCCGTTCTCTCGTTGTCCGCCGATACAGCGCCTTACCCGAACCGGATCCCCGCGTCCGCCGAGAAGGTCTCGATCAGGTTACGGAACTGTGTATGCCCGTGTCCAGTAGGCCACGGAGGGGTCACGGTGCGCCCTTCCCCGCGAACGACGCACCGTGTCCGCGTCAGAAGCGGCGCGCGCCCGCGAACGGCATCGAGGAGACCGGCGCGACGTGCACCGGGCTGCCCGAGGTGGCCGCGTGCACGACGTTGCCGTCGCCCGCGTAGAGGCCGGAGTGGCCGCCGCCGTAGAACGACACCAGGTCGCCGGGGCGCAGATCCTCGAACGCGACCGGGGTGCCCGCGCCGAGCTGGGCGCCGCTGGTGCGCGGCAGCTCCATGCCCGCCTGGCGGTAGGCCCACTGGACCAGACCCGAGCAGTCGAAGGCGTCCGGGCCCGCGGCGCCGTAGACGTAGGGGGAGCCGACCTTGCTCAGCGCGGCGTCGAGCGCGATGTCGGCGGCGGTGGCGCGCGGCGCGGTGAACACCTGCGGGGCGCCCGGGGTCTCGATGCCGGGGATGCCCTGCGGGATCGGGATCTCGTTGGGCACCTCGAAGGTGCCGATGCCGGGGACGGTGACCGGCGTCGCCGACGCGGGAGCGGCCGGCAGGAGGAACGCGCCGATGGTGGCAGCGCCGACGGCTCCGGCGGCAACGGCTCGCTGCGCCTGACGCTTGACGGTGTTGGTCGCCATGATGCGGGTACTTCCAATCTGCCCCACGACGCCGGGTCCGTATGACGCGGCGGGCTTCATCCCGCCGAACCGTTGGCCGGTCTACGGGACTCCGTGAGGTCTCGAAAAGGTTACGAAGACATCACGGTGGTTTGTAAAGTCGGACATCGGTCCGGGAAGCGATTCGGGCCGATCGGCCGAACATTGCCTGCGAGCTGCGTCACACCCAATCACGAAACGATAACGCCAGGTCGTCTCGGCGCCATTTTCGGCTGACGTCCGGCGCGTCGCTATCGTCCGATGCGGCCGGTCTCTTCCGGCGAATGCGCAGGTCGGGTCAGTGCGTCGGGGTGGATCACGGCGTGTCGACCGGCGAGCCGCGCGGGCGGCGCGCCGCCGCTCCGGCGCTGCCATAACCGGCAATACGTCTTACCCGATGGAAATCCGCTTAGTCATACGATCTTGGTCCAAACTGTGAGCCCGGTCTCAATGCCTGATGTTCGGGGTCATTTCGCTCGCACCGGAACGAAAGTCTCGCGGCGAATTGTCGCGGGCGAGGATGTCGCGATCGGTCCCGCTGGCCGGGATCTGAGGTTTGCGGGCGGGTGAACCCCGTTGCGGCGGAGGGGGTGCCGGATCGGCGGATCGTGTCGGACCCCCGCCCTACGCTGCACGCCGTGCCCGATCCCGTTCCGCAGCCGGTCGCCGTGCGTCAGCTGGCGTTCGACGAGCTCGATACGCCGTTGTACGACACCACGTTCGTCGTGGTCGACCTCGAGACGACGGGCACCAGCCCCGACGGCGACGCGATCACCGAGATCGGCGCGGTGAAGGTGCGCGGGGGAGAGGTGCTGGGGGAGTTCGCGACCCTGGTGAATCCGGGCCGCGCCATCCCGCCCGCGATCGTGCACGTCACCGGGATCACCACGGCCATGGTGTACGAGGCGCCGCGGATCGAAGCGGTGCTGCCCGGCTTCCTCGAATTCGCGGCGGGCGCGGTCCTGGTGGCGCACAACGCGCGCTTCGACACGGCCTTCCTCAAGGCCGCCGCCGCCCGTCAGGACATCGCCTGGCCGAATCCGCAGGTGCTGTGCACGGTGAAGCTGGCACGCCGGGTGCTCACCAGGGACGAGGCGCCCTCGGCGCGGCTCGGCGTGCTGGCCAGGGTGCTCGGCGCGTCGACCACGCCCACCCACCGCGCGCTCGACGACGCCCGCGCCACCGTCGACGTGCTGCACGCGCTGATCGCCCGCGTGGGCAACCAGGGCGTGCACAGCCTCACCGAGCTGCTCGACTATCTGCCGAACGTCACCGGAACCCAGCGCGCCAAACGCGCCTTCGCCGGCGATCTGCCGACCGCGCCGGGCGTGTACCTGTTCCGCGGACCGTCCGACGAAGTCCTCTATATAGGGACCGCGGTGAATCTGCGCCGCCGCGTGCGCACCTACTTCACCGGCTCGGAGACCCGCGGCCGGATGAAAGAGATGGTGGCGCTGGCGCTTCGGGTCGACCACGTGGTGTGCGCGCACGGCCTCGAGGCCGGGGTGCGCGAGCTGCGCTTGCTCGCCGCGCACGCGCCGCCGTACAACCGCCGCTCGAAGTTCCCGCGCCGGGGCTGGTGGCTCACGCTCAGCGACGAGCCGTTCCCGCGGCTGGTCGCGGTGCGGACCCCGACCCGAACGGCCTTGGGGCCCTTCGGTTCCCGTGCCGACGCGGTCGATGTGGGCGCCACCGTCGCGGAGTTCGCCGGACTGCGCACCTGTGCCACCCGGCTGACCCGCGCGGCCCGCCACACCTGCCCGCCCGCGATCGTCGGCGGCTGTCCCGCCGCCCGCCCCGACGGCGACCTCGACGCCGTCGCCTACGCCCCGGCCGTGCGAGCGGTCCGCGACCTGTTCACCGGCCGCGCCGACACGCTGCTGCGCGCCATGCTCGACCGCATCGAAACCCATTCCGCCGCCGAGCATTTCGAAGCGGCCGCGCGCCTGCGCGACCGGACCGCCACCGTGGTCACCATGCTGCACCGCACCCAGCGCCTCAGCGCCCTGGCCCGCATCGCCGAACTGATCGTCGCCCTGCCCGACGGCGCGGGCGGCTGGGAGTTCTCGATCATCCGCTACGGCCGCCTCGCCGCCGCGGGCGTCGCCCGCCGCGGCACCCCACCCATGGCCGTGGTCGACCAGCTCGTCGCCGCCGCGGAGACGGTCATCCCGGACCTGGGTGACGCCGAGAGTGACGGTGATCGTACGGGGAGTGCCCTGTTCGAAGGGGGAACGGTCGGGTCTCCCCATCGCGTGGCGACTGAGCGGGAGCCCCTGCCTCGCGCTCCGGCCGAAGCTGATCGCGCGGACGCGACGTCGGCTGGGCCCCGTGTGCCGGTCGCTGCTGTGGTCACCGACCCGCCGGTGCCGGCCCCGTACGCCGACGATGCCCTGTTCGCCCTCGCTCCGCCGCCCGAGGACGCCGTGCCACCCCTGCGCGGCGCCCCACCCGAGGAAGTGGGCGTCATCGCTCGCTGGCTCGCCAAACCGGGCGCCCGCATCGTCCGCACCAGCGAGGGCTACCGCGAGCCGCTGCACGGCGCCGCCCGCTGGATCGGCTGGGCGCAGCTGGCTCGCGCCGCCGCGACCACTCCGTCCGCCGCCGAGCAGTACCTGTCCGAACGCTGAGCGCGAGCGGCTCGACCGGGCTGCCGAGTGCCCGCGCACGACCTCGGTCGTCCGCGGGTGAACCTGCCCAGCCTGCCGCGCGTCCGGTCCGGGATCATGGAACCGGTGTCACGCGCGGTGGCAGCGGGCGAAAGGGTGAGGACGCGGATGTTCGTGAAGGTGTGTGGGCTGACCACCACGGAGCAGATCGACTGGGCCGTCGAGCTCGGCTACTCCGCGATCGGCGTCATGGTCACGCCCAAGAGCAAGCGCTACCGCACCCCCGAACAGGCGCGCGCACTGGCCGACCACGCGCGCGGCCGCATCACCACCTTCGTGGTCGCGCTGACCGCCGACGAGGTGGCCGAGGTGGCCGACGCGTTCGATGTCGTCCAGCTCTACGAGTGGAGCGACCGGCCGAACCTCGCGTTCTGCTCGTCGACCCCGCCCGAACCGGGGCAGACGAGCGAGTACTTCTTCTACGACGCCAGCGCGGGCTCCGGGATCTTCGAGGAGTTCCCCGACTGGGTCCGCGCCCTGCCCGGCAAGGTCGTGCTGGCGGGCGGGCTCGACGCCGACAATGTGGCCGCCACCATCGCGCGGCACCGGCCCTTCGGCGTCGACGTGTCCAGTTCGGTGGAATCGGCGCCCGGCGTGAAGAGCCGCGAGCTGATGCGACGCTTCAAAGCGGCCACCGAGCGGCCCGAAGTTCTAGGCTGATCCCATGATTACCGCGATCGTGCTGATCCAGGCCGAGAACTCTCGTATCCCCGAGACCGCGCAGGCGCTCGCCGACACCGCAGGAGTCGCCGAGGTGTACTCCTGCGCCGGTGACGTCGATCTGATCGCGATCGTGCGGGTGCGCGACCACGAGCGCATCGCCGAGGTGGTGACCAGCGGCATCGACAAGGTCGACGGCGTGGTCCGCACGACCACCCACATCGCGTTCAAGTCGTACTCGAGCGCGGATGTGGAGGCCGGATTCTCCCTGGGAGAGTGAGCCTTTCGCTCAGCTCTCGTCGAGCGTGCCGGTGAGCCGGGCCCAGGAGTCGAGCAGTTTCGCCGCCGCGCCGCTGTCCACGGCGGCCGCGGCGCGCTCCAGCCCGGCCGTCAGCGCGGCGTTCAGATCGAGGTCGGCGTCGCCCACGCCGCGCGACAGGTCGTAGGCGACGATCGCGGCGGCCGAGTTCAGCAGGGTCGCGTCACGCACCGGCCCCGGCGTCCCGCCGAAGACCTCGCGCGCGATGCGGGCGTTGACCGTCGCGTCCCCGCCGCGCAGCGCGTCCAGATCCACGCGGGGGATACCCAGCTCGGTCGGATCGAGCACGGTCTGCCGGATCCGCCCGCCGCTGACCACCCACACGTCGGTGAGGTCGGAGGTGGTGATCTCGTCGAGCCCGTCGCGGCCGCGCACCACCAGCGCGCTCGCGCCGCGTTCCGCGAAGACGCCCGCGATCACGGGGGCCAGATCGGCGAACGCGCAGCCGATCAGGCCCGCGCGCGGCTGCGCCGGGTTGGTGAGCGGCCCCAGCACATTGAACACGGTCGGGATGCCGATCTCCTTGCGCGCCGGCCCGGCGAAACGCAGTCCCGAGTGGAACAGCGGCGCGAAACAGAAGCCGATCCCGGCCTCGCGCACCGAGCGCGCCACCGACTCCGGCCCGAGCGCCAGCTTCACGCCGAGGGCCTCCAGCACGTCGGCGCCGCCCGCCTTGGACGAGGCGGCGCGATTGCCGTGCTTGACCACCGGCACCCCGGCCGCGGCGACCACCACCGAGGACATGGTGGAGATGTTCACCGACCCGGACCGGTCGCCGCCGGTGCCGACGATGTCGACCGCGTCGCCGTCGACGTGCACCAGGCGGGCGTGCCCGAGCATGCCCGCGACCATGCCCGCGAGTTCGGTGGGGGTGGGGCCCTTGATCTTCATGGCCACCCCGAACGCCGCGATCTGGGCGGCGGTGGCGTTGTCGGTGAAGATCTCGTCGATGACCCAGGTCGTGTCGTCCGCGGCCAGGTCACCGCCGTCGGCGAGGGTTCCGAGCACCTGGGGCCAGCTGCGCACGCTCATCTGCTCCGCATCTTTCGTTCGACCGACAACGCCTGCGCGAACTCTGCTCGCGCGCGCCTGTATCGCGCAACCGTATTGCGCTGCGGAGCAAGTCTAGGCGGCGCCGCGCGGCGGTTGCAGCGCATCCCAGCCGTCGGCGACGCCGTCGTGGCGCTGGGCCAGCCCCGCCATCCGCGAGCGTTCCTGCGAACACGACAGCGGATCGAGCAGCTGCACCCGCTGCAGGACGACCGGCACCAGCTCGCCCTCGCTGTGCTCAGCGGGTTCGGCCCGGCGGTAGCCGTCGTATCCGGCGATCTCGCACGCCGCCTCGATCCGCTCGGGCGGCAGGCGCAGATGGTGGCGCAGCACCGCCTCGGCCTCCCGATCCAGCTCGGTCGCGCGGTCCAGCGCGGTCGAACACGCCTCGGCGTCGTCGAAACTCGCCGCGACCACGACGAGATCGGCGCGCTCCGGGTCCAGTGACTCGGCGTGCCCGCCGAACAATCGCCGCCACATCCGCACCACGACCATCGCGACCTCCTTCGTCTCAGGTTATCCACATCTGGCGCTGTCACAATGGGTCCTCGCACGCGGTGTCGCCAACACGCCGAGGCAGGTCCAGGACCCCCTCTGTGCGTGGGTTTTCCGATTCCCGCGACAAACTTTCGTACCCGGGTACAGCTGTCGTACTACGAAGAGTCATACTTACCCCGTGACGACCGCAGTAGGCACCCCAGGATCGGCCATTACTCAGCGTGTGCATTCGCTGAACCGGCCCAACATGGTCAGCGTCGGAACCATCATCTGGCTGTCGAGCGAGCTGATGTTCTTCGCCGGCCTCTTCGCCATGTACTTCGTTGCGCGTGCGCAGGCGCACGGCGACTGGCCCCCGGAGCCGACCGAGCTGAACATGACGCTCGCCATTCCGGTGACGGCCGTGCTGATCGCCTCGTCGTTCACGTGCCAGATGGGCGTGTTCGCCGCGGAGAAGGGCGACGTGTTCGGCCTGCGCCGGTGGTACCTGATCACCTTGGCGATGGGCACCTTCTTCGTGTTCGGCCAGGGCTACGAGTACTACCACCTGGTCCACGAGGGCACCTCCATCGCGGGCAGCTCCTACGGCTCGGTCTTCTACATCACCACCGGTTTCCACGGTCTGCACGTGATCGGCGGTCTGATCGCGTTCGTGTTCCTGCTGATCCGCACCACGCTGAGCAAGTTCACGCCCGCGCAGGCCACCGCCGCGATCGTGGTGTCGTACTACTGGCACTTCGTCGACATCGTCTGGATCGGGTTGTTCGCCACGATCTACTTCGTCCGCTAGGCGCGGGCGCACAGCATTTGCACAAGTCGGTTCCGTCTACTCCAAAGGGACACAGATGAGTTCATCTCCCCCGTCGGCCCCAGAGCCCGCTGGCCCCGGCAACGGTCAGGCCGCCAAGACGCGTAAGCAGCGTCGTGTTCGCCGTCGTATCGCGGGCGGTCTCGCGTTGCTGGTGGGTCTGGTCGGGGCCGGCTTCCTGGCCACGGCGCTCACTCCCGAGCCGCAGGTCGCCACGGCGAACCAGGACCAGTCCGCGCTGATCCGCGAGGGCAAGCAGCTCTACGACACCTCGTGCATCACCTGCCACGGTGCCAACCTGCAGGGTGTCGAGGACCGTGGTCCCAGCCTGATCGGTGTCGGCGAGGCCGCCGTCTACTTCCAGGTGTCCTCGGGCCGCATGCCGATGACGCGCAACGAGGCCCAGGCCGAGCGCAAGCCGGAGAAGTTCGACGCGCACCAGACCGACGCGCTCGGCGCGTTCGTCGCCGCCAACGGCGGTGGCCCCTCGGTGATCCGCGACGCCAACGGCGAGGTCGCGCAGGAATCGCTGCGTGGCGACGACATCGCCCGTGGCTCGGAGCTGTTCCGCATGAACTGCGCCTCCTGCCACAACTTCACCGGCCGCGGTGGCGCGCTCTCCAGCGGTAAGTTCGCCCCGCCGCTGGCCCCGGCCAGCGAGCAGCAGATCTACGACGCGATGCTCACCGGCCCGCAGAACATGCCGAAGTTCTCCGACCGGCAGCTCTCGCCGGAGGAGAAGCGCGACATCGTCGCCTACGTCAAGAACGCCACCGAGGAGCGGTCGCCCGGCGGCTGGGACCTGGGTGGATTCGGTCCGGCGACCGAGGGTCTGGCGATCTGGGTCATCGGCATCACCGCCGTGGTCGGCGCCGCGATGTGGATCGGATCCAGGACATGAGCGCCATGAGTGGACAGGAGCACAACGACATGGGTCGGGAACCGACCGAAGCCGAACTGGACGCGATGACGCGTGACGAGCTGGTCGAGCTCGGTACCGCGCGTGACGGCGTCGATGTCGCCTACCGCGGTGAGCGGTGGCCGGTGCCCGGCACCCGCGCCGAGAAGCGCGCCGAACGTCAGGTGACGTTCTGGTTCGCCATCTCCGGCCTGGCCGCGGCCGCGCTGATCGGTGTCTTCCTGTTCTGGCCCTGGGAATGGAAGGGCAAGAACGAGGAAGGCCACGCCGCCTACTCGCTGTTCACCCCGCTGGTCGGTCTGACCTTCGGCATCTCGGTGCTCGTCATCGGTATCGCCGTGGTGCTGATCCGCAAGAAGTTCATCCCCGCCGAGATCTCCATCCAGGAGCGCCACGACGGCCCCTCGGACGAGGTCGAGCGCCGCACCCTGGCGGCCGAGCTGCAGGACGCGCTCGACACCTCCACCCTGGGTCGCCGCAAGATGATGCTCGGTACCGCGGGCGCCGGTGTCGGCGTGCTCGGTATCGGCGCGCTGCTGGTGTTCGTCGGCGGCATGGTGAAGAACCCGTGGGCCAAGCGCGAGAAGTCGCCGCTGTGGGTCTCGGGCTGGACCCCGGACTTCCCCGGCGAGACCATCTACATCCGTCGCGACACCGGTCGCCCGGAGGACGTCGTGCTGGTGCGCCCCGAGGATCTGGACGCCGGCGCCATGGAAACCGTGTTCCCGTGGAAGGAGAAGTGGCGCGGCGACGCCCACGAGACCCTGCAGTCGCTGCGCGGTGTCCGCAACTCCGTCATGCTGATCCGGTTGCGTACCGAAGACGCCGAGAAGGCGATCAAGCGCAAGGGCCAGGAGAGCTTCAACTTCGGCGACTACTTCGCCTACTCGAAGATCTGCACCCACCTCGGTTGCCCCACCTCGCTGTTCGAGCAGCAGACCAACCGCATCCTGTGCCCCTGCCACCAGTCGCAGTTCTCGGCGACCGAATGGGGTAAGCCGGTCTTCGGTCCCGCTGCCCGCGCACTGCCTCAGCTGCCGATCACCGTCAACTCCGAGGGCTTCCTGGTCGCCAACGGCGACTTCATCGAGCCGCTCGGCCCGGCCTTCTGGGAGCGTCGTTCATGAGCACTCTGGTGGCGAACCAAGCCAACGAGATGGACGAGCGGTATCGCGCCGCCGCGTTCGTGAAGCGGTCGATCAACAAGGTCTTCCCGACCCACTGGTCGTTCCTGCTGGGTGAGATCGCGCTCTACGCGTTCATCATCCTGTTGCTGTCGGGTGTGTACCTGACGCTGTTCTTCGATCCGTCGATGGCGCACGTCACCTACGACGGCGCCTACCAGCCGCTGCGCGGCGTCGGCATGTCGCGGGCCTACGAGACCGCGCTGAACATCTCCTTCGAGGTGCGCGGCGGTCTGTTCGTCCGGCAGATCCACCACTGGGCGGCCCTGCTGTTCGCGGCGTCGATCATCATCCACCTGTTCCGCATCTTCTTCACCGGCGCGTTCCGCAAGCCGCGTGAGGCGAACTGGGTGATCGGCTCGCTGCTGCTGATCCTGGCGATGTTCGAGGGCTTCTTCGGCTACTCGCTGCCCGACGACCTGCTCTCGGGTACCGGTCTGCGCGCCGCCTTCGGCGGTATCACCATGAGCCTCCCGGTCATCGGTACCTGGATGCACTGGCTGATGTTCGGCGGCGACTTCCCCGGCGACATCATCATCCCGCGCCTCTACATCGCGCACGTGCTGCTGCTGCCCGGCATCATCCTGGCGCTGATCGGCGCGCACGTCGCGCTGGTCTGGTACCAGAAGCACACCCAGTTCCCCGGCCCCGGCCGCAAGGAGACCAACGTCGTCGGCGCGCGCATCGTGCCGGTGTTCGCCGCGGACCAGGGCGCGTTCTTCGCCTTCACCCTCGGCATCGTCGGCATCATGGGTGGCGTCCTGCAGATCAACCCGATCTGGAACCTGGGTCCGTACAACCCGTCCCAGGTCTCGGCAGGTTCGCAGCCGGACTTCTACATGATGTGGACCGACGGTCTGGCGCGTCTGATGCCGCCGTGGGAGCTCTACCTCGGCCGCTACACGGTTCCGGCCGTGGTCTGGGTCGCGCTGGTGATGGGCCTGGTGTTCACCCTGCTGATCGCCTACCCGTGGATCGAGAAGCGTCTCACCGGCGACACCACCGCGCATCACAACCTGCTGCAGCGTCCGCGCGACGTGCCCGTGCGCACCGCCATCGGTGCCATGGCGATCGCGTTCTACGTGGTGCTCACGCTCTCGTGTGTCAACGACATCATCGCGCTGAAGTTCGACATCTCGCTGAACGCGACCACCTGGATCGGCCGCATCGGCGTGCTGCTGCTGCCGCCGCTGGCGTACTTCGTCACCTACCGGTTCTGCATCGGTCTGCAGCGCAGTGACCGGGCGGTGCTCGAGCACGGCATCGAGACCGGTGTGATCAAGCGCCTGCCGCACGGTGAGTACATCGAGGTGCACCAGCCGCTGGGCCCGGTCGACGACCACGGCCACCCGATCCCGCTGGAGTACCAGGGCGCCGCGGTGCCGAAGAAGATGAACAAGCTGGGTTCGGCGGGCAAGCCGGGCACCGGTAGCTTCCTCTTCGCCGACCCCAAGGCCGAGTCCGACGCCTACTTCGCCAACGAGCACGCCGAGGAGCACAAGATGCTCACCGCGCTCGCCGAGGAGCAGGCCCGCGACAGCAACGGCTCGCACGGTCACTGACCGCGCCCGCACGACGAGAAAGGCCCCGAGTCACGCGACTCGGGGCCTTTCCCGTTTCCGGCTCAGAGCCGCGGGGTGCGGCGGTAGGCCTCGATGGCCTCGAACTTGGCCAGGTTGTGGCGGGCGTCGGCCAGGGCGTCGTGGGCGTCGCCCGGGATGGGCGGCAGCTCGGGGCTGCCGTGCGCGACCCAGTGCTGGCGCAGTTCGTTGGTGTAGCGCGGCATGTCCTTGGGCAGGGCGGTCATGTCGCCCCACAGCTGGCACAGCGCCACGTGGTCGTAGGCGGAGACCCAGGCCCACAGCTCCGGATGCACGCCGGAGCGCGGCAGGAAGAAGGCGTGCAGGTCGTCGCGGATCTGCGCGCGGGTGCGATACAGGTGCGAGCCCGCGGGCGGCAGCTTGGGCAACACGTGCCTGCGGACCCACGGACCCGCCCGGCCCGCGTCGAATTCGGTGGAGACGGCGTAATATTCGCGCCCGTCCTCGCAGACGACGCCGATCGAGATCAGATCGATCGTCACGCCGTCCTCGATGAATTCCGAATCATAGAAATATCGCAGGGAGATCGCCTCTTCGTGCCGGTGGGCGGCGGTCCGCCCGGACCGCCGTGACCCGCGGGTGGGTCAATGTCAATGTGGAACCCTATACGGGGCACGCGCGTGACCTGCGCACGCGATGGTTCCGTATTCTGATCTGGTGACCTGGACCGTCGACGTACCCATTGACCGCCTGCCGGAACTGCCGCCGCTGCCCGCCGAGTTGCGCAGCAGGCTCGACGCCGCCTTGGCCCGGCCCGCGCTGCAACAGCCGTCCTGGGACGCCGACGAGGCCGCCACGATGCGCACCGTGCTCGAGAGCGTGCCGCCGATCTGCCTGCCCGCGGAGGTGGAGGAGCTCAAGTCCCAGCTCGCCGCCGTCGCGCGCGGCGAGGCGTTCCTCATGCAGGGCGGTGACTGCGCGGAGACCTTCGCCGACAACACCGAACCGCACATCCGCGGCAACATCCGCACCCTGCTGCAGATGGCCGTGGTGCTCACCTACGGCGCGAGCCTGCCGGTGGTGAAGGTGGCCCGGATCGCGGGCCAGTACGCCAAGCCGCGCTCGAGCGACATCGACGCGCTCGGCCTCAAGTCCTACCGCGGCGACATGGTCAATTCGCTGGTCGCCGACGAGGCGCTGCGTCGCCACGATCCCTCGCGCCTGGTCCGCGCCTACGCCAACGCCAGCGCCGCGATGAACCTGGTCCGCGCGCTCACCACCGCCGGCATGGCCGACCTGCACAAGGTGCACGACTGGAACCGCGACTTCGTGGCCCAGTCGCCCGCGGGCGCGCGCTACGAGGCGCTGGCCGAGGAGATCGACCGCGGCCTGCGGTTCATGACCGCCTGCCAGGTGAACGATCCGAGCCTGAAGTCGGCCCGCATCTACGCCTCGCACGAGGCGCTGGTGCTCGACTACGAGCGCGCGATGCTGCGGCTGAGCGAGAGCGAGACCGGCGAGCCGCTGCTCTACGACCTGTCCGCGCACTTCCTGTGGATCGGCGAGCGCACCCGTCAGCTCGACGGCGCCCACATCGCGCTGGCCGAGCTGCTGGCCAACCCGATCGGCCTGAAGATCGGCCCGACCACCACGCCCGACCAGGCCGTGGAGTACGTCGAGCGGCTCGACCCCAACAACGAGCCGGGCCGGCTGACCCTGGTGGCCCGCATGGGCAACGGCAAGGTGCGCGACGTGCTGCCGCCGATCATCGAGAAGGTGCAGGCCACCGGTCACCAGGTGATCTGGCAGTGCGACCCGATGCACGGCAACACCCACGAGTCCTCGACCGGCTTCAAGACCCGCCACTTCGACCGCATCGTCGACGAGGTGCAGGGCTTTTTCGAGGTACACCGCGCCCTGGGCACCCATCCCGGCGGCCTGCACATCGAGCTGACCGGCGAGAACGTCACCGAGTGCCTGGGCGGCGCGCAGGACATCTCCGACCTCGACCTCGAGGACCGCTACGAGACCGCCTGCGATCCCCGCCTGAACACCCAGCAGTCCCTGGAACTGTCGTTCCTCGTCGCGGAGATGCTGCGCTAGTCGACCGGGTGGAGCCCGGGCGCGGTCAGCGGTTGCCGCGCCCGGGCTTTTCCCTGTCCTTGTCGTCTTTGTCCGGGGCCTGTGCTCTTCAAGGCAGGGCGGTCAGCGATACGACGCTGCCCGCCTCCACATTCGAGTTGAATCCGGGAACCTGGCCGATCACCAGCGAGCTGTCGGAGTCGGTCAGTGATTTGACCTCCACCCGCAGGCCCAGCTGCTGCAGTTTCGAGCGGGCGTTGCCGACGCTCTGGCCCATCACGTTGGGCACCTTCACCGCGTTCGACACGATCAGCGTGACGCTGTCACCGGACTGCAGGGTCGTACCGACGGCGGGTTCGGTGGCGATCGCCTTGTCGCCCTCGATGCTCTTGTCGTACTGCACGCGGGTCTCCCGGACGGTGAGCCCCGCGGTGGTGAGCGCTTCGGCGGCCTCCTCGGCCGTCTTGCCGCGGACATCGGGCACATTGACCGGCTGCGAGCCCTTGCTGCGATAGACCTTCACCTGCGCGCCCATCGGCAGGACGGTGCCCGGCGCCGGATCCACCTTCGCCAGCGAGCCCTTCGGCGCCGTGCTCGGCGCCTCGCCCGCGTCGATCGGCTGCAGGCCCGCGTCGCGGATCGCCTCGTTGGTGGCGCTGATCTGGTCGCCCGGCTTGATGTCGGGCACGCGCGGCTTGCCGTTGGAGATCAGCACCGCGATGGTCGAGCTCTTGGTGACCCGGGAGCCCGCCGAGGGATCGGTGCCGACGACCCCGCCCACCGGAATGGTGTCGGAGGCCTTGTTGCGCAGCACCGTCTCGAATCCGGCTTCCTGCAGCACCGCGACGGCCCGCTCGGAATCCATGCCCGCGATGGGTGGCACCGAGGTGTAGCGGCCGACACCGAGCCACCAGCCACCGATCCCGACCAGCAGGGTCAGCGCGGTGACGATCGCGGCCCACACCATGCCGGTGCGGCGCGAGGCGGCCTCGTTGGGCACGTACGGGTGGTGCGGCGCGGGGACGTGTGCCGGGGCGTACTCGTCGGCCCGCGGGCGCGGGGCGGTGACGACCTTGGTGTGCTGGGGCTGATGATCGAGCCCCGGCGAGGGATGCGCTGCCATCGGGTGCGGGGTCACCGGGCGGTCGCCGGGATGGTGCGCGGCGCCGGTCCGGTAGCTCTCGCTGAGATGTTCGGCCGAATCCCGCGGCGCCGGAACACGATACGGCGGCAGGGCGAGTTCCATCGCGATCGTCTGCAGCCGCGCCGCCATCTCGTTGGCGTCGGCGAAGCGCTGCTGCGGGTCGCGGGCGGTGGCCTTGGCGACCAGCTCGTCGAGCTCCGGCGGCACCCCGTCGATGAACTGGCTCGGCGGCGGCACGTCGTTCTCCACCCGCTGATACGCCACCGACAGCGAGTTGTCGCCGGTGAAGGGCACCCGGCCGGTGAGCAGTTCGAAGATCAGGATGCCGAAGGAGTACACGTCCGAGCGCGCGTCGGCGGTGCCGGTGGTGACCTGCTCGGGGGAGAGGTAGGCGGCGGTGCCGAGGATGACGCTCGCGGAGGTGGTGTTCGCGGCGGCCACGGCGCGGACCAGGCCGAAGTCGGCGATCTTCACCTCGCCGCCGTCGGAGATCAGCACGTTCTCCGGTTTGATGTCGCGGTGCACCAGGCCCGCGTCGTGCGCGGTGCCGATGGCGCGCAGCACGGGCTCGGCGACGGCGCGCACGGCGTGCGGCGGCATCGGGCCGCGTTCGCGCAGCAGTTCGCGCAGCGTGCCGCCCTCGACCAATTCCATGATCAGGAACGGGTATTCACCGTCGATGCCCTGGTCGTACACGGCGACCAGCGACGGATGCTTGAGCTTGGCGACCGCGCGCGCCTCGAACTCGAAGCGGGTCAGGAACTGGGGGTCCCCGGCGAATTTCGGGTCCATCACCTTGATCGCGACCGGACGATCCAGCCGGGTGTCCGTGCCGCGGAACACCATCGACATTCCGCCGCGCGCGATCGGCGCATCGATGCGATAGCGCCCTTCCAGCATCTGGCCGATCAAGTGATGTCCTCCGGCAGTAACGACGAGCGAATGGCCACCGTGTGCGGCCCCCACGATCGTAGCGGGGCGCCACCGCTGTGCCCGACGATGCGTGCCGGGCCACACGTACTACCCTGTGCGGGTGAGTGCCTTCCCCTGCAGCGACGACGTGCTGCCCGACACCGAAACCCTCCTCCCGCTGCCCGAGGTCGCCGAACTGCTCGGCATCCCGGTCACCGCCGTGCACCAGCTGCTGCGTGACCATCAGATCCTCGCGGTCCGCCGGGGCGGTGTCGCCGGGATCCCGGCCCGCTTCTTCGACGACAACGACGAGGTCGTCCGGATGCTGCCCGGTCTCATCACGGTGATGCGCGACGGCAAGTACACCGACGAGGACATCCTGCGCTGGATCTTCACCGAGGACGACTCGCTGCCCGGCCGCCCCGTCGACGCCCTGCACGGCCCGCTGGCCCGCGAGGTCGTCCGCCGCGCCGCCGCCGAACCCTTCTGATCCCGAGCTGGGGAGTACCCCGGCGGTCTCACCTTCCGGAGTCCATGGCCTGCTGACGTGCGCGCTGCCAGGCGGCGGAGCGGAGCAGACGCAGCCCGTTGAGGCCGACGATGACGGTCGAGCCCTCGTGCCCGAGCACGCCCAGCGGTAGCGGGAGATGGCCGACCAGGTCCCACACCACCAGGACCGCGATGAACGTCGCGGCGATGGCGAGGTTGGCCAGCACCACCCGGCGGGCCCGGCGCGAGAGCGCGATGACGGTCGGGATGGTGGTCAGATCGTCGCGGACGACGATCGCGTCGGCGGTCTGCACCGTGAGGTCCGATCCCGCGCCACCCATCGCGACGCCCACGTGCGCGGCGGCCAGCGCGGGGGCGTCGTTGATCCCGTCGCCCACCATGGTGACCCGCGCGCCACCGGATTCCAGCGCGCGCACGGTCTCGACCTTCTCGTGCGGGAGCAGGTCGGCGTGTACCTCGGTGATGCCGACCTCCCCGGCGAGCCGCTCCGCCGTGGCGCGATTGTCGCCGGTCAGCAGAACCGGTGCGCTGCCCAGTGATTCGGTGAGCGCGGCCACCGCCTCGGCCGCGCCGGGCCGGACCTGATCGGTGAATCCGAGCACCGCGATCGGCTCGTCGTCACAGGTCACCATCACTGCCGTCCGGCCACGTGCACGCGCCGCCGCGACGAGGTCGGCGGACGCCGGAACGCTGGTGCCGCCGGGCCGCGACGCCACGAGCCGCTCCGGTCCGACCGCGGGTGCCGGATCCACGGGCGAGCCGACGCGCACGAGGTGGTTGTCGACCCGGCCGGAAACACCGCGGCCCGGTCGCGCCGCGAAATCGGTGACGTCGGGGATCGCGATGCCACGCTGACGAGCGGCACGCACGGTGGCGGCGGCCAGGGGGTGTTCGCTGGGGAACTCGACGGCGGCGGCCAGGCGCAGAATCCGGTTCTCGGCGGTCGCGGCATCTGGCTCCGACAGGCTGGGCAGGGGATGGATCTCCACCAGCTCCGGGGTGCCCCGGGTGAGGGTGCCGGTCTTGTCGAAGGCGACGCGGGTGGTGGCGCCGAGTTGTTCCATCACCACCGCCGACTTCACCAGCACGCCGTGACGGCCCGCGTTGGCGATCGCGGCCAGCAGCGGCGGCATGGTGGCCAGCACCACCGCGCAGGGGGAGGCGACGATCATGAAGGTCATCGCGCGCAGCAGCGAATCCCGCAGTGTCGCACCGAGAATCAGCGGCACCGTGAACACCGCGAGGGTGACGATCACCATGCCGATCGAATAGCGCTGCTCGATCTTCTCGATGAACAGCTGGGTCTTGGCCTTGGTGCGGCCCGCTTCCTCGACCAGCGCCGCGATCCGCGCGACGACCGAGTCCCGCGCCCTGCGCTCGACCCGCACCCGCAGCGCGCCGGTGCCGTTGAGCGTGCCGGCGAACACCTCGTCACCGGCGGCCTTGTCGACGGGCAGCGGCTCCCCGGTGATGGTGGCCTGATCGACCTCGCTCGCCCCGTCGACCACGCGCCCGTCGGCCGCGATCCGATCGCCGGGGCGGACCAGGATCACCTCACCCACGGCGAGGTCGGCGGCGGCGACGGTGTGTTCGACCCCGTCGTCGAGCCGGGTCGCCGTGTCGGGGGCCAAGGTGAGCAGGCTGCGCACCGAGTCCTCGGTGCGGCGGGTCGCCAGCGCCTCCAGTGCCCCCGAGGTCGCGAAGATGACGATCAGCAGCGCGCCGTCGATGATCTGCCCGATCGCGGCCGCGCCGATCGCCGCCACCACCATCAGCAGGTCGACGTCGAGAGTCTTCTCGCGCAGGGCCTTCAGTCCTTCGAGGCCCGGCTCCCACCCACCGGTGGCGTAGCAGGCCAGCAGCAGCGTCCACCACAGCCAGCTCGGGCCGCCGGTGAACTTCGCGACCAGGCCGAGCGCGAACAGGGCGGTCGCGGCGGCGGCCCAGCGCATCTCGGGGATGGCGAACAGCCGGGTGCGCGGCACCGCGACGGCGGCCGGGCGGACGGCGGTGGACGAGACCACGAAGCACCTCCGGATCGGGGAAAAGGCACCCGAGAATAACAGATCATATGAAGAGGTATTCATGTGCTAGGGTCGGCTAGACTCCACGCCATGGGACACGGTGTCGAGGGCCGCGACCAGCCGATGAAGCGGCTGGACGCCACTGCCGCCGCGCACGTGGCCACCACCCTGCAGGCGCTGGCGACGCCGAGCCGCCTGCTGATCCTCTCCGAGCTCCGGCAAGGCCCGCGCCCGGTCACCGAGCTCGCCGAGGCGGTGGGGATGGAACAGTCCGCCGTGTCCCATCAGCTGCGGCTGCTGCGCAATCTGGGCCTGGTCACCGGGACGCGCGCCGGGCGCAGCATCGTCTACAGCCTCTACGACAACCACGTCGCCCAGCTGCTGGACGAGGCCGTCTACCACAGCGAACACCTGCGCCTCGGCCTCGCCGAACGCCCCGACATCGCGGGCTGAGCGGACAGCACAGGCGGCGGACGCCGTTCGGTCAGCGCCGTGTCGCGAAACCCTTGGCGGCGACCAGGATTCGGCGCCGATTCGGTACGGTCGCCCGCTGCCGGAAGACCTCGAAATCCGCCGCCTCGATCCGGTCCAGGATCTCGGCGTAGAGCAGCGCGGCCGTGCGGATCGCCGGGCGTACCCGGGGCTCGAGCAGATCGATGCCTGGCTCGGCGCGGCGATAGATATCGCGATTGACGGCGATCAGATGGGCGAGCGCGCGGCGCAGCGGCGGATCGACGCGCCCGGTCGCCCGGCAGGCGCGCAGGTGGTCTTCGTCGACGCCGAACGCGTCCAGTTCCGTCGTGGGCAGATAGACGCGTCCCCGGTCGAGATCCTCGCCGACATCGCGCAGGAAATTCGTGAGCTGGAACGCCTCGCCCAGCGCCGCGGCGGCGGGCTCGGCCTCGCTGACCGGGACGACGGTGCCGAGCACCGGCAGCAGCTGCAGCCCGATGGCCGCCGCCGACCCGCGCATGTACTCCCGCAGCTCGGCCATGGTGGCGTACTGGGTGCGGTGGGTCGCGGTACCGGGGACGTCCATGCGCATGGCGTCGAGGAAGGTCCAGAAGTGCGTGTGCGCGATGTCGTGGCGGCGGATGGTGTCGGCGACGGCGGTGAGGATCTGGTGGCGGCGCGGGTCGGCGGTGTCGACGTCGTCGTTCTCGAGGGCCAGGCGCAGTTGCTTCTCGATCCGGTCGAGGTGCTGGGCCGGGCTGATCGCGGGCGCGTCCGGGACACCGTCGAGCGAGGCGCCGCGCGGGTCGAGCAGGTGGGTGGGGTCGTCGGCATGGTCGACGATGTCGTCCACCATGCGCGCGAACGCGTACAGTGCGTGCACGGCCCGTCGCCGTGGCGGCGTGAGCAGGGTCGTCGCCAGGTGATAGGTGCGGCCGTGTTCGGCGGCGATCCGTCGGCAGGTCGCGTAGGCCGGCTCGAGGCCGAGCGGCGGCCGGGCGGCGGACCGGTTCGGGTGTTCGCGGCTCGCCACGTGGGTGCGTCCGCTTCCGTGGTCGGCGTGCTGATGTGTACCCGGCTCGTCGGTCGGTGCCGCGGCGCGATGTGTATCGCTCATGGCCTCGCCGGTGCTCGGCTGTGGCATGCGCGGTGGGCGCCGGCCCGCGAATCGCTCGCTGCGCTCCCTCATGCCGGGAGGGTCGGCGCCGGATCCTTCGTGGCGGCTCGCGCACTGGCCGAGCGCAGGTGCAGCGGGTCGACGACGCGCAGCGACAGCGCGGCGACCACGGCGGCGAAGGTCGCCAGCGCGACGTGCCAGAAGTTGTACAGGCCGATCGACCCGTCGGGCTGGAACACCAGCATCAGCCAGGTGCAGATGCCCACCAGCCACTGCAGGGTCACCGTCGACAGCGCGAACCCGGCGGCCAGCGCCAGCGGCCACGAGTAGTACCAGGGCAGGGCCGCGGGGGAGAGCAGCACGATGGCGACGAAGGCGATGACGATGCCGAGCACGGCCTCGCGCTCGGAGTGCCGGAAGCGCCACCAGATGGCCACCAGCAGCGCCACCAGCGCGAACTTGCACAGCTCGCGGGTCACGCTGAGGACGGGATCGAGGCGCAGCGGGGTCACCCAGGTGACCATGTGCGCGAGGATGGTCGGCAGCGACAGCCAGTTGATGATCTTGTTCGAGCCCTGCAGCGCCGTCACCCAGCCGAACCCGACCCCGGCGATGGCCGACGCGGCCAGGAACACCAGCGCGAACACGCTCACGCCGAGACCGGCGATCTTGGCGAAGGTGAACAGCGGATGCGGCATGTCGGCGGTGGCCCTGGCGGCGTCGGGATGCCGCTGGTCCTCCGACACCCCGGCCTCGGGATGCTCGGCGGCGCGCTGGGCCGCGCGGCGTTCCTTCTCGTGCAGGATCCAGATCCACACCAGGAACGGCAGCGCCACCCCGGCGGTCGCCTTGATCGCGACGCCGATGGCGACCACGACGATGCCCGCCACGTGATGGCGTTCCAGCACCAGCGCGATGCCGGCGCACATCAGGCCCACCATGAGCATCTCGTTGTGCACGCCGCCGATGAGGTGGATGAGCACCAGCGGGTTGAGCACCGCCAGCCACAGCGCGACCGTGGGCTTGCCGCCCAGGTGCTTGGTCAGATACGGCACCGCCCACATCATCAGCGCCAGGCCCGGCAGCATCACGAACCGCAGGGCGATGGTGCCCCCGATGACGCTGTCGCCGGTGAGCATCGTGATGGCGCGGCCCATCAGCAGGAACACCGGGCCGTAGGGCGCGGTCGTGGTGGTCCAGACCGGGCTCACGTTCTCGAGCAGCACGCCCGGATTGGCGACGGGACCCACCTGATAGGGGTCGAAACCGTCGCGCAGCAGTGCGCCCTGGGCGAGATAGGAATAGGCGTCGCGGCTGAACATCGGCGCCGCGAACAGCAGCGGGGTGATCCAGATGCCGACGATCGCGCGCAGTTCGTTGAGGGTGACGGTGCCGCCGCCGCCCTTGCCGATCGTGGTGCGGCCGAGGCGAACCCACGCGGTGATCATCATCAGCACGCCGGCCCAGATGAGGATCGTCGAGAGCGCGTACCCGTGCCCGAAGCGCAGCCAGGACAGGTGCAGGGCCTCGAGCAGTGGGTCGCGCTTGCGGACCGCGCCCGCGCCGAACCCGCCGAAGGTGATCATCGCCGCGCCGAAGAAGCCCATCACGGCCGCGTGGCCTTCGGGGCTGCGGGCGAAATCGCCCGCGGTGCGTAGCCACGACCGGACGCCGGGATCGGTCCCGGTGGGCAGGTGGCGCTGCGGCTCGAGGGTGCGCGTGGTGTCCATGGGGCCTACGGTCGTCTCGGGGGGCGGCATCTTCGGTCGGTCCCCCCGGATGGTCGGCGGTCGCAACCGCGAGCTGATGATGTCGGCCGTCAGTTTACGGCTTCACTGTCGAACACTAACCCGGTGGTCGGTCGCGGTGCGCGCCCGGCTGCCCCCGATTCGCGCCGCGGCCAGCTTGCCCGACAGCAGCGTGGTGGGCACACCCACCCCCGGAGTGGTGCCGCAACCTGCGAGAACGACGTTGTCCACGCCCCTTGGCAGGTTGCGGGGCCGGAACGGGCCGGTCTGGCGGAACAGGTGGGCGATCGAGAACGGTGTGCCGGCGATCATGCCCTGGGCGGCCCACGTCGCCGGAGTGTCGACGTGGTCGATACGGAAGTGCTCGGCGATGCCGGTGTAGCCGCGGCGCTCGAGTTCGGTGAGCAGTTCGCCCAGATACGCGGGGGTCAGGCGGGCCCAGTCCAGCGGCGCCGCGTCGAGGTTCGGGCACGGCGCGAGCAGGGAGAACGGTTCGTGGCGGCCGTCGGCGCGGTCGATGTACTGACCGGGGTCGGTGAGGGCGGGCCGGGTGAGCAGCAGCGACGGGTCGCTCATCAGCCGACCCCGCCCGCGCCGTGCGGCGATCTCGGTGAACGTCGACGCCCAGGCCGCGCCGAAGTCGATCGTGTGATGGGCCTGCACGGGCCAGCGGGCCGCGACCTCGGCGGGCACGGTGCCGTGCGCGACCACGGCCGACGGCGAGGCCCGCAGTCCGCGGCGATACCGCAGCCCGAAGCGGGGCAGCGAGCCCAGATCGGCGGTGAGGACGACGGCGTCGCAGGGGTAGCGGGCGCCGTCGACGGTGCGGACCGCCTCGGCGCGCCTGCCCCGGCCGCCACGCGGTCGGCCGGCGGCCGCGCTCGGCGCCTGTGTGCGGTCGCCGACGGGCGCGCGGCCGGTGTAGTCGATCCCGGTGACCTCGGCGCCGAGGACCAACTGCCCGCCCGCCGAGGTGAACGCCGCGGCGAGGGCTGCGGTGATGGCCCGCATGCCGCCCGCCGGGAAGTACACGCCCTGGCAGGTGTCCATGTTCGGGATCGCGCCGTAGAGCGCCAGCGCCTGATCCGGGGCCATCCCCGCGTACAGCGCCTGGAAGGTGAACAGCCGGACCAGGCGTTCGTCGCGCAGGAATCCGCGCACGCGCGGACCGAGCCTGCCGAAACCGCCGAGCCGGGCCAGCCTCGCCAGCGCCGACCTGGCGCCCCGGGTGCGCACCATGTCCAGCGGGGAGTCGAAATCGGCGTCCATGAATTCGTCGAACTCGGCGGCGTAGATCCGGTCGAGCCAGTCGCGCAGGCGCCGGTAGCCGTGGGCGTCGGCGGGTCCGCAGGTGCGGGTCACCTCGGCGGCCATCGCCTCGGCGTCGTCGAAGACGCGGATGTCGGAGCCGTCGGCATACCGGGCGTGATAGGCGGGGGCCAGCCGGTGGATCCGCAGCCCGACGTCCTCGCGGGTGCGGCCGACCGCGGCCAGCGCCTCGTCGATCACCTCGGGCACTGTGAGAACCGTTGCCCCACTGTCGATCTCGTAGTCGTCGAACCGGTAGCGGCCCACCCGGCCGCCCGGGTGATCGGCGCGTTCGAGCACCGTCACCTCGAGGCCCGCGCCCCGCAGATGCAGCGCGGCGGCCAGGCCGGCCAGACCCGCGCCGACCACGACGACGTGATTCATCTGTCCCGCAACGCTTTTCATCCCGATCACGCGGCGCGACGGGTGGCGGCCAGCGCCATGGCGTGCAGCAGCTCTTTCGCGGCGGGGGTGGCGCTGCTGGCCGCGACGGCTGCCAGGCCGGCGTCGGTGAGCTCGGTGATCCGGCGCTCCACGTCGTCGACCGCGCCGAGCTCGGTGAGCAGCGCGCGCAGCCGGTCGACCGCGGAGTCGTCGAGGTCGGTGCCGAGCCCGTCGCGGATGAGCGCGGCGGCGGGCGGCTCGGCCCGGCGCAGCGCCTCGGCGATGAGCACGGTGCGCTTGCCCTCGCGCAGGTCGTCGCCCGAGGGCTTGCCGGTGACGGCCGGGTCGCCGAACACGCCGAGCAGGTCGTCGCGCAGCTGGAAGGCGATCCCGACGTCGGTGCCGTAGGTGCGCAGCGCGGCGACCAGCGCCTCGTCCGCGCCCGCCAGCGCGGCGCCCAGGTGCAGCGGCCGTTCGATCGTGTACGCGGCGGTCTTGTAGCGGTTGATCCGCAGCGCGGCCTCGACCGATTCGTCACCGCCCGCCTCGCCGTTGACGTCGAGCAGCTGACCGCCGAGCACCTCGGTGCGCATCCGCGCCCACACGGGCGCGAAGCGGGTCAGCGCGGCGGGGGTGAGCCCGGCCTCGTGGACCAGGTCGTCGGCCCAGGCCAGGGCCAGATCGCCGATCAGGATCGCGACCGCGGCGCCGTACTCGGCGCCGTCGCCGGGCCAGCCCGCCGCGCGATGGCGGTCCTCGAAGTCGACGTGGACCGTCGGGAACCCGCGCCGGGTCCGGGAGGAATCGATGATGTCGTCGTGCACCAGCGCGCACGCCTGCACCAGTTCCAGCGCCGAGCAGGCGGTGAGCACCGCGGCCGCGTCGGGCCCGCTCGGGTCGCCGCCCGCGCCGAGCCAGCCGGTCCACGCGAAGCCGGGCCTGGTCCGCTTGCCGCCGCGCAGGACGAACTGTTCCAGCGCGTCCGCGGCGTCGACGAAGACCGGTCCCAGCGGATCGACGATCTCGCGCCGGGTGGCGAAGAAATCGGTGAGCACCCGCTCCACCGCGGCGACGAACGCCGGCGTGCCCGGTGTGAGCGCGCCGAGGTCGACCGGGGCCGGGGTGTCGTGGACGGACCGGGCGAGCGGGGTACCGATTCCGGCGGACAGGGTGGCCTCCAGGTGCGAAAAGTGGGCGAGGGATGGACCTGGTCGCGCGCGGTGCCGAAGGCACCGGCGTTCAGTCGCAGGATACGCGGACCCCGGGGTGGCCCGACCGGCGCACATCGCCGGTGCGACCGAGGCCACATCCGGCGTGTCGGCGGCCTCATCGACCACGACTTTCGTGTCCATCCCGGTTGACGGGCCAGCCGGGCCGTGGGCGCGATCAGGGCGTTCGCGCCCCGGTCCGTGCCACCGGCACGGTGCGCACCACTACACTGAACCGGTGACTTTCGACAATGGACGGGGACGTTCGACCCCAGATCGACCCGCCCAGAAGCAGCCGATCGTCTCGAACACCCCCTCGGTGGTGCAGAGCCTGCGGACCCACGCGGGCAGCGGTGTGCCGTTCTCGGTGGAGTTCAATCCGCCGCGCGACGCGGCGGGCGAGGCCCGGCTGTGGCGCGCGGTCCGCGAGTTCGAGTGCATGCACCCGGCCTTCGTGTCGATGACCTACGGCGCCGGCGGGTCCACCAAGGACCGCACCGTGCGCATCACCGGCGAGCTGGCCACCGAGACCACGCTGCTGCCGGTCGCCCACCTCACCGCCGTCGGGCACAGCCTCGACGAACTGCGCGCGCTGGTCGGCTCCTACGCCGATTCGGGCATCCGCAACCTGCTCGTCCTGCGCGGTGACCCGCCGGGCGACCCGCTCGGTGAATGGCGCAAGCATCCCGAGGGCGTGGAGTACGCCGAGGAACTGGTGCGCATCGTCCGCGATCTGGGTGACTTCCACGTCGGTGTCGCCTCGTTCCCGCAGGGCCACCACCGCTCGCCCGATCTCGACCACGACACCCGCTTCCTGGCCGCGAAACTGCGTGCGGGCGCGGAGTATTCGATCACCCAGATGTTCTTCGACGTCGACCACTACCTGCGGCTGCGCGATCGCGTCGTGGCGATGGACCCGGTCGAGGGCGACAAGCCGATCATCCCCGAGCTGATGCCCATCACCTCGCTGCGCACCGTCGCGCGCGCCGAGGAACTGTGCGGCCGCCCGCTGGCGCCCGCCGTCCTCGAGCGCCTGACCAAGGCCGCGGGCACCGGGCCCGAGGAGGACAAGGCCGCCGTGCGCGCCGAGGGCATCCAGATCGCGACCGAGATGGCCCAGCGCCTGATCGACGAGGGCGCCCCCTGCCTGCACTTCATCACCCTCAACTTCGCCAAGGCCACCAGCGAGGTCCTCACCAACCTCGGCTACGGCGTCACGGCGGCCCCGCTCAGCGCCTGAGGCGCTACACGCCGGTCGAGCCGTCGAGACGCTCGCGGAGCAGGTCGGCGTGCCCGTTGTGCCGGGCGTATTCCTCGATCATGTGCACGTAGATCCAGCGCAGGCTGACCTCCTGTCCCGCCAGGCGGCCGGTGTCGGCCAGGTCGCGGCCGGCGCAGAGTTCGCGGGCGCGCGCGATCTGCGCGTCCCAGGTGGCGAGCGCGTCGGCGAGGGTGGCGCCGGGCGCGACGGTGAATCCGCCGTCGGGCCCGTCCGGATCGGCGGCGGGGTCGTAGATCGGCGGCACCCGCTCACCGGCGAAGACCCGCTGGAACCAGTTGCGCTCCACCTCCGCCAGGTGCTGCACCAGCCCGGTCAGCGTGAACCCCGACGGCGGCACCGCCGCAGTGGCCGCCTGCACATCGTCCAACCCGGCGCACTTCCTGGCCAGCGTGACCCGATGGAAGTCCAACCACCCCTCGAGCGTCGCCCGCTCGTCACCGTTGAACGGCGGCACCGGCCTCTCCTGAGAACTCATCCCCCGAGTATGGCCACGACCCCCGACAAGTAGCCGAGCCATCGACTATCAGTGCTACTTTTCGGCGGAAAAGTAGCACTGATCCATTCCGGTGCGCGCTAAGTATCACTACACTCATCTAGTGATACTTTTCCGCCAATAGGTATCACTGGACGAGTGGGGAGGGGTCAGGCTGTGCTTCTGGAGGACTTCTCGATCGACCAGCGAGTGAACCTGGTCCGCGCCGACAAGGAGTATCGCGCCTTCTCCCCGCCGCCGCTCCCACCGTCGGTGTCATTGTCGCCGAAGCTGGTCCGGCGGCTGTCCAGCGCCGACCGGGCCGTCGGTGAGCTGGCCGGTCTCGGGCGGGGACTGTCGAATCAGGACCTGTTCTGCCGTGCGCTGGTGCGGCGCGAAGCGGTGCTGTCGAGCCGGATCGAAGGCACCGTGGCGTCGCTGTCGGATGTCGCCATGTACGAGGCCGAGCGACCGGCACGGCCGCAAGGTGATGTCCAGGAAGTGTTCAACTACATGAGCGCGATGGACCACGTCCTCGATCCGGACCGGCGGCTGCCATTGAGTCTGCCGCTGCTGCGGGAGGCGCATCAGATCCTGATGGCGGGGGTACGTGGTGACTACGCCACGCCGGGCGAATTCCGGCGCAGCCAGAACTGGATCGGTCCACCGGGATCCACGATCGACACAGCGAAATATGTTCCGCCGCCGCCGGAATCGCTGTGGCAGAGCCTGGATGCCTTCGAACACTTCCTGCACGCCGACGGGGAACTGCCACCGCTGCTCGCGATCGCCGCCGTGCATTACCAATTCGAGGCGATACATCCCTTCATCGACGGGAACGGCCGCATCGGCCGCCTGCTCGCGGTGATGCTGCTGGTCGAATGGGGGTTGCTGCCGGGCCCGCTGCTCGACCTGTCGAGCTACATCGAGCCACGCCGGGATCGGTATTACGATGGCCTGCTGCGAGTATCGACCGAGGGGGATTGGCCGGGCTGGTTCGACTTCTTTCTGGAGGTCGTCGAAGAGCAGGCCAGGGACAGTCTGGCCCGTGCCGTCCGCTTGGACGCGCTGCGGACCGAACTCCGGCTGCGCGTCGCCAGGGCCAGATCGTCCGGCCTGCTTCCCGTTCTGGTCGACGAGTTGTTCCGGTCGCCGATCATCAGTATCGCGATTGCCATGAAGGCGCTCGAGGTCAGCCATCGGGCCGCGACGTTGAATATCGAAAAACTGGTGGAGACAGGAATTCTCGTGGAGGTCACCCGGGGTCGCACCCGGTTCTTCGCCGCCCCCGATGTGCTCGCGGTGATGAACGGGACCTGAACGGTGCCGGGGCTGTGGAGGGGGCTCCACAGCCCCGGTGGCTCAGGCGGCGCGGGCCGCGCGCAGGCCCCAGGCGTCGGCGAGGAGGCGGTGGGATTCGAGACGGTCGGCGTGGTCGTGGGTGATGGTGGTGACGAGCAGTTCGGCGGCGCCGGTGACGCGGACCAGGGCCTCGAGGCGTTCGGTGACGGTGTCGGGGGAGCCTACGATCTGGGCGGCGAGGCGGTCCTCGACCAGGCGGAGCTGGTCGGCGGTGAGCGGTGCCGCCGTGTCGGGGTCGAGGTATTCGCTCGCGCCGGAGCCGCTGCGGATGCTGTGCACCCAGTGGCCGTAGGTGCTCGCGTGGTGGCGGGCGGTGGCGTCGTCGGCGGCCACGACTACGTCGGCGGAGACGATCACGTGTGGTTCGGCGAGCGCCGCCGAGGGCCGGAACGCCGCCCGATACGCCTCGACCGCGTCCAGCGCGGTGCCGGGGGCGACGTGATACGCCGCGGCGAACGGCAACCCGAGCCGGCCCGCCACCTCGGCGCTCTCCCCGGCGGTGCTGCCGAACAACCACAGCTGCACCTGGGCCCCTTCGCCGGGCACCGCGCGCAGCGCGATGTCGTCGACGGTGAACGTGCCGTCGAGCAGCGCGCGCACCTCGTCGACCTGGTCGGGGAAATCCGGCGCCGTGGCGCCCGGCTGCTGCAGTGCCTCGAGCCCGGCGACGAACCTGGACCGATCGGTGATCCCGCGCGGATCGAACGGCGGCGGCACCACCACGCCGTCACGGATCCTGGTGCGCCCGGTGACCGCGTCCACCACGGGCCGACCGCCCTTGGCCGCCGACTTCTCGGCGCCGAACTGGCCACGGCGGTGCCCCGACCGGCCGAGGCCGAGATCCAGCCGTCCCGGGTGCAGTGCGTCGACGGTGCCGAAGGCCTCCACGATCGACGCGGAGGTGTGATGGCCCACCTGCACCGCGCCGGTCCCGACGCGGATCCGTGCGGTGGCCGCGGCGACGAGCCCGAGCAGGGTGAGCGAGGCGGAGCTGGCCACCGACACGAAATGGTGTTCGGCCAGCCAATACCGGTGGTAGCCCCACTGTTCGGCGTGCTGGGCCAGATCGACCGTGTTGCGCAGTGCCTGCGCGGCCGTCGACCCTTCGCTGATCGGGGACAGGTCGAGAATCGACAGGGGCACGGTCACAGCGTCGGATCCTGTTCTCCCGCTTCGATCGCCACGCGCAGCCGGTTCTCCGCCGGCGCCACGGGGCAGGTGGCGTAGTCGGTGAACGCGCACGGCAGGTTGACCGCCCGGTTGAAGTCCAGCGTCACGGTGCCGTCCGCCTCCACGGCGCCGAGCGCGAGCGAGCGCGCCGCCGGATAGGTGGTGACGCCGCTGGTGGCGTCGGTGAACAGCACCTTCAGATCGTCCGGTGTGCCGAAGGCCAGCAGGGTGGCCGCGGTGTCGCCGATCCGGAACTCGACCAGACCCGCCGCGCTGTGGTGATGCTCGAGCCCGTCGACGACCGCGCCGGTGGTGACCGTGCGGGCGGTGCCGAAGGGGGTGAACCGGCCGGTGACGACCCACCGCGGATCGGCCGGATAGGTGGGCACGCCGGTGAATCCGGTGAGGGTCGGCGCCGCCGGATCGTGCACGCGCACCGCGAACTGCCCGGACCGCCGGATCACCTCGAGCACCCGGTCCTCGTGCAGCACGCTCAGCCCGGGCGCGCCCTCGGCGGGCGTCAGGATGCGGACGCCGGCGACGCGCTCGCCGTCGACGTCGAGCCGGTCGCCCGGCTTGGCGGTGATGAACACCTTCTCGTCGGTGACCCACCAGGTGCCGGGCAGGCCGTCGAGCTGGTCCGGGCTGTCGGTGAGCCAGTGCAGCGCGGTGAGGCTGAGCCAGCCGAGCGGGTCGCGCAGGCCGTCCTCGCGGGCGTCGTGCCAGCGGCGCCAGTCGTCGAGGAACGTCGTGGTGGCGCTGGCGGTGTCGAGGGTGATCGTCATGAGGCGCGTGCTCCTTCGGCGGCGGTGTGGTGGTGGGGATGGCGCAGACCGAGGTGGTCGCGCAGGGTGGTGCCGGTGTAGGCCGTGCGGAAACTGCCCCGCTCCTGCAGTTCCGGCACCACCCGGTCGACGAATTCGTCCAGCCCCGCGGGCGTGAGATGCGGGACGAGGATGAATCCGTCGGCGGCGTCGGACTGCACGTAGTGGTCGATCTGCTCGGCGACCTGGACCGGGGTGCCGATGAACTGCTGGCGTGCGGTGACCTCGATGATGAGTTCCCGGATGCTGAGTTGTTCGGCCTCGGCGCGCTCGCGCCAGGTCTTCGCCACGGCGAGTGGGTCTTTCGCGTGCCGTACCCGGCCGCGGGTGATCTCGCTGGTGGCGTCGGGCTCGATGTCGGGCAGGGGACCGTCGGGGTCGTAGCCGGAGAGGTCGCGGCCCCAGACCTGCTCGAGGAAGGCGATCGCGGTCTGCGGGCTCACCTGCTGATACCGGATGTGGCGGGCGCGCTCGTGCGCCTCGGCCTCGGTGTCGCCGAGGACGAAGGTGGCGGCGGGGAAGACCAGCAGTTCGTCGTGGCCGCGCCCGTACTTCGCGAGCCTGCCCTTGATGTCGGCGTAGAACCGCTGCCCCGCCTCGAGCGTGCCGTGCACGGTGAAGATCGCGTCGGCGGTGCGCGCGCCGAACTCGCGGCCCTCGTCGGAATCGCCCGCCTGCAGCAGCACCGGATGGCCCTGCGGGCTCGGCGGCGTCACGAACGGTGCGTCGATGTCGAATTGGGTGCTGTGGAACGAGGTTCCGGGAATCTCGCGGGCGAAGACGCCGCGTTCCCGGTCGACCACGAGTGTGTCGGCGGGCCAGCTGTCCCACAGCGCCCGGCTCGCCTCGACCACCTCGGCGGCCCGTCGGTACCGCTGGGCGTGTTCCAGATACCCGCCGCGGCGGAAGTTCTCGCCGGTGAACGCGTCCGAGGAGGTCACCACGTTCCAGGCCGCTCGGCCACCGGACAGATGGTCGAGAGTCGCGAATTGCTTGGCCAGCTCGAACGGTTCGTTGTAGGTGCTGTTGATGGTGCCCGCCAGCCCGAGCCGCTCGGTGACCGCGGCCAGCGCGTTGAGCACGGTGAACGTGTCCGGCCTGCCCACCACGTCGAGATCGTGGATGCGGCCGCGGTGTTCGCGCAGCCGCAGCCCCTCGGCGAGGAAGAAGAAGTCGAACAGTCCGCGTTCGGCGGTGCGGGCCAGGTGCTCGAACGAGGCGAACTCGACCTGCGACTTCGAGGCGGGGTCGGCCCAGACGGTGGTGTTGTTGACGCCGGGGAAGTGCGCGGCGAGGTGGACTTGCTTGCGTGGCTTCGCGGTCACAGCGCTGCTCCTCGGGCGTAGCGGCTGGCGGGACGGGGGAGGGCGAGCTGGTCGCGGAAGGTGCCCGGCGGCCCCGTGCGGGCCGGGCGTTCGGGCAGGGCCGCCAGCGTGGCGTAGACGGCCAGCGGGCGCAGCACGACGCCGTCCGCGCCGCCGGAGCCCGCGATCTCGGCGAGCAGTTCGGTCAGGTCGGCGGCCGTCCCCACGTGCTGGATTCCGGCCGTGGACTCGGCCCCGGCCCACCGGTCGAGTTCGGCGACCTCGGCGTGTGCGCGATCGGCCGAATCGGCCAGGTGCACAGGCAGGTCGAGCAGTACGCGCACCGAGTCGGGATCGCGGCCGGCGGTGGCGATCGCGGCGCGCAGGGCGGTGCGGCGATCGCCGGCCCCGGCCAGATCGGGTGCGCTCACGCGGATCAGGTCGGCCCGGCGGGCGGCCACCTCGGTGGCGGCCGGATCGTCGGCGCGCACCGTCACGATCGGCTGGCCCTGCGGCGACCTCGGCGTGATGGACGGGCCTTTCACCGAGAAGTGCTCGCCGTGGAAGTCGATGTAGTGCAGGCGATCCCGGTCGATGAACCGGCCGGTGGGGACGTCGCGGATCTCGGCGTCGTCCTCCCAGCTGTCCCACAGCCGGGTCACCACCTCGACGGCTTCCTCGGCCTCGCCCCAGAGCGAGTCGACGGGCTGGACGTCCTTGCGGCCGAAGGCTTTCGCCTCGACGGCGGTGCCCGACACCTCGACTTCCCAGCCGGCCCGGCCCAGGCTCGCGAAATCGAGGGCCGCGATCGCCTTGGACACGTGGAACGGCTCGGTGTGCGTCACCGGCACCTGCGGAACCAGCCCGATCCGGCGGGTCAGCGGCGCGACGCGGGCGGCGATGGCGACGGCGTCGAGCCGCCCGCGCGTCACCTCGGCGCCACCCGGCTGGAGACCGAAGGAATCGGGCAGGAAGACCGCGTCGACGCCGAGCCGCTCGGCCCGCGTGACCGCCTCGGTCCAGTAGGCGGCCCCGAACACGTCCTCGGCGCGCGAGTCGGCGCGGCGCCAGGACGCCGGATGCGTTCCGGTGCCCGCGAGGTCGAGGCCGAGGAACAGGGGTGGCGCGCTCATCGGGTGGGGTCCTTTCGGTCGGGCGTGGCGATCCGGGCGCCAGGAGCGGGAATCGCGGCGAGCAGTTCCCGGGTGTAGCCGTGGCGTGGATCGGTGAACAGGGTGGCTGTGGGCCCGGTTTCGACGATGCGGCCGTGGCGCATCACCGCCACCCGGTCGCTGATCTGACGCACGACGGCCAGATCGTGGGAGATGAACAGGTAGCCGAGCGCGAGCTCGCGTTGCAGGTCGTCGAGCAGTGCGAGGATCTGCGCCTGCACCGAGGCGTCCAGCGCGGAGACCGGCTCGTCGAGGACGAGCAGGTCGGGACGCAGCGCCAGGGCGCGGGCGATCGCCACCCGTTGACGCTGCCCACCCGACAGTTCCGCGGGCCTGCGGGTCCGGAATCCGGCGGGCAGCGCGACCTGGTCGAGCAGGGCGGTGACCCGCTCGGTCCGCTCGGCGCGGCGGCCGACACCATAGGCGTGCAGCGGTTCGGCGATGATGTCGCCGACCGCCCAGCGTGGATCCAGCGACGAGTACGGGTTCTGGTACACCACCTGGAAGCGCTGACGCAGCGCGCGCAGCCTGCGCCGCCTGGCGGCGGTGAGGTCGTGCCCGTCGAAGGTCACCGTGCCGCGGTCGGGTTCGGTGAGCCGGACCGCGATGCGCGCCGTGGTCGACTTGCCCGAGCCGGATTCGCCGACGAGCGCGAGCGTTTCGCCGCGGTCGAGACTGAACTCGACGTCGTCGACGGCGGTGACGTCGGCCGCGTGGAATCGCTTGTGCAGCGCGCGCACCGACAGCAGTGGCGTCTCGGCGCGAGCGCGGGGCGCGCGGAAGCCGGTGGGCGCGAGCGCCGGTGACGCCGCGAGCAACCGCGCCGTGTAGGGGTGCGCGGGCTCGGCCAGGACCCGGGCGGTCGGCCCGGACTCGACCACCGCGCCGTCGGCCAGCACCACCAGCCGGTCGGCGCGCTCGGCGGCGACGGCCAGATCGTGGGTGATCAGCAGGACCGCCGTGCCGCGTGCCGCGATCCGCTCGGCCAGCCGGTCCAGCACCTGCCTGGCCACGGTGGCGTCGAGCGCGCTGGTCGGCTCGTCGGCGATGATGAGGTCCGGTCCGCAGGCCAGCGCGATCGCGATGAGCACCCGCTGGCGCTGTCCGCCGGACAGCTCGTGCGGATACTGCCGCGCCCGCACGGCGGGCCGGTCCAGTCCGACCTCCTCGAGCAGGTCCAGCGCCCGCAGCCGCGCGCCCCGGCGATCGGCCAGTTTGTGCACCAGCAGCGCTTCGGCCACCTGGTCACCCACCCGCAGGACGGGATTCAGGGAAAGGCCGGGATCCTGCGGGACGAAGCCGACTCGTGTCCCCCGCAAGCGGCGCAAGGCCTTCTCGTCGGTGGGATCGACCGGATCGCCGTCGAATTCGACTCCGCCCGAGGTGATCCGGGCCGATTCGCCGAGCAGCCCGATCACCGAGTGCGCCAGGGTCGATTTGCCCGACCCGGACTCGCCGACCAATGCCACCACCTCACCGCGCGTGATGTCGATCGAGGCGCCGCGCAGGGCCTCGACCGGGCCGGCGCTCGTCCAGTAGGTGATCTGCAGATCGCGCACGCGCAGCAGGGGTTCGGTTCGGACGCGGTCATTCGCGGCGGTCGGCACGACGTCGGCCACGTCGGCCTCCGCCGCCGACCGGTGACCGGTCGGCGCTTCCCGGCTCGTCGACGAGTCCAGCGGCTGGACGCTCATCGGGTCTGTGTCCTTCCCGCGAAGCGGCCCAGGCGCTGGGCCGAGAGCACGACGGCGACGATCACCAGGCCGGGCAGCGTGGTCAGCCACCAGGCCGAGGCGAGGAAATTGCGGCCCTCCGAGATCAGCGAACCCCATTCGGGGGTGGGCGGTTTGGTGCCGTAGCCGAGGAAGCTGAGCGAGGACACCGCCAGCACCGCCATCCCGAATTCGACCGCGGCCAGCGCGAGGACCGGCTGGAACGCGTTGGGCAGCACGTGCCGGGCGAGCACCGTGTACCAGCGCACCCCGGACGCGCGCGCGGCCTCGACGTACGGCGCGTGCCGCACCCGCAGCACCTCCGAGCGCATCACCCGGGCGAAGTTCGCGATGAGCGCGATCCCCACGGCGAGCGCGACATTGCGGGTGCCGAAGCCGAGCGCGGTCACCAGCGCCAGCGACAGCAGCAGCGAGGGAATCGACAGCAGCACGTCGACCACCCGCATGATCGCGGTGTCGAGCAGCCCGCCCGCCGCCCCCGAGAGCAGGCCGAGCAGCGTCCCGACGACCAGGGCGATGCCGACCGCGGTGAGCGTCGCGGTGAGCGACAGCCCGGCGCCGTGCACCATCCGGGTGTAGAGATCGCGGCCGAGGTTGTCGGTGCCGAACCAGTGCGTCGCGCTCGGCCCCTGGAACTTCTCCGCGGGCACGCCGGTCAGCGGGTCGCCGGGGGCGAACACCGAGGGCGCCACCGCCCAGCCGAACGCCACCGCCAGGATCAGGCCGGACACCACGAGACCGAGATGTGCCCGCGCCCACCGGGCGGCACCGGCGACACGGGACGCCGACAGACCGAGGTGCGCGAGCAGCCATCCGGGGGCCCGGGGAGAGCCCGCGGCGGATGCGGTACTGCCGGGGGTCTTCTCGAGGACGACAGCCGTTCGCCGCGCATCGCGCTGATCGGCTCGATGATGGGAAACGACCTCAACCATGCTGTACCCCTTCGGAATCGCGGGTCGCGCCGCTCGGCTGCCCACTCACGGCCACGGCGCTCACCGGCTCGGGTCCGGCCGAGGCCGGTGTCGTCGCGGCGGTCGCCGGTGCGCCGGTCCGCGTGTCGTCACCGCCGGTCGTCGTGGCGCGCGTCGTGCCGACCCCCGCGATGCGCGGGTCGATCAGCGGATAGATCAGGTCGACGGCCAGATTCACGAGCACGAAGATCAGCGCCGACAGCAGCACCACGCCCTGCACCACCGGAATGTCCTGGTTGAGCACCGCGGTCTGGGTCAACCGCCCGACACCGGCCCTGGCGAACACCGACTCCACCACCACCGAGCCCGCCAGCATGGTGCCGGCGAGCACCCCGGCGATGGTGAACGCGGGCACACTCGCCAGCCGGGCGACGTGGCGGCGCTGCACCCACCACCGCGAGCCGCCCTTGGCCAGCGCCACCTCGGTGAACGGCTGCCGCCACGTCTGCGCCAACCCGGCCGCGAGCACCTGGGCGATGACCGCGCCGATCGGCAGCGCCAGCGTCAGCGCGGGCAGCAGCGTGCCGCGCAACCCGGTGCCGCCGAACGCGGGGAACCAGTGCAGCCGGAACGAGAACAGCTGCAACAGCAGCAGACCCGTCCAGAACGTCGGCACCGAGACGCCCAGCGGCGGCAGCGCGGCGAGGGTGTTGCGCAGCCACGCGCGCCGGGTGTAGGTGGCGGCGAAGGCGATCGCGGTGCCGCCCGCGACCGCGAACAGCAGGGCGAGACCGGCCAGCCCGAGGGTGGCGGGGATCGCGTCGCCGATCGCCTCGGTCACCGGCTGCCCGGTGCTGATCGACCGGCCGAGATCACCGGTCACCGCGTTGCCGAGCGCGCTCAAATACTGCTCCCACAGCGGCTTGTCCAGCCCGTAGCGGGCCTGCATCTCCGCGATGGCCGCCCTGTCGACCGGCGTGCCGGTGCCCGCGCCGTCGGCGGCCATCGAGACCGGGTCGGCGGGCAGCAGGTACAGCACGACGAACGAGACGGTGAACGCCGCCCAGACCACCCAGAGCGCCTGCAGCAGACGCGAACCCACGTAGCGGACCATGATCAGCGTCCGCTCAGCCAGGTGTCGAAGAACTGCAGCCGGGCCGAGGCCTCGAACTTCAGGTCCTGGGTGCCCGCCGCCGCGCCGATCGCCTGCGACAGCTCGATGGTCGGGACGTAGAGGCCGTTGTCGAGGATCTGCTGTTGCGCCGTCTTGATCAACTCCGCCCGCGCCGCCGGGTCGTTGGTGGCGAGCTGCTTGTCCAGGGTCTCGTCCAGCGCCGGGATCGGGCCGCGCGCATTGAGATTGCGGCCGGTGACGGCGAAGGAGGTGCGCAGGATGTCGCCGTCGGCGCGGGTGGAGTTGCCGTAGGTGGAGTCGTAGTCCTTGCCGTTCATCTTGGCGGTCCACTCCGGCAGCGACACCAGGTCGAGCCGCAGCTCGACGCCCACCTGCCGCAGCTGCTGCTGCACCAGCTCCAGGATCGCCTGATTGCCCGCGAACACCTGGCTGAAGGTGACCGAGAAGCTCAGTCGCTCACCGTTCTTCGCGCGGATACCGTCGGGGCCGGGCGTCCAGCCCGCCTGGTCGAGGATCGACTTCGCCTTCGCCGGGTCGTAGGGCAGGCGCGCCGAGAGATCGGTGTAGGCGGGCGTCGCCGAGGCCAGCGTCGAGGTCGCGATCTTGAACTGCGGGCCGAGCACGGTGTCGACGAGCTGCTGCCGGTCGAGCGCGGGCAGCAGCGCCTGACGCACCGCGGGATCGCGCAGCGGACCGCGCGTCACATTGGTGTGCAGGCCGAACGGCGTGCCGGGATTGGACGTGGAGAGCACCCGGCCGCCGACCGCCTCGATCTGCGGGGCATCCTGGGGCAGCGCGTCGCTGATGGCGTCGAGCTGGCCGGAGACCAGGCTGCCGGTGCGCACCCCGGATTCGGGGACCACGGTGAACTCGATCCGGTCCAGGTACGCCTCGCCCTCGTGCCCGAAAACGTCCGAGCCCCAGTGGTATCCGGCACGCTTGGCCAGCGCCACGGAGACGTCCTGCTTGTACTCGGCGTAGGTGAAGGGGCCGCTGCCGACGTTGTCGCCCGCGCACCTGGCCTCGGCCGGTTTCGCGTTGGTAGCCTGCCCCAGGATGCCGAGCTGCGGCGTCGAGGACGCCTGCAGGAACTGGGCGTTCGGCTGGCTGAATTCGACACGGGCGGTGAGCTTGTCGACCGCGGTCGTGCCGACGTAGTTGGTGAGGTAGCTCGTGCCCAGCGGAGCCTTCGCACCGCCGAGCCGGACGACCGCGTCGAAGGTGTCGCGCACCGAATCGGCGGTGAGCGGCGTGCCGTCGCTGAAGGTCACCCCGTCGGCGAGCCGGAAGGTGAAGACCTTGGCGTCGGGACTGACCTCCCAGCTCCGGGCCAGCCACGGCGTGATCGCGCCGGTCTTCGGATCCTGATCGGTGAGCGAGTCCACGATCTGGCGGGCGACATAGATGGACTGGTTCGACCCGGCCTGCGCCGGATCCGAGCACGAGGGCGCCTGCGAGAGGCCGTACCGCAGCGTGCCACCCGGCTGCGGCGGACCGGCCTGCCCACCCGGGCCCGCCGACTCGCCGCCGCACGCGACCACGGTGGCGGCGGTGGCGAACACGCCGACGACGGCGGCGAGACGATGACGAGAACCGATCACGGGGTGACTCCAGAGAATTCGCGGCCTGCGGCCAGGGGACGGCTGGGAATGCGGCGGCGCAGCTCCGGCGCCGCCTCGGCCTGGAACAGCTCGAGACTGCCCAGGTAGTCGGCGTCGGCGCGGCCTTCGCGCTCGGCGGACAGGTGGATCACCTCGTGCCCGAACCGCTCGTGATAGCGACCGACCTTGTCGATCACCTCCTGCGGGCTGCCGATCAGCGCGGAACTGCGCGCGACGAAGTCGTCGAGGGTGTCGAACACGAGGGGCAGGCCGAGCTTGCGCGCCAGCGCCGAGCGCGCCTCGAACAGCGGGGCGTAGACCGCCCTGGCCTGCTGCGAGGTGGGCGCGACGTGGAATCCCGCGGTGCCGGCGCCGACCAGCGCGTCGGCCGGGTCGTGGCCGTGGTGGGCCCAGCGCTCCCGATAGTGCTCCACCAGTTCGGCATACGGCTCGATCGGATGGGTGACGTTCGCCGAGAACAGCGGATCACCGTGGCGGGCGGCCAGTTCCACCGATTCGCGGCTGGTCGCGCTGCCGTGCCAGACCCGGATCCGCGGCTGCCACGGCCGCGGCAGCGCCTTGGCCGCGGTGAGCGGTGGGCGGAAGCGGCCCGACCAGGTCACCTCGTCGCTGTCCCACAGGGCGCGGAACAGTTCGTAGCCCTCGCGGTTGCGGTCCCACTGGTCCTCGGTGGTGACGTGGTAGAGCCGGGCCTGCGCGGCGCCGTTGCCCTTGCCGATGATCAGTTCCAGGCGCCCGTCGGCGAGATTGTCCAGCGTCGAGTAGTCCTCGAACGCGCGCACCGGATCAAGCAGACTCAGCGTGGTCACGGCGGTGAACAGGGTGATCCGCGAGGTGACGGCGGCGAGGTGGCTCAGCAGCACCGGGGGAGCGGCCGAGAGGAACGGGTCCTCGTGGCGCTCGCCGACGGCGAACCCGTCGTAGCCCAGCTCCTCGGCCAGTCGCGCCTGCACGACGACCTCCCGGAACCGGTCCCTGGTCGCGGGGACCGCGCCGGTGTGCGGATCGGGCACCCTGGTCACCAAGGTGAACAGCAGAAATTTCACGTGGACCTCCTCCATCGAACCCGGCGGAAGCACCCACACCCGGTCACGGGCGGGTTGCTGCGACGTCGTGGAGCCAGGTCTCTCGGTCGCTCTGGATGGTGTGCCCCAGCCATCGAGCCCGAGCTGAACCAGCATGGGGCACAGGCGCGATCGCGCACAACGGTAGAAATCAGCGTGAGCGCAGAGCTTCGATCCGGGGCCGATCGCGACGACAATGTGCGCGACGCGCCGAACACGGAACGCGCCCACCTGGGCGGATTCTGCCCCGACACGGAGTAGCCTCGGCCTTCTTCACGTCGATGAGGAGTGCGCCGTGTTCGATCCGCGTCGGAAGACCACGCTCACCACGCTGGCGGCCTGCGCCGCCGCGCTCCTGCTCGCCGCGCCGACCGCGGCGGCCGAACCCGCGGTAACCAGGGATGCGCCCGCCGCCTACACCGCGGGCCCCGGCGATCTTCTCGGCGCCTATCAGAGCGTCGTCGCCACCCTCGAATCCCTCGGTGTGCAGCCGTTCCTGTACCCGACGGTCGCCGCGAACTGTGCCGGTGACGGGCTCGGTCTCGTGCCCGCCGTCGCGGGGGCGGTGCCGGGCCCGTGGCCGTCGAACACCGTCCAGATCCCCGGCCTCGATCTCACCGCGGTGAAGTCCGGGCAGACCATGTTCACCTTCCTGCCCTACGGGCTCGCCCCCGACACCGCCGCCACCAAGACCTCCGGCATGCAGGTGGCCTGGCTCAACATCAGCACCGGCCGCGGCGGGATGGCCTCGATGGGGTCTATCGCCGACATCGTCCGCGCGCTGGTCCCGCCCGAGGTCCCGGTCGAGCTGCGGCCTCTGGCCGAGACGGCAATCCGCGACTTCCTGTTCACCGCGATCCCCGTCGGCGGGGTGCGCGCGGTCCCCGTGGACACCGGCCACGGCACGGTGCTGGCCGCCGTCTTCGGCACCACCGACAACGCGGGCCGTTCCTGCTTCTTCTTCCCGACGGTCGGCATCACCGAGGTGCCCTGAGCCGATCTCGCGGCCCGGGGCGCACTCGACGGCTCGATCCGATCGCTCAGCGCGCCGCGATCACCGAAGTCCGTGCCGTGCGGGCGCGGGTGGCGAATCGCCGCCCGTCGGACCGCGCGTGATCGCCCGGTTGACGGCGAGACGCGGGACTCGCGCCGCTCTGCCTTCAGCCCAGACGGTCGGCGGCGGGCACGCTGACCGGGGTGACGAGTGGCCGCTGCTTCCAGCGCAGGTCGCCGGAACGGCGGCGGCGGTGCGAGCGGGCCCACAGTGACAGGTACTTCAGGACGCCAACGGGGTGGGCCAGCGCCGAGGCGAGGTCGGTGCCGGTGGGGCGCTCGCGGGTCTCGATGCGCCGGGCGACGAGCCGGCCGGCGACGGCGGCGAGATAGCCCAGCAGCCCCGCGCGGCGGACCTGCCCGCGACCGAGCAGCAGTGCCAGTGGCGGCACCCAATAGGCCAGCGCGGCAACGACTCCCACTGCCGCACCCGCGTCGACGCGGCCGCCGTAGGCCGACCACAGCCAGCGGGTGTAGCCGTCGGTGAGTTCGGCCGCCCCGGTGTACATCCGGGTCGTGGCCGCCGGGCCTGCGGTGACCAGCGCCGTGCGATGCCCGGCCCGGCGCAGCGCCCTGGCCAGGTCGAGGTCCTCCGTCGCGCTCGCGGCCACCCCGGCGTGACCGCCACCGGCGCGATAGGCGGCCGCGTCGACCGCGAGGAACTGCCCGCACGCCACGGCAGTCGACGGGCGCAGGCTGTGATTGGCCGGACCGAGCGGCAGGGTGGACGCCCACGACCACGCCAGCAGCGGCTGCACCAGCCGCTCCGTCGGCGACCCGGCTCGCTGCACCGGCCACGCCGACACCAGACCTGCTCCGCGCCCGCGCAATTCGGTGACCGCTGCCGCGACGGCGTGCGGCGCCAGGCGCACATCGGCGTCGACGAAGACCAGCGCGGCGGCGGCGGTGCGGGCGGCCAGGCGCGCGCAGGCGGCGGCCTTGCCGGTCCAGCCGGGCGCCGGGTGGGCGGCCGAACGGAGCACGCTGAAGCGGTCGTCGCCCGCGATCGCGGCGATCGCGGCCTCGTAGGTGCCGTCGGTGGAGGCGTCGTCGAGGATGAGCACGCGCAGCCGGGGGACGCCGGTCTGGGCGCGCAGATCGGCGATCAGGGCGGGCAGCCGGTCGGCTTCGTTCCGGGCGGGGACGCAGACCGTCACCGGCTCGATCACGCCGGAGACCCGGCGCGGCAGGGTGCGCAGGGTGGCCAGGTTGTAGAGGGCGGTGCTCGCGCCGAGCGCGGCCAGGCCGGTTCCGGCCCAGGTCAGCGTGCGTCCCGCCGCGCCCATGTCAGCGGCCGAGCCTGCGCCGGGCGATCTCGTCCCACATCTCCCGTGGCGAGAACCGGCCGCGCGGCGCGTTCGGCGCGGCGGGGTTGCGGTCACGGAAGGCCAGTCCCGCGACGAGCGCGGCGACGGCCAGGGTGATGCCGCCGACGATGCCCGCCCAGCCCGCGAACGAGCGGGTGTTCGGGTCGGCGTACTTCACCTCGGCGCGCAGCGAGGAGGTCTCGCCCGCGGGCAGCTTCCACGACACGGTGTTGTCGCCCTCGCGGGTGCCGTTGGTCTTGGCGACGCGGGCGGGGAACGCGATGGAGAACTGCACGTCCGAGCCCTGCGGCGGCAGCGATTCCAGATCGACGCGCCCGGTGAGGCTCACCAGATCGCCACTGCGCTTGAACTCCAGGGTGAACAGCCCCTGCGTCTGATCCGACAGGCCGCCCAGCTGGCCGACCTCGCCGAAGGACAGGTCGTCGAAGAACACCTGGGTGCCGACGAAACCGTCCTGGTTGTACTTCTCCACCCGCACCTTGGCCGCCAACTGGTCGGGCGCCTTCAGCTGCGGGCCCTTGTCCTCGGAGTTGGTCGGCACCACCGCGGCCACGATGCGGCCCGACACCCGGTCGTTGGACGACACGCCCATCGACACCTGCACCCGCAGGCACCCGGTCAGCGCGGACACCAACAGGGCCAGCAGAACGGTGACGGCGGCGACGCGCCGCGCGAGGACGGAACGGCGCGGTGACGGCGTGGGCATGTCGGCGACGGGACTCGGCTGCACGGGTGACATCGTGCCAGGCCCGGGCCCGAGAACCCACACGACGGGCCCACCCCGTGCCACCGACCGGCACCGAACAGGCGTTTCCCCGGAGAATTCGGCGAGGCGGCCCGGTCAGCCGGCGCGGGCGTGGCGCGCGAGCAGGGGGATGCCGAGCAACCCGAGCCCCGCGAAACCCCAGGCCGCCGCCGCGGGCAAGCCGAGGAAGACCGCGTGCGCGAGCGTGGAACCGAGCCAGGTCCAGGCGAACACGGCGACCGGGACCGCCACGGAATCGTCCCGCGCGGGGGGAAGCCGTCGGTCGAGCACTGCCAGCAGCACCGCCATGAGCGTCGCGACCAGCGCCCAGCCGAGATAGTTCGTATACGGGATCTGGGGGATTCCGGGCAGTCCGGCGTCGGTGACGCGCCAGGTCCACTGCCCGTCGGCCACCATCTGCGGATCCAGGAAGAGATCCCAGCCCACCGCACCGAGGACGAACACGCCGCAGCGTCGCACGCTCGTCGCGCCGGTCCGGGTACCGGCGGCGGCCTGTCCCGTCGCGAAGTCACCCGTGGGCAGGCGATCGTCGGCACGCAGGCCGCCAGGTTCGATGGCAGTGGCCTGTCGCTCCGCGGCGTCGGCCTCCGGAAGCGCTGAGTCGGCGCGCCGTTCGGTGTGGGGCTCGGCTCGGTGTCGGGATGAGGGGCCCGGCATCCGGTGTGCGTCGGTGAGCAGTCCGGCGACGATCCAGATCGGGTACAGACCCCCGGTCCAGGCCAGCGGGACGATCAGTGGCACGTCGGCGAGCGCGGGTCCGAGCCGGTCGACGGCGTAAGAGTAGGCGCCGAACGGGTATCCGGTGGCCGTCCCGATCATCTCGGCGAGGAGACCGAGCCCGGACACGACGACGAAGAATCCGGCGGCCCAGCGCACTCCGCGCGTCGTCACGGCGTGCAGCAGCGCCGTCGCCACCGTCAGCAGCACCACCGCGACGGTGATCCGATCCCGCGCCGCACCCGCGCTGAGCGGGTAGGTGATCTGGACGAGCACCAGCAGCACCGCCGACACCGCGGGGATCACCCGGAGCGGTTCGGCACGCGTCCACACACGGACCGCGCCGACCCCATGCCGGATCACCTCGCGCGATCGATCGCCGCCGCTCATCGCGGCCACCGGCGCGGCCGCTCGGCGTCCCCGGGTTCCCGCGACCAGCGCGATCCGGGGCCGGCCGTCGGTGGTGGGAAGAGCCACGGGCTTCGGGGCGCCGTCATCGTCTGCGCGGCAGGGTGAATCGTCGCTTGCGCCGGTCGCCGAGGAGCAGCCGGGCGGCGCTGCGCCCGCTCGCGCCGGAGACGCCGCCGCCCGGGTGGGTCGAGGCGCCGGTGAGGTAGAGGCCGGGGGCGCCGGGAACCCGCTGCCCCGACAGTTCCGGCAGCGGCCGCCACAGCATCATCTGGTCCAGCGACATCTCGACGTGCATCACATTGCCGCCGCGCAGGCCCATCTCCCGCTCGAGGTCGACAGGCGTCTGCACGAAGCGCTGCCGCACCGAGGACGCGAATCCCGGTGCGTACCGCTCCACCTCGGCGATCACGCGGTCCGCCTCGCGCTCGGCGTGCGCCGCCCAGTCGCTGCCGTCGGCCAGCGCGTAGGGATGCCATTGCGCCCACAGCGAGAGCTGATGCTCGCCGGGCGGGGCGATGCTCGGGTCGAGCGCGCTGAAACTCATGGCGAGCACCACCGGGCGCGGGGGCAGCGTTCCGCCCATGGCCGCGCCGTGCGCCAGCCGCAGCTGGTTGCGGTCGCTGACCAGGAACTGCAGTCCGCGGGCCGACTCGCCGGCCGACGCGCCGGGGTACTCCGGGAGGCGATCGGTGGCCACGCGCACCACCATGCCGATGCCGGGGCCGACCCGGATCCGCCGCTGCCAGTCGTCGATGGTGCCCGCGTCGAAATCACCGGCGCGCAGCAGGTCCAGCGTGGTCAGGATGTGCGAGCCCGCGATCACCGTGTCGGCGCGCAGTTCTCGTCCCGACGCCGTCCGCACCAGCCAGCCGTCGCCGTCGCGGCGCAGGACGGTCACGGCGTCCCCGAGGTGCAGCTCACCCCCGTCGGCCCGCAGCCGGGCGATCAGCGCGGCGCTCAACGCCCCACTTCCCCCCACGGCCCGGCCGGGCGGCAGCCGGTGCATGAGCGCGGCGAAACCCGCCATCGGCGCCGAGCCGGGCTCCGACATCGGCGGGCCCGACTGCGCGCCGAACCAGGCCAGCGAGGCCTTGAGCCGCTCGTCGTCGAACCAGTAGTCCAGCAGCGCGTCCCCGGTCTGCAGGAATTCCCGCGACAGCGCGCTCCCGCCGTCGCGCGCGTCCAGCCCCCAGAACGAACGCAGCAGGCGGCCGGGGGTCGGCGGCCCGCCGAAGGACCGCATCACCCGTGCGCTGCGCTCGCCCCACACCGCGACGAAGCGGCGGTAGGCGTCGGCGTCGCGCGCGCCACAGGCGGCCGCGATCGAGGCGCAGGTGGCGTCGAGATCCCGGTGGAAGACGATCGGCGGGCGCACGCCGTCGGACGGGGTGAAACCCCAGGGATCGCAGTCGAGATAGCGCAGCCCGAAGCGGGCGAGCTCGAGCTCCTCGATGATCCCGCTGTGCCGGATCATGATGTGCGCCGAGGACCCGCGATCCACCAGATGACCGGGGAACCGCTCGACCGTCGAGACCGCGCCGCCGGGCACCTCGTCGCGCTCGAGCACTGTTACCCGCTGACCGGCCCGCGCCAGGTAGCAGGCGGCGACCAGCGCGTTGTGCCCCGAACCGACGACGACGGTCGTCCCCGCCGCCCTCACGCCCGGCTGCCCGGCAGCGGCAGACGCCGCCCCAGGATGGCGAACGGCCTGGTGTCGCCCGCGAACACGAAATTGCGGATCACGTCGGTGAACCCGGCCCGCCGGTACAGCCGCCAGGCCCGGTTGGCCTCCTCGGGGACCTCCGGCGTCGACAGCAGCACCGCGGCCTCCGGCCGGTCCGCCAGCAGCCGCTCGAGCAGCGTCGAGCCGATGCCGCGGCCCTGGGCCGCCGGGTGCACGTGCAGCTCGGTGAGCTCGAAGTAGTCGGCGAGCAGATCGCGGGCGGCGGCCTCGGGCCAGCCGCAGCGGCGCATGCCGGTGTGCACCTGCTGATGCCACCACTGCCGCGGCGCGCCGCTGTAGCCGTAGGCGATCGCGACGATCGGCGCGGTGCGCAGGTCGACCGCGCCGGAGTCGTCGGGCAGCACGGCGGCCACGGCCCGCCACCCGGCGCGGGTGGTGTGCTCGGTCCACATCGGGGCACGGTGGTGCTCGGTGCCGCGGGGATAGTCCATGGCTGCCACATAGACCGACAGCGCGTCGTGCAGGCGCGCGCGCAGGGCGGCGACACTGAGGTCGACGACCACGGGTGCGGGGGTGGTGTGATTCGGCTTGACGGCTGTCATGGCTCTCGTCGCTGGCGCGCAGGCGCGGAAGTTGTCGGTGGGTGTCCCTATATTCAAACCCAATTCAAACGTTCGAATGCTTGTTCGATCTGTGCGAGGGGCGAAAGGGGCAGCAGATGGCTGGTCGCAACGATGGTCGGGAGCACGCGGGGCACGACGGTCGCGCGGGCGGCCTGCTACGGCAGGCCGATGCCCTGCTCACCGATTCGGCCTGGGAGCACGAGCCGGGGGAGCGCTTCCGCACGGCCTACCTGGCCGCCCTGCGCGGCGCGGGCGCCATGATCGCGCTCACCGGCGCCGACCGGGCGCCGCGGGCGCGCTCGCGCAGCGCGTGGGTCCTGCTGAGACGTGCGACACCCGAGTTCGCGATGTGGGCCGACTACTTCGAGGCCCATTCGCAGCTGCGGGCCGATCTGGAGGCCGGCCTCGATCGCAAGATCACCGACACCAGGGCCGACGAGTTCTGTTCACGCGTGGGCGCATTCCTCTACGACATCGACGACGCGCTGGTCGCCGCGGCCAAGACACGCCCGCAGCCGGGCCGCGACCGGGACATGACCGCTTAGTTATCACCGAGTAGGTGGTACGGCTTCGATCGAACTCGTATCATGGGGAGCAGATAGCCGCCAAGGTCGGCTACCCGTCGCCTACCCGGAGGCGACCAGCCACGCCTAGTGCCGGGGGAGGTACCGTGCCACTCTCCGAGCACGAGCAGCGCATGCTCGAACAGATCGAGAGCGCTCTCTATGCTGAGGATCCGAAGTTCGCCTCGTCCGTCCGCGGCGGACGCCTTCGCTCCACGTCGAGTCGACGCAGACTGCAGGCGGCGGCGCTGTTCGCCGTCGGCCTGTTCCTGCTCGTCGCCGGCCTGGCCGCCCCGTTCAAGCCGGGCGGCTTCCCGATCATCAGCCTCGTCGGCTTCATCGCCATGTTCGGCGCCGGAGTCCTGCTCATGATCGGCAACTCCCGCAAGTCCGCTCATCAGGACTCGTCCGAGACCTCCGCGTCGGGCGCGAGCCCGTCGGGCGGCTCGTCCGGTCGCGGTGGCCGGCCCCGCAAGTCGGGCGGCTTCTCCGAGCGGATGGAAGACCGGTTCCGCCGAAGGTTCGAGCAGGAATAGCTCCGCTGTAGCCGGAGCGCGACGGCATCGAAGGCGGCGCCGCACCCAGTGGGGTGCGGCGCCGCCTTCGCCTGTTCTGTGCCCGATCCCCCTCGTGACGGCGTGATCAGGGCGGTTCCCCCACCTTCCCCACCGTTCCCCACCTCGCTCCCGCGCGCGGTCACGGGGCGTGTGCGCGCCCGTCGCACCTGCGAAGTTTGCTGAACGTTGTCGGAACCGCAGGTTGCCGACCCGCGCGGGTTGTCCGAACACGCGATAGTCGCGAATCTCGGTGATAGCTGGCATGACCTGCGGAATTGTGCCGGCGGGGACCAGGATCACCCGGGGTTTCGATTGAAAGTGGGGGAAAGTGGGGTAATGTGGGTCGCGCACTACAGGAGAGGCCGTACGGCGAGGTGATCCAGTAGGGAGGTGGCCGGGATGTTTCTCGGTACCTACACCCCCCGATTGGACGACAAAGGGCGACTGACGTTGCCTGCGAAGTTCCGAGACGATCTGGCGGGAGGGTTGATGGTCACCAAAGGTCAAGACCACAGCCTGGCCGTGTATCCGAAAGACGAGTTCACCGCGCTCGCGCGGCGGGCCGCGGCGGCGTCTCGAAGCAATCCGCAGGCAAGGGCTTTCGTCCGCGCGCTGGCGGCGGGCACCGACGAGCAACGTCCGGACGCACAGGGCCGGATCACGCTGTCGCCGGACCATCGGCGCTACGCCAATCTCGCGCGGGATTGCGTGGTGATCGGTTCGGTCGACTTCCTCGAGATATGGGACAAGCAGGCGTGGGAGTCCTACCTCGCCGAGCACGAGGAGGACTACGCGCAAGCCAGAGACGAGTCGCTGGGCGGGATCTTCTAGCCGGAGCACGCGAGTGCTGCGAGGCCTCTGCCCGGGCGCGGACCCTGACGTACTTCCCCGACGCCAGGTGCCGCGCCTCGGTCAGAGACCTCGACGCATTCGCTCATCGCAAATCTCATTCGAAAGCACTGTGTGGCAAGGCGACCCGTCTGCGACGCGAGGCAGTATCCCGGGAGGTCGAGGTGAACCATGACACCGAGAACCCCCGTCATGTGCCGGTCCTGCTCGAACGAGCCGACGAACTGCTCGGTCCCGCGCTGAGCGAACCGGGCGCGGTCTACCTCGACGCGACCCTCGGCCTCGGCGGGCACGCCGAACACTTCCTGCGCACCTACCCGGACGCGCGCCTGGTCGGCCTCGACCGCGACACCACCGCACTGCGGCTGGCCGGGGAGCGACTCGCGCCCTACGCCGACCGGATCACGCTGGTGCACACCCGCTACGACGGCATCGCCGCCGCGCTCGCCGAGGCCGGTCTGCCCGAAACCGGTTCCGTCTCAGCGATTCTGATGGATCTCGGGGTGTCCTCGATGCAGCTCGACGAGGCCGACCGCGGCTTCGCCTACTCCGTCGACGCGCCGCTGGACATGCGGATGGACCCCACCACCGGCCCGACCGCCGCCGACGTGCTCAACACCTACAGCCACGGTGACCTGGCCCGGGTGCTGAAAACCTATGGCGACGAACGGTTCGCGGGCAAGATCGCCTCCGAGGTGCTGCGCAGGCGCGCGGTCAAGCCGTTCACCACCAGCGCCGAGCTGGTCGAGCTGCTCTACGACACCATCCCGGCCGCGGCGCGGCGCACCGGTGGACATCCGGCCAAGCGCACCTTCCAGGCCCTGCGGGTGGAGGTCAACGGGGAGCTCGATTCGCTGCGCGCGGCGCTGCCCGCTGCCCTCGACGCGCTGCGCGTGGGCGGGCGGATCTGCGTCATGTCGTACCAGTCGCTGGAGGACCGGCTGGTCAAGCAGGAATTCGCGCCACGCATCGTCTCCAGGTCGCCGATGGATCTGCCGGTCGAATTGCCCGGTATGGGACCGGAATTCCGGATGCTGACCCGCGGCGCGGAGAAAGCGACCGAGTCCGAGATCGAGGTCAATCCGCGATCCGCGCCGGTGCGGATGCGCGCGGCCGAACGGATCGCGGAGAGGTCAGGGAGGACACAGGAGGGGACACGATGAGCCTGCGGACGAGCACCGTCGCCGTGCCGGGCCGGACGGCCCGCCGCGCCGAGACGGCCGAACGGGTGAAATCCGGTGCCGCGCAGCGCGCCTACGCGCGCAAGCGCACCAGGGAGCAGCTCCTCGACGGCATCGAGTTGCCCGAACGGGCGTCGAGCATGGCCGGGCGGATCCCCTTCGTCACCGCGATCATCGGTCTGCTCGGCTGCGGACTCGCGCTCACCCTGCTGCTCACCACCCGCGCCGCCGAGGACAGCTACCAGCTCGGCGACGCCAGGGCCGTCAACCGCAAGCTCGCCGACGAGCGCGCCGCACTCCAGCGCGAGGTCGCCGCCGCCGACTCCGCTCCCGAATTGGCCGCGCGCGCACGGGAACTCGGCATGATCCCCGCCAAGGACCCCGCTCGCCTGGTGCTCGGTCCCGGCGGTGAGGTGACCGTCATCGGGACGCCCAGCCCCGCCCAGGGCGCGCCGGCGCCGCCGCTCAACGCGCCGCCGACCACCACCCCCAACGGCCCGGTCCCCGGGCACGCGCAGGCGCAGGGCGAGCGGGTGGTCCCGGTGCAGCCGGGCCTCCCGTCCTCGAGCCAGGCGCCCGCCCCCGCGCAGGCCGCGCCGGCGCCGCAGGGCGGTGCGCCGCAGGCCGGTGCCCCGGCCGCGCCCCAGGCCCCGGCCGTCGCGCCGCAGCCCGCGGTGGCCGTCGCGCCCGCCCCGCTCGCCACCGCTCCCGCCGAGGGGACGGCACCCGCACCGCTCGCGCCCGCCGAGGGACAGGCGCCCGCACCGGCCCCTGCCGACGGACAGGCGCCCGCGCCGCTGGCTCCCGCCGACGGCCCGGCACCGATGGCTCCCGCCAACGGTCGTCTGCCCGCGACAGCGCCGGCGAACCAGGCTCCCGCCCCGATCAGCGGCCAGGCGCCGGAAGGCCAGGCTCCCGCCCCGATCAGTGGCCCGGTGCCGGACGGTCAGGCTCCCGCCCCGATCAATGGCCTGATCGAGGGACAGCCACAGGTCCCGGCCGGCGGTCCGGCTCCGGCACCGGCCGAAGCCGGCCCGAACCCCGCCGAGGCCACCGCACCCGCCGAGCAGGGCCTACCCGCCGACACGCCGCCGCCCGCACCGGGTGTCGCGCCCGGCCCGGGCGGTCGCCCGACCGGCGCCCCGAGTGAGACACCGCGGATCGTCGCTCCGGAGGACGGTCGATGAGGCAGAGCGGGCCCGCGTCGCGACAGCGTCGCGGGCCGGTCTCGTCGAGGGCCCGCCGCACGCGCTCGCTCTCCCCGGACCGGCCCATCCGGTTGCGCCTCGGCGTCGGCCGGGTCACCCTGCTGGCCTCGCTGGCGGTGGTCGCGCTGCAACTGCTGTACGTGCAGAGCATCGCCGCGCCGGCGCTCTCGGCGCAGGCGGCCTCGCAGCGCACCACCAAGGAGACCGAGGCCGCGGTGCGCGGTCCGATCACCGACCGCAACGGCAACCGGCTCGCCTTCACCATCACCGCGAAAGCCCTGCACTTTCAGCCGGTCCGGGTGCGTCAGCAGCTGGCCGACGCCAAGAAGACCAAGCCGAGCGCGCCCGATCCGGAGCAGCGGCTGAAGGACATCGCGAAGTTCGTGCACGACAAGCTCGGCGCGGGCGCGCCGAAAGAGGAAGAGCTGCTGGACAAGCTGCGCGGCGACAAGACCTTCACCTACCTCGCGCGCAATGTCGATCCGCGGGTGGCCGCCGAGATCGTCGCCAAGTTCCCCGAGGTCGGCGCCGAGCGCCAGGACCTGCGGGAATACCCCGGCGGAGTGCTGGCGGCCAACGTCGTCGGCGCGACCGGCTGGGACGGGCACGGTCAGATCGGCCTGGAATCCGCGCTGGACTCGGTACTCGCGGGCACCGACGGTTCGCGCACCTACGACCGCGGCTCCGACGGCGCGGTGATCCCGGGCAGCTACCGCGATCAGCAGCCCGCCGTCAACGGCTATGGTGTCGAGCTCACCCTCGACGAGGACATGCAGTACTTCGTCCAGCAGCAGGTGCAGCAGGCCAAGCAGCAGTCCGGCGCGTCGGCGGCCTCGGCGGTGGTGCTCGACGCGAAGACCGGCCAGGTGCTGGCCATGGCCAACGACAACACCTTCAATCCCGCACTGGGGCCCCAGCATTGGGCCTCGGCCAACATGAGCAACCCGTCGGTCTCCGAACCTTTCGAACCCGGCTCGGTGAACAAGATCATCACCGCGGCCGCGGCCATCGAGTACGGGCTCACCTCGCCCGACGAGGTGCTCCAGGTACCGGGCTCGATCCGGATGTCGGGCGTCACCGTCAACGACGCCTGGCAGCACGGTACCGCGCCCTACACGACCACCGGCATCTTCGGAAAGTCCTCCAACGTGGGCACTCTCATGCTCGCGCAGCGGGTGGGCGAGGACCGCTTCGCCGACATGATCGACCGGTTCGGCCTCGGCAAGCGCACCGGCATCGGCCTGCCCGGCGAGAGCCCCGGCCTGGTGCCCGCGCGTGACCAGTGGTCCGGCGGCACGTTCGCGAACCTGCCCATCGGCCAGGGCCTTTCGATGACGACCCTGCAGATGACCGGCATGTACCAGGCCATCGCCAACGACGGCCTGCGCATCCCGCCGCGCATCGTCAAGGCCAAGGTCGCCCCCGACGGCACCCGCACCGAGGAACTGCAGCCCGACGGCGTGCGCGTGGTGAGCCCGCAGACGGCCGCGACGCTGCGCCAGATCTTCCAGGCGACCGTGCAGAAGGACCCGATGGGCTACCAGATGGGTACCGGGCCGCAGGCCGCGATCGAGGGCTATCAGGTGGCGGGCAAGACCGGCACCGCGCAGAAGGTCGACCCGGCCTGCCGGTGCTACTCGACCTCCTCGTACTACATCACCTTCGCCGGCATGGTGCCCGCCGACAACCCCCGCTACGTGATCGGCATGATGCTCGACGCGCCGGTCCGCAGCTCCGACGGCACCGGGGGCGGATCGGCCGCGCCGCTGTTCCACACCATCGCCTCCTGGGCATTGCAGCGCGACCGGGTGCCGCCCTCACCGGAGCCCAAGCAGCTCGTGCTGGAGGCGGGGCTCTAACTCCTGCGCCTTGGCACAACCCGCGTTGTCCGTCCGACACTGCGCGTCGGTAACCTGACTGCTCGTCTCGCCCACGCGCTCGATCACTCTCAGAGAGGAGCCTTGTGCCCGCGCAGTCCAGCCCGCACGCGCTCCGGCCCACCACGCCGCCGTCGACGTCGCTGCAGGCCCTGCTGGACCTCACCGGCGCCACCTCGGCGACGCCGGTACCCACCGAACCGACGGTCACCGGCATCGAGCAACGGTCCAACGCCGTGCGCCCCGGCGACCTGTTCGCCGCCCTGCCCGGCGCCACCTCGCACGGCGCCCGTTTCGCCGCCGACGCCCTCGCCCGCGGCGCGGTGGCCGTGATCACCGACGCCGAGGGCGCCGCGCTGATCGGCGAGGTCGCCGTGCCGGTGCTGGTGCGCGACAACCCGCGCGCCGTGCTCGGGGAACTGTCCGCCGAGATCTACGGTCACCCGAGCGATCGGCTGCGCATCATCGGCATCACCGGCACCTCCGGCAAGACCACCACCTCGTATCTGGTGGAGGCCGGGCTGGTCGCGGCGGGGCTGTCCACCGGCCTGATCGGCACGATCGAGACCCGCATCGGCGGCAGGCGGGTGCCCAGCGCGCTCACCACCCCCGAGGCCCCGCAGCTGCACGCGATGTTCGCGGCGATGGTCGAGCAGGGCGTGCAAGCGGTCGTGATGGAGGTGTCGAGCCACGCGCTCGCGCTCGGCCGCGTCGACGGCGTGCGCTTCGCGGTCGGCGCGTTCACCAACCTGTCCCAGGACCACCTCGACTTCCACGCCGACTTCGAGGACTACTTCGCCGCGAAACGCCGACTCTTCGAAGCGGATTCGCCGATCGCCGCGCGCACCTCGGTGATCTGCGTCGACGACGAGTGGGGCACCCGGCTCGCCGGCGACCTCGCCGACCCGATCACCGTCTCCACCGTCGGCGCTGCACCCGCCGGCGCCGCGACCGAGGTCCCTGCGTGGTCACGCTCCGCTACCTCCTCCGGGCCCGCCGATCGCGGCGCCGCCACCTGGCAGGTCACCGGCGAGGTGCGGGCCACCGGCGGCGAACAAGAGTTCACCGCGGCCGGGCCCGACGGCGAGCTGGCCGTGCGCCTGCGGCTGCCGGGACGCTACAACGTCGCCAACGCCCTGCTCGCGGTCGCGACCTGCGCTGCGGCCGGCGTCGATCCGGCGATCGCCGCGCCCGCGCTGGCCACGGTCGACGTGCCGGGCCGGATGCAGCGGGTCGAACGCGGCCAGGACTTCCTCGCGGTCGTCGACTACGCGCACAAGCCCGCCGCGGTCGAATCGGTGGTGGCGACGCTGCGCGGGCACCTCACCGAGGCCGGGCGCGGCAGGCTGGCCGTCGTCGTCGGCGCCGGGGGCGACCGGGACGCGGCCAAGCGCCCGCTGATGGGCGCGGCCGCCGCGCGCGGCGCCGACCTGGTGATCGTCACCGACGACAACCCACGCACCGAGGACCCGGCGGCCATCAGGGCCGCCGTGGTGGCCGGTGCGCACGAACTCCCGGCCACCGACCGCGGCGAGATCCGCGAGATCGGTGACCGCGCGGCGGCCATCGCCGCCGCCCTCGCCTGGGCGCGTTCCGGCGACGTGGTGCTCATCGCGGGCAAGGGCCACGAGGCGGGGCAGGAGATCCAGGGCGTCAAGCATCCCTTTGACGACCGCGAGGTGGTCGCGGCGGCGCTGGAAGCCCTGCAGACACGACACAGTCCGCAGACGGACTCGGAGGACTTGACGGTTTCATGATCGAGATGACACTGCGGGAGATCGCGGACGTCGTCGGCGGCGAGCTGCACGACGTACCCGACCCCCAGGCCCTGGTGACCGGTTCGGTCGAATTCGATTCGCGCCGAATCGGTTCCGGTGATCTGTTCCTCGCGCTGCCGGGCGCCTCCTCCGACGGACACGATTTCGCCGCGAACGCCGTGGCGGCGGGCGCGGTCGCCGTGCTGGCCGCCCGGCCGGTCGGGGTGCCGGCGATCGTGGTCGGCCCCGAGCTCGGCTCGGTCCCGGCGACCTCGGTCGCGCTGAGTCACGACAGCGACGGCTCCGGCGCCGCCGTGCTGGCCGCCCTCGCCGAGCTGGCGCGGGTCAGCACCGAGCGGCTGGCTGCGCGCACCGGCCTCACCGTCGTCGGGGTCACCGGGTCCTCCGGCAAGACCTCGACCAAAGATCTGCTGGCCGCCGTGCTGGCTCCGCTGGGACCGGTCGTCGCGCCGCCCGGCTCGTTCAACAACGAACTCGGTCACCCGTGGACCGCGCTGCGCGCCGACGCGGACACCAGGTTCCTCGCGCTCGAGCTCTCCGCCCGTGGCCCCGGCCACATCGCCGCGCTCGCCAGGATCGCCCCGCCGCGCATCGGCGTCGTCCTCAATGTCGGCACCGCCCACCTGGGCGAATTCGGCAGCCGCGAGGCCATCGCGCAGACCAAGGGCGAGCTGGTCGAGGCACTGCCCGCCGACGGCCTGGCCGTCCTCAACGCCGACGACCCGAATGTCGCCGCCATGGCCTCGCGGACGAAGGCCCGCGTGGTGCTGGTCGGCCTGTCCGGCGACGCCGACATCCGCGCCACCGACGTCGTCACCGACGAGCAGGCCCGTGCCAGGTTCACCCTGCACGCGGGCGGGCAGTCGGTGCCCGTCCAGCTGGCCGTGCACGGCGAGCACCAGGTCGGCAACGCGCTGTCCGCGGCCGCCGTCGCACTGGAGTGCGGCGCCGACCTGGCGACGATCGCGGCGGCGCTGTCGGGCGCCACCGCCGCCTCGGCGCGCCGCATGGACGTGCGCACCACGGCCGACGGGGTGACCGTCATCAACGATTCCTACAACGCCAACCCCGATTCGGTGCGGGCCGCGCTCAAGGCGCTGGTCACCCTGGCCAAGGCGGGCGAGGAGCCGCGCCGCAGCTGGGCCGTCCTCGGCGAGATGGGCGAACTCGGCGACACCTCGGTGATCGAACACGACGCGATCGGCCGCCTCGCGGTCCGCCTCGACGTCGACCGATTGATCGTGGTCGGCACCGGACGGCCGTCCCGGGGGATGCACCAGGGCGCGGTGATGGAAGGCTCATGGGGCGAGGAGTCGGTCCTCGTGCCCGATATCGACGCGGCGATCGCGCTGCTCGACGACGAGATCGCCGCGGGCGATGTGGTACTGGTCAAGGCGTCGAAGGCGGTCGGCCTGTGGGCCGTCGCCGAGCACCTGACCAGGGCAGGGGAAGGTAGCACGGAGGCCAGTCGATGAGGCAGATTCTTTTCGCGGCGGGGATCGCACTGGCGGTGTCGATCCTGTTGACGCCGTTGCTGATCCGGGTCTTCGCCAGGCAGGGCTTCGGCCAGGAGATCCGGGTCGACGGACCGGCCAGCCACCAGGCCAAGCGCGGAACCCCCACCATGGGCGGTGTCGCGATCCTGATCGGCATGTGGGCGGGCTATCTCGGCTCGCACCTGATCGGCATCGGCTACAACGCCGAGGGGCCGACGGCCTCGGGCATGCTGGTGCTCGGGCTCACCACCGCGCTGGGCGTGGTCGGGTTCCTCGACGACTTCATCAAGCTGCGCAAACAGCGCAACCTCGGCCTGTCCGCGGCGGGCAAGTACGTCGGCCAGATCGGCGCCGCGGTGATCTTCGCGGTGCTGGTGCTGCAGTTCCGCGGCGAGAACGGGCTCACCCCCGGCAGCAAGCACATCTCCTACGTGCGCGACATCTCGACGGTGTCGCTGGGCGCGATCGTGTTCGTCATCCTGGTGTGCCTGCTCGTGGTGGCGTGGTCCAACGCGGTCAACCTGACCGACGGCCTGGACGGGCTGGCGGCGGGCTCGATGAGCCTGGTTCTGGGCGCCTACGTGATCATCACCTTCTGGCAGTACCGCAACGCGTGCTCGACCGCCCCCGAGGCGGGCTGCTACAACGTGCGCGACCCGCTGGACCTGGCGCTCGTGTGCGCCGCCGCGGCCGCCGCGTGCATCGGCTTCCTGTGGTGGAACGCCGCGCCCGCCAAGATCTTCATGGGCGACACCGGCTCGCTGGCCCTGGGCGGCATGCTCGCCGGGCTCTCGATCACCACCCGCACCGAGCTGCTGATGGTCGTCATCGGCGCGCTGTTCGTCGCCGAGGCGGCGTCGGTGGTGCTGCAGGTGGCGGTGTTCCGCACCACCCGTAACCGGTTGTTCAAGATGGCGCCGTTCCATCACCACTTCGAATTGAGCAAGTGGGCTGAAACCACGGTGATCATCAGGTTCTGGATCCTGGCCGGCATCGCCGCCGCCGTGGGTCTCGGACTGTTCTACAGCGAATATCTTTCGCAGGTCGGGTGAGGACGAACATGGTCGAACACTCTCCCCGCGCGTTGCGCTCTCCGGGCCCGATGCTCGAATTCCTGCGTGGCCGTGACGTTCTGGTCGCAGGCTGGGGCGTCTCCGGGCGCTCGCTGATCGAACCGCTGCGCGACATCGGCGCGCACCCGGTGGTCACCGACAGCGGCGCGAAGGCGCTGGCCGAGGCCGCCGAACTGGGTCTGGAGGTCGCCACCAGCGTCGAGCTGGAGAACGCCGATCTGAGCCGGTTCGCGCTGGTGATCACCAGCCCGGGCTGGCGGCCCGACTCGCCGGTGCTGGTTTCGGCGGTCACCGAGGGCATCCCGGTCTGGGGTGACGTCGAATTCGCCTGGTGGGTCGATCAGGCCAGGATCTACGGTCCGGTCCGCAAGTGGCTGGTGATCACCGGCACCAACGGCAAGACCACCACCACCCAGATGACCCACTCGATCCTGCGCGCCGCCGGGATCGCCAGCGTGGCCTGCGGCAACATCGGCTTGCCGATCCTGGACGCGCTGCGCCGCAATCCGGGCCCGCAGGTGCTGGCCGTGGAACTGTCCTCGTTCCAGCTGCACTGGGCGCCGTCGGTGCGGCCCGAGGCGGGCGTGGTGCTCAATGTCGCCGAGGACCATCTCGACTGGCACGGCGGTCTCGATGCCTACGCCGCCGCCAAGGCGCGCGCGCTGACCGGGCGGGTCGGCGTGGTCGGTCTCGACGATCCGGTCGCCGGGTCGTTGGCCCGCAAGGCCAAGGCGCGCCGCACGGTCGGGTTCCGCATCGGCGTGCCCGCCGACGGCGAGCTGGGCGTGGTCGACGGCAAGCTGCTCGACCGCGCGTTCACCAAGGCGGCCATCCTCGCCGAGACCTCCGACATCAGCCCGCAGGGCCCCGCGGGCATCGCCGACGCGCTCGCCGCCTCGGCGCTGACGAGGGCGATCGATGTCGCCCCGCAGTTCGTCAAGGAGGGCCTGGCCGAGCACAAGGTGGGCCCGCACCGCACCGCGTTCGTACGCGAACTCGGCGGAGTCGAGTTCATCGACGACTCCAAGGCCACCAACCCGCACGCCGCGCGGGCCGCGATCATGGCGCACCCGCACGTGGTGTGGCTGGCGGGTGGTCTGCTCAAGGGCGCCAGCGTCGACGACCTCGTCGAAGAGGTCGGTGACCGGCTCGTCGGCGCGGTGCTCTTCGGCGCCGACGCGCCGGTGATCGCGGCCGCGTTGGCGCGACACGCGCCCGAAGTCCCGGTCATCGAGCTGGGCGCGGGAGACGATGCAGACATGGAGTCGTCGAGATCCCAGCGTGCCGAAGCGGTCATGGGCCGCGCGGTCCGCGCCGCGGCGGGCCTGGCCCGCGCCGGAGACACCGTGCTCCTCGCCCCGGCCGCGGCCTCCCTGGACATGTACGACGACTACACCCACCGCGGACGCTGCTTCGTGGACGCGGTGACGGCACTGGAAGACGGTGACATCGGGCGGGCCCTATGACGGAGACGCGGCGAATCGGGTGGGCGGGGGAGCGCTTCGGCGCTTGGCTGGCCCGTCCGCTCGCGTCCTTCCATCTGGTCGTCACCATCGCGACGCTGCTGACCGTGCTCGGTCTGGTGATGGTGTTGTCGGCGTCGAGCGTGGAGGCCTACGCCGGCGGCGGGTCGGCGTACGCGCTGTTCATCCAGCAGGCCATGTTCGCCGCGCTGGGCGCCGTCGCGTTCTACATCGCGCTGCGGCTGCCCCTGCGGTTGCTGCGGCAGTGGTCCTTCCCGATCTTCAGTCTCTCGGTGATCGCGCTGGTCCTGGTGCTGATCCCCGGCATCGGCGCCATCCATGGCGGCGCCCGGCGCTGGTTCGACATCGGCCCGCTGTCCATCCAGCCGTCCGAGGTCGTCAAGGTGACGCTGGTGGTGTGGGGCGCGCATCTGCTCGCCTCGCGCCGCGGCGCCCAGCTCAAGGACCTGCTGGTGCCGCTGGTGCCCGCCGGTCTGCTGGTGTGTCTGCTCGTCGTGCTGGAACCGAACCTGTCGACCACCATCGCGCTGGGCATCGTGCTGATGGCGCTGCTGTGGTTCGGCGGACTGCCGGTGCGGTTGTTCGTCGGCATCATGGTCAGCGGCCTGGTCGCGGCCTCGGTGCTGGCGCTGTCGGCCGGTTACCGCTCCGACCGGGTGCGCGCGTTCTTCAACCCCGGTGACGACCCGCAGGGCGTGAACTATCAGGCCAGGCAGGCCAAGTACTCCCTCGCCGACGGCGGCATCCTCGGGCGCGGGCTCGGGCAGAGCCGCGCGAAGTGGAGCTACCTGCCCAACTCGCACAACGACTTCATCTTCGCCATCATCGGCGAGGAACTCGGCTTCCTCGGCTGCATGGTCGTCCTGGCGCTGTTCGCGCTGTTCGTCTACACCGGCATCCGGATCGCGCTGCGCTCGGTGGACCCGTTCCTGCGGTTGCTCACCGCTACCGCGACCACGTGGATCACCGCGCAGGCCCTGATCAACATCGGCTATGTGGTCGGCCTGCTGCCGGTGACCGGTCTGCAGCTGCCGCTGGTCTCCGCCGGTGGCTCCTCGCTGGCCATCACGCTGTTCATGTTCGGCATCATCGCCAGCGCCGCCCGGCACGAACCGGAGGCGATCTCGGCGCTGCAGGCGGGCCAGGACGGCCGGGTGAGCCGGATGCTGCGCCTGCCGGTGCCCGAGGTGTACACGCCGTTCAAGGCCGACGCCCCGCGCCGCGCCACCCCGAAGGCCAGGGCCGAGCGGCCGCGTCCGGCGGCCCGCCGCGAGGCGCAGGCCCCGCGCCGCCGCCGTGCCCCGCAGAGCCGCGGCACCAGTTCGTTACGGTCGACCCGGGCCTGGGAACCGACCTATCCGATGCCACACGCGAAAGAACGAGGTAGATCCAAGTGAGTCACCCGCGCTCCGGGTTGTCGGTGATCGTCGCCGGCGGCGGCACCGCAGGGCATATCGAACCCGCGCTGGCCGTCGCCGACGCGCTGCGCACGCTCGACGCGTCGATCCGGGTCACCGCACTGGGCACCGAGCGCGGACTGGAGACGAAGCTGGTCCCCGAACGCGGGTACCCGCTCGAGCTGATCCCGCCGGTCCCGTTGCCGCGCAAGCCCTCCGCCGACCTGCTGCGCCTGCCCGGCCGGGTGCTCGCCTCGGTCCGGCGGACGAGGGCCGTCATCGACGAGGTGCAGGCCGACGTGATCGTCGGTTTCGGCGGCTATGTGGCGCTGCCCGCCTACCTGGCCGCGCGCGGTGGGCTGTTCGGCCGCAGGCGCGCCGTCCCGGTGGTGGTGCACGAGGCCAACGCCAAGGCGGGAATCGCCAACAAGGTCGGCGCCAAGCTGGCCGCGAAGGTGCTCGCCGCCGTCCCTGATTCGGGACTGGCGAACGCCCAGGTCGTCGGTATCCCGGTGCGCGCCTCGATCACCGGCCTCGACCGCGCCGCGCTGCGCGCCGAGGCACGTGCCCACTTCGGGCTGCCCGCCGAGGGCCCGGTGCTGCTGGTGTTCGGCGGATCGCAGGGCGCGCGCAGCCTCAACGAGGCCGTCTCGGGCGCCGCGCCGCAACTGGCCGCCGCGGGGATCTCGGTCCTGCACGCGCACGGCCCCAAGAACAGCGTCGAGGTGAGCACCGCCGAGGCCGAGTCGCCGTATGTCGCGGTGCCGTATCTGTCCCGGATGGACCTGGCCTACGCCGCCGCCGACGCGGTGGTGTGCCGCTCCGGCGCGATGACGGTGGCCGAGGTGTCGGCGGTCGGGCTGCCCGCGTTCTACGTGCCGCTGCCGCACGGCAACGGCGAGCAGGAGTTCAACGCGCGGCCGGTGGTGGCGCAGGGAGGTGGCAGAATTGTGGCCGACGCCGACCTGACCCCGAAATACGTGATCGACGAGGTGATCCCGCTGCTGCTCGAGCCCGCCCGACTCGCCGAGATGAGCCGCGCCGCCGCGGGCGCGGGGCATCGCGACGCGGCCGCCACCGTGGCCCGGATCGTCACCGAGGTCGCTCGATGAACGGCGCGAGCGGCATCAGCGAGGCCGCGGGCACCGGCCTGCCGCCCGAGCTCGAACGGGTGCACATGGTCGGCATCGGTGGCGCCGGGATGTCCGGCATCGCCAGGATCCTGCTCTCGCGCGGCGGCGCGGTCTCCGGCTCCGACGCGCGCGAGAGCAGGGGCGTGCTGTCGCTGCGGGCACGCGGCGCCCAGGTCCGCATCGGCCACGACGCCGACGCCCTCGACCTGCTGCCCGGCGGCCCGACCGTGGTGGTCACCACCTACGCCGCCATCCCGAAGACCAATCCCGAACTGGTCGAGGCGAACCGGCGCAACATCCCGGTGCTGCTGCGCCCGACCGTGCTCGCCGCCCTGATGCGCGGTCACAAGACGCTGCTGGTCTCGGGCACCCACGGCAAGACCTCCACCACCTCGATGCTGATCGTCTCGCTGCAGCACTGCGGTGCCGATCCGTCCTTCGCCGTCGGCGGCGAACTCAACGAGGCGGGCACCAACGCCCACCACGGCAGCGGCGACATCTTCGTGGCCGAGGCCGACGAGTCCGACGGCTCGCTGCTGCAATACGACCCCGACGTCGCGGTGGTCACCAACATCGAATCCGATCACCTGGACTTCTTCGGCACCGACGAGGCCTACATCCAGGTCTTCGACGATTTCGCCGACCGCCTCGCCCCCGGCGGGCTGCTGGTGGTGTGCCTGGACGATCCCGGCTCGCTCGCGCTGGCCCACCGGGTCGCGCCGCGGCTGCGCGAGCGCGGGGTCGAGGTGCTCGGCTACGGCTCCGGTGAGCTGGCCGACGCCCCCGTCCCGGTGGGCGCGCGGCTGCTCGGCTGGCAACCGCGCGATGTCGGCGGCATCGTGGAATTCGAGCTCGCGGGCGAGCACACCCCGCGCACGGTGCGGCTGTCGGTGCCGGGCAGGCACATGGCGCTCAACGCGCTGGCCGCGCTGCTCGCCGCCAAGGCGACCGGCGCCGATGTCGACGAGATCGTGCAGGGCCTGGAGGGCTTCGGCGGCGTGCACCGCCGCTTCCAGTTCACCGGCAGGGAGAACGGCGTGCGCGTCTTCGACGACTACGCCCACCATCCCACTGAGGTGCGCGCGGTGCTCGAGGCCGCCGCGCAGCTGGTCGAACAGGAGGCCCGCGACGGCGCCCGGACCCGGCGCGGCCGGGTCATCGTGGTGTTCCAGCCGCACCTGTACAGCCGCACCGCCACCTTCGCCACCGAGTTCGGCGCCGCGCTGAGCCTGGCCGACGAGGTCGTGGTGCTGGATGTGTACGGCGCGCGCGAGGAACCACTGCCCGGGGTCAACGGCGCGCTCGTGGCGCAGGCGGTCACCGAGCCCGTGCACTACCAACCGGATATGTCGAAGGTCGGCAAGCAGGTCGCCGCGCTGGCCCAGCCAGGCGACGTGGTGATCACCATGGGCGCCGGCGACGTCACGATGCTCGGCAACCAGATCCTCGACGGCCTCCGGGCCCGGCCGCAGCAGGGCGGCCGGTGAGATTGCCGATGCCCGCCGCGCGCGGGTGGCGCGGCTACCGCCTCTGGACGGTGGTCGGGTTGCTCGTGGTGACGGTGCTCGTCGTGCTCGCCTGGTTCACCCCGGTGCTGTCGGTGCGCACGGTGCGCGTCGACGGGCTGGCGGCGGTGCCGGAGCAGGAGGTGCGCGGGCGCCTCGAAATCCCGGACGGCCGTTCGATGTTGCGGATCGACACCACCGCGATCGCCCGGCGCGTCGCGCAGATCCCGAAGGTGCGCTCGGTGCGGGTGCAGCGCAAGTTCCCCTCCACCGTGCTGGTGACGGTAGTGGAGCGAACCCCGGTGCTGTACTTCGAAACACCGGACGGCGCGCACCTGATCGACGCCGAGAGCGTCGAATTCGCGATCGAGGCGGCGCCGCCGATCGGCGTGCCGAAATTGCTCACCGAGGGGTCCTTCACCGGACCAGCGGCCGCGCGCGCCGCCGTCGATGTGCTGGTCACGCTGCCGCCGGCGCTGTCGGTGCAGGTGGGTGAGGTTGTGGCACGGTCGAATTCGGACGTCTCACTGAACCTGCGGGACGGCAGGAAGGTAGTGTGGGGCGGCACGGGCGACGGCGAGCGCAAAGCTGCCGTCGTGCTGCCACTGCTGACCCGTGAGGGGACCGTGTTCGACGTGTCGAGTCCGAATCTGGTCACGGTAAAGTGAGCGAAACGTCGGCGCGCCTGCGCCGGGATCGCGCTGGCTGCGAATAGCGTTCCGCAGCAGTCGGATACTTGACATAACGCCAACCCTATGGTTGAGGTTGAGGGTTTAAGATCGAAGGAAGGCGAGAGCCCATGACGCCCCCGCACAACTACCTTGCCGTGATCAAGGTCGTCGGTATCGGCGGCGGCGGCGTGAACGCCGTCAACCGGATGATCGAACAGGGACTCAAGGGAGTCGAGTTCATCGCGGTCAACACCGACGCGCAGGCCCTGCTGATGAGTGATGCCGACGTCAAGCTCGATGTCGGCCGCGAGCTCACCCGCGGCCTCGGCGCCGGGGCCGATCCGGAAGTGGGCCGCAAGGCGGCCGAAGACCACAAGGACGAGATCGAAGAGGTGCTCAAGGGCGCCGACATGGTGTTCGTCACGGCGGGCGAGGGCGGTGGCACCGGTACCGGTGGCGCGCCCGTCGTCGCCAGCATCGCCCGCAAGCTGGGCGCACTGACCATCGGCGTGGTCACCCGGCCGTTCTCGTTCGAGGGCAAGCGCCGCGGCAACCAGGCCGAGGTCGGCATCAACCTGCTCCGCGAGTCCTGCGACACGCTCATCGTCATCCCGAACGACCGGCTGCTGCAGCTGGGCGACGCGGCCGTGAGCCTGATGGACGCGTTCCGTTCGGCCGACGAGGTGCTGCTCAACGGTGTCCAGGGCATCACCGACCTGATCACCACCCCGGGCCTGATCAACGTCGACTTCGCCGACGTCAAGAGCGTGATGTCGGGCGCCGGTTCGGCGCTGATGGGCATCGGTTCGGCGCGCGGTGAGGGCCGCTCGGTGAAAGCGGCCGAGACGGCCATCAATTCGCCGCTGCTCGAGGCGTCGATGGACGGCGCGCACGGCGTGCTGCTCTCGATCGCGGGCGGCTCCGATCTCGGCCTGTTCGAGATCAACGAGGCGGCCTCGCTGGTGCAGGAGGCGGCCCACATCGAGGCCAACATCATCTTCGGTACCGTCATCGACGATTCGCTCGGCGACGAGGTGCGCGTCACCGTGATCGCGGCCGGCTTCGACGGCGGCGGTCCCTCGCGGCGGATCGAGCACACGACCACGACGTCGGCGCGCAACGGGGCCAACCCGATCGGCGTGGGCCGGGCGGGCGAGGTCGGCCAGGCCCGCACCGAGGCGCCCGCGCGGGCCACCGAGCCGGCGAGCTCCGGGGTGTCGACCGGGCGCACCGCCGCGCCGAGCTACCGCGACACCGAGCGGTACCGGGAGTCGGAGCGTCAGCGCGTCACCGAGCGGGCGATGAACCAGGTGAACAACCCGGATCAGCGCGACGACGGCGACGATGACGACGACATCGAGGTGCCGATCTTCATGCGCCGCTAGCCCGAGAACGACGAAAGCGCCCGGACTCCCTGGAGTCCGGGCGCTTTCGTCGTCGCGGGGTTCAGCTGGTGGTGTCGCTCAGGCAGAACGTGGTCTTCGGGTCGTTGACCACGAGCACCGAATCGGCGTCCTCGCCGCACAGCTGCTCGTCGACCTGGCCGTCGACGCGCGAGACCACCTTGAAGCTGGCGTCGGAGGCGGTGCACGGCACGTACTTGTAGCCGGTCATCATGCCCTCGTTGTAGCAGCTGCCCTCCTTGAAGTTGGGTGCCAGACACAGGAAGGCGAGGGTGCCGCCGCTGCCGTAGGTCTCCTCGTAGGAGGTGTAGTCCTCGTGGCACTCGACCTTCTGGTCGTGCGTCTGGACGACCTTGTACACCGCGGTCTCGGAGGAGCAGTCCACCGGCTCGGTCTTCGAGTCGACCACCGACGCCGAGATGACGTTGATGCACGCACCGACCTTCGAACGGGCGGTGTCGGACTTGCCCGCGTCCTGGACCACCTCGGTGGCCTTCTCGACCGCGGAGCACCCGGCGGTGCCGAGTGCCGCGACCGCGAGCAGGGCGATCGCGAACCGCGAAACCATTCCCTTGCCGGTGAACGTCATGCGAACCTACTTTCTGGAGAACCTCACCGCGGACCCTTCGGCGGTGATCGGCCTCGCCCACCCAACCCCACGCCCGACCGGCGAGCATCCGGGAAACCACGGGAATCTACTGGACAGTGGTCCGGGTTACGCTGTGACCCGGCCGATCCGGTGTGCGAAGGGTGTCAACGATGATCGAACGCGCCTTCGTCGGCCGCGTCGCCGAACTCGCCACCCTCACCGCGACCTTCACCGCCCCCGAGACCCCCTGGCTGCTGCTGGTCGAAGGCCCGGCGGGCATCGGCAAGTCCCGCCTGATCGCCCACTTCGCCCACACCGCCCCCTGCCGCGTCCTCACGGTCACCGGCACCGAGGACGCCCAGCTCCAGCCGCGCTACCTGGCCGAGGACATCGCCGAACAACTGGCCGACTTCGCTGCTGAGGACGACGCGAACCCGGATCGCGGGCGGCGCGACGGTGCGGACGCGCGGAGCGGTGTCGCGCCGCCGCGCGGGGAGACGGTGCGCGACAGGCCGGTGCGGGTTTCGGCCGGCGGAGGCTTGATCGGCCGGCACGGGGAGCCGGCGTTTCCGCGTGGAGGGCAGGTACCGTCCGGTGCGGAGGTGCTCGCCGATGTGGAGTCCGCGCGGGTGCTGCGGGCCGGGCTCGGGGCAGCGGAGACGTTGCTCGTCGTCGACGACGTGCAGTGGGCCGACTCCGAATCGCTGCGGGTACTGGCGTTCCTGATCCGCAATCGGCCCCGGCGTGGGTTCCGCCTGCTGCTGGCCTACCGGGACGGTGGTTGTCCGCCCGTGCTCGCCCGGCTGTTGCGGGCGCCGCGGGTCCGCTCGGTGCATCTGCGGGTGCCGCCGTTCACCGAGGCCGAGGTCGACGGGCTGCTGCCGGGGGAGACGCGGGCGCGCCGGGCCAGGTTGTTCAGCGCCTCGCACGGCAATCCGCTGTATCTGTCGCTGCTGGCCGCGCTGCCCGATCCCGAACTCGAGCGCACCCTGCGCGGGGAGAACCCGGACCCGGCCTCCGACGACTACGCGGCGGTGGACCGGACGATCCGCGCGGAGCTGGCGGAGCTGCCCGGGACCCAGCGGACCGTCGCCCAGGCCGCCGCCGTCTGTGGCGTGCCTCCCGACCTCGAATTGCTCGGCACCACGGCCGGTCTGCCCGAGCAGGCCGTGGCCGACGCGCTCGACGGACTGGTCCGGCGCGGGGTGGTCGTGCTCGGCGCGGGCACGGTGACCTTCGTCCACCCGCTGGTCCGCACCGCGGCCTACCGGTCGGCCGGGCCCGGCTGGCTGACCATGGCGCATCGCCGCGCTGCCCAAGCCTTGCGCGCCAGGGACGCCCCGATGCCCGCCCGCGCCGGCCAGCTCGAACACGCCATGCTCGGCCGCGACGAGGTGGCGGGCGCCGAATTGCGGCAGGCGGCGGCGCAGGTGATCGCGGACGCGCCCGCGGCCAGCGCGCGCTGGCTCGCGATCGCCCAGCGGATCGCGCCGTCGACCGCCGCTCCGCTGGCCGACGCGGTCGCCCTTGGCCGCGCGCTGCTGCTGTCCGGCGCCGCCACACGCGCGGGGGAGACCCTCGACGCGGCCGCTGCCACACCCGGACCCCACCAACTCGAAGCCCTGCTGCTCGCGGCACGGTGCGCCCGCATGCTCGGCCGTGTCGATCAGGCCCGCTCGCTGCTCGCCCGCGCCGCCGACCTGCCGCGCCGGGCGGGCGACGGTCCGGTCCAGCTGGAACTGGCCATCCTCGAGATGCAGGACCATCAGGACGCCGAGGGCCAGGCCCGCCTCAACGCGCTGTTCGGTTCCGCCGCGATCGAGGACCCGGCCGTGCGCGCCGCCGCCACCGCCCTGCGCGGCATCGGCTTCCTCGCCGACGGCAGGCTCCGCGCGGCCGAACAGCTCTACCCGATCTGCGACCAGGCCCTCACGGCACTGGACGACCTCGGATTCCGCGAGGTCGTGCACGCCGTTCCCGCCTTCGGCTGGTGCGCCTACTTCCTCGACCACGACGCGGCCGGCCTGGTCCACCTCGAACGCGCGATCCGGGTGAGCCGCCGCTACGGCCGCACCTACGCGATCGCCGAACTGCACACCGTGCGCGCGTACTCGCTGGCCAAACTCGGCCGCCTCGACGACGCGATCGCCGCCGCCGACGACGCCACCGCCGCGGCCACCACCTTCCACTACCCGGACCTGCTCGCCTTCGCCGGCGCGATCAAACTCCGCACCCTCCAGCTCACCGCACCGCCCGACCTGGTGGCCGCCCAGTGGCACGCGGTCGCCGCCCTCCCGCGCCCCGCCATGCGCTGGTGGCGCCAGGTCGTCGACACCACCCTCGCCGACACCGCGCGCGCCATGAACCTCCCCCTCCCAGACACCCCACCCCTCGACCGACGCCCAGGCCCCCTGCACCCCACCCACCTCGCCCGAGCCGCCCACGCCGCCATCGCCGACGGCGACCTCGCCACGGCCGCCGACCTGGTGCGCAGAGCCGAGGCCGCGTGCGGAGGAGCGCTCGCCACCAGCGTGGACCCGGTCGTCCGGGTGCCGACCGCGTGCGGCGGCGCCGCCGATCTCCCCACGGCCGATGCCCTGCTAGGCCCGATGGAGATCGTGCACGCCGGAGCTGGAGAAGCCGGTTCGGCCGATGACCTGCTCGGCCCGACGACCGCGTACGGCGAAGCCGGGGAAGCCGGCTCGGTCGCCGACCTGCATGCCCCGACGATGGCCGCAGGCACCGGAGCCGCGGAAGCCGGCTCGGTCGCCGACCTGCACGCCCCGACGATGGCCGCAGGCACCGGAGCCGCGGAAGCCGGCTCGGTCGCCGACCTGCACGCCCCGACCATGACCGCAGGCACCGGGGCCGGAAAAGTGGGCACGGCTGCCGACCTGGCGGAGCCCGACCTGGAGCATGAACTCTTCCGGGGCAGCCAGGTCGGCTCTGCCGCTATGGCCAGGGCCGACTACGCCGCGGCGATCGGCGACCTGGCCGCGGCGGCGCGGGCCGCCGAGCTGGCCAGGGTGGCGTTCACTCGCGCCGGAATGGTGGTCAACGCCGCGCAGGCGGACCTGTTCGCCGGGATCGTGGCCGGCCGCCGCGGTGACTTCGGCGCGGCCACGAGCCGATTCGCCTCGGCACGTGCGATTTTCATCGCCGCGGGCGCGCACCGCCTGGTGGCCGAGACCACGAGCGCGCAGCGCAGACTCGCGGGCAGCCGCCCCGTCACCGGCGCCGACGCGCTGACCCGGCGCGAACGCGAGGTCGCCGACCTGGCCGCCCGCGGCCACTCCAACAAGGACATCGCCGCGCTGCTGTACCTGAGCCCCCGCACCGTCGAGGACCACCTGAGCCGCGTCCTGCGCAAGCTCGGCCTCACCGGCCGCGCCGGAATCGCCCGCAGACTCGACGAACTCGACAGCACCCCGGCCTGACCCCTGCGGGCGAGCGTGTTGATCGATGTCACCGCGTGCGCGCGACCAAGCACCCGGCTCCGCGCACTACCCTCGATCCCATGACTTCCGCACCGCCGACCGTGACCGTCCGCCGGGTGACAACGACCCGCGCCGGTGGCTTCTCCGCCGCCCCGTACGACTCGTTCAACCTGGGCGATCACGTCGGCGACGATCCGGAAGCCGTGCGCCGCAACCGGGTTCGCCTCGCCGAGGGCATCGGGCTCACCCCCGACCGCCTGGTCTGGATGGAGCAGGTGCACGGACGCCACGTCGAGATCGTCGACGGACCGCGCGCCGAACCGGTCCCGGTGACCGACGCCCTGGTCACCACGGTGCCGGACCTGGCGCTCGTCGTCCTCACCGCCGACTGCGTCCCGCTGCTGCTCTCCGACGACGAGGCGGGCGTGATCGCCGCGGTGCACGCGGGCCGCATCGGCGCCCGGATCGGCATCGTGCCGCTGGTGCTCGAGGCGATGGTCTCGGTCGGCGCCAGGATGGAGCGGATCGGCGCCTTCCTCGGCCCCGCTGCCTCCGGCCGCCAGTACGAGGTCCCGGCCGCGATGCGCGCCGACGTCGAGGCTCACCTGCCCGGCAGCGCCACCACCACGGTCCGCAAGACCCCTGGCCTCGACCTGCGGGCCGGGATCAGCAGGCAGCTCACCGAGGCGGGGATCGGCGGCATCGCCCTCGACCCGCGCTGCACGATCGAGGACAAGACCCTGTTCAGCCACCGTCGCGGCGCCCCGACCGGTCGCATCGGGAGCGTGATCTGGATGGATACGGCCCGCGGATGACCCCGACCGATTCCGCCACCCGCACCGCGGAACTGTCCGCCCGCCTCGACGGCCTGCTCGCCCGCATCGACGCGGCCGTGGTCGCGGCGGGCCGACCGGCCGGTTCGGTCCGGCTGCTCCCGGTGACGAAGTTCTTCCCGGCCACCGATGTCGACATCCTGTACCGCCTCGGCCGCCGCGCCTTCGGGGAGTCGCGCGAGCAGGAGGCCTCGGCCAAGGTCGCCGAGCTCGCCTACGACGACGTCGAATGGCACATGATCGGGCGCCTGCAACGGAACAAGGCCCGCGCGGTGGCGCGCTGGGCGCACACCGTGCACTCGGTCGACAGCGAACGGCTGGCAAACGCGCTGGACCGGGCCGCGCAGGACGCACTCGCAGCCGGCGAGCGTACCGCGCCCCTGCGTGTGCTGCTGCAGGTGAGCCTCGACGCCGACCCCGGGCGCGGGGGTGTCGCACCCGCCGATCTGCCCGCCCTGGCCGACCTCGTGGCGAAGGCTCCCGGGTTGCATCTGGCCGGTCTGATGGCGATTCCGCCCCTTGACGCCGCCAGTGATGCGTCGTTTGCGAATCTTGCGACTTTGCACACTTCGCTGCTCGCGCAACACGCCGAGGCGACCGAACTTTCTGCAGGTATGTCGGGTGATTTGGAAGTTGCGGTCGAACACGGTTCGACTTGTGTGCGTGTCGGAACCGCGTTGATGGGCGCCCGACCGATAACCTCGGCGTAGCAAAGAAACCTCATCAGTCACATTCGACACATACGATTGGGCCGAAGAGGCGCTGAGCAAGAACTTCAACACCCGGCCGCCACCGGGGCCGAAGGAAGGTCCATCATGAGCACGCTGCACAAGTTCAAGGCGTACTTCGGCATGGTTCCGCTCGACGAGTACGAAGACGATTACGTCGACGATCACGCCCCTCGCGGCGCCGACGAGCGCCTCGGCCGCCCTCGCCCGCGCAGCTACGACCGCTACGCCGAAGACCGTTACGGCTCCGACCGTTTCGAGGACGAGCCCGACGACTATCCGCAGCCGGCCTACAAGTCGGCCTACCAGGCACGGCGCGACGACTACGTCGCCGACACCTACGCCGACGAGCGCTACGAGGCGCCGCGCCGCCCGACCAGGATCGAGACGGCGCCCTCCTCGGGTCGCTCGTTCCGGGCGGGCGGTATCGCCCCGGGGATGCGCGGCTCCACGCGCGGCGCGCTCGCGGTCGATCCCGACGCCGAGGAGCGCAGGTTGGAGGAGCGCATGCGACCCGAGCCCGCGGCGGCGCGGCGGCCGGGGATCTTCGAGGACGGAGGCCCCTTGTCCAAGATCACCACGCTGCGTCCGCGCGACTACAGCGAGGCCAGGATCATCGGTGAGCGTTTCCGCGAGGGCAACCCGGTGATCATGGACCTGGTCGACCTGAGCAACGCCGACGCGAAGCGACTGGTGGATTTCGCGGCGGGTCTCGCATTCGCCCTGCGTGGTTCGTTCGACAAGGTGGCCACGAAGGTGTTCCTGCTCTCACCGGCCGATGTCGACGTATCGGCGGAAGAGCGCCGCCGCATCGCCGAAAACGGCTTCTACAACCAGAAATAGCCCCGACTTAGGTCCGCAGATGATGGCCGCCCGCGCATCGCGCGGCGCGGCCATTTTGCACGCCGCCGATTTTGCGGCAGAGTGAAGCCGTGGCCCTGTTCGCGGTTCTGTACCTGGTGCTTTTCATCTTCTGGCTGTTGCTGATCAGCCGGGTGATCGTCGAGTTCATTCGCAGTTTCGCGCGTGATTGGCGCCCGACCGGTGTGGTGGTGATCATCCTGGAGGTCATCTTCACGATCACCGACCCGCCGGTGAAACTCCTGAGGCGGTTGATACCTCCTGTGAATCTCGGGGGTATTCGCCTCGATCTGTCGATAATGGTCCTGCTCTTCGTGGTCTTCATCCTGATGTCCATCGTGGGTAGGCTCGGGCAGCCCGTGACCTCCGTGTGACATACTGAATCGAGAAGACCGCTTGCTAGTTCTCCAAAAGACGCGTGAAGGGATCCTTCGATGCCGCTGACTCCTGCCGATGTGCATAACGTCGCGTTCAGCAAACCGCCGATCGGGAAGCGCGGCTACAACGAGGACGAGGTCGACGCCTTCCTGGATCTCGTCGAGCAGGAGCTTTCGCGCCTGATCGAGGAGAACGCCGACCTGCGTCAGCGGGTCGCCGAGCTCGACACCGAACTGGCCGATGCCAAGAAGAACCGCGGATCCGCCCCGGTCAACGCTGTGAAGGCGCCCGTTCAACAGGCACCGCCACCGGCACCGGAACCGATCGCGCCACCGGTGCCCGCCGCGCCGCCCGCGCCGATGCCGGTCGCCGCGCCGGTCCGGGACAACTCCGGCCCCGACGCGAACATGCAGGCCGCCAAGGTGCTGACGCTGGCCCAGGAGATGGCCGACCGGCTCACCACCGACGCCAAGACCGAGGCCGAGGGCCTGCTGTCGAACGCGAGGGCAAACTCCGAGCGACTGGTCGGCGACGCCCGCACCCGCTCGGAGGCGATGATCGCCGACGCGCGCCAGAAGTCCGACGCGATGCTGGCCGACGCGCAGAACCGCTCCGACACCCAGCTGCGCCAGGCCAAGGACAAGGCCGAGGCGCTCACCGCCGACGCCGAGCGTCAGCACGCCGAGATCATGGCCACCATCACCCAGCAGCGCACGGTGCTGGAGAGCCGCATCGAGCAGCTCAAGACCTTCGAGCGCGAGTACCGCGTGCGGCTGAAGTCGTACCTGGAGTCGCAGCTGGAGGAGCTGGAGAACCGCGGCTCGGCCGTGCCGGTCGACGGCGGCGAGTTCGCCGGCGAGACCAACGGCTCCGCCAACAGCCTGGCTCCGGCCTCCTTCGCCAAGGGCGCCAAGTAAACTGGACCCGGATCGCGCGGCACCCCGCGTGATCCGGGAACGCCCAGCTTTCGTCGGGCTGCTCGGGTTTCTTGGGAGTCAGCATGCTCGTCTTGACGCTCGTCCTCGCGGCAATCGGTTTCGGACTGCTCGTCGCGGCGCTCGCCACCGGTTCGGTGCTCTGGGCGTGGGGTTGCATTCTGGTCTGTGTGATCGGCGCCGCCACCCTGCTGGTGAGCGCGCTGGCCGCGCGGAAACCCGAGAACGACGAGGTCCGGCCCGGGCGTCACGTCCGGCGGGACTGACCGCGGGAATATTCGCTGGACGGTTCCCGCTAGAATCGACACAGACACGGCAGTGATCCGGCCATCACCGGGGAGCCTTCGGAAGAACGGCGCGCAGGCGCTCAGTAGAACCGAACGGGTGAGCCCGTCACAGCTCACAACGAGAGGCCCGTACCCTCCGACCGGGGCGGCACGGGCAAGCGGGGTGGTACCGCGGTCCGGCGCACCGGCGTCGACATCGTCCCCGTGCCCAGGATTCGCGCCGACGGCGCGGCGGCACGAGGAGCAGATCCGCGATGGCGGACGAGACAACCACCGGTGCATACCCCCGGGTCGACTTCGGCGCGGGTTCCGGCGCGTCGTTCCCGGAACTCGAACAGCAGGTCCTCGACTACTGGGCCCGCGACGACACCTTCCGCGCCAGCATCGACAGCCGCGACGGCCAAGGCGAGTTCGTCTTCTACGACGGCCCGCCCTTCGCCAACGGCCTGCCGCACTACGGCCACCTGCTCACCGGCTACGTCAAGGACCTGGTCCCGCGCTACCAGACCATGCGCGGCAAGAAGGTCGACCGCCGTTTCGGCTGGGACACCCACGGCCTGCCCGCCGAGATCGAGGCCGAGAAGCAGCTCGGCATCACCGACAAGTCGCAGATCGACGCGATGGGGCTGGCCGAGTTCAACGCCGCCTGTAAGTCCTCGGTGCTGCGCTACACCGGCGAGTGGCGTGACTACGTCACCCGCCAGGCGCGCTGGGTCGACTTCGACAACGACTACAAGACCCTCGATCTCGACTTCATGGAGTCGGTGATGTGGGCCTTCAAGACCCTCTACGACAAGGGCCTGATCTACCAGGGCTTCCGCGTGCTGCCCTACAGCTGGTACGAGCAGACGCCGCTGTCGAACCAGGAGACCCGCCTCGACGACGCGTACAAGATGCGCCAGGACCCGGCGGTCACCGTCGACATGGTGCTGTCGGTCCCCGCCGAGCACCCGCTGGCCGCCCTCGACGGCGCCAACGCCCTGATCTGGACCACCACGCCGTGGACGCTGCCGTCCAACCTGGCGATCGCCGTGCACCCCGACGTGCGCTATGTGCACGTCCAGGCCGCCGACGGCAAGCGCTACGTGCTGGCCGCCGAACGGGTGTCGCACTTCGCCCGCGAGTTCGGCGAGGAGCCGACGGTGCTCGGCGAGTACGACGGGGCGGCGCTGGCCGGCCTGTCCTACCGGCCGCCGTTCGACTTCTTCCTCGGTCACCCGAACGCGCACCGCGTGCTCACCGCCGACTACGTCACCACCGACTCCGGCACCGGAATCGTCCACCTCGCACCGGCTTTCGGTGAGGAGGACATGGACGTGGCCTCGGCCAACGGCATCGAGATCGTGCAGCCGCTGGACCCCGCGGGCAAGTTCACCTCGATGGTTCCCCCGTACGAGGGACTGATGGTCTTCGACGCCAACCCGGTGATCATCAAGGACCTCAAGGCCGCCGGAAAGCTGTTGCGGCACGAGACGATCGAGCACTCCTACCCGCACAGCTGGCGCTCGGGCCAGCCGCTGATCTACATGGCCGTGCCGTCCTGGTTCGTCGCGGTGACGAAGTTCCGCGATCGCATGGTCGAGCTGAACAAGCAGATCACCTGGGTGCCCGAGCACATCCGCGACGGCCAGTTCGGCAAGTGGCTCGAGGGCGCGCGCGACTGGAACATCAGCCGTAACCGCTACTGGGGCAGCCCGATCCCGGTGTGGGTGTCCGACGACCCAGCCTACCCGCGCGTGGACGTCTACGGTTCGCTCGACGAACTCGAGCGTGACTTCGGCGTGCGCCTCGCGGACCTGCACCGCCCCGGCATCGACAACCTCACCCGGCCCAACCCCGACGACCCGACCGGGAAGTCGACCATGCGCCGGGTCCCCGAGGTGCTCGACTGCTGGTTCGAGTCGGGCTCGATGCCCTTCGCCCAGGTGCACTACCCGTTCGAGAACAAGGAGTGGTTCGACAGTCACTTTCCCGGCGATTTCATCGTCGAGTACAACGGGCAGACGCGCGGCTGGTTCTACACCCTGCACGTGCTCTCGACGGCGCTGTTCGACTCGCCGTCGTTCAAAACCGTTGCCGCGCACGGCATCGTGCTGGGTGACGACGGCCTGAAGATGTCGAAGTCGAAGGGCAACTACCCCGACGTCAACGAGGTCTTCGACCGCGACGGCTCCGACGCGATGCGCTGGTTCCTGATGAGCTCGCCGATCCTGCGCGGCGGCAACCTCATCGTCACCGAGCGCGGCATCCGCGAGGGCGTCAGCCACGCGCTGCGGCCGCTGTGGAACGCGTGGACCTTCCTGCAGCTCTACGCCTCGAAGCCCGGGGTGTGGCGCACGGACTCGCCGCACGTGCTCGACCGGTACATCCTGGCCAAGCTGGCGGCGACGCGGGACGTGATCACCGAGGCGCTCGAGACCTACGACATCGCCGGCGCCTGCGACGAGCTGCGCTCGTTCGCCGACGCGCTCACCAATTGGTACGTGCGCCGGTCGCGTTCGCGGTTCTGGTCCGAGGACCGCGACGCGGTGGACACGCTGCACACCGTGCTCGAGGTGGCCACCCGCCTCGCCGCGCCGCTGCTGCCGCTGATCAGCGAGGTCATCTGGCGCGGTCTCACCGGCGAGCGCTCGGTGCACCTGACCGACTGGCCCGCCGAGACCGAGCTGCCGCACGACGCCGAGCTGGTGGCCGCGATGGACGAGGTGCGCACGGTCTGCTCCACGGTGCTGAGCCTGCGTAAGGCCAAGAACCTGCGGGTGCGGCTGCCGCTGGCCGAGGTGACCATCGCGGCGGGCGACGCCGAGCGGCTCGCGCCGTTCAGTGCGCTGATCGCCGACGAGGTCAACGTCAAGAAGGTCGACCTGACCACCGACGTCGACGCGCACGGGCGGTTCGAGCTGGCCGTCAACGCGCGCGCCGCGGGTCCGCGCCTGGGCAAGGACGTGCAGACGGTGATCAAGGCCGTCAAGGCGGGGGAGTGGTCGGAGTCGGCCGACGGTGTCGTCACCGCCGCCGGGATCACCCTGCTGCCCGAGGAGTACACCCAGCGCCTGGTGGCCGCCGAACCCGAGTCCACCGCCGCCCTGCCCGGCAATGCCGGTCTGGTGGTGCTGAATTCGGTGGTCACCGAGGAACTGGAGGCCGAGGGCTGGGCTCGCGACCTCATCCGTGACCTGCAGGAGACGCGCAAGTCGCGGGGCCTCGAGGTGTCGGACCGGATCACCGTCACCCTGGAGGTGCCGGCCGAGCGGCTGGCCTGGGCACAGACCCACCGCGAGCTGATCGCCGGTGAAATCCTCGCCACCACCCTCGATTTCGGCTCCGCGGGCACCGACGCCGCCGAACTCACGGGCGGTGTGCGGGCCGTCGTCGCCAAGGCCTGACAGCGACACGCGAGGGGCGGAGCCGACTTTCGGCTCCGCCCCTTTCGCTGCGTCGGAGCTGACCGAAGGTAACGATGCTGACAATTTGCTGAAACTTCGAGACAGCGACGTGATCTTCGCGCACAATCGAGGTGTTACTGCTGATGCGCATGGAACCGCTGAGGCGACAGTAACTGCTTGTGACGATTGTCCTGTGGAAACAGTGTCGTGCCCTCGGTGACCGCTCGGGGCGCGGCACTGCACCCGGGGTGGCGCCGCCGTCAGCGGTGGCGATGCCACCCGATAACCGACCAGCCGGGCCCACCGGTCCGGCCGTGAGGAAGGGCGCGCGCATGAGACGGAAAGTTCTGCGACGGTTGGCCTTCGGCTTCGTCGCCTCCCTCGCCACCACCCTCGTCCTCGCCGGGCCCGCCTGGTCCCAGACCGGCAGTGCCACGGGCTCGGGCGATTCCGGCTCCGCCTCGGGCAGTTCGAGTGGCTCGGGCGGTATCCCGCTGCCCAGTGCCACCGGCATGGGCGCGCTCACGGCGGCGGCCACCCAGATCGGCAAACCCTACGAGTGGGGCGCGACCGGGCCGCACGCCTGGGACTGCTCGGCCCTGGTGCAGTGGGCCTTCCGGCAGGTCGGCGTCACCCTGCCGCGCACCACCTGGGAGCAGGCGAAAGTCGGCATGCCGGTGACGTTCCGCGGGCTCGCGCCCGGCGACGTCGTCGTCCTCAACGGCGACGGCTCCCACGTCGGCATCTACGCGGGGATGGGCCAGATCCTCGACGCCCACGCCGCGGGCGTCCCGGTCGGCCTGCATCCCCTGCGCGAATTCGACATCTTCACCATTCGCCGGTTCTGACGGCTCAGTCCACGAGCTGACGCAGCAGCGGCCCGTACTCGGGGTGGGCCAGGGCCGAGGCGAACTGGGCCACCAGGTAGTCGGCGGGGTTGCCGGTGTCGTACCAGCGGCCCTGGATCACCTGGCCGTACACCGCGTGGTTGGCGGCGTAGCTGTTGATCGCGTCGGTCAGGTACACCTCGCCGTTCTGGTGGGTGTACCACTTCTCCGTCTGGACCTGCAGCTCCTCGATGATGCCCGGGGTCACCACGTAGCCGCCGATCGCCGCGAACGCCGACGGGGCGTCCTCGGGCTTGGGCTTCTCCATGAGGCCGGAGATGCGCAGCAACCCGTCGTCGAGGTCCTCGCGCACGACCGGGACGCCGTAACGCTGCGACTCGCCCGGCTCCATCGGCAGCAGGGCCAGGACCGGGCAGCCGGTGGACTCGTAGGCGGTGATGAGCTGCTGGGCACGCGGCACCTCGGCGACGAACACGTCGTCGGGCCACAGCACCAGCATCGGCTCGTCGCCCAGGTGGCGGGCGGCGTTGAGCACGGGCGTGCCGTTGCCGTAGGGCCCGTGCTGGTCGAGGTAGGTGATGTGCCCGGCGGCGGAGAGCTCGCCGACCTCCTCCACCGCGTCGGCGAAGGCGGACTTGCCGTCGGCGCGCAGCTGCGCGACCAGTGCCGGGTTCGGGCGGAAGTGATCCTGGATGAGCGACTTGCCGCCGCTCACCACGATGGTGATGTCGGTGATACCGGAGGAGACCAGCTCACGGACGGTGTGCTCGATGACCGGCTTGTCGCCGACCGGGAGCATCTCCTTCGGCGTCGCCTTCGTCAGCGGGAGCAGTCGGGAGCCGATGCCCGCGGCGGGAATGACAGCCTTGCGGATCTTCATTACCCGATCATCACACACCGGACGGGGTTGTCGCTGTGGCACCGCTGTCAGTCGGCTGGGAAACCTGTCGGCGGCGCGGCGTAGATTGCGGGCGTGAGCACCGACGCCTCCGCCGCCGGCGCCCCGGCCAGGCCCGATGCCGCGGTCACGGCGCGCCGCTGGGTGCTGCACATCGATATGGACGCGTTCTTCGCCTCGGTCGAACAGCTCACCCGGCCCACCCTGCGCGGGCGCCCGGTGCTGGTCGGCGGCGCGGGACAGCGCGGGGTCGTGGCGGGGGCCAGTTACGAGGCCAGGGTGTACGGGGCGCGCTCGGCCATGCCCATGCACCAGGCGCGGCGGCTGATCGGGGTGTCGGCGGTGGTGGTGCCTCCGCGTGGCGCGGTGTACTCGCTGCTGAGCGGGCAGGTGTTCGACACGTTGCGCGGCCGGATCCCGGTCCTGGAGACGCTGTCGTTCGACGAGGCGTTCGCCGAACCCGCCGAACTGGCGGGCGCCACCGTCGCCGACGTGCAGGAGTACTGCGCGATGCTGCGCGCTCTGGTGCGCGAGCGCACCGGCCTCACCGCCTCGATCGGCGCGGGCACCGGCAAGCAGCTCGCCAAGATCGGGTCCGGCCTGGCCAAACCGGATGGGATGCGGGTGATCTCACCGGCCGAACAGGGCGAGCTGCTGGCCGGGCTGCCGGTGCGCAAGCTGTGGGGGATCGGGCCGGTCGCGGAGGGCCGATTGCGCGGGCTCGGCATCGAGACCGTCGGGGCGTTCGCGGCGCTGCCGGAATCGGAGGCCGCCTCGATCCTGGGCGGCAGCATCGGCACCGCGCTGCACCGGCTCGCCCGCGGGATCGACGACCGGCCGGTCGCCGAACGCGCCGAGGCCAAACAGATCAGCGCCGAGAACACCTACGAGCGCGACATCGTCACGCTGCCCGAGCTGCGCAGCGCCGTCGCCGCGATGGCCGCGGCCGCCCATCGCCGCCTCGAGCGCGACGGCCGGGCGGCCCGCACCGTGGTGCTCAAGCTCAAGAAGTCCGACATGAGCATCGTGACCAGGTCGTTCACCCTGCCCTACGCCACGGCCGACCTCACCACCCTGGCCGCGGCGGCGCAGCGCTCCGCCATCGATCCCGCCGAACTCGGACCCGTCCGCCTGGTCGGCGTCGGCTACGGCGGTCTGTCGCTGGTCCGGCAGGAATCGCTGTTCCCCGAACTCGACCAGGCGCTGCCCGCGGACTCGACGTTCGAGGACACCGCGCCACCCCCGGAGGAACCCGCCCGCGTCCGCGACGCGCCTGTCGGACAGTGGTTTCCGGGCACGGACGTGCGCCATCCCGAGTTCGGCCACGGATGGGTGCAGGGCGCGGGCTACGGCGTGGTGACCGTCCGCTTCGAGACCCGCTCGACAGGCCCCGGCCCGGCGCGTACCTTTCCAGCCGACGACCCGGACCTCACCCGGGCCGACCCCCTCGACAGCCTCGCGTGAGTAGTAGCCTCGACTACCGCGATGGAACTCCCACCTCGAACGCAAAGGACGAGCAGTTGAAGCTTCGTACGACCGGACGTGTCGCGATCGCGGGACTGGCCGTGGTCGCCGCCCTCGGACTGAGCGCGTGCAGCGACGACAAGGGCGACAAGCCCGCCGCCAAGCCGACCACCAGCAAGGTCGCCAGCACCACGGCCGCCACGAACCTGCCCCCGGTGCCGACCGTCGATGAGCTGAACCAGCAGCTCACCACCGCGCTGGACCCGTCGGTGCCCAACGACCAGAAGCTGGACTTCGTGCAGGGCGGCTCCGCCGATCCCGAGCTGCCGAACCGGCTCGCGGTCGCCGCGCAGCAGGCCGGCGTGCAGGTGCAGGTCACCGAGGTGACCTCCTTCGGTGACAGCGTGAACGCCAAGGCCAACTTCACCCTCAACGGTCAGACCAACGTGGTCGACGTGCCGTTCGTGGCCGAGGACGGCAAGTGGAAGGTCCAGAAGTCGTGGGCCTGCACCATGCTGACCAACCTGGGCCAGCAGTCGGTCGCCTGCGCCTGACCCACCCCCGCGAAGCCCCGGTCCGACACCCGTCGTGGCCGGGGCTTCGGGCATTTTCGCGGGGAATCCGCCGCGCGGCTACTATCGGGCCCCGTGGTTGAGACGATCGTGCGGCCGGGGCATCCGACCGAGGATGCTTCGGAGCCCGCGCGACGGGGTCGTACCGGCGAAGGGATCCGCGTCGTCGCGATCGTCGCCGCCCTCATCGGTGTCCTGAGCGCGGTCGCCATCCCGTTCCTGCCCGTGCGGGTCGACACCGCGACGGTGTCGTGGCCGCAGCGCGGCACCCTCACCGCGATCGAATCACCGCTCGTCGCCTACGCGCCCGCCGAACTCACCGCGACCGTGCCGTGCGCGGCGCTGAGCTCGCTGGCCGCGACCGGCGGTGTCGCGGTGTCGACGATCCCGTACCAGTCGGCGGATCGCGAGAAGTACGGCTTCGTGGTCAAGGTCGTCGCCGATACCGACGAGCGGCCGGGTCGCGTCGACGTGGTGTCGCGCTCGACGCTGTTGTGGACGGCGCCGCTGGCCGAGGTGATCGGCGCCGATTGCGCGATCACCGCCGCGATCACCCCGCGCGAAGCCGCGGTCACCGCGACCGGCCTCGGCGCCGCGGGCGCGACCGTGTCCACCGATCTGCGGCCCCAGGTCGTCGGTGTCTTCAGCGAACTCACCGGCGCGCCACCCGCCGGCCTCGCCGTGGACGTGGTCGCCGATTCCCGCTACATCACCTCGCCCACCTGGATCAAGTTCGCCGCGATCGCGCTGTGCCTGCTGGCGACGGCGCTGTCGCTGTTCGCGCTGCACCGCCTCGACGCGCGCGACGGCCGCTCGGCCCGCCGGTTCCTGCCGCAGCGCTGGTGGCGGCTGCGCCCGGTGGACTGGCTGGTGTTCGCGGTGCTCACCGTGTGGCACTTCATCGGCGCCAACACCTCCGACGACGGCTACATCCTCGGGATGGCCAGGGGCGCGCGTAGTTCCGGCAACATGTCGAACTACTACCGCTGGTTCAGCGTCGACGAGGGCCCGTTCTACACGCCCTACACCGACATCATCGGCTGGCTCACCCACCTGTCCACGGCGAGCCCGGTGGTCCGGCTGCCCGCGCTCGGCGCGGGACTGCTCACCTGGTGGCTGATCAGCCGCGAGGTGCTGCCCCGGCTGGGGACGGCGGTGCGCCGCCGGCGGGTCGCCACCTGGACCGCGGCCCTGGTCTTCCTCGCCTTCTGGCTGCCCTACAACAACGGGCTGCGCGCGGAATTCGTTGTCGCGCTGGGCGTGCTGGTCACCTGGGTCTCGGTGGAACGAGCCATCGCGACCCGCAGGCTGCTGCCCTTCGCGGTCGCGGTGATCGTGGCCGCGTTCACCCTCACCGGCGCGCCGTCGGGCCTGATCTGCCTCGGCGCGCTGGTCGCCGGCGCCCGCACGGTCACCGCCGTGATCGTGCGCCGGGCCAAGTCGGTCGGCTACCTCGCGCAGCTGCTGCCGATCCTGGCCGCGGGCACCGTGGTGCTGACCGTGGTCTTCGCCGACCGCACCCTGGCCGGCGTGCGCGAGATGTTCGAGGTGCACGGCAAGATCGGGCCCGGCGAATCCTGGTTCTTCGAGTTCCTGCGCTACCAGTACCTGCTGCAGATCAATGCCGACGGCTGGCTGACCCGGCGCTTCGGTGTGTTCGTCATGCTGCTCGGCCTCATCGTGTGCGCGGCGACCATGCTCCGGCGCGGCGGCCACATCCCCGGCACCGCGACGGGCCCGACGCGCAGGCTGCTCGGGATCACCCTGGCCGCCATGGTGCTGATGATGTTCTCGCCCACCAAGTGGACCCACCAGTTCGGCGTCTTCGCCGGTCTGGGCACCTGCGTCGCCGCGGTGACCGCGGTGGCGGTGAGCCCGGCCGTGTTGCGGCCCCTGCGCAACCGCGCGCTGTTCGCCGCCGCGGTGTTCTTCGCCCTGGCGATGACCTGGGTCGGCGCCAACGGGTACTGGTACGCGTCGTCGTGGGGCATCCCGTGGTGGGACAAGCCGCCGACCGTCGCCGGATTCGGCGTCTCCACGCTGTTCGCCGGGCTCACGGCGCTGTGCCTGGCGATCGCGGCCTGGTTCCACATCCACCCGAACCCGACGCCCACGGCGGGTCGGCTCGCGCGGGTGCCGGTGCTCGCCGTCGTCGCCGCCATGATGGTGCTGTTCGAGGTGGCCTCGTTCGCGAAAGCGACCGTGGCGCAGCACCCGGCGTACTCGCTGGCGAACTCCAACTTCCAGGCCGCCTTCAACGGCGGCTGCGGGATGGCCGACGAGGTCCTCGTCGAGACCGACCCGAACGCGTCCATGCTCGTCCCGCTGACCGGTGACGTGACGACGGCGCTGGCGGGCACCGACGCCACCGGCTTCCGGCCCGACGGGGTGGCCCCGGTCCTCACCTCCGACGAGGTGGAATCGACCACGGGACAGGCCAATTCGGTCTCCGACGACCCCGACAAGCTGCGCGACGCCTCCACCTCGGCGGGCTCGGAGTCCCGCCAGGGTTCCCTCGCGCTCCCGTTCGGTCTCGATCCGGCGACCACCCCGGTGCTGGGCAGCTACCGCGCCGGCGCGCAGGAACCCGCCGCGCTCACCAGCGGCTGGTTCCGCCTGCCCGACGGTCCGCGCGGACCGCTGCTGACGGTGGCGGTGGCGGGCCGGATCCGCTCGGTCGACGCCGACGGCATCGTGCACCCGGGCCAGGAACTGGCCGTCGAGTACGGGACCGCCGGACCCGACGGCTCGGTGACCCCGGCCGGTCGGGTGACGCCGATCGACATCGGTCCCGCCCCGATGTGGCGCAACCTGCGCGTCCCGCTCGATCAGGTGCCCGCCGAGGCCGGCGTCGTCCGGTTGGTCGCGCAGGACCGCGACCTCGGCCCCGATCAGTGGCTCGCCGTCACCCCGCCGCGGGTGCCGAAGCTGACCACGCTCAACGCCGTCGTCGGCGGCGACGCTCCCGTGCTGCTGGATTGGGCGGTGGGACTGCACTTCCCGTGCCAGAACCACCTGCCCACCCACAACGGCATCTCGGCGCTGCCCGAGTACCGCATCCTGCCCGACCGCAACGGCGCCACCATCACGAACCTGTGGCAGGGGCACGACGGCGGCGGCCCGCTCGGCTGGACCCAGCTGCTGTTCACGGCCCGCACCCTGCCGACCTACCTGAACAACGACTGGGACCGCGACTGGGGTTCGCTCGAGCAGTACCTGCCGCTGGACAGCACCGCCGTCCCGGCGCAGCCGACGGTGTCCTCCGAGAACCGTTGGGGGACCTGGACTCCGGGCCCGATCATCACCGCCTGGTAGGCAGCGGTCCAGGACGGGCCGCTCAGCGCGAGTGCGCGGCGATGCGCTGGGCCAGGTCGGGCAGGTCCGCGCCGGTCAGCCCCGGGTAGCCGTGCAGCATGGCCCGCCAGCGCGGCGGCACCGCGGAGGCTCCCCAGCGGGCGCCGAGGAGGCCGCCTGCGATGGCGGCCGTGGTGTCGGTGTCGTTGCCCGCGCGGACGCAGGCTTCGAGGGCGCGGGGGAGGTGCTCGGGCGTGGACTGGTCGGTGGTGCTGATGGCCCACCAGGCGGTCTGCAGGGCGTGTACCACCCAGCCGTTGTTCGGGAAGTCGTCCGGGGTGCCGTGCTCGGCTTCGTCGAGGCGTTCGGTCCAGTACGCCGCATGCGCCGAGCCGCCGAGATATTCGCGGACACCGCCGAAGTCGGCGTGCAGCACGGCGTGGCGCACCGCGTAGGTCCACAGCTTGCAGGCTTCGACGGCGTGCTCGTCGTAGTGGGTGAGCATCCCGATCCGGCCCGCCGCCGCGACGCAGGCGGCCGCGTCGTCGAGGTAGGCCAGGGCCACCGGCGCGGTGCGCATCAGCGACCCGTTGCCGCCGGTCCGCCCGGTCAGCGACATCGCGACCGCCTGCATGTCCAGTGCGGACGAAGGCCGGGCCGAGAGCACGGTCCTGGTCTGGTTGCCGATGTCCGGCGGGTCCGAATCGAACCAGGCGACGAATCCCTGCGCGACCGCGTCCAGATCGATCCCCGGCCCGTTGACCGCCGCCAGCACGATGGCCAGCGCCATCGAGGTGTCGTCGGTCCACTCACCCGGCGCCCAGTCGAACACGCCCCCGCCGATCATGTCGATCACCGTTGCGGGCCCGGGTTTCGTGAACTCGTACCCGGCGCCGAGCGCGTCACCCGCGGCCCCGCCGACGAGCACCCCCGCCACCCGATCCGAGAACCCCGACCCGACCAACCGAACCACCCCTCCCGAGCGCCGCCCTCGACCATCCAGCCGACCGAGCCTACCGGTCGGATTGTGCCTCGCACCGCCGATTCCGATCCGGCACGCGGGCCGTTCACAAGACGGGCGGAGACGTGGCGCCACCGCGCCGGGGAGGCCCGGTGTGCGCCGGCTCCTACGGCGTGGTGACCTCGTCCGTGGGTGCGACGGCGACCGGCGCGCGACGCGCCCGCCCTGCCCGGCGCAGGGCGTCGGCGGTGAAGACCGCCAGCCCGGCCCAGATCAACGCGAACCCCACCCAGCGTGACGGCGGCATCGGTTCGTGCATGACGGCAACGCCCCAGGCCATCTGGAGGGCGGGAGTCAGGTACTGCAGGATGCCCATGGTCGACAGCGGCACCCGCTGGGCGGCGACCGCGAACAGCAGCAGCGGGATCAGCGTGACCGGCCCGGTCGCCAGCATCAGGCCGAAATGCGCCGGGGTGGAGGTGAATTCGCTGCGACCGGTCGCCATCAGCACGATCAGGAAGGCCAGCGCGAACGGGAAGGCCACGATGCCCTCGGCCGCGATCCCGCGCAGGGCGTCGAGCCGGATCACCTTCTTGACCAGTCCGTAGGTGGCGAACGAGCAGGCGAGCACCAGGGCGATCACGGGCGGTCGACCGTAGTCGACGGTCAGCACGACCACCGCGAGCGCGCCGAGCCCCAGCGCCACCCACTGGGCGCGGGTGAGCCGTTCCCGGAACAGCACCACGCCGAACGCCACGGTGACGAGCGGGTTGATGAAGTACCCCAGCGCGCACTCCACGACATGCCCGGAATTCACGCCGTACACATACGTGCCCCAATTGATCGCGATCGCCGCCGACGCGGCCGCCGCCAGCCGCCAGGTGCGCGCATCGATCCCGCGCATCTCCCGCAGTCGCCCGGCCACCGCCAGCACGATCAGCACGACGACCAGCGTCCAGATGATGCGCTGCGCCACGACTTCGGCGGCCGAGGCGAAGGCCAGCAACCCGAAGAACGCGGGGAACATGCCCCAGATCAGGTAGGCGCCGGTCCCGAAGACGACACCGGGCGGAGAGGGGCTGCGCTGCATTCATCCCATGTTACGACTGACGTAGCCTGACGAGCATGTCCATTTCCGTGCAGGAGCCCGCGGCGACCGGGTTGACCGCGGCACAGGTCGAGGAACGACGCCGTGACGGGCGCACCAACGATGTCCCCGCCAGAGCCAGCCGCTCGGTCCGCGACATCGTCCGGGCCAACGTCTTCACCCGCATCAACGCCATCCTCGGCGTGCTCTTCCTGCTGGTGCTGTCCACCGGCTCGCTGATCGACGGCATGTTCGGCCTGCTCATCGTGGCCAACAGCGCGGTCGGCATCATCCAGGAGATCAGAGCCAAACGGACCCTGGACCAGCTCGCCATCGTCAGCCAGGCCAAGCCGACGGTGCGCCGCGACGGCGTCGCCACGCAGGTGGCCCCGGGCGAGGTGGTGCTCGACGATCTGATCGAGCTCGGCCCCGGCGACCAGATCGTCGTCGACGGCGAGGTCGAGGAATCGGCCGCGCTCGAGATCGACGAGTCGCTGCTCACCGGCGAGGCCGACCCGATCGACAAGGGCGTCGGTGCCCCGGTGATGTCGGGCAGCTTCGTGGTGTCGGGCTCGGGCGCCTACCGCGCGACCAAGGTCGGCAAGGACGCCTACGCGGCGAAGCTGGCCGAGGAGGCCAGCAAGTTCACCCTGGTGCACTCCGAGCTGCGCTCCGGCATCGACAAGATCCTCAAATTCATCACCTACCTGCTGATTCCGGCGGGCGCGCTGAGCATCTACAACCAGCTGGTCTCCAGCGGCGAGTCCTGGCGCCCGGCCGTCACCGGCATGGTCGCCGCGCTGGTGCCGATGGTGCCCGAGGGTCTGGTCCTGATGACCTCGATCGCGTTCGCGGTCGGCGTGGTGCGGCTGGGCAAGCGCAACTGCCTGGTCCAGGAGCTGCCCGCGATCGAGGGCCTCGCGCGCGTCGACGTGGTGTGCGCCGACAAGACCGGCACGCTCACCGAGAACGGCATGCGCCTGGCGCAGATCGAGCCGCTCGGCGCCTTCGAGGAAGCACAGGTCCGGCAGGTCCTCGCCGCGCTCGCCGGCGACGATCCCCGCCCGAACGCCAGCGTGCAGGCCATCGCCGAGGCGCTGCCGGAGACGCCGGGCTGGTCGCAGACCGCCATCGCGCCGTTCTCCTCGGCCAAGAAGTGGAGCGGCATCTCCTATGGCGCGCATGGTGATTGGCTGCTCGGCGCGCCCGACGTGCTGCTCGACCCCGCCTCCGCCGACGCCGCGCGCGCCGAGGAACTCGGCTCCTCGGGCCTGCGCGTGCTGCTGCTCGCGCGCGGTGACCGTCCCGTGGACGCCGCCGACGCGCCGGGTGAGGTCGAACCGGCCGCGCTGGTCGTGCTCGAGCAGAAGGTGCGTCCCGACGCCAAGGGCACCCTCGAATACTTCGCCAGTCAGCAGGTCTCGATCAAGGTGATCTCCGGCGACAACGCCGTCTCGGTCGGCGCCGTCGCCTCCTCCCTGGACCTGCCCGGCGGCGACCACCCGGTCGACGCGCGCACCCTGCCCGAGAATCGCGACGAACTCGCCGACGTGCTCGACACCGACACCACCTTCGGCCGGGTCCGCCCCGACCAGAAGCGCGCCATGGTCGGCGCCCTGCAATCGCGTGGACACACCGTCGCCATGACCGGCGACGGCGTCAACGACGTGCTGGCCCTCAAGGACGCCGACATCGGCGTCGCGATGGGCGCGGGCAGCCCGGCGACCCGCGCGGTGGCCCAGATCGTGTTGCTGGACAACAAGTTCGCCACCCTGCCCTATGTGGTGGGGGAGGGCCGCCGGGTGATCGGCAACATCGAGCGCGTCTCGAATCTGTTCCTCACCAAGACCGTGTACTCGGTGCTGCTGGCGTTTCTGGTCGGCCTGGCCGGTGTCGGCTCGCAGATCTTCGGCTACGACCCGATCGGCTATCCGTTCCTGCCCCGCCACGTCACCATCGCGGCGTGGTTCACCATCGGCATCCCGGCCTTCATCCTGTCGCTGGCACCCAACAACGAGCGGGCCCGCACCGGATTCGTCGGCCGGGTCATGCGGCTCGCGGTGCCCTCGGGCGTGGTGATCGGTGTGGCCACCTTCGTCGCCTACCTCATCGCCTACGCCGGTCCCGAGGCCTCCGAGACACAGAAGGTGCAGGCGGGCACGACGGCGCTGATCACGCTGATCATGATCGCGGTGTGGGTGCTCGCGCTCGTGGCGCGGCCGTACGTGTGGTGGAAGGTGGTGTTGATCGCGGTGTCGGTGCTCGCCTACATCGCGCTGTTCACCATCCCGTTCACCCGGGAGTTCTTCAAGCTCGACCCGTCCAACCCGCGCCTGACGCTGGCGGCGTTCGTCTGCGGCGCGGTCGGCATCGTGCTCGTGGAGCTGGCGTGGTGGGTGCAGGCGCGGACGAGCGGCAACACCGGCAAGTTCGTGCCCGCGGTCGGCGCGCAGGGCGCGTGAGGCCGCGCTGACCAGGGCCGGGTTGCCTCGAGAACCCTTGTGCCCGACGAACATTCGGTCTTGGAGTACCTTTGCGCACTATGGAGGTACTGCTGCACCAGATCGACGCGTTCGCCGACGCACCGTTCTCGGGCAACCCGGCCGCGGTCATGCCGCTGTCCACGTGGCTGCCGGATGCGCTGCTGCAACAACTGGCCGAGGAGAACAACCTCGCCGAGACCGCGTTCTACACCTCCGAGTTACCCCCCGACGCCGGGAGACCGCCCGGTGAATGGCCGGCCTTCCACCTGCGCTGGTTCACCCCGGCGGTGGAGGTCGACATGTGCGGCCACGCCACGCTGGCCTCGGCCGCCCAGATCATCGAGGACCTGCATCCCGGCCACGACCGGGTGAGTTTCTACACCCGCTCCGGGTGGCTGCACGTCGACCGCACCGACGACGACGAATACGTCCTCGACCTGCCCGCCCTCGCCTCGGTTCAGGTGGATCCCGATCCGGCCCTGGTGGCCGCGCTCGGCGTCACCCCGCTCCGCGCCTACACCGGGCAGGACGAGGTGATCGTCGTCGCCACCGAGAACGAAGTGCGTTCCGCCGCCCCGGATCTCGGTGCCTTCCCCGAGTTGGCCCGCGGGGCGATCCTGACCGCCGCCGGCGACTCCGCCGACTTCGTCTCCCGCTTCTTCGCCCCCGGCGTCGGTGTCCCCGAGGACCCCGTCACCGGCTCCGCGCACGCCCAGCTGGTCCCGCTGTGGCGCCGCGAGCTCGGGCGGACGACGCTGACCGCGCGTCAGCTCTCCCGCCGCGGCGGCGCCCTGCGCACCGAACTCGCCGACGACCGCGTCCTGCTGCTCGGCCGCTGCCGCCGCTATCTCGACGGCGTGGTGACCCTGCCCGACTGACCGCACCGGACGCCGCGCCACCTCGGGGCGCGGCGGCCGAAAATCCTTTGTGACCTGGGAACCAGCGGGGGATTCCGGACGCCTCTTGCATATACGTATACTTCTACATATAGTTGGAGTCGTAGCCGGACGGACCGCCCATCGCGCGGACCGGCCTTCCCCCATCGCATCTCCCGAGGAGCACAGCCATGCCCACTTTCCAGACCCCGGACCCGATCACCGTCATCGTCGACGTGCCGTGCGGCGATGTCGTCGTCACCGCCACCGACCGGGCCGACACGGTCGTCGAGATCCGTCCGTCCGATCCGTCCAGCAAGAGCGATGTGCGCGCCGCCGAGCGTATGCGGGTCGATTTCGCCGCGGGTGTGCTCACCGTGCGTGCGCCCGAGGACAAGTGGTTCACCGGGATGTTGAGCGGCAAGTACTCGATCGAGGTGAGCGTGCTGGCCCCCGCGGGTTCACAGCTGAAGGCCACGACCGCGCTCGGCCGCCTGGTCGGCAAGGGCGAGCTCGGCGACTGCGACCTCGACGTGGCCGCGGGCGACATCGTCGTCGAGCAGCCTCGCGGTTCGGTCACCGCGAAGACCGCCAAGGGCGACGTCACGATCGGTGCGGCAGTGCGCGGGGTGGTGCAGGTGGAGACGTCGATGGGCGCGCTGTCGGTCGGCGTGCGGCCCGGCAGCGCCGTCCAGGTGGAGACGTTCGCCGCCTACGGCACGGTCCGCAACGATTTCGCCGCGGCCGCCGTCACGAGCGACGACACCGTGCGCGTGCACGCACGGAACATGTACGGCGACATCACGATCGGGCACGCCGCCGTCGCGGCGTGAACCGTGCCGGGGTGGCGTCGATTCGGCCCGTCGTGTGGACACGGCGGGAGCGGGTGGTGCCGCTACTCCGCGGGAACCGGCCCGTCGTCCGGGATCGGCGTCACCACGTCGACGGTCTCTGGCAGCAGCGGCGCCACGGCGAACCGGCCCGCGATCGCGTCCGCGGGGAGCGCCTGGACCGACCGGACGCCGGGTCGGGTTGCCAGGTCACGTAATTCGGGCAGGGTGCCGCGGACGACCAGTCCGGCCGTGCAGGCGCAGCCCGCGCGCAGCCTGGCCTCGGTGACCCTGGCGATCTCGGCGGCCCGCTGGTCACGGAAGCGCTGGGCCGCGAGCAAGCCCGCCGCCGCGTCGGCCGAGGCGATCGCCGGTTCGTCGCCCGCGGGGGTGGCCACCGTGATCACCGGCGTCTGTACCCGCTCGATCGGGACGTGCTGGATCACCCCGGAGATCCGCAGGCCTGCGGCCGCGGCCGGGATCTGGGGCGGGGCAAGGTAATCGGTGAACGAGACCAGCGCCCAGTGCGCGTCGGTGTCGGGGCCGTCGAGGGAGGCGCGTGCCTCGGTCAGGTAGTCGTCGACCCGCTCGCCCTGCGCGGGCCCGAGCCGATCGGTGGTGATCCCCGAGGACGGGCGCGGATTCACGATCCCGAGGACCACGACCACCACCGCCAGCACGACGGCGGCGGCGATCAGCAGTGCCGTCCGGAGCCGGTGCTCGCGCGCGGGCGGCTCGTTGTCGGGCGTGGTCACGATATCGGGGTCGGGCAGGGGCCCGCGGTCGTCCGGCACCGGATCCGGTGCCTGCGGGGACGACCGCGGGTCCTCAGGCATTGCGCAGAACGTCCAGTGCGCCCGCCAGATCGGCCGGGTACTCGCTGGTGATCTCGAGCCAGCGCCCGTCGGCGGGATGGTGGAAACCGAGCTGTCGCGCGTGCAGCCACTGCCGCTCGAGTCCCAGCCGCTTGGCCAGGGTCGGGTCGGCGCCGTAGGTCAGGTCACCGGCGCAGGGGTGCCGGATCGCTGAGAAGTGCACGCGGATCTGGTGGGTGCGGCCGGTCTCCAGGTGCACGTCGAGCAGGCTCGCGGCCTGGAACGCCTCGATCGTGTCGTAGTGGGTGACGCTGGGCCTGCCGTCGCCGGTGACCGCGAACTTCCAGTCGTTGCCGCGCGCCCGTCCGATCGGCGCGTCGATCGTGCCGCTGCTCGGATCGGGATGTCCCTGCACGAGTGCATGGTATTGCTTGTCGACCGTGCGCTGCTTGAAGGCGCGCTTGAGCATCGTGTACGCGTGTTCGGACTGGGCGACCACCATCACCCCCGACGTGCCGACGTCGAGGCGGTGCACGATGCCCTGGCGTTCGTGCGCGCCGGAGGTGGAGATGCGGTAGCCCATCGCGGCCAGCCCGCCCACCACAGTGGGTCCGGTCCAGCCGACGCCGGTGTGCGCGGCGACGCCGATCGGCTTGTCCACCGCGACGATGTCGTCGTCGGCGTAGAGGATCTTCATCCCCTCCACCGGGGTGGCCTCCACGACCAGCTCCCGTTTCGGTTCGGGGAAGACCACTTCCAGCCAGGCGCCCGCGGTCAGGCGGTCGGACTTGCCCGCCGCGACGCCGTCGAGCTGCACCGAGCCCTCCTCGGCCAGCGCGGCCACCGCCGTCCGTGACAACCCGAGCAGCCGGGACAGGCCCGCGTCGACGCGCATCCCGTCCAGCCCGTCGGGGACGGGCATCGTCCTGGTCTCCCTCACGCGGTCTCCTCCCCGGTGTGCTTGCGGCCGCTGCGGGTGCCGTCCGGTTCGAAACCGAACACGGTGAGCGCTACCAGCAGGATCGCCCCGCACACGATCGCCGAATCGGCGACGTTGAACACCGGCCACCACCCGATGGCCACGAAATCGACGACATGGCCCTGCAGCGGGCCGGGGTAACGGAAGATCCGGTCGACCAGGTTGCCCAGCGCGCCGCCGAGCACCATGCCCAGGCCGATCGCCCACCACAGCGAGCGCAGCGTGCGCCCGATCCGGATGACGCCGATCACCACCGCCGCGGCGATCAGGGTCAGCAGCCAGGTCATGCCGGTCGCCATCGAGAACGCCGCGCCCGGATTGCGCACCAGGGTGAACCGCGCGAAATCGCCGATGATCGGCACCGATTCACCGGGATCGATGAGGGCCACGGCGAGGCACTTGGTCAGCAGGTCGAGTCCGAACAGCACGGCCGCGATCGCCAGGAGCGTCGTCAACCGGCGCCGACCTGCGGGTTCGGCGGGTTCGGCGGGCTCGGTCGCCGGTGCGGTCGCCTCGTCGCCGGTCTCGGGGACGGCAGCGTTGTCGATGGGCCGGTCTTCACTCACGCGTCCATCATTCCCTAGTGGCGATCGGGCCTTCGTCGCGGTGCCGGGAGTCCCAGCTGTTACTCAGGAAGCGGTCGTACGCTGATGGCTGTGACGGTGTTGTCTGGTTCTCGCTTACCCCGTATCGCGCGCCCCGGGGTGTTGGTCGTGGCGCTCGTGCTCGGGTTCGCGACCTTCGGCGCCGGCTGCGCCGATCGGTCGCCGTCGCAGGTCGACGCGGAGGGTACCGAGCCGCTCGGCATCGGCAAGGAAGTGACGGTGCCGATCCCGGCCGCCGCCACCACGCTGGTGTCGGCGGGCGAGGAGCCGCGGGACATGCTGCGCTCGCGGTATGTCCCCGGCGTCACGCAGGAGGTGACGCTGCGCACGGACTACCGCATCCAGCAGCAGGTCAACGATCAGCCCGCGCGCGACTTCTCGCCCGCGGCGCTCACCATCCCGATGACGGCCACCGCGGGCGACGACGGCGTCGACCTGACCGTCGGCACGGTGACCACGCCCGATCCGGCGCTGAACAAGGCGTTCACCTCGGCCGACGGCTCGCACGCGGGCCTGGAGATGAGCGATCTCGGCGCCATCACCGAGCTGCGGCTCGCCCCGTCCCCCGACACCCCCAATGCCGCGCGCGCGGCCCTGGAACAGGCCTTCTACCAGGCCGTGTACCGCTCGATCGCGTTCCCCGACGAGCCCGTCGGCGTCGGCGCGGTGTGGACGGTGCACCAGGAGATCACCGGCGGGGTCACCCTCGACCAGATCACCACCGCCACCCTCACCAGCCGCGAGGGCGACCGGCTCACCATCGATCTGCACGTGAGCCAGACCCCGACCGAGAACGTGTGGACGCTGCCCAACGACGCGGGCGCGCTCGACATCGCCGGGTACGTGATGGAGGGCACCGGCACCATCACCGTCGATCTCGGACTGCCCCTGCCGGTCTCGGGCGCGATCGATGTCGGCGGCCAGCAGACCTACCGCGACGCGCGCAGCGAGAGCACCCTGGTGCAGACGCAGTCGACCCGCGTCTCCTGGACCGAATGATGCGTTCGACCCTGCGGCGCGCGGGCGCGGCCGTCTCGGCGTGCGCGGTCCTGGCCGGGGTGGTCGCGTGCGGCTCCGACGAGGACGAGTGCGGCGCGGGCGGGTCCTGCCCCGCGTCGTTCGGACCCACCGTCACCGCGGCGCCCGGCACTGGTGCCGTGGTCAGCGATCCCGCGCGTTTGTCGGCGGGTCTGCTCGCGGCGGACGACCTTCCCGGTGACTTCAGCGTGGTGCCGCCGCGCGGCGAGACCGCCGATCCGGCGGTGCCCCCGGTGGCGCCGACGGATCCGCCGGACTGCGCGCGCCTGCTGTCGCCGATCGCCACCCAGCGGCCGGGATCCTCGGCGGCCGCCTCGGTCCAGTTCGCCGGGCCGAGCTTCGCGACGATCGACATCGACGCCGCGAGCTACCCCGACGCCTCGCTGGCCGGCGCGTTCGACGCGCTGCAGGACCAGCCGCGCCGCTGCGTCTCCTACACCGGGGAGGACGAGGGCGTGCGCATCGACTACCGCACCGCCCCGCTCGACCAGCCGAAGGCGGGCGACGCCCACTCGGCCTTCACCCTCACGGCGGCCAGCGAGGGCCTGACCCTGACCTCGGCCACGGCACTGGTCCAGGTCGGCAACACCCTGGTCCAGATCGTGGTCACCGCACCGGAGGTCGTCGACCCCGGCGTGCTCGCCGACCTCACCGCCGCTCAGGTGCGCAAACTGCGCGCCTGAGCGGCGGGGCGGGTCACACCGCGGCGGGAGCCAGCTTGCCGCCCAGATGGGCGATGTAGCCGCGGACCTCGTCGGCCGAGCGGTCGGGCAGGCCGAACACCGTCTCGGTGACGCCCAGCTCCGCCCAGCGGGCCAGCTGGTCGGCGTCGTGGCGCCCCGCCAGCGCGATCACGCGCGGCGTGCCCTCGCGACCGGCCTCGCGCCAGACCCGGTGCAGCAGCGCGATCTTCTCGCCCAGCTCGCCCTCGGTCGGGGTGGTGATCCAGCCGTCGGCGTGCGCGGCGAGCCAGCCGAAGGACTTCTCGGTGCCGCCCGCGCCGAGCAGTACCGGGATCTTCGGGCTGATGGGCTTGGGCCAGGACCAGCTCGGCCCGAAACGCACGAACTCGCCCTCGAATTCGGCTTCCTCCTGCGACCAGAGGGTGCGCATCGCGTCGAGGTTCTCGCGCAGCACGGTCCGCCGCTTCTTGGGCGGGACACCGTGGTGGGCGAGTTCGTCGGTGTTCCAGCCGAATCCGACGCCCAGCTCGACCCGGCCGCCGGAGAGGTGATCGAGCGAGGCGATGGTCTTGGCCAGGGTGATCGGATGGTGTTCGGCGGGCAGCGCCACCGCCGTCGACAGCGTGATGCGCTCGGTCACCGCGGCGGCCGTGGCCAGCGCGACCCAGGGGTCGAGGGTGCGCAGGTAGCGGTCGTCGGGCAGAGAGGAGTCCCCGGTCTGGGGATGCGCGGCCGCGCGCACCACCGGGATGTGGGTGTGCTCGGGGACGTAGAACGCGTCGAAGCCCGCGTTCTCCGCGGCCAGCGCGGCGTCGGCGGGCGTGATGCCCCGGTCACTGGTGAACAGCACGAGCCCGTACCGCATATTCCGGCCCTCCGGATCAGACAACAAAACTGAAACAAGTTCTACCAGCCTTTCGGGCCGGTCGGAAGACCACGGCGGCGACGGGCTTCCCCGCGCCGGGTGCGGGGAATAGGCTCGGAACGGTCCGCGCATCAACCTCGACACGGAGGTATCCGATGTCTGATGTTTCCCCCTTTCCCGCTGGTTACCCGCGAATCTGTCCCGGCATCTCGTGTGCGGGAGCCGCGGCGGCGATCGACTTCTACACCGCGATCTTCGGCGCCACGGTGCGCATGAAGATGCCCGGCCCCGGTGACACGATCGTGCACAGCGAGCTGCTGGTGGGCGACTCTGTTCTCATGGTCGGCGACCCGGTCCCCGAGATCGGCTTCCTCGATCCGAAGGCGGTCGGCGGCTCGCCGGTGAACCTGATGGTCTACGTCCCCGACGCCGACGGCGCGTTCAACGCCGCGATCGCGGCGGGCGCCACCGAGATCACGCCCGTGACCGACCAGTTCTACGGCGACCGCAGCGGCGCCTTCGAGGACCCGTGGGGCCACCGCTGGACCGTGGCGACCCACGTCGAGGACGTCTCCGAGGAGGAGATGCAGCGGCGCATGGACGAGATGATGAACGCGGGCTGATCACCCCGCGACGATCGAATCACCCTCCACCCGTACGGGTTTCGACGGCAGCGGCTCGGTCGCCGGTCCACCGCGGACGCTGCCGTCGAGCCCGAAGCGGCTGCCGTGGCACGGGCAGTTGACGGTGCCGTCCGAGACATTGCCCACCCGGCAGCCCGCGTGCGTACAGGTCGAGGACAGTCCCACGAACGTCCCCGCCGTCGGCTGCGTGATCACCGTGTCCCCGGCGATCACCCCGCCCCCGACCGGCACGTCGGCGGTCCGCGCCAACGCACCCGGCGGCCCGTCCACCGGCGCCTGCGCCCCGGCCGATGACCCGTCCTTCCCGCCGCACGCGGTCACGGTCGCGGCCGCCGCCAACACCCCCGCCCCGACCATCACCGTTCGCCGATCGATCTCCCACGCGCTGCTCATCCCGTACTCCGATCCACTCGGTCGAGCCGCCGACCCGGCACGCTCACTACCGGTTCAACGGATCGGGCAGCACTCCGGTTCGAAAAGCGGGCGAGGTGCCCTCGAGAGCGTCACTGGAGGCGGAATTCCATCATGGCGATGGCGTCGTCGACGGCGGTGACGAGGGACTGCAGGCGGGTGTAGGGGTCGGGGGCCGAGAGGGCGGCCTGGCGGTCGGTGGGGCCGATGGGGAGGCGGGCGGCCAGTTCGTAGGAGCGGATCACCGGGTCGTCGGACAGGTCGTCGAGCGGGGCCGACGGCGGTGGCTGGCGGATGCCGGAGCGGCGGGCCAGCCGTTCGGTGAGGGTGTGCAGGCGGTCCGCGCGTTTGCGCAGGTCGGCGAGGAGTTCGCCGTCGTCGGCGCCCTCCTCGTCCGGCCACTCGCGCACCTGGGCCCGCGGGTACGGGGCGTCGGTGAGCCACTCCTCGACCCGGATGCGCGCGCCGCCGACGCACCGCAGCCGGAACCGCGAGCCGGACAACTCGACCACGTCGGTGATGCGCGCGACCACGCCCACATCGGTGCGCACGTCACCGCCGCCCACCTCGTGCCCGCGGGCGATGAGCACCACCCCGAACTCCGGTTCCCGCCGCCCGTCGAGACAGTCCTGCACCAACGCCACATAGCGCGGCTCGAAAATCTGCAACGACAACGGTTCGCCGGGCAACAACACCGCGCCCAGCGGGAACATCGGAATCTCCACCCTCACAGCATGCCCGCTTCCACTCCACCCGTGCCCGCGCGGCGCGCGGACTCCCGACACCGACTCGCGCTCAGCCCTTGGCGATGGCCTCGAACACGGTGGGGTCGACCAGGGTGGAGGTGTCGCCGAGTTCGCGGCCCTCGGCCACGTCACGCAGCAGTCTGCGCATGATCTTGCCGCTGCGCGTCTTGGGCAGCTCCGGCACGAGATGGATCTCCCGCGGCCGCGCGATCGGGCTGATCTCCAGGGACACAGCCGCTTTGAGCTCGGTGACCAGCGCGTCGTCGGAGGTCGCCGAGCCGGTGAGGATCACGAAGGCGACGATGCCCTGCCCGGTGGTCGCGTCGCTGGCGCCGACGACCGCCGCTTCGGCCACGGCCGGATGCCCCACGAGCGCGGACTCGACCTCGGCGGTGGAGATGCGGTGCCCGGAGACGTTCATGACGTCGTCCACGCGCCCCAGGATCCAGAGGTCGCCGTCGGCGTCGAGCTTGGCGCCGTCGCCGGCGAAGTACCAGCCCTCGGAAGCGAAACGCTGCCAGTAGGTCTCGCGGTAGCGGTCCATGTCGTTCCAGATGCCGCGCAGCATCGACGGCCACGGCTGATCCAGGACCAGCAGGCCCGAGGCGTCGTTGTCCAGCGGCGCGCCGTCGTCGTCGACGACTTTCGCGGAGATGCCGGGCAGCGGAGCCATCGCGGCGCCGGGCTTGGCGGCGGTGACACCGGGCAGCGGGGAGATCATGATCGCCCCGGTCTCGGTCTGCCACCAGGTGTCGACGATGGGAGTCTGGTTGGCGCCGATGACTTCTCGGTACCAGCGCCAGGCTTCGGGGTTGATGGGTTCGCCGACGGAGCCGAGCAGGCGCAGGGAGGTGAGGTTGTGGGCGT
>NZ_QGTL01000013.1 GCF_003182135.1 Nocardia neocaledoniensis | reverse complement strand
GAGGGCGCTGATCAGTGACGGGATCGCGGTCAAGGCCATGGTCCCGGCCATCAGCGCGCTGGGTAGCACCTGCGCGACCAGATCGGAGTCGATGACCGGGGCAGGTGGGTTCGGATCCGGCGGGGCTGACGCGGCCGGGGCCGCGCCCGGCTCGACCGGAGCAGCACCAGGCGCCACACCGGCCGGCGGTGCGCCTCCGCCAGGGGCGGCCGGTGGCGGGCCTCCCGGGGCGGCGGAGGGAGGAACAGGACCCTGATGCGGCGCGGTCGGTGGCGGAGGGTGACCCGCGACAGCACCGCCGGGTTGACCGGTCCGGCCCTCCTCCGAGGCCGGGGCTGCCGGCCGACCGGGAGCGGGGGCGGGCCGCCCCGTGGGCTTGCCGTTCGGCCGATCCGTGTGCGGCCCCCGGCCCGGCAACGGATCACGGCGGTCCGGTCCATATTCGCTCGCCGTCAGCGGCTCGCCGGGGCTCTCGATGCTCGTCATGCTGCTCCGCCCAATACTCGCTTGATCCGCACGTCCGACTCCGTGGGGAGGTGTGTTCGCCGGTGACCGGTCGACCCCTGGCCGGCAACGATGATGTCGTTCCCCCCGACGGCGATCGCGGCCAGCCTGGGCGCGCCCTGGTGGTAGTTCCAAAACACCAGGTCGCCCGCCGACAGGGCCGCAGGGGCGACCCGCTGCCCGCAGCGCGCTTGCGCCGCAACAGTGCTGGGAAGCAGGACCGGAGATCCACTCGCGGCGAATGGCGGGCAGGAGTGCCCGGATCCGGCGCCGGCCTGCGAGCTCGACTCCTCGAGCGATCCGCCGGTCGCCGGAGACAGCTGAGCGGCCCGACACTCTCCGGTTTCGGCGGCCATCGAGGCGTCGAAGACCAGCGACCGGATCGTGGCTGCCATATCTGACCGCGGGCCGGTATCGTCTTCGTGCATCGAGCCCGCTGACACCAGCAGCAGGGCCAGGTGCCGAGCGCACTCGACTGCTGGGCCAGCATTGACGGACGTATCCGGCGAATCCTGGTAGGGAGCGGTCTTCATAGCGGAGAGGCACTCTCGCTCCCAGCCCGTGACCGGGTCGTCTGAATCGATTGTCAACTCCGCGTATGGATTCGTCGTCGCACTGGACGGCGGCGCAGTCCGCGGGGATGCTCGCTTCGACACCGGCGGGGTGGGCGCAGGCGCCGCGTCGGCCGATGGGTCCGGGCCTACCGCACTGTCACACTGGTAGCGAAGATCCGCAGCCACCGATGACGTGAAGCTGCTCAACGATGCCACGAAGGCAATCGTGACCAGCGTCAAACCCACGGTGGCTCCCAGCAGTACCAAGCGCCATGTCACCGCCGTGGTGACGAGATTGCGAATCACCTGCGTCCCTCCTCGATGCGCGTGAATCTCCGCCTCACCGGCGCGTCCGGTTGGCGATCGCTTTCAGCGCGGCCCAGTTGACGGTCTCCGACCCCGGATTGGGCTGGTCGCTCGGAGGCGGCGCCAGGGAATTGGTCGTGGTCCGGTTCAGGCCCGCCGACCACTGATCGGTGCTGGCAGCATTCGAGATCGTCCGGCGCGCGTCTCGCCACAACTGGACATCGGCGGGATTCTCAACGATCCGACCGACTGCCTCCAACGTCCGCTTGGCATCCTCATTTCCGATCCACTGCATCATGCGAGCCGCATCGACCGGATCGATGCCGGTGAGTAGCCCACCGCTCTTTGCGTGGTCGTCCTCATTCAAAGCCTCACCGCCGGACAGCTTCTGCAGCGCGAGGATCTTCGGGCTGGTCGGATTCGCCATGTAGTCACTCACGAATGCGCGCTGAGGCCCGTCCTCGGCGCCACCGTCGAGGGTGACGCCCCCCGGATATGCCTCACGATAGAGAGCCGCGTTCGCCCGCAACGTAGCGATATCCGCTGCGGCTTCCTGCATATCGCCGCCTCCTCGAGCGACCGACAGCGCGGAATGTTGTGCGCGCTGCATGGCGGCGACCACTCGACCCAAGGGCTTGTTGGCGAGCGTCTCATCCTCCGAGTTGTGCAGGATGGTTCCCCACGAGTAGACGGCGTTGAGAATCAGGTCCTGGTCTCGGAAGCCGGCGCCGTGCAGTGCTCCAGCTGCGGCGTCCAGTCCGCCGCCTACCTTCGACAACTCCATCAGAGCACCGGCGGCGCCCATGACCGTGTCGATGCCACCGAACGCTTGCGCTCCTCGCAGTGCTGCGCGGGCGAATACGGGACGGTTCAGCATCGTCTGGACATGCCACCCATCGGCGCCACCGAGCCCTGGCCTCGTGTAGATCCCCGCCTGCGAGAGCATCACCTCTTTCTGGAGGCGCGCATAGGGGCGTAGCGGCCGCGGTACCTTCCCGAGCGCCCATTCGGTCAGCGGCGAGTTGCTCACCGTGCTGGCTGCCGCGAAGCCCGCGATCAGCGCATGAGGAAGGGTGCGGAGGAGACCGGTGCTGCCCATCCCGGTGGCGACGGCGGCACCGCCGCCAGCTCTCACCGGCGTCGCGTCGGCCCCTCGAAGTGCCTGAGACACCCGGGACACCACCCAATCCTTGCTCTCGTCGAAGCTGCGTCCGGCCCTCTTGAGCTGACTGATCGCTACGCTTTCGATGAGTGCGGCGATGACGAAGACCGCCATGACGTCGTCGCCGGCGAGCCGGAAGATGTTGCCCAGGAGCAGCATCTTGAACCCGAGAGCCACTGTGTAGAAGGTCATTTCGAGCGCTCCGACGGCGCTGTCCACGATGTTGCGTACCAAGAAGGTCTGTGTCGGACCGTAGATGAATCCGCCAGCGGCGAACCCCACGATGGCCAGGAAGCCGTGATAGATCGCATCCAGCGCACCACGCAGAATTCGCTTGGCGAGAACTACGGAGAAGCCGAGCAGGATGCCTGCGCAGATGATGAGCAGCAGCCCGGCGCCGATCTGTCCGACGCTCGGGTCGGCGGCCGCGCGGTAGGCCGCCGAGTCCCCGCAGGTGCGCATGCCTTCCTTCAGCCGTTCGTCATCGCCTGAGTTGACGCCCACGGTCCAGACGACCGCGCAGTTGGCGCGGTTGTCCACCACATGGCCGAAGTTCCACACCTGCAGAGGGCGGCGTGCGAAGTTCTCCGCCATGGTGCCTTGGATGGTCTCCACGAGTTGGGTGGGGTCGCTCGTGCCGTCGCCGTTGAGCCCGGCGGCGATCCCCACGCCGACATCGCGGCCGGAGGCGAGCAGACCGTGCGACGACATGATCTCGGCCAGTGGGGCGGCGAGGAAGAACGGGCCGATGACCGCGACAGCGAACATCGTGGCGACCTGCATGGCGGCCTTGGCGTGCAGTCCTCGAATCACGAAGTAGGCGACGAAGAACGCACCGATCGACACCGCGGTGGCCAGCATCACCGGCGTCGCGATCTGCGAGGCCGCGGCTTCGGACACTCCGCGCAGCGCGTTCGCGATCAGATCGAGCCAGGCGAAACTGAGCACATACCCGATGAGCCAGATAGCGGTTGTCACGATCACGAGCCACCCGGCGAACTCCAGATTGATGATGGTGGCGATCGCGGTGTTCTCGGGATGAATCACGCTACCGAAATCGGTCGCGAAGAAGTAGTCGGACAGTTCGACACCATAGGAATCCCGGACATCCATCCAGCTGAGCGCGCTGTTCGTCGCCGAGGCGCCGGACTCCGGATCTGATGAGGCGGTCGCCGCCGCGCCGAGCACGGCGGGAAACACGGTCAGTGCGAGCAGGACCAGTAGGACGCGTACGGTCCATCGCCGTGGCCTGGTAGCACCGATCCATCGACCGATGCGATCGATGACCACCGGCCTTCGCCAACGGTCTGGATTCCAGAAGTCGACTTTCGTTGTCGCCCGTAGCATCTCGTCACGCTCGATCGCCGGTGTCCACCGGATGGGCCGATGCCCGCGCCGCGACGGCCTGTTTGCCGCCGCGCTCGCTTTGCGGGGTGCTGGTGATCGCCGCGGCTCGATCCGGCCTAGCCGGGCCGAGTACTTTCCCGCGACCGATCCGGCTCAGCGCGTCTCGCATGAACATCTCGCCCCGACGTTCCTGGGGAACCTGTCGGCCGATACCCACCGGCGGGGAGGTCTCTTCGCGCAGCACCTGGAGCAGGTATGGCGCCTCGTCGAGGTCGACGCCGAGCCATTCCAGACTGTTCCGTGCCAAGACCTCGTCACGCTGGCGGAAGACGAAGCGGTTCGGAATGAGGTTGTGCGCCGCTCCGCGGAAGTCGGTTGCTGGGTCGTGCGAAGCCAGTCCGATGGCGGCCAGGTGCTTTCGCCCGTCCCGGCTGAAGTCCGAAGTGACCGCCGCGCCGACTTGGGTCTGGGTGAAATGGTGGGCCTCGTCGCCCACCAGCAACCCGAATCTCCCGTTGTCGCTGAGGAACGCCTCTCTGGCCGTGACGCCGACCAGTTCGTACAGCGCGGTCCCGAGCCTCTTGGTCAGCGGCAGCCTGCTGTACAGATGGGGGGTGGTGAGCTCCTCGGCCGTCGGCAAGGCGAGGTTGTGGCTGCGGACCACCGTCGCGGCGGCATCGAGTCGCAGTGGCTTCAGTGCCGAATCGAACAGGACCGGGACGCGCTCCACCAACGCGGCCATGCGGGCCGCGACATCAGCATGATCGGGGTCGCCGGACGACGAGTCCCGGCGCCGGCACAACACCCGGTAGAGATCGAGCATTGTGCAGATGTCGTTGGCCGCCAGGCTGTTCGGGCTCAGCAGGTTGGATACGATCGCGCCCGCCCCGGATGTCGGCGACAGATCCAGCAACGGCAGGAGCGTGTCGAGAGCCCGTTCGCCGGCGACGCGGCGGTCGAAGAGCCGCAGTGGATCCAGCGACACGGTGGGGTTGGCGAGGTCCACAACGACAGCGTCATCGATCGAGGCGGCAAAATGCTCCCATTCACCGACCTGGCTTCGGTCGATGGCCAGAAACTGACCGCCCATGTCGTGGACGAGAACGGCCATCAGCTTCAGGAAGTACGACTTGCCGGACCCCAGCTCGCCGGTGACCGCGAAGGAGGCGGACAGATCGTGCAGTGCCGCTTCCATGATGCCGAAATGGATGGGCTCGAAATGCCCGGACAGCAAGTTCACACCGATCACCGGCCCACTGTCGTCGCCGACCTGGCTCGAGATGAACGGGACGAACCCGGCCCACATGTCCGAGGGCACGATATGCGCGAAGTCGTCGAAAGCGCGCCGATGAGGCGCGCCGGGCACGAGCATCGACCAGAGATCCACCTGTGCGCCGAGCGGCGCGATCATCTCCACTTGAAATCGTTTGTAGCGACGCTTCAACGCGTTGACCGCGTCCATGGTGACCTCGCGTGAGGAACTACCGACCGCGATGACAGTGGTGAACGTGACCTCGGACTCGCCGCTGTTGACCTCGAAGTGATGGTTGTACTCGCCCAGCATCTGAGCCTTCGCCGCCAGCGTGTTCTGTGCGAACGACACCTCTTGATCGCGCTGGTCCATCTGCTCGCCCAGGCGGCGCAGGTTCAGTTCGTTGTTCCGAAGCACCTGGTCCGCGGACCTGGTGGAGATTCGCATGCCCCAGTCGACTGTCACGTCGCCGAGGCCCTCGAGCACGTTCAAGAATTCGCTTCCACCGGGAAAGCCCATGCCCGAGTAGGGGAAAGAGTGCGGCGTCAGCATCGCCTGATACGACGGCGCCTGGTCGAATTCGGGTTGAACGACCTTGACCACCGGAACGAACGACGGGCGGACTCGCCGCTTGCCGTCGGTCTGCGCACCCTCGTCGAGGGCCGCGGCGCGGAAGACTGCCGCGGTCGCGTCTTCGAGCATGCCCGACTCGGTCGGCGCGTCCGGATCGCTGGCCCCGCCACGCGAGAGGTAATGCTCCCACAGCCATTGGAACAGCGCGGCCGGCACAGGCACGGGATCGAATTCGCTACCGATCTTCGACAGCACCTCCGCCGCCTTCTTGTCGTAGATCTCGAGATCCGCGCGCGACAGCGACGTCGCATCGATCGTCGCGGTGCTGTTTCGCCACAGTCGAGACAGTGCGGAAACGCCGGAGTTGGCCGCGCCCACCGGAATCGACAGCAGGAAGAGGCGGGTGTGCGGGACGATCGCGCGGATGCGTTCATACGACGCCACTACTTCATCGGCGTAGTCCTCGCACACGTCGAGGTCGACACCCTCGACCATCTTCGTCAGCACATCTTTCGTGTTCAGTCGCGCCTGGATGCCGAGGAGGAGGGAGCCATCGGGCAGGCTGTTGATCATCGTGTGGTGCGCGAGTTTGACGTCGTGTTTGTCGGCGGCCTTACGCAAGCCGTAGCCCAGTGGGCTGATGAAGTACGTCGCGGTGACGAGGCCCGAGCGCGTGAATTGCAGATTGCCACGGACCGCCGCGGTCGGCTGGAGATCCCGCCCAATGGTCATCGTTCTCGTGTCTCCGATCCGGAGCCGCGCACCGCGGCCCAGCCACCTGCTGATCGTGCGTCGCCGGAACCGGCTCTCCGCGAAGCGTTGTCCGGCAAGACGACCACCACGGATTCCTCGATGAACAGGCTGTGCCGGACCGACTCGGAGTCGACCGGCATTCCAGACGCCGACACCGGCGCCCGGAAGACGAGCAGCCGTCCGACCCACAGCACCCGGGAGCTGATCCTGATTCCGGTGAAGGGCACCAGCCCGAGCAGGAAGACAGTCACCACGGTCACCGCGACCCCGACGAGGAAAGTCACGGCGGGGTTTGTCGGCAGCGCCATGGAGCAGGCCGCTGTCGACACCAACAAGATGATCCCGCCCGCGACCTGTGGAATGGTGTAGGGCCCGAAGGGCAACTTCTGACCGTTCTGAGACTTGCCGATCATGGTGGGAACGCGTTTGACCGGCGTGTACACCTTGATCAGCTGCGTCATCAGTAATAACCCCCGACAGGGAAATTCGGCACGATGCTGTTCGAATCGGAGCGGGCGTAGTTGATCAGCGCCGGCAGAATCCAGAACAGCGTGGCGGCGAGCACGGCCGCACCGGTGACCCCCAAGATCTTTGCCACCGAAAGTCTCGAACGCGCCGCTTCGACGACAAGAACGCCCATTCCGATGATCATGATCGTGATCAATCCGGCCTTCTGCACGAAATTCAGCACGAGGTAAAGAATGTTCGTCAGATTGTTCATTGCGCCATCTCCTGTGGTGTCACTTCTGGGTCGCCGGTGGAATGGAAACTCCCGGCGTCGTGGTCGTCGACGAAGGCATGCTCGTCGCGCCGCTCTGCACGCCCCCCGACACGACCGCGAGCGGCTCCGCGAGCGCGGGGACGGGGTCGACAAATTGCACCTGCCACTGTTCGCCACCTCGGACGAGGGTCAGCGGAAATGCCAGTGGCGCCCCGTTGCCGCCGTCGAGTTTCGGCGCGACGTGCACGAGCACGCGAGCGCGCGTCCCGGCGCCACCGCAGGTGGAGTCGTCGGCGACGAGCGAGATCACCTCGACGCCGCTGAACGGCACCGGCGTCAGTGCCGTGATGCCCGATTGGAGCGTCGTGTACCTGCCGATATCACCGTCACCAGCGATCTGAGCCTTGACAAACCCTGAAACCACCTGGTGCAGGGGAGTCTCCACACCGCAGGGGGTCGAGTACAGCATCGCGAGGTCTGGTCCACGTGTCGGCGACGGCACCATCGTAGGCACCGCCAGGGCACGCAATTGCCCCCCGGATACGGAGACCGCGACCCGATAGAACTGACGCTGCTCAACTGTCGCGGAGGCAGCCTTGTCGACCCGTACCGACACGGTCACCGACCAGATGTCGAGCTGCCCGCGCGACATCGTGCGCACGGCGTGCACCACCGCACTGTCGGAGACCTGCCGGCCGGTCGGCGGAAGCGAGATATGTTGCCCGAGCGATACGAATTCCCCGATCCGTTCCTGCTGTCCGGAAATCGCACTCAGATAGTTGACGACAAATCGCTCGGCGAAATACTCGACCAATTGCGCTCGACCGACCGCGACCACCGCGGATTCATCCGGTCGCCGCGGCTGTTCCGGTGTCAGAAACTCGAATATCGCGTGCCCTCCCCCGAGAACCGCCAGGACGACCAGGACTGCCATCATGATCGTGTCGCGACGGCGCCGAGCTGCCATTCTCCGGAGCAGTGCATCCCCGGATTGCTGGTGCTCACGGATCATGGTCTTCATTCTGGAAATGGTAGAGATAGCACCGACGGCGGTGACTGCGGAATTGTCCCCACCGGTGGGAAACGGCTTTCTTCATCCCGCCGAATCCCAGTATTCGCGATGGCGGCACCTGGTTCACCCCGGTTCGTCTTCACCGGACAGCGCGAGAATCGCGGCACCGGCGAGAACTCCCTCCTCGCCGAGTTCCGACGCGACGACCCTCAGCTCGGTCAGGTTTCCGGTCCGCGCGTGCGCGGCGACCGCCGCGACCAGCGGATCCCACAGTGCCGGGCCCGATTCCCCGGCCAGGCCACCGACAACGACAAGGTCCACGTCGTGCAGTACCGCCGCGGAGGCGATGACGAGCCCCAACGCTGTCCCCGCCCGCGCCAGCGCTTCCACCGGAACCGTCTCGCCATTGCGCGCCGCGTCGATGAGCTCTCGTGGATTCTGCCCAGTCCAACCACGGGCGCGTGCCCATTCGACCATCGATCGACCAGCGGCCACGGTGTCCAGGCATCCACGACTTCCACACCGGCAGGGACCGTCGAAGCCCGGCACCGGCATGTGCCCGAAGTTTCCGGCGTTTCCGGTTCGGCCTACCATCGTCAATCCCCCGACGATGATGCCGCCGCTGACGAGGTCGGAGACCAGGACAACCAGCGAGTCGATCGCCTCGCTGGCGTGCCCCAGGTTGCGCTCCGCCAGGGCCAGACACGCACCGTCGACGAGGAACCGGACCGCGGCGCTCGGAAACAGGCTCCGGATGGCGCCGACGATGTCGAATCCGGCACGCCACTCGGGAATGTCCACCGGCGCAACGACTCCCGCGGCCATGTCAACGGGACCAACGACTGCCAGACCGATCGCGGTGATCGGCATCTCCCCGGCGACCTCGGTCAAGAGGTTTCGGCAGGATTCCCACACCGACGCGGCCGGAATCGCCGCCCGCCGGACATCGTCTCCACCGACGTCCCCGTCGACTATGCGCGCCGCCGCGATCTGCGCCGAATCGATGGCCACACACAGCATTGCCATCAGATGCCACCCCGTTCTGCCACGACCGACATCCAGACGATCACGAGCCGTTGGTTCCGGTGGACCCGAGCGGACGGCCCAGCACCAGATGGCGCCGAGGCGCTGAGATCGGGGCGGTGGTCGCACATGGCCGTGAGCTCGTGCGGATGACACGCAAGCCCCGCGAGTGCCGCGAATCCGGGCGATACCACTCGAGGTCCTGAATCACCGCGCCGGCACCGTCGTACGCGACGCCCGCCCAGATCATGGCTCGGGGCCGCTGCCCCTTGGCCGCCAATGCACCGGCGAGCTCCGCGCACTGCACGAACAGCGGGCATTCGCCGCAGATCCGAACCGCTTCACGCCAGGTTTCAGCGTTTCCGCGCTCCATATCCCACTCGTCGGGCCTATCCGCGCACGACGGTCGCAGTCTGGGGGCGGGATCTGAGCTGACCGGGAAGAGTGCGTCTTCCGCTACCGGCGAATCATGCCACGTGATGCTCATTGCTGTCTCCGAGGATGCCTGGGCGCGTCGATCACGCGCGCGCCCGTGGATCAATTGATCCTCAAGGCTGCTCAACAGTCCTCGGAAAACCAGCTACGCCGAACTGGTACCTCGACGGTAGCCGAATGCCTCGCCGCTGCGCAAGCACATTGCGCACATGGACAACGGCACACTGGACCGGGCACACGTCAACCGACGTGCTCCACGACCCATCGGTCCTTTCCTGAGGCCTTCGCGCGCCGCATGGCGGCATCGGCGGCCGCGAGCAGGACATCGGGCTCCGCACCGGACACCGGGGCCAAGACCGCACCGGTGCTGACGGCGATACGAAATACCCGGTCGCCCAGGGCGATATCGTCCGCCAACGCGGACTTCAACTCGGCGGCGGCGGCCACCACATCCGCGCGCTCAGCCGGCGGCGGAATCAGCGCGATGAATTCGTCGCCGCCGATTCGAACCAACGGATAGCCCCTGGCACGAACAGCGGCATCGAGCCGGGTCGCGACCTCGACAAGCACCTGGTCACCCGTCCCGTGGCCGTAACAGTCGTTGACGCGCTTGAATCCGTCGATGTCGACGAAGCAGAGCCCGATCCGCGCGTCGCCACGATGTGGACGCGCGATCATCGCTGTCAGACGTTCGAGCAGGCAACGCCGGTTCGGTAGTCCGGTCAGCGGATCGAGCCGTGCCTGCGCGTACAGTTCCTCACGAAGCCGATGCTGTTCGGTCACATCCTCGCCCACGGCGAGCAGATAGTCGGCATGGCGGCCGACCCCACTGACGAAGGTGATCGCGAACGACGCCCACCCACTGCTGCCGTCGGCACGCATGAGGCGTTGCTCGAGTTTCACGGTGCCGCGGCGGTTGGGAACCAACTCCCCGTAGACGAGGCCCCGGATGGCGTCACGATCTTCTGGGTGGGCGAAGTCGTAGACCGACACCCCTCGAAGAGCCTCGATCGGAACGCCGATCATCTCGGCCAAACCGCGATTGGCGTCGAGCAGCACACCATCGGTGTCTCCGATAGCGATCGCGATCGCCGCGTTGTCGAAGACCACTCGAAACCGCTCGTCCGGTGTGCTGCTCGACGCCGAGCGAACCGTCATTTGCGGACCCGATTCGCGCCGGCGATGCATCTCCATGCCGTATCCCTGCCCGAATCCGACCATCAACCTCGCGAGCCGGTCGCTCAGTTCGGGTCCGCTGTGGTGTGTGCCGCCCACCGCGGACAAGATCTGTGCGGTAGTTCCGAGCACCGCGGGATCGGTGAGCCCGGCGGCGACCAGGCCCGCGCCCACGTGGACACCGACCTCGGCGTCGAACGGATCGGATTCGAGACCGTCCACAAGCGCTCCGGCGAGATCGCTGAGGGAATCCGGTGTCCCCTCATATACCCGGTGGACGGCGGCGAGTGCCTGCCACCACGCTCGCGCCAAGAGAATGCCCACCAGGTCAATCACCGAACCCCCTCGCACCAGGTTTTTAAAGGAGTCACACACGACGCTGCCGATTTCGGGACGCTAGCACGGCATCGAGCAACGTCTGATCACACTCGTTCCCAGCCCTGAGAAATCACATCAATTCAAGCGGTTCTCCATGAAGATGGACTGCCCCTTGTACCGCAACGTCTGCGTCTGCCACACCCAGGTCGCCTGGACACAACCGCGCAGATCCCGCAGATGAGTCGCGATGCCCTTCGACAGCGCGGGCGGGATCCCGGCCATACAGGCAGGCGAATTCGTCAATATTTGTTGCAGTCGACGGAATTCGACCAGCCGCTCACGAACCGCGTTCGCCGAGTACCGCAACGCCTCGACCAGGTCCCATCCCGGATGGTTGAGCATCGCCACCGGAATGAGGTTGAAGTCCGCGCGGTCGGTGATGCACTCCTTCTCGAAAGAGAAAATGTCGTTCATCAGCGCACCGATCTCGACGGTCAAATCCCTGGCGCGCGTCAACAACGAGCCCAGGTGTAGCCCACGGAGCGCGTCCCAGTCGATGAAGTCGTCGCTGCCGAACTCACAGAGCGCGATGGCCGGATACATCCCGGAAACGAAAGCACGCTCCCTGACGTACTCGGGCACACTCAGCAACGACCCGCGAGCCCGGGCGTTCTGGTCCCGGATCGCCGCACGCAGGTGCGCGGCGGTTGCCGCCAGGAACTCTTCCCACCACGGGTGACCGGCATGCCTTCGCATCTCGGCCATCAAGTCGATCATGGCCTGTTCTACCGGTAGCGGATTCCGCGGTATCTCCGCCTCCGCGAGAATCCGGCACAGCCGGTTCACACTTGTCCGCGCCCGCTGACGATCACCTCGGGTGAGGTGGGCGAACTTCTCGCGCCCGACTGTGTCGTTCAACCAGAACAGGATCGCATTGTAGATGCCGATCATCGCCAGCCGCTCGGCGTCCGCCGCACCGTTGTAGAGGTAGGGGGTCATGCTGTTGTAGTGGTCACCGCCGTCCTCCAGCCAGATATCGCGTTCCCGACAGAAGGATTTGGCATCGGCACAGGCGATCCTTCCGAACTCACTCGGAACGAACTCGCGAGAGTACTGAGCGATGTCGTATTCCGCGCTACTGAACAGCATACGCAGCGAGAAATTCCTCCCTCGGCGCAGCAGAGTCCTGTGCTGCTCGTGCATGCGCTGGATTATGTCCTCCGATTCAGGCGTGTATCGATGACTCATCCCAACCCCTTCCGAACCCTCCAACAGAATTTCAAGGAGCATTCTCCGGCAAATTCTGCCGCAGGAGGACGGCGCCTTCTCACCGAGGGGAAGGCTCGCCGGAAGCGCCTGGGAGTCGACCGTTACCGCTCGTCGGGAACAGATCCCGACGACCGCGACGGCGCGGACAGCACACCCGGATTCAGCGTCAACGAAGGATCCAGCGCCAATCGGATCGCCTGCATAGCAGCGATGTCTGCCGAGGTTCGCCCGAGATGAAGCCACGGCGCCTTCGCACGACCTACCCCGTGCTCGGCACTGATACTGCCTGCGTGGTCCGCGACCAACCCGAAGACGTGATCGGTGACCTGCTCCCGGTCGGAGGGATCCACATCGAGCAGATTCACGTGGATGTTGCCCTGCCCCACATGCCCGAAAAGAATCGGTCGAACCGCCGGAAAGCGAACACGCACAGCGCTTTCGAGCTCGTCGACGAAGCGCGACACCCTGATCAACGGCACCGTCACGTCGAGCTTGACGACCGGGGTCGTAGACGAGAGCGCGACGACCTGCGTATGGCTTTCCCGGTATCGCCATAGACGAGCTCCGCGACCGCTCTCGAACACGGCGTCGACGATGCCACCGAGCCCCCCGATCGTCTCCAGCAGCCCCGGCAACGGATCATCGGCGTGCGACGCCTCCACCAGCAGGTAGTAGGGCGCATCAGCCGACATCGGCGAGGCCAGTCCGTTGTAGCGCCGGACGAGTTCGATCCCCTCCGCTGTCATCAGTTCAGCCGCTTCGAGCGTGGTGCCCCGGCGACGAAGGTCGTCGACCACCGCGAGCCCTGACCGAATCGAATCGACCCCGACCAGGCCGACCGCGACGGCGGCGGGTGGGACCGCCAGCTTCATCAGCACTCTGGTGATGTACGCGAGTGTTCCCTCCGAGCCGGCCAGCAACGCGGGGAGGTGATAGCCGACGTTGTCCTTCTCGATCGACTTCCACCGGGTCAACACCGTTCCATCCGACTGAACCGCCTCAATGCCCAACAGGCGGGACCTGGTGTCTCCGTACTTGATCGTTCGTATGCCACCAGCGTTGGTGGCCACGATGCCACCGAGAGTCGCCAGGTCACGCGAGGCCAGGTCGACACCGAACACCAGACCCGCCGCGCGCGCGGCAGCCTGCGCCTGGGCGACCGTCACACCAGCTCCCGCGGCGATCGTGCGGGCGACAGGATCGACCTCGAGGTCGCCACAGAGTCGCGTCGAACTCACGACCAGTTCGCCTTCCAGCGGGATCGAGCCGCCGACCAGTCCGGTGTTTCCGCCCTGCGGAACTACCTTGATTCTGGCCTGTCGACACAGCCTCATCACCTGCGCGACCTCTCCAGTGGTTCCCGGTCTCACCACGGCAACAGCACTCCCCCGCCAACGCCCCGTCCAATCGGTGACGTAGCTCGTGGTGATCGCCCGGTCGGTCAACACGTGCGCTCTGCCCACGATCTCCGACAGCTCCGAGATCAGGTTTTCCACGGAAACCGTTGTGTCCATCACACATCCAATCGAGGTAATTGATTCCCAGGTCGGCGGGGTTCGAGTTCCCACCAGTGGCAAAGAGAATTCGCAGCCGTAGGCTCTGCGGTCCCGGCACCGAGCGCTGCCGCCGCGCGCCGATGAATTGTCAAGAAGGGATTACGTTGTCAGCAATCGATGATCGGCTCGATGCGATCATGAACGCACCGCTCGCCCGGCTGGTCGTTCCGCAGAGACAACATCGCCTGTCGAGCTCAGCGTTCAGTCACTGGCGTCTCCCGGAAAAGCAGCGTGTGAGCCTGGCCCTGTGGGGACTTCCGACCGACTTCGTCGTGCGGCCGGACTATCGCTCGACATACATCGAGGGTGAACCGACCGCACCCGATCGATCATGCGAGCGGCGCTATGAGTTGGGCACCGGGATCGGTGCGGCGGACGGGCTGCGGATCACGGCTACCGCCTGCGGCATGGTATTCGCTATCCGTTGCGGTCCATCGCGCTGCCCCGCGCCCCCCATTGCAGGCATTGCCGGCACGCCGATGATGGTCAATTCGTCGGTGTTCGAATTCGTTGAGCTGGCCTGGCGGTGGCGTGCCGCCGCGATGACACTGGACCCGCTCCTTCTCCTGCTGCGCCCGGCTGGCACCTCCGGCACCTCGCGCTGCACGGATCGGATCAACACCCTCAAAAGTCGGATATTCGAGCATGCGCTCCGCATAGATCCGAACATCATCGGCGCACATGCACCCGGGTTCTGGCACAGTCTGATCCTCGACTTCGATCACCACTCGACGGTCCCTTCGTACATCACGGAATAGGCGAAATGCTCGTCTCACTCCGCGTTCGAGTTCAGGTCGTCCCGATATCGGCGCATGAATCGCGCGAAGAATTCATCGTCGGTTTCGTCACGCTCTTCCGCGTCAGAGCGTCGCTGCGCCGCGGACTCGGGATGAAACACCCGGTCCGCACCGGATGATTCCGGCACAATTGCACCCCTCTCGAAATATCGGTCGATCAAATCGGGCATACCGCCCGATGCGGTTCAGATCCTGATCAACCGAGCCTCACGTCCGCCGCCGCGCTCTGTGCAGTCGTCGGAATAACGGCGTTCGCGGATTATCCGGCGCCGCTCCTCCTCGGACAGGCCGCCCCATACACCGTGATGTTCGCCGTAGGTCAGCGCGAAGTCTCGGCATTCGTCCAGCACCCGGCACCCCGCGCACACCCGTTTCGCTTGTGCCACTCGGGCGCTGCGATACCGCCGCGGCTCCTTTTCGCCGTGAAAGAACATGTCAGAATCCATCCCGACGCACGAGCCGAGCGCCTGCCACTCCCAGTAGTCACCTATCGGCATACGACGCTCGGCCATCAATCGAACTCCTCGCGGAACGAATCTTGCTGAAAGCAGCCTACGAGCTTCCCACCAGCGAGAAAGTGCAGTGATCTGGCTATTACCCGGCGCAGAACCAACCCAGCGATCCGAGTTCGCTGTACCGCCTCGTCCCCGGCGCAGTCCTCAGCTGTCGGCGGCGCGGGGCCGCGGAGCGAGTCCCGCGTGTTCCCCCGCGATGGTTTCTCGGCCGACGGTCGGCAGGTGCGGAGGCGCATCCGGATCGACGCCGTACTGCGAGTTGGTGGCCGATCGTGCGCGAAGGGCCGCTCGTGCAATCTCGCCATAGAGCCGGTCGTCCGCATATCCCCGAAGGCGATACTTCTCGACGACGTGCTCCCAGGCCAGATTCGGACACTCGTCCTCCAGGCGCTGGGCATGCGAACGATCAGCCATCGCCACACGGCAGAACGACCTCAACTCGTTCCGGAGTTCGTGCACAGTCCGCGCTCTGTCTTCGGGCCCGACGTGGTCCACCAGCCCGTCACTGACCGTGCGCAGTCTTTGCTCACCATTGAGATAGACAATCCGCGCCTCCCGCGCAGACAGTGAGCCGGACAGATAGCCCGGCAGACCAAGCGGGCCGGCTGCCGGCTGAATCGGTCCCACCGCAGCTGGACCGACCGCGCACCGACCGCTCGGCACGTCATCCGTCTGCGGCGCCCGCTCGGGGCATAACCCCGCCGCTCGACTCAAGTGATCTTGGCCTGATAACTCCTTCGCTCCAGCCTTGATCGCACCGCTGCCTCGAATCACCCTGCGCGCATTATGATCCGCGAAGCGTGCGAGCGATTGCGTGATCGACTCGGCAAGTCCGCCGAAGCCCCGGGCAATGCCTCCCATCACCGCGGAGGCCACCCCGACTCCCCGCAACCGCCGATCTTCATCGGGACGAGATTATTGCCAGCTCCCGTGACCCGGCGTCAGGTTGTTCGCACCCGTGGGAATGCGAAATGCGGCAAGTGGTTCTCAAATCCTCTCGGCAGAATGCATTTCAGGTTGCCGAAGTCAGGCGACGGGGAAGGTAGTCAGATCGCACGCGTAGGTCCCATCCATGCACTCGGACGGCGATCACGACCGGGGCGATGATGTCGACGGGCAACAGTGTCCGGGGACGATCAGGCACGACGCGGTCGTGATGCGCGGTCAGAGTGGCCGCCAGCGCCTGTTCGAACAGGGGCTGGTCGTCCTCCAACAGCGTGCGCAGGAGCCTGCGGGATGGGCTTTGCGCCGTGAGGGTGTCAAGGCTTCGGGCCGCTTCCGAAAGCGCCAACGCAGTCGGCTTCCGTAAACGAGCGTTCGGCCACTCCGCGGGCGGGTGGTCCTCGGGGTCGGGCAGATAGCGGCACAGCGCGTCCATCTCGGCAACTTCGGCCAACCAATCACCCTGTGTCGCAGCCCTGTTGGATGCCGCTGCCCGGATCGCCGGCGCGAAGCAGCATTTCAGTTCCATCGCGACCGCGCGGCTGGGGTCGGCAGCCTCACCGCTCGACAACCAGGTCCGGAATGCGGCCAACCAGATCGCCGGAGTGACGGGATCGGTCCGATGTCGCCACGTCTTCGCGTCACCGGTGCGCACACCGATTCCGATTAGCGGCAGCGGCACTTCGAAGTCGTACCACGGGAACACCGCAACCCCGAGAGCGCCAAGGGCACACTCGGCCGCGGTTCGTAGCACCATCTGCGTGTACGAACCGACGAGCTCCGGGTCCTCGAGACTCTCTGCTCCCACGTAATCGAGCAGCTCATCGCGCAGGGCCGTCAACGCGCTGGCAGTCAGCGGTTCCCCCTGGAGGATCCGATCCCGGAAGTCGAGCGTCTTGCAGTGAATTCCCCCTAACGCCTGCAAGACTCGGCCTTCGGTCACAATGTGGCGAGATATCGTGAGCACGTGCTGCTCCCTTCATCGCGTGTACCCGGCCAGCACTGATCACTGTCGGGCCGGTATTCGGAAACCCGCGTTCCACAGGACGTCGAAAGTGCCCTGGTCGAAAGGCCGCAGCCAGCAGAAAGCACACGCGAGTCCGACCTCGTCCGTGGCGAGGTAGATGACGGCCCAGACGGAGGGCGATCACCCGTCGCCGCCTCCCCGGATTCAACGCAGACGCGCGCCGGCACGACCGACGCACCGGCGATGGTATTCCCTGCCGGGCCGGGGATGTCCGGAGTTGAGCTCATGCCTCGCCGTCCTCGATCATCGTCACTTCTCAGTCTGCGGCTCACAGAATCCCGTGAGCACGCCGGTGGCGCATCGGTGGTTCGGACGCGGCCTACGGATGCGGTGCGACGGACTCGGTCCCGCACGCGGCGCAATGCCACGTCGGCGCGTCCACGTCGGCCGACGTATACCGATGCGGCTACTGATGCGGCCGCGATGGATTCACGGCGACCATGTGACCACCAGCATGACTACGCGGGGGATCTCCATTGCGGAACCGTGCGAAGCCTGATCGATGACCGAGCGAGAACTAGCGGGCCAGCAGCACCATGACACACAATAGAATTGACCGGGCGCCGGTGTCGCAGAACTCCGCGCACCTCGAGCGCATTGCTGTCGCGATCGAGAAGGCCGGATTCCGGGTGGAGCCCATCGCCGACTTTCATGCCGACACCGTCGCCCTGCGCATCCCGGCCGTGATGTCGGCTCACGTGGCCGAGCGAACCACGCGCGCGGCGGAACTTCGCGGAAGCCACGATCTGATCGACCTGGTTCACTCCCCCGATGTCAGCGCAGTGCTGCCGTACGGGACCCGGAGCGGATTCGTCTATCCCTACGTGGTGTGCCATGTGCTCGATCTGATCGCGCGTGCCGAGATGGCCGACGATTCCGTCGCGGCGTCCGACCTCGCCACCCTCGAGGGCGGACGCACGATCGGTCTCGGTGACGCGGACCCGCACACCGACTACCCCGCGAACCTCTACGACCCGGATCCGTCGGAAATCCATGGCCTCAATGTCCATCTGACACTCCGCGGTTCGGCCGCCGCCCGATTCAGCTCGATCCGCAGCTACGCGCAGGTCCAAGAGATCGCCGGCGTACTCACCGAAGCGCGACGGGGGGGGCGAACGCACGCCGAGATCAACGACATGTTCTCGGAGGTCTACGCCGACCAGATGAGTGTCGCGTCCGTACCGGTCCCACACCGTGCCGGTGACGTCCTCGTCTTCCAGGCCCGGCCACATCACTCCCGCGGGCTCCTGCCGGTTGTTCACCATTTCGAAAGCCGCACCGAAGATCGCTGGCACACCGTGTTCAGCCCCCGGACCGGTTCCGTGACCGCAGTCACCGAGCAGCGCCGGGTCATCGCCGACCACCTCCACTTGCACTACCTCGGATATCACGGGAGGGCTATGAGCTGACATCGCAGAAAGGGCCGTTCGACAAACAACAAAGCAACGCAGGAGGAAGTAACCATGCAGACTCGCAACAAGGTTCGCGCCATCATTCCGATCGAACCGATCGAGAAGGCCGAGCAGCGCCGGATGCCCGGCGGTGGAAAGGCTTTCACCGAGGTCGAGGTCCGGCTCTACTTCGAAACCGACAATTCCTGAGCGATGGGGGCCGCCGTCGGGGGCGGCCCCCATCGCCGCCACATTGACCTACGCACCGGGAGCGCGCACCATGCCCGAACTGGGGCCCTACCGCGCCGTGTTCGCCATCGGCCGATTCCGGAGCCTGGCCTTGATCGCTCTCTTCGCACGGGTCCCCGCCGCCGCAGCACCGATCGTCCTGACGATGCACGTCGTGCACGAGATGGGCCACGGCTACGCAGCCGCCGGGCTGGTCGGATCCGCGGCTGCCGTCGGCAGCGGCATCGGGGCTCCAGCGATGGGGTGGATCAACGACCGCCGCGGCTTGCGAACAACGCTGATCCTGACTGCCTGCGCCGAAGCGGGCTTTTGGGTCGCCGCACCACTGCTCTCTCTGTCCGCCTTGCTTCCCGCGGCGCTGGTAGCCAGCGCGCTCGGAATGCCGATCAACTCGGTGGTGCGGCAATGCGCCGCCGCGATCGCACCGAGGTGTCACTGGCGGGCGGCCTTCGCGGTGGACTCGATCACGACCGATCTCGCCTACGTACTCGGACCGGCCCTCGGTGTCCTGACGCTTCTCCATGTGGGATCGGCGGCGGTGATGTGGACGTTCGGGGCCTGCTGGCTGATCGTCAACACGTTGCTGTGGTTCCTCGATCCTCCTACGCGTAGCGAGAGCGACCAGGCGCCGCGGAGGGCACTGCGCGGCTGGTTCTCGCGGCCGCTTCTCGCCGCGCTGCTGATCGCCTCGACGACTGTGGCGCTTTCTGTCGCAACCGAACTCACGCTCGTCGCAAAACTTCAGTCGCACGGACAGCAGGCACTCATCGCGCCGATCTACGCGCTCTGGGCACTCGCCTCCGCGGCCGGAGGGTTTGTGTACGGCCTCAGCGGTGGCGGGATTCGGTTGTTCTCGTACTCGCTCGCACTGACCGGGTTCACGTTCTTGCTCGCACCGGTCGGCACCTGGCAAGGTCTCGCGCTCTTACTCGTGCCGGCAGGTCTCGCATGTGCACCGTCGCTCGCCGCCTGTTCTGTCCGGATCAGTGAACTCGCACCGGATCAGGCCCGAGGTCTGGTCACCGGCCTGCACGGATTCGCGATGACACTCGGAGCGACCGCGACCACACCCGCCGTCGGCGTCCTGATCGACCGCACGACCGCTGGGACGGCCATCGCGGTCACTGCCGTCGTCTGCCTGGTGATCATCGTCGCCGCAGCGCGATTGGACCACAGCGAGCCGCGGGAATCTTGAGACTTCCCAACATTGGGAACAGCACGGCACCCGCTTCTGTCGCGTCCGCTAGGTTCGAGTTCGGCACCACGCCAACGCAGAAGGGTGCCGAACTCGTCACGATTCACATCGGGCTGGGCGACACGTTCCTCCGCACAGGGACAAACCGATCAGCGGCCCGATCGGCGTCCCCCCGCCGCACCGTGGCGACAGTGCCCCCGCTGCCCCTACCCCACTCAGCAGCGGGGGCACTCCCCATTCAGGCCCGAAACGCCGATCTTGTGCTACGCATCCGGTGGCGCCAACCGGTCGAAACGACCAGACGTCGCCGGATAGAGATCCCACGCCGAGAGACCGGGTCCCACGTCCAGGAGCCGCTCGACACTCAGGAAGGGCAATGTGCCGACGATTTGCGCACCGGTCGGGAAGTACACGTCTCGATGAAAGCCTGCCTCGTGCAGTGCGTCGGCGAATCGCGCGGCCACCGTACTGTTCGGATATCCTGCACCTCCGCTCAGCATGACCACGGCAGCCCGCTCAGCCCGCACATCAGCGATCTTCCGCAGCACAGGCTCGTCGGCCACAGCTTTCGCCATGTTCTCCGGCGTCAGCCAGATCGTCGATCCACCGCCTTCGCCGATCTCACCGCGGGATTCGAGGGTTGGAACATCTGCCTTCACCCGGAAGAGTTGCGCGACGGGGTCAAGAGTGGCGTGCACGAAGACCCCGCCGGACTCCAGCCACGGCGACTCGTCTGCTCCGACAGGCACTGCCTTGTCGGCATTTCGGAACTTCACCACCGTGAAGGCACCAGCATTCCCGCGGACGGACAGCCTTCCGAAGAACTCCGCGACCGAGCTGTCAGTGGGGTACGCCATCCCTGCCGGATTGCCCGCCGGATCACGGAGAACCACCTTACTGATGTCACCAGAGAACAGCGAAAGCTCCCTTCCTTCGACATCCATGCCGTTCAGAATTACGCCGGTGGGAGGGCGTGGTGCCGCTGTTGGCGGCATCCAGTGCCGCGCGCTGTCGATGCAGTGACCACGACTGGTTAGTCCGGAGTCGCGGAAAGCGAGGTCATCCAGGGCGTCGCGAATGACGATCGTCAGTGAGCCGGACCGATAGTGCGCCCACCGCACCGAAGCCTCAGTGGCGCGCGTCAGCCGCTGCCCCAGGACGATGCCGATGTTGTGCAGCTTGCTCGACACTCAACACCTCCTGCTCGCTATCGCGCGACGACATTCGCGGTTCGCGTCCCGGTCGCAGTGTGTCCCGCACGCGATCGCATGGGCACGGGATTCATTCCCACGACAGGGAACCCAGGGACGCGCGGAAATCGCCTTCGACTCCTATCGTTCCCTCCGGCGAAGTGCGGCCCCTTTATCGTGATGACCAGAAACGGCGAATTGTGAACATGACAGTGGCCACTGTCCTCGGCGTTGTCGCCAGTATCGTGAGCGGAACCCTCGTGATCCTGGTGGTGATTCGCCGATCGGAACGACACGCCACGACGACGGAACTGATCGCCACGTTTTTCTCCGCGAGCTTCGTTGCCCATCGTCGCGAACTCGACCGCCTGTGGGACCAGATCGACCGGGGCACAGTCAGTCCGGCGCGCCTGGCATTCGGCTGCGCGAATTTGACCGTTGATTCGCCGACCGACGGGCCAACCTCCGACGGCCGGCGAAACGTCCATCTGGCGGCCTACATCACGTACCTGATTCGCCTCGATCATGCGCTCGGACGCAACCATGTCGATGTCGAGAGAACCCGATCAGCTTTGGCTGTTCATCTCGTCCGCCACGACGCGATGGTCCAGCTCGTCGCGGCGGCGGCACTCAGACGGCCAGCGCGAAATGCAGCGGCCGCGCCCGCCTGGGTCGAGTCCACCGAGCGCGTTCGCGATCGCCTCATCGCCCGGGTCAGATGAATCCGACGCCCCGAATTGCGAGAATCACCGACCAAACGCCCCGAGAGCTGGAGAAGATCATGGATGAATTCGGTGGGATCCCGATCATCACCTGCGTCACCGCCGCGCAGTGGGACACCTGGCTCGCCGACAATCACGCGAGCAGCCCTGGGATCTGGCTCAAGATCGCCAAGAAGGGCGCGAGCACTCCTACGATCACGATCAGCGAGGCACTCGACGGTGCCCTGTGCTACGGCTGGATCGACAGCATCCGCCGTCGATTCGACGACTCTCACTACCTCCAGAGGTACTCTCCCAGGACGTCCCGTAGTTCGTGGTCCGCCGTCAACGTCGCCAGAGCCGAGGCTCTAATCCAATCCGGACGTATGCGCGAGGCGGGCCTGGCCGCGATCGCAGCCGCCCGTGCCGACGGTCGTTGGGAGCGGGCCTACGCACCTCAGTCGACGGCGACTGTCCCCGATGACCTGACGGCCGCCCTGGCTGACAATCCGGCAGCCCAAGCCAACTTCGAAAGCCTCGGTCGCACCGCTCGATACGGACTCATCCTGCGGCTGATGAAAGCCGCCAGCCCGGCCGAGCGAGCTGACACGGTCGGCAAGATCATCGGCGAACTCACCGACCACTCATGACGAACAACCCTCCCACACACGTGGGGTGAGTCATTGCTCGAGTTGCTGCAGGCACTCGAAATGCCAGGTGTCCCACGCGCGGAGGCGATTTCGATCGACCCGGCACACCTCCGACGCGGCGGGCCCCTTCCTCACAATTTTCGTACCGGGTGAGGGTGAACCGATGCTCTGGGGCTTCGCCTCGCCGAGAAGCTGAGCACCGCGCTCGTCGCCGTGGCGCTTGAATCCCCACCCTGTGGGGGTGAGTCCTCCCCACCCGGATGATTCGATATCCCGTCACTCTCGTCCTCACATGCCCGTGGGGGATCGCACCCGCGAGGCGGCCAAGGAGGTGGACGTGGCCTATCCCGATGCCGCGCATCAAGGCGCAGCGACAACCCGCACAGCCGGGGTGCAGGACTCAGACCCCGGCCGTGCACCGACTGCCGCGCCATGATCCAAGTGATGGTGTTCGCAGTCGAACTTCACCTGTGCGTTGGCCGCGGTGGCGTGTGATGAGGGGCTTCTTTTCCGATGACCTGGCTGTGCTGTTCCGGCGGCTGCGGGACGACTCGGTCGAACTGCTCCATCGTCGGCTCGGTCGAGATCTGCACGATGCGTACGGGGACAACAGTGATCAGCTTCGCCACGCGATCCGCAGGTTCGAAGGCGGCGAGCAGCGCGGCGAACAGCAGATCGTGGCGGCCGCGGGTGAGGCGGAAAGGTCGTTACGCTCCCCTGTGAACGGTCGCGAAGGGCACGGCCTTCCTGAGGCTATACGACGTTTGCTGACGAGTTCCCGCGCTGCCGGGGCGGACGCGCGGACTACGACGCGGGTCGAGCGAGCGATACTAGACCACTACTCCGAACAGCGCCGGGTGCGGGAGAGCCAACTGCGGCGGGAGTTTCTCAACAACAAGTCCAGCGAACTTCAGGAGCGCGGCGATTCCGCTGACACGGCCCACGCGTCCGCGCTGTCCCAGGCTGGGGAATACCTGCACGGGGAGCGCGCACAACAACTGATCACCCGTGACGCGACGGCAAGGACCGCCGAATGGGTGGACAGAATCGGCCTCATCCCGGTACTGCGTGAGGTGGGCACCTCACCAGCAGGAATCTTGTCCCGGCACGCAGACGACATGCTCGAGCGTTTCGCAACGCAGGGCGCGCAGGTCGACCAGCTACCAAAGGGCTTGAAGCAAGCTGTGGATCGGATCGAGAACAGCGGTGCCGACGCGCGTACAGTGGCCGATGCCAGGGCTCTGCTGCACGACCGATACCACGATTACCGGCGACAACCGATGGTCAATACATATCGTGACACCCTGCTGGAGCAACGGGCCGAATTCGCCCGACGCGGATTCCCGTCGCACGTGGCAGATCGCCTCGCCGAGCGCCAAACCGAAGCTTTCGCCCAGACGGCAAAGGCCCAACGGATGATCGACGGCGTCGCGGCGAACAACACCAACCAGTGGTTCAACAAGATGCAGACAGCGGCTGAGCGCGACGGGGTCAGCATCGCCGACCGGCTCGCGGACACGCACCGGTACGAGCAGCAGCCGCTGTCGGCAGCAGAGCTCCGTGCGGCCAGCGAAAAACTCACAGCCATGCACCAGCGTCTCGATGCGACCCAGGAGCGCTTGACCGCGCTGCTGGAGAGGTCGCCAGAGCTGGCGGACAAGGGCGCTGACCGATGGCAGGCAGGGATCGACACCTACCGCAAGATCGTCACCCGTTTCGAGGACACGGTGCAAAACGGCACGACGGGAGGAGACCCGATCACCCGACGCATGATCAACGAAGCCGCCTTGCAGGGCCCCGGCGCGGGAATCCGTGGATTCGAGGGTGAAGTCACGATGGCACAGAAGCTGGACAACATCCATAATCTCGGCCCGCTCGTCGATGTCAGGACACCAACCGGGACGCCAATGGCCAGCGAAGTGGACATCGTGACCGACGGGGGTCGCGTATGGCATGAAGTCAAAACCAACGACCCCGACTCTCAACGCTCTTTCCAGAAGGAACTGGAAGCACAGGCCCGCAGGCAGCTCGCCATCTCCCACATGAACACCGAGTACTGGGTCGACGGCAAACCACCACAGCTGAAAATGCACTTCATGAACGGAGTCAACCAGACCGTCAAATCCCGACTTGAGGCCTTGCGGATCGAAGACGAGAACGGCCACATCGTCGACAGCCACCGCATCGAAGTCTTCGACGAATCGTGACCTGCGCTGTCATACGGAGACCACGCGCGTGATCTCGCGCGGGACACCAGGTCACAGCGCGCGGGCATCCCGCCCAGTCACCGTCCGAACCTTTCCAGGAATGGGAACACCCCAGGATCTCGAGGTAAAGGTCTTCGCGGGACGGATCCAGCATCATGAGTTTTCCATTCGCCACGGTCACGCCCAACCAGCTGTCCTACGCGAGGCGAGACGAGAGATACCGGCGATTGCACGAGGCGGTCGAGACGAGTTATCACCATCCTTCCGGGCTTCGGATGGTCTGGAAGTATGACGACGTCCGCACGGTGCTCGAAGCCACGGTGCCCGGCCTCAGCGCGGCGAATTCGTTGGACCCGCTGGTCGGGTATCGGCGGATCGCGGCGACACCCTCGGCCATTCCCCCGTTCGTCCAGCACCTATTCCCGCCGCCGGCCAAGGCGACCGCGAACCTGACCGACAAAGTCCTTCACGCCAAGGTCTGGTCAACCATGGCGGGAGCCGACGGCCACTTCACGATTCCCCCAGGGCAACGCGATACGCGGGCAGCAACGATGTCCGCGCACTTTCACGCCGCGCTGAACGCCGCCGACACCACATCTGAACTCGATGTGACCGCCTTGTCGATCACATACGCGGCACGGATCACCGCCGAAGCCGTCGGATTGCCGCCGGAGGCCTGGCCGAACGTCGCCGTCTGGAGTGGAGCCCAGTCCGGGCTGCTCGGCAGGCACTTGCGCGGCCGCGAGCTCGGCACAGCGGTACAGGCGCTCGGCTGGCTGTTCACGGTCTCCGCCCGCACGGTAGCCGACGGTTCCGGCCTCGCGCATCGATTGCGGGAAGCGGACATTCCGCGTCGCGTCGCTGTTTCGGCCATGGCGAATTCCCTCGCCGCCGGCGTTCACACGGTCAGCGGAACCATCCAGCAGGGCCTCGAACGGCTACTCACGCCAGGCGACCGCCGCTGGTGGGACATGCTCGCCGAACAGAGCCAGGCGGGCAGAGTCGCATTGAAGCTGCTGCAGCTCGACCCCGGTCTGGTGGCGTGGAAACGCAAAGCCGAAAGACCGATCACCCTGCCCAGCGGCGCGACCCTGTCAACAGGACCGGTGCTGGCGTTGTTCGCGGCGGCCAACCGGGACCCGGCCGCCTTTCCTGACCTGTGGAGCATGGACGGAAAGGGCAAGCTGCCGTTGACTTTCGGCTTCGGCCGTCACATCTGCCCCGGAAAGCAACTGGCCGCACTGGCGATCGAGGTATTCCTCCGGGAACTACACGCGCTGGCTCCACACGCCGAGCTGGTTCCGACAAGTACCAGACGGCCGGCCGACCTGCTGTTCAGCGGCGCCGATATCGCGATCGCCAGCTCGTGACGAGCGAGGTAAACACGCGATACGATTCGCGAGGGCACTCGCCCGGGCACTCTCCCCAGCTGTGGGACTTCGAGCTTCGCAGAGGGCGCTTAGGCTCGTCGGATGAGCTACGGCCTGGAGATCTACCTGCTGGATGTGGCTGCCACGCGTGCCCTCGTAGGATCACGCGATGACCATTTCCTGGAATCCATCCGCACGAAACACGGCGACCAACTCCGCCGTGACGACGACTATTTCAGTGACGAGATCGAAGAAGGAGCACCGACCGCGTACGCGGCCCTGCACGCGGTGATTCACGGCGGTCCGTTCAGCACCGGCCGTAGCCACACGTTCCAGTACGGCTATGCCTACAAGCGGCTCTGCTCAGTCACCGGTTCGTTTCTCGACAACGACAGGTTCAGTCCTTTCCGAGGCGACTGGTTGTCCGAGGTGGACAAGGGAATGCGCGAGCTCGGAATCACCGCGGTATCGGTCGACTCGTTCCTCGGCGCTGATGGGTTCCCGGCTTCACTGCCGATCGGGTTCCCGCCCAGCTGCGGGGAATGGACGCCTGATCAGATCGCGGAAGCGCTCGAGCAGTTCGAAGTCGCGGAACGGGCGATTGCCCAGGGAAAAGACGCCCCACCAGTCGACTCCGAGGTCCGTCGCGGCGTCATGCAATGCGTTTCGTGGTTACGAAGCGCACAGGCGCAACCAGGATTCGGACTGATCGGCTTCTGTGCGTAAGGTTGAATCGGGCGTTGCTCACACTGACTAACACGCCTGAGCAGCTTCAATGCGGAAGCAGAACTCGGCCCAGGTGCGCAACATCGTGGTCAAGGGCAGGATGGGGCACACAAGGATCGTTGAACCGATGACGGGAAACCCGATGACGTCAGCTCCAACCAATACTCCGGGCTCTGCAGGCTCGTTCGCGATCGGCGGCGAATGCCAAGTCTCTCGGCTCGGGTTCGGCGCGATGCGACTACCGACGGAGCCACTCGATCGAAGGGAATCCGCGATCGCCGTGGCCAGGCGCGCCGTCGAACTGGGCGTCACCTTGATCGATACCGCCCATATGTACGGGTGGGGCGCCAACGAAGAACTCCTGGCCGAGGCCCTGCATCCATACCCGGACGACTTGCTGATCTCCACCAAGGTCGGCATCACCCGGTCCGGGCCGAATGAGTGGGAACACGACGGACAGCCAGCGAGCCTGCGAAAGCAAGTCGAGCAGGCCCTGCGCAGACTCAGGACCGAGCGCGTCGGCCTCCTGCAGCTGCACCGGATCGACCCGAAAGTTCCGATCGCCGATCAGGTCGGCACCCTCCGAGACCTCCAACAGCAAGGGAAGATCGGCCACATCGGGTTGTCCGAGATCACGTCCGAGCAGCTCGCCGAGGCCCAGCAGACCGCCGAGATCGCGAGCGTACAGAACCGCTACAACCTTTTCGACCGAGGCCACGAATCCGTCCTGGCGGAATGCGAGGCCGCCGGTGTCGCCTTTCTTCCCTGGCAACCCGTCGCCGCCGCGACCGCCCCCAACGGTGCCACCGCACTCGCCGGCATCGCCGCCGAACTCGATGCCACCGCGCCCCAGGTCATGCTCGCCTGGCTACTCGCCCGTTCCCCCGTCATTCTGCCGATCCCCGGAACCGCTTCTCTCGCTCACCTCGAAGAGAACCTCACTGCGACAAAACTCGGACTCAACGACGCACAGCAACAACGCCTCGACCAGGCTGTCATGCACGCATAGCGGGAAGCGGGATGACCCGCGCTGTCACGTCTCGTTCCGACTTCAGACCAAAGATCTCGGATCGGAACCGATGAACCGCTTCCCAATGCTGGCAATCCAATCAGCACGTCAAGCAATAGGGTCAACGGCATGTCGGAATTCGCAGGCTGGTTGCGAACATCGCCCGGAGGTTTGCTTGGACCGCTACCAGCGAGACGGCGTGTGACTCGCTCGGTGGAACAACGTGCGTTGCACGCGGTTGCGATGAACCTGCTTCCTTCGACGCGTATTGGCGGGTCGGCCCCCGATGTGTACCCGAGCCAGCCAGTCCTTAGTGACCGTCGCTGAGCTGCGCTAGCTGACCAGCTGTCTGCGGTGCTCAGCTAACGATCTCGCCTCATCTGAAACAAGTGAGCTCCACGTCGAAGCCCGACGCGCCCCGCCCAGAAGGATGTCATCAGGCATGCACCCCACCACCTTCCCGAGCATCACGATCCCGACCGAGTTCGCGCGTTCGTGGCTGCTGATGTCGGCAGCTGATACCTGCCGCTATTCATCCACTACCGATGCGGATGTCTCGATCCTCGATCTAGAAGACGGCGTCGTCCGCACCCGCCGCTCCGCCGCGCGACGCAACGTCGTCGAGCATCTGCAGGGGTCCCACGCCTGGGTACGCATCAATGCAAGCGGGACCGCAGACTATGAGGCGGACGTGACGGCACTTCGGGCTGCACCCGGCCTGCAGGGCGTGGTGCTCGCGAAAACTGAATTACCTGAGCAGGTCTCACAATTGGCCAGCGAGCTACCCGCGCTGCCGATCGTGGCTCTGATCGAAACGGCGCTCGGGGTCGAACACGCCTTCGACATCGCCTCGGCACCGGCGACCACCCGACTCGCATTCGGCAAAGGCGACTACCGCCGTGACACGCTCACCGCCGATGACCCCGTCGCGCTGTCGTTCGTCCGCGGCCGCCTCGTCAACGCCAGCCGGGCAGCCCGCCTGCCGGGCCCGATCGACGGTCCCTGCCTGTCAGGTATGCCGGCACTCGAAGATGCCGCCCTTGTGGCGATGAGTGCCGGAATGACTGGGATGCTGTGCATCGACCCGATGGACGCACCGGTCGTCAATCGTCACTTCATGCCCGGCCCCACAGATGTCACCTGGGCCGCGATGACGGTCGAGAAGTTCGGCGACAACGGCGAAAACATCACCGAGGGCTGCGACCTACCGATACTCGCTCGAGCACAGCGAATTCTCATGCTGACGGATGTCTTCGGGATCGCCGGAACTCCGGCCTCTGAGTAGGCACTCATACCTACTCGCAGGGACCGCCGTCCATCCGCATCGGTAGCGTTGGACATCCCAAGGATTCGGCGAGGACTGGTTTCGGCATCGTTGCCTCAGGCTGAACAACGCCGCCGCGCGCGCACGGTTGAGCGGATGCCGCGAGCGACCAGTCCTCCGCGGAGTTATCCGAGACAAGAGGCCCGGCCGGGCAATCGGCGTGGAAGTGCCAGATTGCTGCGGGTCGCGTTGGAAGCCGGTTGATTACCACGGCCACGTTGTTCGCGCGTCGATGATCGTCCGGGTGAACCAGATCGTCAATGGTAGGTCTGGCATGCACCCGGACATCGTCGCGGCGCTCGTGGACTGCATCGCCGTCAACGCGACCCGGACAACGACCCCGCGATACTGTTCCAGGCTTCAGTGCAGATAGCAGCGCTGGCCCAGGAGTTCGGCGCCACGAGCGGCGTTGCGGGCGTGGAACTACCCCCACCTCAAAGTATCTCGGAGTGGGCGGAGGACGCGCTCGTGATGCTGCGCTACGAAAACGTTCGAACATCCCCTGATGGAGTGTGATGCGGTCCGCATTTCGGCACCGCCGTGGGGGTGGTGGCGCAGTGTCCTCGCTCAGGCTTCAGCGCGACCACCAAGCAGAGAACAAGTGATCGACCAGACATCGCCCACTCTGTGCTCGACAGGGTCCTCCGCAGCCACATCAGCACATCCGTAAGGATCAGCGTCGGCGACGACGAAGATCCTCGCGCCGGACTCGGGGACCCTGTATCGGTGGATGTCGGTGGTCGTCGTGTTGTTGTCCGGTTCGATGCGATAGCCCAGGCCGGTGATGAGGGCAGCTAACTCGTCGAACCTCACCCGGGGATTCCCCTACCCGTCGCCTCCCCTTTCCTACACCTGGGATGTGTCGTCGTTGTCCCCATTGGTGGAGAGCGTCACACCGTGGGACTTGTAGGGGACGCCGTGCTGGTGCGGTGAACAGAAGGGTCGCCCCAGGAATTAGCCAGACTCCCGTATGAGGCGCTAATCGCCCTCCGGCATGCCAGCCGCGTGAGCGGTCTATGGCCAGGGCCGCTGCACCGAGTTGCAAGCGATGTGAGACCCGCGCGATGGACCTGCCCCAGAACCGGAAGAGCTGTTCCTGCAACTGCGGAACGACTTGGACGACTGCTCGATCGTTACATGGCCGCCCCACTGCTGGGGATACCTGTCGGGCACCGGGGCTCGACACTGCCACGATGGGTGACGGGAGCAGCTGCCGAAGCGGACAAGCCCTAGTGGCCCCCCTCCCATTGTGACACTGCCGGTCGAAGAAGGGCTCGATGTTCATGCAGGAACAACTCAGATTCGGGGGAAAGATCGGCCCAGACAAGTTCAACGCCCCTGTCGCCGCGGCGCAGGTCATTCCGTTGCCAGAGGTCACCCGCACACCTGGCCTGACTGAGCTCACGACCGATCGGAACTGGCGCGTGACCCACACGATCGCGGATTTGCGATGGGTGATGCGGCCGGTGCGCACACAATCGACGTCGATGGAGCGATCGCAGGCTGGTTCATGAACCCCCTTGCGGCGCAGTCGGTCTCCTCAAGAAAGTGGCTCCGGCCACGGCCGCGACCGAACACCACCACGCCGGTGGTGCCTTTTCGGGTGTTGGCAGCCGGTTCAGAATGAGGGCACCGATCACCGAGAGCGTCAAGGCCGGCGCGCAGGTGCTGGCTTCGAGGCTTCGGCACCTCGCTACGGCGGCCTCGATGCGTTACCGTGCGACCAGTTCGGTCGTGCGCCCGGCAGCCGACGACCTGGCCGAACGCGAGGCCCGCGCAATGATGCTGGTGAAAGGTTTCGCGCTCGGGCTCACTTCCGGCGTGGGGATCTATTCCGGTATGCAACTCGTGATGGATGATCCGGGGCAAGAGCCCGAAGAGTCCACCGGTCTGGGGGCGGAGGTCGACCGGCTGGTCGCGATGTCGCCGACCCTGTCGAAGAAGGTGCAGCAGCTTCTCGCCGACGGCTGGACGATCAGTTACGGCCCAATCGGAGCCCAAGGCATCACCAGCCGGGAAGAGAAGGAGATCGTCATCAACCCGGCCGGAGAGAACGATCCGCTACTGATCACAGCGGTATTGGCGCACGAAAGTGGCCACGCAACCGCCAGCCCCGAATACAGTTTCTTGGCCACCGAACCCCAACCCGGCGAAGACTATCGGCAGTGGTTCGAAAAAAATCTGTACAGGGCGTTTCAGGACGAATCCAATGCAGGATTGACCACCGCCCAAGTGCGGCGGGAAATCCTCGACAACAGCGGGCCGGACATCGGCAACATCGACGGCGCCACCAAAGCCACCTACGGCCGCTATGTCGCCGATGATCTGACCAGACCCGCCGCAATCGATCTTCTCGCCGACCGTCTACGTGATCATTCCAGGGCATACCGCGATGACTACGGAAAGTACCTGGAACAAGAGTGGCAAAGGTTCACCGGGACCCCACCCAGTCCAACCCCCTCCAAGTGATGCGCCCCGTCCATCCGGCCCGGTCGTCGCCGCTCCGGTTGTCGTGGCAGTTGTGACAGATGCGGGCGTGTCCGTTGAATGGGGTCAGACGGCCCAGTGCGCGTTGTTCATGTGACGGGGTGTTTGTTGTGGGGCGGCAATCCTGCTACCAGCCTGGGGCACACAGCGGTCGTATCGGCGAGGAACAGAGGGTAGGCGAACCAGGCGAGATGCCAGAAGGAGATATCCATGGTGGCTTTCGAGGCTGCGTGAAACGCCAGCGATGACAGGCCGACGATCTTCCACCCGCGTCGACCGGCGAGAAACAGGAGTGGCAGCAACCCGAGTTCGATCAGCAGCGTTGCGCCACTCGCGGCGGCCGCTATCCGCAGGTCACTGGTGCTGAGTCGTCTACCGAGAGGAGTGCCGTACTCGGCCCAGCTTCCTCGCAACGTCGCGCCGTCGGCCCAGTGTGGGCCTGCAGCGATCAACTTCGACAGCCCAGCTTGAGCGTATATCGACGCAAAATACGATTGCAGGCCCGCGACCAATGCAGATTGAGTTTCGGTCGTGGGCGTCCGAACTGCTGACAGCGAAAGCAGAAACACGTGCAGATGCGATGCATAGTTCCACGACCGCTCGTGCAGGCGGGCATTCTGGCAGTGGACCATGCACGAGCTCACGTTGGCACTTGCTCTCACCAGCCAGTGCTCGTAGCCAAGCGTCCATGCCGCCACTGATAGAAGAGACACCCAGCGCGTTGCGTCGAATTGCCTGCGCGAGAGGCGTAGCTTCGGGCGATGCCCCGCCGCTGCGTCGAGAAGCGGGCCTTCGTGGCCGAACACCGAGCCGGGCGGCAAGTGCCAGGTGGCCCGCAGCATAGCCAGGCCAGTCGTTAGACGGATGAGCGCAAGTCGGTCTGCCGCATCCTCTTGGCGCGTCCACCAACGTCGAACCGAGCGCCCGACAGCATGCCGCCGAGTCATGTTGTCACACCGTGCCATAGATCATGCGTTGAGGAGGAGAGCCGACCGTCTGGGTCGTACCGGTGCAGCAACCGAGTTCCGACGACGTCTGCGCGATCCTCCGGATTGTTCACGGTGAAGTCGACCAGCACCAGATATACAGCAATCGCCACGAACCGGCCGCCCGCAGGCGGGCGCAGCGACCGCCGGACCTGATCCCATCGCGGCCAACTGTGTCGGTTCAACCGATCCAGTACCGTCCTGCAAAAGCTGTCCCTCACCGCGCTGGGCACGTCCCCGTCGAACACCAGTCGGAACATCGAGTCGATGCGGAACATCTCCAGCGGCAACAATCCCCACGGGTCGTTCGGACCGTCTATCTGTCCGCTGTCCGTTGCCAGCACCACGCGAATCTGCGACGACCGATCCCCGAGTCGGTAGTTGAACATGTTGTAGCTACAGAACGGCCACCGGTTCTGCTCCCTGATCACATGCCACAGCTGGATGCCGATAAGCCCTTCGGCGGCGCCGACCACAGCCCACAAACGCCACGAATTCCCAGTACGCCCCATCACGGCTTGCAGATCTGGCATGGTTGACCGCCCCGTCGAGCTCAGGGCCGCCCGACATGCTCGGCGTCCCTGCACAAAACAATACCGAACGAACGGTACGCTTAGCCGTCAGCGAGTCATCAAACCAGTTCCCAGCTGTGGGCATAGCGTTGCCACACCGAAGTTGCGAGACCAACGACACCGGCCCCGCTTGATCCCAGCAATTACCCAGACAAGGGTGCCGAGTGTCGGGCATCCGGGCCATCGGCTGCCCCGTCACCCCGGCCCGGCTTGTCTTCAGACGACGCGCAGGGCCTGCTCAACTCCACCCCGCCTGACCGGGTCCCCAGAGCTGGGAATCCCTGCTCGGCGTGGCCGGTAGCGTGTTCCGAACCGGGCGAGGAGGCTCGGTTGACGTCGGATCAATGCGCTGCCCTGTGCCAGGGCCGCCCGGCGATCGGAAAGGCGGTGGAACCAATGGCCGCTGATTACGCGCTGACCTCGGGATCCGCAGTGGCAGCCCGGCCGATCCCCTCGCCCGATGTACTGGCGATGTTCGGGCTCGGTGGACAGGTATCGCCGATGCCTGGGGGCTATGGCCGCTGCGTGCGTGTCGGTGACGCAGTGCTCAAACCAGTTGACGATCCGGACGAGGCGCAATGGGTGGCAGAGGTGATGAATGTTTTGCCGTGCAACGGGTTCCGCGTTGCACAACCGTTGCGGGCAGTCGACGGGCGTTGGGTCGCGGCGGGGTGGAGCGCATCGCGGTGGTTGCCCGGCGTCACCGGCTCCGCAGGCCGGTGGCACGAGGTGTTGGCGGTCGGGCGTGCGTTCCATCGAGCGACGGCCTCACTACCTCGACCCGATTTCATCACATCGGCCAGCCACGCTTATGCGATAGCGGATCGATGCGCGTGGGACGAACAGGAGGCCGTCGCGCTGCGCACACCAGTGCGGTACTTAGTACAGCGATTGAGTGAGCGACTGCGACCGGTCGACGCCGCGGCGCAGATTGTGCACGGAGACATGAGTGAGAACATTCTGTTCGCGCCCGGTCACGCGCCAGCGGTGATCGACTTCTCCCCGTACTGGCGGCCTCCAGCGTACGCCGATGGGATCGTGATCGCCGACGCCCTGATCTGGTCCGACGGCTTACCCGAGCTCATCGACAACGACCAGACTTACCAGATGACCTTGCGCGCCATGATTTTCCGGCTGATCGGCATGCACGAACTGACCGCATCCAAGGACTTGTCCCGGGAGGCGACTCCGTTCGGTCCGGTCGTCGACATGTTGACCCGATCGCGACGGTGGCGATGATGATCACCCCCGACGAAGCCCCTTGCACCCAGGACACAGTCCTCCGGTCTCGACGACCACCGTGGCTTGCGCCGATAATGATGCTGCGGCAGGCAGGATTTCCACTCGAGTTGCTGGATCCGCTGGTCGACGCGGACATCACACAGGCAGCAGCGGCACTTGATACCCGCAAATGCGAAGTGGAGCGCGCAGCCGAGCGATTCCGCGAGCTGCTTCGTTCGACGGATCACCCGGTCCGAGGGGAATGTCTGTCCCGTATCGGCGAGCGCAGACCGTTGTCGACCCGACTCCGCCGGGTAGCGATCAAGGCGTTCGACGGCAACGATTCGGGCGTCAGGTGCGTGGCGTGGTATCAGCGGGTGGTCGCCGAACTCCGCAGCGAGTACATGGATTTCGGCCGGCTGCACCGCGCCCGAATGGACGAGACTCGCCGCCGCGTTGTGCAGATCTTCGACGACAACAATCTGCGCGAGGTGCTGCTGGTCTCCAACGACACGGCGTATCCACAATTCGCGACCTGGCTCGACGCGTTCAACGGAACCATCGACAAACGTGCCCGGAAGATCACCGACCTTCTGACGATGTATCTGCAGCGGGTAACGACCAAGAACGAAACGAACTCACACTTCGGCCCAGTAACAGCCGCAGAGGTGCGCACCGATCATGCAGGGATCCGCTGGACCGCTGACACCGGCCTGCAACGACACACCTTCCTCACGCACTGGGCCGCGCAAGCACTCGCCGATACCTTTCGTTCCGACCCCAGGCTCAACGAGCACTCCCGACCTCGACGGACGCCCCTCACGTTCGTCAGCGGCCACCTCCTGGACCGGTACGCCCATCGCGCCTACACAGGCCCCGAGGAGCACTGGCAGTTGCGACACCTGGCCAGCCAACCTATGGCCCCGGCCTGGATTTGGCTCTGGCACCGGTGCGACGGGGACCACACGCTTGCGCAGCTACGCCGAATGTGGGCCGGCCCAAACGGTCCCGGCGATGAAAGAGTGGGGTCGTTCGACGCGGCGCTGGCTGGCCTCATCGACTATGGCGTTGTGGCCCCCGGCTTCGAGATACCCGTCGGGACGAACCGCCCGATGCACGAATTGCGTGACCTGCTGAACACCGCGCCCCCTGAATCCGCGGCAACGGGGCTATCGCAGCTACAGAAGTGGGAACCCGACCTCGAACGACTCCCGCAGGCGTCACTGTCCGAGCGGGAAACGATCATGGCCCGAAGCCGCGACCGGTTCGAGCTGGCCACCGGACGGCCACCACACCGCTACGCCGGACATCACTACGCCGACCGCGGAATCTTCTTCGAAGAGGCCGACAGCGGCCTACGCCAGCTGAGTATCGGCAGCAACATCGCAGCGGCCTTCACCGACGACCTGCGGATCGCATATGAAATCGCTCTCGCCGGACCGCGCCTGCTGATGCGCCGCGAACACGAGATCCTCACCGCCTGGTTCACGGACCGCTTCCCCACCGACTCCGAAGTCTCACTGGACCGGTTTTACCGGCAGTACTTCCGGGACCGAGACCAGCTGGTGGACACCTGCGCCGAGGTCGCCGCCGACGTCGCCGCCTTGGAACAGAAGATCAGCAATCTGGTCTTCGTCAATGCCGTCTCAGACGCCCACGAAATAGTTGTTCCTCCTGCAGCATCCATCGCCCTGCTGGAGTTGCTGGACAGTGACCCGCCCGCAGTGATCGACGCCGATATCCTCTTCGCTGCTGCGGATCCCGCCGCGCTAACCAGCGACGAATTCCTTGTCGTGGTCGGAGAAATCCACGCCGCCCGGGAACTGTTGACCCACAGCAGTGCCGCGCCACTGCTGCAACGCCACGCACCCCAATTGCTGCCGACAATTCATCAGGGCTACCTGAGCCTGCTCGCCGACGACGAGATACTCGTTGACGTCGTCCGCGACCACGCCGACAAGACGATCACACAACTCATGTATCCCGGCTACGACCTGGAAGTCAGCGGTCGTTCCCCCAAACCCCGATCCCGGGTGCTAATTCCCTCGCAGTTGTCAGTCGCCCTACGCGATGGGCGACTTGGCCTCTACGCCGAAGGCCTGGACGCGAGACTGCGCCTTACCGGCGCTCCGGCTGGTGGACCGAGCATCGTCGAAGATCCGCTGTCCCCGTTGACCTTTCCACGCCACATGGGCGGCAGCTTGTTGCGGACCAGGCACATGTCACACGTTCCCCGAGTAATGCACGGCCGCGTCGTTCTCCACCGGGAAACCTGGCGTTTCCCGCTGGAATCTTTCGAACCATCGCCCACAGCCGCCGCAACGGCCGGACGAGAAGCGGCCCTGTACCTCGCGACTCAGAACACACGACGACAACACCGCCTGCCACGACACATGTTCGCCAAGATCAACACCGAAATGAAACCGGTGTACGTGGACTGGGACTCACCACTGCTGGTGCGCCAATTCCTCAGACTGCTGCACGGCAACGACGGCGAGGTCGAGCTGTCGGAGATGCTGCCGGCACCCGGGCAACGCTGGCTGACCTACCGCGGTCACTCTTACACGAGCGAACTCCGTGCCGCCATCTTCCTCTGAACGTACCAACCTCCGCTGGCTACTCGCAGGATCGACCGGATCAGCAATCGGAGACGGCATCCGCTCGACAGCACTCCCCCTCCTCGCCGCCACCACACTCGCCAGCCCCTTCCAAGTGGCAGCAATCTCGGCAGCATCCTCACTCCCCTGGCTCGTCCTCGGACTACCAGCAGGCGCTTACGCCGACCGATGGGACCGGCGCCGCATCATGATCGCAGCCGACCTGATCCGCGGCGCAGCTCTCGTTGTGACAGGCTGCTTAGTCGCCCTCGACCAAATATCCGTGTGGGTACTGGCCGCACTGGCATTCTTCCTCGGGAGCGCACGAGTACTTTTCGACTGCGCCGCCACCGCACTGCTGCCCTGCCTCGTCCCGTCCGAACGCCTCGTCACTGTCAACGGGCACTTGACATCCGGACAGCTCATTGGGCGAGACCTGATCGGTCAGGCCATCGGCGGCATCCTCTACACCACCGCCCGCGCCGCACCTCTACTCACCGACGCCGCAACCTTCCTCCTCTCCGCCGCAGCCATCCACCGCCTCCCCACCATCCGGTCGGCCATCCCGCAACTCGGTCTGGCAGCCAGCATCCGCGACGGACTACGACACCTCCGCACAGATCGCACAATCCGACAACTGACCACTGCCTCAGCAATTCTCAATCTCGCCTACACAGGCCAAGCGGCCATTCTCGTCACCTTCGCACACACCACACTTCACATGTCTCCCAGCGAGTACGGGTTCGCCCTGGCCGTAGGCGGAGCCGGCGGCATCGCCGTCGGCCTTCCCATCGGCCGCGGCGCCGAGCACCGGAACCGCACCACGCTCCTGACCAGTGTCGCCCTGCTCGGCCTCGCTCAGCTGAGCATCGCAGCAGCCCCCGGCCCGATCCTCCTCGCCGTCGCATGCCTCCTCTGCAGCGCCGCAACGGCTCTGTGGAACATCGCCTCTACCGCACTACGCCAGACCGTCATCCCGATCGAACTCCTCGGCCGCACCACCGGCATAACCAGGCTGCTGTCATGGGGCATCGCACCGGCTGGCGCCTTGACCGCTGGCGCATTCGCCTCAACCTGGGGACCGCGCACCACCCTCGTAGTCATCGGTGCCATCTCCCTCGCGACATTCACCATGCTCGCCGCCCGACTTCCCACATTTCCCAACGCCACACAAACACCGAAGAGCGAACCCGCATTGCCAGCCCGCGACGCATCCACCAAACAACCGGCCTCACCATGCCCTTCAAGAACTCGATCGAGGACCCTATGACTGCAGGGCCCTCTAGGGGGAGAGAGCCAGGACATGCCGAACCTTCGACCCAGACTTCCGCGAGGACCAGGGACGAATCATTGCGCTGGATATCTCGTGGACGGCGACAATTTGCGCGAAGTCCAGGGCGGTCCGCAACCACCCGCAGTTCGGCCTCGGGAGATCTCTGAGCAAGCCACATCGTCAGAACGGCATCCGTCGGAGACGACCATCTCGAGAACCATGCTCGACCTTTTGCTCAGCGAGCGTTATGGAGCGGCAGCGCTCGTCGCCAAATACACACGTCGAACGGTCGCGCCCGCCGATGCAGCCAGCACAAGAATGCGCTCGCCACCTGGCTCGGACCGTGTAGGCACTCCGCCGAAAATGGCGAGTGCCCCGCACTCGCAAGGAGTTCGGGGCGTTCACGACTGGGTAATCGACCGCGCACAGACTTGGCATAAGTAGTGGTTGGCGCCGTCCAGTCTACGGCAGCAGGCCAAACGATGGGCGTCGCCCCCCGATCGAGACTGCATGCGACCGAACTCAAGCACACCAGGACGATCGCCTGCCGCGCAGCGCACGCCACCAGTCCAGGACATCGGTCAACGTTCGAGCCTTCTCCTCAGGACACCGAGCTCCTGTGCCAGACCAGCGTGTTCGACTGCCTGGCAGCGCCATTGCTCGCGGCTCATGCCCGACCGATATCAAGCGTCCACAAACTCCCGCGCTACAATGAGTGGCGGAAGAGCCATCGACAGGGGAACCCGGCATGTAGGTACCCCATGGATTCTTCCCGCTTCTCGACATCCCCGCGCTCGAAAACCTCGCGACTGATTCGCCGATCCCGGCCCCGTACAGCAGGATTCGGTCGCGCACCAGAGACCGCGTCGCCACCAGCGCCGGAAGGAATAGCCCGGGCGGCTGGCCGCAACCAAGACATGCCTGTCGCAGCCACGAAAGTTGCGCTGCATGTCGGGTAGGCCAGGCTCCAGCCTGCCAGAGCCAGCCACCCCACATGATCTCGAGGTGGTATGCCCTGGTCAGCCACCTCCACTCACCACGTCAGCGGCGCGTGCCCTTCTACGGCTGATGACCCATGACACACACGGTTCCGCGCCAACAGACCAGGAAGACAAGGACTCTTATGACAACCGAGGTCAATGAGTGGGCCACGCTGGATGACCTTTTCGGATTGGAGACGACCGACCTCGGACCGGTCGTCGAACAGGACTTGGCCTTCTATGGGCGTTGCAGCACAGAGGACAACCAGGACCCCGAAACCTCCTACCAGTGGCAGCTCGGGAACGCTCAGAAGTTCGTCAGCGGACGAATCGTGAAGAGCTACTTCGACGTCGGCCAATCACGCTCGGTTCCCTGGCACCGCCGCACCGAAGCCGCCAAACTCCTCGACGACCTCCGCGAAAGCGGCCGCGGCTGGGTCGGCATCGTCGTCGGCGAAGGTACCCGATGCTGGTTCGGCAACCAGTTCAGCCTCGTTGCACCCCGCATCCACGCCTACGGCGTCTCGATCTGGGTCCCCGAACTCGGCGGCCGCTACGACCCCGACAACGTCACCCACACCATGATGATGAACATGCTCGGCGGGCTCAGCGAATCCGAACGCCAGCATGTTCAGCAACGCACCCGCGCCAGCATGAACGCCCAAGTCCTCAACGAAGGACGCCACCAAGGAGGACGAGCACCCTACGGATACCGCGTCGTCGACGGGCCACCACACCCCAACCCAAACCGGGCCGCCGACAACCTGAAACTGCGCATCCTGTCCATCGACGCCGCCACCGCCCCTGTGGTGCAACGGATCTTCCGCCTCTACCTCGACGGGCGAAGCGATCGAGCTATCGCCACCGAACTCAATCGGGAGAACATCCCGTGCCCATCAGCGCACCGCCCCGAGCAGAACCGGCATCGATCCGGCGACGGCTGGCAGGCCACCACGGTCGGAGCAATACTGCAGAACCCTCGCTACACCGGCTACGCGGTCTTCGGACGGTGGACCAAGACCGAACAACTCCTCGACCCCGACGACGTCGCCGCCGGCAACATCATCAAGTTCGCCCGCTCGCCCGCACAGCGCATCGTCCGCTCCCGGAAGCCTGCACATCCCGCCATCATCTCCGTCGAAACCTTCACCAAAGCCACCCTCGAACGAAAGCAGCGCGCCGGGGCCAGCAACCGCGCCCGTAGCCGCCTCGAACGAACCAGACCGATCAACTCCGGCAACACCTATCTGTTCCGAGGGCGGGTCTACTGCGAGATCTGCAACCGCAAGATGCAGGGAGAGGTGCTTCGCAAGGCCGTCTACTACCGGTGCCGAGCACGCACCCTCCCACCCGGTAGCTCCGTGCGGGCAATCCACCCACCAACGGTGAACCTTCGCGAATCCGACATCACCACACCCGTCGACGAATGGCTGTCCACACTGTTCCACCCCGACCGCCTCGATCACACGATCGCCGCACTCCTCTCGGCACAGGGTGAGGATGACGGTGACACACGCCGAGCCTCTCTACGACGTCGCATCGAGCACGCGTCGACGCGGATCGAACGTCACCTCGCCGCGATCGAAGCAGGCATCGACCCACAAGCAGTCGTCGAAGCAATGAACGCCGCCCAAGCCGACAAAGCCGCCGCGCAGGTCGAGCTTAACAACCTCCCGGCACTGGAGCAGTTCACTGAGACCGAGTTCCGCAAGATCATCGAATCCCAAGGCAATGTCCGCCTGATCCTGGCGAGAGGGGCTCCCGAGCACAAGAAAGAGCTCTACAACGCAATCGAGCTCCAAGTGCGCTACGCGCACTTGGAGCATCGAATGGTCATTACGACATCCCCTGTTGGGGATAGCGCTGGTGTCCGGAGGGGGACTTGAACCCCCACGCCCTAATACGGGCACTAGCACCTCAAGCTAGCGCGTCTGCCATTCCGCCACCCGGACTTGCTGGTGTGCCAAAAGATTATCCGACGCGCTGTCGGAAACCAAATCGCCTGGATGACCTGGGGATTTGCCGTTGTTTCTCGGCTCGCTACAGAGGCTGACACAGCGGCGTGTCGACCGGGATCCGGTCCCTCGATCCGGAGCGACTTCGCGACACCCCGAATCGCACGACCCGGGGTGAGACGACCATCACTGATACTTGCCGTGACGAATTCCTGCGCACACGTGTCCAACACAGGAGCAGCGGAGGAGGTGCCGGTGTGACCACGACGTCGCCCGCACCCGAGACAGAGCTGGACGACGCGACCCTCGCCGGTCGGGCGCGTGACGGCGATGTCCGGGCATACGAGCAGCTGGTGCTGCGCTATCAGGGTCCGATGTTCCGGCTGGCCGCGAAGATGCTGGCCGATCGCGCCGAGGCCGAGGACGTGACCCAGGAGGTGTTCCTCAAGGCCTGGCGCACGATCGGCCGGTTGCAGGACGACGCGGCCTTCGCGGGCTGGCTGTACCGGATGACGACCAATCGGTGTCTCAATGTGCTGCGGGCGCGCCGGCTGCCCGCCGACGTCGACCCGGATACGACGGCGTCGCCACGCACCGACACCAGGCCCGAGCACGCGACCGAGGTGAGCAGCCAGCTGGCCGCGCTCACCGACGCGCTGCAACTGCTGACGCCCGAGCAGCGGGCCTGCTGGTTGCTGCGCGAGGTGCACGGCCGGTCCTATGACGAGATCGCCGAGATCGTCGGCGCCAACAGCACGGCGGTGCGCGGGCGGATCGCCCGTGCCCGAGCCCAACTGGCAGAGGTGATGAAGCCATGGCGGTGACCAACCACATCGACAACGACTACCTGCTCCCCTGCGGACGCGGCCTCGAACAGGTGTGGGAGCGACTCGACGAGGCGGAGCTCGACCGGCACGAAGCGGGCTGCCCGCACTGCGCGGGGGCACGCGAGAGCCTGCTGACGCTGCGCAACGCGACCCGCGAGCTGATCGACGAGCCCGATCCCCCACCGCCCGATCTGTTCGGCCGGATCATGTCCGCCGTGCGCGCCGACGTGCGCCGCGGCCGCACCCTCACCGTCGACACGACGCATCCCGGCGGGATCCAGGTCAGCGAGCAGGCGGTGGCCGTGGTGTTGCGGTTCGCGGCCGACACCGTCGACGGCGTCCGGGCCCGGCACTGCCGGGTGCGCAGCAGCGAACCCGGGACCGACGGTGAGCAGGTGATCGCGGTCGACATGACCATCGCCGTGCGTTCGGGCGTGCACAGCATCGACGCGCTCGTCGCGACGGTGCGTGAACGCGCGCGGGCCGCGGCCACCGCGCGCGTCGGTGTGCGGCTCGGCAGGCTCGACATCACCGTGGTCGATCTCTACGAGGAGCAGCGATGACCGGTACGGCCCCGGCGACCGAACTGGTCGTCGGGGACGCGGTGATCGCGGGTGTGGCAGCGGCGGCGGCCGCGCGGGTTCCCGGAGTCGCCCGGCTCGAGCCGGGTGTGCTCGGCTTGGTCGGCCAGCTCGCCAGGTCGGGACGGCAGCTGTGGATCGGGCAGGAACCCGCCGCGTCGGCCGGGGTGCGGGTGCGCCGCGCCGGTGGCCTGCTCCACATCCAGATCGATCTCGCGCTGTCGGGGTCGGGCGCCGTCGTCGAGGTGGGCCGGGCCGTGCAGCGGGCGGTGTCGGAGGCTGTCACGGAATCCACCGGCGCCGAGGTCGATTCGGTCCGCGTGAACGTGCTCGACATCGAACCGGGGCGGCCGTGAACATCGAAGACGAGATGACCGATCGGATCATCGCGGCGATCGACGCCGTCGACGGCGCGCACCCCGCGGTGCCGATGGGTCTGCAGAACAGCCGCTGGCTGCCGTGGAACGCCGGCCGGGCGGCCGTCGATCTCGGTGAGACGGTGGTCGAGATCCGGGTGGTGGCCACGACCCTGCCGCTGCCGCCGCTGCTCGGAAAACTGGACGCGGCGGTGCGGCCGGTTCTCGCCGCGTCCCGCTGGGCCGACGCGGTGCTGCGTGTGCATGTCGTGGACCTGCACGTCGACGCGGTCGGCTCGCACAGAGATCCAGATCACTCGCCGGGACCGTGACGATCGGGCGAGCCCGGTGTCCTACCTATGACAGTTCGTCAGCCCTTGGAGCACAACACAATCGGGAGGCATCATGTCCAGCACGACCACCGAGAACGCCAAGACCGTCGAGAAGATCGGCGCGGGCCGGGACGCGTCGAATCGCCCCAGCGCCCTGGTGACCGACCAGGGCACCACCACCATCGCCGACGCCGTCGTCCAGAAGATCGCCGGCCTGGCGGCGCGCGAGGTGCGCGGGGTGCACGACCTCGGCGGCGGCACGGCGCGCGCGATCGGCGCCCTGCGTGACCGCATTCCGGGCGCTTCCTCCAGCATCGGCCAGGGCGTGTCGGTCGAGGTGGGCGAGAAGCAGGCCGCCGTCGACCTCGAACTCGTCGTCGAATACGGCGTCGCCATCGCGGAGCTTGCGATCGCGGTGCGCCGCAACGTGATCACGGCCATCGAGCAGATGACCGGGCTCGAGGTCGTCGAGGTGAACATCAACGTCAACGACGTGTTCATCGAGGACGACACCGACGAGCAGCAGTCGGCCGGCCGCGACCGGGTGCAGTGACATGAGTGCCACCACGATCTGCCTCGTGATGGGTCTGTCCCTGGGGTTCGCCGCCGCGTTCGGCGGGCTGGGCGCGTTCGCCGTCGTGCTGATCTTCGGTGGCCTCGGTCTGCTGGTCGGACGCTGGCTCGACGGCGAGGTCGACCTGTCCGGGCTGGTGCGCTCGGCCCAGGATCGGGGCAGGCGGTGACCAGCACCGCCGTCCCGCTCCCCGGGACGACCACGATCGGTGAGCGCGCGGTGCGTCGCCTGGCCCAGCGGGCCGCGGGTGAGGTGCCGGGAGTGGAGCCGGGCGTGCAGGTCAGCGCGCAGGTGATCGGTACCGGTGCGACGCTGAGCGTCCGGCTCCCCGTGCGCTATCCGTTGCCGGTCGGCCGGGTCACCGAGGAGTGCCGGTCGCATCTGATCGCCCGGACCGAGGAACTGACCGGGCTCACCGTGCCGCGGGTCGATATCGAGGTCTCGGCGATGGTGCCGGAACCGCCGGAGAGGAGAGTGCGATGACACGCCGTCCACGCCGGGTCGTCCCGGCCGTCGTCGTCGCGGTGCTGCTGTGCGCGCTGGCCGTGTTGGTGGTGGTGTCGCTGATCCAGCGGCTCACCGGGACCAGGGAATGGGTCTCCTACGACAGCGTCGCGACCTGGCTGCACGACACGTCGTGGGGTAGCGGGTGGGTGCTCGGGGCAGGCATCGCGGTCGCGGTGCTCGGTATGGCGCTGCTGGCGGTGGCCGCCCTGCCCGGCAGGCCGGTCGTCGTCGCGCTGGAATCGGGGGACGGCATCGACGCGGGGATCGCCCGCCGGAGTCTGCGGGCCGCGCTCGCCGACGCGGCGGGCACCGTCGACGGCCTGGACAAGACGCGGGTCAGGCTGCGCCGCAAGAAGATCCACGTCTCGGGCCGGACGCACCACACGACCGAACAGACCGCGCGGGAGGTCGGCCTCGCCGTCGCGGAGCGGCTGGACCGCATCAAGCCGGCCGAGGTTCCCCGCCTGCGCACCAGCCTGCGCAGGCTCGCACCGGGAGGTGAACGATGACCACCGCCAACCGTCCCGCGCGGCTCAACCGGAGCGTGCTCGGACTGCTCGGCCTGCTGACGGCCGGGGCGGGCGGACTGCTGATCGCGGCGCACTTCGGCGCCTTCCGGGTCTCCCCCGACGCACCGCTGGTGCCCGGCACCGAGGAACCGCCGCGGTTCGTCTTCGTCCTCGTCATCGCCGCGGCGGTGGTGCTCGCTCTCCTCGCGCTGCGCTGGCTGGCCGCTCAGTTCACCCGGCTGCCCAAGCGCGCGGTGTGGCGGATCAGCGACACCGACGCCGGACGCACGCAACTCGGGTCCGGCACGGTGGCCGAGGCGGTCGAGGCCGACATCGAGTCCTACGACGGGGTGCGGGCCACGACCGCGCGGCTCTCGGGCAACGCGCTCGCCCCCGATCTGCATCTGCTGGTGGACGCCGAGCCCGCCGCCGATCTGTCCGCTCTGCGCCAGCGGATCCTCGGCCACGCCGTGCCCCGGCTGCAGACGGCGCTCGAGCTCACCGCCATCCCGGTGACGGTCGAGTTCCGCATCGCCGACCGGGGGCGCACGCAGCGCACCCGATAGCGGCGGCGGTGGTCAGCGTGCCACCGCCCGGGGCGCCGAAAGCCAGGCGATGAGGTCGTTCTCCACCTCGGCGCGGTTGATCTCGTTGAGGATCTCGTGGCGGGCGTCCGGGTAGACGCGATAGGTGATGTCGGTGAGCCCGGCGTCGCGGTAGCGCTGGACCTGCAGATCACTCAGCCGCACGCCGGCGTTCAACGGATCCCGGGCGCCGACCATGACGTAGAGCGGCAGCCCGGGCCTGATGCCCCGGGGCTCGGCCAGCCGCTCGGTGCCCGCCCCGGCCAGCAGCGCCATGTTCGCCGCATCGATCTCGAAGCCGCACCACGGGTCGGCCAGATAGGCGTCGACCTGGGCGGTGTCGCGGCTGAGCCAGTCGGCGGGCGTGCGCGTCGGCTGGAATTCCCGGTTGAACAGGTCGAGCAAGTCGCCTCCGGCTGCGGCGATCTCGACGAACAGCCCGTCGACGGCGGTGGTGCCGCACAGCACCGCCGCGTCGACGAGCGCGGCATGATCGAGCAGGTACTGCTGGACGGCGAACGAGCCGAGGCTGTGCCCGAACAGCACCACGGGCAGCTCCGGGTGGGTTCGGCGCAGGATCGTGGTCAGCGCGGCCATGTCCTCGACGAGCAGGTTCCAGCCGTTCGCGCCGAGGTCACCGGGCTCGCCCGCCATGCTGTGTCCGTGGCCGCGATGGTCGGCCGCGTAGACGGCGTAGCCGAGGTCGGTGAGGCGCTCGGCGACAGGGCGGTATCGTCCGCCGTGTTCGCCCATCCCGTGCGCGATCTGGACCACGCCGGTGACATCCGCCCCGCGTGCGGGCAGCCAGGAACGGACGTGGATGGTCGTGCCGTCGCTGCTGGGGTAGGTGAACATGGGCGACTCCTGGGTGATGGGCGAGCAAGGCGTGCGCGGGCGGGCCGGAGGCCGGGCGAAACGCACTGCAGGAGATCGTCGCACCGTGGTGCCGCCGCTCCCATGGGCCGCCGGACAGCATCGGCGGGTCGGCATTGTCCACGGGGACAATTGCACCGCCGGTAAGCTGCGGAAATGGTTCGAACATCACCACCGAGCCCGATCGGTGAGGTCGCCGCGGCGCTGCTCGCGCGCATCGACGATCTCGGGTTGCAGCTGGCCCGGATCCTGGTCGCGGAGCTCGACACCTACCGCGACGAGGAGGTGGTGCCGTTCACGACGATCCAGATCTCCTGCACCCGCAATCTGCGGCTGATGGCGCAGCATTTCACCACCGACGAACCGGTGGATCCCGCGCCGCCGCGGGAGACGGGCAGGCTGCGCGCCCAGCAGGGTGTGCCGCTGGCGGAGACGCTGCACGCCTTCCGGATCGGGTTCGAATTCCTGTGGTCGGAATTGGTCGCCGAGGCCCGGCGGCATCAGGCGGTGAGTGACGCGGTGCTGGTCGATCTGGCCGCGGAGGTGTGGGCGCTGGCCGGTGAGTATTCGGTCGCCGTGGCCGCCGCCTACCGCGAGCGCAGCTCCGAGCTCATGCTGCAACGCGAGCACGAGCGTTCGGTGCTGGTGGAGGCCCTGTTCACCGGGGTCATCGCCGACCCGGCCACCCTCGGCGAGGCCACCCGCATTCTCGGGCTGCCCGCGCGGGGGCGCTTCGTCGTGGTGGCCGCCGAGGTGGGCGTCGCGGGCCGGGAGGCGCTGCCCGGGATCGAGGCGGCGTTGCGCCACGCCCGGATCACCTCCGCCTGGCGGCTGCAGCCCGATCAGCAGATCGGCGTGCTCGCGCTGGCGGTGGATCGCGAGTCCGCGGCGCTGGCCGCCCTGCGCAAACACCGTGCCAGGATCGGCGTGAGTCCGCCGTACGAGTCGCTCACCGAGACGCCGCAGGCGCTGCACTTCGCCCGGCTCGCGCTGGTCGGTCTCGCCGACCGCGCCTCGGGGGTCGCCCGCTTCGACGACAATCCCCTGGGCATGGTGGTCGCCGCGGCGCCCGCCGAGGCGGCGCACCTGGTCGATCTGCGCCTGCGCGCGATACTCGCGCTACCCCACGAGGAACGCGTCCGTCTGCTGGAGACGCTCGAAACCTGGTTCGCCGCGGGCGGTTCCGCGGCGACCACCGGCGAGCGGCTGTTCCTGCACCCCAATACGGTGCGCTATCGGCTGCGCCGCGTCGAGAAACTCACCGGGCGCTCGCTGTCGGATCCCGCGGCGGTACGCGACCTCGGGGCCGCTCTGCAGGCCTGGCAGATCCTCACTCCCGTCCGCCTGTGACGGCGGGCGCTGCCACGCTCTGCGGCGGGGACCCGCCGGGTGCCCGTACTCTATTGAGTGCCTGCATGTTTGGTGGCCGTAGCCCTTAGGATGGAGCCTGATGGACCACTCGGACCCTTTCCCCCGCCCTGTTCCCTTCACAGTGCCGAAGCTACTCGTGGGCTTAGGGTCGCTCCTGGTCGTCGCCGCGGCGATCACGTCGTTCACCTTCACCTCCACCCTCGCCCGCGCGGCCGGGGTGCCCGAGCACCTGACCTGGTTGTGGCCGGTTGTGGTCGGGCTCACCGTCGCGTTGGTCGCCTGCACGTTCATCACGTTGGTCGGCATCCGTGACGAGAAGGCCACCTCGATGGTGCGGGTCTACGAACTGCTGCTGATCGCCGCGGTGCTCGCCAGCATCATCGGGAACGTGCTGGCCATCTCGCGGGCGCCGATCGAGATGGGCACGCTCGAGACCGCGACCGTGGTCTCGCTGCCCCCGCTGTGCCTGATGATCTGCGTCGGGAACTACCTGCTGCTGACCGCCGTCGTCCCGGTCCGCATCGTGGCCTCGATTCCCGAGGACGACTGGCGGCTGCGCGTGCTCGGAATACCCAGCGCGCCTTCACCTTCCAGAGAACCCAGCCCCGCGCGCCAGGACGGCGCCGCCTGGTGGGACCAGCACCGCACGGAGGCCAGGACTCCGGCGGCGACGTCGAAGAACTCCCCGCCGGGCGCCCGATAGCCCGAGGCTGCGACGGGCAGCCGGAGCAGCCCGTTCGCCGCGTGAGGCGCGCCACCACGCGTCACGTCGCGGACGGGCATCTCGTCCATGGATCGACAGCTACTCACTCGATCATGGAGGCGCAGCATGAGCATTCGCCGACTGGCGGTCGTCGTGGCCGCGGTCCTCGCCGTCGCGACACCGGTCGCGCACGCCGAGAACCTGCCGGACCACACCGACCGGCCGACCTACCTCGACCACATCGATTCCCGCTACGCCGACACCGAACTCGCCCGTTTCCACTACACCGTGCAGGGGCAGGGCTCACCGGTGGTGCTCGTCGCCGGCGGCGGACTGTGGCAGTACTCCTGGCGCGACGTGATTCCCGCGCTCGCGCGCGAACACACCGTGTACGCGGTCGATCTGCCCAGCCAGGGCTACACCGAGCTGAAGCGACCAGGCTTCGCGTACGACCTGCCCTCGATGGCCGCCGCGCTCGCCGCATTCCTCGACGCGGTCGGTCTGCACCGCACCGCGCTGGTCGGGCATTCGTGGGGCGGGGCGTGGAGCCTGTACTTCGCCGAGCAGTACCCCGAGCGCGTCGCGCGGCTGAGTGTGCTCGACTCACCCGGATTGGATGCCGAAAAAGCCCCCGTGACGCCACTTTTCACCACGCCACTGCTGGGTGAGGTAGCTACGGAACTCACCACCCGTGAGTTCTACGCCGAGAGCATCCGCGGCACGTTCGCGCGCAAGCAGGCAGTGACCGAGGAAATGATCGACCAGCTGTGGCCGCCGTTCGCCGAGCCCGCCCATCGCGCCGGATTTCTCGCCCTGTGGCGCAACCTCGACTACCGCCTGACCGACCGGGATCTGCACAAGGTCGGCGCCGTAACTCAGATCCTGTGGGGCGGTGCGGACGAGTGGCTGCCCGCGCACCAGGCCCACCGCCTCGCCGCGCGTATCCCGCACGCGACCGCCACGGTCCTGCCCGGCTGCGGCCACACCGTCCATGAGGACTGCCCGGCCGAGACGATCCCGCTCATCGTCGACTTCCTGCGCTGAGCCCGGTGTTCGGGCGCGCGAATTTCGCAGCAGCGGAGGCGGTCTGGCCGATATCAGCACCTGCCGGTGCGGTCATGGGGTGCAATGCGGGGATGACGCGTGTGTCGATGAAGGTGGATCTGCAGCTGGACGGGCGGCCGGAGGATGCCGCCGTCCGGGCGGCGGAGCTGGCGACGTGCGGGGCCGACGGGCTGTTCACGTTCGAGGGGCCGCACGATGTGTTCCTGCCGCTCGTCTCGGCCGCGGGGACCACGCGGGTCGATCTCATGACGAATGTGGCGATCGCGCTGCCGCGCAGCCCGCTGCACCTCGCGCACTCCGCCTATGACCTGCAGCTGCTCAGTGGCGGCAGGTTCCGGCTCGGGCTCGGGTCGCAGATCCGGCCGCACATCGAGAAGCGCTACGGCGGGACCTGGTCGCGTCCGGCGGCGCGGATGCGGGAGAGCGTGCTGGCGGTGAAGGCGATCCTGGAAGCCTGGCAGCACCGCGCGCCGCTGCGCTTCGAGGGTGAGTTCACCCGGCACACCCTCATGGCGCCGACCTTCGATCCGGGGCCGAATCCGTATGGGATACCGGAGATCTGCCTCGGCGCGCTGGGTCCGATCATGACCAGGATGGCCGCCGAGGTCGCCGACGGGCTGTTGATCATGCCGTTCAACAGCGCCCGTCATCTGGCCGAGCGGACCTGGCCCGCGATCGAGGAGGGACTCGCCCGGGCGGGTCGCGCACCGAGCGAGCTCGCGATCTACCCGCAGGTGATCGTGGGAACGGGCCGGACCGCCGCCGAGCTCGACGCGGCGGCGGTGGGCGTGCGCAGGCTGCTCGCCTTCTACGGATCCACTCCCGCCTACCGTCCGGTCCTGGAGGTCGAGGGATGGTCCGAGCTGCAGCCGCGCCTGAACGCCTTGTCCAAGCGCGGCGACGTCGCCGCCATGACCGACCTCGTCGACGAGCGGATGCTCCACACGCTCGCGGTGTTCGGAACCCCGGAGGAGTGCGCCACCACCGTCGTGGACCGCTTCGGCGGTTTCGCGGACCGGGTGTGCTGCTACTTCCCCGGCTATCCGGTGCGCGACGACCACATCCGGGATCTCGTCACCGCGCTGCGCTCCGGCTCCTGACCTCGCTCAGGCCGCGTGGGTGAGCCGCGCGGCCGAGCCGCCGACGGTCGGCCCGCTGCTGACCAGCGTGCGCATGAATCGATCGTTCTCGCGCGCACCGCGTTGCGCCGCTCGATCGAGCCCGCCCGGGAGCAGCCGGGTGGCCGAGCGGACCACGTTGGCGGGGATCCGCAGTGCCGGGTACCAGGGCACGATCACCGTCGGCAGCCCGAGCGCGCGCATCGTGCGGGAGCCGAGGAAGGTTCCCGTCACGGACAGATGCTGGGCGTAGGCGAGGCGGCGGCGCACCGTGGGCAGCCGATCGTAGTTCCAGGACAACGGATCCCGCGACATCGGCACCGCGAGGACGCGGGTCGACTCGTCGGGGTCGGCCAGCGCCGACAGGGTGTGCACCAGCACGCGCACCCCGTCGCGGAACGAATGCGGCAGCCACTGCTCCTCGACACCGAGCAGCCAGCCGACGTAGCGGACCAGGTGCGCGACGGCGTCGGCGTCGGCGGGGCCGAGCAGCAGGCCCATCCCGAGACCGCCCACCGTCGGCGCGATGAACGAGCCGACCAGGGTGGCCGCCATGTCGGTCTGGTTGATGGGCAGGCCCCAGTCCTCGACCTGCCAGTCCGGCATGGCGGCGACGTGACGGCGGACGAACCCGTGGATGAGGCGGACCCGGATCGTGGACTGGTAACCCCGCCCGAGCGGAGCCAGCGCGTCCTCGGACAGCACGTCCATCGCCCACTGCATGGTCTCGGCCCAGCGCTGGTTGGAGCCCTTCTCCAGGGCGCCCGTGCGCAGCAGGGTCTTGTTGAAACCGGAGAACTGGTAGCCGCCGATCATGGCGACGTCGCGCGCGAAGTACATGCCGTCGGCGCCGCTGCTGAGCAGCACCTTGGCGCCGCGCGCGAGCGTCTCGGGGTCGACCCAGGCCGGAGCGGTCTCGACCGCGGTGAAGAACTCGCGCAGCGGTTCGGGAGCCTCGGGGACAGCGGCGATGCCGTGGGCGAGCGCGCGATCGAACAGCGGGCGCGTCTGCTTGCTGCCCGTGGTGACCATCCAGTCGACCAGGCGGTCCATCGGTTCGTCGCCGACGAGCAGACTCTCGCCGAGGCGCCGCCACTGCGCCGCGTCGGGGCCGCGGACCCCCAGCATCGCGGCGAAGCCGCCGACGATCGCCGGAACCCGGTGCGGGCGATCGGGATGGCGGGTGGGAACGGTGGTCATCGGCACTCCTCGTTGAGCGACGCAAACTGGATAACGACTGATATCCAAAGTAGGCCTGCTGTTAAAGTGCTGTCAATGGCGCGTACAGAGGTGGTCCGGTCCTACCGGGGAATCAGCGCGGCGAATCGGCGCGACGAACGCCGCGACAAGCTGCTCGCCGCGGCGCGACAGATCTGGGGCGACGCGGGATTGACCGAGGTCACCGTGCGGCGCGTATGCGCGGCGTCGAGCTTGACCCCGCGCTACTTCTACGAGCACTTCCACACCAGGGACGCCCTGGTGCTCGCCGTCGCCCAGCAGGTGCACGAGGAGCTGTTCGCCACGCTGGTCGCGGCGAGCCAGGCCGAGCCGGGCACGCTCCGCAGCAAACTGCGGCGGGCGCTGACGACCTACCTCGACGCGATCGCCGCCGACCCGAGCGTGCACCGCATCCTCACCAGCGAGGCGCACAGCGTGGCCGGGCTCGAGGAACTGCGCACCCATGCCGTCGAGATCGTCACCGATCTCGTGTTGCGCTACAGCGCGGAGTTCCTCGACGCTCCCGCCGATCCGGAGGTGCGCCACCGCGAGGCGCTGTTCGTCGTCGGCGGCATCAATCAGCTCGTCGAGGCCTGGCTGCGCGACCCCAGCCAGCCGACCACCGAGGTGGCCGCGCTGTGCACGGAACTCGCGCTCGCCGTGGTGAACCGGCCGACCTGAGCCGAGCGGGTCAGCGCGCGATGGCCAGGTACTGCTGTTCCTGATACTCGGCCAGCCCGGTGCTGCCGCCTTCCCGGCCGAGTCCGGAGGACTTCACCCCACCGAACGGCGCGGCGGGATCGGAGATGATCCCGGTGTTCACGCCCACCATGCCGGTCTCCAGGTTCTCGGCGAACTCCATTGTCTCGCCGAGGTTTTCGCCGAAGACGTACCCGGCCAGGCCGGAGTAGCCGGCATTGGCCAGCCGCAGCGCCGCGGCCGGGTCGGTGAAGGTGCGCAGCGCGGTGACGGGGCCGAAGGTCTCCGAGTTCCACAGGCGCGTGCGGGCGTCGACATCGGTCAGGACCGTGGGTCGCACGAAGTGACCCGGTCCGTCGATGTCGGGTCCCAGGAGGTGCCGCTGGGCGCCCTGATCGACCGCGTCGTCGACGAGGGCGGAGATCCGGCGCACCGCCGTGTCGTCGATCACCGGTCCGATGCGCGTGGTTTCGTCCTTGCCGTCGCCCACCGGCAGGGCGGCGACGGCGGTGAGGAATCGTTCGGTGAATTCCGCGGCCCGCGCGGCGTGCACGAGGAATCGGTCGGCGGCCACGCAGGTCTGGCCGGCGTTGCGGAGTTTGGCGAGCACCGCGCCCTCGACGGCCTTGTCGAGGTCGGCGGACTCCAGGACGACGAACGGCGCGTTGCCGCCGAGTTCCATCGAAACCCGCAGCACGCCCGGCGCGGCCTGCGCCAGCAACGCGCGACCGACCGCGGTGGAGCCGGTGAAGGTGAGTTTGCGCAGCCTGCGGTCGGCGATGATCGGCGCCGACACCTGCGGGGCGCGCGAGGTCGTCACACAGTTGACCACACCGGGCGGCACTCCCGCCGCCTCCAGGATGCGCACGAATTCCAGTGCGGTGAGCGGTGTCTGGGGCGCGGGCTTGAGGACGACGGTGCAGCCGGCCGCGAGGGCGGGCGCGATCTTGCGGGTGACCATGGCCAGGGGGAAATTCCACGGTGTGATCGCGAAAACCGGCCCCACCGGCTGTGTCCGGACGGCGATCCGCCGTCCGCCCGCGGGTGCGCGGAAGTAGGCGCCACTGGCGCGGGTGGCCTCTTCGGCGAACCAGCGCAGGAACTCGGCGCCGTAGCTCACTTCGGCGCGCGCCTCGGCGAGCGGTTTGCCCATCTCGAAGGTGATCGTGCGGGCGATCCGCTCGGCGTCGGCGTGCAGCAGGTCGAACGCGCGCAGCAGGATGTCGCTGCGGTGGCGCGCGTCGGTGGCCGCCCAGTCGTGTTGTGCGGCGGCCGCGGCGTCCAGCGCGGCCAGACCGGTCACCTCGTCGCCGTCGGCGACCGTGGCGATCTGGGCGCCGGTCGCCGGATCGACGACCGGCATCGTCGCCGCGCTCGCCACCCAGCGGCCACCGAGGAACTGGGCGACCGGAAGGTCGGTGTGGGTCATCGTGCCTCCGTGGGCGGGTCGAAGACGATCACCTGGCGCACCGCCGCGCCGTCGGCGAGTTGATCCATCGCCTCGTTGAGGTCGTCGAGGCCGATGCGGGCCGAGATCAGCTTCTCGACCGGCAGCCTGCCCGCGCGCCACATCTGCTCGTAGCGCGGGATGTCGCGCGCGGGGACGGCCGAGCCGAGGTAGCTGCCGACGACGGTGCGGGCCTGCGCGGTGAGCGTCAGTGGCGACAGGGTCACCGTGGCCGAGGGTGCTGGCAGACCGACGGTCACGGTCGTTCCGCCCGCGGCGGTGGCGAGGAACGCCGTCTCGAACGCGGCGGGGTGGCCGGCGCACTCGATCACGTAGCGGGCCTGAATACCTTGCGCCGCTAGCTGTTCCGGCGTGTAGGTCTCGGTGGCTCCGAGTTCGCGCGCCGCCGTGAGCTTGGCGGGCAGCCGGTCGACCGCCACGAGGCGCCGCACCCCGATCGCGGCCGCGGTGAGCAGCGCGGCCATGCCGACGCCGCCGAGCCCGACCACCATCAGGTCGTCCTCGGGCGCCGGGTCGGCGACGTTGAGCACCGCGCCGCCCCCGGTGAGGACGGCGCACCCCAGCAGGGCCGCGACCTCCGGGGGTACATCGCGGCCCACCGGGACGACGGAGGCCTGGTCGATCACCGCGTGCGTGGCGAAGCCGGAGACTCCGAGATGGTGGCGCACGCGCTCGCCGTCCCTGCTCAATCTGCCTGGGTGGTGCAGGAGTTCGCCCGCCGTGTTCGCCCTCGTGCCCTCGGTGCACGGCAGCTGTCCGCCCCGGGCGCACGCCGCGCAGCGCTCGCAGCGCGGCAGGAACGACATGACGACGCGGTCGCCGACGGCCAGATCGTCGACCTCGTCACCGACGGCCGCCACGATGCCCGCCGCCTCGTGTCCGAGCAGCATCGGCAGCGGCCGCACGCGATTGCCGTCGACCACGCTGAGATCGGAGTGGCACACGCCGGCCGCCTCGATCCGCACCAGCACCTCGGTCGGGCCCGGCTCGTCGAGTTCGAGGTCGTACACCCCGATCGGCCGCGACGAGGCGAAGGGCCGCGGCCGGTCGTGGTGATCGAGGACCGCGCCGCGAATGCGCATCAGTGCTCCGCTTTCGCGTGCTCGCCCAGCGGACTCGACAGGGCGCGCAGGTGATCGCTCTGATCGCCCAGGGTGTGTTCGATGGCGGCGAGCCGGGCGGTGTAGTGGCCGACCGGGTACTCAGCGGTCATGCCGATGCCCCCGTGGAGCTGGATCGCCTCCTGCCCGATGTGCTTGCCGGAGCGGTCGATGCGACGTTTCGCGCGCGAGGCCACCGTGGCGTCCACAACACCGTCGGCCAGCGACATCGCCGCGTACAGGCTCATGCTGCGGGCCAGTTCCAGCGAGACGTACATGTCGGCCGCGCGGTGGGTGAGGGTCTGGAAGGTACGCAGCGCGACCCCGAACTGCTTGCGGGTCTTCAGGTATTCGGTGGTCAGGCGCAGCGCCTCGGCCATCGCACCGACCGCTTCGGCGCCGAGGGCCGCCTGGCTGGTGATCACGGCTTCGTCGATGACCGCGCCTGCGTCGAGGGCGGTGCCGAGCAGTGTGCCGGACGCGCCACGGAGTTCGATGTCGGCGCCGCGGCGCCCGTCGTAGGTACGGTAGGGGCTGCGCACGAGGGCCGCGTCGGCGGCGTCGACGAGGAACAGCGCGGTCTCGCCGGTCGGCACCACGGCCGAGACGATCAGCTGGTCGGCCCGATCACCGCCGGGCACAAGGCTTTTGCGTCCGGTCAGCGTCCACCGGCCACCGTCGTCGACGGCCAGGGTGCGCGGCTCGGGGTAGGGCCAGCGGGCGCCGGGCTCGGCGTGGGCGAACGCGAACAGCCGCTCGCCGTCGACGATGCCGGGCAGGAGAGTGGCGCGCTGGTCCGGGGTGCCCGCGCGGCCGATGAGCAGCGCGGGCAGCAGGGCGCAGTCGAAGACCGGTTCCGGCGCCAGCGCGCGACCGAGTTCCTCCATGGCCAGCAGCGTCTCGACGGGGCCGCCGCCGATGCCGCCGTCCTCGCTCGACACGGTGAGCCCGAGCAGGCCGATCTCGGCGAAGGCCGACCACACCTTCGGATCCCAGCCGGGATCGTCGGCGACGACCGCGGCGCGGTGCTCGGGGGTGTAGTGGCGGGTCAGCACGCTGCGCACGGTGTCACGCAGCATCGTCTGCTCAGGGGTGAAGGTGAAATCCATGGCGGTTGCTCACAGTCCGAGGATCGTGGAGGCGATGATGGTGCGCTGCACTTCGTTCGACCCTCCGTAGATGGAAGTCTTGCGGTAGTTCAGGTATCCGGCGAGCGCGCGGCGCGTCCAGTCGTCGGTCTCCCCCACCCTGGCGACGGCGGCGGGTCCGGCGATGTCGACGAACAGCTCGGTGACGGCCTGCTGCAGTTCGGTGCCGCGCAGTTTGAGAATCGAGGAGACGGGGTTCGGGGCGCCGTCGCTCGAGCTCGCCGCCACCCGCAGCTGCACCAGTTCCAGTGCCAGCAGCTCGTTGTCGAGATCGGCGACGCGGGCGGCGAAGGCCGGGTCGTCCAGGAGGGTGCCCACGCCGAGCGCGGTGCGGGCGGCGTATTCCTTGGCCAGCTCGAGGCGGACCTTGGTCTGCCCGACCGCGGCGATGCCGGTGCGCTCGTTGCCGAGCAGGAACTTGGCGTAGGTCCAGCCGTGGTTCTCCTGGCCGACCAGCTGATCGGCAGGCACCCGCACGTTCTCCAGGAACACCTCGTTGACCTCGAAGCCGCCGTCGATCAACTCGATCGGCCGCACCGTCACGCCGGGGGTGTCCATCGGGAACAGCAGCATCGAGATGCCGGCCTGCTTCTTCGGCGCGGCCGGGTCGGTGCGGGCCAGGCAGAACATCCAGTCCGCGCTCTGGGCGGCGGTGGTCCAGGTCTTCTGCCCGTTGATCACGTAGTCGTCACCGTCGCGCACCGCGACCGTCCGCAGGGAGGCCAGGTCGGATCCGGCGTCGGGCTCGGAGAAGCCCTGGCACCACCAGATGTCGAGATTCGCGGTGGCGGGCAGGAAGCGGGCCTTGAGCTCGGGCGAGCCGAACTCGGCGAGGACCGGTCCGATCATGTTGGCGTTGAAGGTGAGCGGCTCCGGGACCGAGGCCAGCTGCAGCTCGTGGTGCCAGATGTGGTGCTGCACGGGCGTCCAGTCCCGCCCGCCCCACTCCACGGGCCAGTTCGGGACGGCCAGGCCGGCGGCGTTGAGGATCCGCTGGGTGGTGACGTAGTCGTCCTTGCTCAATTCGCGCAGGTGCCGCTGCCGCTCGCGGATGTCCGCGGGGATCTCACGACGGAAGAAGGCGCGCAGCTCGTCGCGGAAGGCGAGCTCGTCCTCGGTGAAGGCCAGTTGCATGGCCGGTATGTTACACAGAGTCGCCCGTGTAGCAAATGGGCGCGAGGTCGCCCGGTCTAGGCGCGCAGCAGGGCGGCCTGGACGCGGCTCAGGCGCTCCACGTCGCCCTGGAATCCGGCCACGGCGTCGTTGTACAGGAACGCTTCCCACAACCGGACCAGTGCGTACGCGAGGGTCGCGCGGTCGATCGGCGGCTGGTAGCCCTGGTCTTCCGCGCGTTCGAGCAAGCCCTCGACGATCGCGACGGCCGCGGGGTGCACGACCCCGTCGCTGCGGGTGATCAGGCGCAACGCGCCGGTGGATTCCTGGTCGAAATAGGTGCGCAGCGACCCGTCGTCGACCAGCCAGTGGATGGCCCGGTCGAGGATCTCCACGATCCGCTCGCCGCCCGTGGCGGTGGCGCGCCGCTCGGCGTGGACCACCATGCGCTCGAGCTGGCGCGCCAAGGCGGCACCGAGCAGCCCGTCGCGGGATCCGAACCACCGGTAGATGCTGGTGCGAGCCAGACCCAGTTGCGCGGCAATGGCATTCGCGTCGACCCGCTTGCCGTCCAGGAACGCCGCGATGGCCGCGTCCAACACGTCGTCACGGCTGGCCGCGGCCGGACGGCCGGGCGCTCGGGTTCCTTCGCTCTGTGCCACGCCCGTCAGCATAGGACGCGGCGAGACCGCTCCGCGGAGCCGCGCACCGGCCTCAGTCGAAGTCGCCTTCGAAGCCCGAGGCCCAGTAGCGGCCACGCAGCGACAGGTCACGCAGCATCCCGGTGACCTCCTCCAGCGTCATGGGGCGCGGGTCCGATTCCAGCCACCATCGCAACACGGCGACCTGCTCTCCCACCCAGGCGCGGGCGAGCACCTCGAGGTCGATGCGCGGGGTGACGCCCTTGGCCTCGGCTCGCGCGGCGAAAATCGTTGTGGCGGCGGCGGTTCGGTCGTCGATGAAACGACGCAGCGCCCGGCCGTCGCCCTCGCCGCGCAGGATGACGCGATAGGCGTCGCGCTCCTCGTCGGCATGCCGGAACATCTCCAGCACCGGCTTGCCGGTGAACCCCACCGACGACGTGGACAGCAGCGCGCCCAGGCGTTCGGCGAGTTCCTCGGTCAGGTCGGTGACGATGCGATCGAGCAGGTCGTCCTTGTCGGTGAAGTGCTTGTAGAAGGTCGCCCGCCCCAGGTCGGCGCGCTCGGTGATGTCCTCGACGGTCACGTTGGCGTACCCGCGCTCGAGGATCAGCGAGATCAGCGCGTCACGCAGGGCGCGGCGACTGCGGCGCACACGGCGGTCTTCGGGTGGCACGGGCGCCCTTTCTCTCCGGAATCCTTTCCGCCGAGCATAGGCGACGTTGACATTCAGGCCGTAAGTAGACACCATGCCTAATAACATTCGTTGTGTCGATTTCGGAGTCTTCATGAATCTGGGCCACTATCTGACCCGCAGCGCCACCTACTGGCCGGAGCGGGAAGCGCTGGTCTGCGGACCGGCGCGCTGGACCTACCGGCAACTCGAGTCCGAGGCCAACCGGCTGGCCTCGGCGCTGTTGCGGCGAAGCATCGAGCCGGGACAGGCGATCGGCACCTTCGCGGCAAACCGCGGCGAACTGGTGATCACCGAGATGGCGCTGTCCAAAGGCGGATTCATCCGGGTACCGGTCAACGCGCGGCTCGCCGGCGACGAGCTGGCGCATGTTGTGCACGATGCCGACGTACGCGTCCTGTTCGTCGACACCGCGCACGTCGACGCCGCCCGCGCGGCGGTCACGGCGGCGGGCACCGACTGCGCGGTGCTCGACTACGAGAGCGAGGACTACCGCGAGCTCCTCGACACCGGCACCGACGAGCCGATCGCCATCGATGTCGACGCCGACGCCCCCGCCGTGCTCAACTACACCTCCGGTTCCACGGGCACGCTCAAGGCGGCGGTCCAGACCCACGGCAATCGCCTGGCCAATATGCGCAAGCGGCTCATGAGTCCCTCGGGCGCGCCGACGCCCGAGGACCGCTACCTGGCGCCCGGCCCCATCACCCACGCCTCCGGGATGGTGTTGCTGTCACTGCTCGCGCGCGGTGCGGCGGTGGTCGTCCTGCCCGCCTTCGACACCGCGACCTTCCTGCGCACCCTCGAATCCGAGCGCATCACCAGCACGTTCGTGGTGCCGACCATGCTCAACATGCTCATGGGCCACCCGCTGATCGCCGAGGTCGACCTGTCGGCCATGCGCACCCTCGGCGTCGGCGGCGCGCCGGTGTCGCCGCGGCGGCTGCGGGAGGCCGTCGAGGTGTTCGGCCCGATCGTCATGCAGGGCTACGGACTCGGCGAAACCACCAGTGGCATCACGATTCTCACCGCCGAGGACATCACGCGCGCGATCGAATCCGACCCCGAACTGCTGATGTCGTGCGGCAGACCGGTGTTCGACACCGAGGTCCGCGTGGTCGACGACGCCGGGGTCCCGCTGCCCGCCGGACAGATCGGCGAGATCGTGGCACGCGGCCCGGACTGTGTGCGCGAGTACTGGCACGAGCCCGAGCTGTCGGCGCGGACCTTCCGCGACGGCTGGGTGCACACCGGGGACGTGGGCTATTTCCGCGCCGACGGCTACCTGTTCATCGTCGACCGCAAGAAGGACATGATCATCTCGGGCGGCTTCAACATCTATTGCAGCGAGGTGGAGGCCGCACTCTACGAGCACCCCGGCGTCGCCGAGGCGTGCGTCGTCGGCGTCCCCGACGAGCAGTGGGGCGAGGCGGTCAAAGCCGTGGTGGTGGTGCGTCCGGAGCGGGCGCCGAGCGAGCAGGACCTCATCGACCACTGCGCCACCCGGCTGGCGCGCATGAAGAAGCCGCGGTCGGTGGATTTCGTCGCCGCGCTGCCGGTCAACCGCAACGGCAAGATCGATCGCCGCCTCGTCCGCGCCGGCTACTGGGCCGACGCGGACCGGCAAATCAACTGACACAGGACAATTCGATGACCTTCACCCTCTCCCCCACCTACGACGACAACCCCCGCCTCCAGGAGCTGGTCGGCGCGCTGCGCGACTATCTCGACGGCGAACTCGCCGAATACGAGGCCGGGCTCGGGCTCATCCGCGAGTCGCGCTACGGCCGCGAGGTCCTCGAGCCGGTCTGGCAGCGCAGCCGCGAACTGGGCTTCTACGGCATCCATCTCCCGGCCGAACACGGTGGTCAAGGCCTGACGTTCACCGAACTCGCCGCGCTCAAGGAAGAGGTGGGCGCCTCACCGCGCCTGTTCGCCACCTCGGTGCTCGGCGACATGGGCGGGCCGCTGCGCGTCGGGTCGATCTTCCAGTACGCCACCCCGTATCAACTGGAGAAGTACCTGCTGCCGGTCCTGCGCGGCGAACGCGCCTGCTGCTTCTCGCTCACCGAGCACGACGCCGGCTCGGACGTTCGCGGCATCCTCACCACCGCCACGCCCGACGGCGACGGCTGGCGGCTCACCGGCCACAAGGTGTTCTCCAGCGCGGGTCCGTTCGCGGACTTCTCGATCCTCGTGGCGCGCATGGCCGAGGCCGACGGCACACCGACCGAGACGTTCTCGACCTTCCTGGTGGACCTGGACTCCCCGGGATGCACGGTGGCCGAGGGTGATACGCCGATGTCGGGCGAGCACATCGAGGCCGACATCGTCCTCGACGACTGCTACGTCGGCCCCGAACAGCTGCTCGGCGAAATCGGGCAGGGGCTGCGGATCGGGTTGGGCCGCGTGACGGTCAACCGGCTGCTGCACTGTCCGACCGCGCTCGGCGGCGCCCGGCGCGCGCTCGAACTGTCGGTGGGGTACGCGAAGACCCGGCAGGTGAACGGCGCGCCACTGGGCATGCTGCAGTCGATCCAGCACCGCCTCGCCGACATGGCCGCCGACTACTACGCCGCCCGCGCGATGACCTACGACGCGCTGGCCGCCCTCGACGCCGGGCAGCGCCCGCGCACCGAGGCGTTCCTGTGCAAGCTGTTCGTCGCGGAGAAGGCGTTCTCGATCGCCGATCACGCGGTGCAGATCCACGGCAAGGCGGGCGTGGTGCGCGGCGGTGAGGTGGAGGGGTTGTTCCAGCGGCTGCGCATGTTCCGCATTCTCACCGGTTCCTCGGAGATCCAGCGCAACGGCATCGCGCGCGAGCTGCTGCTGTCGTGAACGCCACGTCCGACGACAGCGAAGGCGGGGAGCCGGACTACCGGTTCACCCTGGCCAACGAGCGCACCTTCCTGGCCTGGATCCGCACGGCCCTCGGCCTGCTGGCCGGCGGGGTCGCGGTGGCCCAGTTCGCCTCGGCGGGAACGGATCCGCGCGTGCGCACCGCGGTCGGGGCCCTGTGCGCGGTGCTGGCCTGCCTGATCGCGGTCGGGGCGTTCCGGCAGTGGCGCCGCGTCCAGACCGCCATGCGCCGTGACGCGCCGCTGCCCCGGCCGCCGCTGGTGCCGGTGACATTGGCCGGGGTGTGCGTGGCGGCCATGCTCTCGGTCGCGCTGGTCGCCGGATGACCGCACCGCCGGGCCTGCAGCCCGAACGCACGGTGCTCGCGTGGCGCCGCACCGCACTGGCGGCGACCGTGCTGACGGTCCTGCTGGTCCGCGCGGTGGTCACGAGCGATGCGCCGGCCGCGCCGCTCGCCCTCGGCTGCGCGGCCGCCACCCTGGCCGCGATCCTGGCGGCGGCGCGCGAGCGACACCGCCGCTACCGTGCCGACCTTGTCGCCGCGGCACCCCTTCCCACGGCATCGGCCGTGGCGATCTGCGCGGGCACCGCCATGACGGCGGGTGCCGCGCTTCCGCTGCTCGGCTGAGCCGAGACTTCCGACAGGAGATTCCGATGACGCAATCCCTCAGCCCCGCGGACATGGCGTGGACCAAGGGCTTCCTCGATCCGGCGCACGTCCGCCGCCATGTCACCACCGTGCGCGAGATGTCGCCGACCCGTGCCGTGTGGCGGGGCACCGGCGCGCCGTCGACCCTGCCGGACGCCCCGGCGGCACTGTCCGACCTGCCGGTGCCCTGGACCTTCGATCGCACCGTCCCGCTGGCCCAGGCACTGCGCGAAGCGGAGACGGACGCGCTCGTGGTCGTGCATCGCGGGCGGGTCGTCCATGAGCAGTACCTGCACGGGTACCGGGCCCACATCCCGCATCTCACCGCCTCGCTCGCGAAGTCCTGGATCGGTTTGCTCGCGGCACTCCTCGACGAGCAGGGACTGCTCCGGCGCGCGGACGAGGCGGCGACGTACATCCCGGAGCTGGCGGGCACCGGTCTGGGTTCGGCACGGCTGCAACAACTTCTGCACATGACGACCCAGGTGCGCTTCGGCGGCAGACCCTATGACCGTGTCCTCGAGGCCCATCGCTTCTGGGCAGTGGTCGCGCCCGGACTGCGCCCGGCCGGCTACACCGGCGCGCAGACCATCCTCGAGCACCTGGCCACCGCCGAGGCGACCGGGCCGTTCGACACCGAATTCCGTTACGAGAATGCCAATGTGGAGGTGGTGGCCGAGGTGCTGCGCCGCGTGACGGGCGTGTCGATCTCCGAGCTGCTCAGCGACCTGGTCTGGTCGCGGATCGGCGCCGCCGAGGACGGCTACTACGTGCTCGACCCCGCCGGGAACGAGATGGCCTGTGGCGGTTTCGCCGCCACCGCCAAGGATGTCGCACGGCTCGGCGAGGTTCTGCGCCGCGGCGGCGCGCTCGGTGACCGGCAGGTGTTCCCGGAGTCGGTGGTCCGGTCGATCACCGAGGTGCCCGCGGGACCGACCCGGCGGGTCCGCCTGCCCCGCGACACCTCCGATGCCCCGCCCCGCCTGGGCTATCACGACTTCTGGTGGATTCTCGACGACCCGTACGGCTCCTATCTGGCCAGTGGCATCCACGGGCAGCACCTGTTCGTCTCGCCCGGTCGCGAACTCGTCGTCGTGCATTTCGGCGCGCAGGTGCTCTCGCCGTCGGTGCCGCCCACCCCGCTGGTCGCGGCCTACGCGCGGATCGCCGCCGCGCTCGACACCGACACCCCCGCCTGAAGGGCATCGCCATGACCACTGTGGATTTCGCGGCACCGGGCGCGCGGCGCCGCCGCGGCAAGAACCTGGCGCTGCTCACCGCCTCCTCGGCGATGGACAACGCCGAGGCCAACGTGACGAGCGTGCTCTTCCCCCTCATGCGCGAATCGCTCGGGCTCTCGGCCTCCGCCCTGGGCACCATCGTCGCCGTCGGCAAGGCGGTCGGTGTGGTGGCGGGGATCCCGTGGGTCCTACTGGCCCACCGGTTTCCGCGCAAGACCGTGCTGGCGGTCTGCGCGGGCTTCTGGGGCGTGTGGTCGATGGCGGCGGGCGCGGCGGGCAGTTTCGGCCAGTTCGTCCTGCTCTACGCCGTCGCCGCCGCCGGATTCGCCGGGGCGGGCCCGATCGCGCTGTCGATCCTGGGCGATCTCTACCGGGACAGCCATCGCGGGCGCGCCACCGGCATGCTCTACGGCGGGGTGGCGCTGATCAGCGGAGTCTCGGCCCCGCTGGTCGGGCAGCTGTCGGGCGTCGAGGAGGGCTGGCGCTACGGCTTCTACCTTTCCGGCGCCGTCTGTGTCGTGATCGGCGTGCTGATCATGGTCTTTCTCGACGACCCCGCGGCGGGACAACGGCACGACGTCGACGTGCCCACCCTCGACCGGATCGAGGACAAGGCACGCGGGCTGAAGGAGTCGCTGCGAGCCCTGCTCGGGGTGCGCACCTTTCGCTACATCCTCGTGCAGCGGCTGTTCTCCGGGCAGAACGTGATCATGAGCTTCGGCGCGGTGTTTCTGGTCGAGGAGCGCGGGCTCAGCACCGCCACCGCCTCGGTGATCGCCCTGCCGTTCGCGATCGGATACATGACGGGCACGTTCGCGGGCGGCCGGGTCAACGACCTGGTGCACCGGCGGCATCCGCGCACCGGCCGGGTGGCGATGCTGCAACTGAGCCAATTCGGTTTCGCCGGTGTCGCTTTCCTCACCACCCAGATCGGGTGGCACAGCATCGGCATGTACGCGGCGCTGTTCGGGCTCCTCGGCTTCCTGCAGGGGCAGGTGCCGGTGGTGAACCGCCCGCTGATCATGGCGGTGGTGCCGCCGCCGCTGCGCGGGCTGGCGTTCGCGGTGTCGGTGTCGACCGTCGAAGCGCTGGCCTACGCGGGTTACGCGCTGATCGTCGGCAGGCTGGGCGATGCCATCGGGCTGCAGGGCGCGTTGCTGGCCGTCACGGTGGTGCTCACCCTCGCCAACGCGGTGGGCTCGGCCGCGCTGTACCGACCCTACGCCAGGGACGCGGCGGTGATCACGGCCCGCTTCCCGGAGGCAGCCCCGGCGTCGGCACACTGACCGCGGCACCCCGACACCAGCGGCGGTACCGCCGCCGACCTCCTCAGCCTGCGCGCGACAGAGCACCAGCCGGAGGTCGTCGTCTATCCCGCGCGGGAACCGGCCTGCCGCTCGAGCCGAAGGACGTCGGCGGTGCCGCCGCCGCGATGCGAACGAATCAGCAGCGCCGCCCGGAGATGGCAGATGCCGGTGACGGAATTCAGATCGAAACCGGTCAGCTGACTGATCCGTTTCAATCGATAGTCGACGGTGTTGGTGTGCACGAACAGTTCGCGCGCGGTGCGCGAGCGCTGCAAATTGGTCGCCATATAGACCTCGAGCGTCTGCAACAGCTCCGGGTGCGCTTCCAGGGCGTCGACGACCGAACTGAGGTGTTCGCGCGCGGGTCCCTGCCGCGTCAGCTGGTATTCGAACGCCAATTCGTGCGGCCGGTACACCTTGCTCGGCCCGCCCAGCCGATGCACGATCTCGACCAGCTCGTGCACCTGCTCAGCCGCCCGGGGGATCTCGGCGGGCGCGGCCGACATCACCACCGCGCGCACCGGAACCCGGGCAGCGCCCGACAGGCCGGCGATCAGCGCGTCTAGGGCGGGTTCGTCGAATTCCGCGACGGGCAGCAGCAGCGTGCCGCCTTCGACACTGAGCAGCGAGAGCACCTTGCCGACGCACTGGTTCGCGAGTTCGGCCTGCACGCGCCGCAGCTTGCGCCGGGCGACCACGTTCCCGTCCAGATCGGGATCGAATTCGTCGGGGTGCGCGGGGAGCGCGAGCGCGATGACGTGGTAGCGGTCGGCGATCTCGATGCCGCACTCGCGCGCCATCGTCGAGGTGCTCTGGCCGCCGAGCAACGCCGAGGTCAGGGTGTGGACGGCGGTGTGGTGTTCGCTGACGACCGAGCGCAGCTCGCGCACATAGGCCGCCGAGACGGCCGAGGTGATCATGCTCTGCACCTCGGTGAGCCTGCGGGCCACTTTGATGATCATGTCCTGATCGTGGCCGGCGACATTGGTGAGGACGAGGTCGAAGCCGAGTTTGAAGCCCTCGTGCACGGCGTTGTGGATCGTGTCGATCGGGATGCCCTCCCGCGCCCAGTCGGCGGCCGCGGCCTGGATCCGCTCCATCCGGCCGGGCTGGTCACGGCCGTCGAGCATGCTCCTGGTCAGTTCGAGGCACACCCGCGTCACCGTGGTGACGTCGCCGTCGAGCGCCTCGCCGGGCAGCGTTCCGCAGGGCACGACGTTCTCGATGAAATGTCCCACCATCTGGCGGGAGATCGCGCGGACGTCGCGCAGCGGGGTCGAGACCGGACGGCCCGCGGCGGTCAGAAAGGGGGTGATGGAGGTCGATACAGCCATGGTGAATCCTTCCCACCCAGATCACTGAGCAAGCCCCCAATCTACCCGCTGGTAGCTAGCGCCATCCCGCGTTCATTTGTGATAGGCGGCAACGGTATTCGCCGGGCTTTATGGATTGCTACAAGAATTCGGCGCCGGGCCGCTGACCACCACGCACGCAGGCCGACACCACCACGGACGGAGCGAGAACCAGGGCAGGGAGCAGGCAGCGAGCCGCGCCCGGTCACCGGCACGGCCCGCCGGTGGCGAGATTGGCTCTGTGTCGAGTGTCGAAGAGAGTCATGCGGTCCGGCTGAGCGGGTCACCGTCATGACGGCGGTCGCCGGGGTGGCGCGGTGGCGCGGTGGGCTGGTGTTCAGCCCGGGGCTGATGGCGTTCACCGGGGGCATCGGCGACACCGCCGCGCACGCGCACGCCGCGGTGCAGGTGCTGTTCGTCGCCCGCGGCGCGCTCACTCTCACCGATACGGCCGGCCGTACCGCGTCCGCGCAGGCCGCGATCATCCCGCCCGGTGTGGGCCATCAGGTCGGTGCCGAACCCGGCACCAGCGGGTTCGTGGCGTTCCTCGACCCCGATTCCGTGACCGCGCACGCCGCTGTCGAGCGCCTGGCCGGGCTACCCGGCGATCGCGCCATGAGCTGGGTCGCCGCCGCCTGCCCGCGCCCACCGTCGCCTGGCGCTCCGGCTCGACGGCGCCGCGCGCATCCGGTCGTCACCGAGGCGCTGCGGACCGCGGGCGGTTGGCCGGGCGGCCCGCCCGCTCTCGGCGAACTCGCTGCCCGGGTGGGACTTTCGGGCAGTCGCCTGTCGCACGTGTTCACCGAACACGTGGGGTTGCCGTATGCGGCGTGGCGGCGCTGGACCCGGCTGCATCAGGCTTTCGCCGTGGTGCGCGCCGGCGGTTCCCTGACCGAGGCCGCGCACACCGCCGGGTTCGCCGACAGCGCGCATCTCACCCGCACCTGCCGCGACCTGATCGGCATCACCCCCACCGAGGCGCTCATCGCCACCGGCTGGCGGCAGGCACCCGCGGGCCGCGGCGAAGTCGGCTGATTTCTTCAAGTCCACCACCCGGTCCGGACGCGACGCTGATTCCCATGACGTCCACGCTCGTCCGCCCCCTCATCCGCTACGGCTACGTTCCGTTCATGCTGCTCGGTGTCAACGGTGCCGGCATCGTCCTGGCCGCCTCCGGCGCGCCCAAGGCCTGGTTGATCGCCCTGCTTGCGGTCGCGGTCGCGGTGTCGTTCACCGCCGAACGACTGCTGCCGTATCAGGATTCCTGGAACACCTCCCACGGCGACCTCGGCCGCGACACGGCCCACGGCTTCGTCAACGAAACCCTCATCCTCGCCAGTGTGGCCGCCGTCCCCGCCCTCGCCGCGCTCGTCCCCGGGGCCGGGATCTGGCCGCACGACGCGCCGTTCGTCGCGCAGGTGCTGGCCGCTGTGCTCGTCGCCGACTTCGGGATCACCCTGGCCCACTACGCCAGTCACCGGATCGGGGTGCTGTGGCGGTTCCACGCCGTGCACCACAGCGTCACCCGCTTCTACGGGCTCAACGGCCTGATGAAACATCCGCTGCACCAGACGATCGAGACGACCGCCGGGGTCACCCCGCTGCTGCTGGCCGGGATCCCGGTCCCGGTCGCCGCCGCGCTGTCGCTGGCGGTGGCGGTGCAGCTGCTGTTGCAGCACTCCAACGCCGACTACCGCGTCGGACCGTTCAAGCACGTGCTGGCCCTCAATGAAGGCCACCGCTTCCACCACCTCAAATGGGCCGGTGTCGGCGATGTCAATTTCGGGCTGTTCACCCTCGTCTGGGACCACCTGCTGCACACCTACAGCTACGACCCCGCCCGCCGGTTCACGAGTGCCGACCTCGGCATGGCCGCGAAACCCGACTACCCCGCGGGCTACCTGGCGCAACTCGCGGAACCGTTCGCCCGGCACGGCGCCTGCCACTTCGCGGCCGACACCACCCACCCGGCCGATCGCTCGCCGGGCGGGTCGGCGCCGTTCAGCGTGCCGGGAGAACCCGGGTGAGAAACTCGCGCTCGTCGCCTGCCGCGGCGCCCAGCAGGGTGAAGTGGTCGGTCCCGGGGTACAGGGGCCGGCGGTGCGGGCCGTCAGCTGGGCGCCAGCCGGTGCACGACGATGCCGGAGGCGAAGCGGGTGGTGTCGAGCAGGCGCAGGTGCGTCGTGTCGGTCCGGCCGCCGAAGAGCCGCTCGCCCTGCCCGGCGATCACGGGGAAGATCCAGAAGTGGTACTCGTCGACCAGGCCGTGGTCGAGCAGCGTCCGGGAGAAGGCGCCCGTGCCGAATTTCAGCAGGGTGCCGTCCGTCTTCGCCTTGAGCGCGCGCACCCCCTCGACGGGGTCGGCATCGAGCAGCTCGGCGTTCCAGGTCAGGTCGCCCTGCGCCAGCGTGGTGGACGCGACGTGTTTCGGCAGTGCGTTGATGCGATCGGTGTAGGGGTCACCCGCGGGGCGGGTGGGCCAGGCCTCGGCGAAGCTCTCGTAGGTCTCGCGACCCAGCAGCAGGGCGTCGGCCGCGGACAACAGGTCCGCGGCGTAGGCGGCGTGCTCGTCGTCCCAATACGGCGCGCTCCATTCGTGCGGTGCGTCGATGGTGCCGTCGAGGGTGACGAAGGTGGATTCGATCAGCTTGCCCATGCTCTTCTCCTGAATCAGTCGGTGTTCGAGCGATGAGAGAACTGTGCCGGTGGGGGTTTACGGATTTCTTACGGTGCCGCACCTCGGTCGCGCAGTTCGGCGCCGGACTGCCCGGGGACAGTGGCGGATCGGCGACGGCACCGCGCAATGCCGCGCGCCGACAAGGGGTTCCGCCACCGCCCCGGACAACCTGGCTAACCGCCTACAGGCACAGGCTGACCTCGATCGGCCCGAGCGGGAGCGGGACGCACACCTCCACCGAGCCCGAGACGGGGGTCGGCGCCGCGGCGGTGGCGGTTCCGGCGCTCAGCGCACACGCGGACAGCGCGAGGGCGACGACGGCGAGCGGACGGGCAGTTCTGGAATTCATACGATCTTCCTCGGTTGCACAATATGACACGTCCCAGCTTCGGGACATCACGATGCAATCACAGCCCGTACGGCGAATCACCATGTTTAGCACGGCTTTTGACGTATCTATGCACCGTGCGGAAAATCGTCGTAGAAATCCATAAACAATTGCCGGACCGGAAGTCCTCAGACGGCGCGAGCGGGTTCCCCGACGGGTTCGGGCTCGGCCGCGGCCTTCGACGGCAGATGCCGGCCGGTGAGCAGGAACAGGGCGACGAGGGCGACGGCGAGCCAGACATAGGTGTCACCGAAGATGTGCTGCCACCACGACCACGACGTCTCGCGGTGTTCCCCGTCGGGCAGGAAGCTGTGCGGCGCGATGACGAAGACCGCGGCCACGACGACCGCGGTGGCGTACCAGCCGCGCGCGCTCGACGCGGGCAGCGTCCGGGCGTGGCAGACGATGGCCAGCAGCGCAGGCGCGATCCAGATCCAGTGGTGCGACCACGAGATCGGCGACAGCAGCAGGGTGAACACGGCATTGAGGGCCAGCGCGATCGCAGGCGCGTCGGCGGCCTTGCGCATGGCGGCGACGACCAGGGCAAGCAGCAGCGCGCCGAAGAAGAGCCAGAGGGCGTCGAAGGGCAGCCCGGTGACGTGCAGACGGGCCAGCACGGCCTGGATCGACTGGTTGGTGTGGAAGGCCGAGCCGCTCAGGCCCGAGACGTTGCCCAGGCCGCCGAACCAGTAGCGGGTGGACTCGGTGGGCAGCAGGGCGAAGGAGGCGATGGTGGCGACCGCGCCGGTGGCCGCCGCCGTCGCCGCGGCCTTGTAGTCCTTGCGGACGAGGAAGAACAGCACGAACGCGGCCGGGGTCAGCTTGATCGCGGCGGCCAGGCCGATGAGCATGCCGCGCGGATAGCGGGTCTTGAGCAGCAGGCAGTCGGTGGCCACGAGCACCATCAGCAACAGGTTGACCTGACCGAAGTCGATGGTCGAGCGCACCGGCTCCAGCAGCATGGCCAGCGGCAGCGCGCATGCGGCGACCAGCACGGCGGCCTGACGGTTGTCGCGGTGGTAGCGACGCGCGACCAGGTACAGCGTCCAGCCGAGGGCCGCGATCGAGACGACGACGTAGAGGATCTTGGCCAGGCCCCAGGACAGCAGCGCGAACGGTGCCAGCGCCACGGCCGCGAACGGCGGGTAGATGAACGGCAAGCCGATCCCGGCCGAGGTCTTGGGCAGCTGCCCGTACATGTCGGCGCCGTCGCGCATGGCCTCGATGCCGAGGCGGTACACCTGCAGGTCGATGAAACCGCCCGAATACTGCTCGAACGGCCAGAGCGGGATCCGGACACACGCGATCGACACCACGGTGAGCAACACCGGCACCAGCCACCATGCTCGATGGATCGGGCGTGGGGAATCCTGCTGCGGGGGGTGGGTGGTGTCACTACTCATCCGCGGCGACTATACCGACTCGACCCGTCCGCCGCGTCATCGCCCATCGCGGGCGGTGACCGAGACGATAGCCCGCCGGATGCCGGATCGGGCGTGGTAGCGGGTGTGCGCGGCGCGTTCAGCCGCCGTGGTTGTAGCGCACGAGATAGCCGGCCATCGCCTCGACGTCGGCGTCGGTCCAGTCGGCGAATCGGGCGGTGAAGGCTTCCCGCCTGCGGTGCTCGGCCGCCCGCGCGACGGCCCGGCCCGCCGCGGTCGCCCGCAGCAGGTGGTTGCGCCGGTTGCCGGGGTCGACCTCGCGGTCGAGGTAGCCGAGCTTCTCCAAGGCGCCGACCTGCCTGCTGACCGTCGACTTGTCGAGCAGGAACTGCTCGGCCAGATCGGTGGCCTGGCAGCCGTCGCGCTCGAGGACGAGATCGAGGATGCTGTAGGCGACCAGGCTCAGTTCCGGGTGCAGCTCCGCGGCGCGACCACGGGCGCGCCGGGCGAAGGCGGTGAGTTCCCGCTGGATGGTGTCGACGGCCTCGGCCCTTGTGTCTCGCGCGTTCACAGTTGTACGATACAACAATCATAGTTGTATTTACCAACTGTTTGGAGATTCCGCCCCGATGACTCGCTCCCAGTTCCGGCATGTCGCCGGTCACCTGCTCACGCCGTTGCTGATGTGTCTCGGTATGGCCTTGGCCTACCTCGGCGCCTTCCATCAGCCGACGCCGAACCATCTCGCCCTCGCGGTGGTCGGCGACTCGCCGCAGGCGATGGTGCTGGCGCAGACCATCAAGGACAAGGCGGGCCCGGCCGTCGACATCGTCACCCTGCCCAGCCGCGACGCGGCCGTGACGGCGCTCGACGACCGCGAGCTCACCGGCGCGTTCGTGCCCGGCGCCCAGCGCCCCGAACTCCTGGTGGCCACGGCGGGCTCCGACACCAGCGCGATGGCCGCCGAGGTGGTGTTCCGGCAGGTGACCGATCAGCAGGGCGTGCCACTGACCGTCACCGACGTGACGGCGAAGGCGGGCGGGGATCCGACCGGACAGGGGCTGTTCTTCCTCCTGGTGGCGCTGAGCGTCGGCGCGTACGGCAGCGTCGCCGTCATCGGCGCCGCGGGCGCGACGCTGCGGATGCGGGTGCGCGCGGCGATCGGCGTGGGCACGGCGTTCGTGGTGAGCGTGATCGGCGTGGTGGTCGCGGGCCCGGTGTTCGACGTGATCGATCAGGACCACGCCGCGGTGTTCGGCATCGCGTGGCTCTACAGCGCGGGCATCATCCTGATCGGCATCGGCCTGCACACCTTCCTGAAGCGCTGGACCACGCTGGCGCTCATCACGCTGTTCGTGATGCTGAACTTCACCACCTCCGGCGGGGTGTACGGCCCGCAGTTGCAGAACGGCTTCTTCGGCGCCCTGCACACGTTCTGGAACGGCGCCGATTTCGTCGAGGGGCTGCGCAGCCTGCTCTACTTCGACTCCACCGCGGGATTCGGCGGGCGCCTGCTGGGGTTGGTCGCCTGGCTGGCCGTCGGCGCGCTGCTGGTCGTGATCGCGGGCCGATACGAGGCACGGCACGCGCCCGCACCGGTCGCCCCCGCCGCGGTCGAGGAGGAGATCGGCGAATCGGTCGCCGTCTGAGCCGCGCCGAGCCCGGTGAAACCCGTTGCGGATCATCCGGATCCGCCGGGAAACTCTCGCGGTTTCGCGTAGACGCGAGTACGGTGTAGCGCGCAACCGTGGCGGCGTCGGCGTCGCGTAGGGGGTCGAATCGCGGAAAGGGTGGGCTGCACCGATGAATGATCCCGGCGCGCGTCTGCCGGACGAGCCCGTGTCGCTCGATCAGCGCTACACCGCCGCCGATCCGATCGAATGGTGTGGCGCCGCGGTCTATCCGATGTACACCGAGACCCTCGCCGTCGGCACCACCGCGGTGCGGCTGCGGGCGGTGTCGGTGATGCCGCCCGCCGGGGTCTCCGGGCTCGGGCTCGGGCTCACCGTGCAGGACGGGCACGTGGATCTGGACGGGCGCTCGCTCGTCGGCGTCGACATCTGGTCCGACGCGCTCACCGAGGGCGTGGACATCTCGGTGACCGCGAACGCTCCCCAGGCGCTGTTCACCCTGACGCCGGTGTGGGTGGCCGAATCGGGCACCCAGCAGTCCTGGACCGGGAACTACGGGATGGTGGTGGACCTGCTGCCGGGCGGCTCGTCCACGCTGTGGTGCAGCACCGGGCCCGGCACACCGGATTTCAACGAGCTGGTCGTGGAACTGACGACCATCCCGTCGGCGGAGGTCTCGATCGCGGCGACCGCGCCCGCGCTGGTGACGATGCCGCTCACGGTGCTGCCGCCCGCCATGGCACCGGCCGTCCCCGCACCACCGGCACCGGCACCGGCACCGGCACCGGCACCGACCATCTCGACCGCCCCGGCGACGCCGCTGCCGACCCACGCCGCCGACGCGACGGATCGCACCGAAGCAGCATCGCCGATGCCCGCGGCGGACACCGGTCAGGGCATCGGGCGCGCCCTCTACGAACTGGGCACCGCGATGCGGGAACGCGGCGACCACGATTCGGCCCGCACCCTGCTCACCCAGGCCGCCGAGGCCGGGCACCGCGGCGCGGCGCACGATCTCGGCGCGCTGCTGCTCGACGCGGGCGACCGCGCCGGAGCCGAGAAATGGTGGAAGGCCGCGGCCCCCGACGATCCGCGGGCCGCGACCTCCCTGTCCGAACTGACTCAGCGCGCCTGATCGGCCAGCGGAGCCACCTCGCGCACCGGTGTCACCTCGCGCGCCGCGATGTGCGTCGGCCTGCGCACCGGCGCCGCGAACGGCTCGGTCAGCGCGTTCTCCACGCTGTTGAACACCAGGAAGATGTTCGAGCGCGGGAACGGGGTGATGTTGTTCGACGACCCGTGCATCAGGTTCGAATCGAACAGCAACGCCGACCCGGCCTTCCCGGTGAACTGCGTGATGCCGAAGCGTGCCGCGAGGAAGGTGATGTCGTCGTTGGTCGGCACCCCGATCCGCTGCTCCCGCAACGACTCCCGATAGTGCCCCTCCGGGGTCTCCCCCAGACACGGCACGAACGTGCGGTGCGAACCCGGCATCAGCATCAGACTGCCGTTGAACGGGAAGTTGTCGGTCAACGCGATCGACAGGCTCACCGCCCGCGGCGCGGGCATGCCGTCCTCGGCGTGCCAGGTCTCGAAATCCGAATGCCAGGTGAAGCCGCTGCCACCGAACCCGGGCATGTAGTTCACCCGGGTCTGGTGCAGGTACACCTCCGAGCCGAGGATCTGCTCGGCCAGGCCGACGATCCGCGATTCGGCCACCAGCTCCGCGATCGGCTTGCTGAGCTTGTGTACCTGGAACACCGACCGCACCTGCCCCGCGACCGGTTCCACGACGACGCGCTCGTCGCCGTAGAGCACCGGGTCGGCGGCGAGGTGGCCGATTTCCGCCCCGAAGGCCGCCACCTCCTCCTGCGAGAGCAGGTCCGGGATGATCGCGTACCCGTTGGCGTCGAAACCGGCCAGCTCGGGCGAGGTCACCTCACCCCACACGGTGGGGTCGGTGCGCTCGAGATGCGGCGCGGGCTCGGTGAGCCGGGTCGGGTAGCGGTCGAGCCGATCAGACACTGGCATCCTCCTCCTCGACGACGAGCGGATACACCCCGTTCTCATCGTGTACTTCGCGGCCGGTGACCGGCGGATTGAACACGCACAGCATCCGAAGCCGGGTGCGTGCGGTCACCTGGTGACGTTCGTGTCCGTTCAGCAGGTACATCGTGCCGGGGCCGAGCTGGTAGACGGTGTCGTTGTCGAGGTCGTGCAGCGTGCCCTCGCCCTCGACCAGCCACACCGCTTCGACGTGGTTCTGGTAATGGAATTCGTGGACTGTGCCCTCTTCGATCGTAGTCTCGTGGAACGAGAAGCCGACCTTGTCGCCACCCAGCACGATGCGCTTGCTGCGCCAGCCGGGCCCTGCCACGTCCCGCTCGGTGCCGGTGATCTCGGCGGTGGTGCGCACGATCATGCGGCACCGCCACACACGGCGTCGATCGAGGCCGACAGCACCGACAGGCCGCGGTCGAGTTCGTCGCTGCCCAGGGTCAGCGGCGGCAGCAGCTTCACCACCTCGTCCATCGAGCCCGAGGTCTCCACCAGCAGGCCCTGCTCGAACGCGGTACGGCAGACCTTGCCCGCCTGCGACGGGTCGTCGAAGACGATGCCGTGCACCATGCCGCGGCCGCGGGTCGAGACCCCGTCGTGGCGGTCGGCGACGGCCTGCAGCGTGCGGCCCACGTACTCGCCGTTGGCGGCGGTGCGCTGGGCGAGCTTGTCGTCGGACCAGTACTCGCGCAGCGCGGCGGTCGCGGTGACGAAGGCCGGGTTGTTGCCGCGGAAGGTGCCGTTGTGCTCACCGGGCGCCCACTGGTCGTGCTCGGGCTTGAGCAGCACCAGCGCCATCGGCAGGCCGTAGCCGCCGATCGACTTGGACAGGGTGACGATGTCGGGGGTGATGCCCGCGATCTCGAAGGAGAAGAACGGGCCGGTGCGGCCGCAGCCCATCTGGACGTCGTCGACGATCAGCAGGATGTCTCGCGCGGCGCACAGTCCGGCCAGGTGCCGCAGCCACTCCGCGCGGGCCAGGTTGACACCACCCTCACCCTGCACGGTCTCCACGATCACCGCGGCGGGGCGGTCGAAGCCGGAGGAGCTGTCGTCGAGGACGCGCTGCATCCAGCCGAAGTCCTCGATGGTGTTGTCGAAGTAGCCGTCGTAGGGCATCGGCGTGGCGTGCTCGAGCGGCACGCCGGCACCGGCCCGCTTGGCGGCGTTACCGGTGACCGACAGCGCGCCCAGGGTCATGCCGTGGAAGGCGTTGGTGAAGCTCAGCACCGTCTTGCGGCCGGTCACCTTGCGGGCCAGCTTCAGCGCGGCTTCGACGGCGTTGGCGCCGGTCGGGCCGGGGAACTGCACCTTGTAGTCGAGACCGCGCGGGGAGAGCAGCGTGTCGCGGACGGTCTCGAGCAGCTCGCGCTTGGCCACGGTGGACATGTCGAGGCCGTGGGTGATGCCGTCGGCGGCGATGTAGTCGATCAGCGCCCGCTTGAGCACCGGGTTGTTGTGGCCGTAGTTCAGCGCGCCCGCGCCGGCGAAGAAGTCGAGGTATTCGCGGCCCTGCTCGTCGCGGATCCAGGCACCCTGCGCGGAGGCGAAGACGCTCGGCCAGTCACGGCAGTATCCGCGCACATTCGATTCCATGGCCTCGAAAATGCTGGTGTCGGTGGTCGTGATCATCGTCGTTCCTCCTGGCGCTGAACAGGTGCGATGACATACAGCTGCTCTGCCTCGTGTGAATCGGGGAAATCGTGCGTTTCGAACAGGGAGACGGTGCGCAATTCCGCACCGCGCTCCCGGGCCACCGCGGCGAACAACGCCTGGGAGGCGGTGTTGCCGGGTGAGATCGTGGTTTCCAGGGTGGTGATGCCCGCCGGGACCACCGCGTCGAGCAGGGCGTGCAGGATCGCGGCGGCGAGGCCGCGACCCCGGAACTCCGCGTCGACGGCGACCTGCCAGACGAACACCGTGTCGGGCGCGTCGGGCCGGATGTAGCCGATGACGAATCCCACCGCGCGGCCGTCGACTTCGGCGACGATCGAGGTCGCGGCGAAATCCCGACACCACAGCAGGTAGGCGTAGCTGGAGTTGACATCGAGCACCTGCGAGTCGCGGGCGATCCGCCACAACTGCGCGCCGTCGCCGAGACGAGGTGGACGCAGAATCGGTTCCGTACCGAGAACCGCTGGGGCGGTGGCAGATTCGGTGGACATGGTGGACGAAGGCATATCTCTACAGTTGCCAACAGACTTTGCGGTCTTCATGTCGAGCTCTTTGCAGTTGTATGACGAGTCTTTTACTGCGATTGCGGATCGAGCCGATAGCCCAGTCCACGCACGGTGACGACGATGCGCGGATCCGAGGGATCGCGCTCGATCTTGGTGCGGAGGCGGCGGACGTGGACGTCCACGATCCGCTCGTCGCCGAAAAAGCCTTGATCCCAGACTCTTTCGAGCAGCACGGCGCGGCTGAGCACCCGGCCCGGCGTCTCCGCGAGCTCGCAGAGCAACCGGAATTCGGTGACCGTGAGATGGATCTCCTCGGCGCCGCGGCGCACCGCGCCCGCGTCGGCCGCCAGGATCAGCGGCGCCACCGGATCGGCGTCGAGCACCGCCTCCGGCGTGCTGTCACGCTCGGCGGCGATCCGCGCGCGACGGCGCAGCGCGCGCATCCGCGCGGTGATCTCCTTGATCTCGAACGGTTTGCTGACGAAGTCGTCGGCGCCCGCTTCGAGCGCGGCGACCACATCGTGGGTGTCGTAGCGCGTGCTGATCACGATGATCGGCACGTCGTGGTCGCGGCGGATCTCCCGGATGCAGTCGAAACCGTCGGTCTCGCCGCGCATCAGGTCCACGATCATCAGGTCGGGCGGACCGTCGCTGCGCAGGCGGTCCAGTGCGTCTTCCGGGACGCCGGCTTCGGCGACGGCGTAGCCCTCGTCTTCCATCGCGCGGCGCAGATCACCGCGCATCTGGACGTCGTCGTCCACGATCATCAGGTTCGCACTCATGCCAGGGCCCCACTCTCGCCCTGCTCACGCCGAACCGTAAACGCGACCCTGTGATCCGGTCGCTCGTTTCGCTCGCTCATGTGCACATCCTTTGCTGACACGCCGGGGCGTGCGCCGGACCACCTGGGGATTTCGCGTCCCCAGACCGACACGACATCCCGCCTTCGAGCTTGTTACCAATCCGTTATGTACCCACGTTCGGGTCTGCGTAAACCCGCCGTAACAATTCGGCCGGTTCGCGGCCCCGTTCGCGGTGGCATAGTCGAGGCGTGACACCCACCTTCGCCGACATCGAAGCGGCCGCGGCGCGGATCGACGGATCGGTCCGCCCGGTCGCCGTCGCACCCGCGACGACCGGGGCCGATCCCCGCTGGTTCGCACTCGAGTACCTGCAGTTCACCGGCTCCTTCAAGGCCAGAGGCGCGCAGAATTTCGTGCGCGCGCATGCGGCCGAGGGGACCCTCCCGGAAGCCGGTGTGACGATCGCCTCAGGGGGCAACGCGGGCCTCGCGTGCGCGTGGGCGGCGCGGGCCGCGGGCGTGCCTGCGACGGTCTTCCTGCCCGATACCGCGCCGCCGGTGAAAATCCGTCGATTGCGTGACTACGGCGCCGACGTGCGACTGATCGGTCCGGAGTACAAGCAGGCGCTGGCCGCGTGCCGGGAATTCGCCGCCGCCAGCGGGGCGCTCTCGGCACACGCCTACGACCATCCGCTCATCTCCGCGGGCGCGGGCACCCTGATGCGCGAGATCCACGCCAGGATTCCCGATCTGGACACGGTGCTCGTCGCGGTCGGTGGCGGTGGGCTGTTCACCGGGACAGCGCTCGCCGCGCAGCATTTCGGGGTCAGAACGGTCGCGGTGGAGCCGGTGCACTGCCGCTCGCTCAACGCCGCGATCGAGGCGGGGCGCCCCGTCGAGGTCACCGTCGAGTCGATCGCCGCGGATTCGCTGGGCGCACCGAATGTTTCGCAGATGGCTCTCGACGTGGCCCGGCACGAGAGCGTGCGTTCGGTGCTGGTCGACGACGACGCCATCCGTCGCGCGCGCAGGCAGCTGTGGGACGAGCACCGGATCGCCGTCGAGAACGGCGCGGCGACCGCGCTGGCCGCCCTGCTCGACACCGGCGCGGGCGCCGCCTACCGCCCCGACGAGGGCGAGCGCGTCTGCGTCATCCTCTGCGGCGCCAACACCGACCCCACCGACCTGGCCACCTAGCGGCGCAGCACGGTCTCGTGCTCGACGCGGGCCAGCTTCTCCGGGTTGCGCACCGCGTAGACCCCCGAGATCAGGCCGTGGTCGACCCGCAGCGCGAACACCGTATCGATACCGCCGTCACGGGACAGAATCACCGCGGGATGCCCGTTGACCTGCGCCGCTGTCGCCGTCATCGTGGCGCCGATCCTCGGCAGGCTGCCGCGGAGCAGATCGGCCACCGCGTCGGCGCCTACCACCGGCGCGAGCGCGGCCCGCGCGCGGCCGCCGCCGTCACCGAGGAAGACAACGTCCGGCGCGAGGAGGTCGAGCAGTCCGCGCGGGTCGCCGGTCGCCACGGCCCGGTGGAACGCCGCGACCGCGGCCCGGGACTCGGTGGAGGAGACGGCGCCACGCGGCCGGCGCGCGGCGACGTGGGCGCGGGCCCGGTGCGCGATCTGACGCACGGCGGCCGGCGTCTTGCCGACCGCGTCGGCGATCTCGCCGTAGGGCAGGTCGAACACCTCACGCAGGACGAACACCGCGCGCTCGGTCGGCGCGAGGGTCTCGAGCACGAGCAGCATCGCCAGCGAGACACTCTCGGCGAGTTCGACATCGGCGGCCACGTCCTCGGCGTCGGCTGCCGAACCGAGCATCTCGTAGGCGACGGTGAAGAGCAGATTCCGGTGGGCGAGGAACGCCGCCGTCGCGGGATCCGGGGTGTCGGCCATGGTTCGCTCCTCGTTCGCGTGGTCGCTGCCGACCATCCGATGCCGGCCGACGAGGTTCTGTGACCGCCGCGCCCTGTGTCGTGCGTCACTCCGTACTGCCGTCACGTCGTACGCCGCACCGGCATCTTCATGGTCGTCCCACCGACAACCGACCCGAGGAGAAGCCCATGGAACCCCGATTCACCCTGGTGGACAACGAGATCGGCGCGAAGTTCGCCCAGCGGTTCGGCAACGCCAGCCTGGTGGTGCTGCGGTCCGGCCTGCCCAAGGCCACCCAGGATCTGGTGATGCTGCGGGTCAGCCAGATCAACGGCTGCGGCTGGTGCACCGACGTCCACAGCAAGGACCTCGCCCACGCCGGGGAACCGGCCGTGCGGATCAATCTGGTCGCGGCGTGGCGGGAGGCCACGGTCTTCACCGATGCCGAGCGGGCCGCGCTCGCGCTGGCAGAGGAGGGCACCCGTATCGCCGACGCCCACCCCGGCGTCTCGGCGGCGACCTGGGCCGAGACACGCGAGCACTACGACGACGATCAGCTCGCCGCGCTCGTCGCGCTGATCGCCCAGATCAACGCCGCCAACCGGCTCGGTGTGATCGTGCGCCAGCAGGGCGGCGGCTACGTGCCGGGCGCCTACGCCGCGGCGAACTGACCGAAAACCGTTCGGGCCCTTGGACATTTGCCCGGGGCCCGGACGGTCAGCGGACCAGTTCGTTCTTGGTGGCGTAGTTGGTCATCACCGAGTTGAGTCCGCGCATGGCCAGCGTGTAGCCGTACGGGACGTAGCGCTGGCCCCAGTGCGCGAGCTGGATGTCGCGGGAGGTGTAGACCCAGTAGCGATTGCGCTCGACGCCCTTGACCACGGCGGCCGCGGCCTGCTCGGGGGTGACGGCGTGGCGCAGGAACAGGCCCATCGCCTTCTGCAGGGCGGCGTTGTCGCGGTCGACGCCGGCGATGTCGACACTGTCGACCATCGGGGTCGCCATCGCGCCGGGGCACACCAGGCTGACGCCGATCTTGTGGCGGCGCAGGTCGAAGCGCAGCACCTCCGAGACGCCGCGCAGCCCGAACTTGGTGGCGCTGTACGGCGCGTGCCACGGCAGCCCGAACAGGCCCGCGGCCGAGGACACGTTCACCAGGTGGCCGCCGCGCCCGGCCGCGATCATCGGCGGCAGGAATTCCTCGATGACGTGGATCGGACCCATCAGGTTGATGTCGACGGTGCGCCGCCACTGCTGGTGCGAGAGCTTGTCGACGGTGCCCCAGGTGGCGATGCCCGCGACGTTCATGACGATGTCGACGTGACTGACGGCTTCGAAGGTGTGCGCGGCCAGGCCGACCACGGCGGAATGGTCGCTGACGTCGGCGGCGTGCGCCAGATGGACCGTCGCCCCGGCGGCGCGCAGTTCCGTCGCGGTCGCGTCGAGCGCGTCGGCGGTGATGTCGGTGAGCACGAGGGCCGCGCCCTTGGCGGCGGCGGCGAAGGCGGTGGCCCGGCCGAGGCCGCTGGCCGCGCCGGTGATCAGGCAGGTCTTCCCGTCGAACTTCGTCATGGTGGCGACCCTACGGTTCGATGAACACCTACGTCTACGGTTCGGCGGCGATCTCGATGGTGGTCCAGCCACCGACATGGATCCGGCTGCCGTCGCGCAACGGCACCGGCACCTGCGGCGCGATGGTCGTCTCGGCGCCGTCCAGACTGGTCCCGTTGGTCGAACCGAGGTCGGTGAGGGTGAGCTCGCCTGTGGACTCGACCCGGATCAGCGCGTGGGCGCGCGACACCCCGATGTCGGCCGGGGCGATGCCGAGGTCGATCTCGGGCGCGATGCCCTGCGAGGCGGAGCGTTTGCCGATGAGGAACTGGTTGCCGCGCAACAGGATCCGACGCTCGGGATAGAACTCCGGGAACTCGACGCGGTCGGCGTCGGGGCCCTTGTCGGCCTGGACCCTGGTGTAGAAGTCGCGGTCGGCGAAGACGCGCGCCGACCAGACCTTCGGCTCGGCCGCTCCGGGCGAGCGGCTCGCGTCGAGGTCACGATCGATCGGGGTCTCGGTGCGCGGCGGCCCGGCGGGCAGCGCCGAATCATGGCCGCAGACCTCGCAGAACCGGCCGCTGGTCGGCGTGGCGCAGGACGGGCACAGCCGCAGATCGCCGCGGTCCGGGGCGGGCGGCTCGCCCAGCGCCGACCCGCAGACATCGCAGTAGTCGATCGACCGCGACTGGTGTCCGTCCGCGCACAGCGGCATCTCAGTGCTCCTTCCGTACCCGCGCCGTCTTGGTGGAGCGGATGTCGAGGGCAAGCTCGTCGGCGGCGGAGACCTCACCGCGCAGCTTCACGGTGCCGTCGCGTTCGACCTCCACCACGCCGCGCAGCAGCTTGGCGGTGGACTCGTGGCCCGAAGCGGCCGCCAGTTCGACCGCGCGCCGCAGCTTGGCGGTGGCGGTGTCCAGGTCGCCGTTGCGGCGCGCCGCCAGACCCTCCTGGACGGCCTGCGCGAGTTCGACCTGCCCGGTGTAGTGGGCGACGCGGGTACTGATGCGGGTCGACAGCGAGGTGTCGGTGGTCCACACCGCGCGCACGAGCCCCTGACCGAGCACCTCGTCGCCGGCCAGCACGCTCAGCCGCGCGGCCAGCTTCTCCCGGCCGGGCGCGGCCGGTTCGAGCTCGATCTGCAGGTGGTATTCGCGCTCCTCGGCGGCCCAGGACGACAGCGGGTACTCCCCCACCTGCGGGCCGGTGTCGGCACGGCGCCCGGTGAGGTCCTCGAGCACCGGCGCGACCTGCTTGACCATCCGCACCTTCGCGCCCGCGGGCGTCCACACCCGCAACGTCAGCTCCGGGATCACCCTCGCTGCCGAGGACCGCATCATGGCGGCGAAGTCGGCGGCCAGATCCTGGGGATCTGCCACGATGTCGGCGTCCCCGGAGAGCTTGGCCGAGATCTTGTGCAGGTCGGCGGGCATCCAGTCGTCGCCGACGCCGCGGCAGTCGCAGACGAAAAGCCCTTCGGCACGGTCGAGTTCGGTGGCGAACTGCTCCGGCGTCTCGTGCTCGTTCTTGCCGTCGGTGAGCAGGATGGCATGAGCCTGGGTGCCCGGATGGGCGACGGCGACCTGCCTGGCCAGCGCGAGCCAGGTGCCCATGGCGGTGCCGCCGTCGGGGCGCAGCCGGTCCAGCGCGCGCCGGGCGGCGGTGCGGTTGGCGTGGTTCGCCTGCGCCGACATCGCGTTGGTCGGGAAGATCATCCGCGCCTGCTCGGTGCCCTCGATGATCGCGAACGCCGTGCCGTCGGGCACCTCGTCGAGCGCGGTGCGGGTGGCGTTGCGCGCGTTCTCGAACTTGCGCTTGTTCCCCATCGAGCCGGAGCAGTCGATGATCAGGATCTCGAGCCGGGGCGGCGGGGTGGCGGCGACGGCCAGTTCCGGTCCGGTGGCCACCGTCAGCACCGCGTCGACCACGCTCGCGCCCTCGGCGAGGAACTCGTTCTGGTCGACGGCGATCGAGATACCTGCGGTCTCAGCGGAACTCATGACACTCCTGGATCGTGCGGTACGGCGACGGGCGCTGCCACCGGGGCCAGCGCGACCGTGATGTTGTCGCTGCCGCCGCTGTTCAACGCGAAGTCGGCGAGCGCGCGGGCGGCGGCCTGCGGTGAGGTCTCGACGGTGAATCCGGCGAGGGCGACGGCGTCGGGCAGGTAGTTCCACAGGCCGTCGCTGCACAGCAGCAGGGTGCCGGGTTCGGTGACGACCATGCGCTGCAGGCAGTTCGCCGACCACGGCGCTTCCCCGCCGTCGGCGCCGAGCCAGCGCAGCAGGGTGTGCGCGCGCGGGTCGCGCATGGCGGCTTCGGAGTCCAGGGCGCCCGCGTCGACGAGGGCCTGGGCCCACGAGTCGTCGACGCTGAGCCGGCGCGAGGCCGTCGGGTCGCCCGCGGCGAGCCAGAAGGCGCGGCTGTCACCGACATTGGCGACGGTGATCTCGGTGCCCTCGGCCGTCTGGCGCACGATCGCGGACACGTAGGTGCAGGAGGGCGCGTACTCGGGCGAGCGCGACATCCCGCGCACCGCCGCGGTGGCCGTGGCCATCGCGGCCATCGCGGCGTCCTGCGCGGACAGGCCGTCGGCGAGGGCGGCCAGCGCCGCGTCGACACCGGCGCGGGCCGCGGTGCCCGAGGCCGCCTGCGGATCCTGCGAGGTGGACACGCCGTCGCTGACGACGATCACGCGGGTGCCGTCGCCCTCGCGCACGGCCGCCGCCACGGCGTCCTCGTTGCGGGAGTGGCTGATGCCGCGGTCGGTGAGGACGTAGATCGAGCCCAGGTCGTCCTCGAACCGGTCCGGCACGGGCTTGGGGCTGCCGCACTGGGCACAGAAGCCGCCCTCGTAGCGACGTTCCCCGCAGGTCGAGCACTGCGGTGCCGCCGCGGGATCGTGGATCGGCAGCGCGACCTTGCGCACGCCGAGCTCACGCCCGCACCCCTCGCAGTAGCGGTGCCCGGCCCGGCCCGAGCGCCCGCAGTCGGGACACCCCGGCGCGGTCACAGAGTGGTCCTCGGGCGCACCGCGTTCGCCTGATCCACCAGCACGAAGCGGGTCCACATGTCCTCGGCCTCGCGCGCCAATGTCCGCAAGCATCGTTCCAACCCCGTCCGCACTCCCTGCTCGGTGAATTCCACATCCAACAGCTTGCCTGGCGTACCCGGGCGCTGTCCCGACCGGATCCAGCTCAGCGCCGCCTCGAGCACGTGCATGCGCACCTGGGCGGTGCGCGTGCGCGAGTCCAGGGTGAGCCGTTCGACCCGCGCGCCGGCCTCCCGCAGCAGGGTCTCGTCGAGTTCGGCGGGATCGCGACGGGCCAGCAGCGTTTCCACCGCCGAGACCCTGGCCTCGGTGTACATCGAGGAGGTGCGCTCCACCTGGTCGAGCACCGCGACCGCGCCCGGCCGGTCACCGGCCGCGCGCCGCAGTCTGGCCGCGCCGAAGGCGGCCGCGAGGTAGGTGTGGTCGGTGCGCCACACCAGTTCGTAGAGTGCGAGCGCGCGCCGGCGCGCGGTGTCGTCGGCCGCGCCGAGCTCCAGCGCGGCCGCCAGGGCGAGCTTGGGCGCTGGCTCGCCGGGCAGGGCGTTGTACACGGCCTCGAAATCGGCGGCGGCGCTGTCGTATTCGCCGGTGAGCAGCGCGGCCTGCGCCCGGTACCAGACCCGGCGCCAGTCGTAGGCCAGGTCCTCGGCGAGGTTGTCGAGGCGGGCCAGCGCCGCCTCGGGGGCGCCCGCCTCGAGTTCGGCGCGGACCAGCCGCAGCGGGATCTCCACGGATTCGCCCGCCCCGGTGACCACCGCGCGCAGACCGGCGGTGAGCGCCTCCTCCAGTTCGGCGGGCGTCGCCGCGTCGGTGGTGGCCAGCAGCGCGGCGCCGCTGTCGCCGGGGTCGACCAGCGGCGCGGGCAGTCCGGCGATCAGGGCGGCGGGTTCCGGTGTGGCGCTGTCGATCCCGAAAACGGCACGGGCCGGGCCGAACGAGCTCGACATGCCGGGGCGCGGCAGGCCGTCCTCGGTGGCGAGCACCTCCCGCAGCACACCGGTGAGCTGGTCGGCCATCTCCGCCATCGAGCCGAACCGGGCCAGCGGGTCGGCGTCGGTGGCGCGCAGCAGGAACCGGTGCAGCGAATCGTGCCGGGCGAGCAGGGGTTCGGCCTCGGGCGTCGGCAGCGGGCCCAGCTTGCCGTCGACGGTCGCCAGCCGCATCATCAGCACCGCCAGGGTGCGGCCCGCGGTGTAGACCTCGGTGGCCACGGTGGGACCGGTCTCGGCGATCTCGGGCGCCTGGTAGCCCAGGGTCCCGTAGATCGGGCTGGTGCGGTCGTCCATCGAGATGACCGCGCCGAGGTCGATGAGCTCGAGGCGTTCCTCGGTCTGCATCACGTTGTCGGGCTTGAAGTCGCAGTACGCCCACCCGCGCGCGTGCAGATAGCCCAGTGCGGGCAGCATTTCCAGCACGTAGGCGATCGCCTGGGCCGGCGGCAGGTAGGTCTTGGTCTCGGCACGGTGCTTGCGCAGGATCTGCTTGAGCGAGGTGCCGCCGACATAGGCCATCACGATGTAGCCGACCGGTTCCCCGTCGGCGTCGGCGTGCTCGGTGAAGTTGTGGATCTTGACGATGTTGGGGTGGTCGACCTCGGCGAGGAAGCGCCGTTCGGCCAGTGCGGCCGCCTGCGCGTCGCTGTCGCCGGTGTCGATGAGGCCCTTGAGCACCACCCAGCGCCGGTTGACCCGCTCATCGGTGGCCAGATAGATCCAGCCGAGGCCACCGTGCGCCAGCGCGCCTGCCACCTCGTACTGGCCGCCGACGAGCTCGCCGGCCCGCAGACGGGGCACGAACGAATAGCGGGTGCCGCAGTGCGGGCAGAAGCCCGCGGTGCGGCCGGGGACGCCGTCGTGGCTGCGGCCGACGGGCTTGTCACACTTGCCGCAGTAGCGGTCGGCTTCGGGGACCTGCGGGTCGGCGAGGACCGCGGTGGCCGGGTCGACGCGCGGGACCGGCGGCACCTCGACGAGCCCGGCGCCCAGACGCCCGCGGCCCGCCGAGCGGGTTGAGCCGGACCGGTGGGTGCGCACCGAGCGGCTCGATGTGCGCCCGCTGGCGCTGATGGTCGGCGCGGACGGGCTGTAGGCGGCGGTCGCGGTGGGGGCGGTGCCGCAGGTCTCGCAGTAGCCGTCGACGATCGTTCCGCCGCAACCCGATTCGGCGCACACCCCCGGTAGCGGTGGCGGCGGCGGTGGTGGGGCGCCCTTGCGCGGTTGCGCGGTGGTCCGCGCCGAGCGCCCACCGGCGGGAGCGACCGTCGGTGCGGGCGGGGCCGCCACCGGTGCGGTGCCGCAGACGGCGCAGTAGCCGTCCTCGACGGCGCCGCCGCACCCCGGTTCACTACAGATCATGCTGTCCGCCCCGCTTTCTCCCCGATGATCGAACGATAGTCGGCGACCGCGCGGGTGACCGCGGCCAGATCGCATGGTGTACGGCTGAGCAGGCCCGCGGCGATCCGGTCGGCGGCCAGGACGTCGCGGTCCTCGCTCACGCCGAGGCGCGCGGCCTTGGCCCGATAGGAGGTGAGCCTGCCGCGCAGCTCGGCGCGCCGGTCGAGCAGTCCGCGCGCCAATTCCGCCCGCCGCGTGGCGGTCTCGGCCGCCGCGTCCGCGCGGGCGCGCAGCGCGAGCAGGTGTTCGACGGTGGGCCTGGTCGGTTCCGCGCCGAGGGTGTCGAGTTCGGCGCGCAGCCGCTGCGCCGGTTCGCCGCCCTCGGGCAGGACGCCCGCGAGGATCCTGTGCTCGGCGCGCGCGGCGGTGTCGTCGGCATCGCGCTGGAGTTCGGCCACCGCGCGCAGCCGGCGGCGCAGCGCGTCGACCGCGCCCGGCAGATCGGCGGCGATCGCGAGATGTTCGGCGTGGCGGGCGGTTTCGGTTTCGATCAGGGCCGTGACCGCCGCGAGCGCCGTTTCGATCTCGCCCTCGGCGAAGCCGAGCGGATCGGTGCCCGCGCGGCGCAGCAGCGTCGCCACCGGCTCGGCGGCGGCGTCGAGCGCGCCATGGGCCTGCTCGATCCGCTGTTGCAGGGGCGCCAGCGCGCCGAGCACCTGCCGGTCCACCGCCGCGACCTCGTCGGCGAACGGCGCGACGAAGGCGAAGGCCGCGCGCATCCGGTCCAGGCAGTCGGCGATGCCGACCGTCACGACGGTCTCCCCCGGCCCGGTGAGTCCGCGCTGGGACAGCGGGATCGGGATCCTGGCGATCTCGTGCGGGCGGCCGCGCAGCAGTTCGGTCAGCCGCGCACGGGCACGGTCGTCGATGCGCCCCCTGCCCCCACGGACCGTCTCGGCCTCGGACACGATGGCGCGCACCCGGCCCAGGTCCTCCCACAGTTCGCCGAGGGCGGTCTGCACCGGCGCCCACCGGCGCGCGGTCTCCCCCGTCGGCGGATACCGGCGCACCAGGGCGAGGCCGGGGTGGCGGTCGAGTTCGAGCAGGGTCGTCGTCACCGTGGCCAGTTCGGCCGTGCGGGTGGCGAGTTCGCGATCGAGCTCGGCGAGGCCGAGCATCGGCGAGGTCATCCGACGTACCGGGGCACGGGCATGACCGGCGGGCCGAGGGTCGACAGATGTTGCTCGTAGATCCGCTGCCAGGAACCGTCGGCGCGCATGCGGTCGAGCACGCCGTTGACGAACCGGACCAGGTCGTCGCTGCCCTTGGGCACGCCGACCGCGTACGCGCCCGCCCCGATCGACTCACCGACCAGCTCGAGGTTGCGGTCCTGGGCCACCAGACCGGCGAGGATCGGTTCGTCGCCGCTGATCGCGTCGACCGTGCCCTGTTGCAGGGCGACCAGGCAGTCGGTCCAGTTGGTCACGCCGAACACGGTGGGCACCGTCGGCAGCTCGAACAGCGGCGCGGCGGCCGTGGTGCCCTTGGTGACACACACCCGCTTGCCCGCCAGCCCCGCCGCACCGGTGATGCCGGAGCCCTTCGGCGCCGCGATGCGTTGCGCCGCACGGTAATAGACGCCGGAGAAGTCGACATCGCGGCGTCGTTCGCAGGTGGCGGAGAAGGTCCGCACGATCATGTCGACCTTCTTCTCCTGCAGCAGCGGGATCCGGTCGGCGGCGGAGACGGAGCGCAGTTCGATCTTGTTCGGGTCGCCGAACAGGTCACGCGCGATCTCGCGGGCCAGGTCGATGTCGAAGCCTTCCAGCCGTCCGGTCGACGGGTTGCGGAAGCCGAACATGTAGGTGTTCTGGTCGACGCCGACCCGCAGGCGACCGTTGGCGACGATGGCCGCCATCGACGACCCGGCCGGCATCGCGCCGGGGCGCGGTTGCGCGGTGGGCGCCAGGGTCGCCTCGGTGTCGCAGGTGCCGGTGCCCTCGGCGGTCGGCGCGGTGGTGATCGCCTCGGCGCCGGGCAGCGGCGGCGCGACGGCGGTGGCCGCGATGGCCGAAGGCTCGGGCGCGTCACCGCACCCGGCCACCAGGACGAGCGCCGCGGCCACGGCCACCAGCAGGGGACGCCTGGTTCTCATAGGAATTCCTTGATTCGGGGCCACAGGCCGGTGACCACCGCACCGGCAGCGGCCAGCAGCAGGAGCAGGGTGCCGACGGGGCTCAGCGTGAAGGTGTCGCCCGCCGCGTCGACGCCGTCGCGCAGATCGGTCCGCGCCTGGGCGAGCGCGTCGCGCAATTCGTGGTCGAGGCGGGCGAAGCTGGTGGCCGAGCTGTCGGGTCCGGTGCCGATGGCCTGGGTGACGGCGCCCGCGTAGTCGGCCTTCTCGTAGGCGGTGCGCTGGGCGTTGTGGCCCGCGGTCCAATTCGTCAGCGCCCTGGCCGCTTCGGAGTCCGCGGCGCCCGCGGCGGCGAGGCGCTTCTCCAGGTCGACGGTGTGGGTCTGGAACGACGCCTCGGGGGCGGTGATGTCGCCGCGCGTGATCAGGGCCAGCGTCTCGTCGGTGCGGGCCTGCTGGGCCAGGATGCGCGCGCCGGCCAGATTCTCCACGCGCGCACCGGCTCCCGTGTCCCCGGTGTCGAGCAGCTGGGCGGCGGTGAGCGTCGCCCCCGCCGCCCACACGATGGCCAGCAGCGCGGCCGCCGCGGCCGCGGCCACGCCCGCGTTGACGAGCCGGTTGGTACGGCGCAGCAACAGCACCGAGCCGATCGCGCACGCGAGCAGGACCAGCAGCAGGAGCACGATCGTGGTCATCGGCAGCGCGCCGATGTGGCGCTGGTCCTCGCGGACGGCGGCGAAACGAGCCTGGTTGAGCTGCTCGGCCTGGGGCAGCAGCGAGGTCTGCATCAGGTCCGAGGCCTGGCGCAGATAGGCGGAGCCGACCGGGAAGCCCTGCCGGTTGTTCGCGCGCGCGGTCTCCACCAGCCCGGTGTAGGTCGGCAGATCCGCCGCGATGCGCGCGACGATGGCCCTGGACCTGGCGTCGGTGGCGCCCGCCGTCGCCTCGGCCAGCGCGGCGGCGGCCTCGGCGAGCGCCTGCTCGTAAGTGTCACGGACCTGCGGTGATTCGATACCGCCGGACAGGAAGGCGGTCGCCGCGCCTGCGTCGGCGGCCGAGAGCGACACGTAGAGGCTCTGCGCGGCGAAGGCCAGCGGTTCGGTCCGGTCCAGGACCTGCTCCGTCCGCGTGATCTTCGCGCCGAGTTGCTGGCCCGCGGTCGATCCGGCGACCAGGCAGGCCACCGTGGTCACCACGAGGACCACGCCGATCACACCCGGTGTCGTCGCGGCGAAACGCCGCACCCACATCCCCGCGTCTCGGATGGTCGCCGGTAGGCGAGATCCCACACCGTCCTCCTTCGTCTCCCCGGGCGGTGTCTTCGATCGCGATAGTACGGGAGGCGCTGAGAATTCGCCCGGGTACCAGAAGCGCCCGCGCGCAACCGGTTCGGGCGCCGCGGACCGGACGAACGGACGGGGTCCGCCACACCCGATGGTGTGACGGACCCCGTCCGCGTCGTGTGGTGCCCCGGATCAGGCGTTGGCGACCTTCTCGGCAGGCTCGACGGCCGTGCCGACCTTGCTGAAACGCAGGATGCCGTCCTCGATCGGCGCCTTGTGCATCAGCGTGCGGTCGCGGTAGTAGTTGTTCACCAGTTTCCAGGCGCCGCGCGCACCCTGACGAGGCATTTCGCCGTTACCGCGCTGGATGTAGCCGGAGGTGAGCGCGCCACCCATCAGCGACTCCTCGGCGATGTCCTCGGGGTTGGCGTGCACCTCGAAGGTGGTGTAGCCGCGGTCGCGCATGATGTTGAGGACGCGGCACAGGTAGGCGGCCGCGAGATCGGCCTTCAACGTCCAGGAGGCGTTGGTGTAGCCGATGATCATCAGGAAGTTCGGGATGTCGGAGTACAGCACGCTCTTGTAGGCGACCGTCTCGTTCATCTTCACCGGCTCGTCGTCGATGCTCATGGTCGCCCCACCCAGGATCTGGACGTTGAGACCGGTGGCGGTGACGATGATGTCGGCCTCGAGCTCCTGGCCCGACTCGGTCAGGATGCCCTTCTCGGTGAACTTCGCGATCCGGTCGGTGACGATGTCGGCCTTGCCGGACTTGAGCACCTTGAACAGGTCGCCGTTGGGCACCACGCACAGCCGCTGATCCCACGGGTTGTAGGACGGGGTGAAGTGGCGCAGGTCGACCTTGTTGCCCAGCTGCAAACGCACCTGCGCCAGCATCAGCTTCTTGGCCAGCTCGGGGTTGGTGCGCGAGAGCTGGAAGCTGGCGCGCTGCAGGGCGATGTTGCGGGCGCGGCCGATCTTGTAGGCGATCGCGTCGGGCACACGGGTCTTCTTGAAGCCGATCGCGACCGGGTCGTCCGAGGGCAGCGCCTGGATCCAGGTGGGCGAGCGCTGCAGCATGGTGACGTGCGCGGCCTTGTCGGCCATGGACGGGATCAGCGTGATCGCGGTGGCGCCGGAGCCGATCACCACGACCTTCTTGCCCGTGTAGTCCAGGTCCTCGGGCCAGTGCTGCGGGTGCACGATCTGCCCGGTGAAGTCGGCCTCGCCGGGGAACTCGGGACGGTAGCCCTTGTCGTAGTTGTAGTAGCCGCTGGCGCCGACGACGAAGTCGGCGGTCCAGGTCTCGGTCTCGCCGGTCGCCTCGATCAGCGCCTCGACGGTCCACTGCGCGCGGGACCGGTCGAAGTTCAGGTGGACGACCTTGCGGCCGAAGTTGATGTGGTCGGTGACGCCGTATTCCTTGGCGGTGTCCTCGACGTACTGACGGATGCTGGCGCCGTCGGCGAGCACCTTGGTGCCGATCCAGGGCCGGAACCCGAAGCCGAAGGTGAGCATGTCCGAGTCGGACCGGATGCCGGGGTACTTGAACAGATCCCAGGTGCCACCGATGTTCTCGCGGCGCTCGAGGATCGCGTAGCTGCGTCCGGTCTGCTCGCGAGTCAGGTGACAGGCCGTGCCGATTCCGGACAGGCCAGCGCCGATGATCAGTACGTCGACATGCCGCGTCATTGAGGAAACTCGTTTCGTGAGGGTCGTCGCCGCCCGGGCATCGTTGCCCGAGCCTGCTTCGAGGTTACGTGTTTCGCATGGTTACGTCTAGTTTGGCGCGGCGTGCCGGAGTTGCGCGCACGGTGATCCGAATCCGTGACGGGGCCGGGCCCGCCGGTCAGCATCAGTGGCATGACCGAGCAAACACTGTCGTTCCACTGGTTCCTGCCCACCTACGGCGATTCGCGGGGGCTGGTCGCGGGCGGCCACGGCAGTTTCATGTCCGGCGATCGACCGGCCACGCTGCGCTACCTGAACCAGCTCACCGCGGCGGCCGAGGACAACGGGTTCGAGGGTGTACTGACCCCGACCGGCGCCTGGTGCGAGGACGCCTGGCTGACCACCGCCATGCTGGTGCAGACCAGCGAGACGCTGAAGTTCCTGGTGGCGCTGCGGCCCGGCCTGACCAGCCCGACCCTGGCCGCGCAGATGGCCGCGACCTTCCAGCGCCATTCCGCCGGCCGGTTGCTGCTCAATGTCGTCACCGGTGGGGAGCCGCGCGAGCAGCAGGCCTACGGCGACTTTCTCGACAAGGCCGAGCGCTATGCCAGGACGGGCGAGTTCCTGCACATCGTGCGCGAGCTGTGGCGTTCCACCGAGCCGTTCAGCTTCACCGGCGAGCACCTGCGGGTGCGTGACGCGCTGCTGAGCGCCCGGCCGGACCCGATCCCGCCGGTGTTCTTCGGCGGCTCCTCCGGCCCGGCCGGCCCGGTGGCGGCACGCTACGCCGACACCTATCTGACGTGGGGCGAGCCGCTGGACGCGGTCGCGAAGAAGCTCGACTGGATCCGGGGCCTGGCCGCGCTCGAGGGCCGCACCGTGGACTTCGGCCTGCGTATCCATGTGATCAGCCGCGACACCGCCGCCGAGGCGTGGGCCGAGGCCGACCGGCTGCTGGCGGGCATCGCGCCCGGCGAGATCGCGCGGGTGCAGGCCAGCCTGGCCCAGAGCGAGTCCGAGGGCCAGCGCCGGATGGCCCGGCTGCACGAGGGCCGCACCGACGGACTCGAGATCGCGCCCAATCTGTGGGCCGGTGTCGGCCTGGTGCGCGGCGGGGCCGGGACGGCGCTGGTGGGCTCGCACGCGGAGGTGGCCGAGCGGCTGCTCGAGTACGCCGCGCTCGGCATCGACCATTTCATCCTGTCCGGCTATCCGCACCTGGAGGAGGCGTACTGGTTCGGCGAGGGCGTCCTGCCGATCCTGGAACGGCGCGGCGTGTGGCGGCATCCGTCGCGACCCGCCGCGGCGCCGGTGGTGACACCGTTCACCGCGGCGGCCAGCAGCTGAGACCTCAGCGCGCCGCGCCGAACCAGCGCAGCAGGTGAACCCGTAGATCCGCCTGGTCGGCGCCCACCCACGCGACGTGCCCGTCGGGCCGCAGCAGCGCCGCGGGCACGTCGAGGTCGACCGCGGGGTCGACGACCGGATCCACGCGATCGGCCCAGCCGTCCACCGACAGCGCTCCCGTGCGGTCGAGCAGCAGCCCTCGTCCCGCGCGCATCCGCTCGTACAGGCGGCCGCCGAGGACCGGCCGGTCGCGCAACCGCCTGCCGAGCAGCGGGTGCCCGTCGCCGAGGTCGTAGCGGACGCTGATCGCGATGATCTTCTCGATCAGGTACCGGTTGACCTCGTCGAAGGCCATCAGCTCGGTCAGGAGACCGCGGACGGCGCGCGGACCCGGTTCCAGCGACACGAGTTCCATCTGCGCTCTGGTGTTGTCCAGCACCTCCGCGGCGACGGGCCTGCGTTCAACGTCGTAGGTGTCCAACAGCCCCGCAGGCGCCCACCCGTTCACCTCGGCGGCCAGCTTCCAGCCGAGGTTGACCGCGTCCTGGATCCCCAGGTTGAGGCCCTGCCCGCCCAGCGGTGGATGGATGTGGGCGGCGTCGCCCGCCAGCAGCACCCGGCCGCTCCGATAGCGTTCGGCCAGGCGGGTGGCGTCACCGAAGCGCGAGAGCCAGCGCGGCTCGTGCGCGCCCAGGTCGGTGCCCGCCGTGGCGATCAGTTGCCGCTTCACCTCGTCGAAAGTGGGAGCGGCCCGGTCCTCGGCTACCCCGTCGGCGGGCACGACGACCCGGTACACGCCGTCGCCGATCCGCGCCACCCCGAAGCGCAGCTGCGTCGTGCGGACCTCGCTGTTGATCGCGGCGACGGTGTCCGGCGAGGCGGTGACCCGCATCTCGCCCAGGAGCGTGTCGACCCGGCTCGGCTCCCCGGGAAAGCCGATGCCGAGCAGCTTGCGCACGGTGGACCGTCCCCCGTCGCAGCCGACCAGATAGCGCGCCCGCAGCGTGGAGCCGTCGGCCAGCCCCGCGGTCACTCCGTGCGCGTCCTGCTCGAGCCCGACCAGCTCGGTGGCCCGCCGGATCTCGACGCCGAGCTCCAGGGCGTGCTCGGTCAGCAGCCGTTCGGTGACGGTCTGTGGGAGGCCGAGCACGTACGGATAGGTGGTGTCGAGCCCCTCGGGCTGCCGGGCCACGATCCCCGCGAAGTACCCGCCGAGCGGGTGGGTCGTGCCCAGCGCGAGGAACCTGTCGACGAGGCCGCGCTGGTCGAGCACCTCGAGACTGCGGGCGTGCAGGCCCATGGCCCGCACGACCGGCGTCGGCGCCGGGTCCCGGTCAACGACGAGCACCCGCACGCCCCGCGACCGCAGTTCGGCGGCGAGCATCACCCCGGTCGGCCCGGCACCGGCCACAAGCACGTCGATCATCTGTTCCCCATTCATTCGCGCAGGTCAGAGCGTTCGACAGGCGATTGTGCCCGAGCACGGGGGTCTTGCCGCAAGAGCGGGGGTGCGCTATACATTGAGTGTGGCAAGGAGTGGTTTTCCTCCTTGCCATTGTCGTGTCCGGCCCCTGTTCGCCGGCGCGAAGGCGTCGTCGCACGCACCCGGAATGGCAGTCGATGCCATCATGCGCCCGCTGCGCGTTACCGTCGATTCCGCCGCCTCGATCCAGAGAATGCCATGCGGACATGCCCGCGCACGGGCCCGACCGAAACCCCGGTACCTCGGGGAACGCGTGCCGTCCTGCACGCCGTGCAGCGCGCACCCCCTCTCCCCCAACCGATTTCGGCATCGAGTGCAGCCGGGGTTCCACGTGAATCAGGCCGCCGCCACCAGGGCCGATACGCTCGCGGGGTGACCATCACCGTCGGCTTCGACCTGGACATGACCCTGATCGACTCCCGGCCCGGCGTGAGCCTCGCGATCGACACCCTCGCCGGAGAGTTCGATCTGCCGATCGTCGGCAGCCACTTCGCCGCGCACCTCGGTCCGCCGCTGGCCACCCTGCTCGGCGACGCGGGCGCACCCGACGACCTGATCCCCCACCTGGTCACCCGCTACCGCGAGCTCTATCCCGCGGTGATCACCCGCATTCCCGCGCTGCCGGGCGCGAGCGCCGCGCTGGACGCGGTGCGCGCGGGCGGGGGCCGCGCGCTCGTGGTCACCGGCAAGTTCGAACCGCACGCGCGACTGCACGTCGACCACTTCGGCTGGCAGGTCGACCGGCTGGCCGGCGACCTCTGGTCCACCGGCAAGGCCGACGTGCTGCGCGCCGAGTCCGCGCACGTGTTCGTCGGCGACCACGCCGGGGACATGCGCGGCGCCAAAGCCGCCGACGCGTTCGCCGTCGGCGTGACCACCGGGCCCTACGACGCCGACGGCCTGCGCGCCGCCGGCGCCGACGTCGTCCTCGACGACCTCGTCGAGTTCCCTTCCTGGCTGGCCGAATTCGCCCGCACCCGCGGCTGACCCGCGCGGCGGTTCCGGAACCCACGCGCCCGGTCGCGCGTTGACCTGGCATGTCGACCGATCCCTACTGGAATCACAACACGCACTACCACCCATGGATCCTCGAACAGGTACCCGCCCACGCCCGCACCGCGCTCGACATCGGTTGCGGCGACGGCCTGCTCGCCCGCAAGCTGGCCACCCGCTGTGATGCCGTGCTCGGGGTCGACATCGACGAGAACGTCCTGGCCACCGCGCCGTCCGCGCCGAACGTGCATCTCGAGAAGGCCGACTTCCGCGACCTCGACGACACCTTCGACATGGTGACCGCGGTCGCCACGCTGCATCACGTCCCGATCCGCGACGGCGTCGCCGCCCTGCGCCACCTGGTCGCCCCCGGCGGCACCCTCGCGGTCGTCGGACTGTGGAAGATGCACCCGCTCACCGACATCCACTATCTCCCCCTCATCCCCGCGATCCGTGGCCTCGACTGGTGGCGCCGCGGCCGGCGCGGCGGTCCCGGTGCCACCGTGCGTGACCCGCAGGAGACGCTGGCCGAGATCCGCGCGGTGGCCGCGGAACTGCTGCCGGGAGCCCGCATCCACCGCCGGCTGATGTGGCGGTACACCCTGGTGTGGCGGCGCCCGCGCTGACGCCACCGTTTCTCGTGCGCCGCGCCGGGTGATACAGTCCGGCCAGTTTTTGCACGGGGAGGGAATTCTCATCAGTACAACGCCGACCGCCCGGCGGCGCACCGGTTTCGGGGTGGCGCGGTGAACCGGAAGAAGTGGATCATCGCCGGCGCCGTCACCGTGGTTCTCACGCTGATCGCCGTGATCGTCGTCGTCGCGGTCACCCGCGACCAGGATCCGCGCGCCTTCGTCAGCGAGAAGTACCAGCGGGCCAGGCAACTCGACCAGGCCAACGACGGCATCGCGTTCACCGCGGCCGCCGCGCCCGCCGCCGTCGCCGCCGCCATCGCCAAGGCCACCGACCCGCGCGATCGCCGCAACACCGGCGACAACCACTACCTGCGCTTCGACAAGGACCTCGTCGCGGTGTCCCCGCACGCGGGCGGCTCGCTCGTGCTCGTCGACAGCTGGGCCAACGGCACCCGCCGCCATCACTCGCACACCAGCGCCTACGGCTGGAACAGCGGCTCCGCGGCGGGCGACTACCGTGGCGGCGGCAGCGACTCCGGCGGTAAGTAGTTCATCGAGGCACTCGGCCTCACACAGCACAGGAGGACACTCATGCTCGCCGACCTGGCGGCGGACGCGGGGGCCGCGCTCGCCTTTTCCGCGGTGGGAATCGTGTTGATGGCCGTCGGTTTCGGCATCGTCGACCTGCTCACCCCCGGCGACCTGCGCGCCCAGATCTGGCTCGAACGCAACCGCAACGCGGCGATCCTGCTGGCCTCGAACCTGTTCGGCGTCGGCCTCATCGTGGCCACCGCCATCTGGACCGCCGACGGCAGGATCGCGCAGGCGCTGCTGGCGAGCGCGGTCTACGGTGTGATCGGGCTGGCCGCGATGGCGCTGGCGTTCGTGCTGCTCGACGCGCTCACCCCCGGGGACTTCCGGGCCGTCGTCGCCGATCCGGAACCGCATCCCGCGGTGTGGGTCACGGCCTCGGCGCACGTCGCGGTGGCGCTGGTGGTGGCCGCGGGCCTGACCTGATGCCGCTACACCGCCTGGCCAGGGTGGCGCTGCTGGCGACGGTGTTCGTCTGCGCCGCCTGCGGTCTGGTGTACGAACTGTCGCTGGTCACCCTCGGCAGCTATCTGATCGGTGACACCGCGGCGCAGGCCTCTATCACGCTGAGCGTGATGGTGTGCGCGATGGGCATCGGCGCGCTGGCCGCGAAACCGTTGCGCCGCTGGGCCGCCGCCGCGTTCGTCGCGGTCGAGCTGGCGCTGGCCGTGATCGGCGGGTTGTCGGTGGCCCTGCTCTACGCCAGCTACGCCTGGCTCAACGTCTACACCGGCACCCTCATCGTGGCCGCGGCCGTGATCGGCATGCTCGTCGGCGCCGAGATCCCGCTGCTCATGGAGCTGCTCCAGCAGATCCGCAAGCAGTCGGCCAGCGGCGCGGTCGCCGATCTGTTCGCGGCGGACTACGTCGGCGCGTTGCTGGGCGGCCTGGCCTTCCCGTTCCTGCTGCTGCCGGTGTTCGGGCAGATCCGCGGCAGTCTCGTGGTCGGCGTGGTGAACGCCGTGGCCGGACTGGCGTTGGCGTTCTTCTTCTTTCGCGCGCAGATGACGCGCGCGGCGGGTGCTGGTCGCGGCGACCGCCGTCGTCGCGGCCGGCCTCGGCGGCACCTACGTCTACGCGGACCGGTTCGAGGTCACCGCCCAGCAGGCCCTGTTCGCCCATCCGATCGTGTGGCAGTCACGCACGCCGTATCAGCAGATCGTGCTCACCGAATCGTTCTCGCCGTTCGGCACCACCGACACCAGGCTCTATCTCAACGGCGGCCTGCAGTTCTCCTCGATCGACGAGTACCGCTACCACGAGGCGCTGGTGCATCCCGTGCTCGCCGGGACGCACCGCTCGGTGCTGGTCCTCGGCGGCGGTGACGGGCTCGCGCTGCGCGAGATCCTGCGCTATCCCGACGTCGCCGAGGTGACCCTGGTCGAGCTCGACCCGGCCATGATCGAGCTCGCCCGCACCGACGAGCGGCTCACCGCCCTCAACCAGGGCGCCTTCGACGACCCCCGCGTCCGGGTGGTCACCGCCGACGCCTTCACCTGGTTGCGCGGCGCCCCAGGGCTTTTCGACGCGATCATCGTCGATCTGCCCGACCCGGACCAGACCTCGGTCGCCAAGCTGTACTCGCAGGAGTTCTACGCGATGACGGCGAACGTCCTCGCCCCTGGCGCCAGGATGGTGGTGCAGTCCGGGTCGCCGTTCTTCGCGCCGCGCTCGTTCTGGACGATCGAAGCCACGCTGCGGGCGGCGGGACTGCGGACCACGCCGTATCACGTGGACGTGCCCAGCTTCGGCGACTGGGGCTACGTCCTGGCCGCCGTCACCCCGGAACCACCGGCCGCGGCCCTGCGCGCCCCCGGCCCGCTGCGCTCCCTCGACGATCGCACGCTGGCCGCGGCCACGGTGTTCCCGCCCGACCGCCGCGCGGTCGATCCCGAGGTCTCCACCCTCATGCGGCCGGTGATCCTGGACCTGCAACGCCAGGAGTGGCGCTAGCGCTCACGCGGGCCCCGCGCACAGCAGATGCGTGCCCACGATCGCGAGCCCGAACACCGCGACGGCGGCCGACAGCGCGGGCATCGGCTCACGCACGAGCCGGACCGCACCGCGCCGCACCGCGGCCACGACCCGGCCGACGCGAGGCGCTCGCGGCGCGGTGGCGGTGTCGGCGCGCCGACCGCGGCCACGCCGGAGGAAGCCGGCCAGGGCGAGGACGAGAGCGGTGATCAGCATCGCTGCCCCGCCCGCTCACCGGGTCCCGGCCGCGGCGGGCGCCGCGGGGCGGGCACCGGGCGTGCCGACGACGCCGAAGGCGATGAGGCTGTCGGCGGTGTCGCGCACCGTCTCCTCGATCGGGCGCATCGTCCAGCCCAGTTCGCGGCGCGCCTTCTCCGCGCTCACGCGTTCGGTGCGGCCGAGCACGGGAACAGTCAGCCGGACGCCCTTGTCGAACACCGCGACCAGCCGCACCAGCCAGTTCGGCAGAACCCTGGTCGGCACCCGGAAGCCGCGCGGGCCGTACTCGCGCGCCAGCAGGGCGGCCAGCTCGCCCATCCACAACGGGTCGGCCGCGCAGAGGTATCGGTTGCCCGCCGCCTCCGGCACCTCCATCGCCAGTCGGTGCGCGACGGCCAGGTCGCGCACGTCGACCGGGGTCCAGCCGGTCCGCACCGAACCGGGGACGTCCCGGTTGAGCAGGCGGCGCACGGGTTCGTGCGAGGTGCTGGTCGTCGGCTCGAGCAGCGGACCGAGCACCATGCCCGGATTCACCACGACCAGTTCGAGTTCGCTTGTCCCGCGCACTGATTCGACGAAGTCCCACGCGGCGCGCTCGGCGAGGGTCTTGCTCTTCTGATAGGCGGGGATCCGGTCGACCACCGACCAGTCCGCCTCGGTGCGCACCTCGTCCCGCTCGTGGCCGTAGGCCACCGCCGCGACCGAGGAGGTGAGCACGACCCGCCGGACCCCGGCCGCCGCGGCGGCGCGCAGCACGCGCAGGGTGCCCTCGACCGCGGGTTCGATCAGGGCGCGCTCGTCGTCGGGCGGGGCCGACGGGAAGGGCGAGGCGACGTGCAGCACGGCGTCGCACCCCGCCACCGCCTCGGCCCAGCCCGCGTCGTCGTCGAGAGTGGCGGCGACGAATTCCAGCTCACCGCCGGTGCGGCGGGCGAGGTCGGTCAGGTGCGCGCGCCTGGTGTGGGCGGCGAGGTCGCGCACGGTGCCGCGGACGGCGTACCCGTGCTCGAGCAGGTCGGCGATGCAGTGTCCGGCCACGAAACCGGTGGCGCCGGTGACGAGTACCCGTGTGGTCATGGTGTTCACCTATCGGTGCGGGCCCGCCCTATCTGAGCGGTGCTCAAATAATCTAAACACTGCATAGATTCGATGTCCAGTGCCAATTCCCGCGACCGGGTCGCCTACGCTCACAGGGGTGAAGCGCACCAGTTACCACCACGGCGACCTGCGGGCCACCCTGATGGACGCTTGCCTGCGCCTGATCGAGACCGAGGGCCTCGCGGCGGTGAGCCTGCGCCGGGTGGCGAGGGAAGCAGGGGTCAGCAGCGGAGCGCCCTATCACCACTTCCCCGATCGGGCCGCGCTGCTCTCGGCGCTCTCGGTCGACGGCTTCCAGAAGCTCGCCGCCGAACTCACCGCGGCCAAGGCGGCCGCGACCACTCCGCTGGGCGCGCTGTCGGCGCTCGGCGAGACCTACGTGCGCTTCTCGCGCGACCACCCCGCCCAGTTCCGGCTCATGTTCCGGCCGGAGCTGTCTCAGTCCGAGAAACACCCCGACGCCCACGTCGCCGGGGACGCCGCCTTCGCCGTGCTGGCCGATACGGTGCGCGAGGCCATCGCCGCCGGGATACTGCCCGCGGGGCGGGCCGATGTCATCACCATCGCCTGGTGGGGTCTCGGGCACGGGCTGGCCTCGCTGTGGCTGGACGGGAAGCTCGACGAACGCAGCGCCCAGCTGGGCACCCCCACCGCGGACCTGGTCGACACGATCATGCGGTCGTTCGCCGACCTGATCGCCCCGCGCGGCGACCACGCCTGACGCGCGCGGGAAATCCGCTCTGCCCGGCGCGTCGGCTCCCCTACAGTGGACTCGTGCAGCACCGAGCAGCAGACCCGATGTCCGCCACCGCGATCCACGATTCGGTGCTCGTCCCCCGCTACGGCGAGGCCTCGCTCGCGGACCTGCTCCCCTCGGTCCTCGCCTGCCTCGGCGTGGCCGGCGAGACCGACCGGCTCGGGCTCGCGCTGGACGTCGACCACGTGTGCGTGCTGCTCGTCGACGGGCTCGGCGCCCTGGCGCTGGCCGAGAACGCCGCGACCGCGCCGTTCCTGACCGGCCTGCCCGCCGCGACGCTCACCGCGGGCTTCCCCAGCACCACCGCCACGAGCCTCACCACCCTCGGCACCGGCCTGCCGCCGGGCGAACACGGCATCCTCAGCTACCTGCTGCGCCTGCCCGGCCAGGACCGGCTCTTCAACACCCTGCGCTGGCGGCTGCACGGCGAGGGCCCGAAGGTCGACGCGCTGACCGCCTTCGCGCCCGAGCACGTCCAGCCGCGACCCAGCGCCTTCGAGCGCGCGATCGCCGCCGGCATCCCCGCCGTCCAGGTGGCGCCCGGCTATCAGAACGGCTCCGGCCTGACCAGGGCGGGCTGGCGCGGCGGCGACTTCCGGCCCACCTACTCGGTCGGCGATCTGCTCGACGGTGTGCTGCGCGCGGTCGGCTCGGCGCCGAAAACCCTGGTCTACACCTATCATTCGGAGCTCGACACCACCGGGCACGCGCGCGGGCCCGCCACCAGGGCCTGGCGCTTCGAGCTCGCCCACGTCGACCGGATCGCCGCCGAACTCGCCGCCCGGCTGCCCGCCCGCTCGGCGTTGATCGTCACCGCCGACCACGGCATGGTCGAACTCGTCGACCGCATCGACTTCGACACCCACCCCGAGCTGCCCGACGGCGTGGCCGAGCTGGGCGGCGAACCGCGCGCCCGGCATGTGTACACCCGCGACGGCGCGGCCGCGGACGTCGCCGCGACCTGGCGGGCCGTCCTCGGCGCCGACTTCCTCGTCCGGACCCGCGCCGAGGCCGTCGAAGCCGGCTGGTTCGGACCGGTGGCCGGTGAATTCACCTCGCGCATCGGCGATCTCGTGGTCGCCGCGCTGGGCACGAGCGGCATCGTGCGGACCGCCGCCGAGCCGGTGCAGACGATGATGGTCGGCCATCACGGCTCACTCACCGCCGCCGAACAACTCGTCCCCCTGCGGATCCACCGCACCTGAGCCGCACCGCATAGGCTGGGGCCACCCGATCGCGCGCGGCGCGCTCAGCGAACCCTCCAGGAGGAACCATGCAGTCCACCACCCGAACCGGGACCCTCGCGCTCGGCGTCGCGGTGCTGGCGGTGCTGGCGAGCGGTTGCAGCGAGGTCGAGCGGGCGCTCAACCAGGGCGGCGACACGACCTGCCGCGACTACGTCAACCAGGAACCCGACACCAAGCGGATCACCATCACCAAGGCGATCAAGGAGCGCACCGGCTCCGACAACGAACCGGCCGGCACCCTGGTCGATTCGATGATCGTGCAGGTCGACCTGCTGTGCGCGGGCCAGCGCAACGTCGACACCCCCATCAAGAACGCCGATATCGCCGGTCTGTTCCTGAACAAGTAACCGCGGTTCCGTCAAGCCGCCACGACAGGGCAGCCACCGGCGACCTGGTCGTCCGCCGGAAAACAGCGCACACGTCGCCCGCCCAGCTGATAGACAGGACAGGGCACGGCGGAGAGCAGGGAGTGAACGTGGGCGCACACGAGGACCCGGGCGCCGGCTCACCCAGGCCCGACCGGCTCGCGGACTATCGCGGTGCGCTGGAGAAACAGTGGAACCGGCTCGCCGCGCCCTCGCGCCCGATGCAGCTGCCCCGCGACACGGGTCCGGTGCGCGAAGAAGTCGCCAAGTCCTGGCAGCGCTCGCTGCACACGGTCGATCCGGGACAGACCGTCGCACCTGGCTTCAACGACATCAGCGACCGCTGGTCGGAATCGCCGCTGCGTAGGCCGGTGACCGAACTCGCAGGCCAGCTGCGCGGAATCGCCGAGGACTCCGGCTATCTCGCTGTCGTCAGTGACGAATCGGGCACCATCTTGTGGACCGCGGGCGATCGAACGCTGCGCCGACAGGGCGAGCAGGTGAACTTCGCCCCGGGCGGGGTCTGGGACGAAAGCCACATGGGCACCAACGGATTGTCCCTGGCCCTGCACGACGACAAGGCCTGCACGGTGTTCTCCGCCGAACATCTCGTGGCGGCGCTGCACGGGTGGGTCTGCTATTCCGCGCCCATCCACGGACCCGACGGCCGCCAGGTCGGCGTGCTCGATCTGTCCTCGAGCTGGGAGCGGTCCCATCCGATGGTGATGACCTCCGTGCGTGCCCTGGTCACCGCGGTGGAGACCATGCTGCGGGCCGAGGCGCCCGCCCCGGCGCCCGGCGTGCGCCTCGAATGTCTCGGCGCCGCACGGCTTCTCCGTGACGGGCGGCCGGTGCCCCTGCCGCCACGGCAGCTCGAGATCCTCGCCCTGCTGGCGCTCGAACCCGAGGGCTACACCCCCGAGCAACTGCACGCCGCGGTCTACGGCGAGCGGTCGGTCTCGCTCAACACGCTCAAAGCCGATGTCTCGCACCTGCGCCGGGCCACCCGCGGCGAGATCGCCAACCGGCGCTACATGCTCACCGGGCCGATCTCCTGCGACGCGGTGGACCTGCTCGCCGCCATCGAGGGCGGCGACCTCACCTCGGCCCTGTGGCTCTACCGCGGTCCGCTGCTGCCCGGCTCCGACCTGCCCGGCGTGGAACAGTGGCGCGCGCACCTCGATGTCGGCATCCGCAACGCCGTGCTCGGCAGCGACCGCCCAGAACACGCCGTCGCCTTCGGTCAGCGCTGCCCCGGCGACATCGCCATCCACGAGCACGCGCTGCGCCTGCTCCCCCGCGACGATGTGCGCCGCGCGGTCGTCACCGCACGTCTCTACACCGCGCGCCAGTCCTGACCTGCGTGAACACCCGCACCTACCTCGTACCAACCTTCGCCGACCATAGTGTGTCCCACCACGCACAGGCCGCGAGGAGCGAGGCGCATGATCTACGGCAAGCCCGGATCGGACACCGGCATAGTCAGCTATGCCGCCCGATACGACAACTTCATCGGTGGCGACTGGGTCGCGCCGATCGAAGGCCGTTATTTCGACAACACCTCCCCCGTCGACGGCGAAACCTTCTGCGCGGTGGCCGGATCCACCGCCGCCGACATCGAGCTGGCGGTGGAGGCCGCCCAGCGGGCCGCCGACGGCTGGGCCGCGACCCCGATCGCCGCGCGGGCCGGCATCCTCACCACCATCGCCGACCGGATCGAGAACAGCATCGAGCCGCTGGCCGTCGCGGAGACCTGGGACAACGGCAAACCGGTCCGGGAGACCCTGCACGCGGACCTGCCGCTGGCGGTCGACCAGTTCCGCTGCTTCGCCGGCGTCCTGCGGGCCCAGGAGGGCGCGATCGCGCCGCTCGACCTCGACACCGTGTCCTATCACTTCCACAGTCCGCTGGGGGTGATCGGCCAGCGCGCGGGCTGGGACTTCCCGATCCTGTCCGCGGCGGCGCTGCTGGCGCCCGCCCTGGCCGCCGGCAACTGCGTGGTGCTCGTCCCGGCCCAGCAGACGCCCGCCTCACTGCTGCTGGTGGTCGAGCTCATCGCCGACCTGCTGCCACCCGGCGTGCTCAACGTGGTGAACGGGCGCACCGCGCAGGTGCTCGCCCCGTTGACCGGTCATCCGGGACTGGCCAAGGTCGACACCCCGGACCCGGGCGGCAAGAGCCCCAATGTCTTCCTGCCCGATGTCACGGCCGCCGACGACGCCTACCTCGCCAAAGCCGTCGAGGGTTTCGTCACGTTCGCCGTGAACCAGGGCGAGGTGTGCACGTGTCCCTCACGCGCGCTGGTCCATTCGTCGATCTACGACGAGTTCCTCGCCCGCTGCCTCGCCCGCACCGAGGCCATCGTGTCCGGTCATCCGCTCGACACCGAGACGATGATCGGGGCGCAGGCCGGCAACGACCAGTACGAGAGGATCCTGTCCTACCTCGACATCGGCAGAGCCGAAGGCGCCCGCGTGCTCACTGGAGGGGAAGCACGTAAGGTCGACGGCCTGCCCGGTGGGTACTTCATCGAACCCACCGTGTTCGAGGGCGAGAACACGATGCGGATCTTCCGCGAGGAGATCCTGGGACCCGTTGTCGCCGTCACCCGCTACGACACGATGGACGAGGCGATCCGCCTCGCCAACGACACCCGTCACGGTCTCGGTGCGGGCGTGTGGACCCGCGACATCGCCACCGCCCACCGGCTGGCCCGCGAGATCGACGCGGGCCGGATCTTCACCAACTGCTACGACCCCTACCCCGCGCGCGCCGTCAGGGAGAATCACGCCATGTTGCTCGGGCACTACCAGCGGACCAAGAAGGTACTGGTCAGCCATTCGACGACGAACCCCGGGATGTTCTGATGCAGAACCGGATCCATCGCGTGGAGATCACCGAGCGCGCGCAGACCCTGTTGCGCAGGCTGATCGAGGACAACGGCCCGGTGCTGTTCCGCCAGTCCGGCGGCAGCGGCGAGCGCGAGGTCGCGCCGGTCTGCCTTTCCGCCAAGGAGTTCCCGATCGAGAAGGCCGACGTGCTGCTCGGCAGGCTCACCTGGCACACCGAATTCTGGATCAGCCCCGCGCAGTTCGAACACTGGAAGGACACCCATCTCACCGTCGACGCGGTGCGTGGCCAGGCCGACGAGCGGTCGCTCGAGGCGGGCCACGGCATGCGTTTCGTGCTGCGCGCGCGGCAGCTCACCCCGGCGGAGAACGCGGCGCTGGCCGCGGCCCCGCCCCCACGGACCGGCGCCGACCGCACGTTGTAGCGGCGCGAGGACCTGACCTGGCCGGACCCTTCCCGGCGCGGCCAGGACACGGCGAGCCCCCGCCGACTGGGCCATCGCGGCTCAGCCGGCGGGGTGAGCTCGCCGCTTTTCCGTGTCCACGCCGCCCTAGCAAATGTCTTCGGCGACAATCCAAATCGCGTCTCGCTCACCGAGACAGGCGCGACAACAGTGCAACGATTCCGTTACGTTATGGCGATGTTCTTAGCGAGACTCGGTGTTCGTACCCGGATTCTGGCGATCGCTCTCATTCCCAGTGTGGCGCTGGTGGCGGTCGGCGTCGGCACGGCGGGATACCTGGTCAATGAGAGCAACACCGCCAAGGAGTGGGCCTCGGCCCTGCAAGGCGCCGTCGCACCCACCCAGGATCTCATCGAGGCCATCCAGTCCGAGCGCCACCTGACGTTGTCGCTGGTCGCCGGTGACCCCACCACGCTGCCCGGTCTCGCCGCCGCTCGCGCGCGCACCGACAGCGCCCTGGACGCGCTCAACGCCGTCGTGCAGCAGCTGCGCGACGTGGACAGCACCGATCTCGGTGACAACCAGGCCGAGCACGAACTGCTCCGGACCAACCTCAGCGGCATGCGGGCAGGCGCCGACGCGGGCATGCTCCCCGCCGAGCAGGCGTACATGTTCTTCAACGTCGTGATCGACAGCTTCCTCGCGGGCACCAAGCTGGTGCTCACCGAGGCGCCGAACGCGATCGTGGCCGGCGGCGTCAGCGAGGGCATGAAGCTGCTCGCCGGCATCGAGGCGATGTCGCGCAGCAACGCCCTCGGTGCGGCCCTCGTCGCCGCCGAAGGACAGTTCGCCGTGCCGCTCGACGAGTACATCCGCCAGACCGGTTTCTACCGCACCGAACTCACCCAGCTCATCCCCGAGCTCACCGCTTCCGAACGCGAGGTGCTGCAGTCGCTGACGGCCTCGCCGCAGTGGCAGCAGCTCGCGGCCATGGAGAGCGCGATCATCGCCCGGTACGCGAAGCCGGCGAGCAGCTCGACGAGCAGCAGCAGGCAGGCCGCGCCGGACGCGCTGCCGATGACCTCGGCCGAATGGCAGAGCGCGCTGGGCGCCGTCGATCAGGCCCTGCTCGACCTGTACTCGACCCACAACCGCTACGTCCAGGGCCTGGCCGCCGATTCCTCGCGCCAGTCCGAGGGATTCGCGTGGGCGGCGGGCGGCGGCGTGCTCGGGCTCACCGGCATCGTGCTGCTGGTCGCGGTGATCCTGGCCAACCGGATCATCCGCAGGCTGCGCCGCCTGCGCACCGAAACCCTCGCGCTGGCCGACGAACAGCTGCCGTCCACCATGCGCGCGCTGCGCGACGGTGTCGACGTCGACCCCGCCCAGATCACCCCGACGCTGGACTTCGGCCGCGACGAGATCGGTCAGGTGGCCAACGCGTTCGAGCACGCCGCCGCGGCCGCGCTGCGCGCCGCCGTCGACGAGGCCCGCACCAGGGAGGGCGTGCGCGCGGTGTTCCTCAACATCGCCCACCGCAGCCAGATCGTGGTGCACCGCCAGCTCGAGATCCTCGACGAAGCCGAACGGCGGCAAGAGGATCCGGCTTTGCTCGAGACCCTGTTCCGGCTCGACCATCTGGCCACCCGCGAGCGCCGCAACGCCGAGAACCTGATCATCCTCGGCGGCGGCCGCCCGGGACGGCAGTGGCGCAAGCCGGTGCCGGTGATGGACGTCGTGCGCAGCGCCATCGGCGAGACCCTCGACTACGCCAGGGTGCGCGTCACCAAGCTGCCCGAGGTGAGCGTCGTCGGGACCGTGGTGGCCGACCTCGTGCACCTGCTCGCCGAGCTCGTCGACAACGCCACCGCGTTCTCCCCGCCGCAGTCTCGGGTCGAGGCGGGCGGCAACGTCGTCGGCAAGGGCGTGGTCATCGAGATCACCGACCAGGGCATGGGGATGAACCCCGAGGACATGGAGCGTTTCAACGCGATGCTGGCGGATCCGCCGGACTTCGGCGTCGGCACGCTGTCCTCGGACTCGCGCCTCGGCCTGTTCGTGGTCGCCCGCCTGGCCACCACACACGGAGTCTCGGTGCGGCTCAGCGAATCCGACTACGGCGGCATCCGGGCCATCGTCCTCGTGCCCACCACGCTGCTCGCCGACGGCGCCGACGACATGCCGAGCTCGCCGCCCGCGCTGTCCTCGGCGCAGCGCCGCGGCCTGCCCTCCCCGGTGGTGACCGGGCCGCTGACCGCGGTCGACTCGGCCCCGGCCCCGGTGGCCACCCTGGTCGCCGAGCCGCCGGCGCCGGTGGTGCCCGAATTCCCCCCGGTTCCCGAATTCCCCACCGCGTCGGAGGTTCCGGCCGTGCCACAGATCCCGGCGACGCCGCCGCGCAACGAGGATCGGCCCGCCCTGCCGCGCCGCCAGCGCCAGACCAATCTGGTGCCCGAACTCACCGAGGAACCGGCGGCCGAGGCCGCCGCCACCCCGGAGCGGCCGCGCTCGCCCGAGCAGGCCCGCGACATCATGTCCGCGATCGAGAACGGCACCCGGCAGGGTCGCAAACCACTGAGCAATTCGAATCAGGAACAGGAAGGCTGAGGTGAACTCTTCCCCAGGTGATCTCAACTGGCTGCTCGACGATCTCGTCGACCGGCTGGCCGGGGTCCGCTACGCGGTCGTGCTGTCCACCGACGGGCTGCTGCTCGGACGCTCCTCGCAGATGAAGCGCGAGGACGCCGAGCACTTCGCGGCGATGTCGTCGACCCTCTACGGGCTGGCGCGCAGTGCGGGCAGCCGCTTCGACGGCGGCGGCGTGCGGCAGGCGGTGATCGAGCTCGACCGCGCGGTCCTGTTCGTCACCTCGGCGGGCGACAACGCGTGCCTGGCCCTGCAGGCGAACGAGTCGGCCAATCTCGGCATGGTCGCCTACGAAATGAATCTCACCGTGCAGCGGGTCGGCAGCTATCTGTCGACCGAACCGCGGCACGGACTTGCGGAGCTATAGGAAGCGTCATCATGACTCGACTCGGCGATCCGTGGTTCGACGACGCGGCCGGACCCCTGGTCCGGCCGTACGCGGTGACCCGCGGCCGCACCATGGGTGCGGCGCACGACCTGGACATGCTCACGGTGGTGGTGGCCGTGCACCCCGCCCCCACCCTGCGCAGGCCCGAACCCGAGTACGCGACGATCGCACGGCTGTGCAAGCGTCCGCAGTCGGTGGCCGAGGTCTCGGCCGTGCTGAAACTTCCTCTGGCGGTGACCAAGATCCTCGTCGGTGATCTCATCGGCGAGGGCCACCTCATCTTCCGGGCTCCGGTGGCGGCCGAGGCCGGCGCGGGAGACCTCAACGTATTGCGAGCGGTTCTGGATGGCATCCGAAAACTTTGACCCCACAGCATCGGGCGGGCAGCACCTGGCCGCCTCGGTGAAGATCCTCATCGCCGGCGGCTTCGGCGTCGGCAAGACCACGATGGTCTCCTCGATCAGCGAGATCGCGCCCCTGCGCACCGAGGAGCTGATCACCGAGGTCAGCACCGGCGTCGACGATCTGTCGGGGGTGGAGCAGAAGTCGACCACCACGGTGGCGCTGGACTTCGGCCGCATCACCATCGATCGCGATCTGGTGCTCTACCTGTTCGGCACGCCGGGCCAGGACCGGTTCTGGTTCCTCTGGGACGAGCTGTGCCGCGGCGCGCTCGGCGCGATCGTGCTCGCCGACACCCGGCGGCTGAGCAATTCCTTCGCCGCCGTCGACTTCTTCGAGCGGCGCGGGCTGCCGTTCCTGATCGCGGTGAACTGCTTCGAGGGCGCGCCCCGCTACACCGTCGACGAGGTACGTGACGCGCTCGATCTCGACCCCAACACACCGGTGATGCTGTGTGACGCGCGGGATCGTCCGTCGGCCAAGGCGGTGCTGACCCACCTCGTCGAGTACCTGATCGAGCGCGCGACCCGGACCCCGGTGACCACCTAGACCTCGCTTGTGCCGAAACGGCACCGGTGCCATCTGGAACGAGTAATAATCCGGAACGTGTCCATGCAGGACACTTCCTGAGCCGGGTCGGGGTCACCCTTCGGCGCGGTGCACTCGTGAAAGGAATCACCGTGCCCGAGGACCATCCACCCATCGCGGAAGCCAACACCGAGCCCGGCGCGAGCGGTTGTCCCGTCACCGGCAGACGACCGTTCGCCTCGGCGGACGCGCGGGGCAGCAACCGCGACTGGTGGCCGCATCAGCTGAATCTCACGATCCTGCACAAGAATCCGCCCGCGGGGAACCCGATGGACCCGGACTTCGACTACGCGGCGGAGTTCGCGACGCTGGATCTCGCGGCGGTCAAGCAGGACATCGAGCAGGTCATGACGACCTCGCAGCCGTGGTGGCCCGCCGACTTCGGCCACTACGGCCCGTTCTTCATCCGGATGGCCTGGCATTCGGCGGGCACCTACCGCGTCGGCGACGGCCGCGGCGGCGCGGGTTCGGGCATGCAGCGGTTCGCGCCGCTCAACAGCTGGCCCGACAACGCCGGCCTGGACAAGGCGCGCCGCCTGCTGTGGCCGGTGAAGAAGAAGTACGGCAGGAAACTCTCCTGGGCCGACCTCATCGTCTACGCGGGCAACGTCGCGCTCGAGTCGATGGGCTTCCCCACGTTCGGTTTCGGTGGCGGCCGGGTGGATGCCTGGGAGCCCGAGGAGGACGTCTACTGGGGTCCCGAGCAGACCTGGCTCGGCGACGAGCGCTACTCCGGCGAGCGCACCCTCGAGCGTCCGCTCGCCGCGGTCCAGATGGGCCTGATCTACGTCAATCCCGAAGGCCCCAACGGCCATCCGGATCCGCTCCGCGCCGCGATCGACATCCGCGAGACCTTCGCCCGGATGGCCATGAACGACGAGGAGACCGCGGCACTGATCGTCGGCGGCCACACCTTCGGCAAGACCCACGGCGCCGGACCCGCGGACCTGGTCGGCCCCGAACCCGAGGCCGCCCCGCTCGAGCGGCAGGGCCTGGGCTGGCACAGCGCCCACGGCACCGGGGTCGGCGCGGACGCGATCACCAGCGGCCTGGAAGGCATCTGGAACAGCACCCCCATCACCTGGGACAACAACTTCCTCGAAACCCTCTACGGCTACGAGTGGGAGCTCACGAAGAGCCCTGCGGGCGCCAACCAGTGGATCCCCAAGGACGGCGCCGGCGCGGGCACGGTGCCCGATCCGTTCGACCCCGCCGTCAAGCGCACCCCCGTCATGCTGACCACCGACCTCTCGATGCGCATGGACCCCGCCTACGAGCGCATCACCCGCCGCTGGCTCGAGCACCCCGACGAGCTCACCGACGCCTTCGCCCGGGCCTGGTACAAGCTCACCCACCGCGACATGGGGCCGGTGGCGCGCTACCTCGGCCCGCTGGTGCCGCAGGAGGAGCTGCTCTGGCAGGACCCGGTGCCCGCGCACACCGGTCCGCTGGTGAGCGACACCGAGATCGCCATGCTGAAGAGCCACATCCAGGCCTCGGGGCTGAGCGTCGCGCAGCTGGTGTCGACGGCGTGGGCGGCGGCGTCGACGTTCCGTGGCAGCGACAAGCGCGGCGGCGCCAACGGCGGCCGGATCCGGCTGCAGCCGCAGGCGGGCTGGGAGGTCAACCAGCCCGACGAACTGGCGCACGTGGTCCGCACGCTCGAGACCATCCAGGCGAGCTTCAACGCCGAAGGGGGCTCGCAGATCTCGTTCGCCGACCTGGTGGTTCTCGGTGGCGCCGTCGGCGTCGAGCAGGCGGCCCAGGTGGCGGGCCACGACGTCAGCGTGCCGTTCACACCCGGTCGCACCGACGCCACCCAGGAGCAGACCGACGTCGAGTCGTTCGCGGCGATGGAGCCGACGGCCGACGGGTTCCGCAACTATCTGGCCAAGGATCAGCAGATCCCGGCCGAGTATCTCCTCGTCGACAAGGCGAACCTGCTCACCCTGAGCGCACCCGAGATGACGGTGCTGGTCGGCGGGCTGCGGGTGCTCGGCGCGAACCACCAGCAGTCGCCGGTCGGCGTGTTCACCGCGACGCCGGGGGCGTTGACGAACGACTACTTCGTCAACCTGCTCGACATGGGCACCGAGTGGGCACCCTCGGCCGCTGACGAGAACCTCTACGAGGGCAGGGATCGCGACTCCGGCGCGGTGACCTGGACCGGCAGCCGCGCCGACCTGGTGTTCGGCTCGAACTCGCAGCTGCGCGCCCTGGCCGAGGCCTACGCGACCGACGACGCCGGGGAGAAGTTCGTGCACGACTTCGTCGCCGCGTGGACGAAGGTGAGCGAGCTGGATCGGTTCGACCTGGTCTGAGCCTCCGACGGAAAACACCCCGCGATCACCGGGATCGCGGGGTGTTGTCGTGTGGGGCGGGCGAACTCAGGCTTCGCCTTCGGCGATCGCCGCCAGCCGGTCCACCGAGGCCAGCAGTTTGTCGGCGGTGGTGGCCCTGGCCCGCACCTCGCGCTTCTCGTCGTGCAGGTTCGTCCAGTCGTAGGTGTGGGTCACGCGCGCGGTGTGCTCGTCGATCGGCTCGACCTCCCAGCGCCACAGGTGACCGGGCGGGGTCTGGCCGGGCTCGGACGGATTCCACGCGATGCGGCGTCCCTCCTCGAACTCGACGATGTGGTTGTCGCGGTCGGCGCCGTTGGTCAGGGTCGTGGTGAACACCGCGCCCACGGCGCGGACCCGCTGACCCGGCTTCGCCTGCGCGAGATTGTCGTTGCCGTCCCAGCGCGGCTGCTGGGCGGGGTCGGCGATCAGCTCGAAGACGGTGGCGGCGCTCGCCGCGACATCGCGGGTGGCATGGACGATGCGGGGCGCGTCGGAGGTTTCGGTCACGGGCCGATCGAACCAGCGCCGCGCCGCCCCGGCAAGCCTTCCGCTCGAGCGCGCGACGAACTCCCCGACGGCCCGGTGTGTTTCGCCGCCGGGCGTCTTCCTCGGCATATGCGCCCAAGTAGTGAGCTCCTCTAACGTTGCGGGGTGCTTGGACATTCACATGCGACGAGTGGGGCGCTGGCCTGGGCGGGAACCGCCGCGGCGCTCCCCCTCACGGTCGCCGCGTTTCCCCTGTTCGACAGCGACACAACCCGATTCGGGATCGCCGAATTGATCATGGGGACACTGCTCACGGCGGGCGCGGCGCTGCTGCCGGACGCGGATCATCCGAGCGGGACCATCTCGCATGTGCTCGGCCCGGTGTCCCATCACCTGTGCCGGCTGATCTCCTGGGCCTCGGGCGGGCACCGGCACGGCACGCACTCGCTGCTGTTCGTGGTCGTCGCGATCGCCGCCACGTGGGCGGGCGAGCACTACCTGGGCAGGCCGTTCACCCTGGCCCTCGTCTTCTTCCTGCTGGCCCTGGCGGTGCGTTCGCTGCACCTGTGCCCGCCGGGCAAGAGCCTGCGGACGTACGGGACGGTCATCGTGCTGGCGACGGCGGGCACCTTCGCGGTGGACCACTGGATCGTGGACCGGCCCGCGTGGCTGCCGATCTGCGTGGGCCTGGGCTGTCTGGCGCATCTGCTCGGCGACTGCCTCACCGACCGCGGGGTCCGGCTGCTGTGGCCGTTCCCGCTGCGCACGCGGGTGCCGCTGATCGACCGGACCGGCAACCGGGTCGAAACCTGGGTCATCTCGCCGCTTTTCGTGCTGGGCACGCTCGGCGCGCTGTGGTACGCGATCGTCCATCAACCGTGATCCGTGGCCGAGGGCGGCGGGTCTCTTCCCCGCCGTCCTTCGCCTTCTTTTTGGTGGTTCTACCCATGGCAAACACATAATTAGATGCGCATATCTCGGTACTTTCATGTTCTTCTTTGTGACGATGCCCCGTGCACGGCGGCCTTCCTCGTGAGTCGGCACCCACCCCGCGCGTTTTTCAGTGCACAGTTGTACTCTCAATTCCGTGACCGAGCAGATCCCCCAGTCCCAGGCCGAAGTACAGGCACTCACGCGGCTGGCGGGCGACGAGTTCCTCGGCGCCGTCGACGGGATCGCGGCGATCCACCGTGCCATCTCCGACCGCGTGTTCGCGGCCGTGCGGATCGGCGTCGGCCCCGCCGCAGCGCCGGTCAAGGCCGTGCACGATGCCATCACCGCCGGCGTGTACGCGGCCGTCGGCGGGACCGGCTTCGTGGTGAGCGAGGTCGCGGGCGCCGTGCAACTCCCCCAGCTGCCCGCGCCCTCGCGCACGGTGTGGGGCGCGGGCGCGCTGGCCGCCCTGCAGGGCCTGATCGGCGACGAGCTCGAGGACGAGGCCCCGATCCTGGCCGCCCCCATGACCTTCCGCGTCGAGGGCGCCCCGGTCCCGCCCGAGCAGCTGGCCGCGCACTTCGCGGTGCCGACCTCCCGGCTCGTCGTCCACGTCCACGGACTGGTGGAGACCGAGCACGCCTGGCGGCTCGGCGGCCGTCCCGCCTATGGCGAGCGCCTGGATCTCGACCTCGGCTACACCCCGATCTTCGTCCGCTACAACACCGGGCTGCACATCTCCGAGAACGCGGCACTGCTCAGCGCGCTGCTGGACCGGCTGGTGGCGGCCTGGCCGCTGCCGGTCCATCAGATCTGCCTGCTCGGCCACTCGATGGGCGGGCTGGTCGCGCGCAGCGCCTGCCATCAGGCCGACGAAGCCGACGAGGCGTGGGTGCGCGCGGTCCGCCAAGTCGTCTGCCTCGGCTCGCCGCACCTGGGCGCCCCGCTGGAACAGGCCGCGCACTACGCCGCCGCCGCGTTCGACCGGCTGCCGGAGACCCGGCCGCTGGCCACTCTGCTGCGCAGACGCAGCGCGGGCATCCGCGACCTGCGGCAGGGCTCGCTGGTCGACGACGACTGGCGCGATCTCGACGTCGACACCCTGCGCGCGCGGGCGGTCCGCGAGGTGCCGCTGCTGGCCGACACCGACCACTACTTCGTCACCGCCACGGTCACGCGCAGCGCCCGGCATCCGCTCGGGCGGATCATCGGTGACGGCCTGGTCCTCACCGGCAGCGGATCGGGCCGGGGGCGGACCCGGCGGATCGGCATGGGCGGCGTCGACGGCCTGCACGTCCCCGCGGCACACCACTTCAGCCTGCTCAATCACGAGGCGGTCTACCGCGCCCTGCACGGCTGGCTGACGAGCACGCCCCGCAGGGCGGTCGGGGTGGATACGCTGTCGCCATGACTCTCGACCACGGCGATCCCGGCGACGCGCCCGCCATCCCGCTGCCGCTGACCCCCCTGGCCAACGAGGCGCGCCCGTCGGCGGCCGAGGAGGCCAGAACGATTGCGGCGGCGACCAATACGGGCACGCTGGCCAGCCTCACGGCCGACGGCGCGCCGTGGGCCTCGTTCATCACCTACGGCCTGCTCGACGGCGCGCCGGTGCTGAGCGTCTCGCGCCTGGCCGAGCACGGCCGCAATCTGGCCGCCGATCCGCGGGCCAGCATCGCGATCGTGACGCCCGACATTCCCGCCGATCCGCTGGCGGGCACCCGCATCACGCTGGCGGGAGTGGTGGAGCAGCCGGTCGGCGCGGAGGCCGAGGCGGCGCGGGCCGCGCACCTGGCCGCGATCCCGGCGGCGAAGTACTACATCGACTACAGCGACTTCACGCTGTGGGTCCTGCGCGTGCAGCGGGTGCGGTGGGTCGGCGGCTACGGGCGGATGGATTCGGCCTCCGCCGAGCAGTACCTGGCCGCGCGTCCCGATCCGATCGTGCCGCAGGCCGCGCCGGGCATCGCGCACCTCAACGCCGATCACGCCGACGCCCTGCTGGCCATGGCCCAGCACCTCGGCGGCTTCCCCGACGCCACCGCCGCCGCCTGCGAGCGGGCCGACCGCTACGGGCTCGAGCTCCGGGTGGAGACCCCGCGCGGGGTGGCCCGCACGCGGGTCGGCTACGCGCAGCCGCTCACCGAGATCGGTGAGTTGCGCTCGGCGACGGTCGAACTGGCCCGCCGGGCGCGCGCGGCGGGCTGATCCGACGCGCGGCGGGCGGCTCGACGACGGTGGTCCGGCTCAGTTCCAGAGGGCGGCCACGGCGACGTTGACGATGGCGAGGCCGCCCGCGGCGTCGGTCATCCAGTCGATCTGCTTGCCGCGCTTGGCGTCGGCCCTGCCCATCTCGGCCAGCGCGGCGACAGCCACCGAGATCGCGAGCTTCACCGCGAGCTTGGTCGTGTCGGGTTCCTTGTCGAGCGACTCGACGCCCGAGGCCAGGCCGGCGAGGATCACGCCGGTGATCAGCTGCGCCCGCGCACCCCACACCATGAGCTCGGAGACGACGGGGCGGGCGGCGACGAAGCCACCGACCAGTGCGGCCATGCCGAGCAGGTGGGCGACAACCACCAGGTCATAAACGAATTCCATGAACGCCGAGCGTAGTTCACGCGAAAACGGCCGGTGCCCGAAGACACCGGCCGATTTCCGACGAACAATTCCGTGCGTGTCAGACGGCCTGCTGGTCGAGCAGATGCGAATCCTTGCGCACGCCGAAGGCGGTGATGATTTCCATGATCCCGATGACGATCAGCCAGATGCCGGCCACCACCACCAGGGTCGCGATCGAGCCGATCGGCCACACGATCAGGACCACGCCGGCGATCGCGCTGATGATGCCGTAGAAGATCTGCCAGCCGCGACCGGGGACGCCGGGCTCGGCGAGCGCGGCGAACAGGACGGCCACGCCGCGGAACAGCCAGCTGATGCCGATGAACAAGCCGAGCAACACGATCGAGGTGAAGTCGTCGCGGAAGCAGAACACACCGATGATCAGCGACAGCACACCACTGATGAAGGACAGCACCCGGAAGCTGGTGCTCGGCAGGTGGGTGAACGCGGCGACCAGCTGGAAAATGCCGCTGACCACCATGTAGACACCGAACAGAATGCCGGCGACCAACAAGGACGGACCCGGCCACACCAGCATGATGATGCCGAGGATCACCGCGAGGAGGCCGGTGACGAGAATCGTTTGCCAGGTTTTCTTGGCAAGAGCCGCGATTGGGCTCTCCAACACGGTATTTGTCGTCATGACGTGATGTTATGCCGATCCACTCTCGTTTTCCGGAGATTAGCTGGCGCTGTTGCCGTGTCGCGACCACCCGGTCCGCCGCGAATATGCCGGTGCGGGCCCGCTCGTGACCACCGCCACGTCGTTGCCCGCGCGAACGTTTAACGCCCCTGGGTCTCGGGTAGGTCATGGAAGTGTCGGTTGTACTCGTGCTGCAAGCTCGGGGCCTCGGTGATCTGCTCGCCGCGGTCCCGGCTCTGCGTGCCCTGCGTCGGGCCGAGCCGCGCAGCAAGATCGTGCTGGCGGCGCCGCATCGATTGGAACAGATCGTCGACCTGATCTCCTCGGTCGACGAACTGGTTCCCACCGCCGATCCGGCGGCCCTGATCTGGGACGGACCGGCGCCCGAACTGGCGGTGAACCTGCACGGCGCGGACAGTGCCAGCGCGCGGGCGCTCGCCGACACCGGCGCCGACCGGATCATCGGGCACCGCTCCCCCGCGCTGCCCAAGCTCGCCGGGCCGCGCTGGGACCCGGAGGCACACGCGGTGGACCGGTGGTGCCAGCTGCTCGAGTCGGAGGGGATCGTGGCCGACCGCCGCAACCTCGGACTGGTGCCGCCGGTGGCCTCGCTCAGCCGGCGCGACTGCGTGGTCGTGCACATCGGCGCGGGCGCGCCCGCGCGCCGGTGGCCGCCGGAGCGTTTCGCCGCGGTGGTGCGCCATCTGCTGGTCCTCGGCCGCGACGTGGTGCTCACCGGCGACCCGTTCGAGCGCGAGATCGCGATGCAGGTGGCCGCCCAGGCCGGACTGCCCGACGGCCGGGTGCTGGCGGGCAGGCAGAACCTCACCGATCTGGCCGCCACGGTCGCCGAGGCCGCACTGGTCATCAGCGGCGACACCGGCGTGGCGCATCTGGCGACGGCCTTCGGCACCCGCACCGTCCTACTCTTCGGACCGACACCGCCCCGGCGCGGTGGCCCCCCGGCGCATCTGCTGGGCAGGCACGCGGTGCTGTGGGCCGGACAGGTCGGCGATCCCGACGGCCGGGTGCCGGATCCGGGCCTGCTGCGGATCGGTGTCCCCGAGGTCGTGGCCGCGGTCGACGCCCAGCTGGACAAGCAGGACTGGGCCGAGTCCACCCGCTCGCGTTACCGCCGGGTGGGCTGAGCCGGATCCGGACCGGCCGCGTCGCGCAACCGCGCGGCGTGCGCGGCCAGTGCGCTGGGCCGGAACTGGTCGAGGTAGTCGCGGGCATCGGCGAGGCCGCGCGGGTCGAGGGAATACAGGTGACGGTTGCCGTCGCGGCGCATGCTCACCAGATGCGCTTCCCGCAGCACTCGCAGGTGCTGCGACGCGGCGGAACTGGTGATCCCCGTGGCGGCGGCGAGCTCGGCCACCGCGCGCGGACCCTGCGGGAGGGCCTCGAAGATCGCGCGGCGGGTGGGGTCGGACAGGGCCGTGATGGCACGAACTCCGTTAGTGTCCACTGAATCAGTGTCCCCGGGAAGCAGCAATTCGGCAATGATCTTGCGAACTGGGCAGATACCCCGGTCGGTCCCCGGAATTTCCGCATTCGTTATACCGTTGTTATAGATCAACTGGCGTTATAGCCGTCCGTGATCACAGCCACATCGTTCGGTGTCGAGGTTACGACTTCGCTACGTTCGAGACATGTTCGTGACCAACCCGTTATCTGCTCGCGTCTCCGACGCCCTCGCCGGTCGCTGGGGAGGCGTTGTCGCGGGTGCGGTGGCTCTGTCCGCCCTCGTGGGTACTTCCGCCGCCACCTTCGGTGAGCCCGAGACCCCGGCCTCCGACACCACGATCTCCGCGAGCGCCGCGGAGTCCATCGCCGCGGGTCAGTCGCCCTACCGCTTCACCGCGCACACCCCGACCGAGGCGCAGGGCCCCCAGGGCACCGCGCCCGCTCCCCTGGAGGAGCACCGTGAGGCCGCAGCCTTCGCGCTGCCGCCGCTGCCCGTGATCGCGCCGCCTCCGCCGCCGCCCCGCCCGCACACCGTCCGACCGGTCAACGGCCGGCTGACCTCCTACTTCGGCCCTCGCTGGGGCGCCGCGCACAACGGTATCGACTTCGGTGATCCGATCGGTGCGCCGGTCTTCGCCGTGACCGACGGCACCGTGATCGAAACCGGCCCGGCCTCCGGGTTCGGCCTGTGGGTCCGCATCCAGCAGGACGACGGCACCATCGGCGTGTACGGCCACGTCAACGAGATCCTGGTCGAGACCGGTCAGCACGTCAACGCCGGTGACGTCATCGCCACCGTCGGCAACCGTGGCCAGTCGACCGGGCCGCACCTGCACTACGAGGTGCACGTGCCGGACGGCTCCCTCTACGGCGCCCCGATCGATCCGCACCCGTGGCTGGCCGCGCGCGGTATCGACGTCGGCGTTCCGCAGGACTGATCCTCACGACACCCTGATCCGCGCCGCCCGCGCGATCAGGAAATCCCGAAGCCGCGCGACCGCGAGCGTCGGCCGATGGTCTCCCGAGACCAGGCCGATCTCGCGGTCGCGTTCGCCATCGATGGGCACCACCGCGAGGTCGGGATGCGGCTGCTCGGCCGCGGGCAGCAGCGCGACCCCGAGCCCGAGCGCGACCAGTTCGCGCAGGGTCTCGAACTCGGTGATCTCGAAGGCCACCCGTGGGGTGAAACCCGCTGCGGCACACCAGGTGTCGAGCAGGCTGCGCAGCTGGTAGCTGGGCGGATTGGCGATGAAGGACTCGCCGGCCAGGTCGGCGAGGTCGATCCTGGTGCGCCCGGCCAGTGGGTGGGTGCGGGCCACGTGCAGGTCGATGCGCTGTCTGCCCAGCGGCACCGTCGGCAGGTCGGTCGGCGGCGGGATCATCACCGCCAGGTCCAGCGCGCCCGCGCGCACCTGGTCGGCCAGCGCTTCGCCGTGCGCCTGCACCAGGTGCAGCCGGATCCGCGGCGCCCCGGTGTGGAACTGCGCCAGCAGCGTCGGGATGCTCACCGGCCCGAGGGTGAGCGGGAAGCCGAAGCGGACCAGACCGCTGTCGGGGTCGGCGTCGGCCCGTACGCGGCGCACCGCGTCGTCGAGGGCGCGCACCAGCCCCCGGGTGTGCGCGTAGAGCTCGCGGCCCTGCGGTGTCAGCGTCACGCCCCGGCCGACCGGCTGGAACAGCGCCACCCCGAGCGTCTGCTCGATCGTCTTGATCCGGCGGCTCAGCGAGGACTGCGGCACCCCGAGCCGCTGCGCCGCCCGGGTGAAGTGACCCTCCTCGGCCGCCGCGTCGAACGCGGCCAGCAGCGGAGCCAGCGCCTGCGCATCCGCGTTCTCATCCATTTTCGGATCATATCCTCGGCGATTCCGTATTGGACGGATCACTCCCTGCGGCCTGACGATGGCAGGACATCAGCTCACGGGAGGTTCGAGATGACCGAGACCACGCCCCTGCACTCCGTCACCGGCGAGGACGTGCTCGATGCCGTCCTGATCGGCGGCGGCATCATGTCCGCCACGCTCGGCGCACTGCTCAGCACCCTCGCGCCGGACTGGTCGATCGCGCTGTTCGAGCGGCTCGGCGAACCGGCCGCCGAGAGCAGCCATCCGTGGAACAACGCGGGTACCGGCCATTCGGGTCTGTGCGAACTCAACTACATGCCCGACCCGCACGACGGGACGCGCCCCGCCGGCATCGCCGCGCAGTTCGAGCTCTCCCGCCGGTGCTGGGCGGCGCTGGCGGCCCGCGGCGCGCTGACCGACCCGGGCGCCTTCGTCCATCCCACGCCGCACGTGACCGTGGTGTTCGGCGAGCGCGACATCGCCTACCTGCGGCAGCGCTACGCCACCCTGCGCGAGCAGCCGGGCTTCGCGGAGATGGAGTACACCGAGGATCGCGCGGTGATCGAGCGGTGGGCGCCGCTGCTCGTGCGCGGCCGCGACGACCGGGAGCAGATGGCGGCGACCCGGCATCTCGCCGGCACCGATGTCGATTTCGGCGCGCTCACCCGAGCGCTGCTGGCGACGATGACGGCGGCGGGCAACGCGGTCCGGCTGCACCGCGAGATCACCGGACTCACCCGCGAGAAGGACGGCCTGTGGACGGTGCGCGGCCGAGACCTCGGCAGCGGCAGGCGTTTTCAGGTCCGCACCCGGTTCGTCTTCGTGGGCGCGGGCGGGTACGCATTGCGCCTGCTGCAGCGGGCCGGGCTGCCGGAGGTCCGCGGGTACGGCGTGTTCCCGCTCGGCGCCCAGTTCCTGCGGACCGACAATCCGGACGTCGTCGCCGAGCATCACGCCAAGGTCTACAGCCAGGCCGCGCTCGGGGCGCCGCCGATGTCGGTGCCCCACCTGGACCGGCGTGAGGTCGACGGTGCCGCGTCGCTGCTGTTCGGCCCGTACGCCACCTTCAGCACCCGGCTGTTGCGCTCCGGCAAGCTCACCGATCTGTTCACCACGCTGCGTCCGCACAACATCCGGCCGTTGCTGTCCGTCGCCCTGCGCAACGTCGATCTGGTGCGGTTTCTGATCAGCGAGCTGCTGGCGTCGCGGCGGCGCAAGTTCGCCCAGCTGCGCCGGTTCTATCCGACTGCCGACCCGGCCGACTGGGAGCTGGTGCGGGCCGGGCAGCGCGCGCAGCTGGTGAAGCCCGACGGCAAGGGCGGTGGGGTGCTCGAATTCGGGACCGAGCTGGTGACCGGCGCCGACGGAACCGTGGCCGGGCTGCTCGGCGCCTCGCCGGGCGCGTCGATCGCCCCCTCGATCATGCGCGAGCTGCTCGAGCGGTGTTTTCCGGCCCGCCGGTACGAATGGGCTCCCCTGCTCGCCGAGCTGTTGCCGTCGGACGTTGACACCGGATTGACCCCTTTGTAATTTACTACTTGGTAAATTCCTGCCGCCGCGCCGACACCCAGGAGTCCTCGTGCTCGAACGCCTCGCCCGGTCCCTGCTGCTCAATCCCCCGGCCGTACCGCGGACGGTGGCGCGGCTCGTGCTGGGCGAGCGCCACGAGATCGCGGGCAAGACCGTGCTGCTGACCGGGGCGTCCTCCGGTGTCGGCCGGGCGGCGGCCCACGCGCTCGGCCGCGACGGCGCCCGGCTGATCCTCGTCGCCCGCACAGCGGAACCACTGTTCGAGGTGCGCGACGCGGTCCGCGCGAACGGCGGTCAGGCCGAGGCCGTCACCTGCGACCTGTCCGACGCCGACGACACCGACGCGCTGGTCAAGACGGTGCTCGACGAGTACGGCACCGTCGACGTGCTGGTGAACAACGCGGGCCGGTCGATCCGGCGCCACGCGGCCGAGGCCACCGACCGCTTCCACGACTACGAGCGCACGATGGCGCTGAACTACTTCGGCGCGGCGCGGCTCACCATGGGACTGCTGCCCGCGATGCTCGCCGCGGGCGACGGGCACGTCGTCAACGTCGCCACCTGGGGCGTCGCGGCGGGCAGCATGCCGAAGTTCACCGCCTACCACGCGTCCAAGGCCGCCCTCGGCGCGTTCGGGCGCAGCCTCGGCGCCGAGACGCGATCGCGGGGCGTACACGTCACCACGCTCGGATTCCCGCTGGTGCGCACCGAGATGATCGCGCCCACCGGCGCCTACGACGACGCGGCGGCGCTCACCGCCGAGCAGGCCGCCGACTGGATCCGCACCGCCCTGCGCACCAGGCCGATCGAGCTGTACCCGCGCTACACCCGGATCCTGCAGGCCGTCGCGACCGTGTCGCCGCGCGCGGTCGACGCCGTCATCTGGCGCCTGGGCATCTGAGCCGCACTCCGGTAGGGCGGCCCCTACCGGAGTAGGGGGCGCGGAACCACTCCGCGGCGGGAGGTCTTGCGGCACACCGGATTTCTACCGTCGATCCCATGGCGACGATCGATCTCTCCCGCACCCTGTCCCGAGCCCGGTTCCGCGCCGCACCGGCGCGCCACGGCGCTGCGACCGCGCCGTGGCACGGGCCGCTGCTGGTGAATTCCGCGCTGATGGGCGCGCTGGTCCTGGTGTCGATGATCGGCATGGTGGTCGACGACCGGCCGCTGCTCGGCGAATCGGTGTGGCTCAAACCGGCGAAATTCGGTCTCGCCTTCGCCCTCTACGGCCTCACGCTGGCCTGGATCCTGCGGCTGCCGCACCGGGGGCGCCGCGCGACCTGGTGGCTGGGCACCGTCTTCGCGGTCACCGGGGTACTCGATGTCGGCTTCATCGCGCTGCAGGCCGCGCGCGGGACGTTCAGCCATTTCAACACCGCACAGGATCCGGTCAACCAGATCGGGCAGCAGGTGTTCGCCTCCGGCGTCCCCGGCCTGTTCCTCGCCAATCTCGTGCTGGCGGTGATCATCTCGTGGCAGAAGCTGGCCGACCGGCCGACCACGATCGCGCTGAAGGCCGGGTTGTGGCTGGCGGTGACCGGCATGGCGCTCGGCTATCTCATGGGCTTCACCGGACCCCAGCTGGTTCGCCAGGCCGACGGGACCGTGGTCGGTCTGATGGCCGGGCACACCGTGCACGCCGGCGGCGCGACCGGGGACGCGGCACGCGACGGCGTCGGCGCGATGCCGATCACCCACTGGAGCACCAGCGGCGGCGACCTGCGCATCCCGCATTTCGTGGGATTGCACGGCATCCAGGTGCTGCTGCTGCTCGCGGTGGGCCTGGTCGCCCTGGCCCCCCGGTACCGGTGGCTGCGCACGGAGAAGGTCAGGGCGGCCGTGCTGGGTGTCGCGGTCCTCGGGTACTTCGGGCTGCTCACGCTCGTGCTGTGGCAGGCCTTGCGTGGCCAGCCGCTGACCGCCCCCGACCTCGCGACCGCCGGGGCGGCGGCCGCGCTCGCCGTGCTGGTGGCGGGCGGGGTGACGGCGGTGTACCTGCGCGCCCGCGAGCTCGACCGGGCCGGCGCCGACCCGGCCTGACCGGGGGCGCGGCGTCAGCGCAACCGTTCGGCTTCGCGCGCCAGTTGCACGAGGGTCGCGCTCAGCTTCGCCAGCTCGTCGTGCTCGGCGCCCTCATCGACCGCGGTGGCCACGTCCTCGGCGGCGCACCGGGCGGCGAACCACCGGTCGGCCAGATCGGCGGCTTCCTGGGCGGAGAGCACCACGGCGTCCTCCGGAATCCCCGTCCCCCTGAGGCTGGTGCGATGCTCGTAGGCGCGCTGACGGCACGACTGGCGGCAATAGCGGCGGCGGCGACCCGACTCGGAATCCACGATCTCCCGCCCGCACCACAGGCAGGACAGCAGGCGACTGCGCGACATGCTGCGAAACCCTAGCCGTCCGGCGGCCGAAACACCGGCTCAGGTCTCGCTCAGCGGGCACGGCTCATGGCGCGCTCGGCATCTTCGGCGGTTCCACTACAATGGAACAGTTCAGACGTCCCGCGCGTTAACGGTAGGACCACGACCAGTTCGCGCGCCGAGAACCGCCACGGCCGCGGACCCGCGGCGTCAGCCGCCGAAGACAGGGAGCACACATGGCAGATCGCGTACTCCGAGGCAGTCGGCTCGGAGCGGTGAGCTACGAGACCGATCGCGACCACGACCTGGCCCCGCGCCGGATCGCCCGCTACCGCACCGACAACGGTGAGGAATTCGACGTCCCGTTCGCCGACGACGCGGAGATCCCGCCCACCTGGCTGTGCCGCAACGGCCAGGAGGGGCAGCTCATGGAGGGCACCACGGTGGAGACCAAGAAGGTCAAGCCGCCGCGCACCCACTGGGACATGCTGCTCGAACGGCGCAGCAAGGAGGAGCTCGAGGAGCTGCTCAAGGAGCGCCTCGAACTGCTCAAGACCCGCCGCCGCGGGTAACGGGTACCCACCCCGACGACGAAGGCCGCCACCCCGAATCGGGGCGGCGGCCTTCGTCGTTCGCAGCGCTAGTGGCTGGCGACCTTCCGGTACTGCAGCAGCGCGGCGGGCATCGCGATCGCCAGGATGACGACCGAGCAGATCACCGCGTACAGGATGCAGTTGTCGGCCGCCCAGCCCGTGGCGGGCGCGAACGAGGGCGGCGCGTCGTTGTCGAACAGCTTGCGGCCGGCCGCCGACACCGCGGTGATCGGATTCCATTCCGCGATGGTGCGCAGCGGGCCGGGCAGGGTCTCGGCGGAGATGAACGCCGAGGAGATGAACGACAGCGGGAACATCCAGATCAGGCCCGCGCTCTGGGCCACCTCGACCGTCGGCGAGATCAGCCCGGTCAGCGCGCCCACCCACGACATCGCGAAGGCGAACAACAGGATGATGGCGAAGGCCAGCGCGGCGTCGGCCGGGCTGCCGTGGATGCGCCAGCCCACGATGTAGCCGCAGAACACCATCACGCCCAGGCTCAGGATGTTGACGACGAGGTCGGACAGCGTGCGCCCCATCAGCACCGCCAGCCGCGACATCGGCAGCGTCCGCATCCGGTCGATGATGCCCTTCTGCAGGTCACCGGCCAGGCCGACGGTGGTGAAGGCGGCGTTGAACGCCACCGTCTGGGTGAAGATACCCGCCAGCAGGAACTCGCGGTACTGGTCGCCGCCGAGCGAGGCGCCGAAGATGTAGGCGAACAGGAACACGAACATCAGCGGCTGGATGGTGGCGGTGACCAGCAGCGTCGGCACCCGCAGGATGGTCAGCAGGTTGCGGTGCGCCACGATCGCGCTGTCGCGCAGGAACCGCGCCCGCGGCGCAGCCTGCTCGGGGGCGGCGGGCCGCGGGGAACTCGCCGGGATCGGCATGTCGCGGGTGTCGGGATCTTCCGCGATATCCGGCACCAAACTCACGAGAGAATCTCCTCTTGCACATCGTCGGTTTCGGGCTCGACGGCCGGTTCGGCCGGGGTGCCGGTGAGAGACAGGAACACGTCGTCGAGGGTGGGCCGCACGACCACGGCGTCGACGACGCACACGCCCGCGTCGTCGAGGCGGCGCAGCGCCTCGACCATGGTGCGCGAGCCGTTGCCGACCACCACCGACACTTCGTCGCTGCCCGGTTCGTGGATGGGTTCGCCGACGCCGACCTGCCCGAGCACCGTGATCGCGGCCGAGGCGTCCTGCCCGGCGGCCAGGGTGACGGTGAGCCGGTCGCCGCCGATCGAGGTCTTGAGCTCGTCGGCCGAGCCGCGCGCGATCACGGTGCCCTTGTCGATCACCGTGATGCGGTCGGCGAGCAGGTCGGCTTCCTCCAGGTACTGCGTGGTCAGCAGCACGGTGGTGCCGTCGTCGACGAGTTCGCCGATCACCTGCCACATGTCGAGCCGCCCGCGCGGGTCGAGGCCGGTGGTCGGCTCGTCGAGCACGACCACCGGCGGCCGCGCGACCAGCGCGCCCGCCAGGTCGAGCCGGCGCGCCATGCCACCGGAGTAGGTGCCTGCCCGGCGGCTCGCCGCGTGGTCGAGGCCGAGCGCGGTGAGCAGCTGCTCGGCCCGCTCGACCGCCTGCTTGCGGGACATGCCGTACAGGCGCGCCACCATCCGCAGGTTCTCGTAGCCGGTCAGGTTGGCGTCGACCGCCGCGTACTGACCGGACAGGCCGATCCGGGTCCGCGCGGTGGCCGGGTCGGCCAGCACGTCGACCCCGGCGACCCGGATCGAGCCGGCGTCGGGGCGCAACAGCGTGGTGACGATCCGCACGGTCGTCGTCTTGCCCGCGCCGTTGGGCCCCAGCAGGCCGAGCACGGTGCCCGCCGGGATCTCCAGGTCGATCTCCTTCAGTACCCGCACCTTGCCGTAACTCTTGGCGAGGCCGCGTACTTCTACCGCCAAACTCACGGACGCATCTCCTTCTGGCCGCCGCCGCACACGGTGATCTCCGGGACGGCGTCGAGGTGGCGATGCAGCACGGGGCCGATCACCGCCAGCGATTCCGGCGTCGTCATCGCCGCGTGCCTGCAGGGCAGGTCGTGGTTGTGGATGTTGCCGGTGACGAACGGCTGCCACGCCTCGGCCCGGCGCGCCGGGTCGGCGGCGTTGATCTCGTCCGCCGCGGCGGTGAAGAACAGCAGATCACCGTCGAAGGTGCGGGGCCGGAACCGGTTCGCCATCACCGTGCCGTCGGCGTAGCCGGTGTAGAGCCGTTCGAGGTTCTCGACCGAGAGCGCGGCGAACGGGCCCGGCTGTGCCCGCAGCAGATCCGCCGCTTCGTGCAGGTCGATGTCGGCGGGCACCGGTGCCCCACCGAGGACGTCGGCGCCGAACTCGCCGAGGATGTCGGCGACGCTGGGCATCGACGTGTCGAGCCAGCGATCGCCGAGCTGGTAGCTGTCCAGCATGGCCAGCAGGGCGACGTCCTCCCCCGCGTCCTGCAGTTGCACGGCGACCTCCTGCGCGATCAGGCCGCCGAGCGACCAGCCGAGCAGGTGGTAGGGACCGTGCGGCTGGATCGACTTGATGTGGGCCACATAGTGTCCGGCGGCTTCGGGGATGGAGGTGAAGCGTTCGTCGCCGGAGACGTGCGGCGCCTGCAGGCCGTACACCGGGCGCTGCGGCGCCAGGTGCGCGAGCAGCCCCGCGTAGCACCAGGACAGGCCGATGGCCGGGTGCACGCAGAACAGCGGGGTGTCGTGCGGACCGGTCGACGGGCGGATCGGCAGCACCGGGGCGGTGGCCGCCGCCATCGCCGCGCCCGCGTCGGCGCCGTCGAGCCTGGCCGCGATCCCGGCCGGGGTCGCGTCGCCGAACATCAGCTGGACCGGCATGTCGTAGCCTTGCTCGCGCAGCGCCGCGACGACCTTGGTGGCCAGCAGCGAGTTGCCGCCGAGTTCGAAGAAGCCGTCGTCGGCGCCGACCCGTTCCACGCCGAGCACGTCGGCGAAGACCGCGCACAGCGTGACCTCGGCCGCGGTCACCGGCGCGCGGTACCCCTCGGTCGCGGTGAAGACCGGTTCGGGCAGCCGGGCCCGGTCGAGCTTGCCGACCGGGTTCAGCGGCACCTCGTCGAGCAGCATGACCGACTGCGGGACCATGTAGTTCGGCACGTGCGCGCCGACGTGGTCGAGCAGTTCCCGCACCGTCGGCGCGAGGCCCGCCCGCGCCTTCACGTACGAGACCAGCGCGGTCGAGCCCGCCGCGGTCTTGTGCCCGATGGTGAGCGCGAACTCGACATCGGGGTGACGACCGAACGCGACGTCGATCTCGCCGAGTTCGATGCGGAACCCGCGCACCTTCACCTGGTGGTCGGTGCGGCCGACGTATTCCACGTCCAGCGCCGACTTCGCGCCGTCGCGCCAGCGCACCAGGTCGCCCGTGCGGTACATCCGTTCGCCCGGCGCGCCATAGGGATTGGCGACGAAGCGCTGGGCGGTGAGCCCCGGCCGGTTGTGGTAGCCGCGGGCCAGCGCCGACCCGGCCAGCTGCAGTTCGCCGGTGACGCCGATCGGAGTCGGGTGCAGCCGCCGGTCGAGCACGGTCGCCGCGACGCCGCGGATGGGGCCGCCGATGGTGATCGGCCCCTGCGGGCTCATCGGCTGCGGCATCAGCGTGACGATGGTGGTCTCGGTGGGCCCGTACACGTTGTAGAAGTTGCGGCCCGGCGCCCACCGCGCCAGCAGATCCGGCGGCAGCGCCTCGCCGCCGACGAGCACGTGCGCCAGCGAGTGCACCCCGGTCGGGTCGACGGTGCCCAGCGCCGCCGTGGTGACGAAGGCGTGCGTGATGCGTTCGCGGATGTAGAGCTGCCGCAGTTCCTCGCCGCCGACGATGCCGGGGGGCGCGATCACCAGCGTCGCGGCGCCGCCGAGCGCGAACAGGATGTCGAGCATGGCGCCGTCGAAGCTCGGGGTGGCGAAGTGCAGGATCCGGCTGCCCGGCCGCACGTCGTACCGGTCGGCGCACTCGGCGGCGAAGTTCGAGATGCCGCCGTGGGTGACGACCACGCCCTTCGGGGTGCCGGTGGAGCCGGAGGTGTAGACGATGTAGGCCGGGTTGCCCACCCGGAGCGGCCGGATCCGGTCGGCGTCGGTGATCGGCGCGTCGTCGGTGCCGAGCACGGTGGCGCGGGTCTGCGGGTCGTCCAGGACCAGCCAGCGGCAGTCGCCGGGCAGCCGGTCGCGGTGCGCGAGCAGGGTGAGCCCCACCGCCGCGCCGGAGTCGGTGAGCATGTGGCTGATCCGCTGCGCCGGGTAGTTCGGGTCGACCGGCACGAACGCCGCGCCGGCCTTGGCGACCGCGAGCATCGTCGCCACCGACTCGACCGACCGCGGAATACCCAGCGCCACCAGGCTTTCCGGCCCGATCCCCTGCCCGATGAGCACCCGGGCCAGCCGGTTGGTCCAGCGGTCGAGGGCGTCGTAGGTGACCACCGTGTCGCCGGAACTCAGCGCCACGCCGTCGCGTGCCCTGGCCACCGCCGCGTCGAACACCGCGGGGAAGCTGACCGGCACGTCGGCGCGGGCGCCGTGCACCGGGGCCAGCGCGGTCCACTCGACGGCGTCGAGCAGCGCGAGATCGCCCACGGCGGTGTTCGGATCGGCCGCCACCGCGGTGAGCAGCCGCACCAGCCGGTCACCCAGCCTGCGGGCGGTGACCTCGTCGAACAGGTCGGCCGCGTAGTTCACCGACAGACCGATCCCGTCGCCGACGCGCTCGGCGGTCTGGGTCTCGGTGAAGGTGAACTGCAGGTCGAACTTGGCGATCCCGGCGTCGGCGTCCACGGCCTCGATGCGCAGGCCGGGCAGTTCCAGCATCCGCACCGGGGTGTTGCGCACCGACAGCATCACCTGGAACAGCGGGTGATGCGACTGCGAGCGCGCCGGATTGAGCACCTCGACCAGCCGCTCGAACGGCATGTCGGCATTGGCGAAGGCGTCCAGATCGCGGTCGCGGACCGAGCGCAGCAGGTCGACGAAGGCGCGCTCGTCGCGCACCTCGGTGCGCAGCACCAGGGTGTTGACGAACATGCCGATCATCGAGTCGAGCGCCGGGTGACCGCGGCCCGCGGTCGCGGTGCCGACGGCGATGTCGTCGTCACCGGTGACCCGGTGCAGCAGCACCGCCAGCGCCGCGTGCAGCACCATGAACATGCTGACGTTGTGCGCGGTGGCGATCCCGCGCAGCGCGCGGTGGGTGGCCGCGTCGACCGCGCAGTCCACGGTGCCGCCCCGGTAGGAGGGCACCGGCGGGCGCGGCCGGTCGGCGGGGACGGTGATCAGCTCGGGCAGGCCGTCCAGCACGCCGCGCCAGTGCGCGAGCTGCTTGCTGATCAGCGAGTCCGGGTCGTCCTCGGTGCCGAGGAGTTCCTGCTGCCACAGGGTGTAGTCGGTGTACTGGATCTCCGGGACCAGCTCGCCGAACTCCTCGCCCGCCCTGATGCCGCGGTAGGCGGCGGCCACCTCGGCCGCGAGCGGCTCCAGCGACCAGCCGTCCATCGCGATGTGGTGCACGACCAGCACCAGCACGTGCTCCTTGGACCCCGCGACGGCCAGCTTGGCCTGCGCGGGCACCGGCAGCCCGGTGTGGTCGACGGTGATCAGGGCCGCCCGCATCGGCACCGAGGCCGACAGGTCGAAGCCGGGGGTCACGAAGCGGGTGACCGCGCCGTCCACGTCGTCCGGCCTCGCCGTCGCGTGGAACAGGGTGACCGCGCCGATCTCGGGGTCGAGCACGAGCTGTTCCGGCTCGCCCGCGCTCTCCGGGAACACGGTGCGCAGCGTCTCGTGCCGACGTTGCACCGTATGCAAAGCGGCAATCAACGCATCCAGGTCGATCGGCCCGTGCAGGCGCAGGACGACCGGGATGTTGTAGGCGCCCGCCGACTGGGTCTCCCCCTCGGCGCCGGCGTTGAACCGGTTGAGGAACCACAGCCTGCGCTGGGCCGCCGACAGCGGGATCCGTTCCGGGCGATCGCGCTTGACGAGGTCGGGCCTGCGTTCGTCACCGGACGGCCCGGCGTCGATGAGCGCGGCGAGTTCCTCGACGGTCGGCGACGCGAACACCGTGCGCACCTCGAGCCGCACGGTGCTGGCCGCGGCCAGCCGGGCGACCAGCTGGGTGGCGAGCAGCGAGTTGCCGCCGATGTCGAAGAAGCTGTCGGTGGCCGAGATCTCGCGCGCGCCGACCAGGTCGGCGAAGACCTGGGCGACCAGGCGCTCGGACGCGGTCTGCGGCGCCCGGCCCGCAGTGGCGGTGAACTCCGGCTCCGGCAGCGCCGCGCGGTCGAGCTTGCCGACCGGGGTGAGCGGAACCCGCTCGATCAGGTTCAGCGAGGCGGGCACCATGTGCCCGGCCAGCCGGGCCGCGGCCCGCGCGCGCACGGCGGCCAGCTCGACCGGGTCGGTCCCGTCGGCCAGCTGGACCCAGGCGACGATGCGGTCGTCGCCGGCGATCCGGCGGACCTCGGTGTGGGCGAACCGCACCGCGGGGTGGCTGCCGAGCGCGGCGCTGATCTCGCCGAGCTCGATCCGGAAGCCACGGACCTTGACCTGATGGTCGCTACGGCCCAGGTACTCGATCTCGCCGTCGGCGGTCCACCGCACGACGTCGCCGGTCCGGTACATCCGGCTGCCCGCCGGACCGCACGGGTCGGCGACGAAGCGACCGGCGGTGAGGCCGAACCGCTCGTGGTAACCCTGTGCGATGCCCGCGCCGCCCAGGTACAGCTCGCCCGGCACCCCGGTGACGACCGGCCGCAGCCGCTCGTCGAGCACCAGTACCCGCGCGCCGCGCACCGGCGTGCCGATGGTCACCGGCACGCCGACCCGCAGCTGCGACATCGCCGCGATCACGGTGAACTCGGTGGGGCCGTAGGCGTTGACGAACCGCCGCCCCGGCGCCCAGTTCTCCACCAGGTCCGGCGGCACGGCCTCGCCGCCGGCCATGAGACCGCGCAGATGCGGCAGCGGCCAGCGGCTCGCGTCGATGGAGGCCAGCACCGCCGGGGTGAGGAAGGTGTGGGTGATGTCCTCGCGCTCCAGCAGGGCACCGAGCTCGTCGCCGCCGTAGACGTCGATCGGGCCGATGACCATCTCGGCGCCGGACCAGACCGCGAGCAGCAGGTCGAGCACGGACACGTCGAAGCTGGGCGTGGAGAAGAAGAACGTGCGGGCGAACCGGTCCAGGCCCATCCGCTCCTGCAGATCGACCGCGAGGCTCACCAGACCGCTGTGGGTGACCGTGACGCCCTTGGGCAGGCCCGTGGAGCCGGAGGTGTAGATCTGGTAGGCCAGGTCGGCCGGCCGGATCGGGCGGATCCGTTCGGCGTCGGTGATCGGGGCGCCGTCGTAGGAGGCCAGCTCGGCCAGCAGGTCCTCGTCGTCGACGAGCAGCCACTGGGTGTCGAGCTCGCCCGCCGCCGCGCGCAGCGCCTCGGCGTCGGACCTGGTGGTGAGGACGGCGGCGGCACCGGAGTCGGTGAGCATGTGCCGCACCCGATCCGCGGGATAGCGCGGGTCGACCGGCACGAACGCGCCGCCGCTGGCCGCGACGCCGAAGATCGCGAGCGCGCAGTCGAGTCCGCGGGTCAGGCCGACGGCGACGCGGTCGCCGGTGCCGATGCCGCGGGCGATGAGCGCGCGACCGAGCTGATGCGACCGGACGCCGACCTCGGCGTAGTCGAGCTCGCCCACGGCCCCGGCGACGCTGCCGCCGGCGAACCAGCGCAGCGCGGGCCGGTGCGCGAACTTGGTCGCGGCCCGTTCGATGATGTCGGCCAGGACCACCGGCGTCACCACGGCCGGACCGAGCGCGGGGACCAGCGCGCGGTGTTCGGCGACGGTCAGCGGCTCGATCTCGCACACCAGTTGCCGCGGATCGGCGGTCACCTGGAGCAGGATCTGCTGGAACCGGGCGGCGATGGTCTCGATGGTGGCCGCGTCGAAGAGCTCCGTCGCGTAGACGAAGTCGAAGCGGTACCGGTCGCCGTCCGGGGCGACCCGCAGTTCGAGATCGAACTTGGCGCGCGCGATGTCGAGCTCCTCGGCGGCCAGCCGCAGCCCGGGCAGCTCCAGCGCGGGCGCGGCCTCGTCCTGCATGCTCAGCGCGACCTGGAACAGCGGGTGACGGTTGGTCGACCTGCTGTCGCGGCCGAGCGCGTCGACGACGCGCTCGAACGGCAGGTCGGCGTTGGCGATCGCGGCGAGTTCGTCGTCGCGATCGGCGTGCAGGAGTTCGACGAAACTGCGGCCCGGGTCGACGTCGGAGCGCAGCACGAGCGTGTTGACGAACATGCCGACCAGGTCGTCGAGCTGGATGTCGGTGCGCCCGGCGACCGGCGTTCCGAGCGGGATGTCGCGGCCGCCGGTGACACTGCGCAGCAGCACCGCCAGCGCCGAGCGCACCACCATGAACAGGCTGACGCCGGTCTCGGCCGCCAGCTCCCGCATCGCCTGCTGCAGCGGCGCCGAGATCTCGCACCGCACACTGCCCGCCTCACCCGTCGGCTCGGCCGGACGCGGCCGGTCGAACGGCAGCGGCAGCTCGTCGGGCAGTTCCGCCAGTGCCTCCCGCCAGTGCGCGAGCTGGGTGGCGGCGATGCTGTCCGGGTCGTCCTCGGCGCCGAGGACCTCGCGCTGCCAGAGGCTGAAATCGGCGTACTGCACCGGCAGCGGCGCACGGTCCGGCGCCGATCCGCCGCAGCGGGCGACGTAGGACAACGCCAGATCGCGGGTGAGCGGGCCGAGCGACCAGCCGTCGGCGGCGATGTGGTGCAGGACGACGCCGAGCAGGTGCTCACCGGGCGCCACGCGCAGCAGCTGCGCGCGCAGCGGGGTCTGCGTGGTGAGGTCGAATCCCTGCCGCGCCAGGGCGGTCAGGGCGGCGCGGGCCCGGTCGGGATCGCTGTCGACGAGTTCGAGCGGCGGCACGTTCCCCGGCGCGGGCAGCACCACCTGCTGCGGACCGGACAGGTCCTCCGGGAACACGGTGCGCAGCACCTCGTGCCGCTCCACCAGGTCGGCCAGGGCGGCGCGCAGGGCCGAGACGTTCAGATCTCCGCCGATTCGCAAGACGAATGCGATGTTGTAGGCGCTCGATTCGGGGGACAATCGGTTGAGGAACCACAGCCGCTGCTGCGGCAGCGACAGTGGTATGCGTCCCGGGCGTGGGGTGTGTACCGCCAGCGCCACCCGCTGCGTCCGGGGCGCTTCCGTGATCAGCTGGGCGATCCCGGCCACGGTCGGCGCCTCGAAGATCTGCCGGACCGGCAGGTCGACGCTGAAGTCCGCGTGCAGCGCCGCGGCGAGCCTGGTCGCCAGCAGCGAATTGCCGCCGATCTCGAAGAAGCTGTCCTCCGCGCCGGGCACCGGCCTGCCGAGGATCTCGGTGAACACCGCCGCCACCCGCATCTCGAGGTGGGTGCGCGGCGCCCTGGTCGTGGTGGTCACGGTGAATTCCGGTGCGGGCAGCGCCTTGCGGTCCAGCTTGCCCGCCGGGGTCACCGGCATCCGGTCGAGCACGGCGAGCGCGGCGGGCACCATGTACCCGGGCAGCCTGCCGCGCGCGGTGTCGAGGACCGCGGCCGGTTCGACCGGCCGATCGGCGGTCACGTAGGAGGCGAGTCGCTGCTGGCCCTGCTCGTCGACGTGCACGACGGTCAGCGCGGAGCGCACGCCCGGATGTTCGCGCAGCACGTGGTCGATCTCGCGCAGCTCGATCCGGAAGCCGCGGATCTTGATCTGGTCGTCGGCGCGACCGAGGAAGCGCAGCCTGCCGGTGGCGTCGGAGACCACGAGATCGCCGGTGCGGTACATCCGTTCGCCGACCCGGCCGTGCGGGTTGGCGACGAACCGCTGCGCGGTCAGCGCGGACTTGCCGAGGTAGCCGCGGGCCAGACCCGGCCCGGAGACGTACAGTTCGCCCGGTGTGCCCGGCGGCGTCGGCCGGAGCCGGGCGTCGAGTACGAACAGCCGCATGCCGCGCACCGGCGCGCCCAGCGGCACCGGCTCCCCCGCCACCATGGCGGCGCTGGCGGTGACCGCGACGGTCGCCTCGGAGGGGCCGTACATGTTGTGCATCCGGTACTTCGGCGCCCACGCCGCGACCAGCTCGTCCGAGCAGGCCTCGCCGCCGACGATCACCGTTCCCAGCTCGGGGAACTCGCCCGCGGGCACGGTGGCCAGCGCGGCCGGGGTGATGAACGCGTGGGTGATCCGCTCCGAGCGCAGGAACGCGGCCAGTTCCGCGCCGCCGTACAGGTCGGCGGGGGCGACCACGACGGTGGCGCCCGCGGCGAAGCCGAGCAGCAGTTCCAGCACCGAGGCGTCGAAGCTCGGCGAGGAGAAGTGCATGGTCCGCGCGGCATCGGTGACCTTGTACAGCTGGGTCTGCTCGCTGGCGAGCGAGGCGATGCCCGCGTGCGTGACGACGACGGCCTTCGGCGTCCCCGTGGAGCCGGAGGTGTAGATCAGGTAGGCGGGCTGGCCCGGCCGCATCGGGTGCCTGCGGTCGGTGTCGGTGACCGGGGTCGCCGAGCGGCGCGCGCAGTCCGATTCGAAGTCGGCGGTGCCGAACACCAGCCATTCCGGCGCCCTGCGGTGCTTACCCGTGGTGGTGGGCAGCGCGGCGAGGTGCTCGGGCAGGGTGAGCCCGAGGATCGCGCCGGAGTCGCCGATCATGTGCGCGATGCGCTCGGCCGGGTAGGCCGGGTCGACCGGGACGTAGGCGGCGCCGGTCTTGGCCACCGCCCAGATCGCGACGATCGATTCCAGACTGCGCGGCAGCGCCACCGCGACCACCGTCTCCGGGCCCGCGCCGTGCGCGATGAGGCTGCGCGCCACCCGGTTCGAGCGTTCGTCGAGCTCGCGGTAGGTGGTGTCGAAACCGAGGTAGCGCACCGCGACCGAGTCCGGGAGCCGCTGCGCGGTGTCCCCCAGCAGGCGGGCCAGGGTGCCCGCCGGTTCGGCGGGCGCGCCGGCGACCGGCACCAGCCGCGCGATCTCGCGGCGGTCGAGCAGGTTCAGGTCACCGGTCGGCGTGGTCGGGTCGGCCACCGCGGCGGCCAGCAGCGCGGTGAAGCGGCGGGCGATCGCCTCGACCGTGGCGCGATCGAAAACGTCGGTGGCGAAACCGAATTCGGCGTGCAGCGGGCCGTCGTCGTGGTTGTCGCGGACCTCGAGCTGCAGGTCGAACTTGGCGACGCCCGCCTCGATCGGCACCAGCTCGGCGGCGACCCCGGGCAGGTCGATGCGCAGGTCGGGGGTGCGGTCGTAGGACAGCATCACCTGGAACAGCGGGTGCCGCGCGGTCGAGCGTTCGGGGTTCACCAGGTCGACGAGCCGCTCGAACGGTACGTCGGGATTGGCGAACGCGTCGAGGTCGGTCTCGCGCACCAGGTCGAGCATCCGGTCGAAGCCGGCGCCGAGGTCGACCTCGGTGCGCAGCACCAGCGTGTTGACGAACATGCCGACGAGGTCGTCCAGCGCCGGATCGGAGCGACCGGCGATGGGCGTGCCGATGGTGACGTCGCCGCCGGCGCACAGCCGCGACAGCAGTGTCGCCAGCGTGGCGTGCAGCACCATGAACATGCTGACCCCGCGACTGGTCGCGAGCTCCCCGGCGGCCCGGCGCAGCTCGGCGTCGATGGTGAATTCCACGGTGTCGCCGTGGGTTCCGCGCTGCAGCGGCCGCGGCCGGTCCAGCGGCAGGTCGAGCTGATCGGGCAACCCGGCCAGGGTGTCGCGCCAGTGGCCGAGCTGTTTGCCCAGCGGCGCGTCGGGATCGGTCTCCTCACCCAGCAGCTCGCGCTGCCACAGCGCGAAGTCGGCGTACTGCACCGGCAGCGGCGTCCACGCGGGCGCGGCGCCCTCGGCGCGGGCGGCGACGGCGGTCATGAGGTCGCGCGCCAGCGGCGCCACCGACCAGCCGTCACCGCTGATGTGGTGCAGCACGACCAGCAGCAGGTGGTCCTCGGCGCCGACCCGGTACAGGGCCACGCGCAGCGGGGTCTCGGTGCGCAGGTCGAAGCCGCGGCCGGTGACCTCGCCGATCAGCGCGGGGAGATCGGCGGCGGCCACGTCGATCGGCGCCAGCTCCGGCGCCACCGCGGCGGCCGGGTGGATGAGTTGGTAGGCGCCGTCCGGGCCCTCGGGGAAACTCGTGCGCAGGCTCTCGTGGCGGTCGAGGACGTCGCGCAGGCCCGCTCGCAGGGCCGCGAGATCGAGGCGGCCGGTCAGCCGCAGGGCCAGCGGCATGTTGTACGCGGCGGCGTGTTCGGCGAAGCGGTTGAGGATCCACAGCCGCTGCTGGGCCAGCGACAGCGGGACACGTTCGGGGCGCACCGCGGGAACCAGCTTGGGCGTGGGCGTTTCGGACCGGTGGGTGCTGAGGTACCCGGCGAGCGCGGCGATGGTCGAGGCCTCGAACAGCTCGCGGATGGTGAGGTTCGCGTCGAGGATGGTGTTGATCCGCGCGACTGCGCGGGCGGCGACGAGTGAGTTGCCGCCGAGGTCGAAGAAGCTGTCCTCCACGCCGATCGCGGTCCCGTCCAGCGCCAGCACCTCGGTGAAGATCTCGGCGAGGGCGCATTCCAGCTCGGTCTGCGGGGCGGCGGCGCCGGTGGTGACCCGGACGCCGATCTCGGGTTCCGGGAGCGCCTTGCGGTCGACCTTGCCGTTGGCGCTGAGGGGCAGCTCGTCGAGGACGACCAGCGCCGAGGGGACCATGTAGGACGGCAGGCCGCGCCGCAGCGCCGAGAGCAGCGCGGCGGGTTCGGGCGCGCGCGTACCGGGCGCGGCCACCACATAGGCCACCAGTTCGTCGTCGCCGGTGCGGCCCGTCCTGGCGACGCACACCGCGCGGGCGATACCGTCCTGGGCCAGCAGCGCCGACTCGATCTCGCCGAGCTCGATGCGCAGCCCGCGGACCTTCACCTGGAAGTCGGTGCGCCCCAGGTATTCCAGGACGCCGTCGTCGAGTTGCCAGCGCGCCAGGTCGCCGGTGCGGTACATCCGCTGACCCGGGGTGAACGGGTTGGCGACGAACCGGTCGGCGGTCAGATCGGGACGGCCGAGGTACCCGCGGGCGAGCTGCGCGCCGGCCAGGTAGAGCTCACCGACGACACCCGGCGGCACGGGCCGCAGCTGCGGGTCCAGGACGTAGGTCTGGGTGTTCCAGACCGGGGAGCCGATCGGGACCGTGGTCGCCCCGGCCGGGCACGGCCAGTAGGTGACGTCGACCGCCGCCTCCGTGGGGCCGTACAGGTTGTGCAGCTCCGGGCCGCCGTCGGGGCCGTGCAGCGCGGCGTGGAAGTCGGCGACGGTGGCGCCGGGCAGCGCCTCGCCACTGCAGAACACCCGGCGCAGCCCGGCGCCGCCCGCGACCCGCGGGTCGGTGACGAACAGCGAGAGCATCGACGGCACGAAATGCGCGGTGGTGACGGACTTCTCGGTGATGACCCGGGCCAGGTAGGCCGGATCGCGGTGCCCGTCGGGCGCGGCGATCACCAGGCGGGCGCCCACCTGCAGCGGCCAGAAGAACTCCCAGACCGACACGTCGAAGGTGGCGGGGGTCTTCTGCAGCACGGCGTCGGTCCGGTCGAGCGGGTACTCGGCCTGCATCCAGCGCAACCGGTTGACGATCGCCGCGTGGGTGACGCCGACGCCCTTGGGCTTGCCCGTCGACCCGGAGGTGAAGATGACGTAGGCCAGCTGCTCGGGGCGCAGCGGCGCGCGCCGGTCGGCATCGGTCAGCGGGCCCGCGTCGCGTCCGCTGACATCGAGGGTGTCGAGATCGATCCGCGGCACCCCGCCGGGCAGGCGCACCTGATCGCGCGCGGCGGTGAGCACGCACACCGGGCGGGCCTGCGACACGACCGCCTCGATCCGGTCGGCCGGGTGTTCGGGATCGAGCGGCAGATAGGCGGCGCCGGTGGCCAGCACCGCGTACATGCCCACGACCAGCTCGATGCTGCGGTGCAGGCACAGCCCGACGGTGGTCTCCGGGCCGGCGCCGCGCGCGACGAGTTCGCGCGCCAGCCGGTTCACCCGGCGGTCGAGTTCGGCGTATTCCACGACGCTGTCGCCGAATTCGAGCGCGACGGCGCCCGGACCACGGCGCACCTGGTCGGTGAACAGCGAGACCAGGGTGCCCTCGGGCACCGGCATCTCGGTGGCGTTCCACTCCCGCAGCACGGTCGCGCGTTCGGCCTCGGTGATCGCGGCCAGCGCGCGGGTGGGGGTGGTGGGTTCGGCGGCCAGGAAACGGGCGAGGAAGTCGAGGTAGCGACCGTGGTGCGCGGCCACCTCGGCCTCGCCGTAGAGCTTGGGGTTGGCCTCGAAGTCGAGCTGGATGCGTCCGCCGTCGCCGTTGTAGATGTTGATCGAGAGGTCCTCGACGGGTCCGGTGGCGAGCACGTGCAGCTGGCCCGCGATGTCGCCGAACTTCAGCTCGTCGTGGAACAGCATGATGTTGACCATCGGGCCGAAGAAGCCGCGAGCGTCGCGGGAGTAGCCGCAGTCGCGGCGGATGTCGTCGGATCGGTAGCGCTGGTGCCGCAGCGCGCCGGTGATCTGCAGTTCGGTCTGGCGGACCACGTCGGCGACGGTGGTGTGCTCGTCGAAGCGCACACGCAGCGGGACCACGTTCGAGACCACGCCCGCCGAGCGGCGCAGCGCCACGGTGGTACGCGCGGAGACCGGAAGGCTCAGGACGACGTCCGGGTCGCCGGTGACGGTGCGCACGTAAGCGGCCAGCGCGGCGACGATGAGCGCCGAATTGGCGGAGCCGTGGGTGGTGATCGCCTCGGTGAGCAGCGAGTCGAGGTCGGGGTCGAGCACCGCGGTGGCGCGGTGGCGGCCCGGATCGTGGGTGTCGCCGGTGGCGGTGACCGAGGACAGGGTCATCGGCTCGCCGACGCCGTCGAGCTGGGTCATCCAGTACTCGCGGTCGGCCAGGAACCGGCTGGACTCGCGATAGCGGGACTCGTCGGCGTAGAGATCGACGAGCGCGGCGGCGCGGGAGACCGACGGTTCGCGCTGTTCGCCGACGGCGGTGTAGATCTCGGCGGTCCGGGAGAGGGCGTTCATCGCACCGTAACCGTCGATCACGATGTGGTGACCGCGCTCGTACCAGAACCAGTCCCTGTCACCGACTCGCAACACGACATTGACGGTGAGCGGTTCGCGCTCCATGTCGATGGGCGTGCTGGCGTGGTCGTTCATCCAGCGCAGCGCGGCCGCGCGCGGGTCGGGCTCGTCGCGCAGGTCGATGCGGGCCCAGCCCGGCCGCCAGCCCAGGTCGACGCGCTGATGCGGGACGCCGTCGATCTCGAGGAGACGCACGTGTCCCACTTGCGATTCCGCGCCGTAGCGTTCGACCGCGTACAGCAGCCGACCGACGTCGAGATCACCGTGCAGCTCGACGTAATGGGCGATGGTGAGCGGGATGTCGGGCCTGATCCGTTGCGCGTACCACAAGGCCGTCTGACCGGGCGAGAGAGCGAACGGTTGGCCCGGATCGTCGTCGGTGACGCTGGAGCTGACGCGGTCGGTGGCCAATGAACTCATCAAGCACTCCGTTCTGCCTTGTGTCACAACTCCCCGAGCAGCGCCCGGGCACACGACGGCCCAGGGCGTGGCTATCCACGCCCATTGATTCGGAGTACTGAGGCAGCCGGATGGCTACCGATGTGGATTTGTTTCGAGCGCTGTGGATCGGACCCCTATGACGGCAACTTTCGGCCGCTTCCCCCGGGTTGAAACAAACCGCTTATTCAGAATTCGGCGAGCTTCGCGAAACCTGCGCCTGATTCACTCGGCGACGCCGGAAAAACGTCAGCGCCACGCCGATCGCGGTCAGGATAACGGACGCCACTTCGGGCGCCGCGCCGATCCGTGTCGCGATCGTCGTCGTGTCGCGCAATGGTAGCTGGGCGACCAGCGCGGCGGGGTCGAGTTGCCGGGTCCGCTGCGTGAGCGTGCCGTCCGCGGTGATGATTCCGCTGACCCCGGTGGTTGCCGCGACCACGAGAGCTCGGCCGTGTTCGACCGCCCTGACCCGTGACATCGCGAGTTGCTGGTAGGTCATCTCGCTCATCCCGAAGGTCGCGTTGTTGGTCGGCACGGTGAGCAACTGAGCGCCCGAGTCCATCGATTGCCGGAACGCGCGATCGAACGCGACCTCGTAACAGGTGGCGACACCGATCGGAATTCCGGCGGCCGTTACCGAACCGTCACCATTTCCCGGGACGAAATGTCCGGCTTGATCGGCATAGGACGAGAACAACCGAAAGAAACTCCGCATCGGCAAATACTCACCGAAGGGCTGGATGATTTTCTTGTCGTGCCGGTCGGCCGGGCCTTGCGCGCCGTTCCACACCATCACCGAGTTCGTGGTGGTGCGGTCACCGTTCACCAGGACTGCGCCGACCAGGATCGGCGCGCCGATCCGCTCCGAGGCCTCGGTGATCTCGGCGGCGGCGTCGGCGTTGCGCAGTGGATCGATATCGGAGGAGTTCTCCGGCCAGATCACCACATCCGGCCGGGCCGCTGCGCCGCGGTCGACGGCGGCGGCGAGTTCCTCGGTGCGCCGGACGTGGTTGTCCAGCACGGCGCGCCGCTGCGCGTTGAAGTCGAGACCGAGCCGCGGCACGCTGCCCTGGATCGCGGCGACCGTGATCGTCCGGGTGCCGTCGTCCGGGGCGGGCAGCGTCGGCCGGAGGATCACTCCGGCGAGGGGCATGATAGCCACAGCGGCGGCGGCCGTGGCAAATCCGACCCGGGTGGCGCGGTCGCGCGGGCGCGGCGCGGGTGTCCTGGCCCAGGCCCGCACGCGCAGCGCGAGCGCGGCGAGCGCGGTGCCGGTCAGTGCCACGGCGAAACCGACCAGCGGTGCGCCGCCGTAGGCGGCCAGCGGCAGGTACCAGCCGTCGGCCTGACCGAAAGCGATACGGCCCCAGGGGAATCCGCCGAACGGGAAGCTCGAGCGCGCCCACTCCGTCGCGGTCCAGGCGAGGGCGACCCAGACCGGCCAGCCGGGCAGCTCACCCAGCCGGCGGGCCAGCACGCCCCACAGCCCGAAGTACACCGCGCAGGTGGTCGAGAGCGCCAGCCAGGGCAGCGGCCCGACGTAGATGCCGGTCCACGGCAGCAGCGGCACGAAGAACGCGAGCCCGCCGAGCATGCCGTAGCCGAACCCGCCACGGAGCCTGCCCGGTCCGCGCACGGCGACCGTCAGCAGCGCGACGGCGACCGGCGCCAGGAACCACCACGGCCGGGGCGGGAAGCTCGCGAACAGCAGCAGCCCACCGACGGTGGCCGCGAGCATCCGCCACAGGATGCCGGAGCCGCGGGCGCCGAGTGCCCGTGACCGGTCCACCGAATCGGCGGTCGCCGAGCCGGAACCTGGCTCGGTGGCGGGGTGGATCATGATGTCGGACTCCGTATTTCGTCGACGTGCTGGCTAGGGTGCGGCCGGCTGATGAGGTCGCCGCCAGCGACCGGCTTCCGGCGGTCGGACCGGAGCCGCCGGTCCCGGCAGCCGGTCCGGCACCCACCGATCGTGCCGCGTTCTCCCTGGGCCGGCACTCGTCGCGGGCCGGACCGGCCGGACATCGCGTCGGGTACACAGACCACGGGTCTCGCGATCGGGTGGAAAGACGCCGGACCCGCGGCACGGGCGAGGGGCACGGCGTCAGGCCGAGTAGATCGTGGTGCCGCTGCGCACCGTGCGCAGGCAGGTGGGCAGGTCCGCGCCGGGGTCGAGCCGGGGCAGGCCGGGGACCCGCGAGCGTGGGTCGGTGGACCAGCGCTGGACGGTGTCGGCGGCCGCCGCGACCACGAGGTCGCCCGCGTCCCAGACCGCGTAGGAGGCGGGGGCGCCGGGGACCAGGGTGCCCGCGACGCCGTCGCGCACGCCACCCGCCCGCCAGGCACCCCTGGTGGCGGCGGCGAAGGCGGCACGCGGGGACAGCCCGTGGCCGGGGGTCCGGTGGTGCACCGCCGCCCTGACCTGCTCCCACGGGTTCAGCGTGGTGACCGGCGCGTCCGAGCCGATGGCGAGGGAGACGCCCGCGGCGGCCATCGCGGCGAACGGATTCAGGGTGGCAGCCCGCTCGGCGCCGAGGCGGGCAGCGTACATGCCGTCCGCGCCGCCCCAGGCGGCGTCGAAAGCGGGCTGTACCGACGCGATCACCCCGAGCGCGCCGAGCTGCTCGATGGCGGCGGCGTCGGTCATCTCCGCGTGCTCGATCCGGTGCCCGCGCGCGGCGACGGCCGGTCCGCCGAGTTCGGCGGCGACGGCGGCGAATCCGGCGACGACCAGGTCCATGGCGGCGTCGCCGATGGCGTGGAAGCCTGCCTGGATGCCCGCCTCGGTGCAGGCCCGCACGTGCGCGGTGATCGCGTCGCCGTCGAGGAAGTTCTTGCCGCAGCCGCTGCCGTCGGCGTAGGGCTCGCGCAGCAGCGCGGTGTGCGAACCGAGCGAGCCGTCGACGAACAGGTCACCGCCGAGGGCGGCGACGCCGAGTTCGTCGACCAGCGCGCGGGCCTGCTCGGCGGTGCGCACGGCCTCGCCCCAGTAGGCGCGCACCTCGACGCCGTGCTCGAAGGCGAGCAGTTCGCGCAGGTCGTCGCGTCCGGAGATGTCGGGCCCCGCGCATTCGTGCACGGCGACGATGCCGTGCGCGGCGGCGGCGTCGAGCGCCGCGGCGCGGGCCCGGTCACGGTGCGCGACATCGAGTTTCGCCAGCGCGACGCCGCGCACCCGATGATGCGCGTCGGCGCGGAGCGGTTCGCCGCGGCGGTATCCCTGGCCGAGGTTGCCCGCCGCGTCGAGCAGGGCGGAGGAGGCCACGGCCGAGTGCGCGTCGACGCGGGCGAGGTACACCAGGCGGCCGGGCCCGGCGGCCTCGTCGAGTTCGGCGAGCGTGGGCGGGCGCTGTTCGGGCCAGGCGGTGTCGTCCCAGCCCTCCCCGACGATCACGCCGTCCGGGTGTGCGGCCGCGTACGCGCGCACCGCGGCGAGCAACTCGCCCAGCGACGCGGCGCCGCGCACATCGAGCCCGATGAGCTGCAGACCCAGCGCGGTGACGTGCACGTGCGGGTCGACGAACGCGGGCGCGACGAACGCGCCGTCGAGGTCGACGATCTCGGCGTCGGGATGCATCGCCCGTCCCGGCGCCTCGGCGCCGAGCCACACCACGGTGCCGTCGGTGACCGCCATCGCGGTCGCGTCCAGAGAGCTGGAACTGTAGAAACGACCGCCGATCAGCAACTGGGTACTCACGGTCACCCAGTCTGCCGTATCGGCCGATCGTCAGGTCGGCAGGGACAGGACGGCGCGTAGGTCCGCCTCGCGCAGCCCCGCCGGGGCGTGCCCGCCCGCTTCGACGGCGATCAGCTCGAGTCGCCACGCGGCGACCGTGAAATCCGACATGGACTGTCCGGCAGCGGCACTCGCCCTACGTACCGCGTCGGCCAGTTCCGCGCTCACCTCGATGGTGACTTGCTCGGTGGCCATCGGCACACTGTAGACCTTTCACCGCCAGGGCGCGGCATCCTGCGGCCTGCCCGGTCCGAGGGCGGGCCGCAGGCCGGTGTGGCCGTCGTCGTACCACTGGCCGACGACGTCACCGTCGACCACGTCGCCGTCGGCATCGACCACGACACCGCGGTACGGCGAGGGCGCGAAGGAGGGCAGCGGGCCGAAGCGGCGGGTGCCGAGCTTCTCCAGCACCGGCCGCAGCAGCGCCCTCGTCGGCGGGAACAGCGCCAGCAGCCCGACGACGCCGGTGACCAGGCCGGGCACGAACAGCAGCACCGAGCCCGTGGCGACGAGCAGCCCGTCGGCGACCGCGCTCTCCGCGGTGACCTCGCCGCGCGCGGCCCGGCGGAACCGGTCGAAGACGCGCCTGCCCTGCGCGCCGAGCAGCAGCAGGCCGACGCCGGAGATCGCGATCAGCACCAGCAGCGCCCAGCCCGCGCCGATCAGCTGGGCGAGGCCGACGAACGCGGCGATCTCGACGACGAGGTAGAGCACGAACAGCAGGGCGGTCATGGCGATCCTTTCGGACGATCTACTCCACTCAACGCGCGAGCGCCCGATTTTTCTCCCGGGGCGCGCTCAGCCGCCGGGACGGACCAAGCCGGTCTCGTAGGCCAGCACCACCGCCTGCACCCGATCGCGCAGCCCGAGTTTGGTGAGCACCCGGCCGACGTGGGTCTTCACGGTCGCCTCCGACAGGAACAGCGCGGCCGCGATCTCGGCGTTGGAGCGGCCCGCCGCGATCTGTTCGAGGACCTCGCGTTCGCGCGCGGTCAGCACGTCGAGGACGCCGGGATCGCGCAGCCCGGCCGGGTCCTCGGCGACGAGCCGGTCCAGCAGGCGCTTGGTGACCTTCGGGGAGACCACGGCGTCCCCGGCGGCGACGCTGCGGATGGCGGAGACGAGGTCCTCGGGCGGGGTGTCCTTGAGCAGGAACCCGCTGGCGCCGGCGCGCAGCGCGCCCAGGGCGTGTTCGTCCAGGTCGAAGGTGGTCATCACGAGGACGCGCACGCCGTCGCCCGCCGCGACGATCCGGCCGGTCGCCGTGACGCCGTCGACGACGGGCATCCGCACGTCCATCAGGACCACGTCGGGGCGCAGCTGGGTCGCGCGCAGCACCGCCTCGTCGCCGTTGCCCGCCTCACCCACGACCTCGATGTCGGGGTGCGCGCCGAGGACCATCTTCAGACCCATCCGCATGAGTTCCTGATCGTCCACCACGAGCACGCTGATCGGCATGGCCTCACCCTAGCGGGCGGATCAGTCGGCCTCGGCGCGCAACGGGAGGGTGGCTCGCACCCGCCACCGGCCGTCCTCGGTGCGGCCCGCGGTGAGGGTGCCGCCGAGCACGGCCACCCGTTCGCGCATCCCGACCAGGCCCATGCCGGTGCCGGGAATGCCGGTGTCCACCACGGGGACGCCGCCGCTGTCGACGATCTCGATCCGGATGTCGTCCTCGCGCCGGTGCACCCGCACCACCGCCTTGGGGGTCGCGCCCGCGTGCCGCAGGGTGTTGGTGAGCGATTCCTGCACGATGCGGTGCACGCCGAGGCTGACCTCGGGAGTGATGTCGTCGAGTTCACCGGTCAGTTCCAGCTCGACGGCCAGGCCGGCGTCGCGCATCATCTCGGCCAGTCGCGCGATCCCGGCACTGCCGTGCTGGGGCAGCAGTTCGGGCGCGTGCTCGGTCCGCAGGAGGGCGACCGTGCGGCGCAGCTCGCGCAGCGCGTCGCGGCCGGTACCCGAGATGGTGGCCAGCGCGCGTTCGGCCGCGTCCGGGTCCTGGCGCAGGGCGTATTTCGCCCCGTCGGCCTGCACGATGATGACGCTGACCGCGTGCGCGACCACGTCGTGGAGCTCGCGGGCGATGCGGGTGCGTTCGGCGGCGACGGCCTCGTGCGCGCGGCGCTCCTTGTCGTAGTCGGCGACGGCAAGGCGGGCCGCGACCTCCGAGTCGTAGGCGTGGCGGGCGCCGTTGAACTCGGCCAGCGTCCAGCACAGGGCGTAGATCACCGCGACCAGGATCAGGTCGCCGCCCTTGGGGGTGTCGAGCAACAGTACCGAGGTCACCACGTCGACGCCGAGGAACGCCAGGTAGATCAGTCCCTCGCGCCTGCCGACATAGGCGACCAGGGTGTAGAGCATCACACCCAGCCCGATGAGCGCCACGTGATCGGAGGTGTCCTGACCGAGCACATAGCCGGTGACGCTGCACACCTGCGACAGCGCGAACATCACCGCCGCGACCGCGCGCGGGTACACCCGGCGCAGGATCAACGGCAGCGGCAGGATCGCCGAGAAGACCAGGTAGACGGCCTTGTGTGGTTCGTCGCCCACGCCGGCGGCGTCGAAGATCAGCAGGCAGGCGGCGAGGACGGAATCGGCGACGATGGGCCGTCCGCGGAGCCACAGACTGAACCGGCGCACCCGACCAGCTTGGCACGAGAGGCTCGCGTGAGCCCGTCCCGACATGAATGAACTGGCTTTCCGGCCGCGATCTTGATTCTCTTGGCCGATGCAACTAGGAGACTGGGCGGTCCTGTTGGTGGCCGCGGCCGCGGCCGGGTGGGTCGACGCGGTCGTCGGCGGTGGCGGGTTGATCATCCTGCCCACGCTGTTCCTGGTGGCGCCGGGCATCGCCCCCCAGACCGCGCTCGGCACCAACAAGCTGGCCGCGCTCTCCGGCACGGCGACGGCCGTGCTGACCTTCGCCCGCAAGGTGCCGATGCAGTGGAAGGTGCTGATCCCGGGCGCGGTGATCGCGGCGATCACCGCGGCGTGCGGCGCGGCTGCGGTCTCGCTCATCGATCGGGACCTGTTCATTCCGCTGGTCATGGTGGTGCTGGTCGCGGTGGCGGTGTTCGTGACGCTGCGTCCCTCGGTCGGGATGACGATGGCGACCCACCCGCCGACGCGGCGCAAGGTGATCCTCGTGGTCGCGCTCGCGGCGGGACTGATCGGCCTCTACGACGGCCTGCTCGGGCCGGGCACCGGCACCTTCCTGATCATCACCTTCGCCACCCTGCTCGGCACCGAGTTCGTGCGCGCCGCGGCGATGGCCAAGGTGATCAACTGCGGATCGAATGTCGGCGCGCTGCTGTTCCTCGGCACCACCGGGCACGTGCTGTGGGGCCTCGGCGCCGCGATGGCGGTGGCGAATGTGGCGGGCGCGCTCGTCGGTTCGCGCATGGCGCTGGCCAAGGGCGCCGGGTTCGTGCGGATCGTGCTGCTCGTCGTGGTCGTGGTGATGGTCGTCCGGCTGGGCTGGCAGCAGTTCGGCTAGTTCCGCGATTCGGCGGAGGCGGCCAGCCACGGTTGCAGGACCCGCGAGGTGGTCTCGTGGATCTTGCGGTGCAGGCGCTCGCCGTCCTCGATCCCGTGGTGGGGCTGCTGGAACAGCACCGTGAGCGCCCCCGAGACCGCGCCGACGACGGCGCCGACCAGTGCCGCGGCGCCGACCTCGTCGAGTTCGTGCGGGAACGCGGCGTGCAACTGCCTGGCGATCTCGCGCTGGGCCACCAGCTGGGCGTGCGCGGCGCGGCCGCTCACCGCGGGCACGGTCCGCGAGACCTGCGCGCGCAGCGCGGCGATGCGGCCGTTCAGGTCGTCGACCAGATGCTCGCCGGGGTTGTCGCCCGCGGCGCGCAGAGCCCGCAGCAGCACCTCCACCGGACGCTCCCCCGGCCGCCGCGTGGCGATGGCGGCCACGGCCGCGCGCACCCGCTCGTCGGGTTCGGGAAAGAGCAGTTCTTCCTTGCTGGCGAAGTAGTTGAAGAAGGTCCGCGTGCCGACCTCGGCCTCGGCGGCGATCTCCGCCACCGTCGTCTCCTCATAGCCTCTGGCCTCGAACAATCCGACGGCGGCGAGCAGGATCGCACGGCGGGTTCGTTCCCTTTTTCGATCGCGGAGGGCGGATGGCGGCACGGCGGGCACCCTACGGCATCGGCGCGGCCCGCCGCGGGAGGACCGCGTCAGCGCGTCACGGTTGTGACTGCCGGAACCGGTGTTTCACGCTAGCGTAGGCCGGGTGACCACCACGACTTCCAGGGAAGTGGACGACGAGTTCCGCGCGCTCGGATTGCGCGCGCTGGCCGACGCGGCGCTGACCGCGGCGCGGGCGGCGGGCGCCGAGCACGCCGATCTGCGCGTGCATCGCTTGCTCACCCAGTCGATCCGGCTGCGGGACGGCCGGGTGGAGGCTGTCACCGATTCCACCGAGCTCGGGTTGGCCGTGCGCGTGATCGTCGACGGCACCTGGGGTTTCGCCTCGCACGCCGCGCTCACGCCCGACACCGCGGCCGAGGTGGCGCGGCGCGCGGTCACCGTCGCGACGGCCCTGCGCGCGCTCAACCGGGAGCGGGTGGAGCTGGCCGACGAGCCGCGCTACGCCGACGTCTCCTGGGTCTCGGCCTACGAGCGCGATCCGTTCGCGGTGCCGACGGCCGACAAAGTGGCGCTGCTGCAGGACTATTCGGAGCGGCTCTCCGCCGCCGACGGGGTCGACCACGTCACGGCCTCGGTGCTGCAGGTCAAGGAGCAGGTCTTCTACGCCGACACCGCCGGATCGGCGATCACCCAGCAGCGGGTGCGCCTGCATCCGCAGCTCGAGGCGATCACCGTCGACTCCGCGTCGGGGGTGTTCGAGACCATGCGCACGCTGGCCGCGCCGGCGGGGCGCGGCTGGGAGTACGTGACCGGCGCCGACGGAATCTGGGACTGGGCCGACGAACTCGCGCGGATCCCCGGCTGGCTGGCGGAGAAGGTGAAGGCGCCCGGGGTGGTCGCCGGGCCCACCGATCTGGTGATCGATCCGACCAACCTGTGGCTCACCATCCACGAGTCCATCGGCCACGCGACCGAGTACGACCGGGCCATCGGCTACGAATCCGCCTACGCGGGAACCTCGTTCGCGACGCCGGACCAGCTGGGGACGCTGCGTTACGGCACGCCGATCATGCACGTCACCGGGGATCGCACGCAGGTCAACGGCCTGGCCACGGTCGGCTACGACGACGAGGGCGTGGCCGGGCAGCAGTGGGACCTGGTCCGCGACGGTGTGCTGGTGGGCTATCAGCTCGACCGCGTCTTCGCGCCCCGGCTCGGCCTGGACCGCTCCAACGGCTGCTCCTACGCCGACTCCCCCCATCACGTGCCGATCCAGCGGATGGCCAACGTGTCGCTGCAACCGGACCCCGAGCGCGACACGAGCACCGCCGAGCTGATCTCGCGAGTGGAGGACGGCCTCTACATCGTCGGCGACAAATCGTGGTCGATCGACATGCAGCGCTACAACTTCCAGTTCACCGGGCAGCGGTTCTTCCGCATCCGCGACGGCGAACTGGCCGGGCAGGTACGCGATGTCGCCTACCAGGCCACCACCACCGACTTCTGGGGGTCGATGGAGGCGGTCGGCGGGCCGAGCACCTGGCAGCTGGGCGGCGCGTTCAACTGCGGCAAGGCCCAACCCGGGCAGGTCGCGGCCGTCAGCCACGGCTGCCCGTCGGTGCTGGTGCGCGGGGTCAATGTTCTCAACACCCGGACGGAGGCCGGTCAGTGAGCGAATCGGGTGTGTTCCCCGCGGGCGCGGTGGTCGAACGGGCACTGGCCGCGTCGAAGGCCGACGAGGCGATCGTGATCGTCACCGACGCGCACGAGGCCTCGCTGCGCTGGGCCGGGAACTCGATGACCACCAACGGATCCTCGGTGTCGCGGGACTGGGCGGTGATCTCGGTGTTCCGCGACGGCCCGAACGCCGCGCGGGTCGGCAGCATCAGCTCCACCAGCGTCGATCCGGACGACATCGAGGCCGTGGTCCGCGCGAGCGAGGAGGCCGCCCGCACCGCGACGCCCGCGCGCGACGCGATGCCGCTGCTCTCGCCGGCCGAAGACGACTCGGCGACCTGGGAGCACGCGCCGGGCGCCACCGAGATCGAGGTGTTCACCGGGCTGGCCCGTGACCTGTCGACCGGTTTCGACGGCGCCGACCGGCTCTACGGCTTCGCCCACCACCAGGTGCACACCACCTGGCTGGGCACCTCGACCGGCATCCGCCGCCGCTTCACCCAGCCCACCGGATCGGTCGAGATCAACGGAAAGCGCGGCGCCGGAAAGGATCTCGCGAGCGCCTGGGTGGGCGTCGGCACCGCCGACTTCACCGATGTCGACACCCCGGGCCTGCTGGCCGAACTGTCGCGCCGCCTGGATTGGTCGGCCACCCGCGTCGACCTGCCCGCGGGGCGCTACGAGACGCTGCTGCCGCCCTCGGCGGTGGCCGATCTGATGATCTATCTGGCCTGGTCGATGGAGGGGCGCGGCGCGCACGAGGGCCACACGGCCTTCGCCCGCGCGGGCGGCACCCGGATCGGTGAGCGGCTCAACGACATTCCGTTGACGCTGTACTCGGATCCGTCCGCGAGCGGGCTCGAGTACCGGCCGTTCGTGGCGACCCCCTCGTCATCGGAGTCGCTGTCGGTCTTCGACAACGGCCTGTCCGCCCGGCGGGTCGACTGGATCGGTTCCGGCGTCATCGAGTCGCTGGTCTATCCCCGCGCCACCGCGGCCGAATTCGACGCGCCCGCCACCCTTCCCGGCGAGAACCTGCTGCTCACCGGCGGCTCCGACGCGACGCTGGACGACATGATCGCCCGCACCGAACGCGGCCTGCTGCTGACCTGCCTGTGGTACATCCGCGAGGTCGACCCGGCGACCCTGCTGCTCACCGGCCTCACCCGCGACGGGGTCTACCTCGTGGAGGACGGCCGGGTCACCGCGGCGGTCAACAACTTCCGCTTCAACGAGAGCCCGCTCGATCTGCTGCGCCGGGCCACGGAGGCGGGCGCCACCGAGATCACGCTGCCGCGCGAGTGGAAGGACTGGTTCACCCGCACCGCGATGCCGCCGCTGCGGATCCCGGACTTCCACATGTCGTCGGTGAGCCAGGCGACCTAGGGCACGGTCCCCGGGCAGGCGCGTGGCCTGCCCGGTGCCGGCTCACACGCGTTCGAGCACCGCCGAGGCACCGATGCCACCGGCCGCGCAGATCCCCAGCAGGGCGGTTTCCTTGCCCGTACGGGCCAGTTCGTTGGCCATGGTGGTCACCATGCGGGCGCCGGTCGCGCCGAAGGGGTGGCCGAGCGAGATCGACCCGCCGTGCACGTTGAGCTTGTCGAGGTCGACCGAGCCGACGGCCTCGTCGCGGTCGAGGCGGGTCTTGGCCCACTCCGTGCTCTCGAGCATGCGGAGCACCGACAGGGTCTGGGCGGCGAACGCCTCGTGGATGTCGACGAGATCGATGTCGGCCAGCGACATCCCGGCCTTGTCCAGCGCGCGGGGCATCGAGATGGCGGGACCGATGAGCACCTGGTCGGCGGGGTCGACGCTGACGAAGCTCCACGAGCGGAAGGCGGCCAGCGGGGTGAACCCGAGGGCGCGCGCCTTCTCCTCGCTCATCAGCAGCACCGCGGAGGCGCCGTCGGTGAGCGGGCTGGCGTTGCCCGCGGTGACCGTGCCGCCCTTGGCGAACACCGGGTTCAGGCCGGCGAGCTTGTCGACGCTGGTGTTGGCGCGCACCAGGCCGTCGGTCTCGATCCGGGTGCCCGCGGGGGTGGTCAGCGGGACCACCTCGTCGTCGAAGCGGCCGGAGGCGATCGCGGCCGCGGCGCGGTGGTGCGAGCGGGCGGCGAACTCGTCCTGGTCGGCACGGGAGATGCCGTTGATCCTGGCCATCTTCTCGGCCGACTCCCCCATCACCTCGCCGGTGGTGCGCTCGGAGATCTTGGGCTGGCGCGGCAGGATGTCGGTGAACGGCGCCAGCTGGCGGACCACGTCGAGGTAGTCCTTGGGCTTGGGCTTGCCCAGCGCCACCGGGGCCACGGCGTGGACGACCTTCTGCGGCAGCTTGATCTCGGCGTTGCTGGTGGAGTCGCTGCCGCCGGCGATCATGATGTCGTATTCGCCGCGTTCGATCGCGGCGGCCGCGGAGGTGACGGCCTGCAGGCCCGACGCGCACGCCCTGGTCACCGTGTAGCCCTCGCACCCGAAATCCAGGTTCAGGTCCAGCGCCACCTCGCGCGCGATGTTGGGCGCGTGGCTGGGCAGGACGACCCCGCCCCAGACGATGGACTGGATCTCGCCCGGCGCGATCCCGGTCCGTTCGAGCAGGCCACGCACCGCGGCGCCCGCGAGATCAATGCTGTCGAGGCGGGTGAAGTCGGTGAAGGCGCGCACGAACGGGGTGCGCGCGCCCGCGACGATGACGGCGCGATTCTTGGCCATGTGAGTCCCTTCGGAGAGTCCGCTGAGCCCCACGTTATCCGATACCCTCGGTACTGGATACTGCTTCGGCGATCCCGGCGCCTCAGGCGGGAGTGATCTCGATGCCGATGGTGCCGTCCTTGCCGCGGCGCAGGTTGCTGCCGAGGATCACCAAGGGGCCGGTCAGCCAGTACTTGCGGCGCAGCCACGACCGCACCTGTTCGGTCTCGGCGCCGTCGAGGATCCGCGCGGTGCCGCCGACAATGGCACCGTGTGCCACTCCGCGCGCGTTGCACGGTTGCAATGTCACCTCTGGATTGCGCCGGATGCGCTTGACCTTCCAGCTGTCGGTGACGGTCCAGACGAACAGCTTGTCGTCGTGCGCGACCGCCCAGACGGGAGTGCCGACGGGCGAGCCGTCTTTGCGAAAAGTGGTGAGCAGCACGTAGTTCGCTGTTTGCAGTTCGCCGAGTCGGTTCGTCATGCCCGCAGCCTAGCGCTCGCGCGGGATCTCGGCCCGGCGGTGTTTCCCCTTTCATCGTCTACCGGGCACCGGGGCTTGCCGCAAGGCCGGGGGTAGCGGGCAGAATCGCTGTCCGCGCGCCGAGATCCGGGCGCAGAACGGGGCGTGACATGCGGGTTCTCCTGACGACCATCGGCTCACGTGGCGAGGCGCAGCCGATGCTCGCGCTGGCCGGGCGGCTGCGCGAGTTCGGCCATACTGCGGTGCTGTGCGCGCCGCCGGACTTCGCGGGCCGGGCGTCGGCGCTGGGCGTCGAGTACGTGCCGGTCGGACCCACCCTGCGCAGCACCGCCCGGCCCGGTGCGGAGCCGACGCCGGAGCAGCGCCGCCTGCTGGTGGAGGGCACGGTGGCCGCGCAGTTCGAGGCGGTGGGGGCGGCCACCGGGTGTGACGTGGTGGTCGGCGGCGGCGGGCTGGCGATCGCCGCGCGGTCGATCGCGGAATCGCTGGCCGTGCCCTACGTCTATGTGGCGTTCGCGCCGATGACCCTGCCGTCGCCCCAGCACGCGCCGCCGGTCTTCGGCGACGCCGTCGGCGACGGCGACAACGCCACCGCGTGGGAGCGGGATCGCGCGATGTGGAACGGGGTGTGGCGGGCGCCGTTGAATGCCGCGCGCGCCCGGCGCGGGCTCGGCGAGGTCGACGACGTCCGCGATCATCTGTTCACCGATCATCCCTGGCTGGCCGCCGATCCCGTGCTGGCGCCATGGCCGGGCGGCCCCGATCTCACGGTGTTCCAGCCAGGGGCCTGGCTGGTCGACGACACCCGACCGCTCGATCCCGGGCTCGAGGCGTTCCTCGATGCCGGTGATCCACCCGTCTACCTCGGGTTCGGCAGCGCCCGGGCCCCGGAAGGCCTGGCTCGCGAGGCGATCCAGGCCGCCCGCGCACTCGGCCGACGGGTGATCGTGAGCCGCGGTTGGGCGGACCTGAGCCCCCTCGACGATCAGCCGGATTGTCTGTCCATCGGGGAGGTGTCCCATCAGGCGCTGCTGCCCCGGGTCGCGGCGGTGATCCAGCACGGTGGCGCCGGGACCACCACGGCCGCGGCCCGCGCCGGCGTTCCGCAGGTGGTGGTGCCACAGATGTTCGACCAGTTCTACTACGCCCGCCGCGTGCGGGAACTGGACCTCGGCGAGACGGCCGCCCGGGTGTCGGAGCTGGGCACGGCGCTCGCCCGCGCCCTGACACCGGCGACGGCGGCCACGGCCCGTGCGGTCGGCCCGCGGATCGGGACCGACGGTGCGGACGTGGCGATCGCACGGTTGCTCGGGACGCCGAAAACAGTACGGGCGGATACGCGGAATTCTTCTTAACCTCGGAGCCGTCCGACCCGTTCTCCGGAAGGCCAGCCATGACCGACACCGCCGTACCACTGCTGTGGGCCGGTGATCTGCCCAGCACCCTCGACTTCTACCGGGCGCTGGGCTACACCGTCGTCGACGAGCAGACCCGGCCCTATGTCTACGGCGCGATCGAGGGGCACGGGTGCGCACTGCACTTCGCGCCGGCACCCCCGGGTCTCGACCTGCCGACCGAGCACGTGGGCGCCCTGCTGCTGGTCGACGACGTCGCCGCCCGGCACGCCGAGTTCACCGCGGCGCTGCGCGCCCACTACGGCAAGGTCCCCGCCAAGGGCTGTCCTCGCATCACGCGGTTCCGGCCCGGTCAGTCGCGGTTCTCCCTGGTCGATCCGGTCGGCAACACCCTGCTGGTGATCCAGCGCGGCGAACCCGACGACGTCGAGTACGGCGGCTCACGCGCACTGGCGGGCCTGGCTCGCGTCCTCGACAACGCCCGCATCCTGCGCGATTTCAAGAACGACGACCGCGCCGCCACCCGCGCCCTCGAAGCGGGCCTGCGCCGGTTCGGCGCCTCGGCCGCCGCGATCGATCGCGCCCGCGCCTACGCCGCCCTGGCCGAACTGGCGGTGGCGACGGAGAACCCCGAGCGCCTCGCCCACTGGAAGTCCGAGCTCGACACTGTCGACCTCACACCAGCGGAACGCGCCGCCCTGTCCACCGACGCCGCCGCCTCCGACCTCCTCACCACCTGGCTCACCGCCACCACCCCTACGGACTGAAGTCCCTTCCCCCAAGGCCGTTCTCCGACAACGAGGTCGGATGCCGTCTACACCGGCGCGGTCGCGGCGGCGGGAACTCGGGATCGGAGCGACCGGCATGCGGCCGACGTCGCAATCGGACCGCCGCCGAGGATCGCCCCTCGGCGAACGGACCGGAGGTCGGCCATGCTGTACGGAGTGGACCGACCGCGGTCGACCGAGAGGGTGGGGGGTTCGATGTCGGTACCGGAGTGGTCGCGGCAGCGGGGATTCGGGATCAGAGTCGAGTGGGGCGCGACGGGCGCTGCCGCGATCGGGCCGGGAGCCGCCGCCGTGGTGGTGATCGACGTGTTGTCGTTCACCACCTCGGTATCGATCGCGACCGGCGCGGGCACGGTCGTGTTCCCCTATCGGTGGCGCGATGATTCGGCTCGAACCTTCGCCGCGCTGCACGATGCCGCGCTCGCCGTCGGCCGTCGCGAGGTCGGCGCTGAGAACCCCTGGTCGCTGTCCCCGGCGACGCTGCGACGCGCGCCGTTCACCGAGCGGCTCGTACTCCCCTCCCCCAACGGTTCCACCATCGCCGCCGGGGTCACGGGGGTGCCGGTGGTCGCGGGCTGCCTGCGCAACCATCGCGCGGTCGCCGCCTGGCTTCGCGCTCGGGGCTGGGGCACGCCCGCGCGACCGGTGGCGATCGTCGCGGCCGGCGAACACTGGCCGGGCAGCGGCGTCGTGCGCCCCGCCCTGGAGGACTGGCTCGGCGCCGGAGCCGTCGCCGCCGCCCTGCTCGACCTCGGCGCCACCGACCCCTCGCCCGAAGCACGAACTGCCGCGGCGTCGTTCGCCGCGACGCCGGACGTGCCCGCGGCGATCGGGGACTGCGCGTCCGGACGCGAGCTGGCCCTCGGCGGTTTCGCCGACGATGTCGCGCTCGCGTCGGAACTCGAGGCCGATCCGTCGGTCCCCGTCCTCATCGAGGGCGCCTTCCTCGCCCAGCCCGCCCGCTGACCAGCTCGGCCCCCGGCGAGCGGGCACCACACACATCGCCCTCTCCGCCGCTCGGTGACAGTAGAACCTGCCGAGCGAGGCGTGCGTGCTCAGCGCCCGCTCCACCGGATCGGCACTACCGGCCGCTTGCGGTATTTAAATACCCGCCTTACGCTCGGTGCCATGGTGCGTCTCCCCCTCAGCCCGGCCCAGGTCGAAGCAGGTCGCCGCCTCGGGCGCCGCCTGCGGTCCGCGCGCGGTGACCGCGAGCTCGCCGCGGTGGCCCAGGCCGCCGGCATCTCCCCGGAGACGCTGCGCAAGATCGAATCCGGGCGCCTGCCCTCGCCCGCCTTCGGCACCGTCGTCGGCCTCGCCGAGGCCCTCGACATCCCGCTCGCCGAGCTCGCCGAGGTCTATCGCGCCGAGCGGATCGCCGAATCGGCCTGATCAGTCCCGCAGCGTCAGGATCATCGGCTCGTCGTCCGTGATCGCCACGGTGTGCTCACTGTGCGCGCAGCGGGAACCGTCGGCGGAGCGGATGGTCCAGCCGTCCGGGTCGGTGACCACCTTGTCCGTGGTCGCCGCGAACCACGGCTCGATCGCCAGGGCGAGCCCGGGGCGCAGCCGGAATCCGCGGCCCGCGCGGCCGTGATTGGCCACGTGCGGATCCTCGTGCATGGTCCGGCCGATCCCGTGGCCGCCGAATTCGGTGTTGACCGGATAGCCGTACGCGCGGGCGACGGCGGAGATCGCGGCGGAGATGTCCCCGATGTGGTTGCCCGGCCGCGCGACCGCGATCGCGGCGGCCAGCGCCTCCTCGGCGGCCCGCACCAGCCGCGCGTCCGCGGGATCGGGAGTGCCCACGATGGTGGTCACCGCGGAATCGGCGGCCCAGCCGTCGATCGTCACGGCCAGATCGGCGGTGAGCACATCGCCGTCGCGCAGCATGTAGTCGTGCGGCAGGCCGTGCAGCACCGCGTCGTTGACCGCCAGGCACACGGTGTTGCGGAACGGTCCGCGACCGAACGAGGGCGCGTAGTCCCAGTAGCACGACACCGCGCCGCGCTCGCGAATCCGTTCCCGCACATACTCTTCGAGCTCGAGCAGGTTCACGCCGACGGCGGCGCGCGCGTGCACGCCCGCCAGCACGTCGGCCACGAACCGCCCGGTCACCCGCATCCGTTCGAGCTCGGCGGGCGACTTCAACTCCACCATCACGCCTCCAGTTGGTATTTTCATACCAGGCTAGCGGCGTCGGTATAAAAATACCAATCGGGTCAGCGGTTCAGATTGCCCATGTCGATCGGGATCTGCGCGCCGGTGACCTTCGCGGCGTCGTCCGAGCACAGCCAGGCCACCGTCGCGGCGATCTCCTCCGGCTCGATGATGTAATCCGGCAGCGAGTTCATGAAGATCGGCGCCAGCGTGCTCGCGTACTCCTCCAGCAGCGGCCCGATGTCGTTGGGCTGCATGCCCGAGGCGACGCCGGCCGGATGCACCGTGTTGACCCGGATGCGATGCGCGCCGAGCTCGTTGGCCATGGTCTTGGCCAGGCCGGTGATGGCGTGCTTGGTCGCCACGTAGTGACCGGTGAAGGGAATACCCTTGAGCCCGCCCACCGAGCTGGTGAACACCATCGCGCCGCCCTCGCCCTGGGCGATCAGGTGCGGCACAGCGGCTTTCGCGGTGTGGAAGACACCGGTCAGGTTGACGTCGACCGTCTCCTGCCACTGCTCGGCGGTGATCTCCCACGACAGCGCGGCCGAGCAGATGCCCGCGTTCGCGACGACCACGTCGAGGCGCCCGAACTGCTCGATCCCCGCCGCCAGCGCGGCCGACAGGGCGTCGAAATCGCGCACGTCGACCTTGCTCGCCGCGATCTTCGCGCCGGTCTCCTCGACCAGCCGCACCGTCTCGGCCAGGTCGGCCTCGGTGGCGCCCGCGTAGGCCGTGCTGGCGAATTCCGCGCACGCGTCGATCGCGATGATGTTCGCGCCCTCCTGGGCGAAGCGCACCGCCTCGGCACGGCCCTGTCCGCGGGCCGCGCCGGTGATGAAGGCGACTTTGCCTTCGTAGCGTCGCGTCATGTCGTACTACCTCCGAACGTCGATGTGCATTATGAACACCACACCATCCCCGGCCGCTTCACGGTGGCGAATCCACGGATTCGCCCCGAAGAATCTGGACGGTGGTTCAGGTCGACGCGGGTCACTCGCGCGCGAAGCTCGCCCACGCCCGCACGACCACCCGGCCCGCGGCATCGACGCCGCACAGGCTCACGTCGACGCGTGATTCCCCGTCCTGCGCATAGCTCTGCGTGATGTGTCCCGAGCAGCTCATGACGTCGCCGGGCGGCAGTTCGCCCACCACCCTGGTACGGAAGCGCCGGATGTTCTCCGCGCCGAGCCAGTCGGTGGCGTAGGTGGCCAGCAGCGCGGCGGCCTGCGGCGAGGCGGGCCCGCCGACCTGGGCCGCCCCGGCCCACGACTCGGCGACGAGGCCGCCCGTGCGGTCGAAGTAGCGGGTCAGCGACTCCGCCGCGGTGATCGCGGCCGGATTCGCCGGATCGCCGCCTGCGCGCACCGCGGTGAGCCGGTCGCCCGCGCGCGGCGGCGGCCCGAAGAACCGGTGATCGGTCTCGGTCCGCGCGGCGCCCGAGGCGTCGGCGGGCAGAAAGGTCGGCGGCACCACGGGCCGCTCGGCGAGCCGGTAGGCCGGATGATCGGAGCGCGCCGACTCCGCGAACAGCCGGATGGCCTCGGTCTCCAGAACCACGGCGACGTTGTGCATCGTCACTCCTCTCAGGCGGGTGCCGTCACGGTAGGGCGCGCCGGCGCCGTGTGACCGGTTCCGCTCCCGCTCATCGGGACACCGGGCATTCGGCACGAAAACATGTCCGCTGACCGGGAACTCCGCCCGCCGACCACCCCGCGACAGCGCGACCATCGGCGCAGCTCATCCCCACTCCGTCCGATACATGGAGGTTTCGATGCCGGAGAACACGCCGAACGGCCGATCGCTGGACGCCACCGCCGACTACCGGCAGATCGAGGCCGCCGCGGCGCCGACTCGGTTCGCTCGCGGCTGGCACTGCCTCGGCCTGCTCTCGTCGTTCCGTGACGGCAAGCCGCACGAGGTGAAGGCCTTCGGCACCACCCTGGTGGTGTTCCAGTCCGAGACCGACGGCGCGCTGCACGTGCTCGACGGCTTCTGCCGCCACATGGGCGGCAACCTCGCCCACGGCACCATCAAGGGCGATTCGATCGCCTGCCCGTTCCACGACTGGCGCTGGGGCGGCAACGGCAAGTGCACCGCGATCCCCTACGCGCGCCGCGTGCCCCCGCTGGCCAAGACCCGGTCGTGGCCGACGCTCGAGCGCAACGGCCAGCTCTACATCTGGCACGACCCGCAGGGCAGCAAGCCCACCGACGAGGTGACCATCCCCGAGATCGAGGGCTACGGCACCCCGGAATGGACCGACTGGACCTGGAACTCGATGCTCATCGAGGGTTCGCACTGCCGCGAGATCGTCGACAACGTCGTCGACATGGCGCACTTCTTCTACGTGCACTACGCCTTCCCGCGCTACTTCAAGAACGTCTTCGAGGGCCACGTCGCCACGCAGTACATGCGGTCGACCCCGCGCCACGACATCGAGGTCGGCACCAGCTACGACGATCCGAACTCCACCCTGCGTTCGGACGCCTCGTACTTCGGCCCGTCGTACATGATCGACTGGCTGTGGAGCGAGGCCAACGGCATGACGATCGAGACGGTGCTGATCAACTGCCACTACCCCGTCAGCGAGAACGCCTTCGTGCTGCAGTACGGCGCGATGGTGAAGAAGCCCGAGGGCATGTCCGACGAGGACGCCACCGCGATGGCGGCCCAGTTCGCCCAGGGCGTGGAGTACGGCTTCGAGCAGGACGTCGAGATCTGGAAGAACAAGGCGCCCATCGACAATCCGCTGCTCTCGGAGGAAGACGGCCCCGTCTACCAGCTGCGCCGCTGGTACAAGCAGTTCTACGTCGACGTCGAGGACGTCACCGAGGACATGACCAAGCGCTTCGAGTTCGAGATCGACACCGAGCGCGCGGTGACCAGCTGGGAAGCCGAGGTCGCCGACAACATCGCCCGCGGCGCCGTCATCAACACCATGTCCTGACCGCCACCCCCCCACGAACAGAAAGCACGACCTGCGATGACCAAGGTTCTCGACAACATCGCCGCGATCGCCGATCAGCTGCGCGATCAGGCTCCCGAGGCGGAGCGGCTGGGCCAGCTTCCCGACGCCACCGCGCGGCTGCTGAAGGAGGCGGGCCCGATCCGCCTGCTGCAGCCCAAGAAGTACGGCGGGTTCGAGGCGCACCCGCGCGAGTTCGCCGAGACGGTGATGGCGACGGCGGCGCTGGACGGGGCCAGTGGCTGGATCACCGGCATCGTCGGCGTGCATCCGTGGCAGCTGGCCTTCGCCGATCCGAAGGTGCAGGACGAGGTGTGGTCCGACGATCACGACACCTGGATCGCCTCGCCGTACGCGCCGACCGGCATCGCCCGGCCGGTCGAGGGCGGCTACATCTTCAACGGCCGCTGGCAGTTCAGCTCCGGCACCGATCACTGCGACTGGATCTTCCTCGGCGCCATGCTCGGCGACCCCGAGGGCAAGATGGCGCTGCCGCCGACCATGCTGCACATGATCCTGCCGCGCTCGGACTACACCATCGTCGAGGACTCCTGGAATGTGGTGGGCCTCAAGGGCACCGGCTCCAAGGACATCATCGTCAAGGACGCCTTCGTGCCCGACTACCGGGTGATGAACGGCGATCACGTCATCGACGGCACCGCGCAGCGCGAGTACGGCGTCACCGAGACGCTGTTCAAGATGCCGTGGTCGACGATGTTCCCGCTGGGCATCAGCTCGGCCGTGGTCGGTATCGCCGAGGGCGCGCTGGCCGCGCATCTGGACTACCAGCGCGACCGGGTCGGCGCCCAGGGCACCGCGGTCAAGGACGACCCGTACGTGCTCTTCGCCATCGGCGAGGCGGCCGCCGACATCAACGCCGCCCGCCAGGAACTGCTCAGCAATGTCGACCGGATCTTCGACCTGGTCGACGCGGGCAAGGAGATCAGCTTCGCCGAGCGGGCCGCGGTCCGGCGCACCCAGGTCCGCGCGGCCTGGCGCGCGGTCACCGCGGTCGACCAGATCTTCGCCCGCTCCGGCGGCAACGCCATGCGGATGGACAAGCCGCTGCAGCGCTTCTGGCGCGACGCGCACGTGGGCCTGGCCCACGCCATCCACGTGCCCAGCACCGTGTACCACGCCGCGGCACTCAGCTCCCTCGGCATCGAGCCCGCCGACAACCTGCGCTCGATGATCTGACCGAACACCACGAAGGACACACCGACAATGACTGACATCAAGGGCCTCGGCTACGTCAAGATCCAGACGGCCGACATGGACCGCTGGCGCACCTTCGCCTTCGACGTCCTCGGCTTCGCCGAGGGCAGCGGACCGGACGAGAACGCGCTCTACCTGCGCATGGACGAGCGCGCGGCACGCATCACGGTCGTGCCGGGCGACACCGACGCGATCGTGACGATCGGCTGGGAGGTGCGCGACCACGCGGCGCTGGTGCGGGTGCAGGAGGCCGTCACGGCGGCCGGCATCGCGGTCAAGCCGCTCTCGGTGGAGGAGGCCGACGCCCGCCGGGTCGAGGAGGTCATCACCTTCGAGGATCCGACCGGGGCGACTCTCGAGATCTTCCACGGCGCGGTCCTCGACCACAGCCCGGTGGTGACACCGTTCGGCGCGAAGTTCGTCACCGGGGCCCAGGGCCTCGGCCATGTCGTGCTGCCGACGATGGACCCCAACGGCGCGTTCGGCTTCTACACCGAGGTACTCGGGTTCCTGCCGCGCGGCGCGTTCCGGATCCCGGCGCCGCCGGAGTTCGGGCCGATGCGGGTGCGCTTCCTCGGCGTCAACGAGCGCCATCACAGCCTGGCGCTGTGTCCCGCGCCGCACGGCGGCGCGCCGGGCCTGGTGCACATCATGGTGGAGGTCGACAGCCTCGACGCCGTCGGCCAGGCGCTGGACCGGGTGACCAAGGACGGCTTCTCCGTCTCGTCCACCCTGGGCAGGCACACCAACGACAAGATGGTCTCGTTCTACGTCCGCGCGCCCGGCGGCTGGGACATCGAGTTCGGCACCGAAGGCATGCGGGTCGACGAAACCTATTACACCGCTGAGGAAATCACCGCCGACAGCTACTGGGGCCACGACTGGTCCGGGAGCGAGCCGCTCGCGGCGATGTAGTTCCGCGCACCTCTGCCACGGCCCCCGGCCCGAGCCTCACCGCTCGGGCCGGGGGCCGTTTTCATGATCGACACGCCCATTCATGTGACAACGACCACAACAGATGGTATGAATAGTCATATGCCTAATCGAAATATGCGAGTGGGCATCAGCACGTAGATCCGAAATGGAGATCTCATGGTCATCCAGGCCGAGGCCACAACCCCGAGCGCGATCCTGGATCGCGCGTCCCTGCTGCTCGACGCCTTCGACGGTCCGGGCCGGCTCACGCTCGCCCAGATCGTCCGGCGCACCGGTCTCCCCCGGTCCTCGGCGCATCGCATGCTGGAACGGCTCGTGCAACTCCGGTGGCTACGCCGGGAAGGGCGCGACTACGAGCTGGGCATCCGCCTGATGGAGCTCGGCTCGCTCGCGGTGCACCAGGACCGGATGCATCGCGCGGCGATGCCGTTCCTGCACGAGCTGCACCGGGTCACCGGGTTCGTCGTGCACCTGGCCGTCCTCGACGGTCCGGACGTGGTGTACCTGGACAAGATCGGCGGCGACCTCTCGGTGCCGACCCGCGTGGGCGGTCGCCGTCCCGCCGCCTACACCGCGGTCGGCAAGGCGATCCTGGCCTACGCCGACGAGCGCCGGGTCGGCGAGGTGATGGGCGGGCTCACCGGCACGCGCACCCGCTATTCGCTCACCACCAGGGCCCAGCTCGACGCCGCCCTGGACAAGGTGCGCGCGCACGGCGTCGCGGTCGAGCGCGAGGAGTCGCTGCCCGGATTCGGCTGTCTGGCCGCGCCGATCGGCGATCCCGGCGAGGTCGCGGTCGCGGCGGTGTCGGTGTGCGGGCCGGTGGACCGGATGGTCATCGATCACCGCCTGGCCGCCGCCGTGCGCACGACCGCGCTCAACATCTGGCGCCACGTCGACGACGGCCGGGTGCGCGTGCATCCCACGCTGCAGCACGCCCGCCCGCTCGGCGTCGGCCCGACCACCCGGCCGCACCCCGAGCAGCGGGTCTCGCACTCCGCGTGATTCCGGCGTCGCCGTCGACCGGGGGCCGACGGCGGCGATCAGGACCGTGGGGCGTTGCGGCAGAAGCTGTGACAGACCCGGTCGCGCACGATCATCTCCGGGCATTCGGGATCGAACCACCGGTCCACGAGCGCCCAGTGCACCGGATGCATCAGGTAGGGCCCGTTCAGGCCGTCCAGGTCGGTGAACTCCTGCTCCCAGACGTGCGTCCAGGGCGAGGTTCCGGTGGCCCGGAGAACGGGACTCAACTGCCAGGTGCGGATGGTCGGGATATGCTCGGGCATGCGTAGCAGGTCCGCTTCGAAGCGCCGCACGATCGGCCCCGAGGTCTCCGGCGCGACGCGCAGTAGCAGCACCCGGTGCACCGTGCCGGTGGCGCCGGGTTCGGCGAGACCGCGTGTCCCGCCGAGGTATTCGACCCCGTCGACATGGGCCACCACGGGATCCTCGAGCGCGGCGGCGACCTGTCCGGCGCCGGGTGCCCAGTCCCCGGCCTCCTCGAACCACCAGTGCGCCAGCACATCACCGCCGTTGCGGACTCCGGTCAACGTCGGCTCGACCAGGGTGCGCGCGGCCCCGGGCAGCAGGGTACGGAGCGCGCTCGTCCACCGCTCGGCTGTCGCCGGGTCGGCACCCGGGGCGAAATGGATCAGCCGGACCACCTCATACATCGGCGAGCCTCTCGATATCGGCGACGGCCGCGGCCGTCGACCTGGTGCGTTCGACCACGAACTTCGCCGCGTCGGCCCACCACCGGCGCACCGCCTCGTCCCCGCGCCCGCGCCACGTCATCGCCCACCAGCCGGCGGCACCGTCGAGCGCCCACGTCGCGGTCACGGTGTTCGACTCCCCCGTCAGCCACATCGGCGGACTCACCACGACCCGCTCGAGCACCATCCCCCGCTCCCTGGCACCGGGCGCGTAGTCCCGCAGATAGGCGTCGACGAAGTCCTTGCCCCGCCCCGGTTTCGTCACCACCGTATCGATCACATAGACCTTCACGTCATCCATCCACCGACGGTAGGCACGCCCGCGCCGGTCCCGTCGGGCCGTGCCCGCCCAGCGGGAGACCGTCCCCGGCCGCCCCGGACCCACCGCCGCACGCTCGCCGAGCACACGGCGACCTCCTGGTACATCATGTTCCGGTGGATCCAGAGGAAATCGGCACGCGGACGGCCGAACTCGCGTCGCGCTTCGGGGTGGCGGCGCCGCGCGTCGAGCTCGGCCCGGTGCCGTCGTGGTGCGCGGACGGGATGCGGCCGCAGGTGCGTGCGGAGGGCACCGTCCTGATCGTCGGTTCCGCCTACGAAACGCTCGAGCCCGAGGAGCGGCGCGGCGCCCTCGGCCAGGCAGTCCTGGCCCTGGACCTGCACGACGCGGGACGGTTCCAGCCCATCATCGCCGCATTGTTCGCCTGGGGTCTCTCGACGACGATGCTCGGTTTGCCGTTCGGCACTCCGAGCTGGCAGGCCACCGTCTTCGCGCTGGTGCCGGGCGCACTCACCCTGCTCGCGGTCCATGCCGTGCGGTCCCGGCGCATCGTCTACGACGTCGACCACCGGATGACGGCTGTGCTCGGCCCGGCGACGGTGGCGGCTGTCCTGGACCTCGACGAACGAAGCCGAACGCGCGCACGAGGACTCGGCGGCGCGTACGTCCGGCTCGTGCAGCCGAGTCGCACACGCCGCGCTCGGCGACTCGAGGGTGAACCGCCACCGGCGTGACGACCCCGGCGGGAGTACCCGCGCGGCGGGAGTACCCGCGCGGCACTAGACCTACTCGGCGCCACCCGGCCGCGCGGGCAGACGATCGGCGCCCCAGCTGCGGTGGACGTAGCCGGTCACCCGGTCGAGTTCCGCGCGGTCGACGGCCGCGAGTTCGCCGGGCTCCAGCGGATCGAAGTGGAAGATGTAGAGCCGTGAGGCGAACTGTTCGAACGGCAGTGACGCCTCACCGAAGCGCTCGCCGTGCCCGGCCGTGCCGACGACGACGCCGTCGCCCCAGTCCTGCCCGCTGTCGTTGTTGGGGTTGTAGAAGTACACCCGCATCTGCTGCTGCGGGTCGAGCGCCACCCGCAGCACGGTGATCGCGTGCCAGCCGACGAACCGCGCGGCGCTGTCGGTCACCGCGATGCCGGCCGGCTGCGGGTGGATCACCGGCTGGTTGCCGTTGTAGTAGGGGTGGTAGCTGGCGTAGAAGTGGCGCTGGAACTCCTCGAGTTCGACGAGCTGACCGGTCGCGACGTCGACATTGATCCGGAAGCCCCGGCCGGACCACCACCCGTGGAACTCGGGATTGATCCACCGGTGCGGATCACCGTCGCGGCCGAGGCAGCGCCGCCCCATCTCGGCGTAGATGCGGTCCAGGTGCGGGACCACGAGCAGGGAGACCGGGTCCAGATCGTGCTGCACCGCGGCGGCGAGGCCGTCGCCGCCCGCGCGCGAGGAGATCGGCTGCCCCTCGAAATGCATGACGATCTCGTCGTCGCGCGCCGCCCACACCACCGTCTGCAAGAGGTAGTCGGGATCGTTGTAGGCCCACATCGACAGCGCCCGCGCCGACTGACAGGTGGGATTGTCGCCCTGGCCGATCCCCAGCGGCAGGCCGAGCACCGACAGCACACCCGACACCAGCCACGCCCTGGCATCCGGCGCCGGGCCGAACACCTCGGTCAACCGCTGCCGCGAATGCTCGGACAGGCGCAGCGCCAGCTGCCGCCACAGCGCCGGGGCGACCGGCGGTTGCGCGAGGATCTGGCGTTCGAGCAGCAGCGCGAGTCCGTAGACGCACTGGGCGGTTTCGACGTGCACGGCCTGCTCGATCAGCGCGCGCACCAGTTCGTGGTAGCACAGCAGACTGTCGCGACCGGTACTGGACAGCCCCATCGCCTCGCCGAGCAGGTACTCCCCCTTGGTCAACAGGAACCGCAGCAGGACAGCGTGATACGGCGAGACGAGTCCGGTGTCGTGCATCGACCGGGCGAAGCCGGTCGCCTCGTACTGCAGCGCGCTGTCGTCCATCGATTCCAGGCGCGTGCGGTAGACCTCGACGCCGGGGTCCTCCCTGCACCCCTCGGTGGTGCCGTAGAGGCTGCTGATCAGCCGGTCCGCGCCGAGCCCACTCGCGCCGAGGTCCACGTCGGGATCGGCGCGCGCGACAGCGATCTGGGTGATCATCCGCTTGACCGCGTCGACCTGGATGGGCCGCTGGCGCAGGATCCGCCAGATCTCGTCGACCAGGTTCTCGAGCACCTTCTCGTACCCGATCTCGCCGACGAGGAAGACCAGCAGCTCGCGCGACACCTGCGCCATCCGGCCCAGTTGCGCGCGTTCGGCTTCGGTGGGCGGGACGAACAGCAGCGACAGATTCACCGCGAGCACCTGGGACAGATGGTCGGCGGCCTGTTCGGCGGAGATCAGCGGATGCCGGTAGTCCCCCTGGGCGACGGCGAGCAGGCGCAGGTCACTCACCGCCTCCAGCACGACGGTGTCGGCGTTGGCGCTGCGCAGCGAGCCGGTGCTCAGCGCCGGGATGAGGAACTGCGGCTGCGCCCAGTCCGTACCGAGGTAGAAGCCCGCCGCCTCGAGCTGCTCGGCGCGGGCGCGCAGTGCCGCGCACCCGCCGGGCAGCAGCAACACCCGCCGCAACGCGTCCAGCACCCTGGGCAGTTTGACCTGCTTGCCGAAATCGCCGGCATCCGAGAGGGCTCGTGTGGCCTGATCCAACGTGGTGAGGCGTTTGTCGAGCGCCGCCTCGCTGCCGCTCTGTGGACTCATCGCCGAGCCTTCCCTGTGCACCGCCGCTGCCGCGACCGATCAGACGTAGAAATCGAGTTCTTCTTGTCGTTTGAGCAGATCCCGCAACGTGTACGGATCCTCGCCGAAGAAATAGAGCAGACCCCAGTGATTGCCGTACGCCGTGCGTTTGGTGACCTTCTCGGTCAGCGGGGCGGTCAGTTCGTGCGATTCGAAGTAGTCGTGGTCCTCGGTCTCCTCCGGCACCGACAACCGGCTCACCACGCGTCGGCGCGGATAGACGCCGAAGCACCCCGCGTGCCCGGTGGCGTCCACCACCTCTTTCGGGAAGAACGCCGCGATCTCCTCCTCGGTCGTCTTCGGGTCGAACGCCAGCACCAGCGCGTGATAGGCGTTGAAACCGTAGGTCCGCTCCAGCAGCTCGAACACCTTGAAACCCGGCGGACGATAGGCCACCTCACCGAAATACATCTCGCCGTCGCTGGTCACGAAGTACTCGGGGTGCAGGAATCCGAAGTCGATGTCGAAGGTCTTGATCAGCTTTTCGACCTGCCGGGTGATCTCGGGCCGGTACTTCTCCAGTTCCGGCGTCGCGGGGACGAACACCGAGTACCCGAGCGTCACGTATTCCGAGATGTTCAGAAAGCAGATGCGGCCGTTGTGCACCCACGCTTCCACCGCGAACTCCCAGCCGTCCAGGTGCGATTCCATCAGCATGGGGAACTCGTCGTCGGGGATGGTGTCGACCTCGTCCGGGGTCCGGATGATCCGGTGCCCGAGGCAGCCCGCCTTGTCGAACGCCTTGAGGTGGATGGGATCGTTGGGATCGCCGTCGAGTTTGAGCAGGGTTTGATTCACCCTTTTGAGGAAGCGGATCACGTCGTCACGTTCGTGCGCCTCCTCGAAGATGCCGACGCGGATGCCGCCGAGTTGTGCCCGCCGCTTCATCAGCGATTTGTCGCGCAGCAGCATGGACTGCCCGAGCAGGCGCGGATTGTCGAGCAGCACGGAGTTGATCGCGCCCGCCCATTCCACCGTCTCCTCGAAGATCGGAATGGCGACATCGACGCCTTCGTCGCGCAGGGTCTCCGCGATCTCCATCGAGCGATCGTTGAGCCGCTCGAAATCCCAGGGGATGTAAGGGATGTCGTGTTCTCTGCAATAGGGCTCCGCCCAGTCCGGAGCGACGACGAGATAGCGTCGATCGAAGCGATCGACGGCTTCCACGGCGTTGAGACTCCAGCCCAGCAGGGCGACGTAGCCTTTGTTCGGGTCTCGGGTTTTCGATTCATCGGTGGAAATCGGCAACGCATTTCCCTTCTCGACCGGCGGCACCGGACGCCGGGATCCGGCCGGATCGCTGCGATGCCGCCATCACCGAGGAATACCCGCCGCCGCGGGCGGCACGCATGACAGTGCTGTGACCACGGCCGGGTTTCCGCCCAGTGGGAGAACGCGGTTCAGGTGGGGACAGGGGCACCTACGGTGGCCGGACGACGTGCCTCGACGCCGATTCCGTCGCCGATTGCCAGGAGGACCAGTGACTGTGCGCGAATTCCCGACCAGTGGGCCCGGTGCGGTTCCCGATCCGGAAGTGGCGGCCATGCTCGCCACGCTCGACGCGGGGTTCCCCGATGTGGCGACGATGACGGCGGCCGAGGTGCGGGCCGCGATCCTGGGCCGCAGGGCGCCGCTGCAGCGGCTTCCCGACATGCGCCTGGCGCGCGATCTCACGATCGAGGGGCCCGGCGGTGACCTGCCGGTGCGGGTGTACCGGCCGCACGGCCCGGAGACCGCGCTCCCGGTGATCGTGTTCGCGCACGGTGGCGGCTTCGTGTTCTGCGATCTGGACAGCCACGACGAGTTCTGCCGGTCGATGGCGGCGGGCGTCGGCGCGGTGGTGGTGTCGGTGGATTACCGTCTCGCGCCGGAACATCCGGCACCGGCCGCGCACGACGACGTGCTCGCGGCGCTGCGCTGGACGGCCGAGCACGCGGGCGAGTACGGCGGTGATCCGACGCGGATCGCGCTGGCCGGGGACAGCGCGGGCGGCAATCTCGCGGCGACGGTCGCGATCGCGGTGCGCGACGGCGGCGGCCCGCCGGTCGCGGCCCAGATCCTGATCTACCCGGTGATCGACGACGACTTCGACACCGAGTCCTACCGGCGCTTCGGCACCGGCCACTACAACACGACCAGCGCCATGCGCTGGTACTGGCGCAACTACGCGCCCGACGGCACCGACGACGTCCGCCTGGTCCCCACCCGCGCCGCCACCCTGGCCGAGCTACCGCCCGCGGTGGTGATCACGGCCGAACTGGACCCGCCGTGCTCGGCGGGCGACGCCTACGCGCAGCGCCTCGCGAGCGACGGCGTCCCGGTCCGGCACCGCCGCTACAACGGCCTGTTCCACGGCTTCCTCACCATCCCGTCCCTGAAAGCCACCGCCACCGCCCGCACCCAGGTCTGGGCGATGATCCGCGACGTCCTCGACCAGCGGGTGGGCTAGCGCTCGGCGAAGACGGCGCGCGCCACCGCGATGCCGTTGAGCGCGGCGGGGAAGCCCGCGTAGCCGATCATCTGGATCAGTACCTCGACGATCTCGGCCCTGGTCGCGCCCACGTTGAGGGCACCGTGGATGTGCACACCGAGCTGGGGTGCGACGCCGAGGACGGTGCACATCGCGATCGTCACCAGCTCGCGGGTCCGCAAGTCGAGTCCGGGCCGGGAGTAGATGTCGCCGAAGGCGAATTCGACCACGTAGCGGGCGAAGTCGGGGGCGATGTCGGCCAGCGAGGCGACCACCTGCTCGCCGGCGTGGCCGTCGATGGCGGTCAGTGCCGCGCTCCCGCGCGCGAAGCGGTCGCCCTCGGGGACGGCGGCGGCCGGCTCCTCGGCCGGGTCGACGCGGGCCGCGAAGACCTCCTCGGCGACGCGCAGCCCGTTCAGCGCGGCGGGGAAACCGGCGTAGACGCTGGCGTGGATCAGCACCTCGACGATCTCGGTGCGGGTGGCGCCGACATTGAGCGCGCCGTCGATGTGCCAGCGCAGCTGCGGGGCGGCGTGGCCGAGCGCGGCCAGCGCGCCGACGGTCGCCAGCTGCCGTTCCCGCAGGGGCAGCCCGGGGCGGGCGAGAATGTCGCCGTAGCCGAACTCGACGGTGAGCCTGCCCACGTCGGGGGCGATGTCGGCCAGGCTGTCCAGCACGGCGGCCCCGTCCGGTCCGCCGATGTGCCGGAGCAGCGCGGAGCCGCGCTCGAACCGGTCGTCGATGTCGTTGAGCTGCTGAGTTGTGGTCATGGGACGAACTGTAGGAGTTGGAGTTCACTCCAACGCAAGCCCAGATCTCCTGCGCCCGTTCACCATCGAACTCGCCCGACCGCTCGCGCCGGGTTCGGCGCCGAGCCTGCCGTCGCGGAGCCGACGCTGTCGGCGGACCCGCCTAGGAGGCGCCGCGCCGACCCGGCACGATCATCGGCGATCCCGTGATCGGGTCGTCGACGACCACACAGTCCAGATCGAAGACCTCGCGCACGAGTTCCGGGGTGACCAGCTCGCGGGGCGCGCCCCGGCCGATGATCCGGCCGTCGCGCATGGCGATGAGGTCGGTGGCGTAGCGGCAGGCCAGGTTCAGGTCGTGCAGGACGGCGACGACGGTCCGGCCGTGGTCGCGGTACAGCCGTTCGCACAGGTCGAGGACGTCGATCTGGTGGCTGATGTCGAGGTAGGTGGTCGGCTCGTCGAGCAGCACGATCGAGGTCGCCTGGGCCAGCACCATGGCGATCCAGACCCGTTGGCGCTGCCCGCCGGACAGCTCGTCGACCCGGCGGTGCCGCAGGTCGGTGGTGCCGGTCGCGGCCAGCGCCTCCTCGACCGCGGCGGCGTCCTCGTCGGACCACTGGCGCAGCAGCCCCTGGTGCGGGTAGCGGCCGCGGGCGACGAGGTCGCCGACGACGATCCCGTCCGGCGCGCCCGGCGTCTGCGGCAGCAGGCTGAGCCTGCGCGCGGTCTCCTTGGTCGAATAGCGGTGGATGTCCTTGCCGTCCAGGATCACCGAGCCGGCGCCGGGACGCAGGATCCGCCCGAGGGCCGCGAGCAGGGTCGACTTCCCACAGGCGTTGGGCCCGATGATGACGGTGAACCGCCCGTCGGGCACGGCGATGTCCACCTCGTGCAGCACAGTCCGCTCGCCGTAGGCGACCCGCACCGACGCGCCGCGCAGCCGGGCCCGCCCCTGCTCGTCGCCGGTGGATTCGACCGTCCCGGTGGATGTTTCAGACACGATGGCGCAGACCCTCTCGTACCAGCAGCCAGATGAGGAAGACCCCGCCGATGCTCACCGTGATCACGCCGACGGGCACGGGGGCGGGAAAGGCGTGTTCGGCCACCAGATCACTCACCCCGAGCAACAGCGCACCGACGCACGCGGCGGCGAAGATCGCGGCGCCGGAGGTACGGGTGAGTCCGCGCGCGAGATGCGGTGCGGCCAGGGCGATGAACGCGATCGGCCCGGCCGCGGCCACCGACAGGCCGACGAGCACGGTCGCCCCGGCCATCAGCCCCATCCGCGCGCGGCCGCCGCGCACGCCCAGCGTGGTGGCGACGGTGTCGCCGAGGTCGAGGGCGTGGAACGTCCGGTCGAGCACGACGAGCACCGGGGTCACCACCGCGAGGCCGATGCCGATGACCAGCACCTGCCCCCATCCCCGGCCGCTGAGCGAGCCGATCAGCCAGGCGTTGGCCACCGCGGCCGAGGGCAGGTACGCCTGACTGAGCAGGTAGTACGTCGCCGAGGTCGACAGCGCGCCGAGCGCGATGCCGACCAGCACCAGCCGGGTCCCGCGCAGCCCACCGAGCACGGTGAGCACGGCCATGACCGCCAGCGTGACCAGCGCGCCGAGCGCGGCCCCGAGCGCGCCCATACCGAGCGTGCCGCCGAAGGTGATCAGCACCAGGACGGCGCCGACCGCCGACCCGTCGGTGAAGCCGATGATGTCGGGGCTGGCCAGCGGATTGCGGTACAGCCGTTGGAAGATCGCGCCCGCGGCGGCGAGCCCACCGCCCACGCCGACCGCGACGAGCACGCGGGGAAGCCGCCGGTCGACGACGAAGAACTGGTCGAGCCTGCGCCGCGGCTGCCCGGTGAGCACGTCCCACAGCGCGCCGGGCCCGATCGTGTACTCGCCCACCATGAGCGAGACCGCGACCAGCACCAGCACCGCGAGCACCAGCCCGGCGGTGACCAGGCTCGCGCGCCGATCGAACCGCACGGTGGCGCGCCCGAGCCGCAGCACCATATCGGTCGGGGTGATCCCGGTGGCGGTGAGCCTGCGCGATCCGGGCCCGGACAGCTGGGTGAGCGTCACGACTCGGCCCCCATCCGCGGGCTGAAGACGATGAGCGCGATGAGCGCGGGACTGCCGAGGAAGGCGGTCATCACGCCCACCGGCACGGGTTCGCCCCCGGCGACGATCCGGCCGAGCACGTCGGCGGCCAGCAGCAGCACGGGGGCCAGCAGCATCGACAGCGGCACGAGCAGGCGGTAATCGGCGCCGACGAGGTAGCGCGCGATGTGATAGACCAGCAGACCGACGAACGCGATCGGGCCGGCCAGCGCGGTGGCGGCCCCGCACAGCACGGTGACCACGACGAAGCCGAGAAAGCGCACCCGCCCCAGGTTCACCCCGAGCGCCGCGGCGGTCCGGTCCCCGAGGCTCAGGGCGTTGAGCGCCCGGCACAGCAGCAACGCCAGCAGCGCGGCGCCGATCACGTACGGCAGCAGCGGCACGATGTCGGCGAGATCGCGCGCGGCCAGGGAACCGATCCGCCAGAAGCGGAAGGAATCCAGGACGTCCTCGTCCATGAACACCAGCAGCTGCGTCACCCCCGACAGCACCGCCGCCAGCGCCACCCCCGACAGCGCCAGGCGCAAGGGTGACGCCGTCGCCTGCCCGATCATCGACAGCAGATACACGACGATCGCCGCGGCCCCGGCCCCGGCGAAGGCGAACCAGGTGTAGCCGGTGACGCCGAGACCGCCGGTGAGGCTGAGCCCCACCACCACGCCCAGTGCCGCGCCCGCGTTCACCCCGAGCAGGCCCGGGTCGGCGATCGGGTTGCGGGTGAGCGCGCCGATCACCACGCCGGCCGCGCCGAGCGCGACACCGCAGACCAGGCCGACGACAGTGCGGCTCAACCGCCAGTCCCCGATGATCACCCGCACGCTGCCGTCGCCCCGCCCGAACAGCGCGGCGACCACCTCGCCCATCGGGATCGATTTCGCGCCGATCGCCAGACTGGCCACGCACACGCCGAACAGCAGCACGGCCGAGATCAGCAGCACGACACCGCCGCGCGCGAGCGGGGTGGCGCCGGGGCGGGCCGTCACGGCGGAGGGACTCGAACGCACCGGCGGGACTGTACCCGCCGCCGAGAAGCGAGGGCAACCTTGGTTAGGTTAGGCTAATGTCACTGGGGTGGAGATCAACAAGAGCAGAAGCCGACGGCTGCTGACCGCCCTCGGCGCGCTGGTCGCGGCGACGAGCCTGGCGCTGACCGGTTGTGGTTCGGCCGATTCCGAGGTCGCCGACGGTCAGGTCGTCACCCACGCGATGGGCGAGACGAAGGTACCGGCAAACCCGCAGCGCATCGTGGTCCTCGACTCACCGCACCTCGACGCGCTCGTCGCGCTGGGCATCACGCCCGCCGCGGTGACCGAACGCGCGATGGGCTACGGCGCGCCGAAATATCTGGCCGACAAGCTGTCCGGGGTACCGACGGTGGGCACCATCCAGGACCCCGACGTGGACGCCATCGCCAACCTGGCCCCCGATCTGATCATCGGCACCAAGGTGCGCCACGAACCGCTCTACACCCAGCTCAGCGGCATCGCGCCGACGGTGTTCTCGGAGAACTCGGGCACCAACTGGCACGAGCAGGCGAATCTGACGGCCGCCGCGGTCGGCAAGTCGGCCGAGATGACCGAGCTGCTCACCCAGCTCGACACCCGCGCGAAGGCGGTCGGCCAGCGGATCGGCGCGCCGGGCAAGACGGTGTCGATGGTCCGCTTCACCGAGGACCGGTTCCGCCTGTACGGCCCGGAGACGTTCTCCGGTTCGCTGCTGGCCCAGGTCGGTTTCCGGCATCCGGCGCGGGAGTGGAACAAGTACTCGATGGCCGAGCTCGATCCCGAGCAGTACGAGCAGATCAACGGTGACGTGGTGTTCCACGCCGACTACACGGGCTCCTCGACCGGTACCACCAAGGCCAGGGTGACCGCGCTGTGGGGTTCGCTGCCCGCGGTGGCCGGTGGCCGTGCCTACGAGGTCGCCGACGACACCTGGATGCTCGGCATCGGTGTGCTCGGCGCGAACAAGATCATCGACGACATCGAGCGGCTCGCCACGAAGTGAGCCGGGGTGGGGGCACGCACCTGCCCCCACCCGCTCAGTCGCCGTTGGGGTGCCCGCCCTCTTCGTTGACGCGCTGCTCGATCTCGCGCCACCGTCCCGGCGTGGGGTGCGGGTACTCGGCGCGGTCGTCGTGCTCGGCGCCGGCCAGCACGGTCGCTGCGGCGTCGATCTCGTCGATCAGCTGCTCGGCGAGGTCGCGTTCGGTCTCGTAGTGGCGCTGCGCCCACTGCAGCACGATCTGCGAGTACGCCCAGCCCGGTTCGGATTTGGCGGCCTCGGCGTCGACCGCGGCGTGCTTCTGCAGCCGGTCGACATCGGCGATGTGGTCGCGCAGGATCTGCTTGAGCCGATCGGGCGAGCCGAGGTGGCCGAACATGACCCGCAGCAGCACATGGTGTTTGAGCACCGACGGGTCGACGGGCGCGTTGTTCCACCAGGTGGTGACGGCGCCGCGCCCGGCGTCGGTGATCTGGTAGAGCCGCCTGCCGCGGGTCGCGTTGTCGCGATCCAGCCGCGAGGTCGCGAACCCGTGCTGTTCGAGCTTCTTCAGTTCGGCGTAGATCTGGCTGTAGGACGGCGTCCAGTAGATGTAGCGCAGACTCCAGTCGGCCCACTTCTTCAGGTCGTAGCCGGAGACCTCTTCCTCGTAGGAGAGCATGGCGAGGACCGCCCAGCTGGTCGGCGGCAGATTGGGCACGCCGGAGTCGGGGTCGGGAGTCGCCATCGGTGCATGGTAGCAAGCCTGGGCAGTGGTCCAGTCCACGCGGCAACCGCTGACCGGGAGGACGTCTTGAGCCGGGCGCCGGGCAGCACCGATGGTGGGAAGCATCGAATTCCGTCCGGGAGGATCCCCCATGAATGCAGACCACGTCGTCGTCGACGCGGACATCCCCGCCCCCGCCGAGCTGCGCAGAGTGCTCGGGCATTTCGCGACCGGTGTCGCGGTGATCACCGCCCACGACGGGACGGGGCCGCTGGGTTTCGCCTGCCAGTCGGTGGTGTCGGTCTCCCTGGATCCGCCGCTGCTCTCGTTCTGCCCGGCCAAGACCTCCACCAGCTGGCCGCGGCTGCGCGAGGTGGGCACGCTGTGCGTCAACGTGCTGGCCGAGGACCAGGGCGTGCTGTGCCGTCAGTTCGCGGTGAGCGGCGCGGACAAGTTCGCCGGGATCGACTGGGAGCGGGCCGGTAACGGCGCGCCCGCGCTGGCCGGCGCGCTGGCCACGATCGAGGTGACCGTCGAGCTCGAGCACGACGCGGGCGACCACACCGTGGTCCTGGCCCGGATCGGCGCGCTGCGCGCCGTCGAGGGGGCGCGGCCGCTGCTGTTCTATCGCGGCGGGTTCGGCGGCTTCGCGGCCTGACGACACACGACGACGGGGTGGTCCCTTGCGGACCACCCCGTCGTCGTTCACCCTCACGGCTCGATCACGTCGAATCCCTTGTACCCGGCGGCGGCGACCTCGGCGATGATCTGGCCGTAGACCCCGAAACCACCGACGAAAGGCATGAACACCCGCGGCCTGCCCTCGATGTTGGCGCCCAGATACCACGAATTCGCCTGCGTCATCAGGGTTCCCGCCGCCCGGTCGGCGCACTCACGCACCCAGTCGGCCACCGCGTCGGGCCGCGCCTCCAGCGCCACCGCTCCCCTGCCGTCGAGGAACTCGATGGCCTCGGCCACCCAGTCGACGTGCAGTTCCGAGTGCAGCACCATGTTCGCCAGCACCGACGGGCTGCCCGGCCCGGTGAGATTGAACAGGTTGGGGAAACCGGTGACCCCCAGTCCGAGATAGGTTTTCGGCCCCTCGCGCCACGCCTCGTTGAGGGTCTGCCCGCCGCGCCCGACGATGTTCATCTTCGCGACCGAGCCGGTCATGGCGTCGAAACCGGTGGCGAGCACCAGCGTGTCGATCGGGTGATGGGTGTCGGTGGTGTGCACGCCCTCGGCGTCGATGCGGCTGATGGGGGTCGCGCGCAGGTCGACGAGCTCGACGTTGTCGCGGTTGTAGGTCTGGTAGTAGTTCGTGTCCGTGCAGATCCGCTTGGTGCCGATGGGATGGTCGCGCGGGATCAGCAGATCGGCGACGCGCGGGTCGGCGATGACCGCGCGCACCTTCTCCTCCCAGAACTCCCTGGCGGTGTCGTTGGCGGCGAGATCGGTGAGCTGGTCGGGGAAGGTCTTGCTGAACAGCACACCGCCCAGCGCCCAGCGCTTCTCGTAGGCCTCGCGGCGCTCCCGCTCGTCGACCGCCAGCGCCGATTCCGGATGCGCCTGATGCGGGGAACCGCCGCCGCTGAGCATCGACAACCGCCTGCGCTCGGGGTAGCCGGCCTTCTGCGCCTGCCGATCCTGCTCGGTCAGCGGCGTGTTGCCCGCGGGCACACTGTAATTGGCGGTGCGCTGGAACACGGTGAGCCGCTCGGCCTGCTCGGCCAGGCACGGGATGGTCTGGATGCCGGAGGAGCCAGTGCCGATCACGCCGACCCGCTGACCGGTGAGGTCGACGCCCTCGTGCGGCCAGTGCGAGGTGTGCAGGATCCGGCCGGCGAAGGTGTCCAGGCCCGCGATGTCCGGGGTGTTGGCGTTCGACAGCGGCCCCGTCGCCAGCACCACGAAGCGCGCCGAGACCGCGCGGCCGGTGTCGGTGCCGACCCGCCAGCGCAGGGTCGTCTCGTCGAGCACGATATCGGTGACCCTGGTTTCGAATTCGATGTCGCGGCGCAGGTCGTAGCGGTCGGCGACGTGTTCGAGATAGGCGAGGATCTCGGGTTGGGTGGCGTACTTCTCGCTCCAGTCCCAGTCCTGCTGTAGTGCGTCGTCGAAGGAATACGAGTAGTCGACGCTCTCGACGTCGCAGCGCGCGCCCGGGTAACGGTTCCAGTACCAGACGCCGCCCACGCCTGCGCCTGCCTCGAACACCCGCACCGTGAGCCCGCTGCGGCGGAAGCGGTGCAGGGCATACAGTCCGGCGATGCCCGCGCCGACGACGACCACGTCGACGTCGGCCGGGTCGTTCGCTGCTGCCGATGGGGTCTCGGGGTTCACAGTGTCTGCCTTTCGCTGGAGACCGGTTTCTCTGCGGGCGACGCTAAAGACGCGCGGCCCCGCGGCGCAGGACCCCTTCCCGCTGACCGGCACATTCGCCGCGGCGATGTCGTCCCGGTGATCGGGATGATCCACATCACGTCGGCCCGGTCCGGCCCTACCGTCGTCGGCGATGTGCGGTGGCACCAGGAGGAGACAGTGGTGATCTGGAACGACGAAGTGGACGTGCTGGTCGCGGGCTCGGGCGGCGGCCTGGCCGGGGCCTATACGGCCGCGCGCGAGGGACTCAGCGTGGCGGTGGTCGAGGCGACCGACAAGTTCGGCGGCACGACGGCGTATTCGGGCGGCGGCGGGGTGTGGTTCCCGTGCAACCCCGTGCTGGAACGGGCGGGCACCGACGACACGCTCGAGGACGCGCTCACCTACTACCGGGCCGTCGTGGGCGACCGCACGCCGGAGGACCTGCAGCGCACCTATGTGACGCGCGGGCGCGACCTCATCGAATACCTCGAAGCCGACGATCATTTCGCGTTCGAGATGCTGCCGTGGCCGGATTACTTCGGCAAGGCACCCAAGGCCAGGCTCGACGGGCAGCGCCACATCATGCCGACGCCGCTGCCCGCCGCCGAGCTGGGCCCGCTGCGCGAATCGCTGCGTGGCCCGCTCGACACCGATCGGCTCGGCGCGCCCCTGCCCGAGCTGCTCATCGGCGGCCAGGCGCTGATCGGGCGGATGCTGCGCGCGCTGTCCAGTTACCCGCACGTCCAGCTGCACCTGAACTCCCCGCTGGTGGAACTGGTGGTCGAGGACGGCGCGGTGACCGGCGCGATCGTCGAACGCGACGGAGCCAGGGTCGCGATCCGCGCCCGCCGCGGTGTGGTGCTGGCCGCGGGCGGCTTCGAGCAGAACGACGAGCTGCGCGCGCACTACGGGGTGCCCGGCGAGGCCAGGGACACCATGGGGCCCTGGGGAAATCAGGGCCTGGCGCATCAGGCGGGCATCGCGGCGGGCGCCGACACCGATCTGATGGATCAGGCGTGGTGGTCGCCGGGCCTGACCCACCCGGACGGACGCTCGGCGTTCGCGCTGTGGTTCACCGGCGGCATCTTCGTCGACCAGGAGGGCAACCGGTTCGTCAACGAGTCCGCGCCCTACGACCGGCTCGGCCGCGACATCATCCGGCAGATGGACGAGCGCGGGCTGAGCCTGCCGTTCTGGATGATCTACGACGACAAGGAGGGTGAGGTGCCGCCGATCAAGGCCACCAACGTCTCCATGGTCGAGACCGAGAAGTACGTCGCGGCGGGCCTGTGGCACACCGCCGACACCCTCGCCGAACTGGCCACGAAGATCGGCGTGCCCGCCGCGGCGCTCGAGGCCACCGTGGCGCGGTTCAACGCGATGGTGCCCACCGGCGTCGACCCCGATTTCGGGCGCGGCGACGAAGCCTACGACCGCGCCTTCTCGAATGGCGAGCCGCCGCTGGTGGCGATCGACCAGGGCCCCTACCACGCGGCCGCGTTCGGGATCTCCGATCTGGGCACCAAGGGCGGCCTGCGCACCGACGCCGCGGCCAGGGTGCTCGGCCGCGACGGCGAGCCGATCCCCGGCCTCTACGCGGCGGGCAACACCATGGCCGCGGTGAGCGGCACCGTCTACCCCGGCGGCGGCAATCCGATCGGCGCGTCCATGCTGTTCAGCCACCTCGCCGTGCGCCACATCCTGGAGGGATGACCCTTCCCGCTGGCCGGGAGGCAGCCCCCGGCCGGGCCACCCGATGTGGCACGGTTCACAGACCAACCTTTCGACATCTCAGGAGCAACACGATGGCTTCAGCCGACGACATTCGCGCGACGGTCCGGAAATATGTGGAGGCCGTCGGCAGCGGCACGGCCGCCGATATCGTCGCCCTCTACCGCGAGGACGCGACGGTGGAGGACCCGGTCGGCAGCGAGCCGCATGTCGGCGTCGCGGCGATCCGCAAGTTCTACGAGGCCATCGAGCCGATGGAGCGCTCGACCGAGCTGTTCAGCCTGCGCGTGGCCGGCGACAGCGCGGCGTTCAGCTTCCGCGTGGTCACCGAGTTCGGTGACCAGACCTTCACCCTGGACCCGATCGATGTCATGACCTTCGACGAGGACGCCCGCATCGTCAGCATGCGCGCGTTCTGGTCGCAGGACGACATGGTCATCGGCTGAGCGAGGCGAGAATGACTGCGACCGAACACCATTGGGATCATGAAGTCGGTTTCCTCGTCGTCGGCTCCGGCGCCGGCGGGTTGACCGGTGCGCTCGCCGCCGCCGACCGCGGCCTGGACACCCTCGTCATCGAGAAGGCCTCGGTGTTCGGCGGCAGCACCGCCCTCTCCGGCGGCGGGATCTGGGTGCCGAACAATCCGACGTTGCTGCGCGAGGGCCTCGGCGATTCCCGCGCCGACGTGCGCGCCTACCTCGACGCCGTCGTCGGTGACCGGGTGCCCTCGGCCAACCTCGACGCGTTCATCGACGCGGGCCCGCGCATGCTCCAGTTCCTCGAGACCAGCCCGCACCTGCGATTCCAGTGGTGCACCGGCTATTCCGACTATCATCCGGAGGCGCCGGGCGGGCGTCCGGCGGGCCGCTCCATCGAGCCGCTGCCGGTGAACCTCAAGGAACTGGGCCCCGACGAGCACCTGCTGCGTCCCGCCGCCTTGGCGACGCCGCCGGGGCTGTTCATCACGTCCAAGGACTTCGTGCAGCTCAACATGGTGACCCGCACCTGGAAGGCGCGCTGGACGGCGCTGCTGACCGGCCTGCGCGCCGTCAAGGCGATCCTGCTGCGCAGGCACATGGACACCCTCGGCCGGGCCCTGATCGCCCGGCTGCGGCTGGCCCTGCGCGATGCCGGGGTGCCGCTGTGGCTCGACACCCCGCTGCGCTCGCTCATCACCGACGAGTCCGGCGCGGTGATCGGTGTCCTCGCCGAGCGCGGGGGCCGCGAGTTCCGGATCAGGGCGCGTCACGGCGTGCTGCTGGCCACCGGCGGCTTCGAGTACAACCAGGCGATGCGCAAGCAGTACCTGCCCGAGGGCGGGCGCGACAATTTCAGCGCCGCCTCCGCCGACAACACCGGTGACGGCATCATCGCGGGCGAGAAGGTCGGTGCCGCGGTCGATCTCATGGACGACGCCTGGTGGATGCCGTCGTTCCAGCGCCCCGAGGGGATCAACCAGGTGCTCGTCTCGGAGCGCTCGATCCCCCGCTCGATCATCGTCGACAGCACGGGCAAGCGCTTCACCAACGAGGCGTCGCCGTACGTGACGTTCGTGCACGCCCAGCTGGCGGGCAGCCACGATCCGGCGTGGCTGGTGTTCGACGCGAAGGCCAAGAGCCGCTACCCCATCGGTGGCATCGTGCCGGGCCAGAAGTTCCCCGACACCTGGCTCAGCAGCGGGCTGGTGCAGGTCTCCGACACCGTCGAGGGTCTGGCCGCGGCGATCGGCGTCGCACCGGAGTCGTTGCGCGACACCGTCGCCCGCTTCAACGGGTTCGCCCGCGACGGGCACGACGCCGACTTCGGTCGCGGCGTCAGCGCCTACGACAACTACTACGGCGACCCGACGCTGTCGACGCCCGCGCTCGACGAGATCGACAAGGGCCCGTACTACGCGCTGCGCGTGCGCATCGGCGACCTCGGCACCAAGGGCGGCCTGGTCTACAACGCCGACGCCCAGGTGCTGCGCGCCGACGGCTCGGTGATCCCCGGCCTCTACGCCGCGGGCAACACCTCGGCCGCGGTGATGGGCAACGACTACGCGGGCGCCGGCGCCACCATCGGACCCGCGATGGTCTTCGGCTACCTCGGCGCCCGGCACGCCGCGGGCGAACAGTGAGGTGCGCCATGCAACCCGTCCAGTGCGCGACCTGCGGTAACAAGGTCCTCGCCGAGAAGTTCAGCCCCAGCCACACCAGCGTCCAGTGGCTCGACGACGCCGAGTCGGCGTGCCCGGAGTTCGCGCGCCGCGCGGCACTGGGCGAGCCGAGCAGCTGGATCCCCACCTGCTCCGCGCTGCGCGACTCCATCGAGGACGCCGTGCGCGCGGGCACCTTGGCCACCGATCAGCTGCGCCACGAGCCGGTCCCCGGACAGCTCGGCTGACACATCCCCAGGAGAATTCCATGAACCGACTCGACAATCACCGCACGCTGGTGACCGGCGCCGCCTCCGGCATCGGCCAGGCCACCGCGCTGCGACTGCTCGACGAGGGCGCGCGCGTGGTCGCCGCCGACGTCTCGTCCGACGGCCTGGCCGCCACCCGGGCCCAGGCCGCCGAGCGCGGCACCGCCGACCGCCTCACCACCCTGATCATCGACATCGGCGACGAGCAGTCGGTGGTCGCGGGCGTGCGCTCGGCCGTCGACACCCTCGGCGGGCTGGACTCGCTGGTGAACGCGGCGGGCATCCTGCGCGCCGCGCACACCGACCAGACCTCGCTCGACCTGTGGGACACCATCATCCGGGTGAACCTCACCGGCACCTTCCTGGTGGTCCGCGAGGCGCTGCCCACGCTGCTGGCCAACCCGAGCGCGACCATCGTGAACTTCAGCTCCACCTCGGCGGCGTTCGCGCACCCGTACATGGCGGCCTACGCGGCGAGCAAGGGCGGCATCCAGTCCTTCACCCACGCCATCGCGCTCGAGTACGGCGGCAAGGGCCTGCGCGCGGTGTGTGTGGCGCCGGGCAGCATCAAGTCCGGAATCACCGACGCCACCGGCGGTTACGTGCCCGCCGACGCCGACTGGGCGCTGTTCTCGAAGCTCTCGCCGGTGCTGCCGACCGAGCGTGAGTCCGGCGGCGCGGGCATGGGTGACCCGAACGCGGTCGCCGGCGTCATCGCCATGCTCGTCTCCGAGGACGGCGCGTTCATCACCGGCACCGAGATCCGTATCGACGGGGGCACCCACGCATGAGCGAACTGAGCTACGAGGCCACCCTGCGCGAGATCCGCACCGACGCCGGTGTGCTGCGCTATCACGAGGCCGGCGAGGGTCCCCCGCTGCTGCTGCTGCACGGCTCGGGGCCCGGCGTCACCGGGTGGCGCAACTTCCGCGGCAACCTGGCCACCTTCGCCGACCGATTCCGTTGCCTGGTGCTGGAATTCCCCGGTTTCGGGGTGAGCGACGATTTCGGTGGCCATCCGATGGTCACCGCGCTCGACGCGGTCACCCGGTTCGTCGACGCGCTCGGCCTGGACCGGGTCGACATCATCGGCAATTCGATGGGCGGCGGTGTCGCGCTGAACTACGCGATCGCGCATCCGGAGCGGGTGGGCAAGCTGGTCACCATCGGCGGGATCGGGCGCAACCTGTTCAGTCCCGGTCCCGGTGAGGGCATCAAGCTGCTGCAGGAGTTCACCGAGGAGCCCACCCGCGAGCGGCTGATCCAGTGGCTGCACTCGATGGTGTTCGATCCGGCGATGGTCACCGAGGAGCTGATCGAGGAGCGCTGGACCCAGGCCACCGACCCGGCGACCCTCGACAGCGCCCGCCGCATGTACAGCAAGGCCGCCTTCGCGATGATGGTCAAGGCGATGGAGGCCTCCGACGCCCCGCCGCCGTGGGCGATGCTGCACAAGGTGCAGGCGCCGACGCTGATCACCTGGGGCCGCGACGACCGGGTGAGCCCGCTCGACATGGCACTGATCCCGATGCGCACGATCCCGCGCGCCGAACTGCACGTGTTCCCGAACTGCGGGCACTGGGCGATGATCGAACGCAAGGACGAGTTCGAGTCGGCGGTGCTGGCGTTCCTGACACGGAAGGATCTCGACTCGGCGAGCTGAGGGAGGACACACACTCCCTTCCCTTTCCAACATATAGCGCACAGGGGGCCTTGCCGCAAGGCCCCCTTCGTGCCGCATAATCGTCCGCCGTAGCCCATGAGCTGCGGAAACGGGTGTGATCGTCGCGCTCCGCCGGGATGGACGAACCGGGAAAGTGAGGGCATGTGTCAACTCAGGGATATCAGGACGAGCTACGGTCCGAGCAGCAGTACGTGGTCGGCCTCTACGCGCGGCTCGACGCCGAGCGCGCGCGGGTGCGCGGGCGCTACGAGGCGGCCTTGCGCGGCAAGGGTGTCTCGGCGATGGAACGGGATTTCGAGGTCCGCGCGCTGGCCAAGGAGGCCAAGCGGCTGGATGTGGCCGACAACGGGCTGTGTTTCGGCCGGCTGGACGCGCTCTCGGGGGAAACCAGCTACATCGGCCGCATCGGCCTGTTCGACGAGACCGACGAGTTCGATCCGCTGCTGCTCGACTGGCGCGCGCCCGCCGCGCGTCCGTTCTACGTGGCGACCGGCGCCTCGCCGGAGGGCATGCGCGGGCGCCGCCAGTTCCACACGCGCGGGCGGCAGGTGACCGGCTTCACCGACGAGGTGCTGGGCAGGCCCGACGGCGAGGCGCGGGGCGACGCGGCGCTGCTCGCCGCGGTGAACGCGCCACGCGGCGCGGGGATGCGCGACATCGTCGCGACCATTCAGGCCGAGCAGGACGAGATCATCCGTCTCGATCACCCCGGTGTCCTGGTGATCGAGGGTGGGCCAGGGACCGGGAAGACCGTCGTCGCCCTGCACCGCGTGGCCTACCTCCTCTACACCCAGCGGGCACGGATGGAACGTCAGGGCGTTCTCGTCGTCGGGCCCAATCCGGCCTTCCTGAACCACATCTCGCACGTGCTGCCGTCACTGGGCGAGACCAACGTGGTGTTCACGACCGCGGGTGAGCTACTGCCCGGACTGCGGGTGACCGCCGAGGACACCCCCGCGGCGGCGCGCCACAAGGGGTCGCTGGAGATCCTCGACGTGCTCGCGGCGGCGGTCGCCGATCGGCGAAGCCTGCCTGCGGAGCCGATGCCGATCGAACTCGCCGATGTCACCGTGCGGATCGACGCCGAGACCGCGCAGTGGGCGACCGAGGAGGCGCGGGCTTCGGGCACACCGCACAACGAGGCCCGCGCGGTGTTCCGCGAGATCATCACCTATGTCCTCACCGAGCGCGCCATCGGCCGTATCGGCAAGGGCTGGCTCACCAGGGACGACCGCGAGGCGTGGGAGCAGTTGCGGGAGGACCTGATCGCCGAGCTCGCCGACAACAGCGCCTTCACCGCGGCGCTGGACGACCTCTGGCCGATCCTGACACCGGAAACACTGCTGGCGCAGCTGTATTCGTCGCGGGAGCGGCTGCGCGCCGCAGGCGCCGACGAGTCGCTGTACCGTGCCGACGGCGCCGCCTGGACGGTGTCGGACGTGCCGCTGCTGGACGAACTCGTCGACCTGCTCGGCCCGCACGAGCCCGTCGACGACACCGCGGAGCGTGAGCGCAGAGCCGAGGCCGCCTACGCCGCCCGGGTGCTCGAGGAGACCATGGTCGCCCGCGCGGATCACATGGACGACGAGGACCACCTCTTCGCCCAGGACATGCTCTTCGGCGAGGACCTGGCCGAACGCTTCCTCGAGCGCGACACCAGGGAACTCGCCGAACGCGCCGCCACGGACCGGGAGTGGACCTACCGCCACGTGGTGGTCGACGAGGCGCAGGAGCTCTCGGAGATGGACTGGCGCGTCCTGATGCGCCGGTGCCCCGGCAAGTCGTTCACCGTGGTGGGCGATCTGGCGCAGCGACGTTCGGCGGCGGGCGCCACGTCCTGGGCCGCCGTGATGGAGCGCTATGTGCCGGGCCGCTGGGCCTACCGCGCGCTGACCGTGAACTATCGCACGCCCGCGGAGATCATGGCCGTCGCGGCCGCGGTCCTCGCGGCATTCGCGCCGGAGGTGCGACCACCGGAGTCGGTCCGCGCGTGCGGTGTCCAGCCGTGGTCACGCCAGGTCGACGACGACGATCTCGGCACGGCCATCGCGGAGTTCGTGCGCGCCGAGGCCGGCAAGCCGGGCACCAGCGTGGTCATCGGGCCGCCCGGCGTCCCCGGTACGGTGACCGCGTCGGAGACCAAGGGCCTCGAGTACGACGCCGTCCTCGTCGTCGAGCCCGCCCACATCCTGGCCGACGGTCCCCGCGGCGCGGCCGAGCTCTACGTGGCCCTCACCCGCGCCACCCAGAGACTGGGCATCCTGCACCAGCACCCACTCCCCCAGGTCCTGGCCGACCTCGGTCCCGCCGTCCCGGCCCGCTGATCCCCGGGCGAAACACGGGCGCGGACCGCCGGGATCGGTCGTCCGCGCGCGTGCCACCCGATCGGACGTGACTAGCAGGTGTTCTCGGCCCGGTACGGATCTTCTGACTGCTGGTTCTCGGGCTGCCCGCCGTTGGGCCCCTCCTGCGGGGCGCCCTCGGTGGAATAGCTGTCCGTGGAGGGCTGGCAGTCCTGGGCGAGTGCGCTCGCTCCGCCCAGGACTGTCATGCCGAGCGCGAGCGCCGCCGCCGCGGCGAGGCGCGTGCCGGGGTTGCTGTGGGTGTTCATCGTGCTCCGTTCCGCCCCTGCGGGCTTCTCGTGCGAACGACGGTCCCGAACCGCTCCGATGAACGGCGCTCACCAGCGTATTCCCCACCTCCGGGGCGGCACCGCCGACACGCGTCAGCGCTGCGTCGAGCCCGCGTCGATGGGGAGGGTGACCGCGGTGACGTAGCGGCCCTCGTCGGAGCCGAGGAACAGGGTGGCGTTGGCGATGTCGATCGGCTCCACCCACGGGATGGGCAGCATGTTCATCGTCACGGCCGCCTCGGCGAACTCCTCCCGGGTGGGGTTCTCCCGGTCGGGCCGGAACACCTTGCGCACCATGTCGTTCTGGATCATCGGAGTGTCCACGTTGGTGGGATGCACCGAGTTCACGCGGACATGGTGCGGCGCGAGTTCCTTGGCGAGCGAACGCATCAGCCCGACGACACCGTGCTTGGCGGCGGTGTAATGGGCGACGCCGACCAGCCCGCGCAGGCCCGCGATGGAGCTGGTGAGGATCATCGCGCCGCCGCCACGGCTGATCAGGTGCGGCGCCGAGGCCTTGCAGGTCTGCCACACGCCGGTCAGGTTGACGTCGATCATCGTCTGCCACTGCTGTTCGGTCAGTTCCAGCGCCGGGCCGCTGTTGCTGATTCCCGCTGTCGCGCAGACGATGTCGAGTCCGCCGAGCTCGGCGACGCCGGCGTCGACGGCGGTGCGCAGTGCGGCGCCGTCACGGACGTCGACGACGGCGCGCACGATCCGCCTGCCGGTGGCCTCGACCGCGCGCACGGTCTCGTCGAGGTCCGCGGGGGTCGCGCCGGGCGAGACCACGGTCTCGACGGGGCCGCACACGTCGACGGCGATGATGTCGGCGCCCTCTTCGGCCAGGCGGATCGCCTGCGCGCGGCCGATGCCGCGGGCCGCGCCGGTGACCAGCGCGACCTTGTTCGATACCCGTCCCATGTCACACCTTCTGAGTAAGTCCGGCATCGACGACGACCTGGGTTCCCGTCACGTAACGGGATTCGTCGGATGCGAGGAAGAGCACGGCGTTGCTCACGTCGACCGGGTCCACCCACGGCACCGGCAGCACCGTGCGCGCCGCGAGCACCTCGGCCGCGTCCTGCCGGGTCGGGTTCGGCAGGTCCGGACGCAGCTTGGCGTAGACGGCGTCGTTGAGGATCATCGGCGTCGCCACCGAGCCGGGATGCACGGTGTTCACCCGGATGCCGCGCGGTCCGAGCTCGTTGGTCAGGGTCCGGGCCAGGCCGACCACGGCGTGCTTGCTCGTGGCGTAGTGCGCCGAGTTCGCCGCGCCGAGGATGCCGTTGATGGAGCTGACGATCACCACCGAGCCGCCGTCGGAGAGGGCGGGCACCGCGGCGCGCACCGTGTGCCACACGCCGGTGAGATTGATGTCGATCGTGAGCTTCCAGTCCTCCTCGGGCATCTCCCAGGACAGGGCGTGGTCGCGGTAGACGCCCGCGTTGGCCACGATCACGTCGAGGCGGCCGAGCGCGGCGACGCCGTCGGCGACGGCGACGTCCAGCGCGGCCTGGTCACGCACGTCGGCCGTCGCCGTCACACACTGCCTGCCCAGTGCCTCGACCTCGGCGGCCGTCTGCGCCAGGCCCGCGGCGGCGGCCTCGATGTCGACGGCGATGATGTCGGCGCCTTCCTCGGCCAGCCGGCGGCAGTGGGCGCGGCCCATGCCCCCGGCGGCGCCGGTCACCAGGGCGACTGTGTTCTGCATGCGGTTCATCGGGCGCCCCCGGAGGTTCGAGTGTCCACGGGGCCGACGCTAGGGCCGGCGCCGGTGCGGTCCGCCGCGTCTTCCCGGTCAGCGGGCGGTCCGTGACCGTCTCCCGTCCACCGGGATCGACACCGCCACCGCCGCCGCTCCCCTGCGACGGTGGGCCGAACACCGGTTCTGTGACGGAGGAGGACACCAGTGACGAGTGCGACTGCCGAGGTCTCGCGGGGCTCGCGGGTGGTGACGCTGCGCGTGGCGGAGGTGATCGAGGAGACCGCGGACGCCCGTTCGCTGGTCTTCGACGTGCCCGCCGACGCCGCCGATCGTTTCGCCTACCGGCCCGGCCAGTTCCTCACGCTGCGCATCCCGAGTGACCGGTCCGCCCCGGTCGCCCGGTGCTATTCGCTGGCCAGTTCCCCGCTGACGGGTGAGCCGCCGCGGGTGACGATCAAGCGCACCGCCGACGGTTACGGCTCGAACTGGTTGTGCGACAACATCTCCGCCGGCGACACCATCGACGTGCTGCCGCCGCTGGGCACCTTCACCCCGGCCTCGCTCGACACCGATCTGCTGCTGTGGGCCGGCGGCAGCGGCATCACGCCGGTCATGTCGATCCTGCGCTCGGCCCTGGCCGGTGGGACCGGCCGGGTGGTGCTGTTCTACGCCAACCGGGGCGCGGATTCGGTGATCTTCGCCGACGCGCTGCGCGAGCTGGCCGAGCAGTACCCGGAGCGGCTCCAGGTGACGCATTGGCTCGAGTCCCTGCAGGGCCTGCCCTCGACGGCCCGGCTGGCCGCGTTCGCCGCGCCGTACGCGTCGTTCGAGTCGTTCGTCTGCGGTCCCGCGCCGTTCATGGCCGCGGTGACCGAGGCGCTGGCCGGTGCGGGCTGGCCACGTGAGCGCGTCACCACCGAGGTGTTCGTGTCACTGACCGGCGACCCGTTCGCCGAGCCCGAGCCCCTCGACCCGGCCGAGGACGCTGACGCGGCCGAGGTCGAGGTGGAGCTCGACGGCGAGGTGCACGCCCTGCGCTGGCCGCGCTCGCGCACCCTGGTCGACGTGATGCTCTCCGACGGCCTCGACGTGCCCTATTCGTGCCGCGAGGGCGAGTGCGGGTCGTGTGCGTGCACCGTGCTCGACGGGGAGGTCGCCATGGACAGCACCGGGGTCCTCGACCAGGACGACATCGACGCCGGATACACCCTCGCCTGCCAGGCCCGCCCGCGCACCGACAGCGTCCGCATCCGCTTCTGACCCGGAAGGTGTGCCGTGGCAACCGATACCGTGCGCGCCGAGGTCGGCTTCGGCTCCGAACGCGGACCCGTGCTGGCCTCGCTCATGCTCGCCACCGCCCTGGTCGCCCTCGATTCGACGATCCTGGCGACGGCGGTGCTCTCGATCACCGACAGCCTCGGCGATTTCGCGCTGTTCCCGTGGCTGTTCACGATCTATCTGCTCGGGCAGGCCGTGACGGTGCCGATCTACGGCGCGCTGGCCGACACGTTCGGCCGCAAGCCGGTGATGCTGTTCGGGGTCGTGGTGTTCGCGCTCGGTTCGCTGCTGTGCGGGCTGGCCACCAGCATGGTGGCGTTGATCGTGTTCCGCGCGATCCAGGGCATCGGGGCGGGCGCCATCCAGCCGACCACCATGGTCATCGCGGGTGATCTCTACACGCTGTCCGAACGGGCCACGGTGCAGGGCTATCTGGCCGGGGTGTGGGCGGTGGCCTCGGTGACCGGGCCGCTGCTCGGCGGTGTCTTCGCCGACTATCTGGGCTGGCGGTGGATCTTCCTGGTGAACCTGCCCGTCGCGGTGCTGGCCGGGTGGATGCTGGTCCGCCACTTCCACGAATCGGTGCCGCGGCGGCGTCATCGTGTCGACTACGCGGGCGCGGTGTTGCTGACGCTCGGCGCGGGGGCCCTGGTGCTCGGGCTACTGGAGGGCGGCCGGGCGTGGGCGTGGGGTTCGCCGACCGGGCTGGGCGTGTTCGCCTGTGCCGCCGTGTCGCTCGCGCTCTTCGTGGCGGTCGAGGCACGGGCGGCGCGGCCGATCCTGCCGCTGTGGTTGTTCACCCGGCGGGTGGTGATCGCCGGCAGTGTGGCCTCGATGCTCGGCGGCGCGCTGCTGTTCGGGTTCACGACGTATGTGCCGATGTTCAATCAGGGCGTGCTCGGGACCAGCGCGCTGGTGGCGGGCATCGTCACCGGCGCGCTCACCCTCGGCTGGCCGTTGAGTGCCGCGCAGGCGGGAAAGGTGTACCTGCGCTTCGGGTTCCGCACCTGCGCCGTGCTCGGCAGTGGTGTCGCGGCGCTCGGCACGGCGACGACCCTGCTGCTGGACGAGGGTTCGCCGCTGTGGCAGGTCGCGGCCTCGTGTTTCGTGGTCGGCGCCGGCATGGGCTTGGTGGCCACGCCGACCTTGATCGCTGCGCAGACGAGCGCGGCGTGGACCGAACGCGGCGTCGTCACCTCGGCCAACCTGTTCGCGCGGTCGCTGGGCAGCGCGGTGGGGCTGGCGGTGTTCGGTGCGCTCGTCAACGCCCGCCTCGACGGCGCCGGGGCGCCCTCACCGGAGAATCTGTCCGCCGCTGTGCATCTGGTGTTCGTGAGCATCGCGGCGATGACCGTCGTGTTGGTCGTGGTGTGCGCCACGATTCCGGGGCGATCCCGATTTCCCGTCCATCCAGCGGGAGACCACGACTTGTCCACCCCTCTCGACAGCGAGCATGGGACGAGCACATCAGAGGAGAAGAGGAATTCAGGATGCTGACAGCCAGTGTGCGCGCCGAGGTCGCCGCCGATTTGGCGCGGGCGGAGCGGGATCGGGTGGCGGTGTCCCCGCTCGTCGACCGGTATCCGGGGATCGATGTGGTCGACGCGTATGAGATCCAGCTGCTCAATATCCGGGACCGGATCCACAACGGCGCGAAGGTGGTCGGGCACAAGGTGGGTCTGTCGTCGAAGGCGATGCAGCAGATGATGGGCGTGGACGAGCCCGATTACGGTCACCTGCTCGCCGAGAT
>NZ_QGTL01000012.1 GCF_003182135.1 Nocardia neocaledoniensis | reverse complement strand
GTACCCCGAAGGGCCTTACCGCTCGACTTGCATGTGTTAAGCACGCCGCCAGCGTTCGTCCTGAGCCAGGATCAAACTCTCCGTTGAAGACTCTCAACCACACCCCGAAGGGTGTAATCAGAAATATCTAAACTAGAGTCCGAAAACCTAGCAAGCCGAACACCAGCAAAAAGTTTGCTGTTGTTCAAAATGTCCAACCTTCCAACCGGGGGGTATGAAAGGCTGGCACCAATAATTATTGGCACTGACATTCATCGACACACTATTGAGTTCTCAAAGAACACACGCACAAGCAGAACCACCGGCTCTCGTCCGGATCGTCTGCAGGGCAACTGTTCCAGCCTAACTTCGCTTCCAGACGATGTCAATCGTAATGCTGGTCACTCTGTTGGGCTTGCCAGGCGCTCTCCGGTTGGTCCGTGTCGCTCTGACTTCCAATAAGTTACGCGCCGGATAACGCCGCGTCAAATCGCCTGGACAGCAGCGCATCTGCGCAGGTCAGCGCGCTGACGATCGCCGCTGCGGCGGCCCGAATCACACGGATGTGACTCAGGCCTCCGCGGCGCGGTCAGGCTATCCGTCGGACGCCGGCCATGTTCTTCTTGCCCCGGCGCAGCACCAGCCACTGTCCGTGCAGGTAGTCGGTGTCCGACGGCGTCCAGTCGATGTCGGCGACCCGCTCGTTGTTCACCGACGCCCCGCCCTCGTTGACCACGCGCCGGGCCGCTCCCCGGCTCTCGGCCAGGCCGGAGGCGACGAGCAGGTCGACGATCGTGTTGGGCTCACCGGGGACGACCTCGGCGACCTTGCCGTCGATCGCGGTCTCGCGCAGCGCGGCGCCGAGGGTCGACTCGGGGAGCTCGCGCAGATCGCCGCGTCCGAACAGGGCCTGGCTGGCCAGTTCCACCGCGCGGGTCTCGGCTTCGCCGTGCACGAGCGTGGTCATCTCGGCCGCCAGGCGCTTCTGCGCCTCGCGGGCGAACGGGCGTTCGGTGGTGGCCAGCTCCAGCTCGTCGAGTTCCTCGCGGCTCAGGAAGGTGAACCAGCGCAGGTACCGCACGACATCGGCGTCGGCGGTGTTCACGAAGTACTGGTACCAGGCGTAGGGGCTGGTGAGTTCGGGGTCGAGCCAGAGGCTGCCGCCGCCGGTGGACTTGCCGAACTTCTTGCCGTCCGCCGAGGTCACCAGGGGCACCGTGAGCGCGTGCACGTGCGCGCCGTCGACGCGGCGGTTCAGTTCCACGCCGGCGATGATGTTGCCCCATTGGTCGGAGCCACCGACCTGCAGCGTGCAGCCGTGTTCGCGGCGCAGCTGCAGGTAGTCGTTGGCCTGCAGCAGCATGTAGCTGAATTCGGTGTAGGAGATGCCGTCGCCCTCGAGCCGCCGCTTGACGGTGTCGCGGGCCAGCATGACGTTCACCGAGAAGTGCTTGCCGATGTCGCGCAGGAAGTCGACGGTGGACAGCGATCCGGTCCAGTCCATGTTGTTGACGATCACCGCGCCGGTCGGCGAATCGTCGAGGTCGACGAAGCGTTCGAGCTGGGAGCGGATGCGTCCGGCCCACTCGGCGACGGTGTCGGTGGAGTTCATGGTGCGTTCGCCGACGTCGCGCGGGTCACCGATCAGGCCGGTCGCGCCGCCCGCGAGGACGATGGGCCGGTGACCGGCGCGCTGGAAACGCTTCAGCGCGAGCAGCGGGACGAGGTGACCCGCGTGCAGGCTCGCCGCGGTGGGGTCGAAGCCGGCATAGAGGGTCAGCGGCGCGGTCGCGGCGGCCGCCCGCATCTCGTCCAGGTCGGTGGACTGCGCGATCAGGCCGCGCCAGGTCAGTTCGTCGAAGATGTCGCCGGTCACGGTGCCCATCTTTGCGCATCCGGATCCGGGCTCGCGAACAGGCCGAACTTCCTCGGCACGCCGATGATCGCCGGAACCGTGTGGTTCCGGCGATCGTCAGCGGGTCGAGTCGACACTCATCGCATCAGCGCGGTGATGCTCTCGCGACGCTCGTAGGCGATCCAGGCGAAGATCGCGGCCAGCGCCAGCGGGAAGATCGCCATGCCGGGCAGGTCGGCGATGAAGGCCTGCGTCGCGGCGGCGAGCACGGTGAGCAGCGACAGGCCCGCGGCGGCCAGGGCGGTCAGCTTCGGCACCATCAGGCCGATGCCGCCGGCCACCTCGGCGACGCCGATGAAGATGAGCAGCCCCATCGGGATGGTCATGTTCTGCGGCGGGTTCTCCATGAGGATGTGCGGGATGACGATCTTGGGGCCACCCGAGGCGATGATGAAGAACAGGCCGAGCACGATCTGCAGGGTCCACAGGACGCGGTTGCGGATCTTGCCGGGGCGGCGCGCGGCAGCGGTGGTGGTGGCGAAGTCTGCGGTGGTGGTGGTCATCTCTGGTCCTTCTGGTCGGTCGCGCTGGGGTCGGTGGCGCGTTCAACAGATAGGACGGAGGGTCGCCGCGGAATTCATCGCTGCCCGTGCGAGATTTTTCGCGCTACGTCGTCGGTGCCGCCGCGCGCGGGCTGCGCCGGTACACCGAGACCGCCGGCGAGGGGATCAGGAACCGCCACGGCACCTCGGCGGCCAGGCTGACACCGACACGGGGGCCGGTGGCGATGTCCGCTTGTGGCACAGGCGGTTTCAGCTCGAGGCGCACGTCGGAGAACGGATCGAACAGTTCGGTGCCGTAGTCGGCGAGGCTGATGCCGAGCGCGCTGCCGACATTGCCAGGTCCGCGCGCGAGGTCGGCGTCCTTGCGGGCGGCGGGCCTGCGTTCGCGGACGAGATCGACGCCGTCGAGCACTTCCGCCGCGCGCACGAGCACCGCGCCGGCCTCGCCGTCGTAGCCGGTGGTGACGTTGACGCACAGGTGGATTCCGTAGGAGCGATAGACATAGAGCCGCCCGGCCGGGCCGAACATCACCGCGTTGCGGGCCGTGGGCCCCGGCCAGGAATGCGCGGCGGGATCCGGCCACGGGCCGGCGGGATCGCTGCCGTAGGCCTCGACTTCCACGATGCGCAGCGCGACCGGCCCCGACCACAGGGTCGCGCCGAGCAGCCTGCGCGCGGCGGTGGGCGGATCGACGGCCAGTTCCTGGGCGGACACGCCCGCCATTGTGCCTACCGCCGAACTCAGCCGAGCAGCTCGGTCCCCCGGTACAGGCCCGCCAGCTTGCCCGGGTTCACCTGGAAGCGCAGGTTGCGCACGCGGCCGTCGACGAGGTCGAAGGTGAAGGCGGCGCCGGGCGCGCCGCCGATGGAGATGAGCGTGCCCAGCTCGCCGTTGATCTCGGCGGCACTGAGCTCGGCGCCCGCCGAGGACGGTTTCGCCAGGACGCCGAGGATCCACCGGGCGACGTGATCGGGCCCGTGCAGCGGCCTGCGCGCGGCGGTGACCACGCCGCCGCCGTCGGACCAGCAGGTGACGTCCGGGGCGAGCAGGTCCATCAGGGCGTTCAGGTCGCCGCCGGCGCAGGCGGCCATGAACTGCTCGGTGATGTGGGCGCGGGCGGCCTTGTCGGTGTCGAAGCGCGGCCTGCGCGAGCGCACGTGGTTCTTGGCGCGGTGCACGATCTGACGAACGGTGGGCTCGGGTCGCTCGAGCGCCGCGGCGATCTCGGCGTGCGAGTACCCGAACACCTCGCGCAGCAGGAAGACCGCGCGTTCGATCGGGGTGAGGGTTTCCAGGACCACCAGCATCGCGGTGGAGACGGTGTCGGCCAATGCGGTGTCCTCGGCGATGTCGGGTGAGGTCAGGACCGGTTCGGGCAGCCACGGGCCGACATAGGCCTCGCGGGTGGCCCTGGCGGAGGTGAGCCGGTTCAGCGCCAGGTTGGTGACGGTGCGGACCAGGTAGGCCTTCGGATGGTCGACGGCGGCGCGATCGGTGTCGTTCCATTTCAGCCACGCGTCCTGCAGGACGTCCTCGGCGTCGGTGACGGTTCCGAGCATCCGATAGGCGGTCGCGAACAGCAGCCTGCGATGGGCGAGGAAGGGGTCCTGGTCCGGCATGTCGTCAACCATGGCGCATGTTCCGGCGCGTCGCCCTGCCGCCCTTGGACAGTTGCACGCTCATGATCATCTTCCGGCTGGCCTTGAAGGTCGGGACCGGGCTGCCGCTCACCAGTTCCTTGTAGGTTCGCGCCGCCCAGCCGGTCAGGTGGACGCGGCGCGGGGTGTCGTCGGCGTGGGTGAACTGGATGACGGCGTCGCGCCTGCCCAGGCTCACGGGCTGGTGGAAGTAGCCGAACCGGAACGGGCGCACCCGCCTGCCGCGCAGCTCGGCGGCGATCGCGTCGGCGGTGTAGGCGGCGGTCGGCAGGCCGCTCTGGCAGGTGCCGTGGATGACGCCCCAGGGCTGGCGCACGGCGGCGGCGTCGCCGATGGCGCGAATCGTGGGATGCGACACCGACTTCAGCGTCGCGTCGACCACGATCAGGCCCCGCGCGTCGGTGGCGATGCCCGCGGCGGCGGCCAGCGGGGAGACCCGCACGCCGCTGGTCCACAGCGTGAGATCGCTGCTGAGAGTGGTGCCGTCGGCGAGTTCGACGGCTGCGGGCAGCACCTTGGTGACCCGCTTGCCGACCACGCGGACGACGCCGAGGCGATCCAGCACCTTGTTCAGGTGGGCCCTGGCTCGTTCGCCCATCATGGCGCCGGGTTCGGTCGCGCTCACGAGCGTGACGCGCAGGCCCGGCTGACTCTCGGCGATCTCGGCGGCCGCTTCGATGCCGGTGAGGCCGCCACCGCAGACGGTCACCGCGGCGCCCTCGGCCAGCGCGGCGAGCTCGCCCGCGAAGCGGTGGACGACGCGCGGATCGTTCAGTGCCCACGCGTGCTCGGCCGCGCCGGGCACGGCGGAGGTGTCGGTGGTGCTGCCGAGGGCGTAGACGAGTTCGTCGTAGGCGAGCTCCCCGTGCCCGTCGACCCGCACGCGCCGCGCCTCGGGGTCGACGGCCGTGGCCCAGCCCTGGACGAAGGCGATGCCGGTGCCGGCGAGCAGCTCGGGAATCGAATGGTTCGCCAGTTCCTGGCCCGCGGCGATCTGATGCATCCGCAGCCGCTCGGTGAACCTGGCCGACGGGTTGACCAGGGTGATCCGGACACCGCGCGCACGGGTGCGGTGGGCGAGCCGGATCGCGGCCAGCATGCCGGTGTAGCCGGCGCCGAGGACGACGACGTGGTGTGCGGTGGTGTTCATGGCGGCACTCCTTCTCGATGGGATGCCGATAGGACAGATGAGCCCGGCGGAACGTGACAACCATTTATTGTGACCTGAGTCACTCATCACCCAGTGGCCTCGCCACCTGCGGAAAGCCCGGTCGGTCAGGGTGTGAACCAGGGTCGGTTGGGGGCCCGCTCCCGATGTGCGAACCGGTGCGCCGTTCCTACCGTCGGAACATGGCTTCCCCCTCTCGACTCCGCCGGATACTGTTCGGCGCCTGCGCGTTCGTCCTCACCCTCGTGTGCGCGATCGCCGGGCTGGTGACCTGGTCCTGGTCCACCGCCGACGTCTCCACCGTCGGCACCACGGAATTCACCAGACCGCTCGCCGTCCCACCCCTGGCGCCGTCGACCGTCGAGGCCGACGGAACGCGCGTCTTCGACCTCGACATGCGCACCGGGACCACCGAATTCGAGCCCGGCACCGCCACCGAGACCTGGGGCTTCAACGGCAGCTACCTCGGCCCCACCCTGCGGGCCGCCCGCGGCGAGCGGGTCCGGGTCCGGGTGCGCAACCAGTTGCCGGAAGCCTCGACGGTGCACTGGCACGGCATGCATCTGCCGGCGGAGATGGACGGCGGGCCCCACCAGATGGTCGATCCCGGTGCCACCTGGATCCCGGAATGGACAGTGGCGCAACCGGCTTCGACGCTCTGGTACCACCCCCATCCGCACGGCGAGACCGAGGACCACGTCCGGCGCGGCCTGGCGGGCATGTTCCTGCTCGACGACGACGCCGCGAACGCCCTGCCGCTGCCCGACACCTACGGCGTCGACGATCTCCCGGTGATCGTGCAGGATGTGCGGCTCCGCCGAGGGCAACTGGACGGCGGTCACGGCGTGTTCCGCGATGTCGGATTCCTCGGCGACCGCACCATGGTCAACGGCACCCTCGCGCCGTATCAGGAGGTCGGCGACGAACTGGTGCGCCTGCGCGTGCTCAACGCCTCGACCGCGCGGATCTACACCTTCGCCTTCCACGACAGCAGGACCTTCGCGCTGATCGGGACCGACGGCGGTCTGCTCCCGCGGCCGGAAACCCTGTCCGCCGTGCAGCTTTCGCCCGGCGAGCGGGCCGAGATCGTGGTACGGGTCCGGCCGGGTGAGCGCGCGGTGCTGCGCAGCGAGCGGCTCGACGCGGGCCTGGACTTCTGGGGCAACCGATTCGCCGGCGGCGACGACCGCTTCGACGTGCTGGAGCTCCGCGCGGCCGCGACCCTGCGCCCCTCCCCCGAGCTGCCCGCGGCGCTGGTCGCGCCGTCGACGCCGGACGGCGCCGACGCGGTCCGCGAACGCGCCTTCGACCTGACTCTCTCCGGGATCAACGGAGCGAAGATGGCCATGGACCGCATCGACGCGACGGTGACGCGGGGCACCACCGAGCGGTGGGTGATCCGCAATGTCGACGGGATGCCGCACAACTTCCACGTCCACGACGTGCAGTTCCGGGTGCTCGACTACGCGGGCGCGCCACCGCCGCCCGCGCTGACCGGCCCGAAGGACACGCTCTTCCTGCCGCCGAACACGAGCGCGACGGTGGCGCTGCGCTTCGACGGGCCCGCCGATCCGGACACGCCGTACATGTATCACTGCCACCTGCTCTGGCACGAGGACCAGGGAATGATGGGCCAGTTCGTGGTCGTCGAGCCCGGTCAGGAGGCCGCGGTCGCACCCACCCACCCGCATTGAGCCTTGCCAGGGCGTCCCGGTCGCGCTAAATTCATCACGTAGTGAATTCAACACTCGATGAATTGAGGCGACCATGTCGCACACCGCCCCGCCACCGACCGCTGTCCAGGTCGACGGGCTGACCGTCACCCGTGGGAAACGCACTGTCCTGCACGGGTTGTCGCTCGACATCCCGCAGGGTTCGATCACCGGCCTGCTCGGCCCGTCCGGCTGCGGGAAGACCACCCTCATGCGCGCCGTGGTGGGCACCCAAATCGTGGAATCGGGCACCGTCACCGTGCTCGGCGAACCGGCGGGCAGTGCCGGGCTGCGCCGCCGGGTCGGGTACGTCACCCAGGCGCCGAGCATCTATGCCGACATCAGCGTCCGCGACAACGTCGCCTATTACGCCGCGCTCTACGGCCGCGATCGCGACGACATCGACGCCGCGCTCGGCGCCGTCGGGCTGGCCGAGTACGCGGGCCAGCTCGGCGACCAGCTCTCGGGCGGGCAGAAGACCAGGGCATCGCTGGCCTGCGCGCTGGTCGGCAAGCCGGAACTGCTGGTGCTGGACGAACCGACCGTCGGACTCGACCCGGTCCTGCGGGTGGAGCTGTGGAAGCAGTTCCGCGAATTGGCCGCCGCCGGAACGACTCTGCTCGTCTCCAGTCACGTGATGGACGAGGCCGAGCACTGCGATCGGCTGCTGCTCATGCGCGAGGGCGACCTGCTCGCCCAGCTCAGCCCTGACGAGCTGCGCGAGCGGACCGGCGAGCAGAACCTCGAGACCGCCTTCCTCACCCTCATCACGATGGGAGAGCGCGCATGAGCATCCCGTTGCGCCCCTACACCGCCACCACCGGCCGGATCCTGCGCCAGCTGCGCAACGATCGCCGCACCGTCGCCATGATCCTGGTGGTACCCGCCCTGCTGATGACGTTGCTGTACTTCATCTATCAGGACGCTCCGCGCGCGCCGCACTCCCCGCTGACCATCTTCGACCGGGTCGGTATCACCATGCTCGGCATCCTGCCGTTCATCGTGATGTTCCTGATCACCGCCATCGCCATGCAGCGCGAGCGCACCTCGGGCACGCTGGAGCGGCTGCTCACCACGCCGCTGAGCAAGCTGGATCTGCTGGCCGGGTACGGCAGCGCGTTCTCCCTCGCCGCCGCGGCGCAGGCCGCCGTCGCGTGCGTGGTCGCGTTCTGGCTGCTCGGGCTCGAGGCCGCGGGTAGTCCGGGCTGGGTGATGCTGATCGCCATGGTCGACGCGGTGTGCGGCGTCGCGCTCGGCTTGCTGGCCAGCGCGTTCGCCCGCACCGAGTTCCAGGCGGTGCAGTTCATGCCGGTGATCGTGGCGCCGCAGATCTTCCTGTGCGGCCTGCTCGTTCCCCGCGACCGCCTACCCGGGTGGCTGGAGGCGATCAGCAATGTGATGCCGTTGAGCTACGCGGTCGACGCGTTGCAGCAGGTGTCGGTCTCCCCGGAGCCGACCGGCGTCATGTGGCGCGACATCGCGGTGGTCGCTGGGTTCGCCGTGGTGGCCCTGTGTCTGGGCGCGGCCACCCTGCGGCGACGGACACCCTGACGGAACGAGGAGAACATGAGCGACGGCGAATCCGGTTCGGGCACAGCCAGGTCCGGTCGCACCGGGCGCAGGCCCGGCAACACCGACACCAGGACGGCGATTCTCGAGGCCGCCCGGATCCGGTTCGCCGACGCCGGTTTCGACAAGACCTCGATCCGGGCGATCGCGGGCGACGCCGACGTCGATCCCGCGCTCGTGCACCACTATTTCGGGACCAAGCAGCAGTTGTTCGCGGCCGCGGTGGACTTCCCGGTCGACCCCGACTCGACGCTGAGCCAGGTCGAGAACGCACCGCTCGACGAGCTCGGCGCGACGATCGTGCGCGCGGTGGTCACCGTGTGGGACTCCCCCGCCGGGCCGGGCATCGTGGCCATGGTGCGCAGCATGCTGGGCGGCGGCGGCGAGATGAGCCTGGCGCGTTCCTTCCTGCTCCAGGTCGTGCTCGAGCGGGTGCGCGGCCGGATCGCCACCGCCGACGACGACGGCCGCGCCCGGGTGTCGCTGGTCGCCGCGCAGATGGTCGGGGTGCTCACCGCGCGCAAGATCATCGGCATCGAGCCGCTGGCCTCGATGCCGATCGAGACGGTGGTCGCGGCGGTCGGCCCGGCGGTGCAGCGCTATCTGACCAGCGATATCGACTGCGGCCGTTGACCTTTCAGCGCGCTCGCACCCGGACGATCGCGGGCGGGATGTCGCGCAGGAGAGGCAACGCGCCGAAGATCGGCAGCGACGCGGCCAGTGGTCCGTGCGAGGGTCCGTACGAGTCGACGGTCACCGTGTCGACGGCGGAACTCCACGAACGCAGGAGGGCGTCGACCCGGCTCCGCTCGACGCCCCACGGCATGGGTGGCGCGAGATAGCCCGGCGTCTTGCGAAATCCACGCATCGTCTTGCGGGAGAACCACGGCGGGATGGTGTCGAACATCAGCTCCACGCCGGGAAAGCGTTCGAGGATCGCGGTGACGAGGCCGCGTACCTCCTCCGGCGTGAAGTACATGAACAGCCCCTGGGCGGAGACGAAGACGCCGTGCGCCGGGTCGACGTGGTCGAACCAGGTCAGGTCGAGGGCGCTGATCGGCAGATATCGGCAGCGCTCGGTCGGCGGGAGGAAGCGGCGGCGGATCTCGATCGCCTCGGGCACGTCGACGCACAGCCACCGCACCGCGCCGTCGTCGCACCGCTGGAACTGGGTCTCCAGGCCTGCGGCGAGTTCGACCACCGTTCCGCCCGGGTGCGCGGCCAGCCATGGGCGCAGCGCCGCGTCGAAACGGGCCGAGCGGACCGCGTGGGTGCCGTCCGGTGGGCCGAAGGTGCCTTCGTAGTCGAAATCGATGGCGTCGTAGAGCCGTTCGCAATCCGGGTCGGTGAGGACCGCGTCGGCGCGTTTCACCTCCGATCCCCGGTTGTGCAGGGTCCAGAGCATGGTCAGCGGAATGCCGCTCAGGGTTACCTCGTCGGACATCGGCGACACCTTCTTGCGCTCGACGACAACTGAGGTGAGCCTAACCCTGCTTGCTCTCTCGGTGGGGACCTACGTTCGCGCCCATGTCGGGAGCCAGCGGTCGGTGGGCTCGGGTGGACGGTCGCGTGCGAAATGATCGAGCAACAGCGGCAGCGCCGGGTGCGTGTCGGACGTGCGCACGCAGACCGACCACGGATAGCAGGGCGTGGGATCGCGCAGGTCGATGCGGTGCAGACGCGGGCGCGAGGACGGGTCGATGACCGTGCCGACGCCGATCACCGTGGCGATGCTCGTGCTGGCCTCGATGGTGTCGAGCAGGTGTTCCATCCCGAAATTGGGTCCGGACCGGTCGATGTCGAGGGTGAACGCGGCGCTCAGCTGCCGGTAGTAGGCCGCCCACTCGGTACCGGGTGTCAGGCCGGGCATCCACAGCGGCACCTCGCGCAGCTCCGCCGTGCGCAGCGAAAGGTGTTCGGCCAGGGGATGTTCCGCGCCGACCAGCAGTTGGAGCGGTTCGTCGTGGACCCGGTGGGTCCGGACCGTGCCGGGGAGCCCGTCGCCGGTGATCGCCAGCAGGGCGGCGTCGATCGCGCCGTCCGCGACGGCCGCGATCGCCGCCTCGCCGCGCAGGGTCACCACGTCCAGCTCCACCGTGGGGTGGGCGCGGTGGAAGCGCCGCAGCAGGGTGGCCGCGCCGCCCCTGGTCGCGATCACGTCGACGCGCAGGGGCCGCGCGGGTGGCCGCAGTGCCTCCTCGGCGCGTCGGCAGGCCGTCAGGATGTCCCTGGCGTGCGGCAGCAGATCCCGGCCCGGGGCGGTGAGCTCGGCGCCGCGGGGTGTCCGGCGGAACAGCCGCACCCCGTACTCGCGTTCGAGCGCGGCGACGCGCTTGGACACCGCCTGCTGGGTGATGCCGAGATCGACGGCCGCCTCCTGGAACTGTCCCGTGTCGGCGACGGCGACGAAAGTCGCGACAGCTCGGAAATCCACGGCTCCCACCCTAGGACGTCGACGCACAACCGGACGTTGTTCCCCTGGTCCACGCCGTTGTTTGATCGCCGGCGCCTGCCGATGATTCGGTGTCCGGCATGCGCATCGCCGCCACCTCGGCACCCCGGCTCGGCCCAGACTTCACCCGCCTGTGGACGTCGTTCGCCGTCAGCACGGCGGGCAGCCGGATCGCGCTCGACTCCTTCGCGTTGCTGGCGCTCACCCAACTGCACGCCGGCGCGTTCGCGGTCGCGGCACTGGCCGCGCTGGGGCCGGCCGTCGGCGCCGTGCTGGCCGTGCCGCTCGGGACATGGGCCGAGCGGGCGCCCGAACGCGTGACGCTGCTCGGCGCCGACCTCACGCGGTGCGCGCTGCTGGCCGGAGTGGCCCTGGCGTGGTTCGCCGGCGCGCTCACCTACGGGCACCTGGTGATCGTCGCCGCGCTCACCGCCGCCGCGACGATCGTGTTCACGGCCGCGCGTGGTGCACTGCTGCGCGCGGTCGCCCCACCGGAGCTGCTGCTGACGGCCAACAGCAGGCTCGAGGCGACGCAGTGGGCGGTGACGGCGTCGGGGCCGCCGGTGGGTGGGCTGCTGCTGGGGCTGTTCGGGCCCGTGATCACGGTGGCGATCGACGCGGTCAGCTATCTGGGCTCGGCCTGCGCGCTGGCGGGGATCCGGGCGCGCGAGACCTGGTCGCCGCCCGCTGCGGCCCACCGCGGCGCCTCGGGCCGCGAGCTGATCGCGGCCGATCCGGTGCTGCGGTGGTTGTTTGTGAACACCTGCCTGGTCAACGGGCTGATCATGGGCAGCGCGCCCGTGCTGACGGTGCTGCTCGTGCGCGATCTGGGATTCACGACCTGGCAGTACGGCGTGGTGCTCGGGGTGCCGTGCCTGGGTGGGCTCGCCGCGACCAGGCTGACCGGTCCGCTGGTGCGCCGTTTCGGCGCGCCGGTGGTGCTGCGCTGGGCCGGGGTGTCGCGAGTCGCCTGGTCGCTGGGCCTGGCGTTGACGCCGGCCGGATTCGCGGGCTTGATCGTCGTGCTGGTGGTGCAGACCGCGATCGTCGCGGCGATGGCGGTGTTCGGGCCGGTGTTCGCGACCGTCCGGCTCGAACGGATCGACCCGGCCGACACCCGCCGCGTCCTCACGACCTGGACGGTGACCAACAGCGCGGTCGTCGCGGCGGCCACCGTGGGGATCGGCGTTCTCGCCCAGGTGTGCGGTGCGCGCGCGGCGCTGCTGCTGACCGGGGTCGGCCTGCTCGCCAGTGCCGCCGCGCTGGTCCCGCTCAGGACTGGGCGGTGAAGAACTCGTGCTCGGCGTCGGCGACGTCGCGGGCCTCGTCGACGAGCAGCACGGGAATGCCGTTGTCGATCGGGTAGGCGCGGCGCAGGCGCGGGTTGTAGAGCACGCTCGCGCCGGCTTCGGTGCGGACCAGCTGCAGGGGGCCTTTGTCCTGCGGGCAGGCCAGCAGGCCGAGCAGGGTTGTGTCGAGGGTGGATTCGTGCGCCATGCGCCCAACCTACCGCGCGCGCCGGAACGAGATGTAGCGGTGTCCGAAGAAGCTGAGCACCGCGACCAGACCCATGACGATCACCGAGGCGGGCGCGGCCGGGAACCCGAGACCGGTCACCGCCACCTCCACGAGCACGACGTTGAGCACCAGCCCGCCGACGTTCACTCCGCAGAACGCGACGAAATCGCGCAGCAGCCGCCCGCGCACCCGGAACACCAGGGTGCGGTGCAGGACGAAGGCGACCAGCGTGCTCACCGCGTAGGCGGCGACGACGGCGAGCCCGGGCCTGCCGTCCCCGAGCACGCCCAGCCAGAACACCGCCAGCGCCATGCCGAGCAGGGTGTTGAACCCGCCGACGATCGCGAACGCCAGCTCCTGGCGCTTCACGATCCGCAGCAGCGGGCCCGGCGTCTCGAGCACACCGCCGACCGGCGCCGCCTCGGTGGTCATCGCACCGCGTCCGCGAGTTCGGCGTCGCCGTCGGGGATGGTCTCGGCGGCGGGCACCGCGGGTTCGGTGTCCTCGGGCCTGCGCCCGCGCAGGTACAGCCACTGGAACAGCGCCAGCCCGAGCAGGCTGGCCAGGATCGCCGCGCCGCCGATCTTCCAGCCCGGCGGCCGCCAGGTCAGCTCGAGATCGCCGTCGCGGGTGCCCGCGGGGATGTCGACCGCGACGAAGCTCTTGGCCACCACCGTGAACGGCACGTCCTTGCCGTCGAGGCTCACGCGGTAGCCCGGCCAGCCCAGGCGCGCGAACACCACGCGGCCACCGCTGTCGGAGCTGACCTTCACCCGGCTGGTCGTGTCGGATTCCGACACCGAGACCGCGGTTGCGCCCTGGACCGCCGAGATCCGGCCGTTGCGGGTGGAGATCAGGCCGTCCTCGCGTTCCAGGACCGCGATGTACTTCTCGTGGCCCGGGTAGGCGACCCAGCGCCAGCCGGCGGGCGGTTCCTGCGTGCCCGCGTCCGGATAGAGCGCTTTCTGCAGGACGACGCGGTCGATGTTCATCAGGTCGACGATCGTCTTGCCGGTCGACGGTTCGACCGCGAACGCGCGGCGGAAGGCGTCGGGGCAGACGCTGGTGTCCCAGCGCATGCAGAGCATGTCACCGAACCAGTAGTGGCCGTTCGGCGTGTAACCGCTGACGTAGGTGAGTTCGAGGTCCTTGGCGTAGTTGCCGAACACCAGCGAGCCGTAGGCGCCGTCGAGCGTGCGCTCCCCCGGCTGGATCAGGCCGCGATCGCCCAGTTGCAGGGTGGTGCCCGCGAAGTCGGGGAACGCCGCCATCGCCGCGCCGCGATCGCTGGGCAGGTTCCAGCTCATCGGCGTCGGCTGGGCCCGGTCGACCTGGAAATAGGCGATCGGGAACACCGCGACGATGGCCAGTGCCACCGCCGCCGTCGTGCCCTTGTTCACCGCGAGCCACACCACCAGCGCGCCGAGCGCCGCGAGCACCAGCGCGGCGCCGACGTGCCACAGCCAGTGATGCGGGTCGGCGGAGAACGACCGCACCCACAGCAACCCGATCAGCACGGCCGCCGCGATCCCGCGCGCCCGCCAGTCCTTGAACGTCGCGAAGCGGCCGAGCAGCACGCACACCAGCAGCAGCAGACCCAGCGCCACCATCGGCAGCACCCGGGCGGGCCAGCGCAGCGGCCCGATGGTGCCCGGCCCCGCGGTCCACATGAGGGCGGCGATCGCGAACAGCGCGATCCCACTGATCTCCCGCCAGGCGCCCCGCGCCTTGCCCCAATCGATGAACGCGAGCGCCGGGACGAGGAACCACGCGATGTAGACCACCGGCAGCGGCTGCACGTAGCCCCACCAGGAGGTGAACGCGGGCAGGGTCGTGGGCAGGCTGGCGTTCAGCGACTCCGACCACGGCACGGTGAGGAACTGGTCGTTGTTGATCTGGGCGGTGCCGCGCCAGGTCACCTTGGCCGAGAGCATGCTCGGCAGATAGGTCGCGAGCCCGGCCAGCGCGGCCAGCCCGGACACCACCAGCAGTTTCAGCGACGGGCGCCAGGTCTTCTGGTAGATCAGCTCGCCCACGGCGACCGCGACGATCATCATCCCGGCCTCGACAGCGGGGAAGATGTACTGCACCGAAATCGCCAGGTAGAGATAGACGAACACCGGAATCGGCCCGCCTCGACCGCGCGCGTATCGCACGCCGGAGGCCCACGCGTGCACCATCCACGCGGTGCCGGTGAACGCTGTCATCCAGCTGGCCTCGTCGAAGAACAGCAGCCAGCCCGTGAACGGGATCGAGACGCCGGCCAGCGCGGCCCACTGCACCCGCGAACCGTAGGCCAGGCAGATCCGGTAGACGCCGAGGCCGAGGATGATCGCGAAGATCAGCTTCACCACGGTCGCGTACAGCACCAGGTTGCCGACCGAGGGCGCGATCAGATCGATCAGCAGCTGCGGCGGATTCAGCAGTCCCGCTTCCTCGATGGCGTAGTTGCCCGCCATCCAGTGCTCGGGAACCATCACCGGCAGATCGCCGTCGCGCAGCCGCCTGCCGAGCATCACCCACAGCGGGACGTACTGGGATTCGGTGTCGTCGGTGTAGAAGTGCCGGGCGTTCGCCAGCAGAACCGCGCCGTAGCCCGCGATCACTCCGAGGGAGGTGATCAAGCCCCACAGGTACACGGCACGACGGGGAGGGGTTCTACTTTCCACCACGAGGATCAGACCCTACAGGTAAGCGGCACCGACGGCACCGTCGCACGGTGCCCTGCGTCACCAGCGGGCGCCACCGCCCAGTGTTAAAGTTCCCCCACTGTCGGGCCCGCACCGCACCGCCTCCCATCACCGAAAGTCGACGATGCCGATTCCTTCCGCACATTCGTCCCGACCCGGCGCCGTGCTGCCCGCCGGGGCGCCCGACCGCAATGGGTCGCGCCCGGTGCATTCGGTGTCGGTGGTGGTCCCGGTGTACCGGGGCGAGGAGACGATCGCGGCGCTGGTCGCCGAGCTGGACCGGCTGACCGGACCGTCGACCTCGGCGGCGGGCGCCCGCTTCGCGGTGGAGGAGATCATCCTCGTCCACGACAACGGCCCCGACCGCTCCGATGTGGTGCTGCAGGAACTGGCAGGCTCCTACCCGCAGGTGCGTCCGGTGTGGTTGAGCCGCAACTTCGGTCAGGACGCGGCGACGATCGCCGGCATGGCGGCGGCGCGCGGCGACTGGATCGTCACGATGGACGAGGACGGCCAGCACGATCCCGCCTTCATCGCCGACTTCCTCGACGCGGCGCTGGCCTCCCGCGCCGACCTGGTGTACTCCAAGCCGAGCAACACCCGTCCGCACGGCTTCCTGCGCAACCTCACCTCGCGCGGGGCGAAGATCGTGCTCGCGACGGTGTTCGCCTTCCCGGATTCCACCCGGTTCGAGAGCTTCCGGCTGATCCGCGGTGACATCGGCCGCCAGCTCGCCGAGGTCGCCGCCAACGGCGTGTACCTGGACGTGGCGCTGACCTGGGTGGTCGGCAACGCGGTCCAGGTGCCGGTGACCCTGCGCGCCGAGGGGCGCGAGGAATCCGGCTACAACTATCGCCGCCTGTTCTCGCTGTTCTGGAAGATGGTGCTGTGCAGCGGCACCCGCGGTCTGCGCCTGGTGAGCATGCTCGGGGTGACCCTGGCCCTGGCGGGGGTGATCATGGCCGGGGTGGTGATCGTGCAGGCGCTCACGCAGGACAACAGCGATCCCGAGGGCTGGGCCTCGATCATCGTCGTGCTGCTGCTGTGCTCGGGCGCCACCTTGTTCTCGCTCGGCCTGATCGCGGAGTATCTCGGTGTGGCGCTGCACATCCTGGTCGGCAAGCCGCTCTACCTCACCGTCGACAGCCCGACACCGCGCCCGGATACGATGCACGCGCCGATTCCAGCCGCGACGGAGAAGGGTCACCACGAGTGAGCGACCGCATCATCTTCAGCAGGCCGTTCCGCGCCGCCGCCGAACGCGCCAACCTGCTGACCGTGCTCGATTCCGATCACAGTCACGGTGACGGTCAGTTCACCAAGTCGGCCACCGCCAAGATCAAGGCCATCACCGGCGCCGAGCACGCGCTGCTCACCACCTCCTGCACGCACGCGCTGGAACTGGGCGCGCTGCTGCTCGAACTCGGCCCCGAGGACGAGGTCATCGTCCCGAGTTTCGCGTTCACGTCCGCGGCCACCGCGATGGCGCTGCGCGGGTCGACGTGCGTGTTCGTCGACATCGACGACACCACCGGCAACATCGACCCGGCCGCCGCCGCGGCCGCGATCACCGACCGCACCAAGGCGATCGTGGTCATGCACTACGGCGGTGTGGCCGCCGACATGGCGCCGCTGCTCGAACTGGCCGCCCAGCACGGGGTGGCGATCATCGAGGACAACGCGCACGGCCTCGGCGGCACCTGGCGCGGCAGGCAGCTCGGCACCATTGGCACGCTGGGCACGCAGAGCTTCCACGACACCAAGAACGTGCACTGCGGCGAGGGCGGCGCGCTGCTGCTCTCCGACGAGATCCTGATGGGCCGCGCGGAGATCATGCGGGAGAAGGGCACCGACCGGGCCCGCTTCCTGCGCGGCCAGGTGGACAAGTACTCCTGGCAGGACATCGGCTCGAGCTACCTGCCCAGCGAACTCAACGCCGCGGTGCTCGACGCGCAGCTGGCCGAGTTCGACACCATCCAGACCCAGCGGCACCGCGTGTGGGACACCTACGCCGCCGCGCTGCCGGACTGGGCCGCCCGCAACGACATCCGCCCGATGACGGTGCCCGCCGACCGCGGTCACACCGCGCACCTGTTCTACCTGCGGATGCCCACCGAGGACAGCCGCGACGGCCTCATCGCCCATCTCGCCGAGCGCGGGATCGTGGCGCCGTTCCACTACATTCCGCTGGATTCGAGCCCGGCGGGCCTCAAGTACGGCCGCACGCCGGTGCCGTGCACCCGCTCGGCAAACTTCTCGGCGACCATCGTGCGGTTGCCGCTGTGGCCGCTGCTGAGCGAGGCTCAGCTCTCCCGCGTCGTCGACGCGGTCACCGAATACCGGGTCTGACCGCGGTGCGGGCCGGGTGCGCCCGGCCCGCACCGCGCACGGTCAGTTCCCGCCGAACAGTTCGGCGGCCACCGCGTCGGTGAGCACCTCGTAGGCCTCGCGTTCGCGGTCGTAGAGCCAGGTGCTCGGGCCGGGCTTGGGCAGACCCGCCGCCTGGACCGCCGTGGCCGAGGGCCGGAAGCTGGGGCTGCGCGGGATGTCGTCGACGACGTAGACCAGATCGGGACGCTGATCCAGGGGCAGCGCCCGCATCGCCTCGGTGACGTCGCCCGGCTCGATCTTGAAGCCGGCCCGCACGCAGAGCGCGGCCGCGGCCAGGTTGCCCGACGGGGTCGGCAGGCTGTAGGCCACCTCCATGTCGACCGCGGTGATGTCGTTGAGCACGTCGACGATCGGCTGGGTGAACACCGGGCCGCGCGGGGTGCGGATCACCGTGTCGCGGCGGTCGACCAGCCAGTAGTCGCCGTCGCTGTCGCGGCGGAAGATGTTCTCCGTCGGCCACCAGGCGTCGTTCGCCCGGAACACGCCGCGCAACCCACCATCGGACAGGTCGCCGACATCGACGGACTTGCCGAGCAGCAGGCCGGGCTCGTTGTCGACGCAGCGGCGGGCGAAACCGTCGTCGCCGACCAGGATCTGCTCGGTGACCGGGTCGTAGGCGACGAGCTCCACCTGCGCGGTGCCGGGCACCGGCCGGCCCTTGGCGCCGATCTTGGTGCCGGTGACATTGGCCAGCACCACGTCACCGTCGATGGAGGCGTAGAACTCGAGCACCCGGGCGGGCGCGAACTGCTCGACCGTGCGCCGCCACAGCCCGGCGGGCATGCCGGAGCCGATGAACAGCCGGATCGGATGGTTGTGCCCGGCCGGGAAGACCTGGGCGTCGAGCAGGTCGCGCAGCATCGTCCAGGTGTAGGTCACCACCGTGACGCCGTAGCGGTGCACCTCCTCGGCGAACCGTCCCGGTTCCATGTCGGTCGGCCTGGCCAGCGCGATCCGGCTGCCGCCGGCGATCGCGCCGCCGAGGCTCACCAGCAGGCCGGACGAATGGTGCAGCGGCGCGAGGCAGTACACGGTGTCGCGGCGGTCGAGATCGGCCGCGCTCGCGGTGCCGAACGCCGAGAGTGCCCAGCGGTGGTTGGTGATGTACTTGGCCTCGAGCTTGGGTCCGGCGCCGAGGACCAGGATGAAGGCCAATTCGCGGGCCAGGCCGGGATTGGGCCGGTACCAGGCGGGCACCCGGACCTTGGACGGGTCGATCTGCTCCAGGTCGACCACCCGGTCACCGGTCGGCACCGACAGCGGCCTGGTGGCGCCGCCGCCGAGCACCAGCACCCGCGCGCCGGTTGCGGCCGCGATGTCCAGGTTCTCCGGATCGGTGATCAGCGTCCGCACGCCGGTCAGTTCCATGCCGTGGGCGAGTTCGGCGCCCGGGGCGAGCAGTACCGCGACAGCGCCGAGGCGCGAGAGCGCGGCGACGGCGGCCAGGGCGCTGGGCCTGGTCTCCATGACCACGCCGACCCGGGTGGCCGGCCGCACGCCCACGGAGATGAGCCCGCGCACGACGTTGTCGATGCGCACCTCCACCGCGGCATTGGTGTGCACCCGGTCGTCGAAGAGGAACAGATCCTTCTGCGGCGCCCGCTTGGCATGCTCGCTGAGCAGCTTGCCCAGCGAGATGCGGGTGTGCGGCTGGATCATGCCGAGCCGGGTCAGGCGCGGCAGGGCGCGCGCGGCCTCCCCCGCGATCTCGACGGAGCCGCGAATCGTGTTGCTGGCGATGCCCTCCAGCGCCTTGCCGACCCCGGCGCCCGCCTCGGCCAGGGTCGCGGCGGTGTGCACCACGCGGGTCGCGGCGGTGCGCGGCGCGTTCGAGGCGACGTGTTCCTGCATGGGCACGATCTGCTCGGGCAGCGTGCCGTTGCCCTCCATCCAGGTGACCCAGTCGCGCACCATCGGCCAGGTGTGGTTGGTCGCCATCGATCCGGCGACGAGCCCGAAGTGTCCCGCCACCAGACTGGCCTCGTAGACCTCGGCGTTGGGCGCGGCGCGCACGATGCCGCGCACCGCGGCGGGCTGGCCGATGTCGTCGACCTCGCCGACGAACGCCAGGATCGGGCACCGCAGCTCGGCCAGCGAGATCGGGTGATCGCGAATGACGAAGCCGCCGAGCATCATCCGGTTGTGCGCGACGAACTGCTTGAGCAGGTCGGCGACCGCGGGACCGGAGTACCCCACCCAGCCGTCGCTGTTGAGGAAGCGACGCTGACGTTCCTTGGGCAGCAACGCTTCCCGGTCGTGCAGCTGCAGCAGGAAATCGATGCGCGACTTCGCGGTCTTGACCGGGTCGAGCATCTGGAATCCGATGCGCACCATCGACTCGGTGATCGGCAGCCGGTGCATCACGTGGTCGGCCAGGAAGTCGGCGACCTCCGACACCATCCCGTAGGGCAGCCCGAACGGCATGCCCGCGACGATGTCGACCGGGCTGCCGAAGGTGACGATGGAGGCGACGCCCTTGCCGTAGCGGTAGGCCGTGGTCTGGTAGGCGAACATGCCGCCCTGCGAGTACCCCATCAGGTGCACCTGCGCGCCGGTGGCCTCGCAGACGGTGTCGATGGCCGAGTTCACCGCGAGCACGTGGTCGGCCAGGTCGCGTTCCCAGCCGCCCTCCTCGGTCGCGGGCGAACCGAAATCGACCACCCAGCAATCGATTCCGCTGGCGTGCAGGATGCCGACGGCCCCGCCCGCCGCGTTGACGTCCCAGATGTCGGCGTTCACCATCAACGGCGGCACCAGCAGCGCCACCGGACGGCCCGCCGACTTGTCGTCGGGGAAGTAATGGCGCAGCCGGTACATGCGACGTCGCTCGACGACCTCGAAGGGCGAGGACTCGACATCGTGCGCCAATCCGCCGAAGCGGATCACCTCCAGCCCGTTCTGCGCGGTAGCCAGCAACCGCTGCACCGAACCGACCACACCTTTTGGACTGAAATCCACCATTCCCACCTTGCTGACAGTGACACACCTCACACACCCCGATGTGCTCATATGAGCTAACCACACCGGACCTCCATTATGTGTCGGCTGTGACAGGCCGCATGTTGCGGCGATTCACCTCACAACCGCCGGTCAGGGGCTCATCACATTGGCGTAGACGCTGTCGAAGGGCTCGCTGCTGACGCTCAGATCACCGCGGAAGGGATAGTCCAGCGCGGCGATCAGGAAGATCATGGCGCCGAGGAAGAAGGCGAACAGTCCGCCGAGCACGAGATGGGCGTGCCGGCCGAGGCAGAACAGGCACAGCAACACCAGGTTCACCACGCCGCCGACCAGGATGGTGCACCACAGCACGTCGGGGATGCCGCCCTTGGTGGCGTTGATCCGGTGCCTGCGGTCGGAGTCGAAGCGGGCGAACTGGTCGATGGTGGCGGCGTGCACGATCTCCTGGGCGGTGTCGGCCGGCCGGAACTCGAGCAGATGGCCCTGGAACCGCGTCACCAGAGCGGTGCCACCCATGGGCTCCTCACCGCGCTGGAGCGCGGGCCAGACGACCTCGCGCACGTCGCGGGTGTAGGCGACGAGGTCGGCGCGCAGGATCCCGCGCGCGGGCTCCGGGTAGGCGCTGACCTCCCGGTAGAGGGTGCCGATCGCGGCGGCCTCGTCGGCGACCCGGCCCTGCGCCGCGTCGTAGGACTCGTAGGTGGCCGCCGCGATCAGCCCGAGCAGCAGCCCGTAGAACACGCCGCCGACGGTGAGCACCATCGTGACGGTCTCGTTCCAGCCGGGCTCGGGCCCGAACGCGCGCTGGACGGCGCTTCTGCTGAGGAGGATCGCGGTGACCGTGAGGCCCACCGCGACGCCGGTGATGAGGAGGAAGTCCAGCCAGACCGGTAACCCGTATATCCAGGTGAACATGCTTCGACGATAACGGCCGAACCCACGATCCCGCCCCCTATCGGCGATTCATCCCAGGACATTCGTCGGCTCGCAATCACCTCCCGCACAACGGATCTCCCGGTCACAGCCGTGTTTTCCGAATTCGGCAGCGCGCGACGGTCCCGGCGACCTACGATCGATGGCGTCCGGAACGTACTGACACGCATTCGATTTCGTGTAACACCGTTTCACACGCCCGGTTTCCCTCCGCGCAGGACCATTCGATTCGCATCGTTGCCCACCCCCGACCTGTCGCGCAGTGTCGCGCCGCACAGGTCGATCGGCTGTGCCGAAAAACGCTTCGAGGTGAGGAACTCATGACCATCGAAATGCCGCTGCCCACAGACAATTCCGTTCGCAAGAGTCTCAGTACCAGCGCCGCCCAGAAGCTGGCGCACACCACCAAATCCGAACCGCAGATGCAGGGCATCAGCTCGCGCTGGCTGTCCCGCGCACTGCCCTGGGTGCAGGTCGCGGGCGGTGTGTACCGCGTCAACCGCCGGCTCACCCACACCGTGGGCAACGGCGAGGTCGAATTCGTCGTCGACGGTTCCCGTGCCCGTGTGATCCCGCAGGAATTGCGCGAACTCCCGGCCCTGCGCGCGGTGGAGGACGATGCGCTGCTGCGCCCGCTCGCCGACAATTTCGTGCAATACGACCTCGACCCGGGGGCCGTCGTCGCCGAATTCGGTAATCCGATGGATCAGGTGATTCTCGTCGTCCACGGAAAGCTCGCCCGGCTCGGCTCCGGCGAATACGGCGAGGCGACGAAACTCGGCATGCTGTCCGGCGGCGACTATTACGGCGAGGAGATGCTCAGCGACGAATCGGCGATCTGGCCGGACACCGTCAAGACGGTCACCAGAACCACCATTCTCTGCCTGTCCAGGGAATCGTTCGAACAATTCCTGGACACGAATCCGGAGCTCGCCCGCATTCGCACCGAGGCCGCGCACACGCCGGATCGGACGCAGAATTCCAAAGGCGAGGCCGATATCGAGATCTCCTCCGGCCACTCCGGGGAACCCCTGCTCGAGGGCACCTTCGTCGACTACGACGCCAGCCCCCGCCAGTACGAATTGAGCCTGGCGCAGAGCGTGCTGCGCATCCACACCCGCGTCGCCGACCTGTTCAACGATCCGATGAACCAGGTCGACCAGCAGTTGCGGCTCACCGTCGAGGCGCTCTACGAGCGGCGCGAGCACGACCTGGTGAACAATCCGGAATTCGGCCTGCTGCACAACTGCGACCTCAAGCAGCGCATCACCACCGAATCCGGGCCGCCGACCCCCGACGACCTGGACGAACTGCTGAGCATGCGGCGCGGGACGAAGTTCTTCCTCGCGCACCCGAAGGCGATCGCCGCGTTCGGTCGCGAATGTTCGCGACGTGGCCTGTATCCGGATCCGGTGGAATTCCAGGGTCATCGTGTGCCGGGCTGGCGCGGTGTGCCGATGCTGCCGTGCGGCAAGATCCCGGTGAGCGGCACCCAGACCACCTCCATCATGGCGATGCGCATCGGCGAACAGGACCAGGGCGTGGTCGGCCTGCACCAGACCGGCATTCCCGACGAGTACGAGCCGAGCCTCAATGTGCGGTTCAAGCAGATCGACGACCAGTCGATCATGTCCTACCTGGTGAGCTGCTACTACTCGGCCGCCGTCCTGGTTCCCGACGCGCTCGGTGTGCTCGACGACGTCCTCGTCGCGCGCCGGGCCGACTGATCGGCGCGGACCGTGTCGATCCTGACCAGGGTGGCGGCACCGCGGGCGAACACCGAGCTCGCAGGCACCGTGGCCGCGCTGCTGCACGGCGCGAGCGCTCCCGCCGACCTGTTTCCGCGGCGGGGTACGTCGGCATCCGTACTCCCCCAGCGGGTTTCACCGGCCCGCACGCCGGCAGCAGGCCCACGGCACCTGCTCGGGCCCGCGGGCATCGGCACCAGCGCCCTTCGCCCGACCTTGCGCGTGGCCGCCGCCCCGACCCCCGCAGCGCCACAGCGGATTCCGACGCTCTACTGCCCACCGCCAGAACGGGACGACCCGGCGCTGGCCGAGGCCGTCAACACCGGCCTGCTCGCCTGGGCCGCCCAGATCGGCCTCTACGAGGGCAGGCTCGACGAGCTCGGCAAGGCCGATTTCGGCCGCCTGATCATGCTCGCCCACCCCGACTGCGACGACCCCGACCGCCTGCTCGCCGCCGCCCGCTGCGCGGTGGCCGAATGGTCGGTCGACGACTACTACTGCGAGGAGGACGCCCCTGGCGACACCGCACCCGACGGCACCCCGTCCAGCGCCGCGGCCGAACTCGGGCCGCGACTCGAACTCGCGGCCGCCGCCATGGATCCCGCCCACCTGCCCGCGCGGTACGCCCCCCGGCTCGAACTGGCCATGCAGTCCGATCCGATCCTGCGCGCGTTCCGCACCTCGTTCGCGCACCTGGCGGGGTACGCGGGCCCGGCGCAGCTGGCCCGGTTACGCACCGAGATCGCCGGCTGGTTCATCGCGCTCGGCGCCGAGGCGGGCTGGCGCACCGCGGGCCGGATGCCGCCGGTCTGGGAATACCTGACCAATCGGCAACCGCACAGCTTCCTGCCGTGCATGGCACCGATCGACGCGGTCGGCGGCTACGAACTCGGCGCCGCCGAGTACACCGACCCTCCGGTCCGCCGGGTGGTCACCACCGCCGCGCTGGCCGCCCAGATGGTGAACGACCTGTATTCGATGGCGCGCGAGGACCTTTCCGACGGCAGGGAGTTCAACCTGCCGACGGTCCTGGCCGCCGAGGACAACTGCAGTCGCGGCGAGGCGGTGCTGCGGACCGCGGAGATCCACGACGAGCTGATGCACCGGTTCGAACGCGAGGCCGCCCCGCTCGCCGCCGCGGGCTCCCCCGAGCTGCGCCGCTTCCTGACCGGCCTGTGGGCCTGGATGGGCGGCAACCGCGCCTGGCACGCCGACAGCCGCCGCTACCACGACATCGCACCAGGAGAGGACGACCGATGACCATCGCGAACCCGCACACCGACACCTCCGTGCTGCGCACCACCTATCAGCGTTCCGTCGCCGCCTACTGGAACAACAATCCCAACGACGACCGGGTCAACACCAAGCTGGGCGAGGTCGACGGGCTCTACCACCACCACTACGGCATCGGTGAACCCGACTGGTCGGTGCTCGACGGCCCCGACGAGACCAGGCAGGACCGGATCGTGCGGGAACTACACCGGCTCGAGACCGCCCAGGCCGACTTCCTGCTCGACAACCTCGGATCGGTGCAGACCGCGGACCGGGTCGTGGACGGCGGCTCCGGGCGGGGCGGCACCAGCTTCATGGCCGCCGAGCGCTTCGGCTGCCAGGTCGACGGTGTGTCCATCTCCGAGTACCAGGTCGGCTTCGCCAATGACCAGGCCGCGTCCCGCGGTGTCGGCGACCGGGTGCGGTTCCACTTCCGGAACATGCTCGACACCGGCTTTCCCGACGAGTCGGCACGCGCGATCTGGACCAACGAGACCACCATGTACGTCGACCTGTTCGATCTGTACGACGAGTTCACCCGGCTGCTCGAGCCCGGCGGCCGGTACGTCTGCATCACCGGCTGCTCCAACGACGTCACCGGCGGGCGCTCGGCCTCGGTCAGCTGGATCGACGCGCACTACGGCTGCATGATCCATCCGCGCAGCGAGTACTTCCGGGCGCTGTCGGACAACGGCCTGGTGCCGACCACCGTGGTCGACCTCACGCCCGACACCATCCCGTACTGGGAGCTGCGCACGCACTCCGAGCTCGCCACCGGCGTCGAGCAACCGTTCCTCACCGCCTATCGCGAGGGGAGCTTCCAGTACCTGCTGATCGTCGCCGATAAGGTGGCCAGGTGACCGAAATGCTCGCCGACCCGTCGTCCGACCGCGAAGCTCTGCCCGTGGAGCTGGTCGACGACACCGGCGCCGCGATCGGAACGTGCTCGGTGGCCGATGCCCATCGGCCACCGGGCACGCTCCACCGCGCCTTCTCGGTGCTGCTGTTCGACCGCGCCGGCCGGGTGCTGATCCAGCAGCGCGCCGCGGTCAAGACCCGGTTCCCGCTGCAGTGGGCCAACACCTGCTGCGGGCACCCGGCCCCCGGGCAACCGGTGGTCGAGGCCGCCGCGATCCGGCTGGGCGAGGAGCTCGGCCTCGCCGCCGAGCTCACCGAGGTCGGCGCCTTCTCGTACCGCGCGGGCGACGAATCCACGGGCCGGGTGGAGCACGAATACGACCACGTCCTGATCGGCGTGATCGATGCGGCCCCCCGCCCCGACCCCGCCGAGGTGGGCAGCTGGGCCTGGGTCTCCCCCCTGTCCCTGCGCGAGGATCTGGCCGCGACGCCCGGGAAGTACACCCCGTGGCTGGCCGAGGTGCTCGAGATCGCCGAACGAGCCCATCTCGCGGCCCAGGCCTAGCCCCGGCCGTCCTTCGCTTTTCTTGTTCGCACGGTGTCCACCCGACTTCGAAAGGTGGACACCGGATAGATGCGCATATCTACATTTCTCGATGGAATTTGTTCTTGGCGAACTCACAGGGTCGCCACAGTCGCAGAACAGGCCCGGCGCCGAACCTGGACAGGGAACATTTTCCGCGAAGGTGAGCGAGGTAGCGATGGTCGAGGTCGAGATCGACGGCAACACGGTGACGGTCAACGTACTCGGTGGACATCGCCTGCTCGCCCTGCGGCAGCAGGTCGTGATCGACCGCGCCGCCATCACCGGCATCACCCCGGCCGAGGTGGATCTGCGCCCGCCGTGGGTGCGCGCGCCGGGCACCTTCATCCCGGGCGTGATCGCCGCCGGCGTGTACCGCGGCAAGGGCCGGAAAGAGTTCTGGGACACCACTTTCGGCGGCAACGCGGTGCGGATCGACCTGGACGGTCCCGATTTCACCCGCCTGGTCGTCGATGTCGACGACCTCGACAGCGTGCTGCGCGCCCTCTCCCCCGCCGCCGTCAGCGCCTGACTCCTACGATCCGAACGACGCCAACGGCCCGGTGTAGGTCTTCGGCGGCGGCGCCGCGAACTCTCCCCTGCCCGACTTGCGCAGCCCGAGGGTGAGCAGCGACCGCACGGTCAGCGTCGCCGCCGCGACACCGTCGATCACCGGCACGCCGATCTCGTCGCGGATATGCGCGCAGAGGTCGGCCATGCCGGCACAGCCGAGGACGACCGCGTCGGATCCGTCGGCAGCGACCGCCGCCCGGCAGGCCTCGGTGACGATCTTGCGCGCGTGCGGGTCGGTGTCGAGCGCGAGCACCGGCAGTTCGCAGGCGTGGATGCCCAGGCAGAACCGTTGCATCCCATAGCGTTCGGCGAGATCGGCGGCTCGTCCCGCGGTCCGGCCCAGCGTGGTCACCACGCTGAAGCCGCGGCCGAGGTGGCTGGCGGTGTGCATCGCCGCCTCCGCGATCCCGATCACCGGACCGGCCGCCAGCTCCCTGGCCGCGTCCAGGCCCGGATCACCGAAGCAGGCGATGACGTAGCCGTCCACACCCTCGGTCTCCCCGCGCCGGATCGCCGCCAGCAGCCCCGGCACGCTCATGGCCTCGTCGTAGTGGCTCTCGATGGAGGCGGGCCCCATCTCGGAGGTGACCGCGTCGAGCACCGTGTCCGGGCCGGCGACGGCCAGCGCGCACCGCTCGATCGTCGCGGTCATCGCCCGCGTGGTGTTCGGGTTGATCACCCTGATCCGCATCAGGCGCCGGCCTCCTCGGTGGCCGCCGCGCGCTTGGCCGCGGTGAGCACGTAGTAGGTGGCGAATCCGACGCCACAGCCGATGAACCAGCTGTACTGGGCGGCGGTGTGCATCCCCCGCAGACTGTTGAACAGCACCGGGAACACCGCGACCGCGGCGCCGACCGCCGTCGCGACGACCGCGGCGGGGTGATATCCCTTGTGGTACCAATACGTTCCGCGCTCGGACATGGTGAACAGGTCGTCGACGATCACCTTCTGCTTGCGCACCAGGTAGTAGTCACAGATCAGCACGCCGAACAGCGGGCCGATGAAGGCGCCGAGCACTTCGAGCGTGTAGTGGATCACGTCGGGATTGTTGTAGAGATTCCACGGCGTGATCAGCACCGAACCGACCGCGGCGATCATCCCGCCCGCGCGCCAGCTGATCCGCTGCGGGCTCACATTCGAGAAATCGAAGGCGGGCGAGATGAAATTGGCGACGATATTGATGCCGATCGTGGCGATGGTGAAGGTGAGCGCGCCCAGCACGATCGCGAAGGTGGAATCGATCTTGGCCACGGTGGCGACCGGATCGGTGATCAACTCACCGTAGACCGGCACCGTCAGCGACGCGGTGATCACCACCAGCAGCGAGAACAGCAGGAAATTCACCGGCAGCCCGAGCAGATTTCCGGCCTTCACGGCGCGAAAGCTCTTGCCGTAGCGCGAGAAGTCGCCGAAGTTCAGCATCGGTCCGGAGAAATAGGAGACCACCAGCGCGATCGCGCCGAGCATCACCGGGACCGACGCCCAGCCGGTGTACTTCACCTCGCCCAGGCTCAGGTCGATGGCGCCCCAGCCGGCTTTCGCGATCAAGTAGCCGCACAGGACGAACATCACCACATAGACAGCAGGCCCGCAGAAGTCGATGAATTTGCGGATGGAGTCCATCCCGCGCCAGAACACACACGCCTGCACCACCCACAGCAGCAGGTAGCTGCCCCACCCGAGCAGCGACAACCCGAGGAAGCCGTAGTCCGCGGTGACGGCGTAGGGCGCCAACCCCGGAAACAGTTTCACCAGCACGACATCCAGCGCAGCCGAGGCGAGAAAGGTCTGGATGCCGTACCAGGCCACCGCGATCAAGCCGCGGATGATCGCCGGAATGTTCGCGCCGAGCACGCCGAAGGCACTGCGGCAGATCACCGGGTAGGGCACCCCGGTCACCTGGCTCGGTTTCGCCACCAGATTGCAGAAGAAATAGACGATCGTGATGCCGATGAGCAAGGCCGCCAGCACCTGCCAGCTCGCCAGCCCGAGCGCGAAAAGGCTACCGGCGGTGACATATCCGCCGACGCTGTGCACGTCCGACATCCAGAAGGCGAAAATGTTGTAGGTGCCCCAGCGTTGTTCGCGCAACGGAGCCAGATCGTCGTTCGTCAGCCGCGGGTCGTATTTCGGCGGATCACCGGCGGGAACACCCGCGGCGGAGGTGATGGTGTCGGTCATGATCGTTCCCGTCCGAAAGGGGTGAATCTGCTGCGCTGACGGTAAGTATCAGCAGTTGCCCCACGGTTTCCCGACCGTTTCCCCGCTATTGCACCGAAGATATATCTTCCGGCGCGAGCAAGCCGGTGTCGGTGGGCAGGGTGGCGATGACCGATTCCAGCCTGCGGTGGTGTTCGTCGGCGTGCGCGAGCAATCGGTCGACATCGCGGGCGAGGAACGCGTCGAGCATCGCGATGTGGTCGATGTGCAGCCGTTCCCGGTCGCACCGGTCGATGTGGACCATCGGCTGCGCGGGTTCGGTGATGTTCCAGGCCGCCTCCAGCATGTGCAGCAGCCGGAACATCCGCGACGGGCGGGTCAGCGCGACGTGGAAGCTGCGCGACTGCCGCTGATACGCCGCCGGATCGTCGTCGAGGATGGCGCGCTCGAGCAGCTCGTTCACGGCGAGCAGATGCGCGCGTTCGGCATCGTCGGCGTTGGCGGCCGCCGCCGCGAGCGAGGCCGTTTCCAGGGTGTCGCGCACGATGTACATCTCCCGCAGTTCGCGCGCGGTGAGCTGGGCCACCTGATATCCGCGTTGCTGTCGGTGCGTGACCAGTCCCTCGCCGATCAGGGTCTTGAGCGCCTCGCGCACCGGGATGTGGCTCACACCGAACAGTTCGGCCACCTCACGCAGCGGAATCACCGTGCACGGCGGCACCGCGCCGTCGAGGATCACCCTGCGTAGTTCGCCGAGGATCACCTGCGGGCGGCCCGGCTCGTCGACCACCAGCCGGGCGAGCAGCGCCGATCGTCGTCTCTGGGTCATCGACTCATGCTATGGACGATCTGTTGCGCGCGCGGTCTCCTGTGTGACGGTCAGGAAACGATCACCGTACCGCTCGGTCCCCGAAAGGGGGGTGGCATGCTCGGGGGATGGGAGTTTCGACAACGCAGTCGGTGGATCGCCGTTTCGTCAGCCTGGTCACCATGTTCGACAGTCTGTTCCGCACGCCCGCGCACGGCGGCGGCGCGCTGTGCGTGTACCTGCACGGTGAACCGGTGGTCGATGTGTGGGCGGGCTACTCCGCCCCCGGCGTGCCGTGGTCCGCGGATTCGGTGGCGCTGGCCTTCTCCACCGGAAAAGGCGTGGCATCCACGGTGATCCACCAGCTCGCGGAACGCGGTCAGCTCGACTACGACACCGCGGTCGCCGAGTACTGGCCGGAATTCGCGGCCGCGGGCAAGGCCCACATCACCGTGCGCGACGTGCTCACCCATCGGGCCGGACTGCATCGGCTGCGCGGGCTGCTTCCCGGGCCGGTCGACCGGTTCCTCGACGACGAGGCCGTCACCGCCGCCCTCGCCGCCGCCACCCCCGACCCGCGGCACCGGGTCACCAGCGGCTATCACGGAATCAGCTTCGGACACCTCGCCGCTGAACTGGTGCATCGGGCCACCGGGCGGGAATTCGTCGATGTGGTCCGCACCGAACTCGCCGAACCCCTTGGCGCCGAAGAACTCTGGTTCCGGGTGCCGCGGGAGGAACGGCATCGCATCGCCACCACCTTCCCCCGGCTGCGCGCCGCGGGCATGGAGTGGGAGCGCGGCTCGGACCTGCTCACCCGCACCCGGTTCGCCGCGGCCGCGGAGACCACGCCGCGCGGGTTCGCCGACCTCATCGTCGATCCGCGCATCCACGATTCGGTGATGCCGGGCGTGAACGGGGTGTTCTCGGCGCGCGCGCTGGCCAAGGTCTATGCCGCCCTCGCGAACAAGGGCGAGCTCGAAGGCACCCAGGTGCTGCGGCCCGAGACGGTGCGGCGCATGTCCACCCGGCAGGTGTTCACGCCCGACTACGTGCTCGCCTTCCGCATTCCGTGGGCGCTCGGATTCCACGGCGTGCCGATGAAACCGTCCAAGGCCGACCCGATCTCGGCGTTCGGGCACTTCGGCCTCGGCGGCTCCGGCGCCTTCGCCGATCCGTCGACCGGGCTGTCGCTGGCGTTCGTGACCAACCGGCTCGGCGGCAAACTCACCCCGCTCGGCGACGCCCGCCTCACCCGCCTCGGCACCCGGGCGCACAACATCGCCAAAGCCGCCGCCCTCGCCTGAGCGATCGCACCGACCGCGGCTCCGGCCTCGCCGCCAGGTGACCGCGCGTCCGGGATCGTTTCCCCGAGCGCGCGGCGCCGAGCTGGCACGATGTGGCCATGGACAGCGTCGGGATCGAACAGGTCGAGGCGGCGGCGCGGTTGCTCGCGCCGGTGATCCGGCGCACGCCGACCGTGGGGTCGCGTGTGCTGTCGGAGCGGGTCGGGACGCAGGTGCTGCTCAAATGCGAGAACCTGCAGCGGACCGGCTCGTTCAAACCGCGGGGCGCCTACAACCGGATCGCGAATCTGCCCGCGGCCGAACGGGCGCGCGGAGTGGTCGCCGCGAGCGCGGGCAATCACGCGCAGGGTGTGGCGTGGTCGGCCGCCGAGCTTGGCATCAGCTCGACGGTGTTCATGCCGATCGGCGCGTCGCTGCCCAAACTCGTGGCGACCCGCGCCTACGGCGCCGAAGTGCATCTCGTGGGCGACACCATCGACGAATCACTGCTGGCCGCACAGGAATTCGCCGAGCGCACCGGTGCCACGCTGATCCATCCGTTCGACCATCCCGACATCGTCGCCGGCCAGGCGACGGTCGCGCTGGAGATCCTCGAGCAGGTGCCCGAGGTCGGCACCGTCGTCGTGCCGACCGGTGGCGGCGGTCTGCTGGCCGGAATCGCGGTCGCGCTGCACGCGCTGGCCCCACACGTCGAGGTGATCGGTGTGCAGGCGGCCGAGGCGGCGGCCTGGCCGGACTCGCTCACCGCGGGCAGGCCGGTGCGGGTGCCGAGAATGGCGACCATGGCCGACGGCATCGCGGTCGGGCTGCCGGGCGCGGTGCCCTTCGCCCACGTCGCCGAACTGGTGCGCGAGATCGTCACGGTCGACGAGGACGCGCTGTCCAAGGCGCTGCTGCTGTGCCTGGAGCGCGCCAAGCTCATCGTCGAACCCGCGGGCGCCGCCGGCGTCGCCGCCCTGCTCACCCCCGCCCTGCGCGACCGCGACCTGACCGGCCCCGTGGTGACGGTCCTGTCCGGCGGCAACATCGACCCGCTGCTGCTCACCCGCGTCATCGGGCACGGGCTCAGCGCGGCGGGCCGCTATCTGGCGATGCGGGTGACCATCGCCGACCGGCCCGGCGCGCTGTCGGAGCTGCTCGGTGTCGTCGGGCGGGCGGGCGCGAGTGTCGTCGACGTCGCCCACTCCCGCACCGGGATGTGGCTGGCGGTCGACGAGGTCGAGGTGTCGCTCACGGTGGAAACGCGTGGTCCCGCCCACCGGGATGAAGTCCTGGACTCTTTGCGCGACGCGGGATTCAGGGTGCGCGCCGAGCTGTAGCGGCGATCAGTGTGCGCCACCGAGTTCCAGGGCCAGAACGCCGAGGATCACCAGACCGATCCCGCCGACCTGCACCAGCGTGAGCCGCTCCCCCAGGAACAGCACGCCGATCGCCGCGATGGCCGCGACTCCGACGGCCGACCAGATCCCGTACGCGACACCGATGCCCATCCCGCGCTTCAACGCCTGGGAGAGGAAATAGAACGCGGAGCCGTAACCGAGCACCACGACGATCGAGGGCACCAGTTTGGAGAACCCTTCGGACAGCTTCAGTGACACCGTCGCAGTGACTTCGGACGCGATGGCCAGCGCGAGGAACAGCAAGGTCATGGCCGCAGAGTAGCCCGGCGGCGCACGGGGATTCGCCGTGGCCGCCGCCGCGCGCAGATCAGCTCAGCCAGGCGCGGGCGTCCTCGGCGCCGCGGCGCACCTCGTCGAGCTGCTCGGCGACGCGAACGCCCGCCGTACCACCGCGGGCGTTGCGGGAGGCGATGGAGCCCTCGACCGTGAGGACCTCGCGCACACCCGCGGTCAGCGCCGGGTCGACGGCGGCGAACTCCACGTCGGTGAGTTCGTCCAGGCCGACGCCACGGCCCTCGGCGACCCGCACGCACGCGCCGGCCGCCTCGTGCGCCACGCGGAACGGAACACCTTGGCGCACCATCCATTCGGCGATGTCGGTGGCCAGGGTGAAACCGGCGGGGGCGAGTTCGGCCATCCGGTCGGTGTGGAAGGTCAGGGTGCCGACCAGGCCCGCGATGGCGGGCAGCAGCAGCTCGAGCTGGGCGACCGAGTCGAACAGGGGCTCCTTGTCCTCCTGCAGGTCCCGGTTGTAGGCCAGCGGCTGGGCCTTCAACGTGGCGAGCAGGCCGGTCAGGTTGCCGATCAGGCGGCCCGCCTTGCCGCGGGTGAGCTCGGAGACATCGGGGTTCTTCTTCTGCGGCATGATCGACGAGCCGGTCGACCACGCGTCGGCGAGGGTGACGTAACCGAATTCCGGGGTGCTCCAGAGGATGATCTCCTCGGCCATCCGGCTCAGGTCGACGCCGATCATGGCGAGGACGAACGCGGCCTCCGCGGCGAAGTCCCGCGCGGAGGTGGCATCGATCGAATTGGCCGCCGCGGCGGTGAAATTCAGCTCGGCGGCGATCTGCTCGGGGTCGAGGCCCAGCGAGGAGCCGGCGAGCGCGCCCGAACCGTAGGGCGAGATCGCGGCGCGCTTGTCGAAGTCGCGCAGTCGTTCCAGATCGCGCAGCAGCGGGTGCGCGTGCGCGAGCAGGTGGTGCGCGAGCAGCACCGGCTGGGCGGCCTGCAGATGGGTCTTGCCCGGCATCACCGCGTTCGGATGCGCGGCGGCCTGGGCGACGAGCGCGTCGACCACGTCGAGCACCCCCGCGGCGACCCGGCGCACGCCGTCGCGCAGCCACATCCGGAACAGCGTGGCCACCTGGTCGTTGCGCGAGCGGCCCGCGCGCAGCCTGCCACCGAGCTCGGCGCCGACCCGCTCGATCAGCCCCCGTTCCAGCGCGCCGTGCACGTCCTCGTCCGACTCGGCAGGCCCGAACGCGCCCGAGGCCACGTCGGCGGCCAGCGCGTCCAGCCCGGCCAGCATGCCGGACAGATCCTCCGCGGAGAGCAGGCCCGCCTTGTGCAGGACCCGCGCGTGCGCCTGCGAGGCCCGGATGTCGTACGGCGCCAGCGCCCAGTCGAAGTGCGTCGACTTGCTCAGCGCCGCCATCGCCTCGGCGGGCCCGGACGCGAAGCGCCCACCCCAGAGGGCACCGGTGTTCGTGCTGCCGCCGTCGGTCATGGCCTGCTGTCTCCTCGGATCGATGTGCGTGGGTGTGTGCCGGTGACCACCGTAACCAGCCGCGGGGTTGCCGATGCCACCCGGCCGCCCGGTCCCGGGTGCGCGCATGCCACGTCCCCGGCCCGTCAGCTGTCGGAACCGGGGACGCGGTGGCTCGGTGCTACTTCTGGTTCAGGTCGCGGCGGGCGGCGACCTTCGAGGACAGGCCGTGGATCTGCACGAAGCCCTTGGCCAGCGACTGGTCGAAGGTGTCGCCCTCGTCGTAGGTGGCCAGGTTGAAGTCGTAGAGCGACTGCTCGGAGCGGCGGCCGTTGACCACGGCGGAGCCACCGTGCAGCACCATCCGGATGTCGCCGGAGACCTGCTGCTGGGTGTCCTGCACGAAGGCGTCCAGGGCGCGCTTGAGCGGGGAGAACCACAGGCCGTCGTAGGCCAGCTCGCCCCAACGCTGCTCCACCTGGCGCTTGTAGCGGCCCAGCTCGCGCTCGATGGTGACGTTCTCGAGCGCCTGGTGCGCGGTGATCAGCGCGATGGCGCCCGGCGCCTCGTAGATCTCACGGCTCTTGATGCCGACGAGCCGGTCCTCGACCATGTCGAGGCGGCCGACACCCTGCCGGCCGGCGCGGGTGTTCATCTCCTCGATGGCCTGCAGCACGGTGACCTGGCGGCCGTCGATGGCGACCGGCACACCCTTGTCGAAGGTGATGATGACCTCGTCGGGCGCCTCGAAGTTCACCGTCGGGTCGGCGGTGTAGTCGTAGACGTCCTTGGTCGGGGCGTTCCACAGGTCCTCGAGGAAGCCGGTCTCGACCGCGCGGCCCCACACGTTCTGGTCGATGGAGAACGGCGACTTCTTGGTGACGTTGATCGGGAGGTTGTTCTCCTCGGCGAAGGCGATGGCCTTCTCGCGGGTCCAGGCGTAGTCACGGACCGGGGCGATGACGTCCAGGTCGGGCGCGAGCGCGCCGATGCCGACCTCGAAGCGGACCTGGTCGTTGCCCTTGCCGGTGCAGCCGTGCGAGACCGTGGTGGCATTGTGGAACTTCGCCGCCTCGACCAGGTGCTTGACGATCAGCGGGCGGCTGATCGCCGACACGAGCGGGTACTGGCCCATGTACATGGCGTTGGCCTGGATGGTGGGCAGGCAGTACTCGTCGGCGAACTCGTCGCGCGCGTCGACCACGATCGCCTCGACGGCGCCGCAGTCCAGGGCGCGCTGGCGCACCACGTTCATGTCCTCGCCACCCTGGCCCAGATCGATGGCCACGGCCACCACCTCGGCACCGGTCTCCTTCGCGATCCAGCTGATGGCGACGGAGGTGTCCAGCCCACCGGAGTAGGCGAGTACGACGCGATCGGACATGTCTGTTGTGCTCCTCGAAGTGGTTGTCGTTCCGCTGCACGGGCTGCCCTGAGCAGTATGGATGCTCCGGCCGCCGATTCGGCTCGCGCCGTTGCTGCAAATGATTATGCACGATGATGCAATCTCATTCATCACCGGGGGTGGTCCACGCTCCACGAATCCCCCGAAAACCGCGATCACCTGCAATTATTCCGCCTGGCATCTTGGCAGCAAACCTCGAATATGAGACGGTGGTCACATCGAGTTTCGGAATCGGTCGGGATCAAGGAGTACGTCGCCATGCAGCAGCTACGAGATTTCGCCCAGGACAACTACGACCTGATCGGCCACGTCGTGATCGGTCTCGGCAACCTCGGCCTCACCGTCGCGAAGGTCGTCATCGACATGGGCGCGCCGCTGCTGCAGCCGTTCTTCACCTAGCCCGCGGCGACCCGACCAGGAGGAACACATCATGACCGAGGACGCGATCCTGCAGTTCCTGTCCGACCACTACGAATCCGGCGCCACCCTCGGCCTGCACATCGGCCGGGTCCTCTTCGACCTGAGTTCCCCCCTGGCCTTGGCCATCCTGAACTTCCTCGCGTCCTGAGCGAGCCCACGCCGCCCGCGTCGTGTGGCACTCTGGGAGAGCACTATTCGGCTCGCCAGACGTGAGGACGAACAAGATGCTCCATTACATCGCGCAGGAATTCTCGACTCTCGGCAACGGGGTACTCGAGGTCGGGCGGGCGATCGTCTCGCTCGTCCAGGACATCATCGACGTTGCGACACCGAACAATCAGGGCGGTGGCGGCGGCGGGGGCCAGTACCCGTTCAACTGACCGGCGTGGGTTCCGGCCGGTGTCCGGCCGGAACCGCTAGTCTCCGCGCATGACCGCCGACGAGGTGACGCTGCGCGCGGGCACCGCCACGCTCACCCTCGCCCCCGCGGACGGCGGGGCGCTGCGCAGTCTCACCGTGGACGACACCGAACTGCTTCGGCAGGACCCGGGCACCGGCTGTTTCGTCATGGCGCCGTGGGCGGGCAGGCTCGGCTACGGCACCTTCACCGTCGACGGGCGCGCCTACCGGATGCCGATCAACAACGGACCGCACAGCATCCACGGCACCGCGCGGGACGGCGCGTGGGAGGTGGTGGCCGTTTCCCCCGCCGCGGCCACACTGCGGTACCGACTGGTCGAACCGTGGCCGTTCGCGGGCACCGTCACCCAGACCTTCGCGCTCACCGCCACCGGTCTCACCCTGACCATGCGCATCGCCACCGACGGCGACGCGTTCCCCGCGCAGGGCGGCTGGCATCCGTGGTTCCTGCGCGAACTCGCCCCCGCCACCGGCCCGCTCGAACTCGACTTCCACCCGGCCTGGCAGTACGAGCGCGGCGAGGACTACCTCCCCACCGGCCGCCACATCCCGCCGACCCCGCCGCCGTGGGACGACTGCTTCGGCATGCCCGACGGCGTCCACGCCCGCCTCACCTGGCCCGGCTTCCTCGAATTCACCATCACCAGCCCGGTTTCCGATGTCGTGGTGTGGACGTTGCCGGAGGAGTCGCTGTCGGTCGAAGCCCAGTCCGGCCCACCCGACGGCCTCAACACCCAGCCCCGCATGGTCACCGCGGACGCGCCGCTCGACATCCGGGTCGACTGGACCTGGCGCCGGTTGCCGAGCAGCTGAACCCGTGCGCTCAGCCGTCGCGGGGCGGTCTCGGCACGGTCCGCAACAGGGACCGCACCACGGGCCGTAATCGATCCGGCGGAAATCGATGCGGGTCGGACAGCACCATCCGGCCCAGGGTTTCGGCGAAGCCGAACAGCGCGTGACCGATCAGTTCCACGTCCACCTCGGCCGCGCCGCCACGTAGCCGCAGCCCCTGATCGAGCAGATCCGTGCCACGGGACACCATCTCGTCTCTGGCCGTGCCGAGGAGTTCTCGATAGCCCACGGGCGCACCGTCGCTGGGCAATAGGATCAACCGCCAGCGCGCCGGATCGGCGGCCACCGCGTCGAGAAACGCCATCAGCGCGGCGACGAACTCCGCGTCGGGATCGGAGTCGCGCAGGTCGGTGGGCATGGCCGCGAACACCTGCGCCATCCCGGCCGCGTGCTCGCGGCGCAGCAACGCCGCGACCAGTTCCGGCGCCGCGGGGTACAGCGCGTACAGCACCGGCTTGGCGACGCCCGCTTCCTGCGCGACGGCCTGCATCGTCAACCGGGCGAGCCCGTCCCGGGCGACCACGCGCAGGGCGGCGTCGAGCAGCTGTTCCCTGCGCTGCGCGGGCGGCAGCCTGGGCGTATTGCGTCCGCGGGGACGGCCCGCGCCCGAGACCTGCCACACCCCGGCCGATTTCCGCTGCACACTCACGCAGCGATCATGCCTCAATTCGCTGACAGCCGAGCAGGTTGTTGCTACTGTCTCAGACACATAACTACTCCACCGTAGAAAGTGATTTCTACGGTCGCGTAGTTCGTCAGTCAGATCCGGTCGCACACGCAGGCGGCCACACCTAACCCGGGGTGATCGCCATCGTCATGACATCCGAAACCACCAGTGCACCAACGGATCGCGAGCTCGTCACCGAGTTCGGTTCACGCTGGTTGCGCACACACCCCCAGCGATCGATCGAGACCGCGGGCCGGCAGGTGACGATGGGCTGGCGGGCCAGCGTCGAATTGGTCCTGGCGCTGGCGAATCGCCGCTTTCCGCTGCGGGAATTCCTCCGGCAGTGCTCCTTCATGGCCGGTGTCTCAGCCACACCGACGCTGCTGGTCGCCATCCCCGTCGCAGTGGTGGTCTCGATCCAGATCGGCTCGCTGGTCGGGCAGGTCGGCGCGACCACCTTCATCGGCGCCGTCAACGGGCTCGGCATCATCCGGCAGGGCGCACCCCTGGTCACCTCGCTGATGATCGCCGGCGCGGTCGGCTCCTCGATCTGCGCGGACCTCGGCTCGCGCACCATCCGCGAGGAGATCGACGCGATGCGGGTGATGGGCGTCGACCCGGTGCGCAGGCTGGTCGCGCCACGCCTGCTGGCGGCCGTGTCGGTGAGCATGCTGCTGTGCGGATTCGTCGTGTTCATCGGTTTCGCCACGGGATACGTGTTCAACGTCTTCGTCCAGGACGGCACCCCGGGCTCGTACGTCAGCACCTTCGCCTCGTTCGCGGTCGCGAGCGATCTGCTGGTGGCCATCGTGAAGGCGGCGGTGTTCGGCGCGCTCACCGCGATCATCGCCTGCGACGCGGGACTGCACACGAGGGGCGGACCCGGCGGCGTCGCCGACGCGGTGAACTCGGCGGTCGTCAGCTCGGCGATCGTGCTGTTCGCCGCCAACATCGCGCTCACCCAGATCTACAACACCGTGTTCCCGTCGAAGGTGCTCTAGATGGCGAACTACGCACCGCCCGCGCTGCGGCCGTGGCGCGCCCTCCAGCGGGCGACGCGGCCGATCGCGGACGCCAATATCCGTCTGGGACACCAGGGCTTGGTGTTCGCCGAAGCGCTGCTCGCGATCCCGTTCGCCGTCCGGCACTACCGCAAGGAGGTCGTGCGGCTGATCATCGACGTCACCTGGGGCAACGGCGCCCTGATCGTCGGCGGCGGCACGGTGGGCGTGGTCCTCATCCTGTGCGGGTTCGGCGGCGTCACCGTCGGGATGGAATCGCACACCGCGCTGGACCTGCTCACCATGAGCCCGCTCACCGGGGCGATCTCGGGCTTCGCCACCACCCGCGAGCTGGCCCCGCTGCTGGCGACGATCGCCTTCGCCGCCCAGGCCGGGTGCCGGTTCACCGCACGGATCGGCTCGATGCGGATCGCGGAGGAGATCGACGCGCTGGAGTCGATGGCGATCCGACCACTCCCCTATCTGATCACCACGCGCATGCTCGCCGCGGCGGTGGCGATCCTGCCGCTCTACAGCGTCGGCATGGCCACGGCCTACCTGTCCACGAAGGTGACGGTGTTCTTCCTCGGCGGCAGCGGAATCGGCACCTACGACCACTACTTCCACCAGTTCCTCGATCCCGGCGACATCGTGTACTCGGTACTCAAAGCGGTGGCGTTCGTGCTCGTCGCGACCTTCATCCAGTGCCACTACGGCTACATCGCCGCGGGCGGACCGGAGGGTGTCGGGGTGGCGGCGGGCCGGGCCATCAAGATGACGATCATCGTGGTCGTCTTCCTCAATCTGCTTCTCACCATGGCTGTCTGGGGCGTCGACCCCGGCATCCGGATCTCGGGATAGGTGGTCGGCGTGTATCCGGATCCCAGTGGGCGCGGCTGGTCGCGCAGGCGTCTCGGACTGGCCGGGGTGGCGATGACGGCGAGCGTGTCGACCGTGGTGGCCCTGCTCGGGCTGCGCTACGGCGGCCATTTCGAGGACACCGTCGCGGTGACGGCCCTGCTGACCAGCACCGGCGACGGCCTGCCCGCACGGGCGGATGTCCGGTTTCGCGGCATGCTGGTCGGCGCGGTCGCGGACGTGGAGATCGCCGACAAGGGACTGCGGCAGCGGGTCGATCTCCGGCTGGAACCCGCTGCGGCGGCATCGATTCCGGCCACGGTCACCGCTCGCGTCGTGCCCGCCAACATCTTCGGCGTCACCGCGATCGAACTGGTCGACAACGGCGCCGCCGCCTCGGCCCTCGGCCCCGGCGCGGTCGTCGAACAGGACACCAGCGGCGCCACGGTCGCCCTGCAGACCACGCTGACCACCCTGCGCGACGTCCTCGACCGCATTCAGCCCGCCAAGCTGGCGCGCGTGCTGGCCACCCTCGCGGACGCGCTGGACGGCGACACCCGCCTGCCCGGTTCGACCATCGAACGACTCGACCAGTGGATCACCGAGGTCCGCGCGCTGCCCGGGATCGGCACGCTGCTCGGCGATCTCGGCACGGCGGCGGCCGCGGTGAATCACTCGGCGCCCGAACTGGTCGATGCTCTCGGCCGCTCGGTGCGGACGGCGCGCACCGTCACCGAGCGCCGCGCCCAGGTCGTCGAGCTGCTCACCGCCGCGGGCGCCGCCACCGACGCGACCCAGGTCCTGTTCGCCCGGAATCCCGACGCGGGGAAGGAACTCGTGGTCGGCCTGGACGAGACGTTCGGCGCGCTGGCGGCGGATCCCTCGGCGCTCACCGACACCGTCACCGGGCTCGGTGCGTCGCTGAACCGCCTCGCCACCGTGTTCGACTGGGGGCCGAGCAAGCAGATGCGCTGGGACATCACGGTGTCGTTCACCCCGTTCCGGCAGTACACCGCGGCCGATTGCCCGCGCTACGGCGAACAGCGCGGTCCTCGCTGCGACGGGCCCTCGGTGCCCGAAGAGGCCGCGCCACAGACCTATCCGGCCCAGCTGCTGCCGGGATGGCTCGCCACCGCGGGCCCCGCCCCGCTCCCCGGACTGCCCACACTGTCGCTGCCCACGCTGCCCACCCTGCCCGGACTGGTCATCCCGGGGATCACCGCACCGGCGAGCGCCACCGAGCCGATCGAGCTGACCGGGCCGGACGCCGTCGCCGCGATCCTCGGCGGCAGGCCGAACCTCACCGAGCTGCTGCTGCTCGGCACCGTGTTGACCGGTGCGACCGTCACCCTCGACGCCCCGACGGGAGGCCGCTGACATGCGTTCGCGCACCATCCCGCTCGGGCTCGCCGTGTTCGTCGCGCTCTCCCTCGTCGCGACCGCCACGATCTGGTCGACCCTGCAGCGCTCCGTCCCCGGCGACACCCATCGCTACAGCGCCACCTTCACCGATGTGCTCGGCCTGCGCGAAGGCGACGACGTGCGCATCGCCGGCGTGCGCGTCGGCCGGGTCGACGCGATCGATCTGGTCGATCGCCGCCACGCCAGAGTGACTCTGTCGGTGCAGTCCCGCCAGCACCTGAGCACCACCACAAGGGCGCTCATCCGCTATCAGAATCTGATCGGTCAGCGCTATGTCGCACTCGCGGTCGGCGAATCGGCGGGTGACCCGCTGCCGCCCGGTGGCTCGATTCCCCTGGAACGCACCGAATCCTCGTTCGACGTCTCGACGCTGCTCTCCGGCTTCGAGCCGCTGTTCAGCCTGTTGCAACCCGACGAGGTGAACTCGCTGTCGGAGACCCTCGTCCAGGCGTTGCAGGGTGACGGGGTCTCGCTGTCGGCGTTGATCACCCAGGCCGCCGCGCTGGCCGCCACCTTCGGGGAACGCGATCAGATCCTCGGCGCGGTGATCAGCAATCTGAGCGACGTCATCGCGAGCCTGGCCCACCGCAGCGGCGAGCTGGAGACTCTCATCACCCAGTCCCGCGCCCTGGTGACGGGCCTGTACGAGCAGGGCACGGTACTCGGCGACGCGGTCACCGGCATCGCCGAGTCCACAACCGCGCTGACCGACCTGATAAGCCGCGCCGCACCGGGCATGGCGCTGGCCCAGCAGCAGGCGAGCACCGGAGTCGAGCTGCTGCTGTCCAACGGCGAGCGTCTCGACCGTTCGGCGATCGAGCTGCCGCTGGTGCTGGCCGGGCTCGCCCGGATCGCGGGCAACGGCACCTACATCAACGCCCACGTCTGCAGCCTGGATGTGTCGCTGTGGGGCGTGCTGTTCCCGCGCGGACTGTTCTCGCAGGTCGGCGGCAATTCTCACACGGAGGTGTGCCGATGATCGAGTCCCTGGTCGCGCGAATTCGCGCGTCGACCCGCAACCGGAACCTGTGGCTCGGTCTCGCCGCGGGCGCCGCCGTGGTGGCGCTGGTCCTCGGCTCCGGCGTGCTCGCCCGGGCCGAACTCGGCAAGTCGACGGTGCACGCCGAGTTCGCCCAGGCCGCGGGCCTGCGGACGGGCAACAGTGTCGACATCGCGGGAATCGAGGTGGGCACCGTGAAATCGGTGCGGCTGGAACGTGATCGCGTGGTGGTGGCGATGAGCCTGCGCTCGGAGGTGCGGCTGGGACGCGATGCCACGGCGGCGATCAAGATGTCGACGATTCTCGGCAAGATGCACGTCGAGCTCGATCCCGGCCGGGGAACCGATCTAGACGGTGCCCGAATCCCGTTGTCGGCCACGACCGTTCCCTACAACCTGGCGAAGGTGGTGAACGATCCGAAGTACCGCAACTCCTTCGAGCATCTCGAACGGCTCGACCCGAACGCCCTGCGCGCGAGCCTGGACGCGGTCAGCACGCAGATGGGCGATTCACCGCACCTCACCGCGCAGGCGCTCGACAGTGTCGGCGCGCTGGCGAAGGTCGTCGCCACCCGCCGCGACGAGGTCGACCGGTTGCTCGACAGCATGGATCAGGTGTCGGGGCTGATCGCCGACAACCAGAACAGTGTGCTCCTGCTCCTCACCAGGGGACAGGCCATCGGTGACGCGGTGATCCGCCGCCGGGACCTGATCCGCGACCTGCTCGACAACGTCGCCGCCGCGTCGAAGATCCTGCAGGAGATGGGCGTCGACAACGGCGGCCGGCTCGGCCCGCTAATCCACAGTCTGAACACCATGGCGCAGGGCCTGGAGAAGAACCGGGCCAACCTCGACGCGCTCTACCAGGTCATGCCGGTGACGATGCGCCAGTTCAACAACGGCTTCGGCCAAGGTCCGTACGGGGAGGTCTATATGCCGTGGTTGTTCCCGGACAACTGGCTGTGTCTGGTTCAGGTCGTCGAGGGATGCCGATGAGGCGCGGCGGGTTTCGAGCCGCTGTTCTGGTGGCACTGACAGTGGCCGGGTCCGGCTGCTCGTCGATCCCGATGTCGCTGCGGCCGGACACGATGCGGATCAGCGCCGATTTCGAGAGCGCCGCCGGTCTTTTCGTGGGCAACGAGGTCGCGGTGCTCGGCGTGCCGGTGGGCCGGGTCGACGCGATCGAACAGCGGGGCGCCTTCGTCGAGGTGCGGATGACCGTCGAGGAAGGCACCGAGCTGCCGGCCGAGGCGATGGCCGCGCTGGTCTCCCCGCAGCTCATCACCAACCGGCACGTGGAGCTCACCCCCGCCTACACCGGCGAAGGACCCACCCTGACCGACGGCGCCCATATCCCGCTGGCACGCACCAGGACTCCCGTCGAGCTCGACCGCATCCTGCGCAATTTCGAGCAGCTCGGCGCCTCGCTGAAGGGCGACGACACCGACGGCCCGATGGCCAGCCGCGTCCTGTTCCCGATGCTCGCCGGCAACGGAGACCGCATCCGCGAGACCCTCGACGCGCTGGCGGGCGCCTTCGAGGTGACGCTGGCCAATCGCGACCAGATCACCAGCACCATCGTCGAATTGAACGAACTCACCGCGATGGTGGCGAGCAACGATCAGACCGTGCGCGGCTTCAGTGCCCGCCTCACCGAATTGGTGACATTGCTCGCCGAGCAGGCGCCCGGACTGGCGGCGGCGCTCGCCCAGATCAACGATTTCGTCGCCAACACCTCGACCGTCCTCACCGAGAACCGTGCCCCGCTGACCGACGCGGTGCGCCGGCTGGTCGGCATCACCGCGCAGATGCGCGACAACGCGCGCGGACTGACCGAGATCGTCGACGTGGCGCCGCTGCTGTTCGAGAACCTGAGCCGGTCGGTCAGCACCGAACATCAGGCGATGCGGCTGCATCTGCTCACCGACAAATCGTTGCTGGACAACGAGATCCTCTCGACCCTGTGCGCGCGGCTCGCCCTGCGCGCCGACGGCTGCCGCACCGGCAAGCTGATGGACTTCGGCCCGGATTTCGGCCTGACCGCCGCGTTGCTGGGACTCACCGAATGACCGGCCGCCCCGCCCGCGCCGCCGCGACGGTGCTGGCCACGCTGAGTCTGGCCGCGTGCACCGTCGACACCGTGCCGCTGCCGAGGCCCGGCGTGGACGGCGCGTCGTATCGGCTGCGCGCGGAGTTCGACAACGCGCTCAATCTCCCGGAGCGGGCGCGGGTGAAGATCGGCGGCATCGACATCGGCGTCGTGACCGGGATCGACACCACGGACTTCGTGGCCGAGGTCGAGCTCGAGGTCCGCCGCGACATCGCCCTGCCGCGCGGCACCCGCGCCGAACTGCGGCAGTCGACGCCGCTGGGCGACATCCACGTGGCCGTCACCCTGCCCGAGCACCGCGCCGACGCGTCCTTGCTCGGCGACGGTGACGTCATCGACCGGGCGCACACCTCCGCGGGCGCCTCGGTGGAGGAGCTCATGCTGGCGATGTCGATGCTGCTCGACGGTGGGGCGATGAATCAGGTCGCCCGGATCACCTCGGAGCTCAACGCGATCGTCGGTGGCCGCGGCCCCCAGCTTTCCCACCTGCTCACCGAACTCACCGCCGTCCTCACGGCGCTGAATCAGCGCACAGGACAGATAGATTCGGTCCTGCACGGCCTCGACGGTCTCACCACCACCCTGCGCGCCCGCAAGACCGAACTCGGTCAGGCGGCCGACACCTTCCCCGATCTGATCGCGGTGATCGCCGAGAACAACAGGGCGATCACCGATCTCACGACCAAGGTGTCCACCGTGACGGCCGCGCTCGGTGACTTCACCGATACCACGGGACCGGAATTCCTCAGCCTGTTCGACAGCGTGCAGCGCCTGATGGCGGGATTCACCCGGATGGGCGACGATCTCGCGGGCACTCTCGACCAGTTCAACGCCCTCGCCCCGGCGGTGAAGGCGAGCACCGAGGGGACGAGTCTCGCGGTCGCGGCGACGGTGTCGTTCCTCGACGTGGGCGCGCTCACCGATCCCTCGGGCAGCAGACTGCCCGACGGCACCGATGTGACGGCATTCATCGGCAGTCTGTCGCAGGTGCTGGCGCGGGTGCTCGGCCGGCTGCAGGGAGGCCATCGATGATCGACCGTGGCGCAGGACTCGTTGTCCGCCTGGCTCGGTGGGGATACGGCCATCGAACGGCGTTCGCCCTGCTCGGGATGGTCGGGCTGCTCGTCGTCGGGTCCGGGTACATCGCCGTCGACGTGGTGGGGGTGCGGCCGTTGCGCACGACGTACACGGTGCGGGTGCACCTGGACCGCTCCGGTGGGCTGCTTCCGCACAGCACCGTCACCGTCCGCGGCGTGAAAGTGGGGTCTGTGCGCGCGATCGCCATCGACGGCGCCGGAATTCGCGCCGACGCCGACATCGACAGTGCCGCACGGATTCCCGTCGGCTCGCCCGTGGCAGTGGGCCGGCTGTCGGCGGCAGGCGAGCAGTATCTCGACTTCCGGCCCACCACAGGCGACGGCCCGTATCTCGCCGACGGCGCCGTCGTGGCACCGGATCAGGCGGGCACCCCGGTGACCATCGACTCGTTCCTGTCCAACACCGGGGCGCTGGTCGCCGGGATGAATCCGCAGCGGCTCACCGTGATCGTCGACGAGCTCGATCGCGCGCTCGGCGGCGGGCCCGAGGTGCTGCGCACCGTCATCAGCGGACTCAGCCAGGCGATGGCCGGGCTCACCGGGTTGCTGCCACAGACCACCGAGCTGATCCGGAATCTGCAGGTCATCGCGGAGACGACCAGTCACGCGCAACCCGATCTCGGCACGCTCGTGCACGGTTCCGGCAGGCTGTTCGACCAGCTCAGCGCCGCCGATCAGGAGGTGCGCGAGCTGCTCGACCTCGGCCCTGGCCGGCTCGCCGCGCTGGGCGGGGTGCTCGCCGAGACCACTGATCCGCTGACGAACCTGGTGACCAACTTCGTCGCGATCACCAGGGCGGCCCGGCTGCGCACGCCGGCGATGGCGGCGCTGTTTCCGGCGCTGCGCACCGGTGTCGTCGCGGTCGGTGTGCCCGCGCACGACAACGCCTTTCACACGTTGGCCGAGGCCTGGCCGCGGCCGACCTGCGAATACGACACCGTTCCGGTCTCGCCGGTCGAGGTCTCCGACGGTCGCACCAGGCTCTACAACTACTGCGTCACCAGCCGCACGGAACTGCAGATCCGCGGGTCGGCCAACGCACCGCGGCCCGCCGTCCCCGACAACGGCTCCGGTCCGCCGCCCGGCGTCACCGGCGACGAGCTGTCGGTTCCCCTGCCCGCCAAATGAACTCACGACACGAGGACGTACCGATGACCACCGACGACGGGCCGAAGGCCGACACCGCACGCGAGGACATCGACCCGCTGGCCGCCGCGGCGCCGGTTGCCGGCGCGAGAACCGATCAGGCGGGCATCACCCGTCGACTCACCTCGGGTCGTGCCGTGACCGCGATCGCGGTGGTCGCGCTGGCCGCGGTCGGCGTCGCCGCCTACGCGGCCGTGGACAACCACAGGATCCGTGCCCGCGAGGACGCACGCGCCGCCGCCCAGCAGGCGGCCTGCGCCTACGCCCCGGTCCTGGCCCGCTACGACGCCAAGGATCTCGACACCTATTTCGCCGCGGTCCTCGCGGGCGCCACCGGCGACTGGAAGACCGAATTCGACGCCACCAGCAAGGATCTGCGTGCCGTCCTGACCCAGGGTCAGGTGGTTTCGACCGTCGGCACGGTGCGTTGCGCCCTCGAATCCGCCGACGAGACCAGCGCACGCGCCGTCGCGGTCATCAACCAGACGATCACCAGCCTCGGCACCCAGGGCACTCCCACCCCCGGTCAACTCGCGGTCACCCTGTCGCTGCGCAAGGACGCCGACCGCTGGCTGGTCAGCGAAGTCGGTTCCCCACTGCTCGTCCACTGAACGACACAGGACTTTCGCCATGACTCACCAAACCACGCCGAAACAACGGGATTCCGCACTCCACACGGTGCTGCGCTCGCCGCCGGTGCGCCGCGCACGTCGCCGAGCCACCGCCGTCGCCTCGGTCCTCGCGGGTCGACTCCGCTTGGCCGCGACCGCGGCCCTGGCCCTCACCGTCGCCGCGGGCGCCGCGGCGATCGCCGGCGCGTTCGCCTTGGCCGCACTGGTGCGCGGGCTCGAACAGGTGCTGCCCACCTGGGCGGCCTACGGCGTCACCGCCGCCCTCCTCCTGGCCTGCGCGGCGCTGGCAGCGGGCGCCGGCGCATGGACGATCCGTGTGGCGCTGCGGCGGGTCACTCCGGGCTCACCTCGGTGACCGGAGGCCACGGAACGTGAGGGCGACGACGAACGTCAGCACCGCGATGCCGCCGGCGGCGCGGGCCCGCCGGATGCCTCGATACCCGACTACCGTATGGTCACCGTCGACGCGCCGCTCGATGTCCGGTTCGACTGGAACTGGCACCGGTTGCCACCGAGCTGAATCCGACCGGGTGCGCGTCGCTCAGCCGCGTACTCGGCGAATCCCCGCCGCGAAATCGTCGAGGGCGGTGAGTATTGCGTCGGCTTGCCAGACCCGATTGCGGGCGCGCTGTGTAACCTCGCGCAGCACTCCGGATTCCACCAGTCGATCGATGGCCCGCTGTGCCGCGACCCCACTGATGCCGAAGGCCTCCACGACATAGCCGCTGTTGACCACCGGTTGCGCCACGAGCCGATCGATCAGTTTCCAGGCCGTGGAATCCGCACGCGCGGTGGTCTGTTCCCGGTAGGCGGCACGGACGGATCTGAGCTCGCCGACAAGTCGGCGCCCGCTGCCGATGGCGTAGAACGCGGCGTCGACGAACTGGCGCACGATCGGTTCGGGGTCGCCGGATCGGAATCGGGTCAGGGCATCGAAGTAGCTTCCGGTGTTCACCAACAGGCCGGCCGAGATCGGCACAGTGACGTGATTGGTCAGCTGCCGGCTGCTCAGCATCGCGTGGACGAGAGCGCGGCCGGTTCTGCCGTTGCCGTCAGTGAAGGGATGGATCGTCTCGAATTGTGCGTGCGCGAGCGCGATGTGCACCAGGGCGGGCACGTCTGTCCGCTGCACGAAATGGATGAGGTCGGCGATGGCGGCGGGAACCCGATCATGGTGCGGGGGAACGAAATCAGCGAGATGGGGGCCGATATTGCCACCACCGATCCACACCTGCTGGTCGCGCCACCGTCCGGCCCGGTCGGGATCGGACTCACCGAGCAGCGCACGATGCATCGCCAGGATCGAGTCGGCGTCGACTGCCCGGCCGAGTTCGAGCGCCGCTTCCATAGCGCGCACGTTGGCGGTGACGATGCGCGCGTTCCGGTTGGTGTGCTCTCCGAGCTCGGCCATCGCGAGTTGCCGGGCACCTACGGTGAGGTTCTCGATCTGCGACGACGCGGAGCTCTCGGTGCGCAGCAGCACGGAGCTCATCGGTCCGAGTTCGCAGTCGGTTCCGAGCTCGGTCGACAGGTGCGCATCGAACCGCACCAGTTCCTGCGCGGCCTCGTCGGCTTCGGCCAGCAGGCCGACCGGCAGCGTCACCGTTTGTTCGGCGATGTCGGACAGCACCGCCGCGGAGTAGGGCCCCGCGTGCCGGCGGAGCTGAGTGCGCGACGCGTAAGTGTCGCGCACCACCCAGGGGTGCTGCTCATATCGAACGGCGGGCCACCCGGCCGGATCGTTCGTCATCAGCCGATCTTACCTACGGCTGAGCCATTAGCGTTAAGTAAGCAGCATCTTTACTTAACCTTATTTGCACATCGTTGGGTAACGGGGCGGGTTTCGAAACCGTGATCCGCTAGGCCAATCCCTCGATTTTCGCGGCGAGTTCGGCGCCGGTGAGGGGTTCGCGGGCGATGACCGCGATGGTGTCGTCGCCGGCGATGGTGCCGACGATGAAGGGTAGGGCGGCGCGGTCGAGGGCGCTGGCCAGGAAGTGGGCGGCGCCGGGTGGGGTGCGCAGGACCGCGAGGTTGCCGCTGGCGTCGGTGGAGACCAGCAGGTCGCCGAGGAGTTTGGAGAGGCGGCCGGTGCCGCCGGTGACGCCGCGGACGGGGCTGCCGTCCTCGGGGACCACGTACACACCGGCGCCGCCGTCGGCGGCGCGCAGCTTCACCGCGCCAAGTTCGTCCAGGTCACGCGAGAGGGTGGCCTGGGTGGTCTCGATGCCCTCGGCGGCGAGCAGGGCCGCGAGTTCGGTCTGGCTGCGGACCGCGTGCGCGGACAGCAGTTCGACGATGCGGGACTGGCGGCCGGCGCGGGTGCGGGCGATGGCGGGTGAGCCCTTCTCGGGCGCCGCGCTCATCGCCGGACCTCCGCGCCGGCCCCGGTTCGCGGTCTCACGCGGCGGCTTTCGCGAGCAGCCACACCAGCAGCGCCTTCTGGGCGTGCAGGCGGTTCTCGGCCTCGTCCCAGACCACACTGTGCGGGCCGTCGAGCACCTCGTCGGTGATCTCCTCGCCGCGGTGCGCCGGAAGGCAGTGCATCACAATGGCTTCCGGATCGGCGGCGGCGAGCAGTTCGCCGTTGACCTGGAACGGACGGAACGGGCCGACCCGGTCCAGGCCGTCGTTCTCCTGTCCCATGGAGGTCCAGGTGTCGGTGACTAGCACGTCCGCGCCCGTGGCACCGGCGACCGGGTCGTTGGTGACCGTCACCGTGGCGCCGGTCTCGGCGGCCCGCTTGGCGGCGGCCTCGAGAATCCACGGCAGCGGCTCGAACCCGGCGGGCGCGGCGACGGTGACGTTCATCCCCGCCGTCACCCCGCCCAGCAGCAGCGAATGCGCCATGTTGTTGGCGCCGTCGCCGAAGTAGGTGAGATTCAGCCCGGCCAGGGCGCCCTTGCGTTCGCTGATCGTCTGCAGATCGGCGAGTACCTGGCACGGATGGAACTCGTTGGACAGCGCGTTCACCACGGGAACCGTCGCGGTGGCCGACATCTCGTCGAGCCGGGACTGCTCGAAGGTCCGCCACACGATGGCCTCGACGTAGCGCGACAGCACGCTGCCGGTGTCGCCGAGGGTCTCCTCGCGGCCCAGCTGGGTGTCACGGCCGTCGACGACGACCGCGTGCCCACCGAGCTGGGCGATGCCGAGCTCGAACGAGAACCGGGTGCGGGTGGAGTTCTTCTCGAAGATCACCCCGACCCCGCGCGGGCCGTCCAGCGGCCGGTGCGCGAACGGGTTCTGCTTCAATTCCGCGGCGATGGCGAGGATTTCGGCCTGTTCGGCCTGGGTCACGTCGTCGTCGCGCAGAAAGTGGCGCAGGCTCACTTGGTCGCTCCCTTCGCATCGGCGGCGGCCTTGTCGAGGATCTCGGGCAGGTCGGCGACGAAGTTGTCGGCCTGGGTTTCGGTGAGCACCAGGGGCGGCGCCAACCGGATCACGTTGGGCTTGGCGGGGTTGATCAGGTAGCCCGCCTCCCGCGCCCGCACGTCCACGTGCGCGGAGATGTCGTGGCGCAGCACGATGCCGATCAGCAGACCGGCGCCGCGCACGTGGTCGATCTCCGGGTGGCCGAGCAGCGCGATGCCGTCGCTGAGCTTCTTGCCGACCCATTCCACATGGGAGAGCAGATCTTCGGTGTCGATCGTGCGCAGCACCGCCAGCGCGGCGGCGGCGCAGACGGGGTTGCCGCCGAAGGTGGTGCCGTGCAGACCCGGGGTCAGCAGTTCGGCGGCCCGGCCCTGCGCCAGCACGGCGCCGATCGGCAGGCCACCGCCCAGCCCCTTGGCCAGGGTGATCGCGTCGGGCACGATGCCCGCCGCCTGGTGCGCGAAAAACGTTCCGGTGCGGCCGATTCCGGTCTGCACCTCGTCGAGGATCAGCAGGGCGCCCGCTCGCGAGGTGATCTCGCGCGCCCGCGCCAGGTAGTCGAACGGCGGGACGACCACACCGCTCTCCCCCATCATCGGCTCCAGGAACACCGCGGCGGTGTCGGTGTCGACGGCGGCTTCCAGCGCGGCGGCGTCACCGTAGGGCACGTGCACCACGCCGGGCGGCATGGGCTCGAACGGTTCCCGCTTGGCCGGCTGGCCGGTGAGGGCGAGCGCGCCCATGGTCCGGCCGTGGAAGGCCTCCTCCGCGGCGACGATCTTGGTGCGGCCGGTGAGCCGGGCGATCTTGAACGCCGCCTCGTTGGCCTCGGTGCCCGAGTTGCAGAAGAACGCCTTGCCCTCGCCGTCACCGAAGTGCGCGAGCAGCTTCTCGGCCAGCTCGATCACCGGCTCGCTGGCGTACAGGTTCGACACGTGGCCGAGCGTGCCCAGCTGCTGGGTGACCGCCTCCAGGATGGCGGGATGGGCGTGACCGAGGCTGTTGACCGCGATGCCGCCGAGGAAATCGACGTAGCGCTTGCCGTCGGCGTCGTAGAGCACCGCGCCCGCGCCGCGCACCAACGCGACCGCGGGGGTGCCGTAGTTGTTCATCATCGCGGCCGACCACCGCTGCTGCAGCTTCTCTACTTCACTCATGCGGTCACCATCGTTCCGATTCCTTCGCCGGTGAACAACTCCAGGAGCACCGAATGCGGTACCCGGCCGTCGATCACGTGTGCGCTGGGCACCCCGCCCTGCACGGCGCGCAGGCAGGCTTCCATCTTGGGCACCATGCCCGCATCCAGGCGTGGCAGCAACTCCGTCAACGCCTTCGCGTCGATCTCGCTGGTCAGTGACGAGCGGTCGGGCCAGTCGGTGTAGAGGCCCTCGACATCGGTGAGCACCACGAGCTTCTCCGCGCCGATGCCCTCGGCCAGCGCGGCGGCGGCGGTGTCGGCGTTGATGTTGTGGACCACGCCGTCGGCGTCGGGGGCGATGGTCGAGACCACCGGGATGCGGCCCGCGTCGATCAGGTCGAGCACGGCGCCCGGGTTCACCTCGGTGACGTCACCGACCAGGCCGATGTCGGTGGCGACGCCCTCGACGGTGACGGTGCGGCGGGTCGCGGTGAACAGGTGCGCGTCCTCGCCCGAGATGCCGACCGCGTACGGGCCGTGCGCGTTGATCAGCCCGACGAGCTCGCGCCCGACCTGGCCGAACAGCACCATCCGCACCACGTCCATCACCTCGGGGGTGGTGACGCGGAAGCCGCCGCGGAACTCGCCTTCCATGCCGAGCTTCTTCAGCATGGCGTTGATCTGCGGGCCACCGCCGTGCACGACCACCGGGTGCACGCCGACGGTGCGCAGGAACGCCATGTCGGCGGCGAAGGCGGCCTTGAGCTCGTCGTCGATCATGGCGTTGCCGCCGTACTTCACGACGACGATCTTGTCCCGGAACTTCTGCAGCCAGGGCAGCGCGCCGGCCAGCACATGCGCCTTGTCCAGGGCCGAGAGACTGTGCAGCACACCGGCGTTCATGAGCTGTACGCCGAGTTCTCTTCGACATAGGCGTGCGAGAGGTCGGTGGTGCGCACCGTCGCGGTGCCCTCGCCGACATTCAGCTCGATCAGCACGTCGATGTCGGCGCCGGACAGGTCGACCTCGCGGGCGCCGGGCGCGCCGACGCTGTCGACACAGACCGGATTCCCGTTGAACGACACCGCGATCCGGTCGGGGTCCAACGTCACCGGGGCGATGCCGACGGCGGCGAGCACCCGGCCCCAGTTGGGGTCGGAACCGAACAGCGCGGTCTTGACCAGACTGTCGCGGGCCACGGCGCGCGCGGCGACGAGCGCCTCGTCCTCGGTGGCCGCGCCGCTGACGGTGACCCGGACCCGCTTGGTGACGCCCTCGGCGTCGGCCATGAGCTGGGCGGCCAGGTCGTCGCAGACGGTGAAGACGGCGTCGTCGAGGTCCTGCTGCGAGGGCGCGACACCGCTCGCGCCGTTGGCCAGCAGCAGCACCGTGTCGTTGGTGGAGCAGGAGCCGTCGACGTCGAGCCGGTCGAAGGTGTACTTCGTGGCCTTGCGCAGCGCCTCGTCGAGCTGGGCCGGGGTGGCCACCGCGTCGGTGGTGAGCACGACGAGCATGGTGGCCAACGACGGGGCGAGCATGCCCGCGCCCTTGGCCATGCCACCGACGTTCCACTTGTCCTCGTGGTGGAAGGCCGATTCCTTGGGCACCGTGTCGGTGGTCATGATGGCGTGCGCGGCGTCGGAGCCGCCCGACATGCCGCCGCCCATCTCGTGCACGATCTCGGTGATCGCGGGGATCAGCTTGTCCATCGGGAGCCGGTCGCCGATGAGCCCGGTGGAGCACACCGCGACCTCGCCCGCGCCGGTCTCGGTGCCCCAATTGCTCAGTGCGGCGGCGAGTTCCTCGGCGGTCTTGTGGGTGTCCTGGAAGCCGCCGGGTCCGGTGCAGGCGTTGGCGCCGCCGGAGTTCAGGATGACCGCGCGCACGCGGCCCGACTTCAGCACCTGCTGCGACCACAGCACCGGCGCGGCCTTGACCTTGTTGCTGGTGAACACCCCGGCCGCGGCGTATTCGGGGCCCTCGTTGAGCACCAGCGCGAGGTCGGGCTTGCCACTGGCCTTGATGCCGGCCGCGATGCCCGCGGCGCGGAAGCCGAGCGGGGCGGTGACGCCCTGGGTGTGGATCAGGTTGCCGTGGTCCGTCGTGTGCGGATCAGGGGTCGTCACGGTGCCACTCCTACGGTGGAAAGTCCTGCGGTCTCGTCGAAGCCGACGGCCAGGTTCATCGATTGCACCGCGGCGCCCGCGGTGCCCTTGGTCAGGTTGTCGACCGCGCCGATCACCACGAGCTGTCCCGCGTCGGCGTCGACGGCGACCTGCAGGGTGATGGCGTTGGAGCCGAGCACCGAACCCGTCTGCGGCAGCAGCCCTTCGGGCAGCAGGTGCACGAACGGTTCGTCGGCGTAGGCCTTCTCGTAGACGGCGCGGGCTTCGGCGGCGTCCACCTTCACCGGGGCGGTGCAGGTGGCGAGGATGCCGCGCGGCATCGGCGCCAGCACGGGGGTGAACGACACCGTGACATCGACGCCGCCCGCGGCCTTCAGGTTCTGCGCGATCTCAGGGGTGTGCCGGTGGGCGCCCGCGACGCTGTAGGCGCGCACGCTGCCCATCACCTCCGAGCCGAGCAGGCCGATGTCGAGCTTGCGGCCCGCGCCCGAGGTGCCGCTCACGGCGACGACGTGCACGGTGGGCTCGATGATGCCCGCGGCGATGGCCGGGGCCAGCGCGACGCTCGACACGGTCGGGTAGCAGCCGGGCACGGCGATGCGCCGCGCGCCGGTGAGCCGTTCCCGGCCGCCGGGCAGTTCGGGCAGACCGTAGGGCCAGCTGCCGGCGTGGGTGCCGCCGTAGTATTTCTCCCAGGCGGCGGCATCGGTGAGCCGGAAGTCGGCGCCGCAGTCGATGATCACGGTCGACTCGGGCAGCGCCTGCGCGATGGCGCCGGACTGCCCGTGCGGCAGGCCGAGGAACACGATGTCGTGCCCGGCCAGGGTCTCGGGGGTCGTCTCCTGCAGGATCCGGTCGGCCAGCGGCAGCAGATGCGGCTGGAGCGCGCCCAGCGCGGTGCCCGCGTTGGATCCGGCGGTCAGCGCCCCGATCTCGAGGCGCCCGGCTCGGTACTCCGGGTGGGCCAGCAGTAGACGCAGCACCTCGCCACCGGCGTATCCACTCGCACCGGCAACCGCCACCCGCAACACGGGTCCTCCCGACGAATCAACCATGTGATGATTATGCACGACTATGCAAGCTCATTCATGGGCAGGTGCGGTGACAACCGGCGTCTTGCCGCCGATCAGCCTTGCTACCAGGGGAAACACCAGCACGGTCGTCGCACCGGCGGCGACGAGAACCGAGGCGGTGTCGGCCGTCATCAACTCCGTCGACACGGCGACCTGGGTGACGGCGACGATGATCGGCAGGCCGGTGGCGGCGAACAACGCGAGCTGGGCGCGCTCGCGGGGCGTCTCGAGGTTGCGTCCGTGCGGGACGAACCGTTCACTCAACCAGACCGGCAGACCGCGAGCGACGGCGATGGCCAGCACGAACGACACCCACAGCAGCGGCTGCCCCGCGACCGCCGCCATGTCGATGCCCATGCCCGAGACCACGAAGAACACCGGGATCAGCAGTCCGTAGCCGATGGTCTCGAGCTGTTCGTCGACGCGCGGATGCCCGGCGGCGATGAGCCTGCGCAGCACCATGCCCGCCGCGAACGCGCCGAGTACCACGTCCAGATCGAAGCGTTCGGCCACCACCATGAGGACCAGCAGCAACAGGATCGACCCGCGCACCGGCAGCTGGGAGGTGCCGCCGTCCATCCGCGCCAGCGCCGCGCCGAGATCGGGGATGCGGCCGAACAGGCGCAACGGGATCAGCCCCACCAGCAGCGCCGCCACCACGAACAGGACGAGCACGACGAGGGCGGCGCCGACATTGTGGCTGCTCAGCAGCACCGACATGGCCACGATCGGCCCGAGCTCGCCGACCGCGCCGTGCGCGAGGACCGCGCGTCCCAGTGGGGTGTCGAGCAGCCCGGCCTGCTTGATGATCGGCAGCAGGGTGCCCAGCGCGGTGGAGGTCATCGCGATGGCGACCGCGATGTGGTTGGTGGTCGACTCGTCGCTCGCCAGCACCGTCATCAACCCGAACGCGAAGACCAGCCCCGCCACCCACACCAGCCAGGCCACCCGCCCCGACCGGCCGCCGAGCAGTTTCGGATCCAGCTCGTAGCCCGCCAGCAGGAACAGCATGCCGAGGCCGAGTTCCTTGATGAGGTCGACCCCGCCGTCCTCGGTCGCCCAGCCCAGCGCGAAGGGCCCGAGGACCGTCCCCGCCACGAGCAGGATCACCACGTCGGGCACGTACCCGCGCAGGGCGCGCGAGAGCAGCGGCGCCACCACCGCGACCAGCGCGATCCAGAACAGCGACACGATCGGCGACGGACCGCCCCCGGCGGCGGACGCGAGCAGCTCCATCGCCTCATCGTGGCACAGCGGATCCGGCGATCCGGGGCACCTCGCTGGGTGGGCGGACGAGAATCGGGGTGGTCGGGCTGTCGATTCGGCGGCGTCGCGTTCGTGTAGGAGATGAACCGGTTTCACGCCGGAGGTATCGACGAGAGGACGATCATGACCCAGTACCTGCTGTCCATCTATCAGCCCGACGGTCCGGCGCCCGAGAACATCGACGCCATCATGGACGAGCTCGGTGCGCTCAATGACGAGATGCGCGCCGCCGGGGTCTGGGTGTTCGCGGTCGGGCTGCACGCCGCGAGCACCGCGACCGTCGTGCGCGCGAAAGAGGGCGAGCTGCTGATGACCGACGGGCCGTTCGCCGAGGGCACCGAGCACGTGGGCGGGTTCACGCTCATCGAGGTCGAGGATCTGGACGAGGCGCTGGGCTGGGCGGGCAAGCTCGCCGCGGTCCTCACCTTGCCGATCGAGGTGCGTCCGGTGGCCCACGGATAGATAGATGGACACCGCGACGATCGAGGCCCTGTTCGCCGAGCACTACGGCCGCGCGGTCGCGTCCCTGATCCGCGTCTTCGGCGACATCGGGCTCGCCGAGGACGCGGTGCAGGAGGCGTTCGCCGCCGCGCTCGCCCGCTGGCCCGCCGACGGGGTGCCGCCGAGCCCGGCGGGCTGGATCATCACCACCGCCCGCAACCGCGCGATCGATCGGCTGCGCCGCGAGGCCACCCGCGCCGACCGGCACGCCGAAGCGGCGCTGCTGCACGCCGATCCGGACCTGCCCGTCGACAGCTTTTCCGACGACCGGTTGCGGCTGATCTTCACCTGCTGTCATCCGGCGCTCGCGCCCACCGCGCGGGTGGCGCTGGCGCTGAAGCTGCTGTGCGGGCTCACCACCGCCGAGATCGCGCGGGCCTTCCTGGTGTCGGAATCGACGATGGCGCAACGGCTCGTGCGCGCCAAGGGCAAGATCCGGGACGCCCGCATTCCGTATCGAGTGCCGACCGACACGGAGGTGCCCGAACGGCTGCCCGCCGTGCTCGCCGTGGTGTATCTGGTGTTCACCGAAGGGTATTCGGCGACCTCGGGCCCGAGTCTCACGCGGGGCGACCTGTGCGCGGAGGCGATCCTGCTCGGGCGGCTGCTCACCGAGCTGATGCCAGGAGAGCCCGAGGTTCTCGGGCTGTTGGCGTTGATGCTGCTCACCGAGTCGCGGCGCGCCGCCAGGACCGACGGTGATGTGCTCGTTCCGCTGCCCGAGCAGGATCGCTCCCGCTGGGACCGGGCCCTGATCGCCGAAGGGCACGCGCTGGTGCGGGAGTGTCTGCGGCGCGGCGACCCCGGGCCGTACCAGCTCCAGGCCGCGATCAACGCCGTCCACACCGACGCCGCCACCGCCGCCGACACCGACTGGCCCCAGATCCTGAGCCTCTACGACCACCTCTGCGCGCTCACCCCGTCCCCCGTCGTCGCCCTGCATCGCACCGTGGCCGTCGCCGAGGTCCGCGGGCCCGCTGCCGCCCTGCGCGAGCTGGACATGATCGATCTGCCCGATCACCGCCTCTACCACGCGATTCGGGCCGATCTCCTGCGGCGCACGGGTCGCCTGGCGGAAGCCGCGAACGCCTACGACCGGGCCGCGTCCTCGAGCCCGAACGAGATCGAGCGCGAATTCCTCCGCCGCAGAACGGATTCCCTCTGAGAACCGTTGGCGACGGCGGTCGCGGTGGAGCGGTTCGATCGATGGGTCGATGTCGATCTCACCGTGTCGACCGAGTTCACGGAGATCCTCGCCGAGGTCGTCCATCGACGGCTGCGAGCCGCGGACGCGGTGTACTTCCTGCGCGATCTCGGGGACGACGCGGTGTGCGACCACGGCCGGATCCACGACGAGTTCAACGAGTTCCTCACCGTTGATCGCACGGGTCGGGAGGTGGCGCTGATCCTCGCCAGTGACGACTGAGGGTTCGGTCGCGCCGGATCGTGGCCTGTCACCGGGGCCGACCACACGGGTGGCGTCGGCATCGGCGTGACGGTCGATCAGGTGTGGGCGGAGGGGTCGAGGGTTTCGGCGAGGGCGGTGGGGTCGAGGGCGAGTGCTTCGGCGAGGGCGGTCGTGCCGGTGGGGGTGAGGCGGATCGCGCGGCCGGTGCCGGATCGGGTGGTCCAGCCGAGGGTGAGCAGGCGGCGGTGCAGCAGGGTCGCGGCGGGGCCGGCGAGGTGGGTGCGGCGTTCGGTCCAGTCCAGGCAAGGGCGGGTCAGGGGGCGGCGGGCGCGGGTGAGGGCGGCTTCTTCGACGCCGAGGGTGGCGGTGAGCCAGGTGGTGCCCGCGGTGGTGAGGGCGTGGGCGTTGTCGGCGTCGAGGAGGCCGCGGGCGGTCATGGCGTCGGTGATGGTCACGCCGAGGCGGCCGGCGAGGTGGTTGTAGCAGGTGCGGCCGCGGGCCAGGGCGGCGTCGGCGGTCGCGGCGCGCAGCGTGGTCGGGGGCGTCGGAACCGGGTCGAGTTCCGCCAGGAGGGATTCCAGCAGCTGGGCGATGGCCGGGCTCGCGAGCTCGACGTAGCGGTGCCTGCCCTGGCGCCGCTCGGTGATCAGGCCCACGCCGCTCAGCCGGTGCAGGTGGCCGGTCGCGGTGGACGGGGCGACGCCGGTGAGCCGGGCCAGTTCGCCCGCGGTCCAGGCGCGGCCGTCGAGCAGGGCCAGGCACATCTGGGCTCTGGTCCGGTCGGCGAGGACGGCCGCCCAGTCGGCGAGGGCGGCGGCGCGGGTGGGCATCCGTCCATCATGCGACGGCAATCGTTCGGCGGCCACCGAACTGCCGCGGTCCTACGGTCAGGGGCGTGATCAGCGATCCCGAGCGTGTCCGCACGCTCCTCCAGACGGCACCGATGCCGCCGGTCCCCGAGGCCGTTCCCGGCGAGACGGACATCCGGTGGCTGCGCAGTCAGGTCCCCCGGTTCCGCGACGGCGCCGAACACCACCGCCGACGTGCCGCGGTTCAGCGCGAACTCGATCGCTTGGACCCCGAGCTTCTCCGTACGAGCGCCCGCGCCAGGGCAGGCCGCCCCCTCGCCCACGTCCGCACCCTGCTCGCCGCACTGGACCTGCCCGAGAGCGCCGCCGACAGCGTGGCACTAGTCGCCGCGGCCTATCAACCGCACCAACCGATCACCGAGGCCGCGGACGCCGCCGTCACCGAACTCGTCACCCTGTGCCGCACAGCGATTCGCCGCGAATACGGCAACAGCGCCGACACCCCGGGGCAAGCCAACGACACCCGCGACAGTCACCCACACAGAGCCGGCCCCGCCACCACCCACAGCCACCACCACCCTGCCTGTGACAGCACCAGCCCCGACCACGGCAACCGCGCCAGCCGCACTGACAGCGACAGCATCGGAGATTGTGACTGCTCCGGCACAAGCCCCGACAGCGACAGCCATAGCGACGGCGGAGTTGTCGCGCTGATCTGTGTTCTGGTGCAAGCCTGCGGGGCGACTGCGGAATTGATCGCGGCCGCACGAGCTTTCGACCGGGCGCCCATCGCTGAGCGGCCCGCTCGGATCATGGCCGACGCACCGCCGTTGCGATCCACCCGGCGCATGGTGAACGGTGTGGCGACCGAGCTCGATCTGCGGCATCCGGGGCTGGGATTCGGGGCCGGCCCGCATCGCTGCCCTGGCGCCGAGCACGCGCTGGCCATCGCTTCCGGTGTGCTCGAAGGGGAAGCGGGGACCGATCAATGACCGCACCGAGACGACCCGAGGAGCGCTGTATGACGACCTTTCATGAACTCCACCGCGGCGACCGCCCGCTGATCCTGCCCAACGCCTGGGATTTCGCCTCCGGCGCGTTGCTCGTGGAGGCGGGGTTCCCGGCGATCGCCACCACCAGTCTCGGCGTCGCCGCGGCGGCGGGTCTGCCCGACGGTGCGGCGGCCTCGGCCGAGGAAACCCTCGCTCTCGCACGGCGATTGGTTCGCCTGCCCGTGCCGGTGAGCATCGACGTCGAGGCCGGGTTCGCGGCGGACCCGGAGTCCGTGGCCGACTATGTGGCCCGGCTGGCGGATCTCGGGGTGGCAGGGATCAACCTCGAGGACGGGCGGGACAACGCGGCGCTCGCGCCACCCGAGCGACAGGCCGAGCTTCTGCACGCCGTCAGAACGCGCGTTCCGCATTTGTTCGTCAACGCCCGCATCGACACGTACTGGTTCGGCGTCGACCAGTCCTCGACCTTGCTGCGCGCGAGAGAGTACGCCGCGGCAGGCGCCGACGGGCTGTTCGTCCCCGGCGTCACCGACCCGGCCGTCATCACCGCCCTGGTCGAGGCGACGCCCCTGCCGCTCAACACGCTCTACTCCCCCGCCGGACCCGACATCGACGCCTCGGCAGCGCTCGGCGTCCGCCGGATCAGCACCGGCTCGGCCCTCTACCGCGCGGCCCTGGGCGCCGCGCTCGACCTGGCCCGGACCGTGCGCGGCGACACCGCACAGTCCCCGGCCGTACCCGGCTACCGCGACATCCAGTCCCTCCTCACAGGTTCCTCACCGGCCGTCGGCCGCACCTGCCCGAATTCGTCGACGTGAGCCTGGCCTGCACCGGAACCTCCCGGCCGTGCCCGCTGAATCCCCCTCGCGTCCCGCGCACCCGGATCGCGGAAGAGCTCAGTCCTTGCGGACGACCCGCTCCCCCGCGCCCGGCTTCCACACCGTGATGTTCAGGTGGTCGTCCTCGACCTCGACCGTCGACGCGCCGGTGAGATCGGCGACGTAGAAATGGTCGAACTTCTGCCCGCGGATGTCCATGCCGCTCGTGTCGAACAGCATCTGGGCGAAGCGGGCGTGGACGCCCTCGTCGGCGAGATCGGTGACGGCACCGAACAGCTTGGCGTCGCCCTCGGAGACGTTCGTGTCGACGGTGGCGGTGTGCAGGCAGAATCGGGGATCGCGGGCGAGGTCGTCGAATTTGCGGGTGTTGGGCATGCCCGCCAGCACGAGCAGGTCCTCGAAGACCATCGGCTCGATCGGGCTGATCCGTGGGGACCCGTCGGCCCGCAGGGTGGCGAGCATGCACAGGTTGCCGGTGGCCTGGTGCCTGCGCAGGAACAGGGCGGCGATGGTCGGCGCTTCCTCGGTGAACTGGCTCCATGTGGTCATACCCGTACGGTACGACCGAACCTTGTCATCTGCTGTCAGGTTTCGCGGCTAGTGTCGCAGTCGTGCGAGCGAGCAGATTGGTGCAGTTGCTGCTGTTGTTGCAGGCCAACGGCGGGGCGACGGCGGGCGAGCTGGCGCGGGAGCTGGAGGTGTCGGTGCGCACGGTGTACCGCGACGTGGAGGCGCTGTCGGCGGCCGGGGTGCCGGTGTACAGCGAGCCGGGTCGCGGCGGCGGGGTGCGGCTGATCGACGGCTACCGCACCCGCCTCACCGGCCTGACCTCCGACGAGGCCGACGCGGTCCTGCTGGCCGGACTGCCCGGCGCGGCCGCCGACCTTGGCCTGGGCACCGTGCTGGCCACCGCACAGCTCAAGATGCTCGCCGCCCTGCCGCCGGAACTGCGCGGCCGCGCGACCCGCATCGCCGAGCGCGTGCACATCGATATGCCCGGCTGGTTCCACCGCCCCGACGAGACACCGACTCTGGCCACGGTCGCCGACGCGCTCTGGCACGACCGGCGGCTGACGATCGACTATCGCCGCAGCGACACGACGGTCACCCGAACCATCGATCCGCTGGGGCTGGTCATGAAAGCGGGCACCTGGTACCTGATCGCGCGCGAGCGCGCCGACCTCCGCTCCTACCGGGTGAGCCGCGTCGAAGCGGCCGCGCCCACCGGCGAAACCTTCACCCGCCCAGCCGATTTCGAACTCCCGGAGTACTGGCGGCGGTCGGCCGATGAGTTCGCCCGATCCATCCTGCGCGTCCAGGCCCGCTGCCGGATCGCGACCGCGCACCTCGGCCTGCTCCGCCTGCTGAACGACCCCGCCGCGGTGCGCCAGGCCCGCGCCTCGCTGGGCCCGCCCGATGCCGAGGGCTGGGCCGAGATCACCATCCCCGGCGAGACCTACGAGATCCTCACCCACGCCCTGCTCCCCCTGGGCGCCTCCGTCGAGGTCCTCGACCCTCCCGAACTCCGCGCCGCGATGGCGGCCACCGCGGCGGCGATGCACGCACGCTACACGAACCCACCCGCGTGACCCGCGGCCCGACTTTTCTCGAGGTCAGCCCCGTTCGTTCGGCGGATCCGCGACCGTCGCCGCGCCTCCTACGGTCGACACCATGCATCGCGCCCTCCTCGCGGCAGCCGCTGTCGCAGGGCGCGGGCTGTCCAACGCCACATCGGTCGCACTGTTTCTCGCGGAGGCGACGGTGAAGTTCCACGTCGGCGCGATCCTGCGGCGCCTGGATCCGGACAACAGGGTCCAGGCGGCGATCGTGGCCTACGAGGCCGGGTCGACCCGGGGAGACGCTGCGGCGCCGGACTGATCGCCGAGGAGGAAGTCCTTGGCCACCTGGAGAATTCGCGCCGAGCGCGCCTCGTCGTCGGCTCCCGCTCTGGCCAGGGTCAACGCGCCCACCATCAGGGAGACCTCGAGCAGTGCCGCCGTGTCGTCGGCGCCGGGGTCCGCGCCGAACTCGGCCAGTTTCGCGACCATGTTCTCGAGTCCCTCGAGGTAGGCGCCGCGCAGCGGGCTGCCTGCCGGTGCGCGCGCGGCGTCCGCGGCGGTGGCCGCGATGCCGCAGCCGCGTCCGGGGTGATCACGGTGCATGGTCGACAGGTAGCGCTCGATGAACGTCTCCCGCGCCGACGGACCGTCGGGACTCTCCGCGCGGATCTCGTCCATGTCGCGGATCTTCTCGGCGTAGGCCGCCGCGCAGGCCTGCACGACCAGGTCGGATTTGGAGCTGAAGTGCCGGTAGAAGCCGCCGTGGGTGAGTCCGGCGGCGGCCATCATCTCCGGAACCGTGAGGCCGTCGACCCCGCACTCGCGCACCCGGGCCGCCGCCGCGTCGACGATCTCGCGCCGATGCGACTCGGCTTGCGCACGGGACGCCCGCGCCATGAGGTCTCCTTCCGGACGGCTCGCACCCGCCTGGCGCGGCATGCGATCGGTACGGACAAGTCTTGCGCATCCGAATAGATGATGTCCATAATCTAAATCTCGGACAGGTCTACGAAGGGAATTCCATGACCACGATCGCCGGATCGGTCGCGCTGGTGACGGGCGGACAACGGGGACTCGGGCGCGCGTTCGCCGAGGAGCTGCTCCGGCGCGGCGCCGCCAAGGTGTACGCGACCGCGCGAAACCCACAACCCGACAGCGATTCCCGGATCGTCCCGGTACCGCTCGACGTGACCGACCCCGCCTCGGTCACCGCGCTCGCCGCGACCGCGGGCGATGTCGACATCCTGATCAACAACGCGGGCGTGCTCCTGCCCGCGCCCCTGCTGAGCGGCGACATCGCCGACGTGATCGCCACTTTCGACACCAACGTCTTCGGGCCGCTGCGGGTGATCCAGGCCTTCGCGCCGATCCTGGCCGCGCGCGGCGGCGGGGCCCTGGTCGACATCCACTCGGTGCTGTCGTGGGGCGCCGGCGCCGCCGCGTACGGCGCGTCCAAGGCCGCGTTCTGGTCGCTGACCAATTCGGTCCGGATCGAACTCGCGGCCCAGCGCACCCAGGTGACCGGCGTGCATCTGGCTTTCGCGGACACCGACATGGTCCGCGACCTGCCGTTCGCCAAGATCGCGCCGGAGCGGGTCGCCGCGAGCGTCTGCGACGGCGTGGAGCTGGGCGAGAGCGAGGTGCTCGTCGACGAGATCACCCGCACCGTCAAGGCGGCGCTGTCCGGACCCGTCGAAGGACTGACCATCCCCCTGAGCCGCTGACCGGCACCGACTCTCCAGGAGACACCCCATGCCGCTGTGGCACATCTACCATCCCGCGAACAGCTACTCCGACAAGGACAAAGAGCACTTCGCGCAGGCGATCACCGAGATCTATACCGGCGTCGGCCTGCCCGCCTTCTATGTCGTGGTGCTGTTCAAGGAGATCGAGCAGTCCTCGTTCTACGTCGGCGGGGCGGCCTCCGAGGACACCGTCCGTATCGTCGTCGAGCACCTGGCGCGACATCTGGACGACCCGGTGATGCGCGAAAAGTCCACCCGCAGACTCAATTCCGTGATGGAGCCCTTCACTCGCGACCGCGGGCTGCACTGGGAATTCCACACCTACGAATCGCCCCGGGATCTCTGGATGATCGCCGGGCAGTACCCACCCCTGCCCGGCTCCGAGGGCGAGAGGACCTGGGCGGCGGCGAACGAGCCCGTGCCGCTCTGATCAGGGGCGCCAGTCGAGGATCTGTGCCATCGATCGCAAGGCCATCGAGGCGGGGGCGAGCCGTAAGGCGTTGTCGCGCAGAGTGACCAGCGGCGGGGAGGCGAGCTGGGCGATGGTGCCGATGCGCGCCGAGCGGGTGACGATCATCTGCGTGCGGGGACGGCGCTCCCGGTCGTAGCGGGCGAGTCCGTCGGGCTCGCCTGCCAGCCGGGCCAGCACCACGGCGTCCTCGAGCGCCTGGCAGCCGCCCTGTCCGAGGTTCGGCGTCATGGCGTGGGCCGCGTCGCCGAGCAGGGCGATGCGCCCCGCCGTATAGGTCGGCAGCGGTGGCAGTTCGTAGATGTCGTTGTGCAGCGCCGTGTCCGCGTCCGCGGCGGCCAGCAGGGCGGGGACGGGGGCGTGCCAGCCGGCGAAGCGGGCGCGCACCTCGGCGAGGGAGCCGGGAGCGTGCTCGGCGGCGTTGTAGACGGCGAAGCAGTAGACGCGGCCGTCGGCCAGCGGGGCCAGACCGAAACGCGCGCCGCGCCCCCAGGTCTCACCGAACTCGGTCAGCGGCGCGTCGGGGTGGACCACCGCGCGCCAGGCGGTGTAGCCGGCGTAGCGGGGCGCCACCTCACCGCACACCGCCCGCCGGACCACACTGCGGATCCCGTCGGCGCCGACAACCAGGTCCGCGGTCGACACGCCCGCCGAGTGCCGGACGGTGCCGTCGGGATCGGCCTCGGTGACGGAAACACCGGTCCGCACAACGCCTTCGGGCACGGCGGCGCGCAGGATGTCGAGCAGGTCGGCGCGGTGGATCAGGACGGGGGCACCGAATCGCTCGCGCATCGTCGCCACGTCGGTCCGCGAGAGCCAACGGCCCTTGCTGTCGCGGATCCCGGCCGACACGTCCTCGATCCCGTGCCCGCGCACCGCGGCGCCGACGCCGAGCTCGTCCAGCGCGCGCAAGGCGTTGGACCACAGCGAGATTCCCGACCCCACGGCCGTGATCTCGGGCGCGCGCTCGAGCAGCTCCACCGACCAGCCCTGTCGCGTCAGCGCCAGTGCGGTCGCCAAACCCCCGATGCCGCCACCGACGACGATTGCTGTGGACATCGCGTTCTCCCTCGTGAGCAGGTACGCGCCTCACGCTACTACTGCTGTAGTGCACTTTACTACTGATGTAGTGCGAGTCACTACGGGCGTAGTATCGCGGGGTGGCCAGCAAGCGTGAACAGATTCTCGACGCCGCGATCGAGCTCCTCGGGTCGCGTGGTGCGCGCGCCCTGACCCACCGCGCCGTCGACGAGACCGCCGCCGTCCCGGTCGGGTCGACGTCCAATTACTTCCGCACCAGGCAGGCCCTGCTGATCGGGATCGCCGAGCGCCTGGAGGACCGCGATCGCGGCGAGTGGGAGACCACCGGAGGGGCACTCGGCCCGCCGACCCTGGACCACCTCGTCGACGGGATGGTCGCGTTCGCCGAGCAGGCCACCGGCCCTGGCCGGGCCCGCACGCTGGCCCGATTGGCCCTGTTCGGCGAGGCCCAGACCATGCCCGCGCTGCTCGACGCGCTGCACCGCGCGCACCGGCGCCTGCGCGCGCAGGCGGTCGAGCTGGCCGCCCGGGTCGGATTCGGCGCCGCCGACACCGGCATCCTGGTGGACTACCTGGACGGTGTCATCGTGCACGGACTGAGCGGCGCGGAGACCGGAACCGATCCCCGCGCCGCCCTGCGCCGACTCGTCGACGCGCTGAGCGCCGACCTCAGCTGACGATCGCGAACAGCACCGCCGCGACCACGAAACTCACCACCGACAGCACGGTCTCGAGCACCGTCCAGGTCTGCAGGGTCTGCTTCACCGTCATGTTGAAGTACTTCGCGATGATCCAGAAGCCACCGTCGTTGACGTGGCTGAGGATGATCGAGCCCGCCGCGATGGCCATGGCGATCAGCGCGATCGACATCTGCGAGTAGCCCTCGCTCGCCACCAGCGGCGCGACGATGCCACCGGTGGTGACGATCGCGACCGTCGCCGAGCCCTGCGCGATCCGCAGACCACAGCTGATCAGGTAGGCCAGCACGATCACCGGCAGCCCGGCCGCGGACATGGTGTCGGCCAGCGCGGTGCCGATCCCGGTGGCGGAGATGACCTTGCCGAAGAAGGCGCCGGCGCCGACCACCAGCAGCACCATGCCGACCGGCTTGAGCGATTCGGCGGTGATCGTGCTCAGCTCCTGCACGGTGGACCCGCGCCGGATGCCGAGCAGGTAGAAGGCCACCAGCACCGTGATGAGCAGCGCCACCGCGGGGGTGCCGAAGAAGGTGAGCACCTGCAGCAGGGCCGAATCCTTGTCCAGCAGTTGATAACCGAAAGTGGCGCCGAGGATGAGTACCAGCGGAATGGCGATGATCGCGCCGATCAGCGCCACCGACGGCGGCGACTTGGTGACCACCGCGGTGCCGCCGCTGCCCTCGAGGTCGCCGGACTCGCCGTTCGCCCCGGACCCGCCCGCACCGTTCGGCTCGAGCGGCACGAACTCGGCGGGCACGTCGACCTGCACGCGCTTGCCGATCCAGGTGCCCCACACGATGCCCGCGGCGATGAAACCCGGGATGCCGCAGACGAATCCCATGATGATCAACCAACCCAGGCTCACGCCGAGCAGGCCGCCGAGCGCGACGGGACCGGGGTGCGGCGGCAGGAAGGCGTGCGTCATCGACAGGCCGGCCAGCATGGGCATGGCGTAGAGCACCAGCGACCGCCCGCCCCGCTTGGCCGCGACGTACACCAGCGGCGCGAGCACGAAGATGCCGATGTCGAAGAAGACGGGGATACCGAAGATGAGGCCGAGCAGGCCCATCGCGACCGGTGCGCCCTTCTCGCCGAAGGTCCGCAGCAGCCGGTCGGTGAGCACGTCGGCGCCGCCGGATCGCTCCAGGATCGCGCCGAGCACGGTACCGAGACCGATGATCACCGCGATGTGGCCGAGGATGCCGCCGAAGCCCGTTTCCAGCAGGGACTCACCGGCCTTCAGCGGGGTGCCGACGATCTGGGCCACCGGGAGCCCGGCGGCGAGGGCCAACAGCAGACCGGTCAGCAGGAGCGCGACGAACGGCTCGAGCTTGACCTTGATGATGGCGATGAGTAGCACGGCGATCGCGAGACCGCACAGCACCAGCAACCCGGGGGTGGTGGTGCGCAACCAGTCGACAGTGGCGCCCATGGGAGTACCTCTCAATCAAGCGAATGGACGAAGCGTTCGGCGTTGGCGCCGATCTGAGACCAACGCGAACTCGCGACGTCGGCGGGGGCCACCACGTCGGTGCCCGCGGAGACGGCGATCGCGCCCGCCCGCAGGAAGTCGCGGGCGTTCTTGGCATTGACGCCGCCGGAGGGGATCAGGTCGACGTGCGGGAAGGGGCCGCGCAGATCCTTCAGATACGCCGGACCGAAGGCGCGGGCCGGGAAGATCTTCACCACCGCGGCGCCCAGCTCGACCGCCGCCAGCACCTCCGACGGCGTGAAGGCACCCATGACGACCGGGATCCCGTGCGCGACAGCCACTTCGGCGACCTCGGGCCGCAGCGCGGGCGTCACCAGGAAGCGGGCGCCCACCTCGATCGCGGCCTCGGCCTGCGCGCGGGTGGTCACGGTACCCACCCCGACGACGGCCTCCCGCACGGTGGACGCCGTGCGTACCGCCTCGAGCACGCCGAGCGTGGTGAAGGTGAGCTCGACGGCGCGGATGCCCGCTCCGGCGAGGGTGCGGGCGAGCCCGGCCGGGTCGGGGATCTCGGGCGCGCGGACCACGGTGAGGGCGCGGTCGGCCCGGATCACCTCGATGGCCTCGGACGACGAGCTGAGCAGCGGGTTCATCGGGTCTCCTCTCGCGTGGCGTCCATCCGCAGGGCGCGGCCGGCGCGCACGCCGGTCGCGGTGCCGTCGGCCAGCGCGAACGCACCGTTGACCAGCACGTGCTGGATGCCACGCGCCTGTTGGCGTGGGTCTTCGAAGGTCGCCGTGTCGTGGATCGTCGCCGGATCGAACACGACGAGGTCGGCGGCGTAGCCGGGACGGATCAGGCCGCGATCGGCCAGGCGCAGCCGGGCGGCGGGCCGGCCGGTCAGGTGGTGCACGCAGTCCTCGAGCTCGAGGACGCCGAGTTCGCGGACATAGCGCGACAGGTAGCGCGGGAAGGTGCCCCAGGCGCGCGGATGCGGCCGCGCGCCGACCAGCAGGCCGTCGCTGCCGCCCATGTGACCGGGGTCGACCATGATGGCGCGCACGTTCTCCTCGTGGCCGACGTGCTGCAGGATCGTCGTCGCGAGCTGATCGCGGCGCAGCAGGTCGAAGAACACCGCGACCGGTTCGCGGTCCTCCTCGGCCGCGATCCCTGCGACGGTACGCCCGACGTAGCCCGACAGTTCGTCCTGGGCGACGCCGCTGATCTGGATGGTCTCCCATTCGACGGTGACACCGTGGCAGCCGTCGGACCCGTTGACGTTCACGTCCGCGACGATCCTGGCGCGTTCGGCCGGATCGTCGAGCCGGGCCAGCGCGGCGTCGGGTCCACCCGACATCGCCCAGCTCGGCAGCAACGCCGACAGCGTCGTCGAACCGGGCAGGTAGGGGTAGGTGTCGAGGGTGATGTCGGCGCCCTCGGCCCGCGCCGCGGCGACCATGGCGAGGAATTCCGGTGCGCGCCCGCGGTTCACGCCGAAGTTCATGGTGGCGTGGGTCAGGTGCAGGGCGCAGCCGGTCGACTTCGCCAGCCCGATCATCTCCGCGTAGGCCTCGAGCGCGCCGGCGCCGTAGGAGCGGGTGTGCGGGGCGTAGAAGCCGCCGTAGGTCGCCACCACCGAGCACAGCGCGGCGAGTTCGCCGGTATCGGCGTACATCCCAGGGGTGTAGGTGAGCCCGCTCGACATGCCGACCGCGCCCTCGTCGAGGCCCTGGGCCAGCACCGCGCACATCCGGTCGATCTCGGCGGTGCTGGCCGGACGCTGCTCGCTGCCGACGACGAGCAGCCGCAGCGTGCCCTGCGGGACGAGGTAGGCGGCGTTCGGGGTGATGCCCCGGTCGAGCCGGTCCAGGTACTCACCGACGGTGCGCCAGGAGAAGTCGAGATCGGTGGGGTTGCCGTTCCAGCCCGCGATCTGCTTGCGCACCACCGCGAGCGCGGCGTCGTCGATCGGCGCGTAGGACAGGCCGTCCTGGCCGATCACCTCGGTGGTCACGCCCTGGGTGATCTTGGGCGTGTGCTCGGGGTGGGTGAGCAGGTGGAGGTCGGAGTGCGCGTGCATGTCGATGAATCCCGGCGCCAGGACCGAACCCGGCCGGGTCGCCACGACGCCGGCGTCGGCGGTGATCGTGCCCGGGGCCGCGACCTCGGCGATCCGGCCGTCGCGCACGAGCACGTCGCCGCGGCGGCGCGGGGCGCCGGTGCCGTCGACGATGTCGATGTCGCGGAAGAGAGTGTCCGTCATGGTCATCCGTCAGAAGTAGGTGCGGATCAGGTCGACCACGCGGGGATTCGCGGCCGCGGCGCTGTCGATCACCGGGATGCGCCGCCACTTGTCGAAGGCGGTGCACGGGTGCGAGAGGCCGAGCCGGACGATGCTGCCGACCGGCAGCTCGGCGGCGTCCGCGCCGGGCAGCCGCAGGAAGGTGTGCTGATCGTTGAGCGCGGTCACCTCGGCGCCCGCGGGCAGCGTGCCGCCGACCACCAGCTGCGGCACCGGCAGCCCCTCGTCGAACGGGAAGTCGCGCTTGCCGCCGTCGAGCAGGGCGAGTTCGGGTTCGGGGCGCGACACGACGCGGGCCCAGCCGTGCATGGCGGCGCGCAGACCCGGGTTCACCGCCGGGGCGGCCAGCGGCGAGATCCCGGCGTAGAAGCCGTCGTCGTGGATGAAGTAGGCGCCGCTGCGCAGCACGACGGTGGTGGTGTCGTCGGCCAGCCGGGCGAGTTCGCCGACCACGAGTTCGGGGTAGGCGCTGCCGCCCGCGGTGACCACCGCCGGACCCCGGTACGCCCCGGCGGTCACGAGGTCGGTGTGCAGGGCGGCGAGTTCGCCGAGGTAGCCGCGCACGGCGGCGATCCCGGCGGCGCTGCGGTCGTGCGCCAGCGCCCCTTCGTAGCCGGCGACACCGGCGAGAACGAGGCGTTCACTGTGCCCGATGGCGGCCGCGACCTCGTGGGCCTGCGCGCGGGTGCGCGCCCCGGTGCGCCCGTGCGCGCCGCCGAGTTCGACGAGCACCCGTACGGGCGGGGCGGCGGGGGCGTCGCGCAGGATCTTGTCCATCAGTTCCACGGTGGCCACGCTGTCGGCCCAGCAGAAGAACTCGAACCCGGCGTCGCGCGCGGATTCGGCGGCGACCCAGGACAATCCGATCGGATCGACGAGCGCATTGGCCAGCATGATCCGGCCGACGCCGAAGGACCGCGCGAGCTGAGCCTGCCAACCGGTGGCGAGGGTGATCGCCCACGCGCCCGCGGTGAGCTGTTCGCGCCACAGCTGCGGCGCCATCGTCGTCTTGCCGTGCGGGGCCAGCGCGACGCCCGCCGCGGCCGTCCACTCCGCCATCAGCGCGAGATTGGCGTCGAGCCGCTCCCGGTCGAGGGTGAGCAGCGGGGTCTGCCATCGCGCGAGTTCCGGTGCGCCGGAGAGGTACTCGCGCACCGTGCGCCCCCAGGCCGCGGGCGGCGCGCTCTTGTCCCCTGGCCCGAGCGACTCCTCGGCCAGCGCGTCCACGACGGCGTTGTCGATAGTCACAGCTTCCCTTCCGTGGTTCATGTCGAGCGTGCATTGCATAATGCGCAACGCCGGTTGCATGAAATGTTTCTGCTCGTTATTGTGCATCTCGAGGGCAGTGATGGCAAGCACGAAAGGGCGGAAAAGGTGACACAGGCAACAGCGACGCCGCCGCGGGCGGTCACCGTCGGCGAGGGGCTCGCCGTGCTCGTCGCCCGTTCCGGCCCCCTGGAACAGTCCGCGGTGTTCGACCGCGGGGCCGGTGGGGCCGAGGCGAATGTGGCCCTGGTGCTCGCCCAGCTCGGCGTCTCGACAGCGTGGGTGTCGCGCGTCGGCGACGACGGCTTCGGCCGCTACCTGGTGGCCCAGCTCGCCGCCGGCGGGGTCGACGTCGGCGCCGTCACCGTCGATCCGGACCACCCGACCGGGCTCTACGTCAAGGAGCGCGGCAGCGGCTCGGGCGCACCCCACGACCTGCCCGCCCACGCCAGTCGCATGCACTACTACCGGGCCGGGTCGGCGGGTAGCGCGCTCTCCCCCGCCGATCTGGCGCCCAGGATCGCGGCGGGTCTGCTCGATCGCGCCGATCTGGTGCACTTCACCGGAATCACCCCGGCGCTGTCGGCCTCGGCGAACGAACTCACCCGCACCCTGATCGCCCTGCCCCGGCGCGGCCGCCTCGTCAGCTTCGACCTCAATTACCGTCCGGCCCTGTGGGGTTCGCGCGTCGACGCGGCCGCCGACGAACTCGCCGCCCATGTCCGCGGCGCGGACGTGGCCCTGCTCGGCGCCGACGAGGCCGCCGAGATCTTCGGCACCGGCGACCCGGCCGCGCTGCGGGCGCTGTTCCCCGAACCGGCCCAGCTGATCATCAAGAACGACAAGCACACCGTGCTCGCCTTCGACGGCGACACGGCGGTGGAAGTGCCCGCGCTGGCGCTCGAGATCACCGAACGCATCGGCGCCGGCGACGCGTTCGCCGGCGGCTACCTCGCCGCCCTGCTGCACGGCGTCGACCCGCGCACCCGGCTGCGCTACGGCCATCTCTGCGCCGCCGCCGCGCTCACCGCCACCGGCGACGCCGCGAAACTGCCACCGGCGCAAGAGATCCGGCGGCTCGCCGCACTGACCGACCGGGAGTGGGCCGGGCTGCGCTACCCCGACGCACTGGATGGGACCATCGGGCCATGAGTCAAAGCGTGTCGCGCGCCCTGTCCATTCTCATCGCCCTCGGCGAGGATTCGCAGTCCCTCGACGAACTGGCGGCGCGACTGGGCGTGCACAAGTCGACGGTGCTGCGACTGCTGCAGACCATGCAGGCCGACCGGTTCGTCGTCCGCGATGCCGCACACCGGTATTCGCTGGGCACCCGGATGTTCGAATTGGCCAGTCGCGCACTGGAGAATCGCGATGTGCGCACCGTCGCCCGCCCGCATCTGAGCGCGCTCGGCGCCGCCACCGGGCAGACGGTGCACCTGGCCGCCTACGAATCCGGCGACGCGGTCTACATCGACAAGGTCGACGCCGAGCAGTCGGTGCGGATGTACTCCCGGATCGGCCGCCCCGCGCCGTTGCACTGCACGGCCGTCGGCAAGGTCCTCGTCGCCGCGCTGCCACGCTCGGAATGGCCCGCGGTGGCCGCGCGCCTGGACTTCCACCCGTTCACGACGAAGACCCTGCGCACCCCGGAGCAGTACCTGGCGGAGCTGGACCGCGTAGCGGCGCAAGGCTTCGCCGAGGACCACGAGGAGCACGAGAGCTTCGTCAACTGCATCGGCGTGCCCGTGCGCGACGGCATCGGCGCCGTGGTCGCCGCCGTGTCGGTGTCGGTGCCCGACGTCCTGCTCGACCACGACCAGGTGCTGGCGCTGCTGCCCCAGGTGCGGGCGACCGCCGACGCCATCTCCACCGAACTCGGCTGGACACCCCGCCGAGACCCCACCCCGAGGAAAGGCTGAACCCCATGTCCGACAAGATCGCCGTGCGCACCGCCGAGGCCCCCGCGCCCGCCCACACCTTCTCCCAGGGCGTGCGCAAGGGCCCGTTCGTGCAGGTCTCGGGCCAGGGCCCGGTCGACCCGAAGACCAACGAGTACCTGTACCCCGGCGATGTCGCCGCCCAGACGACGCGCACGCTGGAGAACGTGCGCGCGATCGTCGAGGCGTCCGGCGCCACCTTCGACGACGTGGTGATGCTGCGGGTCTACCTCACCAAGAGGGAGGACTTCGCGATCATGAACGAGGCGTATGGTGAATTCGTCACCGCGCACACCACGAGCGGCGTCCTGCCGTCGCGCACCACGGTCTTCACGGGCCTGCCCCGCGAGGAGATGCTGGTGGAGATCGACGCGATCGCGGTCGTCACGGACTGAGCCATTCCGCGATGTCGAGGACAGCGGCCGCCGACCCGTGTTGTGATGGGGCGGCCCTCGTCCCGGGGGCCGTTCGACCCGTTCTACCCGAGGATCAGCCTATGTTCGCCAAGACCGCCCGGCCGCTCGCCGTCGCCGCCCTCGCCCTGTCCGTCACCGCCGTCGGCGCCGGTACCGCCTCGGCCGCCACGGCAGCACCCGTCGTCGGCTCGGTGTCCATCTGCACCGGGATTCCGGTGGGCCCGATCACCATCAGCGTCTGCCTCTAGCTAGCCCGAGTTGCGCAGCGCGGTGGCCAGGCCGTTCATGGTGAGCAGGATGCCCCGCTTCACCAGTTCGGAATCGTCACCGCCGCGCAGCCTGCGCAGCAGGTCCACCTGGAGCTGATTGAGCGGCTCCAGGTACGGGAACCTGTTGTGGATCGACTCCGCCAGCGACGGGTTGTCGCTGAGCAGTTCCGCGTGCCCGGTGACCGCCTCGTACATGCGGATGGTGCGGGCGTGTTCGTCGCGGATCATGCCGAAGATCTGGGCGCGCAGCGTCTCGTCGGTGACCAGGTCCGCGTAGCGGGCGGCGATGTCGAGGTCGCTCTTGGCCATCACCTGCGCCAGATTCGACAGCACCGTGCGGAAGAACGGCCAGCGCCGGTACAGCTCGGTCAGCCGGGCCAGGCGGCCCGCGTCCCCGCCCACCCAGTCCTCGAGCGCCGTCCCGGTGCCGTACCAGCCGGGCAGCATGACCCGTGCCTGGCTCCAGGCCATCACCCACGGGATCGCGCGCAGGTCGGAGACCGAATTGGTGGGCTTACGCGAAGCGGGACGGCTACCGATGTTCAGGTCACCGACTTCGGCGACCGGGGTGGACTGCCGGAAGTATTCGACGAAGCCGGGCGTCTCGTGCACCAGGCGCGCGTAGGCGGTACGGGCGCGCGCGGCCAGCTCGTCGAGCAGCGCGTAGGCCGGTTCGGCGTCCTCGCCCAGGCCCTCCACGTCGAGCAGGGTCGATTCCAGGGTGCCCGCGATCAGTGACTCCAGATTGCGGTGCGCCGCGCCCTGTTCGGAGTACTTCGCGGCGATCACCTCGCCCTGCTCGGTGAGCCGCAGCGAGCCGCGCACCGCGCCGGCGGGCTGGGCCAGGATGGCGTCGTAACTGCGACCGCCACCGCGGCCGACGGTGCCGCCGCGCCCGTGGAACAGCCGCAGCCGGATCCCCGACTTGCGCGCCACCTCGACCAGGTCCAGTTCCGCCCGGTACAGCGCCCAGTTCGCGGCGAGGTAGCCGCCGTCCTTGTTGGAATCGGAGTAGCCGAGCATCACCTCCTGGCGCATACCCGCCGCCGCGACCAGCTCGCGGTACACCGGCACCTCGAGCACCGCGGCCAAGGTGTCGGCGCCGGCGCTGAGGTCCTCGATGGTCTCGAACAGCGGCACGATGCCGACGGGGCTGCGCGGAGTGGCCGCGAGCGATCCGGGGTCGAGGATGCCCGCCTCCTTCAGCAGCAGCGCGGCCTCGAGCATGTCACTGACCGAGGTGCACATGCTGATGATGTAGTTCGGCACCGCGGCGGCGCCGAAGGTGTCGATCACGTCCTTCGCGGCGCGCAGCACGCCCAGTTCCTTGGTGGCGAGTTCGCTGAGCCGCGCGTTCGGGCCGAGCAGCGGTCGGCGCGTGCGCAATTCGTTCGCCAGCAGCTCCACCCGCGCGGCCTCGGACAGGCTCGCGTAGTCGGCGTGCGCGCCCGACCAGGCCAGCAGTTCGGCGACGACCTGTTCGTGCACCTCGGAGTTCTGCCGCAGGTCCAGGCCCTGCAAGTGGAAGCCGAAGGTCTCCACGGCGTGGCGCAGATCGGCAAGGCGGTCGTCGGCGAGCAGGGCGTCCCCGCTCGCGCGCAGCGAGGCGTCGATCGCGTCGAGATCGTCGAGGACGTCCTGCGGGGTGGCGTAGGGCGCGGCGTCGGTGGCGAGGCCGTGTTCGGGCAGCTCGTCGAGGGCGCCGGCGGCCGTAGCGCTGAGCCGGGCCCGGATCGCGTGCAGCGCACGGCGATACGGTTCGTCGGCGAAGACCGCCGGGTCGGGATAGCCGGCCTCCGCCAGCGCGGCGACCTCGGGACTCACGCGCACCAGCCGCGCCGATTGCGACAGCGACTTCTCCAGCTCCACCAGCTCGTCCAGGTACCGGCCGAACGCGTAGGCGGCGGCCTGTTCGGCGGCGGTGTGCACGACCTCGGCGGTGACGAAGGGGTTGCCGTCACGATCGCCGCCGATCCAGGAACCGGGGCGCAGGATCGGCCGCGGCAGCAGTTCCACCTCGGGCCAGCGCGCCCGCAGCGCCGCGCGCACCTGAGCGTTGATCGCCGGGATGACGTCGTAGAGGGTCAGGTCGTAATAGCGCAGACCGACCGAGATCTCGTCCTGGATCCGCAGCCGCGCCAGCCGGATCAGCGCGGTCCGCCACAGCGTGAGCACCTCGCGGCGGATCCGCAGCTCGGTGTCGGCCAGGCCGGGATCGCCCGGTTCGAGCCTGCGCCGCAGCCGCATCAGCTCGGTGATCTTGGCCTGCACGTCGAAGACGGTGCGGCGGCGGGTCTCGGTGGGGTGCGCGGTGATCACCGGCGAGACGAGCGCGTCGGTGAGCTGTTCGGCCACCGTCGCGCCGTCGAGCGCGGCCGCGTCGAGCTTGGCGTAGGTGGCGGCCAGCGAGGAGTCCTGCGGGGGTTCGCCCGCGGCGACGTGCGCGGCGCGGCGGCGGTCACGCTGGATGTCCTCGGCCAGGTTGGCCAGCAGCACGAAGTAGCTGAAGGCCCGGATCAGCGGGATCGCGACCTCGGTGGGCGTGCCGTCGAGCATGTCGGCGACGGCGCTGCGCTCGACCTCCTCGCGGCGCACCCGGAACGCCTCGGTGCGCACCCGCTCGATCAGGTCGAAGACCTCGGGGCCCTCGTGGTCGCGGATGGTGTCGCCCAGGATGCCGCCGAGGAACCGGATGTCCTCCCGCAGCGGCCGGGTCGCTTCCTGCTCCTGCACCGTTCGCGATTCGCCCATGGAAGAACAGTATGGCCGTGCGCCGCCGAACGCGACCCGGCGACGCGCGCCGGTGGTGGCTACAGTTCCCGGATCACCCGCGCGGGGTTGCCGGCGGCGAACACCCGATCCGGCAGGTCACGAGTGACCACGCTGCCCGCGCCGACCACCACGTCGTCACCGAGGGTGACTCCGGGGCACACGATGACGCCGCCGCCGAACCAGGCGTTGTTCCCGATCCGGATCGGCGCCGCGGATTCCCAACGCTGCCTGCGCTTCTCGTGATCGTCCATGGGATGCAACGCGGTGAGCAGCTGACAGCGCGGACCGATCGAGCAGTCGTCGCCGATCACGATCGGCGCGCAGTCGAGCAGGATCGCGTCGTAGTTGAGGAAGCTGTTCGTCCCGATCTCGACGAGATAGCCGTAGTCGCACTGGAAGCGCGGCATGATCCACGACCCCTCCCCCAGCTTGCCCAGCAGCTCACCGAGCACCTCGGTCCGCCGCGCGGTCTCCTCCGGACCGGTCCGGTTGAACTCGTCGCACAACCGCTGGGCCCGCACCCGCTCGGCCACCAACTCCGGATCGCTGTCACGGTACAACTCGCCCGCCAGCATCCGCCGCTTCTGTTCGCCCATGCGGCCAGGGTAGGCGCGGTGACGGGCGCGCGGCCCCGCCGTCGCGGTGGTCAGTAGGCTCGGGGGAGTGAAATCGGCGCGGACTCGACACAACTACAGCGGCACCTCGGTCGCCGAACGGCAGGTCGAGCGGCGGGCGCTGTTCATCGAGGCCGGATTGACGGTGTTCGCGGAGAAGTCCTACGCCAACAGTTCGCTGACCGATGTGTGCGCGGCGGCGGGGTTGTCGCGACGGCAGTTCTACGAACAGTTCGCCGGCCGCGAGGAACTGCTGGTCGCGGTGTACGACACGGTGCAGGGCAAGGCCAGGGACGCGGTCGTGGCGGCGCTGGCGGCCGCGGACAGCACGGAGGTGAGCACGCTCATCGACGCGGCGGTGCGGGCCTACACGACCTCGATCACCGAGGACATCCGGTGCGCCAAGGTCGCTTTCGTGGAGATCGTCGGCGTGAGCCCGGCGATCGAAGAGCACCGGGCCCGGATCAGGGACCAGTGGGGTGAGGTGGTGGCCGGCATCGCGAGCGGCCGCTCGGACACGCGCACCCCGCCGGGCGGCTGGCGGGTGGCGATGGCGGCCTTCATCGGCGCGGTGAACGGCGCGGTCCACCAGTGGAGCCACGACGACCCGCGACCACCCGTCGAGGAGCTGGTCGACGTCTTCACCACCCTGCTCAACGCGCTGACCTCGGTCCCTCCCCCGCGCTGATTGCGATCCACGCCACACCCGTGCCATAGTAGCCGTCATTGAGACGAAGGCGTCTCAATGAATGTGAGGACTGTGCACGATGAGATCTCCCCTGGTTCCGCGCTGGTTCGCCCTGGCCACGACCGTGCTCGCGGCGGCCACCGTGGTGGCGGCCGGTCCGGTCGTGGCCGAGCCCGCCGCGATAGCGCCCGCACCGGTGATTCCGCTGCCGCCCGAGCTCGATCCGGGCTTCTACCTGCCGCCCGCCGACGTGGTGGCGGCGACCGAACCCGGCGCGATCATCGCGGCCAGACAGGTCACCGTCGCCGATTTCGGCGTGCTGCCGATCGCCGTCGACGCCTGGCAGGTGTCCTACCGCTCGAACAACAGCCGTGACGAGGCGATCCCCGCCGTCGCCACGCTGATCAAGCCGCGCGGACAGGCGGTCTCACCCCGCAAGCTGCTCTCGGTACAGCTCGCCGAGGACTCGACCGCCGGCTATTGCGCGCCGTCCTATGCGCTGCAACATCTTTCGGTCGCGCCGATCGCCGGACAGGTCGTGGTGCCCGCCGAGTTCCTGTTCGCGCAGGCCGCACTGGCCCAGGGCTGGGCCGTCGTCGTGCCCGATCATCAGGGCCCGAACTCGGCGTACGCCGCCGGACCGCTGGCCGGGCGGATCACCCTCGACGGCATCCGTGCCGCGACCGGGTTCGCGCCGCTCGAGGTGGGCGAGGGTGGGCCGGTCGGCCTCTACGGCTACTCCGGCGGGTCGATCGCGACCGGCCACGCCGCCGAGCTGCACGCGACCTACGCGCCCGAGCTGAACATCGTGGGCGCGGCCGAGGGCGGGGTGGGCGCCGATCTGGGCGCAGCGCTCAGCATGGCCAACAATCAGCTCACCTCGGGTCTGGTCTTCGCCGCCGTCCTCGGACTCACCCGGGAGTACCCCGATTTCGCCGCCTACCTCGATCAGCGGCTCGACCCGCTGGGCAAGGGCCTGAGCGCGATCAAGTCGCCGCTGTGCGTGCAGTACCAGTCCGCGCTGCTGCCGTTCCTCAATCTCACCGGGATGATCGGCTCCGACGGCAATCCGCTCGACGATCCGCCGGTCGCGGCCATGCTCGACGACACCCGCATGGGCAAGACCGTGCCCGACATGCCGCTGTTCGTCTGGCATTCGGCGTGGGACGAGATCCTCCCGCTGGCCGCCACCGACACCCTCGTCGACACCTACTGCCGCGACCCGGACACCTCCCTCACCTACACCCGCGACCACGCCAGCGAGCACATCGTCGCCGAGGTCGTCGGTGGCCCCGCCGCCCTGCTGTGGCTGCGCGACCGCCTCGACGGCATCCCCGCCCCACGCGGCTGCACCACCTCCGACGCGGGCACCATGGCCGCCACCCCCGGCGCCCTCGCCTTCCTCGGCGACACCCTGGCCGCCAAGTTCGCCACCCTCTTCGGCGTTCCCCTCGGCAGCCGCTGACACCCTGCCGGGGCCGCCCGGCGGTCCCGATAGGGTGATCGGGTGAATCATCCAGGGGGACCAGCACATCCGCACGGGCCGACGCCGTACCCGAGGGGCGGGCAGCCGCCGCTCCCAGGGCCGGCCCCTCGGCCGCCGCACCACCAGGGGCCCGTCGCGGGGTATCCGCCGCACTACCAGGTGCCGGTCGGGCCGGGCTACCCGCGGCCGCCCCAGCCACCGAAGCGCAACAGGGGACTGATCATCGCCGCGGTGATCGGCGCTGTCGTCCTGGGCGCCTCGGCAGTCGGCGCCGTCGTGTACCGCGGCGTCACCGACCCGCACGGCCGCAGCGAGATGGACGATCTCACGGCGGGCCGCTGTGTCGACAAGCCGTCGTCCACCGGCACGGTGTACTCGCTGCCGACGCGATCCTGCGACAAGCCGCACGACGGCGAGGTCGTCTACGTCGGCCACCTCACGGCGTGGGAGAACGAGACCGCCGCCCGCGAGGCGGGCAAGACCCTCTGCGTCACCCACGCGACCCCGATCATCGAGGCGAGCACGGCGAACGCGGTCGTCGAACTGATGTCCTACGCCCCGGCCGACGAGGCCTCCTACCGCAAGTCCACCACCGTCCAGTGCGTCGCCTGGGCGACCGGCGGAACGAAACTGACCGAGTCGCTCACCGGGAAGTGACACCGCGAACCCGTGTCGGCGATACACATTGACGTTTGATGGTGATCTGTTACATACTCGCGCGGTTCGACGAGATGAGCAGGAGGCCACCCGGTGACCGACAATGCCAGGGCCGCACTGGAGTTGCTCCGCGATGCCGATCAGTTCAAGTGGTACGTCATTCCACTCCTGCTGCTCGTCATCTACGTCTACGCGGTCGAGGTCGAGCGGCGGAACTGGAACGTGCTGTTCGCCGGGCTCGCGCTGTGGGGCATGGACTGGTTCAACGAGATCTGGAACGCGCTGGTCTTCCATGTCACCGAGCGGGCGCCGGTGTGGGCGGCGAGCGGACCGACGGCGTATCAGATCCTGATCGGGCTGAACATCGAGATCTGCTTCATGTTCGCGATCATGGGCATCGCGGCGGCGAAGATGCTGCCGCCCGAGGAGACCCGGATCTTCGGGCTGCCGAACCGACCGGTGCTGATCGCGGCGAACTCGGCGGCGGCGGTGGGCGTCGAGGTGCTGCTGAACAAGGCGGGCGTGCTCACCTGGGACTGGTCGTGGTGGCAGCCGGGATTCCCGTTCCTGATCTGGATCGTCGGGTACGTCCCGTTCTTCACCGCCTGCTTCCTGGTGCACGACCTGCCGACCGTGCGCGCCAAGGCGTTGACCGTCGGCGCGATCTTCGGCGTCGACGCCGTCGCCCTCATCGGTTTCGGCGCGGCGGGCTGGCTGTGAGGCGCGGGCTTCCTTACGTTGGACCACGCGCTCAGCGCGCCGAAGGACTGGGTACTGGCGCAAGACACTCACCGACCCGGCGTGGTCGTTCGTCGCCACCGATCAGCCGCTGGCCGGTGCGCCACTGGAGAATTCGCCGGTCGATCGTTCCGCGGACACCCTCGGCCCGGTCTCCCCGTACGACTATCGCGGTGTGTCGGATCACGGGTGGACCGCGCGGATCCAGTCCTTCGACCCGGCCGTCTCCCCCACCCCGCTGCGCGTCGACTTCGCGGACGGCACCGGGGTCGACCTCGTGCTGCACACCGTGGACGGACTGCGGCAGACGCCCCAGCAGCCGGGTATCACCGCCCAACCGCGCGCCTTCGACGGCACCGTCGAGATACCGCGACAGACACTCGCCGAGCTGGACTCCCAGCCCACCACGGTCCGCGACTTCCTCCGAAACATCCTGGGCGGCAGGCAGTTCACCGACACCCCGATCACTGTCACCGCGGAGAACTTCCACCTCGCGCACTGGGGGCTGACGCTGCCTCGGCACTGACGCGGCGTCCCGCGCTCAGCTGACCTCGCGGTGGCGGGGCCGGGCGCGGTGCAGGAGGACCTGCTCGAGCAGGGCCACCAGGGTGTCGCGGACGGAGTCGCGGTCGCGGGCGTCGCAGTCGAGGACCGGGATCCAGTCGTCGAGGCCGAGGGCCTCGCGGACCTCGGCCAGGTCGAAGTGGGTGGCGCCGTCGAAGCGGTTGACCACCACCACGAACGGGGTGTCGTGGTCCTCGAAGTAGTCCAGGACCGGGTAGCAGTCCTCGACGCGGCCGGTGTCGACGATGATGACGGCGCCCAGCGCGCCGTCGACCAGGTCGTCCCACAGGAACACGAAGCGATCCTGGCCGGGCGTGCCGAACAGATAGAGGATCAGCTCGGAGTCCAGGGTGATGCGGCCGAAGTCCAGGGCCACGGTGGTCGCCGTCTTGTCGGCGCGGTGGCCCGCGTCGTCGACGCCGAGCGACATCTCGGTCATCGACGCCTCGGTGACCAGTGGTTCGATCTCGGAGATCGCGCCGATGAACGTGGTCTTCCCGACGCCGAAGCCGCCGCTGACGACGACCTTCACCGACGACGGCATGACCGGAGTGGGCGGACGGAATTCAGAGTGCCCGAACAAGATCCCTGATCCTCTCGATGGCGGCGGTCGACAGATCCGGCGCGTCACGCACGCCCACCCGGCCCGCTGCGGCCAGGTCACCGACGATCACCTTCGCGATGCCGACCGGAACCCGCAGGGCGGCACCGATTTCGGCGATGGAGTGCGGTCGTTGACACAGGCGCACCACGGTGTGCTCCTCGAAGCGCAACGGTGCCGACAGCGCCGACGGCGGCGCCTGCACCAGGGTTTCCAGCCGCAGGCCGTCCAGCACGGGGACGGTGCGGCCCGCGGTGACCACGAACGGGCGCACGAATCGGTCGTCCGTCTCGGGGTCGGCGGAACGCGCCGGGGTCGGCGCCGCCTGGTCGCGCCAGCCTGCGGTCGCGCGGACCGGGATCATGCGCGGATCGGGCACCCGGGGCCGGTCTGGATCTCTCATCTGCGCAACGACTCCCGCAGCTCGCCGATGAGCATCGGGTCGAGCAGCGCACCGGCACGCTCGGCCAGCACCGCCATCTCGTACCCGACCAGGCCGACATCGCAGCCGCCGTCGGCGATGACGCCGAGGCAGCTGCCGTCCCCCAGCGCCGAGACCAGCAGGAAACCGCGCCGCATCTCGATCATGATCAGTTTCAGGCCGTCGAATTCGTAACTGCGCGAGGCGCTGCGGGCCAGGCTGGCCAGTCCCGACACCATCGCGGCCAGGCGGTCGGCGCCGGCGCGGTCGAGTCCGTCGGACATGGCGATGAGCAGCCCGTCGGAGGAGACCGCGACCGTGTCGCGCACGCCGTGGGTCTCGCGGACGAAGTTGCCGAGCAGCCAGTTGAAGGTGTGCGGGTCGGCGGTCGGAAGGTGGGTGGTCATCGAAGCTCCTCGGTTCGGGGCCGGTGCTCGCCACGGGCCTCGCCCGCGCGGTCGTGGCCGGTACGGAACGCGGTCAACAGGCCGCGGGTCTGCTCGGGGGTGCGTTCCACGACGGGCGGGCGGTTCAGCTCGGACGCGGAACGCGAATGCGAGGTCTCGGGGGTCTTCACCCGTTTGCCCCGCTTCACCAGTCCGTTGCGGGTGCGCTCGACGGTGGCCGCCGCACGTGGGCCCACGTGCCGGACGACGCCGTCCCCCGGATCGGCCGACTCCCGCACCTGCGGCTCCCGGCGGGAAGGCGTTGCGCCACTGACGAACTGCGCGTACGGCGAGTCGCCCTGCGCGGCGGCGGGCATCGGGCCGGAGCGCACGGTCGCCCGCGCATCGGTGTCGCTCGGACCGGGGCCGGCGAGCCCGTTCGTCGCAGGAGGCGTCGCGTCCACCGCTGACCCGTTCACACGAGACGGTGCAGCTGAATCCGCACGCCCCGAAACCACCGCGCCGTTGAGCTCCCGCTGCGCGCCGACACCGGACCTGCGCGAGCTGCCTGCGTCGGTTCCACCATCGGAGATGATCCGTTCGCCTCCGGATTCCACGGGGCGCGAAACGTTCTCCTCGGCCAGGACACTCGGTGGCAGCAGCAACCGGGCGACGATGCCGCTGACCGGGCTCGTGGTGAGTTCCACGTCGATGCCGAGCCGACCGGCGAGGCGGCCGACGACGTAGTGCCCGAGGTAGCGGGTCGAGGCGACGATGAAGTCCTGCTCGCCGCGCAGCCGCGCGTTGGCCTCGGCGAGTTGCTCGGCGCCCATGCCGACGCCGTGGTCGACGACCGCGAGCAGGTATCCGCCCGCGACCTTGCGACCGTAGATCTCCACCTCGAGGTCGGGCGGGGAGAACGCGAGCCCGTTCTCGATGAGTTCGGCCAGCGCGTGGGCGAGTTCGCTCACCACGGCGCCGGCGATCGCGACGTCGTCGACGCGGCGCAACGCCACCCGCCGGTAGTCGTCGACCTCCGAGAGCCCCGCCCGGATCACATCGGTGAGCGCGATCGGCTCGGCCCAGCGCCGCGGACTCGCCTCGCCGACGAGCACGAGCAGGCTCTCGGCATTGCGGCGCATGCGGGTGGCCAGGTGGTCGAGTTCGAACAGATTCGACAGGGCCTTGGGGTCCATCTCCTCGCGCTCGAACTCGCTGATCAGACTCAGCTGCCTGCGTACCAGGTTCTGGTTGCGGCGGGCCAAATTGGCCAGCGACTCGGTGGTGTTGCGCCGCACCAGCGCCTGTTCGGAGGCGAGGTCGAAGGCGGTGGTCTGCACCCGGTCCAGCGCACGGGCGACCGCGTCGATCTCGACGCCGGCGCCGGCCGGGGTGCGCACGGGCGCCGGGGCGGGCGGGGCGGTGTCGGCGTCGCGCCAGGCGGCGATCGCGGTGGGCAGCCGGCGCGAGGCCACGTCGTCGGCTTCGCCCGCCAGCCCGGCCAGCGGGCGCACGATGGCCCGGACGCTGGCGATCACGAGCACCACCTCGGCGGCGACGGCGAGCAGCGCGGCCAGGGCGAACGCGGCGAGCGTGAGCAGGGCGGCGCGGCGCAGGTCGTCGGCGCGGGCGCGGATGTCGGCGCCGACGGCCTGCTGCACCGTGCGCTGCTCGTCGATCACCTCCGTCATCTGCGACCACCAGGTCGCCGGATCGACCGGGTGGGTGAGCGGCCCGGCCATCGAGGCGATCGCGATGTTCTCCGCCCTGGCCGCCAGCGCGGCGCTCGCCCCGGTGCGCACCGCGTCGATCCGATCGCGCTGCGCGGCGGTCGCGTCCCGGTCGAACTGGGCGAACGCGGCGGCGCGGGCGGCCCGGATGTCGAGGAACTGCAGATACTCCCCCTCGGCGAACGCACCCGCCGCGAACACTCCGTTGAGGAACCCGCGTTCGCGCGCGGTGAACTCCTTGGCGTCGCCGAGCGCGTAGAGCGCCTGCAGGCCGTGCCGGATCGCGGGGTCGCGGGCCTGGTCGAGACCGAGCGCCGCCCGGTTCACCGCGTCGACGCTGTCGGAGTAGAACTGGAACGCCGCCTGCCGGGTGATCGTGCGGGTGTCGATCCGGGCGCGCAGCCCCGGCAATCCCGCGAGCTGGCTCAGCGCCGCGTCCAGCGCGGTCGCGCCCGGGGGCCTCGTCGCGACAGCCTCGGCCAGGACCCGCAGCGCCGCATCGGTTTCGGCGCGCTGATCGGTCACCGGCTGCCCGAGCCGCTCGTCGCCGCCGAGCAGACCGTTGCTCAGGCCGCGTTCCCGCTGCGCCTGATGCACCAGGTCCTGGGCCAGCAGCGCCAGGGCCACCGCGTCGACGGTCTCGCCGCTGCGCCGATACGCCGACGCCTGGGTGGCCATGGTGAGCCCGAGCAGCACGAGCACCAGCACCAGCGACACCGCCAGGATCCGGCCCAGCTGACCGGCGATGGTGCGCGGCCGGATCAGGCCGCCCGCGGCCCGCCGTCGGGAAAGTGAAGGCACCCACCTGCTCCTCGGAAGACACCGCGGGTGGTCATCCAGCGGCTCGGCGACAGTCAGGTGTCAACTTGCCCGCGCCCACCGCGGCGGTCAATCCGGGGCGGGGCCGGTGCGGGATTCGTGCACTGATCTCAACACGCCGGAAACGAACGGCGCCTTCTGTATCCGAAACCTCACAGCGGCCGCGCGTCACTCCCCGCCGAGAATCCCGAGCACCTGCTCGGAGTAGAAGAACGGTTCCAGGCGCTCCCGGATCAGCGCGGCGAGCACGCCGTTGCGCTTGGCCGACTCGATGACGGCGGGACCGTAGCGCAGGATCTCGGTGCTGATGTCCTCGGCGCTCAGGCCCAGTTCGGGCAGCATGGCGGTAAGCGTGTGGCCGCGGTAGCGCTCGTAGAACACCTCGACGCATTCGCGCACGAGCATGCCGAAGTATTCCTTCTCCCTGGTCGTCACCGCGATCTCGTAGCAGATCTGGACCAGTTCGTTGAGGTCCTTCTGGGTGAGGTACTCGCGCAGCCCGGCCACGGGCTCGTCGGCGTGCAGGTCCCAGAACTCCATGGCGGCCGAGTGCACCGGCGCGTCGCGCAGCATGTCGCGGATGGCGTTGTTGGTGCGCTTGAGCGCGAACAGCGCACCCTTGCCCGCCAGATCGCCGACGAAGGTGCTGTCGGCGACCTTCTTGGCGCGGTTGGCGGCGGACTGGCCCAGCGACATCAACGAGGAAACGCCCGGGATCTTCTCGGCGCGTTCGCGATTGGCCTGCATGAAGTCGCCGATCAGCTTGTCGACGAAGCGGGCGGCGACGGTGGCCACGAGCGGGCTCTCGGTGAGCCGGTCCAGGATCCGCTCCTGGGCCTGGTGCATCCCGAAGATCTTCTCCAGCAGCGCTTCCACCGGCTCCCGGTCGACGACGTCGCCGAGGGTGTACTCGGTGTTGGCGGCGATGTGGTCGTAGATGGCGTCGGCGAAGACGCCGACGGTGTCGGCGATGACGGGGCTGCCACCGATCCGGTCGAACACCGTCGCCACCGTCTGCTCGCCCTGCTCCAGGCTCACGACGTCACCGAAGACGATGGTCTCGCCCACGCCCAGCACGGCGGCCACGTCGCGGGCGATCACCTCGGCGAACCGGTCGCCGGTCACCTCGGCGAGCAGGAAGTCCACCTGCGCGTCGAGCAGTCGGTCGGCGATCTGGCGCGCCTGTGTCATCTGGGTCCACCCATCACGGTCGTTGCTCGGACGGGAGGCCGGGGCGGCTACTTGTCGTCGGCGCCGGAATCGTTGCCCTGCATCGATTTCCGGATCTGTGCCAGACGCTCGCGCGCGGCCTTCTCCCGCGCCTCCCACTGTTCGTCGGCACTGCGCCCCGCCGGGGTCTGCCGGTCGAGCTCACCCAGGCCCTGCGCGGTGCCGAAACGCTGCTCGACCTTATCGCGAACCGCGTCGAATGTCGGCACTCCGGACGCGGAATAGCCGCCGGTCGCGGTGGGTGCGGCGGCCCCCGGCATGCCATGCGGTACCGGCGGTACCGGGAACGTGCCTCCGACCTGCTCCGATGCGACGGGCACCACATCGGCGTCGATGACGTCCGTGTCCAGAGTCACAGGTGGCCCCGTCTCGGCATGACCCGACTCGAGCTGGGCGAGCGCGGCCGCGACCGTGCCGAGTCCCGGCCTGCCCGCGACGGCGGCGCGCAGCACCGAGATCAGTTCGGCGTCCGGCAGCGCGGCCAGCTGACCGAGGATCCCGCTCACATCACTCATACCGCCAGGCTACGCACGCGAGGTCAGCGCAGGAACCCGTCACTCCACTCGACGATGCGTCGCGGCCAGACCGGACCGAGCGCGTCGATCACGTCGTTGTGGCCCGCACCCGGCACGACGACCAGTTCCTTGGGCTCGCTCGCCGCGGCGAACAGCCGCTCGGCGTGGCGCAGCGGGAGCAGTTCGTCCCGGTCGCCGTGGAACATCAGCACCGGCACCCGCAACGCGGCGATGCGGCGCAGGCTCGGGTACGCGTTCGGGATCAGCGGCGGCGGCAGGAACGGGTAGACCGAGCGGGCGGCCGCGCGCATGCTGCTGAACGTCGACATCAGCAGCATGCCCGCCGGCGGATGCTCGGTGGCGAGCTCGAGCAGCACGCCGCCGCCGAGGGACTTGCCGAGATAGATCACTTTGGCCGGGTCGACCCCGGACTGGTCGAGCAGCGCGGCGCGCGCGGCCCTGGCGTCGAGGTAGGTGCCCCGCTCCTCGGGCATGCCCGTGCTGTGCCCGAAGCCGCGGTAGTCGAAGGCGAGCACGTCGAACCCCGCCGCCACGAGCAGGGCGATGATCGGGACGCGGTCGCCGATCGTGCCCGCGTTCCCGTGCGCGTAGAGGATGTGCCCGCGCGGCCGCTCGGCGCGCACGAACCAGCCGTGCACGTCGACACCGTCGGCGGTGCGCATGGTGAGCTCGCGGTGGTTCAGCCCGAACGCCGCGGGCGTCTGGGCGACGTGCTTGTCCGGGTGATAGACCAGCGCGTTGAGCACCCGGGTGGCGGGATGACGCATCATTTGCCCCGCCCCGCCTGGAAGCCGAAGTCCCACCGGTACAACCGCGCGATCTCCATGACGCCGCCGCCCGGCTGCCCCGCGGGCGGGCGCACGAAGGCGCCCTCGCGCCGGACCACCAGCTCCCCGTCGACGTTCTCGAGCACCGCGAGGACGGCGTCGCGGGAATTGTCGGTGCAGCCGTCGAGGGTCATCTCGATCGGCGCGGAGTTCACCGGATGCAGGGTGACGGTGGCGTGCACGCCGCGGAAGTCGCTCGCACCGTCGTAGATCGAGGCGAAGACGAGGATGCGGCGGAAGAACCGGGTGTAGTCGAGGTTGATCGACAGGTTCTCGCCGGTGATGCTGGCGCCGGTGCGGTCGTCCTGGTCGAGGTGGATGAACGGCGGTTCGTACAGCGCGCCGAAGCGCCGGTCCAGCGCGCGCACCGACCCGATCGCGCCGTTGACCAGCTCGAAGAAGCAGCACAGGTCGAGGTCGATGTTCTTGCCGCGCAGCTTGCCGAACAGGCGGCCGGTCGCGGCCATCGAGGTCCAGTTGAGATTCACCCGCATGACGCCGCCGGTCGCGCCGTGCTTGGTGAGCGAGACCGACGGTGCTTCCTTGGTGAGCGAGACCTTGGCCGGGTTCACCGGTTGTCCCTGCGGCGGCGCGGCGAACTGCTGCGGTGGGACGGCAGGCTGATGCGGCGGCGGCGCGAACTGCTGGGGCGGAGCCGACGGCGGTGCGTACGGCTGCGACGGTGCGGGCGGTGGCGGTGCGTACGGCTGCGGCGGTGCGTACGGCGGTGGCGGTGTGGCGGCCTGCTGCGGCTGTGGTGCGTACGGCTGCGGCTGGGCGGGCGGTGGCGTGGCGGGCTGGTGCGGCAGCGGCGGGGGAACGTAGGGCGGCGGAGTCGGTGGTGGCGGCGGAGTCGCCGGTGCGTCGTCGACCGAGATACCGAAATCTGTTGCCAATCCGGCCAATCCGGTGTCGTACCCCTGCCCGACCGCGCGGAACTTCCACGCGCCCTGGCGCCGGTACAGCTCACCGAGGACGAACGCGGTCTCGGTGGTGGCGCCGGTGCTGTCGAAGCGCGCGATCTCCGCGCCGGTCGCCGCGTCGAGCACCCGGATGTAGAGACCGCGGAACTGCCCGAAGGTGCCGCCGTCGGCGGAGGCCGCGAGCACGATGGTCTCGATCTGCGCTTCGACCTGGGCCAGGTGCACCGTCAGCACGTCGACGACGGTGGGGCCCTGCTGTTTTCCCTCGTGCCGTACGGCGCCGGCCGGGTGGACCGGCTGGTTGTAGAAGACGAAGTCGTCGTCGGATCGCACCTTCGCCCCGGCGAGCAGCAGGGCCGAGGCATCGGCGTCGGGCGCTCCCGGCCCCGACTGCCAGCCCACTTCGACGCGGACCGCGGCGGCAGGCACCGCGAGATTGGCGCCTTTCATCATCGACACACCTGCCAACCTAGCCCCGACCCGCGTCCCGACCCAACCCGTCGCCACCATTACACCCCGCATGACCGCCGCGTTCGCCGCGTCCGGGTTCGAACCGGCGTCCACGATGATGCGCGTGAGCATCTCGCGCAGCCGCCGCATCTCCCCGCCCCGACCAGCTGATCCAGATGCGATTCGTTCCGCGCCGACGCGAGACGGCGTGAGCCCGGCGGCGAAACGGACCTGACAGCGCTTGCGGGACCGGCGAGGATGGGATTCATGTCGACGCGGGAACTCATCGTGCTGGGGACGGCGGGGGCGGTTCCGACCCGCCGCCGCAACCACAACGGCTACCTGCTGCGCTGGGGCGGTCAGGCGATCCTGTTCGACCCGGGCGAGGGCACCCAGCGGCAGATGGCGCACGCGGGGGCGTCCGCGACCGAACTGCACTGGCTGTGCGTCACGCATTTCCACGGCGACCATTCGCTCGGCGTGCCCGGCATCGTGCAGCGGCTCGGTCGCGACGGTGTGCCGCACGACGTGCACGCCGTCTTCCCCGCCGAGGGCGCCGAGTACTGGACGCGGTTGCGGTACGCGACCAGCTACTACGGCTCGGCGACCATCGTCGAGCATCCGGTCAGCGGCCCCGGCGCGACCCTGCCGGGTGACGGCTTCACCGTCACCGCCCGCCCGCTCGACCACAGCATCCCCACCTACGGCTACCGCGTCGCCGAGCCCGACGGCCGCACCTTCCTGCCGGAACGTCTGCGCGCGCACGGCATCTCGGGCGCGGCCGTCCGCGAGTTGACGGGCCCGCTGCTCGAGGAATGCACGGTGCCGCGACCGGGCCAGAAGGTGGCGTTCATCATGGACACGCGCCTGTGCGACAACGTCTTCGCCCTCGCCGACGGCGTCGACATGCTCATCATCGAGTCCACCTACCTCGACTCCGAACTAAACCAGGCCACCGAACGCGGCCACCTGACGGCCAGGCAGGCGGGCGAAGTGGCCCGCGCCTGCGGCGTGAAAACCCTTGTCCTGACCCATTTCTCCGAGCGTTACGGCGAGTCCGACGACCCGCTGTTCCTCGAACAGGCCGGATTCCCCGGCGCGGTCCTGGCCCACGACCTCGACCGGATCCCGCTCCCCGCACGCCGCGCGAGCTGACCTCGACGCGACGAGGCCCGCCCGAGGAATCGGGCGGGCCTCGAAAGCTGGTGTCGGACCGGGCTATCCGCGCAATTCCGCGCCGACCGCCGAGGAGGCGGAGGCGACCGCCGCGTCGCGCGCGGCACTGGCCTCGTCCTCGGTGAGGGTCCGGTCGGGCGCCCGGAAACGCAGCGCGTAGGTGAGCGACTTGCGTCCCTCACCCGCCTGGGCGCCCTCGTAGACGTCGAACAGGGCGATGTCCTCGAGCAGCTCGCCGCCGCCGCTGCGCAGCGCCGACTCGACGCTCGCGGCGGGCACCGCCTTCTCGACACTGATCGACACGTCCTGCAGCACGGCGGGGAACGCCGACACGATGGGCGCGGGACGGGCCGCGACCAGCGGCAACGCGTCGAGATCGAGCTCGAGCGCGCAGGTGCGCGGCGGCAGGCCCGCCCGCTCCAGCACGGCCGGATGCAGCTCGCCGGCATGGCCGACCACGACACCGTCGACGACCAGCTCGGCGCAACGTCCCGGATGCCACGGCAGGTAGGCGGCGGCCCGGCGTTCGATGGTGACGCCTGCCGCGTCGGCGACCTCGTCCACGAGCGCGAACGCGTCGGCGGCCTCGGCCTGACGGCCGGGACCCCACGGACCGCGCGGGTCCCGCTTGCCGCTGAGCACCGCGGCCACGTGCACCGGCTGCGCGGGCAGCGAGGCGTTGAGCTCGGCGATCTGCTCGTCGGTGGGCCGTCGGTCCACCGGCAGCGCCTCGACGGCGTGGGTCCGCTCACCAGGCCGCACGACCTGCGCGATGCCGTAGATCGTGAGGTCGCGAGCGCCGCGGGAGATGTTGCGGGCGGCCACTTCCAGCAGACCGGGCAGCAGTGTGGTCGCCAGCTCGGGCCGTTCGGCGTCGAGCGGGTTGAGCACGCGGGTGGTGGTGCGGCGCGGATCGTCGGCGTCCAGGCCCCACACGTCGAACACCCCGGCGGGCAGGAACACCGGCGCCGGCACCTCGACGCCACCGGCGAAGGCCAGCGCGCGGCTCACCGCGCGACGCCGCCGCTGCGACGCGGTGAGCCCACGACCGGCGGGCGCGGACGGCAGCACCGACGGGATCTGCTCGAGCCCCTCCAGCCGCAGCACCTCCTCGACCAGGTCGGCGGGCTGGGCCAGGTCGGGCCGCCAGCTCGGCGGGGTCACCAGCAGCTGGGTCCTGCCCGCGTCGTTGACCTCGATCTCCACCGCGGCGCCGATCTGGGCGAGCCTGCGCACGGCGGTGCCCGCCGGGTAGGTGACGCCGGCGACGCGGTCGGGCAGGTCGATGTCCATCGCGATCGGCGCCACCGGCTCCAGCGGCACGCGCACGTCGGTGAGCGTGGATTCGATGGTGCCGCCGGTGATCTCGGCCAGCAGGGTGGCCGCGCGGTCGAGGGCGACGATGTTGATCTCCGGATCGACGACGCGCTCGTAGCGCTTGCCCGCCTCCGAGACCAGCTTGTGCCTGCGCGCGGTGCGGTACACCCGCAACGGATTCCAGGTCGCGGCCTCGAGCACCACGTCGGTGGTGTCGGCGCCGACCTCGGTGCCGGCGCCACCCATGACGCCGGCGAGGGAGATGACACCGGAGTCGTCGGCGATCACCACGTCCTCGGCGTCGAGCGTGCGCTCGGTGTCGTCGAGCGTGCGCAGGGTCTCGCCCTTGTGCGCCGAGCGAACGACCAAGGCGCCGTTGAGCTTCGCGGCGTCGAAGGCGTGCAGCGGCTGCCCCAGTTCGAGCATCACGTAGTTGGTGACGTCGACGGCCGGGGAGATCGGGCGCATGCCCGACAGCATCAGCCTGCGCTGCAGCCACAGCGGGCTCACCGCGTTCGGGTCGATGCCGGTGACGCGGCGCGCGCCGAAGCGGGTGCACTCCGAGTCGGCCTCGAGCCGCACCGGCCACGCCTCGGCGTCCCCGTCGGGCAGGGTGCGCACGGCGGGGTCGGCGTATTCGAGGTCGAAGCCGCAGGCCAGTTCGCGGGCCAGGCCGCGCACCGAGAAGCAGTAGCCGCGGTCGGGGGTGATGTTGAGCTCGATGATGGTGTCGTCGGTGCCCAGCAGCACGTTCGCGTCGTCACCGGGCTCCGCCGAGCCGGGCTCGAGCACCAGGATGCCGTCGTGATCCTTGCCGATGCCGAGTTCGGCGACCGAGCAGATCATGCCGTTGGAGGTGTGCCCGTAGGTCTTGCGCGACGAGATCGTGAATCCACCGGGCAGCACGCCGCCGGGGAGCACGACCACCACGAGGTCGCCGACCGCGAAATTGCGGGCGCCGCACACGATCTCCTGCAGCTCGGGGTTGCCGACATCGACCTTGCAGAAGCGGATCGGCTTCTTGAACTCGGTGAGTTCGGTGATCTCGGCGACGCGGCCGACGACCAGCGGCTTGTCGATGTCACCGCCGATCGGCTCGAGCTTGTCGACCTCCTCGACCTCCAGGCCGACACGGACGAAACCGGCGTCGAGCTCTTCGGCGGACACCGACCATTCCGGGGTGGTGCGCTGCAGGATCTCGGTCAGCCAGGACTGCGCTACTCGCACGTGACTTTTCGCTCTCTCTCAGGACCGGATACCGAAGGGCAGGGTGAACCGCACGTCACCCTCGACGATGTCGCGCATGTCGGGGATGCCGTTGCGGAACTGCAGCGTGCGCTCCATGCCCATGCCGAACGCGAACCCGGAGTACACCTCGGGATCGATACCGCTGGCGATCAGGACCTTCGGGTTGACCATGCCGCAGCCGCCCCACTCGACCCAGCCCGCGCCGCCCTTCTTGTCCGGGAACCACACGTCGACCTCGGCCGAGGGTTCGGTGAACGGGAAGTAGTTGGGGCGCATGCGGGTTCGGGTGTCGGGGCCGAACAGGGCGCGCGCGAACGCGTCCAGGGTGCCGCGCAGGTGGGCCATGGTCAGGCCCTTGTCGATCGCCAGACCCTCCACCTGGGAGAACACCGGGGTGTGGGTGGCGTCGAGTTCGTCGGTGCGGAACGTGCGGCCCGGGCACACGACGTAGATCGGCAGTTCCCGCTCCAGCATGGAGCGCACCTGCACCGGGGAGGTGTGCGTGCGCAGCACCTGGCGCGAACCCTCCGGGGCGATGTGGAAGGTGTCCTGCATGGTGCGCGCCGGGTGGTCGGGCAGGAAGTTCAGCGCGTCGAAGTTGAAGTGCTCGGTCTCGACCTCGGGGCCCTCGGCCACCTCCCAGCCCATGCCGACGAACACGTCGGCGATCTCCTCGGAGATCACGGTGATGGGGTGGCGCGCGCCGACCGCCTGGCGCCGCGCGGGCAGGGTGACGTCGATCTTCTCCGCCACCAGCACCGCCTGGTCGCGCTCCGCGAGCAACGCGGCGCGCCGGGCCTCGAAGGCGTCGGAGACGCGCTTGCGGGCGACGTTGACCCGCTTGCCCGCCTCGGCCTTCTCCTCCTTGGGCAGCGCCCCCAGGCCACGCTGCGCGAGCGCGATCGGCGACTTGCCGCCGATGTATTCGGTCTTGGCGACCGCGAGCGCATCCAGATCAGCGGCCGCGGCGAACGCCTTCTCGGCCTCCGCTGCCGCCGCCGCGAGTGCCTCCTCGGTCAGCGAGGCGTTCTGCTCGACTCCACTGTTGTCGTCGGCCACGATCGTTCGACTCTCCCCTGGGGATCGGTTCACGGGTGCGTCATTGCCTACCCGTATCGGTGCTGCACAAATCCTATGGGATGGGGTCGGCGCGGTTCATCCGGATTACCGGTGGGTCGCCGAGGGGCACGGCAGGCAGTCGTGACGAGGACTCACAAGTCCAGGTCACGGCCGATTTCGGAGCGCCGGACCCCGACTTCGGAATTCGAGGGAACCGAATGGATTGTCCGCCCGTCCAACCGTGCAAACACATCAGCGTGTTCGACTCGAGAACAGGACGACTCGATGCCGGAACAGACTTGCGATTCCCCCTCACCGCGGGGCCGCCGCACCCGCCGCACCACCCCTGGCAGCGGCCTCGCCCTCTGCGGCCTCGGCATCCACCCCCGCCGCCCGCGCCCGTACCCCCGCGCCGCGGGCCTGTGCCCGAACCCGCCGGCCACCCCGGGCGACGAACTCCCCGAAGCGGGCACGACGACGAGCCCCGAGAGCACCGACTGAGCTGGGGACTCGGCGAGGGCCGGGACACGACGGCGGCCCGCGGGCGGGGTGCGCGCGGGCCGTCGGGGCCGGGTCAGGTGGATTGTGGGAGGCGGCCGGGGAGGAAGGCCGCGACGACGGCCGCGGCGGCGACCAGGACGGCGCCGACCCAGACCGCGGGGACGAGACCGTCGACGAAGGACTGGGGGTCGGTGTAGGCGCCGTGGGAGGCGAAGACCGAGGCCAGGACGGCGATGCCCATCGCGACGCCGACTTCGCGGACGGTGCTGTTGATGCCCGAGGCCATGCCCTGGTCGGCGGGGGCGGCGCTGGCCATCACGATCGTCGAGGACGGGGCGAAGGTGAGACCCATGCCGATGCCGCCGAGGACGAAGGGCGCGACGAAACCGATATACGGCACGTCGACGGTGATGATCAGCGCCATCCAGCCGAGGGCGACCGCGAGGCAGACCTGACCGGTGGCGATCAGCACCCGCGCACCGACCCGGTCGACGACCAGACCGGCCAGCGGCGCGACGACCATCGGCACCAGCGTCCACGGCAGGGTCCGCACGCCGCTCTCCAGCGGTGAATACCCCTGCACCACCTGGAAGAACTGCGCGAGCAGGAAGATCGCGCCGAACACGCCAGCCGAGAACCCGAACGACACCACATAGCTCAGGCTCAGCCCCCGCGAGGCGAACATGCGCAACGGGAGCATCGGGTCGGTGACGCGTCGCTCCCAGCCGACGAACGCGACGAGCAGCGCGCCGCCGCCGATCAGCGCGGTGAGCACCGGGGTGGAGGTCCAGCCGTCGTCGGCGCCGTGGATGACACCCCACACCAGCGCCAGCACCCCACCGGCCGAGAGCACCAGCCCGACCAGGTCGAGCCGCCGGGCCGCGCCGAACGATTCGGTCAGCATGCGCGCGGCGAAGGGCAGCGCCAGCAGGCCGACGGGGACGTTGAGCCAGAAGATCCACTGCCAGTTCAGGCCCTCGACGACCGCGCCGCCCACCACCGGGCCGACCGCGACACCGAGACCGGCGATGCCGCCCCAGATGCCGATCGCCGCGCTGCGCATCCGCTCGGGCACCGCGGCCGCGAGCAGTGTCAGCGACAGCGGCATCACCGCCGCGCCGCCCGCGCCCTGGATGGCGCGTGCCGCGATGAGCATCCACGGGTCGGTGGCCAGCGCACAGGCCGCCGACGCGACGACGAACAGCGCGATGCCGGCGAGGAACACGCGACGGCGGCCGATCCGGTCACCGAGCGCCGAGGCCGTCAGCAGCAGCGACGCGAACGACAGCGTGTAGGCGTTGACGAACCACTGCAGGTCCGACAGCGACGCGCCCAGCTCGGTCTTGATGACCGGCAATGCGTTGGTGATCACCAGGTTGTCGAGCGTGACCATGAACATCGGCACGGCCACCGCGGCGACGACCGCCCCGATCGGCTTGGCCTTCGCGCCCGTCTCCGGCGGCGTAGCGGCGGTGGCGGTGCCACCGGGATCGAGTGTTTGCGTCATGCTGGAACCTCTGAGTTGTTATTCACTGATAACTACGATTCATAGTTATGCATCGGCTGATAACATGTCAAGAGGACAATCGCCGACGAGGAGGTGGCCACCGGATGGCCGGCACGACGCGGACCCGGATGACAGCGGCGCAACGCAGCGCCCAGGTACTCGACGCTGCGGTCCAGGCGTTCGCCGAATCCGGATACGCCGCGACGAAGACCGACGACATCGCGCGCCGGGCCGGGGTCTCGCAGCCCTATGTGATCCGCCTGTTCGGCAGCAAACAGCAGCTGTTCGTCGAGGTCCTGCATCGGGTGTGCGGCCGCATCGAAGAGGTGTTCCGCAGCGCGGAGATCGCGCCGGATGCCGACCCGGACGAGGCGCTGGTCGCGCTCGGCAAGGCCTACGAGATCTTCCTCGACGAGCGCGAGCTCCCGCTCAACATGCTGCACGGCGCCGCCGCGAGCGCCGATCCCGCGATCGGCGAACACATGCGGGAACGATTCGGGCGCATCTATCTGCTCATCCGCGAGCTCACCGGCGCCGACGCGGCCGAGGCCCGCCGCTTCGTCGCCACCGGCATGCTGCTCACGATCATGACCGCCATGCAGGTCGCCGGCGCCGACGCCATCCCGCTCCCCTGGGCCACCGAAATTCTCGAGGACCTGCGCGACGACGTCGACCCGCGCTGCTGAGGCGGCCTAGCGCGCGTGCTGGACGCGCGCGCTCGCGTAGAGGCAGATCGCCGCGGCGGCGGCCAGATTCAGGCTTTCGGCGCGGCCGTGGATGGGAATCCGCACGCGGTGATCGGCGCGGGCGGCGACGGCCGGGTCGAGGCCGTGCGCCTCGTTGCCGAAGAGCCAGGCCACCGGGCCGGCGAGGATGTCGTCAGCCGCGTCCAGGTCGACCTCGCCGTTCGCGGCGGTGGCCAGGATCGTCACACCCGACGCGGAGATCGCGTCGAGGGTCGCGTCGATGTCGCGGCCGCGGGCGATCGGCACGTGGAACAGGCTGCCCGCGCTGGCGCGCACGCATTTGCCGTTGTGCGGGTCGACGGTCTCGCCGGCGAGCACCACGCCGTCGGCGCCGACCGCGTCGGCGACCCGGATGAGGGTGCCCGCGTTGCCCGGCTCGGCGATCTCGACGGGCACGGCCAGCATGCGCGGGCCGCGGTCGAGGATGTCGGCGAGACCGACGTCGACCAGGTCGCACACCGCCACCAGGCCGGGTGCGGTGACGGTCTCCCCGAGATGCTCGGCGGCGCGATCGCTGACCAGGGTGGTCCGCACGCCGTCGGCGGCGGCGCCGGCGATCAGCGCGGTCTCACGCTCGGCGGCGGCCAGCGAGTAGAACAGCTCACGCACGCGACCGGTCTCGAGCGCGGCGGTCACGGCGTTGGGGCCCTCGGCGAGGAACCGGCCGGACTTGCGGCGCTGCGCGGCGCGCTGGAGCTTGACAGCGGAAACGACCCGCGGATTGCGCTCGGAGAGCGCGTCCACGGGTCGTTCCGACAGATCGCTGTGCGGCGTCAAGCTCAGGCGGCCGAGGCCGGGGCGTTGACGTCGGCGGGCAGCGCGGCCTTGGCGACGGCGACCAGGCCGGCGAAGGCCTCCGCGTCGGAGACGGCGAGCTCGGCGAGGATCTTGCGGTCCACCTCGACACCGGCGGCCTTGAGGCCCTGGATGAAGCGGTTGTAGGTGATGTCGTTCAGACGCGCGGCGGCGTTGATACGAGCGATCCACAGCTTGCGGAAGTCACCCTTGCGCGCCTTGCGGTCGCGGTAGGCGTAGGTCAGCGAGTGGAGCTGCTGTTCCTTGGCCTTGCGGTACAGGCGCGAGCGCTGGCCCCGGTAGCCCTTGGAGGCCTCGAGGATGGAACGGCGCTTCTTCTGAGCGTTGACGGCCCTTTTGACGCGTGCCACTGTGTCAGTCCTTGATCATCTGGGGGCGCGGCGGCGCCCGAGTTCGGTAGTTGTCGGCGTCCGGTTATCCCGGCCGCGGAATCGTCAGGATGCGACGGTCTCAGGCGAGACCGAGCAGCCGCTTCACGCGGGGGGCGTCGACGTCGGCGACGGACTCCGTGCCTTCCAGACGACGCGTCCGGCGGGAGGACTTGTGCTCCAGGAGGTGGCGACGGTTCGCCTGCTCGCGAAGCAGCTTGCCCCGGCCCGTCACCTTGAATCGCTTCTTGGCGCCGCTGTGGGTCTTGTTCTTCGGCATGGATTCCTCTATCTAGTCGTTGAAATCGGTGTTACTGCGGGTCGGCCGACGCCGCCTGCTCGGCAGGCGCGCTCGGCTCGGCCGTCGCAGCCGGTTCGGCGCTCGCGGGACCGGTCGGCAGCGGCCGTGCCGCCGGCGCCGATTCCTGCTGGGCCTTCACCCGCGTCTTCGCGCCCTTGTGGGGAGCGAGGACCATGGTCATGTTGCGGCCGTCCTGCTTGGCCGAGGTCTCGACGAAACCGAGTTCGGCGACGTCGGAGGCCAGACGCTGCAGCAGCCGGAAACCGAGTTCGGGTCGCGACTGCTCACGACCGCGGAACATGATCGTGACCTTGACCTTCGACCCGGCCTCGAGGAAGCGAACGACGTTGCGCTTCTTGGTCTCGTAGTCGTGGTCGTCGATCTTCGGGCGGAGCTTCTGCTCCTTGATCACGGTCTGGACCTGGTTCTTCCGGGACTCGCGCGCCTTCTGCGCCGTCTCGTACTTGAACTTGCCGTAGTCCATGATCTTGCAGACCGGCGGACGGGCATCGGGTGCCACCTCGACCAGGTCGAGATCGGCTTCGAGCGCGACGCGAAGTGCATCTTCAACACGCACGATCCCAACCTGTTCGCCGCCGGGTCCGATGAGTCGAACCTCGGGAACACGGATGCGATCGTTGATGCGGGTCTCAGTGCTGATGGGGCCTCCTAGGTCAAGCGGTGTCGTCATAACGACCGCACGCAATAACTGCAACCCCTGTTTCAACACGAAAGCCCCGTTGCGGTATTTCTCCGCGACGGGGCCCGAGTCGACCGATCGCCCACATCCGACGCCCTCACGAGCTCGGTGTCGACCCCCGCGTGCCAGGCACACGGGAAACCCGCCACATCGGGCGGGTGACCGGGACCGTTGACCAGTACGATCGCTCGTCGGTAACGGTGGGAGTCGGGCTCCACTTATCTGCCCCCAGCCGTGCATGACACAACCAGGGGCGGTCGTCAGCGGAAAGTCTAGCATCGCATTCCGCTATCGCCGAATCGGCCCGGTGCCGACGGGCCCGACCGGCCTGGCGATAGCCTTGTCGCCATGACTGACGAGCTCGATCCCCCCGTGCGCGACCTGGCCGACATCCCCGCGGTCGAAGTGATCAGCCGGGCCGCGGTGATGCTGATGAGTTCGGCAGCGGAGAAGCTCGGCCTCGCCGCCGACGACCCGCACGCCGCGGAGCACATCGATCTGGACGAGGCCCGCCGGGTGATCACCGCGCTGGCCGGGCTGGTCACCGCGTCGGTCGAGTATCTCGGACCGCACGCAGGCCCGATCCGCGAGGGCCTGCAGGCCCTGCAACGCGCGTTCCGCGAGGCGTCCTCGGTGCCGGACGCGCCGGGCGCGGGCCCCGGCGAGAAGTACACCGGCCCGGTGTACTGAGCGCACCCGGACCCCGCACACGAAAAGATCCGCCGACCGGAAGCGTCGGCGGATCTTTCGCGTTCACGGGCCGCGGTGGCGGCTGTGTTCTCAGACCGCGGGCGGCGGGGTGGTGGTCGGCGGCTGCCCGGGGGTGACCGAGACCGCGGAGCCGGAGGTGATCATATTGGCGATGGCGGCGAACAACGCCGCGCTACCGGTGTCCATTTCTCAGTGGTTCCTTTCGATTCCGCCGGTCAGGCGGTCGGCTTGGTGGGCTCGTAGGCCAACGAGGACCCGCCACTGAGGAAAGACAGAATCTGGCCGATGAGCGCCGTGGTGGCTTCATCCATGGGGACGTTCCTTTCGTACCTGCACGACATCGCGATCGCGCCGAGGCGAATGTTACCCAGACGTGTTTCACTTTGTCGTGTTTTCGGAAAGTCCCCGGCTCGCGAGGGTAGCGGTCGTCAGCGCAGCGCGGCCGCCTTTCGCGCCAGCTTCTTGGCCGCCGGGGTCTCGGCCGGCGCCTTCTTCGCCGCCGGCGCCTTCTTGGCGGCCTTCTTCTCCGGTGCGCGCACGGGCGCGGGCGCGGCCAGGACCTCCTTGAGGAACTGCCCGGTGTAGCTGCCCGACACCTGCGCGACGTCCTCGGGGGTGCCCGAGGCCACCACGGTGCCACCGCCGGAACCGCCCTCCGGCCCCATGTCGACGACCCAGTCCGAGGTCTTGATGACATCGAGGTTGTGCTCGATGACGATGACCGTGTTGCCCTTGTCGACCAGTCCGTTGATCACCTTGAGCAGCTTGCGGATGTCCTCGAAGTGCAGACCGGTGGTCGGCTCGTCGAGGATGTAGACCGTGCGGCCGGTCGAGCGCTTCTGCAGCTCGGCGGCCAGCTTCACGCGCTGGGCCTCGCCGCCGGACAGTGTCGGCGCGCTCTGCCCGAGGCGCACATAGCCGAGGCCGACCTCGACGAGCGTCTTGAGGTAGCGGTGGATCGAGGTGACCGGCTCGAAGAACTCCGCGGCCTCGTCGATCGGCATGTCCAGCACCTCGGCGATGGTCTTGCCCTTGTAGTGCACCTCGAGGGTTTCCCGGTTGTAGCGGGCACCGTGGCACACCTCGCACGGCACGTACACATCCGGCAGGAAGTTCATCTCGATCTTGAGCGTGCCGTCACCCGAGCAGGCCTCGCAGCGGCCGCCCTTGACGTTGAAGGAGAACCGGCCCGGCTGGTAGCCGCGCACCTTCGCCTCGGTGGTCGAGGCGAACAGGGTGCGGATCTTGTCGAAGACGCCGGTGTAGGTCGCCGGGTTCGAGCGCGGGGTGCGACCGATCGGCGACTGGTCCACCTGCACCAGCTTGTCCAGATGATCGAGGCCGTTGATCCTGGTGTGCCTGCCCGGCACCTGGCGGGCGCCGTTGAGCTTGTTCGCCAGCACCGTCGCCAGGATGTCGTTGACCAGCGTCGACTTGCCCGACCCCGACACCCCGGTGACCGCGGTGAGAACACCGAGCGGGAACGCCACGTCGATGCCGCGCAGATTGTGTTCGGTGGCGCCGACGACGGTGAGCTTGCGCTTCTTGTCGATCGGGCGGCGCACCATCGGCACCTCGATCTGCTCGCGGCCGGAAAGGTAAGCGCCGGTGAGCGATTCAGGCTCGGTGAGCAGCTCGGCGTACGGGCCGCTGTGCACGACCCGGCCACCGTGCTCGCCCGCCAGCGGGCCGATGTCGACCACCCAGTCCGAGGCGCGGATGGTGTCCTCGTCGTGTTCCACCACGATCAGCGTGTTACCCAGCTTCTTCAGCCGCAGCAGCGTCTCGATGAGCCTGCGGTTGTCGCGCTGGTGCAGGCCGATCGACGGCTCGTCGAGCACGTACAGGACGCCGACCAGGCCGGACCCGATCTGGGTGGCCAGCCGGATGCGCTGGGCCTCGCCACCGGACAGCGTCGCCGCCGCGCGCGAGAGCGTCAGATACTCCAGGCCGACATCGAGCAGGAAGCCCAGCCGCGCCTGGATCTCCTTGAGCACCTGGCCGGCGATCGCGGCCTCGCGCTCCCCCAGTGTGAGCGAGTTCAGGAAGTGCGCGCACTCGCCGATGGACAGATCGCTGACATCGGCGATCGACTTGTCGGTGCCGTCGGCGGCCAGCGTGACGGCCAGGATCTCCGGGCGCAGACGGGCGCCGTGGCAGACCGGGCACGGCACGTCGCGCATATAGCCGTCGTAGTGCTCCTTCATCTGCTCGGACTCGGTGTTGTCCATGCGCCGGTGCAGGAACGGCATCACGCCTTCGAAGTCCGCGTAGTAGGACCGCTTGCGGCCGTAGCGGTTGGTGTAGGACACGTGCACCTGGTCGGAGCTGCCCTCGAGCACCGCCTTGCGGGCCCTGGCGGGCAGGTCCTGCCACGGGGTGTCCATCGAGAAACCGATCGCGTCGGCCAGGCCCGACAGCAGCCGGTTGAAGTACTCGGCGGTCTGCCCGCGCGACCACGGCGCGATCGCCCCGTCGGCCAGGCTCAGCTCCGGATCGGGCACCACCAGCTCCGGATCGACCTCCTTGCGGATGCCGAGGCCGGTGCAGTCGGGGCAGGCGCCGTAGGGCGAGTTGAACGAGAACGAGCGGGGCTCGAGGTCCTCGATGTCGAGCGGGTGGCCGTTCGGGCAGGCCAGCCGCTCGGAGAAGCGGCGCTCCCGGTCGTGCGCGTGCTCGTCGCGGTCGACGAAGTCGAGCACCACGATGCCGTCGGCCAGCCGCAGCGCCGTCTCGATCGAGTCGGTGAGCCGCTGCTTGGAGGCGGGTTTGACCGCCAACCGGTCGACCACGACCTCGACGTCGTGCTTCTCCTGCTTCTTCAGCTTCGGCGGATCGGTGAGCGGATACACCACACCGTCGACCCGCACGCGCGAGTAGCCCTGGGTCTTGAGCTGGTCGAACAGGTCGACGAACTCACCCTTGCGGGTGCGCACGACCGGCGCGAGCACCTGGAACTTCAGGCCCTCGTCCATCGCCAGCACCTGGTCGACGATCTGCTGCGGGGTCTGCTTGGCGATCAGCTCGCCACAGACCGGGCAGTGCGGCGTGCCCGCGCGGGCGTAGAGCAGGCGCAGGTAGTCGTAGACCTCGGTGATGGTGCCGACCGTGGACCGCGGGTTGCGGTTGGTCGACTTCTGGTCGATCGACACCGCCGGCGAGAGGCCCTCGATGAAGTCGACGTCCGGTTTGTCCATCTGCCCGAGGAACTGCCGCGCGTAGGCCGACAGCGACTCGACATAGCGGCGCTGTCCCTCGGCGAAGATCGTGTCGAACGCCAGACTCGACTTACCCGAACCGGACAGCCCGGTGAACACGATCAGGCTGTCCCGCGGCAGATCGAGATCGACACCTTTGAGGTTGTGTTCCCGAGCTCCGCGCACAGTGAGGCGTTCCGCCACCTGGTGAATCCCTTCTCCATCGTCATCCGCCGACCGGACATGAACCCCCGTCAGCCATGCTAGGCCGACCCACCGACAGAAACGGCTGACCGAGTCGCGGGGCCTCGCGCCCCTCCGGCCGGAAGCCGTCGCCCACTGCCTCGCCCGCGACGCCACGGCGCCCGGTCGGCGGGACGGCCGTAACGGCGGACCGCGACGGCCCACCCGGTTCCGGGTCGGGTCGTCGTGGGCGAGTTCTCGGTCCACGCACGCTCTTTCGATGCGCGGATTATGTTGGACCGTGGGGCGGGAACGATCGACATGATGAAGGAGCCGAAGTGCTCGAGGTGTTCCTGGTCGACGACCACGAGATCGTCCGGCGCGGCCTGATCGACCTGCTCGAAGGTGATCCAGAACTCAGGGTGATCGGCCAGGCGGGCGGCGTCGCCGAGGCGATGGTGCGCATTCGCGAGGCCAGACCCGATGTCGCCGTCCTGGACGTGCGCCTGCCCGACGGCAACGGCATCGAACTGTGCCGCAACCTGCTGGCCGAGTTCGAGGACCTGCGCTGCCTGATCCTCACCTCGTTCTCCGACGAGCACGCCATGCTCGACGCGATCCTCGCCGGCGCCAGCGGCTATGTGGTGAAGAACATCGACGGCATGAAGCTCGCCGACGCGATCAAGCAGGTCGGCGCCGGGCACTCGCTGCTCGACACCCGCGCCGCCGACGCGCTGCGGGCCCGGCTGCGCCGCAGCACCGAGCCCTCGGGCGCGCTGGCAGGGCTCACCGAGCAGGAACGCCGACTGCTGGAGTTACTCGGCGAGGGACTCACCAACCGGCAGATCGCGGCCAGGATGTTCCTGGCCGAGAAGACGGTGAAGAACTACGTCTCCCGGCTGCTGGCCAAGCTCGGCGTGGAGCGGCGCACCCAGGCCGCCGTGCTGGCGACCAAACTGCGCGAACCGTGAGGGCTCAGGCGGGGACCACGATGGTCAGATCACCGTCGTAGCGGCGGTAGAGCAGATTGCCGCGCCCGGTGTGCGCGTCGGTGAAGAACAGGTAGGGCAGGCCCGCGGTGCACAGCACGTCGGAGGCCTCGTCCTCGGCGTAGACGGGCGCGGCGTCCTGGACCACGCGCACCGGCATCGCGCTGACCGTCAGCGGCAGCTCGGCGGCGCCGCCCACGGCGGCGGTGTGACGCTGCCTGGCCAGGCTCACACCGTGCGGGTCGGCCCAGGTGACGATCGCGTCCTCGCCGGTCTGGGCGTCGGTGAACAGGTACGCGTCGTAGTCCATGGCGTCGAGGACCGTGCTCGCCTCCAGCGGCGTGCCCGTCATCAGGGCGCAGTCCTTGCGGCGGATGATCGGGCGGGTCTCGGTGACCTCGGCCAACGGACGACGCGCCGGGTCGGGCCAGGCGCCGCGCGTCTCCTTGCCGGCGCGCCGGGCCAGCTGACGGTCGAGCCGCTCGGCGGCGAAGGTGACGGCGAAGCCGCCGGGACCGGTGACCTGCACGCGGGTCAGGGTGTCGTTGGTCCGGATGTTGGCCTGCACCAGCGTGGGCTCGTCGGAGCCCTGCGGCGCGGTGACGCGCACCCGGGCCGGGCTGTCGAGATGGTGCCTGCGCATCACGCGGGTGATGGCGCGGACCGCCCTGGTGACGTCCTGGGGTGGTACCTCGCCGCGGGTGGTCACCGCGAGCTCCGGGTCCGCGGCGGTCGTCCAGTGCTGGGTGGTCGACAACGAATTCATCTCTTGCCCCACTTCTCGATCCCTTTTCCCGGTGCCCTATGCCACCACTCCCCTTCGCGTGCGTGAAGGGCCGAAAGTCACCGAACAGCGGACCGGGGCGCGGACTAGACTCTGCGGGGACGGCGGGGCGGCGCGGCGAGGGGATGGACGGCGATGACGAATGACGGTCGGAGTGGCCGCTATTCGGTGGGCCGGACCGCCTCGCAACAGCGTTTGCGCGCTCTGCTGGGCGAAGTGGCCGACCGCGTCGAGGTGATGATCGGCTCGCGCGACCGGATGGACGGCCTGGTCGAGGCCATGCTCACCGTCACCGCGGGCCTCGACCTCGACGACACCCTGCGCACGATCGTGCGGACCGCGATGAACCTGGTCGACGCCCGCTACGGCGCGCTGGCGGTGCGCGGGCACGGGCAACAGGTCTCGCAGTTCATCGACGAGGGCATGCCCGAACACATCCGGGACCGGATCGAACGATTACCCGCGGGCCACGGCGTGCTCGGCGCGGTGTTCGCGCAGAAGGCGCCGCTGCGCCTCGACGATCTCACCGAACACGCGTCCTCGGTGGGTTTCCCGGCCGGCCACCCGCCGATGCACACGTTTCTCGGTGTGCCGGTGCGGATCCGGGACAAGGTCTTCGGCAGCCTGTATCTCACCGAGAAGTCCGACGGGCAGCCCTTCACCGAGGAGGACGAGGTCCTCGTCCTCGCGCTCGCCGCCGCGGCCGGGATCGCCGTCGACAACGCGCGCCTCTACGAACAGGCGCGCACCCGGCAGGCGTGGATCGAGGCGACCCGCGACATCGCCACCGAATTCCTGGCGGGCACCGAATCCGATCGGGTGCTGGCCCACGTGGTCGACCACGCGCGCGGGCTCACCGGCTCGCACCAGGCGTTCCTGGCCTCGGTGCCGGTGCCGGACGAATCACCCGCCGAGATCTCGGAACTGGTGATCACCCAGTGGACCGGCCCCGACGCCGGGCAGGACTGGCAGACCGTGCCGATCGCGGGCACCGCGCTCGGCGACGCGTTCAGCAGGCGCACTCCCCTGCGCTTCGACGACGCGTCGACCGCGACGCTGGGCGTCGAGTTCGGCGGCGCCGAATCTCCCGGCGCCGGACCGGCTCTCGTGTTGCCGCTGTGTACCCCCGACGCCACCCTCGGCGTGCTGGTGACCATCCGCCCGCCCGGTTTCGCACCGTACTCCGACGAGATGCTCGAGCTCACCGCGGCCTTCTGCGATCAGGCCGCGCTGGCGGTGCGGCTGGCCGACGCGCAGCGCCGGATGCGCGAACTCGACATCGTCGCCGACCGCGACCGCATCGCCCGCGACCTGCACGACCACGTGATCCAGCGGCTGTTCGCGATCGGTCTCACCGTGCAGGCCACCCTGCCCAAGGCCGTGGTTCCCGAAGTGCGGCAACGGCTCTCGACGGTGATCATGGACCTGCAGGAGGTGGTGCAGGAGATCCGGACCTCCATCTTCGACCTGCACGCCAGCGGTCCCGAACACAGCGCGGGGCTGCAGCAGCGGCTCGAGCTGGCGATCCGGCGCCAGACCGCCGACATCGCGCTGCGCGCCACGATCCAGGTCTCGGGGCCCCTGTCGGTGCTGGACCCGCAGCTGGCCGACCACGCCGAGGCGGTGGTGCGCGAGGCGGTGAGCAACGCGGTCCGCCACTCCGGCGCCGACACGGTCGCGATCGTCATCGAGGTCGCCGACGATCTGACCATCGCGGTCACCGACAACGGCTGGGGCATTCCCAATCACGTGATCCGCAGCGGGCTGCGCAATCTCGAGCAGCGCGCCCAGGAGGCGGGCGGGCACTTCGAGATCGGGCCGGCGAAGCGCCCGGACGCCGACGGCAACCACCCGGACATGCCCGGCACCCGGCTGCGCTGGGCGGTCCCGCTGCCCCAGGACGCCACCGACGGCTACGAGCTCGCCGGCGGCCCCGAGGCGGGCGAGGACTGACCGCGCTCAGGCCGGACCGAGCACGACGGCGGCGTTGTTGCCGCCCATCCCCATCGACAGTTTCACGGTGAGACCTTCCGTCATCGGCGCGGTGCCGTCGAGCAGGCGCGGATGCGCCGGCGCCACGATCGGCGCCGACACCGCCAGCCCGCGCTCGTAGGACAGCGCGATCGCGGCGACCTCCACCGCCGCGGCCGCGCCCTGGCAGTGCCCGGTGAGCGGTTTGAGGGCGGTGACGACGGGGCGGTCGGCAAAGACGGTGGTGAGCACGTCTCGTTCGGCGGCGTCGCATTGCCGAGTACCGGTTCCGTGCGCGTTGACGTAGGCGACCTCGCCGGCCTCGATCCCGGCGGCGGTGAGCGCGCGACGCGCGCAGGCGATGATCTGGGTGTGGTCCGGATCGACCGAGACCACGTGGTACGCGTCGTTGGTCATCGCCCCGCCCAGTACCCGGGCATAGGGCGCGTCGACGGCGTCGGTGAGCAGGAACGCCACCGACGCCTCGGCCATGACGAAGCCGTGCGTGTCCGCCTGGAAGGGTCTGCACGCGGTGAACGGGTCGAGGTGCGCCACGGCGGCGCCCATGCCGACGAAGTGTTCGAGCATCTCCGGCGTCGCCGAGACGTCGGTGGTGACGCACAGGACGTCGTCGACCAGGCCTGCGGCCCGCCACAGCTGGGCGGTGAGCAGGGCGGCCGCGCCCGAGCTGCACGCCGCCGAGACGTTCATCGCCGGGCCGTGGAAACCGAACTCCTGCATCACGACCGAGATCGGCGTCGAGGGCAACAGGGGCAGGTAGTCGCGCGAGCGACGATGCCCGCCGTCGACGAGATAGAAGTCGCGCCAGTCGGCGACGTCGCCGAGGGTGATCGCGTGCACCAGGCCCACCGTGCGGCCGGCCCGGCGCCAGCCGCGCGTCTCGGCGTCGGCGATGGCCTCGACGGCCGCCGCGCGCACGGCGCGCCCGAACAGGCCGGCGTTGTCGGCGGGCTCCGCGCTGTCGGGGATCCGGCCGACCCAGGCGTGCTCGTCGCGTCCTGGGCCGTATCCGGGGTACAAACCGGCGGCTGGTTTCCCGCCGGTTATCCCCCGCCAGAGCCGTTCGCGCCCCCACCCGTAGCCGGAGACGACACCGAGCCCGGCGATCGACATAGAATCGAGGGGGTAGTTCATGCCGCTGGGAAGCACGTCTCCACATTAGTCCCGTTCACTGCCGGGCCACGTCGAGATCGGGGGTAACGCATGGCAGAAGCACACGCCGAGACGGCAAACGCCGAGCAACTCGCGCAGCGTTACCGTTCGCTGGTCGAGCACATGCCCGACGCGATCTGCGTGCACGAGGCGGGCACCATCGTCTACGTCAATCCGGCGATGGTGCGGCTGCTCGGCGCGCATTCGCCCGCCGACCTGCTCGGGCTGTCCATCACGACCTTCGTGCACCGCGATTCGGTGCCCGCCATGCTCGACCGCATCGCCCAGCTCACCGCCGAGGGCGCCGCCTCACCGCCGACCGAGATGGATCTGGTGCGCGTCGACGGCCGCACCGTGCCGGTGCAGACGGTCTCGGTGCTCACCGCCTGGAAGGACGAGCTCGCCTACCAGGTGGTGGTGCACGACCTGACCGCGCAACGCGCCGCCGAGGCCTCGGCGCGGCGGGCCGAGGCGCACTTCACCACCGTGGTGTCACAGCTGGAGGAGGGCGTGCTCGTCGTCGACCGCAAGGGCAGGCTCGAGTCGATCAATCCGGCGGGCAAGCGCATCCTCGGACTCGACGACGCCGCGCCGGTGGTCGGGCTCACCATCGACGAACTGCCCGCGACCATGATCGACCGCAACGGGCAGCCGCTGCCGACCACCCGGCATCCGATGGCGCACACCCTGGCCACCGGCGAGGCGGTCACCCACTTCGTCTTCGGGGTGGAACGCACCGACGGCAGGCAGGTGTGGTTGTCGTGCAACTGCCGTCTGCTCAACCCCGACAGCCCCGACTCCTCCGGGGTCTCGTCCTTCGCCGACATCACCGACTTCCGGGAGAGCCGCCGCCAGCTCGAATACCAGGCCACCCACGACGCGCTGACCGGGCTGGCCAACCGCTCGCTGATCCTGTCGCAGCTCGCGACCGCGCTCGACGACGACGGCGGCGACACGGTGACCACGGTGCTGTTCCTCGACCTCGACGGCTTCAAGGCGATCAATGACACCCTCGGCCACGCCATCGGCGACACCGTGCTGCAGATCGTGGCGCAGCGGCTCCAGCGCGCGCTGCGCGCGGAGGACCTGGTCGGCCGCCTCGGCGGCGACGAGTTCCTGATCCTGCTCGCCGGTCATCCCCAGCGGGCCGATCTGCCAGCGCTCATCGACCGGCTACGCGCCACGATCGGCGAGCCCATCATCGCCCGCGGCCACCGTCTGGAGGTGAGCGCCTCGCTCGGCATCACCGAGCTGGGCCCGCACGAACACCGCACTCCGGAGGCCGTCCTGCACGACGCCGACCTGGCCATGTACCGCGACAAGCCCGCCGGACATCGTGACCTCGGTCTCGGTCAGAATCGACGCTCGAACAACACCCACGCGTCCTGACAGACTGGTCGCGTGATCGTCGAACACGCGATGCTGCCCGTTCGCCCCGGACTCGCCGACGCCTTCGAGGCCGCCTTCGCCGAGGCCTACCCGATCATCGCGTCGATGCCCGGATTCCGCGGCTTGTCGCTGTCCAGGGGCATCGAGCACCCCGACGACTACCTGCTGCTGGTGCACTGGGAAACGCTGACCGACCACACCGAGGGGTTCCGCGGTTCACCGGAATACCAGCGCTGGCGCGCGCTGTTGCACCACTTCTACGACCCGATTCCCCAGGTCGACCACTTCGCGCCGATCGTCGGCGACGACGTCGTGTCCGAGTAGACTCGACAACTCTGTTCTCGCCGGTGACAAAGGAGTCCTGTTTTGCCCGACCGCCTCGCCGATGATCGCGCCGCGGAACAGCAGTACCTCTCGGTGCTCTACGCCCGGCTCGACGGCATGCGCGACTACGCGCAGAACCGGCTCAAGACCGTGTTGCTGGAGACCGGCGGCACCCCGCAGGCCCGCAGCGAACGCGAGTCGTTCACCGCGCTCTACAGCGAGGACCTGGCGAAATACGACGCCGCCGAACACGGGCTGTGCTTCGGCCGCATCGACCTCAACGGCGGCGAGCCCGAGGCGCGCTACATCGGCAGGCTCGGCATCCTCGACGAGGACAACGACTACGAACCGCTGCTGCTGGACTGGCGCGCGCCGCTGGCGCGGCCCTTCTACCTGGCCACCACCGCCAATCCCGAGGACGTGGTCCGGCGCCGCCACATCCGTTCGCGCAACCGCGCGGTGACCGCGATCAACGACGAGTACCTGGATCTGGCCGCCGCCGAGGCCGACGGCGTGGTCGGCACCGACGACGGCGTCGGCGGCGAGAGCGCGCTGCTCTCGGCGCTCAACGCCGCGCGCACCGGGCACATGAACGACATCGTGGAGACGATCCAGTCCGAACAGGACGCGATCATCCGGTCCGAGCACAAGAGCGTGCTGGTCGTGCAGGGCGGCCCCGGCACCGGCAAGACCGCGGTCGCGCTGCACCGTGCGGCCTACCTGCTCTACACCTACCGCCAGCAGCTGGCCAAGAGCGGCGTGCTGATCATCGGCCCGAACGCCACCTTCCTCGACTACATCGGCCAGGTGCTGCCCTCGCTCGGTGAGACCGGCGTGCTGCTGTCCACCATCGGCGACCTGTACCCGGGCGTGAAGGCGGTGCGCGAGGATTCGCTGCGCGCGGGCGAGATCAAGGGCTCGCTCGACATGCTCGAGGTGCTCAAGCAGGCCGTCCGCGACCGGCAGGAGGTCCCGGCGCAGCCGGTCCGGCTCACCTTCGACGGCTACCCGGTGACGCTGGACCGCAAGATCGCGACCAAGGCGCGCGGCCGGGCCCGCTCCTCACGCCGCCCGCACAACCTGGCCCGCCCGATCTTCGCGTCCTCGGTGATCGACGCGCTCACCGATCAGCTCGCGGCGACCATGGGCGCCGACCTGTCCGGCGGGACGAGCCTGCTCAGCTCCGCCGATCTGAGCGAGATCGGCGACGAGATGCGCGCCGACCCGCAGGTGCAGGCCGCGATCAGCGCGCTGTGGCCGATCCTGTCGCCGCAGGAGGTGCTGGCCGATCTGCTCGCCGACCCGGCCCGGCTCGACCGCGCGGCGAAGACGCTGAGCCCCGAGGACCGCGCCGAACTCGTGCGCTCCGACGACGGCACCTTCGGCGCGGCCGACGCGCCGCTGCTCGACGAGCTGGCCGAGCTGCTCGGCGTCGACGACACCGAGGAACGCGAACGCGCCCGCCGCCGCTGGCGGGCCCAGCTGGCCGAGGCCCAGGACGCGCTCGACATCCTCACCGGCTCGGCGCCACAGGACATCGAGGACGAACTCGACCCCGAGATCCTCATGGCCTACGACCTCATCGACGCGTCCCAGCTGGCCCAGCGCCAGGAGTTCGGCAACCGCCAGACCACCGCCGAACGCGCCGCGGGCGATCGCACCTGGACCTACGGGCACGTGATCGTCGACGAGGCGCAGGAACTGTCGGCCATGGCGTGGCGCATGGTGATGCGGCGCATCCCGAACCGCTGGATCACCGTGGTCGGCGACGTGGCCCAGACCGGTGACCCGGCGGGTGCGTCGTCCTGGCAGCGGGTGCTGGAACCGTATGTGGCGCAACGCTGGAAGCTCACCGAGCTCACCGTGAACTACCGCACGCCCGCCGAGATCATGGCCGTCGCCGCCGACGTGCTGGCCGCGATCGACCCCGGCGTCCGGGTGCCGCGCTCGGTCCGCGACTCCGGTCATCCGCCGCGCGCGTACCGCGTGCGACCGGACGAGGTGACCGGCGAGCTCGCGCGGCTGCTGGACGCCGAGCACGGGCCCGGCACCAGCGCGGTCCTCGCCCCCGCCGCGCTGATCGGCGAATTGTCCTCGCTGGCGGGTGAATCCGTGCGGGTCCTCACCGTGCACGACGCCAAGGGCCTCGAGTTCGACCGGGTGTACCTGGTGGAACCGCAGGAGATTCTCGCCGAGTCGCCGCGCGGGCTCAACGACCTGTACGTCGCGCTGACCCGCGCGACCCAGCGGCTGTCGGTGGTGCACACCGAGGAATTGCCCGAGGTGCTCTCCCGCCTCGCGTGAGCGGCGGGGCCGTCACGGCGTGGCGGCCAGCAATCCGTCGACCAGCGCCGCCAGCCCGGCGGCGAAGGTGCGCCTGGTGTCGAATTCGGTCCAGCGGGAACCGATTTCGGCCAGCCGGGGCGTGCTCTCGGCGTCGAGGTTCGCGAACACCTCGGCGCGATAGGTCGGGCCCCGCGCCGCACGGCGGGCCGAGCGGGTGGTGATGATCAGCTCGCCCGCGGTGTAGTGCCAGACGGTCCGGTAGACGTCGACGGCGCGGTCGAGCGGAAGCCCGGTCGCGACGGCGGCGTCGATGATGGTCTCGGGGAACCACAGCGCCGAGCGCCCGAACAGGTCACCGTCGACGAGGACCTCGACCACCCACGGCCGGGCGGCGAGCACCTCGTGCATCGCCGTGGCGGCCACCAGGATCCGCTGCCGGGGATCGTCGGGCAGGTCCGGCCATTCGACCTGGTCGGCGTAGTCGTCGAGGAGCAGTCGCAGCAGGGCGTCCTTGTCGCGGACGTGGTGGTAGAGGGCCATCGGCGTGCAGCCGAGCTCGGTGGCCAGCCTGCGCATCGTCAGCTTCTCGACGCCGTCGGTGTCGATCACGTCGTGGGCCGCCGACACGATGTCGGCGCGGGAGATCCTGGCCGGTCTTCCGGTGCGCGCCGAGGGCGATGACGAGGTGGGCATGAGTCCATCTTGACCCATGCGGCGCCGGCGGTCTGGACACGGACCTCTCACACGGTTAGTTTTTATACATGTATAAAAACTCGTCACCGCCGCGCCCCGGCGCCGCACTCACCGCCGTCGCCGTCGCTCAGTTCCTGGTCGCGCTGGACATGGCGGTCGTGAATGTCGCGCTCCCCTCGATCGGGCACGCGCTCGGTTTCGCCCCGCTCGACCTGGCCTGGGTCGTGCACATCTACGCGCTGACCTTCGGTGGGTTCCTGCTCCTCGGCGGAAAGGCCTGCGATCTGTACGGGCGGCGCAGGCTGTTCACTGCCGGGCTGGTGGTGTTCGGGCTCGCCTCCCTCGCGGGCGGACTCGCCGGAGAACCCTGGCAGCTGGTCGCCGCGCGCGCCGCCCAGGGCCTCGCCGCGGCGGCCGTCGCCCCCGCCGCCCTGGCGACCCTCACCACGACGTTTCCGGAAGGTCCCGCGCGCGTTCGGGCGCTGGGGGTGTGGGGCGGGGTCAACGCGGCGGGTGGTGCGCTGGGCGTGCTCGTCGGCGGTCTGCTCACCGAATACGCGGACTGGCGCTGGGTGATGCTGGTCAACATCCCGATCGTGGCGGTCGCGCTGCTGGCGACCGCGGCGGGAGTGCCGGCGGATCGACCGTCGGCGAGCCCGGAGCGACTCGATGTCCTCGGCGCGATCGCCGCGACCGGCGGCATCGGCCTGCTCGTGACCGGCGTGATCCGCACCGATCAGCTCGGCTGGTTCGCGGCGGAGACCGACGCGACGCTGGCCGCGGCCGTGGCCCTGCTGGCGGCCTTCGTGGTCATCGAGCGGCACGCGCGGAATCCGCTGCTGCGCCTCGGGTTGTTCGGGAATCGGTGGGTGCTCGGGGGCAACCTGTTCGTCCTGTTCGCCGCGGCGGGACAGTTCTCGGCGTTCTATCTGGTGTCGCTGTACCTGCAGCGCGTGCTGCACCTGGGCGCGGGCGCGGCGGGCGCGGCGTTCCTGCCGTTCTCGCTGTGCGTGATCGCCGGAACGCTGGTCGCGACCCGGATCGGCGCGCACCGGTCCCCACGACCGCTGCTCATCGCCGGCGCGGTGCTGACCACCGCGGGCATCGGCTGGTTCGCGCTGATCAGTCCCGAGGGCAGCGTCGTCGCCGACGTTCTCGGCCCCTCGCTCGTCGGCGGCTTCGGACTCGGCCTGTGCCTGGCCCCGGTCGCCGCGGCCGCCGTCACGGGTGTCGCGCCCGGCGACGCCGGGATGGCCTCCGGCGTGTTCAACAGCGCCCGTCAGCTCGGCGGCAGCATCGGTGTGGCCGCCCTGGCGACCCTGGCCGCGTCCCGCACCGGCGCGGGCACCGACCCGGCCGCCCTCAACGCCGGCTACGCCGTCGCCCTGGCCGTCGCGGCGCTGTTGTTCGCCGCCGCCGCGGTGGTCGCCGCGGTCGTTCTGCCCGCCGCACGACCCCAACCCACCGAACCCGTTGTCCGCGAGGACCTTCCCGCGGCAGCACAGTGAAAGGAACCCCGATGACCCCGATCGATCTGTTCGACCGTGCCCTGCGCTTCGAGCCCGGCGGCGCCGTCTCCGCCGGCGAACGGCGGATGGCCGCAGGTTCCGGCGGCTGGCAGTTGACCGCTTTCCACGTCGAGACCGCTGCCGATGTGCACGCCGACCACTGGGAGATGCATCCGACAGGCGACGAGGCGGTGTGCTGCCTGCGCGGAGCGCTGCGGCTGTGCCTGCGTTCGGACACCCCGGGCGAGCCGGACGAGATCGTCGCGCTGAGCGCGGGTGCCGCGTGCGTGGTTCCGCGCGGCCGGTGGCACCGGATCGAACTCGACGGACCCGCCGACCTGATGTCCATCGGCCTGCGCGAGGGCACCCGGCAGCAGCCTGTCTGACCGGCCGGAAAACGACTCGAGGGCGCCGCGATCACGCGGCGCCCTCGAGTGTTCGACGTCCTAGCGGACGGTGTGCACGATCAGCACGTCCGAGCGCGACTTGCGGGCGACGTCCGAGGGGACCGAGCCGAGCAGGCGGCCGGTGAGGGTGTTCAGACCCCGGTTACCGACGACCAGCAGGTCGGCCTTCGTGTCGTTGACGAGGTCGAGCAGCGAATCCACCGGCTCGCCGACGATCGCGCGCTCGGTGATGTTCTTCGCACCGGCGGCGACGGCCTTCTCCCGTGCGATGTGCAGGATCTCGTTGGTCGGCGCGGAGCCACGCACCTGGTACGCCTCGTCCTTGAGGACGTCGGCCGCGGCGGCGACATCGCGATCATCGGTCGGGAAGTAGGCGCAGGCCAGCACGAGAGTCGCGTCCGCGTCGGCAGCGAGCGCCGCGGCCTTCTCCACCGCGACGTACGACGAATCCGAGCCATCAGTACCGACGACAATGGTCCGGTAGGCGGTCATCTCTCCTCCAACTTGGTCGGTGCCGACGATGAACGACCCGGGAATCGAGCGTCAGCGCGGCAATTGGGTCGACCCTAACGCCAAAACAGGCCGATTTATCAGAAATCGCGACAGATCACACAGTGAGTGTTCGCCCTGGTATTCGCTGGTGCGAGTGATGTTCGCGACCCTCGGCGAATCCACCTGCGCAGATCGAACGGCGGATCACGAAAACTGTGGTCTATCACAACACAATCAACGGCGCTGCGCGAGTAGGACTTCCATCACATCGACGCACCACCTACCGTGCGGCGGAGCGCGCGTATTCGGTCGGCGTCATCCCGATCTCGGCGGTGAACTCCCGGCTGAAATGCGCCTGATCGAAATAGCCGAGCCGGGCGGCGAGTTCCGCCAGATCCACCCGCTCGCCGCGCGCGAGCAGATCCGCCGCGTCCTGCAGGCGAAACCGGCACAGCACCCACTTCGGTCCGGCTCCGACATAGCGGCGGAACAATCGCTGCAGACTGCGCACCGGAACGGCGAAACGCTCGGTCACCTGGTCGACGCGGGTGAGCTCCGGGTCCGACGCCATCGCCGCCACGATCCGCGACACCTGAGCGAACCGGGGATCGTCGCCACGACCGCGACCGGCGAAGAACTCCTCGACGATCTCGCGCCTGCGCAGGTCGCTCGGCTCCGCGAGGACCCGTTCGGCCAACCCCTCCGCCTCGGGCAGCACATCGGTGAGCGGAGCCGAATCATCGCGCAGCGCACCGACATCGGCGCCGGTGAACGCGCCGAAGCCGCCCGGCCGGAACCGGAGACCGAAGGTCTCGCCCTCCCCCGCCAGCTCCCGCACGTACTTCGTCGTGCACACGCCGTTGACGAAGCCGCCGGTGCGGGTGTGCGTGCGCTCGAAAGTCACGTTGACGCACGGGAACGACAGCACCTCGGCACGGTAGGCGGGCTTGCCCCGCAGGTCCCAGCGCACGACCCAGTACCGGTCGGCGAACTCCGACAGCCCGGGGCCCACCGCGAGCCGGTCCAGCGACCGGTGCCTGGCCTGTTCACCGGGGTGCAGGATGCCCTTCATGTCACCGGATTCCGGCACGGTCACCGCGGTCACCTGATCTGTCGCGTTCTTACAAGACCCGGACCGCGGCGCCGACGACGATCGAATCCATGACCAACCCCGTCGCGCCCATTCCGGAGGGCTACCACTCCATCAGCTGCTTCCTCGCCGTGCCGGACGGCAACGCCGCCATCGACTTCTACACCGAGGTCTTCGGCGCGAAGCTGCTCAGCCGCGCCGACCGGCCCGACGGCCAGCCCGCGCACGCCGAACTGCTCATCGGCGATTCGACCATCCAGCTCGGAATGCCGATCCCCGAGAACAACGTGCGCGCGCCCGCGGACTGGGTGCACACCTCGATCGTGCACTACTGCCCCGATGTCGACGCGGTCGTCGCCCGGGCGATCGCGCACGGCGCCCGCAGCGCCGAGGAGCCGCAGACGTTCGTCAACGGCGAGCGCTTCGGCGTGGTCATCGACCCGTTCGGCCACCGCTGGGCGGTGATCACCCGGCTCGAGGAGATCTCGCGCGAGGAGGCCGACCGCCGCATCGCCGCCTGGATGGCCGAGCAAGGCTGACGGCCTAGCTCAGCCCCGCGGCGTCCATGCCGCGGAGTTCCTTCTTGAGGTCGGCGATCTCGTCCCGGAGGCGGCCCGCGAGCTCGAACTGCAGCTCGCGTGCCGCGTTCATCATCTGTTCGGTGAGCGAGGCGACCAGGTCGGCCAGTTCGGCGCGCGGCATCGACTTCACGTCGCGTTCGGCGTAGATGCCCGCGCTCACCGCCCGGCCCGGCTCGCCCTGGGCGCGCCTGCCGCGGCTGACGTTGCGGCCGGAGCCGCCGACGGCCACCTCGTCGTCGGCCTCCTGATACACCTGGTCGAGGATGTCGGCGATCTTCTTGCGCAGCGGCTGCGGGTCGATGCCGTTGGCCTCGTTGTACGCGATCTGCTTGGCCCGGCGCCGGTCGGTCTCGTCGATCGCGTGCCGCATCGAGTCGGTGATCTTGTCGGCGTACATGTGCACTTCGCCGGAGACGTTGCGCGCCGCGCGGCCGATGGTCTGGATGAGGCTGGTGCTCGACCGCAGGAACCCCTCCTTGTCGGCGTCGAGAATCGCCACCAGCGACACCTCGGGCAGGTCGAGACCCTCGCGCAGCAGGTTGATGCCGACCAGCACGTCGTATTCGCCCAGCCGCAGCTGCCGCAGCAGTTCGACGCGGCGCAGGGTGTCGATCTCGGAGTGCAGGTAACGCACCCGCACGCCGAGGCCGAGCAGATAATCGGTGAGGTCCTCGGCCATCTTCTTGGTCAGGGTGGTGACCAGGACGCGTTCGTCACGCTCGGTGCGCTGACGGATCTCGTGCACCAGATCGTCGATCTGGCCCTTGGTCGGCTTCACCACGACCTGCGGGTCGACCAGGCCGGTCGGGCGGATCACCTGCTCGACCACCTCGCCGCCGACCTGGCCGAGCTCGTACGGGCCCGGCGTCGCGGACAGGTACACCGCCTGGCCGATCCGGTCGGCGAATTCCTCCCAGGTCAGCGGGCGGTTGTCGACCGCGGACGGCAACCGGAACCCGAACTCGACCAGGTTGCGCTTGCGGGACATGTCGCCTTCGAACATGCCGCCGATCTGCGGCACGGTGACGTGGGATTCGTCGACGACGAGCAGGAAGTCGTCGGGGAAGTAGTCCAGCAGCGTCGCGGGCGCCGAGCCGGCCGGGCGGCCGTCGATGTGGCGCGAGTAGTTCTCGATGCCGGAGCAGAACCCGACCTGCCGGATCATCTCCAGGTCGTATTCGGTGCGCATGCGCAGCCGCTGCGCCTCGAGCAGCTTGCCCTGCTTCTCCAGTTCCTCGAGCCGCGCCGCCAGCTCGGCCTCGATGTCGGCGACCGCGCGCTCCATCCGCTCCGGGCCCGCCACGTAGTGGGTGGCCGGGAAGATGCGCAGCGAGTCGACCTGGCGCACGACGTCACCGGTGAGCGGGTGCAGGTAGTAGAGCGCCTCGATCTCGTCACCGAAGAACTCGATGCGGACCGCGAGCTCCTCGTAGGACGGGATGATCTCGACGGTGTCGCCCCTGACCCGGAACGAGCCCCGGGTGAACGCCATGTCGTTGCGGGTGTACTGCACGTCGACGAGCAGGCGCAGCAGCGCGTCGCGGTCGATCTCGGTGCCGACCTCGAGCTGGACCGAACGGTCCAGGTAGGACTGCGGGGTGCCGAGACCGTAGATGCACGACACCGATGCCACCACGACCACGTCGCGGCGCGAGAGCAGGCTCGAGGTCGCCGAGTGCCGGAGCCGCTCGACGTCGTCGTTGATCGAGCTGTCCTTCTCGATGTAGGTGTCGGTCTGGGCGATGTAGGCCTCGGGCTGGTAGTAGTCGTAGTACGAGACGAAGTACTCGACCGCGTTGTGCGGCAACATCTCCCGCAGCTCGTTGGCCAGCTGGGCGGCCAGGGTCTTGTTCGGCGCCATCACCAGCGTCGGCCGCTGCAGCTTCTCGATCAGCCACGCCGTGGTCGCCGACTTGCCGGTACCGGTGGCGCCGAGCAGGACCACGTCCTTCTCCCCCGCGGTGATCCGCCGCTCGAGCTCGGCGATGGCGGCGGGCTGGTCGCCGGCGGGCTTGTGCTCGCTGACCACCTCGAACTTCCCGCCCGCACGCTCGATGGTGCCGACGGGGCGATGCTCGGAATGGGCGAGGGGATGCCCCCGGTCCTCATACCCTTCCGCCGGGATCTCGGTTGCGAATGCCATGTGACCAGGTTAGGCGCGACCACCGACAAGTCGCGACGAGCGGCGCCGCCGGCGCGACACGCAGGGCCGCCACGCCGTCGGTCCGTGCGCGCGCCGGTGTCGTCCCGGTGAATTTCCGCTCATCGCGCCGGGCGACCCGCGGAGCGCGGACAGCGTGGGCCGGCGCTTCGCAGCATCGTGGCGATCCGGCCCCGCGGCGCCGATCGCCAGGTCCGGCCGCCTCCCGACCGGAGCGCACCGCGATCCCGCAACCTTCCAGCGTCGCGCGGCCGTGTCCGAAAGATCCCATGTCGCAGGACCATTCGGCGCGGGCGCGCGGCGCGGACCCCGTGCGGACGCACCGATCCGGCGTAGCCTTGGTCTGATCATCGGCACGTGGTGAAGGACAAGGCCATGAGCGCACTGCTTCCCCTGCTCGTCGCGGCTCCGGCGGTCACGGGATTCGCGGGATACTTCGCGCGCGAGATCCGCGGCCCGCAGCCGCCACCCGTCGCGACGCCCACGGCCCCGCCGCCGGGCAGACCCCGGGTGGAGTTCTTCGACGTGGCCGAACTCACCAGCACCGACGCCAGGGGCTTCATCCGGCCCGTCGACCGGTACGAGGTGCAGCCCTGGGGGCTCTACTTGGCCCGCACGGTCGGCGCGCGGGCCCGCTACGAGGAGTGCTGGCTGCTGCCCGAACCGGGGGTCCGCGCCACCGTGGCGCACGACAGTCCCGGTCACCACCGCAGCCACGACTACGTGCTCGACATCGTCGAGGTCGAGCGGATCGGGCCCAAACGGTGGCGGGCCACCGACTGCTTCCTCGACGTCGCGGTGCGCCGCGGCCGCTCGGCAACGCTGCTCGGCGCCGGCGAGCTGCTGGCCGCCCACGCCGCGGGCCACCTCGACACCGCCTCGGCTGACCGGATGTTCGAGCGGGCCGCCGCGGTGCTCGACGGGCTGGCCGCCCACGACCACGACGTCGAACGGTGGCTGCGCGCGAGGGACATCGCACTCACCTGGATGTGACACGACCGGGCGCGCATGGCCCGCCGCCGGTAGATTTTCCGGTCATGACGCAGGCATCCACCGTGCACGTGCATCCTCCCAAGATCGAGTACTTCGATATCGCGGCGCGGACGAACACCGACCCCAAGGGATTCGTCCGCCCGGTGGAGGTCTACCGCGAGGAGCCGTGGGGCCTGTACATGGGCCGCCACTCCGATCACGCGAACTTCCACTACCTCGAGTCGTGGGTGCTGCCGGAGCTGTCGCTGCGGGCGTCGAAACTCCACTACAACCCGGGCGTGGACCAGTGGCAGGACGTCTACGTCGACGTCGGCGTGTTCACCAGGGAGTCGGCCACGCTGTACAAGTCCGTCGACCACTATCTGGACCTGCTGGTGCGCACCGGCCGCGAGGTCGAGCTCGTCGACGTGGACGAACTGCTGGCCGCGCACGCCGGCGGACTGCTCGACACGGCAGTCTGCGAGGCCGCGTTCCAGCACGCGACCGCCGCGATCGACGGCATGGCGGCCCACGGCCACTCGCTCGAGCGCTGGCTGGCGAGCCGTGGCATGACCCTCACCTGGCGCTGAGACGAACAAACCGCCCGGACCGCGTACGGGTCCGGGCGGTCGTCGCGCCAGGCGGCTGGGTCAGCCCGCCGACAGGCTCGGGAACAGATCCGCCAGCCCGCCACCGCAGCCCAGGCTGCCGGTCGCGGAGGACTCACCCACGGTCACCGTGATCGAATCACTGATCAGCAGCTGACGGGCCTCGAGCTTGTGCTGGCCCGCGGTCGTCGGCTTCCAGGTGATGCTGACGGTGCCCGACAGCAGCGACGGCGAGACCGGGCTGCCGGGGATGTCGACCCCGTTGTCGGTGAACTTCACCGAGGTGAGGCGGTCGACCTCGACACTGGCGGTCAGCTTGTAACTGCAGCCCACCTTGTGATCGGTGCCGGCCACACCGAGATTGCCGACCCAGGCCGAGGCCTGCGGGGCGGCGAGCACGACGCTGGCGGCGACGGCACCGAGGGCAGTGAATCCGAAGCCCGCACGGCCGAGCTGACGGTGATGTGATGTCATACGCGCTACAACTTCCCTGTGAATCGAGTCACCCCTTGGTGACCCGCCACAATGTACACAGCGCGCGACCTCGCTCGACAGGGTTCCGAAACATTGATGTTTAACAGTTGCGGCGCTGGTTACGCGCGGGCGCGAGCCCACGCGGCGACGGCCGGATAGACCGCGTCGAACCAGGGCTCCTTCACCGCGTAGTACGCCTCCGCGGCCGCCTCGCCCGCCTTGTCGGCAGCCGCCCGTTCGGCCTCGCGCTTGACGGCCAGATAGTCCCGGCGCGCGGACTCCTCGGCCCGCAGCCAGTCACGCAGGTCGAGGGCGAAGCGCTGGCCCGGCGAATCCTGCACGCGCAGATGGATGTTCGCCGGACGCGCGGGGTCGGCGTTGCCGTGCAGGCGCTTGCCCCACAGGCCGACGTCGGCGCCGGCCGGGTCACCGGGCGTCGGTTTCGGGTGGTCGTGGGTCACCTGCGGCGCGAGCGGGAAACCCGCTGCCGCGAGGCCCCCGGCCAGCGATTCGGCCGTGGTGAGATCGGCCACCGTCACCTGGACGTCGATGACGTCCTTGGCAGGCAGCCCGGGCACCGCCGTCGACCCGACATGGTCGATGCGCACCGCCGACGCGCCGCACACCAGGTGCAGCCGGGCGATGATCCGGCGGGCCTGCGCGGCCCACTCCGGATCAGCGGGCACCAGCCGGTAGTCGGCCCCGGCCCGCACACCCTCGCGCTGATTGCGCTCGAACGGCACCAGCCGCTGCTCCCACAGCGCGCGCACCTGGGCCTCGACGATCTCGGGGGCGCCGTTGTTGTCGAGCCAGACGTCGGCGACCGCGTGCCGCTGGTCGTCGGTGGCCTGGGCGGCGATCCGCGTCCGCGCGTCGGCCTCGTCGACGCCACGGTGCTCCACCAGTCTGCGCAGCCGGGTCTCCACGTCGGCGCCGACCACCAGCACCAGCTGCATGAGCGGCGCGAGGCCGTTCTCCACCAGCAGCGGAATGTCTTGCACCACAATGGCATCCGCGGGTGCCGCGCCGATCAGCTCGGCGGTGCGGGCGCCGACGAGCGGATGGGTGATGGCGTTGAGTTTGCCGCGCGACTCGTCGTCGGCGAAGGCCACCGCGGCCAGGGCGGGCCGGTTCAGGCTGCCGTCCCCGGCGAGGATCTCCGCGCCGAACGCCTCGACCAGCGCGGTCAGCCCCGGCGTCCCCGGTGCGACGACCTCGCGCGCGATCGCGTCGGAGTCGATCAGCACCGCCCCGAGCTCGACCAGGGTCCGCGCCACTGTGGATTTACCCGCTCCCATGCCTCCGGTGAGGCCGATCCGCAACATGGGTCCCAGTCTCGCAGAACCGGGGATCACGCCGGAAACGGCATCATTCCGACACGCCAGGGGGCCGGAACGCAAAATCCGAGGTTCGGCGCGTCGCGTCGACTAACCTTCGCGCAGGCGAGAAGGCCAGCTCCAGCTACCGAAGGATGATCATGGGCACCACAGACCACCGGACGGCTCGCCACCGCCTGGGCATGCCCGGCGGTGTGCATTGCGTCGAATTCCCCGCTGTCGCGGCGACTCTCGCCGAATACCGCCGATCGTGGTTCACCGCCCTGATCTCCCCCGCCAGACACAGCTTCGCCGCGATGCGCAAACGCCCCAGCATGAGTTCGAACTACTGGGTGCCCGCCGCCGCGAGCTGATCTCCCGCAGACGCGAGCGGGCCCGGCGATTTCTCGCCGGGCCCGCTCGCTGTCGTGCGCCGTCGGTGCCATCGCGTGCTGGACCCGGAAATGCCCGAAGGCCCCGGTCCGTGCGGACCGGGGCCTTCGGTACTGCTCTACCCGAATCAGGCGTTGCCGGAGAGCTTCTCCCGCAGAGCCGCGAGCTGGGCGTCGCTGGCGAGCGAACCGCCGGCGGACTCGGCCTGGCCGGAGGAGGCCTGCGAGCCGCTCTCGGAGGAGTAGTTGCCCGAGGTGGCACCGCCGTTGGCGGCCTCGGCGGCGGCGTCGGCCGCCATCTTCTCCATCTGCGCGGTGTGCATCTTGTGGCGACGCTCGGCCTCGGCGTAGCGGCCTTCCCACTCTTCCCGCTGCTTGTCGAAGCCCTCGAGCCATTCGTTGGTCTCGGGATCGAAGCCCTCGGGGAAGATGTAGTTGCCCGCGTCGTCGTAGCTGTCGGCCATGCCGTACTTCGACGGGTCGAACTCGGCGTGGTAGTCCTCGTTCGCCTGCTTCAGCGACAGCGAGATCCGGCGACGCTCCAGGTCGATGTCGATGACCTTGACCATCGCGTCGTCGCCGACGGCGACAACCTGGTCCGGGACCTCGACGTGGCGCTCGGCCAGCTCGGAGATGTGCACCAGGCCCTCGATGCCCTCTTCGACGCGCACGAACGCACCGAACGGAACCAGCTTGGTGACCTTGCCCGGCACGATCTGACCGATCGCGTGGGTGCGGGCGAACTGACGCCACGGGTCTTCCTGGGTGGCCTTGAGCGAGAGGGAGACGCGCTCGCGGTCCAGGTCGACGTCGAGAACCTCGACGGTGACCTCGTTGCCGACCTCGACGACCTCGGACGGGTGGTCGATGTGCTTCCAGGACAGCTCGGAGACGTGCACCAGGCCGTCGACGCCGCCCAGGTCCACGAAGGCACCGAAGTTGACGATCGAGGAGACCACACCCTTGCGGACCTGGCCCTTCTGCAGCTGGTGCAGGAACTCGGAACGGACCTCGGACTGGGTCTGCTCGAGCCAGGCGCGACGCGACAGGACCACGTTGTTGCGGTTCTTGTCGAGCTCGATGATCTTGGCCTCGATCTCCTTGCCGACGTACGGCTGGAGGTCGCGGACACGACGCATCTCGACGAGCGAGGCGGGCAAGAAGCCACGGAGACCGATGTCGAGGATCAGGCCGCCCTTGACGACCTCGATGACGGTGCCCTTGACGGCCTCGTCCTTCTCCTTGAGCTCCTCGATCGTGCCCCACGCGCGCTCGTACTGCGCCCGCTTCTTCGACAGGATCAGGCGGCCTTCCTTGTCCTCCTTGGTGAGAACCAGGGCCTCGACCTCATCGCCCACGGAAACGACCTCGTTGGGGTCGACATCGTGCTTGATGGAGAGTTCGCGGGAGGGGATGACGCCTTCGGTCTTGTAACCGATGTCGAGCAGGACCTCGTCACGATCGACCTTGACGATGGTTCCCTCGACGATGTCGCCATCGTTGAAGTACTTGATCGTGGCGTCGATGGCGGCGAGGAAATCCTCGGCGGAGCCGATGTCGTTGACGGCTACCTGCGGCGAGGTGACGGTGGTGGGCATATGTGGATTTGCTCCGGACGGATTGTGGTCGGTTGCGGACATTGGAACTTTCGGTACGCTGCGAGATCACCGCGACGAGGCGACGAAGGATACCGGGTAAGTATCGCACGGACCGCCACACTTGCTGGTGATCGAACTCAGCACGGGCGACTCCGTCATCGGATACCGTACGCATTCAACCCCGGCGCACAGTGGTCCTCGAAAGACACTCGCGTGCCTCAGCGTACGGCACGTCGCCCGAGCCGGGCAAACCACCCCCCGCACCGCGCCGATACGCTGGCCGCCGTGTCCGATGACGAACGCCACGCGCAGGCCAACGCGCTGCTGGGAACCACCGCGACCGCCCGGACCAAGATCGGTTCCGCGGCCAGTGAGCGGGCGAGCAGACGCTGGTGGGACGCCGATGCCGACCAGTATCACCAGACTCACGCCGATTTCCTCGGCGTGGACTCCCCCGGTGGCGAGTTCGTGTGGTGTCCCGAGGGCCTGCACGAGGGCGACATGGCGTTCCTCGGGGAGCTGAGCGGACGGACCGTGCTCGAGATCGGCTGCGGTTCGGCGCCGTGTTCGCGATGGCTGGCCGGCCAGGGCGCGCGACCGGTCGGCCTCGACATCTCGCGGGAGATGCTGGCGCGCGGCGTCGCGGCGATGGATCGCGGCGGGCCGCGCGTGCCGCTGGTCCAGGCGGGCGCCGAGGCGCTGCCCTTCGCCGACGCCTCCTTCGACCTGGCCTGTTCGGCCTTCGGCGGCGTGCCATTCGTCGCCGACTCCGCGCTGGTGATGCGGGAGGTCGCGCGGGTGCTCAAGCCGGGCGGGCGCTGGGTGTTCTCGGTGAACCACCCGATGCGCTGGATCTTCCCCGACGATCCCGGCCCGGCCGGGCTCACCGCGACGATCCCCTATTTCGACCGCACGCCCTATGTGGAGGTCGACGGCGACGGTGAGCCGACCTACGTCGAGCATCACCGCACGATCGGCGACCGGGTCCGCGAGATCGTGGGCGCCGGGCTGACGCTGCTCGACATCGTCGAACCGGACTGGCCCGAGTGGCTCGACCGCGAGTGGGGGCAGTGGTCGCCGCTGAGGGGGCAGATCTTCCCCGGCACCGCCATCTTCGTCACCGAGAAGCCGCGCTAGAACTCCGGCAGCGCGGCGAAGCTCGGGTCGACCCGCACCTGGGGCACCGTGTCGGCGATCCAGCGGCGGGCCCGGGTGAGCGGATGGTCGGGGAACGCCTCGTCGTAGCGGATGTCGTCGGAGAGCGTGTAGGGCAGGCGTCCGCGCAGGCCGGGCGCGTACGGATGCGGCGGGTACATCTCCGCCGGGCGCACCCGGCTGCCCACGACGGCCTCGCGCACCCCCGGCGCGCCCGTCTCCGGGCAGATGATCTGGAAGACGGCGCTGCACCGGTCGCGCGGCACCACGATCGACGCCGCGAACACGAGCCCGACCGGCGAGCCCGGCATCCTGGTCTTCTCCACCCTCAGCAACGCGGGCAGGCTGTCGACCCACACCACGAACGCCTCGATCAGGCAGCCGGTCCTGGCGTGGTGCTCGGCGAGCCGCCTGCGCAGCCGCGACAGGTCGTGCAATCGGGCGGGCAGATCGGGTGTGCCGTGGACATAGGTCATCGCGACGACATCACGAGTGGCTGGATCCCCCCAGGTCGTGCTGTCCAACTGCTGCATTCCACGGATGTCGAATGAGATGGGCACCGCAACAACCTACCGGCGCGACCGAGTTCAGTTGTCCCCGTGCGCCGTAAGGCGCGTCGCTCGAGCCGGACCGCGCTGCCCGGCCAGGTCGGCGGCCCGGGATTGATGACGAGTCACGACGGGCTGGGCTGTTCCGGCGGCCTCAGTCGCGCTTGGGTTTTCGGCCCGCCTGGTCGAGGGCCAGGCGCAGGGCGTATTCGATCTGGGAGTTGACGCTGCGCAGGTCGTCGGCCGCCCACTTGGCGATGGCCTCGTGGACGGCCGGGTCGAGCCGCAGCAGGACCTTCTTGGGTTCCTTCTTCGGCGCGGTCATCGGACCTCAGGCGTAGAGGGATCCGGTGTTCACGACCGGCTGGGTGGCGCGGTCGCCACAGAGCACCACGAGCAGGTTCGAGACCATGGCGGCCTTGCGCTCCTCGTCCAGTTCCACGGTGCCCGCCTCGGCGAGGCGATCCAGGGCCAGGCCGACCATGCCGACGGCGCCCTCGACGATCTTGACCCTGGCCGCGACCACCTGGGCGGCCTGCTGGCGGACCAGCATCGCCTGCGCGATCTCGGGGGCGTAGGCGAGGTGGGTGATCCTGGCCTCGATGACCTCGATGCCCGCGGTGAGGGTGCGCTCGCGCAGTTCGACGGTGAGTTCCTCGGCCACCTCGGCGCCGTCACGGAGGCTGGTGCGGTCGTCGTCGTGCGCGTCGTAGGGATGGGTGGTGGCGAGATGGCGCACCGCCGCCTCGGACTGGGTCTCGACGTACTCCTCGTAGTCGTCGACCGCGAAGGCCGCCTTGAAGCTGTCGACCACCTTGTAGACGACCACCGCGGCGATCTCGACCGGATTGCCGTCGGCGTCGTTGACCTTCAGCTTCTGGGTCTCGAAGTTGCGCACCCGCAACGAGATCGACTTGCGGTCGGTGAGCGGGACCACCGAGAAGAACCCCGGCTCGGAGACCGAGCCGATGTAGCGGCCGAAGAAGGTGATCACCTTGGCCTCGTTGGGGTTGACGATGATCAGCCCCGTGGCGAGCAGCGCCACCACGAGGGCGGCGACCACCGCGGCCACCGCGCCCGCCCAGGCGAGCGCGCCGCCGTCGTGCTTGGCGGCCGCGACGAACGCCAGCACGGCGGCGCCGCCGAACAACAGGGTGAACACCAGCCACCCGAGCAAGACGACGAATCCATTGACGTGGGCAGCGGGCCGCAGCTCCATGACATCCTCCCGATATCTGAGTGATATCACCAAGATAGTAGGAATCGGGCGAATCGACAAGGCGGGCCGCGAAACCGTCTAGGCCGGAGCGATATTGCGGTTGAGGCGGAACATGTTGTGTGGATCGTGGGCCGTCTTCGCGGCCACCAACCGGGCGTAGGTCTCCGGCGCGTAGCCGGCGGCCGTCTGGTGCGGGCCCGCCGCGGCCCCGGCACCGTAGAGGAAGTTGAGGTTGTGCCCGATCGTCCAGGGCGCCAACGCTTCCCGGACGGCGGCGAGCTCGGCGGGCGCGGCGGCACCCTCGGCGCCGGTGATGACGCGCACGAGGTAGGCGGCGTCGCGGTGGTCGATCGTGGCCGCGCCGTCCTCGGCCAGCGCGCCCCCGAGGTGCCGGATGTCGACGACGGCGTCGACCGGCCCGCCGGGCGCGGTCAGCGCGCGCAGTGCCGCGAGCGCCTCCGGGCTCAGCTCGGACAGCAGGGCGTTCGTGGCGGCGTAGGCGTGCGGGAAATCGGGATCGCTGTGGATGGTGTGCGACTCGGTGTAGGGCATCGTCCGCAGGTCGTCGCGCAGCCGCTCGCCCACGGCGCGCAGCGGGGCGACGAGGCGTTCCCCCTCCGCCGCCGAGCCGGTGAACGCGAGACGGATCGAGGCGATGTGCCTGCCGCGCAACGGTTCCGGGACCGGCGGGATGTCGGGGTAGGTGAGCACCGCGACCGTGGAGGTGAGGGTGTCGGGCACGGTCTCGGTCCACTCCCGCCAGGCCCGCAGGACCGTGTCCACCAGCCGCGTGTCGAAGATCAGTTGCCCGCCGAACACCTCGGTGACCGGGACGAGGTCGAGCTCGAGACCGGTGACCACTCCGAAGTTGCCGCCCGAGCCGAGCACCGGGCCGAACAGGTCGTCGCCGGGGGTGAGCGTGCGCACGCGCCCGTCCGCGGTGACGAGGTCGATCGAGCGCACATGGTCGGCGGCGTACCCGAATTCGCGCGCGAGCAGCCCGAGGCCACCGCCGAGCAGGTAGCCGACGACACCCACCGACGGCGAGGAGCCGTTGAGCGGCGCCAGTCCGTGCCGCGCCGCCGCCTCGACCAGGGCGCCCGCACGCACGCCCGCGCCGACACGGGCGGTGCGAGTGCGCGGATCGACGGTGATCGCATCCATCCGGCTCGTGGTGATGAGAACCCCGCCGTCGGTGGCCACCGAGAGGCCGTGCCCGGTCGCCTGCACGGCGACCGGAAGTCCGTGGCGGGCGGCGTATTCCACCGCGGCGCGCACGTCCTCGGCGTGCACGGCGCCGACGACGAGGGCGGGCCGATGGGTGTAGGCGGTCTGGAAGCCCGCGATCTCGGCGGCGTAGCCGGGATCCTCCGGGGTGAAGACCGGGCCGGTGAACTGCGAGGAATCGAGGGTGGTGATGGGGTTCGTGGTCATGTCCTCGACAGTGCTCCGCCGGAAGGAATAAGTACAACAGATAGTTCTTCTGCATTGGATAACCAGTTGTTATGGTCGATGCCATGGAACTGCGGCAGCTCCGGTACTTCGTGACCGTCGTCGAGGAGGGCGGGTTCACCCGGGCCGCCGAGCGCCTGCATCTCACCCAGCCGGGCCTCAGCGCCCAGATCAGGCAGCTCGAACGCGAACTCGGCCAGCGACTCCTCGATCGCGGCGCCCGCACCGTCACGCCCACCGAGGTCGGGTCGGCGGTGCTCGCGCACGCGCGGGCCGCCCTGGCCGCCGCCGACCGGATCGGCGAGACGGTGCAGGAGTTCACCGGCCTGCTGCGCGGTCACGTCCGGCTCGGGGTGATCTCCGGCGCCGCGACCGACGAATTCGACATCGCCCCCGTGCTCGCGGCTTTCCATCACGACCACCCACAGGTCGGCATCAGCCTCACCGAGGACACCGCCGAACGGATGCTCGCCGCCCTCGAGCGCGGCGAACTCGACATCGCGCTGATCGGCCTGACCGGGGCGCCGCCGAGCTCGGCGATCGGCCTCGACGTGATCCTCGAGACGCCGGTGGTGGCCGCCGTCGCCGAGGACGCCCCCGTCGCCCCTGGCGAGTCGGCGGGCACGATCGGCCTGTCGGCGCTGACCGAACGCCGCCTGATCTGCCTCCCGCGCGGCACCGGGCTGCGCGGGGTCTTCGAAAGGGCCTGCGCCGCCGCCGGTTTCACGCCCGATATCGCCTTCGAGGCCGCCGCTCCTCCGCTGCTGCTCCGGCTGGCCGCGCACGGCCTCGGCACCGCCGTCGTCCCCGCGCTCACCGAGGACGAGGCGTCCGCGTTCGGCGTGCGCGCGCTCGCCATCGTCGACCCCCCGATCCGCGGCCGGCTCGCCCTGGCCTGGCGCGTCGATCGCCCCGGCGGCCCGGCGGCGAAGGTCTTGCTCGGCCAGTTGCGCATCGCGCTCGGACCGCGCTGAAAGGCACTCAGCGCGCCGAGGCCACCTGGGCACACGCTCGCGCGTAGCCGTGGACCAGGGGCCTGGTGTCGTCACGGTGCCAGGCCAGCGCGAGTTCACAGGGACGCAGACCGGTGACCGGGCGGGTGACCACGCCCTCGTGGGCGACCAGCGCGGCGTTGCCGGTGGCGAGCAGCACCACGCCGTCACCGTTGACCAGCGCCTCGTAGGTCTCCTCCGTGCTCGCCACCTCGGCGCCGATGACGGGCGGACGGCCCGCGCGCGCGTCGAGGGCGAGCCAGTAGTCGCGCAACACCCCGGCCGCGGGCGGCAGCGCGAGGAAGGGTTCGTCGAGCAGTTCGGTGAAGTCGATGCTCGCGCGCGCGGCGAGCGGATGCGCGGCCGGGAGGGCGAGCAGCCGTGGCTCGTTGGCCACCACCAGCCAGCGGTAGCGGTCGCTGTCGGCCAGCGGGAGCCAGACGAAGGCCACGTCGGTCTCCCCCGCCGCGAGACCGGCCGTCGGATCCTCCCAACCGAACTGGCGCAGTACCGGTTTCGCGTCGGGGAACGCGGACGCGAAGCGGGAGCGCACCGCGGGCAGGATGCCGCGGCCCGGGCTGGTGCTGATGCCGATCGACAGCACCGCCCGCTGCGCGGCCTTCGCCGCGTCGACCGCGGATTCGGCCGCGGCCAGGGCGGCGAGGACGGCACGCGCCTCGGGCAGCAGGGCAGCGCCGACGGGCGTCAACGCCACCGACCGCGTGTCACGGACGAAAAGTGCCGCGCCGAGCTGACTTTCGAGCTTGCGGATCTGCTTGCTGAGCGCGGGCTGGGAGACGTGCAGCCGCTCGGCGGCGGCCGTGAAGTTCAGCTGCTCGGCGACGGCCACGAAGTACCGCAGATCCCGCCCGTGCACATCCATAACCCTTGGTTATCACAACAGATCTTGGACGGCACCTCGGAACGGGGGAAACATCGACGGCACCGACACCGAGGAGAACCTTGATGAGCACCCCACAGATCTGGCTGATCACCGGCGCGAGCAGCGGATTCGGCCGCGCCCTCGCGGAAGCGGCGATCGCCGCGGGCGACACCGTCGTCGCCGTCGCCCGCCGCACCGCCGCACTCGACGACCTCGTCACCGCACACCCCGATCAGCTCGAGACCGTCGCCCTCGACGTCACCGACACCGCGCGCATCGACGCGGTCGTCGCCGACGTGGTGGCCCGGCACGGCCGCATCGACGTCCTGGTCAACAATGCCGGACGCACCCAGGTCGGCGCGGTCGAGGAGACCACCGAGACCGAACTGCGCGACCTGTTCGACCTGCATGTGTTCGGCCCCGCCGCGCTGACCCGCGCGGTCCTACCGCACATGCGGGCCCAGCGCGGCGGCGCCGTGGTGATGATGAGCAGCGTCGGCGGCCAGCTGTCGTTCGCCGGCTTCTCCGCCTACAGCGCGACGAAATTCGCGCTCGAGGGCCTGTCGGAGGCGCTCGCGGACGAGGTGGCGCCCTTCGGGATCAAGGTCCTCATCGTGGAGCCCGGCGCCTTCCGCACCGGTCTGTTCGGGCGCGGCGCCGCGACGTTCAGCGCCGAGAACGCGGTCTACGCCGACACCTCCGGCAAGACCCGCCGCATGGTCGAGGGCGGCGACGGCACCCAGCCCGGCGACCCCGCCAAGGCCGCTGCCGCCATCCGCGCGGCCCTCGCGGCCGAGAAGTCCCCGCTGCGCCTGCCGCTCGGGGAGGACGCGGTCGACGCCGTCCTCGGCCACCTGGACGCGGTCCGCACCGACGTCCTTGCCTGGGAATCCGTCACCCGCGCCACCGATTTCGACTGACCGCGCGGGAATCAGGCAGCGGGCGTGTAGATCTGGTTGATCACACCGGAACCGAACGCCTCGGCCGAGTCCAGCCGCAGCTCGACCGTGCCGTCGAGCTTGTCGAACCAGCGCGCGCCCTTCCCGAGCACGACGGGGTGCACGAACAGCTGCAGCCGGTCGAGCAGGCCCTCGCGCAGCAGCGACTGCACGAGCGTCAGGCTGCCGGTGACGGCGATGTCCTTGCCCTCCGAACAGGCCAGGCGCCGCATCATGGAGGCGGCCACCGAGGTGTTCCTGCGGGACGGGTACGTCGGCGCGAAGGTCGACGAGATCGCGGCGGTCGCCGGCTCCTCGAAGCAGACGATCTACAAGCGGTTCGGCAGCAAGGAGAAGCTGTTCGAGGAGATCGTGTTCGACCGCCTCGGCGGCATCGACCAGGTCTTCCGCGCGGCGATCGGCGAGCTCGCCTCCACCGACGACGTGGCGGCCACCCTGCGGACGGTGGCCCATCGCTTCGTCCACCTGCTGACCCGGCCCGCGCAGCTGCGGGTGCGGCGGCTGGTCATCGCCGAGGCGGGCCGCTTCCCCCAGCTCGGCCGGGCGTACTACGAGGCGGGCCCGGAGCGCGTCCACGCGATGCTGGCGTCCTGCTTCGCGGAGTTGACCGCGCGCGGACTGCTCGCGGTCGACGAACCGGACCTCGCCGCGAACCACTTCACCTGGCTGACCGTTTCGATCCCGGTCAACAAGGTGATGTTCTGCGGGGACGAGACCCGGTTCAGTGCCGCCGAACTCGATCACTACGCCGACACCGCGGTGGCGGTCTTCCTGTCGGCGTACCGGCCTGCCACCTCGCGCAGCAGCAGGTAGATCGGAAAGGCGATGGGTGACAACAGGATCGTGCCGACCAGCAGCGGGCCCATCAGCAGGGGCGAGATCCCGCGCTCGCGGCTGTCGAGATAGATCCAGCGGCCGAGGAACAGATCCCAGGCGAGGATCTGCGCCCACAGCGCGGTGAGCAGCGCCGGATCGGCGACGGCGTCGGTGATCGCGGCCAGCGACGGCGAGGTGACCAGCGACCACAGCGCACCGAGGACCGGGACGGCGACGATCGCCCAGATCGTCAAGGGCAGCAACACGATCCACGGCGATCCGATGATCACGCGGGTGTGCCGCCAGGTCGGGGCCAGAATCATCAGCGCCCAGAACGGCACGGTGACGTAGAAGGAGAGGTCGAACAGGGTGCTCATGCGGTGACCGCCTTTCGGGTGAGGGTCGCGCTCGCGATCGAGACGAGCGTTCCGGTGACGACGAGGGTGAGGATCGCCGCGGCCGCGGTCAGCGTGGCGCGGTCGGGGTGGATGAGCGGCTGACCGCGCAGGGCCTGCCAGGTGACCAGGGCCAGCGTCGCGGCGTAGCCGAGGGCCATGGTCCAGACGAGCCCGAGGCGGGCCCGCACCGAGGCCAGCACCGGGATGCGCGGTGCCAGGATCAGCAGCAGCGCGGCGAACAGCGGCAGCACCTGCAGGGCGTGCATACCGAAGAAGTGCGGGATGCGCAGGTCGCCGTGGGTGGTGCTCCAGCCGGTCAGCGGCATGCCCGGCGTGCCGTCGGGCGCGCCGACGGTGTGCGCGCCCGCGATGTCGGTGACGCCCGATTCGCGGTTCGGCATCAGATTGCCCAGGCCGAGCCCGACCAGGGTGATCGCCAGGCCGAGCCGGATCGACCAGGTGGTCGCCAGGTCGCCGTACCTGGCGAACGAGAGCTGCGCGGCGACGACCATGGTGGCGACGAAGAGCACGAGGATGGTGCTGCCCATGGTGACCCACAGGACGGCGTCGAAGGTCGTGGTCATGTTGTAGTGGCTGCGGGTGCCGCGGATCACCTGGCCGAAGATGATCAGCTGCTCGACCGCGCCGGCCACGACGATCACCGTGGCCATCGCCGAGGTGAGCCGGGAAGCCTTGGGCCGCAACGAGATCAACCACGCCAGCGCGACGCTGTAGAGGACGAACGAGATCGCGAACTTGGTCGGCTTGAACCAGGCGGTCGACCCGGCGATCACCCGGTCGTCGACGAGCATCCCGACGACGCCGACGACGACCAGGACCGCGTTGACCGCGGCGAACCAGAGCAGGGGGCGATGGAGCGGTGACCGCCTGCGTGGCAGCGAATCGAGGGACGGAAGGACTGACATAACGAACTCCCCAAAGATAGATAGCTTCACTATCCGTTATGGATAGTTAGACTATCCGCTGTAACCATGGCGAGCAAGGGGGAAGGCGGAAAGCAGAGGTGAACTGTGCGGATCTCGGAGCTGAGCGAGCGCAGCGGAATCGCGCTGGCGACGATCAAGTACTACCTGCGAGAGGGCCTGCTTCCGCCCGGTGAGCGGACCGGACCCAACCAGGCCAGCTACGGCGAACAGCATCTGCGCAGGTTGCGGCTGGTGCGCGCGCTGATCGAGGTCGGCGGGCTGCCGGTGGCGACCGTGGGCGAGGTGCTCGCCGCCGTCGACTCCCCCGACCTGCCGATGTTCAGCCTGCTCGGCGTGGTGCAGGACAGCATCACCGCACCGCCACCGCCCGCGACCGACGACGAATGGGACCGCGCCTCGGCGACCGTACGCGCGGAGATGGACCGGCGCGGGTGGGACCCCAAGCCGAGCGCGGACTCGATCAGCACCCTCACCTCGGTCCTGGTGCGGCTGGCCCAGCTCGGCTACGAGGACTGGGGCACCACGGTCCTGCCGCGCTACTTCGACGGCGTGCGGGTGATCGCCGACATCGACGTGGCGACCGCGCTGGCCGCGGGCGGGCGCGACGACATCATCGACGCGGTCGTCGTGCTGACGGTCCTCGGCGACACCGCCATCGCCGCCATCCGCCGCATCGCGCAGGCGCAGGTCTCCCTGGAGCTGCTGAAGAATCGCCCGGAATGAGAAACGGCCCCGCGGAATTCCGCGGGGCCGTGGTCTCTCGCCGGCGTCAGAGCAGGCGCGAAAGGAACGTCTTGGTGCGCTCGTGTTGCGGGTTGGCCAGCAGCTCCCGCGGCGGGCCCGACTCGACGACCACGCCGCCGTCCATGAACACCAGCTCGTCGGCGACCTCGCGGGCGAAGCCCATCTCGTGGGTCACCACGATCATGGTCATGCCGGAGTCGGCGAGCTCGCGCATGACGGTGAGCACCTCGCCGACCAGCTCGGGGTCCAGTGCCGAGGTGGGCTCGTCGAACAGCATCAGCTTGGGATCCATGGCCAGCGCCCGCGCGATGGCGACGCGCTGCTGCTGACCGCCCGACAGCTGCGCCGGGTAGGCATTGCGCTTGGCACCGAGCCCGACCCGTTCCAGCAGCTCCTCGGCCCTGGTGATCGCCTCGGCCTTGCGCAGCCCGCGGACCTGGGTCGGCGCCTCGATGATGTTCTCCAGCGCCGTGCGGTGCGGGAACAGGTTGAAGTGCTGGAACACCATCCCGATGTCGCGCCGCTGGATCGCGGCCTCGCGCGGGTGCATCTCGTAGAGCTTGCCGTTCTTCTCCCGGTAGCCGACGAGATCGCCGTCGACGTAGAGCCGGCCCGCGTTCACCTGCTCGAGGTGGTTGATGCAGCGCAGGAACGTCGACTTGCCCGAGCCCGACGGCCCGACCAGGGTCAGCACCTTGCCGCGCGGCACCTCGAGCGAGATGCCCTTGAGCACCCGCAGCGCGCCGAAGTTCTTGCACACCCGATCGGCCAGCACCATCGGCGGTGTGGCCTTGTCCAGTTCGGTCATTTCGCCTTCACCGCCGCCTGCGCCGTGGCCAGTTCCTCGAGCTGCTTGGCCGTCAGCTGCCGGGTGGCACCGCGCGAGTAGTAGCGCTCCAAGTAGTACTGCCCGACCATCAGCACGCTGGTGATCGCCAGGTACCAGGTGGCACACACGAGCAGCAGCGGGATCGGCTGGAAGTTCACGCCGTAGATGTCGCGCGCGCGACCGAACAGGTCGGTGCTGAGCGGGATCGCCGTGACCAGCGAGGTGGTCTTGAGCATGCCGATCAGCTCGTTGCCGGTGGGCGGGATGATCACCCGCATGGCCTGGGGCAGCACGGTGCGGCGCATGGTCTGTGTCCACGACATGCCCAGCGCGACCGACGCCTCCCGCTGGCCCTCGCCGACGGAGTTGATGCCGGCGCGCACGATCTCGGCCATGTACGCGGCCTCGTTGAGACCGAGGCCGAGCACCGCGAACAGGAATGCCGCCTGCAGGTTCTGCACGTCGAACTCGAAGAACTGCGGGCCGAACGGGACGCCGAGATGGATCTGCTTGTACAGCGAGGGCACCAGGCCCCAGAACACCAACTGGACGAACACGGGGGTGCCGCGGAAGATCCACAGGTACACCCACGCGGTGGTACGCAGCACCGGGTTCGGCGACAGGCGCATCACCGCGAGCACCGTGCCCAGGCCCACCGCGATCGCCATGGCGAGCACGGTGAGTTCCAGGGTGACGATCGCGCCCGCGGTGATCCGGCTGTCGAACAGGTACTTGCCGTAGGTGTCCCACCGGTAGGCGGGATTCGTCGCGGCACCGTAGGCGAACAATCCCACCAGGATCAGGATGATTGCCGCCGCGATCCAGCGGCCCGGCCTGCGCAGCGGGACCGCCTTGATCGGTTCGGGTTCGGTGCCCGGTCCGGGCACCTCCACCGTGTCGTTCTGTTCGCTCACGTCAGCTCACAGCGCCGTTGATCACCGAGGTCTTGATCTGACCTTCCTGGACACCCCAGTTGGTGGTGATCTCGCCGTACTTGCCGTTGTCGATCAGGTGCTGCAGCGCCTTCTGCAGCGACGCCGCCAGCGGGGAGCCCTTCTGCACGGCCCAGCCGTAGGGTGCGGAATCGAAGATCGGGCCGGTGGCCTCGATCTTGCCCTCGCTCTGCTTGATGGCGTACGCGGTCACCGGCGAGTCGGCCGACATCGCGTCGACCTGGCCGAGGACCAGCGCGTTGGTCGCCGCGCTCTGCTCGTCGAACGGCTTCATATCGATCGGCGGCTTGCCCTCGGCGACGCACTTCGCGCTCTTGGCGGGGATCTCTTCGGTGTGCTCGACCGTAGTGGCCTGTACGGCAACTCGTTTGCCGCACGCATTGTTGGGATCGACGGATTTACCCGTTTGCTGGGCCCACTGGATACCGGCGCTGAAATAAGTCGTGAAATCGACCTGCTGTTCGCGTTCGCGCGAATCGGTGATCGAGGACATACCCACGTCGTAGGTGCCCGCCTGAATGGCGGGGATGATCTTCTCGAACGCGGATTCGACGTAGTCGACCTTCAGTCCGAGGGTGGTCGCGACGGCGTCGAGCAGGTCGACGTCGAAGCCGACGATCTTGCCGCTCGCGTCCTTGTACTCGTTGGGCTGGTACGGCACGTTGACGCCGACGACGAGCTTGCCTGCCTGCTTGACCTTGTCGGGGACCGCCGCGGCGAGCGCGTCGACCTTCTCCACCGACACCTTCGTCACCGCGGTGGTGTCACCCTCGGTGTTGCTGGCACAGCCGGCCAACACCAGGGCACCCCCGGCGACCGTACAGAGCAGCCGCACGGCGCCGCGGCCGAGAACAAAACGAACAGACAAAGGAGCCTCCACATTTCACGTCGACGCCGGCCACGTGTCAGCGCCTGTTTGGCAATGTATGCGAACCGGACACAGCGTGGTGCGACAGTAACCGAAGATTAATCAGCGAATGTGAAAGGGGTCCCTTCACCTGCGGTGCACGCGCGCACGGACCTGCTCGGTGAATTCGCTGGTGGAAGCCAGGCCGCCCAGATCGGCGGTCGCCGTTCCGGCCGCCAGGGTGGCCGCGACGGCGCGGGTGATCCGCTCCCCCGCGTCGTGCAGGGCGCTGTCGCCGTCGCGAACCGCCAACCAGCGCAACAACATCGCCGCCGACAGCTGCAGCGCGGCCGGGTTGGCGCGATTACGCCCGGCCAGCCCAGGCGCGGCGCCGTGCACGGCCTGGGCCATGGCCTTGGTGTCGGAGCAGTTCAGCGAGGCGGCCAGGCCGAGCGAGCCGGCCAGCTCGCCCGCCAGGTCCGACAGGATGTCGCCGAAGAGGTTCTCGGTGACGATCACGTCGTAGTCCCCGGGCGTGCGGACCAGGTGGGCGGCCATCGCGTCGACGTGCTCGTCGTCGACCCGCACGTCGGGGTACTCGGCGGCCACCTCGTAGCAGACGTCGCGGAACAGCCCGGTCGTCATCGGCAGCACGTTCGCCTTGTGCACCACGGTGACCCGCTTGCGCCGCCCCTGGGCCAGCCGCAGCGCCTGGTGCGCGATCCGCTCGCATGCTTGCCTGGTGATCACGGCCACCGCCATCGCGACGTCGGGCGTCGGCCGGAACTCGCCGGAGCCGGCGAACATGTTGCGATCGGCGTAGAAGCCCTCGCTGTTCTCGCGCACGATCACCAGGTCGATGCCGGGCGCGCTCGCCCGCACTCCGGCGAAGGCGGCGGCGGGCCGGATGTTGGCGTAGAGGCCGAGGCGCTTGCGGATGGCGCCGCCGGGCGCGACCCGCATCTCGGCGGGATAGGAGGCGTTGTCGTGCGGGCCGAGGATCCAGGCGTCGAGCTCGTCGAGCGCGGCCAGGGTCTGCTCGGGCAGCGGGTCGGCGTGCGCGGCGATGGCCTCGTGGCCCATCAGCAGCGGCACCCAGGCCACCGGCCCCAGCCCGGCCGCGCCGATCGCCTCGTCGACGACCGCGCGCGTCGCCGCGACCACCTCCGGACCGATGCCGTCACCGTCGATCACACCGAGCCGCACGCTCGACCTCGTCGCGTTCACGGTGTCCATCCTCGCGCCTGCGGTCATCGGAGCGGCCACGGGGACACGCCGAAGCGACTACTTTCTGCAGACATGGTGCAGTCGGTGGAGTTGCTGCTGGACGAGCGGAGCGAGGCCGTGGTCCGCGAGCAGTGGGCCGCGCTGGCGCGCGCGGGCATCGCCAGCCCGCGCGGCGAGACCCACCGCCCGCACGTGACCATCGCCGTGGCGCGCGAGATCTGGCCGCGCATAGACCGCGCGCTGGCGGGACTGGCCTTCCAGCCGCTGCCGATCCGGCTCGGCGGTCTGCTGGTCTTCGGCGCGCGCAGGCCGATCCTGGTGCGCGCGGTCGTGGTCACCGAGGAACTGCTCGCCCTGCACCGGCAGATCGACGACCTGGTCGAACCCTGCCCCGGCGTCCCCGCGACCATGCGCCCCGGCGCCTGGACGCCGCACGTGACGCTGGCCCGGCGGGTGCCGCCGGACCGGCTCGGGGCCGCGGTGGACGCGGTCGCCGCCGACCACGATTTTCCGGCCGTTGTGGTGGGCGTTCGCCGCTGGGACGGGGACGCCCGCCAGGAGCGGGTGATCCTCGGTGGAAGATAGAAGGACGCCACGGCGTTACAGCCGAGGAACCGACAAGGAGAGGACGTCATGGCCACCCAGACGCTGACCCAGCAGAACTTCGACGAAGTCATCACCGGAAACGACGTGGTCCTCGTCGATTTCTGGGCTTCCTGGTGCGGTCCGTGCCGCAGCTTCGCGCCCACCTACGAGGCGTCGTCGGAGAAGCACTCCGACGTGGTGTACGGCAAGGTCGACACCGAGGCCGAGCAGGGACTCGCCGCCGCGGCGAACATCCAGTCCATCCCCACCATCATGGCCTTCCGCGAGGGCGTGCTCGTGTTCGCCCAGCCGGGCGCACTGCCGCCGGCCGCGCTCGAGGACCTGGTGACCCAGGTGAAGGGTCTGGACATGGACGAGGTCCGCAAACAGATCGCCGAGCAGGCCTCCGCCGCCGAGTAAGAACACCCACGGCGCACCAAACGTCGAAGGGCCCGTTCACCTTTCGAGGTGAACGGGCCCTTCGCGCAGGTGGCGGTCAGCTCGCGAGCAGGTTGACGCAGGCGATCATGGCGCGCACGGTCGACTCGGCGCCGTCGGCGGCCATGGCGGACGCCCAGCCGCGGCGACCGTTGACCTCGCACTGCACGAAGGTCGCGGTGCCCGCGGTGGTGCGGCGCTGGTGGAACTGCAGGATCTCGAGGGGGTAGCCCTCGTCGTAGAGCGCCGAGGTCATCGCGGCGACCGGGTTACCGGCCGAGATGACGGTGCGCAGATGGTCGGCGAACTCCAGGGTGGCGGTGAAATCCGTTCCGGAGCAAGTGAATTCGCCGAGCGAGATCGGTCCCTCGATGCGGGTGTACCGATCGAGGAATTCGGCGGGAGTGAGGTTGTCGGTCTCGGCGCGCAGGCCCCTGGGGGCGGCGTCGAACAGGGCACGGTCCAGTGTCAGCAATGTCATTGCAGGTGAGGTCTTCCCGAAGATGGTCTTCGTTGGCAGGTGGGGACCAGCAGAACAATGAAAATCAGCCCGCAGCGAGGGGGCCGGTCCGAATCAGACCCCGCTACGGCGGGTTACTACGAGAAGAATCTGCCGGGTGGCTGCCCGCGCGGTCTGCACAGCAGCGGCCGCGCTGTCGCGGTCGGCGACTAGCAGCGCGGCAAGGCGGTCGGCGGGATTCGGCACGACAACGACAATAGGGCGATCGTCGCGGAATCGCAACCTTCATATCGCTCCGACGTGTCTACCCGTGAGTACCATCACTGCAGCTCAGCGGGCGCTCCCCGCGCGCGGGTACCGTGGGCCCATGGGCACTGTCTTCGCCATGACGATTCCCGGTCTGGCGATCCTGCTGATTCTGCTGGCGCTGGCCGAGGTGGTCGTCAACCGGCTGACCGGGACCCGGTTCCTGCCGTGGACGCGCAAGCGCACCGGACCGGCGGTCGCGGCGACCGGGTTCGAACACCTCACGGCCATGTTCCAGGGTTCCAAACACCACGAGTTCGAGCAGCGGCAGAGCACGCTCATGCACCGCGAGACCCCGTCGGAGGGCGCACCGCCGCGTGATCGGGTCGACCTCACCCGTGGCTCGGCCACTTTCGTCGCCAAGCCCCGCTGACCGGCGAAACCGTCAGCGTCCCAGCGTGTTTCAGCGCGCGGGCAGGCGGTCCACGGAGCCGAGCGCCCTGGCGACGCCGTCGACGTCCAGCTGGACCCGCAGGCCGCCGGGCCGCAGGCTCGTGCGCAGCACCACCTTGTCGCCGGCCATGACCGGGCCCACGTGCTCGACGATCGCGCGATACGGCAGCTGGTGCCGGTCGGGGTGGGCGGCCAGCGCCTCCTCGACGGCCTCCCAGTAGACGGCGTTGTTGACGTGGCCGAGCCGGTCCACATCGGTGACCCGCAGCGGAAACGACGTCGCCTCCACCTCGGGATCGTCGAGTTCGGTGAGCGCGGCCCGCCAGCGCAGCCGGTGTTCGGTGGTGCTGGCCAGCATCGGCGCCATGAACGCGTCGCTCATCCGGGCCGGGCGTCCCGCCACCGGATCGATGTGGATGAGGAACGCCGCGGCCTCGATGTGGCCGCCGCGCTCGCCCTTCAGCTGGATCCGCATATCGCACCAGCGGTTCGACAGGGCGTCGGCCCACCGGCGCAGTTGCACGCGGTCGCCGAACATGATCGGCTCGTAGACGTCGATGACGGTGCGCCGCACGATCCAGGCCTGGTGGAGGTCGCCGTCGGCGACGGCGTCGAGATGGTCGAACCCGATGTCCTGCAGGTACCGGGCCACCGCGTCCAGGCGCAACCGGTCGTCGCCGTCGGTGTCACCCAGGCGTACCGGCCACGACACCGCGAAGGCCTGCTCGATATCCGGGCAGTCGGGCAGCGGGGTCGCGATGACGTCGGCGGGCATGCCCCGATGCTGCCACACTCCGGCCCCGACCTCGCGCCGTGGCGGGCGGGGCGCGTCGCGCCGGCTCAGGCGCGCTCGGCCGCCGCCTTGATGCCCTCGACGTGGGTGCTCCACATGCCGCGCGCGTGCTCGGCCTCGGCCGGGCTGGCGTTGTTGTCCTGACGCAGCGTCAGGTGGGTCGAGCCGCCGTCGCCGGCGAGCTCGTAGGTGAGCGTGTGGTAGTTCTCCGGCACGTCGGGCTGCCCGCTCAACGGGCTGTAGTGCGTCATCCGCAGCAGGTGCCCTGGCTCGACCGCGAGGATCTCCCCGCGGTCCTCATAGGACCTGCCCTCGTACTCGCCCTGCCAGACAATCGGGCTGCCCGGTTGCCAGTCGGTGCGCACCTCGGCGCCGAACATGAACCGGCGGATCTCGGCCGGATCGGTCAGCACCGCCCACACCCGCTGGGGAGCGGCGTTGATCTCGGTTTCCGCGGTCGCCACGAATCCGGTCATGATGCTCAACTCCTTCCGTCGACCACCATCAACCCTACGACCGCCGGACACCCGACGTCTTGGACAAACGCGTCAGTGCGCGGCGGCGTCCCAACTGCGGCCGGTGCCGACCGAGACGGTCAGCGGGACCGAGAGGTCGATGGCCGACGACATCTGTTCCCTGGCGAGCGCCTCGAGCGCCTCGCGCTCGCCCTCGGCGACCTCGAAGACGAGTTCGTCGTGGATCTGCAGCAGCATCCGCGAGCGCAGGCCGGCCTCGCGAATCGCGTTCTGCACGTTGATCATCGCGACCTTGATGATGTCGGCGGCGGTGCCCTGGATGGGGGCGTTGAGCGCCATCCGCTCGGCGGCCTCGCGGCGCTGGCGGTTGCTGGAGTCCAGATCGGGCAGGTAGCGGCGGCGGCCGAACAGGGTCTGTGTGTAGCCGACCTTGCGGGCCTGGTCGACCACATCGGACAGGTAGTCGCGAATGCCGCCGAAGCGGTCGAAGTAGACCTCCATCTGCTCCTTGGCCTCGGCGGTGCTGATCTTGAGCTGGGCCGACAGGCCGTAGGAGCTCAGGCCGTAGGCCAGGCCGTAGGACATCGCCTTGATCCGGCGGCGCATCTCCGGCGACACCTCCGACAGTGGGATGTCGAATGCCTTGGACGCGACGAAGGTGTGCAGGTCCTCCCCCGAGTTGAACGCCTCGATCAGCCCCGCGTCACCGGACAGGTGCGCCATGATCCGCATCTCGATCTGGCTGTAGTCGGCGGTCATCAGCTCGGCGTAGCCGGGGCCGACGACGAAGGTGTCGCGGATCTGGCGGCCGGTGTCGGTGCGGATCGGGATGTTCTGCAGGTTCGGCTCGGTCGAGGAGAGCCTGCCGGTGGCGGCGATGGTCTGATTGAACGTGGTGTGCACACGGCCGTCGTCGGCGACCGACTTGAGCAGGCCGTCGACGGTCACCTTGAGCCGGGTGGCGTCGCGGTGGGCGAGCAGGTGTTCCAGGAAGGCGTGGCCGGTCTTCTCGAACAGCGATTCCAGGGCGTCGGCGTCGGTGGTGTAGCCGGTCTTGGTGCGCTTGGTCTTGGGCATGTCGAGCTCGTCGAACAGCACCACCTGCAGCTGCTTGGGCGAGCCGAGGTTGATCTGCTTGCCGATCACCTCGTACGCCGAGTTCGCGGCCTCGGTGACCCGGTCGGCGAACTGGCGCTGCAGCGATTCGAGCTGGGGCACGTCGACCGCGATACCCGCCTCCTCGAGCACCCCGAGCACGCCGAGCAGCGGCAGCTCCATCTCCTCGAGCAGGGCGGTCGACTCGATCTGGGCCAGCTCCTCGTCGAGGGCGTCGGCGAGATCGGCCACGGCGCGGGCGCGCAGCATCTGCTCGCGGGCGACCTCGGCGGCGACGGTGTCCTCGTCGTCGAGCAGCGACAGCTGGCCGGAGTCGCCGGTCTCGGCGCGCAGCTCGCGCTTGAGGTAGCGCAGGGACAGGTCGTCGAGGTTGAAGCTGCGCTGACCCGGCCGCACGAGGTAGGCCGAGAGCGCGGTGTCGCTGGTGAGGCCGGCGAGGGTGAACCCGCGCCCGCGCAGGGCGTGCCCGGCCGCCTTGGCCTCGTGCAGCGCCTTGGGCACGGCCGGGTCGGCCAGCCACGCGGCCAGCGCGGCCTCGTCCTCGGGGGTGAGCACGGTCAGGTCGACGTAGGCGCCCTCGCCGTCGGCGGCGGCGAAAGCGAGCGCCTTCGCGTCACCGTGCACCGGCGTTCCGGTGCCGACGATCGAGAAGCCGTGGCGCACACCGGCTTTCGCGTGCTCGGCCAGCCAGTCCGCGACCGCGCCCGGCCCGAGCGCGGCGCCGCTGATCTCGAAACCCGACTCGGCCTCCGGTTCGGCGGAGCCGAGCGTTTCGAAGAGCCGGTCGCGCAGCACGCGGAACTCGAGGTCGTCGAAGAGCTGGTGGATCTTCTCCCGGTCCCACGGCGCCTGCGCCAGCTGGTCGGGGGTGTAGGGCAGCGGCACCTCGCGCACCATCTCGGTGAGCTGGCGGTTGAGCACCACGCTGGACAGGTTGGCGCGCAGCGCGTCGCCGACCTTGCCCTTCACCTGGTCGACCCGGTCGACCAGGGTGGCCAGGTCGCCGTATTCGCGGATCCACTTGGCGGCGGTCTTCTCCCCCACGCCGGGGATGCCGGGCAGGTTGTCGCTCGGGTCGCCGCGCAGGGCCGCGTAGTCGGGGTACTGCGCCGGGGTGAGCCCGTACTTGGCCTCCACCTCGGCCGGGGTGAAGCGGGTGAGGTCGGAGACGCCCTTGCGCGGGTACAGGACCGTGACGTCGTCGTTGACCAGCTGGATGGCGTCGCGGTCGCCGGTGACGATGAGCACCCGGAACCCCTGCGCGGCGGCCTGGGTGGTGAGCGTGGCGATCACGTCGTCGGCCTCGTAGCCGTCGATCGCCATCACCGGGATGCCGAGCGCGCCGAGGACGTCTTTGGTGAGTTCGACCTGGCCGCGGAATTCGTCGGGCGTCGCGCTGCGGTTGGCCTTGTACTCCGGGTAGGCCTCGGTGCGGAAGGTCTTGCGGGACACGTCGAACGCCGCGGCCACGTGGCTGGGCTGCTCGTCGCGCAGCAGGTTGATCAGCATCGAGGTGAAGCCGTACACCGCGTTGGTGGTCTGCCCGGTGACGGTCTTGAAGTTCTCCGCCGGTAGCGCAAAGAACGCGCGGTAGGCCAGTGAGTGCCCGTCCAGGAGCAGCAGCGTCGGCCGCTCACCTCCCGAGGTGGTGGTCGTGGTCGATGCCTGCGCAGTCGTCGGTGAACTCACCCGGATGAGTGTAGGGACACCCACCGACACGGGCGAACGCCGCCGCGCCGCGTACAGCGAACGGCCCCCGTACCGCCGGGCGGGCGGTACGGGGGCCGGGGTCACACGGTGTCAGTCGTGGCCGAGGTAGGCCGACATCACCGCGGGATCGGTGAGCAATGCGGCACCCGCGCCGGTCTTGGTGACCTCGCCGGTCTCCAGGATGTAGGCACGATCGCTGCGGGTCAGCGCCTGCTGGGCGTTCTGCTCCACGAGCAGCACCGTGGTGCCCTGCCGGTTGATCTCGCTGATGATCTTGAAGATCTGCTGGATCACCATGGGCGCCAGACCCATCGACGGTTCGTCGAGCAGCAGCAGCTTCGGCCGCGCCATCAGGGCGCGCCCGATCGCCAGCATCTGCTGCTCGCCGCCGGAGAGCGTGCCGCCGACCTGTTTGCGCCGCTCGGCCAGGCGCGGGAACAGCTCGAAGATCCACTCCAGCGTCTGCTGGTACTCCGCCTTCTGCTCGAACGGCCTGCCGTAGCAGCCCATGTCGAGGTTCTCGGCCACGGTCATGCCGGGGAACACACCGCGCCCCTCCGGCGCCTGGATCAGGCCCTGCACCACCCGATCGTGGGCCTTCATCGCGGTGATGTCCTTGCCCTCGAACAAGATTCGGCCCGAGGTGAGCGGCAACAGCCCCGACAGCGCGCGCATGGTGGTGGTCTTGCCCGCGCCGTTGGCACCGAGCAGCGTCACCAGCTCGCCCTGCTCGACCGACAGCGAGATCCCGTGCAGCGCCTCGATGCGGCCGTAGTTCACGACCATGTCGCGCACCTCGAGCAGCGGCACCTTCTGCTCGGCGACCGCGACGGGCTCGTCCTGGGCGGCCTCCACCACCGTGGCCGGCGCCTGTGTGGGCGCCGCCTCGGCCGCCGCGGCGGCGCCCGCCTCCTCGCGCACCTCGTCGATCGTGTCCGCGTCGGGCACGCCGAGGTAGGCCGCGATCACCGCCGGGTCCTCGCGGACCTCGGCGGGCAGGCCGTCGGCGATCTTGCGCCCGAACTCGAGCACCACGATCCGGTCGGTCACGCCCATGACCAGGCGCATGTCGTGCTCGATGAGCAGGACCGTGTAGCCGTCGTCGCGGATCTTGCGGATCAGGTCCATCAGCGCCGACTTCTCGCTGGGGTTGAATCCGGCCGCCGGTTCGTCCAGGCACAGCAGCTTCGGCTCGGTGGCCAGCGCGCGGGCGATCTCGAGCCTGCGCTGGTCACCGTAGGAGAGGTTGCGGGCCTTCTCCACCGCGCGGGGGGCGATGCCGACGAACTCGAGCAGCGCCATGCCGCGTTCGATGGCGTCGCGTTCCTCGCGGCGGTGCCGCGCGGTGCGGAACACCGCGCCGGGCACCGAGGTCTTGTGCCTGGCGTCGGTGCCGACGACCACATTCTCCAGCGCCGTCATCTCGCCGAACAGACGCACGTTCTGGAACGTGCGCGCGATGCCCATCCGGGTGATCTCGTTGCGCTTGGTCTTGGCAAGCGGCTGCCCGTCGAAGTGCACGCTGCCGCCTGCCGGCTTGTAGACGCCGGTGATCGCGTTGAAGCAGGTGGTCTTGCCCGCGCCGTTGGGGCCGATGAGCCCGAGGATCTCGCCGCGGCGGATCTCGAAGCTCACCCCGTCCAGCGCGGTCAGGCCGCCGAACTTCACCGTCAGCCCGTCGGTGCGCAGCAGCGGCGCGCCGACGGCGGTGTCGATCTCGCGGTGCGGCGCGACGACCTCGGCGACCGTCTCCGCGTCGCCCAATTCGGGCAGCACGGCGGTGACGTCGACATCGCCCGCCTTCTCCACCTCCGGCACGGGCTGGTACCCGGCCGACATGTCCTCGTTGTCGAACAGCGCGTCTCCCGCGCCCGGCCCGGTCATCGCCCTGCTCCGATCGGTTCGGCCGACGGCTTGCGCACGGCCTGGTACACCTGTCTGCCGTAGGTGAGCAGTTTCTGCCGCACGGGGAACAGACCCTGTGGCCGCAGAATCATCATCACCACCAGGGCGATACCGAAGTACAGGTACTTCAGGTCGCCGAGGTTCTGCGCGCCGCCCTGCCGGAACAGCAGCACACTGCCGAACAGCAGCAGCCCGGCGACCACGCCGAACACGGCGAGCAGGATCACCACCCGCCGCGCCCACGCGCCCAGCGCCTGGCCCCGCAGGCGCCACAGCACCCACAGCCCGATCAGCAGCGCGATGTCGATCGCCAGCAGCACGTAGCCGGTCGACTCGTTCGACACCAGCTGCGCCGACTGCAACCGCAGCGGCAGGTAGGCGATGAGGAAGGCACCGACGATCACGCCGAGCTTGTTGCCCGAGCCGCCGAGCACGACGGCGCACAGGAACAGCATCGACAGGATGATGTCGAACTGCTTGGGGTTGACGTAGGTCACCTGACCGGCGTACATCGCGCCGGACAGACCGCCGACGGAGGCGCCGATGGTGAAGGCCCACAGCTTGTACTTGAAGGTCGGCACGCCCATGATCTCGGCGGCGTCCTCGTCCTCGCGGATCGCGACCCAGGCGCGGCCGACCCGGCTGCGCTCGAGGTTGCCGATGATCAGCAGCACGATGATCACCAGCACGGTGCCCAGCCAGAACCACCAGGTGCCGTTGTTGGCCCGCTCGAACGGATTCCAGCTGTCGGGGTCGCCGAGGTTGCCGGGCGAGAAGACCCCGCCCGGATGCGCCTCGGACTCCGCGACCGTCGGGTAGGCGATCTTGGACAGGCCGAGGCTGCCGTTGGTGAGTTCGGTGAGGTTGTCGGCCATCAGGCGCACGATCTCACCGAAGCCAAGGGTGACGATGGCCAGGTAGTCGCCGCGCAGGCGCAGCGTCGGGGTGCCGAGGATCAGGCCGGAGATCGCCGTCAGCGCGACCGCGATCGGGAGGCAGGCCAGCCAGGCCCAGCTCGGGTTCAGCCAGCCGCCGTCGGTCTGGTTCCACGGGCTGTTCGGACTGGTCAGCAGGCCGACGGTGTAGGCGCCGACCGCGTAGAAGCCGACATAGCCGAGGTCGAGCAGACCGGCCTGGCCGACGACCACGTTCAGGCCGATGGCGATCAGCGCGTACATCGCGAACAGCGCCATCACGTTGCCGAAGCTCACGCCGGGGGTGTCGAGCAGCGGCGGCGGGTACAGCGGCAGCGCCAGCAGCACGAGGATCACCGGAATGCCGACGGCCCATTGCGCGGGCCGGGACAGCCCGTCCCACCAGGTCCGCAGCGCGTCGCCGAGACCGCGCCGATCCGGCTGTGCCACCGGGGTTTTCGTCAGGTCGGTCATGCGCGGGCCCTCCCCAGGCTCTCGCCGAGGATACCGGTCGGCCGGAACATCAGCACGGTCACCAACAGGACGAACGCGACCACGTCGCGCCATTCGAAGCCGAACAGGATCTGCCCGTACTGCTCGGCCACGCCGAGCAGCAGACCGCCGAGCAGCGCGCCGCGCAGGTTGCCGATGCCGCCGAGCACCGCGGCGCTGAACGCCTTGATCCCGAGGATGAAGCCACCGGAGAAGATGATGCCGGTGGGGATGTGCAGCGTGTAGAGCATCGCGGCGGCGCCGGCGAGCAGGCCGCCGATGAGGAAGGTGAGCACGATGACGCGCTCGCGTGAGACGCCCATCAGCGTCGCGGTGTCGGGGTCCTGGGCGACGGCCCGGATCGCGCGACCGAACTTGGTGCGGTTGATCAGGATCTCGGTGAGCACCGCGAGCACGACGGCCGCGGCGATGATCACCAGGGCCACGTTGGTCACCGAGGCGCCCAGGAAGGTGAACTGCACCTTCGGCTCCACGAGCCGGATACCGGTCTGGGCGTTGGTGCCGCCGAGGCCCGGCTTGATCTTGGGCAGGATGTAGTGGACGAACTCCTGGATCACGAACGACATGCCGATCGCGGTGATCAGGAAGGCGAGGGGTTTCGCGCCGCGCCTGCGCAGCGGCCGATAGGCCACGCGTTCCAGGCCGACGGCCGCGGCGCCGGAGACCAGCATGCCGATCAGCATCGCGATACCGAGATAGACCACCGTCAGCACGACGCCCTGGGAGTACACGTTGCCGCTCGGGGCGAAGCCGAGCAGTTCGAGGCCGACGTAGGTACCGAACATGCCGAGCATGAAGATCTCGGAGTGGGCGAAATTGATCAGCCGCAGCACGCCGTAGACCAGCGTGTAGCCGACGGCGACCAGCGCGTAGATCGAGCCGTAGGTGAGACCGTCCACGGTCAATCGCCAGAACTGGTCGATCACCCCGGAGACGTTGAAATCGATGGACCCGTCGGCCAGCAGGGTCACACCGAGCGATGCCGCTGATGTCATGGTTTCTCTCGCGTCAGGCGAGCGGTGCGCGGGCCCTGGGGGCCACGCGCACCGCTTCACACGTCCTGGGGACTACTTGACCTCGTACATCCAGATCTGGATGTTGGCCAGTTCGCCGGTCGGGCCCCACTTGTACTGGCGGGCGACGCCGGCGCCGTCGTAGTTGCGGACGTAGTCGAGCAGCTCGGCGCGGGTGACCTTGCCCGAGTCGATGCCCTTGAGCAGGATCGTGGTCAGGTCGTAGCCCTCGACGGAGTAGACGCCGGGCGCCTGACCGTTGAGCGCCTTGTACTCGGTCGCGAACTTCTCCGGCGCCGGGCTGCACGGGCAGGACAGCAGCGCGTCCTTGGACGAGCTACCGGCCTGGCGCACGAACTCGGGGTCGTTGCTGCCGTCGGCGGAGACGAAGACCGAGGTCACGCCACCGGAACGCAGCTGCTGCACGAACGGCGCGGCCTCCGCGTAGTAGCCGGCGTAGAAGATGGCGTCGGGCTTGGCGGCGGACAGCTTCGACACCGCGGCCGAGAAGTCCTTGTCACCTTCCTTGACGCTGACCGCGCACGACGGGTCGGCGGCCGCACCGGCGGCGGTGATGAACGCCTGCGCCAGGCCGGCACCGTAGTCGGTGTTGTCCTGCACGACGCAGATCTTCTTGAAGCCCTTCTCGCCGGTCAGGTAGTTGGCGACGGCCGGGCCCTGCGAGTTGTCGTTGCCGAGGCCGCGGAAGAAGGTCTTCCAGCCGTTCTCGGTCAGCGTCGGGTTGGTGGCCGAGGCGGTCAGCGTCGGCAGGCCGGCCTCGCTGAGGATCTGGCCGGTCGCCTTGGTCTCGCCCGAGAAGGTCGGGCCGACCAGGGCGACGATGCTCGGGTCGCTGACGATCGAGGGGATCACGCCGCTGGCGATCTGCGGCTTGCCCTCGGTGTCGAACTGCTTGACCGCGACCTGGCAGTCCGGGTTGGCCTTGTTGTGCTGGTCGAGCGCCAGCTTCACGCCGTTGATGATGTTGATGCCGAGCGCGGAGTTGCCACCGGTCAGCGGGCCCGCCATCGCGATGGTCTGCGGCGCGCACTTGGCCTTGCCGTCACCGGCGGGATCCGCGGCGGCGCCTGCGTCGGTCTGCGCGACAGCCTTGCCCTGGGTGTCGAGCTGGACCACCGGCTGGATCGAGAGATCGGTGTTGCCGCCACCGCCGCCGTCGGACGACTTGTCGCTACATCCGGCCAGCACCAACGACGCGGCAGCGCCGAGTACCAGAACTCCTCGCGTCGAACGACTGCGCCATGTCGAACTGAGCACGTCTCACCTCTATGTCCTGTGCTCCCCGGGGTCCCCGAGGGGGCCGACCCACGTTCAGCCCGGGTCAGAACATATCGCCGCCGTGTTAGATCTGCATCACATTCGCGTCATGTCGACGGCCTGTTGCGCAGTCGTAGTTCAACTTATTGTTTCGCTTACGTAAAGTTTTCCGGATTTCGGCGCGAACGACGGCGATGCCGAGCGCGCATCACTGGGGAGTGAGATTCTCCAGCACGACCTCGGCGACCGCCTTCATGGTGGTGCGCCGATCCATCGCGGTGCGCTGAATCCATTTGAACGCCTGCGGTTCCGTGAGCCCCTGCGTCTGCATGAGCACGCCCTTGGCCCGCTCGACGAGTTTGCGGGTCTCCAGCCGATCCGACAGATTCGCGACTTCGGTTTCCAGCGCGGTGATTTCATGGAAACGGCTCGCGGCCAGTTCGATCGCGGGCACCAGGTCCGACTTGGTAAACGGCTTGACCAGGTAGGCCATGGCGCCCGCGTCGCGGGCCCGCTCGACCAGGTCGCGCTGGGAAAACGCGGTCAGGATCACCACGGGCGCAACACGTTTGGTGGCGATCTCGGCGGCGGCGTCGATCCCGTCGCGCCGCGGCATCTTCACGTCCATGATCACCAGGTCCGGGCGCATCGCCTCGGCCAGTTCGACCGCCTGCTGCCCGTCGCCCGCTTCACCGACGACCTCGTAGCCCTCTTCCTTGAGCATCTCCACGAGGTCCATCCGGATGAGGGCCTCGTCCTCGGCGACGACGACGCGCTTGGCCGCGGCCTCACGCGTGGCACCGGCGCCCGCTGCATTCGTGCTCATAGGTTCGACCCCTCTGGATTCCGACTGATGTAGAGAGTACCTTTCGATTCCGCCGGTGAACGCGAGCAGACGATGTCGCGCACACCCCGCGACCGATACTCCCCCGCGGCGCGCGACCGATGTCGCGCGACCGCCGTGGTGCCGAGTGTGGGACTCGAACCCACACGTCCTTTCGGACAACGGTTTTTGAGACCGTCGCGTCTGCCAGTTCCGCCAACCCGGCGCACCGCGGTCACTATAGCGTCTCGGCGCGCCGCGAAGCCAACCGCCTGGCCTGCGGCGACCGCGCGGCATCTCGCCCCTGCTCCGCCGGCCCCACGCCGCCGCCTGGGCGGGCTGCCACGACATGAGGAACCGGCCTGGTCGCACCGCCGCCACCGCGGTGCGCACGCCGGTACCGGCAGACCTCGATTCGCCCGGACCACGGGCTCGGCCGACACCGTGACGGCAAATGGCCGGCGGAATTCCCGCGCCATTCCGGCGACGCCGTTTCCGGCACGAGCGCTATTTCCGGCGCGGCGGAATCGGCGCGGCTCACGACGCCATGGCCACGCCGGCGGCCCGGCGAGCTTCGCGCCGGACACTCCCGCACGTCGGGCGGATGTTCGCCCTCGCGGGCCGGATACACGACCAACCGCCATCGGTGGCAAGAGTTATTACCGAATCGAATTATTACGCCGCGAATGAGTGACAATGGACACAGCACGCGGCGAGGTTTCCCTTTCTATCTCGCGGGTATCACGGTCACGCACAACGGATTTCCTCGTCGTGATTCGTGTACGGCATTCAACCGAGAGGTGAATAAGTAGCACCGCGCCTGTGATCGTTCCAAGCAAGGCCTATTGCGCGACAATCGACCCGATTACGGTGTCGGTATGCACGTGCTGTTCGTCTGCAACTCCAATGTCTGCCGCTCGGTGATCGCCGAACGGCTCACCCGGGCGTTCGCGGCGGACAACGGGTTGCCGGGCCTCACCGCCGAGAGCGCGGGCACCCGCGCGCTGGTCGGTTTTCCGCCGGAACCGCTGGCCGCGGAGACCATCGTCGGACTCGGCGGCGACACCCACGGTTTCACGGCACGCAAGCTGAAGCCGGAAATGGTCGATCGCGCCGATCTGGTGCTCGCCATGACCGAGTCCCTGCGCGATCAGGTCGCCGAGCTCGCCTTCGGCGCCGCGCCGCGGACCTTCACCCTCATCGAGGCGCACCGCATCGCCCGGGTCACGGGCGCGAAATCCATTGCCGCGCTGCACCAGGCGCGCAACAACCTGGCCTACGTCGGCCGGGAGAACATCGCCGACCCGATCGGGCTGTCGGCCGAGGCGTTCCTCGAGGTCGGCGACCGCATCGCCGAGCTGCTGTTCCCGCTGCTGGCCGCGCTGGCCCCGCACGAGCAGGCCAAGCTCGACGACGACGGGCCCGGCCTGGTCATCGAACCGGCTCCGGCACGCCCGCTGTCGGCGTTTCTGGCCGCTCAGCGGCGGCGCTGAACCCGGGGCCTGTTCGCCGCGGCCGCGCGGCGATACACTTCGGCGCGGACATGTTGCTTCCCTTGCTGGTTCGACACACGACAGGACGAGAGACTTGCCGAAACGCATTTCGGATGTTTCGCTCCATGTGTACGTGACCCCGGAAACCCGCGACCGCGTCGTCGCCAGCGTCCGGCGGGTGCTCGACGACCATCTCCAGGACCGCGACGTCTTCGCGTGGCGGTTCACGCTGCCCACCGACGCGGCCGATCCGGTCCACCGGGACCTCGAATCACAATGGCGCGCCGCGCATCCCGGCGCCGATCCGGGCACCGAGGCCACCTTCGAGATCGCGCTCAGCCTGGTCGGCGATCCGGTCGATCTCACCGACGACGAGATCGCCGACCTCGAACACGGCCTGGTGCTCGCGGTGTACGGCGCGGCCAGCCACGCGGTCCCGTTCCGGCTGCGCGCCCATCAGCGCACCGACCTGGAACTCGAACTCGACCACGAGCACCACTGACGCGCCCTGGCGCCGCGATCAGCGGGCCGGGAAGTGCCGGATGACGCCTTCCTGGACGGTGGTGGCGAGCAATTCGCCGCTGCGCGAATAGAACCGGCCGGTCGCCAGCCCGCGCGAGCCCGCGGCCACCGGCGACTCGGTCGCGTACAACGTCCAGTCGTCGAAACGGAACGGGCGGTGGAACCAGATCGAGTGGTTCACCGTCGCCGCGAGAATCCGGTCCAGCCCCCACGACAGACCGTGCGTGGTGATGATCGAATCGAGCACGGTGGTGTCGGAGGAGTAGCCGAGGGCTGCCACGTGTAGCAGCGGATCGTCGGGCAGGGTTCCGTCGGTGCGCATCCACACGCGATTGTGGTTGAGCTTCTCGCCGGTGCCCTTGAGGATCCACGCCGGATCGTTGGTGTAGCGCATGTCGATCGGGTGCGGAGCGTTGATGAACATCTCCAGCTTGTCCTCGAAGCCGGTGAAGCTCTCCTCGATCCGGGGCAGCGTCTCCGGATCGGGCACCTGGGGACCCTCGTGCGCGTGTTCGAGGCCCTTGCCCCAGTCCTGGAACGCCGCCAGCATGACGAACAGCTCCTGGCCGTCCTGGCTGGCGGTCACCGTGCGGTTGGCCAGTGCCCGACCGTCACGGTGCCGCTCCACGTGATATTCGATCGGCTTCTTCACGTCACCACCGCGCACGAAATGCGCGTTGATCGCGTGCAGCGGCCGGGCACCGGCGGTGCGGCCCGCGGCGACGATCGCCTGCGACACCAACTGCCCGCCGAAGGTGCGGCTCCACACCTTCTCCGGATGGTTGCCGACGAAGACGTCCTCGCCGACCGATTCGAGATCGAGCAGGTCCAGCAGCACCCGCAGATCCGGTGACTGCTCCCCTGACACGGTATCGACCTCGATCGATCCGCCCGCCGAACTACTCACGACTAGTGGTCCTCCTCGCCGATGCGATGCACGTGGATCAGGTTGGTGGAACCGACGGTACCCGGCGGGGAACCGGCCACGATGACCACCAGGTCACCCTTGCGGTACCGATCCAGGGACAGCAGCGCCTGATCGACCTGATGGATCATCGCGTCGGTGGTCTCCACCATCGGCACGATGAAGGTCTCGGTGCCCCAGGTGAGCGTCAGCTGGCTGCGCACCTCCGGCAGCGGGGTGAAGGCCAGCAGCGGCAGCGGGGTGTGCAGCCGCGCCAGCCGGCGCACGGTGTCGCCGGACTGGGTGAAGGCCACCAGTGCCTTGGCGTTGAGGCGCTCGCCGATGTCGCGCGCGGCGTAGGAGATCACGCCGCGCTTGGTGCGCGGGACGTGGGTCAGCGGAGGCACCCGGTTCGTCTCGGACTCCACGGCGGTGACGATGCGGGCCATCGTGCGCACGGCGTCGATCGGCCACGCGCCGACCGAGGTCTCGCCCGACAGCATCACCGCGTCGGCGCCGTCGAGCACCGCGTTGGCGACGTCGGAGGCTTCCGCGCGGGTCGGGCGCGAGTTCTCGATCATCGACTCCAGCATCTGGGTGGCGACGATGACCGGCTTGGCGTTCTCGCGCGCCATCTGGATGGCCCGCTTCTGCACCAGCGGCACCTGCTCGAGCGGCAGCTCCACGCCGAGATCGCCGCGGGCGACCATCACCGCGTCGAAGGCGAGCACGATCGCCTCGAGGTTGTCGATCGCCTCCGGCTTCTCCAGCTTGGCGATGACCGGCACCCGACGGCCGACCTTGTCCATGATGTCGTGCACGAGTTCGATGTCGGACGGCGAACGCACGAACGACAGCGCGATGAAGTCGACGCCCAGCTTCAGCGCGAATTCGAGGTCCTCGATGTCCTTCTCGGACAGGGCGGGCACCGACACGTCCATGCCGGGCAGCGACAGGCCCTTGTTGTTGCTCACCGGGCCGCCCTCGGTGACCCGGCAGACGACGTCGTTGCCGTCGATGCTCTCCACGGTCAGGCCGACCTTGCCGTCGTCGACGAGCAGGCGGTCGCCCGCCTTGGCATCCTGCGCGAGCTGCTTGTAGGTGGTCGAGACGCGGTCGTGGGTGCCGTCGACCTCGTCGACCGTGATCCGCACCTGCTCGCCGTTGGCCCAGGTGGTGCGGCCCTCGGTGAACCGGCCGAGCCGGATCTTGGGGCCCTGCAGGTCGGCGAGGATGCCGACCGCGCGGCCGGTCTCGTCCGAGGCCGCGCGGACCATCTTGTAGTTGTCGGCGTGGTCGGCATGCTCGCCGTGGCTGAAGTTCAGCCGGGCCACATCCATGCCGCTTTCGACGAGTTCACGAATACGGTCCTGGGTGGCAGTGGCCGGCCCGAGGGTGCACACAATCTTCGTCCGTCGCATCACGACCGCAAGCCTAGTCCCCCCGCTACCCGCCGTCGTTTCGCCGGTCGGGTGTTATCCCGGAGTTCACGAAATCAGCGGCGCGCGAGGGCCACGTGCCGCGACAGCCGGGTCTCCAGCCGGGTCTGGCCCATGCCGAGGATCAGGCAGATCACCCAGTAGTACAGGGCCGCCACGCCGTAGAGCGCGAAGAAGTCGAAGGTGGGCGCGGCCGCCAGCTGGGCGGTGCGCAGGAGTTCGGTGACCAGGATGGTCGAGGCCAGCGAGGTGTCCTTGACCAGGGAGATGAGCGTGTTCGACAGCGGCGGCACCGCGATCCGCGCGGCCTGCGGGAACACCACGTACCAGAGCGTCTGCGGGTAGGTCATGCCCAGCGACTCCGCGGCCTCCCACTGCCCGTGGGCGACGCTCATGATCGCCGAGCGCACCACCTCGGCCGCGTAGCCACCGACATTGAGGCTGAACGCGATCACGGCCGCCGGGAACGGGTCGATGACGATCCCGAACTGCGGCAGCGCGTAGAACACGATGAACAGCTGCACCAGCAGCGGCGTGCCGCGGATGATCGAGATGTAGAAGCGGGCCGGCACCGACAGCACCCGCTTGGCCGACATCCGCGCCAGCGCGACGCCCACCGCGATCGCCAGGCCGATGACGAAGCTGATCGCCGTCAGCGGCAGTGTCGCGGTGACCGTGGCCTTCAGCATCGGCCACAGGTTGTGCCAGATCAGCTCCCTGGTCGCGGCATCCATCCGCTATTTGCTGACGTCGGTGCCGAAGTACTTCTCCGACAGCCGGGCCAGGGTGCCGTCGGCGCGCAGCTGCTCGAGCGCCTTGTCGATGTCGGCGATGAGGGCGGCGTCGTCCTTGCGCGCGGCGAAGGCCTGCTTGCTGGTCTCGCCGGTCTTGCCCGCGATCTTGATGCCGGTGTCACCGGTCTTCTTGGTGTACTCGCCGACGGCGAGGGTGTCGTTCACGGTGACGTCGACCCGGCCCGCCTTGAGCAGCTGCACCGCCTGCACGAAACCCTCCACCACTTCGACTTTCGCGCCCGCGTCCTTGGCGACCTGGTTCCAGTTGCTGGTCGCGGTCTCGGCGGCGGTCTTGCCCGCCAGGTCGGCCAGCGTGGTGACGGTGGTGTTGTCGGCCTTGGTGACGATCACACCCTCGGAGGTCGTGTACGGCTGCGACAGCGAGTACTTGGCGGCGCGCTCCGGCGAAACGGTCACCTGGTTGGCGACCAGATCGAACCGCTTGGACTCGAGGCCGGCGAAGATGGAGTCCCAGGGCGTCTGCACGAATTCCACCCGCTTGCCGAGCTTCTCGCCGACCGCCTGCGCGACCTCGACGTCGTAGCCGGTGATGGCGCCGTTGTCCTGGTAGCTGAACGGCGCGTACGTGCCCTCGGTGCCGATCTTCAGCACGTTCGGGTCGGCGTCGGACGAGCAGGCCGACAGACCCGTCGCGGCGACGGCAGCGAGTACGGCGGCGGCAAGCAGTTTGCGCACGTTCATCCCTTTCTCCACTGCGCGCATCGGGCACGCGCAGGCCAGGCGACGCTACGGCGCCGCGGCAGACCGACACAGAGTATCGCTCATCGTGATCGCAATTCCGGTGGGGAAACGCGAAACGGGTGCCCCGCACCCGGCGGGACACCCGTGACAGGGGTGCGGACGGTCAGTCGCGCAGCGGGCGGCCCTGCGCGTCGGGCACCTTGCCGGTGAGCATCATGATGCCGTCGATCAGCGGCCAGATGGCGCCGATGCCACAGGTCAGCCAGACCACCGCGATCTGGGCGATGCCGAGGCCGGTGTAGCCGAGGTAGAAGCGACCGACACCGAAGCTGCCGAGGAAGATCTCGAGCAGGCCGGCCATCAGCTTCTGCTTGTCCGAGAACGGCACGCCGTACATGTCGCGACCGTACGGGGCTTCCGGGTCGGCCGGGTTGTAGCCCTGCGGCATGGCGCCGTAGACGGGCTGGCCGTACTGCGGCTGACCGTACGGGTCGGCAGGCTGGCCGTACTGCGGCTGCGGCTGGCCGTACTGCGGCTGACCGTACCCGGGCTGCTGCTGGCCGTAGCCCGGCTGCTGCGCGTACGGGTCCGAGGGCTGACCGTACGCGGGCTGACCGTACTGCGGCTGCGAACCGGAGTCCTGCGGCTTGTTCAGGTCAGGGCCGTACTGCGGGTTGGGGTTGTAGGGGTCGGTCACTCATGTCCTCCATCATTCGTGCGGGTACCCGTCGTGGCCCCCGGCGCACCGACAGCGCGCGACACTCACTCGATTTATCGCGACGGGCGTCGGGAATGTTGCCCGACGCCCGCCGATTTCGCCACCCCGTGGTGGTCAGGACTTCTTCAGCACCGTGGCGGCGTCGTCCTTGTCGCCGGACTCCGCCTCGGTGGCGGTGTCGGTGTCCTCGCCCGTGCCCGGCGCCTCGTCCGCGGAGGCGGCGGACGCCGTCGCGGTCTCGCGCTCGGCGGGTTCGGCAGCGTCCTCGTCCTTCGAATCCGCCTGCGCGGCGGCGGTTTCCGTCGCGGCGGCACTGTCGGCCGCGCCGGCGGCGCGCAGCGCCGAGAACTGCCACGGCCACGGGCGCGGTTCGCCGTCGGGCTGCAACTGGGCCGGGGTCTCGCGGCCCTTGGTCGCCAGCGCGAAGTACGCCATGGCGCACAGGAAGACGATGGCCGAGGTGAAGGAGTTGATCCGGATGCCGAGGATGTGCGTCGCCTCGTCGCTGCGCATGAGCTCGACGAAGAAGCGGCCGAAGCTGTAGCCGGCGACATACAGCGCGAACAGGCGGCCGTGGCCGATCTTGAAGCGCTTGTCCAGCTGCACCAGCAGGATCACCACCAGCACGTTCCAGACCAGCTCGTAGAGGAACGTGGGGTGTACGACCTCGAGCACCCGGCCGGTGGAGACGCCGTTCATCATGTCGCGCGCGCCGGTGTCGGCGTCGAAGCGCTCGTAGATCTCGAGACCCCAGGGCACCTCGGTGGTGCGGCCGTAGAGCTCCTGGTTGAAGTAGTTGCCGAGGCGGCCGATCGCCTGCGCGAGCAGCACCGCGGGCGCGATCGCGTCGCCGAGCGCGGGCAGCGGGATCTTGTAGATCCGGCAGCCGATCCAGGCGCCGACGCCGCCGAGGAACACCGCGCCCCAGATGCCGAGGCCGCCCTGCCAGATGTAGAGCGCCTCGATCGGATGCTTGCCGGGGCCGAAGTACTTCTGCCAGTCGGTGGCCACGTGGTAGAGCCGGCCGCCGACGAGGCCGAACGGCACCGCGAACATGGCGACGTCGAGGACCGCGCCCGGCTTGCCGCCGCGCTGTTGCCACCGGCGTTCGCCCCACCAGATGGCGACGACGATGCCGAGGATGATGAACAGCGCGTACGCCCGCAGCGGGAAGGGTCCGAGCTGCCAGACGCCCTGCGGCGGACTCGGAATGTAGGCCAGGACTGAGTTCACGGCCACCAGGCTAGTGGACGCCCTTACCGCCGCGTGGCCGCGACCCTGACGGCGGATGCCGCGACGGTGACAGCCGAGAGCCCGCCCCGCGTGTCGGCGGGACGGGCTCGGGGCACCACTAGGAGCGGACGGTCGCCGAGCGCACGCCCTCGGCCAGCTCCGAGGTCAGCGCGCGGACCGCGTCCAGACCCTCGGCGGCGGCCGTGACCAGGGCCGAGCCGACGATCACGCCGTCGGCGTAGGCGGCGATCTCGGCGGCCTGGGCCCCGGAGCGCACGCCGAGGCCGACGCCGATCGGGATGTCGGAATGCGCACGGATGCGGGCACACAGCGCGGGGGCGGCCGAGGAGACCGCGTCGCGCGCGCCGGTGACGCCCATGGTGGAGGCGGCGTAGATGAATCCGCGCGACGCCTCGAGCGTCTTCACCAGGCGTTCCTCGGTGGAGGACGGCGCGACGAGGAAGATGCGGTCGAGGTTGTGCGTGGCCGAGGCGACGAACCAGTCGTCGGCCTCGTCGGGGATCAGGTTGGGCGTGATGATCCCGGCGCCACCGGCCGCGGCCAGGTCGCGGGCGAAGGTGTCGACGCCGTACTTGAGCACCGGGTTCCAGTAACTCATGACCACGGCCTGCCCGCCGGCGGCGGTGATCGCCTCGACGACGGAGAACACGTCGCGCACCCGCACGCCGCCGCGCAGCGCCTGCTCGGCGGCGGCCTGGATGGTCGGGCCGTCCATCACCGGGTCGGAGTAGGCGACGCCGACCTCGATGATGTCGCAGCCGGCCTCGACCATGGTCCGGCAGACCTCGATGGACCCGGCCAGGTCGGGGTAGCCCGCGGGCAGGTAGCCGATCAGGGCGGCCCTGCCCTCGCCACGCGCCGCCGCGAACGTGTTCGCGAGACGAGACTGCTGACTCACTTCTCGTGCTCCTCGGCGTCGTCGTCGAACAGGCCGAACCAGTGGCCCGCGGTGTCCATGTCCTTGTCGCCGCGACCGGACAGGTTGACCAGGATGATCGCGCCCTCGCCGAGCTCCTTGCCCAGCTTCAGCGCACCGGCCACCGCGTGCGCGGACTCGATCGCCGGGATGATGCCCTCCGAGCGCGAGAGCAACAGCAGCGCGTCCATCGCCTCGGTGTCGGTGATCGGCGCGTACTCGGCGCGGCCGATGTCCTTGAGGTGGGCGTGCTCGGGGCCGACGCCCGGGTAGTCGAGCCCGGCCGAGATCGAATGCGATTCGATGGTCTGGCCGTCCTCGTCCTGGAGCAGGTACGAGTACGCGCCCTGGAACGCGCCGGGGGTGCCGCCGGTGAAGGTGGCCGCGTGCCGTCCGGTCTCGACGCCGTCGCCTGCGGCCTCGTAGCCGATCAGCCGGACACCCGCGTCGGGGATGAAGGCGTGGAAGATGCCGATGGCGTTGGAGCCGCCGCCGACGCAGGCCACGACCGCGTCGGGCAGCCTGCCCGCGCGCTCGGTGATCTGCTCGCGCGCCTCGATCCCGATGATGCGCTGGAAATCGCGCACCATCAGCGGGAACGGATGCGGGCCCGCGGCGGTGCCGAAGCAGTAGTAGGTGTCGTCGGCGTTCGAGACCCAGTCGCGCAGCGCCTCGTTGATGGCGTCCTTGAGGGTCTGCGAGCCGGTGGTCACCGAGACGACCTCGGCACCGAGCAGCCGCATCCTGGCCACGTTCAGCGCCTGGCGGGCGGTGTCGACGGCGCCCATGTAGATCACGCAGTCCAGGCCGAGCAGGGCGCACGCGGTCGCGGTGGCCACGCCGTGCTGACCCGCGCCGGTCTCGGCGATGACGCGGGTCTTGCCCATCCGCTTGGCCAGCAGCGCCTGCCCGAGCACGTTGTTGATCTTGTGCGAGCCGGTGTGGTTGAGGTCCTCGCGCTTGAGGAAGATGCGCGCTCCCCCGGCGTGCTCGGCCAGGTTGGCGCACTCGAAGACCGGCGAGGGCCGGCCGGTGTAGTCGCGCTGGAGGCGGTCGAGCTCGTCGAGGAAACCGTGGTCGGTGCGGACCTTGTCGTACTCGGCGGTGACCTCCTCGATCACCGCCATCAGCGCCTCGGGGACGTGTCGTCCGCCGTAGACGCCGAAGTGGCCGCCCGCGTCGGGCTCGTAGTCGCTGTGCTGGGCGACGCCGGCACTGGCCTGGGGCAGGGCGCTCACCGGATGCTCCGCCGGGCCGGCTTCGGGCAGGACGGGTGGGTACCGGCGGTCACCAGCTCCGACACCGCGGCACGCGGGTTGCCGCTGGTCACCAGGCCCTCGCCGACGAGCACCGCATCGGCGCCCGCGCCGGCGTAGGCCAGCAGGTCGGCGGTGCCGCGGATGCCGGACTCGGCCACCCGGATGACCTCCGAGGGCAGGCCGGGCGCGATCCGCGCGAACACGTCGCGATCGACCTCGAGGGTCTTGAGGTTGCGGGCGTTGACGCCGATCACCGACGCGCCCGCTTCCAGCGCGCGGTCGGCCTCCTCCTCGGTGTGCACTTCCACGAGAGCGGTCATGCCCAGTGATTCGGTGCGGTCGATGAGCGAGGACAGCACGTCCTGCTCGAGCGCGGCCACGATCAGCAGGATCACGTCGGCGCCGTGCGCGCGGGCCTCGTGGATCTGGTACGGGCCGACGACGAAGTCCTTGCGCAGGACCGGGATGTTCACGGCGGCGCGGACTGCGTCGAGGTCGTCGAGGGAGCCACCGAAGCGGCGGCCCTCGGTGAGCACGCTGATGATGCGGGCGCCACCGTCTTCGTAGGCCTTGGCCAGGACGGCCGGGTCCGGGATGTCGGCCAGCGCGCCCTTGGAGGGGCTGGCACGCTTCACCTCGGCGATGACACCGATCCCGTCCTCGTGCAACGCGGCTGCGGCGTTCAGCGGCGCCTTGGCGGCGGCCGCTGCGGCTTTGATCGCCTGAAAATCGAGGAGGGCTTCGCGAGCGGCAACATCCGCCCGAACCCCGTCGAGAATCGAGTCGAGTACCGTCATCTGGCTCGAATCCTTTCTGGGGAGACGAACTTCTCACCTGAGAGTCCCCTCAGGCGCTGTCTCACCGATGCTGGACAAGAATAAATGGCCGCCGCCCGTGTCTCTGCGGCGGGGGTGCCGGGCGTCACTGGCGCCCGGCGGGCCGGGGTCACCACGGTGGAGCTGCGGCGGGTCACGGCCTGCGGCCAGGCGACGTGCCGTCGTCGTCGGGTCCCTCGGGGGTGTCGGTGGGGTCGGTGCCCGCGTCGAGGGCGTCCCACAGCACCCGATCCGACAGCGGTGCGGCGGTCCCGGTCTCGTCGCGCCGCTTGCTCACCTGCGCGCTGGCGTCGGCGCGGCGGAACACCGGGTTGTCGTACTTGCCCGAGAGCTGACTGCTCTCGCCGGGCCTGCGGGTCAGCAGCACGCCGGCGATCAGCGCGCAGCATGCCGCCACGATCGACAGGATCGCGGGCGCCAGGTGCACATCGGCGCCGCTGACGACCGCGCGGACCGGCAGCTCGGCCAGGGTGCCCGCGCGCTCCTCGGTCCGGCCCGCCCCGGCGGCCAGCGCGAAGCCGGGCACCGCGGCGACCGCGGCGACCACCGCGATCACCACGCCGAGCAGCTGCCGCAGCACGCCCTTGACCGCGAACACCGCCGCGATCGCGGCGACGAGCACCAGCGCCAGCGGGGTGAGCGCGCCGAACCAGGTGGCGCCGTCGAGGTCGTCGGTGCGGGGTTCGGTGAGCCCGTCGGCGGAGTGCACGGTCACCCAGGTCATCCGCGAGGACACCCACAGGCCCGCCGCGGCCAGCGCCAGCAGCGCCACCGAGACGACCGGCTTGGCGGCCCGCACGGGGGCCGGTGTCGCGGCGGGTTCCTCGCTCACTCGACGCCGCCCTCGTAGGTCCGCAGGGTCTGCGCGGCGGCGATCGCCTTGAGCACCGCCATGGCCTTGTTGCGGGCCTCGGTGTCCTCGTAGACCGGGTCGGAGTCGGCGACGACGCCCGCGCCGGCCTGCACGTAGGCGGTGCCGTCCTTGAGCAGCGCGGTGCGGATGGCGATGGCGGTGTCGGCGTCACCGGCGAAGTCGAGGTAGCCGACGACGCCGCCGTAGATGCCGCGCCGCGTGGGTTCGAGCTCCTCGATGAGTTCCATCGCCCGCACCTTGGGCGCGCCCGAGAGCGTGCCCGCCGGGAAGCAGGCCTGCACGGCGTCGAGCGCGATCTTGCCCTCGGCGAGCTGACCGGACACCGTGGAGACCAGGTGCATCACGTGGCTGTAGCGCTCGACGTGGCGGTACTGGGTCACCCGCACGGTGCCGGGGCGGCACACCCGGCCCAGGTCGTTGCGCCCGAGGTCGACGAGCATCAGGTGCTCGGCGTTCTCCTTCTCGTCGGCCAGCAGGTCCTTCTCGAGCAGGATGTCGTCCTCGGCGCTCGCCCCGCGCCAGCGGGTGCCCGCGATCGGGTGCGTCGTGGCGATCCCGTCCTTCACGGTGACCAGCGATTCGGGGCTGGACCCGACGATGGAGAACGCGGTGCCGCCGTCGCCGTCGGGGATGTGCATCAGGTACATGTACGGGCTCGGGTTGGAGGCGCGCAGCATCCGGTAGACCGCCAGCGGCGACCCGCTGTAGTCCATCTCGAAGCGCTGCGAGAGCACCACCTGGAAGGCCTCGCCCGCCTCGATCTCCTTGATCAGCCTGCGCACGCCCGCGCCGAACTCCTCGGTGGTGCGGCGGCGCAGGAACTGCGGCTCCGGCTGGTCGAACACCGACACGGTCGAGGGCGCGGGAGCGGCCAGCGCGGCGGTCATCCGGTCCAGGCGCGCCACGGCGTCGTCGTACGCGGCGTCGGCGTTCTCGTCGGTGCCGTTCCAGTTCACCGCGTTGGCGATGAGGGTGATCGCGCCCTCGTGGTGGTCGAACGCGGCCAGGTCGGTGGCCAGCATGAGCACCAGCTCCGGCAGTGCCAGGTCGTCGTCGGCCAGCTCGGGCAGGCGCTCGATCCGGCGCACCGCGTCGTAGCCGAGGTAGCCGACCAGGCCGCCGGTCAGCGGCGGCAGGCCGGGCAGGCGTTCGGTGCGCAGGAGCTCGAGGGTCTCGTGCAGCGCGCGCAGCGGATCGCCACCGGACGGGGCGTCGGCGGGCACCGCGCCCAGCCAGGCCGCCTCGCCGTCGACGACGGTGAGCGCCGACGGGCTGCCCGCGCCGATGAACGACCAGCGCGACCACGATCGCCCGTTCTCGGCGGACTCGAACAGGAAGGTGCCCGGCCGGTCGTCGGCCAGCTTCCGGTAGGCCGAGAGCGGAGTTTCGGAGTCCGCCAGCACCTTTCGGGTCACCGGGACCACCCGGTGTTCGGCGGCGAGCAGCCGGAACTGGTCGCGGGTCGTGGTGGTTGGTGTCGACGCGCCCTGCATTTCCCCATCATCCCAGGCGCGGCGCGGCACCCGCGCGCTGGCCCGACCCCCGCGCCGCGACCCGGGGTGATCGCCATCACTACACTCGCGCGCGTTCCATGTCGCATGCGGTAATCCCCTTTCCGAGAGGAGCAATGTTGTACCCCTCGCACCAGGGCGCACAGGACGGCCGGATGGTCGCCCCGTCGCAGCAGCACTACGGTCCCGGTCAAATGTCCGCGGCGAGCGCGCTGACGTCTTTCGTCACCTACGCCAAGGCCATGGAAGACCTGGACGAGAAGCGTTTCCCGGTGGAATACGCCGGGCACCGCGACCGCATCCGGGAGCTCGAGCCGATGTTGCGCGTGCACGGCATCCTCGACGTGATGGAGATCCGCAATCCCGAGATCGCGGCGCTGCTGCAGCGCTAGCCCGGCGCAGTCCGTCGGGGGCGGCACCGAGCACCCGAACAGATCCCCGTTCGCGGGCGGACGGGGATCTTTCGTCGGACCGGCCCTGTCACTAGGGTGACGACCATGCAGCCAGGCCAGCGCGCTCCCCAGTTCGCGCTCCCCGACCAGTCCGCCCAGCTCCGCACGCTCGACAGCTTGCTCGCCGACGGCCCCCTCGTGTTGTTCTTCTATCCCGCCGCGAACACCCCGGTGTGCACGGCCGAGGCCTGCCACTTCCGTGATCTGAGCGCCGAATTCGCCGCGGTGGGCGCCTCGTGCGCCGGCATCAGCACCGACAGCGCCGAGGTGCAGGCCGGGTTCGCCGCCAAGCAGCGGCTCGAGTACCCGGTGCTGTCCGACGCCGACGGCGCGGTGGCCGCGGCCTTCGGCGTCAAGCGCGGACTGCTCGGCAAGCTCGCCCCGGTCAAGCGGCACACCTTCGTCATCGATACCGACGGCACCATTCTGAAGATCGTCACCGGTGAGCTGCGCGCCGCCGTGCACGCCGACGAGGCGCTGGCCTTCCTGCGCGAGCGCGCGAACGCCACCGAATAGCGGGCCCCGCGCGGAAAACGCCGGGCGCCGGATCGGCGCCCGGCGGCGTACCCGCCTCTACCCTGGGGACATGACAACCGGCGAGGTGCAGTCGAACGGTCAGAAGTCCACGGCCGTCGTGTGGCGGAATCGGGCGATCATCACGGTCGCCACGGCGATCGTGCTGGTGATCGCCTATTTCGTTCTCGCGTCGTTCATTCCGCGCTGGTGGGCACAGCGCATCGGCTCGATGGTGCACGGCAGCTTCTCCTCCGGCATCTGGTGGGGCCTGGTCTACGGGCTGGTCTTCACGCTGGTGCCCCTGCTGTTGCTGTTGCTGGCCGTTCGCATGTGGAAACGCAAGGGCGGCAAGTTCATCGCGGGCGCCGCGGTCGTCATCGCCCTGGTCGGCGCGATCCCCAATCTCATGACGCTGACCATCGTGCTGGGCGGCAACAACGCCGCGCACGCCGGTCAGCGCATCCTCGACGTCGACGCGCCCGCCTTCCGCGGCGCCTGCCTCGTCGGCGCCCTGCTGGCCGGGGTGATCTTCCTGGCGGTACTCGCGCTCATGGGCAAGCGCGGCCTCAACCGCCGCAAGGCCGCCAAGGCGGTGCAGGTCCCCGAGCCGCCGATCACGCCCGCCGAGTAGCCGCACGCGCGATAGTCCGCCGCGCGGTGCTGTGAGTGACCTCACGACCGCCGCCAACTCGCGGACGCCACAGCGACGTCGTGGCAAACTCGGTCGGGTGCGCGCCCCAGTACACCAGTCCTGTCGTCCGGCCATGAGGCAGTGCCGGTGAGCGCTCAGTGGCTCGACCCCGTGGAACAGCGCGCGTGGCAGGCGATCGTCGCGCTCATGGCCCGGATTCCCGGCGCGCTCGATACCCGGCTGCAGCGCGAATCCGGACTGACGCACTTCGAGTTCCGGGTGCTCAGCCTGCTGTCGGAGGAACCTGGGCACCGACTGCAGCTGAGTGATCTCGCCCACAAAGCAAATGCGTCGCTATCGCGACTCTCGCACGTGGTGTCCAAGCTGGAACGACTCGGCTGGGCGCGCCGCGACAGCACGGCGGGCAGGCGCGGGGTCAACGCGGTGCTCACCGACGAAGGATTCGAAATGGTGCTGGCGGCCGCGCCGGGCTATGTCGACGCGGTGCGCAGGCTGGTGCTGGACGCGCTCGACCCCGACCAGATCGCCCAGCTGGCCGACCTAGGGGAAACGGTCTCGACGCGGCTGAACGCCGTGCTCGCCGAGGAGGGCTGCTAGTCCGCGGCCAGCAGCACGTCGGTGTCGAAGCAGGTGTGCGTGCCGGTGTGGCACGCGGCGCCCTCCTGGTCGACGATCAGCAGCACGGTGTCGCCGTCGCAGTCCAGCCGCACCTCGTGCACGTACTGGGTGTGGCCCGAGGTCTCCCCCTTGACCCAGTACTGCTGACGTGAGCGCGAATAGTAGGTGCCCCTGCGGGTTTCGAGGGTGCGGGCCAGCGCCTCGTCGTCCATCCAGGCCATCATCAGCACGTCGCCGGTCGACTTCTCCTGCGCGACGGCGGCGACCAGGCCCGCCTCGTTGCGCTTGAGACGTGCGGCGATGGCGGGATCCAGACTCATGCGTCGTTTATAACAGCCGCGCCCGGCCGTCCGGACTGCCCGGTCTGCAGTTCGATCGCCACGAGCAGCTCGACCAGATCGTTGACGCTGCGCACATTGCGGCCGGTGAGTTCCTGGATGCGCCCGATCCGGTACTTGGCGGTGTTGAGGTGGATGCGCAGAGTGTCGGCCGCTTCGCGCAGGTTCATGTCGGCGGCGGCGAAGGCGCGGATGGTCTCGGCGAGCGAGCCGCCGCGGGCGCGGTCGTCGGCCAGTGCGGCGCCGACGCGGGGGTCCACGAGCTGACGGGTGGTGTCGTCGGCGCGCAGCAGCAGGTACCGGAACGGGGTGAGCTGCGGCAACGCGAGCACGCCGCCGTCCTCGGGCAGGAGCGCGAGCGCGGCCTGGGCCTGCCGGTAGGCGCGCGGGATCTGAGCGACCTCGGTGACCGCGGTGCTCACGCCGACGGCCAGCGAGATCCCCTCGGCGGCCAGCTCGGCCCGCATCGCGCGCAGCCGTTCGCACAGCTGCTCGGCCGATCCGTCGCGGCCCAGCGCGGGAATGGCCACGATCTCGCCGCCACGCACCACCGACAGCGTGCGCAATCCGTTCACGCCGACCCGCGCGGCCGCCGCCGACACCAGCCGCGCTGTCTCGCCCTGGGTTTCGGCAGGCTCGAGCACGACGGCGGTGACGACGAGCAGCGGCGTGGTGCGGTCGGCGCCGATGCCGTGCGCGGTGGCCACCGACAGGTGCGGCCCGCCCGCGGGCAGGGTGCCGTCGAGCAGCGCGTCCATCAGCGCCTGGCCGTCGCGGCCCGACTCGGCGGCCACGTACTGCTGGAACTCCAGATAGGCGTCGGTGGCCTGGTTGCTGATCAGGTCGGTGTAGCGGGCCAGCGGGCCGGCCAGGGACAACACCGCTTCCCGCCCGGCCTCGCCGTCGCCCGCGTGGGCGAGCAGTGACTTCCAGATGGCGCGCTGGCCGAGGCGGAACGCGGCGATGTAGTCGACAAGCGGCAGCCCGGACCGGGCGCGGCGGGCGGCCGCCTGCCTGGCGTAGGTGACATCGGCCGGGGTGACGCGCTTGCGTTCGAGCAGGGCGCCGAGGCCGGTGCGGCTCAGGCGGGCCAGCTGGTCGTGGACGTCGGCGAGGAAACCGGGGTCGTCGGTGCCGTAGCCCGGGAGCTCCTCCCGGATCTTGGCCATCACGTCGTCGGCGATGTCGTCGGCGTGGGCGTAGGCGCAGCCGACGATCCGCACGCGCTCGGCCTGCACCGAGCCCGGCTGCACGGCGAGCGACTGTGATCCAGCTGACATATTCGGGAAGTGTGCAGGTCCGATTTGCCGGTGTCAACCGGCGACCGCGCGGCGCCCCCCGCCCTGTCCGCCGTGGACGAGATCGGCGGCGAAACTTGGTCCGCAGCGTCCGATGTGACCCCTGAACTGCGAATTTAATCTCGACGCCATGCTCGAGATAACCAACCTGACGGTGCGCTTCGGCGGCATCACCGCCCTGCGGGAGGTCGGGTTCACGGTGGCTCCCGGTGAGATGGTCGGCCTGATCGGACCGAACGGCGCGGGTAAGACCACCCTGTTCAACTGCCTGACCCGGCGCCACCGCCCGACCTCGGGCACACTGCGGTTCCGCGACACCGACCTGGCCACGGTGCGCCCCGACGCGCTGGCCGGGCTCGGCATCGCCCGCACCTTCCAGAACCTCGGCCTGTTTCCCCGGATGTCGGTGCGCGACAACGTCCTCGTCGGCGCGCACCACCGGGCCGGGGCGGGGTTCCTCTCGGCGGGCCTGCGCGCACCGAAGGTGCGGCGCGAGGAACGCGCGCTGCGCGCCGAGGCCGACGCGCTGCTCGCCCGCCTCGACCTGTCCGCCGTCGCCGACCATCCGGCCGCCGGCCTGCCGTTCGGCACGCTCAAGCGGATCGAACTGGCCAGGGCGCTGGCGGTGCGGCCACGGCTGCTCCTGCTCGACGAGCCGGTGAACGGCCTCAGCCACGGCGAGGTCGACGAGTTCGCCGAGCTGCTGCGCGGGCTGCGGGCCGATCTGGACCTGACCGTCGTGGTCGTCGAACACCACATGGGATTCGTCATGGGCACCTGTGACCGGGTGGTCTGCCTGGAGTTCGGCGCGGTCATCGCCGAGGGCGAACCCGAAGCGGTGCAACGGGATCCGGCGGTCATCCGCGCCTACCTGGGAGCTGCGGCGTGAAGGATTTTCTTTCGGTGACCGACCTGCACGCCGGCTACGGCGCGGCGAAGGTCCTGCACGGCGTGAGCTTCGGGGTCGCCGAGGGCGAGGTCTGCGCGATCCTCGGCCCCAACGGGGCAGGCAAGACCACGCTGCTGCGCGCGCTGTGCGGCATGGTCAAGGTCCGCGGCACGCTGCGGCTGGGCGAGACCGAGGTGACCGGCCGCGCGCCGGAAGCCATGGCGCGCCTGGGCGTGGCCCACGTGCCGGAGGGGCGCGGCACCTTCGCGCCGCTGTCGGTCGAGGAGAACCTGCGGCTGGGCGCGTACACCCGCCGCGACCGCGCGGCCGTGGAGGCCGACCTGCGCCGCGTCTACGACTACTTCCCGATCCTGCGCGACAAGCGCCGCGACCCGGCGGGCGGATTGTCCGGCGGCCAGCAGCAGATGCTCGCCATCGGCCGGGCCCTGCTGCTGCGGCCGCGGGTGCTGCTGCTCGACGAGCCCTCGCTGGGGTTGTCGCCGCTGGTGACCCAGGAGCTGTTCGGGATCGTGCACACCATCAACGAAGAGGAACGCACCACCGTGATCGTCGTCGAACAGAACGCGCACCTGGCGCTGGGCATCGCCCACCAGGCGCACGTGCTCGAGTCCGGGCGGATCGTGTTGTCGGGCACCGCGGCACAGATCCGCGCCGACGAGCAGGTCACCCGCTCCTACCTGGGAATCCGGGTGCGGCCGTGACCGAATTCGCCCAGCAGCTCGTCGAGGGACTCTCGGCGGGCGCGATCTACGCCGGGCTGGCCCTGGCGCTGGTCCTGATCTATCGCTTCACCGGGATCGTCAACTTCGCCCAGGGCGAGCTGGCCATGTTCTCGGCGTTCCTGGCCTGGCAGCTGAGCCAGACGATGCCGTTCTGGGTGGCGCTGCCGCTCACCCTGGCGCTGTCCTTCGGCGCGGGCATGCTCATCGAACGGGTGATCATCCGCCCGGTCGAGGGCGCGCCGGAGATCACCCTCGTCATCGTGACGGTCGGCCTGTTCTTCACCGTCAACGCGGTGGCGGGCTGGATCTGGTCATACCAGGTGAAATCGTTCCCGAATCCGTTCCCGGAGGGCGCCTTGCGCGGTGCGGGTGTGAGCGTCGGCTACGGCAGTCTCGGGATTCTCGCCGTCGTCGGCGTGGTGATGGGCCTGCTGTATCTGCTGTTCCGCTACACCGGGATCGGCCTGGCCATGCGGGCGGTGGCCTGCAATCCGGCCTCGGCCCGGCTGGTCGGGATCCGGGTCGGCACGGTGCTGGCGCTCGGCTGGGGGCTGGCCGCGCTGGTCGGCGCGGTCTCGGGCGTGCTGTCGGCGCCGCTGCTGTTCCTCGAGCCCAACATGATGGGCGGGGTCCTGCTCTACGCCTTCGCGGCGGCCACCCTCGGCGGATTCGACTCCCCCGGTGGCGCGGTGGCCGGCGGCCTGATCGTCGGCGCCGCCGAAACCCTCACCGGCGCGTACGTCGATGCGATCGGCACCGAACTCAAGATCGGTGTGCCGCTGGTGATCATCCTGGGCGTGCTGCTGGTGCGCCCGCAAGGTCTGTTCGGACACGCGGCGGTGGAGCGGGTATGAGCGAGTTGAACACAGTCCCGGCCACGACGGCCCCGGCCGCCCCGGCGAAACCGGTCGCCCGCGGCCTCGGCCGGTGGCCCTGGCCGACGATCGCCACGGCGGCCGTGGTGCTGGTGGCCTGCGCGGCGCCGTTCCAGCTGGTGCCCTTCCACACCTTCCAGCTGGCGATGGCCATGATCTACGCGGTCACCCTGCTCGGGCTGAACCTGTTGGTCGGCCACACCGGACAGATCTCGCTGGGCCACGGCGCGTTCTTCGCCGTCGGCGCGTACACCGCGGCCGTCGCGATGCACCAGTGGGACACCCCGTATCTCGCGACCCTGCCCCTCGCGGCGGCCGTGACATTCGCCCTCGGTTTCGCGCTCGGCATCCCGGCGCTGCGGCTGCGCGGGCTGTACCTGGCGCTGGTCACCCTGGCGATCGCGGTCTTCCTCGTCCCGCTGCTCAAGCGCTTCGACGGGCTGACCGGCGGCTCGATGGGCATCACCGTCACCAAGCCGCAAGCGCCGCTGTGGACCGGACTGGCCGAGGACCAGTGGCTGTACTTCCTGGCGCTGGCCGTCACCCTCGCGAGCTTCGCGCTGGTCGCGGGCATGCTGCGGTCGCGGGTCGGGCGCGCGCTGCACGCGGTGCGCGACAACGAGATCGCGGCCGAGGTGCTCGGCGTGAACCTGGCCCACTACAAGACTCTGGCGTTCGCCTGGAGCGCGCTGCTCGCCGGCGTGGCCGGATGCGTCTACACCTGGGTGATCGCCTTCGTCTCGCCGGACTCGTTCGCGCTGACGCTGTCGGTGACGCTGCTGGCCGGGCTGGTCGTCGGGGGGCTCGGCACCACCTGGGGACCGCTGCTGGGTGGGCTGTTCGTGCTCTTCGTGCCGAGCTTCGCCCAGGACGTCAATCAGGCGGCGCCCGGCGTCATCTTCGGACTGCTGATCATCGCGGTCATGTACCTCGCGCCCACGGGCCTGGCCGGGCTGGCCGGCCGCCTCGCGCGACAGCTCGGACCTCTGGTTCGGAAAGGGAGAACACATGCGCACTAAGGCGTTCCACGCCCTCGGCCTGGCGGCGGCACTGCTCGCGACGCTCACCGCGTGCGGCGGCCGCGGCGCCGACACCGGCACCGTCGGCTCGGGCGACTGCCGCGGCCAGCAGACCACCGGCATCACCGACACCACGATCAAGCTCGGCGGGGTGTATCCGCTGTCGGGTCCGGCCTCGGCCTACGGCGAGGTGCCCAAGGGCATCAAGGCCTACTTCGACTACATCAACGCCGAACAGGGCGGCATCGACGGACGCAAGGTCGAGTACCTGGTGCGCGACGACAGCTACCAGCCGCCCAAGACCGTCGAGGAGACCCGCCGCCTCGTCGAACAGGACCAGGTGTTCGCGATCTTCCAGACCCTGGGCACGGCGACCTCCTCGGCCGTGGTCGACTACCTCGGCCAGCGACAGGTGCCGCAGGTGTTCGTCGCCACCGGTGCCACGAAATTCGGCACCGACACCGAACATCCGTGGACCATCGGCTGGCAGCCCAGCTACCACACCGAGGGCAGCGCCTACGCCGAGTACATCGAGAAGCAGCGCCCGAACGCCACGGTGGCCGTGCTCTACCAGAACGACGACTTCGGCAAGGACCTGCTCGGCGCGTTCACCGAGGGCATCGCGGGCAGCGGCGTCAAGGTGGTCGCGCAGCAGAGCTTCGAGGTCACCGATCCCACCGTCGACCCGCAGGTCCGCAATCTGGCCAACTCGAAAGCCGATGTGCTGCTGAACTTCTCGACCCCGAAGTTCGCCTCGCAGGCCCTGGCCGCCGACGTGCGCAACACCGAGTGGAATCCGCTGCACGTGGTGACCCAGGTGTCGAACACGATGGCCACCCTGCGGCCGGTCGGCCTGGAGAACGTGCGAGGCGCGGTGACCGCGGCCTTCCTCAAGGACGCGGCCGACCCGCGCTGGGCAGGCGACGCGGGCATGCAGACCTACCGCGCGAAACTGGCGCAGTACGGCCAGGGCGCCGACCCGGAGAACCAGCACACCATGGGCGGCTGGGCGATGGCCGAGAGCTTCCACAAGACGATGGCCGCCGCGAAGTGCCCCACCAGGGAGGGCCTGCGCGACGCGATGCGCTCCCTCGACGACGTCGCCGCGGGCCTGCTGCTGCCCGGAATCACCATGAAAACCGGTGCGGGCGACGGCTTCCCGCTCGAATCCGTCGGCATCCAGACCTTCACGGGCACCCACTGGTCGCTCACCGAGGGCCTGTTCAGCGCCGGCAACTAGTTCCCCGAAGTACACCACCGATCGATGAGGATCACCGATGAAGATGTCCACCACGCTCGCGACCGCCGCTCTGACGGCCCTTGCCCTCGGTGTCGGCACCGGCACCGGCCACGCCGAACCGGCACCGGCGCAGACCGAAGTGCACTACGAGGTCAGCAGGCAGGGCGATGCCGCCGTCGTCACCACCGGTGACGGCAAACTGACCGTCGTCGACGGCCAGCTGGTGCTCACCACCGCCGCCGACGTGCCGGTCGCGGCGCTGCCGCTGTCGTATCGCCTCGACGACAAGCTGTTTCCGATCGCGGCGACCGTCGAGGGCGGCAAGGCGACGCTGACGCCCGCCCGCGAGGGCGGCACCCCGGTGGCGGCCGCGACCGACCTGATCAGCGCGGACGCGGCGGCGAAGCAGATCGCCGAGTCGTTCACCCCGCGCGATCAGACCGCGCTCGGTGTGCTCAGCCAGCGGCTCGGCATCGGCAGCGCGGTGGCCGCGATCGTCGGCGCCGTGGTGGGCGGCGGGGTCGGCTGCCTGATCGGCGGCGCGGCGGGCGCGGCGATCGCCAGCCCGGTGATCGCGCTGCTGGTGCCGTGGGTCGGCGCGACCGTCGCCGGCTGTGTGCTCGGCGCGGCCACCCTCGGCGCGGTCGGCACCATGGTGGGGCTGATCACCGTCGGCGGGCCGCTGGCGCTGTTCTCGGCCTACCAGTACTTCTCGACGATCCTCGCGCCCTGCCCGGCCGAGCTCGGCGCCTACTGCAAGGATCCCGCGGTCCCCGCGCCCGCGAAGTAACACGGCCTTACCGCATCTCGCCGTCCCGCCCGCACCGCCGGGCGGGACGGCTCGTGGCCGTACGTCGGCCGGTCAGGAGATCGTCATGCGCAGAACAGTGTTCGACGCCGGGCACGACGCGTTCCGAGCGCGCATCCGCGCCTTCATCGACGCCGAGGTCGTCCCCAGCTTCGGCAAGTGGTACGACGACGGCCTGGTACCGCGCGAATTCTATTACCGGCTGGGCGAACTCGGCGTCTTCGGGATCGAGGCGCCGGTCGCCTTCGGCGGGGCGGGGCAGTCCTCGTTCGGGTACCGGGCGGTGCTGGCCGAGGAGATCGCCAGGGCCGCCGTCTCGTTCGGCGGGTCGAGCGCGCACGTCACCCGGTGTCTGCCGCTGGTGCGTACGCTGGCCACCACGGCGCAGCAGCAGCGCTGGTGGCCCGGAATCGTCACCGGCGAGACGATGTTCGCGCTCGCCGTCGCCGAGCCAGGCGCCGGGTCCGAGCCCGCGGACATGCGGACCACCGCGCCGCTGGGCACCGACGGCGTGTACGTGGTGAACGGCTCCAAGACCTTCGTCACCGGCGGGGTGCACGCCGACCGCGTCATCGTGTGCGCGCGGACGGCGGCGCCGCGGGCCGACGATCCGTCCTACGGTCTCTCGCTGCTGGTGGTCGACACCGCCACGCCCGGCTTTCGCGTCGGCCGCCAGCTGGACACGCTGGGCCGCAAGGTCAGCGACACCGCCGAACTCACCTTCACCGATGTGCGGGTCCCGGTCGCCGACGTGCTCGGTGCCCCGCATCGCGCGGTCGAGCACCTGGCCGCGCAGCTCCCGCGCGAACGGCTCGGCATCGCCGTCAGCGCCTACGCCCAGGCCAAGGCGGCGATCCGGTTCGCCCGCCTGCACACCGCCGAACGCGGTCCCCGTCCCGGTTTCCAGAACACCCGGTTCGAGCTCGCCGCCTGCCGCGCCGAGGTCGACGCCGTCGAGGCGGTCGTCGACCGCGCCCTCACCGCCCACGACCAGGGCGAACTCGACCCCGCCGACGCCGCGTCGGCGAAGCTGTTCGCCACCGAGACCGCGGGCCGGGTGATCGACCGCTGCCTGCAACTGCACGGCGGCACGGGCTATCTCACCGACTCCCCCATCGCCCGCCTCTACGCCGACCACCGCATCGATCGCATCCTCGGCGGCACCGGCGACGCTCTGCGCGCCCTCCTCGCCACCGACATGGGCCTGTAGCCACACTCCCCGCTGACGTCGGCACCATGAGCGAGTCGGCCCGCGGGGCGATGCGGCGGAGCGTATCGGTGTTCCTCAGGAGGGCGATTCGGCCACGCGGGTCAGCTCCCCGTCGACGTGGTGCAGCTCGATCGGTCGTCCTTCGGCGTCGTTCTTCGCCGCGGCCCCGCTGAATGTCACGACGGCGACGCGGGTTCCGCGGTCACAATCCGGCGATTCCAACCTGACGTGCGCGTCGTCTTCCGCGCGCTGGACCGAGGTGACGAGCTTGCGGGAGTTGCGGAGCAGTTCGGCCGTGTCGGCCATCGCCACGGCATTGTCCGGCGACATCGTCGTCGTCATTCTGCCGTCGGCGAGGGTCACCGTCACCTCGACGGGGCCGACCGGGGCGGGTTTCACCTTCGTATCCGGGCGGTACCTGTACTCGAGGGTGCCCGTGTAGACCGCCGTGCCGTCGGCGTCGACCCAGTCCGACATCGTGCGCCCGCACTCCGGATGCTCCGACACCCACCCGATCGGCCCCTGCCGCTCGCCGTGCGAGGTGATCAGCGGCCCGACCGCGGCCGCCGTCACGAGCAGGGCGACCACGGGAGTCCAGAGCCGGTGGTCGCGGCTGGGCCACCGGCGCACGAGAACCGCCACCAGCGCGGCAACGCACGCTACTGCGGTGCAGGCCAGACTCACGCCGAGGTATCCGGGCAGCTGCGGCCGATACTCGGTGAGGAACGTCAATGTCGCGACGAGTTGGGTGTACAGACTCAGCGCCAGCCCGGCGACGACGAGCGCCCAGGACTCGACCCGGTTCCGCGCCACCAGGACGCCGACGCCGAGCAGGCCGGGAGCGAGTACGACGAACAACGGTCCGTAGACGTAGAACACCACGCTGATCTGGTCGCTCGTCCCCGGTTCGAACGCCGGATCCGGCGATGGCGGCGACCACAGTCCGAGCGCCACCGCGATCCATCCCGCGACCAGAAAGGCGTAGCCGACCCATTCGGCGGCGCGCACGACACGGGTGGGCGCCCTGTCGACGACGATGGTGGTCATCCGGTCGCCGCCACGCCGAGCGGACGCCGCTGCACAGCTGGCATGGCCCGAACGATACCGGCCGGACGTCGCCTCAGCCGGCGCGCTGGAGTTCGCCGAGCAGGGCCCAGGTGCGCCGCTGGTCTTCCGGGGTGGTGAGGTCGGTCTGGGAGAAGACGACGTCGGTGGCGCCCGCGGCGAAGTAGTCGGCCACCCGGGCGGCCACGGTCTCCTCGTCGCCGAGCACCACGAGATCGGCGGCCCGGTCGACACCGGACAGCGCGATCACCCGCTGATAGGACGGAATGGTGTCGTAGAAGGCCGTATTCGCCTCGGCGGCCGTGCGGGCGGCGGTCAGGTCCGAGGTGACGACGCCGGGGACGAGGGCCACGACGCGCGGTCGCGGCCTGTCCGCGCTCTTCGCCGCCGCGCGCAACGGCTCGACGATGTGCTCGGCCAACGCGTCAGGCCCGACCAGGAAGGGCAGGGTACCGTCGGCGAGCTCGCCGGTGGCCCGCAACGCCTGTGGTCCCATCGCTGCCACCAGCACCGGCACGGTCGGCTTCGCGCCCGCGACCGCGGCGGGCATCGGGGCGGCGGCAGTGACGGTCTCGCCGTGGAAATCGACCTCGCCGGTGTCGAGGATCGAGCGCAGGGCCGTGAGGAATTCACGCATCCGGGTGGCCGGACGATCGAACGTGCCGCCGAACGCGCGCTCGGACAGCTCGCGCGCACCGAGCCCCAGCCCCAGCGTGAACCGCCCGCCGGTGGCCGCCTGCGCGGTCTGCGCCTGGCTCGCCACCAGCAGCGGATGCCTTCCCGGCACCGGTACCACCGAGGTCCCGACCTCGATCCCCGGCACCTCTCGCCCGACGATCGCCGCCACCAGCAGCGCGTCGTGCGAGAACGTCTGACCGAGCCACACCGACTGCACCCCGGCCTCGGCGGCCGCGCGGGCCTGCGCGACCGCCGCGTCCACGGCATTACCGGACCGATCGAGAGCCAACGGGGACAACGCGATTCCGATACTCATACCCATGGCAACGCCGGAACCGACGGTATCCGTCGCGATCGGCGCATGGCGATTCCATCTCCGTGCGACCGGATCGGGCCCGCCGCAGCCTCCGGTCGGTCGTTGTCTACGATCGGTCGGGCAATTTCATATCTATGGGGGGATTCATGAATCCACAGCAGCCGTTCCAGCCGTCGCGACCGGTGGGACATCCGCAGCACCAAGGGTTTTCACACCAGGGCGCGCCGATCGAGGTCACCTACACCTGCGACGGCGACACCGCCCGCCGGCTCAATCGCGGTGCGGCACTGGTCACCTGGCGGCTTCCCGCGAAATGGGGCTTTCTGCTCGCGCTGCCCGCGTTCCTGCTCGTCCGGGGCACCCTCTCGATCCTGTCCGACGGCGGCGAGGCGGTGATCGGCGAGATGGCCCGCGCGTTCCTCCTCGTGCTCGCGTTCGAACTGGTCGTGGTCACCATCGTCACCGGCGTCCAGCTCGCGCGGATGAATCCGAAGTTCACGGCTGTCGCGGGGCCGGGCCACCAGATGAGCGTGCGGTACACCGGCGACACGATGCACCTGTGGCAGACCAGCGGGCAGGTCAGCAATCGCTACGCCGACATCAAGCGCGTCATCACCCAGGGCGATGTGGTCTTCGTGCAGCCCACCGGAACCCAGGGTTTCGTGCTGCCCCGCGAGATCGTGCCCGACGCCGCGCTCACCCGCCTGCGCGGCGCCGCGGCCTGATCGGTGTCAGCGGACGGTGATGCCGTCCGCGCGCATCGCCGACTTCACCTGGCCGATGGTGAGGTCGCCGAAGTGGAAGACGCTGGCGGCCAGGACCGCGTCGGCGCCGGCGTGCACGGCGGGCGGGAAGTGCTCGACCGCGCCCGCGCCGCCGCTGGCGATCACCGGGACGGTGACCGCGGCGCGGACGGCGGCGATCATCGGCAGGTCGAACCCGGCCTTGGTGCCGTCGGCGTCCATCGAGTTGAGCAGGATCTCGCCGACGCCGAGTTCGGCGCCGCGGATGGCCCATTCCACCGCGTCGATGCCGGTGCCGCGCTTGCCGCCGTGGGTGGTGACCTCCCAGCCGGACGGGGTGTCGGGCTGCCCGTCGGGCACGGTGCGCGCGTCCACCGAGAGCACGATGCACTGCGAACCGAAGCGCTGCGACATCTCCGAGAGGACCTCGGGGCGGGCGATGGCGGCGGTGTTCACCGACACCTTGTCCGCGCCCGCGCGCAGCAGCCGGTCGACGTCGGAGACGGTGCGCACGCCGCCGCCGACGGTGAGCGGGATGAAGATCTGCTCGGCCGTGCGGGTCACCACGTCGAGCATGGTGCCGCGGTCGCCGGTGGAGGCGGTGACGTCGAGGAAGGTCAGCTCGTCGGCGCCCTGGGCGTCGTAGGTGGCGGCGAGTTCGACCGGATCGCCCGCGTCGCGCAGGTTCTGGAAGTTGACACCCTTGACCACGCGGCCCGCGTCGACGTCGAGGCACGGGATCACGCGGACGGCCAGGGTGCTCGGCGCCGTCGTGTCGGTGCGCGCTGTCATCGTGTTCATCCTCGTTCTTCGTCGCTGACCGTCAGGATCATGTCCAAAAGTTCTTCGTGCACGCCGGGCGCGGCCGCCAGTACCGAGCCGGAGGTGATCGTCCACGGCGCGCCCGCCAGGTCGGTCACCACGCCGCCCGCGGCCCGCACCAGCGCGACCCCGGCCGCGTTGTCCCAGGGATGGTGGCCGAACACCACCGCGCCGCCGAGCGTGCCGGAGGCGGTGAAGGCCAGGTCGATGCCGGTGGCGCCGTGCATGCGCACCCGCGAGGAGAGCCTGCTGAGCGCGCCGAGCAGGTCGAACCGGAACTGGCCGGGGATGCGGCCCGCCGAGTCGACGTTGAACGCGCCGAAGCCGATCATCGCGTCGGCCAGCTTGCCCGGCCGCAGCGGCGGCAGTACCGCCCCGTCGAGCCGCACCGGCCCGCCGGCGACGGCGTCGTAGCGGCGACCGAGCAGCGGCAGCCAGGTCAGCCCGATCACCGGCTCGCCCTCGTGCACGAGCGCGAGCAGCGTGCCCGACATCGGGTGCCCGGAGGAGTAGTTGAAGGTGCCGTCGATCGGGTCGAGCACCCAGGCCGTGCCCGAGGTGAGCGCGGGGCCGCCGAATTCCTCGCCGTGCACCGCGATGCCGGTGCGCTGGTGCAGCTCGGCGGAGATGGTGCGTTCGAGTTCGAGGTCGAGTTCGGTGGCGAAGTCGTTGCGGCCCTTGGTGACCGCGCTCGGCGCGCCGATGCCCTCGACGAAGCGGGGGACGGTCCCGTCCAGGACCTGGGTGGCGATGGCCAGCAGGTCGGTCAGTTCGGCGGTGCTCGGCGCGGCGGTCATCGTGGGCGTCAGCGCACCGCGGCCAGGGCCTCGGGCAGGGTGAACCGGCCCGCGTACAGCGCCTTGCCGATGATCGCGCCCTCCACGCCGTCCTCGGCGAGGCCGGCGATCGCGACGAGGTCGTCGAGCACCGAGATGCCACCGGAGGCCACCACCGGCGCCTCGGCGGCATTGGCCACCTGGCTCAGCAGGTCGAGGTTGGGGCCGGTCAGGGTGCCGTCCTTGGAGACGTCGGTGACGACGTAGCGCGCGCAGCCGTCGCGTTCGAGGCGCTCGAGCACCTCCCACAGGTCGCCGCCGTCGGTCACCCAGCCGCGGCCGCGCAGCCGCCATTCGCCGTCGATCTGCTTGACGTCGAGGCCGACGGCGACCCGGTCGCCGTATTCGCCGAGCACGCGGGCGCACCACTGCGGGTCCTCGATCGCGGCGGTGCCGATGTTCACGCGCGCGCAGCCGGTGGCCAGGGCCGCCTTCAGCGAGTCGTCGTCGCGGATCCCGCCGGACAGTTCCACCTTGACGTCGAGTTCACCGATCACCTGGGCGATCAGTTCGCGGTTGCTGCCCTTGCCGAACGCGGCGTCCAGGTCCACCAGGTGCACCCATTCGGCGCCGGCCTGCTGCCAGGCCAGCGCGGCATCGCGCGGGGACCCGTACCCGGTTTCGCTACCGGCCTCCCCCTGCACGAGGCGCACGGCCTCCCCATTGGCGACATCGACCGCGGGCAACAGCACAAGACTCACGTGATCAGACTAGTAGGTCTGGAGTCCCGCTCCGCGCACCGGTCCACGCCGCTGAGCGCTGTGTCACTCCCGCGCGGTCAGCTCGAGCGGCGGCGCAGTTCGGGAACCCCGCCGCCGGTGAGCTCGTCCAGCACGACGGCGCGGCCGACGACGGCGAGCGCGATGGCCTCACCCGGCCCGCGGACCTCGGGCCCGTCGCCCCACGACCAGTCGACGTCGGTAGCGACGAAGCGCAGTCCCCTGGTGCGCCGCCCTGGGAAGGCGAACGGGTCGGGATAGGACAGCACGGCGGTGAGCCGGTCGGCCGGAATGGCGCGCGGCCGGTTCAGCGGGCGGCGGATGTCCTGCTGATGCACCAGCAGGTCCGACAGCATCAGCCGCGGCGAGTAGCGCGACAGCCGCCCCGAGTCGTGTTCGAACATGTGCACCAGCTGCGCGGTCGGCAGGTGGGCGAACGAGGCGGCGAGCGCGTTGTTGATGCGGTCGACCGAGCCGCGGTGGCGCACCGCCGCGGCCGCGTAGTCGACGGGACCGAGGGTGTCGGTGAGCAGATGGCCCACCACATCGCGTACCCGCCAGCCCGCGCACAGCGAGGGCGTCTCCCATTCCTCGTCGGTCAGTCCCCGCAGTAGCTCGATCAGTTCCGCGCGTTCCTGGGCCAGCATCCCCCGATAGCTCATGCCGATCACTGTAAGCCCCGCCCGCCGGGCCGAACACTGTTCTCGGATGGATTCCCTTGCCCGGGAATCCAATCCGCCAGGTCCGCCGAGGGTCTCGGGCCGCACCGCTGGTGCGCGCCACGCCGGGTACCGTCGCCGAGCGCGCGGTCGCGACAATGGGTGCGACCTCGGCCGCGGGAGACCGGGCCGTCGGCAGCGGACGATCGAGAGGACACCGGGACAGGTGGGCAAACAGAATCGGCGACGACGCACCGGACGCCGCGCCGTCTCGAACCCCGCCCTCCTGCTCGACGCCGACGCGCTGGCGGACCCGGTGCGCGTCGCCGAGGGCGTCGCGACGGCGGCCGCCCAGGACGACGCGGCCGCGACACGGCAGTTCGTCGACCAGCTGGCCGACTCCGGGCGGCTCACCGCGCCGGTCATCGAGGGCGTCGAGCTCGCGAGCCGCCGTCTGCTCGCCCACGCCTTCGCGCAGGGCTGGCTCCCGGACGACATCCACCAGGCGGCCCGCCGCCGACTCGACACCTTCGCCCTCGCCTACCTGACCGATCTGATGGCCGAACACCGCGCCGGGTTCGCCGCCGACGCCGTGGACGAGACCTGGCAGGCCCAGCTCGACGCGCTCGGCGCGACGGTCTGGTGGACGGGCGCGCATCCACCCGCGTGGGCCGACCGCGCGCTGCTGACCGCCGAGGAGGCCCTGACCTCGGTCGTGCGGGCGCTGGCGCTGCTGCTACGGCTGCCACGGCTCGCGCCGATCCGCCCGCTGCCCGGCACAACCCGACGCGGTGCCGCTCCGGCGCGGCACGTCGACGAGAAGACGCTCGGCCGGGTGCGCGGGCTGCTCGCGAAGGCCGAGTCCACCGCGTTTCCGGAGGAGGCCGAGACCCTGTCGGCCAAGGCGCAGGAGCTGATGACCAAGTACGCGATCGACCGCGTGCTCCTGACCTCCGCCGCGGTCGAGCCCGACCTGCCCACCGCGCGGCGCCTCTGGCTCGACACCCCCTACACCGACGCCAAGGCGCTGCTCGTCGACCGGGTCGCCCGCGCGAACCGGTGCCGCGCGATCTTCGTCGCCGACTGGGGTTTCGTCACCGTCGTCGGCGACGAGCCCGACCTCGACGCCGTCGAGCTCCTCTCGACCTCCCTGCTCGTCCAGGCCACCAGGACGATGATCGAGACCGCCGCCGACACCGAGGAGGCCCGGACCAGGGCCTACCGCAAGGCCTTCCTCACCGCCTACGCCACCCGCATCGGCGACCGCCTCACCGAAGCGGCCACCACCACCGTGGCCGAATCCCCTTCCCCCACCACCCTTCTCCCGCTGCTCGCCACGCACGACCACCGCGTCGAACGAGCCTTCGCCACCTACTTCCCCACCACCCGTACCCGCGGCATCACCCTCCGCAGCGCCGAGGGCTGGGCGGCAGGCACTCACGCCGCCGACCATGCCCACCTCGACCGCGACTGAGCACCGCACCCACTCGGAAATTGCTGAATCATCGCGATTCCGGTTGCCAATGATGCGCAGGCATTGATGTGATCCGCGAGACAATTCGCCCACCAGCGGAAACACTCCGTTTTCCAAGAATTAACAGTGATTATCGCCATGCTCTGCCGATTAGCTGAATCGTCGCTGCATCGATTAATTTTCGAGCTGTCGATCGGCACGAAGGTTCTCACCGAGTGCATCGCCAACTCGCACCATCGTGTTACCAGCCTGTGATTCACAGGTCGAAAGGAATTCTCATGACTCGCAAGACCCTCGCCGTCGCCGCCGCTCTCGCCGTCACCGTGCTCGGCCCGGCCGCCGCCGCGAACGCCTTCACCGGCTCGGCGGCCGCCGCCACCGGTTCCGCCGCGCTGGGCGCCGCGGGCTCGGCCGCCGCCGGAGCCGCTGGTGCGGGCACTGCCGGGGCCACCGGTTCCGCCGCCGCTCCCGCGCTGGCCACCGGTTCGGCCGCGCTCGGCACCGGCTCGGCCGGCCTCGGCACCCTCGGCACCGGTTCGGCCGCCGCCCTGGCGGGCCTGGAACTGCTCGACACCGGCAGCTCGGCCTTCGAGGGCCTCACCAGCGGCGGCCTCAACATCATCGATTCCCTGCTCGGCGCGCGCGAACTCCAGGCCCCCGCCGAATGATCGGAGTGCGCTGAGTTTCCGGCCACCCCTCAGGTCGGACCGAATGCGGTGACGCCCCGGACAGGCGTCACCGCATTCGCATTTTCGCATTGCCGCGTGTAATTCGCGGAAACGAATTTGCCGAAGTGATTGCGAACAATTTGCGCAATGCCCGGTAGTTCTCCCCTCAGCTCCTGTCGCCCACCGGCCGGCCCGATCCGTTGCGGTCGCCGAGCCGGCGCTCGTACGCTGGCCGGGTGCGGCCGATCATGTCCGATCAGGAATTGGACGGTGGATGGGAGCTGGTGCGCGCGCGGTCCCCGAGATGGGCCGGCGCGTCATTGACCGGGTTCCGGGATCGCGCCGCGGCCGGATCGGACATGCGGATCGTCGCCCTGCCCGCGGTGACGATGGTCGTGCAGGTCGGCGAGAGTCCCCTCACCGACACCGGCACGGGCGCGCGACACGGCGGGCTGGTCGCCGGCATCGCGCCGGGGACACCACAGCTGCGCTCGGACCGGGTCGACTGCGTCGAGATCCGGCTCTCGCCGATCACGGCCTGCTCACTGCTCGGTGTGGCGCCACGAGACCTGCACGGCGGAGTGACCGGGCTCGCCGAGATCTGGGGCGCACGGGCCGAGCGCCTCCAGGCCCAACTGTCCGAAACCTCGTCGTGGGAAGCACGATTCGAGGTCGTGACCCGCTTTCTCGCGGCCGGCGCGAGCCCCCACCGGCCGGATCCGGAGGTCGCCGCGTGCTGGCGGCGGATCCTGGCCGACGGCGGGGACGTGCGGGTCGGAGACCTGACCGAACTCACCGGCTGGAGTCACAAGCGCCTGTGGTCGCGGTTCACCGATCAGATCGGCGTCACGCCCAAGCGCGCGGCGATGGTGGTCCGCTTCCGCCGGGCCTTCGATCGGCTGGTCGCGGGGGAATCGGCCGCCGACGTCGCCATCGCCTGCGGCTACGTCGACCAATCCCATCTGCACCGCGACATCGTGACGTTCGCGGGGACGACGCCGGGGGCGCTCGCTCTCCGCTGAGGGAAATTTCCTCCAAGACGGCGGCGACGACCACCGGTCACAGTGAGCTCCATGACCGCCTCCGCCCTGGCCGCACGCGTGCGGGCCATCGAACACCGCGTCGCCGACTCCGCCGGGCTGCGCACGACCGAACGCACCCTGTCACTACGAAGTCCCGCCGTCCGCGTGCGGGTCCGCACCACCGACGGCCCCGGCGAGCCCGTGGTCTGGATCAACGGGATCGGCGCCCCGGCCATGGCCTTCGCACCTCTACTCGCCCTGTTGCCCGGCTACCGGCACATCCTCGTCGACCTGCCCGGACACAACCTCGCCCCGCCCTACCGCTGGCCGGACCGGCCACTGCGCCACCTGGCTGTCGAGGTGGTGACCGGCACCCTGGACGCCCTCGACCTCGGGCGTTCCCTGCTCGTCGGCAGTTCGCTGGGCGGCCTGTTCTCCCTCTGGACCGCGCTGGACGCCCCGCACCGGGTGACCGGAATCGCGGCCATCGGCGCACCGGCGACGGCACTGCCCGGAACCCGCCCCACCGCCGCGATGGTCGCCACCGCGCGCGCCCGGCGCGGCCGGATCGACGAGGTGTTGATGCGGCTTCCCGCTCCCCGCGTGCTCGCCCGCGCCGCGCTGGCCGAGGCGCTGGGTGCCGCCACCGTGCGCCGCCTGTCCGACGATCTCGTCGACCTGCACAGTCTTCCGCTGCGGCTCCCCGGGCAGGCCGCGTCCTACCGGGCCCTGCTGCGCCGCTTGATCCGGGACCGCGCACCCCGGCCGGAGACGGTGCTGACCGACGCCGAACTCGCGCGGATCGACTGTCCGGTCCTGTTCGTCTGGGGCGAGCGCGACGTGTTCGCGTCCCCCGAACACGCCCGCCCGTCGATCGGGAAGATCCCCGGCGCGCGCCTCGCCGTCGTCCCCGGCGGACACGCTCCCTGGCTGGACGACACGTCGTCCTGCGCCACCCCGCTCGGCGACTTCCTCGCCGATCTGCCCCTGCCGTCCACCGAAAGCGAGCATCCCGATGCGTAGCCACGACCCTGTCGCCGTCGCCGCGAACCTCGATCCCTTCGACTTCCGGACCGTCGCCACGTTCAACGACGGCGAGTTCTGCCTGTACTTCGGCGACCGTCTCGACTCCTCCGACTGGGAGCTGCACCCCGACACCGACGAACTGCTCATGGTGTTGGGTGGCCGCGTGACCGTCGAGATCCTCACCGGCAGCGATCGCCGTCGAATCCCGCTCACCGCAGGGCAATTCGTGATCGTGCCGAAGGGGCATTGGCATCGCCACCTCGACGTCGACCAGGTCGTCGAGATGTACTACACCCCGGGCGCGACGATCGAATCCACGGCGGAGGACCCGCGCGCCGGATGAGCGGCAGCGCTACCGGGTCAGCCCTCGGCCCTCGGTCGCAGGACGACGACGGGGATCTCGCGATCGGCCCAGGCCTGGTAGTGGTCGAAGTCGGCGTAGAGGTCGACGAGCAGCGGCCACAGCCGGGCGCGCTCGGCGGGGTCGGCGGTCACGGCGTGGACGGGATGGCGGGTCCGGCCGATCTGCACATGGGTGTCCGGGGTCGCGCACAGATTGCGGTACCACTGCGGGTGGGTGGACAGCCCACCCTGGGAGGCCACGATGACGATGTCGGCGCCGTCGACGAGATAGAGCAGCGGCGTGGTGTACACCGTGCCGGACTTGCGGCCCCGGTGCTCGAGCAGCAATGTCGGCACCGGCTTGCGGAACCCCGCGCCCACCCGCCACTTCGCGCCGATCCGGCCGCCGGTGCGCCGATAGACCCAGACCTGCGTCTTGCCCATGATCTTGAAGATCTTGGGCAGCATCGGTGAATCGAGGTGTTTCGGACGCGGCGGTGTAGCGGTCATCCCCAGACCATACATCCGCGATGATCTGTACGGTCTGGTTGGCGGCAGCCGCCTACAGCGCCTCGATCCAGTTGCGCAGCAGGTGGGCTCCGGCGTCGCCGGACTTCTCGGGGTGGAACTGGGTGGCCGACAGCGGACCGTTCTCGACGGCCGCGAGGAACGGGACGCCGTGCTCGGCCCAGGTCAGCTTGGGCGGCGCGATGTGTTCGGCCTCGGGCAGTTCCCACTGCTGGGCGGCGTAGGAGTGCACGAAGTAGAAGCGGGTGTCGGCGTCCATGCCGGCGAACAGGGTGCTGTCGCCGGGCGCCTTGACCGTGTTCCAGCCCATGTGCGGGAGGACGGGCGCGTCGAGGCGGGCGACGGTGCCCGGCCATTCCCCGCAGCCCTCGGTCTCCACGTCGAACTCCACACCGCGGTCGAACATGATCTGCATGCCGACGCAGATGCCGAGGACCGGACGTCCGCCCGCCAGCCGCTGACCGATGATCCGGTCACCGCGCACCGCGAGCAGCCCGGCCATGCACGCCGCGTACGCGCCGACACCGGGCACGACCAGCCCGTCGGCGGCCAGCGCGGCCTGCGGGTCGGCGGTGACCTCCACCTGCGCGCCGGCCCGGACCAGCGCGCGCTCGGCGGAGTGCAGGTTGCCGGAGCCGTAGTCCAGCAGCACGACGGATTTCACAGCACACCCTTCGTCGACGGAACGCCGCTGACCCGCGGGTCGATCTCGACGGCGGCCCGCAGCGCCCGCGCCACGGCCTTGAACTCGGCCTCGGTGATGTGGTGCTGGTCGCGGCCGTAGAGCACCCGCACGTGCAGCGCGATGCGCGCGTTCTGCGCGATCGACTCGAACACGTGCTTGTTGAGCACGGTCGAGTACGACGCGCCCGGGCCCGCGCTCGGAATGATGGTGTGCACCAGGTGTTCCGGCTCGCCGGTGAACACGCAGTACGGCCGCCCCGACACGTCGACGGCGGCGTGCGCGAGGGTCTCGTCCATCGGGATGAACGCGTCGCCGAAGCGGCGGATGCCCTTCTTGTCGCCCAGCGCCTTGCCCAGCGCCTGGCCGAACACGATGGCGGTGTCCTCGACGGTGTGGTGCGCCTCGATCTCGATGTCGCCCTCGGCGCGCACGACCAGGTCGAATCCGCCGTGCTGGCCCAGCGCGGTCAGCATGTGGTCGTAGAACGGGACGCCGGTGGAGATCTCGGTCTGCCCGGTGCCGTCGAGGTCGAGTTCCACCAGGATCGACGATTCCTTGGTGACCCGTTCCACCCGTGCGGTTCTGCTCATGATGTGTTCCTCCACAGGGGAATTCGTCAGGACGTGAGGTCGGTGCCGGCGATGTCGCGGCTCACCCGCAGGAACTCGTCGTTCTCCGCGGCGAGCCCGACGGTGGCGCGCAGGTACCCGGGGATGCCGACGTCGCGGATGAGCACCCCCGCGTCGAGGTAGTGCTGCCAGGCGGCAGCCGCGTCGGTGAACCGGCCGAACAGCACGAAGTTGGCGTCGCTGGGGATCACCTGGAAACCCTGCTCGGTGAGCGCGGCGGCGACCCGGTCGCGCTGGGCCGCCAGTTCCGCCACGCTGCCGAGGGTCTCGTCGGCGTGGCGCAGCGCGGCCCGCGCGGCGGCCTGGGTGACCACCGACAGGTGGTACGGCAGCCGCACCAGCAGGATCGCGTCGATCACCGCGGGCGAGGCGGCCAGGTAGCCGAGGCGGCCGCCCGCGAAGGCGAACGCCTTGCTCATCGTGCGGGTGACCACCAGCTTCGTCGGGAACCGGTCGATCAGGGTGATCGCGCTCGGCGCCGCCGAGAACTCGCCGTAGGCCTCGTCCACGACGACGATGCCGGGCGCCGCGGCCAGCAGCCGCTCGAGCTCCGCGATCGGAATGCTGTGTCCGGTCGGGTTGTTCGGGCTGGTCACGAACACCACGTCGGGGCGGCGTTCGGCGATCTGGGCGACGGCGTAGTCGATGTCGAGGGAGAAGTCACCGCTGCGCTTGGCCTCGATCCACTCCGTATCGATGCCCTCGGAGATGATCGGGTGCATCGAGTAGGAGGGCACGAAACCCAGCGCGCTGCGGCCGGGCCCGCCGAAGGCCTGCAGCAGCTGCTGCAGGATCTCGTTGGAGCCGTTGGCCGCCCACACGTTGGTGGTGTCGACGGGGACGCCGGTCTGGCGGGTCAGGTACTCGGCCAGATCGTGGCGCAGCGCGACCGCGTCGCGATCCGGGTACCGGTGCAGGTCGGCGGCGGCCGCGCGGACCGACTCGGCGACGTCGTCGATCAGGGCCCGGCTCGGCGGGTGCGGGTTCTCGTTGGTGTTGAGCTGCACCGGCACCGTCAATTGCGGTGCGCCGTACGGGGATTTGCCGCGCAGGTTCTCGCGCAGGGGCAGCTGGTCCAGGGTCGCCGACGCGCCGGGGACGGTGGGGGCGCTCATGACAGCGCCTCGAAACGCGCCCGCACGGCCTGGCCGTGCGCCGGCAGGTCCTCGGCGTTGGCCAGGGCCACGACGTGTCCGGCGACATCCTTCAGCGCCGCCTCGGTGTACTCCACGATGTGGATGCCGCGCAGGAAGGTCTGCACGCTCAGGCCCGAGGAGTGCCGCGCGCAGCCCGCGGTGGGCAGCACGTGGTTGGAGCCCGCGCAGTAGTCGCCCAGGCTCACCGGCGCCCACGGCCCGACGAAGATCGCGCCCGCGCTGCGCACCCGCGCCGCCACCGCGGCGGCGTCGGCGGTCTGGATCTCGAGGTGTTCGGCGGCGTAGGCGTCGACGACGCGCAGGCCCTGGTCGATGTCGTCGACCAGGACGGTGCCGGACTGCTTGCCGCTCAGCGCTTCCCGCACGCGCGCGTCGTGCTTGACCACGGCGAGCTGGGCGTTGAGCGCTGCGTCGACCGCGTCGGCCAGCGCCACCGAGTCGGTGACGAGCACGCTCGCGGCGAGCACGTCGTGCTCGGCCTGGCTGATCAGGTCGGCGGCCACGTGCACCGGATCGGCGGTGGCGTCGGCGAGCACGGCGATCTCGGTGGGGCCGGCCTCGGCGTCGATGCCGACCAGGCCGCGGCACAGCCGCTTGGCGGCGGTGACGTAGATGTTGCCGGGGCCGGTGATGAGGTCGACCGGCGCCAGTGCGGCGCCGTCGGTGTCGGTGCCGCCGTAGGACAGCAGCGCCACGGCCTGCGCGCCGCCGACGGCCCACACCTCGTCGACGCCGAGCAGCGCGGCCGCGGCCAGGATGGTCGGGTGTGGCAGTCCGCCGAACTGGGCCTGCGGCGGCGAGGCGACGACCAGCGAGTCCACGCCGGCGGCCTGGGCCGGGACCACGTTCATCACGACCGAGGACGGGTAGACGGCATTGCCACCGGGCACGTACAGCCCGACCCGCTCCACCGGCACCCACTTCTCGGTGACGGTGCCGCCGGGCACCACCTCGGTGACGGTGTCGGTGCGCCGCTGATCGGCGTGCACCTTCCTGGTCCGCTCGATCGCGACCTCGAGCGCGGCGCGCACGGCCGGGTCGAGCTCCTCGAGCGCTCTGGCCAGCTCGGCGACGGGCACCCGCACCGCGGCGGGGCGCACGCCGTCGAACTTCTCGCTGTAGTCCAGCGCGGCCTCGACGCCCCGGTCGCGGATGTCCTCGACGACCGGCCGCACATGATGCAGCACCGAGTCGACGTCGACCCCGCCCCGCGGCAGCGCGGTGCGCAGCTCGGCGGTGGACGGAGTACGACCGCGCAGATCGACGCGGGCGAGCTCGATGCGGGAAGTCATAGCGGCGTGCGGTCCTGTCTGTGGTGGGCTCAGGTCAGCTACCAGACTATCGGTCGCCCGCCACCGCTTTTCCGGCACATCCCGCCGAAGACGACGGACCCGGCGCGATGATCGCGCCGGGTCCGTCACCGGATCGTCGTTCGTGCGACGCACGCCACAGAATCAGCGGGTGTCGCCGTCGATGCGCAGACTGCCGCCGGAGTTCACCACCCGCATGACCATGGCCTTGGTCTGGCCGTTGATGGTGATGCTGGCCAGGCGCATGTCGGTGGACCCGTCGGCGTTGTTGCCGCTGACCGCGGTGATGCTGGCGAACGAGGTGATCGTGCGATCGGCCCAGTACTGGCGGAACGCGGACTCGCTGCCGTAGACCTTCTGCGCCGCCGGGGTGAGCAGCGACCAGGATCCGGCCGGATCGCTGAAGAAGTTCTCCACCAGCAGGCCCGCCGAACCGATGTCGACGGTCCCGGTGTTGGTGGTCTGCCCGAGCGCGGCCGGGGTGGCGGCGCCGCTGGACGCGGGGCCAGCGGACGCCTGCACCGAGGTCGACGGATTCGCCTGCACCTGCGGCGAATCCGAGTCCGAGCCGTTCATGGCGCTGATGGCGACGGCGATCGCGGCGACCACCGCGCCGACGCCGGAACCGATCAGCACCGCGCGTCCCTTGCCCGCGGGCTTGCGCGGCGCGGGGGCGGGCTGGGCGGCCGTCGGCGGGTGCGCCGCGGTGTCGTGGCGGACCTGCGGACGCGGGGGGTTGGTCGAGCGGATCTGCCTGGTCGTCGCGGTGGACGCGCCCGCGTGCGAGGCCCGGTTCCCGGACTGGCGGATCACCTGGGTGGCGGCGGCGGAGTTGCGGCGGCCGTAGGCCTCGCTGGCCGGGACGAACCCGGCGGGCACCGCGTCGGCGTCGGCGAACGCGGCCAGCGCGTGCCGCGACTCGGTCATCGTCGGCCGGTCCAGCGGTTCCGGGCTGAGCAGGTCGAGCAGGAAGTCGGTGGCCGGGCCCGCGTTGCGTGGCTCGCGCACCTGGCCGTTGGCGGCGGCGTAGAGCACGGCCAGCGGATTGGCGTTGGCGCCGTAGGGCGGTTCGCCCTCGAGGGCGTGGAACAGCGTCGCGCCGAGCGCGAACACGTCGGCGGCGGGCGTCGGGTCGGCGCCGCGGGCCACCTCGGGGGCCAGGTACGCGGCGGTGCCGCAGATCAGGCCCGTCTCGGTGAGGGTGACGTCACCGGCGGCGCGGGAGATGCCGAAGTCGGTGATCTTCACCTCGCCGTGCTCGCCGAGCAGGATGTTGCCCGGCTTCACGTCGCGGTGCACGAGACCGGCCTGGTGGGCTGCGATCAGCGCGGACGCGACCTGCTCACCGATGCGGGCGACCTCGGTCAGCGGCAGCGGGCCCTTCTGGCCCAGCTCCGCCGCGAGACTCACCGACTTGAGGTACTCCATGACCAGGCACGGATCACCGTTGTGCTCGGTGATGTCGAAGACCACGATGGCGTTGGGGTGCTGGAAGCGTGCCGCGTTGCGGGCTTCCCGAATCGCGCGCTGGCGCAAGACATCCCGCTCGCCCTCGGGCAGGCTTGGCTTGATGTGGATCTGCTTCACAGCCACGGAGCGTTGGAGGCGTTCGTCGACAGCACGCCATACAACGCCTGTGCCGCCGCTACCAATACGCTCGACCAGGCGGTAATGCTCCGCGATCTTCTGACCGGTATCGATGGCGCCTACTCCGAACCTTCTCGAAATTGTGACATCCCGCGTATTGACCATGGATATGGCCCGCGGACGAGTGTAGCTGCCCTGACGCGGGCAGCGTGCGGCAGCGTGGGTATTGCCCGCCCACCGAGCGTGACATAGATCATTGTTTCGCCCGCAGCATCCGTCCGGCGGCCTCCACCGCGGGTCCCGAGCTGCCCGCGTCGGCGACGAAGACCGCGAAGGCGAGGTCGCCGTCGATGCCGACGAACCAGCCGTGCGCGTGCTTGTCGTCGAGGTATTCGGCGGTGCCGGTCTTGCCGAGCAGGCCGGGGATGTCGCGCAGCGCGGTGGCGGTTCCGGCGCTCACGGTCTCGCCCATCATGGTCTCTATCTGCGACGTCACCGCGGCGGGTACCGGCGTCGGCGGCTTGTCGGCGGTGCCGGGCCTGCCGCGCACGATGGCCGGGGCGGGAGCGGAGCCGTGCGCGAGCGAGGCGGCGACGAGCGCCATGCCGAACGGCGAGGCGGTGACGCTGCCCTGCCCGATGCTCGACTCGACCTGCTGCGCCGAATTCTGCGCGGGCGGAACCTTCCCCGTGACGGTCGTCAAGCCGGGTGTCACATAATCCACACCGAGTCCGAGTTGCGCGGCGGCCGTGGTGAGCCCGTCGGGAGGCAGTCGGACCCCGAGTTCGGCCATCGTGGTGTTGCACGAGCGCGCGAAGGCGGTGTGCAGCGGTACCTGCCCGAGATCGAACTCGTCGTCGTTGGGGATGGTGCGTCCTTCGATGGTGGCGCGGCCGGGGCACGGCAGCACGGTGTCGATGTTCACCCCGCCCGCCTGCAGCGCGGCCGAGACGGTGACGGTCTTGAACGTCGACCCCGGCGGGTAGAGGCCGGTCAGCGCGATCGGGCCCTGCGCGTCGGCGGGCGCGTTCTGCGCGACCGCGAGCACCTCGCCGCTCGACGGACGCAGCGCGACGATCGCGGCGGGCTGCTCCAGCGGGGTGAGAGCGGCCTCGGCGGCGTTCTGCAGGTCGATGTCGACGGTGCTGGCGATGTCGGCCGTCGGGGTGGCGTCGGGGCCGGCGATGCGCTGGGTGCCCTGCGGGGTCTGCGCGCGCACGGCCCAGCCCGCGGCCGCGTCGGCCTCCTGCTGCCACAGTTCGGCCAGGCCGGCGGTGGTGGGTCCGGCCAGGCTCTTGTCGACGGTGAGCAGGCGGTGCTGCGGGGCGAGGGTCACGCCACGCACCTCGCTCAGCGGCTGCTGGACGGGCGCGATGTCGGCCGCGCGCAACGCGACGGCGGTGATCGATTTCCCCTGTGCCGCGGCCAGATCCGCGCGCAGGCCCGCCTCGGTGACGCCGTGCGGCGCGAGCAGCGCGGCGAGCGCGGGCAGGTCGGCGTCGGGCGCGACCTGCACCAGGGTCACCACCTGCTGGGTCATCAGCTCGCCGCCGGTCGCGTCGAGCACGCGTGCGGGCCGCGGATAGACCGGGCTGTAGCTGAGCGGGCCCAGATCGAGGCCGGGCGCGACGGTGGCAGGGTTCCAGTCGACCTTCCAGCCGTTGTCGTCGGCGGCGGTCCCGGTACTGGTGTAGGTCCACTCGTCGCGGCCGTCCGGCCCGAGCTTCCAGGTGGATTCGAGGGTGAAGCCGTTGTCGTCGGTGCCCGACACCCGGACGGTGTCGTTCTTGCCGAGGTTCTCGAACAGCGTGGTCAGAGCGGGTCCTGCCTGCTCGGGCGCGTCGGTGAGTGCCGCGGCGGCGGCCGCGTCACCGCTGCTCAGCGCGGCCGCGAAGGCCTCGGCGACGGTTTCGGGTTGATCGGGTCCGGTCGAACAGGCGACCGGCAACAGGGCGAGCGCGAGGAGCAGGACCGGTGTCTTGCGGAGGATGCGCACGCGACCGAGGGTAGCCGCACCCGCCGACGTCGGCGGCCCAGCGCGCTACCACCAGCCGGTGATCGCGGCGATCTGCCTGCCGAGCTCGGGGGCGAGCGAGCGGGCGTAACTGGCGGTCAGATGGTGTTCGTCGCGATAGATCAGGACGTTGCCCTCGACCACCCGGCAGCGCTGCGGTCGGCAGACGGCGTCGGACAGGTCGAGCAGGTGCACGTTCGGATACCCGGCCGCCGGTTCCCGCGCCGGATCGACGGCGTCCAGTGCCGCCGCGCGGTCGAGCCCGCAGCTGTCGGCATCGCCGCGGTGCGCGAGGCAGTCGGTGGCGCGGTAGAGCACGCCGTCGCGACGCAGGCGCGGGGTGTCGCGCAGCGCGAGCACGTTCATGCCGCGCTCCTGCAGCGCCGACCACACCTCGAGGTACTCCCCGGGCACCTCGTCGCCGAGGCCGTCCTTGCGATAGCGGGTGGACAGGGTGAGCACCCAGTCCGGCGGCTCGGCGACGAGCCGATCGAGCACCTCACGCGACCATTCGTGGCATTCGGGAAAGGGCCAGTCGGCGTAGGACGGCTCGTCGGCGAGCACGACCGGACAGCCTTCCTTCAGGTAGGAGACGATCCGGATCCCGTGCTCGGCGCCGAGCAGTTCCATCGCGGGAATCCAGTGCTCGGAGTGCGATCCGCCGACCACGGCGATGGTGCGGGCCCCGGCGGGGTCGCCGTAGACGCAGGTGCGGACCTCGCGGTTGGGCGTGATGCAGCCGTCGGTGGTGGGCGGCGGGGTGTCGGCCTGGCCCTCGAAGACCGTGGGACGCATCGGTTCCCGGGGATAGTCGGCGCCCGAGAGCAGCGCGGCGGCGCCCGGGTACCGGTCGGCGTCGAGCGCCTGCGGCGGCACGGCCGGATTGGCGCGCAACACGACCTGCCAGCCCACCGCCGAGATCAGCACGGCGACGGTGAGCACGGTGACCACCAGCCCGGCGGCGGGCCGCGGCGGCCGCGCCACGACCTCCTGGCCGCGCGGCGGCAGGCGCAGGGGCGTCTCGATCAGGTGGGTGGTGGCGTAGGCCGCGACCAGCGAGACCCCGATCACCACCAGGCCGTCGACCAGTCCGGCGTAGGCACGGCCCGATTCGGCGAGATAGAAGATGAGGATCGGCCAGTGCCACAGGTACAGCGGATACGCGATCGCGCCGAGTTCGGTACAGACCCGGCCGCCCAGCACCCGGTGCGGCCACGCCGACGCCCCGGCGACGCCGAACCCCGAGGCGATCACCAGGCAGGCGGCGGCCACCGGCCACAGCGCGGCGACGCCGGGGAACTGATGGGCGCCGTCGAAGAGCGGACCGCACGCGAGCACCATCAGCAGGCCGAGCGCGGCCGCGGGGCCGGCCAGCAGCCGGGGCAGCCGCAGCCACGGCGCGGCGACGGCCAGCGCGGCGCCGGCCAGCAGCTCCCAGGCCCGCGCGCCGCTGTCGTAGTAGGTCCAGGCCTGGTGGTGCGCCGACCCGAAGGTGGCGTAGGCGAACGAGAGCGCCCCGCCGCCGACCAGGGCGACCAGCAGCGCGGGCCGCCCGACCAGCCCGCGCCCGCGCAGCCAGGCCCACCCGGCCAGCACCACCAGGATCAGCAGATAGAACTGCCCCTGCACCGACATCGACCACAGGTGCTGCAGCGGGCTCACCGACGGGTCCGGCGCGAGATAGTCGAGTTCGGCCGTGGCCAGGTACCAGTTCTGGAAGTAGAACATCGAGCTCAGCGTCTGGGCGGCCGTCTCCCCCAGCTGGGTGTAGGGCCGCAGAGCGATCGTCGCGACCGCGATGGCGGCCAGGACGACCACCAGCGAGGGCGTCAACCGGCGCGCGGTGCGCCGCATCGTCTCGCCCGCCGCGAGCCCGCCGCGCCGCTCCACCCCGCGCACGACGGCGCCGGTGAAGAAGAAGCCCGAGAGCACGAGGAACACGTCGACGCCGCCGGAGACCCGTCCCGCCCACACGTGGAAGGCGACGACCAGCGCGATCGCGACACCACGCAGCCCGTCCAGGTCCTGTCGCCGTCCGGCGGCGGCGTCGCGAGCGAGCGCCGTCTCCGGCGCGCGCGTGGACGCGGACTGAACTTTCGGCACGAAGGACCCCAACACATCGGACCCCGTGTCGATATCGGGGTAATGTTTCCCGGCAAGTAACCACCAATTTGCCGTAGTGACACCGGGGAAGCAAACCGCCGTGCCGTGTCAGCGGTCGATCAGCGTGAGGTCAGACGGTTCTCCACGGCATCGCCACGAGCGTCTGCGTGTCGGATTCGTCCAGGTCGATGTCGAAGATCTCGGCCAGCACCTTCGGCAGCTCGCCGGGCTCGAGTTCGCGTGATCGCGCGGTGCCGTCCGGGTATTCGGTGGTCAGGGTCACGTCGTCGAGAACGTGATGCACCTCGGGCAGGAAGCGCTGCAGGAACGGCCGGGTGGTGAACGGCGAGCGCGGCGAGGTGGACACGAAGTGATTGCCGACGGCCCAGTCGATGCGGTACTGCGGGTTCTCGGTGAAGGTGTAGCGGTCGATCCAGCCCTCGTGGCTGCGCTGGAACAGCACCCACAGGTCGCCGTCGGTGTCGTCGACGCGCCGTTCCAGGCGGTAGTGCCAGTCGCCGAGCGTGAATTCGCCGCGCCCGTCGACCAGTTCGTAGGGCGCGAGCGGGCCGAAGCCGAAGCCCACGTCGCAGATCCACACGCGCTCGTCCTCGGGCGTGGTCACCCGCAGCAGGGCGTGGGTCGCCGGGCGCAGCGCCCCGGTGGCCAGCGCGCCGTAGGTGACCCGTCCGCTCAGCCCGGAGACGCCGAACCCGAAGCGTTCCAGCGCGGCCGCGAACAGGCCCGCGTTCTCGAAACAGTAGCCGCCGCGACGGCGCCGGATCAGCTTGTCCTGCAAGGCGTCCAGGTCCAGGGGGATGCCGCGCCCGAAGATGATCTCCAGATTCTCGAACGGGATCGTGGTGGTGTGGGCGCGGACCAAGGCGTGCAGGGTGTCGACGGTGGCCGTGCGCGGCCCCTCGTAGCCGATCCTGGTCAGGTAGGCGTCGAGGTCCAGGTCCTCGCCCAGCCAGCGGTCATCACGGTGCACAGCCTCGGTCATACGACGCACAACGGCCCCACGCCGACCCTTGTTCCCGGATCGGGCCGCGACCGGCCGGATCAGCCGAGCGCGACCTCGGATCCGCGGTGCAGCTGTACCGGCGCGGTCTTGCTCGCGGTGGCGGCGTCGATACCCTTGGCGGCCGGGTTCGCCTGTTCCAGCTGCGGTTTGCGGTCCAGCAGCGTCTTGGTGAGCACGCAGGCCAGGTTCGCGTCGAGGTCCTCGCGGACGACGAGCAGGTTCGGCACCACGATGGTGGGGACGTCGGCGGGGAGGCCGTAGGTGGCGGCCGGGATGGGCGCGGTCTCGTAGACCGGGTTGATCTCCTTCAGCTTCGGCAGCACACCGGTGATGTCGAGGAAGCGCACCTTGTCCCTGGCGGTGGTGAACAGGTCGGTGATGCCGGGCGTCGGCAGGCCACCGGACCAGAACATGGCGTCGATCGAGCCGTCCTTGAGCCCGTCGACGGTCTTGGTCAGGTCGAGCCGCTGTGCGGAGACGTCGGTGTCGGGGTTGAGCCCGGCGGCTTGCAGCACCCGCTGGGCGATCACCTCGGTGCCCGACTTGGGCGATCCGGTGGACACCCGCTTGCCGCGCAGGTCGGCGAGGGAATTGATGCCCGCGTCGGTGCGCACGAGCACCTGGGTGTAGTTGTCGTAGAGCCGCGCCAGCGCGCGCACGGGCTGCGCGCCGGTGAAGCTGCCCTTGCCCTGGACCGCGTCGGCGGCGGTGTCGGCCAGCGAGAATCCCACCTGGTAGGTGCCGCCGACGACCTGCTGGATGTTCTGCACCGACGCGCCGGTCTCGGCGGCGGTCGCCTTGACGGTGCCGTCGGTGGCGGCCGAGACCTGCTCGGCGTAGGCGTTGCCGAGCGCGAAGTACACGCCGGTGGCGTTGCCGGTGGCGATGCCGATCCTGGTGTCCTGCTTCACCTCACAGGTCACCTCGCCGCCGCCGTCGGCCGCCGGAGTGTCCTGGCGCCCACCGCAGCCGGTGAGCAGGGCGGCCGCGGCCGACACCGCGACCAGGGTGACAACTGTTCTGACCATGAGGTCCCCTCTCGTCGACGGCTACGCTGCCGCCTGCTGATGTCCACGGATCACGGTGTGCCCGTGGCGGTTCGACGTCGCATCCGGTCGACCGTGCCCGCGAGCACGGCCGCGACCAGCACCGCGAGTCCGATGGCGGTCGCGGTCGGCGCCGGGTACAGCAAGGTGAGCCCGGCCGCCGCGGCCAGACCGCGCGGAATCGGCCCGATCGCGCCGAGGCCGAACAGCCAGCCGCCGGTCGCCGCCGCCAGCGCCGCGACGCCGACGCAGGCGGCCGCGCTCACCCACAGCACGTCGAGCACGGCGCCGCGCCCGAGCAGGTGCTGGCCGGAGTCGGTGAGCACGAACATCAGCGGCACCAGGAAGGCGGGCAGCGCGTAGCGCAGGGCGGCCCACATCGTCGGCACGGCCTTGGCCCCGGTGACCGCGGCCGCGCCGACCGCGGCCAGCGCGGTCGGCGGCGTCACCTCCGAGAGCACCGAGAAGTAGAAGACGAACATCGCGGCCGCCGGGGCCGCGACGTCGAGGTCGAGCAGCGCGGGGCCGATGATCACCCAGCCGATGACGAACGAGGCCGTCACCGGCACCGCGAGACCGAGCAGCGACAGCGCGATCGCGGCGAGCACCGCCGTGGTCGCCAGCACCACCGCGGGGTCGTCGGACAGCACCGAACCGGCCCGCACCAGCAACGATGCCAGCTGCGCGCCGAGACCGGTCTTGGTGGTCATCGCCGTGATCACACCCGCCGCGGCGCACACCGCCACCACGGGCAGCGCCGAGCGCATGCCGTAGGCCAGGGCCCGCAGGGCGTCGAGGACGAAGGCGCCGATCTCCCGCCGCGACCAGCCCCGCTGCGGCGGGGCGGAATCCTCTTCCCCCGCAGGGGTTTCCGCTCTGGCACGCAGGATGCGGTCGGGGACGGCCAGGACCAGGGCGAGGACCATCGCGTAGACCACGGCGCGGGTGGCGCTCATCCCGGCCAGCAGCAGCACGACGATCACGATCAGCGAGGAGAAGTGATAGCCGAAGCGTCCCAGCAGTTTCCACCACGGCGTGGGCAGCGGCCCGTCGGCGAGGTCGGCGGGCGCGCGGCCCTCGGCGTGGATGCGCCGGGCGTCGATCTCGACCGACAGCAGGATGCCGAGGTAGTAGAGCAGGGTCGGGATCAGCGCCCAGCCGAGCACCGTCACGTACGCCACGTCGAGGTATTCGGCGACGATGAACGCCGCGACGCCGAGCGTCGGCGGCGACAGGATGGCGCCGACGCCGGCGGCGGCGAGCATGCCGCCCGCCTGTTCGGGCCGATAGCCCGCCCGGCGCAGGATCGGCCAGGTGACCGCGCCGGTGCTCACCGCGGTCGCGGTGCCCGAGCCGGAGACGGTGCCGAGCAGGAATCCGGAGACGACGGCGGTGCGCCCGGCCGCACTGTGTGAGCGGCGGAACAGCGAAACCGAGAGGTCGACGAAGAATCGTGCGGCGCCGGAGAATTCGAGTACCGCGCCGTAGAGGGTGAACAGCACGATGTAGCTGGCCGCGACGTCCAGCGGGGTGCCGTAGAAGCCGCTGCCGGAGTTGTACAGCGCGTCGACGATCTGGTCGACGTCGAGTCCAGCGTGCGCGATCGTCCAGTTCTGCGGCAGCAGACCGCCGTAGTAGCCGTAGGCCAGGAACACCAGGCAGACCGCGGGCAGGATGATCCCGGTGGTGCGCCGGCACGCCTCGAGCACCAGCACCAGTAGCAGTCCGCCCATCAGCACGTCCAGCGGCGCCAGCATGCCCTGCCGGTCGAGGAACGCGTCGTAGCCTCCGCCGCCGTCGCCGAGCGTGAACGGCAGCACCGGATACAGGCAGACGAGCGCGGTGACCACGGCCAGCACCCAGTCCAGCGGTGCGGGCCCGTCGACCCGATCGAGCCTGCCCCAACCCGAGCGGTACCCGAGGAACACCAGCGGCAGGGCGATCGCGAGAAAGACGACGAGGTAGTACTGACTGCCCTGCGGCAGCGGCCGGAACACCTGCCACAGCGCCAGCATCGCCAGCCCGAACGACACCACGGACACCAGCCGCGCCGGGAATCCACCGAGCGTCCTGGCGGGACGTTCCTGATCATCCACGCCGAGTTCCGCCGAGGTCACGACCGGTGGCGCTGCGCTCATGAGCGGACGATAGCAACGTGTTTCGCACCGCCGGAGCGAAATCGGCAACCGCACACTCTGTACAAAATGGACACTAATTCCCGCCCGCCCAGCGTGGATAATGCCGTGATGCGGAGAATCTCGGTGGTGGGGACGTCGGGTTCCGGCAAGAGCACCTTGGCGAGGAACATCGCGCGGCGCCTGGAGATCCCGTACATCGAACTGGACGCCATTCATCACCAAGCGAACTGGACGCCCATGTCAGCAGCTGATTTCCGAGTCGCGGTCGCGGAGCGGACCGCGGCGGACGCCTGGGTGGCCGACGGCAACTACCGGACAAAGCTCGGTGACCTGGTGTGGCAGCGGGCCGACACCGTCGTGTGGCTCGATCTGCCCCGGTGGCTGGTCATGTACCAGGTCGTCACCCGGACGGTGGGCCGCGCCCTGACCAGGCGCGAGCTCTGGAACGGCAACCGGGAATCGTGGTCGAGCATGTTCTCGGCCGACCCGGCGCAGTCGGTGATCCGGTGGGCGTGGACCACCCATGCCACGAACCGGACGAGATATCTTGCCGCGCTGGATGATCCCGCGCACTCGGCGATCACGTTCGTCCGGCTGCGCTCTCGGCGTGAAGTTGCCGGGTTCCTCGACGCTCTCGAGGGCGCGGCCGCCGACTGAGCGCACGGATGGCCGCGGGAGTGTGTGCTCTCGGCGGTTCTGTCGGTGGGGGCGCTTACCATCCGGGCATGCTTTCGATCGATACCGCGCAGCGGCGGGCGCGGTTGGCGGACCGGCATCGGCTCGCGCCCTCGGCGCGTTCGGGTGATCCGGTGGACATCGCCCGCTCGCTGGTGGTGCTGCACGCGACCGATCCGGCGACGGTGTATCTGTCGGTCGGGGCCCGTGGCATCGATCTCGCGCCCGCGGATGTCGAACGGGCCCTCTACGACGACCGCGCGCTGGTGCGGCTGCTCGCCATGCGGCGCACCATGTTCGTGGCGCCGACCGAGCTGGTTCCGGTGTTGCAGGGCTCGTGCTGCGACGCGCTGGCGATCAAGCAGCGCAAGACCTACGGCCGCTATCTCGAGCAGGCCGGAGTCGTCGACGGTGACGTCCAGGCGTGGTGGTCCGAGGTCGAGGCGGAGACGCATTCGGCGCTGCTGAGGCTGGGCGCGGCGACCGGCGCCCAGTTGAGCAAGGCGGTGCCGCGGCTGCGCACCCAGGTCGACACCGCGCCCGGCAAGCCCTATTCGAAGCCGACCAGCATCACCACCTGGGTGCTGGTGGTGCTCGGCGCCGAGGGACGCATCGTGCGCGGCCGCCCGAACGGCGGCTGGACGAGCAGCCAGTACACCTGGTCGCCCGTGGAAACCTGGCTGCCCCGAGATCTCGGCCCCGTACCCGCCGCCGAGGCGCGCGTCGACCTGGTCCGCCGGTGGCTGTACGCCTTCGGCCCCGCGCCGGTGACCGATCTCAAGTGGTGGACCGGCTGGACTCTCGGCGACGTCCGAAAGGCCTTGGCGGAGCTGGACATCACCGAGGTGGCGCTCGACGACGGCAGCACCGGCATCCTCCTCACCGAGGACCTCGACCCGGTCCCGGCGCCCGAGCCGTGGGCCGCGCTGCTGCCCGCCCTCGACCCCACTCCGATGGGCTGGCAGACCCGCGACTGGTTCCTCGGCCCGCACGCGTCCGCCCTGTTCGACCGCAACGGCAACATCGGCCCCAGCATCTGGGCCGACGGCCGCATCGTCGGCGGCTGGGCCCAGCGCGCCGACGGCGAGATCGTCACCCGCCTGCTGGAAGACGTCGGCGGCGACACCGAGAAGCTCATCGACGCCGAGATCGCCCGCACCACCGCGTGGTTCGGCGAGGTCCGTGCCATCCCCCGCTTCCGGACCCCGCTCCAGCGCGAGCTCACGACGTAGCTCAGGCGCGGATCACCGTGGGCCCCAGGGCTTCATAACGGCGCGCCTCGGTCGCGGACAGCTCGGAGCCGGTGATCAGTGTCTCGAAATCGGCGATCTCGGCGAACCGGCAGAAGCTGCTCATCCCGAACTTGCTGTCGGCGGCGACCAGCACGCGCCGCCGCGACCGCCGCACCGCGGTCCCCTTCACGGCGGCGACCGCCGGGTCCGGGGTGGTCAGGCCGTACTCCACCGAGACGCCGTTGGTGCCGAGGAAGGCGAGGTCGATGGTGAGCTCGTCCAGCATGCGCAGGGCCCAGTGGTCGACGGTCGCCAGGGTGCGGCCCCGCATCCGCCCGCCCAGCAGCAGCACCGTGATCCCGGGACTGTCGGCGAGTACCTCGGCCGCCAGCAGGGAGGCGGTGACGACGGTGAGCTCCCGTTCGGCCAGCTTCTCCGCGATCAGCCGCGGGGTGAATCCCTCGTCCAGATAGACGGTTTCGGCGCCGTGCACCTGCTCGACCGCGGCCGCGGCGATCCGGTGTTTCTGCGCCAGATCCACCCGGCTGCGATATTCCAGGCTCGATTCGAAGGCCGCGCTCTCGAGCGGGATGGCGCCGCCGTGCACCCGCCGCAGCAGCCTGCGTTCGGCGAGCGCGCGCAGGTCGCGGCGGATGGTCTCCGCCGCGACCTGCAGCTCGTCGGCCAGGCCGAGGACGTCCACCCGGCCGCGGGCGCGGGCGTACTCGACGATCAGCGACTGCCTCGACTCCGAATCCACCTGGCTATTCTGCGACACCGGCCGGGGCGTCGACGGCACCGAGTACGGCCGCGATCTCCGCGCGTGTCGCCGCCGACCGCAGCCGATCGACCTGTTCGGCGTCGGCGAAGACGGTCGCGATCCGCGACAGCAGCGCGAGGTGGTCGTCCCCGGCGGCGGCGATGCCGAGCACGAACTCCACCGGATGCCCGTTCCACTCGACAGGCTCCGGATACCGCGCCAGCGCGATCGCGCTGTGCCGGATGCCGTCCTTGGCGGCGAGGGTGCCGTGCGGGATGGCCAGGCCGTTGCCCATGAACGTCGACACCGTGTGCTCCCGCTCGTGCATCGCCGCGACGTAGTCCGGGCCGACCGCACCGGCCGCCACCAGCAGCGCGCCCACTTCGTCGATGGCGCCGTCCGCGTCACGCGCCCGGCCCGCGAGCACGACGGACTCCTCGGCCAGCAATTCGGGTTCTCGCGTGCCCGCTCCCGGATCGGCTGTCCCGGCGAGCATCTCGACGATCTCGCCGTAGGCGGGACTGTCCATGAAGTTGTCGACGGTGACGTGCACGGCCGAGGGCGTGCGCGCGCGGGCCCGCTCGGCCAGATCGGTGTGGGTGACCACCAGGTCATAGCTGTCGGTGAGATTCGCGATCGCCTGATTGACCACGCTCACCTCGGTGAACCCCGCCGCGCGGATCCTCTTGCGCAGCACCGAAGCCCCCATCGCCGAGGAACCCATGCCGGCGTCGCACGCGAACACGATCGTCGAGATCGCCGATCGCCCGGCGGGTCGCAGTGCGGTCGAGGCGATCGAACGCTTGCCCTTCATCGCCTCCATCGTCGCCGTCGCCGCGGCCAGATCGGGCTCGGCCTCGGCTCGATCGGTCCGCAACAGCACGGCCGCGATCAGGAACGCCACCACCGTCGCGCCGATCACCGACAGCGTGACGCCCAGGTAACTGCCGCTCGCGGTCTGCGCGTACACCGCCAGGATCGAACCGGGCGCCGCGGGTGCGCGCAGCCCGGAGTCGAACACCACGTTGATCAGCACACCGGTCATCCCGCCCGCGATCACCGCGACGATCAGCTTCGGCTTCATCAGCACGTACGGGAAGTAGATCTCGTGGATGCCACCGAAGACGTGGATCACCGCGGCGCCGGAGGCCGAGGCCTTGGCCGCTCCCCGCCCGAACACCACGAACGCCAGCAGCAGGCCCAGGCCCGGCCCCGGATTGGCCTCGAGCAGGAACAGGATCGATTTCCCGGTCTCGGCCGCCTGATTGGTGCCCAGCGGGGTGAGGATGCCGTGGTTGATCGCGTTGTTGAGGAACAGCACCTTGGCCGGTTCGATGAACACCGAGGTCAACGGCAGCAGGCTGTGTTCGACGAGGAAGTCGACGACATCGCTCGCCAGATCGCTGAACGCGGTGACCACCGGCCCGATCCCGAAGAAGCCGAACACCGCGAGCACCGCGCCGCTGATCCCGGCCGAGAAGTTGTTCACCAGCATCTCGAAGCCGGGCCGGATCCGGTGCTCCCACAATCCGTCCAGCTTCTTGATCAACCAGCCACCGAGCGGTCCGACGATCATGGCGCCCAGGAACATCGGGACCTCGGCGCCCGCGACCACGCCCATGGTGGCGATCGCGCCGACGACGGCGCCGCGGGTGCCGTAGATCAGCCTGCCGCCCTGTGCGCCGATCAGGATCGGCAGCAGGTAGGTGATCATCACCGAGACGATGCCGCCGCCCTCGTACGCGCCCCAGCCGCCGATCTCGGCCACCCAGCTGTCGGCGCCCCAGGCATCGGTGAGGGAAGTGATCCAGCCCTTCTCGATGAACAGGGCCGTGAGCAGGCCCCAGGCTATGAAGGCGCCGATGTTCGGCATGACCATGCTGGACAGGAACGTCCCGACCCGCTGCACGTGGACGCGCAGCCCGGTGCGGGCTTCCGGTGGGGAGACAGACATCGCTTTTCCTCGAAACCACTCGATCAGATGTGACCCGAGCCACATTGGTCACCCCAGTAGAGCGCACAATCGGGCATCTTGACAAGCATTCGGGCACAACCGGGCAGCCATTTGTCTGGATTTGTGCCCGAATGGTCGCTACCGTGAAGACAGCGACCCAGCTCACACCGGCCGGAGACGGCGGGAAGGAACGGCTCCATGAAGGCCCTGCGCTACTACGCACCCGAAGACCTCCGACTCGAGGACATCCCCGAACCCGAGTGCGGTCCCGGCGAGGTCAAGCTGCGGGTGCGCAACTGCTCCACCTGCGGCACCGACGTCAAGATCCGGCACAACGGGCACCAGAACCTCACTCCCCCACGCACTCTCGGGCACGAGATCGCCGGCGAGGTCGTCGAGGTGGGCGCCGAGGTGGCCGCGCGGTACGGCACGGAGTGGCGGGTCGGCGATCGCGTCCAGGTGATCGCGGCGGTGCCGTGCGGGACCTGCCACGAGTGCGCGAAGGGCTGGATGGCGGTCTGCCGGAACCAGACCTCGGTCGGCTACCAATTCGACGGCGGATTCGCCGAATACATGATCGTGCCCGCGGAGGTACTGCGCGTCGACGGGATGAACCTGATCCCGGAGAACGTCGGTTTCGCCGAGGCGTCCGCGGCCGAGCCGATGGCCTGCGCGATCAACGCCCAGGAACTGCTGGGGATCGAGCCCGGCGACACGGTGGTGATCTTCGGCGCGGGCCCGATCGGGTGCATGCACATCCGGATCGCGCGCGGCGTACACCGGTGCGGGCCGGTGTATCTCGTCGACGTGAACGCCGAACGGCTGGCGCTCTCGGCGAAGGCCGTGCACCCCGACGAGGTGATCGACGCGTCCCAGGTCGACGTGGTCGAGCGGGTGCTCGAACTGACCGGCGGTCGCGGCGCCGACGTGGTGATCACCGCGACCGCCGCCAATGTCACCCAGGAACAAGCGATCGCGATGGCCGCCCGCAACGGCCGCATCTCCTTCTTCGGCGGCCTGCCCAAGACGAACCCGACCATCACCTGCGATTCCAATGTGGTGCACTACCGCCAGTTGCACATCCACGGCGCCAACGGTTCGGCGCCGGAACACAATCGGCGCGCGCTCGACTACATCGCCACCGGCCGGGTCCCGGTCGAGGATCTGATCACCCATCGCCTCCCGCTGGAGCGGGTCCTCGACGCCTTCACGATCGTCGAGAACGGCGAGGCCATCAAGGTCACCGTGGAGCCGTGACCGCGGTGGTCAGGAGGGCTCCGCGAGCCGGTCGAGCACGCCGGTGACGCCGGCGCTCACCACCTCGGCGTCCCCGATGTCCAGCCCGTGCGTCACCTCGTACCAGGGCCCGAGGCGATGCCACAGCAGCGCGCGCACGCGGAGTTCCTCGGTGACGCCGTAGGCGTCGGCGACCGCGCCCGCGAACTCCGCCGTCGCGCCGTACAGCGGCCAGGCCAGGTCGTTCGCGGCGTCGCCGAGATGGACGTCACCGAAGTCGATCACGCCCGACACCCGCCCGCCGTCCACCAGCACGTGCTCCGGTCCGAGGTCGCCGTGCACGACGGTGTCCGCGGGCGCCGCCGCGACGGCCGCGAGGACGGTCAGGGCCGAATCCCGGTGCGGCAGTGGCAGCAACGGCACGACGTCGACGCGGAACCGGGCCACCGCGGCCGCCCGGTCGGCACGGGTTCGGTCCGCGGACGGCAGACCGTGCCGGATCGCCTCGGCGGCGGGACTGTCGTGCAGCGCGCGGAGGAATTCGCCGAGCGCGCGTCCGTGCTCGGCGCCGGTGGATTCGATCGCCCGGCCGGGTACCAGGTCGTGGCGCACGGCCGGCGGGGTCTCGCTCCACAGCCATGGGACCGGTACCGGCAGCGGCAGCCGCGGCGCCAGCCACGGCATCAGCCGGGTTTCGCGCCGCAGTTGCTCGGCGACCTCGGGACGGCGCGGTCGGCGTTCCACCCAGCGCCCCGCGACCAGCACCGCACGACTGTCCCATCCCTGCGCGTACTCCACGACCCCACGCTAGGGCAGCACGAGGCGGAAGGGCTCAGGGTTTTCCAGCGGCTCGGGCCGGGCGGCGCCGCCCGAGCCGGCTCTGTGTCACATGTCCAGGCCGAGGTCGAGGACGCGGACCGAGTGGGTGAGGGCGCCGATGGCGAGGTAGTCGACGCCGGTGCGGGCGTAGTCGGCGGCCTGATCGAGTGAGAGTCCGCCCGAGGACTCGAGTTTCGTGTCCGGGGCGGTGGCGTCGCGGCGCTGGACCGCGGCCTGGGTCTGCCACAGCGGGAAGTTGTCGAGCAGCACGAGTTCGACGTTCTCGGCCAGGACCGCGTCGAGCTGCTCGAGGCTGTCGACCTCCACCTCGCAGGCGATGTCGGGCGCCAGTTCCCGGACCGCGCGCAGGGCGTTGACCACCGAACCGGCCGCGACCACGTGGTTGTCCTTGATGAGCGCCGCGTCGCCGAGGCCCATGCGGTGGTTGACGCCGCCGCCCACCCGCACCGCGTACTTCTGCAGTGCCCGCAGCCCGGGCAGCGTTTTGCGGCTGTCGCGGATCTCGCAGTCGGTGCCGTCGACCTCGTCGACCCAGGCGGCGGTGGCGGTGGCGATGCCGGACAGGTGGCAGACCAGGTTGAGCATGGTCCGCTCGGCGGTCAGCAGGCCGCGCGTCGGCGCCTCGATGCTCAGCACCGACGTGCCCGGCTCCACCCGGGTGCCGTCGGCGACGCGGTCGGTGACGGTGTAGTTCCCCGCGCCGATCACCTCGTCGAGCACCAGCAGCCCGACGTCGAGACCGGCGACGGTGCCGACCTGCCGCGAGACCACCGCCGCCTTGCTGACCGCGTCGGCGGGCACGGTCGCGACCGTGGTGACGTCGGGGCCGTAGCGCAGGTCCTCGTCGAGCGCGGTCCGGATCAGCGTCAGCAGTTCGTCACGATCCAGCGCGGCATCCAGCGCCATCACTGCACTCCTCTCGTCGGGCGCGCGGTGCGCCGGTTCGTTGCGGCGGCGGACCGGGTCCACCGCGGGTATTGCGTTGTACGACTAGCGATTTCCGCGGCGAACCACGGCGAATCCGGCGGCGATCACCGCGGCGTCGACGGACGCCCGGCCCCGGCCCGGCGACCGACGACAGCACGGCAGGTCCGGCCGGGTGGGTCCTCCGTCCATCGCGAACCTGTCGACACCGGCCGGTCCGCGACTCGCCGCGCGGCCGTTTCGCAGGGGTGTCCGCGATCGACCGCACTGCCGTGCGCGCGGTTCACCGCGCGCCTGTCGGCACGGCCACGGCGTCGACCGCGGCGAGGGCGAGCGTGCCGTCGGCAGCCCACCGCACCGCCGTGCTGTGACGCCGGTCCTCGACCGGCCGCGGGTACTCCGCCCGCGTGTGACAGCCCCGGCTCTCGGCGCGATCCGCGGCCGCGACCAGCAGCGCGCGGGCGGTCAGCGTCAGCGCGGCGTCCTCGATCCGGCGCAGCGTCAGCGCCGCGTCGAACCCATGACGCCCGGTTCCGTCGCCAGGAGCCGGGTTCGCGACGGCGTCGAGTGGTGCGCCCGCCGTGCGCGCCGCCTCGATCCGGGCGAGGGCGGTGGCCAGCCCGGCACCGTCGCGCACCACGGACGCGTGCGCGGTCATCGCCCGCTGCACCACCGCGCGTTCCGCGAATTCGACCGTCCACGTGGGGATCTCGCCGATTTCGGTCGGTGCGCCGAGCCGTTCGAGCGCGGCCGCGCCGGCCCGCTCCCCCACGACCAGGCCCTCCAGCAGGCTGTTGGAGGCCAGCCGGTTGGCCCCGTGCAGCCCGGTCCGCGCGACCTCGCCCGCGGCGTAGAGGCCGGGTACCCCGGTTCGCCCCGCGGTGTCGGTGAGCACGCCGCCGCACTGGTAGTGGGCGCCGGGCGCGACCGGAATCAACTGGGCCGACGGGTCGATGCCCGCCGCCAGACAGGAGGCGGTGATCGTCGGGAACCGCTGGGCGAAGCCGGAGATCGCGCGCGCGTCGAGGAACACGTGGTCGGTTCCCGTCGCCCGCATCCGCTCCGCGATGGCTCGCGACACCACGTCGCGCGGCGCGAGATCACCGCGCGCGTGCACGCCCGCCGTCACCGATTCGCCCGCGGCGTCGACGAGAACCGCGCCCTCGCCGCGCACCGCCTCGCTGATCAGCGGCCGCCTGCCCACCCCGCCCGGGGTGTGGAGCACCGTCGGATGGAACTGCACGAATTCGAGATCGGCCACCGCGGCCCCGGCCCACAGGGCCAGCGCCACGCCGTCGCCGGTCGCGCCGGGCGGATTGGTGCTCGAGGCGTACAGCTGCCCGAGCCCGCCGGTGGCGAGCAGCACCGCCGGGGTGCGCACGACGCCGAAACCGTTGTCCGACACCGCGACAACGCCGCGCACACCGTCGGGCCCGGTCAGCACCCGCAGCGCCGCGGCGCCGAACATCACCGGCAGCCCGGCCGCGTTCAGCGCGCGCTGCACCTCGGCCCCGGTCGCGTCGCCGCCGGCGTGGATGATCCGGCGGGTGCTGTGCCCGCCCTCGCGGGTGCGTGAGATCTGTCCGTCGCGCCCGAGGTCGAACACCGCGCCCAGGTCGGTCAGCGCGGCGACCGCCGCCTGCCCGCCCGCGACGATCGAACGCACCGCGTCGACCTCGCACAGCCCCGCACCGGCCTCGACCGTGTCGTGCACGTGCGAGTCGACCGAGTCACCGCGCGGCGCGACGACCGCGATGCCGCCCTGCGCGTACTGGGTGGAGGTGTCGGTGGGGCCGCCCTTGCTCAGGATGAGCACGCGCAGCCCGCGCAGTGAGGCCGTGCGCGCCGCCGTGAGCCCGGCGACGCCGCCGCCGACGACCACCAGATCGACCTCGGCCTCCCAGGAGACCGGAACCGTCGCCGTCATGGCCGTTACCGGTTCGACCACGCGGCCCGGCGCGGGGTCACTCCCCACCGCCGGGATTGCCGATCGAGATCATCCGCTGCACCGACGCGCGCCCGGCCTCGGCCATGGCCAGGTCGACGTGCACCTCGTCGGCGCCCTCGACCAGGCAGCGCAGCAGCGCGGCGGGGGTGATCATCTTCATGTACGGGCAGGAGGCGCGATCGTTGACGGCCTGGAAGTCGATGCCGGGGGCCGCCTTGCGCAGCTGGTGCAGCATGCCGATCTCGGTGGCCACCAGCACCTGGGTGGACTTGGCCTGCTTGGCCGCGTCGATCATGCCGCCGGTCGACAGGATGTGCACCCGATCGGCCGGGAACGAGCCCTCACCGGCCAGGTACAGCGCCGAGGTGGCGCAGCCGCACTCCGGGTGCACGAACAGCTCGGCGTCGGGGTGCGTGCGCGCCTGCTCGGTGAGCTCGTCGCCGTTGATGCCCGCGTGCACGTGGCACTCGCCCGCCCAGATGTGCATGTTCGCGCGGCCGGTCTCGCGCTTGACGTGCGCGCCGAGGAACTGGTCGGGCAGGAACAGCACCTCGCGGTCGGGGTCGATGGAGGCGACCACGTCGACGGCGTTGGAGGAGGTGCAGCAGATGTCGGTGAGCGCCTTCACCTCGGCGGTGGTGTTGACGTAGGAGACCACCATCGCGTCGGGGTGCTCGGCCTTCCACTCCCGCAGCTGCTCGGCGGTGATGGAGTCGGCCAGCGAGCACCCGGCGCGCTGATCCGGGATGAGCACGGTCTTGGCCGGGCTGAGGATCTTCGCGGTCTCGGCCATGAAGTGCACGCCGCAGAACACGATGGTGTCTTCTTCGGCTTCGGCCGCGATCCGCGACAGTGCCAGCGAGTCGCCGACGTGGTCGGCCACGTCCTGGATCTCGGGCAGCTGGTAGTTGTGCGCGAGGATGGTGGCGTTGCGCTCGCGCGCCAGCCGCCGCACCTCCCGCGCCCACTCCGGCGTCGCCTCGACACCCGTGTACCCCGAGGGTCCGTCGAAAACCGAACCCATCAGCGTCGGCTGTGCAGTCGTCGTCGCCATGGTGGCTCCTTCCTCGTGCGAACGGCTTTCTCGCCTCGATTCGCACCAAACCAGGTTTTCGACTTAGAATCGAAAACGTGCCCCATAGTAACACCATCCACGAATCGCTCACCGCGGTGTTCCAGGTTCGCCGCTTCCCCGCCGACGTTTCCGCAGGTAGTCGCGGTGCGCGGCACCCGGAGCTGGCGGTGCTGCTGTGGGAGCGGGCCTTGGATCCCCAGAAGGGCACGTGGTCGCTCCCCGGCGGCAGACTGCGCGACGACGAGGACCTCGACACCTCGGCCCGGCGCCAGCTGGCGGAGAAGGTCGACGTGCGCGAGTTGGCCCACCTGGAGCAGCTCTCGGTGTTCAGCGCCCCCGATCGCGTCCCGGCACCGCGCCGCATCGCCTCGGCCTACCTCGGCCTCGTGCCGCTCACCACCGAACCCGAGCTGCCGCCCGACACCACCTGGCACCCGGTCTCGGCCCTGCCCGACATGTCCTTCGACCACCGCACCGTCGTCGACCACGCCCGCACGCGACTGGCCGCCAAACTCTCCTACACCAACATCGCCTTCGCCCTGGCCCCTGACACCTTCACGATGTCGACATTGCGCGAAATCTACTGCGCGGCATTGGGTTACGACGTGGACACCACCAACCTCCAGCGCGTGCTCTCCCGCCGCAAGGTCATCACCCCCACCGGCGACACCGCGCCGTCGGGCCGCGCGGGCGGCCGCCCCGCCGCCCTCTACCGCTTCACCGACTCCGGCCTGCGCGTCACCGACGAGTTCGCCGCCCTGCGCCCCCCGAGCTGAGGCCCGGCACGCCCGGGCTCACGCTCGCGGCAGGATGCCGAACAGCAGCGCGTCGATCCCCGCGGCGAAGAGCGCGTCACTGTCGACCGGCGCGTTCGCCGCGTCCGGCGTGGCGCCGAACAGCCTGGTCAGGTTCGGGTAGTCCGGCATCCGGTCGCCGGCCCCCGCGAGCAACGCGCCTCCCAGATCGGCGGCCGACAGACCCGCGTTCTCCTGTGCGGCGAAGTTCGCGCCCCAGCCCGAGAGCATCGCGACCCCCATCATGACGGCGCTCGCGTCCAAGCCTGCCTGGGCGAGCGTGCCCGCCATCCGGTCCAGGTAGCGCACCGAATTCGGGCCCATGGCCGACGGCGCGGCGACGACCAGCCAGGGATGCCTGCGATGCAGCGCGCGGGACTGGCGCGCCAGCGCCAGGACGTCGGCGCGCACGTCGCCGGTCAGATCCGGGTACTCGTATTCGCCCGCCACCCGGTCGACCATGAGCGCGATCAGATCGTCCTTGCCGTCGACATAGCGATACAGCGACGCGGCCGCGGTCCCGAGCTCGTCGGCCACCGCGCGCATGGAGACCGCGCGCAGCCCGCCCGCGTCGGCCCGGCGCACGCAGGCGTCGGCCAGCTGGTCGAGGGTGTAGGCGGGTCGCGGCCCCGGCCTGGTCACCGCGCCGCGCGACCACAGGGAGGATCCGGTCCGCGTCATGACTGTCAGCATGCCGCAGAACCCCAGTTGCGAACAGTGTTAGCAGATGCGTATCCTGCAATTGCGAACATTGTTCCCAATTAAAGGAGGCCGCCGTGCCTGCCATCGAAGTCGCCGCGCTCACCAAGTCCTACGGCCGCAAAACCGTGGTGGCCGGCGTGGACCTGCGGGTCCCCACCGGCCAGGTCCACGCACTGCTGGGGCCCAACGGCTCGGGCAAGACCACCATCGTGCGTATGCTGGCGACGCTGACGCGTCCCACCTCGGGCCGCGCCGCCATCCGCGGCTTCGACACCGTGCGCCAGGCCGACCAGGCGAAGCGGCAACTCGGCCTGGTCGGTCAGTTCCATGCCGTCGATCCACGCCTGTCCGGCCGCCAGAATCTCGTGCTGCTGGCCCGCCTCAACGGTTTACGCGCGCCGGCCGCCCGCCGCCGCGCCGACGAGTTGCTGGAGCGGTTCGACCTGGCCGAGGCGGCCGACCGGGTAACCGCCACCTACTCCGGTGGAATGCGGCGACGACTCGACATCATCGCGGGCATGATCGTGCGTCCCGCCGTCCTGTTCCTCGACGAGCCCACCACCGGCCTCGATCCGCACAGCCGCAACGAGATCTACCGCCACCTCCGGGAATTCGTCGCCGAGGGCACGACCGTGCTGCTCACCACCCAGTACCTCGACGAGGCGCAGCGACTGGCCGACGCGATCACCATCCTGCAGGCGGGCCGGGTGATCGCCGCGGGCACGCCCGAGCAGATCCTCGCCGCGGTCCCGGCCGGGCTCGAGGTGGTCCTCGACGATCCCGCACACTACGCCGCCGCGGTGGCCGTTCTGCGCGAGTTCGGCGGCACACCGACGGAACCGACACCTCCGCAGCGGCATTCGCCGATCGGCGTCTCCTTCACCTTCGCGGGCCCCGACCCGGGGCTGCTCCCGGTGCTGCGCGCCCTCGACGCCGCCGGAATCCTGGTCCGCGACATCGGTTCCCGCGTCACCACCCTCGACGACGCCTTCCTCGCGCTCACCGGCGGCGATCGGCTCTCGGCATGAGCGCCGGCGACACCCGCGCGGTGTCCGTCTCCGCGGGCGCGCTCATCCTCGCCGGCCGGGTGCTGATGAACTATCGCAACTCGCCCGGACTGTTCGCCGTCACGTTGGCGGCGCCGCTGGGCATGATGCTGCTGTTCGGGTTCGTCTTCGGCGGTGCGCTCGCCGACGGGGGCGAGGCCGCCGCCTACCGGGCCTATCTGATGCCCGGCGTCCTGGTCCTGGTCGCGTCCATGGCGCTGACCTCGACGGCGTCGACCACGAATGCCGACCTGCACAGCGGCCTGACCGACCGGTTACGCGCCCTGCCGCTGCCGTCGGCGGCGGCGCCTGCCGGGTTCGCGCTGGCCGAGACCGTGGTCGGCGTCCTGGCGCTGGCACTCATGACCGGCGCCGGATACGGGCTCGGCTGGCGGATCGAGGCGGGACCCGGTGCGGTCGCGCTCGCGGTCGCCCTGCTCGTCGCGTTCCGCTGCGCGCTGTCGTGGCTCGGGATCGCCCTCGGCGCCGCGGTGCGTGACGAGCAGATGCTGCAGCAGACCGCGCCGTTGATCTTCGGCGCCCTGATGTTCTCGAACGTGTTCGTCCCGACCTCCACCATGCCGCCGGTGGTCGCGACCATCGCGGAATGGAACCCGGTCAGCGCCTTGGTGGCGGCTCTGCGCGGGCTCCTCGGCAGCGACCTGTCCGGCGCGGCCGGACACGCGTGGCCGGTCCAGCATCCGGTCGCGGCGACCACGGGGTGGCTGGCCATCCTGTTCGCGGTGGCCGTTCCGATCGCGATCCGCCGCTACGCGAGCGACTGATCTCGCGCCCCGAAACCTGTCGGTGGTCCCTGCCACACTTCGGACATGGACGCAGACAAGCAGGTCACTTCCTACGACGATCCCGACGCACCGTGGAACAGGGAGTACTCCCCCGACGAGATGGCCGGCTGGAACGACGACGTGATCCGGGAGTTCCGGGAGAACGACGGCAAGGTCGGCGGCGACTACGCGGGGGCGACCCTGCTGTTGCTCACCACCACCGGCGCCAAGAGCGGTACGCCGCACGTGGTTCCGCTCGGCGCGCTCTACCGCGACGACGTGCTCTACGTCAGCTCCTTCATGGAGGACCGCTATCCGGCCTGGTACCACAACGCCAAGGCGAATCCCGAGGTGACGATCGAGCTGGGCGGCGAGAAGTTCGCCGCCACAGCCGATGTCCTCACCGGGGACCGCTACGCCGAGTTCGCCGCCTGGGCGATGGCGCAGAACCCGCTGCTGGCCGACTACCAGTCCAAGACCGACAAGCCGCTCCCGCTGGTGACCCTCACCCGCGCGAGCTGAGCGCGGCCGGGTCGGCCACGGTGGCGTCGGGGAACGAGTGGTGCTCGTGCGCGACCACCCACCGCCCGGCTTCCTTGCGCAGGCCGAGGGTGAGCCGCAGGCGCGTATCCGGTTCGGCGGCAAGGTCTTCGGGGCGCCCGCACCGCAGCAGCGCGTGCGCGAACGCGGTGTCGGCGCCCGCCGTCACCGACAGGTCGACGATGTCGAAGGACGATCCGTCGACGAGCCAGGTGAAGAACGGCGGCCACGTCGCCCGGTAGGCGTCGATGCCACGGACGCCGCGCTGCGGTGGCGGCACGTCGAACATGACGATGTCGGCCGCGTGGTCGGCCACGACTCCGTCGAGGTCGCCCGCGCGGACCGCGGCGGCCCACTGGTGGATCAGGGTGCGGATCTGGTGTTCGTCTGCCGACATGTCGGTCTCCCTTCCTGGCGCCGCGCCCGATCGGGGGGCCGGCGGTGGGAACGTCCCACTACCGATATGACCCCGGAGTGGGCGCCGGAGTAATCGCCGGGCGAGGAATCAGTCGCCGACGGTGTCGGGCAGGCCGAACCGGCCGAACAGGGCGGGGTCGAGGAAGGACATCACCTCGGTGATCGCGCCGTCCCGGACGGTCAGCACGTCGAGGGCCATGGCCACGAACAAGCCGCTCTCGGCATCCCAGTTGTAGGTGCCGAACGCGGGTTGACCGTTGGCCCGCGTCGGCAGGAAGCGCCAGCGCCAGCGCAGCGGACCGGTCACCAGGAAGTCCTCGATGGCCGGCCGCCCGGCGTACCACTCGGGCAGCGGCGGCATGGCGTAGCGCGCGTCGGCGGCGAACAGGGCGACGATGCCCGCCACATCGGCGGCCTCCCACGCGGCCGCGTAGCGCTGGGCCAGCCGGACCGTGCCGGGGTCGTCCGGATCGTGCGACGGGCTCGACGTGCCGCGCGCGATGTGCCCGCGGGCGCGTTGCAGGGCGCTGTTGGCCGAGGCGAGGCTCACCTCGAGCAGCTCGGCGGTCTCGTTCGCCGAGAACCCGAGGACATCGCGCAGGATCAGCACACCGCGCTGCACGCCGGGCAATTGCTGCAGCAGCGCCACGAAGGCCAGCTCCACGGCCTCCCGCGCGGTGTATCTCGCTTCCGGCCCGGGCTCCCCGACACCGGCGCCCGGGTAGGGCTCCAGCCACACCCGTTCAGCCGCCGGCGTCTCCGTGTGGTCCATCGGCAGTTCCCGCTTGCCGCGGCGCTCGATCATGGTCAGGCAGCGGTTGGTCGCGATCTTGTACAGCCACGGCCGGAGCTTTCCCGTGTCGGCGAGGGTGTCCAGGGAGCGCCAGGCGCGCAGCAGCGTTTCCTGCACGGCGTCGTCGGCATCGTGGATCGAGCCGAGGAAGCGGTAGCAGTGCACGTGGAGTTCCGCGCGCAGCGGAGCGACGAACCGATCGAACTCGGCTCGCGCGGCTGCCGGGTCCGCGGCGCTGTCCATCACCAGAGCATGGCACAGCCGGCCGTGGCCGGGGCCGGGCTCAGCTGTCGTACCGGCGATCGCGATGCTTCGCCGCGCGCCGATAGGTCCGCCCGCTCGGCACGGCCGTCGCGGCCGAGGAACTGCGCAGCGCGTGCCGGCGTCGCCACGCGACGAGATCGGGCCGCTCGGCGGGTTGTTCGGTGCTCGCTGTCTCTCGGGCGCGCATGGTCAGGTCCTCCCCCAGCGGAATTCGGTGAGCCGAGGGTAGGCGAGCGGCAGCCGCGCCCGCCACCGAATTTCAGGACGGTTCCGGCTCCCAGTGCGCGACCGCCCAGATGATCGCGACGTCGAGGCCGAGCAGGATCGCCGACCACCACGGGCAGTACGGCAGCGACAGGAAGTTCACGACGATCGACAGCGCGGCGAGCCCGATGGTGATCAGCCGCGCCCAGGTGGCGCTCAGGATCAGCCCGAGAGCCACCGCGACACCACCGATGCCGACGGCGAGGTGGATCCAGCCCCAGGCGGTGGCATCCAGACGAAACGTGTACCCCGTTGGGGTGCCGAAGATCTCGTCGCCGGCCAGGCCCGCGATCCCGCGCAGGATCGCGAGCACACCGTCGACCAGCAGCAGCGCGACCGCGAGCAGCGCGATGCTCGCGGTCAGCCCGCGCCGCCACGGCGGATCGAGCGCGGGAGCCGTCACGCCGGATCCGGTGCGGGCGCGTCGGGCTCCGCGCGCTCGTCGTCCTCTTCGGCCTCGGTGAGCGGGGCGCCGATCAGGACGTCGACCCAGCGCGTGGACGGGTCGATATCGATGAGCAGGGCCTTCACCAGCAGGGTCAGCGGCACGGCCAGGATGGCGCCGAGGCCGCCGAGCACCCAGGACCAGAACACCAGGGACAGGAACGTCAGGGTGACGCTCAAACCGACCGCGTCGCCGACGAACTTGGGCTGGATGATCGACTGGATCACGAAGTTGATCACCGAGTACACGACGATCACCCAGATCATCTTCGACACCCCGCCATCGAGCAGCGCGAGCAGCGCCGGCGGGATGACGCCGATGACGAAGCCGATGTTCGGGATGTAGTTGGTGATGAACGACAGCAACGCCCACAGCAACGGCAGCGGCACGCCGAGCAGCCACAGCGCGCCGCCGTCGAGCACCGCGACGATGGCGCCGAACACGGTCGAGACCACCAGGTATTTGCGGGTGCCGAGGGCGAATTCGGTGAGAGCGTGCGCGATCGCGGGCCGTTCCCGGGTGACCACGCTCATGCGCTGGCGGATGCTCATCCCGTCGACCGCCATGAACAGCAGCAGCGCCACCACGAAGAACAGATTCGAGAACACACCGAGCACGCCGCCGAGCAGCTCGTCGAGATAGCCGACCAGCTTGTGGACGTCGATGCCCTCCAACGCCTTGTGGATCTGGTCCTCGCTGACGCCCAGCGTGGCCAGCCACTCCCGCGCGTGCGCGAGCAGGTCGTCGAGATTGTCGCTGTAGGCGGGCAGCTGGGAGGCGAGCTGGAACGCCGAAAGCGCCAGTGCCCCACCGAGTCCGACCAGGATCAGCATCACGGCGATGAACGCGAGCAGCATGCCGAGCCAGGCGGGCCAGCCGCGCCGTTGCGCCCAGGTCTGCACCGGCTGCACCGCGACGGTGAGCATCAGCGCGAGGAACAGCGGCGCGATCACCCCGGCGAAGGTCTTCATCCCGCCCACGGCGACCACCGCGGCGGCGACCGAGAGCAGCACGATCAGCCCGCGCGGAATCGACCAGGCGGCGGGAGCGGGCGTGGTGGTCTGACCTGGCATGCGCATATCGCGACGCTAGGCACGCCCGCACCCGCGCGCATCGCCCGTTGCGGGTGAACTACGCGGTCTTCATCTGCGGTGTCGGCGGCGGCTCCGCGCTGCGGTGGCCGAGCCGCCCGATCGCCCAGAAAACCAGTTCGACCACCCAGAACAGCCACAGCGCCACCGTCACCACCGCGACGGGAAGCGCGAGGAACACGATCGACGGCACCGCGATCAGCAGCCAGCGCGCCACGTCGCCCGGTGTCGCGCCGCGCAGCCCGCTGCCCAGCCGCACCGCGGCCCACATCATCCAGCGGCGCGGCACGGAGACGTCGAATTCGCGCAGACAGCGCCGGAAGAGCCCGTCGGCGTCGGCCCGGCCGACCGTGTCGGTGCGGCACAGGTAGTCGTGCAGGATCGCGGCTCTGGTGTAGGCGCCGTAGCGCGGGATCAACCAGACCAGCGCGCGGGGTACCGAGGCGAAGTCGGTGCGGAATCCGGCCGGGACCGTGAAGGTTTCGACCGCACCGCGGTAGGTGAGCGGCTCGGTGAGTCGCCAGAATTTCGCGTCCAGTTCCTCGACGACCGGACCACCGCCGATGAATGCCATGACCGCTCCTCCCGAGCCGCCCACCTGCCGATATCGGCGATGGTAGCGACCGGAGGCGGCGAAAACGGCACTCAGGCGCGCGGTTGCGGACTCGAATCGAAATCGCCGCTGGGCCGATACTGCTCGGCCACCTCGACCACCGGATAGTCATCGGGATCGGCCGGACGCAGGTCACCGAGCAAACCCGCTGTGCCCGAACCGAGATCGGTGCGCGGGTGCAGCGCGGCCAGGAACAGCAGCACGAGTGCGGCGAGGAACGGCTGCACCAGCAACGCCAGCGCGGTGCCGACCTCGGCGGGCAGCGCGACGATCTGGCCGACCGCGGGGTCGTCCGGTCGCGGATGGCGGTATTCGGCGACGCCCTCACCGACCAGCCGCATCAGCGCGGCACCGAGACCGGAGGCGAGCAGCAATCCGACGACCAGCGCGGGCCCGCGCACGCCGCGTACCCGCCACGCGGCGACCACGGTCAGCACCGCGACCACCGCGCCGACGCACAGGAACATCCCGACCGCGTCGAACAGGTGCAGACTCTCCCCGGTGAGGACGGCGGCGCGGCCGGGCTGGGTCACCCGCAGCCGTTCGGTCGGGGCGAGCACACCCCACACCACCCCGGCCAGCGCGCTCACCGCGAGCACGGCCGCGGCCACCACGCCGACCCCGATCACCTCGCGGCGCAACACCTCCGGACGCGGCGCCGCACCGGTCGCGGCGACCACTAGCGCCGTTCCAGCTGTGCCGATTCGATGATCCCGTGCCGCGAGCACTTGGCCCACCAACCGTCCGGGCTCACCTGCACGATCATGCGCCTGCCGCACTGCTCGCAGAACCGCGGCGGTTCGAGCCCGAGCGCGGCGGCCTGCGGCACGGCGTCGTCGAGTCCCGGCACGATCCGCTTGCCGGTGAACGGGTTGTAGCGCTCGTCCATGTCAGTCACCCTACTGTGCCGCCGGGTCAGAGGGTTTCGTTGAGCGCCTTGATCGGCATCTTCAGCTCACCGAGCAGATCGAGGTCCGACTCGGCCGGGCGACCCAGCGTGGTGAGGTAGTTGCCGACGATGACGGCGTTGATGCCGCCGAGCATGCCCTGCTTGGCACCCAGGTCGCCGAGGGTGATCTCGCGGCCGCCGGCGAAGCGCAGGATGGTGCGCGGCAGGGCGAGCCGGAACGCGGCGATCGCGCGCAGCGCGTCGGCGGCGGGCAGCACCTCGAGGTCGCCGAAGGGAGTGCCCGGACGCGGGTTGAGGAAGTTCAGCGGCACCTCGTCGGGCTCGAGCGAGGCCAGCTGCGCGGCGAACTCGGCGCGCTGCTCGATGGTCTCGCCCATACCGAGGATGCCGCCGCAGCACACCTCCATGCCCGCCTCGCGGACCATGCGCAGGGTGTCCCAGCGCTCCTCGTAGGTGTGCGTGGTGACGACCTTCGGGAAGTGCGACTTGGCGGTCTCGAGGTTGTGGTTGTAGCGGTGCACGCCCATGGCGGCGAGCTGGTCGACCTGCTCCTGGTTGAGCATGCCCAGCGAGCACGCGACCTGGATGTCGACCTCGTTGCGGATGGCCTCGACACCGGCGGCGACCTGCGCCATCAGCCGCTCGTCCGGCCCGCGCACCGCCGCCACGATGCAGAACTCGGTGGCGCCGGTCTTGGCGGTCTGCTTGGCCGCCTCGACCAGGCTGGGGATGTCGAGCCAGGCCGCGCGCACCGGCGACTGGAACAGGCCCGACTGGGAGCAGAAGTGGCAGTCCTCGGGGCAGCCGCCGGTCTTGAGGCTGATGATGCCCTCGACCTCGACCTCGGGACCGCACCACTTCATCCGCACCTCGTGGGCGAGCTCGAGCAGCGCTTCCAGGCGGTCGTCACCCAGGCGCAGCACCTCGACGGTCTGCTCCTCGGTGAGACCTTCGCCGCGCTCGAGCACCTGCTCACGGGCGATGGCCAGGATGTCGGTCTGGACGGGTGCCTGCGTCACGTCGTGAAGTCCCTTCGACGGGTGCGTCGCACGTGACACGGGTGTGATCCACCCGGCGTGGCCGTGCAACTTGAACGGTGTTCAGGCTAGGGTAACTGCTACACAATGGTCACGACACCCGGGTGGGTGAATTCCGAGGAAAGGACTCGTGTGCAGCTGCGCAAGACGGACGTGATCGACGCCGCCGTCGCGATTCTGGATCAGTACGGCCTGGCCGACCTCACGATGCGCAGGCTGGCCGGGTCGCTGCAGGTGCAGCCCGGCGCGCTGTACTGGCACGTCAAGGACAAGCAGACGCTGCTCGGCGCGGTCGCCGACCGCATCCTGGCCCCGATGGACGAACCCATCTCCGCCACCGAGTGGCCCGAACAGCTCACCGAACTCGCCCACCGGCTGCGGAACTGCCTGCTGGCCTACCGCGACGGCGCGGAGCTGGTCTCGGCCACCTACGCCTCCCGGCTGACCACGAGCAAGGCGCGGGAACGCCTGGCGGGCATCGTGATCCGCGCGGGGATGACCAGGGAGGAAGCCGAGCTCACCGCCTACACGCTGCTCTACTACGTCCTCGGCCAGACCGTCGACGAGCAGTCGCGCATGCAGATGGACTCGGTCGGCGCGCTGCCCGACGGCGCGTCGCCCCTGCACGACACACCGGACCCGACCGCCCGTTTCGACTTCGGGCTGCAGCTGTTCCTCGCCGGCGTGCGCACCATCCTGGGCACCAGAGTGCGCTGATCACGGCGGCAGGTTCCGGATCTGCTCCTGGTAGCGGCGCACGAACGGCAGCACCTGGGAGTCGATGATCGCGTTGTACTCCTGGGGCCGCTGGATCGGATTCGCGTGCTCGGTCCGGCGCGGCATGACGACCAGCAGGGTGCCGTCGACGCCCCCGGCGTGCTCGATCAGCACCTCGTGCGAGTACTCCACGTCGACGATCCGGTCGCGCCAGGCCTCGCGCGGGCGCAGGAACACGATGGCCGGGCGCTGCTTGCCCGGTTGCGGGCGGGCCAGCGCGCGCAGATCCGCGGCGCTGCCACCCGCGACGATCGCGAGGAACTGGGCCTCGATCAGCCCGTTGCTCGCGGCGTTCTTCGAGAAGATCTTGTCGCGCAACACTTCCGCGGCCACGTCGCGCAACGCGGGAACATCGAGGTCGGGCAGGAGCGCGCCCGGATGCGCGAATCGTTCCCGCCGCGCGGCCATCTCGACCGCGAAGCGCAACAGCCTGCTCTCTCTCGCGCCCGGCAACCAGCCCGTCAACCGCACCAGATCCGCGCCGCGGCTGCGGCTTTCGGGCCGCACGGCGTCCAGATCCATCGGCGTGCAGTCCAGCATCACCGCGACCAGCCGGCGATCGCTGCCGAGGTGGATGTGCCGGGCCACCTCGAGCGCGACCACCCCGCCCATACTGTGTCCGACCAGCATGATGTTTCGGACGTTGCCGTACCTGGCGGCGCGCACGATCATGTCGGCGATCACCTTGGTGTCGATACCGGCGTTGTCGTAGCGCACCGCCCAGACCACGCCGAACCGGCTCAGCGCGGGCAGCGCCTTCGCGGTCGGCGTGGCGTCGAGCCCGCCGAGCCCGACGAGGTCGACCACGGCGGTGTCCCAGTCGCGCGCGTCGGCGGGCAGGTGGGCCGGGAGCAGGGCGGGATCGGTGCGGGCCAGACGTTCGCGTTCGGGGGCCACGTCGTGCACCCAGTACTGCACGAACACGAGCAGCGCGACCAGCAGCACACCGAGTGATCGCAAGGCCACCAGCCTGGTTCGGCGCCATCGCCGCCACCCGTGGCCGAGGCGGGTTTCCCGCAGCCGGGCCCGCCGCCGCGCCTCGTCGTAGTCCGCGACGGTGGACGGATGCCTGTCGATGAACGACATTCCTCCACTGTAGGAGCGGGGGTCGGCCGGGGGCTCGTGTCGATCCGGTGAAGGACGCTCACCCGGTTTCGTACCGGCGCGCGTAGCTCGTCGGCGGCTCGCCGAAAATCGTCCGGAAGTCCCGGCTCAGATGGGCCTGGTCGGCGTAGCCGAGGTCGGCGGCGATGGCGGACCAGTCGACACCGCCACCCGCGTCGAGCCGGACGGTGATCTCGTGCAGACGGTAGCGGCGCACCACCCATTTCGGACCGATGCCGACGTGCTCGGCGAACAACCGCTGGAGCCCGCGCACGCTCAGCCCGAATCGCGCGGCGATGGCGTCCACCCTGGTGACTCCCGTGTCGGCGGCGATGGTGTCGACCACGTCGGCGGCGAGTTCGGCGTGCGGATCGGGCCCGGGCAGGCGCGCCGAGAGGAACCGCTCGATCGTGGCGACGTCCGCCGTGGCGGGCAGCTCGGTCCCGAATACCGTTGTGGCGTGGACGGTCCGGTCGCGCAGCCGGGACACCGGCGCGCCGAGGAAGGGCCGGAACATGCCGGGCCGGAACGCGACGCCGAACACCGAACCGGTCCCCGACAGCTCGCGGTACACGTGTGAGGAGGACGGACCGTGCAGCTCGGCCCGTCCGTCGCGAAAACTCAGGTGCACGTTCGGCAACGGCACCACCAGCTGCCGATACGGCCGGTCGTAGTCCCAGCTCGCCGACCAGTACCGAGCGACGTAGCGCGTCAGCGCTCCCGAGGGCGCGGCGAAATCATGGCGCTGCGCCGCGCGCCAGGCACCACCGAGCTCCCGCGGATCGCGCTCCACGCGGCGAGTGTATGTCGCGTTTGTTCAAGACAGCCCGTGCGGCGGGATGGTTGTCTCGAACCATGTCCGAAACCGAACGGGTGGCGACCGCCGCCGAGCCGCTGTCGAAGATCCTGCGCACCATCACGCCAGAACACCTCACCGCTCCGACACCGTGCGCCGAGTTCGACGTGCGCGCCCTGCTCAACCACCTGCTGTTCTGGGGACCGTCGCTGACCGGCGCGGCACGCAAGCAGGCGGTCGCCCCGCCCGCGGCCACCGAAACCGACGTCGATCTCACCGCGGGCGACTGGGGCGCCGCCCTCGACACCCACCTCGACGACCTCGCCGCCGCCTGGCGCGAGCCCGCGGCCTGGCAGGGCGCCACGCACATGGGCGGCCCGACGGAACTGCCCGCCGCACTGGTCGGCGGCATGGTCGTCGGCGAGCTGATCGTGCACGGCTGGGACCTCGCCCGTGCCGTCGACGCCACCGCCGCCTGGGACGAGGATCTGCTCCGCTACGCCCACGCCGAGACCGCAGCGTCCGCCGACCAGGGCCGCGCCATGGGCATCTACGGCCCCGAGGTCCCGGTCGACCCCGGTGCTCCCCTGCTCGACCGCCTCCTCGGCCTCACCGGTCGTGACCCCGCTTGGACGTCGGCGGGGTAATCGCCGCTTCCTCGACCGCGCCGAGGCGACCCGACCTGGACGTCGGCGGGACAGCGTGGCTGCTACCTCCCCGCCCAGGCAGCGATGATCCCAGGCCGAGCGCTCGTGCGGACCGCATGACCGCGACGCCCGGTCGGGGCGGCGGGCTACTCGTCGCTCACCAGCCGTGGCCGGATCCGCCCGGGAAACCACCGGTACATGGCCACGGCGCCGAGGCCCACGCCGACCGCGAGGAGCGCGCCCGCGGCGGCCAGACCTGCGAAAGCGCCGACCACCCCCACCGCGACCGGTCCGGCGAACATCCCCACGTCGTGGGTCAGCCGCCAGGCGCCGAGGAATTCGGCCCGGCGATCGGCCGGCGCCGCGAAAGCCCCGACGGTCATGATCAGGCCGTTGCTGAGCCCGTTGGCCAGGCCGAGCAACAGGGTCGAGATGCCCATGGTGAGCGCGGAGTGGGTGAACGGCAGGGACGCGTAGCCCGCGGCGAAGCAGAGACCGCAGGCGACTCCGGTGACCCTGCTGCCCGCCCGGTCCAGCCAGACCCCGGCCGGATACGACATGAGCACGTCGATCGCCCCGGCCAGCCCGAACAGCAGACTCGTGGTGGCCGCGTCGATGCCGAGATGCGCGGCCCACAGCGGCAGCAACGCGCTGCGGGAGGCCCGCGCGGCACCGACGGCGACCGCCGCGAGCCCGAGAGTGCCGAGCGCCGTGCGGTTTTCGGAGAGCACCGTGTGCAGTGGCCGCAACGCGGACGGGTCACCGATCTCGGCCGAGCGGATCGTCACCATCGCCGCGCTCGCCAGCAGCGTGGTGGCCAGCTGCAACCACAGCGCCCCGACCGGACCGAACCCGTGCACCAGCGCGGCCCCGAGGAAGGGCCCGCAGAAGAACCCGAGCCGATGCGCGCCCGCCAGCGTCGACATGGCCCGGCCCCGCTGCTCCGGGGCGACCACCGACACCAGATACGTCTGCCGCGCCAGCCCCCACACCGCGCCCGCGGCGCCGTTGAGCAGCAAACCCACCGCCAGCACAGCGAGATTCGGCGCCACGATGGCGGCGACCACGCCCACCGTCCCGAGCACGCTGCCCACTCCGATGGCGGCCCGCTCCCCGATCCGCGCCACGATCCGCCCCGCGGGCAGATCGGTGAGCACCATCCCGAGCCCGCCCAGCGCGACCAGCAACCCCGCGGTACCCGCCGAGGCCCCGAGATCGAGCGCGCGCAGGGCGTACATCGGCGCCGCCGCGCCGACCCCGACCCCGTAGAGCGCCATCGGCGCGAACACCGGCCAGGTCAGCGAGCGCAACCGGATCGGCGCCGGATCGACCGTCTCCGCGATCATCGCGCCCCACCACGACGGTACCGCCGCGCGTCCGCACCCGCGCTCCCGCACAGCACACCGGCGACAGGTGCCGCACCAGCGCTCGTTTCACCCCGCCATCGCGCACCGCGACCTCCGCGCCGACCAGCACGACGGTTCCGCGACAGCCTTTGCGCCACGACACCTGGACGCGCACAACGAGGCCATCGCCCGGAACCAGCCCGCGCCGACGACCGTGCGGATGCCTCCCGCGGTCGCCTGCCTGCCCGGTCAGCACCAGCAACCCGCCACACGGGGGCGCCCTCCCTCACCCTCGAATCGCCCCGCCCCGCCTTCTCGCTCACCGCGACCCGAGCACACGGCGCGGCAGGACCCACGACCGCCGGGCGAGCACGCTCAGCACCGCGTCGCCGGACACGGACGCCGACCGCCGAAGCCTGTGCGCTGTCGGTGTCGAGCCGCCTCCGTGCGGGACAACAGTTCTCGTCGATCGGCGCACTCATCCGACGGTAGCGGGTTCCGGCGCGAAGCGGCCGCGCGGGCGGGCCAGGCCGAAGTGGTCGCGCAGGGTGGTGCCCGTGTACTCGGTGCGGAACAGCCCACGCTCCTGCAGAATCGGCACCACCGTCTCGGCGAACACTTCCAGTCCACCGGGGTAGTACGGCGGCATCACGTTGAAACCGTCCGCGGCGCCCTGGGTGAACCACTCCTCGATCGTGTCCGCGACCTGTTCGGGCGTTCCGGCGAACACCCGGTGCCCGCGCGCCCCGGCCAGCCGGTGCAGCAGGCCGCGCAGCGTCGGGCGTTCGCGTTCCACGATGCCCGCCACCACCTGCAGCCTGCTCCGCGCGTTGTCGGTGACATCGCCCGCGCCGGCGAAGACCTCCACCGGCACCGGCTCGTCCAGCGCGAGCGCGCGCAACGACGTGCCGGTGATCGATTCCAGCTGCTTGATCCCGTACTCGGGCACGGTCAGTTCGTTGAACTCGCGCTCCAGGCGTTTCGCCGCGGCCTCGGTGTCGGCGATGAACGGGCTGATCCCGGGCAGGATCTTCACCGCACCGCCGTCGCGCCCGTACTCGGCGGCCTTGGCCTTGATGTCGGCGTAGAAGGTCTGCGCGTCCGAAAGGCGTTGGTGGGCGGTGAAGATCGCCTCGGCGTACTTGCCCGCGAAGGCCCGGCCCTCATTGGAGGCGCCCGCTTGCACCAGCACCGGATGCCCTTGCGGCGTGCGGGCGGCGTTGAACGGCCCACGGACCCGCAGATGTTCGCCGACGAAGTCGATCGGATGGATCTTGTCCGGATCGGCGTAGATGCCCGCCGCACGGTCGAGCAGGATGGCGTCGTCCTCCCAGCTGTCCCACAGCGCGACCACCGCGTCGACGAACTCCCGCGCGCGGGCGTAGCGCGCGGCGTGGTCGGGGTGCCGGTCGAGCCCGAAGTTGGCCGCCGCCAGGTCCGTTCCGGTGGTGACGATGTTCCAGCCCGCGCGTCCACCGGAGAGGTGGTCGAGCGAGGAGAACAACCGGGCCAGGTTGTAGGGCTCGTAGTAGGTGGTGGACGCGGTCGCGATGAGGCCCAGATGTGTTGTCGCCGTGGCGATCGCGGTGAGCAGCGTGATCGGTTCCAAGCCGGGCGCCGCGTTGTGGCGCACATCGGTGCGCAGTGCGGGGCCGTCGGCGAAGAACACCGCGTCGAGCTTCGCGGCCTCGGCGGTGCGCCCGATCTCCTGGTAGTAGGAGACGTCGTAGATGCGGTCGGGCCTGCTGTCGGGGTGCCGCCACGCGGCCTCGTGGTGCCCGGACGGGTAGATGAACGCGTTCAGGCTCAGCTGACGTGGTGCACTCATGACGCCTTCTTCACTTCCTCGAATACGGTGGGATCCACGCCGAGCCCGGCCAGCAGCACGTCGCGCAGCCGGGTGAATTCCGCGTGCGCGTGCCTGCGCGGGCGCGCGATGTCGATCCGCTGGTCGATCGCGATCCGGCCCTCGTCCAGGACCAGCACGCGGTCGGCGAGCAGCACGGCCTCGTCCACGTCGTGGGTCACCAGCAGGACGGCGGGCCGGTGCCGTGCGCACAGGGCCTGCAACAGCGCGTGCATCCGGATCCGGGTGAGCGCGTCGAGCGCGCCGAACGGCTCGTCGGCCAGCAGCAGTTCCGGCTCGCGCACCAGTGACCTGGCCAGCGCCACGCGTTGTTGCTCGCCGCCGGAAAGCTCACGCGGCCAGGCCTTCTCGCGTCCGGCCAAGCCGACCTCGGCCAAGGCCGCCCGCCCGCGCGCGGCCGCGTCGCGACCCGTCAGCCCGAGGACGACGTTGTCGAGCACCCGTGCCCACGGCAGCAGCCGGGAGTCCTGGAACACCACCGACCGCTGCGCGGGCACGGTGAGTTCGCCCGAACCGGGCACGTCGGCGTCGAGCTCGGCCAGTGCCCGCAGCAACGTGCTCTTGCCCGAACCACTGCGCCCGAGCAGGGCCACGAACTCGCCGCGCCGGATCTCGATGTCGAGCCCGTTCAGAACGATCCGGTCGCCGAACCCGCGGGTGAGGGCGTGCGTACGCACCACCACCCGGTCCTTGTTCAGTCGCTCAGTGTCTGTCGCCATGCCAGCGCCTTTCGTTCCGCCGCCCGCACGGCGAGGTCGCCGAAGAGCCCGAGAAGTCCGTAGATCACCAGACCGACGACGATCACGTCGATCTGTCCGTAGGTGCGCGCCTGCGTCATGAGATAGCCGATGCCGCTGGTCGCGTTGACCTGCTCCACCACTACGAGCGCCAGCCACGAGATGGTCACCGCCAACCGCAGGCCGAGGAAGAACCCCGGCAGCGAGCCGGGCAGCGCGATCCGCCGCACGAACCCCCACCGCGACAGCCCGACCGTCTCGGCGAGCTCCACATAGCGGGCGTCCACACTGCGCAGGGAGGCGTGGGTGTTGAGATAGACCGGGACGAGCACGCTGGTCGTGATGACGATCAGCTTCATCTCCTCACCGATCCCGAACCACACGATGAACAGCGGGATCAGTGCCAGCGTCGGTATCGCCCGCTTGATCTGCACCGGCCCGTCGACCACGGCCTCCCCGATCCGGCTCAACCCGGCGACCAGCGCCAGCACCACGCCGATCAGCACACCGAGGGCGAGCCCGAGCACGGCCCGCTGCAGCGAGGTCAGCAGATTCGACTGCAGGCGGCCGTCGGCGATCAGCTCGCCCGCGGTCGCGGCGACCGTCCAGGGAGCGGGCAAGGTCTCCGGATCCAGTGCTCCGGTGGCTGATCCGAGGATCCACGCCCCGACCAGCAGGCCGGGGCCGACGGCGAACCCGAACGGAATCGGTCGGCCCGGCCCGAGCCTGCGGGCGCCACGTCCGCGGGGCGCGAGCGCCGCCACCGGCGGCGTTTGCGGCCGGAGCCGCCGCAGGACGGTGGCGTCGAGGGTGACCATCAGCTCGCCGCCGGCGCGAACGCCGCCCCGCTGGCCGCGACCGCTTCGGTGACCGCGGCGTCGAAACGCAGATCGAAACCGTCGACGGCCTCGATCTTCTTCGGCAGCTCGCCTGCCGCGTCGATCGCGTCGATGGTGGCCTGCTGGCGGGCGATCAACTGCTGGTCCAGGTGCGGAAAGGTGTAGGTGCCCAGCGACTCGACGATGCGTTTCGCGTCGTCGGCGCTGACCTTCTGGATCTCGACGTAGTAGCGCGTCGCCCACTCCTCGCGGTGGGTGTTGGTCCACTGCCAGGCCCGCACGAACGCCCCGACCAGGGCCCGGGTCGCGGCGGCCTTGGCCGGGTCCTGCACTACGGCGCGGCGGGCATAGAGGTAGGCGAGCCCGGTGTAGATGCCGCTGGTCTCCGAATCCGGGATCAGCGAGGCGCCCGCGGTGCGCAGCAGCCGGGTCACGTTCGGTTCGATCAGCGGCGCGACGTCGACCTGACCGGTACGCACCGCGTCGAGGAACTCCGCGAGCTGCAACCGGACCAGCTGCACGTCACCCGGTGTCAGCCCGGCCTTGGTGAGCGCCTTGAGGACGGCGGCCTGCTGCGCGGTCCCCTCCGCGTAGGCGATCTTCTTCCCGCGCAGATCCGCCAGCTTGCTGATCGAACGGCCGGGCGCGACAGCGAGTTTCAGCGCCTTGGGATCGGTCTGGTACGAGCCGACGATCGGTACGTCCTGTCCCGCGGCGAGGGCGTGGATCGGCGGTACATCGCCGACCTGCCCCACATCGGCGGCACCGGCCCGGAATGCCTCGAGCACGGCAGGCCCGCCGATGAAGTTGGCGAACTCGATCTTGAACGGCAGCTTGTCCAGCTCACCGGACAGGCGCAGGGCCGACTGCAGCCGCTCCTGCTGGTCGGCCACGATCAGGGTGGTGCCGGGCGGGACGTCGACCGGCAGCGGCGCGTCGGGCGTGCCGACCGGTGCGTCGCCACCGTTCGCGCAGCCGCTGAGTCCGACGGTCGCGAAGGTCGCCAGCGCCAGGAGCACGGCGGTGGCACGGCCACGGAGGCCGAGCGGGAAGGTGTTCGGTCGGTGCATACACGGATTGAAGCAAGCCGCCGCTCACCCGAACACGGTTAGCGTTACGGTGAACTTATTGTGGCCCGGCGACCGAGCCGTGTTCAGCGAGCGCGACGAGCTTCGCCAGCGCCGTCTGCCAGCCGATCTCGTTGTCCGGCAGGCTCAGTCCCGGCGGGACGCCTTCGTGCAGCACCTCCAGATCGGTGCCGCCGCCGGCCGCGTCGCCGAGGGTGAAGGTGACGGTCTGCGCGCCCGACATCTCCGGCCTGTCGGTGACGAATTCGAGCACCTCGACGACCTGCTCGTCGGGAGTCAGGGTGAGGAAACGGCCGTAGTAGGCGTCGTGCTGCGCGTCCTTGTCCGCGTCGGCGGCGTCGTCGTAGATGAGCGTGATCGAGAACGTCCCGCCCTCCTGCGGCTCGAACCGGTGGACCTCGCTGGCCTTCGCCATGTCGTCGGGAATCATCCACGCCTTGACCGCGTCGGCGTCGAGGAGCAGCCGGTAGACCGCTGCCCGCGGGGCGTTGATGTGCCTGCCTATCCTCGTGGTCGACATACTTCCACGGTAGCCCTCGCCGGGGTCGTCGGCTCGGAGGACGCGAACGCAAAAAGGCCCTCCAACCGAAGTTGGAGGGCCTTTCGCAAAATATGTCCGGCGGTGTCCTACTCTCCCACACCCTGTCGAGTGCAGTACCATCGGCGCAGGTGGCCTTAGCTTCCGGGTTCGGAATGGGACCGGGCGTTTC
>NZ_QGTL01000011.1 GCF_003182135.1 Nocardia neocaledoniensis | reverse complement strand
GTACCCCGAAGGGCCTTACCGCTCGACTTGCATGTGTTAAGCACGCCGCCAGCGTTCGTCCTGAGCCAGGATCAAACTCTCCGTTGAAGACTCTCAACCACACCCCGAAAGGGTGCAATCAGAAAAATCAAAAGACTAGAGTCCGAAAACCTAGCATTGCCGAACACCAGCAAAAAGATTCGCTGTTGTTCAAAATGTCCACTCCTCAACCGGGGGGTATGAGAAGCGGAACCAATAAAAATATTGGCACTGACATTCATCGACACACTATTGAGTTCTCAAAGAACACACGCACAAGCAGAACACCGTCAACGATTCGTCGGGGGTTCCGCCAGGCAGGGTTCAAACTTAACTCACGAACTCGGCCGGACGCAAATCCGGTCAACGTGAGCTGTACTACTTGATGTTGTCGGCGCTCATCGTCCAACCTCGTTGTCCCAGATACTCAGTACCGGGTCGGTGTCCGTGTCGCTCTGACCTGAATTAATTTACGTGTCCACAATTGCGATGTCAAATTCCCTAGTCAGACGGCGTTTCATGGCGTATGTCCGATCGGTAGCGTGCTTGGGCGACAAGGGAGGTCGGTGTGGTGGGTGTTCGGAAGTCGCGGTTTCGGCGGGCGGTCGTGGCCGGGTTGGTGGTCGCCGGCGGGCTTGCGGTGGTGACGGCCGGGGCGAACGCGGCGATGTGGGCGTTGTCGTCGGGGCATCGCAGTGAGGTGGCGGGCGCGCCGGAGGTTCCGGTGGTGATCGTGCCCGGGGCGAAGGTCGCCGAGGACGGGACGCCGATGGCCTATCTGCGGGGGCGGCTCGATGTCGCTATCGAGTTGGTGTCGGCGGGGAAGGCGCGGGGGATTCTGCTGTCGGGAGACGCGGGCGGGGCCTCGGGCGACGAGATCGCCTCGATGACCCGGTATCTCCTGGCGCACGGCATCGACCCGGCGATCGTGCGGTCCGATGGAGAGGGGCTGTCGACGCGGGCCACGTGCGAGCGGGCCAGGTCGGAGTTCGGGATCGGGCGGGCGATCATCGTCAGTCAGTATCAGCACCTGCCGCGCGCGGTGGCGCTGTGCCGGGCGGCGGGGATCGAGGCCGATGGTGTGGTGGCGTATTGCGAGTGCCGGCGGTCCACCGAGGTGCGGAACAACGTCAGGGAGTGGTTGGCGGCGCCGAAGGCGGTTGTCGAGATGATGTTCGGCTGAGCGCTCACGTTCTGGTGGCGCGACGCCACCAGCTCCGGAGAATCCCGCGACCGGCCGGGGCACGCTCGGAGGGCGGCGTTGGACCGTGCACCAGGACGCTGCACCATTGCCGAATCTCGGCGCGCATCTCGTCGGGATCGCGGAAGCTCTCCCCCACTGCGTACGAAGCCAGATCCAGGCAATACGCCAGCTCGCTGAGTTCCATGGTCACTCCGCCGGGGACAGCGGCGAGGTAGGCCAGCATCTCGTGCGCGATCCGAGAGACCAGTTCGGGGTCGAGATCGTCTTCGGCCAGCAGGACAGCCGCGTGGCCGCGCACTCGGCGCAGTCGCACTGCCGCCTCGCGCGCGGCCCATGCCGATTCGGAATCGGTGATGTGGCCCAGTTCGGCCAGTGCGGTGCGGAACAGAGCGGGCGCTTCGCGGGTGTCGGTCCGGTGCAAGCAAGCGAGTTCGACCAGTGCGGGGGAATCGAGCCCGCGGGCGAGAGCTTCTGCGGCTATCAGCGACAGATCCGCATCCGGTACTTCGCCGACGGCGAAGCGGTCGGCCGCCTGGTCGAGTTCCTGCACCGGGTCAGCGTGCGGTCCTACGGCTGGACCGGTCAACGGAATTTCGGCGGACACGTTTCCCGGGGCACGGATCGGTCAACTCTGGGCGCCGGGAGGACGCCGGTTCCGTCCACATGCTGGGCCCGTTTCGACGCGGAGATCCCCGCGGGATGTCAGGACGGCTTGACATGGGGCGACCTTGCGGGATTCGGCTTGTCGGTCGAATCGAGAGGGCCTCATCGGCTACTGAGTTAGCCTAACGACCAGTTTCCTACCAGACGGTAGAGCCGTCGTGGTCCGGGGCAGATCGTTTGAGGTACAACAGCTTTGACACACAGCGACCGTGTGGCCGTCCGATCGGGGACGCGCGCCGACACCGCCGAGATGGCGCGGGTGCTGGCTGCCGCTTTCGCGGACGACGACCCGATCGAGGATTACCTCTTCCCGGAGGAGAACGTCCGCGCCCGGCGGGCGCCGCGCATGTTGCGCGCGATGATCACGCACAGGTTCCTGCCGGTCGGCGGCGCCGAAGTGGCTCTCGTCGACGATCGGATCGTGGGTGTGCTGCTGTGGTATCCGGTGGGGTATCGGCCGGGCGGAGCGCGCGAATTCCTCGCTGGACCAAGCTATCTCGCGGCGATGGGCAGTGCGGTGCGACGTGGGATCGAGGTCGATGCGGCGATGGAGCGGGCCGCACCCGCCGAACCGCACCTGTTCCACGTCTACCTGGGGACCGAGCCCGCTGTACAGCGCACCGGGATCGGGCGCGCGCTGTACGACTCGCTCGTGGACAAGGCCGACCGGCAGGGCGCGGCGCTGTGCGCGCTCTGCAAGGACGACAACCTCGCCTACTACCGGGCCTGGGGGACGGAGCGCGTCGGCGCTGTCCGCCTCGGCGATTCAGGACCTGAGCTGAACGTGATCGTTCGGCGTCCACATCCGGTCTGAGCAGGGCACGCGGCCGGAAGGCTGACCGCTCCGATCGATTTCTTCCTAGCTCGAGGGGACCACTATGTCCGATATCGCCATTGTGGGAATCGGCTGCCGCTATGCCGGTGGTATCGATTCGCCGGAGTCGTTCTGGGACTTCGTGATCGAGAAGCGCGACGGGGTGCGCGAGATCCCGCCGGAGCGGTGGGACTGGCGGCGGTTCTACGACGCCGATCGGCGGGCGCCGGGCCGGATGTACACCAAGCGCGCCGCGTTCATGACCGGTGATCCGTGGGCGTTCGACCCGGAGTTCTTCGGCATCTCGCCCCGTGAGGCGACGGTCATGGATCCGCAGCAGCGGTTGGTGCTCGAGGTGGCGTGGGAGGCGCTGGACGACGCCGGGCTGGCCGGGCGCAGCGCAGGCGCTTCGGTCGGCGTTTATGTCGGGGCGTTCACGCTCGACCAGCTCGCGGCGTCGGTGGGGCCCGCGCTCCCGCATGTGGATCTGCACACGGCGGTCGGGGTGTCGTACACGATGCTGTCGAACCGGATCGCCTACGCGCTGGATCTCAAAGGGCCTGCGGTGACGGTGGATACGGCGTGTTCGTCGTCGCTGGTGGCGTTGCATCTGGCGTGCCGGGCGATCGAGAACGGCGACTGCGAGCTGGCGATCGCCGGCGGCGTGAACGTCATGGTGCAGCCGGAGACCTTCGTCTCGATGTGCAAGGGCGGGTTCCTCGCCGCCGATGGGCGCAGCAAGCCGTTCGACGCGGCGGCCGACGGGTACGGCCGCGGTGAGGGTGCCGGGGTCGTGGTGTTGAAGAGGCTCGCCGACGCCGAGCGCGACGGTGACCGGGTCTACGCGGTGGTCAAGGCGACCGGGACGAATCAGGACGGGCGGACCACGGCCATCACGGTGCCCAACGCGGCGGCACAGGAATCGTTGGCGCGCACAGTCATCCGGCGTTCCGGGGTCGCGGCGACACAGGTCAGCTATGTCGAGGCGCACGGGACCGGAACGCCGGTCGGTGATCCGCTCGAGTTGCGGGCCATCGGACAGGCGTATGGCGTGGGGCGGACCGAACCGCTTCCGGTCGGTTCGTTGAAGGCGACGCTGGGGCACACCGAGGCAGCGTCGGGGATCGCGGGGGTCATCAAGTCCGCGCTGGCGGTGCGGCATCGCACGATTCCGCCGCAGGGGTGGCTCGAGACGCCGAATCCGGATATTCCCTTCGCGGAGTGGGGAATTCGGGTGCAGACCGAGGCCGAGCCGGTCGCCGACGAGGTCGAGCGGATGACGGTGGCGGTGAACGGGTTCGGTTACGGCGGGACGAACGCGCACGCGATTCTGCAGGAGTACCGGCCGAGCGGCGGAGCCGATCGCGCGCCGGCGCATTTCGGGGTCATGCCGTTGTCGGGGCGTTCCGAGGCGGCGGTGCGGGAACTGGCGCGCGGGGTGGCCGAGCGGATCGCCGACGGCGCGGATCCGGCGATGCTGGCGGAGGCTGCCTGGCGGCGCCGTCACCATCATCCGGTGCGAGCCGCGATTCCGTTCGCGGAGGACACCGCGTTGGTGCAGGGGCTGATGGAGCTGGCCACGGGGTCGGGGCGGGTCGGGCGAACCGTCGTGAAGCGGGCCGCGGCGCCGGTGTATGTCTTCACGGGCATGGGGCCGCAGTGGTGGGGTATGGCCCGCGAACTGCTTACCGGGGAAGGCACTTTCGCCGAGGAAGCGCGGCGGATCGACACGGAGTTCCGCGCGGTAACGGGGTGGTCGATCATCGAGGAACTGCTGCGGCCCGAAGCGGAGTCGCGGGTGACCAGCACCGCGGTGGCGCAACCGGCCACCTTCCTCATCCAGGTCGCGCTGCATGCCGCCCTGCGGGAGTTCGGGATCGAGCCCGTGGCGGTGATCGGCCACAGCGTCGGCGAGGTGGCGGCGGCCTGTGTGACCGGGGTGCTGTCGCTGCGCGATGCCGTGCTGGTCAGCTTCCACCGTGCGCGGCTGCAGGCGACGACGGCCGGGTCGGGTGGGATGCTCGCGGTGGGACTCGGCGCCGAGGAGGCGGCCGAGCTCATCGCCGGTGACGATTCCGTCGACATCGCGGCGATCAACAGTCCCGGGGCCGTCACCTTGGCCGGTGCGGTCAGCGAACTCGACGCGATCGCCGAACTACTCTCCGCCCGTGGCGTTTTCGCACGACGACTGCGGGTGGAGGTGCCTTATCACAGTGCGCTGATGGACCCGATTCTCGACGAACTGCGCACCGAACTGGCCGGGCTCACCGTCGCCGAACCCCGGATTCCGCTGTACTCCACAGTGACGGGCGAGGCTGTCACCGGCGCGACGTGGGATGCCGAGTACTGGTGCGCGAATGTGCGCAGGCCGGTGCGTTTCGCCGACGCGGTGTCGGCGGTGATCAAGGCCGGGCATCGGGTGTTCGTCGAGGTCGGTCCACACCCGGTGGTGGGAGCCAATATCCGGGAGATGCTGATCGGCGCGGGCGAGGCGGGCACCACGGTCGCCACTCTGCGCCGGGATCGTGGTGACGCGGAGAGTCTGCGTCAGGTGCTGGCCGATCTCTACGCGGCCGGCGCGCTCGACATCGAGCGGTTGTTCGCCGGCGTGCAAGGACCCACACCGCATGTCGACCTGCCCCGCTATCCGTGGCAGCGCGCCCGATTGCGGTCCGAACTGCCCGAGCTGCGGTTGTCGCGGCACGGCACGCCCGGGGCGCCGCCCATGTTGGGTGATCGGCTGCCCGAGGATCCCGCGACGTGGCGGTTGCACCTCGCGATCCCGGCGCAGCCGTGGCTGGCCGATCACGTCGTGGGTGGGAGGACGATCCTGCCGGGTGCGGGATATCTCGACGCCGCGTTGAGCGCGGCCGCGGCCAGGTCCGAGTCCGCGCAGGTCGGGCTCGAGGGGGTGCGGTTCGTGGCGCCGCTGGTGGTGAACAGTGGGACCGCGCCCGTCGTCGATCTGCATCTGGAGGAGTCCACCGGGCGGTTCACGATCCGTTCGCGCGGCGCCGCCGGAACGGTGTGGACTGTGCACGCGATGGGCCGGGTCGTCGAGGGCGGCTACTCCCCCGTCACCGCTGAGGTGCCCGACGCGGATTCGCTGACTTCGGTCGAACCGGACGACTTCTACGCGGGGCTGGCCGCTGTGGGGTTGGAGTATGGTCCGGCCTTCCGGCGGGTCACCTCGATCGGGCTGGGATCGGCGATGGTGGTCGCACGCGTGGACGGCGAAATCGGCCAGGAGAGCGGGTATCTCGCGCATCCTGCGGTGGTGGACGCGGCACTGCAAGCGGTCGCGGCGCTGCTGGCCGGGCAGGCGGCGGCGGGGACGATGGTGCCGACCGGAGTGCGGTCGGTGCGTCGCCTCGCGCCGCTGCCCGCCGAGGTGATCGTCCTCGCCCGGCTGCGCGAGGACTCGGTCGCCGATATCGATCTGGTGGACGCCGAGGGCGGAGTGTGCTTGCAGCTCAGCGGGGTTCAGTTCGGATCGCTGACACCGCGCGGCGGGCCACTGCAACGGATGACCGACCTGTTCTACGAGGAACGCTGGGAGTTGCGTGAGCCCGTCGACACGGCGGGTCTGCCCGGTGGCGACGGGTTGTTCAGCCTGGTGCTCGGCTTCGGGGACGGGATCGAGCATCGCCTCGAGCAGGTGCGCAAGGCGGTCTCCGTCGACGGCGCCGGATCCGCGGTCGTCGCAGTGGATCTCGATGACGACGAGCTGGTGGGCGCCCTGACGAGACAGCTGCGGGACATCTTCGCCGCCGACGGGGTGAGCCGCGTGCACGTCTGTGTGGTGCCTGGCGCGGCGGAGGATGTCACGGCGCTGTGGGCCCTGCGCGAGATCGCGGTGACGCTCGAACGGTTCCTCGACGAACGCTGTGCCGAGCTGGGCGTCGACCTGCCGATGACCGGCGACGGGTCGCTGCACGTCACCGTGCTCACCGCGCACGCCTACGCCCATCCCGCCGACGCGACCGCCCCCGATCCGGGCCAGGCCGCGATCGCCGGGGCGCGGCGGGTGCTGCTCAACGAGCAGCCGAGATTGCGGTGGCGGCTGATCGACGTCGACGCGGAGGTGACGGCGGCCGAGCTCGCCGCCGAACTCGCGGTACCGGGAGCGTTCACCTACGACCTCAGTGACGAGGTCGTGCTGCGCAACGGTCTGCGGTGGACCACCGTGGTCGAACGGTCGCTGTCGCGGCGGCTCGACGCGCTCGACACCGCGGCACCGCTCGCCGATCCCGAGGCGAACTTCGCGCTGGAGGTGCCGCCCTCGCGGACCTTCGCGCGGCTGGGCTGGCGGCGCTGCGAGCGGCGAGCGCCCGGCGCCGGTGAGGTCGAGGTGCGGATGCTCGCGGTCGGTCTCAACTACAAGGACGCGCTGAAGGTGATCGGCGTGCTGGGTGAACGCGAGCTGGCGCCCACGTATTTCGGGACGGTGCCCGGGATGGAAGGCGCCGCGCGGGTGGTCCGCGTCGGTCCCGGCGTCACCGGATTCGCGGTCGGCGACACGGTGGTGTTGACCTCCAAGGGCATGGTGGCGCGCTACCACACCACCGACGCCGATCTGCTCGCACACGTCGCGCCGGCAACCGAGCCCGGCCGGTGCACCAGCGGCACGGCCTTCGCCACCGCCGAGCACTCGCTGCTGGAATTGGCCCGGATCCGGCCGGGTGAGACGGTGCTGGTGCACGGTGCCGCGGGCGGTGTCGGGACCGCGGCGGTGCAGATCGCCAAGCAGCACGGGGCCGTCGTCATCGGGACCGCGAGTACCGAGGAGCGGCGGGCGAAGGTCCGCGAGGACGGCGCCGACCACGTCTTGGGTTCGCGCTCGCTCACACTCGTCGACGAGGTGCTCGCGCTCACCGACGGACGCGGCGTCGACGTGATCCTCAGTACCGCGCCGGGCGAACTCCAGCGCCAGAACTTCACCATGGTCGCCGAATTCGGGCGCATCGTCGAGATCGGCAAGGCCGACATCTACGCGGGCGGCGTGCTCGACCTGTCGGCCTTCGACAAGAACATCGCCTACTACTCCTTCGATCTGGACCGTATGGCGCGGGTGCGACGCGACGATGTGCTCGCGTTGATCCGGCGGATCAACGCCCGCCTCGACGACGGCACCTACCGGCCGCTGCCGTTCACCTACTACGGCACCGCCGAAGTAGGTCACGCGCTCGAGGCCGTGGCGCGCTCCAGCGGTGGCGGCCGAGTGGCGCTGGATCTCACCGAGACCGAGCCTTCTGTGCGACCGGTGCTGCCGGAGGTGCGCGTCGAGGCAGCGGCGGAGTACCTGATCACGGGCGGTTTCGGGGCGTTCGGGCTGGCGACCGGGCGATGGCTGGTCGGCAAGGGCGCGCGCCGGTTGACCTTGCTCGGGCGCGGCGGCGCACGCACCGAGGCCGCCCGCGCGCAGCTCGCGGCGTGGGCCGAGCAGGGCGTCACCGTGACGGCCGAACAGGTCGACATCACCGACGTCGGCGCGGTGGCCGCGGTGATCGCCCGCGCGCACCGGCCCTCGACACCGCTGCGCGGGGTGTTCCACACCGCGGGCGTCATCGACGACCACCGCGCCACCGCCATGGACCGCGACAGCCTGGCCACGGTGTACCGGCCGAAAGTGGATGGGATGCGCGCGCTGGTCGCGGGGCTGGACGCGGTGGACGCGCGGCTCGACCACTTCGTGCTGTACTCCTCGGGCTCGGCGATGTTCGGCGCCGTCGGCCAATTCGCCTACACCGCCGCCAATTCCGCGCTGCACGCCTACGCCGACGCGGTGACCAGGGCGGGTGGCGTCGCGCTCGCGGTCGGCTGGGGGCACATGTCCGGCGGCGGGATGGCGGCAGCCGACGAGAACATCGCCCGCTATCTGCGGACCACCGGCTTCGACTCCTTCGACATGGACGAGGGCACCGCCTACCTCGAACAGGCCCTGCGCCTGGGAATGACGCACGCGGTGATCATGCCGATCGACTGGTCCAAGGTGGCCGCGACCGCGCCGTTCTTCGCACAGACCGGGCGGCTCGCCGAGCAGATCGCCGCGGCGGCACACGATGACTCGGCGGCGGCGCGGCTGCGCACCGAACTCGCCGCGCTCGACGCCGACAAGCGTGGCGAAGTGGTCGCCTATCTGCTGGCCGAACACCTGGCGCAGGTGATGGGCGTCGCGGCGGACACCATCGATCTGACGGTGCCGGTGCCCGAACTCGGCCTGGACTCGCTGATGGCGGTGGAATTCGGCGCGATGGTGACGAAATCGCTCGGCGTCGACCTGATGACGATGAACATGGGCCGCTCGTTCAGCCTCGAACAGGCCGGTGCGCGGGTGGCCGCGGTGCTGGTCGGCGGGGCGACGGCATGAGCGAATCGGCCCGCGAGCTGGCCAGGAAACTGCTGAACGGCTCGGCGCAGGCGCCCGCGCCCGTCGCCCGTCGGCGTGGTCCCGGCCGCCAGTTCGCCGATCACCCGGAGGTGGCGGCGATGGCGCGCAAACGCGAGCTGATCGCGCGGACGCACGCGCGGTTCGACATGCCGAACCCGGTGTTCCTGCTGCGCGAGAGCCCCAACGACACCGTGATCCGGTGGCAGGGCAGGGAACTGGTCAATTTCAGCGCCTACAACTACCTCGGCCTGGCCAATCACCCGACGGTGATCCAGGCGGCCAAGGACGCGCTCGACACCTACGGCGCGTCCGCGTCGGCCTCGCGGATCATCGCCGGTGAGATCCCGCTCTACGGCGAGCTCGAGCAGCGGCTGGCCGGGATGTACGAGGTGGGCGACGCGCTGGTGTCCACCAGCGGCTACCTCACCAACGCGGGAGTGATCGGGTTCCTGCTCGGCGCTGGCGATGTCGCCGTCTGTGACTCGCTCATCCACCGCAGCGTGAGCTCGGGAGTGCGGTGGTCGGGTGCGCGGCAGCTGACGTTCCGGCACAACGATCCCGACTCGCTGCGCTCGGTCCTGCGGATGGCGCGCGGCGAGTTCGATCGCGCGCTCGTGGTGCTCGAAGGCCACTACAGCATGGACGGCGCGATCGGCCGGGTCGCCGAGATCGCCGCGGTGGCGAGGGAATTCGACTGCGCGGTCATGGTCGACGAGGCACATTCGCTGGGGGTGTTCGGCGCGACGGGCCGTGGCGTCCGCGAACACTTCGACCTACCCGGCGACGCGGTCGACCTCTGGATGGGCACCCTGTCCAAAGCGCTGGGCAGCTGCGGCGGCTTCCTCGCCGGCGACGCCGAACTGATCGCGGCGATGAAATTCGCCGCGCCCGGGGTGTCGACGCTCAGCGGCGGGCCCGCGCCGTCGACCATCGCCGCCGCGTCGGCCGCGCTCGACGTCCTCGACAGCGAACCGCAGCGGCTGACCAGGTTGTGGGCCAATGCCGAACTCTTCCATTCGTTGCTCACCGCGCGCGGTCTCGACCTCGGGGTGTCGGAGGGCACGCCGATCTGCCCGGTCCTGGTTCCCGAGGAACACCGCGCCGGGTACGTCGCGTCGCGGCTGCTGCAGCACGGGATCTACGCCGGCTCGATCACCCCGCCCGCGGTGCCGGTCGGCAGCGAGCGGCTGCGCTTCTTCCTGACCTCCGAGCACACGGCGGACCAACTGTGTTACGCCGCTGCTCAACTGGGCGAAGCGGTCGCCGACGCACGGCAGCTGCCCGGGTTCACCGGCTGACGCGCGCCCCGGGGTGGCGTGCCAGGGGGAACGCGATCGCGTAGCGTATTCGGGGTTGTCAGCATGATGGCCGACGGATTGAGGTGCTTCGTGGGCGGATCCGAGCACGCTGCGCGGCTCGTACGTTTCTGGCAGACCGTGGAACAGTTCGGTCCGCATCGCGTTCCCGACGTCGGCGCGCTGCCCGACGCCGGTCTCGTCGTCGAATTGGCGGCCGACGAACCCGCGCCGTGGGAGAACCTCGCCGCGCTGCCCGACGCCCAGACCGGGCGGGTGTGGCAGTTCGTGGTGTTCGGCGGCCTGTTCGGCATCGGGCGGGCGCGCGAGGCACTGGTCAGGGCGTTCGGCGAGGACCGGCTCGAGACCGATGCCCGGCGGGCCGGGACGACGGCCGCCTTCGCGGTGACCCTCACCGAGGACGGCGTGGTCGTCCGGGATTCGGCGCGACTGTCGGGGCTGGCGTGGGCGATCAACCGGTTGCGCTCGCCCGGACCGGGCGACACCGGCTGGGTGGACGGGTTCGACTCCGACTCGGCGGCTTTCACCGCCGCCTTCGACACGCTGACCAGAGAAGCCGCGCTCGAAGACGATGACGCGCCGCAGCCGCCGCGCTGGCGGGCGCTCGACATGGCGGGCCGTGGCGTCGGGGCCTCCCTGCTGGCCGCGGGCGGGGTCATCTCGCCGGGTCTGGCCGGCATGTCCGCGCAGGCCTTCGCCGAGCGGCTCCTGCCCCGCGACCCCGAGGAGCCCGTCGAGGCGCCGCGGCTCAGCGGACGCGATCTGCAGACGTTCACCGGCGAACTGTGCTCGGCCCTCGGTATCCGCTCCGAGCTGCGCGCGGGTGGCGTGCGGGTCGCGTGCCTCCAGGTGCCTGCCCGCGACGCCGAGAACGTCGCCGTGGAGGACCGGCTCAACAGTGGGCTCAGCGAGGACCTGGCCCGGTTGGCCGCGGCGGTGGAACGCGGCGACATCGGTGTCGCGCTGCGGGACTACCTGGCGGCCACCCAGGCACTGCCGGTCGAGGACCGGATCGACGTGCGCGAACGCCAGGATATCGTCGTCGAAGGGCTGCTCCCCCACCGGATTCCGGACGGTCGCTGGCCGGGTGATCCGCTGGTGTCGGGCCAGCAGTTCGCCGTCGACCAGGCGATGACCGAATTGCGCGACGGCGCCGGGATCTTCGCGGTGCACGGTGCGCCCGGAACGGGGACGACGACGATGCTGCGCGATCTACTCGCCGGCATCGTCGTCGAGCGCGCCGCGCAACTGGCGGCGTTCGACGATCCCCTCGCAGTGTTCACCGGTGTCACCGAGCAGGTGCGGATCGCCAAGAACTACACGGTCGGCGCGCATCGGCTGGCGCCGAATGTCACCGGGTTCGAGGTGGTGCTGAGCACCGGCGGCGAGCAGGCCGCGGCGGAGGTGGTCACCGAGATCCAGCGACGTGACGCCGTCGACGGGACGGTCGATCATTTCGGCGAGCTCGCCGATCTGCTCGGCGACGAACCCGCGTGGGGACTGGTCGCCGCGGCGCTGGGCGAGAACCGGCGGACCTTCGGCGAACGCTTCTGGTTCGGTGAGCGCTTCGCCACCGAACGCAAGATCAGCGCGACGTCCAGCGGCATGCTCGACCTACTCAAACACGCCGAGGCCGAACCGGACTCGGTGCCCGACTGGGCCACCGCCGTGCGCGATTTCGCCGGGCGCCGGGCGGAGGTCCGCAGGCTGGCGCAGGAACGCCAGGACGTCGCCGACGCCGTCGCCGAACTACCGGGGACGCACGAACGGTTACAGGCGCTGTCCGCCGAGATCGCCAATGCCGATACCGCGCACGCGCATTGGCGCGAACGGCACCAGATCGCGACCGAACACCTGCGCGCCGCACAGGCCACTCATCACCGGGTGGGCAAGCTGCTCGGCGAACACGGTGGGCAGAAGCCCGAATTCCTCACCTCACTGTCGACGGGGTTCCAGGCGGGCCGGCGGTGGAGCACCCGCAGCAACGAGCTGCTGCGCGAACGCCACATCGCCGAATCGGAGATGCGGCGACGCCAGGCCGAGGTCGAGTACACCCGCGAACAGTGGGCGCAAGCCGCCGAGCACGGGCGCGCGCTCATCCGCGACCATCTGGCGTTGACCGAGCGGCGGACCGCCGCCATCGACGTCATCGAGCGGGCGCGCGAGCACTGGTCACACACCATCCCCTTCGGAGATGTCGCGGCGGACGAGGAGCAGTTCCAGCTGTGCAATCCGTGGGCCGACGAGCAGTACGCGACGGCGCGCCGAGAGTTGTTCCTGGCCGCGCTGCGGCTGCATCGCGCGTTCCTGCTCACCGCGGCGCCCCGGGTGCGCGACAACCTGATCGTCGCGATCGCCCTGATCCGCGGCGACCTGGCCGAGGAGCCGAAACCCGAGACCGTGGCGGCGGCCTGGCAGACGCTGTTCCTCGCGGTGCCCATGATCGCGACGACCTTCACCGCGATGCCGCGCCTGTTCGCCGGGCTGGGCCGGGAGGCGCTGGGCTGGCTGTTCGTCGACGACGCCGGGCAGGCGGCGCCGCAGTCGGTCGCCGGTGGCGTGTGGCGGGCACGGCGGGCGGTGATCGTGGGCGATCATCGTCAGCTGGGACCGGTACAGACGCTGCCGACCTCGGCGCAGGAGGCGCTGGTCCGGCAGTTCGGGCTGGATCGCGAGTGGATGCCGGACCTGGCCTCGGCGCGACGGGCCGCCGATCGCGGCGTGCGCCACGGCACCTGGCTGACCCCGGCCGACCTCGCCGAGCCCGTCTGGGTCGGGACGCCGCTGCGGGTGCATCGGCGCAGTGATCTGCCGATCTTCGAGCTCACCCATCGGCTCGCCTACGACGACGATCTGCTCGTCTTCGGCACGCCGGAGCGGCCGGAATTCCCCGGGGAGAACCGGTGGATCGACGTCAGATCGGCGCGGGCCGAAGGGAATTGGATCCCGGGTGAAGGTGAGGCGCTCGCCGAACTGCTCGCGGAGCTGACCGAGGACGGTGTCGCCGCGGGTGACATCAGGGTCCTCAGCCCGTTCCGCGATGTGGCGCGCGGCGCGCGCGAGGTGGCGCGCGCGGTGATCGGGCCGGAGTTCGCGGCCCATCAGGTGGGGACCGTCCACGGGATGCACGGGAATTCGGCCGAGGTGATCGTGCTGATCCTGGGCACCTCCCCCGCCGCGGGCGGGTCCCGGCGGTGGGCCGCGGCCGATCCGAGCGTGCTCAACGCGGCGGTCTCGCGGGCGCGGCGGCGGGTGTACGTGATCGGCAACTACCGATTGTGGAGCAGCCAGCGGTATTTCGATGATCTCGCCGCGCACTGGCCGGTCCGGGCCGAGTCGACGCGTCAGGCGGTCAGCCGGTAGAAGCGCCAGAAGCCGAACTCCTCGATCGGGAGCACCTCGACGCCGGCGAATCCGGCCTTCTCGGCGTACTCGGTGAGGGTGGCCTGCCGCATGACGGTGCCGGTGCCCGCCGATCCCGGGTGTGCCTTGCCGTCGGGCAGGCAGATCAGGAGGCTGAACCCGTACATCAGGCGGTCGATATCGCTTGCCGGAGCGGTGAATTCGGGAGCGACAGCTTCGTCCATGATGATCACCGCGCCGCCGGGGCGCAGGGATCTGCGCATGGCGGTCAGCACCTCGACGGGGTGTGGCATGTCGTGGAGGCACTCGAAGGCGAAGGCGGCGTCGTAGGTGGATTCCGGCAGGTCCTTCGCGGCGTCGGCGTGCTCGAAGCGAACGCGGCCGCCGAGGTCGCGGGCATTGTCGCGGGCCATGGCCACCGAGGGCGGGTCGATGTCGTAGCCGTCGATCGTCAGCTCCGGATAGGCGCGGGCCAGCGCGATCGACGACCAGCCGCCGCCGGAACCGATGTCGGCGGCCCGCGCACCCGGCCGCGACAGCAGCGCGTGCACGTCCTCGACGCCGGCCAGCGCGGCCGCCAAGCGGTGCTCGAACCAGGGCCGATTCATGTCGGACTGCGATTCGCGCATGTCGGCGCCGTATTCGGACCAGCCGACCCCGCCGCCGTCGCGATAGGCGCGGACCAGAGCGGGCAGCTGGACGGCGGCGCCGGCGAACATCCGGGCCAGCGGAGCCAGGTAGTCGAGACTGTTGGGGTCGGTGAGGACCTCGGCGGCGCCGGCAGGAAGCCGGAACCCGCCGTCGTCGACCACCAGCATCCCGGTCGCGGCCTGCTGCTCGAGCCACTCCCTGGCGTAGCGCGGATCTCCACCGGCCCGCCGGGTCAGCTCGACCGCGTCGGCCGGCCCATCCTCGGCCAACGCGCGATACCAGCCGAGCCGATCGCCGAGATGCACCGCGAGAATGTCGACGGCACCGAGCGCCGCCCCGAGCAACCGCTCGGCGAACTGCGCACTGGTCTGCTCCACCGCACTCATCGCGATCCTCCTCGGCTCGATGCCACGAACTACGGGTCGCGCCGCCGAATGGTTCAGCCACGATTCGATCACCGGCATTTCCATTGCGAAGTATTTGCGGAACACTGGTCGACGCGTGTTCCAGGATCGGAGTCATCATGAGAGCAGTCTCATTACTCGGATCGGCCGCTTGCGCCGCGATTGCTCTCGCCATCGCCCTCCCGACGGAAGCCAGCGCTGATCCGATCACCGACCTGCTGTGCAACAGCGGATCGAGTCAGTTCTGCCCGCCGCCACCACCACCGCCACCGCCGCCCGGCGGCGACTGTCACGCGTCGTACGACCCGTGCGTCCCCATCACCAGTGACGTGGACTGCGCGGGTGGCGGCGGAAACGGGCCCGCGTACACCGGTCGGGTTCGGGTCATCGGGCCCGATGACTACGGGCTCGACGACGACAACGACGGGATCGGGTGCGAGACCAGCTGAGGCGACGGGTGCGTCAGCTGGGGCTCGGCCTACGGTGAATCGAACAGCGGGGCACCGGGTTCCACCGTGGTGCCGGTGGTCTCGCTGGTGATCGAGTCCTTCGGGGAATCCATGACCACGATCGGGCAGATCGGGGAATAGCCGGTGGCTTCGATGGCGGTGGGGTCGAAGGTGACGATCGGGGTGCCCGCGGCGACCTCGTCGCCTTCGGCGGCCAGGAGTTCGAAGCCCTCGCCCTGGAGCTTCACCGTGTCGATGCCCAGGTGGACCAAGACGCCCGCGCCGCCGCCGAAGACGACGAAAGCGTGCGGGTGCAGCTTCAGGATCTTGCCGGCGATGGGGGCGATCACGGTGAGGGTGCCGCGGTTGCGATCGGGGTCGATGGCGACGCCGGAACCGACGATCTGACCGGCGAAGACCGGGTCGGGGACGTCGGACAGGGCGACGACCTTGCCCGCCAGTGGCGCGAGGACCGGGACACTCACAGGATGTCCTCGATGTCCTCGGCGAGGGTGTCCGCCTCGGGGCCGACGACGACCTGGACGACGGTGCCCGACTTGAGGACGCCGTGCGCGCCCGCCGCCTTGAGCGCGGCCTCGTCGACCTTGGCGCCGTCCTTCACCTCGGTGCGCAACCGGGTGATGCAGGCCTCGATCTCGACGATGTTCTCCGCGCCGCCGAGACCCTTGACGATCGCTTCCGCTTTGGACATGTGTTCTCCCTTTCCGCGGTGGTTGCCGGTTCCAGTATGGGAGCCTCGGATGTGCGCCACGTCATATTTCGCGGTTGACATCCGGTGGCCACCTGGTCAAACTTACAACTGGTTATGACCGGACAGTACCCGTCAGGGTGACCGGTTCACAACAGTTACCCCGGACAGGCCCGCACGTCTCTCCGGCTCGCCGAGACCGCCGGAGCATCCGGCACGAAGAAGGTCGACATGACTGCCGTTACCGACAGCCCCAAGCAAGAATCGAAGGTGTTCGCGGGATTGCAGCGCCTGGGTCGCAGCCTCATGCTGCCGATCGCGGTGCTTCCCGCGGCGGGCATCCTGCTGCGGATCGGCCAGGACGACCTACTCGGCCGTTTCTCCGCGCTGGAGAGCACCGCCGCGGTGATCTCGGCGGCGGGACAGGCCGTGTTCACCTGGCTGCCGCTGATCTTCGCGGTCGGCATCGCGATCGGCTGGGCCAAGAAGGCCGACGGGTCCACGGCACTGGCCGCGGTCGTCGGCTACATGGTGATCAACGGCGTCTTCGAGGCGATGTCACCGATCGTGCTGGAGGGCAAGACCGATCCGAAGGGCGCGCAGGCGCTGATCAACTACGGCGTGCTCGGCGGCATCGTGATGGGCCTGCTGTCGGCGATGCTGTGGCAGCGGTTCTATCGCACGAAACTGCCGGACTTCCTCGGGTTCTTCAACGGCAGGCGGCTGGTGCCGATCCTGACCGCGGTGACCGGTCTGGTCGTCGGCGTCGGCATGGCGTTCATCTACCCGGCCTTCAATTCCGCGCTCACCTGGGTGGGTGAGACGGTCGCCGACAACACCGTCATCGGTGGCGGCATCTACGGCGCGGCAAACCGCCTGCTCATCCCCACCGGTCTGCACCACATCCTGAACTCGACGGTGTGGTTCCTCGTCGGCGACTACACCGACGCCTCCGGCCAGCTCGTGCGCGGTGACCTCAACCGGTTCTTCGCCGGCGACCCGACCGCGGGCACCTTCATGACCGGCTTCTTCCCGATCATGATGTTCGCGCTGCCCGCCGCGGCGCTGGCGATCTGGCGCAACGCGCGCCCCTCGCAGAAGAAGCTGGTCGGCGGCATCATGCTCTCCACCGGTCTGACCGCGTTCGTCACCGGTATCACCGAGCCGCTCGAGTTCTCGTTCATGTTCGTGGCGTGGCCGCTGTACGTGGTGCACGCGATCCTGACGGGCACTTCGATGGCGCTGGTCAACGCGCTGGGGATCCACGACGGCTTCACGTTCTCGGCGGGCGCGATCGACTACCTGCTCAACTTCGGCAAGGCGACCGACGCGTGGCTGCTGATCCCGATCGGGCTCGGCTACGCGGTGATCTACTACCTGCTGTTCAGCTTCGTGATCAAGAAGTGGAACCTGCGCACGCCCGGTCGCGAGGCCGAAACCGATGTCGAGGTCGGCGCGAACGGCGACGCGACGGTCGAAGCCGACCCCGCGCCCGCCGTGACCGGCGATACTCGGACCGAGGAGCCGACGGTCACGGAGGCCGAGGCGAAGCCGGACAAGAAACTGGAAGGTGAGTGACCGCCTGATGGGTGAACAGGTGATCCGCGGTCTCGGAGTCAGCCCCGGCGTGGTCGTCGCGCCGTGGTTGCGGTTCGGGTCGCAGCTGGCGACCTCGGCACAGGACCCCGTCGGTGGCTCGGTTCCCGAGGAACTGGCCAGGGTCAAGGAGGCCCTCAGCGGGGTGGCCGACGAGATGCAGGCCAGGGCGAGCCGGGTGAGCGGGGTGGCCGCGGAGATCCTGTCCATGTCGGCGACGATGGCCCGCGACCCGGGCATCGTCGCCGCCGCCGAGAAACAACTGGCCGACGGCATGCCGACCGCGCACGCGGTGCACCTGGCCATCGAGGGATTCTGCGCCAAGCTGGAGGCGCTCGGCGGGTACATGGCCGAGCGGGCCACCGACCTGCGCGATATCGGCGGCCGCACCGTCGCGGTGCTGCTCGGTGAGCCGATGCCGGGCATCCCGGAGCCGGGACACCCGTTCATCCTGGTCGCGCGTGACCTCGCGCCCGCCGACACCGCCATGCTCGGCGACAGCGACGTGGTCGGCCTGCTGACCACCGAGGGCGGCCCGACCAGCCACACCGCCATCCTGGCGAAGTCGCTGGCGTTGCCCGCGGTGGTGAACTGCCCTGACACCGATCGGCTGGTCGAGGACACGCCGATCCTGCTCGACGGCGGCACGGGGACGGTCGTCATCGATCCGAGCCCGATGCGGCAGCAGGCCGCGCTCGACCAGGCGGCCGCGGACCGGGAACGGCTGGCCTCGGCCAGCGGGCCGGGCAAGACCGCCGACGGCACGCCGGTGCAGCTGCTGGTGAACATCGGCACCGTCGACGACGCCGAGAAGGCCGGGCCCGTCGACAGCGAAGGTGTCGGCCTGTTCCGCACCGAGTTCATGTACCTCGGCAAGGCGAGCGCGCCGAGCCTCGATGAACAGATCGCTTCCTACACCGCGGTGCTGGAACAGTTCGCCGGGCGCCGGGTCGTGGTCCGCACGCTCGATGCCGGGTCGGACAAGCCGCTGCCGTTCCTCGACCTCGGCACCGAGGAGAACCCCGCTCTCGGCGTGCGCGGACTGCGGATCGGCACGGTGTTCCCCGACACTCTCGCCACCCAGCTCACCGCGCTGGCCAGGGCGGGCGAGGCGACCGGCGCCGACCTGTGGGTGATGGCGCCGATGGTCGCGACCGCCGACGAGGCCGCCGGATTCGCCGCGCTCGCACGGGAATCCGGTATCCGCAAGGTCGGGGCGATGATCGAGATCCCGGCGGCGGCGCTGCGGGCGGCGGATCTGCTGGTGCACCTGGACTTCGTCAGCATCGGCACCAACGACCTGAGCCAGTACACCTGCGCCGTCGACCGGATGGCCGGCGGACTCGCGCACCTCCTCGATCCGTGGCAGCCCGCGGTGCTGGACCTGATCGCCATGGTCGGCGCGGCGGGCTCGGCGGCCGGGAAGTCGGTCGGCGTCTGTGGTGAGGCCGCGTCGGATCCGGCGCTGGCGCCGGTGCTGGTGGGACTCGGGGTGACGAGCCTGTCGATGTCGGTGCCCGCGTTGCCCGCGGTACGCGCGGCATTGTCGGCCGTGGATGTGGAGATCTGCCGGGACGCGGCCGACGCGGCGTGTGCCGCGCGGAATCCGCAGCTCGCGCGGGAAGCGGTCGCTGCGATCGTCGGGCGGGCATGAGCCGCACGTCGCTGCGTGCGGGCCGGGCCACGGTCCCGGCCCGCGTTCGCTGTTCGGGCCGCGTCGCCGGTTCGGGCGTCCACCGACGGCGCACCGCACCGAGGCGTGGGGCCGGTCGTGGCCTGGACCCTACCGACGGCGCGTCCGGCGGTCGCGGCCTGGACCCGACCGACGGCGCGCTCGGCGGTCGCGGCTTGGTTTCGACCCACGATCCGCTCGGCGGTCGCGACCAGGTCCCGACCCACGATGCATTCGGCGGTCGCGGCCCGGTTTCGAGCCACGAGGCATTCGGCGGTCGCGGCCCGGTTTCGAGCCACGAGGCATTCGGCGGTCGCGGCCCGGTTTCGAGCCACGATGCGCTCGGCGGTCGCGGCCGAATTCGATGGTGGTGCGGAGTGATCGTCACCGGTGCGGTCGCGTGGAAGGTGTCGTGGTGAGTGCGGACGGTGTGGTTCGCGGGCGGCTGGCCGGTGCGGGGATCGCCGACGGCGTGGTCGAGTTCGTGGACGGCCGGATCAGCTGGGTGGGTGCGGCGGCGGAACATCCTGCGGCGGAACGGCTTCCGGCGGCCACGGACGAACTGATCCTGCCGGGGCTGATCGACGTGCATTGCCACGGCGGTGGCGGCTTCGGGTTCCCGAACGCCGATGCGGCGGGCGCGCGGGTCGCGGCGGCCGAGCACCGCGCGCAGGGCACCACCGGATTGTTCGGGAGCCTGGTGTCGGCCCAGCCCGAAGTACTGGTTCGGCAGGCCGGGTTGCTCGCCGATCTGGTGGAGGACGGCACGCTGCTCGGCATCCACCTCGAGGGTCCCTTCCTCAACGCGACCCGCTGTGGCGCACAGGATCCCGCCGCGATCGTCCCCGGCGACCCCGCCCTCTTCGAGCGGGTATGCGAGGCGGCGCGGGGCACCGTGCGGTCGATGACGCTCGCGCCGGAGACCGCGCACTACGCGGAACTGCTCGCCGCCATGCGCCGCCACGGCGTGCTGCCCAGCCTCGGGCACACCGACACCGACGCGGCGACCACCTCCGCGCGCATCGCCGACGCGACGGGCGGCCCGATCACCGCGACGCACCTGTTCAACGGCATGCCGGAACTGCACCACCGCTCCCCCGGTCCCGTCGCCGCCTGTCTCGCCGCGGCGGGGCGCGGGGACATGGTGCTCGAATTGATCGCCGACGGTGTGCATCTGGCGCCGGAGACCGTGGCGATGGTGTTCGACACCGTGGGTCCCGACCAGATCGCGCTGGTCTCCGACGCGATGGCCGCCGCCGGGCTCGGTGACGGGGAGTACCAACTCGGCGCGCTGGATGTGCGAGTGCGCGAAGGTGTCGCCCGGCTCGCCACCGACGACGGACGGCCGGGCGCCATCGCGGGCGGGACCGCCCGGCTGCTCGATGTGCTGCGGTGGACGGTGTTCCGCGCCGGAGTGCCGCTCGCCGACGCCGTCACCGCCGCGACCCGCACGCCCGCTCACGTGCTCGGTCTCCGCGACCGTGGCACGCTCACCGTCGGCGCCCGCGCCGACCTGCTCGTCACCGACCAGTCATTGCAACCGCGGCGGGTGTTCGTCGCCGGAACGGAGGGAAGCTGATGGAAATCGTGATCCGGGCGGACGAACACGAGGTGGCCTCGACCGTCGCCGACATCGTCGGTGGCTATGTGGAACGCGGCAACGCGATCCTCGGCCTGGCCACCGGTTCCTCGCCGCTGGGCAGCTATCAGGAGCTGGCGCGCCGGTACCGGGACGGGAAGCTCGACTTCTCGACGGCGAGCGCGTTCCTGCTCGACGAGTACGTCGGGCTGCCGAAAGAGCATCCGCAGTCGTATTTCTCGGTGATCCGTTCCGAGTTCGTCGATCACGTGAACCTCGATCCGGCCCGGGTGCTGAGCCCGAACGGCGAGGCGGGCGACATCGCCGGCGAGGGCAGGCGCTACGACGCCGCCATCGCCGCGGCCGGCGGGGTGGATGTGCAGTTGCTCGGCATCGGCACCGACGGGCACATCGGTTTCAACGAGCCCGGCTCCGCGCTGACCTCGCGCACCAGGGTCAAAACGCTGACCGAGCAGACCCGCAAGGACAACGCCCGCTTCTTCGACGGCCCGGAGGACGTGCCGCACCACGTGCTCACCCAGGGCCTCGGGACCATCGGCGAGGCCGGCCATCTGGTGATGATCGCGCTGGGCGCGGGCAAAGCGGACGCGATCGCGGCGGCGGCGGAAGGGCCGCTGTCGGCGTTCTGCCCCGCCTCGGTGATGCAGTGGCATCGCCACGTCACCGTGGTGATCGACGAAGCGGCGGCGAGCAAGCTGAAGCTGGCCGACTACTACAAGTACGCACTGGCGAACAAGCCCGCCTGGCAGTCGTTCTGAGATGACCGCCCTCGAATTCGCGGTCCAGGATGTGGCGGGCGCGCTCGGCGCCCGCCGGGTCGGCGCGGATCGGGTGGAACTGTGCGCGGCGCTGGGCGGGACGGGGGGTCTGACCGCGAGCATCGGGACGATCGCCGCGGTGGTCGCGACCGGGATGCCGGTGCACGCGCTGATCCGGTGCCGGGCAGGGGGTTTCGAGTATCGCGATCCCGCGGAGGTCGCGGTGATGAACGCCGATGCGCGTGCGGCGGTGTCGGCGGGTGTCGCGGGGCTCGTCCTCGGAGCGCTCACCCCGCAGCGTCGAGTCGACGTCGACACGCTGCGGCGAGTACTCGAGGGCGTTCCGGTGGAGGACATCGAGCTGACCTTTCATCGTGCGATCGATGTGATCAGCGACCGGGCGGCCGCCGTGGACACACTGGTGGAGCTGGGCATCACGCGGGTACTCACCTCCGGTGGCGCGACCCGTTGCGCCGAGGGCATCGCGGACCTGGCCGCGATGGTCGACCACGCCGCGGGCCGGATCCAGATCATGGCCGGTGGTGGGGTCACCGTCGCCGACCTGCCCGCCCTGCACGGTGCCGGAGTCGACGCCGTGCACCTGTCGGCGCGCAGGGTCGTCGCCGACGACGGCGGACCGGGTGGCGGCGGGACCACCGGACACGATCAGCTCGACGAAGACGTGGCGTTCGCCGTCGCCGCACAGCTACGGCAGCTGGACCTGACGCGCCCCGTCTCCTGAACTACCGGCCGCGCAGGGACTGCGCGGCTCTCGGCCCGGTTCGCGGCGTGGTAGAGACCGCGTGGACGAGCCGACTCGTTCGGTGACGGCGGCGAGAGCGCACATCCGCGCTGACCCACAGGCCATGTGCTCCTGAGTGACTAAGCCCGTTCCGCGAGAATCAGTTCCGCTTCGCCCGGAGTGCAGGTGAACGCCGCCTGAACGGCAGCGACCGCTTCTGCGTGCTTGCCCTCGGCGACCAGGCGGTCGATCTCGGTCCACCGCTCGTCCGGGGGAGCGACCGACAGATCGAGGCGACGTTCGAGGCGTTCCCACATGCGGGCGACGGTCGGATCGTCGGCGAGCAATCCGCCGAGGTGTGCTTTGAACGCGGGATGTTCGGTGCGGTACATGCCCATCCAGCTGCTCTCCGGCGGGCTGGCCTCGGCATTGGCGGTGCGGTCGGCCAGCTTCAGGATGACGGCGGGCGGGTGCGCGGCGATCTTGCCGTACGCGTTCAGGTTTCGGGCCTTGCGGTCGGGGCCGACGCCCGTCACCGCCCAGACGAGATCGAGAACCTCACGGCCGAAACGCGATTCGATCTCCTCGGCGGTGACGGGCGTGTCCTCGATGACGTCGTGCAGCCAGGCGGCGGCCGCCAGCGCGCCGTCGTACCCGAAGTCGTCGAGCACGGCGCGCACCGCCGCCAGGTGCATGACGTACGGCCGATCGCCGTAGCGCTGCTCGCCGTGCGCCGCGATGGCGAAGACCTGCGCGTCGGTTTCCCGCTGATCGAACTTCATCCCACACCCCCGTGCTCGATATCGATCGTGTCGGGACCGACCCTAGCCGAGGGCACCGACAAGCAGCGCGGATCAGACCGACGCGGGCTTGGCCGCGGTGAGAATCCCGGTCTGGTACCTGCTCTGGCGGTATTCGAGCCCGGTGAATCCGGTCGCTTTCACTCCGTCGGTGTAGCGCCGGATGTCGACCTCCGCGAACGGATCACCGCCGAGCAGCGGCCGCAGGACGCGCCGCATAACGGGCCCCGGCGAGGCATCGGCCAGCAGCAGCGTGCCGCCCGGCCGCAGGACACGCCACATCTCGCCGAGCGCCGCCGACCGCGCCGCGGCGGGAATGTGGTGCATGACGAAAGTGCATGTGACGACATCGAATTCGGCGTCGGCGAACGGGAGATCCTGCGCGGGGCCCCGTTCGTAGCGGTGGTTCGGCGCGAGGTCGCGACGGCGGTTGTCGGCGATCGCGATCTCCGACGGGTCGACTCCGACGGCCGCTCCGCGCTCCCCCACCGCCGTGCCCAGCGCGCGGACGAGTTTGCCGGGGCCGCAGCCGATATCGAGGGCCCGCTGCCCCGGTCCGGCACCGACGGTCCGGACGAATTCGGCGTGCAGGCTGCGCTGCCTGCCGAGGAAGAACGCGGCGGTGAACAGGTTGTAGCGGCGCAGGCCGGCGATGACCAAGCCGGTGTCGCTGTCGTCGACGAACATCGGGGTGCGAAGCTGATTCTGTGGCATGGCTCCATGGTCGGCCGGGGCTCATGCCCCCGACCAGGACCAGAACCACCGGATCTGTCCGTTTCCGGACAGATCTGCCCCCTTCGTCCCGGAGGAACGATGGCCGAGCACACCGACCGCCGCGTGCGCCGTACCAGGGACAACCTGCACCGGGCGCTGATCGAGTTGATGATCGAACGCGGCTACGACCGCGTGACGGTCAGCGACATCATCGATCGCGCCGATGTCGGCCGCTCCACGTTCTACGCGCACTATCGCGACAAGGACGAGCTGCTGCTGCTCAGCTGTACCGAGTTCCTGCGGCGCGAGATCACCGCCACTGCCACACCCGGATCACCGCTGGCGCCGCTGCGGGTGATGTTCCACCTCGCAGGCCGGTATCCCGAGGTGTACCGGCCGCTCATCGGCCCGAAGGCGACCACGACGGTGCTGCACTCGTACCGGCGGGCGGTGGCCGAGCTGATCGGCGAACTGGTCGAGGGCGCGACAACGGACGCGGTGACCTTGCTGTCGTGGGGCGTGCTCGGATTCCTCGGCACGGTGGTCGATCCGGCCGCGCGCACGCCACCCGAGCAGGCGTGGCGGCGCTTCGAAGCGCTGGCCTTGCACGGGATCAGCGGCGGCGCAGATCCGGCCACGGCGGGCGGCGCAGAATCGCCAGCGCCGCGATGACGCCGGTGAGCAGGCCTATCCACTCGCCCAGCTGAGCGATGCGATTCGAGTCGACCGCGGGCACCCAGTCGGCGCGGCCGTCGTGGACGACGAAGATCCCGATCGGGCGGGCCGGGCGGCCGAACCGGCCGCCGCGGGCGACCGTGATCACCGTGCTGCCGTCGGCGGTCTCCAGTGGTTCCCCGAACACCGGCGGCGGCGTGGTGATCACCTGCTCGAGCCGGTCCCTGATCGTCATCCGGAGAACACTACGCCGCGCCACGGCTCCGCCACTTGGCATGATGGTTGGGCCGAGCCGCGACGAGAGGTGCCGAGCCCATGACCAGCACACCGGACGACACGCTGATGACACCGTGGTCGCGTTCCCTCGGACTGCGGGTCCCGGTGGTGAACGCGCCGATGGGCGGCGCGGCGGGCGGACGGCTCGCGGCCGCGGTGAGCGCGGCGGGCGGACTCGGCATGATCGGGATGGGCAGTGCGGGCTCGGTGGCCGCGCTGGAACGCGAACTGGCCGCGGCCGGCGGCGCGACGGTCGGGATCGGCCTGGTCGACTGGGTGCGCGACCGGGAAACCGGGCTGCTGGAAACCGCGATCGCCGCCGAGCCGCGCCTGCTCTCGGTGAGTTTCGGCAGCGACTTCTCGTGGGTGCCGGCGGTTCAGGACGCCGGAATCCTCGCGGTCACCCAGGTCTATGACGTGCCGGGCGCGCATCGAGCGCAGGAGGCGGGCATCGACGTGCTGGTCGTGCGCGGCAGCGAGGGCGGCGGGCACGGCGCCGACCGGCTCGCGCTGCTGCCGCTGCTCGACGCCGTGCTCGAGACCGCGACGGTGCCGGTCCTCGCGGCAGGCGGGATCGGCTCGGGGCGCACGCTGGCCGCCGTGCTGGCGGCGGGCGCCGCGGGCGCGTGGCTGGGGACCTGTCTGGCCGCGGCCGAGGAGTCGCTGCTGCCGGAGAACGCGCGGCGGGCGATGCTCGCGGCCGACTCGACGCACACCGTCGTGACCACCGTGTTCGACGAGGTGCTCGACCTGCCGTGGCCGCCGATCTACCCGGCGCGGGTGCTGCGCAACGACGTCACCGATCCGTGGTCACGGCCGGAATTCGACGAGGCGCGGCCCAGTGCCGAGATGCTGCGCGCGGCCATGGACACCGACGACGTCACCATCGCGCCGGTCGACGCGGGCCAGGGCGTCGGTCTGATCACCCACATCGAGCCCGCCGCGGCCGTCATCGACCGGATGTGCGCGAACGCGGCGGAACTGCTGCGACGCTGACTGCACCGAACTACCCGATCGTGCCGACCGTCCGCACCGGGTCGTTCAGCCAGGCCTGCTCGAGCTGGATCGTCTCCTCGGTGCGCCACCTGGCTTGCCAGATCGGCACTCCCCCGGTGAGATCGGTGTCGCGCGGAGTCGTCAGGATCGGCAGCTCCAACCGCGCCGCGCGCACGGTGACCGTGGCATTCGCCGGCGCGTGGGACCAGACGTCGTCGACGACATCGGTGATGCGGATGCCGAGACGATGACCGGCGGTCAGGCGGGCGTCCTGCCAGAGCATCCGGATCTCCGCGCGCGGGGTCACGGGGGCGATGCCCCGGGTGATGACGGTCGCGCGGCCGTCGGGGGCGATGTCGTAGAGCTCCAGGGCGACAGTGGCATTCGGCGGTCCGGCCAGTTCCATGGTCGCGGTGGCGCGGCCGGCCAGGTGCAGGGTGTCGGCGACGGGCGCCGAGACGGACCAGATCTCGCGATCGGGGCCGGGCAACAGCCCGCGATCCCGGTATTCGCCGGTGCGCAGCTCGACGCCGACGCGCCGGGTGTCGGCCGGCGGCCAGACCTCCTCGCTGCGCCAGCCGCCCTCGAACTGCCCGACCGTGACCGGCGGCCCCGGCACCTCCACGTCGGCGCCGGCGACGTGCCGGTCCAGGAACGCGGCCAGTTCGTCGTTGAAGTGCGGTGTGCCGCAGCGGCTGCGGCAGTCCGAGTGACCCCACTGCCCGAACCAGCCGCGGTGCTCGCCCGGCCCCATCGCCTGCCAGGCGTCGATGACCCGGTCGGCTCTGGTGTTGGAGTCGAGGAAGCTCTGACCGAGGAACAGCGGAATCGTGTTGCCGCGCAGGTCCTCGACGACGTCGCGATCGCGCCAGCCCGGGTTGGCGGGATCATGGTCGGTGGTGAGGGCGAGGTAGCTGTCCATGCACGCCTGGGTCATCTGGACGGCGTTGGCCTGGTATTCGGGTGAGTCGTCCCAGCGGCCCGGGGTATGGGCGATGGCGAGGTGTTCGGGGCCGGCGAAATCGGCGGGACGCAGACCGTCCTCGGTCAGCGGCTTTCCGCCGAACTTCCACGAGATGCCCTGCATGTACAGGTAGGTGTACGGATCGACGACCGGTTCGAACGCCGCGACGGCGGCCAAGCCCTTCGGCTTCGCGGCAAGGGCGAGCATGCCGGTCCAGCCCTCGTACGAGGTGCCGACCACGCCGACCCGCCCGGTGGACCACGGCCTGCTCGCGGCCCATTCGACCGCGGTCGCGACGTCGGCCTGCTCGCCGGGGCCGCCGAAGTCGGGGCAGCCGTTCGACCCGCCGAAGCCGCGCAGGTCGGCGATCACGTAGGTATAGCCCGCCCGCAACGCCCACTCCACGGGCAGGTTGTCGGTCGAGGGGCCGCCCTCGGGACGCGGTTGGGTGAGGTAGGCGGTGTGCGAGCGGTACGGGCTCGCGGTCAGCAGGACCGGGGTCCGCGCGTCGTCGGCCAGTCCCGCCGGTCGCAGGATGTCCATGTGCAAGCGCGTGCCGTCCGCCGCGGTCACGTACTCCTGTGTCCACGTGAACGCCGCGTTCACCGGCTCCGCCGACACCGGCGACGCCGTACCCAGCACCAACGCCACACCGGCGACGACTCGCGCCGCCATCACACCCCATCGCACCAGTGGACTATCGCCGTCCGCCGCCCCCGCGTCCAGCCCCGAGATCCAGGGGCCGGGGCGTGTCGCGTCAGGGCTGGGGGCGGACGGTGAGAATCTGCTCGGCCACACCCACCGGCCCGTGGATGTCGTGCAGGACCGTGCTGGTCAGTCCCTGCCCGGCGGTGCCGAAAGTGACGCTGGTGTCGAGGCCGGTCCAGGTGCCCTCCGGCTGGCGGTACAGGTGGATGGTGAGGTCGAGGTTGGGGAACATCCACTTCGTCGGCTCCTGCCGGACGGCGATGCCGTTCGCGGTGTCGACCAGCGCGATGTACGACGCCGGTGGGCCGGCTGTCTCACCCGCCACGAGGTCGAGGGGCGACTGGATCCAGGCGGTGGTCCGGCCCGGCTGCGGGCGGTCGACGGGACGGAAATCGACCGAGGCGATGTATCCGCCCGACCACACCGAGGTGAGCGGCCACGGCGACAGTGTCTCCGGCGCGGGCAGCCGGTCGGGTTCCCCGCCCGCGACACTGTCGGTGTTCTGGGTGCTCAGCATCCAGGCGCGGGCGCTCACGACGCTGCGCCCGGCGATGGTGACGGTGGCCTCGACGAGTTCGATCGTGCGCCCCGGCCGAACGGTGCGGACCTCGATGTCGAACTCCTCGAAACCGATCACGCCCAGGATGTCGAAACTGATCCGGCTCAGCACCAGCGTGGAGTCCGCGGGCCGGGCGCGCTGGATCTCGTGGACGATCAGGCCCGCGACGGGACTGAAGTGCTGCTCGTCGTCGTTCCAGGCGCCACCCGCGTGGGCGGTCGGCACGAAGCGGTGGGTGCCGATTCTCCGGAAGTAGCTGGTCGCGGTCGTGTCCGTCACATTTCTCAACCTACGGGTCGAGTTTTCATCCCACCAGTCGACTGAGCATCCTTGTGGTTGATTTCACAAGGTCCCGGTCGCGACCGATGGGTCGATTCACGGGGCTCATCGCGGACCGGCCGGCGACCGCCCCGGATATGATCGGCCGATGACTTCGATCGCGGACGAGAGCGTGGCGGCCGGTGGTCGCGCCGCGAGACGACGCGATCGCCGCAAGGCGGAGATGATCGACGCGGCGCTGCAGATCCTGGTGAGCAGCGGCTACCAGGGCATGCGATTCGAGGACGTCGCCGAACGCTCCGACATCGCGAAAGCCACCCTCTACCACTACTTCTCCAGCAAGGACGCGCTCGTCGCCGCGGCGCTGGAGAAGCTGACCGCCGACGTACTGACCCACCTCGGCGACGCGCTCGACGCCGCGGCCGGGCAGCCGGCGACCGAGCGGCTCCGCTCGCTGGTCGCCGCGCAACTGCGCGTGCTGACGGTGCTGTATCCCGAAGTGGGCACGCTCTTCTCGTTCCCCGCGCCGTGGCCGGCCGAGCACACCGAGTCGATCAAGGCCATGCGCAGGCGGCACGACCGGATCTTCCGCGAGGTCGTCGACGAGGGCGTCGCGGAGGGCGAATTCGATTGCCCCGACCCGGCGGTGGCGCTGCACTGCCTGCACGGCATCCTCAACCACGCCTCGATCTGGCTCCGCCCGGACACCGATCCCGAGGGCCGCACCCGCGACGCGGTCGTCGACGAGGCGATGCGCCTGTTCGTCCGGAGCTAACCGAGATCGTCTCGATGTGGCGACCTCGGTGCGGATTTCGGGGTGTCGGACCCTAGGAGTAGGTTCTCCGGCACGGATGGGGGAATCCTCGTCCGCAACGGGAGGGAATCGTCGTGGCCGAGCCGAGGACCCATCACTATCACTTCGCGCATCAGGTGCTGCCGAACCTCGCGCAGCGGCTGGGTACGCGCATGGTCACCGAAGAGCCGCCGCTCGGCTACACCGAACAGCTGAAAGGCCTGTGGGACAGCATCGGCGAACGACTTCCCGCCGAAGACCGGCTGCCGAGCGCGGGCATCACCGGGCACCGTGTCGACGCCGAGGGTCTCCGCCTGCTGCTCGTGCAACTCCCCACCCCGGCCGCGCCCGCCGAAGCGCATTTCGTCGCGGTGGTCCTGCCCGAGAATTCCGACGACGTCCGCGTGTTCACCCTCGAGCGGGCCACCTTCCAACCGGCCGATCGTGACGACGCCACGATGCTCGGATCCTGGGCGGACCGAAGCCATTTCAATCTCGGACCCGGACCGCACCCTGAGCCCACCGCCTTCATCGCCGCCATCCACGCCAAACTCGCCGCCCCATAGCCGCGCGAATTCCGTTCTTCCGCAGCGCCGTCACGCGTTCCGGCGGCGTCGGTAGTAGGCGACGGTGACGGTGGCGAGCAGCGGGCCCCACAGCAGGAGCGGGGCATAACTGACGTAATAGATCGCCGTTTCCCAGCCGCCCGCTCGGGCGGGTGAGTCCGCGGGAGTCGGATCGCCGCGCAGGGTGACGCCGGCGAAGTCGGTGAGGAACGCGGCGGTCCACATGATCGTCAGCGTCGCGGCACCGAGCGCGGCCGGGACCACCGCCACCGGCGTCGGGATCCTTCGCCCGCGCAGCCACGGAAACCAGCGCGGGAACCGCTCGCCCCAGACAGCGATCAGCCCGATCGCGGTGAACGCCAACAGTTCCGACACGATCGACAGGGCGATCACGTACAGCTCGCCGGGAATCCACGACGGAAGATCCCCGCGCTTGGTCGCGGTCTCGTCGTCGAGAAAGGCGACGCCTATCCGCCAGAGGCTGGACGGGAGGGCTGTCAGCGGCACAGCCAGGGCAGCGATCGTGGCCCAGCGCGGAACTCCCGCCACCGGCGTGTGCATGCTCCGCCAGGCGATGCGGAGCCGCTCGGCGGGCACCGGCGGGCCGGTCAGCGTGGTCATCGCAGCCACTTCGTCACCACGGCGACAGGACGGAGCTGCCCACATTCGGGCAGCCGGGGGTCGAACATCAGGGCCTCCATTATCGGAACTCTCAGTTTCGTAATCATGGTGCCACATGATCAGCCACGCTGCTTGCGGCCCCGGTCACACCCCGACCGCCCTGGTCGCCGGCGACACGGATTCATCGGCGCGGGCGGACTCGACCTCGCGGTGCGACCTCGGCTGGGGACCCCACCACTCAGCAGTCGTTCGGCGCCGGTTTCGCGCTGAATCGGTCGGCCAGATAGCTCAGTACTGCCGGCAGGCCGAACATGGCTTCGGTCCCGTGCTCACCGATCGGGTTCTCGACGTACCGCACGGGAATCCCAGCGGCGCAGTACTTTCCGGCGAGCGCCCGCGCCGAGTCGATGGGCGCGAACTCGTCGGCGATCGCGTGGTGGATCAGCACCGGCACGGTGGGTGCGCCGGGGCGGAACAAGGGACTGGCCCCGCGCACGACCTCGCTCAGTGCAGGATTGTTCGTGATCGAGCCGGGCCAGGCCTCCAACTCCGCCGCATCGAGGAAGGGGTACCTCAGCGCAGCGTCGAGCAGGCAATCATTCTGGCTCGCAGCCAATTTCGCGCGGCCCGACTCGTTGAGGTACTGGGCCACGTCCGCATCAGGGTAGGACCGGTTCAACCCGACCAGGCCGACCACCGCCGCCCCACCCGCGATCCCACCGCTGAAGCCGGACATCGTGGACTCCAGATCGGCGACTGTTCCACCGAGCGCCACACCGGCCAACGGCAACTCGGGCGCGTACGCGGCCTGCGACTGCGCCGCGACAGCGGTCGCCTGCGCTCCACCGGAGTAGCCCCACATGCCGATCGGCGCCGCGGGGTCGATCGCCGCGGGCCCGAACGCCCTGGCGGCGCGAATGCCGTCGAGCACGCCGTGGGCGTAACCCTCGGCACCGAACAGATCGGAGTCCGGCCCCTGATAGTCCGGAACAACCAGCGCCCACCCCTGCTCCAGGGCGAACCTGATCATCCCCGTCTCGGAGTACGCATTGCTCGGAACGCCATCGACCCCGCCACGCAGCGCGTACGAGGGTGCGCATCTCGCGCCGACACCGTCCTCGGCGACCTGATACGACAGCAACGGCCGTGGCCCGGCACCGTTCCACTCTCCGTGCGGCACCAGAACTGTCGCGACGTAGGCGCGCGGTTCGCCGTGATTGTCGACCGTCTTGTACCGCACCTGCCAAGCATCGGCGGGCAACGGCAGTCCGTACGACTCCGGCTCGACCGGCCGCGACCCGAGCACCGCCCCGTTGGCCAAGCCCGCGAGCCCAGCCGGCTCGACGTAGAACGAATCCTGTTCCGGCGCAGGCACCGCCGTGGCCCACCCCGCACACATCGTCACCAACGCGAGAACCGAGGCGACCGCCATGGCACCGATCGTGACCTCTCCTGGCATCCGCATATCCACTCCCCCCGAGAACATGTTCCAGTCCGCGCCGGAGAGCGTACTGGCCCGAGAGGGACGGCGTGCCCGAACAGGGAAGGGTCATCCGAATCGCGCCGAGGGAACGATCACCGAACCGGAGAGCTCAGAGTTCGCGGTGGCGAACCGAGAACCAGACCCGATGCCGAACCGCAGCTAGGGCAGCAGCATTCACACGAGAGACGCGACCTTTGTCGCCAGTTTCGGGCCTCCACCCGGAACCGGGTATGTACTGTGGCTGCCTTCAGGGGGATACGCGGGAGGGCGCCCCACCCAAGGAGGGAGCCGACAGATGGGCGGCGTCATGCCAAACAAAACTGCAACGTGTTCACCCAGGAAGCGCGGTCAGTTGCGCTCGGTTCTGATCGCGGTTTCGGCCGTGTTTTGCTGCACCAGCACGCCCATGGCGATCGGGAACGCGGCTCCGCTGACAACTCCGCAGCACGACCCGTTCTACACCCCGCCGTCGGGCTGGGAGACGGAAGTGCCTGGCACCATCCTGAATTCGCGCCCGGTCGAAGTGGCCTCGCTGGGTCCACAGGCGCAGGACGCCGATGCGTGGCAGTTGCTGTATCGCACCACCGATACCGACGGCCGACCCATGGCGACCGTGACGACCGTGCTGCGTCCGCGCACCGGACAGGTCAAAGGATTGATCAGCTATCAGCCCGCCACAGATGCGTCGGCGCCGCAATGCGCGCCGTCGTACGTACTCAGGCAGGGAGCGCCGGACAAGTACGATGCCTCACTGGATTTCATGCAGATCGACCAGATGTTGACATCAGGTCACGCGATTTCCGTCCCGGACTGGGAGGGGCCGAAGGGGGCGATGTTCACCCCGCGCCAGCCGGGTTACGCCGCGCTCGACGGGGTGCGCGCGGCCGAGGCTTTCGCACCGCTCGGCCTGTCCGGCACCGACACTCCCGTCGCGGCGATGGGCTATTCCGGTGGGTCGTACGGCACCAGCTGGGTCGCGCAGACGCAACCGACCTACGCGCCCGAACTACGGCTGGTGGGAGTCGCCATGGGTGGCTGGACGGCACCCATCGCCCCCTACCTGGCGACGCTCGACGGCGGTCCGTTCTCCGGCTTCCTGCCGTCGCTGCTGCCCGGCATGATGCGCGCCGATCCGCTGCTGGCGGCCGCGTTCGACAAGTATCTGACGCCGGCCGGGCGCGCCCTGATGGCCGCGGGTGACAGCAAGTGCGTCACGCCGAACGTCGCTCAGCACGCCTTCGTACGCATGGACGACCACCTCACGATCCCCTTCTCGCGACTGCTGGAGGAGGTACAGGGATCCTTGGCCGCGCTGGACTTCAGCCCCGGTGCCTCGACCCCACCGATGTACCTCTACAACGCCGTACACGACGAGATCGTCACCATCGCGGCACCCGACAAGGCGGTGGCACAATGGTGCGCGGCGGGAGCGCCGATCACCTACACGCGAGACCAGCTGAGCGAACACGTCAGCCTCCAGATGGCGGCGACGACCGCAGTCCTGCGCTGGATCGATGAACGCCTCGCCGGACAGGCCGCGCCGGACGGCTGCTCGACACGCACGGTGCAGTCCATGGCGCTCGATACTCCCTGACGCGACCTCCCGGCCGCAGACAGATGAGTCCGCCCGTTCCGTGATCACGGAACGGGCGGACTCGGGTACTGCCGCGGACGTCAGCCCATCACGACGATTTGGATGATCGGTCGCTCCTCGATCAGCCAAGCCTGGTGAACCGTAGCGTGCGCTTCAGTGGCTGCCGTAGGGCTCGATCGACAAGGCCACTGACTGTTCCGGTCAGCGCGGTATGCGCCAGAAGAGTGCGCTTGTCCCGGGATCGACGTGGTCAATCGGTCGAAAAGAAGAGGGTGTCCGCGACAGACCAACTGGGACCTCGTTCCTGCTCGCGCAGCCAGGTCTCGTGCTCGAATTCCAGCTTCTCCACCAGGGTGGTGAGATCGTCGACGAAGTCTTGATCGATCTTGTCGATGACCGCCCGATAGGCCTCGGCGACAGCTTTCGCTCGTGACCGTGCCAGGTGGCCGACCTCGGGGTGTCCCTCCAGCGAACCCGGTATCCGGAAGGGGATTTCGGCCGGCGGCCCGGCAAACAGGAACCCGAACGAACACAGTTCCTGGGGCACGCCACAGCGTTGAAGTTCCTTGTCCAGCTCGAAGAAGTACGAGATGGGGTTGCGAAAGTACCCGACCTCAGCGGGATCGGAACCAACGCTGGCGATGATGATCTGCAGCGCGGCGTGATACGCGCAGCCTGCGCATTCTCCTGGCGTATCGGCCCGACCACGGACCAGGTGATCGAGCGCGTCGGGTATGGACAGATCCCAGAAGATGTCTTGGTGATCGAGTGTGTCCTGATAGGCGGTTGCTCGATCCTTCATCGTGTCGAGGGCACGCACCTGATTCGCGGTCAATGATGTTGCGCCGATGAACGAAAGAACGTTGTCGAGCCTTGCGCTACGCAACTCGATGCAGTGACTACCCATGCGCCCATGGTCGCAAGGCGCACCGACAAGAACGGGCGCTGGGATGCTCGCTCATCGGTATGAGCGGACGTTCGCCCGCGCGGGCAAGTGTCGGCGCCTCGCGCACCGAAGGAATTGCCGGGCCGTTCAACCGATTGTCTGACCCACCACCAGGCCTGGACCCAGAACTCGCACTACGGCATCCGCGATCGCCGGACACGGATAGCGGCCGCCGCCGAGCTTGTAACCGACCGATACGAAAGCCTGCACCGGGTGCACAGGGCCGTCGTCGGGATCAGCGAGCGTATCGGCGAACAACGGCCGGGATTGTGGGCGGGCTAGCGCGAAACAGGTCAGCTGGATTCGGCTGTCCTCCATCCAGAAGTATTTCAGCACTTCGGGATTGCTGAAGTCGAGCTGGTCGAAGACGATGGCGAGGTCCTCTCGACTGTACGGGGCGGCGGAGAGTGCGACCGCGATATCCTCCGGGTCGCTCCCTGTAGCCAGCACCCGGCCCGACTCCAAGGCTTGGCCCCATGGTGGCACCTGGTCTTCTTCCCACTCGGCACGTTCGGTGGTGTCGGTGGTTCGTTCGCCGCCCACGGTCAGCGAACCGTCGCGGACACTCCGTCGTATATCGCCGAGAATCCCGACATAGGGTAGTTCGGCATTGGCGGACAGGTCTCCGGCGACCAGTGTCCAGGGCGCGCACGCCACCTGATACCGAATCATGCTCGCCGCCAACTCGGCGAAGTCTGCCGCCTTCGGAAGGCTTGCCTCGTATGGGGCGAGGAATTGGTCGGTCCAGGTACCCATTCACAAGACCTTGCCAGGCGCTGGTACCCGCACTGAAATCGGCACTATGGGGCTTCGACCTCCGGCACTACCTGGCCTCGCTGCTGATCGCCGGCGGCGCGAATATCAAGGTCTTGCACGCCCGACTGCGGCACGCGACTGCCAAGACGACGCTCGACACCTTCGGTCACTTGTGGCCGGATACAGACGAGTCCACCCGCCGCATGATCGCGTCTGTGATCACGGAGCGGGTGGACTCGAAACCGCTTACTGCGTACCCACTGCGGACGGAACGGGCCAATCAGGCCCGTTCCCGCAGGTCAGGCTTACACGTCGTAGTACAGCTCGAACTCGTACGGGTGCGGACGCAGGTTCACCGGGGCGATCTCGTTGTCGCGCTTGAGCTGGATCCAGGTCTCGATCAGGTCCTCGGTGAAGACGTTGCCTTCGGTGAGGTAGTCGTGATCGTTCTCCAGGCGGTCGATGACCGCGGCCAGGCTGGTGGGGGCCTGCGGGATGTTCTTGGCCTCCTCCGGCGGGAGCTCGTAGAGGTCCTTGTCGACCGGGGCCATCGGCTCGATCTTGTTCTTGATGCCGTCCAGGCCGGCCATCATCATGGCGGCGAAGGCCAGGTACGGGTTGCCCGAGGAGTCCGGCGCGCGGAACTCGATGCGCTTGGCCTTCGGGTTGTTGCCGGTGACCGGGATGCGAACCGCGGCGGAGCGGTTGCGCTGCGAGTACACCAGGTTGATGGGGGCCTCGTAGCCCGGCACCAGACGGTGGTAGGAGTTGATGGTCGGGTTGGTGAACGCCAGCAGCGACGGGGCGTGGTGCAGGATGCCGCCGATGTAGTGACGCGCCAGATCCGAGAGACCACCGTAGCCGGCCTCGTCGTGGAACAGCGGCTTGCCGTCCTTCCACAGCGACTGGTGCACGTGCATGCCCGAGCCGTTGTCGCCGAAGAGCGGCTTCGGCATGAAGGTGACGGACTTGCCTTCCTGCCACGCGGTGTTCTTCACGATGTACTTGAACAGCTGCAGGTCGTCCGCGGCGGACAGCAGGGTGCCGAACTTGTAGTTGATCTCGGCCTGACCGGCGGTGCCGACCTCGTGGTGGCCGCGCTCGAGCTCGAAGCCCGCGTTCTGCAGGTTGGTCGAGATCTTGTCGCGCAGGTCGACGTAGTGGTCGTACGGGGCGACGGGGAAGTAGCCACCCTTGTTGCGGACCTTGTAGCCCAGGTTGCGCGAACCGTCCGGGTTGAACTCCTTGCCGGTGTTCCACGAGCCGGAGACGGACTCGATCTCGTAGAACGAGCCGTTCATGCCCGAGCCGTAGCGGATGCCGTCGAAGATGTAGAACTCGGCCTCGGCACCGAAGTAAGCGGTGTCGGCGATGCCGGTCGAACGCAGGTACTCCTCCGCCTTGCGCGCGATGTTGCGCGGGTCGCGGGAGTAGGCCTCGCGGGTGAACGGGTCGTGCACGAAGAAGTTCAGGTTGAGCGTCTTCGCGGCACGGAACGGGTCGATGCGAGCGGTGCTGAAGTCGGGGAGCAGCAGCATGTCCGACTCGTCGATCGACTGGAAGCCACGCACCGAGGAGCCGTCGAACGCCAGACCCTCTTCGGCCAGGTCGGCGGTGAACGCCTTGGCCGGGATCGAGAAGTGCTGCTGAACGCCGGGAAGGTCGGAGAAGCGGATATCGACGTACTCGATGTCCTGTTCCTTGATGTACTGAATGACCTCTTCGGCCGTGCTGAACGTCACTTGTTCTCCTTACGGATCGGTTCCCAGCCGTTCACGATGCATGGGTTCGTCGCGACCTGACGGTATGGACGCGGTGTTTCCCTACAGTCAAGGCTGTGTTTCGCCAGTGTTACGCGTGCCGGATTCCGGGTGATGTCTGCCATCCGGCCGCGACCTGCCTGCTCATCCTGCCATCCGCGACCAGGCGCAGCGACGTGACCTCCACCAATGCGCGTCCTGGGCCGCCTCTATCCTGGGAGCCATGGCACGCATCACCGGCACCTGGCTCTCCGGCAACCCCGCCGAACCGGGTGACGAGGAAACATCCGGTTACCCCGGCGAGCTCTACGGGCTGCCCAGGGAGGGCGCCGGCTCCCTCGCCCCGACCTGGCGCCGCGTCGTCGCCCTGTTCGTGGACTGGTTCATCGCGGTCGGTGTCGCGGCGGTGATCACCCGCAGCTTCGCCTCCTCGTCGATGCCGCTGCTGGTGTGGTTCGTGATCGGTGTGGCCGCGGTGACGCTGTTCGGCTTCACCCCCGGCCAGTACTTCCTGCGGCTGCGCGTGGTCCGCATCGACGCCCCGGTGGCCGTTGGCTTCGTGCGCGCGCTGGCCAGGCAGGTCCTGCTGGTGTTCGTGGTGCCCGCCCTGTTCACCGACGCCGACGGTCGCGGCATGCACGACCAGGCCACCGGCACCGCCCTGGTCAACGCCCGCTGACCGGGCGCGGCGCGGCCGCCACGGCCTTACGCTGTGGCCGTGTCACTGAATCCGGCCCTGCTGGCCGTCCGCTTTCTGCTCGAACTGATCGCCGTCGTCTCCTTCGGGGTGTACGGCTGGCGGGCGTTCGACTCGCCCTGGCGCTATCTGCTCGTCGTCGTGCTGCCGATCGCGGCCGCGGTGCTGTGGGGCACCTTCGCCGTTCCCGGCGATCCGAGCCGTAACGGCGAGGCATCGGTGCCGGTCCCCGGTCAGGCGCGTCTGCTGGTCGAGTTCGTCGTGCTCTTCGGCGGCGCGGTCGCCCTGTGGGCCGCCGGGTTGCCCCGGCTCGCGCTGGCCTCGGTGATCGTCCTGGTCGGCTATCACCTGCTGGCGTACGACCGGGTTCTGTGGCTGCTCACCGGGCGGTCCGCGAACTCCTGAGACGACACGAGCCCGGTACCTGCGATCAGGTACCGGGCTCGTCGGAAGCCGGGGGTCAGCGGCGGCGGATGGCGCGCTGCATGCCCTTCATCTTGGCGCCGGGGGGCATCGGGCCCTTCGGCATGGCGGGACCGCCGCTGCGCGAGGACAGCGCCGAGAGCCTGCCCTCGATCTGGTCGATCCGCTTGACGTCGATGTTGCGCGGCAGCTTGGTGAGGAACTTCTGCAGATCCTTGAGCGGGGTCTGGCCCTCGTCGTTGCCGACGATCACCTCGTAGATGGGGGTGTCACCGATCAGGCGGGCGGTGCGCTTCTTCTCCTGCTGGATGAGGGACTTCACCCGCTGCGGGGAACCCTCGGCGACGAAGATGACGCCGGGCAGGCCGATGACGCGGTGCACCGCGTCGAGCTGGGTGGTGGCCGCGACGCCGTTGGCCACGCGCCACTTGCCCTGCAGGTTGTCGAGCACCCACGCCGCCGCGCCCGCCTGGCCCTCGGCCTTGCGGTAGACGTTCTTCTGCACGCGGCGTCCGAAGATGATGAACGCGAACAGCACACCGAGCAGCAGACCCAGCGGCAGCAGGAACCACTGCATGTCGAAGATCAGACCGATGAGGAAGAACACGACCGTGGTGCCGACGAGCGCGCCGATCATCAGCGGCAGCAGCGCCTTGTCTTCCTTGCGCTGCATGTTGAACGCCTGCCACAACTGCTGACGTCGCTCGCGTGATGCCTGCTTACGTGCCGCTTTAGCCGCGGCCTTGGCTTCCTTCGACGGCTTGCCGCCCTTGCCTCCTGCCATGTATCTCAGCTTAGAGGGCGCGCCGCCGCCCCGTCTGACCGCATGACGCCTGCGACCCGAATCCCGCGATTCGGCCGTCTTCGGCGGCGAACGGGCCGGGCACCGGCGAGAATGCCAAGGTGCACCCGATCATCGAGAACCCGAGCAGCTCCCCCGTCACCGCCGGCGTCACCGACGAGGTCGCCGAGCGTCTGGCCGCGGCGCTGCGCTGCGCGACGGTCTCGACCGAGGACCCCGCCGACACCGCCGACGCGGAGTTCCTCCGGCTGGCCCGCCACCTCGAGGCCGCGTTCCCGCGCGTGCACGCCGAACTGACGCTGACCACCTTCGGCCACAGCAGGCTCTACCGCTGGCACGGCACCGAGCCGGGGCACGTCTCGGCGATCCTGCTCGCCCACCAGGACGTGGTCCCGGTCGACGACGCGCAGCGCTGGACCCATCCCCCGTTCGCCGGGGTGGTCGACGAGGAATTCATCTGGGGTCGCGGCGCCATCGACGACAAGAGCCGGGTGCTGGCCGTGCTCGAGGCCGTGGAGTGGGCGCTGGGCGCGGGCATCCGGCCGCGGCACACCGTCTTCCTGGCGTTCGGGCACGACGAGGAGGTCTTCGGCGACGGCGGCGCGGTGCGGATGGCCGAGTACCTGCGCGCCGAGAACGTGCGCGCCGAGCTGCTGCTCGACGAGGGCGGGGTGATCACCGACGGGGTCGCCGACGGCATCGACCGGCCGGTCGCGAGCATCATGCTCGGCGAGAAGGGGTACGCGACCGTGCGGCTGTCGGTCACCGAGACCGGCGGGCACTCCTCGATGCCGGGCAGGCAGACCGCGGTCGGGCGGCTCGCGCGTGCCGTGGCCCGAGTGCAGGACCGTCCGATGCCGCTGCGGCTCACCCCGGTGATCGCCGACATGCTCGCCCGGATGCGGGTGGCCCTGCCCGAACCGCACCGCAAGCTGCTCGAACTCACCGATACGCGCGGGCTGGCCACGCTGGCCGCGCCGCTGGTCGCACGGATCCTGGCGGCGGCCCCGAGCACCGAGGCCATGGTCCGCACGACCACCGCGCCCACCGTGATCCGCGGTGGAGTGAAGGCCAACGTGTTGCCGCAGAGTGCCGAGGCGCTGGTGAACTTCCGCATCCTGCCGGGTGATTCGGTGTCGGCCGTGCTCGCGCACTGCCGCAAGGTGATCCGCGACATCGGCGTGGCGATCGATCTCGTCGGGGCCGCCTCCGAGCCCTCGCGGGTCACCGGTCCGGGCCCCGCGTACGAGCTGATCGCCGAGCTCGCCACCGACCTGGTCCCCGGAATCGTCACCACCACCGGCCTCGTGCCCGGCGCGACCGACTCCCGCCACTACGACGGCCTGGCCGAGACGCGCTGCAATTTCGCGCCGATCGTGCTGACGGCGGCGGATCTGGCACGGATCCACGGAACCGACGAACGGATCTCCCGGCTCAACTACGCTCGACTGATCGAATTCAATCGGCGCCTGATCGCACGGCTCGCGGCGGCGTCCGCCCAGGGAGAAGGAGCGCGCCGATGACGACCGACACGGGCGAATTCGTCAGTGCCGAAGGCCGGATCGCCTGGCGCGCTTGGCTCCCGGAATCGGCCCCCAAGGCGCTGGTCGTGCTGGTGCACGGGGTCGCCGAACACTCGGGCCGCTACGAGCACGTCGGTGACGACCTGGCCGCGGCCGGGTTCGCGGTGTACGCCCTCGATCACCTCGGGCACGGCCGATCCGACGGCGCGGCGGCCAATATCGTCTCGCTGGACGCCGCGGCGGACAACGTGGCGACGATGCTGGCGTTCGCGGGCACCGCGCACCGCGGGGTGCCGTGCTTCCTGCTCGGGCATTCGATGGGCAGCCTGGTGGTCCTGCACCTGGTCACCCGCGGCCCGGTGGAGGTGGCCGGGGCGGTGCTGTCCGCGCCGCCGCTGGACATCGCGGTGGGCAATCCACTGCAGCGCCTGGCCGCGCCGCTGCTCACCCGGTTCGCCCCGAATCTCGGTGTGCTGACCCTGGACTCGTCGGCGATCAGTCGCGATCCCGAGGTGGTCCGCGCCTACGACGACGACCCGCTGGTGTACCGCGGCCGCCTGCCCGCGCGCACCGCGGTGGAGATCCTGCAGCACACCGATCTGGTGAAGAAGCGGCTCGCCACCCTCACCGCGCCCCTGCTGGTGCTGCACGGCACCGCGGACTCGATCGCCGCGCCGACGAGCGCCGACCTGCTCGAGCGGGGCACCGGCTCGTCGGACGTGACCGTCATCCGCTATCCCGGGCTGTACCACGAGGTGTTCAACGAACCCGAGCGCGATCAGGTGCTCGGCGACCTCGTCGACTGGCTCTCCGGGCACATTACTGGCGAGTAACTTGTGACCTAGTAGACTCCGCGCATGGCAACCACGACGTCCGTCGCATTCATCCGCGCCAGCTGGCACAGCTCGATCGTCAACAAGGCGCACGAGGGCTTCCAGGCCGAATTCGCCGACCTCGGGCTCGACCCCGCCGCGATCGAGGTCTTCGACGTGCCCGGCGCCTTCGAGATCCCGCTGCACGCCCAGCGCCTGGCCCGCACCGGCCGCTACGACGCGATCGTGGCCGCCGCGCTCGTCGTCGACGGCGGCATCTACCGCCACGACTTCGTCGCCACCGCGGTGATCGACGGGCTGATGCGCGTCCAGCTCGACAACGATGTGCCGGTCTTCTCCGTGGTGCTCACCCCGCACCACTTCCACGAGCACAGCGAGCACGTGGACTACTACACCAACCACTTCGTGACGAAGGGAGCCGAGGCCGCCCGCGCGGTGGCGAACACCCTCAGCTCCCTGCGATCACTGCCCGCGGCGCCCTGAATTACTTGAACTGGGTCAGGCAGGCCTGCTCCCCGTCGAGGACACCCGTGCGGAACGCCTCGAGGCGCTGGTAGCCGCTGGCGACCACCTTGCCGTTGACGTCGGCGGCCGCGAGGCCGTCGGCGAGCAGACCGGACACGGCCTCGTCGAGGTCACCGGCCGACAGACGCGGATCACTGCTCGGCTCACTGAGTTTCGTGGTCAGCGCCCCGGACAGACAGGCAGTGCGCAGGCCCGCCGACTCGGCGCCGGTCAGCGACAGCTTGCGGTCCTGCTGCACCGCGAGCGCGTAGCGGGACACGAAGACCACCGCCGCGTTGTAGTCGCCGGTGACGACCGCCGACAGCGGCTCCTCCTTGCCGCTCGCCCCCTCACCGGCGCGCTTGGCCATCGCGGGCAGGTCGGTGCCGATGGTGTTGCTGCCGGGGCAGTACGAGACCGGCTCCGTGGTGGTCGTCGACGCGCAATTGCGGGTGACGCCGCTGTAGTCGAACTTCGGCGCGTTCTGCACCGGCATGGATTTGCCGAGCTGGGTGGCCAGCGAACTCAGGTTCTCCTGGTTCACCGGCAGCTGCTGGTCGCGCTCACCCTCTTCGAAAGTGACCGGCAGGCCGCCGCGACGCTTCTCGATCTCCTCCTCGTTGATGCCCTTGCAGGAGCCCGCGCCCTCGGTGTACCCCATCTGCACCGCGGTGACCCGCTCGAAGGCCGAACCGTGCACGGCGTCGGGGTCGTTCGGGTCGCGGTCACGCACGGCGACGGTGGCGCCGAGGACGCCGTTGAGGCCGTCGGTGGTGTTGAGCGTGAAGTGCTTGGAGTTGCCCTCGGCGACGTGGCGCAGGAAGACCCCGGCCAGGCAGTCGGCCTGCTGCTCCTTCACCAGGGCGTCGGTGAGGAAGCCGCGCAGCAGATCGGCCTGGGACTGGATGGCGTGGCCGTACTCGTGGGCCAGCACCATCACCACCGCCATCTCCTTGTACTTGTTCACCAGCAGTGGCAACAGGACCGTGCGGTCCCAGCCGATGGTGTGATCGAGCGGGCAGTACGCGGCGTTGACCAGCTTGTAGGTGCTGCTCTTGCAGAACTGCACCGCCTCGGATTCGGGCGCCTTGGCCGACCAGGAGATGTACTTCGACGCGGGCTTGAAGCTGCCGCGGAAGGTCTTGGAATACTCGGTCTGCCAATACTCTTCGATATCGGCGATGGCATTGAGCGCGAGCTTGTCGATCGCGCCGTTGTCGCCGTTCTCGGCCTTCTTGTCGGTGTCGGGCACACCGGGCCGCGGGCCGCTGGGTCCGGTGCTGGACGCCGCGCCCGCCACCTCCCACGGGTTGTCCATCGTGGGCACCGCCTTGTCACTGGCTACGGTCTCGGCCGAGCAGCCCGAGACGAGCATCCCGACGCTCACCACCGCCGCGGCCACGGCCGTGCCGAATCGACGTCTGATCATTCGCTGTTCCTCCCCGGGGAATAGCCGACGCGGACGCCTTGCGGTCCGCTGTCGAGCGGCTCACATGGTAGACGACTTCGGTCAGCTGTCCATCCGCACCGAAGCCAGCACCGCGCGGTGATCGGTGCCGGGGATGGTGAGCGTGCGAACCTGTTGTGCCACTCCACCTGCGACGAGAACGTGATCGATGCCGATCACCGGTCCCCAGCGCCGATCGGCGGGGAAGGTGAGCAGGATGCCGTCGCCGGTCTGGTCGGCGGCGGAGGCGAACGGGCCGTCGAGCAGGGCGCGGTAGGCCGAATGATCGTGCGTCGCATTGAAGTCCGCGCCGACGATCGCGGGCGAGGCAGCGGCGGCGAGGATCTCGTCGACCCGGCGCATCTCGGCCGACCACGCGGCGAAGTCCAGGTTCGGGGGAATCGGGTGGAAGGCGAACACCGAGATCGGCCCGCGCTGGGGGTGTTCCATCGTGGCGGAGATGTTGCTCATGATGAAGCCGTCGTATTTCACGGTGTCGCGCAACGGGTATCGGCTGTAGATGCCGGTGCCGCCGCCACCGGAGCGCGCGGGTTCCAGGTAGGTGTAGGGCAGCAGTTCGTCCAGCCCGGCGGCGCGCAGCCGCTCGATCGCGTCGTCGGTGAGCTCCTCGGTGGTGAGCACGTCGACGTCGTTGTCCCGCACGGCCGCGACGACCGCGGCGGGGTCGGCCTGCCCGAACAGCAGATTCGACTGCAACACCACCAGCTCCGGGCCCGCGGCCGCGCGGCTCTCCGGAATGTAGGACGGCGCGACCAGCCACAGCACGCCCGCCAGCACCACCGCGCCGGCGACGGCACTGCGCCAGCCGCGCGCGATCAGCAGCAGGATCAACCCGACGACCGCGCCGAGCATCAGCCACATCGCGTCCGAGGCCAGCAGCACCATCGACTTCTGCGACCAGTTCCCGACATGCAAGACGATCCCGGCCACGGCCGTGACCAGCGCTCCCCACCCCAGGACGAGCAGGGCCCGTTCCATCCATTCACGCATCATGGGCTCACCCTAAGCAGCCGTTGTTATGGCCCGCTTATGGCGGCCTCGAGAGATCTCTGTGGGCCTACACTGGGCGCACAGAAGGGAGGCGGCATGTACCTCGAGGAATTCACGGCGGCGGGCCCGCTCACCGAGGACGCGGTCGAGGCGCTGATGACCGTCGCCGCGCGCTACACCTCCGCGCTCACCCTCACCGTCGCCGAGCGCACCGTGCAGCTGCCGGTGCTGCCCGTCTGCTGGACCGAACTGGACCTGCGCGCCGGCACCACCGTCACCGTCGAGGCCGCGCGCGGGCACCGCCCGGTCGATGCCGAGGACCGCGCCGCGCTGCGCGACTTCGTCGACACGTTCCGGCGCGCGACAGCGGCCTAGAGCGGCAGTCCGGCCTCGATCCAGTTGTAGGCCTGGATCTTCCGCGACGCCGGATCGTTGACGACCTGGTTGATCAGGTCGTTGATCTGCTCGGTGGACAGCGGATAGCCGTAGTGCTCTGCGGCACCCGCCGAGGCCCACAGCGAGGCGAACAGGCCGGGCCCGCCGAGCAGGTGGGCCAGTGCGGTGGCGACATCGTCGACCACCTCGATGACACCGTGCACCAGGGCGATGGCGATGTCCTCGTCGCCGGGTGTGGCGCCGGGGGCGAGCGCGCCCGAGGCGATCGCGCGCCGCGCCAGCCAGTCGCGCGGGACCAGCGGCGCCGGTCCGATGGTGTCGCCCAGGTAGTAGCGCCACTCCCCCGGATTGCCCTGGTCGAAGGCGTGGATGTAGAAGGTGCGGGTCAGCGCCCACAGCGCGATGTAGCGCAGCGAGACCTGCTCGGCTTCCAGGACCGCGTCGGGGCCGTCGGCGCGGTCGCGTTCGAGCAGATTCCAGGCGAACTGGAACCAGACCTGCTCGGAGTTGCCGACCCAGGTGGCGGGCAGGCGCTCGGCCAGCGCCGCGACGTCGGCGGCCGGGCCGTAGAGGCCGGTGTCGCCGGAGGCCTCCACGCGCAGATTGTCGACGTAGCCGCGCAGGGCGTCGACGGAGGTGAAGACGGCGTAGCCGAGCTGGGACAACCGGTTCAGATCGGCGTTGGCCGGTTCGAGCACCAGCACCACCGGCATGCCGACGCCCGGCTGCAGGCCCTCGGGCCAGAACGCCTCGGCGACGGCGAGTTCGCGGCCGGTGACCGGATCGGAGACCTCGCTGTCGAGCAGCGGGAACCCGAAACCGTCGGCGACCAGATCCTCGACGAGCGCGTTCACCAGGTCCACCGCGGGATCGCCGAAGCTCACCCCGGCCACGCCGACGGTGTGCAGGGTCGGCCGGTGCAGCTTGCCGGTGCGCAGCTTCTCCAGGAAGGCGTCGGCGGCGGCGGAGAGCAGCAGCCTGCGGGCGCGCAGGAACTCGCGGTAGTTCTCCACCCGCCACAGCGCCGGATCGGTCGGAATCCACTGCGAGGCCAGCACTCCCGGATGGCGGCGCTCCACCTCGGCGAGGTAGTCGGCCGGCTCGCGCTCGCCCAGCTCGGCCTCGGAGCCGGGGCTCAGGAAGCAGAAGTTGGCGATGGCGTTGATCTCGTTGCGCTCGTACCCCGCGTCGCGCAGCGTCGTCTTCGGGAACAGGTAGTGCACCTGCACCGGGCTGCGCTCGCCGAGCTGCTCGATGCCCAGCTCGGAGCCGGTGCCCAGGTCGCGGGAGCCGTCGACCCTGGTGAGCAGGTAGAGCAGCGGGTAGAACCGCGAGCCGCGGGTGGCGCCGCCGAAATCGTCGGCGCACAGGTCGAGCGAGCCGCCGCGCAGGCGTTCCAGCGAGGCGATGAGGGCGTTGATGCCGCCGCGTTCGAGGGTCTCGTAGTCCTGCTGCAGGAAGGTCTCGGTGGAACCGCTGAACCGCCCCCACAGCGCGGAATGGATGTACCAGTACAGCACCCGGTCGCGGTGCAGGTCGTCGTCGAAGCGGCCGCCGTTGAGGAACAGCAGCCGGGTGATCACCGGAACCGCGTAGCGCCCCATCAGGACTCGATCGTGATCGAGGCCGAGCCGGCCCGCCACGGTGTCGAGGAAGGTGTCGACCTGGGTCGCCGTGGCGGCCAGGGCCTGCTCGAACTCCGCGGGCGACAGATCGCCGAGCGCGTCGAAGTGGGCGCGGCCGTTGCCGACGGCGATCACGTTGCGCAGCAGCCAGTCCAGGGTGAAGGTGTAGCCCTCCTTGTCCCAGCGGATCAGATGGTCGCGCAGATTGCCGCGCGCCTGCGGCCACTGCGCGCACAGCGTCGCCAGGGCCAGGTCGCCCTTGGACAGCTTGGTGCCGCCGGAGTTCACCCGGTTGAAGATGTCGACCACCTCGTCGACCGTGCGGTCGGAACCGGTGATGGTCTCGACGTTGAATTCGCGGTGGGTGATCTCGCGCAGCTTGTTCAGCCGGTCCAGGTAGGCGGCCAGCGTCTCCGGCTCGACCTCGGTGAACCGGGGCAGGTAGTGCACCGGTCCCTGTGCGAACAGCTCGGTGACATCGATCCAGGTCGGCGCGGTGTCGCGACCGGGCACCTGGAACTCGAAAACCTCACGGTCCACATCGAAGTGGAGCCCGGTGAAGGCCACCGCGTCGCCTTCGAAGAACGACGGCGCCCGGCCGCGGATGATGCCGTAGAGGGTGGTGATGCGCTGCTGGCCGTCGAGCAGCAGCTGCCGCAGCCCCGATCCCCCGCCCGCGCCGCGCACCGCGATGTCCTCGGATCCGGTCTCCCACACCAGCAATCCGCCGACCGGATACCCGAGGTACAGCGACCGCATGAGCCCGCGCACCTGGTCCCTGTTCCACACGTAACCGCGCTGGAATTCGGGCAGCAGCACCGCTCCGGAGTCGATCTGGTCGAGCAGGGAGGACAGACGTGTCACGGCAGCCTTTCGATCGCGATCCGGTAGCGCAAGCGCTCCATCGTTGCACGGATCGTACCGACATACCCCGACGCGCCAGCGGCCGAACAGAACTCGCGACGGCGCGGTCGCGGGGCTACTCGCCGGTCACCGCCGCGCGGAACGCGTCCGAGGCGTAGAACGGCGCCAGCCTGCGGCGGATCACGGTGTCGAGATAGCCACGCTCATCGAGCTTTCCGAGCACCGACGGCCCGAACCGCAGGGCCTCCTCGATGAGATCGGCGCGGCTGATGCCCAGCTCGGTGAGCAGCTCGGCCAGCGGGGTGTCGCCGTACTTGTCGAAGACGTGATCGATGCCCTCGTCGAGCAGGGCGTGGAAGTAGTCGGTGTCGCGGAAGGTGCGCCAGAACTCGAAGGTGAGGACGACGGCGTCCTCCACGTCGTTGGCCGAGACGAGATCGCGGAACGAACCGATGGCGTGGTCGGTGTGTTTGCGCCAGGTCTCGCGTGCGGTGTCGAGCAGCACCTCGTCGGCCTCGTCGCGGTTGCCGCGCAGTACGAAGCGCGCCCCGGTGCGGGTGATCCGGCCGACGCCGTTCTCGATGGCCGGCAGCGCGGGCTCGGCCAGCCGGGCCAGCGCGCCACGCAGCGATCCGGCCAGGCCGTGGCCGTCGGCGTGCCTGTTCTCGTCGACGGCGGCCACGACCGCGCGCTGCACGGCTTCGACACAGGCGTCGACGGTGACGGGGCTGCTCAGCACCAGGCGCACGAGCCGGTGGGTCACCTCCATGTCGGCCACGGCCGAGACCAGCTCGTCGAAGCGCCGGTCGTCGACGACCTCGCCCACCGGGATCTCGTCCTGGGCCTGGTGGTGGTAGAGCCGGGCGGCGATCTCGCCGACCAGTTCGGGGATGGCGCCCTCGACCGGGATCTGCACGGCGTACTTGTGCGCCACGCCCTTGATCTGCTCGCGCGTGACCGCCTCGGCCAGGGTCAGTTCCTGCGCCTCGGCGAGCAGGCCGTCGACCTCCTCGGTGGCGAGTTCCAGGAACCCCACGGGCCGCAGCAGCTGGTCCTTGGTGAAGGCCACGTGCGCGTCGAGCACCCGCAGGGCGAGGTCGTGGTGTCCGGCAGGCTGGTCGTTGGTCGCACCCATGCGCCCAGCGTGTCACATCCGGCGGGCGACAGCCGCGACACGCGGACAGACTCCGCCCAGATCGCGGTGTCGAAGGTCGCATTGCACAGTTTGCCGGTGAGTATGGCATACTGGGCTGCTGAGACTGGGCTGATCACAGAGATCGCCATGGCTCACCTACGGAAAAGACTTAGAAACACCATGACTCAAGGCACTGTTAAGTGGTTCAACGGCGAGAAGGGCTTCGGCTTCATCGCCCAAGACGGAGGCGGCCCCGACGTCTTCGTGCATTACTCGGCCATCAGCGGCTCGGGCTTCAAGTCCCTCGAAGAGGGTCAGCGCGTGGAGTTCGAGGTCGGCCAGGGCCAGAAGGGCCCCCAGGCTCAGGATGTCCGCTCCATCTGATTCGACTGTGAATCCGATTCGAGCGTGAATCCGGAAAGGCCCCGCACCGATGGTGCGGGGCCTTTCTCATGCTCACTCGCCCCCGAACACCCGCTCGACGACCGCCTTCGCGCGCCGCGTGATCCGCATGTAGTTGTCGAGGAACTCGCTGCCGTCGTCATTGGGCCACCCGGCGACCTTGGCCACCGCCGACAGCAGCTTGCCCGGACCGGGCAGCTGGTCGGTCGGCTTGCCTTTGACCAGGACGAGCGCGTTCCGCGCCGCCGTCGCCGCGAGCCACGATTCCCGCAGCAGCGCAACGTCTTCGGGCTCCAGGATGCCTTCGGACTCGATGACGTCGAGCGCCTGCAGGGTCGAGGTGTTGTGCAGCGCGGGCACCTCGTGGGCGTGCCGCAGCTGCAGTAGTTGGACCGTCCACTCGATGTCGGCCAGGCCGCCTCGGCCGAGTTTGGTGTGCGTGGCCGGGTTGGCGCCGCGCGGCAGTCGCTCGGAGTCGACGCGGGCCTTGATCCGGCGGATCTCGCGGACCGCCTCGGCCGACACCCCGCCGGCCGGGTACCGGATCGGGTCGATGACGTGCAGGAACCGCACCCCCAGGTCCTGATCGCCTGCCACCTGGTGCGCGCGCAGCAGCGCCTGCACCTCCCACGGCTGGGCCCACTGGCCGTAGTAGGCCTGATAGGCCGCCAGCGTGCGGACCAGGGCACCGTTGCGGCCCTCCGGGCGCAGGCCGGCGTCGACCTGGAGCGGCGGGTCGGTGCTCGGCGCCCCGAGCAGGCGCTGGACCTTCTCGGCCACGCCGTTGGCCCACTTGACCGCAGTCGTCTCGTCCTCCCCCGGGCGGGGATCGCACACGAACAGCACGTCGGCGTCGGAGCCGTAACCGAGTTCCATGCCGCCGAGGCGGCCCATACCGATCACCGCCATGTCAGCGGGGGCGGGCCCACCGCGTTCGGCCTCCGAGGCCCGGATGACGGCGCTGAGCGCGGCCTCGAGCACCGCCACCCACACCGACGACAGCGCGGCGCACACCTGCGGCACGTCGAGCATGCCGAGCAGATCCGCCGAGGCCACCCGCGCCAGTTCGTGCCTGCGCAGCGACCTGGCCGCCGCGACGGCGCGCGCCGGGTCGTCGTAGCGGGCCGCCGCGGTCTGGATGCCGCGGGCGACGTCGACGGGTTGCGGGCCGAGCAGCTGTGGACCACCCGGCCCGTCGGCGTACATCCGGATGGTCTCCGGCGCGTTGATCAGCAGATCGGGCAGGTACTCCGAGGAGCCGAGCACGATCATCAGGCGCTGGGCGATGGCGCCCTCGTCGCGCAGTTCGCGCAGGAACCAGATCTGGTCGTCGAGGCCCTCGGAGATGCGGCGGTAGGCGAGCAGGCCCGCGTCGGGATTCGGTGTGTCGCCGAGCCATTCGAGCAGGGTCGGCAACAGCAGGGCCTGGATGCGGCCCTTGCGGGAGACACCGCCGGTGAGCGCCTTGAGGTGCCCGAGCGCGTTCGCGGGGGCGGCGTAGCCGAGGGCGGCGAGCTGACGGACGGCGGCGTCGGGGCTCAGGCGCAGCGCGTCGGAGTCGAGCCGGGCGACCGAGTCGAGCAGCGGCCGGTAGAACAGCTTCGCGTGCAACCGCCGCACCCGCATCGAATTACGGCGGATCTCGGTCTCCAGCACGCCGACCGCGTCCTGGCGACCGTCGGGCCGGATGTGCGCGGCGCGCGCCAGCCAGCGCATCCCCTCCTCGTCGTCACCGGCGGGCAGGGTGTGGGTGCGCTTGAGGCGCTGCAGCTGCAGCCGGTGCTCGAGCAGGCGCAGGAACTCGTAGGAGGCGGTGAGGTTCGCGGCGTCCTCACGGCCGACGTAGCCGCCCGCCGCGAGCGCGGTCAGCGCCTCGACGGTGTTGGTGACGTGCAGGGCCTCGTCGACCCGGCCGTGCACCAATTGCAGGAGCTGCACGGCGAATTCGACATCGCGCAGGCTGCCCGCGCCGAGCTTGAGCTCACGCTCGCGCAGGTCGGCGGGGACCAGGTCCTCCACCCGGCGGCGCATGGCCTGCACGTCGGCGACGAAGTCGGGGCGCTCGGAGGCGGTCCACACCATCGGCATCAACGCGTCGCGGTACTGCTGTCCCAGCTCCAGATCGCCGGTCATCGGCCGGTTCTTCAACAGCGCCTGGAACTCCCAGGTGCGGGCCCAGCGCTTGTAGTACGCGAGATGGGAGTCGAGGGTGCGCACCAGCGCGCCCGCCTTGCCCTCGGGACGCAGGGCGGCGTCGACGTCGAAGAAGGCCGAGCTGCCCACGCTCATCATCTCCGCGGCCAGCCGGGTGGCGGTCGCGTCGGCCGGTTCGGCGACGAACACCACGTCGACATCGCTGACGTAGTTCAGTTCGCGCGCACCGCATTTGCCCATCGCGAGGACCGCCAGCCGCACCGGCACCGGCCCGTTCTTGCAGACCCGCGCGACCGCGACCGACAGCGCCGCGGTGAGCGCGGCGTCGGCGAGATCCGACAGCTGCCTGCCGACCACCTGGTAGGGCGGCACCGGCTCGTTCTCGACGGTGGCGGCCAGGTCGATCGCGGCCAGCAGCATCAGCTGATCGCGATACCTGCCGCGCAGCAACGCGATCGCCTCCGGGCCCGCGATCTCGGCCCGGAACAGCATGGGTCCGGCGTTGGGTCCGGTCTCCGGACGCGCGTCGACCGCGTCGAGCAGATCGGCGACGACCTCCTCGCGCTCGGGAAGATGCTTGCGGCGCAAGATCTTCCACGCTTCGGGCGTCGCGACGAGGTGATCGCCGAACGCCGTCGAGGAACCGAGCAGCCCGAACAGCCTGCCGCGCAGGGTCGTCTCGGAGCGGATCGCCGAATCCAGTTCGGCCCAGCCGTCACCGAGCGATTCCCGTAGCCGCAGGAGGGTGGCCAACGCGAGATCGGCGTCGGGCGAACGCGACAGGGCCCAGAGCACGGGCACGCCGTCGACGTTGTCCCAGCCGAGCTGGCGCAGGGAATCCGCCGCGGTGGGCTCCAGCAGGCCGAGCCTGCCGACGCCGGGAACAGCGGAACGGGCAGTCGGTGGCCGGACCATGCCCTAAAAATACCTCGTCGGGGTCACCGCCACGTCACCGTCACAGGCTGAGGTATTCCTCGAGCTCCCACGGGGTGACCTTGCTGCGGTAATCGGCCCATTCGCGGCGCTTGTTGCGCAGGAAGAAGTCGAAGACGTGCTCGCCGAGGGTCTCGGCGACCAGCTCCGAACGCTCCATCGCCTGCAGCGCCTCGTCGAGGGTGCCGGGCAGCGAGCGGAAGCCCATGGCGCGGCGCTCGGCGTCGGTCAGCGACCACACGTCGTCCTCGGCCTCGGGCGGCAGCTCGTAGCCCTTCTCGATGCCGCGCAGCCCGGCCGCGAGCAGCACCGCGAAGGTCAGGTACGGGTTGCAGGCCGAATCGGGGCTGCGGATCTCGACGCGGCGCGAGGAGGTCTTGTTCGGGGTGTACATCGGCACCCGGACCAGCGCGGACCGGTTCGACCGGCCCCACGAGGCCGCCGTCGGCGCCTCGCCGCCGTGGATCAGGCGCTTGTAGGAGTTGACCCACTGGTTGGTGATGGCGCTGATCTCGGGCGCGTGCTCGAGGATGCCCGCGATGAACGAGCGGGCGGTCTGCGACAGGTTGTCCGGGTCGTCCAGGTCGGCGAAGGCGTTGTTCTCGCCCTCGAACAGGCTCATGTGGGTGTGCATGGCCGAGCCCGGGTACTGCGAGAACGGCTTGGGCATGAACGTCGCGCGCACGCCCTCGTCGATCGCGACCTCCTTGATGAGGTAGCGGAAGGTCATCACGTTGTCGGCCATCGACAGGGCGTCGGCGTAGCGCAGGTCGATCTCCTGCTGGCCGGGCGCGCCCTCGTGGTGGCTGAACTCGACCGAGATGCCCATCGACTCCAGCGCGTCGATGGCGTGGCGCCGGAAGTTCGGGGCGGCGTCGTGCACGGCCTGGTCGAAGAAGCCGCCGTTGTCGGCGGGGACCGGCTTGCCGTCCTTGAGGCCGTTCTCCAGCAGGAAGAACTCGATCTCGGGGTGCACGTAGCAGCTGAAGCCGACGTCGGCGGCCTTGTTCAGCTGACGGCGCAGCACGTGGCGCGGGTCGGCCCAGGACGGGGAGCCGTCGGGCATGGTGATGTCGCAGAACATGCGCGCGGAGTGCTGGTGACCCTTCGAGCTGGCCCAGGGCAGCACCTGGAAGGTCGACGGATCGGGCCGGGCGACCATGTCCGCCTCGGACACGCGCGCGAAGCCCTCGATGGCCGAGCCGTCGAAGCCGATGCCCTCTTCGAAGGCGCCTTCGAGCTCGGCGGGTGCGATGGCCACCGACTTGAGGTAGCCGAGCACATCGGTGAACCAGAGCCGTACGAAGCGGATGTCCCGCTCTTCGAGCGTCCGCAGCACGAATTCCTTCTGGCGATCCATAGGGGCGAGCGTAAGCACCCGGCGTTAAATCCGTGTTACATCGCTGCTCGGGTTTGCGATCAGGTCATCTTCCGCGCACATCTCACCAGCGCTGACGGCGCGAAGTGATCGGTACGCCGGTCTCAGCAGGTGAGCCCGGGCTCGGGCGCGGCGAGCTCGACCAGGTAGTCGATCACGGCCGAATCGAGGCAACGATCGCCCGCGACCAGGGCCGCGGTGTGCCGGTTGCCGCGGAAGGTGATCAGGGCGGCGCCGAGCTGATCGGCCAGGTCGACACCGGCCTGGTACGGCGTGGCCGGGTCCTCGGTGGTCGAGACGACGACGGTGGTCGGCAGGCCCGGCGCCGACACCCGGTGCGGCGTGCTGGTGTTGGGTACCGGCCAGGAGGCGCACAGTTCCAGCGGGGCGGCGCCGGTGCCTCTGCCGTCGTCGAGGAACGGGGCGGCCCTGCGGTATTCGGTGTCCTGGCGGCCGACGATCGCGCGATCGGTGACGCGCGGGTCGTCGACGCAGCGGATGGCGTTGAAGGCGTCCTGGATGTTGGCGTAGCTGCCGTCGGCGCGGCGCCCGTCGTACTGGTCGGCCAGTTGCAGCAGCGTGTCGCCGTGGCCGTCGCGCAGTTCGGTGAGGCCCTGGGACAGTACGTTCCACAGGTCGTCGGTGTAGAGGGCCTGCTGGACGCCGGTGATCGCGTCGCCGTAGCTGAGGCCGCGCGGGTCGGCGGTCGCGGCCGGAGTGTCGGCCAGCGGCGCCACCAGCGCGCGGAACCTGGCCACCGCCTGGGCCGGATCGGTGCCGAGCGGGCACTCGGGGTTCTGCGCGCAGTCGGCGGCGTAGGCGTTGAACACGCCCTGGAACCCGGCCGCCTGGCGCAGCGACTCCTGCACCGGGTCCTGGGAGGAGTCGACGGCGCCGTCGAGGACGAGGGCGCGCACGTGCTGCGGATACTTCTCGGCGTAGGCCGAGCCGAGCCGGGTGCCGTAGGAGTAGCCGAGGTAGCTCAGCTTCGCGTCGCCGAGCACCGCGCGCAGCACGTCCATGTCCTGGACGACCTCCCTGGTACCGACGTGGCCGAGCAGGTCGAGGCCACTGCGCTGGGCGCACCGGTCGGCGTACTCACGGTTGTCGGCCTCGGCGGCGGCGATGCCCTCCGGGGTGTTGTCGATCGGCGGTTCGGCGCGTTCGGCGTCGGCCTGCTCCGGGGTCAGGCAGACGATCGCGGGCAGTGAGGAGCCGACGCCGCGCGGGTCGAAACCGACGCGGTCGAACTTCTCGGCCAGCGCGGTGCGGTTGCCGACGGCGACCGTGGAGAGCCCGGAGACGCCGGGGCCGCCGGGGTTGAGCAGCAGCGAGCCGATCTTCTCGCCGGAGGCCGGGATCCGTGACAGCGCGATCTGTGCGGTCGCGCCGTCCGGCTGCGCGTAATCGATCGGCACGGTGACTCTGGCGCATTCGGTTCTGGGCGGCAGCCGGTCCTCGGGACCACCGAATCCCTCGCACGAACCCCATTCGAGGGGTTGTTCGTAGAACTTCTCCAGGCCGGCGGGCGGCGGCGGCAGCTCCGCGCGGGAGGCGCTGTCGTCGGTGACCGCGCACCCGGAAACGGTCAGCGCGCACAGGGCGCCGAAGAGCACGACGAGCCGGCCTCGCTGCACAGTGGGCCCACCTTTCCGCGCCGCACGGCGCACAACACGATGCGCCCGATCCGCTCGACTGGGCTGGTTTCACGGTAGCCGAACCGGCGCTGTGACCGATCACACCGGGTGCGGCCCTTAAATCGGCTCGGCCCGAGGTGGCACACTGGTTTCGTCAGAAAAACCCGGGGACCCGATTCGGGCCTCGAGGAACCAGACGAAAGAGGGACGATGATGTCCGATTCCGCTGAGCAGACCCCTGCCTACGGTGCCGCTCCCGCCGAGACCAAGCCCCGCCGCAAGACCCGCGTCCAGCATCTGCAGCAGATGAAGGCCGAGGGCGAGCGCTGGTCGATGCTGACGGCCTACGACTACTCCTCCGCGCGCCTGTTCGAGGAAGCGGGCATTCCGGTCCTGCTGGTGGGCGACTCCGCCGCCAACGTGGTGTACGGCTACGACACCACCGTGCCGATCACCGTCGACGAGCTCATCCCGCTGGTGCGCGGCGTCGTCCGCGGCGCGCCGCACGCGCTCGTCGTCGCCGACCTGCCCTTCGGCACCTACGAGTCCTCGCCGCAGCAGGCGCTGGCGACCGCCACCCGGTTCATGAAGGAGGGCGGCGCGCACGCGGTGAAGCTCGAGGGCGGCGAACGCGTCGCCGAGCAGATCGCGCTGATCACCGCCGCCGGCATTCCGGTGATGGCGCACATCGGGTTCACCCCGCAGAGCGTGAACACCCTGGGCGGGTTCCGGGTACAGGGCCGTGGCGACGGCGCCGAGCAGCTCATCGCCGACGCGCTCGCCGTACAGGAAGCCGGCGCGTTCTCCGTCGTCATGGAGATGGTCCCGGCCGAGCTGGCGGGCCAGGTCACCCGCAAGCTCACGATCCCGACCGTCGGCATCGGCGCGGGCGCCGACTGCGACGCGCAGGTGCTGGTCTGGCAGGACATGGCGGGCTACACCAGCGGCAAGACCGCCAAGTTCGTCAAGCGCTTCGGCAAGGTCGGCGACGAACTGCGCGCGGCCGCCGCGGCCTACGCCGACGAGGTCCGCCGGGGCACCTTCCCCGGTCCCGAGCACAGCTTCTGAGGCGAGCGCCGGCGCCTCACCGCGCCGGCAGGTGGCAGACTCGATGACGACATCCGTCGACACGAGTAGAGGTTTCGATGCCGCATCGCCGTTGGAAGATCCGCACCGGGCTGGCGCTGGCGGGCGCGCTCGCCGTCGCGAGCCTGACCGCCTGCGGCAGTGTGGAAGTCACGCCCTCGGATGAGGCGAGCAGCACCACCGCGGCGCCGAGCAGCACGCCCGGCGCCGCGACCGGTGACGCGGCGATCAGCGACGCCACAGCGGCCCAGCTGTGCGACATGCTGCGGCCGGAGCTGTCCAACTTCCGGGTGCAGGGGCCGACGCTGGGCCGGCTCTCGCTCAACGCGATGGTGCTCGACTGGACGGTGCGCAACGCCGGGCTCGGTCAGCAGGTGCTCGCCGACAAGACGGTGATCGACCGGGTCACCACGAAGTCGTGCGCCGACGTGCGCACCGAGGCGCTCACCGCGCTCGAATTGCCCGATCTCGCTTCGGGACTGGTGCTGTGATGCGCGAGCTCTACCCCGAGATCGAGCCGTACGCGCACGGGCTGCTCGACGTCGGCGACGGCCAGTCGGTGTACTGGGAGAGCAGCGGAAACCCCGAGGGCAAGCCGGTGGTCTTCGTGCACGGCGGACCCGGCGGCGGCACCGGCCCGCTGCAACGGCGATTCTTCGACCCCGACGTGTACCGGATCGTGCTGTTCGATCAGCGCGGCTGCGGAAAGTCGGTGCCGCACATCGCCGACGGCGCGAGCCTCGAGTTCAACACGACACCGCACCTGATCGCCGACATGGAACTGCTGCGCGAACATCTCGGGATCGAGCGGTGGCAGGTGTTCGGCGGCTCGTGGGGTTCCACCCTCGGCCTGGCCTATGCCCAGGCCCACCCCGAGCGGGTCACCGAACTGGTGCTGCGCGGGATCTTCCTGTTGCGCCGCAAGGAGATCGACTGGTACTACAACGGCGCGGCGGGCAACGTGTACCCGGCCGAGTGGGCGAAGTTCCTGGCGCCGGTGCCCGCCGAGGAGCGCGACAGCGATCTGGTCGAGGTGTATCACCGGTTGCTGCACTCCCCCGACGAGCGGGTGGCACTGGACGCGGCCGTGGCCTGGTCGACGTGGGAGGGCGCGACCAGTTCCCTGCTGCCCGCGCCGGACCGGATCGCCGAGACCGGTGAGGCGCGCTTCGCGCTGGCCTTCGCGCGGATCGAAAACCACTATTTCCGGCACGGCGGATTTCTCGACGAGGGACAGTTGCTGCGTGACATGGATCGGATCGCGCACCTGCCCGGCGTCATCGTGCAGGGTCGCCACGACATCGTCTGCCCGGCGGTGAGCGCGTGGGACCTGCACACCGCGTGGCCCGGCTCGACGCTGCACATCGTGGAGGACGCGGGCCACACCGCCCACGAACCGGGCATCACCCACCACCTGGTCGAGGCGACGGATCTGTTCGGAAAGCGGGGCTGAGGTCATGAAGGCCGGAAAAGCCGTCCTCGCGGCACTGCGCGAGGACATCGATCGGCTGCTGGCCGCCGAACCCGACGTACGCGCCGACGCCGACGACTCGGTGCACCAGATGCGGGTGGCCACGCGCCGTCTGCGCAGTGTGCTGCGGTCCTATCGCGACGCCTTCGACGCCGATCAGGCGGCGGCGACCGTCACCGAGCTGAAGTGGCTGGCCGACCTGCTCGGAGTGGCGCGCGACGCGGAGGTGCGCGCCGATCGGTTCGCCGACCTGCTCGCCGCGCACGAGGAAGTGCCAGAGGAAGTGACCGCGGCGCTCGTCGGCGCGTCCCGCAACGCCTACTCCCGGGCGCACGAGGCCGTGCTCACCGAGCTCGACAGCATGCGCTACCGCCACCTCGCCGAGACGCTCGCGACCTGGCGGACCGCCGCCCCGCTCGATCCCGACCTCGCGCGCGAGAAGGCCCGCCCGGTGTTCGAGCACGTGCTGCGCCGCGACCGCAAGCGGCTGCGCAAGATGATCTTCGCCGAACCCACCGCCGCACCGGCGGACCGGGTCGAGCTGCTGCACGACATCCGCAAGGGCGCCAAGCGGTTACGGTATTCCTGCGAGGCGGCGGGCGAGGTCCTCGGCGACGACGCCACCGAGCTCGGCACCCGTGCCAAGCGCCTGCAGTCGATCCTCGGTGACCACCGCGACGCCGTCGAATCCCGCGAGCACATCATGGCGGTCGCCGCCGGCGCCCACGGGTCCACCGCCACCCTGTACGAACTCCTGGCCGACACCGAGGAGGCCGCGGCGGGCCGAGCCCTGGCCCGCTATCCCGGGGCCGCCGCCCTGGTCTCCACCGGCGATTGATCGGAGTCCGGCCGAGCGCACCGGGTCCGCCGCGCCTCGACGTGCGGTGGCGCATCTCCGGAGCCGCTCGCGTCCGGCGAAACGGTCAGCAGGTCATCGCCCCTCGCCGTGGTGCGCGCGACGTGGCCGAAAGGTGTCCGGCGCCGAGTGGGCGGTCAGTCCGTCGGGTAGGCGAATTCGATGGTGCGGGAAGCGCTGTCGGCTGTGACGAGGCGGACGGAGACGTGTTCGCCCTCGGGGGGTTTGCCGGTGCACCTGGCCAGGATCGGCGGGTCGACGACGAAGATCTCCGCCTCGCGCGAGCCGTTGGCCTCCCGCAGAACCAGGGCGTTGAACTCGGTCCCGACGCGCGGGGTCAAGACGGTGGCCTCGGTGAGGTCGACGCAGGCGCGGTCGACCTTGCCGGCCACCGAGTCCGTGCGGCGCAAGGTGTCCGCGGCCGCGGCGAGGCCGTCGGTGACCCACCCGGGGACCTCCGTGCCCGCGCAGTAGGCCAGGCAGATCTCGGTGGTGAAGCGGTCGGCGAGGCGCCGCAGCGGCGCGGTGACATGCGCGTACGGGGCGCCGATGGCGCTGTGGGTCAGCTGGTCCTCGGCCGGGTCGGTGAGCTCACCGAGCAGCGTGTAGCTCGCGCCGCGCAGCAGGCTCGTCGCCTCCGACATCAGCACGAGGGCGGCGGGGGTGTTGGGATCCAGCCCGGCCAGCATCCGCCCGACCGGCATGTCCGCGGGCCAGTCGACGTCGAGCGCCGCGGCCGTGCGCCGCATCGAGGCGATCGCGGACTCCGGCGGCGAGGGCATGGTGCGCAGCAGGCCGAGCGGAGTTCCCTTGTGCTCGAGCATGATCCGTGCCGCGCACATGCCGGTGAGCAGCGAGACCTGCTCGTTCCAGTCGTCGGCGGCGGTGCGTGGTTCGAGTTCGAGGCGCCACTTGTCGCCGTCGCGCACCACGTCCTGGGACGGCAGGCGCAGCGAGATCGCGCCACGGTCGAGACCCGCCTCGATCCGCAGCCGGCCGAACTCGGGCAGGGCGGCGAGCGAGGGGTGCAGGGCGCCCGCGTCGGCGGCGGCCTGCACCTGGGCGTAGTCGAAGCGTTCGCGGGAGCGCACGAGCGCGCGCGTCACCGAGAAGGCCAGCGGGGTCGCGGTGTCGTCGAGCTCGATGGTCCACAGCGCGGCGGGCCGGTCGACGCCGGGCAGCAGGCTGGCGGTGCCCTCGGACAGCACCGTCGGGTGCAGTGGGACGGTGCCGTCGGGCAGATAGAAGGTCTGGCCGCGCGACTCGGATTCGCGGGCGAGCGCGCTGCCGGGCACGATCACGGCGCCGAGATCGGCGATCGCGTAGTGCAGGGTGAATCCGGTCGACGTGCGTTCGAGATGCAGCGCCTGGTCCAGATCCATGGCGCTGGGCGGGTCGATGGTGACGAACTCGATCTCGGTCCGGTCGACCCGGGTGCCCGCGAACGCGTCGACCGCGTCGCGGGCATTCGAGACGGCCTCGGCCGGATAGTCCGAGGCCAGCCCGAATTCGGAACGGATGGCGCCGAAGTCGACCGGCGCCGAGACGATCCGCTGATGGAGTTCCATCCTGGCAGGGTAGCGAGTGCCTACTGCAGCGCCAGCATGGTGCCGTTGAGCTGATCGAACGGGCCGTACACGGTGAAGGTGACCCGACCGTTGGGCACCGACGAGGACACGGTCGCGGCCGCGTCGAGCGCCTGACCGAACGAGGCAGCCGACGGGTGCGGCAAGCCGGCGACGGTCAGACCGAACCGGGTCTGGTGCACCCAGGCGGTATCGGCCGGGCTGAGGTCGACCTGGACCCCACCCGCGAGCGGGGTCACCGCGACCGCGTTCGCCGATCCGGCACCCAGCGAGGAGAGCACGGCGGCGGCTCCGGCGATCAGCGCACCGGCGACAATGGAACGAACTACCCGCATGTAAATAAGACCTGCTTCCGGGATCGAATGTGTGTGGGCCCGCAACCGTGGCCTCGAGCCCTGCCGACGGCGAACACTCTATGACCTCGCTCACGTTCCCGGCGACTTCCCGCGCATATTCACCGACTCGACACGGCTCGGGCCGCAATTGTTACTGTGGCGGCGGCACTCCCGGCATACGCCGGGCGGTGCGGCACCGACGTCGATAAATGGGAGTTCCGAACGCATGTCGTCGCTGATTTTCGATTACCTCTTGCCGATTCTCGGCCCTGACGCGGCCTCGTACTGGGCCCAGATGCTCATGATCAACCCCCAGTAACGCACCCGGTTCGATCGAGTACCTGTCGCCTCCCGTTCACCGCACGGGGGGCGACTTGTTTTCTGGGGCGCTAGCATCCCGCTCCGTGAGTAGAACAACCGCCGCCATCGCGGCCAGCGCCACCGTCCTCGCCCTGCTTCTGGCCGGCTGCGGCGACGATTCCTCGGCTTCCCCCGCCACCTCGACCACCGCAGCGCCCGCCACCAAGGTGGACGCCACCAAGGCGGGCATGTTCGTGGTGAGTTACCGCAACGCCTTCCCGAAGCTGGCCGAGGGCCGTGACGACGCGGCGGTCGCCAACGTCTTGAACCTGACCTGCAGCGACATCAAGGCCGGCAAGTCCGAGGCCGACACCGTGGCCGCGGTCGTCACGTACTCCAAGAACGGCGCGACCACCGCCACCAACGACGAGGCGAAGACGATCTACGAGACGGTCAAGCTCATGTGCTGAGCCCCGCGGCACGACGAAAGCGGCGGTTCCCCTGGGGGACCGCCGCTTTCGTCGCTCGTGCGCGGACGAGCCGGCCTGTAAGCCGGATCCTGTCCCCGGTTCGCACCGGGGGGCGACCATCCATCTGGACACACCGTCGCCGGGTGCCTCGAGCGGTCCACCCGCAGGCTCGGGCGAGCAGCCCTCGAACACCTGCGCAGCCGCACCGCGAGGTGCGACCTTCGACCTTGCTCCGGGCGGGGTTTACCGAGCCGCCCCGGTCACCCGGGGCGCTGGTGCGCTCTTACCGCACCGTTTCACCCTTACCGCACGTGCTGTGCGGCGGTCTGTTTTCTGTGGCACTGTCCCGCGGGTCGCCCCGGGTTGCCGTTAACAACCGCCCTGCTCTGTGGAGTCCGGACTTTCCTCGGCACCGGGCAGCGACACCATAGTGCCCGTTCCCGTCACCGCGGTCGCCCGGCCGACTCGTCCGCTCGTACAGGATACTCGGTACCTTTGTCACTCATGGAACGTGTCGACGTCAGTTTCCCCTCGGGTGAGCAGCAGTGCGCTGCGTGGCTGTATCTGCCCGACGGTGCTCCCCGGCCGCGACCGTTGGTGATCATGGGGCACGGGCTGGGGGCCACCCGCGAGATGGGGTTGGATCGGTATGCGCGGCGGTTCGTCGCGGCGGGAATGGGGGTGCTGGCGTTCGACTACCGGCATTTCGGGGCCAGCGAGGGGGCACCGCGGCAGGTGCTCAACATCGCTCGCCAGCGCGCGGACTGGAAGGCGGCGATCGCGTACGCGCGCAGCATCCGCGGGTTCGACGCCACGCGGATCGCGTTGTGGGGCACGTCCTTCGGCGGGGGGCACGTGTTGTCGGTGGCGCCCGACGACGACTATCTCGCCGCGGTCGTCGCGCAGGTGCCGTTCACCAGCGGCTGGGCCTCGGCGATGGCGAAGGGGCCGATCAGCCTGACCAAGGTCAGCACGATCGCCGCGACCGACCTGCTGTTCGGCCCGCTGCGGCGCAAGCCGGTGCGGATCCGGCTGGCCGGGCGCAAGCGGGCCGCGGCGCTGATGAGCGCGCCCGACGTGCCGGAGGGTTTCGGCAGGCTCGCCGAGGAGAGCGACACCTATCGGCCGAAGGTCGGTGCGCGGGTGGCGTTCTCGACGCTGTTCGATTCGCCGGGCCGCCGGGCGAAGGCGCTGAAGGTGCCGGTGTTCTACGCGATCGCCGAGCACGATTCGGTGGCGCCCGCCGCGCCGACCCGCAAGGCCGCCGAGCGCACCAAGCACGCCGTGGTCAAGCAGTACCCGGTCGGCCACTTCGACGTGTACTTCGACGACGTGTTCGAGCAGGTCGTGCGCGACCAGACCGACTTCCTGGTCTCCGTGCTGCGCCCGTGACGAGCCGATGCCCCACCGCTCGTTCCGGCCTGTCGCCGGAGGTGATTGGGGCACCATGGAAGCCATGGAACAGCTCAGCTCGCGCACGATCTACACCAATCCGTGGATGCGGCTGCGGGAGGACACGATTCGCCGCACCGACGGTTCCGTCGGCATCTACGCCGTGGTCGACAAGGTCGACTGGGCGATGGTGATCCCGTTCGACGGGGAGGGATTCCACCTCGTCGAGCAGTTCCGGTATCCGCTGGGCGAGCGCTACTGGGAGTTCCCGGCGGGCACCCCACCGCAGGGCACGTCGCCCTCGCCGGTGGAACTGGCGCACAACGAGTTGCGCGAGGAGACGGGGCTGCGGGCCGGACGGATGACCCCGCTGGGCGTCCTCGCGACCGCGCCCGCCGCCACCAGCCAGCGCGGGCACTGCTTCCTGGCCACCGACCTCACCCCGGGCGAGCCGGATCGCGAGCCCGAGGAACAGGACATGCGCACCGCCTGGTTCTCCCGCGCCCGGTTCGAGGCGATGATCCTGCGCGGCGAGATCATCGACGCCCACGCCGTCGCCGGCTACGGCCTGCTCCTCATGCACGAACGCGGCCTCAGCATGTCGTGAGCACCGAGCGCACGCACAGGGGCGCGACACCGAGCCGGTGTCGCGCCCCTGTGCAGTCGAGCGGTGGATCAGATGGGCTGGAACCCGGCGCCGACGCCGCCGGCGCGGTTCAGCACCTCGAGGATCACCCCGATGGGCTGGAAGTAGGCGGGCGAATGCAGCGGGTTGGCGCCGTTGGTGCACGGGAAGTCGAAGTCGACGGGGCCGAGGCCGGTGAGCCTGCCCTGATTCATGCCGACCAGCCGATCCCCGACGACGACCGGACCACCGGAATCGCCCGGCTGCGAGCAGTACTGGTTGATCGAGGTGCCTTCGAGCTCACCCCACACCACGCCGCAGCTGCGGCCGCTGGTGCGCCCGTCCGAGCACACCGTGGCGCCCGCGGCGGGCGGCTCGCCGATGCCGGCGACCGTGGTCTGGCCGACGGTGCGGACCGGAACGACCTTCGCCGCGTCCAGCTGCAGCACCGCGAAGTCCAGGTACTCGCCGTCGTCGGAGAAGGCGACGGTGCCGATCACCCCCGCCTGCAGTGCCTGCTCGGCCCCCACCCTGGCGCCGGTCGGCGCGCAGTGGCCCGCGGTCAGGCCGACCAGCCTGCCCGCGCTGTCGTGGCCGATGGCGGTCAGCGAGCAACCGGAGTTGTTGTCGAAGACGATGCCCGAGGCCGCGCCGAGCACCACGCTCGGCTCGGCCGACACGCTGCCCGCCCCAGCGGACGCGGTGAGCGCCCCCGCGATGGCCGCCGCGAACGCCGCCATCCGTAGAAACCTCATCAAGTACCTTTCTCGATGGCCGCGGCATTCCGCGCGCCCGAGAACCTTTCGGGCGCCGGGGCGTCGTCGTTACGCCGAACCGTGAACCTGGGCGACCGTACCGCGCCCCGGTGACGCCCGCCTAGCTCAGATACGAAACGTCGTTGACGAGGCGGACCGAGGCGCCGCCGTCGGGGTAGAACTCGGCGATGCACAGCGAGGCCAGATCCAGGTGCAGCCGGTACAGCAGCGACGGGCCGACACCGAGCGCCAGCTGCAGCAACGTCTTGATGGGGGTGACGTGGCTGACCACGACGATGTTCTGGCCCGGATACAGCGCGACCAGATCCCGCCGCACGCTCTCCACCCGCTCGCGCACCTGATCGAAGCTCTCCCCGCCCGGCGCGGGAATCGACGGGTCGCCGAGCCAGTCGGTGTGCAGCTGCGGATCACGCTGGGCGGCCTCGGCGAAGGTGAGACCCTCCCAGTCGCCGAAATCGGTCTCGATGAGGCCGTCCAGGACGCGCAACGGCACGTCGAGCGCCGCGGCGGCGGCCTCGGCAGTGGTACGGGCGCGCTGCAGCGGTGAGGTGACGACCGCGGCGATATCGCCCTTGGCGGCAAGCATTTTCGCGGCCCGCTCGGCCTGCTGGCGGCCGAGCTCGGTGAGCGGCGGGTTGCCGCGTCCCGAGTAGCGGCGCTCGATCGACAGTTCGGTCTGGCCGTGGCGCAGCAGCAACAGCCGCGTCGGCCTGCCGAGCGCGCCGGTCCAGCCGGGCGCGTTGGACGGAACACGCTGCGCGGCACCGCCGTCCAGTGCCGGGTCGCCCTCGATCTGTTCCGCAGCCACGGAACCCACCTCGGCCTTGTCTCTGGCGGCCACGACCACCTGGTCGCCCGGTGCGTGCCCGGCGGCGACGGCCTCGCGGACGGTGCCGACGAGATCGCCGTCGTCCATGGCCTCGTTGGCCAGCCGGTCGGCATGGGAGTTCTCGGCGCGCGGGATCCAGGTGAAGCTCACCCGGTCGAAGCCGGCGACGAGGGCCCGCGCCTGCTCGACGAGCGGAATCATCGACGGGTGCTTGACCTTCCAGCGTCCCGACATCTGCTCGACGACGAGCTTGGAGTCCATCCGGACCGCGACGACCGTGGCGCCCAGTTCGGCCGAGGCCGCCAAACCGGCGATGAGGCCGCGGTATTCGGCGACATTGTTGGTGGTGACGCCCAGGTATTCCTTGCGCTCGGCGAGCACCCGCGCGTGGTCGGCGTCGAAGACGACCGCGCCGTAGCCGGCCGGGCCGGGGTTACCGCGCGAGCCGCCGTCGGCCTCGACGATCACCTCGGTCATCGGCGCACCGCGTCGATCACAGCCCGGATTCCTTGGTGCGCACCATGATCGCGCCGCATTCGGGGCAGCGCAGGACGGCGTCGGGCGCGGCCTTGGCGATGCGCTGCATCTCGCCGCGGTCGATCTCGATCCGGCAGGCGCCGCAGCGGCGGGCCTGCAGCAGGGCGGCGCCGACACCGTGCGCGGCGCGCTGCTTGTCGTAGATCGCGAGCAACTCGCCGGGGAACAGGCCGAGCAGGCCCGCCCGATCGGTGTCGCAGCGCTGCTGGGCGACATCGAGGTCGGCCATCGCCTCGTCGCGCAGGCGTTCGGCATCGGCCAGGTCCTGTTCGGCCTTGCTGAGCCGGGCGCCCGCGTGGTCGTGGTCGGCGGCCATCGCCTCACGCTGTTCCATCACGGTCAGCAGTTCGTCCTCGAGCACCGAGCGGCGCCGTTCGAGGCTGCCCAGCTCGTGCTGGAGTTCGGCGAGCTGCTTGGCGGCGACGGTGCCCGCGGTGAGCATGCCGCGGTCGCGGTCCTCGCGCTTGCGGACGGCCTCGACCTCACCCTCGAGCTTGCGGATGTCGCGATCCAGATCGTCGATGCCGATCTCCACGGCGACGGCGGCGTCCTTGTACCCGTTGCGTTCGGCCGCCAGGCGCGTCACCTCCTGCTGCTCGGGCAGCGCGTTCCTGCGGTGCGCGATCCGCGTCAACTCGGCATCGACAGCGGCGAGCTGGAGCAGCTTGGACTGGACCGACGGTTCGACATTCAACGCGCACGAACTCCTGAACACTGTGGACGGATGGGTTGATCAACCGTACCGCGCCGCGCGGGTCCCGCATGCCATGACCCGAAGACCCGGGCCCGGGGTGGTCGCGGCCCGGCCCGGCCCCACGGTCTTCGCGCGGAGGCCGGTCAGCCGGTGACGGTCCACGGATCGGTGCGCAGGGTGGACACCCGCGTGGTCAGGCGGGGCAGTGCGGCGCGCACGAGCTGCTCGGCCTGGCCGCACCAGGGGAACTCGGTGGCCCAGTGGGCGGCGTCGATGAGGGCGGGGCCGCCGCGGCGCAGATGCTCGTCGACGGGGTGGTGGCGCAGGTCGGCGGTGAGATAGGCGTCGACGCCGGCGCGGACGGCCGCGTTCAGGTAGGAGTCGCCCGCACCGCCACAGACGGCCACCCGCTCGATGACGCGATCCGGGTCGCCCGCGGCGCGCACGCCCCAGACGGTGCGCGGCAGACCGACCCCGACGCGGGCGGTGAATTCGCGCAGGGTCTCCGGCCGCGCGAGTTCGCCGACGCGGCCAAGGCCGAGCGAGGACGGCAGGGACGCGCGCTCGGTGACGTGATAGGCCGGTTCCTCGTAGGGATGGGCCGCGCGCAGCGCCGCCAGGACCGCGAGCCGCGAACTCGGCGGCGCGACGACCTCGACCGCGTCCTCCTCGACGGTTTCCACCTCGCCGACCACCCCGATCGCCGGGTTCGCGCCGGGCACCGGCCGGAACTGCCCGGTCCCGGCGGTGTACCAGGCCGCTTCCCGGTAGTCACCGATCGCGCCCGCGCCCGCGGTGAACAACGCCGACATCAGGGCGGCGGTGTGGGTCCGGGGCACCTGGATCACCCACTTATCCACGGAGGCAACCGGTTTCGGGTCCAGTGGGCCGGTCACCGTGAGGCCGACGGCGGCGGCGAGCGCGTCGGAGACGCCGGGGTCGGCGGAGTCGGCGTTGGTGTGCGCGGAGAACAGCGCGCAGCCGGACCGGATCAGCTTGTGCAGCAGCGCGCCCTTGGGGGTGTCGGCGGCGACGGTGTCGACGCCGCGCAGCAGCAGCGGGTGGTGCACGACCAGCGCCTGGGCGCCCCACTCGATCGCCTCGTCGACGACGGCGGCGGTGGCGTCGACGGCGAAGACCACCTTGGTCACCTCCTGCGCCGGGTCACCGCACACCAACCCGACCGAATCCCACGGTTCGGCCAGCTTCGGCGGGTACGCCGCGTCGAGCACCCCGATCAGTTCGGCCAGGTCAGGCACCGCCGCCTCCTTCGTCGTTCGTTGGTTGGTCTCACCACAGCGCGGCCCGCAGGCCCTCGATCAGCTTGTCGACCTCGGCGGGCCCGCGCACCGCCACCCGCAGATGGTCCTGGTCCAGGCCGGGGAAGGTGTCGGCGCGCCGGACGGCGATGCCGCGGTCGGCCAGGTGCTTACGGACGAGCGCGCCGTCGCGCACGGCGAGCAGCAGGAACGGACCCGTCGCCGGAGTGTGCACGTCGACGCCGAGCGCGGTGAGACGCTCGATCATCGCGGCCCGTTCGACGGCGATCCGGTCCGCCTCGCGCCGGGACTCGACGACGGCCGCGGGCGCGGCGGTCGCGATGATCGCCTCGAGCTGCAGCGTGCCGAGCGGCCAGTGCGGGCGGCCCTGGCTCAGCCGGGCCAGCACCTCCGGCGCGCCGAGCGCGTACCCGCAGCGCAGTCCGGCCAGCGCCCACGTCTTGGTGAGGCTGCGCAGGACGAGTACGTCGGGTGCGGACAGGCCGGCCAGCGACTCCGGCTCGGCCGAGAACAGGGGCCCGGCGGACACGGCACCAGCGGCACCGGAGTGCGTTGCCGGGCCGCCCGCAGCGGCGGGATCGGCGAGCCCGGATCGGCCGATCGGCGGCTCGAACCCGACCGGACGACCGGGCGCCGCGGCCGACATCCCGGGATCGGCGACGGCGTCGGCGAACGCTTCGTCGACGACGACCAGACGGCCGGGGCGGCGCAGTGCCTCGATCGTGGCGGCGGGGTGCAGGACCGAGGTGGGGTTGGTCGGGTTGCCGAGGACGACTAGGTCCGCGTCCTCGGGGACCAACGTCGGGTCGAGGGTGTAGGGCCGTTCCAGGATCACGCGGGTCACCGGCACGCCCGCCTCACGCAGAGCCAACTCGGGCTCGGTGAACGACGGGTGGACGACGGCGGCGAGGCGCGGCGCCAGGCGCGGCAGCATCGCGAAGCCCTCGGCGGCGCCCGCCAGCAGCAGCACTTCCTCGGGCGCGCGACCGTGGCGGGCGGCGACGGCGGCGCGGGCGGCGGCCTCGTCCTCCGCGCTCGGGTACCGGCCGAGATCGTCGAGGCGCTCGGCCAGCCGCGCGCGCAACCAGGCGGGCGGGGCGACGCCGCGCACGTTCACCGCGAAGTCGAGCATTCCTGGCCGCGCCTCCACGTCGCCGTGGTGGCGCAGCATCGCGGGGTCGACGGAGTCCTGGAACACAACTGAACACCCTACGTGGCGGCGATCCGCCGGCACGGGCGACAATGGCAGCCGTGGGTCCAGTTCATGTGAGCTTCGTGTGCACCGGCAACATCTGTCGCTCGCCGATGGCGGCGAAGATGTTCGAGGCGCATCTGTACCGCGCCGGTCTCGCCAATCGGGTGCGGGTCACCAGCGCGGGCACCGGCTCGTGGCATGTGGGCGATCCGGCCGATCCGCGGACCGAGGCGACGCTGCGCCGGGCGGGCTACCCCACCGAGCACATCGCCGCGACCTTCGGCCCCGAGCACCGCGACGCCGACCTGATCGTCGTGCTCGACAGCGGCCACGATCGGGAGCTGGCCCAGCGCGGCGTGTCCACCGAGCAGCGCAGACTGCTGCGCAGTTTCGATCCCGCCGCCGACGGCCGCGACGTCCCCGACCCCTACTACGGCGACCAGGCCGATTTCGACCTGGTCCGCGATCAGATCGAGGCCGCCATCCCCGGTCTCCTGGACTGGGTACGCGCCGCGCTCGACGCCCGCGCGACCGCCGACGCCGGCCGATGATCCGCAAGCTCACCTTCCTGCTGCGCCCGAGCTGGCTCATCCTCGCGGTGATCGTCGCGGCGTTCGCGTACCTGTGCTTCACTGTGCTCGCGCCGTGGCAGCTGGGCAAGAACACCAGCACCGAGCACCGCAACCAGCTCATCGCCGACTCGGTGCGGGCCGATCCGGTGGACGTCACCGGCATCATCGACGGCGATCCCGCCACGCACACCGAGTGGCGCAAGGTCACCGCCACGGGCTCCTACGTGCCGGATTCGACGGTGCTCGTGCGCCTGCGCCACCTCGACGGCGCGCCCGGCTACGCGGTCCTGGCCGCGTTCCGGCTCGACGACGGACGCACGCTGCTGGTCGACCGCGGCCTGGTCGCCGCCGTCGACGGCACCCGCCCCCCGGCCATCGAGGCACCGCCCGCGGGCGCCCAGCGGTTGGAGGCCAGGGTCCGCGCGTCCGAGGGCGTGGTGGCCGACAAGCCGCCGAGCACCCAGGACGGCTACCGGCAGGTGTACACGGTCGACACCGGCCAGGAGTCCACCGTCCTCGGCACCGCGCTCACTCCCATCCCCACCGGCACCGACAAGGGCGGCTATCTCCAACTCGCCGAGGGCCAGCCCGGCGCGTTCACCCCCGTCCCGCTCCCCCAGCTGGACGCCGGCCCCTACCTGTCCTACGGCCTCCAATGGCTGGCCTTCGGCATCATGGCCCCGCTCGGCCTCGGCTATTTCGTCGTCGCCGAACTCCGCGCCCGCCGCCGCGACCGCGCCGAGTCCCCCAACCCGGCCGCGCCGGAGTCGACCCCGTCACCCGAGATTCCCGCACCGTCCACCACGGAAGCACGCCTGGCCGACCGCTACGGCCGCAACCGCTGACTCGCTCCGTCGCGGGACCACTCCCCCGCTAGCCGCGCCGCAGCACTCCCGCGACGACCGCCGACACGACCAGCGCGCCGACCTGTACCGCGTCCGACATGCGCACCGCGCGGCGGAGGTCGGCGGTGGTCGGTGGGGGCCCGTCGCCCAGGGTCGGGCGGAGTTCGGCGCCGTGACGGTACTGGGTGCGGCCGCCGAGGCGGATGCCGAGCGCTCCGGCCATCGCGGCCTCGACGACGCCCGCGTTGGGGCTGGGGTGCTTGGCGGCGTCGCGGCGCCAGGCCCGCCATGCCGCGGCCGGTGTGCCGCCCACCAGCGGCGCCAGCGCGACGGTGAGGATTCCGGTGAGGCGGGCCGGGGCCAGGTTGGCGAGGTCGTCCGTGCGGGCGGCGGCCCAGCCGAAGTTCAGGTAGCGCTCGTTGCGGTAGCCGATCATCGCGTCGAGGGTGTTCACGGCGCGGTAGCCGAGCAGGCCGGGCACCCCGGCGACCGCGCCCCACAGCAGCGGCGCGACGGTGGCGTCGGAGGTGTTCTCGGCCAGGGATTCCAGTGCGGCCCTGGCCAATCCGTCGGCGTCGAGCACCGAGGGGTCGCGGCCGCACAGGGAGGGCAGCAGCTCGCGGGCACCGGCGATGTCGTCGGCGTCGAGCCGGTCGGCCATCGCGTGCCCCGCGCGGGTGAGGGATCGGCCGCCCAGCGCGGTCCAGGTCGCCAGGGCCGTGGCGAGCACCCCACCCCTGGCCGCCAGCGCGCCGAGGCCGAGCACCGACCCGACCGCCACCACCTCGTGCAGCACCCCGGCACGCCGGTCGTCGGCATAGGTCGACCGCTCCAATGCCAGTGCCGCCGAGCCGAATCCGGCCACCGGATGGAACCGGCGCGGATCGGCGAACACCCGGTCGAGCGCGAACCCGAGAACGAGACCCACCGCCGTCGAATTCACCCTCTGCACCCGCACGAGTAAACCCTAGAGTCACCGGCCGCCGCCACGAACCCGCCATCCGACCCGCCCCAGACGCCTAGACGTCACGGCCCGGAATTCCGCCGAACCCTGCCCCCGCGCGGGAATGTCACACCCGGCCCCGCTGGTTCGTCATCTCTGCGAACCCGCTTCTACACTCCCCCGAGCAGGGCCACCGACGACCGAACGGCGATCACGATGACCGACGCACCGCAGCACTCCGACCAGGCCGAACTGGCCCGTCGCTTCGAGGAACATCGCCCCTACCTGCGCCGGCTCGCCTACTCGACGCTGGGCAGCATCAGCGACGCCGAGGACGTGGTGCAGGACGCGTGGCTGCGGCTGCAACGCCACCACGAGGCGGGCAAGGCCGCCGAGATCGACAATCTGCGCGCCTGGCTGTCCACGGTCACCGGCCGCCTCGCCCTCGATCACCTCGGCTCGGCCCGCGCCCGCCGCGAACAGTACGTCGGCGAGTGGCTGCCGGAGCCGGAGGTCACCGCCTGGGACGACCCGGCCGACCGCGTCTCCCAGGACGAGCGGGTCACCACCGCGCTGCTGGTGGTCCTGGAGTCGCTGTCCCCCGCCGAACGCACGGCGTTCGTGCTGCAGGACGTGTTCGGCATGTCCGGACCCGAGGTGGCCGAGGTGGTCGGCCGTACCCCCGCCGCGGTGCGGCAGCTGGCCTCGCGCGCCCGCAAGCACGTCGAGTCCGGCACACCCCGTTTCCCCGCCTCCCGCGACGAGCAGGAGAAGGTGGTCTCGGCCTTCGCGCTGGCCTGGCGCTCGGGTGATCTGAGCTCGCTGCTCGGCGTGCTCGACGCCAACGTCGTGCTCACCGCCGACGGCGGCGGCAAGGTGCCCGCCATCCGGCAGCCGCTGCGCGGTGCCGAGCTCATTGCCAAGGCGCTGCTCGGCTGGTACCACGGCCCGTCGGCCGCCGAGGCCTGGGGCCGCGCGGTCCTGGTCAACGGGGCGCCGGGGCTCGTGGTGTTCGACGGCCACAATGTCGGCGTCTTCTCGTTCGTCGTCGACGCGGGCCGCATCGTGGCGATCAACGTCGTCCGCAACCCCGACAAGCTGCGCGACCTGCCGACCGAGGGGGTGCCGGACTGGTTCCTCGGCGGGAACGACTGACCGCTCAGACGGTGAGCGAATATCCGTGCGCGGCGGCGACTTCGGTCGACAGGAGTTTGCCGTCGTGCGCGGTGAGGCCGGCGGCCAGGCCGGGATCGGCGGTGCACGCGCCGCGCCAGCCCTTGTCGGCGATGGCCCGCGCGAAGGGCAGGGTCGCGTTGGTGAGGGCCACGGTGGAGGTGTGCGGTACCGCTCCCGGCATGTTCGCCACGCAGTAGAACAGCGAGTTCGCCACGGGGAAGGTCGGATCGGCGTGCGTCGTCGGCCGGGTGGAGGCGAAGCAGCCACCCTGGTCGACGGCGATGTCGACGAGCACCGACCCCGGCCGCATCCCGGCGACGAGTTCGTCGGAGACCAGCTTCGGCGCCTTGGCGCCCGGCACGAGGACCGAGCCGATCACCAGATCCGCCGCGAGCACGGCCTTCTCGATCTCGAGCGCGTGTGAGGCGAGGGTGCCCACCCGGCCTGCGAAGCGGGCGTCGAGTTCCCGCAACCGCGCCAGATTGGTGTCGAGCACGCTCACCCGCGCCCCCATGCCGACCGCGACCGTCGCCGCGTTCGTCCCGGCCACCCCACCGCCGAGCACCACCACATCGGCCGGGCGCACCCCGGGCACGCCGCCGAGCAGCACGCCCTCCCCGCCCATCGGCGCCATCAGGTGATAGGCGCCGACCTGGGTGCCGAGCTTGCCCGCGACCTCACTCATCGGCGCGAGCAGCGGCAGCGAACCGTCCGCCGCGCGCACGGTCTCGTAGGCGATCGCGGTGATGCCGGAGTCCAGGATGGCGTCGGTGCACTCCTTCGACGCGGCCAGATGCAGATAGGTGAACAGCACCTGGTCGCGCCGCATCCGCGAGTACTCCTGCGCGATGGGCTCTTTCACCTTCAGGATCAGGTCGGCCTCGGCCCAGACCTGCTCGGCGTCCGCGCCGATCGTCGCGCCCGCGGCGACGTAGTCCTCGTCGCCGAAACCCGAGCCGGTTCCGGCCCCGGCCTGTACGAGCACCCGGTGCCCGTGCGCGGCCAGTTCCGAGGCGCCGGCGGGCGTGAGCGCGACCCGGAACTCCTGCGGTTTGACCTCGGCAGGTACCCCGATTGTTCCCGTCATCCGCCCAGCTTAGGACGCGCGTCGACGGGAGTCCGGCGGTTGCCGAACGCGTGTTGTCACGGCGTCGGCGTCGTGCTCGCGGCGGCGGGCACGGCCGAGGTCGTGGTCGCCTCGGCCGTCGTGGCGGGGGTCGTCGTCACCGGCGCCGAGGTCGCGGCGGGCGTGGTGGGCACGGGCGCCTCGGTCGTGGTCGGCGGCTCACCGCACTGGCCGGGGCCGCAGTTGTCGGTGCCGCACTCGGGACCGGGCTGACACGTGTGTCCCGGCGGGAGACCGCACTCACCGAAACCACAACTGTCGGTCCCGCAATCCGGTCCGGGCTGACACGTGTGCCCCGGTGGAAGCCCGCACTCACCGAAACCACAACTGTCGGTCCCGCAATCCGGTCCCGGCACGCAGTTGTAGCCCGGCGGGGGCGTCTGGTCGCCGCCGGTCGCCTGCGTGCCCGGGGAACCGGTCACGCCGCCACCCGAGGCGCCGTCGCCGGTGGGCGCCGCGCCGGGTGTCGACGTGACCGCACTCGTCATCGTCGGGGTGGTCGAGACCGTGCTCGACGCCGGGGCCGTCGGCTCCGGTTCGCTCGACGAGCATCCCGCCAGCGCCAGCACCACGGCGACCAGCGTCATCAGCACACGCGCGGCTGTGCCGAGCAGTTTCTCGGGCAACGTCTCTCCTGTCGCGAGACCCGCGCCCGAGGAGCCGGACGCGCGTCGATCCTTCCCGTCGGGTGAGCACCCCGCAGACCACCGGACAGGTATGAAAACTGTTGGTTCGAGATCGCTCAGACGGCGAACACTTCGCCCCGCACCGGGATGCGGAGCCGGTCGGCGAGACCGGCGTAACCGAAGGCGCGCTCGAGATGATCCAGCGATTCGGTGAAGTGGGCCCAGCCCTCCGCGTGCACCGCGACGACGATCGCGTCGCCGAGAACCTCGGCGGCCCGCACCGCGGTGCGCGCGTTCAAGGTGACATCGCTGTCGCCGAACCGGCCGACATTGGCGGCGCCGATATTCAGCACCGCGACGTCGATGCGCCCGATCCGCGCCACGATCTGTTCGACCACCTCCACCGACGCGTTGTCCCCGGAGACGTACACCGCCGGCTCCCCCGCGGCGCGCAGCACGAACCCGGTGACGACGCCGCTGAGCGGTTCGCATCCCTCGGGCCCGTGCAGCGCGGGCACCGCGACGACCTCGACCGCGCCGAGCGTGACGCTCTCCCACGGCCGCAGCCCGCGCACGCCCGCGATGCGGGCCGCGGCGTCGGGCGTGGAGAGCACCGTGTCGACCCCGGCCAGCAGTTCGCGGCCCGCCGTGTCGAGATTGTCGGCGTGCTGGTCGTGCGAGAGCAGGACCACGTCGATCGGCCCGATGGCCTCGATCGGCACCGCGGGCCCGCTGAGCTTGTGCAGGGTGATCGGGCCCGGGTAGTCGCCGGGCTCGTCGAAGGTCGGGTCGGTGAGCCAGGTGGTGCTCGCGTAGCGGAACCGCAGGGTCGGGCCGCCCACGTGCACGGCGTCCAGCAGCGCGGGGCTGGTGACGATTTCGGTCATGTCGACCACTCTGGCCGACCGCGTCACCCGCCGGAGAGTGGCCGTCAGGCCGCGCATCGCTAAGATCGGGCCATGCGTTCGGTGGCCGTCATCGCGTTCGACGGAATCAGCCCCTTCCACCTGTCGGTGCCGACCCTCGTTTTCGGCCGCTCCGGCGTCGGCGTCGCCGGCGACCTGCCCTACGACGTGCGAGTCTGCGCCGAACAACCCGGAACCCTGTCCACCGCCGCGGGTTTCGACATCACCGTGCACCACGGACTCGACGCGGTGGCCGAAGCGGAGCTGGTGATCTTCCCCGGCTGGCTGCGCGACAAGCCCCTGTCCCCCGCCCTGGACGCGGCCGTGCGCGCCGCGCACGCCGGCGGCGCCCGGCTCGTCGGCCTCTGCCTGGGATCGTGGGCGATCGCGGCGACCGGTCTGGCCGACGGCCGCGAAGTCACCACGCACTGGGCCGCCGCGACGGCGATGGCCACCGCCTACCCCCGCGTGCGGGTACGCGCCGATGTGCTGTGGACCGACCTCGGTGACGTGATCACCTCCGCGGGCGTGGCCGCCGCACTGGACTGCTGCCTGCACATCGTCCGTGGTGACCTCGGCGCCCGCGCGACCACCGAACTGGCCCGCGCGCTGGTCACCGCGCCACACCGGCACGGCTCCCAGGCCCAGTTCATCCCGATCGATCCGATCGACGACGACACCGACGATCCGATCGAGCACGCGATGGTCTGGGCGCGCGCCCGCCTCGGCACCACCATCGACCTCGATGCCTGGTCACGGGCGGCGTTCATGTCACGGCGTACCTTCACCCGCCGCTTCCGCGAGCGCACCGGAACGAGCCCGCAGCGCTGGCTGTTGCGTCAGCGCACCGATCACGCCCGGCTGCTGCTGGAATCGACCGACGACACCGTCGACCGGATCGCCCGCGACACCGGTTTCGGCAGCGCGGTGAACCTGCGCCACCACTTCCACCGCGCGCTGGGCACCTCCCCGGCGGCCCACCGTGCCCAGTTCCGCGGGACAGCGCGATAATCGCGACCATGATCATCAAGGTGGCCGGATTCGCTCCGGAGATCGACGAGACCGCATGGATCGCGCCGAACGCGACCGTCATCGGGCGGGTGCGCCTGGCCGAGGAGGTCGGCATCTGGTACTCGGCGGTGCTGCGCGGCGATCTCGAGCAGATCACCCTTGGCGCGCGCACCAATATCCAGGACGGCTGCGTGCTGCACGCCGACCCCGGTTTCCCGCTCACCGTCGGCAGCGGAGTCTCGGTGGGCCACAACGCGATTCTGCACGGCTGCACCATCGGCGACGACGTGCTCGTCGGCATGGGCGCGACCGTGCTCAACGGCGCGGTGATCGGCGCGGGCAGCCTGATCGCGGCGAACGCCCTGATCCCGGAGGGCGCCCAGATTCCGCCCGGCTCGCTCGTGGCGGGCGTGCCCGGCAAGGTGCGCAAGGAGCTGACCGAGGCGCAGCAGGACGGCATCAAGCTCAACGCCGCCGTCTACGTTCACAATCTCGCGGCGCACCGGAGTGCCGAGATCTTGTGAGACGTCACACTGATCAAGTGACCATTAGGGAAACCTGATAGCATTTGCCCTGCGTATCGCGTCCGGCCAGGAGTTCGGCGGCCGGCACCGGGTACGCGAGGCAGGAGGTTTCACGGTGGCATACAGGCAGACCGGTGTGCACCTGGCGGAGCGGCGGCTCAGCGTCGCCGATATCGCCGCCCAGCCAGGCGGAATCGAGGCACTCCAGTGCCGGGTCCACGAATTACGTTCCCGCGGCGCCGACTTCGCCGCCAACGCGATCGAGCGAGAGATGGCCGCGCTGGATTTGTCGCCACAGGGATAATGGGGCGATGCCCACCGTCTCGTCCATCCTCGCGCGGATCCTGGAAAAGCCCGTCACCGACGGGGAGAAGCTGCTCGACAGCGCGCTGTCGGCGTTTCTCGATTTCGGCATCAAGCGCACCAGCATGGGTGAGATCGCCCGGCGCGCCGGCATCAGCCCGGCCACCCTGTATCGCCGCTTCGAATCCAAGAACGACCTGGTCGAGGCGGTCGGCGTGCGCGAGGCGCAACGCTATGTCGCCGAGATCGACGCCCGGGTCAGCGCGGTCACCGAGCCCGGCGAGCAGCTGGTCGAGATCTTCGTGGCGTTCGTGACGACCATCGCGGGCAACGAACTGCTGCGCCGGCTGCTCGGCACCGAGCCGGAGATCATCCTGCCGCGCCTGACCACCGACGCCGGTCCCATCCTCGCGGTCGGGCGCGGCTACCTCGCCGACAAGCTGCGCGAGCTGCAGGCCAGCGCGCCGGTGCCGGAATTCGATCCCGACCTGGTCGCCGAGATCATGGCCAGGCTCGCGCTGTCGCTGGCGCTCACCCCCGACGGCCTCATCCCGCTCGACGACGCCGAGGCCGGTCGCGAGTTCGCCCGCCGCACACTACTGCCGATGGTCGGGATCCACCGCGCTCACTGAGCGGGCACGCCGAAGGCGGCGGCCACCGCCTCGTCGATGCCCGCCCGCGCCACCGGCACCCCGTCTTCCACCACCGCCCTGACCCGGTCGACGATCACCGCCGAGGCGGGTCGCGCGGGGTCGGGCAGGGGCAGGCGCGCCACGTACTGGGTGATCCAGCGCCGCCGTCCCGAATAGAGGCGGTTGCCGCACACCGCGTCGTAGAACCGCAGCCCCAGCGCCGAATTCGCCACGCCCATCAGCAGATACGCCAATTCCGTCGCCTGCGCGCCCGCGCCGAGATCGGTGAGCGAGATCCAGTAGCAGTCCCCGTTGACCACCGCGCCCGACCGGTCGAGGGCGAAGCGCGGCCGTTCGCTGATGTCGGGAAACACCAGTTTCGGCGCACCCCACAGATGCGGACGCTGCGGTACCCAGATCTCGAACCACTTCCGGCCGCCGTCCAGGACGTACCTGCGGCCGGCGAGCACCCGCTCGTGCGAGCGCAGGTACTCCGCCGCGCCGGGGAATTCGGCGAGGTCGATCGGTGTGCGGCGCGGTTGCAGCAGGTCGTAGGGGTACAGCACCTTCGTGCCCCGCTCCCTGCCGATCCGCCACGGCTGCAGATCGTGATGAGTGATCAACTCCCGCAACAGTTCCGGTTCCGGGGTGGGGTCCATCTGCTCCCACCGATCCGAGATGAACACCCGATCCGCGGTCGTCTTGATACCCACCCGGATCCGCGCGGTGTCACCGAAGCTCCGCCAGGTGCGCTCGCCGATCCGGTCGAGCCAGCGGTCGACCGCGGGGCGGGACATGCGCCACGCGGGGTCGGCGGGTGGTTTCGAGCGGCGTGCGGTTTCGGTGGCCGGTCCGTCGGTGGCCGATCCCTCGGCGCCGGTCGACAGCACGCCGACCTCGACGGCGAAGACGCGCCCACCGGCGCCGACCAGGCGAGCCGCGTCACCGGCGAGCGCGTCGAAAAGCTCCGTGGCGCAGTCCGGTACGGCACCGGGCTCCTCGTAGACCGAGACGTACCGGCAGGCGCGCAGCGTCGGCGCGCGGGTGGCGATCGTGATCGCGGGCAGCACCGCCGCGGCGAAGAGTTTGGTGTCGCCGAGGTCGTAGAGTTCGGCCGGGTGCAGGTCCTCGGTCAGGATCCGGCGGAGATTCGCACCGGCGCGGGTGGTGAGAAACCTGTTGGCGCAGAGCAATCCGAGGACACCCCGCGCCGCGAGCAGCCGGGGCGCGACAGCGACGAACGGGTGCGTGAGATCGATACGCCCCCGGAGACCGAACCTCTTGCTCAACAGCTGGGCGGTCGAACCGCCGAGCTGCTGGGTGCGCACATACGGCGGATTGCTGATGATCAGATCGAACGAGCCGTCGTCGAGGCGTGCCGAGGCGGCCAGGAAGTCACCGGAGTGGCAGTCGACCTCGATGCCCGCCGCGGCCGCGCGTGCCGCGGTCTCGGCGACCGCGTGCCGGTCCAGGTCGTAGCCGGTCAGCCGGACCGTGACGCCCGGTGGCGCCTCCCGGTGCACCGCCAGCAGGAGTTCGCCGTCCCCGCACGCCGGATCGAGTACCCGCAGTTCAGCACCGCGCGGCGCGTGCAGCAGCGCCCGGCGCGCCAGGAATCGCGCGAGCTCGGGCGGTGTGTAGTGCCTGCCGTGCCGTTTGCGCTCGTGCGCGTCGCGGGCGTGCGAAGCCATGGGCTCGATTGTGCCCCGCGCCGCCGGCGACGCGGCGCAGGCGCGAGACACGGCCGCGGAACGGGTTCGTAACGACCCCCTGACCAGCGCCTACCTCCTGACCGGTTTCAAACCGTGGGTTGCGCCACCGCGACTCCGCTGGAGGGCGTTCCCGGCGCTCGGTAACGTCGGTCCGTTGCGATCGTGATGTAGCCGAAGACGAGGACGATGTCGAGATTCACCACGCTGGCGGCGGTACTGGCCGCCGCGGCACTGTCCCTGCTGCCCGCGGTGGCGCAGGCGGACACCCCGCAGTACACGCCGACCATGCTCATCCTGGACGCGTCCGGGTCCATGGAACGTCCCGATCAGGGCGGCACCATGATGGATGCCGCGAAGCGGGCGGTGCGCTCGTTCGTCGCGTCGGCCCCCGCCGAGTCCTCCGTCGGGCTCACCACCTACGGCACCGGCACCAGCAACGACGAGGCCGACAAGACCGCGGGCTGCCACGACGTCCAGGTGCTGCGGCAGCCGGACCGGATCGACAAACCCGCGCTCACCGCCGCCGTCGACGGCATCACCGCGCGCGGCTGGACCCCGATGGGCACCGCGCTGCGTCAGGCCGCGGCGGCGCTGCCCGCGCAGGGCCCGCGCTCGATCGTGCTCGTCTCCGACGGTGACGACACGTGCGCGCCGCCCGATCCGTGCGAGGTGGCGGCGGAGTTGAAGCAGCAGGGCGTTGACCTGGTCGTGCACACGATCGGTTTCGCCGTCGACGAGAAGGCCCGCGCCCAGCTCACCTGCATGGCGCAGGCGACCGGCGGCACCTACAGCGACGCCGCCGACGGCGCCGCGCTGGAACGCGTCCTGCCCCGGGTCAGCTCGGCCGCGCTGCGCGACTACCAGGCGACCGGCACCCCGATCACCGGCACCGCCGAGTACCGCACCGCGCCGGTGGCGACGCCGGGCCAGTACCTCGACACCATCGGTCAGCGTGAGAAGCGGTTCTACGCCGTCGACGTGCCCGCCGGGGCGACGGCCTACTTCACCGGGATCGTCTCGTTCCCGCGCGCCGCGGATGTGTCGATCACCGACGACATGGCCGCCATGGACCTGCGCGTCTACGGTCGCGACGGCACCGACTGCGGGGTCAGGGAGCGGGAGCTCGAGACCCGCACGAGCGACGGGGTCGCGCTCACCGTCAGCCACACCTTCGAGGGCGCCGCGGCCACGGAATCGGGTCCGTGCAAGGGCGCGGGCCGCTACTACTTCGAGCTCGCCTGGGACCTCGCGCCGCAGGGCGCGCCGGAGCGGCTGCCGGTGGAACTCCTCGTCGGTATCGAGCCCGGGGTCACCGATCCCGGCCCGGCGCCCGTCGAAGCCCCGGTGGCGTTCACCGACCCGGCGGGCGCGCCCGAGCCGATCAGCGGCGGAGGCTCGTTCACGGTCGCCGCGGAGCTCGACGGCAGCGGGAAGTACACCGACACCGTGCAATCCGGCGAATACGTCTTCTACAAGGTGCGCCTGGACTGGGGACAGGGCCTGGCGTACCGGGTCCGGTTCGGCGAGACCGGCGGCGCCGGATACACCTCCGCCACGAACGTGGAGACCACGCTGTACTCCCCGCTCGGCCGGGAGATCGACGCCGACACCACCGCCTACACCGGCCGGACGAGCACCGATCTCACGCTGTCGACGGTGCCGGTCCGCTACGCGAACCGCGACGCGAACGATTCCGAGGTGCGGCGTCTCTCGGTGGCCGGCTGGCACTACCTCGCGGTCAAGGTCGGCCTGCCCAGCGGGGCCACGACCATGCCGCCGACGCCGGTGGAACTCGACGTGGCGGTCGTGGGCGACAAGGAAGCCGGCCCTGTCTACGTCGGCGGCGGCGGTGACGTGCTCGGCGAGCAGAACGGACCGTCGACCGAAAAGGCTGTCGCCGTGGAAGGTTCGGACGCGGGCACGCCGTGGCCGGTCTTCGCCGGGATCGGCGTCGGCGTGATCGCGCTGGTCGGCATCGGCGCCGCGATCTGGGCCCTCGCCCGCCGCCGCGCCTGATCCCGGACCGCGAACCCGCCCGCGCCTCGGTGCCGCGGGCGGGTTCCGTGTTTCCGGGTCAGCTGCTAGCCTGGTCTCAAAATGAGACTAGGTCCAGCAAGGGAGCCCGGCGATGCGGCCGACCGATCACGACACCGACGACTTCGCGGCCCTGCGGCGCCTGGCCGAACAGCGGTGGACCTGTAGGCAATTCCGGCCCGACGAGGTCGACCGGGCCACCATCGAGCAGGTGCTGAGCTTGACCCAGCGCACGCCGTCGTGGTGCAACACCCAGCCGTGGCAGGTCGTGGTGACCAGCGGCGAGGGCACCGACCGGCTCCGCAAGGAACTGCTCGCCTACATCCAGACCCATGGCACCGCACCGGATTTCGAGTTCCCCGCGCAGTACGCGGGCGTGTACCGCGACCGCAGGCGCGCGTGCGGGTTCCAGTTGTACGACAGCGTCGGCATCGCCAAGGGCGACCACGAGAAGACCATGCGCCAGATGGTGCGCAATTTCGAGTTCTTCGACGCGCCGCACGTCGCGATCGTCACCTCCGAAGAAGATCTGGGCGTCTACGGCGCCGTCGACTGCGGCCTCTGGCTCGAGAACTTCCTCCTCGGCGCCCAGGCGCTCGGCCTGGGCGCGGCCCCCCAGGCCGCTCTCGCCTCGTACGCCCCTTTCCTGCGCGAGTACTTCGGCCTCCCCGACCACCGCAAGGTCGTCTTCGGCGTCTCCTTCGGCTACCCCGACCTCGACCATCCCGTCAACGCCTTCCGCACCGCTCGCGCGCCCCTCGCCGACCAGATCACCTGGCACACCAGCTGACCGAGATCACCACGCTCTGGTGCAGGCGGGTTCTCGGCCGATGCTCGCACCACAGCGTGGTGATCACGTGTCCAGCGACTAGGCGGAGCGAGGCGACGAGGTGAGGCCGGGGCCCGGTTCGGGGGTGATGTCGCGGGCGGTGAGGGTGGAGTCGCAGGCGTCGCAGGTCAAGCTCGTGTGAGCCTCGCCGGTGCAGCCGCGATGGCGGTATTCGACCGGTGGGCCGTCGGGGGCCATGTAGGTGTCACCCCAGTCGCGGATCGCCATGAGAATCGGGTAGATCGCGTGGCCCTTCTCGGTGAGACGGTATTCCTCGTAGGCGCCGTCCTGCGCGGGCCGCTTCTCCAGGATCCCGTGCTCGATCAAACGATCCAGCCGATCACCGAGGCGGCTCCGGGAAATCCCCAGGGCACTCTGGAACGCATTGAACCGCCGCACCCCGGTGAAGCAGTATTTGAGGATCAGCAAGGTCCACCGATCCCCGAAGATCACCAACGGCCGCGTGATCGAACACGGGACATCGGCGAGTTCCTCATAGCGCACCCTGCCATTATGCGCGCGACCCGACCCAGGCGAGCTAAGCGTTGTCGCGCAGGGACACGATCATGCTTCGCAGGATCCGCAGCGCGTCCGACCGCTCGGCCTCGCTCAGCCCGGCGACCATTCTGAGCTCGACGGACCGGACCGCCGCGGTGGCCTCCTCGAGGCTGCGCATGCCCCGGGGTGTGAGCCGCGTGGGCAGCACTTTGCCGACCGGCGCCGCCGCGGGCCTGCTCACGCACCCGTCGCGTTCCAAAGCCTGGAGCAGCACGTTCATCGTCTGCCGGGTCACGAACGCACCCCGTGCCAGCTCGGAATTGGACAGGCCGGGCCGCTGCGCCAGCAGTTCGAGGCAGGCGTAGTGCGTGATGCTCATCCCGAGTGGCCGCAGCACCTCCTCCATGGCGACCCGCAGCGCGCTCGACGCCTCCTTGAGGAGATAGCCCAGCGACGTCTCCAGGTCGACACCGTCTTGACTCATGTCAGTATTCTGACATAGCGTGGTTTGTGTCAGAAACCTGACACAACCAGAAGGAGCAACACCGTGCCTGTCACCGGACCCGACTTCCTCTCGCTGCAAGCGCGTGACCTCGACGCCTCGCGGGCGTTCTACGAGAAGTACCTCGGCCTCGTCCGCTCACCGGCCGGACCGCCGCACGCCGTCGTCTTCGAGACGAAACCCATCGCGTTCGCACTGCGCGACGTCGTCCCCGGGACCGATCTCGCCGACGCCGCCCACCCCGGCCTCGGCGCCGCGATCTGGTTGCACGCCACCGACGTCCAGGCCATCCACGACGCCCTGGTCGCCGACGGCCACGCTATCGTCACCCCACCCGTCGACGGCCCTTTCGGGCGCACCTTCACCTTCGCCGACCCCGACGGCTACCGGATCACGCTGCACGACCGCGCCTGACGGCCCCGAAGGGCCGCCACTACGCCTGGCTGCTCGCCGACGCGGCAGCCTTTCGAGCCCGGCGCTGCAGCTTCCACTCCACGACCTCACCCAGCGGCACATCCGGCCGCTTCCGCCAGCGCGATGCGGGCCCCTTCGCCAACAGCTCGACTTCACACCGCTCGGCGGCGGCCAGGTCCACCGCCCCGACAGCACCGGCGAAAAGGCCTTCCCGCCGTCGATCGGCCCGATTCCGCATGCGCTTGCGACGCGGAATGTTCTTCCGCGAACTCTTGTCGTTCTCGCCATAGCAGTTACGCCGATCCCTCGCGTAACTGAGCGCCTTCTTCTCCTGCGGACTCCGCCGAACCACCGATCCCCCATCCCTCGTCGTTGCGGCGGCCACGCTACCCACCAACACACCACACCGCACGCGAGTTTCACTGCCATCGGCCGCGAGGGGAAGACAGCGAAACGGCCGCCGCGCCTCCGGGTTTCGGGGAGGTGGCGGCGGCCGTGGGGCGTCGGGTCAGAGCGGGATGTTCTTGTGGTGGCTCTTGCGGGCCGGGGCCGAGGCGAGGGCGGCGGCGATGATGCTGCGGGTCTTGGCGGGGTCGATGACCTCGTCGACGACGCCGATGGCGACGGCGCGTTCGACGCCGCCGGCGATCTTCTCGTGTTCGGCGGTGAGGCGCTCGTGCAGGGCTTCGCGCTCGTCCTCGGGCGCGGCGGCGAGTGCCTTCTTGTGCAGGATGCCGACCGCGGCCTTGGCGCCCATCACGGCGACCTCGGACCCGGGCCAGGCGTAGACGGCGGTCGCGCCGAGCGCGCGGGCGTTCATCGCGATGTAGGCGCCGCCGTAGATCTTCCGGGTCACCAGGGTGACGCGCGGGACACGGGCCTCGGCGAAGGCGTGCAGCAGCTTCGCGCCGCGGCGCACCACGCCCTCGAGCTCCTGGCCGACGCCGGGCAGGTAGCCGGGCACGTCGGTGACGACCACCAGCGGGATGCCGAACGCATCGCACAGGCGCACGAAACGCGAAGCCTTCTCGGCACTTTCGGAGTTCAGGCAACCACCGAGGCGCAGCGGGTTGTTGGCGAGCACACCGACCGTGCGCCCACCGAGCCTGCCGAGACCGACGACCATGCTGCGGGCGTAACCACCCTGCAGTTCCTCGAACGAGGACTCCCCGTCGACGTTGTCGAGCAGCTCGTGGATGATCGGCTTCACGTCGTAGGCGCGCTTGGCCGACTCCGGCAGCATCGCCTTGAGATCGACGTCGCCGTGCTCGGCCGCGACCAGGTCGAACTCGCCCTGCTCGGCGAACATCGACACCAGGCGCCGGGCGCGGTGCATCGCGTCGGCCTCGTCGTCGGCGGCGATGTGGCACACGCCGGACTTCTTGAAGTGTGTGGTGGGCCCGCCGAGCGTCTCCATGTCGACGTTCTCGCCGGTCACCGAACGCACCACGTCCGGACCGGTGACGAAGACACGGCCCTCGGGCGCCATGATGACGACGTCGGTGAGCGCGGGACCGTAGGCGGCGCCACCGGCGGCGAAGCCGAGCACCACCGAGATCTGCGGCACCAGACCGGACGCGCGGACCATCGCCTCGAAGACCAGGCCCACCGCGTGCAGCGCCTCGACACCCTCGGCGAGGCGCGCCCCACCGGAATGCCACAGGCCGACAACGGGAATGCCCGATTCGATGGCGGTGTCGATCGCGTCGACGATGTGCTTGCAGCCCGCCACACCCATCGCGCCGCCCATGACGGTCGCGTCGGAGCAGTAGGCCACGGTACGAACGCCGTCGACCTCGCCGATCGCGGCAAGGACGCCGGACTTGTCACGCGGGTGCAGCGGCAGCACGGTACCGGGATCGAAGAATCGCTGGAGCCGACCGAGGGGGTCACGCGGATCGGTCGTCGCGTCGTTGAACGCGGGAGCAATGATCGTCATCGCATCCTCCTACCTTCGTGGGGAATCATGCCGCTGCCGCGGCTCGTATACCGAAAACACCGGTGGGGCCGACCCATTCAGTTGGGCGACCCCACCGGGGATCGTGGAGCTGTTCGATCGGAGCGGCTAGGCCCGACCGAAGGCGAGCGCGACATTGTGCCCACCGAAGCCGAAGGAGTTGTTGATCGCGTACTCGATTTCCTGGTGCCGGGCCTGCCCGTGCACCACGTCGAGATCGATCTCCGGATCCTGGTTGTCCAGGTTCAGCGTCGGCGGGACGACCCCGTCCCGGATGGCCAGCACGGTGAGCACGGACTCGAGCGCGCCGACGGCGCCGATCGAGTGGCCCAGCGCCGACTTCGGCGCGTACACCGAAGCGTGGTTGCCCACAGCCTTGTTGATCGCGTTGGCCTCGGCGGTGTCGCCGATGGGGGTCGCGGTCGCGTGGGCGTTGATGTGGGTGATGTCCTGCTTGGACAGACCGGCGGTCTGCATCGCGCGGGTCATCGCCCTGGCCGCACCGGTGCCCTCGGGATCCGGCGCCACCAGGTGGAAGCCGTCGGAGGTGATACCGGCGCCGAGCAGGCGCGCGTGGATGGTGGCACCGCGAGCCTTCGCGTGCTCCTCGGTCTCGATCGTCATGAGCGCGCCGGCCTCGCCGAAGACGAAACCGTCACGATCCTTGTCGAACGGACGCGACGCACCCTTGGGATCGTCGTTGCGCGTGCTCATCGCCCGCATCATGGAGAACGCCGCGATCGGCACGGAGTCGATGAAACCCTCGACACCGCCGGTGACGACCATGTCGGCGTCACCCATCACGATCATCCGCCACGCGTTGGCGATGGCTTCCGAACCCGACGAGCACGCCGAGACCGGAGTGACCACTCCCGCCCTGGCCTTCAGCTCGAGACCGACGACGGCCGACGGACCGTTCGGCATGACCATCTGAACAGCCAGCGGCGAGATCTTGCGATAGCCACCGTTCTTCAGCTTGTCGACCGAGTCGATCAGCGCGTCGCCGCCACCGAGGCCGGTGCCGATCGCGACGCCCAGGCGGTCGGGGTCGACCTCCGGGCTGCCCGCGTTCTTCCACACCTCGCGACCGAGGACGGTCGCCAGGCGCTCGACATACGCCATGCGGCGGATCTCGACCCGGCTCAGGAGGGTGTCGGGGCTGACTTTCAGGTGACCGCCGATGCGCACCGGCAGGTCGTATTCCTCGATGAAGGAATCCTCGAGAACGTCGATTCCGCTCTCACCGTTGAGGAGTCCCTTCCACGTCGCATCGACATCACCCGCGATCGACGTGGTCGCCGCCATGCTGGTGACGACGACGTTGGGGAAATTCCCGTTCAAGGTGGAAGGAGTGGTCACTGGTTCAGCCCTACTCGGCGTCGAACTTGGCCTTGAGCTCCGCGGCGGCGTCGGAGTTCTCCGCCTCGAGCTTCTGGATGTAGGAGACGGCGTCACCCACGGTCTTCAGGCTGGCGAGATCCTCGTCGGGGATCTTGACGCCGTACTTGTCCTCGGTCTGCACAGCGATCTCGACCATGGACAGCGAGTCGATGTCCAGGTCGTCGACGAAGGACTTCTCGATGGTCACCTCGGAGGGTTCGATACCCGTAACCTCTTCGATGATCTTGCCGAGCTCTTCGACGATCTGTTCCTGGGTCAGAGCGGCCACTTTGGTGGCTCCCTTCTTGTTCTCGTTTGTAGGGTCTGAACGGTCCCGCACCTCGTCGTGCGCGACCGCCGGGGGGAAAGCTAGCCGGAGATGGTCAGCTCGGCCAACGCGGGGAGGTCTTCGGGCGTCTTGAGCGCCAGATTCGGCGTGCCCTTCAGTTCCCGTTTGGCGATTCCGACGAGGGTGCCCGCCGGAGGCAGTTCGGCCACGGCCGACACACCCGCCGCGCGGACGGTCTCGGTGCACAGGTCCCAGCGCACGGGGCGGGTGACCTGAGCCGCGAGCTTGTCGATCGCGTCGGCGCCCGAGCTGACCGGCTTGCCGTCGAAGTTCGACAGCAGCGTCCGGATCGGGTCGCTCGGCGAGATCTGAGCGATGGCATCGGCGACAGCAGCCTGGGCCGGGGCCATGAAAGCGGTGTGGAACGCACCGGCGACGGGCAATGCGCGGACCCGTGCCTTCTCCGGCGGGTTCGCGGCGAGCTCCGCCAGAGCTTCCAAGGTACCCGCCGCCACGATCTGGCCGACCGCGTTGCGGTTGGCCGGGACGAGATCGAGTTCGGCGAGCCGTGCGAGCACGGTGGCTTCGTCACCACCGAGCACCGCGGACATGCCGGTCGGCTGCAGCGCACACGCCTTGGCCATCTCCCGGCCGCGGATGGCGGCCAGGCTGACCGCCTCGTCGGCGGTGATGACGCCGGCGACAGCGGCGGCGGCGAATTCGCCGACCGAGTGTCCGGCGACGATGGTATCCGCCGGAATCGTCTCGGGGGCGATTTCGGCGAACGCCAGCAGGGCGGCGGCGACGACGAGCGGCTGGGTCACCGCGGTGTCGACGATCTCCTCGGCCGTCGCGGTGGTACCGAGACGGACCAGGTCGAGGCCGGCGGCCTTCGACCACAGCTCGAGGCGGTCGGTCGCACCGGGAAGGGCGAGCCAGGGCGCGAGCATGCCGGGTGTCTGGGACCCCTGTCCAGGGGTGAACAACGCGATCACTCCCTAAGAAAACACTGTGACCCCCGCCGCAAGAGATGTCGGCGCGAATGAAGCTTGCGGACGCGTTTTGTAGGGGTCCCACAAAATCCGAGGTGGGGTGTCCCGATCGACCGATTCCCCGATCTCGTTACAGGGGCTCGAAGCCCACTGGGGAAGGCGGGGTTTCTGTGACGGGGGGTGACGATTCGTTATGGGTTCGTGTCAAACGACCCACTGTCGCCGCGATCCGGAGCACATAAGCGTCTCGGGGATTCATGGGATCACGTCCGGTGATCTCACCGATTCGTTTGAGTCGGTACCGAACGGTATTTGGATGGACGTACAGCTGACGCGCGCATGTTTCTACTGCTCCGCCACAATCCAGGTAGGCGTCGAGTGTGTCGGATAACGAAGATCCGGCAGCAGCCAACGGGAGCACAAGATACTCGTTCAGCGCCTCTATCGCAGCTCTATCGCCCAGCAGGGCGCGTTCGGGCAGCAATTCCGAGGCGTGAACGGGCCTTGGCGCGCCGCGCCAGCCCACGACGGCCTCCATTCCGGCCAGCGCCTCGATCGCGCTGGCGTGCGCGGCGCCCAGGGTGCGCATGGTCGGACCGATCACCACCGGGCCGTCGGAGAACACGTCGGCCAGCAGATCCGTCAGGAACGGCGAGGCGATCCCGGCCTCCCCGCCGAGGTGCCCGCTCACCACCATCACCAGCCGGGCACCCTGCACGACCGCCAGCGCGGCCCTGCCGTGCCTGGTCGCGATCGTGTGCACCGCGCCGACCGTGGACACGCCCTGATCGGCGGGTGGCGTCCCGACGAGCACGGTGGCGGGCGCGGTGGCGTCCCAGTTCAACGTGGCGGCCCGGGAGAGCATGTCCGGGCCCGTGTCCCCACGCACGACCGCGTCGACCACCAGCGCCTCCAGGCGGGTGTCCCACGCGCCGCGCGACTCGGCCGCGCTGGCGTACACCGAGGCGGCCGCGAAACCGAGCTCACGCCCGTATCGCAGCACCGCCTCGGTGAGCGCCACCAGCTGACGGTCGTTGCGCGCCAGCGCGGGCAGCCACTGCTCGAAGAAGTCCATGGCCACCCGCACCATGTCCACGGTCTGGCGCAGCGTGAGCCGCCGCGCCAGATCCTGTGGGATCACCTGGAACGCGTCCAGGCTGAAGCGGATGTCGGAGTCGGGATCCTGCAACCACTCCAGGAAGTTCACGACCGCCGTCTGCACCAGCATCTGCACGCCCGCCCGCTGCGCGGCGTCCAGATCGGCGAAGAACGGCAGCCGATCCTGCATCGACCCCACCGCCTCGGTGGACAGCCGGCCCGAGAACTGCTTGACCCGCTTGAGCAGCGTGTCGGGCAGCGGATCACGAGTCTGCCGATTCGGGGACAGTGCCCCGGTCGGCAGATACACCTCGTGTTCGCTGGTGCCCTCGGTGATCCGACGGGGCCGCGGCGGTTTGCGCTCCACAGTCCTATCGTCCGCTACGCGAGTTCCTCGGCCGCGTCCGCACTCGGCTTCGGCGCGGCGGCCACGTCGTCGATGCGGTACTTCGCCGCCGCTTCCACCGCCTTCGACTTGTCCAGCGTGCCGTCCTTGACCAGGCCCTCGAGCACCGCGACCACGATCGACTGGGCGTCGACGTTGAACACCCGGCGGGCGGCGGGACGGGTGTCGGAGAAGCCGAACCCGTCGGTGCCGAGGGTGATGTAGTCGCCCGGCACCCACTGCCGGATCTGGTCGGGCACCGCGCGCATCCAGTCGGTGGCGGCCACGACGGGTCCGCGCGCCGCCGCCAGCGCCTGGGTGACGTAGGGCACGCCCGGATCGGTGTCGGGATGCTTGAGCGCCTGGATCTCCTTGTCCAGCGCCTCCTTGCGCAGCTCGCCGAAGGAGGTCACCGACCACACGTCGGCGGCCACGCCCCAGTCCTGCGCCAGGATCTCCTGGGCGCGCAGGCCGTCGGGCACGGTGACGCCGGAGACCAGGATCTGCGCGCGCACCTCACCGTCACCGCCGGGCTGGTACAGGTACAGACCCTTGAGCAGACCGGCCACATCGATGCCCTCGGGCTCGGCCGGCTGCTGGTACGGCTCGTTGTAGAGGGTGATGTAGTAGAAGATGTTCTCCCCGGCGAACGCGCCGTCCTCGGGCGGGTTGGTGCCGGGCAGCTGCCCCTGTTCGGGCGTGACGCCGCCGTACATCCGGCGCAGACCGTCGCGCATGATGTGGGCGATCTCGAAGGAGAACGCCGGGTCGTAGGTCACCACGGCCGGGTTGGTCGAGGCCAGCAGCAGCGAGTGCCCGTCGTTGTGCTGCAGGCCCTCACCGGTGAGCGTGGTGCGTCCGGCCGTCGCGCCGAGCACGAAGCCACGGGCGAGCTGGTCGGCCGCGGCCCACAGGCCGTCGCCGGTGCGCTGGAACCCGAACATCGAATAGAAGATGTAGAGCGGGATCATCGGCTCGCCGTGGGTGGCGTACGAGGTGCCGACCGCGGTGAACGACGCCGTGGACCCGGCCTCGTTGATGCCCTCGTGCAGGATCTGCCCGACGGCGCTCTCCTTGTAGGCGAGCATCAGTTCCGCGTCGACCGAGGTGTAGAGCTGGCCGTTGCGGTTGTAGATCTTCAGCGTCGGGAACCACGAGTCCATGCCGAAGGTGCGGGCCTCGTCGGGAATGATCGGCACGATCCGCTTGCCGATCTCCTTGTCCCGCAACAGCTCCTTGACCAGGCGCACCAGCGCCATGGTGGTGGCGACCTTCTGCTTGCCCGAGCCCTTGCGCACCGAGCGGTAGGCCTCGTCGCCCGGCAGTGTCAGCGGCTTGGCGACCGAGCGGCGCTCAGGCACGAAACCGCCGAGGGCCTGACGGCGGCTCAGCATGTACTGGATGGCCGGGTTGTCCATGCCGGGGTGGTAGTACGGCGGCAGGTACGGGTCCTTCTCCAGCTCGGCATCGGTGATCGGGATGCGCTGCAGATCGCGGAAGTCCTTGAGGTCCTGCAGCGCCAGCTTCTTCATCTGGTGGGTGGCGTTGCGGCCCTCGAAGTGCTTGCCGAGGGTGTAGCCCTTGATCGTCTTGGCCAGGATCACCGTCGGCTGGCCCTTGTGCGCCATCGCCGCCGCGTAGGCGGCGTAGACCTTGCGGTAGTCGTGGCCGCCGCGCTTGAGGTTCCAGATCTCGCTGTCGGACATGTTCTGCACCAGCGCCTTGGTGCGCGGGTCTCGGCCGAAGAAGTGATCGCGCACGTAGGCGCCGTCGTTGGCCTTGTAGGTCTGGAAGTCACCGTCGGGGGTGGTGTTCATCAGGTTGACCAGGGCGCCGTCGCGGTCGGCGCCGAGCAGCGCGTCCCACTCGCGGCCCCAGACCACCTTGATCACGTTCCAGCCCGCGCCGCGGAAGAACGACTCCAGCTCCTGGATGATCTTGCCGTTGCCGCGTACCGGCCCGTCGAGCCGCTGCAGGTTGCAGTTGATGACGAAGGTCAGGTTGTCGAGCGCCTCGTTGGCAGCCACCTGGATCAGGCCGCGCGATTCCGGCTCGTCCATCTCGCCGTCGCCGAGGAAGGCCCACACGTGCTGGTCGGAGGTGTCCTTGATCCCGCGGTCGTGCAGGTAATGATTGAAGCGCGCCTGGTAGATGGCGTTCATCGGGCCCAGGCCCATCGACACCGTCGGGAACTCCCAGAAGTCCGGCATCAACCGCGGGTGCGGGTACGACGGCAGGCCGTGGCCGGGTCCGCCGTGGCTGTACTCCTGCCGGAAGCCGTCGAGGCGGTCGGTGCTGAGCCGGCCTTCCAGGTAGGCACGGGCGTAGATGCCGGGCGAGGCGTGACCCTGGATGTAGACGCTGTCGCCGCCGCCGGGATGGTCCTTGCCGCGGAAGAAGTGGTTGAAGCCCACCTCGTAGAGCGCCGCCGAGGACGCGTAGGTGGAGATGTGGCCGCCGACGCCGATGCCGGGCCGCTGCGCGCGGTGCACCATGATCGCGGCGTTCCACCGGATCCAGGCGCGGTAGCGGCGCTCGACCTCCTCGTCACCGGGGAACCACGGCTCGTTCTCGGTGGGAATCGTGTTGACGTAGTCGGTGGAGGTGAGCGCGGGAATCGACACCCGACGCTCGCCCGCGCGCTCGAGCAGCCGCAGCATCAGGTAGCGGGCGCGGCCGGGGCCTTCGCGATCGAGCATGTCGTCGAAGGATTCCAGCCATTCACTGGTCTCCTCGGGGTCGATATCGGGAAGATACGACGCCACTCCCTCGCGGATCACCCGGACGCGTTCACCGCTCGTTCTCGTGGCGGCGTCGCTGCCCGCGGCGGGTTCGTTCGCGGAATTCGCTGACACAGGGTGGATCAGGTCGGTCAAATCTGCTCCTCGTACAGGGGGCTGAACTGCTTGTTGGCGTCGCTTTCCCCGGGCCTGCCCGCTAGGTGTGCGGGCCACCCGTCACGAACGTTTCGGGCGCACCCCCATCCTTACCGAAAAGGTGTCGCGGGTCATCCTCTCCAGGCAGGTACTGCCCGGTATACACCGAAGTCGGCGCGCCGAAGGCCGCCATGCCACCCCGGGTGGCCGCCGCGATCCACGGTCGGCGAGGATCCACTAAGTTCGGCAGGGGAAGCGCACGAGCGGGACGAGAGGGATCGGACGACGATGAGGGTGCTGGACGCGCGCCGCTTCGGGCTGGCCTGTGCCGCCGTGGCCCTGTCCACCGGCCTGGCGGTGGCGGGATGTGGCAAGCAGGTGCCCGGTACTCCGACCACCGACGCCGCCGAGGTCGCGGCGTACAAGACCGCCGCCGCGGCCTCGTCCTCGGCCGCCGCGTCCTCGAAAGCGGCCGCCGCGCAGGCCAAGGCGATCACCGACAACTGCACCCAGTTCCCCGTCACCACCGGCGCCGGGGTCACCGCCTTCAACGACTTCGTCACCGCGCACGACCGCAACGCCCCCGACTACGCCGACAAGCGCGAGGCCGCGGCGAGCACCCTCGACAACGCCGCGACCAAGGTGGAGACCGGCGTCACCGCGGCCGTCGGCGCGCTACCCCCCGAACTGGCCGAGAAGTTCACGGCCTACGTGGTCGCGGCGCGCGAGCTCTCCGCCGAGACCAGGAAGATGACCTACACCTCCCAGGTGGCCAAGCTCAACGACGCCAGCCGAAAGATCAACAAGGCGCGCACCGACGTGCACGACGCCTGCTCGAGCCGCTGAATTCGTCCCGCCGACACGCGGCATACGGTCCCAATTCATCCGATCGGCTTGCGCTGCGGCCGATAACCATGTTCGCTTGCACCTATCTATTGTCGGCAGTTTAGGGAGGACACCACCGTGGTCGCCGCGGCGGACGCGCAGAACTACGCTCAGAAGCTTGGCATTTCTCACGGCTTGGTCGTTCAGGAATTGGGCTGGGACGAGGACACCGACGACGACTTGCGCGCCGAGATCGAGGAGGTCAGCGGCGGCGAGATGGTCGATGAGGACTCCGACGAGGTCGTGGACGCGGTCCTGTTGTGGTGGCGAGAAGGTGATGGCGACCTGGCCGACGAGCTGATGGACGCCATCGGCCCGCTGTCGGACGAGGGCTTCATCTGGGTACTCACCCCCAAGACCGGTCACTCGGGCCATGTCGATCCGAGCGAGATCGCCGAAGCCGCGCCAACGGCCGGCCTGACCCAGACCTCGACCATCAGTCTCGGCAGCTGGACGGGCTCGCGCCTGGTCCAGCCGAAGGCACCGTCCAAACAGCGCTGAATTCGCCGTTCGCTAAGGTCTCAGCCGGACGAGAACGCTCGGCTGAGACCCGACACGACGGAGGATTCGCCCTATGCCGCTAGAGGTTGGCACTCTCGCGCCGGACTTCACGCTCAAAGATCAGAACAACCAGCCCGTCACGCTGTCGGATTACCGCGGCAAGAAGAACGTGCTCCTGGTGTTCTATCCGCTCGCCTTCACCGGCATCTGCCAGGGTGAGTTGTGCAAGGTGCGCGACGAGCTGCCCAAGTTCCAGAACGACGACGCCGAGATCCTCGCGATCTCGGTCGGCCCGCCGCCGACCCACAAGATCTGGGCGGCCGAACAGGGCTACCTGTTCCCCCTGCTGTCGGATTTCTGGCCGCACGGCGCCGTCACCCAGGCCTACGACGTCTTCAACGAGAAGTCCGGTTACCCCAACCGGGGCACCTTCGTCATCGACAAGGCCGGCTACATCACTTTCGCGGAGATGAACGGGCCAGGAGAGGCCCGTGACCAGGCGGCTTGGGAGAAAGCCCTCGCCGCGCTAGATTCATAGACCGATCCCGCCGGTACGCCCGGCGGGACTCGGGCGTATAGCTCAGCGGTAGAGCACTGGTTTTACACACCAGCGGTCGGGGGTTCGATCCCCTCTGCGCCCACCTTGTCAGCCGGGCAGGCCGACTTCGTCTGGGGTCTTGTCGGTGCGGATCCCGCGGAAGCTCGGGTGTCGTAGCAGCCCGTCGCCGCTGATCTCGCGGTACTCGATGTCGGCCACGAAGACCGGTTCCACCCACCATGCCGCCCGTGTCACCGTCGGTGGCGGTGGATCGTCCAGTGGGCTGGTCTCGCGGCGGACTTCCTCGAGCGCGGCGCGGATGCTGCGCCGAGCCTCGGTGGTGAAGCCGGTTCCGACCCCGCCGATGCAGTGCAGGTGACCTTCGGGGGTGTGACCGGCCAGGACCAGACCGCCGAAGGTGGCGGCGTTGGGGCCGGTGCCGGGGACCGCGCCGACGATGACGGCCTCGGTGGTGGCGCGCAGCACCGTCTTGATCCACGCCGAGGAGCGACGGCCGGGCTCGTAGCTCGAGTCGATCCGCTTGCTGACGATGCCTTCCAGCCCGTTCTCCGCGGCCGCGTGCAACAGCTGGTCGGCGTCGGTGTCGGCCAGTGACCAGTTCGGCGGGACGCGGACGCGGGCGCCGTCGTCGATCCGAACCCCCGTCAGCTCCGCCCGCCGCGACGAGTAGGGGTCCTCGAACAGGATGTCCTCGTCGAGGGCCAGCAGGTCGAACGCCACGTAGTCCACCCGGACCTCGGCGATCAGCGCCGGCAGGGGACGTTGAACATGCATCCGCCGCTGCAGCCGCGCGAACGAGGGCGCGCCCCGGTCGTCGGGGGCGACCAGTTCACCATCCAGCAGCATGCTGCGCCCCGCGGTCATCTCGGTCAGCGCGCCGACGACCTCGGGATAGGAGCCGCTGATCTCGCGCAGGTTCCGGCTCCACAGACTGACCCCACCCCCGGTACACCGAGCGATCGCGCGGACCCCGTCCCACTTCATCTCCGCGCACCACCCGCCTGGCGGCCGCGGAGGCCGTCCGGATTTGGCCAGCATCGGTGCCGGCACCGCCAGACCCACAAGATCAAGGGTAGACCCGCCGGCCTTTCACGTGAGCGCGTGCACGATCCCCGACAGCACCCGCCCGATCACCCGGACCAACGCCCCGGCGACCTCGATGAGCGCGCCGCCGACCACCTCGACGGCCGCACCACCGTGTTCGTAGGTACCGCCTCGCCCGCTGCGACGCCGAAACCGCCGTCGGCTCCGTCGCCTGGTCTCGACTTCTTCTGCGCCAGAGAATCTTTCGTTGGTCACCACGTCAAAGTAGGGCGAGCAACCTTCGAAATTCTTAACGCTCGGCAGGATCGCAGGCTTGACGTTGACGCTGCGTCAGGGTTGCAAGGTGGGGTATGGCGAATTTCAGTGTGTTCTCGGAGGGAGACTCTCCCCCGGTCGGAGGGGTTCGGGAGGTCGAGGGGCGACGGATCTTTGCACATCGGGTGGGTAGAGGTGGGCCGCCTGTGGTGTTTCTGCCGGGGGCCAGTGCCATCGGGCTGGACTACTACGGTGTGCAGCAAGGGGTTTCGGAGTTCACGACGGCTGTGGTGTATGACCGCGGTGGGACGGGGTACAGCGAGCCGATGACCTTGCCGCGTGGCGCCGCCGAGGTTGCAGAGGAACTGCGTGCGCTGTTGCGGGCGGAGAACATCAGCGGCCCTTACATCCTCGCGGCGCATTCGCTCGGTGGGTTCTACGCGCACCGGTTCGCGCAGTTGTTTCCGGCGGAGGTCGCCGGGCTGGTGTGGCTGGATGCGCTGCACCACACCTGGGACGACTTCATGCCGCCCGCCTCGAATCTGGCGGCGGCTCAGGACATGGGATCCGATGTCGGCGAGCTCGAGCGGATGGTTCCGGGGCTGCGGCAGGTGCACAGCGAGTTGTACGCGGACTATCCCGAGGAGCTTCGGCAGCAGCTCGTCGAGAGGAAGGTGAGCCGGGACGCACTGCGCGCGGGAATCGCGGAGCGGGCGAATCTGTGCGACCTCGCGCACGAATTGCGTTCCGGCCCTGGGCTGCCCGATGTGCCGTTGATCGCCCTGAGCGTGGTCGGCGCGGAGTCGGATCCGGCGGCGCGTGCGGGCAGGATCCGGATGGACGCCGCGGTCGTCGGCTCGGTCTCGCACGGTGAGCAGCGCCTCGTGGACGACACCGCGCACCATCGTCTCTGCTTCGATCGTCCCGATGCCGTGGTCCAGGCGATCCGCGACGTCGTCACCCGCGCGACCCACGCCTAGACTCGAGCCACGACCAGAGGAGGACGGTGCTCACGATCGGCCAGCTCGCCGCGACCGCGGGGGTCACCGTGCGTGCCGTCCGCCACTACCATCACGTGGGTCTGCTGCCCGAGCCCGAGCGCGACGCCTCCGGTTACCGCCGCTACCCCGCGCAGGCCGCGGTGGACCTGATCCGCATCAGGACCCTCGCCGACGCCGGCGTCCCGCTCGCCCGCGTGGACGCGCTGCTGCGCGCCGAGTCGCCCGAGTTCGCCGCCTCGATCACCGAACTCGACGCCGACCTGCGGCGGCGGATCGACGAACTCACCGAATACCGCCGTCGCATAGCCGAATTGGCCGAGGGCGACAGCCTGGTCCTGCCGCCTGAGGTCGTCGCCCTACTGCACCGGATGCGCGCGCTCGGCGTCAGCGAACGTCGCGTCCGCCTCGAACGGGACGCCTGGATCCTGTTGCGCGCACTGGAACCCGACAACGTGGCGCGGCGGGTCAGGGAGAAGAACGCCGCCTTCGACGACCCCGAGACGACGCGCCTGTATCTCGCCTGCGATGAGGCGGTCGATTGGTCCCCCACCGATCCGCGCCTCGATCAGCTCATCGACGACCTCGACGCCTGGGAGATGGCCAACGAGCAGCGCGACAGCAGGTCACGACAGCTCGTGGTCGCCCACGTCGCCGCGGATTCCCCAGCGTGGCGCCGCATCGTCGAGGCCCTGGCCCATCGCGCCGAGCAGCGCCGACCCTGACACGGTGACACTCGCGACCGTGCCGACGACGTGCGCACCCGCCGAAAACGGTGCCTGCTCGGCGGCGATGACGATCCCGCGCAGGACGTCCGGGGGTTTCGGGTGCCTACGACCTCAAGGGCGGCATGCCGTGACGATCCACGCGCGCGAATCGAAATACACGCCGGTTTCGGTCATGTGGTCGGTCAAGGCCGCACGCAGCTTCGCTCGGGCGGCCTCGGCCGCGTCGACATCGAGGTCGGCGAACATCTCCTTGAACCCTTGCAGCCGCAGCAGATTCGCGAGGGCCGCAGCGGGGTCGGTGCCGAAGTAGACCGGCTCGTGCACCTCATCGAACGCGACATCGGTGAAACCGGCGGCCGTGAGAATGGTTTCGGTGCGGCCCGGATCGGCCAGAGCGAACGGACCGGGCCCGTCGGCCGGCTTCGCGGGCCGGATCGGCATCAGCCCCGACGCCCACTCGTTGCGCTCGTATTCCCGCCACACCAGCAGCACAAGCCGCGCGCCGGGCCGGAGCGCCTGCCCGATATTGGTGAACGCGGCGACCGGATCGTCGAAGAACATGGATCCGAACCGGCTGACGCAGAGATCGAAAGACTCGGGCGCAAAGCGGTGGACCTGCGCGTCCGCGAGCTCGAAAGCGACATTCGACAGTTGCTCGGCGGCGCTGAGCTCGCGGGCCTTCGCGAGCATCGGCGCCGAGATGTCGACACCGAGCGCGCTCCCGCCGGCAGCGGCGCGGGCGGCCTCGCGGGTGGTCAGCCCGGTGCCACAGCCGATGTCGAGCACGCGGTCACCGGCGCCGACGCGGGCCGCGGCACGAAGACGCGCGTTGTGCCGACGCAACTCCGCGTCGTAGTCGAACAGGTCGGTCTCGGGCGAGTCACCGCGTTCATCGGGCATCACCACGTCCTCTCGAAGTCCGTGTGCCCATCTCACCACGCCGCGGCGTGTGGCGGTCCGACCCCGGCCGGACCACCACACGCGTGGCGCTACGGCGTCGAGTAGCCGATGAGGGCGCCGATGCCCGCACCGATCGGAATGGTGATCAGCGCGCCGACACCACCGAGGAAGAAGCCGAGCACGGCGCCGATCCCGGCACCGACGAGGGCGCCGATGCCCGCGTTGTGCTGCTTGCGGGCGAGGGTGTCGGACGCCTCGTCGACGAAGCTCGCGAGGTTCTGGGTGACGACGGCGGGCGCGGCCACGGGCCGTAACGTGACCGAGTGCCCGTCGGCGGCGACCCCGGCGGTCAGATCGAAAGTGCCTGCGCCGGTGACGATCCGGGTCGGCACGGTGGCGACCACGCGGCCATCCGGGGCGGTCAGGGTGACGGCGCCCCCGGCGAGCTGGAAGGCTCCCTCGGGCGCGGCGGCGGTGATTCCGGAACCGTCGGCCAGCGGGCTCGCGGTGAAGGCCACTCCCCCGTCGACGCCGTGCACGACCGGCACCGCGGTCGCCGGTCCGGCGTGTGCGGTGGCGGCGGTGACGCCGAGAGCCCCTGCGGCGAGGACGGCGACAGTGCCGAATCGCCGTGCGGCCGAATTATTTCGAGACACGAAAAACATCTTGCCCCTCCAGTCTGCCCGCCGAGAGCCGGCGGAACATCCTCTCTCGGACCGGATCTCGGTCCGCCGACATTTTCGCATCGTTGCCACAGGCAAGGAACCCACCAGCGGTGATACCGGAAAAACATCACCGGCTCGCCGGGGAACTCCGGCGAGTTCGAGCGTGTGCGCGAACTGGCGGGCGCGCGCGGAAGGCATCATCGAGACCATGATCCGGTGGTGGCGGGCGCGTGCCCGGGACGAGCGGTGCGCGCGGATGCTCGACGCGCTGGACGGTCTTTCGGTGGGTGACGCGCTGGGTGCGCAGTTCTTCCTCATGGGCCGGTCGATTCCGCGGTTGCGGGCGGGCGACCCGCCCTCGGGGCCCTGGGTGTGGACCGACGACACCGAGATGGCCGCCGGTCTGGTGGCGGAGCTGCGGCGACACGGCGCAATCGACCAGGACCGCCTGGCCGCGACCTTCGCCCGCCGGTGCGATCCGGCCCGCGACTACGGGCACACCGCTGTCTCGACGTTGCGCCGGATCCGGGACGGTGTGCCGTGGCGCCGGGCCGCCGGGGCCGTCTTCGAGGATCAGGGATCGTGCGGGAACGGGGCGGCGATGCGGGTCGCACCGCTGGGCGCCTACTTCGCCGGCGATCCGGATCGGATCGCGGCCGAGGCGATCCGGTCGGCGGAGGTGACCCACCTGCATCCCGAGGGCGTAGCGGGAGCGGTGGCGGTGGCGATCGCGGCGGGTCTGGCCGCCGAGGCGCGACAGCGCGGAAACCTGCTCGGCCCAGCGGAATTCCTCGACCATGTGCTCGATCGGACGCCCCGAGGAGAGACGGCCGGCGGAATCCGTCGGGCCCGCGGCCTGCTCGGTGCCGACGTCGCCGAGGCGGCACGCGAGCTGGGGAACGGTTCGCGGGTGACGGCGCAACAGACCGTGCCGTTCACGCTGTGGGCCGCCGCCACGCATCTGCGCGACTACCCGGCGGCGGTCACCGCCTGCCTCGAGGCGGACGGTGACATGGATACGACCGGTGCGATCGTGGGCGGAATCGTGGCCGCCTACACCGGGATCGGGACCGGGCCGGGCGGTGTCGGAGTGCCGCCGCAGTGGCTGGCCGCGCGGGAACCCCTCCCGGTGTGGCTCGATCAGGGACGGTGACCGCACCGAAAATCGGCATGTGCGGAGCGGCCGATCGGGTGGGCAGAATGGTGGCCCATCGACCGACCTGGAGGACACAGATGACCGTTCTGGTGACCGGAGCAACCGCGAATATCGGGCGCAAGGTGGTCGACCATCTGGTCGCGGCGGGGTGCACCGATGTGCGGGCGCTCACGACGAATCCGCGGAAAGCCGCGCTGCCGGAGGGCGTGGAAGTGGCCGAGGGGTATCTGCGCCGGCTGGAGACGTTGCCCGCCGCGTTCGACGGGGTGGATCGGATGTATCTGGCGCCGACTCCCGACAACGTCGGGGAGGTGCTGGAGCTGGCTGCCGCGGCCGGGGTGCGTCACGTGGTGGACCTGTCGGGTGAGCCGGAGAGCTGGTGGGGCACGGTGTGCACCGCGGTCGAGAACAGCGGGCCGGCCTGGACGCACCTGTGGCCCGCCGACTTCATGGAGAACACGCTGACCTGGTCGCATCAGATCCGCGAGGCCGGGGTCATCCGCGAACCGCATCCGGACACCGCGACCGCCCCGATCGCCATGGACGACATCGCCGCCGTCGCCGCCGTCGCGCTGCTCGACGACAGCCTGCGCGGCCGCGCCCTGTCCCTCGCGGGCCCGGAGATCCTGTCCCGCATCGATCTCGTCCGGCACCTCGCCACCGCCCTCGGCCGCGACCTCGCCTTCGAACGCGCGTCCCGCGAGGACACCATCGCCGCCCTGACCCCCACCATGGGCGACACCGCGACCTGGTACGTCGACAACGTTCTCACCGACTACAACCCGGCCCCCGAGACCCTTCCCCTGACCAGCGTCCCCGATATCACCGGCCGTCCCGCGACCATCTTCGCGGACTGGGCCACCGCCAACGCGTCCCGGTTCACCTAGGCGGACGGCGATGCCGCGCGGACAGGTCGGCCCGTGTGTGCCCCGAACCCGCACCGGCAGCGAGACATGGCGGCGCGCCGCGTCTCCTTCCGGCGTTCCACGGCCCAGAATCCCCGCAGTCGTCGCCGCACCACGGTGACAGCGGAGACCCACGCCGAAATCGCGTTGCGGCAGGTGCGGACGGTCGGTCACGCTGGGGAGATGGACCCGACGCCGCCCCCAGCGCTGCCACCGGGAGTATGCCCGCCGGAACGGATCGTGCTCGGTGACATGGTGATCCGCCGCTGGCAACCCGATGATCTGGCCGCCAAGTTCGCGGCGCTCAGCAGGTCGTTCGAGCATCTGCACCGGTGGATGCCCTGGGCGGCCGAGCCACCCGAACTCGACACGTTGCGGGGTGAGCACGAGCGGCAGGTCGCCCACTGGCCCACGCCCGACGGCGGTTTCACCTACGGCATCTTCGATGGCGACGGCGCCGCACTCGGCGCGATCGGCTTACACGACCGTGTGGGCCCGGGAACGCTGGAGATCGGCTACTGGTGCCACGTCGACCACATCGGCCGCGGCATCATCACCCGCGCGGCAGGCGCGCTGACCACCCTCGGTGGCGCGCTGCCCGGCATCACCCGCCTCGAGATCCGGTGCGACGCCGCCAACCTCCGCAGTGCGGCGGTGCCGCGTCGGCTGGGGTACCGGCTGGAGAGCATCGGCCCGCGGGAGCGTCAGACGCCCGGCGAGTCGGGCCGGGGCATGTGCTGGGCGAAGGAGATCCCCGAGACAGGCGCCGGTGCGGCAGGCGGCTGATCAGCCCACGTCGCGGCGCAGCCAGGTGACTTCGGCTCCGACGCAGTCGGTTCCCTGGCGGTAGGCCTCGAGATCGTCGTCCCATGCCGTGCCGAGCGCGCGGTCGATCTCGGCGGACAGGTCGTAGGTTCCGTGACCGCCGAGTTCCCTGGCGGCTTGCAGTAAGGCACGTAATCGCATCTCGCCCAGCATCACATCGCCGTTGGCGCCGGTGGATCCGTGCCACAGGCCGAGCGCGGGGACGAAGCTGTAGCGCTCGCCGTCGACGCCCTCGCTGGGGTCCTCGGTCACCTCGAAGCGCAGAACCGGCCAGGCGCGCAATGATTGGGCTATCCGGGACGCGGTGCCGACCGGCCCGATCCAATCACTGCTGGCGCGCAGTTGTCCGTCGGTGGGTTGCACGGTCCAGCGCAATTTCGCGGGCGCGGAGAGCGCGGTGGACAGCGCCCATTCGACGTGCGGGCACAACGCGGCGGGCGATGAGTGGATGTAGACCACACCCGCCGTCGCATCAGCGAACTGACTCGATGCGCGCACTACACAACACCTCCAGCCTCGACAAGGAGCGTCTTCCCCAACGACCCGTCGGACTGGCGTGGCCCGAGTGTACTGAAGTGCTCGGTGTTGCGGGTGTTACTTCACAGCGTGTTGTGTGTCTCTGCGATCACGGAATCGCTGAATTTCGGCCACGCCGCGCGGGCCCAGTCCCCGAAATTCTCGTCGCTCAACGCGATCGTCGCCACCCGAATTGCGGGGTCGACCCAGAGGAACGTGCCGGACTGGCCGAAGTGCCCGTAGGTGCGCGCGGAATTGGCGTCGCCGGTCCAATGCGGGGTTTTCCCGTCGCGGATTTCGAATCCCAGTCCCCAGTCGTTGGGGCGCTGGGAACCGAATCCGGGCAGGATGCCGTCGCGGCCGGGGAATTGCACCGAGGTCGCCTCGTCGAGAGTTTGCTGAGAGATCAATCGGGGTGTCAGCAACTCGGTGGCGAATCGGATGAGATCGTCGATCGAGGCGCGGCAGGCGTGCCCGGCGGAACCGTCGAGGACCGCGTCGCGCATACCGAGCGGTTCGAACACCGCCTCGTGCAGGTAGGCGGGGAAGGCGATGCCGGTGTTCGCGGCGAGGAAGTCGGCGAGCAGTTCGAAACCGGCGCTGGAGTAGATGCGGCGTGCGCCAGGTTTGGCGATCACCTCGGGGGTGGCGAAGGCGACGCCGGAGGTGTGGGCGAGCAGGTGCCGGACGGTCGAGCCGGGCGGGCCGGCGGGCTGGTCGAGCTCGACCGCGCCCTCCTCCACGGCCACCAGGGCGGCGTAGGCGACGAGCGGCTTGGTGACCGAGGCCAGGCGGAACACCAGCGCGGTGTCGCCGGTGGTCGACACGCCGTCGGCGGTGACGACCGCGGCGGCGGCGTTGGCGGCCGGCCAGTGCTGTACCTGTTCGAACGAGCGCATATCGGCAGCGTACGAGACGCCGCTACGATCGTGGTCACCATGAGTCCCGCACCATCGATCCACGGCGACGTGGCGGCCGGTTTCGGCCCTGTCGCCGACGCGTTCCGCCGCAACTTCACCCACCACGCCGAGATAGGCGCCGCCGTCGCGGTCTACGCCGGTGACGAGCCGCTGGTGGATCTGTGGGCCGGGCACCGCGACCGCAAGCGCGAGGTGGCGTGGGAGCGCGACACGATCGTGCCGGTCTTCTCCTCGTCGAAGGGGATGTCGGCGTTCGCGATCGCCGCCGCCGTGGCGCACGGGCTGCTCGACTACGAGGAGCCCGTGGCCCGGTACTGGCCGGAGTTCGCCGAGCACGGCAAGGAACGGATCACCGTGCGGCAGCTGATCGATCATCAGGCCGGGCTGTCGGGCCTGGACCGGATCGTGAAGCTGGGTGAACTCACCGACCGGGACGCGCTGGCCGCGGTGCTCGCCGCGCAGAAGCCCGCCTGGCAACCGGGCACCCGGCACGGTTATCACGCGCTCACGCTCGGGCTGTACCAGAGCGAGCTGCTGCGCCGCGTCGATCCGGCGGGCCGCAGCCTCGGCCGATTCTTCGCCGAGGAGATCGCCGAACCCGTCGACGCCGACCTGTTCATCGGACTGCCCGCGACCGAACCGATGGAGCGGGTCGCGCAGCTGTCGGCGACCAAGGGGCTCGACATCCTGCGTTACGAGCTCGCCGACATCCCGGTGCGGATCGGCGCCGAGGTCTACGCCAAGCGCGGCCTCTCCTATGCCGCGCTCACCAATCCGCGTCCCGGCGCACCGGCCCGCGCGGCCCGCCGGGAGTTCCTCGAGATCGAGTGGCCCGGCATGAACGGCGTCGGCAACGCCCGCGCGCTGGCTCGCGTGTACGGCGCGGCGGCGGGCCGGACCGGCGCGCTGCCGATCACCGACGAGGTGCTCGATCGGCTCGCGGCGGCCGACACCGCCGACGACGTGCCCGCCGAGGATCTGGTGCTGCACACCAAGAGCCGCTACCACCTGGGGTTCCGCAAGTCGCGCGGCAGTTTCCGCTTCGGCTCCGACAAGCGCGCCTACGGCACCACGGGATTGGGCGGCTCGTTCGGTTTCGCCGACCCCACGACGGGACTCGGCTTCGGCTACAGCATGAACCGCCTCGGCATGGCCATCCTCGACGACGTCCGCAGCCGCAACCTGCGCGAGGCCCTTCTGCGCTGCGCGCGCTGACGGTCGGCTGGGCGCGCGATCGGCCGGGCACCGTCGACGCCTGCCTTTATCCGGCGACAGCGCGCGTCAGCGAGTTCCCACCGACGCGCGCTGATCCGGATCAGTGTCCGGCGACGCCGCTGATCTCGTTCGGAGCTGCCGCCAAGGTGGTGCTGGCCGTGACCTTCCCTTCGGCCAGGTCCACCCGGTGCACCTGCTTGGCGGCCGGGTCGGAGACGTAGGCGATGCCGCCGCGCACGAACAGCGCGGGGCGCGGGTCCTGCCAGTCGAGCGGTTCCTGCCAGGTACCCAGCACCGGAATGGTCCGGGTGACGGTGCCCGCGACCGGGTCGATGACATGGATCTTGCCGTCGGTGCCGAGCACCAGCGCCTCCCCGGCCGGGCCGCGGCCCAGCGAGCGGAAGGTGTAGCTGGTGCCGATGTCGACCAGGCGCAACGAGCCGTCGGCGGTGTTCACCAGCGAGATGCGCTGCGGCCGTTCGAGTTCGGCGTCCTTGTCGACCTTGTAGTCACCCAGCACGATCGGCGAGACCTCGCTGCCCGCCATGTTGCCGATCCGGCCGTAGGCGTCGGGGCTGGCGACCTTGGTGAACTTGCCGTCGCGGAAGACCAGCGCGCCGGTCTGGCAGCCGATCACCACGGCTTCGCCCTGGGCGGTAGCCTCGCCGTGCACGCCGGGGCAGTCCTCGTTGCGCGCGATCTCCTTGCGGGCGCCGTCGAGCGCGACGGCGCCGACCCGCTTGTCCTCGGTGCCGAGGGTGACGATCAGCTGCTCGGTGCTCAGTTCGATGGCGACGCCGTGGTGCGGGGCGGCCGCGCGGTACACCTCGGTCTCGGGCTTGCCGCCCACCTTGTCCGAGTCGAAGATGGTGACCTCGCCGGTGCCGTCGGCGAACAGGACGGTCTTGCCCGCGTGCCGCACGACGTGGCCGGGCTTGCTCGCCGGGAAGTCGGTGCCGGTGAATTCGCGGTCGTAGGCGTCGAAGACGCGGAAGCCGTCCTTGGTGGACACCATGAGGTGGTCCTCGTCGCCGGCCGGGTTGAGCCGGTTGAAGCCGTCGAGCTTCACCTCGCCCTGCTGTGCCAGGCTCGCACCGTCGAGGACGTAGATGCCGCCGTCGTAGGTGAGCGCGACCGGTTCGGCGCCCGGCGTGTGCTCGTGCTCGTGGGTGCCGGAATCGTCGGCGCCACAACCACTCAGGGCGACCATCGCGGCGATGGCCACCACGGTGGCGGTCCGTGACCTGTGCATGTACTGCTCCATTCTGCTGCGTGAACTACGGTGTCGGCCCGGACAGACCACGGGCGATCGCCTCGGTGTTGGTGCGCGCCATCTCCAGATAGGTGTCCGCGCCGCCGCCGGGCTCGGAGAGCGACTCGGTGTGCAGGCCGATCACCTGCACGCGCAGGCCGGTGTGTTCGGCGAGCACGCGCGAAAGCCGGTCGGGCTGGGCGGAATCGGCGAACAGGGCGCTCACGCCCGCCGCCCGGATCGCCGAGGCGAGGCCGTCGAGGTCGGCGGCGCTGGGCGAGGCCAGGGTGGTGCCGCTCGGGATCACGGCCCCGATCACCCGGAAGCCGAAACGTTGTGCGAGGTAGCCGAATACATGGTGGTCGGTGACCAGATTCCGGCGCTCGGGTGGGACGGCGGCGAAGCGGTCGGTCATCCAGCGGTCCAGCTGGTCGAGTTCGCCGAGGTAGCGGTCGGTCGACGCGCGCACCGCCGTCTCGTCGACGCCGTCGACCTCGGCGAGCACGGCCGTCCTGATCGCCTCGACCGCCTTGCGCACCCGCTGCGGGTCGGTCCAGAAGTGCGGGTCCGGCTTGCCCGCCGATTCGTCGGAGGTGTAGTCGATCGGGTCGACGTGCTCGGCCACGGCCAGCGTCGGCACCCCCGCCTCGCTCGCGGCCCTGACGTGCCGGGCGATGCCCTCTTCCAGCCCGAGGCCGTTGTGCACCACCAGCGCCGAGCGTTCGATCTCGGCGGCCTGGCGGGCGGAGATCCCGAACGAGTGCGGGTCGGTGCCCGCCTGCATGAGGACGGTCACCGGGACCGCGTCGCCGACGACCGCCTTGGTGAGATCCCCGAGAATGTTCGTCGTGACCACGATTCCGGAACGGTCACCGTCGCCCGAGCACGCGGCGATCAACGGCACGATGCCCAGGATCACCACGGCCGCCGCCAGCACGGCACGCACGCGGGCCTGTGCCGCACCGCGTTTCGGCGGACCGTCCCCTGACCGCCGGGGTACTCGGCGAGAGCGCGCGATAGCGGGCAGAGGTGGACCGGAAGGTGTTTCGTGGTTCGTACTCACAGTCCGGTCTCCACCATCTGCGAAGGCGCGATGTCCAGCGGGAAGGCGCGGGCGGCGCGCAGATTGTCGTTGTAGGCGATCTCGTGCACGGTGCGGGTGCGGGAGTCGTTGACGTAGGCCCGATCCGGGTCCACCCGGATCGCCGCGACGGAGTCGACCGGGGCGGACAGCAGCGCGAGACGGGCTGTCTCCGCGCCGGTTTCGGGGTCCAGACCGTGCACCACGCCGTCGCGGGTGGCGACGAGCACCGGCGATCCCTCACCCGCGGTGTTCACCGCCACCGGATCGACGACGGCCGTCCTGGTCCAGGTCTTCTTCCTGATGTCGAGCGTCCAGACACCGTCGCGGCCGGCGAGGGCGGTCAGCGTCGTGCTACCCGGTCGGTGTGTGAAGGCCGTGGCGCGGTCTGCGGTGGGCGCCGGGTAGGCGATCTTCTCCGCGACGAGCTCGCCGTCACGCTGCGCCACCACCAGTGCGCCGTCGGCACAGCCGAAGACGACGCCGCGCCGGGTCACCGCCTGGCCGCGCGGCTGCGGGCAGGACTCGGTCAGGGGCCGCCCGGCGGCTCCGTCGCGGCCACGGGCCTCGACACGTCCGCTGCCGTCGGCCACGAGGAGTCGTTCGGCATACGGCACGGCGATGCCCTCGACGCGACGCGGTTCGCGAACCTCGCCCTGATCCAGTGCGGCGCGGTCGAAGACGAGGGACTGCCCGCCGTCGAGCACCACCGCCGCGAGCGCCGGGTCACTGTGCGCCGCGACGACCGCCGCGGGCGTGTCGACGGTGCCGATCGCGCGGATGGGCGCGGCGTAGTAGTGCCGGTGATCGTCGTGATCGACCGTCCACGCACCGCTGTCCACGACCGCGAGCCGCCCGCCCACGGACACGTAGCCGAACCGGCCGTCGCCGGCGAGCCGCAACCCGGCGGCCGAATCCGGTTGGGGCAGAGCACCTTCCAGGTCGACCGGGGTGACCTTCTCGCCGAGCAGGTCGACGACGCGCACCGCGCCGGTCTGCGCGTCGGCGACGATCAACCGGTGCTGCGCCTCCGGCATCTCCTCGGCGCCGGCGACGAACCCGTGCGGAGTTTCCTCCACCACCGGCGCGGTCTCCCCCGATCCGCACCCGACCAGCGGCAGCGCCGCGAGCGCGGCCACCGAGGCCGCGCCGACCCGGCGGGCGCCGAAGCGATCACGCAGCGCGGCGAGAATCGCCGACAGGAAGAAGAATCCGACAGCCACCGCGGCGATCGTCGCGCCCGCAGCGGTCCCGGCGTGCCAGGAGACGAGCAGCCCCACCGCGGTGGACAGTCCACCGAGCACCGCGGCGATCAGCATCACCAGCGGGATCCGGTCCGACCAGTACACGGCCGCGGCGGGCGGCGCGATGAGCAGCCCGAACACCAGAAGCGTGCCGACGACGTGGAACGACGCCACGATCGCCAGCGTCACCAACCCGACCAGCGCCACCTGGGCGGCCTTGGGCCGCAGGCCCAGCGTGTGCGCCTTGCGCGGATCGAAGGTCGAGGCCACGAACGCGCGGTGCCCGAGAACCGTCACCGCCAGCGCGATCACCAGTGCCACCACGAGATACAGCAGATCGACGGTCCGCACGGCGAGCACATCTCCGAACAGGAATCCGGTCAGGTCGACCGCGAAGGACTGCGAACGCGAGACGATGATCACCCCTGCCGCGAGCATGCCGACGAACAGCAGCCCGATCGCGGTGTCGGGCGCGAAGCGCTTGCTGCGCCCGAGCACCGAGACGCCGAAAGCCATGGCGGTGCAACTGATCGCGGCGCCGATCAGCAGATTCCCGCCGAGCAGTGCGGCCACGGCGACACCGGGCAGCATGCCGTGCGCCATCGCGTCACCGAGAAAAGCCATGCCGCGCACGACAACCCACGTTCCGGCGAGGGCGCAGACGCACGAGACGAGCAGTCCGCCCCACAGCGCCCGTTGCACGAAGGCCACCTCGAACGGGGTCATCAGCCAATCCATAGCGCGGAACGATATACTGAAAACGATTATCGTTTCAATCGAGGTGAGATGCAACACACAGAGGACGCGGCGCTCGAGATCGAGCAGGTCACGGCGGGCTACGGCACGACGCCGGTGCTGACGGAGGTGTCGGCGACGATCCCGCGCGGGCGGATCACCGCGATCGTCGGCCCCAACGGTTCGGGCAAGTCGACGCTGCTCGGCGTCCTCGCCGGGACGGTGCCGATCCAATCGGGCAACGTGCGCCACGGCATCACCGGGCGCCCCGCATTCGTGGTGCAGCACACCGCGATTCCGCCGACGCTGCCCATCACCGTCGGCGAGACGGTCGCGATGGGGCGGTGGGCGCACCGGGGACTCTGGCGCAGGCTCACCCGGGCGGACCGCGCGATCGTGCGCTCGGCGCTGGAACGAATGGACCTCACCGCGCTGGAGTCACGGCGGCTCGACACCCTCTCGGGCGGCCAACGCCAGCGCACGCTGCTGGCCCAGGCGCTGGCGCAGCAGTCCGAGCTGCTGCTGCTCGACGAACCGGCGGCCGGCTTGGACGCGGCCTCGCAGACCGCCATCTCCGCCACCTTGCGCGAGGTGGCCGCCGCGGGGGTCACCGTCGTGCAGGCGACGCATGATCCGGCCGAGGCCGGGCGGGCCCATCAGTCCCTGCGGCTCGAGCACGGCCGCCTGACCGCGAGTCGGCCGGAGCAGGCACCCGCGCGGACTTAGAATCGCAGGTCACCGGCGCACCGCGCAGCAGGAGGACAACCATGGCCGCGACACCGACTTCGGTCGAGGACTACCTCGCAGCGCAACCCGACCATGCCCGCGCGGTCCTCGAGCGGATCCGCGAGACCATTCACCGCGCCGTACCGGGTTCCGGCGAGAAGATCAGCTACGCCATGCCGGCCGCCACCCTCGACGGCCGGGCGTTCATGTCCTTCGCCGGTTGGAAGGCGCATGTGAGCGTGTACCCCGTCCCCGACGGGGACGAGGCGTTCGAACGTGCCGTCGCGCCGTACGTCGCGGGTCCTGGCACACTGAAATTCCCGCTCGGAGAACCGATTCCGTACGATCTGATCGCGCAGATCGCGGTGCGGCTCGCCGAACGGGAACGACGGGGCTGACCTACCAGTCGGCCTCGGTGTAGCGGATGATGCCGCGAATGTTCTTGCCGTCCAGCATGTCCTGGTAGCCCTGGTTGATCTCCTCCAGCGAGTAGCTGCGGGTGACCATGTCGTCGAGGTTGAGCTGACCCGACTTGTACAGCGACAGCAGGCGCGGGGCGTCCTGGCGGGCGTTGCCGCCGCCGAAGATGCAGCCCTTCACCGTCTTCTGCAGCATGGACAGCAGGAAGCTGTTCATCTTGACCTCGCCCGCGTCCATGCGGCCCATCGAGGTGACGACCAGGGTGCCCGCCTTGGCGGTGAGGATCAGGCCCTCTTCGACGTAGTCGCCGTGCATCTCACCCATGGTGAGAATGACCTTCTCGGCCATCCGGCCCTCGGTCGCGTCCATCAGCGGCATGATCGCGGCGGCCATGCTCTCGAAGGTGTGGGTGGCGCCGAACTTCTGCGCCTGCTCCCGCTTCCACGGGTTCGGGTCGATCGCGACGACCTTCGAGGCGCCCGAGAGCACCGCGCCCTGCAGCGCGCTCATGCCGACGCCGCCGATGCCGGCGATCACCACGGTCTCGCCCGGCTGCACCTCGGCGACGTGGGTCGAGGAGCCGAAGCCGGTGGGTACGCCACAGCCGACGAGGCACGCGACTTCGAACGGAATGGTGGGGTCGATCTTCACCACCGAGGTGTGGTGCACGGTCATATAGGGCGCGAAGGTGCCGAGCAGGCACATCGGGATGACGTTCTCACCGCGCGCCTGGATGCGGTAGGTGCCGTCGGAGATGGCCTGGCCCATCAGCAGGCCCGCGCCCAGGTCGCACAGCGCCATGTGCCCGGCGACGCAGGCGGGACAGCGGCCACACGCCGGGATGAACGACAGGATGACGTGGTCGCCCACGGCCAGGTCGCTCGGGCAGTTGGGGCCCAGCTTGGTGATGACGCCCGCGCCCTCGTGGCCGCCCATCACCGGGAACGACGGCATCGGCGTGGCGCCGGTGACGATGTGATGGTCGGAGTGGCACATGCCCGCCGTTTCCATCCGGATCTGCACTTCACCGGCGACGGGGTCGCCGACCTCGATCTCCTCCACCGACCACTGCTGGTCGGTGCCCCACAGGATCGCGCCCTTCGTCTTCATCTCGTGTAGACCTCTCGCCAAGCTGGTGCCTCGTTGTGACTGCACTCACCCTAACGAAGAATCGGCCAATTCTGAAACACGTTCTAGAAATATTGCCGAGAATTATCTATCCACGCACGTCATGGACGTGATGGACGAGGTCGTGGAGGAAGTAGCGGGCCAGCGAAGTGACCGTGAAGAGGGACCCGTCGCTGCGCGCGCCCCGCAGTTCGAGGCTGCCGGCGGGGACCGCGGCGAAGGCGGCGGCGACCGACTCGGCCGCGATCGAGAGCTCGTCCGCGACGGTGGCCGGGTCCTGCTCGCCGTAGCGGTCGGCGACGGCGGTCGCGTCCTGATCCCAGTTCTCGAAGGCAGGCGGGGCGACACCGTCCCCGGCCAGCATCAGGGCCAGCCGGGTGTCGAAGATCCGGCACACATCGCGCACGTGGGCGCCGTATTCGAGGACCGACCAGGTCGTCTCGTCGGGGCGCACGCGCGCGTCGGCGCGCGAGAGGGCCGCGCCGATACGGGTGGCACTGTCGCGAGCACGCTCGGGGACGGTCTCGAACGCGATCGCGTCGGCGTCGAAACCGCATTCGACGCAGGGACGTTCGAGGACCCACGTCCAGTTCTTGGTGTCGGGAAGAATCATGCGGTCAGCCTAGGATGTCCGCATCTTGTGATCCATCGATATTCCGCCAATTTCCGGCGAGATCCGGCATCACTCGATCAGGCGGTTGGCCTTCTCGAAGAGTTCCATGGTCACCGCGTGCAGGAAATCACCCACCGGCTTGGGCGCCTTGCCCGCGAAGGCGCGCGCGTGCGTGCCCTCGAGCACGATGCTCAGCTTGAAGCAGGCGAGCACCTCGTACCAGGTGACGGCGCTCAGATCGCGGGTGGAGAACTCGGCGTAGTGCGCGATCATCTCCTCCGGCGTCGGCAGGCCGCCGACGGTGCCGAGCGTGCCCATCAGCCCGGCGCCGACGGTGCCGGGCACGGGCCTGGTCGCCAGCTGCCAGCCGAGGTCGAGCAGCGGGTCACCGATGGTCGACATCTCCCAGTCGACCATCGCGGCCACCTGCGGGCCGTCGTATTCGAACATCATGTTGGCCAGGTGACAGTCGCCGTGCATGATGCCCGGCGTCCACTCGGCCGGGCGGTGCTTCTCCAGCCAGTCGCCGACCCGGTCCAGGCCGGGAATCGCGGGACCCGGATAGCCCTCGTTGGCGGCGTAGGAATCGAGTTCGCGCAGCCAGCGCGGCACCTGGCGTTCCAGGAATCCCTCGGGCTTGCCGTAGTCCTCGAGCCCGAGCGCCCGGTAGTCGAGCGCGCCGAGCCGGGCGATCGCCTCGACCGCGGACAGGCCCATCTGCCGCCGGATCTCCGGGTCGTTCGCGTGCAGTTCCGGCAGCTCGGTCTGCGGGTTGAAGCCGTGGATCGGCTCCATCAGATAGAACACCGCGCCGATGACGGACTCGTCGTCGCAGGCGGCGATCACCCGGGGCGCGCGCACCTCGGTGTCCTCGATGGCGCCGAGCAGGCGGGATTCGCGGCGGATCACGTCGTTGCTCTTGGCGCGCAGGTGCTGGGGGCCGCGCCGCAGCACGTACTCGCGGTCGCCACGGGTGAAGCGCACCATGATGTTCTGGGTGCCGCCGCCGATCGGGGTGACCGCGCCGAAGGAGCCCCCGGGCAGGCCACGCTCGTCCATCCACCGCCCGATCGCCGCGAAATCCGCGATCGTCGGGTCGACCTCGACCGGTTGCGAAACAGACATGGCGATCATTGTGCCCGAGGCGGGCCGTCCGTGGGCCCGGCGTAGGGTTTCTGCCAGGATGCGCACGCTGTTGATCGACAACTACGACTCGTTCACCTACAACCTCTATCAGCTGATCAGCGAGGTCAACGGGAACGAGCCGACCGTCGTGCGCAACGACGAGGCCGATCTCGGCGAGCTCGGGCTCGACCGCTTCGACAATGTGGTGATCTCCCCGGGACCCGGCCGTCCCGATCGCGCGCGGGACATGGGGGTCTCGACCGCGGTGATCGCGGCGGCGGAACTCCCGCTGCTCGGTGTCTGCCTCGGCCATCAGGGCATCGTGATCGGCGCGGGTGGCACGGTGGGCCGGGCGCCGCGGGCCAGGCACGGATACCTCGATCAGGTCACCCACGACGATCGCGACCTGTTCGCCGGTCTGCCGCAGGACTTCACGGTGGTGCGGTACCACTCGCTCGCCGCCGGGGAACCACTGCCCGAGGTGCTCGAGGTGACCGCCTCGACGAGCGACGGCGTGGTCATGGGTGTGCGGCACCGGGAGCGGCCGCAGTGGGGTGTGCAATTCCATCCCGAGTCGGTGTCGAGCGAATTCGGGGCGGCGCTGCTGCGCAATTTCGCGGCGCTCACCAAGGCCCGCACCCACGACGGCGCGCCGCTGCTCGTGCGCGGACCGCGCGAGGTCGCGCCACCGCCGTCGCCGCCGGAGCGGCGATTCCGGTTGCGGCACAAGGCCATCGAGCGCGCCATCGACACCGAGGCGATCTTCCTGCGCCGCTACGCCGGCTCCCCCACGGCGTTCTGGCTCGACAGCGAGCACGTCGAACCCGGCCTGGATCGGTTCTCCTTCCTCGGGGACGCGTCCGGTCCCGGGGCCGAGATCGTGACCTATCGGGTCGGCGACGGCGCCGTCACGGTGACGGACGGCGCGGGCGCCAGGACCGTGCCCGGCACCGTCCTGGACTATCTCGACCGCGAACTGCGCCGACGCCACTGCGAAACTCCCCCGCTGCCTTTCGACTTCGCCGGCGGCTACGTCGGCTACCTCGGGTACGAGGTGAAGGCCGACTGCGGCGCGAGCGCGGCACACCGCGCGGCCACCCCCGACGCGCAGTGGATCTTCGCCGACCGGCTGATCGTGGTCGACCACGAGGCGGGCCGCACCCACCTGCTCGCGCTGACCGAGGACGGGTTCGAGGCCGCCGACCGCTGGCTGGCCGAGACCGACGCCGCCTTGACCGACCTGCCGACCTGGGCGAACCCGGCCGACCTCACCGTGCCCGCCGACCCGGACGCCGTGCCCGCGCACCTCATCCGGGGCCGGGACCGGTATCTGGCCGACATCGCGGTCTGCCAGGAGCGGCTGCACGCGGGCGAGTCCTACGAGATCTGCCTGACCGACGCGGCGGCCGTGGCCGCGACGCCCGGTGACGGACTGGCCGTGTACCGGCGGCTGCGCCGCTGCAACCCGGCGCCGTATGCCGCCTACCTCCGGTTCGACGGGCTCGATGTGGCGTGTTCGTCGCCGGAGCGGTTCCTCAAGATCGACCGCGAGCGCGTGGTGGAGAGCAAGCCGATCAAGGGCACCGCGCCGCGCGGGCGGACCGTCACCGAGGACGACCAGCTGCGCCGGGCGCTGGCCGATGATCCGAAGACCCGCGCCGAGAACCTGATGATCGTCGACCTGCTGCGCAACGATCTGGGCCGGGTCTGCGAGGTGGGCTCGGTGCACGTGCCGGAGCTGATGGCCACCGAAACCTATTCCACCCTGCACCAATTGGTGTCCACCGTGCGGGGCACGCTGCGCGCCGACGCGGGCGTGATCGACTGCCTGCGGGCCTGCTTCCCCGGCGGTTCGATGACCGGCGCGCCCAAGCTGCGCACCATGGAGATCCTCGACGAGCTGGAAACCCAGGCGCGCGGGATCTATTCGGGCACCATCGGGTTCCTCGGGCTCGGCGGGACCGCCGACCTCAACATCGTCATCCGCACGGCCGTCCGCTACGACGACGAGTGGCGGATCGGCGCGGGCGGCGCCATCGTCCTCGATTCCGACGCCGAGGACGAATACGCCGAGATGGTGCTCAAGGCGGCGGCGACCTTCCGTGCCGTGACGCCGGCCGGGTCCTAGCGCCGCCCGCGCTTCTTCGGCTCGGGCTCGGGTGGCGGCTCCTCGCCCCCGCGGCCGGCGATCCGGCCGAGCAGCCCGACGCCGGGCAGTTTCGCCAGGGCGCCGAACAGATCCTCGCCGAGGGAGATCATCGCCTCCAACCGGGGCAGCAGGCGGTCGTAGGTGGCGAAGACCGGGTCGGCCAGGGCGAGGGTGCGATCGAGCCGGTCGATGGTGCTGTTGAGCCGGTCCACCGCGATCGACAGGTTCTCGACCAGATCCGGCAGTTGCGCGGCCAGCTGCGCCGAGGCCGGTGGCAGCCGGACCGCCGCGTCGAAGGCGTATCCCGCGGTCTGCTGCGCCGCGTCGATCGCCTGCCCCGCCGCCGTCTGCGCGGCGCCGACGGCGGCCTGCGCCGCCGACAGCAGATCGGCGCCGGGCACCTTGCGCGCCTGCGGCTCCGGCACCGGTTCGCCACGCCCCCGCTTCTTCGGGTTGGTCATGACACCACTGTGCCCCACTCCCGCCCGCCGCGCGGGGAGGAACACTCCGCGACGCGCAGCAGTTGCTTGCCGACGTTGCGGCCCTCGAAGAGGCCGCGCAGCAGCGCGGGCGCGCGGTCGAAGCCCTCGGCGACGTCTTCGGCGTACATGATCCGCCCCTCGGCCAGCCAGCGGTGCAGCCGGGCGAACGCCTCGGGGAAGCGGTCGAGGTAGTCCAGGAAGATCCCGAGCATCGCCTTGGGATCGACGCCCGGCGGAACGACATTCAGTCCCAGCAGCCCCTGCCCCGACGCGAGCACGTAGTCCTGCCAGCCGACCATCCCGTAGACCCAGTCGCCCACCGCGTACTCCGCGCTGTTCGACGCCACCACCTGCCCCACGCCGCTGCCGCGCATCACCGCCCCCAGCGGCACCGGGTCCAGATAGTTGGGGCCGTCGTTGAGCCACCCCCGCTGCGTCGGATCGAAACCCAGCCAGACCACCCGCACCAGCGCCTCACCCGGACCCGGCGAGGGCACCTCGGCCCGCCTGAGTTCGAAGCAACTCTCGTCGACCAGGCCCGTCGGCCGCGCGACCAGGATCCACTGCCGATTCACCCGCCGACGCCAACCCGCGGCGGGCGGCGACGTCATCCGGATTGTCGACCGGCCCACCGTGCCGCATCCGGATCCGACGGAGCGCCGACAGCCTTCCCGGCCCCGACGACCCGACCTCGAGGAGGGTCCGCCGACGCGGTCGGCGGGTCGCGGCCGTCCCGCCGATCAGGTGCCGTGGCGTAGGCGACGAAGGAGCAAGCCACGGCGCCTGATCGGCAGGACAGGAGGGGCCGCGACCTCGAGCGCGCCAGCGCTCCACAAACACTGTCGGTGCGGCGTGGCATCATGCGGGGACCATGGAACTCCGTAAGGGCGCGCACGCGCCGGTGCCGACATCGCTTCTCGCCGTGGTTCTTTCATGGCGGTCGGCGCATGCCGTCGACGCGCACGCGCTGCTGGTCACGGAGTCGGGGCTGGTGCGTGACGATCGGGATTTCGTGTTCTTCAACGCGCCGCGGCATGCCTCGCAGGCGGTGACGCTGGATCAGGAGCCCGCGCCGGGAACGGCGCGGTTGAGTGTGTCGCTGCCGCGGACCGAGGCGGAGGTGGCGCGGATCGTGGTGAGCGCGTCCCTCGACGAGGGCACCTTCGATCAGCTCGCCGAGCTCACGCTCACGGTGCACGCCGCCGACGGGCCGGTCGCCCGGTTCGTGCTGGAGGGTATCGAGGACGTGCAGGCGATGATGTTCGGCGAGTTCTATCGCCGCGACGGCGGCTGGCGGTTCCGCGCGATCGGTCAGGGGTGGGCGGGCGGGTTGCCCGGGCTGGCAACCGAGTTCGGTGTCACCGTGGACGAGCCCGGCGAGGCACGGCGGCCCGGCCCCGGCCCGCATCGTGCCCCTCGAGTGCCGGCGACGCCTCTCACGCAGACCCGCTCGCACGACCCGCGTGCCGGATCACCGGAGCTCGGCGGAGACGACCGCCCGCACGGAGCCCGGGTGGGTTCGCCGGCCCTGACCCGGCGCGTCATCGACCTCCCACCCCCGCCCCCGCCGGATCCGGAACTGGCCGACTGGCATCCGGACCCGCAGGACCCCGGCCGGTTGCGCTGGTGGGACGGCGAGGAGTGGACGACGAGCACCCGGCCGCACATCCAGGACGACCGGGTCCGCTGCGCGCGCTGTACCGCCCCGCTGCGCCGCAAGCTCTTCGGCGGCCACGGCCCCTGCAAGGCGTGCGCCGGTGAGGTGGAGGAGTTCCTCACGCATTGGCGCACCAGGGCGCGGCGGGTGCTCACCGGTCCCGGCACGCTGTCGGAGGAGTGGCTCGCGGTCTGGGCGTCGTTGCGCTACCAGCGCATCGACGAGGAGCTCGGGCGCGCGGTCCTGCGCGAGGCGGGCCTGACCCAGGTGGAGCGAATGGTCGCGTTCGCCTTCGCCGACGGCGAGGTGTTCGCCGACGAGCTCGACGCGTTCGAGCACGTGGTGAGCGAGCTGGCGCTGTCCGGCCCGATCGTCGACGACCTGCGCCGCCGGATGCACCGGGGCCGCACGCTGTCCCGGCTACGCGCGGGCGAACTGCCCACCATCGATACCCCCGGTCTGCACCTGGACCCCGAGGAGCGCGTGCACCTCGACCTGCCCGCGGTGCACATCAGAATGCTGGCGCGCGGACCGCGCAACACCGAGGGCCGGTTGATCGGCAGCTCCAAGAAGCTGCGGTTCGTCGGCGACGGCACGGGGATCGAGCTGCCGTGGAACCGGGTCGTGTCGGTGCACCCCGAACACGGCACCGTGGTGCTCGCCGCCACCTCGGCGCGCGGCGGCGCGACGTTCGGCGTCACCGATCCCGACTACGTGGCGGCCGCGCTGGAAGGTGCGCTGCGCGTGGCCAAACGCCTGGTCCTCACGCCGGGCCAGCGCGACAGCCGCAGCATCCCGCAGGATGTGAAGGCCCAGGTGTGGCAGCGCGACGGCGGTCGCTGCGTCGAGTGCGGCGACGGCCACTACCTGGAGTTCGACCACATCATCCCGCTCAGCCGCGGCGGCGCGACGAGCGCGGCGAACCTGCAGATCCTGTGCCGGGCCTGCAACCGCGCCAAGGGCGCCCGGATCTAGCCCAGGATCGCGTTCATGATGGTGCCACCGCTGGTGGCAACCACGCCGCCGATCATCGCGCCCGCGATCATCTTCGGCGACTCCATCGCGCTGCCGTTCCACTTCTCCCAGGCGAACTTTCCACCGGCGACGGTGATGGCGAGCACGCCGGACAGGATCATGAACCAGGTCAGGTACTGGACCATCTGCATGATCTTGTCCGACAGCGGTGGCGCCTCGGGCGTGGGGTTGCCGACCTGCGCGAACGTCGTGACGGTCTCGGCCATCGACGTCAGAATGATGCTCATAGCCTGCTCCCCTTTTCGCGTGATGCGAACTGCGTTCCAGCACTGTCGTATTCGAACGAGTCCAGGATAAGGGCGCGAACCCCCAGCACACCAACAAAACCGCGTGGTCCGCTCCGGGTGGGCGGCTGCGGCGCCCGATTCGACCGGATAACATCAGCCTCAGCACTTCGTCGCCGTTCCTCCGAGTACCGAGTGAGAGCAAACATGATTCTGGCCGCCGTCACCGATACCTTGGCGCAGATCGGCAATCCGACGCCTGAAGCACCGCCGATGTCGGACAAGATCCTGCAACTGGTGCGCTACTTCACCTGGTTCATCCTGCTCTCCGGTGTGATCGCCATCACATACGCCGGCGGTAAGTTCGCCTGGGAGAAGTGGACCGGCGGCGGGCTCGAGTCGCCGAAGATGATCGCGGGCGCGATGATCGGCGGCGCGGTGGCCACCAGCGCGGGCACCATCATGAACGCGATGCTCTAGATTCCTTTCCGCTCGCGACGGCCCGTGGGTGCTCCGGGCCGCCGCGACCGGCGAGGAATCGACCCGGGTTCGATTGCGGGGCAACAGAACCCGGATCGTCTGGGGTTCCGGGTGTCGAGTGTCGGCGCATGGCATCTACCTCCTTGTACCCGGGGGGCCGGGTCGGCTAGGTGTACAGGCGATCCAGGAAGGCGTACAGGTTCTCGCGCACCCGCTGCGCCTTCTCCTCCGCCGTCAGGTCCTCGCGGTACCTGCTGCCCAGCGCCGGTCGCTTCTTGTTCCTGGCGTACAGCGAGCACGCCAGATCGGTGCACATGTAGCTGCCGACCGTGTTGCCGCGCCGTCCCGATTCCCCGGCCTTGGCCGCGGTCATCAGCGCGACGCCGCCGCCGGTGTGGGTGGTCAGGCAGATGGCGCACATCTGGGTCTTGCCCGAGCCGCCGGTCTCGTGCCGCATCGCGACCGCGACCAGTTCGCCGTCGCGCGGCACGGCGAGGTAGCAGCGCCCCGCGTACGACGGGTCGGTCCAGCCGAGGAAGTCCAGATCGCCCCAGGGCCGGTCGGCGAGATCACGCGGCACGGACAGCCGCTTGGCGTCGCCCTTCGAACAGTTGACGAACGACGACCTGATGTCGCGTTCGGTGACGGGTTCCATGGTGGTGCCCTTTCGGTTGTCGGTGAACAAACGGTAGACACGCTAACGATGCACCCTGACCACTGACAACCGAGTTTTCTACCCGCCGACGATGCCCGCGGCGCGCGCGGCGCGGAGCCAGTCGGGGAATTCGCCGAGGAGGCGACGGTAGAGCTCGGCGTCCTCGACGCGGTCGATGTCGTCGATGGCGAAGAAGCCGGCGTTGTCGACGACCCGGCCGTCGAGTTCGTCGAGGGTGCGCAGCACACCGAAGTTGCCCGCGCCGAGGCCGATGAACTGCCAGAACGCGGGCAGATGCGCGGCCTCGCGCATGAGGGCGGCGATCTCACGCTTCTTGGCGAAGCCGCCGTCGGTGAAGAACAGCACCAGTGTCGGCTCGGTGGTGCCCGCGAGGGTGTCGATGACGGCGCGCATGATCGGCAGTTCGTCGTTGCGCCCACCCATGGCGTCGTAGTCGATGCCGTCGTGGGTGCCGGTCAGGTGCAGGTAGGTCTGCGCCCAGTGCTCCCCGCTCGCGACGGTGATGTCGGGCAGCCGCGCGTGGCGCAGCGCGTACAGGTAGGCCTCGAGCGTGCCGTCGTCGTCGAGCTGGGTGGCGATGGGGATCATCCGTTCGACGACGCGGTGCACGGTGCCGCCGCGATACAGCTTCTGCATGCTGCCGGTCTTGTCGATCACCAGGACCACCCGCGCCCGCACCCCGAACGCGCTCTTGTCGATGAGCACCTTGGCGACCTCGCGCTTGCGCAGGTCCAGCCGCTCACGCTTCTCGAACGACAGCGCCGCCTCCCCCGGCACGGTCCGCACCTGCGGAAGGGCCGCGGCCTCCGGCTCGTCGTCGACGCTCACCCCGTGATCGGTGACCAGGTCGGCGAACCCGCCCGCGTAGCCCTGCCCGAAGGCCCGCACCTTCCACTGCGCGTCGCGCCGATACAGCTCGACCGCGATCACCACCGACTCGCGGTCGAGCCCGTCGATCACGTACTCGTACAGGGGGTTCCCCGCGGCATCGGCGACGGACGCGACCGGCGCGACGGCACCGCCGAACGTCTCCCCGTCGGTCGCGACGGTGAGCACGGCGCGGATCTGCGCGATCTCGGCGGGCACGGCCGCGAACGTCACGGTCAGCGCGGCACCGTCGAGCCGGACACCCGGCGCGGCGGGCTGATTGAAGAACACGAAGTCGGCATCCGAGCGGACCTTTCCGGCGGCGGTCACGAGCAGCGCCGACAGGTCCGCCGCGACACCGCCGTGCACGCGCAACACCACCTCAGGTGGCGTCGGCCCGGCGTTCTGACCCTTCACCAGCGCAGCAGTCACCGCTACTCCCTCATCCGTCGGCCGTGCTGCCCACACCCTAGACCGCGGCGGGCTCAGATCCAGCCCTTCTCCCTGGCTTTGAGGGCGGCTTCGTAGCGGTTGGCGACCCCGAGCTTGCTCATGGCCGAGGACAGGTAGTTGCGGGTGGTGCCCGGCGAGAGATGCGCGCGGCGGGCGATGTCCTCGACCGAGGAACCGTCGGCGGCGAATTCGAGCACATCGGCCTCGCGGGCGGTGAGCACGGTGTCGCCCGCGCTGATCGCCTCCGCGGCGAGTTCGGGGTCGACGTAGCGGCCGCCGGCGTGCACGCTGCGGATCACCTCGGCCAGGGTCGCCGCGGAGGTGGTCTTCGGCAGGAAGCCGCGCACGCCCGCGGCGAGCGCGCGTTTGAGATAGCCGGGCCTGCCGTGACTGGTGACGATCACAGTGCCCGCGCCCGGGGTGATCCGCTGCAGCTCCACCGCGGTGTCGATGCCGTCGATGCCCGGCATCTGCAGGTCGAGGACGGCGACCGCCACCGGCCCCTCCGCCGCCGCGCGCTGCCGCCAGAGTTCGACGAGTTCGGCGCCGGATCCGACGTGGGCGACGACCGCGAGGTCGGCCTCCAGATCGAGCATGGTGGCCAGCGCGGCCCGGATGAGGGTCTCGTCGTCGGCAAGGTAGACCGGAATCACAGTTTCTCCCAGTGGATTTCGAGGGCGAACTGGTCGCCGGTCGCGGTGACGTCGAGGGTCGCGCCCACGGCGGCGAGACGTTCACCGAGGCCGCGCAGCCCGGACCGTTCGCCGATCGCGGCGTGCGGACGATCGTTGCGTAGCGACATCCCGGCGTCGCCGAGCGCCAGCGTCGCGACCGAGGCGGCCGAGTGCTCGACGATGTTGGTGGTGCCTTCGCGGACCACCCAGGCCGCCACCTCGTGGTAGCGCGGCGGCACCTTGGCCGCGTCGCCCTCGACCACGAGGTCGCAGCCCACCGCCGACAGCAGCGACCGCGCGCCCGCCACCTCGCCGCGCAGGTCGATGTTGCGGTACCCACGCACCAGGGTGCGCATCTGGCCCATCGACTCGACCGCGAGCACGCGCACCGCTTCCATCTCGGCCTCGGCGCGCTCGTGGTTCCCCGACCGCGACAGCGCCACGGCCAGTTCGCTCTTCACCGCGATCGCGGAGAACCCGCGGCCGACGACATCGTGCAGGTCACGCGCGAACCGCAGACGCTCCTCGGCGACCTGCAGTTCGGCTTCGACGAGTTTGGCCCGGTCGAGTTCGTCGATGATGCCGAGGCCCCACACGGTGAGCACGGTGACCCCCACGGCGCAGGCGCCGGTGAGCAGGAAGACGAACGCGGCCCGCGGCCCCTCGCCCTGCGGCAGTCCGAAGACCATCGCGGTGGCCAGAGCGAACCCGGCCATCACCCACCACCGGTGCCGCACGAACGGGACGACGGCGAACATGGCGAACAGCGTCGAGAATCCGCCCGCCGCGCGCGCGGTGTCGACGATCGACTCGTCTGCCGACAGCAGGCTGAACGCCGCGCCGATCACCCACAGGGCCGCCAGGATCAGGGTTCCCACCGGCAGCATCCACGGCCGCGCCACCTGTCCGCGCACGGTGGCGAACTCCGGTTGCGCCTCCACCGCCAGGCACGCGGCGAACCCGCCGAGCAGGATGACGACCACCGCGGGCGCCGAGGCCGCGGTGGTCGCCAGCGCGACGAGGACGGCGACGATGGCCGCCTGGTAGGCCAGCCGCGAGTACAGCCGGAACTTGGCCGCACTCGACAGCTGGTGCCACCAGGCGGTCCAGCGGCTCACCCGCGGTCGTCCCAGCGGAAGCTCTTGCGCGTCAGCGCCAACGCCAGGACGGTCCATAGCGCCAGTGTCGCAAACGGGCGGGCCGACGCGGTGAGGGTGTCGGCGAGGCTGAGCACCGGGTCGGATTCGGCGGCGGTCGCCGTCCGGCCCGCGGCGCCGAGGAAGACCAGATCGGAGACGGCGGCGAACGGTGTCCAGTCGGCGAGGGCGGCCAGCCGGTCGGGCAGGATGTTGCGCAGCGACATCATGCCCAGCATGGCCAGGATCATCACCGGCATGGAGGTGATCTGGGCGGCCTCGGCGTTCTTGGTGACCGCGCTGGTGGCCAGGGCGAGCAGCGCGAACACCACGGTGCCGCCGACCAGGGCCGCCACCATGAGCAGCGGATTCACCGGCGCGGGCGCGCCGCTGCCGTAGACGCCCACCGTGACGACCGCCGTGCAGCCCAGGGTCGCCAGGATGCCGGGCACCATGGGCGCGAGCTGGATCTGCCAGTCGGCGGCCTCACCGGTGCGCAACCGTTTCAGCACGCCTTCGCCGCGGCGGGTGGTCACCAGCGACAGCACCGAGTAGTACTGCACGAACAGCAACGCCATCAGCGCGAGCAGTTCGAAGGCTATCGCCGCCATCGCGGTGGTGGGCTCGTTGTCCTTGCGGACGAGGAAATAGGTGACCAGCGGGATGCCGATCGGGAACAGGGTCGCCAGGTAGACGAGGGTCTTGTTGCGCCGGAACTGCAGCCATTCGGCCTTGGCGAGGGCGGCGAGCGGCCGCGGGCGGGCGGCGGTGATCGTGGTCATCGGCGTGCTCCGATCAGTTCGGGGGTGTTCGGGCGCGCGCCCGCGATGTCGAGGAAGACCGATTCGAGGGAAGCCGCGCTGGCGTCGAGCCCGGCCAGCCGTACCCCGGACTCCCGGGCCCAGGCGAGCAATTCGAACAGGTGGCCCTGCAGATCGTCGGTGGTGACGGTGACGCGTTCGCGGGCTTGCACGCGCGCGCCGGGCAGGTGCGGGATCGGCAGACCGGGGTGGTCGAAGACGATCCGGGCCGGATGGCCTGCGACGATCTCGCGCAGCGTGCCGCGCCGCGCGACGGCGCCCTTGTCCATGATGGCGATGCGGTCGGCGAGGGACTCGGCCTCGTCGAGGTAGTGGGTGGTGAGCACCATCGTCACGCCGGCGGCCTTCAGGTCGGTGAGCAGTTGCCAGGTGCGGCGGCGGCTCTCCGGGTCGAGGCCGGTGGTCGGCTCGTCCAGGAACAGCAGCCGGGGCTGTCCGAGCAGCGCGCAGGCCAGGTCGACGCGCCGCTGCTCGCCGCCGGACAGCGATCCCACCCGCACGCCGGCGCGCTCGACCAGCCCGACCTGGGTGAGCACCGCGTCGACGGTGGTCGGGTTACTGCAGGTGCCCCGCCACATCTCGAGTGTCTCGGCGACGGTCAGCTCGGCGGGCAAGCCACCGGATTGCAACATGATGCCGACCTGCGCCCGCACCTGCGCCCGATCGCGCACCGGGTCGAGCCCGAACACCTCGATCCGCCCCGCCGAGGGGGCGACCAGCCCCTCGAGCATGTCGAGCGTCGAGGTCTTGCCCGCGCCGTTGGTGCCAAGCAGCGCGAACACCTCCCCTTCGGCGATCTCGAGGTCGACCCCGCGTACGGCCTCGAACGCCTGCTCCCCACGCCCGTAGCTGCGTCGCAGCCCTTGCGCGGAGACAACGATGTCTGTCATCGCGTTCCCCTTTCTCCTGCCCTCTACGGTCCCGGGAACGCGCGTGCGCCAGTAGTACGCGCGATCACCGATTTCCGATGAGTTCCGCACGGGTCAGCGATGACAAAAGTCATCCGGCCACGCGACCGTCCGGTGCGGTCCGCAGCAGCGCGATGCCGTACGCCGCGAACCAGATCGCCCACAGCAGCCAGCCGGTCAGCCCGATCAGGCCGAGCGGGCTCTTGGCCTCGATGACCACGGGAGCGAGTACGGCCGCGGTGAATTGCAATGCGGCGGCGGCGAATCCGAGCGCGGCGTGCCAGCGCGCGACCAGCCCACCGATCCGCCCGGCGATCGACAGGCCGACCAGGGCCAGCGCCAGGAAGGTGCCGTTGAGCGCGAGCAGCGCGTCCTGCAACACCCACAGCGCGCCCGTGTCCGGCGAGATCCCCAGCGCATATCGGATTCCGACGATCACCGTGAAAGTGGCGTTCTGCAAAAGCAATCCTGCGAAGCCGACGAGCGACCACGCCGTGCCCGCGGCACGTTCGGCCGACCACAGGACCCGGACCACCCCGGCGCCGAAGAGCACGGCGCAGAACCAGGCGAGCGGCGTCGGCGCCATCGCGATGCCGAGCAGTCCGCGATGCTCGGCGAAGAAGGCGGTAGCCGTTGCGGCATCGGTACCCGGAGTCGGGAGTCCGGCAGGGACCAGAATCAGATTCGCGCCGACGATGACCAGCACGAACACGATCCCGGCCAGCCCGGCCAGCCGCTGGAACCGCACGTCTACCGCGCTATTGGATTCAACACTCATCTTTTGAATATAGTGAGCGTAAATCGAAAGGGGAACCCAGTTGTCCAGCGATCCACCACGCCGCCGCTACGACTCGCTGCGGCGCACCTTGCAGGCCCAGGCGACGAGGGCCGAGATCGCCCAGGCCGCGCGGCGGCTGTTCGCCGCCCGAGGCTGGTCCGCGACGACCGTGCGTGAAGTCGCCCGGGAGGCGGGCGTTTCCGTGCCTACGGTGTACTCCGCGTACGGCACCAAGACCGGCCTGGTCCAGGCCATCGTCGACGCCGCCGAACTGTCCGCCGACGCACCGCGCATGCTCGCCGAGCTCGATGCCGCCGCGGGTGATCCGGCGCGTCAGCTCGCGGCCATGGCGAGCTTCGACCGTCGCCTGTTCGAACGGGCCGCCGAGGTGATCGCGCTCGTCCGCGAGGCGGGCCGCACCGAACCCGACCTGGCCTCCACGTATCTCGACGCCCGTCGCCGAGCCGACGAGACCCGCGTCCAGGTGTTCGGTTCCTGGCCCGCGGGCACGCTCCGCGAGGACCTGTCGACCTCGGTCGACATCTACGCGGCCCTGTGCACCGTCGACGTGTTCACCACGCTCACCGTCGAGCGGGCGTGGTCGCCGGATCGTGTCGAGAGCTGGTGGGCCACGACATTGGCCCGTGAGCTTCTCGCGTGAGACTCAGCGGCCGGTGGCGCCGTCGATGAGTTCGCGGAGGATGTCGGCGTGGCCGGCGTGGCGGCCGGTCTCCTCGATCATGTGGGTGAGGGCCCAGCGCAGGGTGGGGGCGGGGCGGTTGGTCTTCGGGCGTGGGACGGCGGCGGTGAGGTCGGTGCAGCTGTCCAGGACGGCGTTGGCCTCGGCGACGGTCGCGCGGTACCGGGCGACGATGTCGTCCACGGTGTCGGTGGGCGAGGGCGTGAACGTCGCCTGCCAGTCGGTCACCGTGCGCCCCAGGAACATCGCCGCCTCGACGTTGGTGAGATGCTCGAGCAACCCGAGCAGCGTCGTGCCCGACGGCACCGCAGAGGTCCGGGCCTGCGGCTCCGGCGCGCCCTCGACCTTCGCGGCGATGGAGTCACGCAGGTAGTCGAGAAACCCGCGCAGCGTCTCGATCTCACTCCCCCCGGTCCGCGGCGGCGGCGTATCACGGCGACGGCCACTCGACATCGAATTCTCCTCCCAGGGCAGCGACGGCATCACCGACGAGCCTAGGCGCGCCGCGGGTCACCCGAGCTGCCGGTCAGTGGTCACCGGCCTCGGTGGTCAGGTACAGGACGAGATCGCGGGGCAGGCCGTGGGTGTCGTGGAGGTAGTGGTAGTCGTCCTCGGTCAGCGGGTCGGTGAAGCGACTGTGGGACAGGATCTTTCGGCCGCGTTCGAGCAGGAGGCGGAATTTGCGCTCCTCGTCGAGCAGGATCGGGCGGAGCACGTCGGGACGGACGGTCTGCCGGAAGTGGTCGAGGGTGTGGTCCACGAGTTCGAGCGGCAGGTCGGACAGGGTGCGGGTGGGATCGTCGCGCCACAGCGTGGTGAGGGAGCGGCGGAGCAGGCGGCGCAGGATGTGGCCGCGGCCGGTCGGCGAGGGGGTGACGCCGTCGCCGACGACGACGATGCTCGATCGCAGGTGGTCCGACAGCACGCGCAGAGACAGCTCGTCGAGCGGGCCCCAGATCCGGGGCAGGGTGTCGGTCCAGGGGTGGAACACGTCGATCTCGTAGACGGACCTGGTGTTCCGCAGGACGCGTACCAGCCGTTCGAGGCCGAGGCCGGTGTCGACACCGGGTCTGCGCAGCGGTTCGAGACTGCCGTCCGGGTGGCGCACGTAGCGCATCATGACGTGGTTCCACACCTCGAGCCACCGGTCGTCCGTGGTCGGGGTGTTTTGCGGCGGACCGTCGCCGGTCCACACGAAGATCTCCGAGTCGGGTCCGCAGAGCCCGGTCGGTCCGTTGGACCACCAGTTCTCGTCGGTGGTCGGCTCCACCGGCACACCCAGTTCGCCCCAGGTGCGCCATGATTCGTGATCCGGCTCGACTCCGCCGCCCCCGCCGAACACCGTCACCGACAGCAGGTCCGGCTCGATGCCGAAGCCGTCCCGCAAGAGTTCGAATCCCCAACGCAGGCTTCGCGACCCGCCGTAGTCGCCGAGCGACCAGGACCCGAGCATGCCGAACACGGTGAGGTGCGTGTCGTCGCCGACCTCGTCGAGATCGGTGGTGCGCAAACAGCGTTGGACGCCGGTGAGGCGCCGGCCGCTCGGATGCGGCAGCCCCCTGAGGTAGGGCGTCAACGGGTGCATCCCGGAGGTGGTGAAAAGCACCGGATCTCCCGGCGGCGGAATGAGTGAGCCACCGGGAATGTGTTCGTGCCCACATTCGCGGAAGAAGTCGAGAAAGTTCCGAATGGTCTGTTCCGTGGTGATCATGGCGATTGCTCCTCGAAAGGGAAATCGACCGGAAAACGATCACACAGGACGGAACGGATACCGAAACCGACACATACCAGCGGACCGTTTCCGGTCGCCGGGTGGGAATGAAGGTCAGGCGGCGGCAACCGGCGAGCGGAGAGCTCGCGCGGCGGCGGCGATACGAGTGGGATCGACCTTCATGACCGGCACGGTAGCAAGGGCACGGCCGGAGGCACGACCGATTTTCGGGTGAAGTGGGGCGGGTGGGGCTCGAACCCACGACCAGCGGATTATGAGTCCGCGGCTCTAACCGACTGAGCTACCGCCCCTGGCCGCGGGAGTCCGCGGGCGTGTCGCATGGTACCCGGTGGGGTGCGAGATTGACCACTCGGCGAGGGGGTGGCTCACGGTGCTCGGTCGGCGCGGCGGGCGATGCCGGCGTGCCGACCGAGCACCGTGGAGCTAACTCCTGTCGGCGCGCTCCCGCGCGCGTTCTCGATCACGGCGCTCGATATTTCCCCCTGGATTGCTGGCCAGCTTGATGACGCCGCCGACCAGCAGGAGAACCGCAACTATTACTGCGATAACAATCAGTCCCTGCACAGTATGAACTTATCGTGTATTCCGTTGCGGCGCACAATAAGTTACAATGACGCGCCGATCGTCAACAGGGTACGGCCCAGCGCGGAGCGGTTTTCGATGGCCGCATGCGCGGCGGCGACGCGATCGAGCGGGAACGTCTGCCCGACAATCACTTCCACCCGGCCGTCGGCGACCTCGCGCTGCGCCCGCCGGGCCAGCGCCTGCCAGTCGACCTCACCGCCGACGATGTCGAACAACCCGAGCACCGAGACACCGCGCGCGGCAGCTGATTCGGCATCTACCTGCGCGAAATCTCCTGCGGCGGAGCCATACCCGAGGAACAAGCCTTTGTCCGCCGTCGCGGTGAGCGCGTTGCCGCCGATCGCCCCGCCCGCCCCGTCGAAGACCACATCGGCTCCCCCGCCGGTGATCTCACGCACCTGCTCGGCCCAGCCGTCGACGGAGTAGTCGACGACCGCGCTCGCCCCGAGCCGACGCGCGAGCGCCAGCTTCTCCGCGCCTCGTGCCGCGGCGACCACCTCGGCGCCCGCGGCCACCGCCAGCTGGGTGAGCAGGGTGCCGAGCCCACCGGCGGCCGCGGTGATCAGCACCCGTCTGCCCGGTGTGAGGGCGGCGCGGTCGAAGACCGCGAGGCCGGTGCGCCCGTCGTGGGCGAGCGCGACGGCCTGCTCGGTGCTCAACCCGGTTTCGATCTCGACCAGCGTGTCGGCCTTGGCGAGGGCCTGCTCGGCATAGCCGCCGATCGGCAGCCCGCCGCCGACGCCGCTGGCCGCGGTCTGGGTGACGACCCGCTTGCCGAGCCAGCGCGGATCGACCTCGGTGCCGACGACGGAGACGACGCCGCCGATCGCGCCGCCGGGCACGTACGGCAGGCTCAGCGGGAAGAAATCCCGCCCCCAGCCGCCGCGCAGCCTGGTGTCGAGGAACATCACGTCCGCGACCTCGACATCGACGACGACCTCCGCCGAATCCGGCCGGGGCGTGGGCATTTCGCCCACCTCGAGCACTTCCGGACCGCCGAATTCCTTGACCTGCACCGCACGCATCGTGACTCCTTCATGGCCTGTGACCGGACGAGGTCAAGCATGAAACCTGAAGAGAACTCGAGGTCAAGTCGGTGCGGCGTGGATCACTCGATCAGGACCCGCCACCGCAGCTACTGCTGCTCCCGCCGCCACAGCTGCTGCTGGATCCCCCGCCGCAACTACTGCTGGAGCCGCCACCGCAGCTGCTGCCGGACCCACCGCCGCAGCCGCTGTTCGACGACCCGCCACCGCACCCGGGCCCGTGCTCGTGCGGCGGGCCCGAGTTTCCGTCGTACGCCCCGTAGGTCCCGGCCGTTCCCGCCGTCCAGCCCGGATCGGCGTGCCCGCGACGGCTCCTCGGGTCGGTCCGCCCGGCCAGCGAGATCACGAGCGCGACCAGACCCGCGACGGCCAGCCCCGCGAGCAGGACGAACAGGATGATCAGCATCAACACCATCTCAGCAGGCTAGCCGCCGAGGCCGGACCCGACGCCACCACGCGTAGTGGCCTTACAGTGAATTCGTGGTGCTCTCGTTCCTGCGACGCGGTCCGCGACCGATCGATCTCGACACGGTCGACCGCGTCGTCGCCGACCTGCGGTTCCCCGACGCGATCTTCAAGACCTGCCCGTGGCAACCGCGCGAGCTCGTCGACACCGGTCTGCGCCAATGGCTGCGCTGCTGCGGCGCCGCGATGCGCGACGACCAGGTGATCGGTATGCCCTCGCACGCCGTCGACGAGGCCTGGCACGGCTTCATCCTGTGCACCCAGCAGTACGCGGCGTTCTGCGCCGCCGCCTACGGCCGGTTCCTGCACCACTTCCCCGACGGCGCGGGCGACAGCGCGCCCGACCACGGCTCGATGATCGAGCAGCTCGGGCGCACCGTCGTGGCCTGGTCGCTGGTGGCGGCGCCGGACGAACAGTGCGTGCTGTGGGACCTGGACCGCCACGTCGGGGTGACCGACCCGTGGGGCGTGGACGCCCGGCACGTCGCCGCCGTCCAGGAGCGACTGCGCCGGGCCGACCTCGGCTAGACCAGCTTCATCCGGCGGGCCGCGAAGCGCACCGCGCCGGGGGCGATCCGGTTGGCCCGGTACTGCAGCCAGGACTCCGGGGTCACCGGCACGATGTCGCGGCGCTTGCGCACCGCCTTCACGATCTGGGCGGCGACCCGGTCGGGGGTGTAGCCGCGCCGCTCGTAGAGCTTGTCGAACTTGGTCTGCGCGGCCGCCTCCTCTTCCGGGGAGACGCCCGAGATCCGGGTGGTGGCGACGATATTGGTGTGCACGATGCCGGGGCACACCGTCGAGACCGAGATGCCGCGATCGGCCAGTTCGGCCCGCAGGCAGTCGGAGAACATGAACACCGCCGACTTGCTGGTGGCGTAGGCGGCCATGTCGCGCTGCGGGCTGTAGGCGGCCATGCTGGACAGGTTCACGATGTGGCCGCCGAGGCCGCGCTCGGCCATCGCGGCGCCGAACGCGCGGCAGCCGTGCACCACGCCGTCGAGGTTGATCCGCAGTACCCGATCGAATTCCTCGGTGGGGGTGTCGAGGAACGCGCCCGCCTGGCCGACGCCCGCGTTGTTGACCAGGATGTCGGGCACGCCGTGGGCGGCGATCACCGTCTCGGCGTGCGCGCGCACCGCGTCCTCGTTCGACACGTCCAGCGAATAGGAATGCGCCACACCGCCTTCGGCGGCGACCAGCTCGGCCGTCTCCTTCGCGGCGTTCTCGTTCACGTCCGAGACCACGACCTCGGCGCCGAGGCGGGCGAAGGCCAGCGCCGTCTCGCGGCCGATGCCGCTGCCCGCGCCGGTCACGACCACCAGGTTGTCGTCGAACTCGCGGCGGCTGCGGCCGACCTCGGCCCTGGCCAGCCCGCGCGGGATGCCGTTGCCGGCGAGCGCGTCGATCAGTTCGGTCGTCGCGGTGGCCAGCAGTTCCGGGTGCGAGAACGGCATCCAGTGGCCGGCGGGCACGTCGCGGCGCCACAGCCGATCGGTCCACTTGCCCGAGTCGTCGTAGCCCGCGGGCCGCACGGCGACGTCGCGACCCGCGACGATCAGCTGCACCGGCACCTCGGTGCGCCGCTCGCGCGGCGCGAGCATGCGCTGCACGATGTTGGCGCGGTAGATGAGCAGTCCGTCGACGATGTCGCGGCGGAACGTCGGGGCCAGCCGAACGTTGCTCGGCGCGGTGTCGTTCATCAGCGACACCGCGCGCTGCCAGACCTTCTCGGTGCCGATCGCGGTGAAGGTGGCGCGCGGCAGCACCGGCGTCATGAAGAAGGCGGTGTAGGCCGAGGACAGCGCCTGGGTGACCGGCTGCCAGATGTTGCGCGGGGTCGGCCGGGACAGGCGGGCACGCACCCACGCGGCGAGATGGTCCAGATTGGGCCCGGACACCGAGGTGAACGAGGCGACCCGCTCGGTGGCCTGCGGTTCGCACACCGCCTCCCACACCTGCACCGAGCCCCAGTCGTGAGCCAGGACGTGCACGGGGCGGTCCGGGCTCACCGCGTCGATCACCGCGTAGAAGTCGCGGGCGAGTTCGTCGAGACGGAAGTCGGCGGTGCGCTGGGTGCGGGTGGACTCGCCGTGGCCGCGGGTGTCGTAGGCGACCACGTGGAAGCGCGTGGCCAGCAGCGGAATCACCTTGTCCCACAGGTGATGGGTGTCGGGCCAGCCGTGCACCAGCACGACGGTGTCGGCGGCGGCGTCACCGTATTCGAACACGGCGAGGTCGAAATCGCCGTTGCGGACGGTGCGCCGGTTCACGGGCGCTGGGGTGTCGGCGGTCATGTCGGTTCGGACTCCTTGTCCTGGAACGGAACTCACAGGTCGAGCACCAATCGCTCACCGTGCGAACGGGATACACAGGCGAGCATCGCCCCGGCGGCGTGCTCGTCGGCGGACAGCGTGTTCTCCCGATGATCGGGGTCGCCGGCCAGCACCCGCACCACGCAGGTCCGGCAGAAGCCCTGGCGGCACGAGTACGGCTGGTCGGGGCGGGCGGCGAGGATGACGTCGAGCGCGCTGCGGTCGGCGGGCACCTCGAGCACCGTGCCGGAGGCGGCGAGCTCGATCTCGAAGGCGGCGCCGTCGACGATCGGAGGCGGGGAGAACCGTTCGAAATGCAGTTCGACCTCGGGCATCGTGCGCACGGCGGCGACGATCGCGGAGGTCATCGGGGTGGGCCCGCAGGCGTACACGGCGGTGCCCGCGCCGACGCCGGGCAGCAGTGCCGCCGCGTCGGGCAGGCCGTGCTCGTCGTCGGTGCGCACCAGCACGTGCTCGCCGAAGCTCTCCAGCTCGGCCAGGAACGGGATGGTGTCGCGGGAACGCCCGGTGTAGACCATGGTCCACGGCACGCCGAGGCGGTGCGCGAGCCGCGCCATCGGCAGGATCGGGGTGATGCCGATGCCGCCTGCCACGAAGTGCAGCCGCTCGGCGGGCGAGCCGTGCCCCGGCACCGCGAACGGGAAGGCGTTGCGCGGGCCGCGGACCACGAATTCGCTGCCGACCCGCAGCTCGTCGTGCACCTCGACCGAACCGCCGCCGCCGTCGGGGATGCGGCGCACCGCGATCCGGTACGCGCGGGTGTCGGCCGGGTCGCCGCACAGCGAGTATTGACGCAGCCGGCCGGAGGGCAGCTCGAGATCCAGGTGCGCGCCCGCCCGCCAGGCGGGCAGCTCGCGGCCGTCCGGCCTGGCCAGCCGCAGGCTCACCACGTCCTGATCATGGGCGACGATCCGGCGCTCGGTGACCACCACCGGGAACCGCCGATCGTCCACGCGCGGGCGCAGGTCCCGTCGATTGACCAGCGAACTCCAGCGCAGCCGGGCCGTCGCGATCGCGTCGAGCACCCTGGTGCCGGGATCGTGCCGGTGCTTGCCGTACAGGTCGCCGGGCAGTGCGTCCGGCACCTCGCGCACGGTCACGAGGCCGCCGCCCGCGCGGCGGGCGACTGGGCCAGGTAGGCGACGGCCTGGGCGGTCGACCCCACGTTCTCCGGGCTGTAGCCGGGCTGGAACGTCGACAGCGCGCTGACCAGCAGCGACGGAATGCCCGGCAGCGCGCCACGCCACATCGCGCCGAGCACCGAGGCGATGACGCGCGGATAGCCGTGATCGGGCAAGCGCGGATCCTGATGCACCAGGAACTTCGCGCCGCGCACCACCAAAGCGATGAAGATCGGGAACACCAGCACCATCGAGGCGCAGCGGCGCACGTAGCCGACGCCGAAGTACTCGGCGACATCGTGGGCGACGTTGCGGTGCTCGACCTCCTCGGCACCGTGCCAGCGGAACAGGTCGGCCATGCGCGGGTCGGCGCCGAACTTCTCCAGGTCGGCGTTGATCACCCAGTCGCCGAGCCAGGCGAAGAAGTGCTCGAGGCAGGCGATGAACGCCAGCCGTTCGACCAGCATCTGCCTGCCCGCGCGGTCGTCGCCGCCCCGGGGGCCCAGCGTCTTGCGGAACAGGTACTCCATCTGCCGCACATAGGGTTCGGCGTCGATGCCGTTGGCGATGAGCACCTCGCGCAGGACCTTCTCGTGGGTCTCCGCGTGCATGGACTCCTGCCCGATGAAGCCGAGCATGTCCTCGCGCAGTTTCTCGTCCTTCACATAGGCCAGCGCCTCGCGATAGGTGACGATGAACATGCGCTCACCCTCGGGCAGCAGCATGTTCAACGCGCTGATCAGGTGTGACGCGTAGGGTTCCGCCGACATCCAGTGCAGGTCGACAGCCGACCAGTCGAAGGCCACATTGCGGGCCTGCAGCGCGACCTTTCCCGGATCCAGTTCCGGTCGCCGCGCGCTACGCCGAAGCAACTTCATCGGTACTCCTCGTCCTCCCGCGATACTCGTCGAGTACCCGGCGCGCCGCTGCGCCGGTGGTGCGGTTGGCCCAATGATACACATATGTAGTATTCGAAGTAACACCTAATTCTTCTCCGCGGCGGCCAGGGACGGGACGGCCCGGCCCGCGCTGTTTCCGTTCGCGCTGCCCGGGTAGACGGCAGGCAGAAGCACCCGTCGAGATGTGGAGGTGTAGCGATGCCGCAGCAAGCATGGAGTGACAAGCGCGAACGGCAGTACAAGCACATCAAGGAGTCGCAGCGCGAGAAGGGCGTCGGTGAGGACCGGGCCGAGGAGATCGCGGCGCGCACGGTGAACAAGAACCGGGCGCAGTCCGGGGAGGCCAAGCGCTCGAGCAAGCTCTCGCGCACCGACACCTCGCCGCAGCGGCGCGGTGGTCAGCGCGCCCATCGCAAGGGGCCGCGCGGGCTGACCCGCGACCAGCTCTACGAGGAAGCCCGCCGTCGCAACATCGACGGCCGCTCGAAGATGAACAAGCAGGAACTGGCCCACGCCCTCGGCCGCGACTGACCCCGCAACGAAAGGCGCGCCATGCAGATCGGATTCAAGTTGGCCGCCGAGGCGTTCGGCCCGAACGAGCTGGTGCGCCAAGCCGTTCGGGCCGAGGCCGCCGGCTTCGACTTCGTCGAGATGAGCGATCACTTCCATCCGTGGCTCGACGAGCAGGGCCACTCCCCCTTCGTCTGGACCGTGCTGGGCACGCTCGCCGCGCGTACCGAACGGATCGGCCTGGCCACCGGCGTGACCTGCCCGATCATCCGCTACCACCCCGCGATCATCGCGCAGGCCGCCGCGACCACCGCGCTGGTCTCCGACGGCCGCTTCACCCTGGGCATCGGCTCGGGGGAACGGCTCAACGAGCACGTCGTCGGCCGGGAGTTCCCGCCCGTGGCGACGCGCCAGGCCATGCTGCGCGAGGCGCTCGAGATCATCCGGCTGCTCTGGCAGGGCGGGTATCGCAGCTACGACGGCCGCTACCTGTCGCTGTCGGACGCGCGGGTGTTCGACCTGCCCGACCCGCTGCCCGACATCGCGGTGGCGGCGGGTGGCGCCGCGGCCGCGCGGGTCGCGGCCGAACTGGGTGACGGGCTGTTCAGCACGGAGCCCAACGGCGAACTCGTGCGGACCTACCAGCACGCGGGCGGCACGGGGCCGCGCTACGCCGAACTCGGCGTCGCCTTCGCCGAGACCGAGCTCGAGGCCGCGGCCGCCGCGCTGTCGACCAATCGCTGGGCGGTCGGCGGCTGGAAGGTGATGAGCGAGCTGCCCAACCCGGCGAACTTCGCCGCCGCGACGACGACCGTCCGCGAGGACGACATGCTCGACGCCTTCGTCTGCGGCAACGACCCCAAACGCTATGTCGAGGCGGTGCGGCAGTACACCGACGCGGGATTCGATCGCGTGGTCCTGATGAACGCGGGCCCGGACATGGACGCGTTCCTGGACTTCTACGCGAGTGAACTCGATCCGCTCCTGCGCGCCGCGCCCGGCTGACCACAGGAAAGGGAGGTGATGCGGTGATCCGGGTGGGAACCTCCGGCTGGCAGTACCGCGACTGGCGCGGGCTGCTGTATCCGGACAACATGCCGGTGCGCCGCTGGCTCGAGCACTACGCCGAGTCCTTCGCGACGGTCGAGTCCAACAACGCCTTCTACCGGCTGCCGAGCCGGGACACCTTCGGCGCGTGGCGAACCCGCACACCGAAGGACTTCCTGGTCTCGGTGAAGGCCAGCCGCTACCTCACGCACATCAAGCGCCTGCGCGACCCGGCCGAACCGGTGCGCCGCCTGCTGGACCGAGCCGAGGGCCTCGGCGGCAAACTCGGGCCGATCCTGTTGCAACTGCCGCCGACCCTGCGCGCGGACGCGCCCCTGCTCGACGACTGCCTGAGCTGCTTCCCGCGCTCGGTGCGGGTGGCGGTGGAACCGCGCCACGAATCCTGGTGGACCGACGACGTCCGCACAGTGCTCGAATCGCACGGCGCGGCCCTGGCCTGGGCCGATCGGGACTCGCATCCGGTGACGCCGCGCTGGCGCACCACCGACTGGGCCTATCTGCGTCTGCACGCCGGCCGCGCCTACCCGCCACCGCACTACGGCCGCCAGGCCCTCGACAGCTGGGTGCACCGGCTGCTCGACAGCTGGCCCGCCGATGCCGACCTGCACGTCTACTTCAACAACGATCCGGGCGGGGCGGCGGTCGGCGACGCGATCACCTTCGCGCGGCTGGCCGACCGGGCGGGCGCGCCCGTCACCCGCGTACCCGAGCCTGCGACGGCCACGGCGGGGCGCTCCCGATGACGAAGTATCCGGGTGCGGCGCAGTACGTTCCGCGCACCGAGGACCTGGCCACGGTGCGCGCCGCCGCCGAACGGTGCCACGGGTGCGATCTCTATCGCGACGCCACCCAGACCGTCTTCGGCGAGGGCTCGGCCACGGCCGACACGGTGCTGGTCGGCGAACAGCCCGGCAACGACGAGGATCTCGACGGGCACCCGTTCGTCGGACCGGCGGGCCACCTGCTCGATCGCGCGCTCGCCGAAATCGGCGTCGACCGCGACACGCTGTATCTGACCAACGCGGTCAAGCACTTCCGGTTCGTCGAACGCGGCAAGCGCCGCATCCATCAGCAACCACGCCGGACCGAGATCGTGGCCTGTGCTCCGTGGCTGGCGACCGAACTGGAGCTGATCGCCCCGCGGCTGGTGATCTGCCTCGGCGCGATCGCCACGCAGGCGGTGCTCGGCCCGAAGGCCAAGGTCACCGCACTGCGCGGACAGGTCGTCGACGGCGAGCACCACCGGGTCGGGGTGACCGTGCACCCCGCCGCGGTGCTGCGCGCCGAGGACCGCGCGCAGGCCTACACCGCGTTCGTCGACGACCTGCGGCGGTTGTTCGCGGCGGGGTGAGGCCGGGTCACCAGCCCGGATCGGTGTCCATCGGCACGTTGATCCAGCTCGGCCGCGCCGGATCGAGCTCCAGGTGCTGGGTGCGCAGACCGCTCTCGTTCAGCAACGGCCGCAACGGGATTCCGCTGGGGAAGTTGCTCGCGAACACGTCCACCCGGAGCCGGTGGCCCGGCTGCAGCACGCCGTCGGTGGCGCGGATGCCGATGTCGATGGTGGTCGGTTCGCCCGGCACCACCGGCTGGCGGGTGTCGAGGGTGAGGATCGGATACGGATCGGTGTAGTCGCCGTTGGGCGAGCGGGTCGACTTGCCGTCGTCGACCGCGCGCAGCGAGGCCATCAGCTGCCCCTGCGTCCACACCGTCGAGCGGCCGTCGGGGGCCACATCGTTCACCGTGACCGTCCAGTATCCGTCGGTCGCGTCGAGCACCGTGTTCAGGTGCGCGGCGATCGCGCCGGAGATCCGGGTCGGCTGGGTGACCGGGGCGGAGGTGAAGGTGAGCGCGGCGCCCTCACTGATCCTGGCGTCCTCCACGCAGATGTCCGGCAGCGGCACCAGGCCCGCCGTGCCCTGCGCGGCGTCGCGCGAGCAGATCGTGGTCAGGCTCGGGTCGACCGAGAGTCGCTGTGCCGCACCGGGCGAGGCGACCAGGCTGCCGTCGTACCTGGCGCCCGGCGCGGTCCCCGACGGCGCGCCGTCCAGGTAGAGCCGCCGGTGCTGCATCCCCGGACGCGGGAACGCGACGTCGGAGGTCCACTGCTCGCTGCCCTGCTGCCACAGGGTGACCGGCTCGTACCGGTCGATGCCGTTGTCGATGCCCTTGAGCCACTTGTCGAACCAGGCCCGCTGCAACGATTCCAGCGGTGCGGGCGCGCCGGCCTGACCCAGCCCGGAGCTCACCGTCACGTGGTAGACGTCGCCCATGATGAGCTTCTTCTGCTCGGCGGGCACGTCGACGGCGTTGTAGATGCGCGGGGTCGAGTAGGTGAAGATGTCGTGCCAGCCGCCGTAGAGGAACGTCGGCACCCGCACCTGATCGGGTTCGCCGACCCAGGCGGTGCGCAGCGGGCTCTCGTCGTCGAGGATCGAGGCCATCTCCGGCGGGATCTGCTCGACCGTCGGGGTGGTCAGCGCCGCGATGAGGACGTTGAAGAAGGTGAACGGGTCGCGTACCCGATCGGCCAGCCACTGCCAGTCGAACTTGCCGCTCAGGATGGAGACCAGGTCCGGCAGCAGTTTCGCGCCGTCGACGGCGAGCAGCCAGGCGGGGATGAAACCGATGCCGAGCGCGCCGCCGGGCGCGGCGACATCGCGGATGAGGTCGCTGCCGGGCACGATCGGGAAGATCGCCTTCAACGCCTCGGGCTGCCGCTGCGCGGTCTGCAGCTGGTTGATCCCCGAGTAGGAGATGCCGCTCATGCCGATCTTGCCGTTCGACCAGCCCTGCTTCGCGGCCCAGTCGACCACCTCGACGCCGTCGAGCTGTTCGCGTTCGCCGAACACCTGCCAGGTGCCCTGGGAGAAGCCGGTGCCGCGCACGTCGACGACCACCTGGGTGTAGCCGCCACGGATCAGGTTGCGGTCCACGCCGAAGGTGCGGGCGGCGCCGCCGGGCAGCGCCTTCATCATGTCGCTGAGGGTGCTGAAGCCGAACGGCGAGAAGTCCAGGTTCTGCAGCACCGGCATGAGCAGGTCCGACAGCGCCGGCACCGCGAGCGTGGAGTCCGCGATGTTGGAGACCAGCTTGGTGTAGGGCGTCATGTTGACGATCGTCGGCGTCGGCTCGGCGATCGGCTGACCGTCAGCGCCCGCCGGGTGATAGACGTTGGCTTTCAATACCGTTCCGTCACTCATGGTGATCGGCACGTCCCATTCGATGAAGACGTTCGGGTATTGCTGCGGCCCGTTGTGCGTGGCGACGAACTGCGCGTCCAGGCCGCCGTTGGCAGGCAGGGCCTGGCCGACCGGGGCCGAGGCGACCGCCCCCACCAGCACCACGACAGACGCGACCAGGGCGGCGAAACGCCCTCGATGTTTGATCATGCTTCGGTCTCAGCCCTCCACCATCGGGAACCACAACGTTCCCGTACCGGGAAGTAACGTAGCCTGCGTCACGTTCGATCGCAAGAACATGTTCCCGGCGATCCCCCCGCGCGCGGCGGCTCCGCGACCGCACCTGACAGAATCGGTGTCGTGAGCGCGCCCGAACTCGATCCCGACGGACGCAGGTACCGCGGTGCCGCGCCCGGACAGCGGCAGCGGGAGCGCCGGACCCGGTTGATCGAGGCCGCGACCGAGGCCTTCGGCACCGAGGGCTACCGCAACACCACCGTCATCACACTGTGCACCGCGGCCGGGGTCGGCAAGCGGTACTTCTACGAATCCTTCACCGACAGTGAGGATTTGCTGCTCGAGGTCTATCGCGAGGTCACCGCCCGCATGCTCGAGGCGATCCACTTCGGCATCGGTGACACCGAGGCCGACATCGACACCAGGGTGCGCGGCGCGCTGACGGCGTACTTCCGGCTCATCCGCGACGACCCCCGGGTGCCGCGGATCGCCTTCTTCGAGATCCTCGGCGTGAGCCCGACGGTCGATCGCGCCTATCACGACGTCCTGGACGCCCTGGTCGACATCTGCCTGGCCCTGCTCACGCCGTATGTGGACCTGGACAACCACCCGGAGGTGAGCGTGCGGATGGTCGTCCTCGGCCTGGTCGGCGCCATCCTGATCATCGCCCAGAAGTGGGTCCTCGACGACTACCGCCAACCCCTCGAGGACGTCGTCGACAGCGGCTTCCTGGTCGTCACCGCCGTCCTCGCCCGCATCGCCACCACCACCGAATAGGGCTGCGTCAGCTGGCCGTTCGCGCGCCGAGGCCGTCCAGCAGCGCCGCGAGCCCGAACCGGAAGGTGCTGTCGGGCGCGGCGTTGTAGCCCGTGCCCGCGGCCCGCTCGATCCGCGCGCGCAGGCGCGGGAACTTCCCCGCGATCGCCGTGGCCTCCGTCATCGCCTGCGCCAGTTGGGTTTCCGGATCGGCGCCACCCTTGCCCAGCCGGCGGCGCAGGGAGACATTCGCGGCAGGTCCGGTCGCGTTGCCGAGCACGAACAGGAAGATCGCGGCGACCGCGCGATCGGCATCGTCGTCGTCGAATCCCGCCGCCTCGAAGATCGCCAGCGCGCGCTCGTCGTGCCGGGACTTGTTGGGGCCGTAGAGCAGATGGCTCGCCTGCGCCTGCACCAGCCAGGGATGCCGGGCGAGCACGGTGTACATCCCGGTCGCCATGGCCTCGGCCGCGGCCCGCCAGTCGGTGGCCGCCGGATCCGGCAGGGCGATCTCGCCCCACACCTCGTCGACGGCGAGGCGGACCAGATTGTCCTTGTTCTTCACGTGCCAGTACATGGCGGTCGCGGCGGAGTCGAGGCGCTGACCGAGGCTGCGCATGTTCAGCCCGTCGAGCCCTTCCTCGTCGAGCAGCGCGATCGCCGCGCCGACGATCTGCTCCTTGGTCAAGGTGTCGCGTGCCATGCCGTCACGAGAGGCGCGCACCCTCGTCGCCGTCATCGAGATCGCCATCGCCGCCGCGTTTCTGAGCATGCCGGTCGTGCGGCACCGCTACGGCGGAGCCGCCATGGCGTCGGCACAGACCGAGCTGGCCAGGCAGGGTGTGCGCACGTCCGCGTTGCACGAGCACGGGATGCGCTTCGACGCCAGTGGGCACGAGAGCGCCGCACCGCTCGGGGTCGCCGCGATCATGCTCGGCGCGGCCGCGCTGAACCTGGCGGGCCTCGACCTCGCCCGCCCGGTGAACTGGGTGGTGCTGGGCCTGGTCCTGCTCGGAAACTGTGTGATCGTCTACAGCAATCTCACCGCGACGAAGTCGGTGAAGGCCGCGTTCGCTCGGGCCGGGGATTCCGAGCTGGCCCGCATCGACGTCCCCGCCCTGCTCGACCGCGCCGAGGCCGGCTTCCCCGCCTGGACCTGGACCCTCCAGAAGGTCCGCAACACCGTGGTTTTCGGCGGCGCGCTGCTCGGGCTCGCGGTGTCGGTGCTGGGCTGATCGCCGGTCGACGACGCCACGGCCCCGTCGGCCGTGGCGTCGTCGTGGTCCGTGGTCGCGCTAGGGCACCAGGAGGACGGCGGCGCCGACGATGACGTCGATCAGGCCGCAGAACTCGGCGAAGGTGCGGGCGACCGTGCGGTGGGCGTGGCGGTGTTCGTAGTCCCACAGACCGTGGGCGAACCAGCCCGCCGCGACGAGGACCCGCGCCCAGCCGAGGCCGACCTGCTGGGCGAGCACCGCGATCGTGCTGAAGAGGACGAAGCCCGCGACCTGCAGCAGGAAGGCGCGGTCGACCCGACCGGTCCGCGCGGCCACCGCGACCGCGAGCACGGCCACCACGGACAGGCCCGCCGTCGTCGGCACGACGTCCTGGGCGGCGAGCGCGCCGAACAGCACGGTGAGCACGCCGAAGACCACCCAGGTGCGATCGGGCCTGCCCAGCGCCGCGGTGACCAGATAGATCAGCGGCAGGACGACGAGCACCTCGGCGAGCACGCGCACCGTGTTCTCGGCCCCGGTCGGCCAGATCAGCAGCACCAGTCCGAGGGCGAGCAGGCTGGGCCAACGGTGGACGACCACGTCCGGAAAAGACCCGCGCCGCAGGGACATACGTTCGGTTCGGGCAGTCATGTCGGGCCTCCGTGGATCGATGTCCGCCCAGCGTCGCGCCCGATCCGGCGGAGGTCGACCGCCCCGGCCCACCGCGTCTGTTTTCTTGGGATTCCTGGCAGAACAGACCCGCGCCGATGCGCCCGGACGCCCCTACACTGACCACATGAGCGCCAGGACCGTCGTCGTCATCGGCTACGACGGCGCCGAACTGCTGGACCTGTCGTGCGTCACCACGACGCTGGCTCTGGCGAACCGGATCGGCGTCGACCCGGCGTACCGGGTCGAGCTGGCCACCAGGGGCGGCCGAACGATCACCTGCGATTCCGGGCTGCGGCTGCACGGCGAGGCGCGGCTGGAGCAGATCACCGGTCCCCTCGACACGCTGGTCGTCTCCGGCGGCCTCGGTCACCAGGACGCGGCGCGCGACACCGCCCTGGTCGCCCATGTCCGGCGGCTCGCCGCGGTGAGCCGCCGCGTCGCCTCCGTCTGCACGGGCGCGAGCGTGCTGGCGGCGGCCGGGCTGCTCGACGGCAAGCGGGCGACCACGCACTGGATCACGGCGGGCGAACTGGCCGCCGAATACCCCGAGATCACTGTCGATTCCGAACCGATCTACATCCGCGACGGCCGGGTGTCGACGGCCGCGGGCATGACCAGCGCGATCGATCTCATGCTCGATTTCGTCGAGGAGGACCACGGCGCCGAGCCGGCCAGGCAGGTCGCGCGGGGTCTGGTCACCTATCTGCAGCGGCCGGGCTCGCAGGCGCAGATGAGCATGTTCCTCGCGCAGCCGCAGGCCGAGCACGCGCTCGTGCGCCGGGTCACGGCCCACATCGCCGCGCACCTGGCCGACGATCTGTCCACCGCGGCGCTGGCCGCGCGCGAAGGGGTGAGCGCGCGTCATCTGACCCGCCTGTTCGGCCGGTATCTCGGCGTCACGCCCGGCCGCCACATCCGCCGCGCGCGGGTCGAGGCGGCGGCGCAGTTGCTCGTGCACACCACGACGCCGGTCGCGGCGATCGCGTCGCGCTGCGGTTTCGGGACGGCCGAATCGCTCCGGCAGGCGTTCGTGCGGCAGTTCGGTGTCGCGCCCGCGCACTACCGGGCCACGCTCGCGCGGCACGGCGACACCGGGACGGTCAGATCGTCGCGGTGAATTCGGCGAAGCGCCGGGCGATCCGGTCCGGGTGCTCGCCGTTGATCGCGTGCGAGGCGTCCGCCCACACCTCCACCTGGGCGCCGGGGATCAGCCGCGCGGTCTCGGCGGCCTTCGCCGCGTCGTGCACGATGCTGCGACCGGCGAACAGGGCGAGCACCGGGACGGTGAGGCCGCGCAACTGCTCCTCGGTCGGGCGCGGCAGCAGCGGCTGCGCGACCCGGTAGTCCTTCATGCCCGACGCGATGAGCCGCCCTTCCGGCACCGTCTCGTCGACCGGGGCGCCGCCGGCGATCCAGCTCAGCAACCGGTGACGCACGCCGTCCGGCATCATCGGCACGGTGCTGCCCAGCGACACCGCGATCATCTTCCAGCTCAGTGGCGCGAACGTGTTGGCCGGATCGAGCAGGGTGATCGAGGCGACGGCGTCCGGCCGGTGCAGCGCCGTCTGCACGGCCAGGTTGCCGCCGATGCTCACTCCGAGCAGGTGCGCGCGCGCAACACCCAGTCCGGCAAGGGTTTCCGCGATCCACGTCGCCTGATCGCGACCGTCGGCCAGTTCGCGATGCTGGGCGCTCGCACCCGGTTCGCCGATGCTGTCGAGGGCCCACACGGTGCGCTGGGCCAGCAGGCTCGGCAGATTCGCCGCCCACATCGGGGTACTGGCCTGCCGTCCGGCCAGGAGAACCAGCGGCGTATCCCCGCCGGGGCCGAAGCGGTAGGCGCGCACCGGGCCGAAGGTCGTGGAGACCGCGGCGATGGCATCGGGCCGCGGCAACACCGCCATGGAGGCGTTGTAGGCGGCGGCGAACCGGTCGAAGGCCCATTGATCGGGGAAGTAGCCGATCTTGATCGCCGGTCGACCGATCACGGGGTCCAGGAACAGCGCTTCCTCGGCCATGGGAAGAGGATAGTCCGCGCAGGTGAACGGTGGTGCGTCTCAGCGTTCGCGCAGCAACGCGACGATGGCGTCCTGCCCGAGGCGTTCGGCATTCTGCAGCGCGGTGCGCCCGTCCGCGTCGCGGATGTCCGGGTCGGCGCCCGCGTCGAGCAGGGCAGTGACGGTCTCCTGGTAGCGCTGGGACCCGTCGCCGTAGACGATCGCCTCCTGCAGCGCCGTCCACCGCGGCGTGTTGATGTGGTTGACGTCGACCCCGGCGGCGATCAGCATCCGCACGGTGCTCACATGCCCGTGCTCACTGGCGGGGATGAGCGCGGTGCCGCCGTAGCGGTTCACGCTGCGCAGGTCGGCGCCGTGCGCGAGGGTGGCGGCGAGGATGTCGTCGATGCCCTCGGCGCCCGCGTAGAGGTACGCCGAGTCCTGCAGGTCGTCCTTGGCGTTCACGTCGGCGCCCGCGTCGATCAGCGCGAGCGCGGCCGCGCTCGCGCGGTTCTTGGTGGCCTCGACCAGCGGGGTGCGGCCGTCGTCGTGGCGCGATTCCGGGTCGGCGCCGCGTGCGATCAGGTCACGCACGCGGTTCGCGTCGTCGTCCTCGGCGGCGTCGAACAGGTCGTCGTCGAGGCTGTGGTCGAGCTGACGGGTGGTCAGCGGGGCCTGCGTGGTCGTGCCCGCGGGCGCTACGGCCGAGGTCGAGGTCGCCGCCGCGGGCGGCTCCGGGTCGGCGGAGCAGGCACCGACGCCCACCGCGAGCACAGCGAGGGCGAGCACACTCGCGCGGGCGCCACGGACTGTCGATCGAGCGGGATTCATGTTTTCTCCTCTGGTCAGCTCGCCTCCACCGTGCCCACCAGCGGCGATCGCGTCCAGGACGCAGCGCCGATCATCTCGATCGACGCTGTCTATGGCAGCCGTGGTGACCGTCGCGTGAACAGCGGGCGAACCATCGAGGCCGTCGTATTGCCTTGCGCGCCAGCGCATATCCAGACTGGGTGCGGTACGCCCGCGCGACCGCCTCGCCCCGCCCGGCCGCGCACGAGACGAATGACACGCGATGCCGTTTCTGCTGATCTCCGGAGTTTTCGTCGCCGAGGGCGCCCAGCCCGACGGTGACTCGGTGCGCTTCCGGCCCGACGACCCGACCGAATGGGACCGTGTGCCCGGCCCCCATCGCGTCAAGCGCAATGCCGCCGGCGCCGCTCAGCTGCGGCTGGACGGCATCGACTCCCTCGAGACGCACTACACGCCCCGGCACGGCACCCGCACCCACCAGCCGCTGTCCCTGGCCCACGCGGCCGCGGCGGAGCTGCTCGCCTGGCTGGGCTTCACCGGCGTGGTGCGCAACGAGGCGGAGACCGTGACAGCCACCGACCAGGACACCGTCCCCGGCTTCGTCCTCACGCGCGGCGCCGATCTGCACGGCCGCTGCGTCGCCTTCGCCGGTCGTGGGGCCGCGCCGCAGGAATCCGGCAGCGAGATGTTCGTCGACGTCGCTCTGCTGCGGCTCACCCTCAACCACCACCAGCTGGCGACCGGACTGGCCTATCCGACGTTCTACCGCAGCCTGTTCCCCACCTTGCGCGCGGAGTTCGCCGCGGTCTCGGCGGCCGCCGCCACCGCGCCGACCCCGCTCGGGGTGTGGGCGTCCGACGTGACGACCACCGGCGCGGCGGTGACCTCCCCGACCTCGCTCACCGACGATCTGGTGCTGCTGCCCAAGCTCTTCCGCCGCCTGGCCGACTATCTCGAGCTCGGCGACGGCGATCTCTCCCTGGCCGGGTTCCCCGCCTTCCTCGCCCAGGCCGCCGACCGCTTCTTCATCCTGTCCACCGGACACTCCACCACCGGCCTGGACACGATCACCGTCGTCGAGGGCGACACCGTGCGCCTGACCCATCCGCCCGCGGATCTGGTCTTCGACGAGAAATGACCTGTTGCCCCGGCGGGGTGAGGGGTAATCCTGAGGTATGACTGCTCACGAGGACCAGCAACTCGACGAGGTCATCGAACGGCTGACCATCCGTTACCCCACGATCGCCCCCGCCGAGATCGCCGACATCGTCCAGCACGCCTACGACCATTTCGCGAAGGTGCACGTCCGGGACTTCGTGCCGTTGCTCGTGGAACACCATGTGCGCGAGGAACTCGGCACGCCGACCGGCGGGATACCACCCATCCCCGACTGAGCGGGCGGGCGCGGCGCTAGCGTGGGAGGAGATCATCCCGACCCGAGGAGTACCGCATGCCCGAGACCGTACGCGCCGTCATCGCCCGAGCGCAGGACGCGCCGGTCGAGACCGTCGACATCGTCATCCCCGATCCGGGACCGCACGATGTGGTCGTCCGCGTCCAGGCCTGCGGCGTCTGCCACACCGACCTGCACTACCGCGAGGGCGGGATCAACGACCAGTTCCCGTTCCTGCTCGGCCACGAGGCCGCGGGCGTGGTGGAGACCGTCGGATCCGCGGTCACCCACGTGGCCGAGGGTGATGTGGTGGTGCTGAACTGGCGCGCGATCTGCGGGGAGTGCCGGGCCTGTCGCCGCGGCCGACCCTGGTACTGCTTCGACACCCACAACGCGAGCGTCCCGATGACGCTCACCGACGGCACCCCGCTCACCCCGGCGCTGGGCATCGGCGCCTTCGCCGACAAGACCCTCGTGCACGAGAAGCAGTGCACCAAGGTCGATCCCGAGACCGATCCCGCGGTCGCCGGCCTGCTCGGCTGCGGCGTGATGGCGGGCATCGGCGCCGCGATGAACACCGGCGCCGTCTCGCGCGGTGACAGCGTCGCGGTGATCGGCTGCGGCGGTGTCGGCGACGCGGCCGTGGCCGGGGCCCGGCTCGCCGGCGCGGGCACCATCATCGCGATCGATCGCGATCCGCAGAAGCTGGAGTGGGCCACCGAGTTCGGCGCCACCCACACCATCGACGCGAGCACCGAGGACGTCGTGGAGCGGATCAAGGAGCTCACCGACGGCTGGGGCGCCGACGTGGTGATCGACGCGGTCGGCAGGCCGGAGACCTGGAAGCAGGCGTTCTACGGCCGCGACCTGGCGGGCACCGTGGTGCTCGTCGGCGTGCCGACTCCGGACATGACCCTGGACATGCCGCTGATCGACCTGTTCTCGCACGGCGGCGCGCTCAAGTCGTCCTGGTACGGCGACTGCCTGCCCGAACGCGACTTCCCGATGCTCGTCGACCTCTACCGGCAGGGCAGGCTGCCGCTGGACCGCTTCGTCACCGAGCGCATCGGCCTCGACGACGTCGAGGCCGCGTTCGCGGCCATGGGCGCGGGCAAGGTGCTGCGCTCGGTGGTGGTCCGGTGACCGCCCGCGTCGAGAAGGTCGTGACCTCGGGCGTTTTCGCGCTCGACGGCGGCACGTGGGAGGTCGACAACAATGTGTGGCTGATCGGGGACGACGAGGAGGTCCTCGTCGTCGACGCGGCGCACGACGCCGAGGCCATCGCGGCCGCGGTCGGCTCCCGGCACGTCACCGCGATCCTGTGCACGCACGGCCACAACGACCACGTCACCGTCGCCCCCGAGCTGGCCGCCCGCCTGGACGCGCCGGTGCTGCTCCATCCGGGTGACGAGCCGCTGTGGCGGATGACCCACCCGGATGCCGCGTATCGCTCCCTGGCCGACACGAAGCGGATCACGGTGGCGGGCACCGACATCGACATCCTGCACACCCCGGGCCACTCCCCCGGCTCGGTCTCCCTGCACCTGCCGGAGCTGGCGGCCCTGTTCACCGGGGACACCCTGTTCGCCGGCGGCCCCGGCGCCACCGGACGTTCGTTCTCCGACTTCGACACCATCATCGATTCCATCCGCGACCGGCTGCTCACCCTGCCGGAGCAGACCACGGTCCACACCGGCCACGGCGACACGACCACCATCGGCGCCGAGAAGCCGGCACTGGCGGACTGGATCGCCCGCGGTCACTGAGCGGGACGACGTGCGGGGGTGCGCCGGGTGGGCGCACCGCCGTCGCGTCACGCGTCGGCCGCGCGACCGAGGCCGGGGACGAATCTTCCTGTCGTGGCGCGATAGTCGCGATAGTCCGCACCGTGGACCCTGGACAGGTAGGGCTCTTCGACGACGCGTACCTGGAGTTCGATCGTCGTCACGAGCAGCGCGAACGCGAGCAGCGCGCATGCCTGGCCCCATCCGGACTGGATCGCCGCCGTTATGACGCCCGATATCGGTTAGGCATCCCTCCGATTGCCGGCATCAACAGTGACGAGCACGATCACCAGGGCGAAGGCCACCAGGGCGGTCCCGGTGCGGAACAGGTGGAACTGATCCCAGCGAGCAAGGATCGACGCGTAGTCCGGCGGTGCCCCGTCGACGGCCCAGCGGTTGATCTGATGGTTGATCGGCACATTGCCCAGCCGGGTGATCGCGAACGAGGCGACGATCAACGCCGTCGCCACTCCGGCGAGCCATCGGGCGCGCCCGGCCGCGAACACGGCGACGACCAGGCAACTCAGGGCGGCCGCGGCCATGGTGGCCTGCATGCTGATGCTGTTGTTGCGCATGAGTTCGGTATGGAATTCCAGGCGCATCTGCAGCGGCACGCGATGGAACGTCGGGACGAGATTGGCGGCGCCGTAGCCGAAGGCACCGGCGAGCAGGCCGGTGGCGCACAGGGCGAGCGGGCGGGCCAGCGTGGACAGGGACTTCACAGCACTCCAGCCGTAGAATTCTTACAGACATGTAAAGGTTAAGTTCGGCCGATAAATTTGACAAGGGTGTAAGACTTTGACCGGACCACGGGAACCGAAGCGGCGCGCGGACGCAGCCCGCAGCCGAGCCGCCGTCCTCGACGCCGCCACCCGGCTGCTGGCAACCCACCCCGACGCGGGGATGGCGGCCATCGCCGCCGAGGCAGGCGTGACGCGGCAAACCGTCTACGCGCACTTCACTTCTCGCGACGAGCTGGTCGACGCCGTGATCACCCGGACGACCGAGCGGGCGGCGGCGGCGATGCGCGAGGCCGACCTGGACAGCGGGCCCGCGCGCGATGCCCTGCTGCGCATGCTCGCGGTGGGTTGGCGGTTCTTCCGCGTCGCCCCGCTGGCCCACCACGTCGGTGCGTTCGCCCGGCAGCGGGACGAGGACCGGCAGTTGCCCGTCAACGACCGGTTGTTGCGGCTCGTCCGGCGTGGCCAGCGGGCGGGCGAGTTCGACGGCACCCTGAGCGCGCCCTGGCTGGTCGCCGCGATCGTCGCGGTCAGCCACGCAGCGGGCGACGAGGTCAGGTCCGGCCGGATGGAGCAACCGGAGGCGGAGAAGGCGCTCCGGGAGAGCGTGCTGCGGCTGGTCGGCGGCAGCGTAAACATTCCGTAAGGCGGTTCGGCGACAGTGGCATCACACCGGCGACAACGCGAAGGGATGCCCATCATGCGCAAGTTCAAGCTCCAGGTCCAGACCACCATCGACGGCTTCATGGCAGGCCCGAACGGGGAGATGGACTGGCTGACGTTCGACTGGAGCGACGACCTCGCTGCCCACATCGGCGCGCTCACCGAGCCGGTCGACACCATCGTGCTGGGGCGCAAGCTCGCCGAGGGCTTCATCCCGCACTGGGCGGCGGGGCCCGAGCACGAGCCGCAGGAGGCGATCGACACCATGAACAAGACGCCGAAGGTGGTCATCTCGCGCACGCTCACCGAATCCCCTTGGGACAACACCGTTGTCGCCGCCGACGCGGCCGCCGCCCTTCGCGAGCTCAAGGCGAAGCCGGGTGGCGACATCATCGCCTACGGCGGCGGGGAACTGGTCGCGAGCCTGATCGCCGACGGCCTGTTCGACGAGCTGAACCTGTTCGTCAACCCGACCGCGATCGGCGCCGGGCTGCCGGTCTTCGCGGCGACCGGAGCCGATCAGCGGTTCGCGCTCGCGTCGGCGACGCGGTTCGAGTGCGGAATCGTCGGCCTGCGTTACGTTCCCGCCGCGTCCTGACGGTACGGGATAGCAGCTGTTCGGGCCTGCGCTCAGACGGCGGCCACGGTCGACGCCCTCACGGAGTCGAGGACATCGCCGCGGCGTCGATGAGGCGGCGTGCCTCGGCCGCGGTCAGGCCGAGACCGGCAGCGTGGGCGGCGGTGAACGCGTCTGCGCCCATTTCCGCGCGGACCCGATCGGTGGCGCGGTCGATGTCGGGCCGTTCGGCGGGCAGCAGGGGCATCCCGGTGTCGGCGCGCAGTGCTTCGGCGGCGCCGAGCAGCCGTGCGGCGGTGTCGAATTCGCCGAGCGCGGCGGTAGCGGCCGCAGCGCCGCCGAGCGCGAACGCGGCGTCGCGGGGCGCGTCGATACGCTGCGAGCCGTCGAATGCGCGTAGATGCTCGGCCAGACCGGCCGCCGGTTCGCCGCGCAGTTCCAGCAGGTAGCCGAGTTCGACCTGCAGCATCGGCACGAACAACGGGGTTTCGGTGTCGTCGGCGGCGTCGGCGAGCAGTGCCCGCAGCAGCCGCTCGGCCTCCTCGGGCCGACCGCCGCGGCGGGCCGTGAACGCCAACACGATCGAGGCGAACAGCCGCCCGGCGCCGTCGCCCTGTTCGGCGGCGAGCACCATCGCCTGCTCGGCCAGGTCGCGGGCTTCGCCGAACTCGGTGTGCTGCATGGCGATCCAGCCCAGCCAGCACAGGTGCGCGGACACCTGCCCCCACAGCTCGAGCTCCTTCGCCAGTACCAGTGCCTCGCGGTGGATCTCGGCGGCGCCGGCCAGATCGCCGGTGAGTTCGGCCAGGCCGCCGAGCCACTCGGCGGCCTGCAGGCGTCCCCAGCGGTCGCCGAGTTCGGCGAAGAGCCGGGCGGCCTCGGTGGCGTGGCGGGCGAGGGCGTCCACATCGGCCCGGCTGTGCGCCGACTTGGCCAGTGCCACCTGGATGGTCGCGATCGTCCACCGGTCACCGAACTGTTCGGCGTCGGCCAGCAGGGCGCGCACGGAGGTTTCCAGATCCTGGTTGGCGCCCGCCTCGAGCGCCGACACCAGCAGGACGACCTCCGCCCTGACCCGCTCGATCGGATCGTCGACGGCCGCCAATCCGGCTGTCACCTCGGTGCGTCGCGCGGTGACGTCGGCGAAGTCTCCCTGCCGGAACGCGGCGGCGAGCTCCCACGCCGCGACGGGTGCGCGACGGCGGGCGGTGCCGCCCAGCGCCAGCGCCGCGGCGAACCGCCGGCGGGCCGATTGCAGTCTGCCGCGCAACAGCCAGTACCAGGCAAGCGCGTCGGCCAGCCGCAGCGCGCCCTCGGCGTCACCGAGCGCGAGGTAACCATCAAGGGCAGCTTGCAGATTCGCGTCCTCGGCGTCGAGGGCGGCGAGCCACCGTCGCTGATCTGCGCCGTACAGTTCCGGCGCGGCCCGCTCGGCCAGTGCGAGGTAGTAGGCGTGCTGCGCGCGACGGACGGCCGCTTCCTCACCGGTCTCGGCGAGGCGGTCCAGGCTGAACGCGGCGACGGATTCGAGCAGGTGGTAGCGGCGGCCGGCCTGGCACACCAGCGAGCGGTCGACCAGCCGCGCGATCACATCGACCACCAGCGCCGGATCGATCGACTCCGCGTCGGATGCGGGAGCGGCGCAGACGGATTCGGCCGCCGCCAAGGTGCAGCCACCGGCGTGGACCGCGAGCCTGCGCAGGACCAGTCGTTCGTCGCCGTCCAGCAGTCCCCAGCTCCAGTCGATCATGGCCGCGAGCGTCTGCTGGCGCGGTGGCGCGCCGCGATGCCCGGTGGCGAGCAGCCGGAACCGGTCGTCGAGCCGGGCCACCATCTCGTGCACGCCGAGCGCGCGCACCCGGGTGGCGGCCAGTTCCAGCGCCAGCGGAATGCCGTCGAGCCGACGGCACAGGGTGGCGACGGCGTCGGCGTTGCCCGCGTCGAGGGTGAACTCGCGCGCCCCGGCCCTGGCTCGGGTCACGAAGAGCCGCACCGCGTCCGACTCGGCGACCGCGGCCGGGTCGCTGCCCGGCGCGGGAAGGGCCAGCGGCTCGATCGCAACCACGTGCTCCCCCGCCAGGCGTAGCTGTTCGCGGCTGGTCGCGAGCACGCGCAGGCCGGGCGCCGCGCCAAGCAGGGCTGCCACCAGATCGGCCACGTGCTCGATGATGTGCTCGCAGTTGTCGACGACCAGCAGCAACTCCTGCTCGCTCAGGGCGTCCTCGAGCGCCTCGACGGGGTCGGCGCCCTCCCCCGGGCGCACGCCGACGGCCCGGGCGACCGCGTCGGCGACCCGGTCCGCGTCGGTGGTCTCGGGGGCCAGCGGCGCGAGTTCGACGAGCCAGGTGCCGTGCGGAAAGGTCAGGCCCGCCGCGGTCGCGGTGGCGAGCCCGGTCTTGCCGACTCCGCCCGGCCCGATCAGCGAGACCAGGCGGGACTCCCCGACCGCGGCGGTCAGTGCCGCGAGATCGGCGGCCCGGCCGATCAATTCGGTCCGCTCGGCGCGGATGTTGGTGGCCCGCCTGCGCACCACGGCGGCCGGACGCGCGATCACCAGGCCGGGGTCCTGGCCGAGGATCGAGCGGTGCAGGTCGACCAGTTCCGGGCTGGGATCGAGGCCGAGCTCGTCGGCGAGCTGCCTGCGCAGGTCCTCGTAGCTGTCGAGCGCGTCGGCCTGGCGGCCCGCGCCGTAGAGCGCGCGCAGCTGGGCGGCGCGCAGCCGCTCCCGCAGCGGATGCGCGGCGACGAAGGGCGCGAGTTCGCCTGCGGCGGTGCCGTATTCGCCGAGGGACAGCCGTGTCTCCGCCAATTCCTCCACCGCGACGAGGCGCAGTTCGTCGAGCTGGGCGATGCCGGATCGGGTGAACTCCGCGTCGCGGAAGTCGTCGAAGGCCGGTCCGCGCCACAGGCCGAGTGCCTCGGTGAGCGTCGCGATCCGCGCGCCCGGGTCGGTGCCGGTGCGCGCCTCGGCCAGCAGGGCACGGAAGCGCAGGGCGTCGACCTCGGTGCTCGCGAGGCGGTAGCCGGGCGGCGGGGAGACCACCAGGTCCCGGCTGCCGGGTTCGGCGTCGTCGAGCGCGCGGCGCAGCTGCGAGGCCTTGGCCGCGAGGGTGCCCGCCGGGTTGCCGGGCGGGTCCTCGCCCCAGATGTCGTCGACGAGCCGGTCGGCCGACACCGGCTGACCGGCCGCGAGCAGCAGGTCGGCTAGCAGGGCCCGCACCTTGGTGCCCGGGATCGGGACGACGGCGCCACCGTCGGTCCACACCGTCAACGGACCGAGCACTCCGAAACGCATATCCGCACCCTAACCGCTGCCGGTCGCACCGGAATCGGACCGTAAACAAACCGGAAGGACCCGCGCGCACTGTTGTCTCGACGCACTCGACACCAGGAGAACACCATGAAGCGCACCGCACTCGCCCTCGCCGCCGGCCTCACCGCCGCCGCACTGCTGTCCGCCTGCGGCGGCCGGACCGTCGACACCGTGGAGCCCGGCGCGTACGCCGAGGTGAACGGTCTGCGCATGTACTACGAGCGGTACGGCGTCGCCACCGAGCAGCCGCCGCTGGTGCTGCTGCACGGCGCGCTGTCCGGGATCGGGACCGACTTCGGCGAGCTGATCCCGGAACTGTCGAAGACCCGCGAGGTGATCGCGATCGAGCAGCAGGCGCACGGGCGCACCGCCGACATCGACCGGCCGCTGCGGACCCCGCAGATGGCCGACGACACCGTCGCCCTGCTCGGTCAGCTGGGTCTGGGCGAGGTCGACCTCCTCGGCTACAGCATGGGCGCAGGGGTGGCCCTCGACATCACGCTGCGTCATCCCGAGCTGGTCCGCAAGCAGATCCTGCTCTCCGGCGGCCTCGGCGCCGACGCGATGCATCCCGGGCTGATGGAGGGGATGGGCGAGCTGAAGCCCGAGCACCTGCACGGTTCGACCTTCCACACGGACTATCTGAAGAACGCCCCGCGCCCTGCGGACTTCCCGCAACTGGTCGCCCGGGTTCTGGACCACGACCTGAACGGGATGCCCTCGGTGTCGCCGGAGGCCGCGCGCACCGTGACAGCGCCGACGCTCACCATCATCGGCGACTCCGACATCGTCCGGCCCGAGCACTCCGTGGAGATGTTCCGTCTCTTCGGCGGCGGCGTCATGGGTGACACGCCCGCAGGCCTGCCGAACGCGCAGCTGGCGATTCTGCCCGGTACCTCGCACATCACCGCGCCGCATCGTCCCGAACTGCTGTTGCCGATGATCCCGGCCTTCCTCGACGCGCCCGTGAAGGACGCGCGATGAGCGACGTGCTGCGGGTGGCGCTGATCCTCGGCTCCACCCGCTCCGGCCGCTTCGGGCCGCTGGTCGCCGACTGGTTCGCCGGACGCTGCGCCCGCCGTCCCGACCTCACGGTCGACCGGATCGACCTGGCCACCGCCGCGCTTCCCGACCAGCTGCCCGACCTCGACGAGCCGCGCCCGGAACCGGTGCGCGCGCTGGGTTCCCGGCTCGCGGGCGCCGACGCCTTCGTCGTCGTGACGCCCGAGTACAACCGCAGTTTCCCCGCCGCCGTGAAGAACGCCATCGACTGGTTCGACAGCGAGTGGGCCGCCAAGCCGGTCTCGGTCGTCACCTACTGCCGCGATGCCGAGGGCGGGCACGGCGCGGCTCAGCTGCGGCAGGTGTTCGGCGAGCTCAACGCCGTCCCGATCCGCCGCACCGTCACCGTCTCACGGGCCTGGCAGCGCTTCACCGTCGACGGCTCCTGGCCCCGCCGCGACCCCGACCTGCACGACGCCGTCGAAGCCACCCTCGACCAGCTCACCTGGTGGGCCTGCGCCCTGCGAACCGCCCGCGCCGCAACGCCTTTCGTGCCGTGAACGACGAGCCCGGTACCGGTCAGGCGTATTCGGGGCAGAACTGGGTCTCCGCGGCGGCGACCAGGTAGGCCGCGTCGTCGATCGAGTAGCCCTTCTCCGCGAGGGCGGTGACCATCTCGACCTCGGACACGCCCGCCGCGCGTTCGTCGCAGACCGCGGTCGCCAGGTCCAGGGCGGCCTGCCGGGACGAGTAGTAGATGCCCTGCTCGTCCAGTGTCGCGATGTACACCTGCTCCGCCAGCTTGCGGTCGACCGTCGCGTTCGGTGTCGAGGTGGTCGGGCGCGGGGCGCTCGTGCGCGGAGGCTTCGTCGATGACGGCACGCCCGGACTGCCGCTCGGCGGGGCGACCTCGGTGCTCGGGCGCTGCTCGGCGCCGTCCGCGGCGACGAGCACCGCGGCGGTGCAGCTGCCGAACACCAGGAACAGGACGCCGAAGACCGCGAGCAACACCCACAGCGTCGTGTTGTTCCGGCGCGGCGGGTGCGGCGGGTACGGACCGAGGGGATATTGCGGCTGGCTCACGGAACTCCTTGGGTGCGAAGTGAACAGCGTGACAAGATCGCCATTCCTCGCGGCCGTGTTATCAGCCGGGCCTCGCGGATACCCGTGCGGTCAGCGCACCTTCTTCGCGTCGCGGATCGAGGCCGCCAGCCGTTCGAGCAACGGCGCGGTGGCGGCGTGGGAGAAGCGGAAGATCGGCGACCACGGGGCGACCTGACCGGCGGCCACCGCGGGGAGATTGCGCCAGACCGGGCGGTCGGCGAGCGCGTTCGGCCGCAAGCTGGAGTCGCGATCGTCGAGCAGGATCAGATCGGCCGGATAACGGTCGGCCATCTCCCAGCTCAGGGATTGGAAATAGCCGCCGGGGTCCACCTGATCGGGGACGACGACATCCACACCGAGCTCGGTGAAATAGCTCAGATCGGCGGACGCGCGGGGGTCGGACGCGTAGAACAGCTCGGGACCGGCGGAGGCCGCGAGCACGCGCACGCCGGGGTTCGCGGCCGCGGCGTCGCGCACCGCCTGGGACGCGGCGGCGAAGCGCTGCTCGGCGGCCGCGACCGCCGGGGACGCGGTGTCGCCGCCGAGCGCCTCGGCCAGCGCCCGGTACCGCCCGATGATGTCGGGCAGGCGGTGACCGGCGATCTCCACGGCGACCACGTTCGGGTTCGCCGACTCGATCTTGGCCAGGTTGTCGTCGGGGACGTACCAGAGCCGCCCCGGCACATAGGAATCGGTGACGAGCAGGTCGGGTTCGAGGGTCGCGTATTTCTCGATGTCGAACTGGCCCCAGGCGTCGCCGATCACCGTCACCGCGTTCGGATCGAGATCGCCCAGCAGCTCCGCCGACCGCGCCTCGCCGAAGATGCCCGTGATGCGTTCGCGCACCCCGTAGTCGACCAGCGCGCCCGCGGACCCGGTGAACGCCACGACCCGGGCCGGCGTCTGCCCGGCCCGGATGGTGCCACCGCGCCCGTCGGGAAACTCCCAGCTCCCCGCGCCGTCGGCCGCCTCGTCGGCACCACCCGCGCAGGCCGCCAGCGCCGCACCCAACCCGACCGCCCCGGCCACCGCGAAGAAGCGGCGGCGGCTGAGGGCACTGCCCTGTCGATCTTCGTTCGCGATGACGACCCTCCTCGATACGGCTACCGTTCCGCGAACCCTAGGACATCGAGTAAGGCAAGGCAACCCTTAGGGCGTCTGGCTGCCGATCGATCCGGCCAGGAACGGCCACGAGGTCTTCAGATCGTCCTCCCAGTAGCCCCAGGAGTGCGTGCCGACCGGACGCTCGTCGACGGTGACCGGGATGTCCAAGTCGTGTAGACGGCCGGCGAGGTTGAGGGTGCAGTAGCGCACGGCCGCCTCGATCGGGCCGCCGAAGGCGATCTGGATCGGGAGCGGGATCTTGCCGTCCCGCACGCGCGGGTCCGCGGGGGTGTCGTGCGGTGCGGCGGGAAGTCCGGTGCCGGTACTCAGATAGACGCCGGTCCCCCGCAGCTTCTCCGCGTTGATCAGCGGGTCGTTCGCTCGCCAGTGTGGACTGTCGCGCGGCCCCCACATGTTCTCGATGCTCTGTCCCCCGCCCCAGTTCTCGACGGTGATCCGCACGAACTCCTGGCCGAGGGGATCCGAGGTCTGCGCGCAACCACTGTAGGAGGCCACCGCCTTCCAGAAACCGGGCTTGGCGATCGCCAGATTCAGCACGGAAGTGCCGCTCATCGAGACACCCGCGACGGCGCGGTCGCCGTTCGCGTTCAGGTAGCCCTCGACCACGGGCGGCAGTTCTTCGTTCAGGAACGTCTGCCACTTGTTGCGACCGAGCACCGCGTCGTCGCGCAGCCAATCGGTGTAGTACGAACTCGCGCCGCCGACGGGGGTGACGACATTGACATCCTTGCCGCGCAGGAACTGGTGGACATCGGTCTGCGCGTCCCACCCGCTCCCGTTCGGTCCGCCCTGCGACCCGTTGAGCAGATACAACGTCGGCCGCGCGCCGGCGGAGTCCGCCGCGCGGAGCACCTGCACCGTGATCGGCCTGCCCATCGAGGGTGAGAAGACCGCGATGTCCTCGCGCCGATCGCCGATCGAGGCGACCGACACGATGCGCGCGGGTTCCGGCTCGGCGTGTGCCGCCGCGGCCGGAATCACCACGCAGGCCGTGACTATCGCGCTCACCACCGTCAGCGACCGTATTCTCGCGCCGCCGGTTCGTCGCTGTGTTCGCACTGTCAGGGAATCCTCTCGTCGAGCGGTGGGAGCGGGGGCCGGACACCGAGCGGTTGCGGCCGCACGGCGGCGGGTTTCGGTCGATCCGGTGGGGACGGCCAGTCGGGGCGGATGCCCAGGATCGCGCTCACGCCGCGGATGGCGGACAGCACGGCGCGCACGTCGTCGAAGCCGTGGCCGAAGGCTTCGGTGCGGTCGGCGATGCGGAACGGGCACAGGCAGGTGTGGGTGCGGTTCGGATCGCGGCGGGGGCGTCCGAGAACGACCACCACCGGACCATGCGCCGTCTCGACAGCGCGGGCGCCCAGCGGCGGTCCGAACTCGCGAGCGTTCGGCACGCGCGCACCCGAGTCGCCATCGGGTCGGCGGGCCATCGGCGGTTCCCGGCGGCCGTCCTCGCCCCGTTGCGCGAGGCCGAAAAGGACTGCGGGACTGTCGACATCGACCAGCGCCGCGTACAGGGCGGCCAAGCGGTCCGGGCCGCGCACGCGGCGGGTCCGCGTGCCGTCCACCCGGTAGGTGCACTGCCAGCCCCGGGTGGCCGCGTCCTGTTCCGGTTCGGAGATCTCGATACCGAACTCACGCTCGCCGTCGCGGACGGTGCTCGCGACAATGATCTCGCCCATGCGGTACTCCCTTCCGTTCGTGTGCGCCGACCTCGCGTCAGCGCACTGTCACCACCCGGTTGTGCCAGCCCGTGGCGCCGTCGGGGAACGGCGTCGTCCTGGTGTCGGTCTGCACCGTCCCGGTGCCGTCGATCGCGCGCACGCGCAGCGTGTGGGTGCCGGGCGAGGCGTCCCAGGACCACGTCCACTGCCGCCAGGTGTCCTGGGAGTACGCGGCGGCGAGGGTGGCCTGCTGCCACGGGCCGTCGTCGACCCGCACCTCGACCGCCGCGATTCCCCGCCCCTGCGCCCAGGCGACTCCGGCCACCGTCACCGGGCCAGGCGCGAGCGTCGCGAACGCCGCGGGGACGTCGATCCGCGACGCGGTCTTGATGGGCGCCCTTGCGGCCCAGCCACGTTCGGTCCAATACGCACGAGCACGGTCGAAACGGGTGAGCTCCAGGTCGACCACCCACTTGGTGGCCGAGACATAGCCGTACAGGCCGGGCACGATCAGCCGGGCCGGATAGCCGTGCGCGACCGGCAGCGGGGCGCCGTTCATTCCCACGGCCAGCAGGGCGTCCGGATTGCCGAGAATCGCGTCCAGCGGTGTGCCCGCGGTGAATCCGTCGACACTGCGCGAGAGGACCATGTCGGCGCCCGGCTCGGGTTCCGCCTCCGCCAGCAGGTCCGCGAGGCGGTAACCGGTCCACACGGCCGTGCCGGCCAGATCACCGCCGACCTCGTTCGACACGCACGTCAACGTGATCAGTGACTCGACGGCGCGACGAGCGGTCAGCGCGTCGAAGTCCAGCACGATCTCGCGCCGCACCATGCCGTGGATGCGCAGCCGCCACCGCGCCCGGGTCAGCGCGGGCAGCTGCAGGGCCGTGTCGATGCGGTAGAAATCCGCCGCCGGTGTGACCATGCGGGTCAGTCCGGGCAGCCCGAGATCCATTTCGGGCAGCACGGGCGCGGCGGTTTCGGCCACCCGGGGCAGCACGAAAGCCGCACGGTCGGCGGCGATGTCGCGCAGTCTGGTCCCGATGAACCTGCCTGCCGCTCCCGCCGTCGCGGCACCGGCTGCCACCGCGGCGACCGCGAACAGGAAGCCGCGGCGCGTCGGCCCGTCACCGCGCCGGTGTGCGGCCGGCGCGGTCACCAGCAGGCAGAACGCTGCGGTTCCCACCGCGGTTCCCACCAGGGCCGGAACCGCGAAGAGCGGGCCCGCGCCGGGCCGCAGCAGCGCCAGACCCGCCACCGCGACGCCGAGCGCCCCGAGCACGCCCGCGGCGAGCCACGGGGCACGCCGCGCGAGGAGTCCGATCAGCACCGCCGCCCCCACCATGACCACCGCCATCGTGATCGCCAGCGCCAGTTTGTCGTTGGTGCCGAACCAGCGGATGGCGCTGTCCTTCAGCCACTTCGGCGTCCGGTCGACGACCGTGGCGCCGAGGACGAAGAACGGGGACGCGTTCGGATCGACGAACGCCGCGACGAGGTGGCCGACGCCGAGGATCGCCGCGGCGGCCGCCGTCGCGGCCACCGCGGCCGCGGTGCGGCTCAGCGCACGTAGTCTGCGAACCATGCTGTCACTCCTGGGGTTTCGAGTGCCGGCACGGCCCGCCGACGGCGGGTCAGCCGACGGTCATGCTGACGATCGGTGGTGAGGTCGGCCCCGGCGACCCGCCTGCGGGTTCCACTGTCACCGCGAGGGTGTCGGCGGGATCGACGGCGGTGACCACGGAGGCTTCATCGGTCATGACGGCCACCGACTTCGGCGCGTTTCCTGTCGGGATGCGCCACAGCTGATACGCCCGGTCGGCGGGCAGCGGCGGCATGTCCTGGAAGGACACCGCCGCGGCGCCCAGCGCCGCGGACTGCGACACCGTCATCGCCCCGCCACCGTCGATCGGGACCGACGATTCGCGACTGTCGGGCTCGTCGAGCACCTGCTGCGCGGTGATCGCGCCGGACCCGCCGTCGGGCCGGTCCACCACCACCGCGAGCCAGGAACCCGCGCCGACCGCCACGATCAACGCGGCCGCGGCCAGCAGCCACCGCAACGGCCACTGACCTCCGGTTCGGTCCCGCCGGGTGAGCGGGCGTACCTGCGGGTCGAGCTGGTCGAGGGCACGCATCAACGCGGCCTCGAGCCGGGCCGGGGGCTGCACGGCGTCGGTGACGGTCATCGCCGCCGTGGTCTCCTGGATACGGCGGACAGCGGCACGGAACTCCGCAGCCGTGTCGGGGCCCGCGGCGTCGAGCCACTCGTCGACCGCGCGGCGCTGGTCGTCATCGAGCGCGTCGAGCGCGTATGGATAGGCTTCGTCGAGCCATGGTCGCGGTGTCCGCCGCTCTGTCTCGCTCATCGGGCGGCACCTCCGGTCAGGCAGTTCTCCAGGCGCTTCAACCCGTCCCTGATCCGGCTCTTCACCGTCGGCAACGGCACCGCCAAGGTCTCGGACACCTCGGCGTAGGTGCGCCCGCTGTAGTAGGCCAACGCCACCGCTTGGCGTTGGAGCTCGGTCATGGTGTCGAGGCAGTCCAGCACGGACTGCTCGTCGAGCCGCTGGCCGACCTCCTCGGCCACGATGTCGTGATCGCGGCCGAGGTGGGCGTGGCCGAACACCAGGTCACGGTTGGTGGCGGACTGCTCGGCCCGCACCCGGTCGACCGCGCGGCGGTGGGTGAGCATCATCAACCAGCCGATCGGGCTGGCCTTGCTCGCGTCGTACTCCCCCGCCAGCGACCACACCTGCAGGAAGACTTCCTGCGCGATGTCCTCGGCGGCGCCGTGGTTGCGCACCACCCGTAACGCGAGCCCGAAGACCCGCGGGCTCGTCGCCCGGTAGAACTCGGCGAACGCGCGACGGTCACCGGCGGCCACCTCGTCCAGCAAGGTGATGAGCCGGGCCTGGACGGCGTGGTCGGGCTTGGCCACGGCGGGGCACGCGGGCGCGGGATCGCTCACCGACCGCAGCCGGATCGGTACGGCGCGCTGCCCGTTCGTCATCGTGTGGTACCTGCTCGCATCAGCATGAGAGGGACTTCGGCCAGCGCCACGGTTCGGATGGGCGCCGTCGGCAACTTTCTTCGCTGTCGCCATCATCCTCTCTCGCCCGAGCGCCGGAGCGGTCATGCGGCAGGCGGCATGAGCACGCTGTCGATCATGTACACGGTGGCGTTCGCGGTCTGGACTCCACCGCAGACGACCTTCGCGTCGCCGACGGCGAGCGTGTCACCGGAGCCGGTCACCGTCACCTCGGCGCCTTCGACCGTCTTGTGCTTGCCCGCGATCGACGGGGGCTCGATCCGGCCCGGCACCACGTGGTAGGTCAGGATCTTGGTGAGGGTGGCCGAGTCGGTCTTCAGCGAGTCGATCGTGGCCGGGTCGATCTTCGCGAACGCGGAGTCCACGGGCGCGAACACGGTGAACTGGCCGCCGTTGAGCGTGTCGACCAGGTTGACCTGGGGGTTGAGCTTGCCCGACACCGCGGACACCAGGGTGGTGAGCATCGGATTGTTGGACGCGGCGACGGCCACCGGGTCCTGTGCCATTCCGTTCACCGAGCCGGGGCCGCTGGGGACCTGGGCGGCGTAGTCGGCGCAACCGGGACCGACGAGGCCGGCGGCCGCGGATGCCGTCGTGGTGCCCATCGCGGAGGTCGTCGGCATGGCCGAGGTCGACGCCGAGGTGGTGGTGTCGTCATCGGAACAGGCCGTGGCGCCGAGCACGGCTCCGAGCACAGCGGTCGCGGCGAGGGTGGTGCGAAGGGTTCGCATGGTCGTTCCGTCACTTCCGTCGAGCGGCGAAGAGGCCGCATTGGTTTGGATGCCACGGAGTTCGGCCAGCCCATCGGTCCGGATGGCCCGCCCGCCCGAAAAATCTCGGGCGGGCGGTGCGACCTCGCGTTCCTCAGCCGATCGGCGCGGGGAGCAGACCCGCGGCGATGAACCCTGCCACGTAGCGATCGAGGACGGTCCCGTCGATGCGCGGGCACCGCACGCCGAGCTCGGCGAGGACGGCCCGGGTGGCGGTGTCGTCGACGAGCAGTGCGTCGCCACCGCCGTTCAGATAGTTCTCGGCGATCAGGGCCGCGCGCATCAGATCGGCGTGCTCGGAGAGCCGGCCGCTCAGCCGGTCGGCGGCGACCTCCACCGACACGGTCTCGATCGGGAACCCCCTGCGGCGCAGGGTGTTCAGGATGTCACCGACGCCGGTCGGCGCGCTGTTGACGAGGTGATGCACCTCGCCGCGCGCCGGCCGCTGCGTGGCCAGCGCCACCAGGGCGCGCGCGACATAGTCCACCGGGGCCAAGGTGACCTCGGCGCCCTCGATGTCGGGCGCCACCCCCAGGTGCGCCGCCGAGCGGATGAGCGTCCAGAACGCGTCGTCGGTGCTGATGGCGCCGCTGCCGATCGCGCCGGCGACCAGTCCGGGCCGGTGGATGGTGACCGGCAGCCCGCGTTCGGCCGCCGCCACCACGAGTTCCTCGGCCACCCACTTGGTGGCCAGGTATCCGTTGCGCGGCACCTGGTCCACGGTGATGCGGCTGTCCTCGGTGACGACGCCGGTGTGCCCGGTCGCGACCGCGGCCGACACCGTGGAGACGTAGTGCACGGTCTTCACCGTGGTGTCCACCGCCAGCCGCAGGATCTCCGCGGTGCCCGCGATATTGGCGGCGCGCAACGTCGCGTACGACTCGAGATGGTTGACGCGGGCACCGTTGTGGTAGATCACCTCGACGCGCTCGGCCAGCTCCGCCCACTCGGCGTCGCCGAGACCGAACCGCGGCGCGGCCAGATCGGCGGGCACCGGGACGACGCGCGCGAGCCCGTCGGTGGCGAGCCCGTACCGCTCGAGGGTCGCGCGGAGCCTGCTGCGCACGCCATCGGCGTCCTCGGCGCGGACCAGGCACCAGATCCGCGCGCCGGTGCGGTCGAGCAATTCGCGCAAGAGATGGATGCCCACGAATCCGGTCGCGCCGGTCAGCAGCACCTCGCGGGCGTCGAGCGGCGCGGGCGCGAACCGCTCCGGCGGCACGATCTCGGGATCGAGGCGGGCATCGGCGGTCAGGGTCGCGAGCCAGTGCGCGTCGGACGCCGCGATCGATTCCGCCGAGACCGCCGCCGTCACCGCGCGGGGTGTCGGCGATTCGAACAGCGTGCGCGGATCGGCGTCGATGCCGAGCTGGGCGCGCAGTTCGGCGCGCAGGGTGAACACCAGCAGGGAGGTGCCGCCGAGGGTGAAGAAGTTCTCGTCGACCCCGATCGAGTCGCGTTCGAGCACGTCGGCGAAGACCCGGGCGACCGCGAGCTCGCGCACGGTGGGCGGTTCCGCGGGTGCCACGGACGCCTCGACGGTGGGCGCAGTCTCCCCCGCGGTCCGGTCCGGCGTCCCGTGTCCGGCGGCGAGGCCGTCCCACAGCTGCGCGATCGTGGCGTCGGGCCGGGTGAGGATCTCGGCGAGGAGACGCTCGAACCGCGCCGCGAAGCCCCGGACCGTGGCCGGGTCGTACAGGTCGGTGGCGAAGTGGAAGCTGCCCGCCAGCCCGTCGCTGCCCGAGTGCGCGCGCAAGGTCAGCGAGAGGTCGAAATGGGTGGTGCCGGTGGGGGTTTCGAGCATGTCCACCGACGCCTGGCCCAGCCGCAGCGGTGGCGGCTCGGGGAGGTTCTCGTAGGAGAACACCGCGTCGAACAGCGGATGCCTGGTGTCGTCGCGGGGCGGGTTCACGGCCTCCACGATGTGGTCGAAGGGCACGTCGGCGTTGTCGAGGGCCGCCAGGGTCACCTCGCGCGCCCGCGACAGCACGGCGGTGAAGCGCGCGTCGGGGTCCATGGTCAGGCGCAGCGGCAGGGTGTTGACGAACATGCCGACCAGCGGGTCGAGCGCGGGATGCCCCCGCCCGGCCACGGGGGTTCCGACGGTGACATCGGTCGCGCCTGCGAGGTGGCCGAGCAGGACGGCGAAGGCGCTGTAGCCGACCATGAAGGGGGTCGCCTCGTGCTGCCTGGCCAGGTCGGCCAGTCCCGCCGCGGTCCGCGCGCCGAGCGCGAAGTCCACCGTCGCGCCGGCCCCGCCGCCGGGTCGTCCGGCGCCGGGCGCGCGCACCCGATCGGTGGGCAGCGGCGGCCGCTCGGGCCCGCCGTCGAGCGCGCGCATCCACTGGGCGAGCTGGCGCGCGGCCAGCGACCGCGAGTCGCCGCGGTCGCCGAGCCGCCGGTGCTGCCACAGGGTGTAGTCCGCGTATTGCAGGGACAGCGGGTCCCAGCGGGGCGGCATACCGGCGGCCCTGGCGGCGTAGGCCGTGGTCAGGTCGGCGACGAGCGGTCCGTAGGACCAGCCGTCGGCGGCGATGTGGTGCGCGACCAGCGCGAGGACGTGCTCCTCGGCGGCCAGCCGCCACAGCGCCGTGCGGATGGGCAGGTCGGTGGTCACGTCGAACGGTGCGGCGATCATGCTCGCGAGTTCGGCGCCCAGCTCCGTCGCGGTGACCGGTCGCGCGAGGAGCGGCGCGTGCGCGTCGGCGGGCAGCACGCGCACCCGCGGTCCGGTGCTGCTGTCGGGATACACGGTGCGCAGCACCTCGTGCCTGTCCACCACGTCGCGAGCGGCGGCGGCCAGCGCGGCCGCGTCCAGCGGTCCGCGCAGGCGCAGGACGAGCGGCAGATGGTAGGCCGCGGACTCGCGGTAGAGCTGGTTCAGCAGCCACATCCGCAGCTGCGCGGGGGCGGGCGCGAGGACCTCGGGTCGTGGCGCCGGTACCGGCGCGGGCATTTCGGCCCGGGCCGGGTCGTCGAGCCGGAGTGCCAGCGCCGCCACCGTCGGCGCGTCGAAGACCGCGCGGACACCGACGCCGAGCCGGGCCGCGAGCGCGGTCGCGGTGAGCGAGGTGCCGCCCAGTTCGAAGAAGTCCTCCTCGGCGCCGGGCGCGTCGATCCCGAGGACCTCGGCGACGGCGCCCGCGACGGTCCGCTCCGCCGCCGTCGTGGCGGCGCGGGAACCGTTGTGGGCGAACACCGGTGGCGGCAGGCGTCGGCTGTCGAGTTTGCCGTTGGGCGTCAGCGGCAACGAATCGAGCACCATGTAGGCGCTCGGCCGCAGATAGGGCGGCAGGTTCTCGGCGATCCGCGCGCGCACGGCGCTCACCTCGAGCGGCCCCTCGGGCACCAGGTACGCCACCAGATGGGTGCCGCGCGCGTCCTCGTGCGCGGTGACGGCCGCGCGGGCGACCCCGGGCAGGCCCGTGAGCGCGGTCTCGATCTCCCCCGGCTCGATGCGGTGCCCGCGCACCTTGATCTGGAAATCGCTGCGGCCGTGGTAGATCAGCTCGGGCCGATCGCCCGGCGTGATGGTGACGAGGTCACCGGTGCGGTATACCCGGCCACCGGGCGGGCCGAACGGGTCGGCGACGAAACGTGCCGCCGTGAGCGCGTGCTTGCCGTGATAGCCGCGGGCGAGCGCGGGCCCACCGATGTACAGCTCACCGATGACCCCGGGCGGCACCGGCCGCAGCCGGGCGTCCAGCACCAGCGCGTGGAACCCGCGCAGCGGCGCGCCGATGGTGACCGCGCGCTCGGGCTCGAGCTCGGCGATGGTGGCGATGTCGGTGGCCTCGGTCGGCCCGTAGCCGTTGCGCATCAACCTGGTTCGCGACCATGCGGCGACCAGGTCGGGGCGGATCGCCTCGCCGCCGACCCCGAGGACGCGCAGGTCGGGCAGCGTCTCGGGATCGAGGGTGGCCAGAACGGCTGGGGTGATGATGGCGTTGGTCAGGCGTTCCCGGCGGATGAGTTCGGCCAGGTCGGGTCCGGCCATCACGAAGCGCGGGGCTACGACGAGGGTGGCCGCTCCCGCGAGGCCGCACAGGATCTCGCCGACCGCCATGTCGAAACCGGGCGAGGCGTGGTGCAGCGTGCGCGCGCCGGGCCGCAGCGCGTAGCGGTCGCGCCGCTCCGCCGCGAGGTTGGCCAGGCCGCCGTGTGTCACCAGCACGCCCTTGGGAACGCCGGTCGAGCCGGAGGTGTAGATCAGGTAGGCGGGGTTCTCGGGGCGGATCGTCGGCCGGGTGCGGGGCGGAGCCGGCACCGTGTCGCCGGGGCCGGGGCCCGCCGGGTCCAGCAGCGTCCACGCCACCGAGTCCAGCACGCTCGCGCGGTGCTCGGCGGTGGTCACCCCGACGCTCGCGCCGCAGTCACCGAGGATGTGCGCGATGCGCTCGGCGGGATAGCCCGCGTCGATCGGCACGAACCCGGCCCCGGTCTTGGTGATGGCCCACACGGCGCCGACCGAGGCGGCCGAGCGCTCCATGACCATGGCGACCAGGGTCTCCGGGCCCGCGCCCGCGGCCCGCAGCGTCTCGGCGATCCGGTCGGTCCACGCGTCGAATTCCCGGTAGGTCCAGCGCTTTCCGTCGTAGGCGACGGCGATGCCGTCCGGGTTCTCGGCGACGGCGGCGGCGATCAGTTCGCTCAGTGTCGCCGGTGCCACCGTCCGCGGCCCGCGCCAGGGCACCAGCGCTTCGTGTTCGGCGTCGCTGAGCACGGGCAGGTCGACGATCGGCACGTCGTCGGCGGCGGTGGCGAAGGCGGTGAGGAAGCCGACGAAGCGGTCGAGATGCGCGGTGACCTCGGCGTCGGTGTACCGATGACGGTTCGCCTCGAACTCGACCCGCAGCCCTGCCCCGCCGACGGGATACACGTTGAGCGCGAGATCTTCGACCGGTCCCGTCGACAGCAGATGGATCGTGCCGCGCGCCTCCCCCAGCACCTGCTCACGGTGGAAGTTCATGATGTTCACCGCGGGCCCGAAACCCAGCGAGCGCGCTTGTCGCCCGCTGTCGCGAAGCATGTCGGCGCCGCGATAACGCTGATGCCGCAGGGCCCCGCTCAGCGCCGCACGGGCGGAGGCCACGGCCGCGCCGACGGTGGCGCCCGAGCAGCACAGCGGCACGATATTGGACGTCATGCCGCCGCATTCACGAAGCGCGGCAACGGTTCTCGCAGTGACCGGCAGACTGAGCGGCACCGGGTCCGCGTCGGTGAGCCTGCCGAGGAACGCGGCGAAGGCCGCCACCAGGACCACGGCGTTGCCGGGCAGACCACCACGGTCGGCCAGCCGCGCGACCAGCGATTCGGGGAGTTCGGCACGTGCGTGGCGCGGGAGCGGATCGGGATCGCCCGGCCGCGCCGCGAGGCTGACCGGCGCCGGCAGTGCGCCGATCCGCTCGCTCCAGTACCGCCGGTCGGTCTCGTACCGGCGCGAGGCCAGGTAGTCGCGTTCGGCGGCGGCCAGCACCGCCGTCGAGTCGGTGGCGACCACGGGCAGCTCGTCCCCGGCCAGCCCGGCCTCGTAGTGCCGTGCCAGCAGCTGCTGCATGCGCAGGGCGCCGTAGCCGTCGAGCGCCACGTGATGGGCGCGCGTGTAGAGCAGGTGATGGGTCGGGCCCAGCCGCAGCACGGTGGTCACGATCGGCGGGTCGACGGCGAGGTCGAACGGCGCGCACTGGTCCGCGCGCATCCAGGCCATCGCGGCGGCGTGCGGGTCCGGGTCGGCGGAGAGGTCCCGGACGACCACCCGGTCCTCGAGACCGTGATCGAGCTGCTGGCCCGGCTCGCCGTCCACGGTGGTGAACCGCACGTAGGCGCCGAGCTCCCGGGCCGCCGCGCGCGCGGCGCGCTGATACAGCGCGAGGTCGAGCGGCCCGCTCAGGTCGACGTACTGCGCGACGGTCAGCGGCACCGGCCCGAGCAGCTGCTGAGCCAGCCACACCTCCCGTTGGGCCGCGGTGAGCGGTCGGCGGGCGTGGCTGGTCTCATCAGGGTGGGTCATGGTGCCTCTGGAGCTGGGAGCGCGAACCGGCGCCCGCGCGCGGGCACCGGACTGAGCGTGGGGTCAGGCGGGGTCGTCGGTGAGATAGCCACCGCGGGCGAAGAATTCGGCGCCGTCGTGCTCGACGCCGTCGGCCGTCCTGACCCGGGTGATGACCAGCGCGGGATTGCCGCCGCGGTGCGCGTGCGCGCCGCAGACCACCGCGCCGCCGCCTTCCTGCACGATGACCCGACCGGCGGTGCCGCCGTAGCGCGCCTCGGAGATCACCGCGTCGAGCACCTCGACGCGCTCACCGCGGTAGTGGGAGTAGGCGCGCGGGTAGGGCGCCGACAGCGCGCGCACGAACCGTTCCAGGTCGACCGCGTCCCAGGACCAGTCGATGCGGCTGTCCCGATCGGAGCGCTTGTGGAAGTAGGTGCGCTCGGCCTTGTTCTGCGGCGTCCAGACCGCGGTGCCGTCGGTCAGCGCGGCGAGCGCCTCGTGCACGGCGCCCGGGATCAGTTCCATGCCGGCGAGGACGAGTTCGGTGCCGGTGGCGCCGGCCGGGATCGGCAGCCGCTTCTGCACCAGGATGTCGCCGGTGTCGAGCTGCTCGTCCATGCGGTGCACGGTGAGGCCGAATTCCTCGGCGCCGCTGATCAGCGCCCACAGCACCGGCGAGAAACCGGTGAACTTCGGCAGCAGCGAGTCGTGCAGGTTGAGGGTGCCGTGCGGCGGCATGTCGTAGAGCTCGGCGGGCATCCAGGTGTACCAGCTGTTCACGACGATCACGTCGGGTTCGGCCTGCTTGACCAGGGCGATGGTCTCCGCGTCGGCGCGCTCGGTCAGGTGCACCGGGATGCCGTGCTCGCGGGCCAGCTCCTCGACCGAGTCGTTCCAGATCGCCTTGTAGGCGGAATCCGCGGCCGGGTGGGTGACCGCGAGGACCACCTCGTGCTCGGAGTCGATGAGCGCCTGCAAAGTCTTGCGACCCCAGGTTTGAAAGCCGAACGACACGATGCGCATGAACTCACCTCTCGTATTTTGCGTAGGCTTACCTTACATTGCATAGAGTGGGCTACGGACCGCGGTGGGTCCGTCGCTCGGCGCCTTACGTCGCGAACAGCGAATTCGCGGCTACCATGGCGTCGCCGATCCACCACGGCGCACGCCGCGGTCGGGAACCGCCTGGTCGGCCCGCCGGCAGCGGTCGTAGCGCTTCGAACAACCCGGGCCCGGACCGACGTGGAGACCGCGATGACGCCCCTCGATGACAGCGTTCAGGACTGGATCCATGCCTTGGCGGGCCTCGGCCCTTTGCCTGTGCCCGCCGCCTCGCTCGGCCGTACGCTCACGCAGGCGCTCGGCGAGCTCGCGACAACCGTTCCCGACCCCGCCCCGGCCACGCGGGTCGGCGGCGAACTGGGGGCGCTCGGATTCACCGACCCGGCGGTGATCGCCGTGTCGGTCCCGGTGCTGCGCCGGTTCCTCGACCGGGTGCGCCCCGCCGACGCCGCCGCCCTCGACGCCGTCCTCGGCGGCTTCGGCACCGGCTACGCCGGCGCTCTGCGAGCGGCCCGCGCCGAGAGCGAACGCTACGAGATGATCTTCCGTCACGCGCCGACCGCGGTCTCGATCAGTGACGAACAGGGCCGCATCCTCGACGCCAATCCCGCCTTCGAACGCCTCACCGGCCGGAGCCTGTCCGAACTGCGCACGGCCGGCAGCGGGTACGAACTCATGACCCCGGAGCGGCGCGCGGAGATGCGGAACCTGGTGCGCTCCGGGATCGAGGCCTCCCGCGCCGACGCGTTCACCGTCGAGGGCCGTTTCCCGCGCACCGACGGGACGATGTCGATCGTCGCGTGGACGATTCAGCGGTGCCGATCCGCCGACGCCGACCGCGGCTACCTTCTCGCCTTCGCCGAAGACATCACCGAACGCCGCACCGCGACCGAGCAACTGCAATGGCAGGCCCTGCACGACCCGCTCACCGCGCTACCCAACCGCCGATTCCTGCTCGATCGCCTCGCGACCGTGATCGCCGAAGCGGACGCCGACGCGCGGGCCGGCATCTGCGCGCTGGACCTCGACAATTTCAAACACGTGAACGACACCTACGGCCACAGTGCAGGCGACCGCATTCTGACCGCGCTGTCGGCCCGGCTGGAATCAGCCGCCGCGCAACACGACTGCCTGCTCGCGCGCACCGGCGGTGACGAGTTCATCGTGCTGGTCGGCCCACCGGCCGACGCCGCTCGGCTCGACGCCGTCGTCGCCTCACTGCGCGCCGCACTGCGCGAGCCGTTCACCCTCGGCGGCGCCGAATCGACCATGACGATGAGCGTCGGCGCGGTGCTCGTCCACCCGGCCGGTGCCGAGGTGTCGAGCCTGCTGGATCAGTCCGACCGGGCCCTCTACGCGGCGAAAGCGCCGAACAACGGTCTCCGCACCCGACGGTGACACCGCCGTCCGCCGAGTGACCGTTTGCCGGCGCCTAGCGCGCTGAATGCTGGACGACGGTGTCGGGCCCCGGCGAGAACACCGTCTCGTGCCCGTCCTCGAACCGCACCCGGAACAGGGGTTCGCTGTCCGAACCGAGCACCTCGATGATCTCCGCCTCTTGGTCCTGCTGACCGACGGTCCTGCCGTGCAAAACGAGCCGATCGCCTACGTTTGCCTGCATGAATCCAGTGTAGAGAGCGGACGCGGGCCGAGACCAGAGCGAACTCGCGCTGACTCCCGCCGTCGCGCCCAGGCCACCAACCGCTGGGCGCGGATGCTCCGCCGGCTGTACTGCCCCCCGCGCGACCGACGAGCCGGTCGAGGCTGCGTCACCGCTCGAACTGGGCGCGCTTGTGGTCGCCGTAGGGCTCGTCGCGTTCGCGCACCGCCTCGCGGAAACCCGCAGTGGCAGAACGGGTCTGAAAGGCGTAGCCCTCCCTGGTGTGCCGGGAGATGCCGTCGAAGACGGTGCTGATCATGGCCGAGTTGGCGACGCCCTGGGTGGTGAGCGCGGAGTTGAGCGCGAGCTTGGCCATCATCAGCTGGTTGACCGGCATCCGCGCGATGCGCTCCACCAGCGCCTCGGTGCGCTCGTCGAGTTCCTCGGCGGGGCACGACTCCACCGCGAGTCCCCATTCGGCGGCCTGCTTGCCGCTGATGCAGTCCCCGGTGAACAGCAGCCGCTTGGCGCGCTGATCACCGAGCCGGTGCGCCCACAGGCCCGCCGCCGGAATGCCCCAGACCCGGGTGGGCGGATAGCCGATCTTGGTGTCGTCGGCGCAGATGATCTGGTCGGCGTGCAGCGCGATGTCGGTGCCACCGGCGATCGCGAAGCCGTGCAGCTTCGCCACCGTCGGCTTGTTGGCGTGCATCAGGCTGGCGAAGCCCTTGGTGAACCGGCTCATCATGGCGTAATCGATCATCGGATCCCACACCCCCTGCGGGTTGTGGTTGATCGCGTTGACCACCGGGTCGAGCACCGTCCCGGTGACCTCGTCCGGCCCGTCCGCGCCCGCGAAGCTCTGCTCGGCGAACATGTCCAGGTCGTAGCCACCGCAGAACCCCTTGCCGCGCCCGGACACCACGATCACGTGCACGCGCGGATCCAGGTCGGCCCGCTCCACCGCGTGCGCCAGATCCCGCGGGGTGTGCGGGGTGATCGCGTTGCCCTTGTCCGGGCGGTCGAACGTGATCCGGGCGACCCGGCCGTCGCGTTCGTAGGTGAGCGTGGAGTACTCGCGCTCGAAGTCCGGATCGGGGCGGTGCCGCCACGGCGAGTCGGGCCCTTCGGTCCAGCTCTCGTACCAGGCCGCCGGTCGTTCGCCGGGCTCGGGGTGGGACACGATGTGGCTCCTTCGGATCAGACGGGGAGTGAGTTCCTTGTCCGGCTCAGGCGAGCTTCGGTGTGGATCGTTCGAGGATCGCGGCGGTGTCGATGCCGAGTGGAAGCGTGCCGAAGACGTCGCCGCGGTCGCCCGCGAGCCGGGTCCGCAGGTACCCGTCGGCGACGGCCGGGTGGCCGTAGCGGACCAGCAGCGCACCCTGCAGCACCTGCGCCATCAGCCCGACGACGCGGCGAGCCCGGTACTGCATGGTCTCGAAGTCGCCGAATTCCCGCTCGAGGCGAGCGATCGCGGCGTCGAGCTCGGCCGAGGCGCCCGCCGTCGACTTCACCTCGTCCAGGAAGACGCCGAGGGTCTCGGGCTGCTTGGCCATGGCGCGCAGGGTGTCCAGCGCCGCGACATTGCCCGAGCCCTCCCACACCGACATCAGCGGCGCTTCCCGGTACAGCCGCGGCATCCGCGACTCCTCGACATACCCGTTGCCGCCCAGGCATTCCAGTGCCTCCGCGGCGTGGATCGGACCGCGCTTGCAGACGTGGTACTTGGTCACCGCCAGCGAGATCCGGCGCAGGGTCGAGGCGTGCTCGTCCCCGGCCGTCGCGCGGTCGGTGAGCTCGGCCAGCCACAGTCCGGCCAGCGTCGCGGCCTCGGCCTCCACGGCCAGATCGGTGAGCACGTTGCGCATCAACGGCTGGTCGATGAGGGTCGCGCCGAAGGCACTGCGGTGCGCGGCGTGATGGGCCGCGTTCGTCGCCCCGACCCGCATGCCCGCGGCGCTGCCGAGAATGCAGTCGAGGCGGGTGAGGTTCACCATCTCGACGATGGTCGGCACGCCCCGGCCCTCGTCGCCGACCAGCCAGCCGGCGGTGTCGTCGTACTCGACCTCGCTGCTGGCATTGGAGTGGTTGCCCAGCTTGTCCTTCAGCCGCTGCAGACGGAACGGGTTGCGCGTGCCGTCGGGGAGCACCCTGGGCACGAAGAAGCAGGACAGGCCGCCGGGCGCCTGCGCGAGCACGAGGAAGAAGTCCGACATCGGCGCCGAGGTGAACCACTTGTGGCCGGTGATCCGGTACGAGCCGTCGGGTTGGGGCACGGCGGTGGTGGTGTTCGCGCGGACGTCGGAGCCGCCTTGCTTCTCGGTCATCGACATGCCCGCCGTGAGGCCGAGCTTGCTTGCGGGCACCCGCAATTCGGGGTCGTAGACCGCGCTGGTGAGCAGCGGCTCGTAGCGCGCGGCGAGTTCGGGGTTCGCCCGCAGCGCCGGCACCACCGCGTAGGTCATCGACATCGGGCAACCGTGGCCCGCGTCCACCTGCGCCCAGACGCTCATCTTGGCGGCCCGGACCAGGTGCGGCGCCGGGCGGTCGTCGGCCCACGGCGCGGCGTGCAGGCCGAAGCCGATGGCCTTGGTCATCAGCTGGTGGTAGCTGGGGTCGTAGACGACCTCGTCGACGCGATGACCGTAGCGATCATGGGTCTTCAGCACCGGCGGGTGCGCCTCGGCGAGGTCGCCCCACTCCTGCGCCCGCGCGCTGCCCGCCAGCCTGCCGACCTCGTGCAACTCGTCGAGGGCGTGGCCGGCGTCGGCGCGGTGCAGCGCTTCGAGCACCACCGGATAGTCGGCCGGGTCGTAGTCGACCAGCGGCGGTACCTGATTCGTCACCTCGTGGGTTGCCATGCTGATCCTTCCGGCAGTCCGTGTCGCGGGTCACTCACGCGATATTGCAAGTTTGAATCGCATGACGAAATTTTGCAATGCCCGCGTCTGCGTCGAAAATTTGATTCATCGATTAAAATCCTGATTATGGCATCAGCGAAGGTGAAGACCAGCTTCATCGAGCTGGCACGGCGGCGGCAACTCGTGGATGCCGCGATCGAGACGATCGCGGAGGTAGGACTGGCGAAGGCGTCGAACGCCGCGATCGCGGCGCGCGCGCAGGTGAGCCCGGGACTGATCAACTATCACTTCGGGTCCCGGCAGGGTCTGATCAACCAGATGCGCGCGACGATCCAGCAGCGAGTCGACGAAGCGATGCAGCCCGTCGAGGTCGACGACAGCTACGTCTCGGCCCTGGAAGGGATGCTGCGGCGGTTCGCCACGTACTGCCTCGACAACTTGCCTGCCATGCTGGTGTTGACGCAGTTCACCCGCCACGACCAGGCGGGTGGGGTGACCGAGGACGCGGAGCGGGTCAAGGGCTTGGCGGAATTGCGCTCGTTCGTCACCGAAGGACAGGACTGCGGCCAGTTCCGGCCGACGGACGCCCGGCTCGTCGCCTCGGTACTGATGAACGCGATGACGGACCTGCCACGGGAGATCCGCGATCGCGGCGATGCCGATCGCGCGGTGTTCGAACGCGATTGGCCGTCGCTGTTCGTCAGCGGCATCGCCACGACAGTAAAGGGAGCCGATCATGGTGCAACGTAGTGGCCGCTGCACAGGCCGGCTCGCGCGTTCTCAGCGCTCTTCCACGACCGCGCTGGCGGTCTCTGTGTTGTTCGTGCTGTCACCCCTGATCGGCGAGATCGTCGGGGCGGCCTTTCGATTCAGCTATCTCACCCAACCGCTGCGAGCCGTCGCCATCCTCTGCTTCTACGGCGCAGGCGCACTGCTGATCCGCGAAACAGTGCATCGCCGGGGCCTCAACGGGTGGGGGCTGTTGTTGCTCGCCGTCGCCTTCGCCGTCCTCGAGGAAGGGCTCGGACTACAGACGATCTTCAATCCGCGAGGCATGGACGGCGAAACCGTCTACGGGCGGGCCTTCGAAGTGAACTGGCTGTGGGCGGTCGTGGTCACCGGATACCACGCGGTGTGGAGCATCGTCATCCCGATCGTGTTGACGCACCTGATCTTTCCCGCCCAGCGACACACCGCCTGGCTGTCGCGGTCGATGCTGAACGTCTTCGCGGGTGTGTTCGCCCTCGGGTTCGCCGTGTTCGTGTTCATCTCGCTCGTTCGGTCCGATTTCCGCCTGTCCGCGGCGCAGATCATCGGCGGTGTCGCGGCGGCGATCCTCTTGGTGTGGTCGGCGGGCAGGTGCCGCCGACCGTGGGCCACCACATCGACGAAGCGATGCCCCGGACCCGCGACCGTCGGCTGGATCGGTTTCGGTGCGGGACTGGCGTGGCTGATGCTGTACCTGGTCGCCTTCATCGGCACCCCGGCACCGTTCGTGGTGTGGACGCTGGCCGCACTGCTATTCGCCGCGGCCCTCGCCACGATTCTGCGCCGCTGGGTGGCGCGCCCTGGTTGGAGTGGGCGACATCGCCTCGACGGCTGCCTCGGCGCCGTGCTGGCCCTGTGGCTGTTCGGCCTGTTCCTCGTCGCCAATGGTGGACGGACCGACGACATCGTGTTCCACTTCCTCGTTCTCGCCGCCGTGCTCGTCGGTTACCTGTGGCTGCGTGGACGGACCCGGCGCACGGGGGCGTCGTAGGTCGCCTCGGCCGTGTCCGCGCGGTCCGGCTCGGGCACCAGGTGCACCCGTGAGAACCCCGCTGGCGTCGTCATGGTCAGGCCGATCGAGATCGTTGGCAGATACGCTTCGCCGACTGGCTACCATCGAGCGATGGTGCGGAACTCGCTGCCGCTGCGCAGGCTCACGGCGCGATCGGCGATCCTGAGCGTGCTGCTGGGCGCGCATCCGGCGCAGGCGCCCGCGGCGGCGATCGTGCATCTGGCGACCGAACTCGGCCTGCAGGACTCGACGGTGCGCGCGGCCCTGACCCGCATGGTGTCGGCCGGCGACCTCGAACGTGACGACGCGACCTACCGGCTCACCCCGCGACTGCTGAACCGCCAGAAACTGCAGGACCTCGCCCTCGATCCGGTGCTGCGCCCCTACGACGGCGACTGGCGCCTGGCGATCGTCACCACCGGCGCCGAGGCTGCGGCCGACCGGACCCTACTCCGGGAATCATTGCAGGCCAACAAGTTCGGCGAGCTCCGCGAGGGCGTCTGGGGTCGCCCGGACAACCTGGGCACCGCCGCCCGGATCACCGCGGCCCACCGGCTGACCTACGTGAGCGGCCGCCCCGACGACCCAGCCGAACTCGCCACCCGCCTGTTCCACCCCGCCGACTGGGCCGACACCGCGACAAAGCTCCTGGCCGCCCTCGACACCGCCGACACGATGCGCGACCGCCTCGAGGTCGCGGCAGCGGTGGTCCGCCACATCCTGCACGACCCGATCCTCCCCCCGGAATTCCTGCCCGAACCCTGGCCCGGCGCCGACCTCCGCCACGCCTACCGCGCCTTCCGCACCGAATTCACCACCTTCGCCACGGCTCACGTGCCGTGACGACACCGCGACGGCTCGGTCAGACCCGGCGCATCGTGGCGTCGTAGGCCGCCTCGGCCATGTCCGGGCGGTCCGTGTCGGGCAACCAGGTGCCCGTGATCGTGGCACCGTCGGCACTGATGGTGCCGGTGTAGGTCATGCCGAGACCGGCGTGGACGAGCGTGTCTCCCTGACGGCTCCATCGATAGTCCAGCGGCACACCGGAGCCGGAGTACACGTGCGCGGCGAAACCGCCGGAGGGCTCGTCCGGCCAGATCAATTCCAGGCTGCGGATTTCTGTGTCTCCCACCCGCATGCTGCCGTCGAGCTGCAAGAGGCCGCCGTCGAGAACACGGGTGGCGGTGAGCACCCCGCTGATGTCGTCCTGATCCGACCGGTGCGAGCGCCCGGTCAGTTCCCAGGAGCCGAGCAGGACATCGAGATCGTTGCCAGTCATGTGTTTACCTCGCTCGAATGGTTGGTCAGGTCTCTTTTCGAGGCCTACTCATTCCTAGGTCGAACGGGATTCCCGGATATCGACACGCCTGCTCACGGACGCCACCGCGCCGCAGATCCACTTCTGGATCCCACCTGGCCCGAGAAGACGAAATCGCCCGGCGATACGGATCGGCTGCTGCGCCGTGGGCAGGGTGCAGGCACCGCGTACCCACCCCTCGGGGCCAGGTGAAATCGTCATGCTTCGACGGTAAGCCTGTACCCAGGTACAGGATGCAACACCATTTAGAAGCCCTCTCCGACCGCTGGGGTCGGGGCCGGTAACGTGGCCGGGCGTGGACCAGCCAATCGTGATCATCGGTTGCGGCGGCAGCGGCAAGACACACCTCGCCAACCAGCTCGCCGCCCACCACGAACTCCCGCTGACCCACCTCGACGCCGTCTACTACGACACCGACTGGAACCCGCTGCCCAACGAAGAGTTCGGTGGCTTCGCGTGAGGACCGGTCCGCCGCGCGGCGACTATCTGGCGCGCCGAGTTCACCTGACCCGACGGCGGGGCCCCTCGTGCCCGACGCTAGCCGCTCGTGCGCCGGGTCACCTGTTCGTCCTCGTGAAAGTCGAACCGGTCCGGCCGGTCGCCACCAGCAGACCGCGTTGTGCCATCGAGCTGGCGACACCGAAGCTCAGATCGAAGCGCAGCTCGAGCGGCATCGCCGCGCGGTGCGGTTCGTCGGGGTCACGCTCGACCACCGGCCGGATGCGGTGCGAGCGGGTCCGCTCAGCTGGTTCCGCACGTTCGCTCATCGTCGGCCGTTCGAACGGCGTGTGTGTTGCCCCCCGTTGGTCAGGCCGGAACGAACCCACCTCAATGGTGGTCGCGAAGGCGAGCACCCCGTTCCGACCAGCCTCGGCAGCGGTCCACTGCCAGGAAGGTCGTCGCGGCTGGTGCCAAACTGCCGAGATCGGCACGCGAAGTCGACGGTGGCGGGTATGTCCGCGTCATTGCCTACGCCCCAGACCGGGACTTCATTGCGCTGCTCGTCGAACGCAACGATGACCAGGTTCTGTCCATTTCCAGCGGAGCAGGCGGCTTGAGTCACCCAGAAGATCCCGACAAGGCTCGAGCCTGAAAATGTCTCGAGGTACTCACCGCCCGAGCAGCCCGACCTGAGCCGCCCGAGCAGCGAGCAGAGCCAGCCTCGGTAGACGGGAGTCGGCAACCGACATCGCGGCGTTTCCGAGCTGATTGGTGACGAATCCGATCGACAACCCAAGGTCTGGAATCGCGACGCCGCCGGACCCACCGAATCCGAAGTGCCCCACTGCTCGGCGGCTGATCCGGGCACCGACCACGCCGCGGTGATAGCCACGCGACCAGTGCGGCCCAGCCCCGAGGACGTAGTCCCAGTTGCTGTTGGCGGGCATATCTACGATCAACCGGTTGGTCTCGTGGGTGAACAGGCGTCGCCCGCGAACCTGACCGCCGCCGGCGATCGCGCTGTACATCGTGGCCAGTGACCGCGCCGAGAAGACGCCGTTCCAGCTCGGCATGACGATGTCGTAGGCATGTTCGCCGGTGGTCGACTCGATCCAGCCCGTGTACATCGCACTCAGAGGGGTCCGCGCGATCGGCCAGCGGACCAGCGGGCCGGCCAGGGTATCGACCGGGACTCTGGCGATGTGCAGACCCGGCGGCACAGGCGCGACGCGGCTGCGCTGGGACTTGGGGACACCGAAATAGAAGTCGGACTCACCCAGTGGTTCGGCGAGTTCGGTCCTGATCAGCTCGGCGAGGCTTCGGCCGGAAGCGCGCTGTGCGATCTCGGCGACCAGTGTGCCGAAGGTGAGTCCGTGATAGCCGGACGCCTTGTAGCGCATTCGATCTGGACGGGAGGCGGCAAGGGCGTTCGCGAGCCGGTCGTGATCGAGCAACTCGTCTGGCTCGAGGCCCAGCCGTCGGATGCCTTGCAGCCCCGCCCGGTGGGCCAAGAGGTGGCCGACAGTAATTTCCGCCTTTCCCTCCGCCGCGAATTCGGGCCAATAGTGCGCGACCGGACTGTCGAGGTCGAGAACGCCTCGGTCGATCAGGCGGTTGGCGATCGTGGCGACTACGCCTTTGCCGGTCGAGTACGACAGCGCGAGAGTGTCTGCGGTCCAGGGACGTCCCTTCTCGGCCCAGCCCGCCCAGATGTCGAGTACCGGTTCGCCGTGTAGTCGTATCGCCAACGCTCCACCAGTCCCGGCTGATCTCTCGAAATACCGGAAGAACTTGTCGGCGACCGACCGAAAACGGTAATCGATCGACATCGAAACGCGGTCGATCGACCGGTCAGGCAAGTGCATTGTGCCGAAATCCTTTGTCTTGGTTGGAATGTACGCGAATCCAACCGGCTGAACTGACTATCTACATCGACCACCGCAGCGCCGGGTGACCAGTCGAGATTTCGCCTACTTCGTTCCGATCGCTTTACCGAAGAACGAAGCGACAGTCTCGCCGAAGACCGAGGACAGCAACGCAAACCCCTCGGGGTTCAGAGCCATGAACCCTGCGTCGAAGGTGCTGCATCCGGCGGCCGCGGGAATGCCTTCGAGCCGGTCCCGCAGCCAGAGCATGGCGGTGGGCAGGCCGGAGACCGCGGTGGCGATGTGTTCGCCGAGGTGCTCACGCGTGTACTGGACTTGCGCTCGCGGGTCGGCGCAGTAGGTGTCTACCAAGGTGTTGACCTGACCGACCGGAATGAGTTCGTCGGGGTTGGCCTGCCAGATGAACATCGGCATATCCGGCACCTGCTTACCCATCCGGATCTCGTTCAACACGTTGCGAACGACCGGGTGCTGCAGCGGATCGCCGTCGCCGCGAATCAGTCCCTTGATATTCAGGAACGGAAACACCGAGGCCTGCAATGCCACACACAGCCCGCTCTTCACCTGGGACAAACCTTGCCCGAGCGGATCGAGATCGCGACGAAGGAAGTCACCGAACTCTGGATACTCCCGGCCGACTCCGAGAATGGCGGCCATGATGACACCCGCCCCCAGCTGGCCGCTGTTCTGGTTGACCACCGCGGCGAGGTCTGCCGCGACGCCACCCTCGGCCGCGCCGACGATGTTCAACTCCGGCGCATAGTCCCGCTTCATTTCCGCCGCATGTCCTGTCGCCACCGCACCGCCGGAGTAGCCGACCATCCCGATGCGCGCCTGCTCGGCCAGCCGGAGCGGTTCGAAGGCGCGGGCGGCACGAATACCGTCGAGCGTGATCCGACCGGCGAGCGGCCCCGCCGCGTAGGCCTCGTCGGGCCCTTGATGATCGGGGATGACGACCGCCCAACCCTGCTGCAACGCGCCCTGGGCGGCGATGAACTCCGCCGGAACTGTGACCTGGCCGCCCAGCAGGCCCAGCGACCATTGCTGCACCGTGTACGACGGAGCGCAGTAGCCGGCCAGCGAGTCCTCGGCGATCTGCATCGACAGAAGTTTGTCGGGACTGGAGCCGCGTGGCTTCAACATCGTCGCGACCGCCGGGATGGCTTCGTCTCGGCTGTTGTTCGACCGATACGAGATCGCCCAGGCGTCGACGTTCAACGGGATCAATCCGAAGTTGGCGGCATTGATCTGCCTCGCGGCGATGATCTCACCGGGCGCCTTGTCGGCGTACTTGTCGGCAGAGGGGCGATAGAAACCGGGGTCGAGCTCCGGCGGCGAGGGAACCACGGCGGCGGGCTCGACCACGACCGGCTCCGCATTCGCCTGCGCCGTTCCCCACAGCATCGCACCCAGAGTGAGGACGACGGCGATTCCTCGACGTTTCCGTGTTCCCGGTTTCACTTCTGCTCCTTTGCGAGATTCAAACCGCTGTTCGACTGTCAGGAACTATGCAGCACTGTGATCCAAGCTGCAAGAAACTCCGGAAGTGTCGCAGGACACCCGGCTCGCAATCAGGTCGCGAATACGGCCGGGTCGACCCAGCGATTCGATGGGCGATTGGTGTCTTATGACCAATACAGCAGGGCATCTTCTCCGAATCATAGAGTGGCGGCTCACACGGACGACCATCGGACACAATTTCTTGGAGAACGATCGCTTCCTGTTTATGATGGCGCTAGTTGCCCCATCCGGTGGCACGACCGTCGAACGCAAGTAGAGGCATCCATGAGCTCCCTCGGCAGAACACTGCGCGCGATCGCCGTGAACGCCCATTCGGTGTGGGTATTGCAGCGCGCCGGGATGATCGATCTGACCGCTCCCGCCCAGGTGTTGCACACCTCGCGCACAGTCCGTACCTACGGCGCGATCGCTGGGCCCCTCCGGGCGTCTGCGCGCCGGGAACCGGATCGCATCGCGCTGATCGACGAGATCGGCTCGCTGACCTATCGCGAACTCGACCAGCGCAGTAACGCGCTCGCGCGCGGATTCACCGCCGCGAGTGTCGGCCCCGGCGCCACCGTCGCAGCACTGTGCCGCGATCATCGCGGTCTCGTCGACGTCATGATCGCCACCGCCAAGATCGGGGCACGGCTGGTGCTGCTCAACACGGGATTCAGCGGCCCACAACTGGCGGATGTGGCGGTCCGCGAGGATGTCACGGCGCTGGTCTACGACGAAGAATTCAGCGAGCTACTCGCAGGTGTCGCGCCCTCGGTCACCAGGTTCCTGGCGTGGAGCACGACGACGGACTCGGTCGCGCGCATCGAAGACATCATCGCGGCCAACAGCGACGACGAGCTGGAGCCGCCTGTCGGCCAAGGCGGATTCGTCCTGCTCACGGGCGGAACCACCGGCACCCCACGCGGCGTTCCACGCAAGGTGTCCTCTCCCCTGGCGGCTGCGGCCTTCCTGGATCGGGTTCCGCTGCGCCGCAACGAGGTTGTCGTGTCGGCCGCGCCCCTGTTCCACGGCACCGCACTGACTCAGTTCATCATGGCGCTGTCCTTGGCATCGACCGTGGTGATCCGACGCCGATTCGACGCCGAGGCGACGATCGCGAGCATCGCCACCCACCGGGCGACAGCGCTGGTGGTGGTTCCGACGATGCTGCGTCGCATCCTCGATGTCGACACGGCGGTGCGCGAACTCCACGACACCTCGAGTCTGCGCATCGTGTTCTGCGCCGGCGCGGCGTTGCCCGCCGCTCTCGGCAACGCCGCGCACGCGGCCTTCGGGCCGGTGATCTACAACTTCTACGGCTCGACCGAGGTCGGCGTCGCCACGATTTCCACCCCCGAGGAGTGGGATGCCGCCCCCGGCACCGTGGGCTCGCCGCCGCGTTCGTGCACCGTGCGGATCTACGACGAACACGATGTGGAGATCACCGAGCCGGGGCGGTCGGGCACGATCTATGTCGGCAGCGCGCTGTCGTTCAGCGGCTATTCCGGCGGCGGTGGAAAGAAGGCCATCGACGGGCTCCTTTCCTCCGGCGATGTCGGACACTGGGACCACGGCGGCCGATTGTTCATCGACGGCCGCGACGACGACATGATCGTTTCCGGCGGCGAGAACGTCTATCCAGGCGAGGTGGAGGAGCTGCTCTACGCCCACCCCGGCGTCGCGGAGGCGGCGATCGCGGCCGTCGACGACGAGGAGTTCGGGCAGCGACTGGCCGCCTACATCGTGCGCAGGCCCGGTCACACGCTCGATGCCGACGACGTCCGGCGCTATGTCCGCGACAACCTCGCCCGCTTCAAGGTCCCCCGGGATGTCACCTTCGTCGACGACCTGCCGCGGACCGCGACGGGCAAGCTGCTACGTCGTGACCTCACCGGGAATTGACGGTTCGAGATCCGCCGCCAGCGAAAGGTAGTGCGCCGCCAGCGAAACCCGCTGCTCATCGATGTCGGGCAGCGGGTAGATCGGCCGGGTCAACGTGGCGCCGGAGAACATGTGCATCATCGAGAAGAGCAGCACTCGGCGCTCGGATTCCGGGACGTTCCCGAAGAGCCCGAGTTCCTCGGTCAGCTCGTACGCACCTTCGTAGAGCAGCGGCAGCGACGGAGCGATCATCGCCCGCAGCTCAGCATCGGTGCGGGCCGCCATCATCAGTTCACGCCACACGTCCGTCAGCGGAGCCGACGCCGACGCGGCCAGGAATTCGATCGCAGATCTCCGGGGATCAGGTTGCGCCTGGAGAACTTTCGCAGCGGATCGGTAGGACTCCAGGATCTGTTCGGTGAGATCCAGTGCCACCTTGCCGATCAGCTCGAGGCGCGAATCGAATTGCCGGAACATCGCACCGACCGAGAGACCGGCCCTGGTGCAGATCTCCTTCACCGAGGTGCGGTAATAGCCGAGTTCCAGGATCGTCTCGACGGTGGCCGCGACGAGGCGGTCGACGGTGACGGCCCGTCGCTCCTGTTGGGATCGCCGGGCCCGCGGTGTGGATGCGGTCATCTCGACAGTATGTCATCGGTACGCCGACCGGTGTAATTTGGAGAATGATCGTTTCCTGTTTAGAGTGATCGGGTCCGCTCCCCACACGGCGTGCAGGAAACTCCGACGGACTAGACGGACTATTCGACAAGCACTGGACGACAGACATGGCGACAAGGCGAGGCAGCGGCATTGATTCACCGCTGATCACACGGTCGATTCCGCGGCTGATCGAGCTGGCGGCGGAGTTCGCTGCCGTGGGTACGGCGCAGATCCCGGGGACCGATCAGTTGCCCGCGGATCACTTCGGCCCCCACTTGGCGACGAGCATCGTCCAAGCGGTGACGGTGGTCGCTCGATCCATCGCCGAGGAGAGCCCAATCGAGGCCGACGATGTCGTCGCGATCGTGACCCCAGTGATCGAGCTGGCGGTCGAGGAACGTATTCCCCTCGCCCTCGTCACCCGTGGCTACTTCGCCGGGATGCGACGGGTCTGGCAGGAGGTCACCGAGCAGGCCGCGTCCGAGGACATCGACGATCTGGCCCTGATTTCCGCGCGGTATCTGGATCTGCTCGAGCACACGATCACCGCCATGGCCGGCACCTATGTCGATCTCGCGCACCCGGTGCGCTGCGGCGAACGCGATGCCCGGCGCGAACTCTCCGCGGCCCTGCTACACGGCCGGCCCGTCGACGAGCTCACAGTCAGGGCCGATGTCACCCTGTGCGACGAGTACGACCTGCTCTCGATCCAGGTTCTCGACGAGGGGGGCCGGACACCACCCGCCGCCGAGCTCCTCGCGCGTCGTCGCGCGCGGCTGGCGCGAGAATTGGTCGACGACCTGGCCGGGTCGAGCGCCCTGTACACCTTTGACGGCAGAGCCGGCTTCGCCCTCCTGCCGCCGACGTCGAGCGCAGACGGCACCCGCTATCACGAGTTCGCCAGTGAGCTCACCGGGCGGCTCGAACAGCCAGTGGTCATCGTCGAGCTGCACAACGTTCCCCGCGCCGACCTCGCGGATGCCACGGCCGATATCAGCGAACTGGCCGAGCTGGCCCGAGGCATCGGCCGACCCGCCGGATCCTACACTCTCGACGACCTCATGCTCGAGTACCAGCTCACCCGACCCGGCCCGGCCCGCGATCGATTGGCCTCACGAATCACCCCTTTGTACGCCCACCCCCATCTGTTCGAGGCGTTGCGGGCACACATCCGCTTCGGCTGGAATCGCAAACACGCGGCAGCGGCAGTTCACCTACACCCGAACAGCTTCAGCTACCGGTTACGTCGCGTCGCCGACCTCACCGGTTTCGATCCGACCGATCCCCACGATTCCCGGATCCTGGCTGCGGCCCTGACTGTCCACGAACTCACGACCACTCCCGAGACGTCAGGCGCAGCCAACCCGCAGTGATCCGACCAGCGACAGCGAAGAATGCCCTCCGATACCGGACGCTCGATCCTGTCGGGTACAGCGGCATCCGCGCCCGATTCTCCCAGCCGCCCTGCCCGGTACCGACCCTCCCGCGCGAAGGGTCGGTACCGACGGATCCCGGCTCAGCCGGCGCTGATCGAACTGAACATGTTCTGGATCATGCGCGTGAAGATCGACGCCAGGAAATCGGAAGCGGAACCGGACATGAAACTCTCCTTCGGAACGAGATCGCATCACAGCGATGCAATCAAAGTGAAGATTGCACGATTCAGAAGGAGTCCGGCCACGAATCCCGCAAGACCACCCGAAATTCATCCATACCACCAATATCGGACCGACGATTCTCGCAAATGTAGAGGTCCCGGCTGTCGTCACCGTGTCAGCCCGTGCGCGCGGGCAACCCGCGTCGCCATCGCTGTCCCGGTCAGCAGCCGACGCGCGGTGAAGGCCAGCGGCGCGCGGCTGCCGACGGCGTAGAGGGGGCGCGGCCGCTCGGCCTCGATCGCGCGCAGCACCGTCGCGGCGACCCGCTCGGCCGGGATCCCACGACGCTCGTTCGCGTCCAGCCGCCCGATGACGGTGGCGAAGTCGGCCGCGAACACCGAGTCCGCGGCCAGATACTTCGTGCGCCGCTCGCTGATCCCGGTCCGGATCGAACCGGGTTCGACAGTGCTCAGCCACACCCCGTGCGGGGACAGTTCGAACCGGGCGGCGTCGGCGAACGCCTTGATCGCCGTTTTGCTCGCCACGTAGGACGACCGGAACGGCAGCGGAAAACTTGCCAGCATCGATCCGATCATCACCACCCGGCCATAGCCACGCGACCGCATCCCCGGCAGCAGCGCCTGCGTGAGCGCGACCGGCCCGAACACATTGAGCTCGAACAGCCGCCGCACGGCATCGGCAGGCAGCTCCTCGAACGGACCCGACTGGCTCTCACCCGCGTTGTTGACGACGACATCGACCACGTCGAGGCTCTCCGCGAACCGGGCGATCGACCTGGGATCGGTCAGATCCAGCGCCCGCAGTTCGACGCCGTCGATCCGGGCGCTGTCGGGGACCGACTCCGGCGAACGGCTGGTGCCGACGACCCGATAGCCGCGAGCGACCAGTGCCCGCGCGACCTCGCGCCCGATCCCGGATGAGGCTCCGGTCACCACGGCGGTGCGCTGACCGCCCGCATTCCCGACACTGTGCATGTTCTACTCCTGGATCTCCCGCAGCGTGGATCAGTGCGCTGTACTGAAACTGTGGGGCCGCCCCAGCGCGGCGATGACCTCCGCGCGCGCATGACGGCTCGCGGCGATGGAGATGTGATCGGATACACCGCGACGTAGCCGGATATTGCGCACCCCCGGTCCGTCGAGGCGCTGGGCGGTGATCGGGGTCGAGATGTGATCCCAGCGGGGACTGATCGTGGTGTAGTCGACCCCGGGCGCGAGATCGCCGTCGGCGTACAGTTCGGCCAGGAACGCCGAGCCGACCGCCTGATCGATCAAGGACGCACCGAGGGCGGCCGAGGCCAGCGACACGATCCGTGGGTACGCGAGCAGCCCGTTGAACGTGGTTCCGTGAAACGTCGGCGCGATCCCGACCATCCGCTCGACCCGCTCGTTGCCGTCGAGGCGTTTGAGGTAGTACTGGCAGATCAACGCACCGTAGGAGTGTCCGACGAGGTCCACCTTCGTGGCGCCGGTGGCGGCGCGCACCCGGTCGACGAACGCGGCGAGCTCGTGCCCGCAGCTCGCCGCGTCGCCGTACCCGAACGAGCGCCGCGCCGGCCCCAGCGCGGTGAGCCTGCCGCGGCCCGCATCGCCGTAGTCCAGCGCGAAGGTGTCGAAGCCGTGCCGGGCCAGGTGTCCGGCGAGCAATCGCCAGTTGAGGTTCGCGCTCGCGCCGAACCCGTGCACGAGCACGACCGGGTTCGCCGTACCCGACCAAGGTCCGGCCCACCGGTTCATCGTTTGGGGCCGCGACAACCTGCGCGGGCGACCGGCTGAGGATGGAGTGAGCATGGATCTCCCTGAATCGACGAGGCGAGTTCCCGCATCGTCGGCCAGGAAGGCGATCGCCCACAATGCACGAATCGGAGAACATCCGTCGCTCGCTTCTCGCTCTCGTGTAAAGACTGTGCGGCGACGTGCGGGGATACTCGGCGTAGTCGGCTGTGTAATCCGAGTCGCAGCTTCGGGTGGTGGGGAGTTCCATGCCGCGCATTCGTACCGTCGCGACAAGCATGATCGGGCTGGCGATCGTCGCAGTGACGACGTCGTCACCGGTCGGCGCGATGCCCGAACCAGCGGCGCTCGCCTTCACCGCGCCGATGCAGCTCGATACCGTCGCCGGGGTGCCGTGGAACGTGACGGTGGCCGACATCGACCAGGACGGCCATGCCGACATCGTCACCGCCGACGCCCTGCAGGCCGGGTGGGGCGGGGTGTCTGTGCTGCGTAACCAGGGCGGCGCGGCGGCGTTCGACCGGCCGGTGCAGGCTGCCACCGGACCATTCACCACAGCGGCCGCCGTCGCCGATCTGAATGCCGATAGCAGGCCCGATATCGTCGCGGCCAATTCGGGCGACCTCGCCGAGGGTGGCGTATCGGTCGTGGTGAACCACACCGCCGACAGGTCCGGCCACGTCGAGTTCGGGCAGCCGCAGAAGTTCGCGGCCGGGCTGAGCCCTGGCCAGCTGGCGATCGCCGACGTCGACGGCGATGCCAAGCCCGACCTCGTGGTCGGCAACCTGCTCAACGTGGTGCTCGGCGCGGTGGACGTGCTGATCAACACCACCGAGCCCGGTTCGGATCGCATCACCTTCGGTCCGCCGCACCCCTTCGCCGCCGGTTTCGTCGCCGAGGGGCTGGCAGTGGCCGACCTCGACCAGGACGGCCGCACCGATATCGTCGTCGGTGAAACCGGTTCCAGCACAGTGTCGGTCCTGATGAACCGGACGCCGGGCCCCGGCGCGACCCCGCTGTTCGAGACGGTCCGGATGCTGTCGATCCTGCCCAACGGTGTCGGCCCGGTCGATGTGAACAACGACGGCCGACTCGATCTGCTCACCTCCGTCGCGCCGGGCACGCCACTGGCCGGCGTGCTGGTCTCGATCGACGACGCCACAACGGGTCCACCCGAGTTCCGTCCGATCGGACCCGGAACAGGCAGCGCCGGAACGGGATTCGTCCCGGAATCGCTGGCCACCGCCGACTTCGACGACGACGGGCGGATCGATGTGGTGACGGCGGCGGCGGTGTCGATCGAGGGCCTGCCCGGTGGCCTGGCGGTGGCCCGCAATCTCACCGCGCCCCACGCGCCCGACGCCCGATTCGCCCCACCGCTGCTGCTCCCCGCGGGAACCGGCACCAACGCGGTGGCCGTGGGCGATCTCGACAACGACGACCGCCCCGACCTGGTCACGGCCAACTCCGGCAGTCTCAACGGTCATCACGCGGTCAGCGTCCTGCGCAACCGCACCGGCTTGCCCGGCTGAATCCCCGCCTTGTCCCGGGCCGCCTGGTGCAGCAGCCACTGGTGGCCCGCGCGCAGCTTCCCGCCGCTACACACCGGCACGCGACCGCGACGATCGCCCGCCGCGGCGTCGACCCGTGGCAGGGTCCGGTGAGCGGCGACCGCCACCTGCTCTGGCTCACCGCTACCGGTCACCGAACCCATCGGGACCACCACATCGAATTCGGCACCCGGCCACAGGCTCCCAGGTTGATGCTCGCCGAGCTCCTCGAATACACCTGGCGATTCCGGAGCGCTCGGCGGCTGCGGAATCTTCTTCAGTGAGGAGAATTCCGGGCCGGGAATTCGTGCCGCGGGGAAATGTTGTACGGATCTCGCGGAAATGGCACCGTGGCGTGATTTGCGCGGCGCATGCTTTCGGCGGGTCGGCCGTGTCATAGCAATCGCGGTGACAGCTCGGTCCAGACTGTGTGCCCCAGGCTGTGCGGTACAGCGGGGTGAATTGCAGGCGAGGAGGCGACCCATGGTGGTGATGTCACCACTGGATTCGATGTTTCTGCTGATGGAATCGCGCGAGCATCCGATGCATGTCGGCGGATTGTCGTTGTTCGCGCCGCGCCGGGGCGGCGGGCACACGGCACGGTCGCTGTATGACGACCTGACTGCCGACAGTCAGGTCGGTGCGATGTTTCGGCGGCGTCCGGGGCGGTTGCTGCAGGGGTTCTCAGTTTTGCAGTGGGCGATCGATGACGAGGTCGAGATCGAATACCACGTGCAGTTGCTATCTTTGCCCGCGCCAGGTCGGGTTCGCGAGCTGCTCGAATTGGTCTCGATGCTGCACGGTTCGCTGCTCGATCGACATCGGCCACTGTGGGAGGTCTACGTGATCGATGGACTGGCCGATGGCCGGATCGCGTTGTACGCCAAGACTCATCACGCGCTGATGGACGGAGTGAGCGCTGTGCGGACCTGGCACCGAGCGCTGTCGCCGGACCCCGCGTCGCGCGAGTGCCTGCCGCCGTGGCGTGCCAGACCGCGGCCTGTCGCCGATGTCGGGTCCGGTCCTGTATCGCGCTCGACTGGTGCGGTGCGCGCATTGGGGCGCCTCGGTGCGGCGATCCCGGCCACGGTCTCGGGTGCCTATGGGCTGGCGCGCGACTACCCACATCCGCGTCCTTTCCAGGCACCGGCGACGATGTTCAACGTACCGATCACCGGTGCGCGTCGATTCGCCGCACAGTCGTGGCCGCTGGACCGGCTGCGGGGCATAGCGGTTCGCGAACAGGTCACGCTCAACGACGTGGTGCTGGCGATGTGCGCGGGAGCGTTACGTGGCTATCTGCGTGCCGAAGACGCACTCCCTGCCCAGCCGTTGATCGCGATGGTGCCGATCTCGTTGCGCGGCCGCGAGGACGACGGGGACCGCGGCTCGGAAGGAAACGCGGTGGGTGCCGCGCTGTGTGATCTGGCCACCGATTCCGCCGATCCTCGCCGCAGGTTGGCCCGAATCCACAATTCGATGAACCATGCCAAGTCGGCGATGGCGAAGCTGACACCCCTGCAGATGCTCGGAGTCTCGGCGGTCAATGTCGCCGGGCTGGCTCTACCGGCTCTGCCTGTCCCGTTGCCGAGCTCGGCGCCGCCGTTCAACATTGTCATCTCGAATGTTCCCGGGGCCGCGGAACCGCGGTACTGGAACGGACTGCGGCTCGAGGCGATGTATCCGGCATCAATTCCCCTCGACGGGCAGGCGGTCAACATCACCACGATCAGCTCGGGCGGGTCGATGCACTTCGGTATCGTCGGCTGCCGTCGCACCGTGCCACATCTGCAACGGCTACTCACTGATCTGGATCGGTCGCTCGACGAACTCGAGACCGGAACGCCGACCCGGCGCTGAACCCCGCCGACACACCTGGCAGATGGATTCGGCTGTTCAACCCGCCGTGAAGGCGGGCATCACGATCTGATCGACGACGCGCTCGATGAACGCGCGATCGATCGGTGCGGCGAGAACGGTGACGTGGTGGAAAGTCAACGCCGGGATGACTGCACCGAGGAGTTCGATGTCGGGGGAACCGGTGATCTCGCCGCGGCGCCGCGCGCGGTCCACGATCGCAGCGAACACACCGCGCCGGGGTGCGGTGATCGTGGTGGTGACCGTATCGCGTAGCCGGCTGTCACCGGTCATCGCGGTCAGCAGCCCGGCGATGATCGTGTCGCGTCGCGCGTCGCCGTCGTGCCACGTGGCGGCCATCTCGATGAGATCGCCGCGTAGGGAACCGGTGTCCGGTATCCGTCCGGGATTCTGTAGGTGCCCGATCGCGGCGGTGACCAGTTCGGGTTTGCCTGCCCAGCGTCGATACACCGTCGTCTTGGCCGCCCCGCAGCGGGCAGCGACGGCATCTATGGTCAACCGGTCGTAGCCGACCTCGGCCAGGAGATCCTGCGTGGCGACCAGCAAGTCGTGGTCGCGATCCGTGCTGCGGGGGCGCCCGGTTGCCGGGGGCGAACTCTGGGTCACGCCTGCATCCTCCCGGTGGGCGTCGAGGAGGGGGTGGTCGCCCCCGGTTTCAATACGAAACGATACTGTATCGTAGCGTAATGTCGAACGTCCTGACTACCGAGGAGATGGCGATGCCCTTCACACCCGCGGAGCTCGAATTCCTCCATGAGGCGCAGATCGGGCGGCTGTGCACGATATCTGCGGCCGGTCGGCCGCAGATCCGCCCGGTCGGTGTGCATCTCGCCGCGGACGGCGATGGCATCGAGATCGTCGGGCACGCGCTGGCCGGCACGCAGAAGTGGCGCAATGTCCTCGGCAATCCCGAGGTCGCCTTCATCGTCGACACCGTGACTTCCCTCGAACCTCCGCGAGCGCGCGGTCTCGAGATCCGGGGCACCGCGCGCGCGTTTCCCGGCGCCGGAACGACCGAAGGCGGACTCAGCGGCGACATCATCCACATTCGCCCGCGGCGCATCATTTCCTGGGGAATCGACGGCGATCGCGTCGCCGGTCGCGACGTCGAATAGGGCACGTGACCTCGGGGGCCGGAGGTCGATCGACTGAGGGTTGTGTCCAACGAATAGACGAGCTCGCCGATCCAGCGTGGTGCTGATTTGCCGCTGGGTTGGCGCTGCCGTCGTGGCTGAGACTGTGTCTCATGTCGCGGTTCGTGCCTTGGCGAGCATCTTGAAGCAGGCGAGCGTGGGAGCGAGAGTCAAGAACCCGAGGGAGTGTTCGGCCTTGCGGTCGTAGCGCAGGTTGAGCCGGTGGTAGCCGGTCAGCCACGAGAAGCTGCGTTCCACTACCCACCGATGCCGACCGAGACGGTCGCTGCGTTCGATACTCCTGCGGGCGATACGGACTCCGATACCTCGGTCAGCGCCCCAGCGGCGCAGCTCGGCGATGTCGTATGCCTTGTCCGCGTGCAACTTCGCGGGTCGGCGCCGGCGGGTATCGCCGTGCTGATGAACACCACCGCCCCGCGACAAGCCGACTGACCGAGACCGATCGCCGTCACCGGCGAGATCGGACGACACGCGAGATCGGAACTCCTCGGCACCGGCGCAGCTCGCGCACTGCCCTTGGTGCGACATAGATCGCACCAAGGGCGCCGACGATCTTCGATTCGAAGATTTGCGGCAGCGGAATTTGTTCCTGCGGATAAGAAATGCGGCGACCGATATTCGCGTTTGCGAATCCGCTTCACAGAACAGGAACGCGTTCTAGCCTGTCGGGCATGGGGAACATTTCGTGGGACCGGGCCCGTTCAGTGGGGTGCCGAGTGGTCGGCTGCGTCGCGACGATGGCGACAGTGGTCGGCGTCGGGGTCGCCTGGTCGACCTCGGCACCGATGCCCGCCTCGGCGACACCGAACACCACCGACGCGTTCTTCGATGTGCCGTGGGATCTGGAATCCGTCGAGCCCGGGGCGATCCTGCGGTGGCGGCCGATCGAGGCTGTCGCGCTGCAGCTGGTCCCCATGCGAGTGCATGCCTGGCAGCTGCTGTATCGCACGACTGCCGCCGACGGCTCACCGTACGCGGCGGTCACGACCGTCCTCGCGGCTGGTGAGGCGCCGCCGCGGGCCGTTCTGTCCTACGACAGCATGATCGACGCGATCGCTCCGGAATGCATGCCCTCGACGGTGCTGCGCGGTGGCGCGCCATGGTTGAGCTTCGACGGCCAGGGAGGCCCTGTCGCGTTGTCCACGACGGCATCCGAATCTGCGATGATCGCGGCGGGGCTCCGGCAGGGCTGGGCGGTGTCAGTACCCGACCTGGGCGGTCTGCGCAACAACTTCCTCAGCCCACGCGAGCCCGGATTCGCGGCGCTGGATGGTATTCGCGCGGTCCGCAACTTCACCGAACTCGGTCCTATCGACGCGAACGTGCCCGCCACGCTGTGGGGATACTCCGGCGGCGGCATCGCCACCGCATGGGCCGCCGAGGTGCAGCCGTGGTACGCCCCGGAAATCCCGATCGCCGGAATGGCGATCGGCGCACCGGTGGCGGACTTCGCCGCAGCACTTCGTAATGGCAACAACTCACCGGTGAGTGGTCTCGTCGCGGTGGGATTGGCCGGACTGCGCCAGGATTCACCCGAACTCGCGGCCAAGCTGGATGGCTGGCTCACCGACAGCGGACGGGCGATGATGACCCAGGCCGCGCTCAACTGCACCCCACAGAATCTGCTGAGCTTCGGCTTCCGCGATTTCGGTGGCGACCTCGGACGCTCGGTCGACGATCTGCTCGCCGACCCCTTGGTCGCTGCACTGCTGGCAGAACGTGCTCTGGGCACGGCGGCACCGACAGCGCCGCTCTACATCTACAACAGTGTCGACGACGAGCTGAGCACGATCGGCTCCCTGGATGCCCTCGTCGACCGGTACTGCCGATCCGGCACCGCTGTCACCTATCGGCGCGATACGACGCCGTCGACGGTTTCCGCCCACACCTTCGGGTGGGGCACCGGTGCCCCAGCGGCCTTCGCCTGGCTCACAGAACGAGTTGCGCGACAAGACCGCCCGGCCGGCTGCGACACCCAGACCGGCCCCACCATCGCCACGCCGGAGGCGCTGACCGCGCTCGGCGAAGACTTCGTCGGTGGCGTGGCCGCAGCGATCGCAGGGCCGCGATGATCAACAACGAACTGCTCCACGGTCAACTCCGGATCACTGTGCTGATCTGACACCCGGCGCGGTCCCGCTACACCGACAGCATGATCTGCGATCCGTCGCGCACTTCGTGTTCCAGCGGCCGGGCCATTGAGCCCCCCGCCACCGAGATCGTGTCGGCGTGCCTCGACCCGCCGGGCGGCGATGGCATGGACCATCGCCTGTGCCCGCCGATGGCTTGCTGCGGCCTCACCGCGGAAGCGGAATCTGTAGGGCCGCAGTGTCGACGGCTCGAGGCATTGCCGCCACCTCGCACCGATTGTGCACTGTCACAGCTCGGGGATACGGTCGCCGGTTTCGAACCCTTCTGCTCGGCGCAGAATTTCGGCTTCTGCCGTGAGTCTCAGGAGCGAGGCCTGCGACAGGCCGTTCGCGTGGACACACAGCGCTCGTAGGTGAGGATTGCGCAAACCGGTGATCACTCCGTTGTCGTGGACATCAGTCAAATACTGCGGATTGTGCATGAATTCTCCTGGAGACAGCGCGGAATACTGTCCGCTATATCGGCTCGAGACCGGCAGAGAAAGGCACTCGCGTACCACGCCCGCTTCGGCGTAGTGGCAGATCGATTCAACACCATCACCCACACGGCCGTACGCGGATGGTGGAAGGAACGTGCAATTGATGGGCCTTTCGTCGCCAGTTCGAACAGTCCCGCGGTAGAACGCGGTGCGGTCAGCTACTCATGGCCGCGGTCAGTGGTGCCATGTCGAAGTAGTCGCGCCAGGCACGGATTCGCCCGTCGGCGATCTCGAAGACGCCCGTCACCGGCAGTTCGATGGTCTGCTCAGCGAGCCGGAAGGTGTCGACACGTTCATTGAAGACCAGGTTGCCTTCGGCGACCTGGTGTCGGATGTGAAATTCGATGCCGCCGAAGGCTCCGATGAACCCGGCCAGGAAGTCGCGGATCGCGCTTCTTCCGGTGACAGCGGACATGGGGATGTTGTGGTAGATCGCGTCGTCGGTGAAGTACTCGGCGAGCTCATCGGCACTGCCATGCGCCCACAGGGCGCAGAACGCGGCGACGAGGCTTCCGGGATCGGGGTTGTTCTCGAGGGTCACGGCAGAGTCTCTTTCGATTGTTCGGGCAGATCAGGTGAGCAGCAACTGGACCTGGAGTTCGCCGACGAGGAAGCCAAGGACCGCACCGATGGCGACCAGCTTCCATTCGTCCTGTTTGAACGCGGGGCGCAGCAGCCCTTCGTATTCCTGGTCTGTGAGCTGGGCGAGCTTGCCGTCGAGCGTTTCTCGTAGCCCCAGGGCGTCGAGGGCATGCGGGTCCAACGCGTGGGTGGATTGCCGCAGGATTGTCAGGATGCGGTCGTTGAGTTCGGTTTTGAGGGCAGCGTAGCCATCATCGAGGCAGACCGCGGTCGTCCATCGCCGCACTGGCCTGGCTTGGGAGTCCATGAAGGCGCCGATGTGGCGGGCCAGCAGTTCGGTCACGCGGTCACTGCGCGGGCCGGTCAATACCCCGTCGAGAATGACTGCGGGTGAGAGAATCTCGGTGGTCACCAGGGTGATGTAGTCCTCGCTCACCTGCGCTCTGCGGCGATGGAACATGCCCTGCCAGATCGTGAGTGGGCCCACACGCAGGGGCCGTATCGGCCGGAAGATCATCTGCAAGGCCAGCCAGTCGGTGGTCAGCCCGGTGAGCGCGCCGAAGGCGGGCATGAGCCAGGTGGACTCGGTGAACGCCCACGTGATCATCTGCACCAGACCGAGCACGAAGCCGAACAACAACCCGGAACGGACGATGAACCGCAGTTCATGATCGCCTACGCGGCGCACCATGCGCACCAGCAGCGCCTTGTCCCGGGTGAGCGCGTCGGTGGCCATGGCGCGCAAATCCACGATGTCGTCCAGATAGGTGCGCAGATCATCGACGAGGCCCTCGATCATGGCAGGCAGGTCTCGTTTGATGCGATGCACGAGAGCCTGTTTGGCGAAGTCGGGGGCGGCGGCCCACATCTGCGGCTGTTGGCTGCGCATCACTTCTTCGACCAGATGGTCGACCATGGCGTCCAGGGGTTCCCGCAGATTCGTGGTCATTTCTTCGACGTCGATGCGCCGCAGGATCTCCTGCGGGTCGATCAGCCGCGAGAACATCAGATCGATGGCGATCGATGCCATACGCGGCGCGGCGCGCGGGACGACGCCTTGCCAGCCGAGCCACGGCGGGATACCGCGAAACTCCAGCGGCCGCAACAACATCTCGACGGCCGCCAGTTTGGTGACCCACCCGATGAAGGCCGCCACCAACGGGATCGAGGCGTACAGCAACCAGTTCTCGGTGAAGTTCGCGGCCAGATCGGCGATCATCGGGCGCCCGAGACTCTCACACGCACCGGTTCCACGACACACGCAAGGCGTTGGGACCGCGCAGTGCGGTACCGACCTGGCTGACCACCCGCGCGTCCTCGCTCGCGCCTTCGTCGAGCCGGAGTCCGGGCAGGCGCCGCAGCAGTACCTGCAGCGCGACGGTCAACTCCGCGATGGCCAGCCAGTTGCCCGCACAGCTGTGCGGTCCCTGACCGAAGGCCAGCATCGTCATCTGGCGCCGGGTGATGTCGAATTCGTCGGGACGCTCGAACACCGCGGGGTCGCGCAGCGCGGCGTTGATCGAGAAGATCATCGGGGTCAGCGGCGGAATCGGGATTCCGTGCCAGTCCACCGCCTCCGGGCAGGCCCGCGGCAGCAAACCGACCGGCGGCTCCCAGCGCAAGCCCTCCCAGATCGCCCAGGCGGTGTGCTCGTCGATATCGGATTCGAGCAGCGCCATTTGATCCGGGTGGGTCAGCAGCGCCGAGAGGGTGTTGCCCAAGGCCAGCATCGTGGTGTCCGCGCCGGCGGGGAACAGCAGCCGCAGGAACGACAACACCTGCTCGTCGTCGAGGTACTCCCCTTCCGCGGACTCGGTGACCAGCATCGAGATCAGGTCGTCTCCGGGTTCGCGGCGGCGCTCGGCCAGGATCGGGGTCACATAATCGGTGAATTCCCGCGAAGCGCGCATCGCCGCCTCCGGGTCCATCGGGAAATAGAACAGATCGTGGGCCCACCGGTGCACGGTCGCTTCGTCCTGCACCGGCAACCCGAGCAGACGGCTGATCACCAGCACCGGGTATTTGGTGGTGAATTCGGCGACCAGCTCCGCGTGACCACGTCCAGCGAAGCGGTCGATCAGCTCGTGCGCGAGCGGTTCCAGGATCGGCTCGATGAACGCCGAGACCTTGTTGCGCCGGAACGGCGGAGTCGCCACTCCGCGGGCGATGCGATGTTCGGTGCCCTCCATGCATTGCAGGGTGCGACCGAGAACCGGCCCCGTGGTCATGCGGTAGATCGCCGCCGCGGGGAAGGTCGGCTCGTCCTTGAACGCGGCGCTGACCAGTTCGTTGGTCAGCAGGAGCACCGCCCGCACTCCCGCGAAAGGCACGATCGCGTAGGGGCGACGCGAGCGCAGGTCGGCGAGCGTGGTGTGCAGGTCCGGGATTTCCCCGAAAGCGAAATCGATGCCGTCGATATCAGTGACATCGAGCAGGTTCGGCGCAGTCATTGAGCCTCCAATACAGATACTCGTATCATGTGACCCAAATATTGGGCTCGGACACTGTAGGGGGCGTTGTGCCATCTGACAAGACACCGGCAGCGGAGACCTCGCCGCCGACCCGGCGAGTCATCGCGGTGCTCGAACTCCTGGCCGAGGAAACACCGCGCACCTCCGCGCAGATCGCGGACCGCCTCGGGCTCTCACGTTCCACCGTCGGCAATGTGCTCACCGAACTCCAAGGCCACGAGTGGGTTACCCGGCGGGCGGACCTGTCCTACGAGCTGGGGCCGGCCTTGTGGCGCACCGCCGATCGCGGCACACACCACCGCGACGACCCCGACCCACGCCATTCCGCACTGCGCCGACTCGCTCGCGAAGTCGACTGCGGCGCGGCGCTGCTCGAGGTCCACGGCGCCGAGGTCCGATTCGCCATCGTCGTGGAGAACCGCGGCCGAATTCCCGCGGGCATATCGATCGGCACCCACCTGCCCCTGATCCCACCGGCGGCCGCGACCATCATCGCCCACTCCGATCAGAGTTCCCGCGAAAGATGGCTCGCCGCGGCAGATCTCGAGCACCGGACCGAGTACGAGACCTTGCTGGCCGACATCCGGGTGATGGGCGCGGCGGTGTGGGGTGTGGACGCACACAGCCTGACCACCCTCGACGTACTGGCCGACGTGGTCGAACACCTCGATCACACTCCGAACAGCCACATCCTGCGCGAACGAGTTCTGGCCCTGCTCGGCGGCATCAGCGGCCACCCCTATCGGCCCGCAGACCTCGACGACGACACTGCCCTACCGATCAGCTATATCTCCGCCGCCGTGCTGCACGAACACGGCGAACCCACCGCCGAACTGCTGATCGGCCCACTGCGTTCCGCGGTGACCCGCGAGGAACGCGATCACTATCTCGGAGCTCTCACCGACTCCGCGCGCTCGATCCCCTCGCGCACAGGTACGAGGTGGCCACCCAGGTCCGGGAGAACAGACGCACCGACGATATCGAGCTCCGGTGCGTAGCTGCGCTTCAGCTCCGCAGCGTGACCGGTGGCGATCGGCACCGGACCGCGCCGCCGCCCGTGGCTGCCGGGAGAGCACGGGCCCTGGGCAGCGCACGGCACAGCGACTGAGCGTCCTGTGTCAACGAGGACGGCGGCCGCCGAGGATCCGCAGGCTCTGGCAGAGCAGACGCCACAGACCGGTCAGAACGCCGGGCCGTGCGAGCACGGTGGTGACCGTCTCGGTGCTCGGTTCCGGGAGCGGACGCCCGGCGAAGCGGTCATCGAGCCAGTCGAACATCAACGGCGTGGCGAACACGGCGAGTGACAGGTGCTCGCTGAGGCGGTCGCGCAGGTAGGTGACGTGGACGTCGGCGGCGCGATAGCGCTGAACCTGGCCGTCGACGTCGTCCACCGAGATGAGCGGATCGCGCACGCTCTGCACGACGAACATCGGCATCGAAGGCTTGTGGGTACCCAGTTGCAGGCTCTGCATCAGTGCCACGATCTCCGGCTGCGCCAGCACATCGGCCAGCGGCTCGGTGGTCAGGTCGTCCCAGTCCGTCAGCGGAGCGCTGAACACCGCGCCGATGGTGGTCCGGTCGGCCAATCCGGCCAGCCGACGTTGCGCGGCGGTGGAGGCGGAGCGGTCGAGGACGGCGTCGAGAGCCGGTGAGACGCGGCGCAATCCGTGCACCACCAAGCCGGGCAGGCCCGAGAACACCGAGCCGTTCAACCGCAGGAAGGTCGAGGCGGGATCACCGACCGGTGATCCGGCGGCCGCGCCGACGATGGCCAGTTCGGGTGCGTAGGAGTCGGCCATCTCGGCCGCCCAGGACGTGGCCATGCCGCCGCCGGAGTACCCGAACAACCCGACGGGCGTCTCCGGGCTCAGACCGAGTTCGGCGAAATCCAGGGTGGCGCGGACGCCGTCGAGGGATCGATATCCCGGCTCCCGGGGCGCGCCGAACACGCCGAGCATGCCTTCGTGGTCGGGTACCGCGACGACCCAGCCGCGCGCGAGCGCGCCACCGATGAGGAACAGCTCGAACTGCGGCACCGCACCTAGCGCGCGACTCCCGTGCCGCAGCGCGTAGGACGGAAAACACCGTGACGACACGGCGTCGATCGCGCATTGGAAGCTCAGCACCCGCGGCGACCTGCCCGTCTCGTGCGCCGGCACCAGCACGGTCACCACCGCGGTATCGGGCCTGCCGTCGAGATCCGCGGTGCGGTAGAGCAGCTGCCAGGCCGTGATGGACTGGCGGATCAACCCGAACGCGGAGATCGTGACGGGCCTGCTGTGCAGGACCGAGCCGGGCGCCGTCATCTCCCACCCCCGCGGCGGAGTGTGGAACGGATCGTCCTCGGGGCGCAGCGTCCGCCCTGGATGCGGAAAGCGCAGCGGTTCGACGGGGACGAATTCCTCGTGGATATCGACGTCGACGGTCATCTCGGATCCTTCCCGACCGCAACCCCCATTGGTCCCGGCCTCGATGCAATTGTTCTGGAACGCAACGGTTCCTGTCACTGCACGATGAGGAGAATCCCGCACCCCTGAGTTCTCACGATGCGCGATCTCCGGCACCGGTCGCCCTCGTCCGCAACGTGGTGAACATCTGTCGATCGTGTGCGGTGAACACCGTCACCGCGGGTTCCCGCCGCGTGAGGTCCGCAAGCGCGCGGGTGTTGTTCCAGCGCGCGGCGGCCGCCCGGAGGCCGGGACCGCCGTAGCAGGCCACCATCATCCGGCGCACCGGATCATCGAGATCACGCGTGGTGAGCAAGGCGTCGCCCGCGTGCAGCAACCAACCAGCCGGCGTGTTCACCGCGACGCCGACATGGCCGCGGGTGTGCCCGTAGAGCGGCACGACGAGGATGTCGGTGCCGAGGCCCGGCAGCGCGCGAACCGCGTCGAGCCCGAACCACGTGTCCGATCCCTCCGCTTCGTTCACGACCCAGCGGGGACCGTGCTCCCACTGCGCCGGACGATAGCGCGGTCGCTCCGCCCAGCGCGGCGACTGCGCGGCCCGCAATTCCGGCCCGTGCACATGGATTCGCGCCGCAGGGAAGTCGGCGAGTCCGCCCGCGTGGTCGTAGTCGAGATGGGTCAGCACGATGTCGGTCACATCAGTGTCCCGATAGCCGAAGCTCTCGATCTGGCTGCGGGCGGTGACACGGGGATCGAGACGGGGACGGAACAGGCGCCGGGACCACCCGAGCCGGGCGGGATCGGCGACATCCGCGCTGCCGAAGCCGGTGTCGACCAAGACCAACCCGCGCGCGGTCTCGATCAGCAGACAGTGATCGACCAGGCCGCCGATCATCGGGCCGCAGTCGAGATGATGGACGCGCACGGCTACTTCAGCGGAAGCGCGCCGCCGGCGCCACCCACGTCGACGACCTGCCAGCCGCTACCCGCGTCGACGGTGACCGCGTAGTGGACGGTGGTGCGGGTCTTTTCGGTGGTCTGCGCGCTCGTCGAGTCCACCTCGACGTAGACGTCGACCAGGAACACCTCCGCCGATCTCGAGGCCACCTTCGCGCTGGACGCGGATCCAGTGGAGGTCCACTGCATCGGGACCAGGATGTCCTTCAGTTTCGGTGCGGTGGCGTCGAACTTGGCGGCGAGCGTGGTGGACGTACCCGCTTTGAGCCTGCCCACCCACGAGTCGACGTCGCGATAGTCGACCTGGGACGCACCGACGGCGTAGTCGGTGGCCACCCGCTCGGCCCGCAGGTCGTCCGCCGCGTCCCGCTGGAGCGAATTCAGGTCGGCGCGCGCGTTGACCCACAGCACCGCGAAACACACGCCGGCCAGGATGCCGAACACCGCCAGCGCCCCGGTCAGCAGCGTCGACACCGGAAGGGTCAGCTGCCTTCTGGCAGGGCGACGCTCGGCGGGCTCCTCGTCGGTCGGGCTGGGTGCGGGCAGGGTCTGCGCGGTCATCTCGATCCTCAATCGTTTGCGGCTATTTGACATTGATGCGCAGGTGCAGCGCACCCGCGGGTTCACTCGCCGCGGCCGCCGATCCGATCAGCGCGCTCAGATCCAGTCCGCCCAGCGAGGCGGTCGCGGCGTCGGCCAGTGGTTGCAGGGCGGGGGCGAGCGGTGCGATCTCCGGGCCGGCCCGATCGATCCAGTCGGTCAGCTTGTCGAGGAACGGCACCAAGCCGTTGCCCTCGACATACATCTCCGGCGTCTCTCCCGTGCGGACCAGGCGCTGAACGGCCTGGGCGATCTCGTCGACCCGCTGCCCGAACTCGACGAACTTCGGCGCGGCGGCCGAGAACGCGGGGCCGGTCCACGCCATATCGGGGACGACCTGCTGGAGATCGGTGAGCAGGCGGCCGTAGGTGGCCGAACGGCTCATCAGCATGGCCGCGATGAGATCGCTCGACCGCGCCATCCCCGGCACCAGCTGCCCGGTGTCGCGCAGCGCCGCCTCCGCGGTGGCGACCAGCCGATCCAGGACGGCCGGGTCGAGCTGTTCCATCGCCTCGGTGATCAGCCGGGCCACCGCCGCGATGGACAGTGGCGCGCGGATCTTCTCCCCTGCCAGCCGCTGGCCGTCCCGCAGGAACGGGCCATCGGCGGACTCGGGTGCGAAGACGACGTAGGGCTCGCCGAGGCCGGACAGCGATTCGATGAACACCGTGCTGTCGAGCGGGATCCGGTAGCGCGTGTCGACGCGGAAACCGACCTCGACCAGCCCCCGCACCCGCCGCACGGCATCGACCGAACCGACCTCGACGCCACGCAGCAGGATCGGCGAACCCGGTTGCAGCCCCGCCGCGTCCGGCAGCTCGATGGTGGCGCCGATCGCCTCCCGCGTCGGTTCGAACCGCACCACGCCGAAGGTCAGGTAGCCGACGCCGACCACGGTGATCACCGCGATGCCGAGCAGCGACAGCAGCGGTCCCGCCTTCATCGCACCGCGCCGATCATCCGCAGCGCCGCCACGATCGAGGCCACCTGATCGTCGGTGCTCACCGGTCCGTCCTGGCCGCTGGTGACCCGCGCGCCGGTGACGTTCAGCTTCGGTCCGCGCTCGAAGAAGGGAATGATCCGATCCCGGATCAGCGCGACCAGCGCGTTGAGGTTCGACGGCGCCGACAGATCGAGGGGGCGCCCGGTGAGTGCCAGCGGCACGAACGCCTTGGCGGCGGCGTCGCCCGACGCGGCCAGGGGGGCCAGCCAGGCCAGCGAGTGCGCTACCCCGCCGAGCGCGCCGAGTACCCCGACGACGTTCACGATCGAGGCGACCGACGCCGAGGCCTGCGCCACCCCGGGTTCGGTGAGCAACTCGGCGAGCCGGTCCTTCCTGGCGTCGACCGCGCCGACCGTCTGGCTCATGCCGTCGAGCAACGTGTCGGCCGCGTGCAGGTTGGCCGCCAGGTCCTGGAAGTCGGCCCCGATCACCTGGGCGATGCGGCGGGTCTCGGCGGGGTCTTCGGGGAAGACGGTGTTGAGCTGATCGACGATGTCCTGGAAGCGGGTGATCGCGCCACCCTGGACCAGCGTCGACATCCCCGCGAGGGTGTCCTCGATCTGGCTGGCCGGTCTGGTCTGCGCCCGGGGAATCACGCCGCCGGGCTGCACCCGGGGCGCCTGCCCGCCCGGAGTGGATGTCAGCTCGATGTGGATGTCGCCGAGCACGGTGTTCTGGCGCAGCTGCGCGACGGTGTCGGTACGCAGCTCCACGGATTCGGTGATCTCGGTCGTGACGACGACATAGCCGCCGCTCGCACCGTCGACCACGGCGACGTCGGCTACCGTGCCCACGCGCACGCCGTCGGCCATCACCTTGGCACGGGCAGGCAGATTGAGCGCGTTGGCGAACTCGATGCGCACCGGATAGGTGGCGCCGTCGACGCCGGTGCCCGGCACCGGCACGGTCGCGGGGTCGAACGCACACCCCGTCGCCACGAGCGCGACCGCCGCGGCCACCGCCGCGAGCGCGCGTCGCCGCCGGGTCCCGATCGTGTCCCTCATCGTGCTCCCACCAATCCGAATACCAATCGAGACAACGGAATACGTCCGGGATCCGACGCGCAGTCCGGCGCCCCACCGAGGGCGCACAGTTGGGCCGCGACCTCCGGCGGCACCGCGACCGCAGGCGGCGCGTAGTCCAGCCCGCGTGCCGGATCGGCGACCGACTGGGCGGCGGCGGCCAGCACGGGCACCCGGACGACGATGTCACGCAGCGTGTCCACGTTCACCCGGATCAGCCGCACGAGTGGGATCGACGCGTCGAGCACCCGGAAGATCGGATCGCCGAACATCGAGGTGATCTCGTTCAGCATCGGCAGCACCCGCTGGAACCCGTCGATGATTTCCACCGTGCGGCTGAACAATTGGTTGTTCACCTGGTCGAGCACGGTGGCCAGCCGGGTCAGCATCAGCCGGATGTCACCCCACCGTTGCGCCACGCTGCCCGAGATCGCGGCGAGCGAGTCGATGAGGCCGCCCAGGCGGCCGATCGCGGCGTCGGGACTGTCCAGCAGGGCGGCGAGATCGGTGATCCCGGCATTGATCTCGGGCCCGGTGCCCGCCGTGGCGCTGTCCAGGGCGGCCAGCCCGCGCCGCAGCGCGTCCCTGGTGCCGGATTCGGGACCGAGGGTCTGCGCGGCAAGCCCGGCCACGGCATCGAGGGTCTGGGTCATGCTCTTGGGCGTGAGAGTTCTGGTGATGCAGCCGTTCTCGTCACGGGTACGCCCGGGATCACGGCCGGGCAGGACCGCCAGTTGCCGATCCGCGACGATCGTGTCGGACACGGTGACCGCCGCCGCGTCCTCGGGGACCGGGTGACGTTCGTCGACGGTGAAGTCGACCCGGACCGTCTCGCCGCGCGGGTCGATCGCGGTGATCTCGCCGACCGCCATACCGCGCAATGTGACGTGGTTGCCCACGTAGAGCCCGATCGTGTCGGGGAACATGGCGCAGTACGACTTGGTCGCCACTGGTGGCCGCAGCACCAGCAGGTAGGCGGCGACGGCCACCACCGCCACCACCACCGCGGCCAGCACGGAGACGAACCCGCGGGAGATGAGCATGCGGCGCAGCATCAGCACACCCGTCCCGCCACCGGAACGCACACCGCGCTGTCCGGGCCGAGCGTGGTCCCCGACTGGTCGACGCTCACCCCGCCCGAAGGCGGGACCAGCGCGCTCAACCGCTGAGCCAGCTCGTGCACCCCGTCGATGACCGGCTGCAGCCGGTCGCCGAGCGCGATGAGCTCGGGCACGGCGTCGGCGAGCTTGACGGCCATCGGCCGCAGCGTCGACTCCCAGCTGGGCTGGACCCCGGCCAGCCTGCTGACCACCCGATCGAGCTGCTCCACCGCGACCCTGACCTCACTCTGCTTGTCGGCCAACATGGTTTCGAGCAGCGAGATCTTCTCGACCAGCCGGCCCAGCTCGCCCCTGGCCTGCTCGACCGCGCCGAGCTGCTCGTCGGCGATGGCGATCGCCTTGCTCACCTCCACGCGCTGACTGTCCAGCGCGGCGACGAATTGCCCGATCCCGGCGACGGTTTCGCGGATCCCCTCCGGGCTCGCGGTGATCGAACCGCTCAGCGCCTCGAGATTCGCCCGCAGCTGATCGCCGTCGATCGCCCGCAGCGGCTCGACGGCGTCCTGGAAGGTCTGGGACAGGTTGTAGGGCAGGCGTACCCGGTCCGTGGGAATCGGCGTCTGTCCCAGCGGATCGGTGCCAGCGGGAACGAGGGCGACGTAATGACCGCCGACGATGGTGAGCATCCGGATGTCCAGGCTGGTCTGGGCGCCCACGAAGACGTCACCGTCGACGGTGAAAGTCATCTCCACGGACGTGTCGGTGAGTTCGAGTCCGGTCACCGCGCCGACCGGAACGCCGGCCAGCCGCACGTCGTCGCCGACGCGGACAGCCTGTGCCTCGGGGAGCAGCGCGGTATAGGTCCGCTTGCCGAATGGCACCGCGTACAGAGCGGCCACCGCGAGCAGCGCGCCGATCAGCACGACGATGCCTGCCAGGCCTGCCCACAGTTCGGTGCGCCGCACGGCGGCCTCGTCGCGGCTCGTCACGACGGACCGCATCCCGGCGATCGTCCGGCTCAGCCGCGACATACCGACACCTGCTGTCCGGCGAACAGGATCGCGACAGGCGCGGGTACCTCGGCCGCCCCCTTCGTACAGGTCTTGTCGACACCGCTGCCGGTAGCGGGCAGCGCCATCCGCAGCCCGGTCAGCAACGACGGCAGTTTGCCGATGATCTCGGCCACCGCAGCCGGATCGGGCACGGCTTGTCGCAGGGCATTCGCAAGGTCGGGGTTCTCGTCCTCGGTCAGGCCGAATGTGGCCAGTAGGGAGTCCACCGGGCCGAGCACGGGCGGCGCGGTCATCGCGAAGTCGATCAATCCGTTGACCTTGATCTGAAGGGAGGTGAACACGTCGGCCAGCTTCGACAGCAGCGTCACCAGGTGCTGTGACCGACCGCCGAGGGCGTCGGAGATTCCGGCGAGGTTGCTGATCAGCGTGGTGATCAGCTGCTGCCGGTCGGCGACGTAGCCGCTGAGGGTGCCGATGGCCGCGAGCGCGGGACCGATGCCGTTGCCGTCGCCTTCGATCACGGCGAGCAGGCTGCTGGTGAACTGGTTCAGCGCTTCCGGCGAGAGCGTCGCGAGTACCGGCTTCAGTCCGTTGAACAGCGTCGTCACGTCGAACGAGGGCACGGTGCGGTCGACGCCGATGAGGGCACCGGCCGGGGTCCGTCCCGCCGGGGCCGCCGGTTGTTGCAGGTCGACATAGCGCTGGCCGGTGAGGTTCTGGTATCGGATCGCCAGGCGCGAGTTGTCGTGGACGGAGGTGCCGGTGCGCACCGAGAAGCCGACGACCGCCTCCCTGCCGCGCAGTGAGATGTCGTTCACCTTGCCGACCTGCACGCCGTAGAGCCGGATGTCGTCACCGGTCTTCAACCCGTTGACATCGGTGAACACGGCCCGATAGTCCACGGTGTCGCCCGCGACCGGCCGCTGGATGGCCGTCACGACCAGGGCGAGCACGGCGATCATCGCCGCGCCGAAAAGTGCCAGCCGCCAGGCGGATCCGCTGACCGAGGTCATTGCGGAACCACCTGCCCGCCGAGTAGCGGGATCATCGGCACCGGCGCGATCCGCAGGTCGACATCGACGTTCAGCGCCGGGCCGGACTCGGTATCGGTGAACGCCGAGCGCAGATTCGCCAGCAGCGCGGTCAGCTCCGCGCTGCTGCGCTGCGGGTCGGGGACGGCACGTCCCACCGCGTCCAGCACCGGGACCGCCATGGCGGCATACGCTGGGAACTGCTCCTTCGCGTGATACAGCATGGTCTGCAGCCCGGGGAACAACTGCTGCGTAACCATGTCGATCGTGGCGTCGAAGCGGGCCCGCCCGGTTCGCAGAACTTCGATTCGGGTCACCCGGTCGATCACGTCGATGGTCGCGCCCGCGAACTGCCCCGCACCCACGAGGGTCGTGCCCAGCTGCTCGAGCTGGAACGACGGTGGCAGCGTCTGGTTGTCGGCGACGGTGCGCGCGGTCACCACCATGGCTTGCAGCAGCGGGGTGAAAGCCCTGGTGTCGGTGGCGAGTTGGTCCAGCACGACAGCGAGCCGGGCGGCCAGTGCCTGGTCGCCGACGGTGGCCAGGCCGCGCAGCAGGTTGCCCATCGTCGCGTCGACGGCGTCGGCGGCGCGCGGGCCGGTCAGATCGACCACCGACCCGGTGCGCAGCGGCGCTCCGCCGCGGCCGGGACGCAGCTGGATCTCGCTGATCCCGAACAGGTTCGAGGTTCCGTAGTCGACTTTCATGCTGTCGTCGATGCCGTCGAGCTGCGATCGGTCCACGTCCAGCGTGATCGCCTGGGTGCCCAGGCTCAGCGGCGCGATGTCGGTCACCTTTCCCACGACGACGCCGTCGGCCCGCACCCGGGTTCCGACGACGATCCCGTCGCCGAGTCGCTGTGTGCGCAGCACGATCTCGGTGCCCTGCACGTCTTCCCCGTGCGTCGCGACCTGCCAGCCGAGCAGGCCGGCCGCGGCGGCCACCACGGCCACCGCGCTCACCACGAGTGCCCCCCGCTGCCCGATGGAAACCCCGGGCAATCCATAATTCGGCATCCCTACCCCGTGAAATCGATGGCGGCGTTGAATCCCCACAACGCGATGGACAACAACATGTCGATGGCGATGATCGCGACGAAGCTGGCGCGCACCGCGCGGCCGGAGGCGATGCCGACCCCCTGTGGGCCACCGGCCGCGAAGAAGCCGTAATAGCACTGGATCAGGATCACCACGGTCGCGAAGATCGCGACCTTCACCACCGCCGCGACCACGTCGAATCCGGTGACGAACTGGAAGAAATAATGGTCGTAGACCCCGGCCGACTGCCCGTGCACCATCGTGATCACCGCCCGGCACGACAGGTACGACAGGATCAGGCCGATCAGGAAGGTCGGGATGATCGCGATCGCGCCGGCGATCACCCGGGTGGTCACCACGAACGGGATCGAACGCAGGCCGAGCGCCTCGATCGCGTCGATCTCCTCGGAGATGCGCATCGAGCCGATCTCGGCGGTCATCCGGCAGCCGGCCTGGGCGGCGAACCCGATCGCGGCGGCGATCGGGGCGAGCTCACGGGTGGTGGCGTAGGCCGAGATGAGGCCGGTCACCGGTCCCATGCCGAGCATGTTCAGGGTCGCGAACGATTCGACCGCGACCGATCCGCCCATGGCCAGGCCGAGCACGATCATCATCGGCACGGTGCCGCCGCCGACGATCACCGATCCACTGCCCCAGGTCATCCCGGAGATCGAGCGCATGGTCTCGGCGCGGTAGCGGCGCAGCGTCAGTGGGACGGCCGAGAGCGCTTGCCACACGAAACTCAGTGCGAAGCCCAGGTTTTCGAGCGGCCGGGTCATCCCGCCGTTGCGCCGCCACCGCTCGAATCGGCCGAGCCCCCACGGGGCGTAGGTGGAACTCATGCCAGCCTCGTCGGCAGGAACATGGCGGTCACCTGCGTGATCGCGAGGTTGACCACGACGATGGCGACGACCGAGAGCACCACCGAGGCGTTCACCGCGTCGGCGACGCCGCGCGGTCCACCCTTGGCCTCGAGCCCGCGTTGACAGGCGATCACCACGACGAGGAAGCCGAAGATCACCGCCTTCACCAGTGAAACAGCAACGTCGGCGACCGTGGTGAAGGAGCCGAAGGTGGCCCAGTAGCTGCCGGGCGTCACGTTCTGCCCGCCGATCGCCACCAGATACCCGGCGAGCACGCCGACGAAGATGATCAGGATGTTGAGCAGGGGTGCCACCAGAACCATGGCGATCATGCGCGGGATGACCAGGCGGTGCACGGGGCTGATGCCCATGGTGTGCAGCGCGTCGATCTCCTCGCGGATCGTGCGGGCGCCCAGGTCGGCCGCGATGGCCGAGGCGCCTGCCCCGCCGAGCAGGAATCCGGTCGCCATGGGCGCGCCCTGTTTGATCACGCCGAGGCCGCCGGTGGCGCCGAGCAGCGAGTCGGCGCCGAGAGTGTGGATCAGATTGCCCACCTGCACCGAGACGATCACGCCGAAGGGCACCGCCATCAGGATCGCGGGGATCGCTGTCACCGTCACCAGTCGCCATGCCTGCGTGAGGATCTCGCGCCACTGCAGGGTACGGCCGAGGACATCGGTGCCCGCGCCGGCCACCGACGAGACGGCCAGCACAATGGCGCGGCCGAGGGTACGGATCGACGAGCCGATGGTGTCGGTGACGTTCTTGCCGATCAGTCCGGGCAGACCGGGGGCCGAGGTCGGCATCCGGGTCGGCCCCACCGCTGGTATACGGCTGCGGAGGTCTTCCTCCAATGCTTCGGCGCCTTCCGTCGAACTCACCCGAATGGTGACCCGGGCCATAACCGTGAACGGTGTTCGAATCTAAGGAAGTTTCCGACGTGTTGTCACTGCACGATGCCGAGAACGTGGCGGTACCCGATTAGTCTCTCGAAACTAATCGGCCGGTCACAAGCTCGTTCGTGGTATCAACAAGCCAAACGGTCAACCGACCAGTTCACGGGAATTTTGCGTCGTCCTCGTTTACCGTCACAATTTGCCCATGTCGCCCGCTCGTCCACTCGATCTCGACTCGCCACTCATCAGCCGCGCCGTGCCACGGCTGACCGAGCTGGCGACCGAGCTGCTCGACGCGGGCCTGGCGCAAATCCCGGGCACCGAGCAGCTGCCGCCCGGACACTTCACCGAGGACGTCGTTCCGTCGATCGTTGCGGTCGTGGCCACGGTCCTGCGGGCGATCGACGAGCAACGCGAGATCGACGCCGACGAAATCGCGGCACTGGTGGTCCCCGTGGTCGAGCGGCAGGCCGAGGAACGCATTCCCCTGCGCATCGCGATCAAGGCGTTCTTCGGCGGCGTGCACCGCTTCTGGCAGGAGATCGCGGCGCAGGCTCAGCCGGCGGATCTCCCCGATCTGATCAGCCTGTCCAGCCTGCTGCTCGACCTGCTGGAGCACCTCAACATCATCATGGCCGAAACGCATTCCGACGTCGTCCAGTCCATCTTCGGCACCGAACGGGAAGCCCGGCGCGAATTGTCCTCGGCGCTGCTGCACGGCGGATCGGCCGAGGAACTGGCCGTTCGCGCCGATATCGCCCTCGCCGACGAGTACGACCTGCTCGCGGTGCGGGTTCCGGCCGGCGACCGGCGCGTCCTGCTCGCCGAGGACGCGCTCGCGCGCCGCCGCGTCCGGCTCGCGCGCGAAATGCTCAACGACCTGTCCGGGTTGAGCCCGCTGCACACCTTCGACGGCACCACGGGCTACGTCCTGCTCCCCCCACCGGCGGACGGTTCCGACGCGGTGCGCTACGGCAATGTGGCGACCGAGCTCTCCCAGCAACTGGACGCGCCGGTCGTGGTGATCGAGTTCCACGCCGTGACCAGGACCCGATTACCCGAGGCCGTGCGCGAGATCGCCGAACTGTCCGAGCTGGCCATGAGTCTCGGCAAGCCCGCAGGCACCTACACCCTCGACGACTTGATGCTCGAATATCAGCTCACCCGGCCGGGACCGGCCCGCGACCGGCTGGCAACCCGCATCGTGCCGCTGCTCGAACACCCGCATCTGTTCGAGGCGCTGCAGGCGCACATCCGCTTCGGCTGGGACCGCAAGCGCGCAGCCGCCGCGGTACACCTGCATCCGAACAGCTTCAGCTACCGGCTCCGCCGGGTCGCCGAGCTGACCGGTTTCGACCCGTCCGAGCCCAATGATTCGCGGATGCTCGCGGCTGCCCTGACGGTGTACGAATTATTTCCACCGCAGCGTGGCGCGGAAAACGAATGACCACCTGAGTTTTTCGTTTCCAGGCACAAAATCGTGGTGTCGCCTTTCTTCTCATCGTGCAGTGACAAGACGGATTTTCCGACTCGATACTTGTCATTCGACCCATCGAGCAAGGGGCATTGCGGCCGACCCATCCAGCGACGGTGACGGTGCCCGAACAGCAAAGGCGCTGACATGATCTCGTCGTCCGACCGCGACCCCGTCGACCGTCCCTTTCTCCTGCGCACCGACTTCCCTGGCGGCAGTCTGCGCTCGCGTGCCGTGTCGCGAACACTGCGGTGCACGGTGAAACCGATCATCGCGCTCGTCATGCGCATGCCGGACCGGCGCTGGCCCTTTCACCTCGTCGATTGGCTCGGCAGGCCATTGACCTCGGCGCGCGGCGTCACCCGGGCGGCGGTCGCCCTGCCGAACTGCGCCGCGATCCTCACCAAGCCCGTCGAGATCAGGGACGAGCGGTACATCGTCTACCTTCACGGGGGCGCGTTCCTGGTCGGCGGTAACCACCTGCACCGGCAGCTGACCGCCCGAATCGCCGCTGACTTCGGCGCCGAGGTTCTCGCCGTGACCTACCGCAAAATGCCCGCGCACAGCGTCGCTGTCTCGATCGCCGACAGCATCGAGGGGTATCGGTACGCGCTCGACCAGGGCGCACGCCCCGAGAACATCACGATCATGGGCGATTCGGCGGGCGGCTACCTGGCCCTGATGACGGCGATCGAGCTACGCCGCCAGGGACTGCCCCAGCCCGCCGCCGTCGTCGCGATGTCGCCGCTCACCGACTGGGATCTGCCACCCCGCCCCACCTCGGCCTGCGCGGTGTTCCCCCGTGAGATGCGAAGCGCGTTCCGCGACTTCGCGGTGAATGCCGGGCAGGGCACCGTGCCGGAATCACCCGCGCGCTGCGATCTCACCGGCCTCCCACCCGTGCTGATCCAGGCAAGCACGACCGAAACCGTCTGTCCAGACGCCGAATTGATGGCCGAGCGCCTCGCCGACCACGGAGTCAGCTGCGAGCTGCAGCTGTGGGCCGACGAGGTCCACGTTTTCCAAGCCGCCGCCTCGGTGACACCCGAAGCGGCATCCGCCGTCGCCGAGATCGGCCGGTTCCTCGACCGCACCGTCGGCGCGAAGGCGATCGACCGCACCGCCTGATCCGCACCACCCGAAGGAGATCCCCACTTGTCCGACGCCACCACGGTCCTGCTCACCGAACTCGGCGGCGAACCGGCCGATGTCATCGCTGCGCTCACCCCAGAAGAAGCGGTCACGGTGCTGACCCTCTATCTGAAGGTGCGGCAGTCGCGTCGCGCGGAGCTGGAGACCGCCATCGACGACACCCTCGGCTTCCTGCCGCGGCTGGTCCGAATTCCCGCTCGCAAGATCATGTTCGGAAAGTAGCGCCATGACCGACCTGCTCACCCGCCACCAGCTGCTCATGCTCGCACGGACCCTGCGGACCGACCCCGCCAACCTCGAGAGCATGGCCCGGCTCGGCGCGCAGAACCTGCGAGTCCTGCGTGAACGCCTCTCCGGCCTGCTCTTCGACGCCGATGAGCCAGTGTTCGCGCGACTGTCCAAACTCTCACCGTTGGTCCCCGACACGCTGCTGACGAAGATCACCGTGGCCGCGGTACCGCCGGAGGTGGGTGGCCGCGCGGGCGGATCGCTCGGACTGGCCCATCCCGAGCGAGTGGCCCACGTCCTGTCCACGCTTCCTCCGACCTATCTGGCCGACGCCGCGCCGCATCTGGATCCGCGAACGGTCGCCGCGCTGGCCCCCCTGCTCTCCGGCGGAATGCTCATCCCCACAGCCACCGAATTGCTCGCTCGCCGCGACTACACCACCGCGGGCAAGTTCGTCGAGCACGCGACCGACGCCCTGATCGACGATTTCGCGCAGGGGCTCTCCGACGACGTCGGGCTGCTGTGCGCCGTAGCTGTGGTTCCTGACGCAGACAAGCTCGACCAGGTGGTGAGCCGACTGTCGCCCGCTCGCCGGGACGCCCTCTTTCGCGCCGCCGCCACCGATACCGACGCGGCGGTCCTGGCCGTGCTGTCGGTGCTGGCCCGGTTGGGTGCGGAGAACCGGGCTCGCGCGACGGCCGCGTTGATCGATTCGCTCGACGACGCGGCACTGCGTCGGCTGACCGGCGTCGCCGCGGAGCAGCACGCACTCGGCGAACTGCTGACCGCACTGTCGGGCACTCCCGCGACCACGCGGTCGCGCGTCGCCGCGACCATCGCCAAGGACGCCGATCAGCTCGACGCCGTAGTGACCGCCGCGGCGACCAGCCCGGAGGTCGAGGACATGCTGCAAGCCATCCGCGCGCAGCACAGCTGAGGTTTCGTTCCCGGCGCTCCGGCGCGCGGAAAGGGCGCCGTGAACGATAGATGCCGCCGACGTGTCTCCCGCGCCGGCGGCATCGCTGTATGCACGGGACCAGCTCGGCGCGCTCGGTCAGCGCGAGTCTCGAAATGAATACATAACGATTCCGCAACTACCGGAAGACGCGACCAAGATCGACATCGCTTGCCGTTCAGGTTCCGTTCACCTTATGTTAAGAGGCGGCGCAAAGTCTGCGGCAGCCGGTGCGTCACACGAGCATCATTGCGCATCACGACACCCTGCGTGCAAAGTGTTCGAACGATGCTTCAACCGGCTCAAGCAGTTCCGTGACCTGGCCACTCGCTACGCCAAACGTGCTGTCTACTACCAGGCAGAACTCACCATCGCCGCGATTATTGTCTGGCTCGACGACTTACAGGACCGGCCCTAATCACCAGTCGGCCACTCGACTTCCCAGGCCACCCGTGTTCCCACCTTGGATGCGCCCCGCCGTGGGCACGTCCAAGATGGGAACACGATAGGATCGGTACCGGCGAACCGAAGTCGCTAGACCGTGTAGGAATCCACGACGGCCAGGCTTTTTCCGGTTGCCCATGTTTTGTGTGCCCTGCCGAGGGCACGAACCTGCGACGCTATTTCCGCAGTTCAACGCCATTTGCCTCATGATTCCGGGGACGTTTCATCACGAAAGCCCAGGCCAGTCGCGTTCACCCCGGAGGACTGGTAGGGCACCGCGAACATGGGAACACCACCACCGCGGAGGTGCAGATCCGTGCTGAAGTGTACGGGGGCATATGCGTAACCGAGTTCCTCGCGCGACAGTCAGACGGAAGCTGCGATTCGTCCGGAGCACGGCCTACACAATCTCTCGGGCCACCGCGATCGTCACCGCTGACAGGGCACCGGCGGCTACTACGCCGAGGACGAGCATGCCTGTGGCCGCCGAAAACGATTGGCATCCGCCGACAGGCAGCGCCACTCCCGTGACTGTCAATATCGCGTTGGCGGTAACTGCGGTGGTCCCGGCGACTACCGACTGGGCCACCCGACGCGCACGCGCGATGGCTGCGCCGCCGATACCGACCAGCGAGCCGACCACGACACCGAGCGCAACGACGGCACCTGTGGTCGCGTCGACGAATCCCGTGAGCAGTAGGGCGAAGAATGACAGACCATAGGTCAGTTCGGCCGCTCCGATGGCTTGAATCGCGCGCTGAGCACGAACCGGGCTGTCCCATCTGCGGCGGGGCGGGGCGGTTTGTGGGGTGATGGTGTGAGTCATTGTCGATTCCTTTCTGTATGCGATGGCTTCCATGTGGTTCGGGTCGGTGTCGTGGCGGTGGCCGCGGCAGCCAGAGCCGCTGGTGGCTCACCTGCGCCGCGTGAGTCGGCGGGTCAACCACACACGGCGGGGGTGGTAGGGCGGGGTGATCCAGCGCAGGGTGTCGGGTGTTCGAGGTTTGGCAAGGACCGGTTTGTCGTGGGTGAAGGTCTGCCACGAGTAGTGACCGTGGTAGGCGCCCATGCCGCTGGCGCCGATTCCACCGAAGGGCAGCGTGTGGCCGGCGACTTGGAGCAGGGCCGCGTTGTGCACGATCGAGCCCGAGGACGTGCGCTGCTCGAACAGGCGTCGCACTCGCGGCACGTCGCTGAACACGTACAGCGCCAAGGGTTTGTCCCAGCCGTTGATGACGCGGATGGCTTCTTCGGGCGAGGCGACGGCGATGATGGGCAGGATCGGGCCGAAGATCTCCTCGGCCAGCAGCGGATGTCGCGCCTGGGGCCCGATCTCGGTGGGGATGTCGGGAGCGAAGGTGACCACGGTCGGCGCGAGGTAGCGGTCGGCGCGATCGTGGTCGCCGCCGATGGCTATCTCGGTGCCGTCGAGGTAGCCGGTGAGCCGGTCGAAGTGGCGGTCGTTGACGATGCGCCCGTAGTCGTTGCTGTGGCGCGGGTCGGGTCCGAAGATCTCGGCGATCGCGGTGCGTAGGGCATCGATGATCACCGGGATCCGGTCCGGGGTGGTCAGGACGTAATCCGGTGCGACACAGGATTGTCCGGCGTTGGTGAACTTCGCCCAGACGAGTCGGCGTGCCACTGTCGGCAGGTGGGCGATGTCGTCGACCCAGGCCGGGGATTTGCCGCCGAGCTCGAGTGTGACCGGGGTGAGGTGCTCGGCGGCCGCGCGCATGACCACCCGGCCCACGGTGCCGCCGCCGGTGAACACGATGTGATCGAAGTGTTGGGTCAGCAGCTCGGTGGTCTGGCGGGAGTTGCCTTCGACGACGGACACGGTGTGTTCGGGGAAGTAGCGCGGGACCAGCCGTGCGATCAGCGCGGAGGTGGCCGGGGCCAGGTCGCTGGGTTTGAGGACCGCGGTGTTCCCTGCCGCAAGCACCCCGACCAGTGGCGCGAGCAGCAGTTGGACCGGGTAGTTCCAGGCGGAGATGATCAGCACGACACCGAGGGGTTCGGGCAGGATCCGGGCCCTGGCGGGGGCGAAGGCCAGCGGTACCGGGAGGCGGCGCGGGCGTGCCCAGCGGCGCAGGTGCCGCAGGGTGTGGTCGATGTCGGCGACGACGACGTCGATCTCGGTCAGATGCGCTTCGGTCGGGTTCTTGTGCAGGTCGTCGTGGAGGGCTGCGGTGAGTGCCTCGTCGTTGTCGACCAGCAGGCGCCGCAAAGCTCGCAGGTGATGGGCGCGGGCACGCAGCGGGCGGGTCCATCCGGTGTCGAAGCGGGCGCGTGCGACGGCGACGGTCTCGGGAATCGGTGCGGTGGTGATGGGCATGACGGCCTCCGGAACCTCGGGTCGATCCAGCGGCCGGTCAGGCCGCGAATCCGCGCTGTTGGGAGCGGCCGAGCATGCCCGCGTTCTTCAGGTAGTGCGGCAGATTCCGGAGTGGATGCCGCTTGGGGTCGGGGTTCTTGCCCTCGCCGAGCCGTCGCAGCTGCACCCCGTACCAGAGCAGCTCCCCCATGCCCTCGAGGTGCTTGATCCGCAGCGGCCGCGGTGCCACCGCCAGTGCTCGATCGGCCGTGCCGGTGAGCAGGCGATGCGGAAGGTCCGGCTCCATGATCAGCGGACGGCCCAGACCGATGACATCGACCGCGCCACCGTGTAGCGCTTCGGACATTCCCGCTGTCGAGCGGAACCCACCTGTGACCATCAGTGGCAGGTTCGCGTGCGCGGCGGTGATCGCGGCGCCCACTCGCTCGGCGTAGTCGAGGAAGTAGGCCTCGCGGGCGCGGGTGGATTCACGGACCTGGTCGGCGGCGCCCATGAAAGCGGTGGATTCGTAGTTGCCGCCGGAGATCTCGAGCAGGTCGACCCCGGCCGCGGCGAGGTCGAGAACCACCTCGACCGACTCGTCCTCGGTCATTCCGCCGCGTTGGAAGTCCGCAGAGTTGAGTTTGACCGAGATCGGGGTGTGGACGCCGAGTTCGGCTCGCGTCGCGCGCACGATCTCGAGCAATAGCCGCCGCCGCTTCTGCGGGGTTCCGCCCCAGGCGTCGGTGCGCTTGTTGGTCAACGGTGACAGGAACTGGCTCAGCAGGTACCCGTGTGCGGCGTGGATCTGCACGCCGGTGAAACCGGCGTCGACCACCAGCCTGGCGGAGGCAGCGAATCGGGCGACTACTTCTTCGATTTCGGGCGAGGTGAGTTCGCGCGGGGTGCCGAACACTCCTGGCGCGCCGGTGACGGCGACCTTGGAGGGCGCTACGGCTTCCCGATTGAGTGCGCGCGGGGCCTGGCGGCCGGGGTGATTGAGCTGGACCCACGCCTGCGCGTTACCTGCGGTCGCGGCAGCGGCCCACTTCGACAGTGCCTCGAGGTGGCGGTCGTCCTCTACCGCGACGTTGCCGACTTCGCCGAGGGCGCGGCGATCGACCATGACGTTGCCGGTGATCAGCAGGCCTGCGCCGGATTGCGACCACCGTTCGTAGAGGCGGATCAGGTTCGGGGTCGGTGCCTGGTCCCGGTCGCCGAGGCCTTCGCTCAGCGCGGACTTCGCGAGCCGGTTCGGCAGGCTCACGCTGCTGGGCAATGTCAGGGAGGTGGTGAGGTCGATGGCCATGAAGAACACCTTTCTAGATGGTTGTTCTAAAACTATAGAGGTCTTCTACTTTTAGAATCAAGGGTGATATTGTGTGGTCATGGCCGCACCGCAACCCGAGAGTCCGACGTCGTCACCACGCCAAGCCAGGCGCAAGGCGGCCACGCGCAAGCGCATCGTCGACGCCGCCGAAGAGCTCTTCGCTGTCGATTCCGAGGCAGTGACCGTCGGCCAGATCGCCGAGGCGGCCGATGTTTCGGTGGCGACGGTGTATCAACACTTCGCCGGTCGCGACGATGTCCACCTGGCCGTGGTTGAACGCGCGGTCGCCGCCGCCCAGCACCATCTGCTGGCCGCCTACCGCGCCGAGGGTCCGCCGATGGATCGGCTGATCGGCACGGCCACGGCATATCTGCGCTTCCACCTGCACTCACCGCGGCTTTTCCGGATGATCAACATGCGCCAAGCCGGACTCGGCATCGGCGCCCCCGAGAGCCCAGTGGCGTTGCTGCTGGCCGATCAGGTCGAGGAACTGATCGATCAGCTCGCCGAGGTCATCGCCGAAGGAGTCGCCGATGGCAGCGTCCGCGAGGTCGACCCGGTAGCCACCGCTCGCTACCTGTGGGGTGCGATGAACGGCGTCTTCGGCCTGGCCGTGCGGCCAGACAGGCTGCGCCTGGACACCACCGAACTCCTGTCCACCGTTGTGCAGGGCACCCTGATCCTGGTCGAAGGCCTCGCCGGACGGACAATCCGTGACGCCGAGGGTCGACTGGACCCGGCGATTCTCGGCAATGCCCGCACCCAGCTCACCGAGCTGCTCGATTCGCTGCCCTTCACCGAGCGCCCGGAAGGTCAACTGCGATCGGGAGCACCAGCGGACGGGTCATCGGTCTGATCGAGGCGAGCTCTCGGCTGGTCCGGTCCAGCGCCCTTCGAGACGTGCTCGGGAATACTCGTCGGCGTCGTAGAGCAGCAGGCGTCCGGCCCCTTCGTAGTCGCGGACGTAGTCACGCATGATGGTTTGTGCTTCGGGGGTGCTGAGGGTCTGCAGGAATTCCGCGCGCTCGTGCAGCAGTCCTCGGTGCAGCGGCTGGGACGCACCGAAATAAACCGCCCTTTTGACGGCTGCGATCGCCGCGGACGAGCGTGCGCCGAGCTGTCGGCCGCAACGAACCGCCTCCTCCACCAGGGCATCGCGGGATACCACCGCGTCGACCGCCCCGATCCGCAGCGCTTCCTGCGGGCCGAACGGGCGGCCTTCCAGGATCGCGGTCAGCGCGCGGTGCGCTCCGACGAGGTGGGTGAGTCGCTGAGTTGCGCCGCCGCCCGGATTGAATCCGAGCAGTATCTCCATCTGGCCGAGAAAGATGCTCTCATCATCGGCCATAACTCGGACATCACAGGCCCACGCGAGCTCGGCACCACCACCGAGCGCGGAGCCGTTGATCGCCGCGACGTAGACGACGCCGCTGGTGTTCATGCGCGTGAAGGTGTCGTGGAACCGGTCCAGTTCGACGACGCCTTCCAGCGGTGTCCGCGCCGAGGCTTTGCGGAAGGTGGCGAATCCGGCGACGGCGCCAACGAATCGCATCACCAGCGATGCACTTGTGCGGTTGAGGGACGGACTGTTGTCCGCTCCTTCCTGCAGCCATCGAATGTCGGCGTGACCGGCGAATCGATCGGGGTGGTCGCCGGTGAGCACGACTGCGCGAATGGTCGGGTCGTGATCGGCGATATCGACCAGGGCCGCTAGGTCACCGACCAGCGCCCGGTCCAGCATCGCCAGCGGTCCGCCGTTCATCCGTACGATCGCGACCGCACCGACGATTTCCGTCGTGAGCCGATCGAATCGCGCTGTGGCCAGATGTGCCATTGCGCCAGCCTTTCATACCGTCCGCGACATTTTCAGCAGTTCAGGACAATCCCGAGGCCGCCAGCGGGTCCCATCCCGCTGTCGTGAATATGTCCTGCAACTGCCTGCGACGAACACCGATATTGCCGCCTTCGAAAACGGGGTAGGCAAGCGCGTCGAGCAGGTGATGGACAATCGGAAAACCGCGGTTGTACGCCTGCACTCCGACGACCTGGAAAAGCTTGTGAACGACATCGACCGCGGTTTCGGAGCCAAATACCTTGGCATGCAACGCCAGTTCGAGACCCGCTGGATCGCCACTGGTGACCGCGTCGAGCGCCTTCCACGACAGCAGCCGGACGGCTTCGATTCGTCCTTTGGCGTCGGTGAGCACATCGGCGACCGGCCGGTGTTCGATGATCGGCACCCCACCTCCGCGTGTCTGTTCGGTGGCGAAGCGGTAGGCGATGTCGAACGCCGCGCGCATCGTTCCTACCGCCATCAGGCCCACCGCTGCGGCGCTACCGGTGAATGCGGCAAAGATGAGTTCCGGTCCCGCGCCTTCGGCTCCGACGAGATTGGCCTTCGGCACGCGGACTCCGTTGAGCCGGACCCGCTGGGTCAGATGTCCGCGGAGGCCGGGCATGTCGAGCGTTTCGAGCAGAGTTAGGTTGTCGGAGGTGAAGTGCTGCCGTTCGATGCCGATCAACGAGACGCCGCCGGGGGTTCCGCAGGCCACGATCATCAGATCCGGGCCGGTGCCGTCCCAGCCCGCCAAGTTGGCCGACCACTGCTTCTCCCCTGTGATCACCCAGTCGTCACCGTCGAGCACGGCAACCGTCTGTAGACCCTCGGCCGGTTCGGGAGCCGCGAAGTTCGCGGTGCCGGCGGGCTCACTCAGTGCCATCACCGCTTGTGCTGTCCCATGGTCGGCCAGGAACGGGGTCAGGAATCGCTGGATCTGTTCCAGGTCGCCGCCGAGATACACCGGGGTCAGCGCGAGTAGGATTCCGCCGAGACTGGCGACGAAATCAGGCATCACCGCGGCGAGCTCCTCGGTGACCAAGGCGAGGTCGAGACCACTGCCCATGGTCCCGCCGAAAACCTCCGGGATCATTCCCTTGATGATGCCTTCTTTGAGGGCGGCCTCGTGCGCGGACCGCACCAGCAGGGCCGCCTCATACGGGTCGGCGGTGCGCCGCACCTCCTCGACCAGGGGTGCCAGATACGTCTGCGCGAACGCGCGGGCTTGATTCTTGAGCTCGACCTGTTCAGCGGTCGGAGTGAAGCAGATGGTCATTGTTTTCAGCCTTTCTATCCACGAGGAGATCGGGTGCCGAATCCGCGTTTCCGCGGGCGGCCGACCATTCCCGAATTGATGAGGTACTGAGGAAGATTGCGCGATTGACCGGATCACCACTCCGCTCGTCGTGCGCCGGATGGTGAGTAGGGAAAGGAACTGACTGATCAGCACCGGAGTACGCCCAGCGCCGATGGAGCCGGACGAGATTTTTCATCGGGGCGTTGGCGCGGTCGCCGAGGCCCTCACTGAGCGCGGACTTGGCGATCCGGTTGGGCAGACTGACCCCACTGGGCAGCGTCAAGGGTGAAGCGAGGTCCACTGGCATCGGACGAATTCCCATCAGGACGGCGCGGTCAACGCGCTCGACTCGGCACCATGCCGATGGGTGAAACGCTACGAACCGAGCGACGTGGCAGACAGATGCCCAACGGAACCAGAGTTACTAGATTAGGCCCATGGATTGGGATCAGCCCCGGCCGCCCGTCAGCCTTCTGCTCATGACGCAGATCGCTGTCGACCACGGCGCAAGTGCCGAACAGTGTCTGGCCGGCACCGGACTGACCCCGCAGCAGCTGCTCGACCCGGCGGTCGAGGTGACTCCTCGCCATGACCTCGCGGTAGCCCGCAACCTGCTCGATCTCGTGCCGACCGGCCAACCCGGCCTCGAGATGGGGTCTCGATTCCAGCTCAGCGAACAGGGCATCTACGGATTCGCCTTGCTCAGCAGCTCCACCCTGCGCCAAGCAATCGACATTGGTGTGACCTTTGTCGAGCTGGCCTTCGCGATGGGCTCGGTCCACTCCAGGACCTCCGACAACGGCGATCTGCTCCTCGTGCTGGAGGCTTCCGATATTCCACCGTCGATGCGCCGGTTCTACATCGAACGCGACGCCGCTTCGATCCGCACGATCGCGCGCGGATTGTCCCCGAAACTCGACGTGATCAAGCGAGTCCAGTTCGCGTTCCCACCGCCGGACGAGGGCGTCACGCACTATGCGGAAACCTTCGGGGACACACCGACTTTCGACGCACCCGAATCTGTGCTCGTCATCGACGGCGCCCAGCTCGACCAACCGCTGCCGGGCGCCAATCCACACACCGCGGCACACGCGATCGAGCAGTGTCGCCGCCTGCTCGAATCCCGCCGCGCCCGCACCGGTGTCGCCGGTCAAGTGCGAAACAGGCTCCTCGCCGAAATAGCGAACCCACCCGCGCTCGATGCTGTCGCCGACACCTTGCATATGAGTGGCCGCACGCTACGCAAACGCCTCGCCGCCGAACGAACCTCCTACCGCCAACTGCTCGACGAAGTCCGCGAGCACTTGGCCGAGGAACTACTGGTGTCCGCACGACTCCCCGTCGAACAGATCGCGCACCGTCTCGGCTATCTCGAAGCCACCAGCTTCTCCCAAGCCTTCCGCCGATGGAAAGGCGTCGGACCTCGTGAATTCCGCGCCGGATCCACCTCGAGACAATGATCCTCAGCGCTGCGATCCGTCGGGCTCGGGCTGTTCATGGGATTGATGCTGGTGAGGTTGGGGCGAACACTCTCGACCCAGCTCTCAGTGTTGGCGCCGACATCGTGGTCGGTGCCGCGACCATCTCGATCGTCAACCGCATGATCTGTAACCGACTGCGTCATTTCTCAAGCCAGGGCGAAATCCGCTTCCACCACCAGCCGACCAGAGCAGCTGACCAGGTCACCCGCGTTCCCTTTTTCGATGTGCCCCGCCGAGGGCACCAACCTGCGACACCAGATTCCGCAGGTCAGCGCGCTTTCTGGGTCGACGCGCCCACACGCCGGGCTGGCGACATCTGCAAAACCCCAGGTGGAGTGGGGGCAGGTTCGATTCCTGGGGTCACAAACCTGCGACCGGCGTTTTCCCTGGTCAGAAGATTATCGACGACACCCCCTCAGAAGGAGCCGCTCCGTAGCTGATAGCGGAAATGCCCTCGCTACCGGCAGTGCTCATGCCGCCGAACAGACTGCAACATCTGTTGCAGCAAGGCGGTTCACCGCCGAAAGTACCTACAGCTCAACAGTTCACCTCCTCATCCTTCTTCGCCAGCGGCAAACTCCGCCAAGTAGGTGCACGACCTCCCAAGACCGGGCGGGAACTCAGATGTCCTTCACCGAGGACGATTCGTGTCCGTGTCTGGGGGTGCGTTTCGCCCGTCGGCGAGGACTACTATATGTCCGTTGGGCGTCGTCGGCTTCGTGGAACTCGGCGGCGGGTGCGACTACCGGTGCCAGAAGATCAACCGCTTCACCCACGATTCCGGCTCAGTCTTCGAAGTCCGCTACGACACGGCCGACGCCATGAGCTTCGAGACCGTCAGCGACCCGGTGGCAGCCTCGTCAGCGAGAAGAGCACCAACCCCATCCATGTCGTAACCCTGGGCGAAAGCCAGATCTGGATGTCGCGGCAGGAAGACACCCCCTCCAGACCACGGTCAGCACGCTCATGGACTTCACCGACTCCACCGTGCGTGGCCGCCTCACCTGTCGCGTCGACGATGCCATCCGCGCTGAACTCGTCCACCTCGTCCACGCGGACACCTTCACCGAGAGAACGGCATGAACACCGCCCGGACCAGATCGCGGGCGAACAAGACCCACAGCCCCAGCGAACCGGGCTGGCCGGTGGGGCACCGACCGCGACGTTGCGGGCACCGTCGTGTGCGCTATCGGTCGGTGACAGCCGCCACGGCCTTGCCGAACAGTTCGGTGTTGTTCGGATTGCTCGTGCCGGTCAGGAAGCTGAACGGATCCGCCGGGTCGAAGGTGTCGGGGACGCCGAGCCGGACGATGACCATGTCGAGGCTGGGGATCATCACCGCGAACTGGCCCAGCGCGCCCGAAAACGCGTAGGTGTCCTCCGGCAGCCCGGGAAAGACGCGCCGAGTCCGCAACCGGGCCGGGACATCGACGCTTCGGTAGCTCTCGCCTGCGTTGAGCCACCACAGGAATCCGTAGCCGCCATTGGCACTGCTTGGTGTCGTGGCGGCTTCGATGTATGCCGGATCGATGAGGTTGCGGTTCTCCCATCGTCCGTTCTGCAGCAGCAACCGACCGATCCGGGCGAGATCACTGGGACGCATCGACAGTCCGCCGCTGACCATGGCATGGCCCGAGGGGTCCTCGGTCCACCGCCACGAGCTGCGCTCGATACCGATGGGGCCCATCACTTCCCGCTGGAGAAAGTCCAGGAAGTCGGTGCCCGTGGTGCGGGAAATGATCTCGGCGAGCAGGACCAGCACGTTCTGCGCGTAGAGGAAAGTGGTGCCCGGCTCGGCGGCGATGGGGGCGGTGAGTGCGTCGTGGACGGAGGTTCCGGCGGCCGTGGAAGCGATATCGGTCGGCCAGGTGAACGCCATACCGCTGGTCTGGTTCAGGATCTGGCGCACAGTGATTCGGCCATGGGCGGGGTCGGCTTCCGGGAAGTAGGTCGCGAGGGGATCGTCGATGCCGAGGTAGCCGAGGGTGACCGCGCGCCCGATGGCGACCGCGGCGACTCCTTTGCTGCCACTGGCCAACGGCATGGCGATCTCCGACGTTGCCAGGTGCTGGCCGACCAGACAGCCGTGGCGGTAGATCTGTACCGCGTGCGCGAGGTGCTGAGCGCCGAAGGACACCGCCGCGGAGACCGCAGCTGGATCCATGCCCACGGTTTCGGCGGCGCGGAGCTCGGGAGTGCGGCCCGGTTCGGGTTCCGCGCACGACGCTGCCGGACTCGTGGGTGCGGCGGATGCAGCGGGTGCGAGTGATCCTGCCGCGCCGAGCAGTAGCGCGGTGGCAGCGGTGAGCACAGTGACTGGACGAGCGACCATGAGGTCCTCCGATCGTGTGTTCTCGACGGCGTCGGCGATCCGATGGTTCTGTCTGGCCGCCGACTCCGTCGAGGTGCGGGGTCAGTTGAGTTGGTCGGCGAGGGCGTTGCGTTCGGCGGTGAGGAAAGCAGGGTCGTGTCGGAGCGTCCAGTCGGCGCCTAGGAATCGATGCCTGGCGGCGGCGTCGTCGTATGCGAGGTAGGCCAGCCACGCCGTGGCCGTGGGTGCGGCGGCGAAGTGCTCGATGCCGTCGATCGGGCTGGCGTGCGAGGTCGCCCGCGCGTTGGCGATCCAGGCGGGTGCGCGGGAGGTCAGGTTGTACTGCCACCAGCGCACCCACGCGAAGTCCGGGACGACGAAGTCGTTACTGCCCGTGAGAAACAGGGAGGGCACGGTGAGCAAGGAGCCCAGCGCCAGGGGACCTGGTTCGATGGCCAGCACCCCGCGAATTGTGAGGGTCGGGTCGATGGCACGGGCGATCGGCGGCAGCAGCGCGGCGCCCTGCAGAGCGGCCTGGCCGCCAGCGGAGTGGCCGGCCAAGATGGTGTGGTCGAGATCGACCTTGCCGAAGAGCGGGGAACTCGGGTCACGATCGGCGACGATGGCCATGGCCAGGCCGGCGGCGGCGACGTGGGGCATGGAGTTGAAGTAGTCGTAGGGGATCGTGACGATGAACCCGTGGCTGGCCCAGTGACGGGCCAGCGCGTCGTACATGCCGGGGTCGGCGGCGTATCCGGGAATGAGAACAACCAGCGGGGCTGTGGTCATCTCGGCGACGTCGGCGGGGTGATACGTATTGATCCCGATTGGTGAGGCCAGCCCGTAGGGGAAGGCTTGGGTGCAGGTCGGGTCGTCGTGGTTGCCGAGTAGTTTCGCGCCGATGTGTTTGATCATGCCGTAGATCGATGCCGAACACGGGTTCGTTCGCACGGACGTGGCAACCGGGTGGGGACCGGCGGTGGCGAAGATGTCGCCGTTGACGGTCGGAGCGGGTTGCGCCCAGGCCGGACCGGCGACGAGGGCACCGGCAAGGATCGTGACGGCTGTTGTCCAAATCGCGACTTTCGCCGCGGCTGTGAGCACGGATGTTCTCATCGTTGAGAACCTTTCGATCGGATCAGGGTTTCCGGAATGACGGTGTGAGATATGGCGTCGGCACAGATGATGGCGACGACGGCGAGGGCAGCGCGCCTGGCGGTCATCTCGCAGTGGTGGCGCTCGCGGGTGCCCGGTGAAGGCCGACCTAGGGCTGGTCGTCGTCATCGGTCTCGGATGCGACCGCGAGGAAGCTGTAGACGATCTGGTAGAAGCCGACCAGCAGTTCGAAGTCGGCGAGCTGGGAAAGGGTGAAGAGCTCGAGCGCTTCACTTCGGTCGGGATCGGTGAATGTGTGCTGGCGCAGCAGCAGATCGGTCCAGCGCACGACATCGGCCTCGTCCTCGCTCAGCAGGACCAGGTCCCCTGTCTGCGCGGCGACGACCGCCGCCAGCGACAGCCCTGCTGTGGCTACCAGGAATTGATGATGGATCCGCGAGGCCGCGCCATGGGTGTAGCCGACGCGCAGTACCGCGAGATCACGCAGTGCCGGCGGCAGGCTACACCCGCGCAGGATGTGTTCGGCACTGATCAGCAGGCTCGCGATGAGACCACGGTGGCGGGTCGGCGGCGCGAACAGGTTCGCATGTCCACCTGCGAGCGCTTCGCGTACCGATCTGGGCAGCGACGGGTGATCAGACCTGCCCGACGTCATTGCCGCACCTGCTCGGCGTCGACCGGAGAAGGTCGCGCACGACGACCTATCCGGCGGGTGATCAGCCAGCCGGTGCAGGCGGCCAGCGGGAACATCAGGACGCCGTACACGGCGGCGGGCACGGCGAGTTCCACGCTGCCGAGCACGCCTGCGGCAATGGTGATGGCGACGGTGCTGTTGTGGATGCCGATCTCCATCGAGCACGCGATGGCCTGACGGTCCTCGACACCGAACGCTCGGGGCACGACATAGCCGATGATCAGGCTCGCCAGACAGAACACTGCGGCGGCCGCTCCCACGTCGAGGAGGTAGGCGGTGAGGTGGTCACGCTCAGCGGTGATCGTGCCGAGAACGACCGCGCCGAGAATCACCACCGAGGCGACCCGCACCGGGCGGTCGAGGCGGGCCGCGAAGTCCGGCCAGAGATGCCGCTGGAGCATTCCCATCGCGATCGGGATCAGCACGATGGCGAAGACCTGGGCGACCTTGCCGAACTGGAGCCCGACAGTGTCGCCGGTGTGCTCGGGCAGGAAGTGGGCAAGTGCGAGGTTGGTGACGACGGGGATGGTGACTACGGCGAGCACCGAATTCAACGCTGTCAGTGAGATATTGAGCGCGATGTCGCCGCGGAAGAGGTGGCTGAAAACGTTGGCGGTGGTGCCACCGGGCGAGGCGGCCAGCAGCATCATGCCGACCGCCAGCACCGGTGGCAGATCGAAGGCGAGAACAACGGCGAAGGCCAGCAGTGGCAGCAGCAACAGTTGGCAGGCCAGTGCAACGGCCACCGGTGCGGGATGGCGCAGAATCCGGGTGAAGTCCTGCACGGTCAAGGTGAGCCCGAGTCCGAACATGATGATCGCCAGCGCGACGGGCAGGGCCAGCGATACCAGCGGCGAGTTCATCTCGGTCCTTGCGGGCCGGGCACCTGCTGCCGGTTGCCGCGTCGCGCTGGTGCGCGCAGAGCTCCTGGCGTGCGCCGTGATTCGGGTCGGCGGCGGGTGGCGATCATGCGTCGACCGTCGTCGGTGCCGGGCGGCGATGCCGGGGTCCGGGGAAGAATCGGTTCACCCGGGCCTGATAGTCGGCGTAGGCGGGCCGCTTGAGTTTGCTGTAGTACTCGGCGGGCACCGCGCCGGTGTAGTGGACCATCGTGCTGTACATCATCTGCACCACCCACAGCAGTGCGGCGGCCACGATCGCCCACACCGCGATCGGGATCCGACCGTGGAGCGCCAGCATCGAGGGCACCGCCAAGGCCACCATGGCCACCCATTGCACCCACTGTCCGAAGTAGTTCGGGTGACGGCTGTAGCGCCACAAACCGACTTCGCAGACCCCGGCGCCGGTGTCTGAGTAGCCACCCAGGTATCGCTTCTTCTGCAGGTCGGCGACGCTCTCGAACAGATAGGCAGCGATCCACACCGTGATCGCGGCGACGGTCCACCACCGCAGCGATGAGCTGGTGTCGGTCGCGATGACCATGGCGGGTACGGCCAGGAATGAGCTGTTGGCCATGGCCTGAACCCCGATCTCGTACTGCACCGAGAGCCGCTCGCTGGCGAATCCGGCTCGTTCCCACCGGCGGCGCTGATACTGGTAGCGCGGAAGTTCGGCTCCCAGCCAGCCCGGCTTGTACATGCGCGCTCCCCACACCGCCATCCGCAGGCCGACGATGGTGTAGAAGACCGCGGCGGTGACAGTGAGGACACTCGGTGTCTCGGCGAAGAAGAACAACTGCACGCCGATGGCCGCCAGGCCCGCGGGCCAGGCGAAGTCCACATACGACAGCAGGTTGCGACGCCAGCCGGGCACGTTCGCCGAGGGAACGAAGATTGCCAGCTGTACCAGCAGGTTGACGATGGCGAATTGGCGGGTGGGTGCGCTGATGACCAGCGCGAGCCAGCACGCGGTGAACAGCACACACCACAGCACTCGGGTTCTCATGATGTCTCTCCGAAGATCTCGACCAAATGGGGGTCCGGCTCAACCGGGTGCCGAACCCACGATCGGCACCCGGCGAAAGCGATGTCGATCGAACGGGGCGGGCGGCCCCGCACCAACTATAAACATGGAAACGTTTCCTTGTCCTTGTTTGCGAGATTGGGCTATAACTTGCGGAGACGCCGTCCGCCGCGACACCACAACCCATCACCGCCACGCCCGCGACAGACACCCGACACCGCCCAGCTCAGGCATCCGACAACGGAGGACCAGCACCGTGAGTAGAACAACCGACGACGCGCAGCTACCGTTTAGCTATCGCCAGCAGTCGCAAGAGGACGAGGAACTGCGTCCAGGGCGGCGCCACCCATCGCACACCCGCTCACCGGAATGCGTGGCCGACCGCAGTTCGGTGACAACACAGAGACCCGGCGCGTTCGCGGCGCCGAGGAGGGCCCTGCGCGTGCGGCCCTATGTAGCGGCCAGTCATACAATCGAGCTGATGAGCACCACAGCTTCGGCCGCAGGCGCGCGGACGACCCGCCGGATCAACGGCCTCGACCCCGGCGAACGCCGCGCCCAGCGGGAAGCCCAGGTGCTCGACGCCGCCCTCGAGTTGTTCACCTCCCGTGGCTATCTCGCCACCAGCGTCGAACAGATCTGCCAGAGCAGTGCGGTCAGTACCAAGAGCTTCTACCAGCTCTATGCCAATCGGGAAGAATGCTTCTTGGCGCTCTACCTTCGCAGCGCCGATGAGATCCACAACGCGGTGCTCGCCCGGCTCGACGAACTGGGCCCACGCGAGGACGACCGGGAAATCGCACAGCAGCTGTTCATCGCACTCGTCGACGCGATCGCCGCGAGCCCGGCGCGCGCCCAGCTGACGCTGGGCCTGTCCAACTCGATCTCGCTGGCCGTCGACGACGCGCGCCGACGCAACCGTCGCCGCAGCAGCGAACTCATCGAATCCATCTGGAGCCACCTCCGATTACAGGGTCCGCTGCACCTACTCGCGGTAGGGCTCGTGGGCGCCATCTTCGAAATCATCGCCGACCGCGCACCCGACCATCGGATCGACGGTGCGATTCGCGATGAACTCGTCGCCGACCTGACCAGGTACTACGAAATCGTGCGCGCACCGCTGCACCAGTAGCCGCCGCTGCCCGGTCGCACCGAGCGCAGTACTCCGTCGGCCGTACCACCGAAATCCTTCCGCTCAGCGATCACCTCATGTACCCCGAGGTCTCGCCGCGTGCTCTTCGGCGCCGCGACGAGCTCGCGAGCGATCCCTCTCGAGGAAACGAGCTTCATGCGCGAATCACGAACCCCCGCGGTATCGAATCCCGACCCCGACGCCTGCATGACCGACGCAGTCACCCGCAACGCGATCGTCTACCCCGACGCCGTCTGCTTCCTCACCCCGACTCACGACGACGGCTGGCGCGAGGTGTCCGCCGAGCAGTTCGCCACCCAGGTCAGGGCGGTGGCCAAAGGTCTCATCGCCAGCGGCGTCAGGCCCGGAGATCGGGTAGCGCTCATGTGCGGCACCCGATACGAGTGGATCGTGCTCGACCACGCGATCTGGTTCACCGCCGCGATCACCGTCACCGTCTACGCCGGGTCCGCCGCTGAGCAACTCGCTTGGATTCTGCAGGATTCGGGCGCGACCACACTCATCGTGGAGACCGATCGCGATCGTACGGTGGCCGACGCCGCCCGGGACTCACCCGAGCTCCAAGAGATCCTGCAGATCGACGCCGGCGCGATCGACCAGCTCATCGCTCGCGGTGCCGACATCGGTGAGGCCGAGCTGCTGGCGCGCCGCCACCTCCTGGGCGCCGGGGCCGACGCGGTCCTCGTCTACACCTCCGGTACCACCGGCAAACCCAAGGGCGTTCCGCTCACACACGGCAATCTCGCCGCGATGGTCGACTCCAGCGTGCAGCGACTACCGACGATGTGCCTGCCAGGTACCCGCACCATGCTGTTCCTGCCACTAGCCCACATCCTTGCGCACGCGATCGCACTGGTCGCCGTCCATCAGCGCGCGGTACTGAGCTTCACCAGCGACTGGACCCGCCTGACCGAGCTGTTCACCGAGCTCCGACCCAGCAGCGTGTTAGCCCTCCCCCGCGTCTTCGAGGAGCTCTACGCCACCGCCGAGCGGATGGCCCGCGACAACGGCACCGGCGCACTGTTCGCCCGGGCAGCCGACATCGCCGTCGACTACAGCCGCGCCCTCGACACCAGCGGCCCCGACCACCTCCTACGTATGGAGCACGAAGGCTTCGACCAGGCCGTCTACCGGCACGTCCGCAGCCTGTTCGGCGCCGGCTGCAGCCACGCACTCTGTGGAGGCGCACCGTTGGCACCCCGGCTCGCGCATTTCTTCCGCGGTGCCGGAATCCCGATCGCCGAGGGCTACGGACTGACCGAAACCACCGCAGCGATCACCCTCAACGGCACCGAACCAGGATCCCAGCGCATCGGCACAGTCGGGCGACCGATACCCGGCCACGACGCAGCCCTCGCCGACGACGATGAGCTATTGGTCCGCGGACCGGTCGTCTTCACCGGATACTGGAACAACGACACCGCGACCGCGGAAGCCTTCACCGCCGACTGGTTCCACACCGGCGATCTCGCCTCGATCGACGAGGACGGATACATCACCATCACCGGCCACAAGAAGGAAATCATCATCACCGCGGGCGGGAAGAACATCGCGCCCGCACCGCTGGAAGAAGCGGTTCAGCGACACCCCCTCATCGGCCACTGCATGCTCGTCGGCGACGGCAAACCCTACATCGCGGCACTGATCACCCTCGATCCCGACGGCCTCACCGACTGGCTGACCCGCCACAACCTCGACCACGGCAGATCACCGGCGCAACTGATCGAAGACCATCGTCTACTCGCCGAGATCGAGACCACGGTGACCGCCGCCAACACCGAGTTCTCCCCCGCCGAACGCATCAGGAAGTACCACGTCCTCACCCGCCAGTGGTCACCAGACAGCGGTGAACTCACCCCGAAAATGACAGTGCGACGTCCTGTGGTTCTGACACGCTACCGCCATGAAATCGAACAGCTCTACGACGATCACGAGCAGCTGCGAACAGCCCCGGCTGTTTCGAGCGACTCGCTGGTCACAGATACGTAGTACCTCGAGGTGCCTGCTGTCGGCCAGGAAGGAATCACCAACGTCGACCGAGATCGTCAACGACCACTCGAGAATCGCAGGTCACCCGCGTTCCCTTCACCGATGCCCCGCCGCCGTGTGCACATCGGGGATGGGAACGATAGGATCGACACCGGTAAACCTGGATCGCTAGATCGTGTAAGAATCCACGATGACCAGGCGTTTTCCGGTTGCCCATGTTTTGCGTGTCCTGCCGAGGGCAAAAGCATCTACGCAGGTCAGGCGACTTTCTTTCCGGCATCTTCCTCATGGGCACCACCGTGTTCATGCTCGCGGGCCTGTTGCCCGAGGTCGCCGGCGACCTCGGCATCGACCTCGGGCGAGCCGGGCTGCTGATCACCGCCTTCGCGGTCGGCATGATCATCGGCCCGCCGGTGATGGTTCCGGCTTCCACGATGTCTCGGCGCAGGGCGGCGATCTGCGTAGAAGGGCGCAGGTTCGGCATGCCATCGGGCACGGGTGTGGACAGACGGATCTTCCTTACCGGTAACCACTCAGCGTCGCTTTTGGCCAGCGCTCGGTGGGCGGACTGGCTCGGTTGCGGAACACTTCGCTGGCGTATCAAGGCGCGAATGTGAGATCGGTGCCGATGGACGCTTCCGCATACTCCCGCATCAGCCGCAGTGCTTCGGAACGGTTGAAGTTCGGGTCCAATGAAACGATGCGGAAGCCGAGATAGTCCTCCATTATGAGCAGCATTCGGGCGATGTCATCCACGGAATGCCTCGGTCGGAACACTCCTTGTTCGACCCCGCTAGCGAGGACCTCTTCATAGATTTTGCGTTGCTGTTCGAAGAGGGCGCCGGCGATGGCGCCCAGTTCGGGGGTCGGCTCGCTGTTGAGCAGGGGCCTGAGTGTGGTCCACCACTCGGCGTCAAGTGGTGAGGTCGGTAATCCCAGCTCCATGGCCCGCACCAGTCGGCGGCGCGGGTCGTCGATCGTGGCCAGTTCGGCCGCGCGGGCGACGATGAATCGCTCCACGCAGTGGGTGTGCACTGCGTGGAGCAGCACGGCGTTGTTGCGGAAGTAGTACCGAATCGCATTGGGCGTCAGGGCCATAGCTCGAGCAACGTCGGCGATTCGGGGAGCCCCCGCATCCTGCTCGGACATGAGATCGCGTGCCACACGGAGGATGTCGGCTCGCCGTGTGTCCCGGGTGACCGGTCGCCCCATCTTCGCATCCTAAGGGTTTACATGACGGAAATTCGATGACTCACCGATTCTGCCCCGGTGATCCGTCAAGCCGTGGCACAGTTATTTTCACAGCATACAAAAAACTAGGAGACCAGGTGAAACAGCCCGTACGCGCACGTGACCTCGGCATCGGTTTCGGGCCGATCCCCACCGGCGGCATGAACTCGATCACCGATGTGCCCGGAGTCCGCGTGGGTCAGTGCACCCTCGTCGACGGTGACGGACCGCTGCGCCCGGGAGTTGGCCCGGTACGGACCGGTGTGACGATCATCGAGCCACGGCCCCGCGTCTGGGAGTCGCCCGTCTACGCCGGAATGCACACCCTCAACGGCAACGGCGAGATCACCGGAACGGATTGGATCCGCGACAACGGACAGCTCACCACGCCGATCGGATTGACCAACACCCATTCGGTCGGCGTCGTGCGGGACGCACTGGTGGCCGAGATCCACCGGCAGCGCGGAGACGACGAATTCTATTTCTGCCTGCCGGTTGTCGGCGAGACCTACGACGGCCTCCTCAGCGACATCAATGGTCAGCACGTGCGGGCCGAGCATGTCGAGCGAGCACTCGCGGCTTTGGACGACGGCCCGGTCGCCGAGGGGACGGTCGGCGGCGGCACCGGTATGATCTGCCACGAGTTCAAGGGGGGAATCGGCACCGCGTCGCGGACCGTCGCCACTCCCGAGCAGACCTACACGCTCGGGGTGTTGCTGCAGTCCAATCATGGGCGAAGGACGCGACTGCGGATCGACGGCATTCCGGTCGGCGAACGCATCGGCACCGATGTCGTGTCGAGCCCGCAAGAAGACGCCGCCCGCGTCGTCGCGGGCAGCGGCTCGATCATCGTGATCGTCGCTACCGACGCGCCGCTGCTGCCACACCAGTGCACGCGGATCGCCCAGCGGGCCGCTCTCGGTATCGGCCGCACCGGTGGCGCCGGTGAGACCCTCAGCGGCGACATGGTCCTGGCCTTCTCCACCGGAAACACGACACTACCGAGCGTGACCCTGCATCCCCGCCCGGCCGGGGAGCTGGCCGTGCGGACCGCCAACGACGAGTTGGTCGATCTGCTCTTCGATGCCGCGATCGATGCGACCGAGGAGGCCATCGTCAATTCGATGGTCGCGGCCACGACCGTGGTGGGGCGCGACGGCATCACCGCCCACGCTCTGGACCACGATCTGCTGCGGTCCGCGCTTGCGGGCTGACCGAGTACAGGTAAGGCAGCGGCCCCGGCCGGTGGGGAGCACCGGCCGGGGCCGTTCGGTGGACGCGGCTCAGGCGACTTCAGCGAGGAATTCCTCGACCGCGCGGACGCCGGACCGGATCGCACCTGCCATGTAACCGTTCCAGATCTGGGAACGCGTTCTCCAGGGCCATGCGGGTCCTTTCGTGAACGAACTTGCATGGCATGCCGCGGTGCTCTCCTGGAGTGTGAGCGTGTTGGGGCCAGGCCGACGGAGGCGGGCGCGTACCGATGCTGCGGTCCCTGGTTCAGAAGCTCGACTCGTCGGCTCGCATGATGTCTAGGTCGAGGGTGGACAGGATCGTGCGGGTGGCTGTGAGCTGCGGCAAGACGTTGCGGGCGAAGAATCCGGCAGCGGCGAGTTTTCCCCGGTAGAAGTCGCCACCAGCGGCATTCGGTGAGCGATCGAGCGCGGCGAGAGCGATCTCGGCGTGGGCGAGCAACTGCCACCCGATCAGCAGGTCGCCGACGGCGAGCAGGTAGCGCACAGATCCCAGACCGATCTTGTGGAGCTCGTGGGGATCCTGTTGGGCGGCGAGCAGGTGCCCGATCAAGGTGGCGGTGATCGCCTGCACGTCCTCGAGCGCGGTCGCGAGCAGGGCGCGTTCGGCCTTGAGCCGATCATCGCCACGGTCGACGAACTGCTGGATCTGTGCGGCGATGTGTGCCAGGGCGACGCCTTGGTCGCGGGCGATCTTGCGGAAGAAGAAGTCCTGGGCCTGGATGGCGGTGGTGCCCTCGTAGAGCGAGTCGATCTTGGCGTCGCGGATGTACTGCTCGATGGGGTAGTCCTGGAGGAAGCCGGAGCCGCCGAAGGTCTGCAGGGATTCGGTGAGGTACTGGTAGGCGCGTTCGGAGCCCACTCCCTTGACGATGGGCAGCAGCAGGTCGTTCACTCGCGCGGCCGATTCGGGGTCGGCGCCCGAAACGTGCTGCGCGACCTCGGGATCCTGGTGCGCGGCGGTGTAGAGGTACACTGCGCGCAGGCCTTCGGTGTAGGCCTTCTGGAGCATCAGTGATCGGCGCACGTCGGCGTGGCGGATGATCGGCACGCGGGGGGCGGTCTTGTCGGCCATCTGCGTCAGGTCGGCGCCCTGAACGCGGGTCCTGGCGTAGTCGAGGGCGTTGAGGTAACCGGTCGACAAGGTGGCGATGGCTTTGGTGCCCACCATCATTCGTGCGAACTCGATCACATCGAACATCTGCGCGATGCCGGCGTGCTTGTCCCCGACGAGGTAGCCGACCGCCGGTGTGCCGTGACCGCCGAGGGTGAGTTCGCAGGTCGCTGACCCCTTCAAGCCCATTTTGTGTTCCAGGCCGGTGACGAAAGCGCCGTTGCGGTCACCGATCTCGCCGGTCTCGGGGTCGAAATGGAACTTCGGGACCAAGAACAGGCTCAAGCCTTTAGTGCCCGGTCCCGCGCCCTCGGGGCGGGCCAGGACCAGGTGCATGATGTTTTCGAACAGGTCGTCGGAGTCGGCGGAGGTGATGAAGCGTTTGACGCCCTCGATGTGCCAGGTGCCATCGTCTTGCCGGATGGCCCTGGTGCGTCCGGCACCGACGTCGGAGCCCGCGTCGGGTTCGGTGAGCACCATCGTCGAGCCCCAGCCGCGCTGCGCCCACAGGCGAGCCCAGTGCTTTTGCTCCTCGGTGGCGTTGGTATAGAAGATCTCGGCGAAGAAGGGCCCGTTGGCGTAGAGGTAGACGGCAGGGTTGGCGCCCAGCAGCAACTCCATCAGCGCCCAGAGCACCGCACGCGGGGCAGGGGTGCCGCCGAGGTCCTCGGTGATGCCGATCTTGTCCCAGCCCGGTTCGGCGACGACGGTGCGGTAGGCCTTCTTCAACGGTTCCGGCAGCCGCACGCTGTGGGTGTCGGGGTCGAAGGTCGGTGGGTTGCGGTCGATGTCGGCGAAGGCGGCGGCGAACGGGCCCTCCGCGACCCGGCGTAGCTCCGACAACATCATGCGTACCGCGTCGGAGTCGAGGTCACTGTAGGCGCCCGAATCCAGGATGTCGCCGAGACGTAGTGCCTCGAAGAGGTTGAATTCCAGGTCACGGATGTTGCTCTTGTAGTGGCCCATGCGGGTCCTTTCGTGAACGAACTTGTTTGGCATGCCGCGCCCGCGCCACATCGAGACGGCCCCAGACGGCCCAGCCCGGCGGTGGCCGCTGGGCAGCCGGAACCGGTCGATTCGGAGTCACTGCTGTACTCGACCGCAGCAAATTCCTGGTCGTGGCGTCGGCACAGAGGTTTCACCGATCCTCAGCGGCGCATGATCCAACGTGCGAGGCGCTGCAACGGGTGCGTTGGCGGCTGCACCAAGCGCAAGGTGTCCGGTCTGAGCGGCTTGGTCACGACAGGTTTCTCGTGGGAGAAGGCGCGCCAGGAATACTCGCCGTGGTAGGCGCCCATTCCGCTGGCGCCGATACCGCCGAACGGGATTTCGGTCGCGGCGACGTGGATGATCGCCGCGTTGTGCACCACCGCGCCGGAGGAGGTCTGCTCTTCGAACAGGCGTCGGGTCTGCGGGGAATCGCTGAACACGTAGAGCGCCAACGGTTTCTCCCACCGGTTGATCACCGCGACGGCTTCCTGGGGCGAGCCCACCGCGACGATGGGCAGGATGGGACCGAAGATCTCCTCTCGCAGCAGCGGGTGATGCGCATCGGGACCGACCACCGGGTGCTCGCTTGTCTGGGCGAAGGTGACGACGGTCGGCGCGAGGTAGCGCTCGGTGCGGTCGTGCTGTCCTCCGACGACGATGTCGGCATCGGCGAGAAGGGCGGTCAGCCGGTCGAAGTGGCGGTCGCTGACGATGCGGCCGTAGTCCTTGCCCGCCGACGGGTCCGCGCCCCACAGGTCGGTGATCGCGGCCCGCAGGGCGGCGGTGAGCGCCGGGATCCGGTCGGGTGTGGTCATCACGTAGTCCGGGGCCACGCAGGTCTGGCCCGCGTTGGTGTACTTGGCCCACGCCAGGCGGCGCGCGACCTCTTCGATGTTGTCGTCGTCATCGAACCAGACCGGCGATTTGCCGCCGAGTTCCAGAGTCACCGGGGTGAGGTGCTCGGCCGCGGCGCGCATGACCACCCGGCCGACTGTTCCGCTGCCGGTGAAGACGATGTGGTCGAACCGCTGCTCGAGCAGTTCAGTGGTCTCGGCGACACCGCCCTCGACCACTGCCACGGCGCCGTCGCGGAAGTACTGCGGGACCAGGCGGGCGATCAACGCCGAGGTGGCCGGGGCCATCTCGCTGGGTTTGAGCACGGCGGTGTTGCCCGCGGCGAGGACACCGACGAGCGGGTCGAGCAGCAATTGCAGCGGATAGTTCCACGGAGCGATCACCAGGACCACGCCCAGGGGTTCGGGCACCAGGCGCGCGCTCGCGGGCCACAGGCCGACAGGGATCGAGGCTCGTCGGGGCTTGGCCCAGCCGCGCAGTTGCCGCAGTGCGTGGTTGATCTCGGCGACGACCACACCGATCTCGGTGAATTGCGCCTCGGCGGCTGATTTGTGCAGGTCTGACCACAGTGCGGCCTCGAGCGCGGGCTCGTTGTCGGTGATCATCGCCCGCAGATCGCGCAGTCGCCGTTCACGTTCGGCCAGCGCGCGGGTGGCTCCGGCATCGAACAACGACCGTGCTCGCGCGACCACGGGCGCAACGGGGGAACTCTGGCCTGCCATGACGCCGGTCACGCCGAACGGCTGGTCGATTCGGCGTCGGCGGAGGCCGACCGGATCTCCTGCGCCACGCGATGACCCGATTCGGCGGCGCCATCGATGTAACCCGCCCAGCGCGTGGCGGTTTCGGTTCCGGCCCAGTGCAGCGGGCCGATGGCCGGTCGCAGCGTGTGCCCGAACCGGGTGAGAGTGCCCGGTGTGGCGAAGGCCCCGTAGCAGCCGCGACTGTATTCCTCCTCGGCCCAGTCCTTCTCGATGTAGTCGATCGGCGTGCGGGCGCGGGGGCCGAAGTAGCCGGCGAGGTCGTCGAGGACCCGCGCGCGCCGGTCGGCCAACGTCAGCCGCGAGCCGGTGTCGGCGTGGCGACCCTCCAGGAAACCGACCAGGACGCCGGGCGAGCCGCCGGGCGGGGTGTTGTCGAAAACGACGCCGAGTGGTCGGCGGTCGCTGACGGCCTGCCCGCTCCAGCCTTCGGAACGCCAGAACGGCTCGTCGTAGACCACATTGATCTTGATCGCACGACCCATCGGCATACGCTGCACCAGCTGGTCGCGATCACCGGGCAGGCCAGGGCTGAACCGGATACGCGCAACCAGCGGTGGCGGCACCGCGACCACCGCTCGCCGAGCGCGGACGACAGTCCCACCGGCATGCACGCGCACGCCCGAGTCGTCCCAGTCGATCTCTGTCACGGGACTGCTCAGGACGATCCGGTCGCCGAGCTGTTCGGCCAGCCCCAGCGCGATGGCCTGTGTGCCGCCGACCACCCGATCCTGCTGGGCTCCGCCGACCACTCCGATCATGGAGTCGACTCCCCCGCCCCCGCCCAGGTAGAAGCTCGCCCACAGCGCCGACATGTCCTCCGGCCCGGCGGAGAACACGGCCTCGGTGACGAGTTTGAAGAACGCTCGCCCGTCCGCGGTGTGAGTGGCTCGCCGCACCCAGGTCTCGAAGGTCTGAGCGTCCAGCGCCTCGGCCCCCTGCGCGCGCCACGGATCGGTCTGGGTCACCCGACGCCCCAACCGGTCGAGCCTCAACTGAGCCTGGGCGATATCGAGAAGAGCCAGCGGACTCAGCTTGGGGATCCGGCCGGTGAATTCCGAACGACTGTCGCCGAGTTCGGCGATATGACGACCGGCATGGTGCGTGGGATGAGTTTTCAGGCCCAGGTCACGGATCAACGCCATCGCCAGATGCTGAGTCGGGCCGACCCACTGCCCACCGACCTCGATGGGCGCCCCGCCGGGGAGCTCTGCGTTGAGCAAACGCCCACCGACCCGGTCACGTGCCTCCAGAACCAGCACATCATGACCGGTTCGCACCAGGTCACGGGCGGCGACGAGACCGGCTATACCTGCGCCGACGATGACGACGTCCACTGATTTACCCATCTCGATCCTCCAGGTTCATGCGGTTTGAATCTGACATACACGCTGTATGTGGTAAACGTACCGCATGAAGTCGCTACGTGACAAGCACATCGAGGACACCCGGCGAACGCTCGTCGATACCGGCGCGCGACTGTTCGCCGAGCGGGAGTACACCGAGCTGTCCGCCGAGGAGCTGGTACGCACCGCCGGACTGACCCGCGGCGCGCTCTACCACCACTTCGACGGCAAGAAGGGCCTGTTCGAGGCAGTCCTCGACGAGCTCGAAGAACGGGCAGCCCGCCGCATCCGGTCAGCCATCGACGCGCACTCCGGCCCGTTCGACCGTGTCGAGGCCGGCCTCGAAGCCTTTCTGGACGTCTGCGCCGAGCCCGGATACCGCCACATCGTGCTACTGCAAGGCCCGATCGCCCTGGGCTGGCGCCGTTGGCGCGAGGTCGACCGGCGCCACCTCGGCAGCCTCGTCGTCGAGGCAGCACGCAGTCTGCTCGAATCCGGCCAAGTACAGCCACATCCACCCGAACTCCTGGCCAGCGCCTTCTACGGCGCACTGACCGAAATGTCGCTGACCATAGCCGAGGCCGAAGACGCCACGACCGGACGCACCCAGGCCGCCGCGCTGGCACGAGCCCTGCTCAGGGGTTTGGCAATCGAACGACCCACCCCGTAGAGGGCAGGTGCCCGAGCTGGATAGATGCCGCCGTCCAGTCCCGGTGCCCAACGGCCGTGCCGACCCGAGTCGTCCATCACAATTCGGCCGAAATCTGGATCGATTCCAGAAACGCACGCAGCCCTTATTGGCTGGAACTATCAATCAATGAGACAGTTTTGATTAGTCATGCCAATGAGTGGTCGCTAGCTTGGGAACCGACAACCCACCACGAGTTCCGAATGAGGCCAGTTCATGTCGCTGATCAACAAGAAGATCAAGCCCTTCACCGCGGAGGCGTTCAAGAACGGTGCCTTCGTCACCGTTTCCGACGAGGACATCAAGGGCAAGTGGGCGATCTTCTTCTTCTACCCCGCCGACTTCACCTTCGTCTGCCCCACCGAGCTCGGTGATCTTGCCGATCACTACCAGGAGCTGCAGCGCCTGGGCGTCGAGGTCTTCTCCGTCTCCACCGACACTCACTTCACCCACAAAGCGTGGCACGCGTCCTCTGACACCATCGGCAAGATCGAGTACGCGATGATCGGCGACCCGACCCTGCGGATCAGCACCGCCTTCGAGGTACTCCGCGAGGACGAGGGCCTCGCAGACCGCGGCACCTTCCTGGTGGACCCGGACGGCGTCGTCCAGTTCACCGAGGTCACTGCCGAGGGCATCGGCCGTAATGCCGCCGAGCTGGTCCGCAAGGTCAAGGCTGCGCAGTACGTGCGGTCGCACCCGGGTGAGGTCTGCCCGGCGAAGTGGGAGGAGGGCGAGGACACCCTCGCCCCGTCGCTCGAGCTCGTCGGCAAGATCTGACTCCTCGCCCACATCCGCAGTCGGGACACGGGAGCGAATACCCGTGCCCCGCTCCAGCTCTCAACCTCCCGGAGTAGACCCGCATGCTCGAGACCGCGCTCGCTAGCCAATTGAAGACTCTGCTCGAGAAGCTGACTCAGCCGATCGAGCTGGTATCCACCCTCGACGACCGCCCCAAGTCCACCGAACTCGCCGAACTACTCGACGAGATCGCCGGCCTGTCAGACCTGGTCACCCACGCCCGCACCGGCGCCGACCCTCGCCGACCTTCGTTCGTGATCCGTCGCACTGGTACCGACATCGAGGTGCGCTTCGCCGGAATTCCGCTCGGACACGAATTCTCCTCGCTGGTCCTCGCGCTGCTCCAGGTCGGCGGCCACCCCTCCAAGGAGGCCGCGGAGTTGCTCGCGCAGGTGCGCGATCTCGAGGGTCGATACTCCTTCGAAACCTACTTCTCGCTGTCGTGCCAGAACTGCCCGGACGTCGTGCAGGCGCTGAACCTGATGTGCGTGCTGAACCCCAACATCGAGCACATCGCGATCGACGGCGCGCTGTTCCCCGACGAGGTCGAGAGCCGTCAGGTCATGGCGGTGCCGACGGTGTTCCTCAACGGCGAACCCTTCGACTCCGGACGGATGAGCCTCGAGCAGATCGTCGGCCGGCTCGACACCGGGGCGGCCGAGCGCACCGCCGCCACGATCTCGCAGAAGGACCCCTTCGACGTCCTGGTCGTCGGCGGCGGACCGGCCGGTGCCACCGCGGCGATCTACGCGGCCAGGAAGGGAATTCGCACCGGCGTCGTGTCGGAGCGCTTCGGCGGCCAGACACTCGACACCATGGGCATCGAGAACTTCGCCTCGGTCCCCTACACCGAGGGCCCGAAGTTCGCCGCCGAGCTGGAGAACCACGTTCGCCAGTACGACGTCGACATCATGAACACACAGAACGCCACCACGCTCACCCCCGCCGCCACCGAGCAGGGCCTGGTGGAGGTGGAGCTCGCGAGCGGTGCGCGGCTGCTCTCGCGCAGCGTGATCGTGTCCACCGGCGCGCGGTGGCGGTCGATGAACGTTCCCGGTGAGACCGAGTACCGGAACAAGGGCGTGACCTACTGCCCGCACTGCGACGGCCCCCTGTTCAAGGGCAAGCGCGTCGCGGTGGTCGGCGGCGGAAACTCCGGCGTCGAGGCAGCCATCGACCTCGCCGGGATCGTCTCCCACGTGACCCTGATCGAATTCGACGCCGAGTTGCGCGCCGACGAGGTCCTGCAGCGCAAGCTCCGTAGCCTGCCCAACGTCGAGATCCTGCTCAACGCACAGACGACCGAGGTCGTCGGTGACGGCGCGAAAGTCACCGGCCTGACCTACGCCGAGCGTACGACCGAGACGTGGCACTCCGTCGCGGTGGACGGCGTCTTCGTGCAGATCGGTCTGCTGCCGAACACCGAATGGCTCTCCGGCACCGTCGATCTCACCCCGCGAGGCGAGATCGTCATCGACGATCACGGGCGCACGTCGGCTCCCGGCGTGTTCGCGGCGGGTGACTGCACCACCGCCCCGTTCAAACAGATCATCGTCGCCGCAGGAGCGGGCGCGACTGCCGCGCTCGGCGCTTTCGACCATCTGATCCGAACCTCGACGCCGGATGAGATCGAGCATCCCGCAGGGTCGGGAGTTGCCGTCCTGCCGTAGCGCGGGCGCGCTCGGGCCGCCCGGGGTCTCCACGGCAGACAGTTGCACCCCCTCCGCGCAACCAGCGCCAACCATGCTGCCTCGGCGACCGTCGGCACAACACTTCATGACGATGCCCCGTTTCCAGAAAGGTAGCCGCCTGGCGGAGCGATTGCACAGGATGCCTCTGCTCGCGCAATGCCGCGCGGACGAAGTACGAAGTACGAGACCGTCGTATCTGCGTGACGCCTACCGTGTGATCAGCGTCGTCGGCCGGTGGACCACCATGCTGTCGATCCGGCCATGGCCGGATCGACAGCCCCCGGGCAGTAGCCACAACGAGTAGTGCCAGTTGCGCCCTGGCCGAATCATCGGCCATCGAACACGTCAGAAGTGCAGTGCGCCAGGCTGGGTGGACACGGGTCTGCTATCGGTGGTCAAGAGGCGGTAGAAGAAGCGAGCTGGTCCGCCTCAACGAGTACCCGCAAGCTCCTTCCCGCCTCGAATCCGTGGTCGCGTTGGAGCGGCTCGAGAGGCACGCCAGTTCGCTCAGGCCGAACAGCGGGGGGACGATCTGGGAGATCAAGGTAGAGCACCCCGGATTCCGCGCCGACATGTCGCTCCTGAAAGCCGACCCTCGGACCGGGAACACCCTCCAACCCGCGCCAGTGTCGCGGAGCGGCGCCGGCGGAGGCGACGCGAAGATAGTTGCAGTATTGGGAAGAACCGTCAGTTTGCGCCCGGCTCGGAGAGCCGGATGCCGCCCAAGGTAGCTCTCAAGCGCGGCGAACAGTTGGTCTTGCTTGGCCGTAGCTTCTTGTTGTTCTGACTCAGTGGTGAGGTTCCCCCGCTTTCTCGGAGGGCTCTGACTGTGGTCCGATAGGACCGGAAGGAGTCATTCGTGGCAGCACCGAAGAAGTACCCGGACGAGT
>NZ_QGTL01000010.1 GCF_003182135.1 Nocardia neocaledoniensis | reverse complement strand
GCTGTCGATCACCGGTCGGATCTGCCCCCGAGCGACGGCCGGGATCACCTCGGGCAGGAGCGCGGCGATGACCTCGGCCATCTCCTGGTCGCGGGTGAAGCCGGCCGGATCGAGATCGCCGGGGCGGGGGAGGACGAAGCGTGGATCGTCGCCGAGCGCGACCACGTCACCGGCGTATTCGAAACCGGCGATGAACCGGTTGCCGTGTCCGCCGTGAGTCGGGTCCGCGGGGGCGAGCATCGGCAGGTCGGCATTGTTGGTGGCGGCGGCCCGATTGCGCACCAGGATCTGACCTGCTGCCGGCTGCGGGCGCGGAACTTCTCGTAGTACCCAGTCGGGGCCGATTCCGGAAACGAGTGCGCGCGTCGTGTCGATCAAGCGTGCTCCTGGCGGTAGCTGGGTCAGCGGTGCGCCCGACAGCTCCGGCCGGGGTGAGGATGTCCTCCGGCGTGGCCTCGATCCAGGGTGTTACCGAGTCCGGGCGACCTACATCAAGGATCCGGACAAACGCATGATTCTCGTTCAGCTCCAGCCAGCCGTCGGCACCACTTCGGAGGAAATGGTCCATAGCCCGCCGGAAAGCTGACCTGCGACCTGAAACCCCTTGGTGTGGCGGTAAGAAGGCACGAAGAATGCGCGTGAGAGCGGTTACCACTGTTCCGTGGGCGATACATCGCCGAGGTCTACGAGGCGAAGACGGCGAAGTTGCTGGGGACCGAGGTGGTTCTCGGGGACGCCTACCGCGGATGCCCGATGCTGGTGCGGTTCGAGTCGAACGAGCGGCAGTGGCTGTTCTCGAATCCGGACCTGACCGAATTACAGAAGGCGCTGGGCAAATACGTCTACCGATGAACAGGACAGCTGGGGGCACCACCCGGCAGGACGTCACGGGAATGAACAACGAAATGGACTGGTAACCGAGCACTTCTCGGCAGCATCCTGGCCACCCGTCGCCGAGATGTCAGGAGGTGCGTGATGGTGCGCAGAGGTGAACACGCGGTCGTGCTGGGTGCGAGTCTGGGAGGACTGCTGGCCGCTCGGGTGTTGTCGGAGTTCTTCGACCGCGTCACCGTCGTAGAACGGGACCGGCTCGGGGACGGCCGGGAGTTTCGCCGGGGTGTGCCGCAGGCGCGACACGTTCACGCGCTGCTGCCGAGCGGGTCGCAGGCGATGGAGACGCTGTTCCCCGGACTTCTCGCCGAACTCGCCGCGCACGGGACGAAGGTGATCTCCGACTACACCGAATTCTTCTTCTCGATTGCCGGGCACCGGCTCTCGGCCGGGGCCGACCCCCGAGTGCTCACCTACCTTCCGACGCGACGGCAGTTGGAGAGCCGGATCAGGGAGCGCGTCGCCGCGATCTCGGCGGTATGTATCGCCGATGGCCGTGATGTCGTCGGCCTGGTGAGTGATCGGTCGGGCGGCCGTATCGCGGGAGTGCGGGTGATGGCCCGCGAACCGGGAAGTACCGAGGAACTGGTGAGCGCCGACCTGGTGGTCGATGCGACGGGCCGCGGCACCCGCGTACCGGCCTGGCTCACCGCACTCGGCCACGAGGCGCCCGCTGAGGACACGGTCGCCGTGCACGTGGGCTATTCCAGCACGCGACTGCGGCTGTCTCCCGGCAGCGAGCCGGAGAAGATCGTGCTCATCGGACCCACGCCCAGCCGTCCGACCGGAATGGCCCTGCTGGCCACCGAGGACGAATCCTGGCTGTTCACCGCGACCGGCTACGGAAACCATCGCCCCGGCGACACCGTCGAGTCGATGGTCGACGGCGTCGCCGGATTCGCTCCACCGCATGTCGTCGAAGCGTTGCGGGCCGCGGAACCGCTCGCGCCGGTGGCCGGCTACCGCTACGAGGCCAATCGCCGACGCCGATACGATCGGTCGTCGCGCCCGCCGGGCGGACTGATCGCCCTCGGCGACGCGCTGTGCGGCTTCAATCCGATCTACGCGCAGGGCATGTCGGTGACCGCGCTCGAGGCGCTGGCCCTGCGCGAGTCGCTGCGCGCCGGCCGCGGCGACCTGGAACGCCGGTATTTCCGCGCCGCGGCCCGGATCGTGGAGGTCGCCTGGGAGCTGGCCGTCGGCCAGGATCTGACCCAGCCACTGGTCGAGGGCCCTCGACCGCTGCGGGTCCGGCTGGTGAACAAGTATGTCCGGCGGTTGCTCGAAGCCGGCGAGCACGATCCGGTCGTGGCCGCCCGATTCCTTCGGGTGTCGGCGTTCGTCGACGCGCCGGCCTCGCTGCTACGCCCAGATATCTTCGTCCGCACGGTGTTCCGATCCCGACGGCACCCCGACCCCGTCCCGGTCCCCGCCGCGCTCACCCGATGACCCTCCTCTCTGGCCTCGGAGCTGATACACAAGGGCGATGACGACACCGCCACCCACCGTCGCCGACCGGCTGCGCAGGGCCCGCCGGCGCCGGTTCGTCGGCCGCGTCGGTGAGGTGGAGTTGTTCCGTGCCGCGCTCGACGCCGATGAACCGCCCTTCACCCTGCTGTTCTTTCACGGCCCGGGTGGCATCGGCAAGACCGCGCTGCTCACCGAACTCCGGGATGTCGCGGCCACCGCCGGAGTCCGGACGGCCTGGATTGACGGTCGGGCCGTGGACCCGACGCCCGCGGCGTTCCAGCGTGTGGTGGAACCGGGCGACAGCGAATTCGTCCTGTTCGTTGACACATTCGAACGGCTGACACCGCTCGAGAGCTGGCTCCGCGAGGATTTCCTGCCCGCCCTGCCCGCCTGCGCGCTCGTGGTTGTCGCGGGAAGAAACCCACCGGCACAGGCCTGGACGGCCGATTCCGGCTGGCAGGAACTGCTGCGGGTGATTTCCCTGCGCAATCTCGCCCCGGACGACGCACGCGCGTATCTGCACGCCGCGGGCGTCGCCGAGAGCTCTCACGAACGAATCCTCACGCTCACTCACGGTCATCCGCTGGCCCTGTCGTTGCTGGTCGATGTCGTGCGACAGACGTCGGCGGACCTTCCGGCGAGTCTGCTCGAAGCACCGGACGCGGTGCGCGCGTTGCTGGAGCGATTCGTCGATTCCGTTCCCGGCCCGGCACATCGGTCCGCGCTCGAGGTGTGTGCCCATGTCCGCCACACGACCGAGGCGCTGCTGCGGGCCGCGATCGGCGACGCCGGGAGCGCCGAGGTGTTCGAGTGGCTGCGCGGGCTGGCGATCATGGAGCACGGTCCGCTCGGGCTCGCCCCACACGACATCGCGCGCGATGTGCTCGACGCCGACCTGCGCTGGCGCGATCCGAGCACCTACCTCGAGATCCATCAGCGGATCCGCGCGCATCTGCTGGAGCAGCTCGACGGTGCCGCGCACGACACGTCACCGGTCGCGGATCTGGTGTTCCTGCACCGCCACAACCCGACGATCTCCGGCTATTGGGACTGGTCGAGTTTCGGGCGCGCGTTCCCCGACAGGTTCCGCGCCACCGACCGGGAAGCGATCCTGGCGATGACGAAGCGGCATCAGGGACCCGAGCAGGCCGAACTCGTCGAATTCTGGCTCGAACGCCAGCCTGAGAGATTCGTCGCGGTGCGTGCATCGGGAAGCACACCGATCGGCTTCTTCTGCCGGCTGGCCCTGCACGAGGCGACCGAGGCCGACCTGACCGCGGACCCGGGGACGCGCACCATGTGGGATCACGCCACCCGCTACGGGCGTACGACGCCCGACGAGCCGGTGTTCGCCGGGCGCTTCCTCGTCGACGCGGAGGCCGATCAAGGCCCGTCGCCGACGATGAACACGGTGACCGCGTTCTCCACCCACGCGTGGCTGTCCCAGCGAGGAGTCGCCTGGGACTTCATCGGCGCCTTCGCCGAGTCCGAGTCCTGGGAACCGTTCATGCGCCACATCGACTTCCACCACGCCGACGGCTACACGATCGGTGCGCGACGGTACGCGGTCTACGCCCACGACTGGCGCCGCGTCGGTGTCGCGCAGTGGCTGGACCTGACCAACGACCGCGTCCTCGGCGCGCCGCTCGCCCGTCCGGTCCCGCCCGAGCCCGAACTCGTTCTCTCCCACCAGGAATTCACCGACGCGGTCCGTGCCGCACTGCGCGCCATGAAGCGCGGTGCTCGACTGGACCGCAATCCGCTGCTGCGCTCCCGTGTGGTCCGCTCCCGGCCCGGCGCGGCGACGGGTCAAGAACTGCGCGCGCTGATCACCGAGATCGCGGAATCCCTGCGGGCCGATCCCCGCGGCGCCAAGTTGCACCGCGTGCTCGACCGCACGTTCCTGCGCCCGGCCCCGACCCAGGAACTGGCGGCCGCGATGCTCGATCTGCCGTTCTCCACCTATCGGCGCCACCTCACCCAGGGGATCGAACGCGTGGCGGCCGAACTCTGGGAACGCGAGCTCTACCGGCCAGGAGGCGACTCTCCGGAACACTGACGAGAAGTGTTCCCGGCCTCGAGCGAGCGCGGCGGCGTTTCAGGGTGAACCTCAGGGTTTTTCCAGGATCCGGTGGCCGCGAACGGATTGCTACGGTCCGTGCATGAACCGAGGGAGGCAGTCATGACGACAGTCCGCGCGCGCTCCGATGCTGATCGGTCGGCTGTCACCGATGTCGCCTGGTTCGTCGCGATCGCCCTCGCGCTGTGCTACGCGCTGTCGGTTCCGATGGTGTTCCGGCTCGTTCCCGCCGACGTCAACAACCTGATCGTGCCGATCCTGCAGCTGACCCCGCTGCTCGCGGCGATCATCATGTGGCGCCTCCGGCGACCGGGCACGTTCCGGGAGACCTTCGCCACGGGGTGGCGCGGCACGCTCAGGTGGTCGAGCCTCGGTATCGGGCTCATCGCCGCGATCGCCGCCATCCAGGCCGCGATCGCGCTGGCGTGGGGGATCTGGCCGCTCAACCCGCTCGACGAGATCTTGGCGGCGACCGTCTGGCTCGTTCCGGTCTTCGTCCTGCAGTCGGTCTTCGCTGTCGGCGAGGAGTTCGGGTGGCGCGGCTGGCTGGCGACCCGCGCCGCCTCGTGGGGGTTCTGGCCGCTGGCCTTCGTCAGCGGCGTGGTCTGGATCTTCTGGCATCTGCCCGTGCTCGCCGTCATCGGTGATCGCCCACCGGGGGACATCGTCATCTACTTCGCGGGCATGCTGCCGTGGGCGCCGCTGCTGCTCGCCCTCCGTCGGCGGTCGGGCAGTGTCTGGCCTGCGGTGCTGACACACGGAGCGATCAACAGCGTCCGGGTGTACCTGTTGCAATCGGTCCCCGACGCCACCGATCACCTGCTGATCGAAGTGATCGGCTGGGTACTGACGCTCGCCGCCGCGATGTGGCTGATGCGCGAAGGCCGCCGCGATTCGATCAAGTAGAACGGAATGATCTGTTCTGTTAGAGTCGTGGAGCGGCCGGTTCGAGCCGCGCCTTTCGAAGGAGAAGCTCATGTACTTGGTCGTCGGTGCCACCGCTCACTTCGGCCGCCAGGCCGTTGATGCCCTGCTCGCGGCGGGGCAGCCGGTCCGCGCGTTGACCCGGCGCCCGGAGTCGGCCGATCTGCCGCAGGGGGCTGGGGTGGTGGCGGGGGATCTGACCTCGGCGGAGTCGCTCGCGCCGGCGCTGGCGCAGGTGGAGGCGATCTTCCTGGTGCTGCCGTACGGCATGGACGTGGCGCCGCTGCTGGCCGCGGCACGCGAGGCCGGCGTCGCGCGGATCGTGTTCCTGTCCTCGGGCGCGGTGGTCGACGGTGACCAGCCGCAGCCCGATGTCATCGCGCGCTACCACCGCGAGGTCGAGCTCGCGATCGAGGCGTCCGGGATCGAATGGACCTTCCTGCGGCTGTTCTTCCCCGCCGTCAACTCGCTGTCGTTCGCGATGCAGCTCGCGGGCGGCGACGTGATCCGGGCGGCGTACGGGCAGGCCACCGCGGCGCCCATTCACGAGGACGACGTGGCGGAGGTGGCCGCGACCGTCCTGCGGGGCGGGCACGCCGGGCGGATCTACGAGCTCACCGGCCCGGAATCGCTCACTCAGGTCGAGCAGGTCGACATCCTGGGCGCGGCGCTCGGGCGTCCGCTGGTGTTCGAGGAACTCGACGACGCCGCGGTGCGGGCGCAGATGGCCCAGTTCATGGATCCCGCGTTCATCAACGCGCTGTTCGACCTGATGGCGGCCACGGTCGGCAAACCGGCGCCGGTCAACACGGTCGTCGAACAGCTCACCGGCCACGCCCCGCGCGGCTACGCCCAGTGGGTCACCGACCACCTGGTCGACTTCCGCTGACCCTGCCCCTGCGGTCGCGAGTGCGGGTGTGGGAAGGGCGGAGGCCATCGCGCCGGTAGCATCGCGTTGGCCTCCGCCACTATTCGAAGAGGGACACCATGCGCGAAGTGCACGTGGTCGGTATCCGCGTCTCGGACGAGCAGGCCGCCGGCGAAGAGCCGAAGTCTCGGGCGGTCCTGATGCTGCGTGAGGCGTTGGGTGCCCGCCGCTACGTCCCGGTCGCCATCGGGAACGCGGAAGCCACCGCGGTCGTCCTGGAACAGGAAGGCGTCACGCCGGTCGAGCCGCTGACCCACGATCTGATCAACAACCTCCTCGTGGCGCTCGGCCACCCACTCCTCGAAGTCCAGATCAGCGACTACCGCGACGGAACCTTCAAGTCCGACTTGATCTTCCACGGCGCCCTCCGAGTCCCCGCCCGCGTATCGGACGCGGTGAACGTCGCGATGCGCGCACGGGCCCCGATCTACGTCGACGAGCAAGTGCTGGACGAGGTCGCACTCGTCGAACGCTCCGAAACCGAGGGGTGATCGGGGGCGTGGACGGCGGGTGTCAGATCGGTTCGCGGCCGGCGGCTACCCGGCCCGCGACGTGGCGGACATCGCGATGGGAGATGAGCCACTCGCCCTCGTGCTGTTCGAACTCGTCCCGGACCAGTCCGATGACGACCCAGTATGCCGGTCGGCCGACGTCGGTGCTCGAAAACCAGTGCCACACAGTGGCATAGGCGGTGAGTAGGGGAGTGTCACCGTTCCACTCGATGGTGGTCTGCCCGATGACATGCGCGACCAGGGAGCGCTGTGACTCGGGCACCCGGCTCATGTGCGCGGTGAACTCGTCGCGGCCGTGGAACAGTACCGGTGGGCCCGGCATGATCCGGTACTCGATGAGTGCATCGGGGGTGAAGCACTCGGAGAACCGCTCAGTCTGCCTGGTGTCGGCGATCCGGAAGAACTTGTGGAACGTGCGCAAGATCGCCCGCTCCGCTTCCGATGGTGGCGAGGAGATCGCCCCGCACTGCGGTCACGTCGGTCCTTTCGCTGCCGGCGGCCACGGAGCGCGCCGTTCGGTCGGCCGGTTGGTGGAGGCGTCGTGGAAAGTGTGGTGGCTCAGTGGGTTTCCGGCGTTTCGTAGGCCCGCAGGAAAGTGCCGACCGCGGCGGTGGCCACGGCGCGCATCTCGGCGGCCGTGACCTTTCGGGTGCCGAGCCGGGTCCGGCCCTCCATCGGACCGGTGATCAGCGCGAGGAACTGTTCGGCGGCGGTCGCCGGGTCGCTCGCGCGCAGGCGGCCCGCCAGCGCCAGGCGGGCCAGCCGATCGGCGAGGGCGTCGGCGAGCTGATCGGATGTCCGGCTCGCGACCACGTCGATCAGCTCGGGGAACTGGGCGACCTGACCGTAGGTGAGCCGGCGCGGCGACCGGGACCGCTCGGTACAGCACGATCGGATCAACCGGTACGCCACGTCTTCCAAGGTGGCCCGCAGATCCGCGCCCGGGTCGCGCAGCCGCTCGAGCACCGCCAGGTTCTCCGCGAGCACCGCGTCGCCCGCGGCGGCGAGCGCATGCCGGAACAAGGTTTCCTTGTCGTCGAAGTGGTTGTAGACGGTGGGTTCGGCGGCACCGGCCACCTTCGCGATCTTGCAAGTGGCGTTGTCCGCCCTCGGCCGGTGCGGCCGATCCTCCCGCTCACCGCGCACCAGGGCTTCTCCGGTGGGCGACGGGTGTGCGAGCATTCCGCGGTGGCTGGTGGAACTGATAATTGGCCGGTGGTCGACCTGGTCGACCTGCTGGATGTGCTCGAGCTCGAGGAAGTCGCGACGGGGCGGTTCCTGGCGCGGAATGTGACGTCGACGCTGCCGACCACGTTGGGTAGTCAGACGCTGGCGCAGGCCGTGGTCGCGGCCGAGCGGACGGTGCCGCACATGGCGGTGCAGTCGCTGCACGGGGTGTTCCCGCGCGGGGGATACGCCGACCGCGCGGTGGACGTGGAGGTCGAGGTCGTGCAGTCGGGGCGGTCGCTGGCCACCGCGCAGGTGACCTTCCGTCAGGACGGGCGCGAGCACGCGCGGGTGCTGACCATGCTCAGCGTCGACGAGCCCGACTTCCTCGCGCACCACGCCGCGCTGCCGGCCGATGTGCCGGGGCCGGAGGACTGCGCCGACCTGCCGTGCGCGCTGCTGCCGTGGGAGGTCCGGACGTTCGGTGGCGCCGACGCGCTGGCCCTCGACTTCGCGGGCCCGCCGTCGCTGGATGTGTGGATGCGCTGCGACAAGGCTCCCGATCTGCCGATGCTCTCGCGCGCTCTGCTGGCGCACGGCAGTGAGGGGTTCCTCGGTCCGGTCACCCTGCGGCCGTATCCGCAGGCCGAGATCGCGCGGCGCGGCGGCCGGGGGCGATCGGCCATGCTCGCCCAGACCGTTACCTTCCATCGGCCGTTCACCGTGCACAACTGGCTGCTGCTGCGCTGTGAGAGCCCGTTCGCGGGCGCGGGACGCATGTACTCCCGCATCCAGATCTTCACCCGCGCGGGCGAATTGGTGGCCTCGGCGGACGCGCAGGGTCTGATGCGCGCAGAGGGACCCGCCGCGCAGGCCTGAGCGCTCCGGCGCCGACGAACACCGACGTTTATCGGTCAATTGTCCAATTATCGCGTATCGAGGCCGCCCGGGTATTACGGTGCCGCGCATGGCTCGTACTCAGCACATGCTCGCGGCCGCCGCCCTGGCCGCCGTCCCCTTCGTCGCGACCGCGCCGGTGTCGGCGGCGCCGGTCGTCGACAAGGTCGTGGTCATCGGCATCGACGGCACGCTGTGGAGCGAGGTGGCGGCCGCCGATGCCCCGAACCTCGACCGGCTGGCCGCGGAGGGCACTCTGGCGCGCACCTCCATCGCCCCGCACACGACGATGTCGTGCGTGTCCTGGGCGACGGCGCTGACCGGTGTGTGGGACACCAAGCACGGCATCCAGGACAACGGGTCCACCTGCGCCGCCGCTGCTTTCGCGCCGTATCCGACGGTGTTCACCCAGGTGGAGCGGGCGCGGCCGGCGTTGTCGACGGCGTCCATCGGCACCTGGGACAAGATCGGGATGATCGCGCGGACCGGCAGCCCGGCGGCCGACCGGGTGACGGTCACCCAGCTCGATCCCACCGGCGCGGGCGTCTGTGAGACCACCGCCGACGCCAACGCCACCGCGGCGGCGGTCTCGGCCATCACCGAGGACGGGACCGATCTGCTGTTCACGCACCTCGATCAGGTGGACATCGTGGGCCACACGCTGCGCGGAATCTGGCCGCAGGCGTATCGCGATGCCATCGGCCGCGCCGACGCGCTGGTCGGCAAGATCACCGCCGCGGTGGACGCGCGGGCGGCGTCGCATCCGGACGAGCGGTGGACGATTCTGGTCACCACCGACCACGGGCACACGCCGGACGGTGGGCACGGCGGCCAGAGTGCCTACGAGACAGCAAGTTTCGTGCTGGCGCGCGGGGCCGGGTTCGCGGCCGGTGCGCAGCACAACGGGTACACCCTCGCCGACATCACCCCGACCGTGCTGGACCTGCTCGATGTCTCGGCACCCTCGAATCTCGACGGTGAGTCGATGCTGACGGGTGGTTCGGGCGACCCGGCCGCGCCGGTGCCGACCACGCCACCGGTCGATGCCGGGATCACCGGTTCGTCGTCGGGATCGGCACAGGCGGCGCTGGTGGCGAACCCGTTGTGCCTGCTCGGGAGTGGATCGGCGGGTGGCTCGTCCGACCGATGACGTGCCGGACGCCGAGGTATCGCGGTAGTTGCGGTGCCGCATCAGTGCGGCGACAGCGACTCGCGCTGGATGTTTGCCGCAGCACCCGCCGCCTAGGCTCGGTCTCGACGAAATCGTGTCCGACCGAGGAGGATGGTGCAGATGCCCAAGTACCTGTGGCGGGTCAGCTATTTCCAGGAAGGCGCGCAGGGGCTGTTGGCGCAGGGCGGTAGTGCGCGCCGGGCAGCGATCACGGAGATGGTCGAGAGCGTCGGGGGATCGGTCGAGGCGTGCTATTTCGCGTTCGGCGAGGACGATCTGTACGTGATCGGCGAGGTCCCGGACGACGTCGCGGCCGCGGCGCTGGCCATTCGCACGGCCGCCGCGGGCGCCGCGGTGTCCCACACGGTGAATCTGCTGACGCCCGCGCAGGTCGATGAAGCCGTCGCGCTGGACGTCACCTACCGGCCGCCGGCCTGACCACTCGGCTCACCGCGCGCCTCCGCGATCCGGTGGCGCGATGAAGTAGTGCTCGGCGCGATCCGCGACCGTGTCGACCACCGCGCGGACGAAGGCCCGGAGCCGGGCATTGTCGGCGCCCGGGAGCCAGACCGGTCGCCAGACGTGGCCGCGGCCGTCGTCGAAGGGGACGTAGACGGCGCCGTGGCGGGGGTAGTGACGTTCGGCGTGCGCGCCGGCGGGGTGGACCCCCGCACCGAAGGACACGGCGGTCAGCACGTCTTCGAAGGTGTGCGCGCCGACGGGGGTGGCGGGGGTGATGTGCCAGGTCTCGTCGAGATAGCGCTGCCAGTAGACACCGGACGGGCCGCCGATGGAGATCACCTCGACGCCGGACAGGCTCGCGCCGAGGGAGCCGGCGCGGGCGAGCCGGTGGGCGCGGGGGACGACGAGCCCGGTGGGTTCGGTGAGCAGCGCCGGTCCGGCGACCAGGTCGTGTTCGCCGACGGGGGAGTGGCTGATCACCAGGTCGAGTTCGTCGCGGCGCAGCGGGCCGAAGACGTCGCCGAGGTGGACCTCGCGGGCGTGCACCTCGCACTCGGGATGACGGCCGCGGAAGGTCGGGACGGAGTCGACCAGCAGACCGGCGGCGAGCCCGCCCAGATATCCCACGCGCAGCGTGCCTTCCACGCTGCGCGCCGCAGCCCTGGCCCGCTCCACGGCCCGGTCCAGCTGGGCCCGGATCGGTAGCAGGTCGTCGCGCAGTATGCGCCCGACGGGCGCCAAGCGGACCTGCCTGCTGGTGCGCTCGAACAACGGTGCGCCGAAATGACGTTCGAGCTTCTTGATCGTCTGGCTGACCCTGGCCTGCGTCAGGAACAGGCGTTCGGCGGCCCGGCCGAAGTGCAGTTCCTCGCACAGCGCCAGGAAGATCTCGATCTCCTGCCGTTCCATAACTCTCGCTAATCGGTCATGTCGCCACTGGCCGTTGATGGTTCGGCAGCGCGCCAGCAATCTGAAAACACGATCAGCCTAACGATCGCCACCGACACCTTGCTGAGCAGAAGATCTCGCACCGAGGAGCCCGCCCATGACAACGCTATCGACTGCCCCACCCCGGGCCCGGACCGCACACGAACCGGAATACGCGCTGGGTGCACTGGCGCTCGGCGCCTTCGGCATCGGCCTCACCGAATTCGTCCTCGTGGGACTGCTCGGCGTGATCGGCGACGACCTGTCGATCTCGGTGCCGAGCGCGGGCCTGCTGGTCACCGGCTATGCCGCCGGTGTCGCCGTCGGCGCGCCGCTGATGACCGCGCTGGGCGCCCGCGTTCCGCGCAAGACGATGCTCGCGTCGCTGCTGGGGATCTTCGTCGCGGGCAACCTGCTGTCGGCCGTGGCGCCGAACTACGAACTGCTGCTGGCGGGCCGGATCGTCGCGGCGCTCACCCACGGCGCGTTCTTCGGGATCGGTGCGGTCGTGGCGGCGGACCTGGTCGCGCCGCAGCGCCGGGCCGGCGCCATCGCCACCATGTTCACCGGGCTCACGCTGGCGAATGTGGCGGGGGTGCCGCTCGGCACCGCGCTCGGCCAGGCCTTCGGCTGGCGTTCGACGTTCTGGGCGGTGACCGCCGTCGGCGTGGCAGCGCTGGCCGCGGTCCTCGCGCTGGTGCCGCCACAGCCGCGCGAATTCGTGGACTTCCGAGCACAATTGGCGGTGTTCGCGCGGGTCCAGGTGTGGTCGGCGCTGCTGATCACCGCGCTCGGCTTCGGCGCCGTCTTCGCGGTGTTCACCTTCTTCGAACCGATCCTGACCGAGGTGACCGGGCTGCCGGACGCGGCCGTGCCCTGGCTGCTGGTCGTCTTCGGCGTCGGCCTGTTCGGCGGCAATCTCATCGGCGGCAGACTCGCCGACCGCGCGGTGCTGCCCACCTTGATCGGCGCGCTCGCCGCCCTGACGGTTGTGCTGGTGATCTTTGCTGCCGTCGCCGCCCACCCGGTCGGAGCGACGGTGACGATCCTCGCGCTCGGTGCGACCGGCTTCGCGATCGTCCCGGCGGTGCAGATGCGGGTGCTCGACACCGCGGGCCGCGCGTCGACGCTCGGTTCGGCGGCCAACATCTCCGCCTTCAACGTCGGCATCGCCGCGGCCTCCTGGCTCGGCTCCGCCGCCATCGACCGCGGGCTCGGTCTCACCGCGCCCGCCTGGATCGGCGCCGGTCTGGCGGCCGCCGCGCTGGTCGTCACCCTGGTCTCCCGCGCGCTCGACGGCCGCGGATAACCCCCACTCCCGAGAAACGACACACATCATGCACGTCTGGAAGAAGATCATGACCGCTGCCCTGGCGATCACCGCCACCGTCGCCACCGCGGCTTGCGGCGACACCTCCGCGAAACCCGGCGACGAACCCAGGATCGCCTGGTCGGTGCCGATGCAGCAGCCGAGTGCCGGCTTCGAGCCGAACTGGTCGCTCGACGGCTTTGCCGAGCACACCCTCCGGCAGGTCGTCCGGGTCACCACCGGCGGCGATTCCGCGCGCATCACGCTGTCGAACCTGTTCGGGCGCGACGAACTCCGTATCGCCGCCGCCACCATCGGCCGCACCGAGTCCGGCGCCGCCGTGCACCCGGACAGCCTGCGGCCCTTGCGTTTCCACGGCAGCGAGAGCGCCACGATCGCCCCGGGCGCCGACCTGACCAGTGATGTCGCCGAATTGCGGCTGGCCCCACTGGAATCCGCGACCGTCACGCTCTACCTGCGTGAACCGTCCGGTCCGGCCACCTTCCACGCGCAGGGCTACGCCACGTCCTACCGGGCCTCCGGTGACCACGTCGGCGCGGCCGACGGCGCCGCCTTCACCGACACCACGCACTCCTGGTACTACCTGTCGAGCGTGGAGATGACGGGCGGCACCGCCGGCGCGGGGGCGATCGTCGCGTTCGGCGACTCGATCACCGACGGCTTCGGTTCCGACAACGACGGCGACAACCGCTATCCCGACGCGCTGGCGGATCGACTCGCCGCCGCCGGGACGCCCCGCGTGGTGCTGAACGCGGGCATCGGCGGGAACACCCTGCTCAGCGATTCGCCGTGGTACGGCGAGAGCGCGACGCGGCGCTTCGACCGAGACGTCTTGGCGCACAAAGGCGTACGCACCGTCGTACTCCTGGGCGGGCTCAACGACATCGGCTTCTCGGAAGTGGACCTGCCGACCTACAAGCCGAATCCGATGGTGTCGGTGGAGCAGTTGATCGCCGCCTACCGCGACTTGATCGCCCGTGCCCACCGGGCCGGACTCACCGTCGTGGGCGGCACGCTGTTGCCGATGAAGGGCGCCGAGTACTACACGCCGACCTCGGCCGCCAAACTCCGCGCGGTCAACGAATGGATCCGCACCAGCGGCGCATTCGACGCCGTCGCCGATTTCTCGGCCGCCGTCGCCGACCCCGCCGACCCGGACCGCTTGAACCCCGCCTTCGACTCCGGCGACCACAAGCATCCGAACGCCGCGGGATACCGCGCCATGGCCGCGGCCGTGGACCTGAACACCCTCTGAACCCCGCGGGGCGCACCCGGTCCCGGCTCCCACGACAGGAGCCGGGCCCGGGTCAGTCCTTGCGTCCGGTCGCGGCGACGGTGACGCCGAGTCCGATCATGGTGAGCCCGCCGACCCCGCCGACCAGGGAAAGCCGCCGCGGTGACCGGGCGAACCACTCCCTCGCGGTGGCCGCGGCCATGCCCCACACCAGGTCGGACGCCACGGCGATGACGTTGAACACGAGTCCGAGCAGCAGCATCTGCGCGACGACGGATCCCTGCGACCGGTCGACGAACTGCGGCAGAACCGCGGCGAAGAACACGATGGTCTTCGGATTGGTGACCCCGACCGCGACACCCTCCCACAACGTCCGCAGACCACCCTGTTCGCCGCCCGCCCCGGCAACTGCAGTCCCCAAGGACCCGCGCTCCCGCCACGCCTTCACCCCCAGGTACACCAGGTAGGCGGCACCCACCAGCTTGAGAATCGTGAACGCCAGAACCGACCGTTCGACCACCGCGCCGACCCCGAAGGCCACGGCCACGACCAGCACATAGGCGCCAGCGGTGTTACCCACGACCGTGGTCAGCGCCGCACGGCGACCCTGCGACAGCGCCCGGCTGATGACGAACAGCACACTGGGCCCTGGCACCACGATCAGCAGGAACGACATCGCCGCGAAGGCGAGCAGACGGTCGGCGGACACCATCACTCCATGCAAGCACGCCCGGCCACCGTTCCTCCACCGGATTTCGCCGCCGCGGCCGGGTGCTAGCCTGACCACGTGCTCATCGAGGTCGACAGACTCTAGCCGCCCTCTCGAAGGCGGCGCCCCGAACTCACGTTCCCGCTCGTGCCGGAATGTGTCTTCGGCGTACCCGATCGAGCCCGCGCTTCCCGCGCCCTCGTCGCCTTCGACGGCTTCCGCGAATTCCGAACCTTTGCGGCCGCTCGTGTCACGAGCAGGAAGAGTCGAACGACCCATGTCATCATTCACGCATTCCGCGATCACACTGCACGACCTGAGTTTCGAATGGCCCGACGGGACCGTCGCGCTCGCCGGAGTGAACGGCGCGTTCGGTGCCGGGCGCACCGGGCTGATCGGCCGGAACGGCGCGGGCAAATCCACGCTGCTGCGCCTGATCGGCGGGCAGTTGACGCCGACGTCCGGGCACATCGATACGACCGGTGCGGTCGGGTATCTGCCGCAAACCCTCACGCTCGGCCGCGAGCAGACCATCGCGGATCTGCTCGGTGTCGCCGGAAAACTGGCGGCGCTGCGCGCGATCGAAGCGGGCGAGGTCGCGGATCGGCATTTCGAGACAGTCGGCGACGACTGGGACATCGAAGCCCGCGCGGACGAAGCACTGCACGAGATCGGTTTCAGCGCCGCCGATCTCGACCGGCGAGTCGGCGCGATCTCCGGCGGCCAGGCCGTTCTGGTCGCGATCACGGGACTGCGGATCCAGCGCACGCCGATCACCCTCCTCGACGAGCCCACCAACAACCTGGACCGCGCGACCCGCTCCGCGCTCACCGGCTTCGTGGATACCTGGCCCGGCACCCTCGTCGTGGTCAGCCACGACCTCGAACTGCTCGAGCACATGGATGCCACGGCGGAGTTGCACGGCGCGAACCTGGCCGTGTTCGGCGGTCCCTACAGCGCCTGGAAGGAACACGTCGAGCAGGAGCAGGCTGCGGCCGCCCAGGCGGCGCGAAGCGCCGAGCAAGCGCTGAAAGTCGAGAAGCGGCAACGGATCGAGGCCGAGACCAAGCTCGCCCGGCGGGAACGGACCGGGCGCGCCACCCAGCGCAACGGCGGCATCCCCCGGATCATGGCGGGCAACCGGGCCAGCAAGGCACAGGCCTCGGCGGGAGTGATGCGCACCACTCTCGATGCGAAAGTAGCTGCGGCCCAGGAGATTCTGGTCGCGGCGGCCGAACGGGTGCGCAGGGAGGAACACATCCGGCTCGACCTGCCGGATCCCGACGTGCCGCGGGGCAGGCGGATCGCCGAACTCCGCGACGGCGCGCGGGTCATCAGCATCCAGGGGCCGGAACGGGTCGCGGTCGTCGGAGGCAACGGGGTCGGCAAGACGACCTTGATCGAGGACCTGCTGCACGGTCGCGATCCGGCACGCGGCGTCCTGTTCACCGATCGCGTGGGATATCTGCCGCAACGCCTGGACGGATTGGACGAGCAGGCCAGTGCGCTCGAGAACGTGCACGCCGCCGCGGTGACGACGGCGCCCGGCGTGATCCGCAACCACCTCGCCCGGATGCTGTTGCGCGGCAACAGCGTCGATCGCCCGGTCGCGACGCTGTCGGGTGGCGAACGCTTCCGGGTCTCGCTGGCGCGACTGCTGTTCGCCGATCCGCCGGTCCAGTTGCTCGTCCTCGACGAGCCGACCAACAACCTCGACATCGCCAGTGTTGATCGACTCGTCGAAGCGCTGACCGCCTATCGCGGCGCCGTGCTGGTGATCAGCCACGACTACCCCTTCCTGCGCCGGCTCGGCATCGACACCGTCGTGGAACTCGACGCCGAAGGGCATCTCCATCAGGATGGCGCGCTGGAGTGACCTGACAGTTCCGGTCCCGTGGAATCCCCCTGGTCACTCCTCCACGCGGGGTAAGTTGCCACCCAGTGGTGAAAACAGCTGCGGCGCTGTCGATCGCGGCCGCGCGGGGTGGAGGAGTGTCATGGAACCGATCGTGCTCGATTCGACCGGCGTCGACATCCAGGGGGAGTCGGATCGGATCCGGCAGCGCGGCCCGGTCGCGCTCGTGGAGTTGCCCGGCGGGGTGCCCGCCTGGTCGGTCACCGACCAGGCGGTCCTGCGCGGCCTGCTCGCCGACCCGCGGGTGTCCAAAGACCCCCGGCAGCACTGGATGTCGTTCATCAACGGCGAGATCACCGAGGCGTGGCCGCTGCTGCCCTGGGTCGCGGTCGACAACATGTTCACCGCCTACGGCGCCGACCACCGCAGGCTGCGCCGGCTGGTCGCCCCGGCGTTCAGCCATCGGCGCAGCACCGCGCTGCGCCCGCGGATCGCCGAGATCACCGAGACTCTGCTCGACGGATTGGCGGACACTCCGGTCGGTGAGCCGGTCGACCTGCGCGCCGGCTTCGCCTATCCGGTGCCGATCCGGGTGATCACCGAACTGGTCGGCGTGCCGGAGGAACTGGGACCGTCGATGCACAAGTGTGTCGACGGCTTCTTCGACGGCACGTTCACCGCGGAGCAGGCACAGGCGAACTACCTCGAAATGTACGGGCTGGTCGGCGAACTCGTCGCCTACCGGCGCGCCCATCCGGGCGACGACGTCACGAGCGTGCTCCTCGCCACCCGCGGCGAGGACGCCCCGCTGTCGGAGAAGGAGCTCGTCGACACGTTGATGCTGGTGATCAACGCCGGTCACGAGACCACGGTCAATCTGCTCGACCAGGCGATCGTCGCCCTGCTCACCCACCCGGAACAGCGTGCCGCGGTGGTTGGTGGCGACGTGTCGTGGGCCGACGTGGTGGAGGAGACGCTGCGATTCCAGGCCCCCGTCGCGCACCTGCCGCTGCGCTACGCCGTCGAGGACATCGAGATCGCCGGGGGACCTCGCATCGCCAAGGGCGAGGCGATCCTCGCCTCCTACGCGGGCGCCAGCCGTGACCCGAAAGTCCACGGCCCCACCGCCGCCGGGTTCGACCCGACCCGGGCCACCCGCGACCACCACCTCGCCTTCGGACACGGCGCCCATCACTGCCTCGGCGCGTCCCTGGCCCGGCTGGAAGCCACAGTGGCGCTGCCCGCGCTGTTCGACCGCTTCCCCGCGATGCGACTGGCGGTGAATCCCGGCGAACTGGAGCCGGTCTCGAGCTTCATCTCCAACGGCCACACCACGGTCCCGGTGTACCTGAACGCCGATTAGGAAGTGCCCTGCAAGTTGACCGAGCGGGAGGACCTGCCGATTGCTATCGGTTCATTCGACTCGACCTTCTGTCGATGTCGTCGGTGACTACTACTTGATTTCGAGGTCGCCGTGCCTGGAGCGACTCTGCGTGTTCACAATGCAGACAAGTTCGGTCGACCGACAACTTGCAGACCTATGCCTTCCGCGACGGCGACCACCTGGTGATCACGTTTCAATTCTGGCGTGAGGCGCCTTTGCTCGATCATCCCGAGCATGCGGGTCAAATCTTCGAGGTCCAGATCGCGCCTGCGGAATTCACGGGAATTCTCGAAAACCTCGAGGCAGCTCTCCAGGTTGTCGGAGCCAGAGGCTGATGGCGCCGGTGGTTCAAGCGGGTTCCTCGATGTCGCTCCACCGGTGGGCGAGCTGATGCGCACCGTCCGGTGGATCCTGGCCACCGACACCGCCCTCGGTGCCGCGGCCACCGCCGTGAGCACCCCGATTCTGGCCGCGGCGGCGCGCTTGCGGCGGTGACGCCGCGCGCGGCAGGCGTGGCGGGCCGCAGCGCCCGGGAATCCGTGGTCCCGGTCTGCCTGTACGGCGAATCGGGGTGTGCGACAGTAGGGCGTGGGCAGGCGTGTGCCGGGGAATCTCCCGGCGGAGGTGACCAGCTTCATCGGTCGCGACGACGATGTCGCGACGGCGAGGAAGCTGCTCGGTGGGACGCGGGTGCTCACGCTGACCGGGGTGGGCGGCGTCGGCAAGACCCGGCTGAGCAGACGGGTCGGCGCCGTGGCGCGGCGGGCGTTCCCCGACGGCGTGTGGCTGGTGGAACTGGCCCACGTGAGCGACCCCGATCTCGTCGCCTCGACCGTGGCGCGCGAACTCGGCGTGCGCGACGACACCACCGCGCCGCCTGCCGCTCTCATCGCACACCTGGCCGAGGCCGAGCTGCTGCTGATCCTGGACAACTGCGAGCACGTGATCGGCGCGTGCGCCGCACTCGTCGACCGGCTCGTTCCCGCGACCACCGGCCTGCGCATCCTGGCGACCAGCCGGGAACCGCTCGGCGTCCCCGGTGAACAGATCCTGCCGGTGGCACCGCTGCCCGTCCCCGAGCACACCGATCTCGACAGCCCGGCGACCCGGCTGCTCGTCGACCGCGCCACCGCCGCGGACCCGAACTTCGGACAGCGCGCCACCGACGCCGTGACCCTGGCGGCGATCTGCCGCCGCCTCGACGGCATCCCGCTCGCGCTGGAACTGGCGGCGCTGCGGATGCGGATGTTCACCCCCGACCAGGTGCTGGCCCGCCTCGACGACGCGATGGGGCTGCTCACCACCGGACCGCGCGCCGCGCCGGAACGCCAGCAGACGCTCGCCTCGGCGATCCGCTGGAGCTACGACCTGTGCACCCCGGACGAGCAGCGGCTGTGGGAACAGCTGTCGGTCTTCGCCGGCGGCGTCGACCTCGCCGCCGCCGAAGCGGTGTGCCGGGTCGGCCCACCGCCGATCCTGCTCGACGCCCTGACCGGGCTGGTCGACAAGTCCGTGCTCGGCTACGGACCCGGCGCCGACGGCGCGGCCAGATACACGATGCTCGAACCGCTGCGCCAGTTCGGCGGTGACCGGCTGCGGGCGCGCGGCGACGAATACGCGGTCCGCCTCGCCCATCGCGAGTACTACTACCGGCTCGCGCGGCGCGGGCGCGCCGAGTACTGGAGCGCAGCCGACACCGCCTGGTTCGGTGACGTCGCCCGCGAACACGCCAATCTGCGTGCCGCACTGCAGTTCTCGCTCGACGATCCCGCCGGCGCGCGCCGCGCGCTCGAGCTCGCGACCGAGCTGTGGCCGTTCTGGGAACACTGCCACCTGCTGCTCGAGGGCTACCGCTGGCTGTCGGAGGCGCTGGCGAAGGACTCCGAACGCACCGTCGTCCGGGCGAGGGCGCTGGCGGCCTCCGCGGTCATCGCCGCCATGCGCTCGGAGACCGCGACGGCGGCGGAGTTCGCCCAGGCGTCCGCGGCGATCGCCACCGAGAACGGATCGGCGCGGGTGCTGGCCGAAGCCGAGATGGCCGGTGCCGTCCTGGCTTTCGGGGCGGGCGAGCTGCGCGACGCGCTCGACATCGCCGTGGCCGTGTCGGTGTCGGCGCACGAGTGCGACCACCCCCGGGTGGAGATGGAGAGCCTGGCCTTCGCCTCGGTGTGCGCGCTGGCCCTCGACGACCCACTCGCCGGCGCCCTCGCCGACCAATTGCTGGCCCTGACCACCGAGCACGGCTCCCACCTGCTCGGCGGACTCGCCCACTGGGCGGTCGGCACCCAGCGGCGCCGCGACGGCGACCCGCGCGAGGCGGTCGCCGCCCTGCGCCGATCGATCGAGCTGTTCCGGCTGTTCGACCGGTGCGCTTGGATCGCCACCAGCGTCGACGGCCTGGCCTGGGCCGCCGCCGACGAGGGCGACCTCGACCGCGCGGCGCGGCTGATGGGCGCGGCGTCGGCGATCCGCCGCGGCAGTTCGCAGCGGCTCGCGCACACGATGACCCAGCTCATCGGTGGCCCGATCCGCGACCGAGTTCAGGACGCGCTCGGCGCGCGCGAGTTCGCCGCCCGCTTCGACGCCGGGGCCGCGCTGGCGATCGAGGACGCCGTCGACTACGCGATGGACACTGCACCGACCGCGGACACCGCCGGCGAACCAGCCGGCCTCGACGTGCTGACCCGCCGGGAGCGCGATGTGGCCCTGCTGATCGCCCGCGGCCACGGCAACCGCCGGATCGCGCAGGAACTGGTGATCTCGATCCGGACCGCGGAGAGCCACGTCGACCACATCCTCACCAAACTGGGCTTCACCTCCCGCACCCAGATCGCCGCCTGGGTCAGTCGCGTCACCGTGTGACGCACTGTTCGTTCTCCGTAGTCGCAGCCCGCGATCTCCGTAGTTTCCGCGATTCCCGCGCGCCGCCGGGACGGCAAGGTGAGGCCGACAGCGCAGCGAACAGCAGGGAGGTGGCCCATGACGGTCGACGAGCGCACCATGCCCGGGTCGACGGCACACACCGGTGGCACACCGGCCTCGATGATCGAGCGGATGACCCTGATCCTGGACACCTTCGACGGGCCGGCGCCGATGCGCACCCTGGTCGACGTCGCCGACCGCACCGGACTGCCCCGCTCCAGCGCGCACCGCATCATCGACCAGATGATCCGGCTGCGCTGGCTGGCCCACGCCCCCGGCGGCTACCGGCTCGGCACCCGGGCACTGGAACTCGGCGGACTCGCCATCGAGCACAACGAGATCCGCGACGCGCTGGGACCGGTGCTGCACGAGCTGTGTCAGCGCACCGGCATGGTCGCCCACCTCGGCGTGCTCGACGGACCCGAAGTGCTCATCATCGACAAGGCGGTCGGGCGCGGTGCCGCTCCCGTGCCGACGCGGCTCGGCGGCCGGATGCCCGCGCACTGCACCGCGGTGGGCAAGGCGCTGCTGGCCACCCTGCGCCCGAATCTCATCGAGCTGGCCTTCCCGCCGCGTCTGCCGCGCCTGACCACACGCACCATCGCCCGCCGCGCCGAGTTGCACAGCGAATTGGACCAGGTGCGCGGTCATCGGGGCGTCGCGCTCGACCGCGCGGAGTCCATGCCCGGCATCGTGTGTGTCGCGGTGCCGGTCGAGGTCGGCGCGGCGCGGGGCAGCGCGGCGATGTCGCTGTCGGGCCCGATCGGCGGGGACCGCGCACCCGGGACGGGACGGTTGGCGCAGATCCTGGTCGACGCGGCCGACGCGGCCGCGCGGGCGATGGGTACGCCACGCCGGCGATCGCACCAGCGGTGACCCCGGCGGTCGAGCGCGGCACGGAGAGGTGGGTCGGGGCGAGGATGCCCCGACCCACCGATCGGTCGTGGAGTGGTCAGCCGACGAGGTTCTTCCGCAACTTCACCAGCGTGAAACCGTCGATGCCGAGGCCGTCGGTGAGAAACTTGCCGAAACTGCCGTATTCCTGTTCCAGTTTCCGCACCGCGGTGTCGAGATATTCGTCGCGGACCTCCTGCAGGGGGATGAGCAGGTCCGGGTTCTGCATGTAGCCGGCCTGCTTCACCTGCTCCCGCAGCTTCGCGTCCGCGGCGGCACGGAAGTCGTTGGAGCGCAGATAGTCCTGACGCGCCGTCTGCTCGGGCACCCCGACCGCGCGCAGCAGCACATTGGTGAGGAACCCGGTCCGGTCCTTCCCGGACGTGCAGTGGTAGAGCACGGCGCCCTCGGTGGCCGCCAGTTCGCGGATCGTGGCACCGAACGCGGCACGAGAGCCGGCGGCGAGGAAGCTGGCGTAGACGCCGTTCATGATCTTCTCGGCGCCACCGTTGCCCAGCGCGTCCTGCTGCCGCTGCGGATCCTTGGACTGGATGATCTGCATCATCTGGGTGAACAGCCCGGTGTCGTCGATGGGCCGCGCGACCAGCGGCACCCCGGCGGGCAGCCGGTCGGCCCCCATGAACTGCACCTCCCCGGGCGTGCGGAGATCGACCACGGATTTCAGCGAGCGACCGGCCAGGACGGCGACATCGGCGTCGGTCAGTCCGGACAGGGCGTCGGCGCGGATCACCTTGCCGGACTTGACCGTCGCGCCGTCGTAGGTGCGGTGACCGCCGATGTCGCGGACGTTGACCGCGCCCTGCAACGGGATCTGGCCGCCCGCGCTCGGCGCCGCCACCGCCGGCGGCAGGGCGGCGGTGGCGCCGAGGGCGAGAGCGGCGAGTACGGTGGCCATCACGGAGACGATGCTGCGTTTCGTGCGAATTGCTTTCACGGGCAGCGACGCTAACGAGGCGGCCTCGGGGTCGGTGGCGCCACAATCAATGGCCGGGACTGTGGCTTGACACCGCCTCGATCCCGGTGCGGGCGTTGCTCATTCGGCCGCGAGGCCGGGGCGCACGAGAATCTTCACATGCTCCTCGGGGCTGCGCAGGGCGGTGAACGCGTCCCCGACACCGTCGAGGCCGACGCGACCGGTGATGATCGCCTCGGCGTCGATCGCGCCCGACGCCAAGCGGTCCAGGGTGATGTCGTAGGCGTCCCGATAGTCGCCGTGACCGAAATTGACGGCGATACGCCGGAACTGGGGCACCACCGGGGTGAGCGTCTCGGCGGCGAACCCGGCGGCGAGCACCTGGATGCGCGAGTTGAACGGCATCCGATGGGTGAGCTCGTTGAGGATCCCGGCGCGTCCACTGCACTCGTAGGCGATGAGGATGCCGCCTTCGGCCGCGCCGACCACCGGGTCCTCGGCGATCAGGGTGTGCCACACGTCGATCGGGTCCTGCTCGGCGGGATCGACGACGATGTCGGCACCCAGCAGCGCCGCGAGCTCGCGGCGGCGCGGCGACGGTTCGGACGCGATCACCCGTTTCGCGCCGTGCGCCCGGGCCGCGACGATCGCCCCGAGGCCGATGGTGCCGCAGCCGATCACCAGCGCCGAGTCGGCGGAGGTGAGCTGTGACTGCTGGACATGCATCTCGCCCACGTGCAGCGGTTCGGCCAGTGTCGCGTGGTCGAGCCGCAGGGTGTCGGGAACCCTGCGGACCCAGTACGCGTCGACGACGATCGCCTCGCCGAACGCGCCGTGATAGGTGTTGGAGTAGCCGATGATGGTGGGGATGCCGGTATCGCTCTCGGTCGCGAGACCGATACCCGCCACCCGGTCGCCCACCGCGAAATCGGTGACACCCGTGCCTATTTCGGTGATCACACCGGCGTACTCGTGCCCGAGCACCACGGGCCGGTCGGGGTCGAACTCCGCGAGCGGGTAGCCGCCCGCCCGCGCCACCTCGACGAAGCGGCACGCGTCCTTGGACACCGACAGATCGCTACCGCAGATGCCGCAGGCGGCCACGGCGATGCGCACCTGGCCGGGGCCGGTCGCGGGCAGGTCGGGGACCTCGCCGACGGTGAATTCTCCGTCGCGGAATCGTACGGCGCGCATGCTCACGCTCCCGTCGCGGCGTCGGCGCCGTAGTAGTCGGTGTGGGCCTTGGTGATCGCGGTGACCAGCCCGCCGATCAGCGCGTCGCGGTGGTTCTCGGCGAACTGGAGGCTGGCCTGCCGTCCGGCGTTGCGGTTCTTGAAGTGCGGGATCACCTCGGCGGCGAACAGTTCGAAACTGCGTTGGGTGTCGGCCCAGTCGGCCATGTCCACGTGCAGGATCAGCAGCGTGCCGAACCCGCCGGTCTTGTCGATCAGCGCCTGGATTCGGTCGATGGCCTCGTCCGGCGTGCCGATGATCGCCTGCCCGAACTCGCCGAGGGTGTCCTCGCGCCACTGCTCGACGATGCCGCGCGAGGTTCGGGCCCAGTCCGGTTGCTGCCCGGTCTGCCGATGGACATAGGCCGCCATGGACCCGATGCGCCGGGCGACGGCCCGTTCGGCCTCGGCTCGCGACTCGGCCAGGAACATGGGGGTGACCAGCCGCCACCCCGCGCGGTCGGCGCGGTGGCCGTGTTCGGCGCAGGTCTTCTCGTAGACGCCCCAATTGCGGTCCAGCGCGGCGAAACCGGCGGGTGAACCGGCCGCCAGTGACAGCAGGGACAGGCCGTGCGTGCCCGCGAGCACCGAGCCGTTCGGCGAGATGGTGGAGGCCGCGGCGACCTCGAGGCCGGCCGGGTCGTAGGTGGGCAGCTGCGCTCGGGCGTCACGCAGGGTGAACCAGTCGGTGCGCATGTCGACGACCTCGCCCCGCAACAGCCGCACGATCGCCTCGAGCGCCTCACCCTGGCGGCGGCGCTGATCGGAGGGGTCGATGCCCATCATGTGCGCGTCGAGCGGGATCTTGCCCGGCCCGGTGCCCAGGATGACCCGCCCACGGGTCTGCAGGTCGAGCTGGGTGATGCGGTCGACGGTGATCAGCGGATGGTGGTACGGCAGCGAGGTCACCCCGGTGCCGAACCGGATGCGCTGCGTGCGCTCGGCCGCCGCGGCGATGAAAACATCCGGGGCGGGCACGATCTCGGCACCGGTGGAGTGGTGCTCACCCATCCACGCCTCGTCGAAACCGAGGTGGTCGAGATGCTCCATCAGATCGAGATCGCGCCGCAGCTGCAGTGCTGGGTCGGCGTCGAGGGGATGGTACGGGGCCAGGAAGGCGCCGAATCTCATCGAACTGGGGCTCCACATGGTGCGTCTCCTCGTCGAAACGGTGCCGCGAGCGGACCCACGGCGTCGTGCCCACCTTCGGTACCGGACACCCCGATCCAGTACGGCGCCTCCCGGTCACCGGGAACCTTCGCGAGACCGGTGGGGCGCTACGGGTCGACGGCGGTTACGTCGACTCGATCCTGCCCTGAGAGCCGAGCGTTCGGGCCTCGCTCGGATCGGTCGCTGATCATTTTTGCTTGCGCGTGCTAGTTTTGCTCGGGTAAGCAAAAATGGTTCGCTGAGTGGAGGGTCGGTCGTGACATACGCGCCGGACAGGGAATCGCTGGGGGCGCGGCCGGTCCCGGCGTGGTACCGGAAAGCGAAGCTGGGGATCTTCGTGCACTGGGGCCTGTACTCGGTGCCTGCCTATGCCGAGCGCACCGAGGCCGACTACACCGCGTTCATGCGGGACCTGACGGCAGGGAAGACCACGGCGGACCGGATCCCGTACGCGGAGTGGTATCGGAACTCCCTGCGGGTACCCGGCTCACCGACCGCGATCCATCACGCGGCGACCTACGGTGACGCGTCCTACGCCGAGTTCGGCCCGCCGTTCGAACAGGCGGCGCGCGACGTCGACTTCGCCGGGTGGGCAAGGGTTTTCGCCGAGGTCGGTGCGCGGTACGTCGTCCTGGTCACGCGCCACCTCGACGGCTACCCGCTGTGGCCCACCGCGGTCGAGCATCCGTACCGCCCGCGGAACTCGGGTGCGGGCCGTGACCCGGTCGGCGACCTGACGCGGGCGGTCCGGGCGGAGGGCCTGCGGATGGGCCTGTACTACTGCGGTGGGATGGACTGGTCGTTCCGGAAGGACCCGATGCGGACCATGACCGACCTCCTCCGCCACCAGGCGCTTGGCCCCGGCTACGCCCGCTACGCGGCGGCGCAGTGGCGCGAACTGATCGACACCTATCGGCCCTCGATCCTGTGGAACGACATGGGCTGGCCCGCGGAGGTCGACCCGCACGAGATCATGGCCCACTTCTACGACACGGTCGACGACGGCCTCGTCAACGACCGCTGGGTCCAACCCGCACTGCCGGGCAACCGGGTGGCGCGCGCGGTGTATCTGCGGTTCCTCGATGTGGCGCTGAAGGTGATGGCCGCGCGTGGCACCGAGATTCCCGAACCGGCCAAGAACTTCCATTACGACATCGAGACCCACGAATACACGCCCCCTGCCATCGCCCCGGCCGGCGCCTGGGAGCTCACCCGCGGGCTGGGTCGCTCGTTCGGTTACAACGCGCAGGAGACCGCCGCCGACACCCTCACCGGCGCCGAGCTCATCCACCTGTTCGCCGACGTGGTCGCCAAGGGCGGGAATCTGCTGCTCAACGTGGGCCCCGACGGCGCGGGGCGGATCCCGGAGCTGCAACTGGCGCCGTTGCGCGCCCTCGGCGCATGGCTGGCCAGGAACGCGGCCGCGATCTACGACACGACGCCGTGGGAGCGGCCGTCGACCACGACCGCCTCGGGCGCGCGGGTCAGGTTCACCCGCGGTGCCGACGGCACGGTTTTCGCGATCGTGCTCGCGGACCAGCCCGGTGGTGCGGTGATCCTCCGGGATGTCCGGCTACCGCCTCCCGGCACGGTCGGGCTCGTCGGCGGGCAGGCCGAACTCGAGTGGCGCCAGGACGGCACCGATCTGGCGATCGACCTGCCCTCCGAGGCGCCACCGCAGCGGCACGCCTACGTGCTGGCGATCGGCCCGCGATGAGGAAGCGGACGGTGCCGACGGCGATCGAGCGCGCCCGCCGCGCCCAGATCGTGCGGGCGGCGATCGACACCATCGCCGAGAACGGTTATGCCCGTGCGTCGTTCAGTGCCATCGCCGCCGCCGCGGGGCTCAGCAGCACGGGCCTGATCTCCTACCACTTCGCGAGCAAGCAGAACCTGATGACCGAGGTGCTCGGGACGATCATGGCCGACTTCACCACCTTCGTCGCCGCGCGCACCGACCACGGCACCCCGGCCGAACGGCTCGCCGCCTTCGTGACCGCCAACTGCGCGTTCATCCGCGAGCACCGCAATCACCTGGTGACGATGCTGCAGCTGCAGACCGTCGCCGCTGACCCCGAAACCCGTGACAGGCAAGCGGATTCGGATCGCGCGAAGCTGGCCGACCTGTTGGCGGAGGGGCAGCGCGCCGGCGACTTCCGGGCGTTCGATCCGGACCTGATGGCCGGGTTCATCCTCTCCCTCCGCAACGGCGTCATCCTGCGCGCCGCCGCCCGTCCCGACTTCGACCTGAGCGCCTGCGCCACCGAACTGCTCGCCACGATCCAGCTCGCGACCGCTGCCCCGCGGGACGCGGCGTCCTGAGGTGTGCTGTCGCACCGCCGATGGCGGGTCAGCCGGGTCAGCTGATGGCGACGGTGCCGTCGAAGACCAGGGGAGTGGGCCCGGGGAGGCAGTCGCGGAACGACGTGGTCGGCATCGGCGTGCCGTAGCCGATCATGTCGGGGGCGCCGTCGCGGCCCTTGGTGACCGTGATCTGGATGGCCATCGAATCCGGGGCGAAGATCATCACCGGTTCGGTCGTGGTGATCGGATAGACCAGCGAGACCGTGTCGCCCTGCACCCGCAGACAGGTGACGGGTCCGGTGACCTTCACCGGCAGCGGCATGTCGCCGAGCTTTGCGGTGGCGACATAGGTACCGGTGGCGGGACCGTCGCCCTGCCCGGTGGCATCGACGTGCAGGATGTTCATTCCCATCACCTGCATGTTCCCGTCGATGACCACCGACGCGGGGGCCGCGGCCGCGTGCCCTGCCGCCGCGACGGCCGCCGTGGCGGCCGCCGCCGCGCCGATACCGAGACGCACTGACCGTGTCTTCATGAGCAGACCTCCGGATCGTAGGGATGTGCGGCGCGTGTACCCGGCATCCCCGCGGCAAACCATCGAGGCCCGCGGTGGTCGGGACGCCGATCCGCCCGGCGGCGGCGTCAGCCGTGCCGGCGGCGGTAGGCCGCGGCCGCTCCTGGGTGCAGCGGGACGGTGCCGGTGCCGATGAGGAAGCGTCCGTCGAGGAACTGCGTACCGGCCGCCTCGGCGGGAACGAGCGCGTCGGCGTGCTGGACCAGCAGGTCGACGATGGCGCCCGCGGTCTCGTCGGGCAGGGTGACGGTGGCGAGGAGTAGATTCGCCACCCCGATCGTGTGGACCGCCGGACCGCCGGGGTAGGCGTCGGCCGGAATCGCGACGCGGTCGTAGACGGGCCCGTAGGCCTCGCGCATCGGGCCGGCCAGCTCGCCGAGATCGAGCAGCCGCATGGGATCGGGCACGGTGAGCGCGGCGGTCGGCACGCCACCGGCCCACAGCAGGGCGTCGATGGTGCCGTCGGTCAGTGCCTGGGCGGCCGCCCGCAACGGTTGGTGTTCGATGATGACGTCGGCGGGGTCGAGTCCGGCCGTGCTCAGCAGGCGCTCGCCGGTGGCGGCGGCGCCGGAGCCGGCGGCACCGAGATTGACGCGGCGGCCACGCAGGTCGCCGACCCGGGTGAGCGGGCCGTCGGCGCGGACCGCCAGCTGCAGATAGTTCTCGTACACGCGGCCCAGCGCCACCACGCGCCCGCCGAAATCGCTCGCCGAGTCGGCCAGCGCCAGTGCCGCGTCGACCTCCCCGTCGGCCACCATCCGCAGGTTCTGCTGCGAGCCCGCGGTTTCCACCGGTTCGATGCGCAGGTCGCCGGTCTCGCGCGCGGCGGACGCCAGCAGCCGGGCGAAGGCGAAGTAGAACCCGCCGTCCTCCCCGGAGGCCAGCCGGACCGTCGGCGGGCTGTCCGCACCGCAGCCGAACACACCCGCCGACGCCAGCGCGGCCAGGGCCAGCATCCGGCGGCGGCTGATCCGCGCCGCGCTCATCGCGCCACCGCCGGGACGCGGACCGCGACGGCGAGACCGTGCGGGCGCACCGCCTCGACCGTCAACTCGCCGCCGCGCGCCTTGGCCAGGGCCTGGGCGATCGACAGGCCCAGACCCGTGCCGCCCGCGGCGGCCGCGGAACCGCGGAAGAACCGGGCGGTGAGCCGGTCGAGTTCGTCGAGGGCGACGCCGGGGCCGTCGTCGGCGACGCGCACCGTCACCGCGCCCGCCTCGGGCGACACCGTGACGACCGTGTGCGCGCCCGATCCCGCGTACCGGCACGAATTGCTCAGGGCCACATCGAGAATCTGGGCGAGCGCGGCGGCGCTGATCGCGGCGACGGAGCGCTCGTCGCCCGGCCCGGCGGCGCAGGACGGCGGCGCGGCGCTGAGCCGCACCCCCGCCTCGTCGAACGCGGAGGTCCACGCGTCGAGGCGATCGGCGACGACCTGCGCCGGATCGCAGTGCTCCGCGGCGGAGGCCGTCGTGCCGAAGGCCGCGGGTGTCTCGGCGACGGCCAGCCGCAGCAGGTCGTCGAGCAGCGCGGTGAGCCGTTCCACCTCCGCGGTGGCGCCGCGGAAGGTCGGCGCCGCGGCGGCGGGGACCGCCGCTTCCAGCGAGTCGAGCCGAATCGTCAAGGCGGCGAGGGGATTCCGCATGGCATGGGCGGTGTCGGCGACGAGCTGATGCTGCGCGTCCGCGGAGTCGGCCACGGCGGTGGCCATCGCGTCGACGGACTCGGCCAGGGCCCTGACCTCGGGTGGTCCGCCGTAGCGCCGGGTGATCGGGGCGCGCCCGCGTGGTTTGGGCAGGGTCGCGGTGAGGTCGGTGACCGCGTCCGACATGGCGGCCAGCGGGAGCAGTACCCACCGGCTCAGCACCAGTGCCAGCAGCACGAACACCACCATCGCGCCGAGCGCGCCGACCGCGATCACCGCCCACATCCGGGCGATCGCGGTGCGCGCGGCCGCCGTGGACGCCTCGATCACGACGGCGCCGTTCACCTGCACACCCGTGCCGACCGGGCGCGCGATGAGCATGTCCGGCGCGCCCCAGGGCGTCAGCCGGTCCACCTGTTGGGGCCGCTGGTTGCGCCGGGCCGCGGCCACGGCGGCCCGGATCCGTGGATCGTCCACCGCGACACCGGCATTGACGATCGGCGCGCCGCGGGCATCGACGACGAGCACGTTCTCGCCGTACAGCTCGTGATAGCGGGTGACCTCCTCGGCCAGCGCCCGCACGCCGCCCGCCGACCCGGCCGCGTCGGCCAGGGTGGCGAAGCGGTCGGCGTCGCCGGAACGGCCGAGCACCAGCTGCTGGGTGCGGCTGGTCGCGGCGGTCAGCGACAACGGCACGGCGAACGCCAGCACCGCGAGGGCGGCGAAGACGGTCAGCGCGCTCAGCAGCCTGCGCCGCACGGCGGTCCTCCGGTGCTCACTCGCCCCACCGGTAGCCGTAGCCGCGGATGGTGGTGATCAGGCCCGGACGGCCCAGCTTGGCGCGCAGCCCGGTCATGTGGACATCGAGCGAGCGCGAGACCGCGACGAACGCGTCGCCCCAGATGCGGTCCATCAGCTGCTGCCTGCTCACCGCCGCGCCCGGTCGCTCCACCAGCACCTCGACGAGCTCGAATTCCTTCTGGGTCAGCGCGATCGGCGCTCCGGCCACCTCGACCACGCGGGCCCGCAGGTCCACCCGGACATCACCGGTGACGACCTCCGTCCTGGCCCGCACGGCGACGGCGGCGGCCCGGCGCAGCACGGTCTCGAGCCGCGCCATCAGCTCGGCGATGCGGGGTGGCTTGACGACGTAGTCGTCGGCGCCGCCGCGCAGACCGCGCACGATGGACCGCTCGTCGCTGCGGGCGGTCAGGATCAGTACCGGGATCGCGCTGACCTCACGCAGTTGGCGCAAGATCTGCAATCCGTCGGCGTCGGGCAGCCCGAGGTCGAGAAGCACGGCGTCGTAGTCGCGGTGGGCGATGAGCAGATCGGCGCCGCGGCGCAGCCGTTCGGCCCGGTAGCCCCGCGCGGACAGCGCCTCCACCAGGGCGTCGCCCACTCCGTCGTCGTCCTCGACCACCGCAAGCCGCACGCGCCGATCCTCCCACAGGGGCAGGACCGGCGCGGATGCCGGACGGTCAGCCACGCACGGCGGCCATCGCCGGTTCCGGCTCGACCGGGTCGGCCGCGACGGTGCCTTCGGCGTCGATGGTCGATTCGGTCGAGGTCTCCCGCATGAAGTAGTAGGTGAGCAGCGAGATCGCGACACACCCGGCGACGTAGAAGAAGTACAGCGACTCCAGACCGGCCTTCTTCAGTGCCAGCGCGATCATCTCGGCGGTGCCGCCGAACACGGCGACGGTGAGCGCGTAGGGCAGTCCGACGCCGAGCGCGCGGATCTTGGTCGGGAACAGTTCGGCCTTCACGATCGAGTTGATCGAGGTGTAGCCGGTGACGATCACCAGCGCGGTCATCATCAGGCCGAAGGCCGCGAACGGGTTGGACGTGTGCGCGAGCACGGACATGATCGGCACCGTCAGCAGCGTGCCGGCGACGCCGAAGAAGATGAGCAGCTTGCGGCGACCCACCCGGTCCGACAGACCGCCCGCGATCGGCTGCAGCACCACGAACACCAGCAGCGCGAGGAAGTTGATCCAGGCGACGGTGTCCTTGGAGATGCCCGAGGTGTTGATCATGAACTTCTGCATGTAGGTCGTGTAGGTGTAGAACGCCACGGTGCCACCCATGGTCAGGCCGACCACCAGCAGGCATTCCCGCGGGTACTGCAGCAGCACCCGCAGCGAGCCGCGCGCGCTGCTCGTGGCCGCGGCGGTGGACTCGGCCGACCCCGCGATGGCCTTGAACGAATCGGATTCGTCCATCCCGCGTCGCAGCAGCATGACCACGATCGCGCCGCCCGCCCCGATCAGGAACGGGATGCGCCAACCCCAGCTGTACATCTGCTCGGCGGTGAGCACCTGCTGCAGGACGATCTGCACGCCGAGGGCGGTGAGCTGGCCCGCGACCAGGGTCACGTACTGGAAGCTGGAGTAGAAGCCGCGGCGGCCGGGCGAGGCCACCTCCGACAGATAGGTGGCGCTGGTGGCGTACTCGCCGCCGACCGAGAGGCCCTGCAGCAGCCGGGCCATGAGCAGCAGCACCGGAGCCGCGATGCCGATGGTGCCGAAGCCAGGGGTCACCGCGATCATCAGCGATCCGGCGGCCATCACGGTGACCGACAGCGTGAGCGCGGCGCGGCGGCCGAACCGGTCGGCGTAGCGCCCGAGCGCCCAGCCGCCGATCGGGCGCATGATGAAGCCGACCGCGAATACGGCGGCGGTCGAGAGCAGCTGCGCCGTGGGATCGCCGTCGGGGAAGAACGCCTTCGCGAAGTACACGCTGAACGCGGCGTAGACGTACCAGTCGTACCACTCGACGAGGTTGCCGATCGAGCCGCGCAGCACGTTCGCCACCACTCGCCGTTCTCCACCGGCCTGTGTCGTTGTCACCTTGGACCTCCTCTGTCGGCGCGGCTTTGCGCCGTCGGAGACCACTGTGTCGGCTGTCACAGGCCGGACGGAAGCCGCGCGGGAGGTTCCTAACGTTCCCTTAGGACGATCGCGGGATCAGCTCTGCGCCGGGTAGTTCTCGGTGCGGAGCAGGCGGGCGAGGTGGGCGGCGTTGCGCGCCATGGTGCGAGTCGTCGCGCGGACCGGGTCGGGTGTTTCGGACAGGTCGACGTAGTCGACGCCCTGCATGGACTCCCCGTTCCAGTACGTGCAGCCCTGGGCGGGGATGGTGAATCCCACGTCGTCGAGCGCCGGGCCGGATGTCGAAGTCGGCGATCCGGACCGATTCACCGTCGACGCCGTGGCCGGTCAGCTCGTCGAGGGCCTGATCGGCGAGCAGGGCGCTGCTCGAGGCGGCGGGTGAGGGCTCGAGGGTGCAGACCAGGGCGACAGCGGACAGACGGGTGCTCATGCGGGCTCCTTCGACGAGGTTCGACCGCGGGACGAATCGAGCGCCGCGCCACGCCGACGTCGTTGGCGGCGCGGTGCGGCGCTTCGACTCGCCCCCGCGGTTTGCCGGTGTCGACACCGTGTACCGAAATGAATGGACCGCCGGCGCCCGTATGCATCCGGTCGCCCGACTTCCACGCAGCGGTGATTCCCGGATCGGTCCCCGTGAAACGGGCCGATGATCATCGGCGCGCGGAGCGGCGGCGTTCGAGCAGGGGCCGCACCAACCAGGTCACCACGAACAGCGCGCCGAACAGCACGCCGGCCACCACCGCGGCCAGCGGTCCGGCGACCACGTCGAAGAGCAGGACGGCGACCCCGACCAGCGCGACGCCGAGCAGGGCCAGTCCGCCCAGCGCCAGCTGATGCGCCGTGTCGACGAGCCAGGCGAGCTGATGCCGCCGGAAGACGATCCGGTGGGCCGCTACCGGCGCGACCAGCAGCGCGGTCGCGCCGATCGACGACGACAACACGATCAGGTACAGGACCCGCATCGGTGTGTTCATCGCCTCGAAGCGCGGCTGGAACGGCAACACGATCAAGAACCCGGTCAGGAGCTGGACACCGGTCTGCACCACCCGCAATTCCTGCAGTAGCGACGACCAGTTCCGGTCGAGGCGTTGTGTCTCGTTCTCGCCGCGGGCATCGAGATTCCAGGCGGAGTCGTCCATCGGTCATCACCTCGCGCTGCGCTTTTCCTGATCGCCGGCCACAGGGCGGACATACCCAGTTCCGGGCTGTCGGCACGGCGCCGATTCGGATGCGCGCGGCCGGGTACGCGCGCCCTGTGAACGAGCCGACCGAGGAAAGGTGGTCACCATGGCCGTCTGCGACACCTGCGGCAACGAGTACGCCCGGGCCTTCACGGTGAGCCGCGACAGCGAGAGCTGGACTTTCGACAGCATCGAATGCGCGGCGTCGAAGATCGCGCCCAGCTGCGCGCACTGTGGCTGCCGGGTCCTGGGCCACGGCGTGGAATCCGCCGACACCGTGTACTGCTGTGCCAACTGCGCCCGCCACGCGGGTCACGACGCGCTGGTCGACAGCGCCTGAACCCCGAAGTCGAGGAAAGGAACATTCATGCCCCAGCACACCCTGACCGGAAAGCGCGTCGCCATTCTCGCCACTGACGGAGTGGAACAGGTCGAACTCGTCCAGCCGCGCGCCGCGGTGGAGGACGCCGGCGCGACCACCGCTCTGCTGTCCCTGGAATCCGGCAGTATCCAGGCGATGAATCACGATGTCGAGAAGGGCGACACGTTTCCGGTGGACCAGGTCGTCGCCGAGGCGAGCCCCGACGATTTCGACGCGCTTCTGCTCCCCGGCGGCACGACCAATCCGGACAAACTCCGGCAGGATCCGTCGGCGGTCGGCTTCGTGAAGGAATTCGTCGCCACCGGAAAACCGATCGGCGTGATCTGCCACGGGCCGTGGACGCTGGTGGAAGCCGACGCCGTACGCGGCCGGACGCTCACCGCCTATCCCAGTGTGCGCACCGATATCCGCAATGCGGGCGGCACGGTGGTCGACGAGGAAGTGGTGACCGACAACGGACTCGTCTCGAGCCGGAATCCCGATGACCTTCCCGCATTCTGCGCCAAGATCGTCGAGGAATTCGCCGAGGGCAGGCACTGACGCTCCGGGGCGCTGATTGGAAATTCCCGGCCGGGCTATATCCGCCGTGTGATGGTATTCCGAATTCCGGGCGTCTACCGCCCGCAGGCCGACACCTGGTTGCTGGCCGAGACCCTGCGGCGGGCGCCGCTGCCCCGCGGCGGTTCCGTGCTCGACGTGTGCGCGGGCACCGGCATTCTCGGCTGCACCGCGGCCGGTCTGCTCGGTGCCCGGCTGACCGCGGTGGACATCTCGCGCCGTGCCCTCGCCTCGGCCTGGCTCAACTGCCGGGCCAGGGGCGTGCCGGTGCGACTGGTGCACGGCGGCTTCGAGTCCGCGCGTGCGCTGCCCCGGTTCGACGTGGTGGTGGCGAACCCGCCCTACGTCCCCGCGCCGGGGACGCCGAGGCGCGGTCGTGCCAGGGCCTGGGATGCCGGGCCGGACGGCCGCAGCGTGCTGGACCGGCTGTGCGCCACGTTGCCCGATCTGCTCACCGAGCGCGGCGTGGCGTTCATCGTGCACTCCGCGCTCAGCGACGCCGAGCGCACGGTGACGCAGCTGCGGGCCGGCCTGGCCGGGACCTCGGTGATCGCGCGGGCGAGCGTCGCGTTCGGGCCCGTCCTCCGGTCCCGATCCGCGTGGCTCGCCGAACGGGGACTGATCGAGAAGACCCAGCGGACAGAGGAATTGGTGGTGATCCGTGCCGAACGAGAACCCAGTGTCGAGCTCGCGCTCCCGTGATCGGCGCCGGGTGGAGTACACCGCCGACGGTCCCGCGCTGATCGAGGGACCGGTGGAACTGCACATGCCCGACGGCCGGGTGGTGCGCAGCGACCGCTTCGTGGTGGCCCTGTGCCTGTGCCGCCGCTCGGCGAACTATCCGCTGTGCGACACCAGTCATCGCCGGATCAGGAGACAGGCCCCATGACCGAGCCCGCCCGCCCGCTTCCCGAACCCCGTGGTGAATTGTCCGGCGCCACCGCCGAAGTGCTGCTGAAGGACCCCGGTTCCCCGCTGCCGGTTCTCGCGCCGGGCCACGAGTGCGACGAGGACCTGCTGCTGGCCCTGCACACCTGCTACGAACTGCACTACCACGGGTTTGCCGACGTGGACGAGGACTGGGAATGGGATCCCGGCCTGCTCGCGTGGCGGGCCGCACTCGAAGCGGTCCTGCTGGCCGACCTGCGCGAGCACGTCCCCGGCGGCGACGACGTGCACGCCGAGCTCGACCGCCTGCTCACGGCGCCGCGCACCGAACCGGACATCGCCGGCTTCCTCGCCGAACAGGGCGAGCCCGGCCACGTGCGCGAGTACTTCGCGCACCGTTCGATCTACCACCACATCGAGGCCGATCCGTACGCGTGGGTGATCCCGCGGTTGCGCGGTGATCCGAAGGCGGCGCTGGTGGCCGTCGAGTTCGACGAATTCGGTGGTGGGCGTGGCGAGAACGTGCACGCCCAGCTCTACGCCGACCTGCTCACCGGGGCGGGCCTCGATTCCGGCTATCTGCACTATCTCGACGATGTCGGCGCGCCCATGCTCGCCCTGGTCGACATGATGTCGCTGTTCGGGCTGCACCGATCGCTGCGCGCGGCGACGGTCGGCCACTTCGCCGCCGTGGAGATCAGCTCCTCGCCCGCCTCGCGACGGCTGGCCGAGGTCGTCGGGGACCTGCTCCCACATCCGGATTGCGTTCGCTTCTACACCGAGCACGTCGAAGCCGACGCCGTGCACGAACAGGTCATGCGTCATCGCGTCATCGACGGCCTGCTCGCCGCCGACCCGGCGCACGCGGCGGGCATCGTGTTCGGGATCCAGGCCACCGATCTGCTCGAGAGTCGCTTCACCGACCACGTCCTCGGCGCGTGGCAGCAGGGACGCAGCTCGCTGCGGTCGGATCGCTTGCTTTCGAAACGGTGAAGTTTCGTATGCTGGCCTGGTGGCGAGGGCGAAACGGGCGGGTGGGCGGCCCCGCGAGCAGCGGGTGGACACCGCGATCGCGGCGGCGGTCCGCGAGGTGATCGAGGCGTCGGGCTACGCGGGCCTGACCGTCGACGCGGTCGCGGCGCGCGCCGGAGTGAGCAAGGCCGCGATCTACCGCCGCTACTCCACCAAGCAGGAGATGACCTTCGCGGTCCTGCTGCACGATCTGCACGAGGAGTCCCCGGCCGACACCGGCAGCCTGCACGGCGACCTGATCGCGCTGACCGAGCAGATCGCCGCCCAGGCAGCCGGCTCGAGCCCCGACACCCTGTCCGGCCTGCTCGCCGACATCCGCGCCGATCCGGACCTGCGCAGCCGCTTCGCGTCGTCGTTCCTGACCGTGGAGCGCGGCATCATCGCGGCGGTGCTCGACCGCGCGATCGTGCGCGGCGAACTGGCGAGCCGCCCCGATCCGGCGCTGGTGCAGGCGTTGCTGCTCGGCCCGCTCTACGCGTGGCTGATCGTGCTCGACGAAGACCGCGGCCGCGTCCCGGAGCTCGTCCGCGTGGTCGCGACCACGGCGGCGCACGCGCTCGTCACGAGCGCCGTTCCGGCGTAGGCGCCCGCCCCCACGTCCGGTGCCGCTCGTGGAAACGCGGTCGCCAGGGCCCGGTCGGCCTCGACGGCGTCACCGGTAGGCGGCCGGTGACGGGGCGCCCGCCCGCCGGATGCCGACGGGCAACAGTGCCGCGGCGGCGGTGGCAGGCAGGCTGTGGGGGAGACGGCACCGGCTCGGCCGCGTCGCCGCACTGCACAGCTGAAACAAGCGGTGGCCCTTGGCTTTGTGATGAAAGCCGCAGGTTTGCTGCGGATGTTGCCAGGACCACACTCCGTGGCCCACCATGGATCTCGACGTATCTGAAGCCGAGGAAACACCGTGACGCACTTCGCCGCCCGCCTCAACGAGCTCTTCGACAATGCCGCCGCGCCGGGCGCGCCGCAGTGCACGAACCGTCACGTCGCCCGCACGCTGCGCGCGGCCGGGCATCGCATCTCGGCGCCGTACCTGTCGCAGCTGCGGTCCGGTGACCGGCGCAACCCCTCGCCCAAAACCGTTGCGGCACTGGCGGAATACTTCAAGGTCGAGCCCGCCTACTTCTTCGTCACCGAACTGCCGGACCCGACCGCCGACGACCACCTGATCATCGGCCGCCTCGAACTCGCCCAACCACGCGCCCTGCTGACCCGCGTGATCGGTCTGTCCAGCGAATCCCTCGACATCCTCGTCACCATGGCCGAGCGCCTGCGCGCCGGTGACGGCCTGCTGGTCGACATCCACCACGACGCCTGATCACCCAGCGCGTCAAGGGTTCTCGATCAGGGCGGACCCGCGCGCAGCCGCGCACGCGCCGTGGCCCGGGTGACGCCCACCGGCAGCTGGGTCAGCCACCAGGTGGCGCCAGCGCGCTCGTAGGCCGCGCACTCGTCGTCGGCGGGTCCGGCGACCACGACGTCGTAGCCGGTGAGATCGCCGCCGCGGTGCCCGGCGACGATGGCGAGCATCGCGGCGAGTTCGGCCGGTGTGGCTTCCGGGCACAGCCCGTCGTAGCGGGCCGCGCGCCGCAACGGCGCCTGGCGCACCGACTGGGCGGCGACCCAGATCGGGATCCGTGGGCGCTGGAGCGGGCGTGGCAGGAACTGGAGCCCGTCCACCGGGAATGCCGGACCCGGATGGTCGACGATCTCGCCCGACCACAGCGCGGTCAGCACGGTGAGTGCCTCGTCGAGGCGTTTCGCCCGGTCGCGTGGCGCCGTCACTTCGCCGAGCCGGGCGAATTCGCCGGTAGCGTCGGAGCCGAGGCCGACGCCGAGGGCGAACCTGCCGTCGCTCAGCTGATCGAGGGCGACGCTCGCACGGGCGACGTCCTGTGGGCGCCTGCGTGAAAGCGGAGTGACACGGGGTCCGAGGACGACCCGCCGCGTGGCGGCCGCGATGGCGGCCAGTCCGATCCAGGCGTCGCCCACCGCCAGACCCGGCTCCTGTGGGCGCGCGACGTGGTCCCACAGGAAGACGCCGTCGAACCCGGCCATTTCGGCCTCGGCCGCCAGTTCCGCCAGCACCCTCGGGTCGGCCAGCTCGCCGAACGGCGGCAGGTACACCCCGTGTCGCAGGACCATGTCCGCAGCCTAGAGCTTGACCTGGACATTGGTTGAGATCTTAGCGTCGTGTCGACCAGCGCATCCACGAGAGGACTGCTCATGATTCTGCTGACCGGCGCGACCGGGAACATCGGCCGCACCCTGCTAGGCGAGCTCCGCACGGACGGAAGGGAACCGCTCAGGGCCGTGACACGGGAGGTGCGCGGCGCGGAGTTCCCGGACGGTGTGGAGGCGGTAGAGGCCGATCTGTCCGACGTCTCCTCGCTGCCCGCCCTCTTCGCGGGCGTGCGCGCGATGTTCCTGGTGCCGAATCTCGGCCCGGATGCCGAGATCATCGCGGCCGCGCGCCGCGCCGGGGTCGAGCACGTGGTCCTGGTGTCGTCGATCACCGTCGAGACCCATCCGCACCTGGCGGCGGCCGCCGAGAACGCTCGCGTCGAGAAGCTCCTCGACGCGAGCGGGATGGACCTGACCGTGCTGCGGCCCACCCAGTTCGCCTCCAACGCCTTGCTGTGGGCCGCGGAGATCCGTGCGGGACAACCGATTCGGATTCCGTACGCCGACACCGCGCTGCCCACGATCCATCCCGGCGACATCGCCTCGGTGGCCCGGGTCGCGCTGACCGAGCCCGGCCATCGGGGACAGCGGTACGCGCTGACCGGTCCGGCTCCGATCAGCGCGCGCCAGCAGATCGCCACCCTGGCCGCGCTGCTCGGCCGAGAGATCGACGTCGTCGAGATCACCCGCGCGCAGGCGCGTCCGCGCCTGCGCGAGATCTTCGGTGACGCCGCCGACGCCGTCCTCGACGTGACCGGCGGCGACGTGAACGACGACCTGCTGCGTGTGCGCGACACCGTCACCCGGATCACGGGCGCGCAGCGGACCTTTCAGCGCTGGGCCGAGGAGAACATCGACGCCTTCCGCTGAGTCAGCGTGGTGTGACGCCGTACTCCGCGGAGGCTCCTCCGGTGGCGTGCGGCGCCGCGTCGCGCGCGTACAGGGTGGCGGGTCCGAGGCGCCGCGCCAGGCCGGCGAGCAGCGCGGCGCAGCCCAACCCGGACAGCACCAGCCCCGTCCCGAAGAGGGCCGGGTAGCCGAACAGGTCGCCGACGATGCCCGCGGCCATGCCCGCCATTCCCTGGACCACGACGATGGCGCAGGCCAGCAGCGTGTAATCGGTGCCCGCGTAGTCGGAGTCGGCGGCGTCCATCATCAGGGCGAACACCGCGACCGTCGCCGCGCCGCCGAAGACGTGCTCGGCGAGCGAGGCCGCGACGAGCAGTTCGAAGCCGCCGAGCCCCAGGGCGGCGACCAGATACAGGGCGATGCTCGCGGTCTGGGTGACCCCGCCGAGGAGCAGCGCGCGCCGGCGGCCGAAACGATAGGCGAGCCACCCGCCGACGGCGGCACCGGCGAGCGCGCCCGCCGAGGAGAGCACGCCCTTGACCAGGGCGATCTGGCCGAGATCGAGCCCGGCGTCGGACAGGAACGGTCCGGTGAGCGCGGCGGCCATCGAGTCACCGAACTTGAACGCGCCGATCAGCGCGACGAAGGTCAGCACGCCGGGCCTGCGCAGCCGGGTCAACCAAGCGACGGGCATCACCGCCGACCGCGGACGCGGTGGGCGGTCGGAGACCGGTTCGCGCAGCAGCCACACCGGCACCGTGGTGAGCAGGATCAGCGCGGCCATGGCGAGGAACAGCAGCCGCCAGCCGGACACGGCGAACAGCCACAGCAGCGCCCCGCCGCCGACGATCATCCCGATCCGGTACGCGCCCACCTGGATACCGTTGCCGAGACCACGTTCGCGTGGCCCGAGCAGGCGCACGGCCAGGCCGTCGGTGGCCACGTCCTGGGTCGCCGAGAGCAGGTTCACCACCACGATGCCGACGAACAGCCAGCGCAGCGAGGCCGACAGGTCCAGGCAGGCCAGCAGCATCGCGACCGTGGCCGCGGTCAGCTGCAGGACGAGCAGCCAGGTGCGCCGGGTGCCGTACCGGTCGACATAGGGCGCCCACAGGAACTTCAGCGCCCACGGCAGGAACAGCACCCCCGAGGCGCTGATCGCCACCAGCGAGAAACCGGATTCGCGCAGCACCACGGGCAGTGCCTGGGTGAAGAAGCCGAACGGCAGACCCTGGGCGAAGTACAGCGACGACAACAGCGCCAGCGTGCTCGCGGTGATCACACCCGGACGGGTGGTGGTGCTCATGGGGTCATCGTCGCAGAGCCGACGGCCGCGCGCCGCGCGCACCCATTGTGATCGCGCTGCGCGCAACCGGTGAGCGCGCGGCCAGGCCGGGCCATGGTGAGGACATGACATCCACAGAGAAGGCACGCGTCGCCGATTCCGCCCTGGACGAGCTGTTCGCCCCGATCTTCGCCCGCATCGCCGAGGGCGCCGTCGCCCGCGAGACCGACCGGGAACTCGCGCACACCGAGATCGCCGCCCTGCGGGCCGCCCGCTTCGGCGCGCTGCGGGTGCCCGTGGAGTACGGCGGCCACGGCGCGAGCGTGCGCCAGCTGTTCCGCCAGCTCATCGCCTTGGCCGCGGCCGAATCGAATCTGCCGCAGGCGCTGCGGGTGCACTTCTCCTTCGTCGAGGACCAACTGCTCGCCGAGGCCGGGCCGGTTCGGGAGCGGTGGCTGCGCGCGATCAGCGCGGGCACGCTGGTGGGCAACGCGATCACCGAACCAGGCGTAGGCGCCGTCGACCGCTACCGGACCCGGCTCACCCGCGACGGCGAGCACTGGCGACTCGACGGCACCAAGTACTACAGCACCGGCTCGCTGTACGCCGACCACATCCTCGTCGCCGCGGACCGTGACGGCGAACGCGTGGGCGTGCTGGTCGGCGCCCGCGCCGACGGCGTCCGCCAGCACGACGACTGGGACGGATTCGGGCAGCGGCTCACCGCCAGCGGCACCACCGAGTTCGCCGCGGTCCGCGTCACCGACGAGCAGATCCTCGGACCGGGTTATGGGGTGCCCGGACCCACCTATGCCACCGCCTACCTCCAGCTGGTCCAGCTCGCCGTGCTGGCCGGCATCGCGCAGCGCGCCGAAAGCGATGTGCGGGAATGGGTGTCGCGCCGCACCCGCGGCTACACCCATTCGGCCGCCGACCTGCCCCGCCACGATCCGCTCGTGCAGCAGGTGATCGGGAAGCTGTCCGCGGCCGCCTTCGCCGCCCGCGCGACCGTGCTCGCGGTCGCCGACCTGCTCGACGAGGTGCTCGCGGCGGGCGCGACCGACCGGCGCGCGCTCACCGAGGTGGAACTGGCCGCCGCCCAGGCCCAGCTCGCGGTGATCGACACCGTGCTGCCCGCGACGAGTCTGCTGTTCGAGGTCGGCGGGGCGTCCATCGTCTCCGAAGGCCTTCGCCTGGACCGGCATTGGCGCAACGCGCGAACGATCTCCGTGCACAATCCGGCCATCCAGAAGGCACGGGTGGTGGGCGATCATCTGCTCAACGGCACCGACCTGCCGTTCGGCTGGAGCGCGGGCGAGCGGGCCGCGGCGGAGGTGAACCGATGACGCGCCGGATCCGGTTCAACGCCTTCGACATGAACTGCGTGGCCCACCAGTCGCCCGGTCTGTGGCGTCACCCCGACGACCAGTCGCACCGCTACAAGGAACTCGGCTATTGGACCGAGCTCGCCCGCCTGCTCGAGCGGGGCCGCTTCGACGGCCTGTTCATCGCTGACGTCCTCGGCATCTACGACGCGTACGGCGGCAACGACATCGCCGCGCTGCGCCAGGGCGCGCAGGTGCCGGTGGCCGACCCGCTGCTGCTGGTGACGGCGATGGCCGCGGTGACCGAGCACCTCGGTTTCGGCGTCACCACCGGCACCGGGTTCGAGCACCCGTTCCCGTTCGCCCGCCGCCTGTCCACCCTGGACCATCTCACCGACGGCCGGATCGGCTGGAACGTGGTGACGGGCTATCTGCCCTCGGCCGCGCGCAACATGGGCGCCGACGACCAGCTCGACCACGACGATCGCTACGACCAGGCCGACGAGTACCTCGAGGTGCTCTACAAGCTCTGGGAGGGCTCGTGGGAGGACGACGCGGTCGTCCGCGACGCGGCGAGCGGGGTCTACGTCGATCCGGCCAAGGTGCACCACATCGGCCATCGCGGACGGCATTTCAGCGTGCCCGGCATCCACCTGTCCGAGCCCTCGCCGCAGCGCACGCCGGTGATCTATCAGGCGGGCGCCTCGCCGCGCGGTGTGCGCTTCGCCGCGGAGAACGCCGAGGCGATCTTCGTCGCCGCCCCGTCGAAACGCGTACTCGCCCAGACGGTGTCGCGGATCAGGGACGCGCTCGAGCAGGCGGGCCGCGACCGCTACGCGGCGCGGATCTACGCGCTGGCCACCATCGTCACCGACGCCACCGACGAGGCCGCGCGCGCCAAACACGAGGAGTACCTGTCCTACGCGAGCGTGGAGGGCGGGCTGGTGTTCATGTCGGGGTGGATGGGCATCGACCTGTCGCGCTACGACCTCGACGATCCCATCGGCGAGGTGCACAGCAACGCCATCCAGTCGGCCGTGGCCGCCTTCCAGGAGTTCGACGACGACGGGCGCGAGTGGACGGTGCGCGACATCGGTCGCTGGGCCGGGATCGGCGGCATGGGTCCGGTGTTCGTCGGATCGGGGGAGACCGTGGCCGACCAGCTGCAGGACTGGGCGGGCGAGACCGACCTGGACGGGTTCAACCTCGCCTACGCGATCACCCCGGGCACCTTCGAAGACATCGTGCGGCACGTGGTTCCGGTGCTGACCGCGCGGGGCGCGTATGCGGCCGAGTACCCTGGGGGCACCCTGCGGCACGCGCTGTTCGGCGCCGGCGACCGGCTCCCGGACGAGCATCGCGGCGCGAGTTACCGTGTGGGCGGACCGAATTCGACCGCCCTGGCCGACGCACAGGCCCGGCCGGGCTCGGCCATCGACTCCCGCTGAGTACAACCCTGCTGCGGCGGACCGGAATCGCGCACCATTCCGGTATGACATCGCAGAATCCCGCTTCACGTTCCACGCGTTCGGCCGCGATCGTCGGCGCCGGACAGACCGGCGTCTCCGCGGCGCTAGGTCTGCTCGACGCCGGCTTCACGGTCACGCTCTACAGCGACCGCGACCAGCCCGCCCTCCGCGACGACGTTCCTGCCACCGGCACCGCCCTGGAATTCGGTGTGGCCCAACAGGCCGAACTGGCTCTCGGCCTGGACACCTACACCGCCAGGGCGCCCCGCCACACCGGGCTCAGCGTGCGCCTGGTCGATCCCGACCGCAACGAATTGATCGCCTTCGACGGCGCCTTCGACGGCTACGTCGGGGTCGCGGTCGACACCAGGCTCAAAGCCGACGAACGGCTCTCCGCGTTCCGCGCCCGCGGCGGCCGCTTCGTGGTCGAGCAGGTCACTCCGGAAACCCTGGACGGTATCGCCGCCGCGCACGACCTGACCCTCGTCGCGACCGGCCGCGCCGGCCTGTCGGACCTGTTCCCGATCGACACCGCCCGCACGGTCTACGACGCGCCCCAGCGCAAGCTCCTCACCGTGACGGTGACCGGCCTCGGCCACGACCCGGACGTGTTCGCCCATCGCGGCCCGGCCGGCGGCGCGCACAGCGGTTTCTCCATCTTCGCCGATCAGGGCGAGGGCTGGTGGGGTCCCTACCTGCACAAGGACGCGGGCCCGAGCTGGGCGTTCCTCGGCTGGGCGCGACCGGGCAGCGACTGGGAGCGCCGCTTCGCCACCGCGGACTCGGCGGCCTCGGCCCACCGGGTGGTCACCGAGCTCTACCGCGACTACGCGGATTGGGATCTGCCGGAAGTGCTGGCCACCACGGTGATCGAGGACGACCCGCACTCGTGGCTGACCGGTGCCGTCCGCCCGGTGGTGCGCGCGGGCGTCGGCCGCACGGCGAGCGGTCATCCCGTCGCTTCGCTGGGCGATACCTCGGTGGCCTACGACCCGATCGCCGGGCAGGGCGCGCAGAGCGGCCTGATCCAGGCGCAGCGCTTGGTCGCGGCCGCCGCGGTGCACGACGGCCCCTTCGACGAGGCCTGGATCGCGGCGCGCTACGCCGAGTTCCTCGCCGCCCGCGGTGATGCCGCCGCCAAGGTGACCCGCCTGTTCCTCAGTGACCCGGCCTTCGCCGACATCGGCGGCCAGTTCTTCGCCGCCGCCGCGGTCGACGACCGGTTCGCCTCGGCGCTGGTCGGTCTGCTGCACCATCCGCAGTCCTTCCTCGGCATCGAGACCGCCGATCAGGCGGGGGCCTACATCGAGCAGGTCACCGGCGTGCCCGCCGCGGATCTGCTCGCCCGTTTCCAGCCGGCGGGACGGTTCGCGCGCTCCGCGTACGAGGGGGCGCTCACCCGCGCCTGACCCGATCACCCTGCACGGCAAGCGATCTCGCTGGTGGGCGTCGTCCGGGACCCTACGGTCACCGCGGCGGCGTCCACCCGCGGCGGTACGGACACGCAATCGAGGCTCCCACTCCGTGGTCACCGGTGTTCCGCCTCCGACGGCCGCGTGGGAGCGTGACGGGGGAGTGCTGTCGTTCGAGGAAGGTCGCCGTCGATGCGGGGAATCAATCACATCGTGTTGTTCGTGGCGGACCTGCCGCGCAGTATCGGCTTCTACGAGGACGTGCTGGGCTTCGAGCGGCTGCCCGAATCGTTTCCCGGTGGCGCGTTCCTGCGTCATCCCGGCTCGGCCAACGACCACGACCTCGGCCTGTTCCAGGCCGGACGGCCCGCGGCGCCAGGGGGTTCGGTGGGCCTCTACCACGTGGCGTGGGAGGTCGACACGCTCGCGGAACTGGCCGAGGTCCGGAATCGGCTCGCGGCGGCGCACGCGCTGACCGGAGCCGGTGACCACGGCTCGACCAAGGCCCTCTACGCCCGCGATCCCGACGGCATCGAGTTCGAGGTGTGCTGGCTGGTCCCCGACGAACACGTGGAAGACGCGCTGGCCCCCGGCACCGCCCTGACCGCGCCCCTGGACATCGCCGCCCAGATCGATCGCTACGGCGCCACGACCCCGGGCGGCCCGCGCACCGATCCGCAGGTCTGGGCACGCGTCGCGGCGCGGCGGGCGGCGACCTCCTGAGGCCCGCGCGGGCGCCGTGTCATGGTGGGTAGGGTGCCCGGTGACGAGGAGGTGCTGATGGGTACGGGAAACGAGCGGGTCCCCAGTCGCTGGGAAGAGCTCACGGCCGCGGATCCGGCGCATTCGACCTGGTACGTGGAGCGATTCCGGAATCTCGCCGCCCAGGGCGAGGACATCGTCGGCGAGGCTCGGATGGTCGACGCGATGCTCGGGCGCGGCAGCCGGGTGCTCGACGCCGGATGCGGAGCGGGCCGCACGGGCGGCTATCTCGCCGGGGCCGGGCACACCGTCGTCGGCGTCGATGTGGACCCGGTGCTGATCGACGCGGCACGGGCGGATCATCCGGGCCCGACGTGGCTGGTGGGCGACCTCGCCGAACTGGACCTCCCGGCCCGCGGCATCGCCGCCGATTTCGACCTCATCGTGTGCGCGGGCAATGTGATGACCTTCCTCGCGCCCACCACGCGGCGCTTGGTGCTCACGGGCTTCGCCCGGCATCTCAGCCCGCGCGGGCGGGTGGTGATCGGGTTCGGCGCCGAGCGCGGCTACCCGTTCCCGGAATTCCTCGCTGATGCCGAATCATGCGGTCTCGCAGCCGATCTGCTGCTCTCGACCTGGGATCTGCGACCCTTCACCGACGACGCCGACTTCCTGGTCGCGGTGCTGTCGCCCGCGCGCTGAACGCTGCCCTTCCCCCTTCTACTGTATACACGATTCCGGGCCCTCATGAGGCGCCGAATTGTCGTCCATAATCGCTCGCGAAAACCGAAACCACCAGGTGAGGAGTAGCGCGATGGCGTATGTGCTCGACTTCGGCGACATCGACCGGACCCAGGTCGAGACGGTCGGCGGCAAGGGCGCGAACCTCGGGGAACTCGCTCGCGTCGACGGCGTCGCGGTCCCCGACGGGTTCTGCGTGACGACCGAGGCCTTCGCCGCGACGGTGGCCGCCGCGCCGTCGTTCAATGAACTCCTCGACGAACTCTCCGGGCTCGCGCCTGACGACCGCGCGGGGATCGCCGCGCTGAGCGCCCGGCTGCGCCACACCGTCGAAGAACTGCCGGTCCCCGACGCGGTAGCCGCCGAGATCCGCGCCGCGCACGCCCGGCTCGGAGTCGACGACGCCTACGCGGTGCGCTCCAGCGCGACGGCCGAGGACCTGCCGACCGCGTCGTTCGCGGGCCAGCAGGACAGCTACCTGAACGTGGTGGGCGCGGCGTCGATCCTGGATCACGTCCGCCGCTGCTGGGGTTCGTTGTTCACCGAGCGGGCGATCACCTACCGGCTGCGCAACGGCTTCGACAGCGCGAAGATCCGGATGGCGGTGGTCGTTCAGCGGATGGTGTGCGCGCGGACCGCGGGCATCATGGTCACGGCCGACCCGGTGACCTCCGACCGCACGGTCGTGTCCATCGACGCCGGATTCGGGCTGGGGGAGGCGCTCGTCTCCGGGCTGGTGAACGCCGACGTCTACCGGGTGCGCGAGGACACCGTCCTCAGCGCGTCGATCGCCACCAAGAAGCTGGCGGTGCGTCCTGTTCCCGGCGGCGGCACCGAGGTGTGCGAGCTCGCCGACGAGTCCCGTACCGAGCGCGTGCTCACCGACGACGAGGTGCTGCGGCTGGCGCGGCTCGGACGACGGATCGAAGCGCACTTCGGCGCCCCGCAGGACATCGAATGGTGTTGCGACGATACCGGATTCCGCATCGTGCAGAGCAGGCCCATCACCACACTGTTCCCGATCCCCGTCGCCGGGGACACCGCGAACCGGGTCTACGTCTCGGTCGGGCACCAGCAGATGATGACCGACGCGATGAAGCCGCTCGGCCTCTCGGTCTGGCAGCTGACCAGCCCCGCCGTGATGCGGGACGCGGGCGGCCGGCTGTTCGTCGACGTCACCGCGGCCCTGTCCGCTCCGGCGACCCGCGCCGCCGTGGTCGACGGGCTCGGCAAGTCCGACCCGCTGATCGGCGACGCCCTGCGCACCGTCCTCGACCGCGACGGCTTCGTCCCCCTCGCACCACCCGCCGACCCGGCCACCGCACCGGCCGCGCCGACACCGGAACCCGTGCCGACCGATCCGGCGATCGTCGCCGAGCTGATCGCGCACTGCGAGAACTACGTGGCCGAGTTGCGGCGGACGATCGAACCGCTCGCCGGCCCGGAACTGCTGGACTTCATCGAGAACGACATCCAGCAGCTGCGGCGCACCCTGTTCCTTCCGCGCAGCCTCCAGGTGATCAACGCCGCCATCGACGCCACCTGGTGGCTCAACGACCGGCTGGGCGAATGGCTGGGGGAGAAGAACGCCGCCGACGTCCTCACCCAGTCGGTCCCCGGCAACGTGACCTCCGAGATGGGGCTGGCGCTGCTCGATGTCGCCGACGTGATCCGCCCGCTGCCCGCCGTCGTCGCCTACCTGGCCGAAGTCGAGCGGCGCGGCGCCGACACCGATTTCCTCGACGAGCTCGCCCGCCGCCCCGGCGGGAGCACGGCGCGCGCGGCGATCGAGGGCTTTCTCGAGCGGTACGGCATGCGGTGCGTCGGCGAGATCGACATCACCAGGCCCCGCTGGCGCGAACGGCCCGCCACCCTCGTGCCGACCATCCTCGGCAACGTGCGCACCTTCGCCCCCGGTGCCGGACAGCGGCGTTTCGAGGACGGGCTGCGCGCCGCCGAACAGGCGGAACACGAACTCCTGCAGCGTGTCCGGGCCCTGCCCGACGGCGCGCGCAAGGCCGAGGAGACCGCGGCGACGATCGCGCGGGTCCGCACCTTCGCCGGCTATCGGGAGTATCCGAAGTACGCGATGGTGAGCTGCTACTTCATCTACAAGCAGGCCCTGCTCCGCGAGGCCGGGCGCCTCGTCGCTGCGGATGTCCTCGACGATCCCGAGGACATCTACTACCTGCGTTTCGACGAACTCGCCGAGGTGGTGCGCACCCGGCGGGTGCGACCCGGGCTCCTCGACGACCGCAAGGACGCGTTCCGCTCCTATCAGTCGCTCACCGCGCCGCGCGTGCTCACCTCCGACGGCGAAGCGCTCAGCGGCGCGTACCGGCGCGAGGACCTGCCCGCGGGCGCGCTGCCCGGCATGGCCGTCTCGGCCGGGACGGTCGAGGGCCGGGCCCGGGTGCTCACCGACATCGGCCAGGCCGACCTCGCGCCGGGCGACATCCTGGTCACCGCCTACACCGATCCGAGCTGGACTCCGTTGTTCGTGGCGATCGCGGGGCTGGTGACCGAGGTCGGCGGCGTGATGACCCACGGCGCGGTGATCGCCCGCGAATACGGGCTGCCGGCCGTCGTCGGCGTGGAACACGCCACCGCGCTGATCCACGACGGCCAGCGCATCCGGGTGCACGGCACGGAGGGCTACGTGGAGATCCTCGCGGAGTGACCACGATTGCCGGCCGCGGGTGTGGTGCCGGTACCGTCGGGAACCGGCCCGCACGCGGTGCCGAACCCGGACCGCGCGGCCGGAATTCGCGCGAAACCAGGTGTCCGCACCCCGGACGTCGGTCGGTCTCGGAGAAGGAAACCTGTTGTGCTGCAGATGATCATCGTCGGCGCGTTGGCCGCGTCGGCGCACTGGCTGCTGTATCGGCGCCTGGTGATCGCCACCGGTGTGCCCGGCCCCGCCAAGGTCGCGGCGGGGATCGTGCTCGGCCTGCTGTGGGTCGCGGCGGTGATCGCCCTCGGCGCGGGCAGCGTGTACGCGCCAGGCCCGGTCCGGCCGGTGGTGTGGCTGGGCTACACCTGGTTCGTGGTGCTGCTCTATCTGCTGCTCGGGCTGCTGGTGATCGGACTGGTGTTGCTGGTCCTGCGGCTGGCCGGCTCGACACGGCGCACCACCTGGCTCCGGGCGCTGTCCGCCGTGGCGGTGGTGGTCTCTCTCGGCGCGGTCGGTGTGGGCGTGGTGCAGGCCGAGAACGTCCGCGTCGTCGAGACCGAGGGACGCTTCGCCGATCTGCCCCGGCAGTTCGACGGGTTGCGGGTGGCCGTGGTGTCGGACCTGCACGTCGGCGCCGCCCGGGGGCCCGGCCTCACCGCGCGGATCGTCGATCTGGTCAACGCGCAGCACCCCGACCTCATCGTGCTGCCCGGCGATCTGCTGGACGGTGCGGTCGACCTGGTCAGCGGCGACATCGCGCCGCTGGCGGAGTTGCGCGCCGGGTACGGCGTCATCGGCGTCGCGGGCAATCACGAGGGATACGTGGACGAGGTCGGCTCCTGGCTGGACCACTGGGAGACCCTCGGCATCGAGACCCTGCGCAACACCAGGACGGAGCTGTCGATCGACGGCGCCTCGATCGACATCGCCGGCGTCTACGACTACGCGGCCCCTGCGCCGTACGCCCCGGATCTGGACGCCGCGCTCGCCGGCACGGATCCGGCCCGCTTCACGCTGCTGCTCGCCCACCAGCCACGCCAGGCGCCCGCGGCGGGCGAACGCGACGTCGATCTGCAGCTGTCCGGCCACACCCACGGCGGCCAGCTGTGGCCGTTCGTCTATCCGGTGCGCTGGGCCAATCCGACGGTCTCGGGCTGGGACCGATTCGGCGACATGCGCATCTTCACCACGGTCGGCGCCGGGGCGTGGGGGCCGCCGGTCCGGCTCGGTGTGCAGCCGGAGGTCGTGATCCTCACCCTGCGCACCGCCTGAAACTCAGACGCGCAGATCGGCGTCCTCCCGGCTGCCCATCCCCGTGGTGAACTCGTGGACGCGCAGCGGTCCGCCCGCGTGCGGATCCAGCGGCGGGGTGTCCTTGCCCGCCCCCACGCGCAGACCGGCGAGCATGTGCGACAGCGCCTCGTCCGCGCCGAAGCGTGGCGTCCAGCCCAGCTCGGACCGTGCGCGGCCGGTGTCCATCAGCGGCAGGTGCAGCATCGCGTCGAACAGGTCCGGCGAGGCGGGGACCAGGCGCGCGTGCCACGCCGCCGCGAGGCCCGCCCGGACCGGCGCGCGCGGCACCGGCACGGTTCTGGCGTCGAGGACGTCGCCGAGCACGGCCCGATCCACCACCGGCTCGGCGGCCAGATTGAACGGCCCCTTGGCGTCGGTGGTGACGGCCAGCGCGTAGGCCCGGCCCACATCGCGGCTGTGCACGGCCTGGAACCGGAGCCCGCGCGGCACCGGCAGCACCGGCACCAGACCGGGCCGCAGCAACCCGTTCGGCGCGAGCGGGCCGAGGAACAGCCGCCGCTGCTGACTCGCCGACTCCCGCCGGAAGCTGAACGCGGGCCGCATCCGCACGACCCTGCGGTCGGGATGCTCCGCCTCGAACCGGTCGAGAAGCCGTTCGCAGTAGGCCTTTTCGCGCATGTAGCCGGCGGCGGGCCAGCCGTCGGTCGGCCAGCTCTCCGGCACGCGCCGGTCCTCGTCGCACGGTGAGTACGCCCCGACCGAGGAGGCGAAGATCAGCGCGGGCACCTGCGCGGCGGCGACCGCGCGCAGGACACGTTCGGTGCCGCCGACATTGGCCTGCCAGGTGGTGAGCGGCTGATGCGTCGGCTGGAACAGCCACGCCAGGTGCACCACCACGTCGGCGCCGTGGAACAGCGCCTCCAGGTCGTCGGTGCGGATGTCGGCGCGCTCCCACCGCACGCCGGGCGCGGCGTCGACGGGCATCCTGCGCGCCACACCGACGATCTCGTCGATGCCCGATTCCTCCGCCAGCGCCTCCAGCACGCTGGTTCCGATGTTTCCGGTCGCTCCGACGATCACGACACGCATGCCAACCACTCCTCCGCTCGGGTGTCGATCCCTGTCGCCTCGCGCCTACCCGCCCGGGGGTGGGCGAAACCGCTGTTTGGTCCGGGTGGGACCGGAAACCCGGACTGCGAGGTGATGGTGATGGTCGATGATGTGGAGAAGCGCTGGACGAACGGCCGGGCCGGCAGGCAGGCCGCCCGCTACCTGGTCGCGGTCGTCGTGGCGGCTGCGCTGGTGGCCGCCACGACCGCGATCTGGGCAGGCGGCAGGTCGGCCTGCGCGGACGCTCCGACGACACTGTGCGACGGACCGGCGAAGGCCGCCGTCCTGCTGGCTCCGGCCGTGATCCTGCTGCTCGGCGGTCTCGGCGCGTTCGTCCGCACCTACCTGGCCTGGCGGCGCGGTCAGAGCTGGCCGCTGTGGCAGGGCGCGGGCTGGTTCCTGTTCCTGCTGATGACCGTCTATCTCGGCGTCGGCGCCGGCGCGGCCGCCTGAGCGGTCGGCTGCGGCAGCGGCGGATCCGGGTCGGGGATCGGCGGGAACGGATCCGGCGGTGGCGCGGGTTCGGGAGGTCCCGGCGGCACCGGGTCGGGCCGGGGTGCGGGGGGAACGGGGTCGGGGCGGCCCGGTGTCGGCGGAATGGGTTCCGCCGGATCGGGGAGCGTGGGACGGGTGAGACGTGTCGTCATGATCGGCCCTCCTCGGGGATCGCGGTGTTCACGTGACGGTGGGAGTCGGCGCGCGCAGCGGGCTGACCGCGAAGTCGACGCCGAAGTTGTTGTAGGTCAACGGCAACGGCTCACCGGGTGCGAGCCGGGGCGTCGAACGCAGCTCGAAACGGGCGCCGCGCAGCAGGTGCGCCAGCAGCGTGCTCGTGACGAACAGGACGAGGTCACGCCCCGGGCACGCCGCCGGTCCCGCACTGAACGGCACCAGCTGGGGGTACTGCCGCGCGCGACCGTCGACCCAGGCGCTCGGGGTGAACTCGTGGGCGAAGGGCAACTGCTCCTCGTCGCGATGGAAGGCCACCGCCGCGATCAGCACCGCCGTGCCCGCGTCGACGGTGAAACTCCGCGCGCCCTCGCGCCAAACAGTGTCCTCGGTGGTGTCGCGCAGGATCAGCGGGGTGGTCGGCCACAGCCGCACCGACTCGAGCACGCAGGCGCGCAGGTAGGTGAGGGTGGACAACTCGGGGTGCAGCGTCGCCTCGGTGGACGCGGTGGCGAGCTGCTCGGGGTGGGACGCCAGCAGGGCGAGGGTGCGCGTGAGCGCCGTGCCCGCGGCGTCGAAGGCGAACAGCCAGTGCGGCACCTGGCCGAGCGGGTCGGTGGCGGCGACCGATGGCGTGGTGACCAGGGCGCCCAGCAGGCTGTCCTCGGCGGGGGACTCGGCGTAGCGGTAGAGCCGGTCGAAGAACCGCTCGCGCGTGCGCCGGCGCGCCGGCGCCAGGAACGACCAGTTGGCGGCCGACCGCAGCTGCCAGAGCTCGTCGGTGATCTCGTCGTCGTCGCGGGCGTCCGGCCCGAGCGTCAGCCGCCGGACCAATCGCCACCAGGAGGTGGTGAAACGCGCGGCGTCGAGGTGGCCTTCCCGAGCGGCGGCCCGGAGCAGCCGGTCGGCCTCCTCGGCCACGATCTCGGCGAACGGTCCGGCGAGCCGATGCAGCGGACGACCCGTGTCGAGCGCGACCTCGTTCACCGCGCGCCGCTGGGTCCGGATCCGCCCTTCCGGCACCAGCACACCGTGCGGCTGGAACTGCCCGAGGGCGGCCCGTTTCTCCCGGTTCGCCGGATCGAACGGCGAGGGCGCCCCGTCGAGCACGCGGCCGACGTCGGCGGGATCGGTCACGACGAGTACGCGCCGACCCGGCACCACGAGTTCGACCGGGCCGCTGCCGAATTCGCGGCGCAACGCGCGCATCCGGCGCACCGTGCGCGCGTCGGCCTGCGTCCGTTCGAGCAGACCCATCATCCGTCGCCGCCGCGCGATCACGCCCGCGGCGAATCCGGCAGCGCCCAGATCCGCGAGCGTGGCCGCCGCGCGCACCCCTGTCAGCCGATGACCCGACATCCGACCTCCTCTGTTGCTCGGTTCTCGTAGCGGCCATTCCACGGCGTCGCGCGCCCAAACGCCGGGGCTCAGCGGCGCAGCTCCTGGGCTTTGGTCTTCACGCCCTGGACCAGCAGGTGCCAGGCGCCCGGATCACCTTGCAGGACAGCGCGTCCCATGTCCTTGATCTGGTCGTAGGTCGCGTGCGGTGGGATGGGCGGGACCTCCGGGTCGCACCGGATGTCGAGCAGCACCGGCCGGTCGGCGGCCAGTGCGCGGTCCCACGCGAGGCCGATGGCGTCGGAGTCGTCGACCTCGATCGCGTCGAGGCCGAAGCAGGTCGCGGTGGCCGCGTAGGAGATGTCGGGCAGCGTCTGGGATTCCTCGAACTTCGGCGCGCCGCCCATGCCGCGCAGCTCCCAGGTGACCTGGTTGAGGTCGTTGTTGTGGAAGACGCACACGATGAGCCGCTGATCGGGCCACAGGTGCCGGTAGCGGTGGACGGTGATCAGCTCGGCGAGGCCGTTCATCTGCATCGCGCCGTCGCCGACGAGGGCGACGACCGGACGGTCGGGGTGGGCGAACTTCGCGCCGATCGCGTACGGCACCGCCGCGCCCATGGTGGCCAGGGTGCCCGACAGCGAGCCGCGCATGCCCGCGCGCATCCGCAGGCAGCGGGCGTACCAATTGGTGGACGACCCGGAATCCGCGGTGACGATCGCGTCGTCGGGGACGCGCTGGGAGAGCTCCCACACCACCCGCATCGGATTGGCCGGTTCGGCGTCGAGCATGGCCTGGCGTTCGAGGGTCTCCCACCAGTGCCGCACAGTGCCTTCCACGGTCTCGCGCCAGGAGCGGTCCGTGCGGGGCTCGAGCAGGGGGATCAGCGCCGCCAGGGTGGCTTTCGCGTCACCGACCAGGTTCACCTCGGTCGGGTAGCGCATGCCGATCAGCGCACCGTCGAGATCGATCTGCACCGCGCGGGCCTGATCGAGCTCGGGCAGGAACTGGCTGTACGGGAAGTTGGAGCCGACGATGAGCAGCGTGTCGCAGTCGCGCATCAGCTCGTAGCTCGCGCGGGTACCGAGCAGCCCGATCGCGCCGGTGACGAAGGGCAGTTCGTCGGTGAGCACGTCCTTGCCCAGCAACGCCTTGGCGATGCCCGCGCCGGTGAGCTCGGCGACCTGGAGGATCTCCTCGGTGGCGCCGCGCGCGCCCTGCCCCAGCAGGATCGCGACCTTGCTGCCCGCGTTGATCACCTCGGCGGCCCGCTCGATGTCGGCGAGCGCCGGTACCGAGGTGGTCGAGGGGACATCCGGCGGACTCGACGGCACCTCCTTGAATGCGTGCGCCGGCGGCTCGTAGGGCTCCTCCTGCAGGTCGGCGGGGATGATCACCGCGGTGGGCGCGCGGCGGGCCAGGGCGGTCCGCATCGCCCGGTCCAGCGCGTTGGGAAGCTGAGCGGCCACATTGACCTCGACGAGATAGTCCGAGGCCACGTCCTTGAACAGCGCCTGCAGGTCGACCTCCTGCTGATAGCTGCCGCCCATCGCGCTGCGGGCGGTCTGGCCGACCACCGCGACCACCGGCACATGGTCGAGTTTGGCGTCGTAGAGGCCGTTGAGCAGATGGATCGCGCCCGGCCCCGAGGTCGCCATGCACACGCCGACCTGCCCGCTGAACTTCGCGAACCCGGTGGCCTCGAACGCCGACATCTCCTCGTGTCTGCTCTGCACGAACCGCGGCGAGTTGTCGGCGCGCCCGAAGGCCGCGATCAGGCCGTTGATGCCGTCCCCGGGATAGCCGAAGACCTGCTCGACACCCCACTCCCTGAGCCGCCGCAGGACATAGTCGGCCACCTGTGTCGCCATGGTTCCTCCTTCGCCGTCGCACTGTCGTCTCCCGGCGCGCTACCCGCGATCGCCGCGTTCAATCGGGCCGCGCGTTCAGTCGCCCGGTACCTGCGTCCGATGCTCGGGCGGGACGAGATAGCCGCGCAGATCGTCGATCTTGGATTCGATCCGTTCGGAGTTCTCGGCGTCGACCCGGAAGATCCAGTGCTTGGCGCCCAGCAGCAGGACCGCCTGGAAGACGAGCTGGAACCACTCGCTCTGCCAGTTCTCGAACGTGCTCGCGAGAAACTCCGGCCAGTAGCCGGACCAGAGAAACGGCTGACCGAGCTGCTGCTGCGTGTTGCGGTATTCGATGAGCTGGGTGACGAACTGCGCGGCCCACGAGCCGAGGAACAGCAGCATGAGCAGGTAGACAGCTCCCCACCGCCGGAAATGTGCCATACCTGGCCGATACCCCGCAATCGGTCGCCGACACGGCCGCCGCGCCGCCGATTGAGCGGGTGCGAGGCGGGTAGGACCAGCGTGTGGCCGCGTTCGCGGCGACGGACCGAGAGGAGGAGGCAGATGGCCATCGATCAGGAGACCGGGCAGGTCACCGGGACCGCCGACAAGGACTACGACCTGATCTGGTTCACCGAAGCGGCGCTGAGCAACGCGTTGCGGATGGAGGAGTACTGCCGCGACGCCGACCGAGCGGGCGACACCGAACTGGCGGAGTTCTTCCGCCGTGCGCAAGCCGAGAGCCGCAAGGGCGCCGAACAGGCGAAGAAGCTGCTCGCCGCCCGCCTGAGCTGATCGGGCCGCGCCACGTGAGGACCGGGTCCGGCACCCCCTCGCCGGGCCCGGCTCGCCACCATCGGGAGGGAGCCGTGGAGATGACCGCCGATATCGACCAACTGCTGCACACGCTCACCCACGTCGTGAACACCCTGCAGGACAAGGGGATTCGCTTCGCGGTCGGCGGCGGATGCGCGGTGTACGCGCGAGGTGGACCGGAGTCGGAACACGACGTCGACATCTTCGTCCGGCCGCAGGACAGCGCGGCGGCGCGCACGGCGCTGGTCGCGGTGGGGATGCGGCCCGAGGACCCGGTGGAGAACTGGCTGACCAAGGTCTACGACGGGGACATCCTGGTGGACCTGATCTTCCGCACCAACCACCACACCGTCGACGACGCCCTGCTCGACCGCGCCGAGACGATGGGGATCGGTCCCGCGAGCGCGCCCGTCCTCACCGGCACCGACCTGCTGATCGACCGGCTCATGGTCCTCGACGCGCACCGCCTCGACTTCACCCGGCTGCTCGCCACCGCGCGCGCCCTGCGCGAGCAGATCGACTGGCCCGCGGTGCACCGCGAGGTGTCCCATTCGCCCTATGCGCGCGCCTTCCTCGGACTCACCGCCGATTTGGGACTGCACCCTTTCCCCTTCGCCAACGCGCGTGGCGAACCACCCCAGTACGTCGTCGCGAACCTGCGCCGCGCCTTCGCCGAGGATCCCCGCACCGCGACCTCGAGCGTGCGGGTCACGCTGCGCGGCGACGTCATCGTGCTCACGGGCGAGGTGTCCGACGAATCCAGCAGGGGCGCACTGGAAACCGTGCTGCGCGAACGGGTCGGTCAGTACCGGGTGCACAACGACGTCCGGGTGAGCCATCCCGCGGCGCCCGCGGAACCGGAACGGCTGCGGTGAGGTGACCATGCGTATCGCCGCTGTGGGAGACGTCCACCTCGGAGCCGATTCCGGCGGGCGGCTGCGGCCCGCGCTCGCCGATCTGCCCGAACACGCCGATGTGCTGTTGCTGGCCGGCGATCTCACCCGGGTGGGGACGATCGCCGAGGCGAAAGTGGTCGCCGCCGAGTTCGCCGATCTCGGCGTCCCCGTGGTCGCGGTCCTGGGCAACCACGATCATCACAGCGACCGCGCCGGAGAGATCACCCAGTTGCTGGCCGACCACGGCATCATCGTCCTCGAGGGCACGGCGACCGTGCTCACCGTCGACGGCGCCGCCCTCGGCATCGCCGGGACCAAGGGTTTCGGCGGCGGCTTCGCGGGCAAGTGCGCGAGCGCCTTCGGCGAACCGGAGATGCGCCGATTCGCCTCGCACACCGTCGAATTGGCGCACGGACTCGAATCCGCGCTCGCCGGGCTGCGCGCCGATGTCACGGTCGCACTCACCCATTACTCGCCGATCTCGGACACCCTGCACGGGGAACCGCCCGAGATCTACCCCTTCCTCGGGTCGTATCTGCTCGGCGAGGCCATCGATGCCAACGGCGCCGATCTCGCGATCCACGGGCACGCGCACGCGGGCATCGAACGCGGCACGACGCCGGGCGGAATCCGCGTGCGCAATGTCGCGCAGCCGGTGATCGGAACCGAATACGCGGTCTACGACCTGGCGCCGACGGGGCGGTTCGCGCCGAATCGGTGACAAACCGGGCAGAACGTGCTGAAATGGCTGTACCGGCTGTTCTTGAGAACCTAGGGACGGCCGGTGGCAGTGCGAGGCCTGCCGGTGCCGAGGAATCGAGTACTCGTGAACACCCCACTCAGCCACGATCGATCCCGCTCTTCCTCCGGTGCCGAGCCCGACGCCGATGACGTCCGCGCCCGCCTGCGCGCCGAGACCAGTACCGTCCGGCACGGAACACTGCTGCGGGTCCACGGCGAGATAGACGCCTACACCTTCGCGTACTGGCGACGCCTCTTCGACACCGCCCGCCTGGCCGCCCGGGACACCGGCCATCTCCTGGTGGATCTCGACGCCGTCGAGTTCATGTCCTGCCGGGCGATCGCGGAACTCGCGGACAGCGCCGAGCGCTCCCACCGCGAGGGACTCCGGGTGAGCGTCGTCAGTCCCTCCTCGGCGATCGTCCACATCGCCACCGTCGCCGGCCTGGCGCTACCGATCTACCCCGACGTGAACGCGGCGACCATCGAGCACGTGCGGTGCGCCGCGCGGTCCGGCAGCACAGATCTGAGGAATCGCAGTCATGCCTGAGTACGAGGATTTCGAGCAGTCCGACATCGACGCCCCCTTCGTTCGCTGGCCCGAACCCAGTCCACTGCAGGCCTGGTGGGCCGAGATCATGAGCGGCGCCACGCCACGCAGGGCGAACAAGACCGCGATTCCGCACCGTCCGATGGGGCCGCGGCTCCGCTCGGCCTGACGGTGCGCCGCCGGCGGACGAAGACGTCGTCCAAAGGTGACCGGCCGATGGTTCCCCAGGGTGAATAATCGCAGGTATGACAGACCGTGCGCAGACGTCCCGAGCCGAACGTGCTCTCGTGGAGCAAGTCGTGGGAGTGGGAGATTCGCTGCTTGTCGGACGTTTCCGGTATCACTTCGGTTCGCGCCGGTGGGAATGGTCGGACGAGGTGGCCGCGATGCACGGTTACCCTGCGGGCACCGAGCCGACCACCGAGCTGCTGCTCGCCCACAAGCACCCCGAAGACCGTGAGCGCGTCGCAGCCACGATCACCTCGGTCGAGGACGGCGGCGCGTTCTCGAGCAGGCACCGCATCGTCGACACCCACGGCCGGGTGCGCGACGTGCTGGTGGTGTCGGACCTGCTGGTCGACGACGACGGCACGGTGGTCGGCACCGAGGGCTACTACGTCGACGTCTCCGACACCGCGGACGGGTACCGCCGCGAGGCGATCGACAACACCCTGCCCCGGCTGCTGGAGGCCAGGGTCGTCATCGAGCAGGCCAAGGGCGCGTTGATGCTCGCCTACGGCATCACCGCCGACCAGGCCTTCCGGGTACTGCGCTGGCGTTCGCAAGAGACCAACATCAAGCTCAAGACGATCGCCGAACGCGTCGTCGCGGAGCTACCGACCCTGTCGGGTGACGAGGTCAGATTGCGCACCCGCCTCGATCACGTGCTGCTCACCGTGCACCAGAACATCGAGAGCGATCCGCTGCCCTGAGCCTGCCACGCGTCACCGGCCGATGGAGGTCGGTGGCGCCAGGTCCGGAGGCAGATGCAGGGCCGGTTCGGCGCCGGGATCGGCGGGGAAGACCTCCTGCGCGCGCACCACGGCAGCGGCCTGCGCGGTCGGTGTGCGCTGATGAGCCCGCGCCAGCCGGTGCAGTCGCAGTCGCGCGGCATCGACGTCGCGGTCGAAGTACTCGGCGAGAATGCCGACCGCGGTCGCGATCACGGCCGTCCCGTTGAGCACTGTGTCGACGGTGTCGGTGGCCGTCACCCGGCGGCCGCCCTGGCTCGTCGACAGGGCGATCGCGGTGAGGTCGGCCAGGATCTGCCCGAAGTCGTCGGGCCGCCGCGTACCCCACGGTTCGTCGGCGTGCACGACCACCGCGCCCAGGGGCACCGCCATGGCCCTGACCGGGAACGCCCGCACCGATCGCAGGCCCGCTTCCCTGGCCCGCGCACGATACTCGGGCCACCGGTCGTCACCGGCCGAATCGTCGAGGTCGGCGATCATCGCGACGGCACCGTCACGGGCGCTGGCCAGTCCCGGGCCGACCGTGTGAAGGCGAGGATCGGCGGGGGAGTCGTCGCGGGCGGCCGCGGCGACGATGTGCAGACCGGCGTTGCCCGCCGCGCGCCTGCCGTGCAGCACGATCGCAGCGCAGTGCGCGTCGAAACACCGCTGGGCGTGCAGAGCGACCGCGTGCAGCAGGGCCGGAACGTCGAATTCGGTGGCCAGGGTCGCGGTCAGGTCCGCGATGGCGAGCCGGGTCCGCGCGGTGTTCATCCGCCCTGTCCTCCGCGGATGTCGCGCTGATCTCGCAGGGAGAGTCTGCGTGCCACGATGTCGGCGGCCACCTCGCTGATCGGTCTGCCGTTGGCGAAACAGTACGCGCGCAGCCGCGCCAGCCCCTCGTCCGCCGACACCGCGAGCTGCACGGCGACCATGCCGGAGGCGTTGAAGACCAGTGCGCGGGAGAACTCGTCGTCGGCGCCGACGACGAGTCCCGGGTCGTCCAGCGCCGTCGCGACGGCCAGGCGATCGACATCGGATTCCAGGAGGCGGCCGATGGCGGTGGCACACGCCAGCCCGGATTCCTCTTCGGCGGTGCTCAGCCCGCCCGTGGTGAGACGGTGCAATTCGAGCACGCCGAGCGGGCTGCCGTTGCCGGGTATGGGAAAGGCGTAGATCGCGTGGACGCCCAGCGCGACGACCTCGGCGGTGAAGGCGGGCCAGCGCGTCGCGGTCCCCGGCGCGGACATGTCCGGCCACAAGTGGGGCCGGTCGGTGCGGTAGGCGTCCAGACACGGACCCTCGCCGACGACGAATTGCAGTTCGTCGACCTGCTGAGCGGTCGCGTCGGTGGCGTAGACGAGCTCGCGCGCCGAGGACCGCGCGCTGAGCAACGCGACCGCGCAGCCGTCGGTCGCGGTCAGCCGCACCGCCGTGGTGCAGACCAGGCCGACGCCCCCGACCAGCGAACCGCCTGCCTCGGCGCCACCGTGGTGCCGAGGTTCCTCCGGTCTGCGCTGGAACGCGTCTTCCACCGAGTCTCCCATCCTCCCTTCCACGCTACTCGGGGGCGGGACCCGACGGTCGGCAGCGACGCGCTCAGCCGGTGTACTCGCTCGCCGCCTGGTAGCGCGTCGTTCCCGACGAGCACGGGTCGGGCAGGGCCGACAGGGTGGCGAGGTCGCAGATCCCGCTGGTCAGCATGTGCAGGGGCGTGATACCAAGCAGGACGATCACCCCGATGATGTCGCCGTCGCGGGCCAACTGGACGATCGAGTTCGCCGCGGTCGAGCCCAGATCCACTGCGGCGGAACCGGTGTCGGCGACGGGCGCGGGCGCGGGGCCCGCCGTCGCGGTCGGCGCGGTGGCGACGAGTGCCGCCGCCGCGAGGCACGAGGCGAGGCCGAGGGTGTTTCGCATGAGGTCTTTCCTTCGTTCGGAGTGGGTCAGCGGTGCGGTTGGGACATGTCCCGGTTCATGGTCGGGATCTCGATGCTGATCGGCATCCGCAGCTCGGACAGGTAGATCAGCGCCGCCTTGCGCAGGAATTCGTCGAGCAGCCAGTACGGGTCGCCGAGCGGGGGCACGGCGCTGAGCAGTCCTTCGCGCACGGCGATGAACGGTCCCCAGCTGAAGCGCAGCAGCGGATCCCAGACCGGCTCCCGCGGAATGGACAGCCCGTCGGCGATCGTGTCGCCGAGCAGGAAGCGGGTGAACGCGCCGAGGACCGGCTTGCTGAGCAACGCGAAGTCGATGTTGGCGCCGAGACCCAGCAGCCGGTCGGCGAGCTTGGCGCCTTCGGGGGTGGCGGCGATGATGGGGTCGAGGACTTGCGCCGCTTGGGAATTCGCCGAGGCCCACGAGTTCGGGATGTACTCGTCGCGCACCCCGAGCAGGTGCGCGGCGACCTGCCACGAGTGCAGGAACGCCGCCGATTCGTGCGCGGGGATCGGCACCTTCCACGCGGTGAGGTGCTTCATGACCGTGGTGGGCAGGCTGTGCCAGGTGACCATGATGTCGTTCTGGCTGATCGGGACGTCCTCCTCGGCCGAATGGACCCAGTGCGGTGACTGCGGCAGCAGATGCCGCACGGCGGCGTGCACGAGGCGGGTTTTGACGCAGGTGACGACCATTTCCCCGTCGGGACCGTAGGCGTTGTTGCTGCCGATGTCGTAGCCGAGCTTGGCGGTCTTGGAGATGCGGTCCTTGAGGTCGTGGCCGCCCTTGGAGTAGTAGACCGCGCGTGCCTCCTTCGGGATGACGGTGCTCATCATGCCGCTGGCGAAGCCGTAGAGGACCCCGAGGTAGAGCCCGCGCTTCTTGTTGAACTGGATGGCGGTGTCCAGCTGCGCCGGATCGGCCCAGTGCGGCAACCGCCGGGCGTATTCCATGAAATCGCGGAGTTCCGAGGGCAATCCGTCCGGCAGCGCGTGACCGTTCCTGGTCCAGGTCCGCAGCAGTTCGTTCACCCGCGGGACCTCGCCGCGGTCGATCAGGCCGGCGACCACGCCGTCGGCCTCGGGGTCCCAGACAGTCATCGGGTCGGCGCCCGCGCCGGAACCGGCGACCGAGTCCCGGGGTGACCAGCTCCATGGTTCGGCCCGGACCGGGGTGGTGGTCAGTGTGAGGGCACCGAATGCCCCCAGCATTCCGCCGACCTTCAACGCGTCGCGCCTGTTGAGTCCATCCATCGCCGTCGTCTCCTCATTGAGTACGTGACACCTCCGACGCCGGTGAACAGACAGTTCCTGGCCGGTGGCGTGTTGGAATGGAGAGTAACTTAGCATCGATGTTCATCGACGAAAGCGGTTTCCGAAAACGTTATTGACCGGCCTATTCGGGCGAATGAACAGTAACTTAGCGCTCGGTTTGCGGCATCGGTTCACCCGGTTGCCGTGCGGGCCGGGACCGCGTCGGTAGATTCGGGCCGACGACGGAAGGAGCCCCCGTGCCGATCCTGAACAAGGACATGCAGTTGTGCGTCTCGTTCGCGGCGCGGCCGAGCAATATCGGCACGCGCTTCCACAACTACCTCTACGACGAACTCGGGCTGGACTACGTGTACAAGGCCTTCGCCCCGGTCGACATCGAGCAGGCGGTGGCCGGCGTACGCGGCCTGCCGATCCGCGGCGCGTCGGTGTCGATGCCGTTCAAGGAGGCCGTGATTCCCCTCGTCGACCGGATGCACGACAGTGCCACGGCGATCGACTCGGTGAACACGATCGTCAACGACGACGGTGTGCTCACGGCCTACAACACCGACTACCTCGCGGTGGCCTCACTGCTGCGCACGCACGAGGTCGACCCGACCGCGTCGGTCCTGTTGCGTGGGAGCGGCGGCATGGCCAAGGCGGTCCTCGCGGCCTTCGCCGGCGCCGGCTTCCGGGACCTCACGGTGGTCGCGCGCAACGAGACCACCGGCCGTGCCCTCGCGCAACAGTACGGCGCGCGCTGGACTTCCGAGGTCGGCGACCGGCGGGCACGGGTGCTCGTCAATGTCACGCCCCTCGGGATGCAGGGCCCCGACGCCGACGTCCAGTCCTTCGCCGACGTCACGATCGCGGAGGCCGCCACCGTCTTCGACGTGGTCGCCCTGCCCGCCGAAACGCCGCTCATCCTCGCCGCCCGCGCGGCCGGCGTTCCCGTCATCACCGGCGCCGAGGTCATCGCGCTGCAGGCCGCCGAACAATTCGCCCTGTACACCGGCGTAAAGCTCACCCCGGATCAGGTGCGGCGGGCCTCGGAGTTCTCCCGGTCCTGACACGCGCCCGATTCGCGGTGTCCGTCTCGTGCGCTGGGCTATCTTGAGCCGATGTGCTCGCCGGAGATCGTTCGTCTCGCGGGCAGTGCCGGGCCGCGACCGAGCCGCCGCACGCTGCTCGGCTGGGCGGGTGGCGCCGCGCTGGCCGCGGTCGTCCCGGCACGTGCGGCGGCCGCGCCACGGACCGGTGGCGTGGTCGATCTGACGCACACGCTGTCGCCGGGACTGCCGGTGTGGCCGGGCAATCCGCCGATGGCCATGGTGCCGGTGGCCTGGCACGCGGTGGGCGGGTTCGGGCAGTTCGCGCTCGGCTACTGGGAGCACACGGGCACTCATCTCGACGCGCCCGCGCACCGGATCGCCGACGGCGCGACGACCGACGCGCTCGCGGTCGACGACCTCGTCGCGCCGCTCGTCGTCCTCGACATCAGCGCGAAGGCCGCGAACGACGCCGACGCCGTGGTGACGGTCGCCGACATCGACCGGTGGCGGACCGAGCACGGGGAGATCCCAGACCGGGCGTTCGTGGCGATGTACTCCGGGTGGGAGGGGCGGCTCGGTGACCCGTCGACCTTCCTGAACCTGGACGCGCGCGGGGTGCCGCACGCCCCGGGATTCGCGGCCGAGGCCGTGGAGTACCTGGTGACGCAATGTGGCATCGCCGGCGCCGGCGTCGACACCCTGAGCCTGGACTGCGGCGCGGATCCCGACTACGGCGCGCACACCGCCCTGCTCGGCGCCGGTCGCTACGGCGTGGAGATGCTGGCCGCGCTCGCCGCCGTCCCGCCGTCGGGCGCGACTGTCGTCGTCGGCGCGCCCAAACACGCCGGCGGCACCGGGGGACCGTGCCGGGTCCTCGCCCTCACCTGAGAAATGGTCACCAGTCGGATCTGCCGATCGAGAGCTGGTGGGTGAAGACGTTTCCCGGGTCCCACTCCGCCGTGATCCGGCGCAGCCGCGGATAGTTGTCGCGGTAATAGAAGGTGTGCCACGGGATCCCGGAGGTGTTCCACGCGGGATCGGCCAGATCGCCGTCGGGATAGTTGATGTAGCTGCCGCCGTAGGTCTCGTCCGGGATCGGGACGCCGCCGGTGCCGGCGTGCACGTCGCGATACATCTCGCGGGCCCACCGCAGGTACCGGTCGTCGTCGCCGGGTAGCCGCCAGGCGGCGTGGATCAGCATCTTCATGAAGCAGTCCCGGGCAGGCATCGCGGTCGCGCCGGACGCGACGGCGTTGATCGCGCCGCCGAACGGCAGGAACTCGAGCTGGGACTCACCGAGGAATCGGGGATCGACGAGGTAGCGGTAGAAGATGCGCAACTGCTCGGGTGTGTAGGCCCTGCGCAGGTAGGCGGACTTGACCTTCACCCGTACCGAACTCGGGGCTTTGGCGTAGTAGACCCGGCGCACGGTCTCCGGATAGGGCAGCTGGGCGACCGGCAGGGCGATCGCGGGTGGGAACACGCCGTCGGTGACGGCCCGCACGAATGTGTCGAATCGTGCCCGGGCGTCCAGGGTCTCGGCATCGAGGAGGATGAGCAGTTCGGCGGCGGCCGTGCCGGTGGTCCGGATCATCAACGGCGCGTACAGGCCGGCGAACTCGTCGCCGGGGGCGCTGTGCTGTTCGAAGAAGGCCAGGTAGTTGCCGACGAACCGGACGAACGAATCCTCTGTCGCGACGGGCAGGATCACGCGTCCGCTGAGCATCTCGCGCGGCGGTTTCGGCAGGGCGTGCGCGGGGTCGGCGCCCTCGGCGTCAGGGGAGCGGAGCAGGAACCGCGTCACCACACCGACATTGCCGCCACCGCCGCCGGCGTGCGCCCACCACAGATCGTGATCGGGGCCGTCCCGCTTCGCGACAACGACTTTCGCCGCGCCCGCGGCGTCCACGGTGACCACTTCCACCCCGGCGAGATGATCGGCGACGAGTCCGAACCGGCGTGAGAGCGGGCCGTAACCGCCGCCGCAGACGTGGCCACCCATGCCGACGCCGAGACAGATCCCCGCGGGGACGGTGACGCCCCACCGGTGCAGCGCCTCGTACACCGCGCCGAGGTCGGCGCCCGCCGCGACCGAGAACGCGCGATGGTGGTCGTCCCAGTGGACGGCGTCGAGCTCGCCGAGGTCGATGATCGCGCCGGTGCGCGCACTGTCGACGAAGTCGTCGAAACAGTGTCCGCCCGACCGCGCCGCGAGCGGTGAACCCTCGGAGACCGCTGCCGCCACCGCGTCGCGGACCTCTTCTGTTGTGGCCGGCACGTAGATCCGGGCGGGCCGGGCCTGGAAGCGGCGGTTGTATCCGCGACCGGCAAGCGCCGCGAAGTCCGGATCGCCCGCGCGAAGGACGCGCGGTGCGGCCTGGGCCCGTGGCCCGCCGAGCGCGGCGATCGCGCCACCGGCCACGGCGGCGGTGAGCAGGCTGCGACGTGAGAGCGACATGGGAATTCCTTCCGCCCAGCGGCGTTCGCTCGGACACTAGCCCAAGGGCGGTCCGCGATGCGGGACATGCGCGGGCGCGTGGCGTGCATCGCGCGCGAGATGGCATGGACTGCAACGTCGGACTCGCGCGCGGACGGTTCGATCACGGTGGGATCGGAGGTCACCGTGGAGTGGCGAGCGCCGGGAGTGGCGTGCGGGACAGGAGGTGGGTCGCGAGCGCTGCCACGGCGTACACGGCGCCGGTGAGGCAGGAGGCCCACCAGCCCCACGTGGTGTACGCCCATGCCGTGGTGACCGCGCCCAGCGCGGAACCGAGCGAGTAGAACGCCATGTAGGCGCCGATGACACTGCCCGCCCGGTCCGGGTAGGAGCTGGTCAGCAGATGCTGGCTGGTGACGTGAACGGCCTGCACGGCGAAATCGAGGGCGATGACGCCGACGACGAGCAACAGCAGGGTCGGTTCGGTCCGGCCGAGCAGTAGCCACGACGCCGCCAGCAGCACCAGTGACCACCCGGTGGTGGTTCTGGCGTGGCCGGCATCGGCCCAGCGGCCCGCGCGGGTCGCGCCGAGCGCGCCTGCCAGGCCGAACGCGCCGAACAGGCCGATCGCGGCGGCGCTCAGCGACCACGGCGCGGCGCTGAGCGGCAACGCGAGCCCGCTCCAGAGCGTGCCGAAGGAGGCGAAGACGAAGAACGTCACCAGCCCGCGGCCGAGGAAGAGCCGATCGCGGGTCAGCCGGGCCATCGAAGCCAGGATCTCGACGTACCGGCGCTCCGGGCTCCTGGGGTCCGGCCGCAGGAGGCGGCGAGCCGTTGCCGCGAGCGCCACACAGGCCAGGGCGAGCACGATGTAGATCGCCCGCCAGCCGACCGTGTCACTCAGTAGTCCGGCGAGGACCCGGATGCCGAGGATGCCGAGCACCACCCCCGAGGTGACCACGCCGATCGCGCGGCCCCGCTCACCGGGTGCGCTGACCGCCGCGGCGTACGCGACCGTCACCTGCACGACCACCGCGAAGAATCCCGCGATCGCCGACCCCGCCATCGCGGTCACCGCGTTCGGCGCGAGCGCGACCAGCGTCGTCCCGATCGCGGTGAGCAGTAGGTGGCCGACGATCAGCCGGCGCCGATCGAGCAGATCGGCGAGGGGGACCAGCAGGAGCAGTCCGGCGAAGTAGCCGATCTGGCCGGCCGCGACGAGCCACCCCAGCGCGTCCGATGCCAGTCCCAGATCGCCGCCGACCTCGTCGAGCACCGGTTGGATCGCATAGATCGTCGAGACCGCCACGGCGCACACTCCGGCCGCGACCACTCGCTGGGCGGTATCCACCAGCATCCTCCATTGGTAGCAAAACGAAACCATTAGAGCGTATGGCAGAATGGTTTCGAATCGCAACCTATGGAGGTGGGCTCGATGGCGCTCGGCGCGGACCAGGACTGGACCGACCCGCACTGCCCGGTCGCCAGAACGGTCGACCTCATCGGGGATCGGTGGTCGCTGCTGATCGTTCGCGACGCCATGGACGGCGCCGCCTCGTTCACCGAGTTCCGGCAGCGGCTCGGCATCGCGCGCAACATCCTGTCCGATCGGCTGCGCCGCCTGGTCGAGCACGGCATCCTGACCACAAGCACCGCACCGGGCGGCAAACGGCACGCCTACGAACTGACCGCGGCGGGCAAGGACCTGTTCACCACGATCGTGGCCCTGCGCCAGTGGGGCGAGCGCCATGCCTTCGCCCCGACCGAAAAGCATTCGACACTCACCGATCTCGACGGCGTGGCTGTTCCCGAGCTGCGCCCCCGGAGCCGGACGGGCGCGGACCTCGGCGTGGACACCACCCAGGTGTGGAAGGTCTAGTCCCGGCGCCCGGGCGGGGTGCGGCTGGTGACCCGATGTGCTGTGATCGTGTGCGGGAGGGAGTCTGATGCGCCAGGAGGAATCGGGTCGGGGCGCGGATTCGTCGAGGCGGTCCGGTGCGGATCGGTGGCGCCTCGGCGTCGCGGTGGTGGCCGGGGTCGTCGCGGCGGCCGCGGGACTGTTCTGGCTGTCGTGTGCCTACCTCGTCGCGCGGTCGCGATGGTCGAGTGATCCGCTCGCCGATCCGCACGGATACGGGTTGATCTTCGGTTCCGTCTGCGCGCTCCCTGCCGCGGCGATCATCGCTGTCACGGTGCCCCTGGTCCTGCCTCCGGGCCGGAATCGGGTGCGCCTGGTGGGGATTCTGATACCGCTGGTGTTGCTCGTCTCCGGCCTGCTCCTGGTGGCCCTCGTCACGGCCTGAACGTTCACCGGGTCCGTTGGCGCCCCGCTATCCGGTCGTCCGCGCGGTGGCGAAGGTGGCGGTGAGATGGCGGGCGAGCGCCGGGTCGGTCGGGGAACCGACATAGCCGAGATAGCCGTCCGGTCGGACGAGGAACAGGGTGCCGGGCTCGGGCCGGTAGCGGTGGGCGAAATCGCCGTCCCGATCGCAGACGAGCGGCGGGACCGTCGGCACGGGCTCGGTGTCGGGCGCCACGATGAGGTAGGAGTCGAGGTGGCCACCGGCCTCGGTGCGCAGGCGCTCCAATGTCCGCTCCAGATCGGCGATCTCGGCCGTGCTGTCGAGATAGACGAGGGCCGTGTGCCCTGTTCCGGTGAACAGGGTGAACAGGCGGAACGGGAAGGCGACGGCGGCGCGGGTGAGGCCGCGGGCGTCGGGGGCGCGGGTGCCCGCAGGCGGCATGCGCGTCCCGCTGGGCGACGCGGTCACCACGGGACTGTCGCGGTAGTCGATCAGCAGCTGCGCCTCGCGCAGCAGGAACCGTTCGGGATCCGCGTCGTCGTTCCCGAAGCCGTCCTTCGCGTGGCGTACGGTGCGCCCGACGACCTCCTCGCCGACCGGACGGCGCTCGGCGTCGTAGCTGGCGAGCAGGTCCGCGCTGCCCTCGCCCGCGACCGCCAGCGCGAGCTTCCAGGCGAGGTTGTGCGCATCCTGGATGCCGGTGTTCATGCCCTGCGCGCCGGTGGGCGGGTGGATATGGGCGGCGTCGCCCGCGACGAAAACCCTTCCCCGCGAATAGGAGTCGACGATGCGGTGGCTGATCCGGAAGGCCGACGACCAGCGCAACCGCGACGCGGTGACCGGTTCCGGGGACAGCCGGTCCAGCACGGCCTGGATATCGGCCAGATCGGGCCCTGGGCCGGAACGGAAGCCGTGCTCGATGCCGTCCGGACCCGCGGCCACCGCCAGTTCGGGGGGAACCTGCATCGACACCCGGTAGCGGTGGTGGCCGGGCAGCGGGATGCACACCAGCCCGTCGTCGGTGACGCCGTCGGTCTGGTGCGTCGCCCGCACGCCGTAGCCGGGTGGTTGCGACCAGTCGAGCTCCACGTCGCCGAGCATGTACTGCTCGGTGAAGGCGGCGCCCTCGAAGGTCAGGCCGAGCGTCTTGCGGACGGTGCTGTGCGCGCCGTCGCAGCCGACGAGGTAGCGGGCGCGGACGGCCTGCTCACCGCCGGGACCGCGCAGGACGGCATCGACACCGTCCTGGTCCTGGGTGAAACCGACCAGGGTGGTTCCCCGTTCGACGCGGGTCGCCATGGCCGCCAGCCGCTCGGCGAGAATCCGTTCGGTCTCGTACTGGGGAAGTCCGACGAACCCGAACGGCACCTCGGGCGGCAGTGCCAGCTCCAGCCGGCCCGCCGGCGCCCCGTTGACGTAGGTGAGTTGTCCGCGCAACTGGACGGACGCGTCGAGGAACTCCCGCAGCAGCCCCATCGACTCGAAAACCTCCAGCGTGCGGGGCTGGATCCCGACCGCTTTCGCGTAGCGCGGCGGTTCGGGCAGGGCGTCGACGAGCCGGCAGCGCACCCCACGCCGGACCAGCTCGATGGCCGCCACCGATCCGACCGGACCGGCGCCGACGAGGAGGACATCCGTCTCGGCCATACGACATCACCTCGGGCTCGGGAAACCGCGTGAGTGTGTTCGCTGATCGTACGCCCGTCGCCTCACCCACGGAGCCGCAGCACCGCGAGTACCCTGCGGTGACGGGTGTCGGAGGGTGGCAGATCGAGCTTGGTGAAGATGTTGCCGATGTGCTTCTCGACGGCGCGCTCGGTGACGGTGATCGCGGCGGCGATCGCGTTGTTGGTCAGGCCCTGCGCCATCAGTTCCAGGACCTCGCGTTCGCGGGGAGTGAGCCGGGCCAGCGAGTCCTGCTGACGCGAGGCGCCCATCAGCTGGCTCACCACCTCCGGGTCGAGGGCGGTGCCGCCCGTCGCGACCCGGTGCAGCGCGTCGACGAAATCGCCGACATCGGCCACCCGGTCCTTGAGCAGGTAGCCCACCCCGCTCGCGCCCGCCGCGAGAAGTTCTGTCGCGTAGCGGGTTTCGATCCACTGGGAGAACACGAGCACACCGGTGCCGGGAAACTTGCGGCGCAGCTCGATGGCGGCGAGCAGGCCCTCGTCGGTGAAGCTGGGCGGCATCCGCACGTCCACCACCGCGACGTCGGGGCGATGGGTGTCCACCACCTCGCTCAGCGTGGTGGCGTCCCCGACCATCGCCACCACCTCGTGGCCGCGCTCGGTGAGCAGGCCGGCCAGGCCGTCGCGCAGGATCGCGCTGTCCTCGGCGATCACCACCCGCAGCGGCGCGGTCACTGCGGGCCCGCCGTCGGCAGCACCATGGTGACCACGGTCGGACCACCGGCCGGACTGTCCACGGTGAGGGTGCCGTCGACCGCGCGCGCCCTTGCGGCGAGACCGGCCAGTCCGCTGCCACCCGCGGGATCGGTGCCGGGGCGCGGTGCGCCGCCGATCCCGTTGTCGCGCACGGTGATCGCGAGCGATCGCACACTGTCGGGCAGGACGGTCACGGTCGCGTGGGTGGCGCGCGCGTGCTTCACCACGTTCGTGAGGAGTTCGGCGACCGAGAAGTAGGCGATCGCCTCGATCGCGGGACTCGGGCGCCGCAGCAGGTGCACTCGCAGCTCGACGGGAATCGCGCAGCGGGCCGTCAGCGTCTCCAGCGCGGGACCGAGCCCGAGCTCGAGCGCGGGCGGGTGGATGCCGCGGACCAGTTCGCGCAGCTCGGTCAGCGCGTCCTTCGCACCCGCCCTGGCCTCGGCGATGAGGTCGCCGGGATCGCCACCGGCGGCCAGTCGCTCCTCGGCGCGGCCCAGCGCCATCGCGATGGTGACCAGCCGTGCCTGGGTGCCGTCGTGCAGATCGCGTTCGACCCGGCGCAGGGTGGCGGCGGCGTCGTCCACGGCGGCGCGTCTGCTCGCGCGCAGTTCGGCCAGCTGCCGATCCCGCGGCGTCTCCGCGAGCAGCTGCGTGATCAGCATCCGGTGCGGCCAGCAGGCGGCCCGGACCAGCCACGGCAGCGCGAAGCACAGCACGATGCCGACGGCCGACATGGCCAGCACCCGCGGCCAGGTGTCGACGTAGAACGAACCGAACTGGGCGAGACTGTGATGCTCGACCCCGGCGGCGTCCACCTGGACCGGATCGAACAGCACCCAGGGAATCGGGGAGATCGCGGTGAACCCGACCATCGCGATCACGACGAGCACCAGATAGCCCACCACTACGCCGAGCACCGACTGCGCGAGCAGGAACAGGGTCGCGCGCCAGCTCGGCCGGTCGGTGAAGGCGGCGCGCAGGAATCCGAACAGCCCACGCCCCCGGCTGAAGGCCGGTGGCGCCGCGACCTCGACATCGAGCAGGCCCGCACCGAGGGACCGGTAGATCCGGGCCCAGACCCGGCCGCCGAGCAAGATCAGCGCGAGCAGCGGGATGCCGATCAGGAAGATCGACGCGTAGAGGCCGCCACCGAACCCGAAGAACAGGTAGCACACGGCCACGCAGCCGAGCACGAACGACAGCAGCAGGTACGCGAACTCCTTCCACGTCCTGGCCTGGATCGGCGCGCGCAGCGCGGTGGCGAGCACGCCGCCGCCGCGCTGCGCGCCCTGCGGCGGCGGGACGTCGAGCACGGTGGTCGGCGCGTCGGAGCTGTCGATGACGAGCGTCGGCTCGGCAGGTGTGTCCGTCATGACTCCCATGGTTGTCGCGGCGGCCCCGGTTCTCGATGGAGCAGGCCACCGACTCGATGGTGTAGCCAGCCACACCCTTTCTACCCCGCGCACGCTCTGCCGTGCCCGCGGCTCGGCGACGGCGGTACCCTCGGACCCATGGCGTGACAGCTGACCGATCAGCCTTCCCCTCCCTGCCTCGTCCGAGCCCCCGCTCCGAGGCCGCAACCTCGCCAGGAGCGTGGCTCACCATCGGCGACCGCCCGGTCGACGTCCACTATCGTGACCTCGACGTCGTCGAGCACGAGATCGCCGAGGCGAACGAGGGTCGCTTCCACTGGGAGCCCCTGATGTTCCACCTGGCGGGCATCCCGAGCTACCTGCTGCTCGCGGAGCTGTCGGTCAACCGAGTCCTGCGCGGCCGCCTCCCGCGACCGGAATACCCGCACGCTCTGCGCGCGGACCTGACTCTCCGCTACGCCCGCGACGCCTACGCCGCCCATGGCCGGCTGACCGAACTCGCCGGCGCGCTGGCCACCGCGGGAATGTACACGGCCCACGCGGTGCTCGCCTCCCGCGGCGAATGGATCACCAACGAGAAGCGTCTGCTCCACCGAGCCGGCCTCCGCGCCCTGGACACGATCATCACCGACCTGGACCCGAGTCCCGACTCCCTGAGCCGCGCGGTCACCTGGCGGGTCTGTCCCGCCGGGTCGGTCGGGCCGCCTCGATGCGGGTAGCGAGCCCGACCAGGTCGGCGGCGGGACCGGACGGTGGGGTGCGGCGGTGCCAGATGGCACGGAACTTCCTGGTCAGCGTGACGGAATCGGCCAGGGACACCTCGTGCAGTGTCCCGGCGCGGAGCTCGTGCGCGACGATGAGCCTGCTGACCACCGCCGGGGCGGTCCCGCTGCGCGCGGTCGCGAGAATGGCCGCGGCCGAACCGAGTTCGGCGGCCGGCCGGGCCGGCGTGCCGTGGATCTCCAGCGCCGACCACACCGTTTCGCGGGTGCCGGAACCCTTCTCGCGCCACAGCAGCGGCGTCTCCCCGAGCTCTCGCAGGGTGATCGCGCGCCGCCGGGTGGCCCACGGGTGGTCCGGCGCGACGACCACGGCCAGTTCGTCGGCGACGAGCACCCGACTGCCCAGGCCCGCGGGGGAGTGCGGCCCCTCCACGAACCCGAGCTCGGCCGTCCGGTCCCTGATCGCCGCCGTCACCTGCTGGGAGTTGGCGACATCGAGTTCCATCGCGAGCTCGGGCCGCAGCTTGCGCAGCGCCGACAACCACTGGGGAATCCGGTGGTCGGCAATCGTTTTCGACGCCATGACGCGCAGGCTCGCGTGCGTCCGGCGATGCAGGTCCGACACGCCGTCCATCAGCGCGCCGCCGGCGGCCAGTACCGGACGCGCGAGTTCGACCACGGCCGATCCCGCATCGGTCAGCGCCGATCCGGTCGGCCCGCGGTCGAGCAGCCGTAATCCCAAGCGCCGCTCCAGCGCACCGATCCGCATCCCCACCGCGGGCTGGCTGATGCCGTGCCGTCGCGCGGCCGCCCCCAGGCTGCCCAGCTCGGCCACGGAGACCAGCAGATCGAGCACCTCCAGGTCAGGTGTTCCCGGCGGCAAGCTCATAACAAAACCTTAAGAGGTCATGGGAATCGACGGCTACTCGGAGCGCCGCGCGCCGACCACGATGGAGATCGGTCGCGGAGGGCGCGGCACCGAGCAACAGAGGAGAACATCGTGACGTTCGTGGTCGGCGCGGCCTGCGTGGATGTCCTGGACCGGGCGTGCATCGAGGAATGCCCGGTGGACTGCATCTTCGTCGGCGACCGGATGGCCTACATCCAGCCGGACGAGTGCACCGAGTGCGGGGCGTGCGAACCGGCCTGCCCGGTCGAGGCGATCTACTACGTGGACGACATGCCCGAGGGGCAGGAGGCTTTCGTGGCCGAGAACCGTCGCTTCTTCGAGGAACCGCTGCCCGGGCGGACGGAACCGCTCGGACACCCGGGTGGTGCCGCGCGGGTCGGCGAGCTCGGCGTGGACACGCCTTTCGTGGCGGCCTACCGAGCGTGAACGGCCGGGCGCGGTTGCGGGGCGCGCGCCCGGGTTCGTGGTAGGTGTGGCGGTATGAGCCGGAAGGTGCTGGGGGCGATGGAGCTGGGGCTCACCGGCCTCGGTGTGGTCTGGCTGGTGGCGTTCTCGTGGTCCGGGAGCGGGATCGGGCTGCTGCTGGTGTGGAACCTGCTGGCGGTCGCCTACATGGCGGCCGGCTGGGCGCTGCTCTATCGCGACCTGCCCAGCGACCCGTCGGCGGATCTGGACGACTGGGTCGGGCCGAACTGGTACGCGACGACGATGGCGCTGGTGGCCAGCGGGTCGGGGGCGGCGGCGGGGTTCGTCATGATCGCGGCACGGGAGGGCGGCGGCGACGCGCTCGCCGAGGGCGTCGCCGCCGCCACGGTTTTCCTGTCCTGGCTGCTGCTGCACACCGCGTTCGCGCAGGTCTACGCGCGCGCTCACTACGCCGACGGCGGCCTGGAGTTCCCGCACTGCCCGTGGCCGCAGCTCACCGAATTCGTGTACTTCTCGTTCACCGTCGGCACGTCGTTCGCGGTGTCGGATGTGGACGTGGTGAACCGGCCCATGCGGCGGCGCGTCGTCGCGCACAGCGTGCTCAGCTTCTTCTTCAACGCCGCCGTGGTCGCCATCGCGATCGACTGGCTCAAAGGCTGAGCCGGGCCGCTCAGAGCGGCAGGTCGCCCGGGCGCAGGTGTACCGGATGCTCGGCCGTCAGGTTCCGGTAGAGCATGCCGAGGTCGAGGGATTCGGCGGCGCGCGGCTTCGTGTGCGAGCCGCGGTCGACCTGGCGGTGCAGCGCCTCCATCTTCTCGTCGAGCTGGGTCGCCACCTCGGCCGCCTGCGCGAGATCGCTGCGCAGATTCGGCGGCACCTCGCCGCGGTACTTGTAGTAGATCTTGTGCTCGAGGCTGGCCCAGAAGTCCATCGCGATGGTGCGGATCTGGATCTCGACGGGAATCCGCTCGGTGCGGTCGGAACGGAACACCGGGATCGAGACGATCAGGTGCAGGCTCTGATACCCGTTGGGCTTGCGATGGGTGATGTAGTCGCGTTCCTCCAGCACCGTGATGTCGGACTGGCTCGCCAGCATCTGCTTGATCGTCTCGATGTCGGAGATGAAGCTGCACACCACCCTGACCCCCGCGATGTCGAGGACATTCGCCCGGATCGAGGACAGGTTCATCGCGTAGTTCTTGCGCCGCACCTTCTCCAGCACGCTCTCGGGCGACTTGAGGCGCGAACCCACGTGCTCGATGGGGTTGTACTCGTGGGTGTTGTTGAAGTCCTCGCGCAAGATGTTGATCTTGGTCGTGACCTCGTCGATCGCGAACTTGTAGCCGAGCATGAAGTCGACGAACTGTTCCCGCAGCATCCGGATGTCGTCGACGTCGACGTCGATGCGACGTCCGCCGTCGGACGGCCCGTTCTCGATCACGTGATCCAGCTGCCAGGGTTTCATCGAGTCCATTGTGCCTTTCCTCGGCGAGGCCGGGCCCGCCTACCATGGTCGGATGCTCGCCGCGCTCATCTCCTTCACTCTCGCATCCCTCGTCATCGTCATCCTGCCAGGTCCGGACACCTTGGTGGTGGTCCGCAGCCTGGTGCGCGGCGGCAGGCGGGCGGGGATCCGGACCGCGGCCGGCGTGCTGTGCGGACTGGCGGTGTGGGTCGTGGCCGCCGTGGTGGGCCTGTCGGCCCTGCTGCGGGCCAGCGAGGTGGGCTACGAGGCGCTCAAGATCGTGGGCGCCTGCTATCTGGTGTGGATGGGCGTGCAGTCGCTGCGCGCCCTCCGGCGACCGGTCGGTGTCGCATCGGACACGTCGTCGGTGGCACCGCTGGATCGCGCGGGCAACTTCGGCGCCGGACTCCTCACCGACATCCTGAACCCCAAGGTCGGCGTGCTCTTCGTCAGCTTCCTGCCCGGCTTCGTGCCCGACGGCTACTCGCCGACCTGGACGACGCTGGCCTTCGGCGCCGTCTACATCGCGCTGACCGCGCTGTACTGCCTCGCCCTCGTCGTCGCCTCCGGCTCGATCTCCACCTGGATGCGGACCGACCGGATCCGCCGCCGCATCGACGCGATGACCGGCCTGGTGCTCGTCGGCTTCGGGGTGCGGCTGGCCACCGAGTCCTGAGCGCGGCCGGTCAGGGCATCTCGACGGTCTCGGCCCTGGCGATCTCACCGATGGCCCGGCCGATCGCCTCGCGGACCGGCATTCCGGTTCGCTCGGCGAGGTGGGCGATCAGGAGCACCGCGGCGGGGTGGACACCGCTCGGTGGCGCGTCCGGCTCGGTCGCGTCGTCGACCCCGAGCGCGCCGGTGAGCGTCGCGATCACCGCGGCGACGTCGAGCCCGGGATGCCAGGGCACCGTCGCCCGCATCACGGCCTCGAGCACCGCGCGCACATCGTCGCCGGTGAGCCCGTCCGGGTGCGCGACCTCGAGGAGCTCCCGCACGATCGCCGCGAGCACCGCGCCGGCCTGATCGGCGGGCAGTTCGGCCACTGCGGCGATCGCCTCGGTGAAGGCGGGTTCGTCGGCGGCGCGCGCCGCGTGGACGGCGGCGTCGACGGCGATCGCGATCGCACGCGCGGACGTGGGCCACTCGGACGGCCACATGGTGCGGGTCTCCTTCCGTGCCGGTACTCGCTACGCCGGCCGGCGCACCGAACGCCGCCAGCGTAGCCGGGTACCCCGACAGGTCAGGCGGGACGGGCCAGCGGCGTATCGGGGTCGCCGGAATTGCGCAGCGCGACAATCTTTTCGGGCACCCAGTAGATGCGGCCGAACTCGAACGCCTGGTAGACGCCGTCGTCGTGGGCGATCTCGTCGGAGGCGGGCCACCCGAGTTCGCCGTTCTCGAATCCGGCTGCCGACCAGCGGGCCCCGATCGCGCCGTGCACCCAGTAGGCGGGCGCGCCTGCCCGGCGATAGACGGTGCCGCCCTGGAAGGCCTGCGCGAGACCGGGGCCGGTGCCGCGCGGATCGGGCAGTTCCGCGTGCTCGGCGATCGGGTAGCCCAAGGGGCCTGCCTCCCAGCCGAGTTCGGCGTACTTGGTCATGATCGCGGTCGGGATGGCGTGCGCGTCGGTGGCCGGATGCCAGTAGACGTAGCCGTGCTCGAACTCGGCGAAGCGGCCGATGCCGTCCGGGGTGGCGAGTTCGCCGTCGGTGCGACGCGCGCCCAGCCACGGCGAGGCCGCCGCCCTGATGTCGATGGCGGTCTGACCGGTGCCCGCGAAATCGTTGACGTGGGCAGCGAACACGTCCCACGGGAAGTTCGGTCCGACGTCGGTGTGGGTGCCGATTCCCAGGGCCTCGGTGACGTATTTGTGGTCGCTGATGCCTTCGCCGACCCGGTAGCCGGGCGGTGCGATCACCTGCGTGGAATAGCCGTGCCGGTGCGCGCTGCGCACGGCCAGGTATGCGGCGATGCGCAGGTCGGCGTCGATCGCGAGCCACTGGTCCCGTGACCAGGCCACCCGGCTCCCCGCGAAACACAAGTTCACCGTGAACGGGTTGGCGGACAGCACCGACCAGGCGGCGAGTTCCTCGGGCACCACGCGGACGACGATGCCGTCGCGCAGGGTGTAGTGGTAGGACACGCCGTTGGCCGGGTTGTTCAGGTAGGCCGCCAGCGATTCCGCGGTGCCGTTGCCCTCCTGGGTGTGCAGCAGGAAATTGGTGATCCGCGCACCGTCGCGGGGGGAGTGCGAGGGACCGAGGCGGTCGAGTTCGGTGAAGGCGGGCACCTGGACCGAGCGGTCCAGACTCCACTGCCCGAAGTCGGGCGCGAGGATGTCGTCGACATCGACGTGTGTGCCGTCGATGACCGGGCCGGGATTGCTCGGCGTGTCGATCACCCGCTGGTACAGCACCGCCCGGGGCTCCCGCTCGGCGCCCGACCAGGCTCGTGTCTGCCACACCCAGCTGAAGTCGCCGCGGCGGCCGACCACCCCGTCCTCGATCGCCCACGCGCACACCCGGGAATGTCCGTAGATGCCCGTCCATTCCGTGCCGAGCACGGAGTTCACCCCGCGGAAGAAGTCGACGGCGGTCGCGTTCCACTGGCTCAGCGAGATGTCCTCGTCGACGGCGAAGAAGATCGGCGCACGGCGTGGCCCACCGACCTCCAGATGCGTGGCGAGCGCCTGCTCGGCCATTCGCCTGCCGCCGTCGAAGCCGGTCGTCCAGTCGGACGGGGTGGGATCGCCTGGCTTGCCGTACTGCCAGATCGAGACGACGTCGAGTCCGGCGGCGGCGAGCGCGCGGGCGTACTCGGCGGTGATCGGTTTGGCACCGAAGTTCGCGCCCGGTCTGCTCGGTGACACGTAGGCGAGGACCGCCGAGTGTCCGGCCGCCGCGATCGCGGCGGGATCGATGAGACGAGCTGCGAAATCGACAGCGGTGGACATGGTTGACCCCCTGCATGATTCATATCCGTTGGCATGGTTCACGCTCGCGTCCCGCGACAGCACGGCGGGACGACACTGGCGCCACAGATCGGCGCCGGGGTGACCGAGGATCTCACCCGGCATTTATTCTAGGCGAAACATTCACCCCTGCACCGCGATTCGCGAGCACAGCGCCGCCTCTCGGCGCGATCATGTCACGCGGCACGGCTTCTCAGCCAGGCGCGGTAGCGGCGCAGCGCGCGGCGCTGGAGCCAGAGCTCCGTGGCGAGGCGAGCTTCGGATCGATGCCGGGCCGGGTCCGCCTGCCCGCGCCGAGGCGGCGCAGTTGCCGGCGCACGCGCGCCATGCTCGCGGCGGAGGCGACCGCCTTGTCCGCGATGCGCACGGGCGCCAACTCCACCGCCGCGCCGGTGTCCGCGCGCCAGCGGTTCGGCAGGTCGGGGTCGACGGCGAGCGCGCTGCCCATACCGACGAGGTCGATCCCGCCGGCGAGGACCTGCTCGGCCACCGGAAGCCGGGCGACACCGCCGGTCAGCATGAGCGGCAGCGGGCTGGACGCGGCGAGTTCCTCGGCGAGACCGAGGAAATAGGCCTCCCGCGATCGTGTGCGCTCGTCGCCGGACTGTCCGGTCATGGCCGGTGCCTCGTAGCTGCCTCCCGACAACTCGACGAGGTCGACACCGAGGGGCGCCAGCAGGGCGATCACGGCCGCGGCGTCGTCTGCGTCGAAGCCACCACGCTGGAAGTCTGCCGAGTTCAGCTTGACGGCCACCGCGAAGCCCGGGGCGACCGTGGCCCGCACGGCGCCGACGATGTCGAGCAGGAGCCTGGCCCGGTTCGCCAGGGTGCCACCCCACTGATCGGTGCGCCGATTGGCGAGCGGGGAGAGAAATTGGGAGAGCAGATACCCGTGCGCGGCGTGGATCTCGACACCGTCGAAGCCGGCCTCCTCGGCCCGGCGCGCGGTCTCGGCGAAGCGCGTCACGGTCTCCTCGATCTGGCCCGCGGTCATCTCGACCGGCTCGGCGAAGCGGCCGCTGTTCTTGCCGACGTCGACCCGGACGGCCGACGGGCCCCAGGCGACGCCGGGCATGTTCGCGCCCACCTGCCTGCCCGGATGATTGATCTGCATCCACACCCGCGCGCCCCCGCTCTTCGCGGCGTCGGCCCACCGCCGGAACGGCTCGAGCGGAGACCGCGCGTCGAGGACGACACCGCCGGGCCCGGTCAGCGCCTCGGCGTGGACCATGACATTGCCCGTGATGATCAGGCCGACCCCGCCCCGGCTCCAGCGCCGGTAGAGCCGGAACAGAGCCTCGTCCGGGAGCTGCCCGTACGCGGCCATGTTCTCCTCCATGGCGGCCTTGGCCAGCCGGTTCGGGAGCACCGCGCCGTGGGGGAGCGTGAACGGCGCGAAGACCGGCGAATCCGTCGTGGGTGACGTGGGGGCTGTCGAAGGCATCAGAACTCCTCTGCGCGGTATGTTTACGTTGCTTACATGAACCTAGGAAGTGGTGTAAGCGGTGTCAACTTCAGGAAAGGGTGGCCGTTGTCACTGCGGAGCGAGGGTGTGTTGACAGTGCTTACATGTAGCCCTAGCATCGGTGGATGTAAGCAACGTAAACATTAGGAGATGTGCCATGGCACGCACCTCGCACCACACGGTCACCGTCGATCTGGGCGGGCATTCGGTCGAGGTCCCGCAGGGCGGCCTGTACGACCGGTTCCGGATGGCAACCGATCTGGACGTCGTCGCGGCCGACCCGCGGGTGAGCGGCGTCGACTTCTTCCGGCGGCTGCCGAAGGTGCGGGTCGACTCGCCGATCGGCCCGACCTGGTCGCCGAACTTCTACTACCGCGTCTCCACCGCCCGGCTGACGATGATCGCGCCGGCGCGGGCGATCCGGTCGCGACTCCCGCGCGCCCTCGATCCGCTCGAACTCGTGCCCGGCCTCGGCCTCGTCTCGCTGATGTTCTTCCGCTACGACGTGTGCGACATCGACTTCTACACCGAAGCCGCCGTCGGCATCGCCGTCCGGCCGGCGCGGCACGGCGGACTCGGTGTCGCCGACCTGCTGTCCGGTCTACAGAACGACCACCTGCACTCCTATGTCCTGTCGCTGCCCGTCACCACCGACATCGCCCAGGTGCGCGGCCACGACGGCTACGGATTCCCGAAATGGGTCACCGACATCGACGTCGACATCGACCACCGGCGGGCGACCGCGCGCGTCGCCGGCGACGACGGTGGCACCGATGTCGCCTTCGCTGCGCCGACGCCGCGACACCGGGGGCACGTCTCGGGTGAACGCGTCGCGAGCCTGACCTCCTACACGCGGATCGACGGCGCCTGGCACTCGACGCTGAGCCAGACCAACGTCCTTTCGGCGGGCACCACCCGGCTGCCGCGGGGAATCCGGCTCGAGCTCGGGGCGGGCCGGCTCTCCGACGACCTCCGGGCACTGAGACCGATCAGGACCATCCAGCTCGACGTCATGACCGAGGGGCAGAACGCGCTGCACATGCCGGTCCCCACCTCGGTACGGGCGCACACTGAGATCAAGGAGTCGCGACGGACGAAGGAGAACCACGCATGACCAAGCGCATCTTGCACGTCGTCACCAACGTCGGTCACTATGACGACCCGTCCCATCCGACCGGCCTGTGGCTGTCCGAGCTGACCCATGCCTGGCAGGTGTTCGAGGAGAAGGGTTTCGAGCAGACGCTCGTCAGCCCGGCGGGCGGCCCGGTGCCGCTCGAGCCCCGGTCGCTGAAGTTCCCCAGCTACGACAAGACCGCGAAGGCGTGGCGGGCGGATCCGGCCAAGATGGCGCTGCTGCAGCAGACCGCGAGTCCCGAGGAGATCGATGCGGCCGACTACGACGCCATCTACTTCACCGGCGGGCACGCGGTCATGTACGACTTTCCCGACAGCGTGGGGCTGCAGCGCCTCACGCGGGAGATCTACGAGCGCGGCGGCATCGTCTCCTCGGTCTGCCACGGCTACTGCGGCCTGCTCAACACGACGCTCTCCGACGGTTCCCATCTCGTGGCAGGCCGCAACCTCACCGGGTTCGCCTGGCTGGAGGAGGTTCTCGCCAGGGTCGACAAGCTCGTGCCCTACAACGCCGAAGCGGAGATGAAGAAGCGTGGCGCGAACTACGAGAAGGCGAAACTGCCGTTCGTCTCCTATGTCGTGGTCGACGGGAACCTGGTGACCGGACAGAATCCCGGCTCGGCCGAGGAGACCGCGAAGAAGGTCGCCGCCCTGCTCTGATCCGGCGCGCGGTGCCCCACATGGACTACGGTGGCGGCGTGGGGAATTCCGAGTTCGCGCCGGGTGACGTCGTCTACTTTCCGGCGGGACCGTTCAGTGGTGTCTGCGCCGTCGTCCGCGAGGTCGATCCGCATCGCACCACCCTGCGCCTGGAGTTCAGTGAGGGCGCCGTCCATCGCGAGGGTGGCGTCCTCCACGAGCGCCGTCACACCCTCACCGTCGCCTTCGACGAGGTCGCCCTCGTCTGACGTGCTCCAAAGTTTGGCGACGGGGGAGGGGAGCATCCAGGTGTGATGCCGTCGTGCGGTGGGGGAGTGATGCGCGGTGGATCGTGGGATTGCTTGGTGGGGAACGGTTCTCGCTGTTTCGAGCGACGAGCAGGCCATTAGGTGGCGCCGAGGGCCCGATGGTTGAGCCACCAAAAACAGAAGGATACTGCGATATGCGCATCTAACTATATAAAATCACCAACCTACATCACTCCATACCCGCATGTCCCGTCTACAGAACAGCTCAGGACGGCAGGGGCGGGGCTGCGTGGGTGAGATTGATGGCGGTGCGGAAGATGTCTTCGAGCATCGTGGGCGTCAGGCGGCCGGTGAACGTGTTGTGGGGACTCACGTGGTAGCAGCCGAGCACCGTGAGCGTGCGGCCGTCGGGATGGTTCAGGGTGAGCTGGGCGCCGTGACCGAAGCGGGGGCGCGGCCGGGGGATCACCCACCCGCCCTGGGCGAGGACCGTGAACAGGGCCTGCCAGCCGAAGCCGCCGAGGACCACGATCACCCGGACGGTCGGCGCGAGGAGTTCCAGCTCGCGGGTGAGGTAGGCGGCGCAGCGAAGACGCTCGGAGCTGGTCGGCTTGTTCTCGGGCGGGGCGCAGTGCACGGGCGCGGTGAGCCGGGTGTTGCGCAGCTCGATGCCGTCGTCGACGCTCACCGGATGCGCGCCCGTCGCCAGGCCGACCGCGTGCAGGGCGGCGAACAGGACGTCGCCGCTGCGGTCCCCGGTGAACATGCGCCCGGTCCGGTTGCCGCCGTTGGCCGCGGGCGCCAGGCCGACCACGAGGATCTCGGCGTCGTCGGGTCCGAAGCCGGGGACCGGGCGGGCCCAGTACTCCTCGTCCCGGAAGGCCGCGCGCTTGATCCGGGCGGCCTCCTCGCGCCAGGCGACCAGCCGCGGGCAGGCGCGGCAGGTACTGATCAGAGCGTCGAGTTCGGCGATGCTCTGCGTGGTTCCAGCAGCGAGCGGGGCGTTTTCCGGATCGGCGCCGACCATCGGGCCAGTCTAGTCGGGGGTTGATGGTGGTCGGCCGAACCGCCTGCGCGGTACCGCTGGTACCACGTACCGTGGAGTCATGGTGTCCACCGAGATCGTGACCGCCGACGGAGTCGTGCGCGGTCGAGCCGGCCGTCGAGTCATCCGCTGGCGTGCTGTTCCCTACGCCGCCCCGCCCGTCGGGGACCTGCGTTTCCGTGCGCCGCAACCCGTCACGCCGTGGACGGGGGTGCGGTCGGCGACGGAGTTCGGCGCCGCCGCTGTCCAGCACCCCAGCGGCGCCCGCACCGGCGCGCGGACGTGGCAGCCGACGGGGGAGGACTGCCTGACGCTGAATGTCACGGCGCCCGCGGCGCCTGCGACGGGTCCGCGGCCCGTCCTGGTGTTCATCCACGGCGGCGGGTACCTCATCGGCGCGGCCAGCATGTACTCCGGCGCGCGGCTGGCGGCGCGCGGTGACGTGATCGTGGTGTCGGTGACCTACCGGCTCGGTGCGCTCGGCTACGTCGACTTCAGTGAGTTCTCCACGCCGGAAAGGCCTGTCGAGTCGAATCTGGGTCTGCGCGACCAGGTGGCGGCGCTCGAGTGGGTGCAGCGCAACATCGCCGCGTTCGGTGGCGATCCGGGGAATGTGACGGTCTTCGGCGAATCGGCGGGCGCGCACGCGGTGGTCACGCTGCTGGCCACGCCCGCCGCGAAGGGGCTGTTCCATCGCGCGATCGCGCAGAGCGCGCCTGCGGATTGGACGGCGGGGCCCGAGGAGGCCCGTCGGTTCGCGCGTGCCTGTCTGGAGCGGCTCGGTGCCGATCCGGCCGACGGGGCACGGGCGCTGCGCACGGCGAAGGCGAGTGATCTGTGCCGGGCGGCGGACCGCGCACTGGGCCGCGCGCTGCGTGAGCTGCCCGGCAGTTTCCCGTACTCGCCGGTGGTCGACGGTGACTTCCTGCCCGAGGCGCCGATGGAGGTGATCGCGGCGGGCCGCGCGCATCCGGTGCCGCTGATCATCGGTACAAACCGGGACGAGGCGACGCTGTTCCAGCGCTTCGCGAAGTCGGTCCCGCACACGCCGGAGCAGCTGAGCGTGGCGTTCGGTCGTTGCGATCCGGGTGTCGAACAGCGGGTGATCCGCGCCTACCCGGGCTATCCGTCGCCGCGGACCGCGGTGCGGATCGGCGGTGACTTCATGTTCTGGCGGCCCACCCTGGCCGTGCTGGACGGGCACAGCCGGTGCGCGCCGACCTACGCCTACCGTTTCGACTTCGCGCCGCGCGCGGTGCGGCTGGCGGGGTTCGGTGCGACGCACGCGCTCGAGCTGCTTCCGGTCTTCGGCTGGGTGGACGGTCCGCTGGGTCGCGCGATGACGGCCGCGGGCGGTCGCCGCGCGTTCCGTTCGGTGCAGGATCAGGTCCAGGAGAACTGGCTGAGTTTCGCGCGCACGGGTTCGCCGTTGCCGTCGTGGCCGCCCTACACGGTCGAGCGGCGGGCGACGCGCATCATCGATGTTCCGCCGCGGGTACTGATCGATCCCGACGCGGCGCAGCGGCAAGCGTGGCAGGGAGTGCGGATCGCGGCACCGGAGGGTCCGATCGATCAGCGGAGCGCCGGGGCGTGAGGACGGGCGGAGTGTTGCCGCGCAGGGCGGTTCGCGTCGCGTGGATGTTGCGGGCGCCGATGCGCAGTTCCAGGGCCAGGTCGCGCAGGACGGCGCGGGTGTCGGGCTGATGCCGCAGCGCGCCCGCGACGAGGCGTAGCGCGCGTGCGGGGGTGTGGAGTTCGGCGGGGCGACGGGTCCTGGAGAAGATACCGGTGGTGACGCGGGCGAGTTCCGGGTCGTCGGCGGCGCGGCGGTAGAGCTCGATTTCCAAGGGCCGCATGGCTTCTCCGCGCGCGAGCCGGTTGGTCCAGTGGAACATGGCACGGCATTCGTCGACCCGGCGTCGTTCCCAGGCGCGCAGTGCGCGGTCGAGTCGTTCGGGTTCGTGGAGGACCTCGGTGACGGCTTCGCCGAGGAGCCTGCCGTAGCGGAGGGCGTCGCGGATGCCCTGGGCGGTGACGGGGTCTTTGAAGTGGCCGGCGTCGCCGGGGAGGGCCCAGCCGGGGCCGGCGGAGCGGCGGAAGTAGGAGGACAGGCCGGTCGCGGCGCGGACCCGGCCGACGCGTTCGCAGTCGCGGAGCCGGTCGGCCAGGGCCGGAATGCGCTGGAGGGCTTCGGTGTAGCGGCGTTCGGCGGCGCTGGGGCCGCAGCGGCCCGGGACGGCCGGTGGTTGGACGAGGCTGAGGACGAGTCCGTCGTCGCAGGGGAAGGCGGTGCCCAGGTCGGCGCCGACGCGCCATTGCGCCGCGGTGTCGCGGGGACGGCCCGGGGTGTCGCGCCAGTAGGCGTAGTAGCAGTCGCGTCCGCTGGGCACGGTGAGCAGTGGTGGTTGCGCGCCGACGGTCTGGGCGACGGTGCTGTCGCGGCCGTCGGCACCGATGACGAGGGCAGCGCTGATCTCGACGGTGGCGCCGGCGCCGTCGGTGTATCGGACTCCGGCGCAGCGGTTCCCGGCGCGCAGGACCGAGGTGACACGGCTGCGCTGCCTGATCTCGGCGCCCGCCGCACGCGCGGTGCGGACGAGGACGTCGTCGAGGCCGGTGCGCCGGACGCAGAGGGCGTGGTCGATGCCGTCGACGGTGGGGAAGGTGGTGTCGATGCCGTATCCGGCGCCCGCGGCGTAGGCGTTGGTCAGGGGTGGTGCGCCGAGGGCGAGCACGTCGGCGAGGGCGCCGAGGTGCTGGAGTTCGGCGAGACCCGCCGGCCAGAGCAGGTGCGTGGAGAGGGTGTCGGAGGGCAGGGGTGCGGCGTCGAGGACCACGACGCGGTGTCCGGCCCGTGCCAGCGTGATGGCGCTCGCCGCGCCGGCGCAGCGGGCGCCGACGATGACGACGTCGGCCGATTCGGCCGCCGCGGCGGGGGAGTCGGGCATGGATACCGCCTGGTTCGTCGGGTCTCGGACAACTGACCAAGATCATCATCCGGTGGCCGGGGAACACTGTCAACGGCGCCGGGGGACAGCGGAATCGCCTCGGCGGTGCTCAGGGGCTGACGATGCGAGCGGCCGCGGCGACGGTCGCGGCACGGCGCCGGGTGAGCTGGTCGTGTTCGCCCTTGGCGGCCGCGTAGTGGGCGTGCATGGCGGTGGTGCGGACCAGGTCGGTGAGCATGCGCAGCAGGATCGAGGGCGCGATGTCGGTGGTGATCAGGCCCGCGCGCTGGCCGCGGGCGAGTTCGGCGAGTTTCGCGTCGATGGTGGGGCGCAGCTCGCCGGCGAGGACGTCGGTGGGTTCGAGGTCGGACCAGGCCTGCAGGCGGGCGTCGTCGGGGTGGGCGATGAAGTGGTCGAACAGGCGGCCGACGTAGCCGGGGATGTCGTCGGCGTTCATGGCGGTCTCGGCGGCGGTCTCGGTGATCCAGCGCGCGCTGACGGCGGCGTAGAGCTCGTGCTTGCCGGGGAAGTAGGCGTAGAGGCGGTCCTTGCTCGCGTTGGCTGCCTCGGCGATGCGGTTGATCCGGGCGCCCGCGACACCGTAGGCGGCGAATTCGGCCTTGGCGGCCGCGAGTATGCGTTCCCTGGTCGCCTCTCCCGCCGCTCGCATGGCAGCATCGTACCCCTTGCCGAACCATCTGGTTCGGAACTAGGGTCCGTTCTGGAACCGGCAGGTTCTCGAATCGGCGAGATGAGGAACACGATGGGCGCGGACAAACCCCGCTGGCAGCAACTCCGGGAACAGGCCGATGGCGTGTCCACCGCCGAACTGGACCAGCTGTGGACCCGGCTGCGCCCGGCGCGCAGCGAGGACATCCTCGGGCAGTGGCGCGGCGCCGCGTTCCAGACCGGCCACCCGCTGTGCCGTGCGCTGCCGGCGAGCCGGTGGTACGGCAAGAACTTCGTCGCGGTCGACGACGCGAAGCCGCTGATCTGCCGGGCCGAGGACGGCTCCCTGTTCTCGAACGTCGAACTGGGACAGGGCGAGGCGACGCTGTGGAACATCGAGTTCCGCGGTGAGGTCACCGCGACCATGGTCTACGACGGTCGCGCGGTGTTCGACCATTTCAAGTGGCTCGACGACCGCACCCTGATGGGCATCATGAACGGCCGCGCGGAGCTGGTGCTCTCGCGGGGCGAGCATTTCTACTTCCTGCTGGAACGGGACGCCTGATGCGGACCACGGCGGTGCTGTCGCGGGATCCGGCGGCGGCCTTCTCCGTCGAGCCCGTCGAGATCGACGAGCCGCGTGCGGGGGAGATCCTGGTGCGGATCGCGGCGGCGGGGATCTGTCACACCGATCTGGCGACCCGGCGCGCGGGCGCCGCGGACCGGCCGATTCTGCTCGGTCACGAGGGCGCGGGCGTGGTCGCCGCGGTCGGACCGCAGGTGGTCGGGGTGCGTCCCGGTGACCATGTGGTGCTGACCTTCCGGCACTGCGGCGCCTGCGCGAACTGCCTGGCCGGTCGACCGGCCTACTGCCGGGAATCGGTGGCGCTGAACCAGTTCGGGCGTCGCGGGCACGACGCGCCCCGCGTCGCGCACGCGGAGGGTCCGGTGCTGGACGGCTTCTTCGGGCAGTCGAGTTTCGCCGGATACGCGCTGACGACCGCGGACAACACGATCGTGGTCGACCCGGCGATCGATCTGGCGGTGGCCGCGCCCTTCGGCTGCGGCTTCCAGACCGGTGCGGGCGCTGTGCTGAACGTGCTGCGGCCGGAGCCGGGCGCGTGGGTGGCGGTCTACGGGGCGGGAGCGGTCGGGATGGCCGCGGTGCTGGCCGCTCGGACGCTCGACGGCGTGCGGGTCCTCGTCGTGGAGACCTCCGCGGCGCGCCGCGAGCTCGCGCTCGAGCTGGGCGCGGACGCCGCGGTGGATCCGGCCGACGGGCCGACGGTGGCGGCGGTGCGGGAGCTGACCGGTGGCGGTGCGACGCACGCGCTGGACACCACCGGTATCCCGTCGGTGCTGGCGGACGCGCTCGCGGCGCTGGCGACCGGGGCGACCGTGGTCGCGGTGGGACTCGGTCGCGGCACGCCGCCGATCGACGTGAGCGAGATCGTGTTGCACGGCAAGACCATCCGGGGCTGTCTCGAAGGTGACAGTGTGCCCGCCGAGTTCATCCCGCGGCTGCTCGATCTGCATGCCGCCGGACGTTTCCCCGCCGAGCGGCTCATCGGCCGCTACCGGCACACCGAGATCGACACCGCGCTCGCCGACCAGCGGGCCGGGCGGGTCGTCAAACCGGTCCTCACCTGGTGACCGGACGTTCGGAATATCGAGGCAGCGCATGACTCTCCTGCACAGCGACATCGAGGCCGACCTGGCCTCGGCGGGTTCGGCGGTCCCGAGCCGGGCCGAACGGCTCACGACCGCGTTGGACGCGGCGCGCGCGGAGTTCGTCGCGCACGGCTATCACGGCGCGAGCATGGATCAGATCAGTATGCGGGCCGGGATGAGCAAGCCGGTGCTGTACACGCTCTACGCCAACAAGCTGGATCTGTATCTGGCTGTCCTGCAACACCATCTGGATCGGATGGTGGAGGGGATCCGGGCGGCGCTGATCGATGCCACCGGGCAGGAGGACAAGGTCCGCCGCGCGGTGCTGGCCTATTTCGACTTCGTCGACGAGGATCCGGCCGGGCATGTGCTGGTGTTCGAGTCGCCGGTGCCCAGTGAGCCGAGTGTGCGGTGGCGGGCGCGGCACGCGTTCAGCGAGTGCGCGGTGCTGGTGAGCGCGGAGCTGCGGGCGGCGGGCATGGACGACGCGCGAGCATTCACATGTGCGTTCGGGCTGGTGGGGGCGAGCCATCTGGCCGCGCGGCAGTGGTTGGACGCGGGGCGCCCGATCCCGAAGCGGGACGCGGTGGCGACGACGGTCGCGCTGTGCTGGAACGGGTTGTCCGGGATCGGCTGAGGCGGGTCAGGGCCGGACGGCGGTGTCGGCGAGCAGTTCGTCGGCGGGCAGCCGTCCCACCAGGACGGCGAGGGCGCGTTTCCAGCGGGCCACGACCGCGTCGTGGTCGCCGACGGTGCCGGTGAGCATGGCGGTCATGGACAGGCCGGTGAGCAGGTCGAGGGTGAATTCGACGAGCGTTTCGGCGCGGGGGTCGGTGTCGTAGGGCTCGTCGATCATGGCGCGGTAGCGCGTGCGCATCTCGGTGAGGACGCGGCGTTCCTCGTGGATGAGGTTGTCGCGCAGGTCGGTGTCGGTGCGGGCGGCGACCCACAGGTCGAGGGCGGTGTAGAAGGCGGGGCTGGTGAGGTCGCGCCAGGCGAGGTCGACGATGGCCTGGAGCCGGTCGCTGCCGGTGGGCAGGCGCTCGGCGGCCTGGGTGAAGGCGGCCAGGCGCAGGTCGACGACGCGGGTGGTGGCGGCGATGAGCAGTTCGGCGCGGGTGGGGAAGTGGTGCTGGACGGTGCCGCGGGCGAGGCCCGCGCGTTCCTGCACGGCGGTGACGGTGGTGGCGGCGTAGCCGCGTTCGAGCAGGCATTCCGCGGCGTTGGTCAGGATGAGGGCGCGGGTGGTAGCGCGGCGTTCGGCCTGGGTGCGGCGGGTTTGTTGCACGGTCACCTGAGAAATCGTACGCCGTGACGGAAAATGAGACGACTATTGACGCGGCGGCAACAAACCTGCTCCAATGAAGAAACCGTACGCAGCAACTGTTTTTCTGGTCGCTGGAACACGAGAGGATCACATGGCACCCTCGATCGCGATCATCGGCAGTGGTTTCGGCGGCCTGGCCGCCGCGATCGCCCTGAAGAAGCGGGGATTCGACGACATCGTCGTCTTCGAGAAGGCCGACGACGTCGGCGGGGTCTGGCGCGAGAACACCTACCCCGGTGCCGCCTGCGATGTGCCGTCGCCGTTCTACTCGTTCTCCTTCGCGCCGAATCCGCGCTGGCCGCACCGCTTCTCGCGCCAGCCCGCGATCCTGGACTACATCCGCGCCGTCGCCGCCGATTACGACGTGCGCCGCCACATCCGCTTCGGCACCGAGGTCACCGGCGCGGCCTTCGACGACACGTCCGGAAAATGGACTGTTGAGCTCGGAACGGGCGAGTCGGTGGTGGTGGACGTGCTCGTCTCGGCGGTCGGCCAGCTCTCGCGGCCCGCGCTGCCCTCGATCGAAGGACGGGACACCTTCGCGGGCGACAGTTTCCACTCCGCCGAATGGGATCACGAGGTCGACCTGAGCGGTAAGCGGGTCGTGGTGATCGGCACCGGCGCCAGCGCCATCCAGTTCGTGCCCGAGATCCAGCCGCGGGTCGGCGCGCTGACGGTGTTCCAGCGCAGCGCGCCCTACATCATCCCGCGTCCGGATCGCGAGTTCTCCCCGCTGCACCACAAGATCTTCGAACGGCTGCCCGCGACCGAACTGGCCGAACGCGGCACCTGGTACGGCGTGGTCGAGGGGCTCAGCGTGGCCTGGGTCTATGCCAAACCGCTGGCGGCGGCGATCAAGGCGTGGTCGAAGTTCCACATGCGCCGCCAGACCAGGGCCAAGCCGGGCCTGTTCGAGAAGGTCTGGCCCGACTACCAGATCGGGTGCAAGCGGATCCTGTTCTCCGACAACTACCTTCCCGCGCTGGCCGAGCCGAATGTCGAGCTGTGCACCGACCGGATCGCCGCGATCACGCCCACCGGTGTCCGCACCGAGGACGGGCGCGAGCACGAGGCGGACGTGATCATCTGGGGCACCGGGTTCGCGACGACCGAATTCCTCGCTCCCATGACCATCACGGGCGCGGCGGGCCACCCGCTGACGACCGAATGGGAGACCGGTGCGCACGCCTACTACGGGATGACGGTGCCCCGCTTCCCCAACCTGTTCCTGATGTACGGGCCCAACACCAACACCGGCGGCGGCTCGATCATCTACTTCCTCGAGGCCCAGGCCGACTATCTCGCCGACTATGTCGCCCATCTCGCGGCGACCGGATCGGCGCTGACGGTGCGGCCGGAGGTGGAACAGGCCTACGACGCGCGGATCCAGGACGTCCTCGCCGGCAGCGTGTGGAGCAAATGCTCCTCGTGGTATCGGCAGGCCGACGGGCGGATCACCACCAACTGGCCCTTGCTCGGCATCCAGTACAAGAAGCAGGCGCGGTTCGATCCCGCTGACTACGAGGTGATCTCGGCATGAGTGACTACGACTACGACGTGATCGTCATCGGCTCCGGGTTCGGTGGCAGCGTCACCGCGCTGCGCCTGACCGAGAAGGGTTACCGGGTCGGGGTGCTGGAATCGGGGCGCCGCTGGAACGCCGAGGACTACCCGAAGACCAACTGGAACATTCGCAAGTCGATCTGGGCCCCGCGACTGGGCCTGACCGGGCCGCAGCGGATCAGCGCGCTCGGGAAATGCCTGGTGTTCAGCGGCTCCGGTGTCGGCGGCGGGTCGCTGATCTACGGCAACACCCTCTACGAGCCGCTGCCGGAGTTCTACGGCGATCGCGCCTGGGCGCACATCACCGACTGGAAGAGCGAACTCGCGCCCTACTACGACCAGGCCAAACGCATGCTCGGCGTGGTCGAGAACCCGCGGGTCGGCCCCAAGGACGAGGTGCTGCTGCAGGTCGCGCGCGGAATGGACGTCGCCGACACCTTCCACCGCACCCAGGTCGGGGTGTTCTTCAACGAGGGCTCCGAAGGCGAAGAGGTCGACGACCCGTACTTCGGTGGCGCCGGACCGCGGCGCGCGGGCTGCATCCACTGCTCGGAGTGTTTCACCGGGTGCAAGCACAACGCGAAGAACACCACCACGGTCAACTATCTGCACCTGGCGGAAAGCCTCGGCGCGCAGGTGCATCCGCTGACCACGGTCACCTCGGTGGCGCCCGACGGCGCCGGCGGGTACCGGATCGAGACGGTGGCCTCCGATCGCCTGTTCCGCAAGAACCGCCGCACGTTCACCGCGAAGGAGGTGGTGTTCGCGGCAGCCGCGCTCGGCACCCAGAAGCTGCTGCACAAACTGCGCGCCGACGGCACCCTGCCGCGGCTTTCGCCGCGCGTCGGCGCGCTGACCAGGAGCAATTCCGAGGCGATCATCGGCGTCACGAGCAAGTCGCGCAAGGACTTCGCCCAGGGCGTGGCGATCACCTCCTCGATCCATCCCGAGCCGCAGACGCACGTGGAGGTGTGTACCTACGGGTCCGGCCAGAACGCGCTGTTCCTGCAGACGGTCCCGATGGTCGACGGTGGCGCGTTCCGCTTCCTGCGACTGCTGCTGACGATGCTGCTGCATCCGATCCAGTTCCTGCGGTCGCAGAACGCGCACGGCGCCTCGGATCGGTCGGTGATCCTGCTGGTGATGCAGTCGCTGGACAACTCGCTCACCTCGTATCTGAAGGGACGGCGGCTGGTGACCCGGCAGGGCAGCGGGGAGCCGAATCCGACGTGGATTCCGCTGGCACACGACATCGCCCGCGCGTACGCGGCCGACATCGACGGCATCAGCGGCAACATCGCGACCGACATCTTCAACATCCCGGCGACGGCCCACTACATCGGCGGCGCGACCATCGGCGACTCGGCCGAGACCGGGGTCATCGACCCGTATCAGCGGGTGTACGGCCATCCCGGCCTGCACGTGGCCGACGGCAGCGCCATCACGGCCAACCTCGGTGTCAATCCGTCGCTGACCATCACCGCGCAGGCCGAGCGCGCGATGGCGTTCTGGCCCAACAAGGGCGAACCCGATCCGCGGCCCGACCTCGGCGCGGCCTACCAGCGGATCAGTCCCGTCGCGCCCGCGCGCCCCGCGGTGCCGTCGACCGCGCCCGGCGCGCTGCGCCTGCCCGTGTGAACGATCGAGAGGAATCCGTGACCGCCATCGAGGAACTGACCGCGCTCGAACCCGCCTGCGACAGGGCGGCGGCGACGGCCCTGTTCGACAGTCTCGCGCCGGTCTCGGCCGACGAGTTGACCGGCCGCTGGCACGGTCGTGAGCTGGCCACCGGCCACCCCCTGGACGGGCTGCTCGCGGCCTCGGGCTGGTACGGCAAGCAGTTCGACGGCCCCGACAGTGTGCATCCGTTGCTGTTCGGTGATCGCGGGGGCGAGATCTTCGCCGTCGATCCGAAGCGGGTGCCGCTGGGGATCGCCGACAAGTTCCCGCCCTCGGTGGTCGAGCGTGGGCGCGGGCTCATCGGTCTGGTCAAGCCGGTGGTGCGCACCCGCCGGTACCGGGCGCGGTTGCGGTTGGTGGAGCATCGCGGGGTCGTGACGACGGCGATGGTCTATGACCATCTGCCGATCATCGACGTGTTCCGCCGCGTCGACGGCGACACCGTGCTCGGTCTGATGGACTTCCGTGATCTGCCCGAACCGTACTTCTTCGTGCTCGTGCGGGACTGATCGATCGGCACTGGTGTTTCGGCGCGACAAGGGGTACTCCTGAAGGAGGAACCGTTCGCCGAAAGGACGGCAGGGCTATGGACGCCAGTAGTGTTCCGCATGTACACAAGTTCCCCGATACCGAGCGCACCTTCCGGTCGCACGCGGGTGAGTCCATTCAGGATTCGCTCAACTGGCCCGGGTTGTTCCTCATCGGTGTCGGCATCGTCTCGCTCGCCGCGACCCTGACCGCCGCGGCGTCCGGCCATGCCGGATGGGCAGTGATCGCCGGGGTGATCTGCGGGATCTGTCTGCTGTCGGGCGTGACGATCGTGCTCGCCGAACATCGGCGGATCAAGGTGCACGAGGGGCTTCATCTGACCGACCCCGGCGGTCACTGACGGGTCGGTGCGAGACCGGGCGTGGGATCACCCGCCCGGCCGCTGTCGTTCGGCTGGGCGCGGCGGGCCTCGAGGCCGTCCAGGATGAGGTCGAGCCCGTAGCCGAATTCGGCGGTGTGGTCGTAGCCGGGGCGCAGGGCGTGATCGGTGATCATCTCGGTGAGGTGGGGGAATTCGGTCGCGGGCAGGTCGGCGAGGAGCGCGCCGGCGACGTCGGTGACGTCCTCGGGTGTGGTGATCGGCAGGCTCGCCTCCTGCAGGACGTAGCCGCTGATGTAGCTGTCGATGAGCGAGATCGCGTGCGCCGCCATCGGCAGGCTGAAACCGGCGCGGCGCAGGACACCGAGGACGGCGTCGTGGTGGCGCAGGGTGGCCGGTCCGGGGGTGCGGCGCGAGTCCACCAGGCCCAGTGCCCAGGTGTGCCGGGACAGGACCGTGCGGGCCGAGGCGGCGCGCACGCGGAGTGCCGTGCGCCAGTCGGGGTCGTCGGGGGGTAGGTCGATGGCGGTGAAGACCGCGTCGACGACGCCGTCGAGGATCGCGTCCTTGTTGGGGACGTGGTGGTAGAGCGACATGGCCTCGACGCCGAGTTCCTGGGCGACCCGGCGCATGGTGATCGCCGCGACGCCGCCCCGGTCGGCCACCCGGATGGCGGCGTCGAGCACGCGGTCGCGGGTGAGCGGCGGTCGAGCCGGCATGGTCATCTCCTCGGGAACGGCAGCACAGGTGTTGACAACCTTACATACGTAAGCCAGCCTTACATGTGTAAGAACGCCTGGCTGTGAAGGAGATTTCCATGCCGATGCCACTGTGGTGGGGCCACATCAACAAGCGGGTGTTCAATCCGCGTGCGGTCAAAGGCGGGAAGTGGCCGGTGCTCACCCACGTCGGCCGCCGCTCGGGCCGGACCTACCAGACCCCGCTCGACGCCTTTCCCGTCGACGGCGGCTACCTGTTCGTCCTCGTGTACGGCGCCCGCTCGGACTGGGTCCGCAACATCCTGGCCGCGGGCAGTGCCCGGCTGCGGGTCGAGGGCGCCGAGGTGGAACTGACCGCGCCGCGCCTCGTGGACGAGACCGAGGCGTTCGCGGCGATGGCTCCCGACGCGGCACGTCCCCCGAAACTGCTGCGCATCAGCGAGTTCCTGCGCATGGACCACGCCGGGGCATAACGGATTGGACCAACGTCCATCTGTGGCGCAGTGTGGACGCTCATGAGCGAACATCCCGCGCAGCGGCGCACACTCGCCGTCCTGGTCGCGGCCCAGATCCTCAGCGGCGCGGGGCTGGCCGCGGGGATCACCGTCGGCGCCCTGCTGGCCCAGGACATGCTCGGGTCCACCGGGCTGGCCGGACTGCCCAGTGCCCTGTTCACCATCGGGTCGGCGGCCGCGGCGGTCGCCGTCGGCCGGATCTCCCAGCGTGCCGGGCGCCGGGCCGGACTCACCGCCGGCTACCTGACCGGAGCGCTGGGCAGCTTCGGTGTCGTCGTGGCCGCGATGACCGACAGCATCGCGCTGCTGTTCCTCGCGCTGATCGTCTACGGCGCGGGCACCGCGACGAGCCTGCAGGCACGCTACGCCGGCGCCGACCTCGCCGCGCCCGCGCGCCGGGCGCGCGCGATCAGCACCGTGCTCGTCGCCACGACCGTGGGCGCTGTGGTCGGGCCGAATCTGCTGCAGCCGACCGCCGACCTGGCGACCTCGGCCGGAATCCCGTCGCTGGCAGGGCCTTTCGTGCTCTCCGGTGCCGCCTATCTGCTGGCCGGGATCGTCTTGTGGGTGCTGCTGCGCCCGGACCCGCTGGTGCTCGCGCGCGACATCGCCCGCACCGCGGAGCCGGGCGATCCCGTCGAACAATCGGCGGCGAAGACCTGGTCGGCGCCCATCGTGGCGGGGGCGAGCGTGATGGTGGTGACCCAGCTGGTGATGGCGGCGGTCATGACGATGACGCCGATCCACATGCAGGAACACGGGCACGGCGTCGGCGCCGCCGGTTTCGTGATCGCGGTGCACGTCGCGGGCATGTATCTGCCCTCGCTGCTGTCGGGGATGCTGGTCGACCGCTTCGGCGCCGGACTCGTCGCGGTCGCCGCGGCAGCCACGCTCGTCGCGGCCGGGCTGGCGGCGGCCCTTGCACCGCCGGACTCGGTTCCCGCGCTGGCCGCCGCGCTCGGCCTGCTGGGTCTGGGCTGGAACCTCGGCCTGATCGCGGGCACGACGATGATCGCCGACGCCACCCCGCTCGCGACGCGCGCCCGCACCCAGGGCACCGTCGACGTCGGTATCGCCGTCGCGGGCGCGGGCGGCGGACTGGGCTCGGGCGTGATCGTGGCCGCGAGCGACTATCCCGGGCTGGCCTACCTCGGCGCCCTGATCGCCCTGCTCATCGTGCCCGCGCTGGCCTGGCATTCGCGGCGGCGTGTGCTGAGCCGTCCGGTCGACGCTCCTGTGGACCGGTGAGCGTGCGATGATCGGCCGTGTGAAAGTCTCCGCGCACAGCATGCGGCTGCTCGGCCTGTTCGGTGGCGTCGCGATTCTGTTGCTGATCACCAACTGGAGCGCGATGCGCGCCGTCGCGTTCGCGGTCGTCTGGGTGGTGGCGGCCGCGGTGCTGCTCGTGCGGGACCGGCGGCGTTCCGTCGAGGCGCCCGCACCCGACTAGCCCGCGCAATCGTGTGGACTCGGCGCACCGCCCGTCTCTAGGATCGGCGGATCGTGTCCGGGTAGTGGGGGAGAAGTGCCGTGTCAGCCGTACGCCGGGGTTTGAGCTGGGTCGTCTCGTTCGTGCCGCTGGTGTCCTTCGGCGTGTTGACGTGGCCGTTGTTCGCGGTGCTGGCGATCAGGGCGAAGTCGGGCCCGCTGGCGCTGGCCGCGCTGGGCTATCTGGGGCTGTTCGCGCTCGAACTGTGGGCGGTCGGCACCCAGGAGACCGTGTTCGACATCTGCTGGTCGTTGACGATGCTCGGCGGCACCGCGCACGCGATCGTGGTGCGGCGCAAGTGGTTCGGACGGGTCTGGCGGCGGGGCGCGCCGGTCGATACGTCACCGTCGGTGGTGGCCGAGTACGCCACTGCCGCCGTCGCGCCTGCTCGCACCGGGACGATCGCGGACAGCGGCACACCCGGCCACGGGGCGGAGGAGCCGGAGCGGGACGCGGAAGCGGTGCAGCGGCTCCTCGACGAGATCGACGAACTCGTCGAGGAGAGCCTGCGCGAGGGCGAACGCCCCGGGGACTACGACGCGACCTATCCGTCCTGCCCGAACCCGTACTGCGCCGAACCCTGGCACGGACTGCGGATCACCGCGCGCATGGAATCGATGCGCGAGTTCGGCGACCTGGACGACGACTACGACCACCGCACCGACGACAGTCCCGTGCTGTGCGCGGGCTCGGCCGCCGTCGACGCGTGGGAACCGCCGGACCCCACCGACATCGAGGCGTGGTGGGCGTCGCAACACGTTGTCGCACAACAGGTGTCGCTGCCCGACCCCGACCCGATGCAGACGCTCCGTGCGCGGGCGGACACGCTGTGGACGGCACTGGCCCGCCCCGCCGTGCTCATCGTCGTCGCGTCCTGGGTGGCCGCGATGGTATCGATGTTTCAGGCACACGGCCCCTCTCGATGGCTGACGGTGCTCGTCGGGGTGATGGCGCCGATCTGGCTTGGCTGGCTCTACGGCCGTGCCGAGCGGCTCTTCCCCGCCGGCTACGTCCGCGCCGGGCTGCGCGGACGCCCGGCGGTGGTGGTGGCCGTCGTGGTCATGGTGTGCGCGGGATGGCTGCCGATGCGCTGGACGGGCCCGGCACCGGAACCGGCGGCGGCGTACTTCACCCTCGTCACGGCGTGCGCGCTGGCCTGTCTCGCTCACGCGGTCGTCCAGATCGGCCGGATCCGGCCCGCGCGCGACGAGCCGGACGCGATCGACGCGGCCGAGCACGGGGAGAACCTCGTGCTGCTCGGCTTCGGCTGGATGCTGATCGGCCTGCCGATCACGCTGCTGCTCGGCTGGATACTGAGCTACTTCGCGCGCCTGCCCGAGGCCATGTGGGCGGCGGTGGCCGTGCTGGCCGTACTCGTGCTGACCTTCTTCGCCGAGGGAGCCGTGATCAAGATCGTCACCAGGCGCCGCGACGACGTCGACCTGCCGATGATCGCCTTCTTCACGATCGGCGTCGGCGCCCTGCTGATCTGGTCGCTGCTGCGGATCGCGGCGATACCGAGCCCGGCGTGAATCCGTGATCTCCGGCGGCCGTCACGGAGGCCGCCTAGGTGGTCGCCGCGCCGTGGAAGAAGTAGTCGCCCAGGCCGATCGTGAAGACCAGGCAGCCGTAGAGGGCGTGTTCGACCGAGACGGTCAGCAGGGAACGGGTGCGGCGGTAGCGTTCGGCGAACAACCAGCCCGCGGCCGCGCTCAGCACGACCGAGAGCCAGCTGCCGAAGATCAGGTGGGCGAAACCGAAGGCCGCTGCGCTGGCCGCGACCATGCCGGTGCCCGCGCCGAACACCGGTGCGTACCGCTGGAACAGGAACGCCCGGAACAGCAGTTCCTGCGGATACACGCTGACCAGCGGATAGAACACGAGCACGAGCAGCCAGATCAGCGGACGCTCCCGCGGTAGCTCGAACAGGGAGTCCGGGCGCAGCAGTGCCAGCGCCGCGCCGAGCCCGATCGCCGCGACCGCGAACAGCGCGAGCATTCCCGGCAACGCGCCGCGCAGCGCCTCGGGCCGCCCGAGATCACGTCGATCGACGCCGCATCGGCGCAGATACAGCACCACTCCGACCGCCGCGACCAGCAGGAACGGCAACGGGCTCACCCCGCGCAGCAGCAGCGCGTACAGGCCGATGACCCCGAAGAACAGGACGACGAATTCGACTGCGAGCCATGTCTTCCGGCTGCCGGGGCCGGCCTCGACGGTCATGCCCCGAGCCTAGCCGTGGTGCCGGGTGCGCGCTCAGGCCAACGTGGCCAGCAGGGCGGGCAGCGCGGTGCCGATGGGTTCGCGGATCACCTCGTCGGCCAGCTCGTCGTAGGGCGTCGGCTCGGCGTTGACGATGATCAGCCGCGCGCCGTGCTCGACCGCGATCCCCGCGAGCGAGGCGGCCGGCTGCACCTGCAAGCTCGTGCCGACCGCCACGAACACCGTCGCGGCCCGCGCGATCGCCACGGCTTCCCCGAGCACCTCGGGATCGAGCGCCTGGCCGAACATCACGGTGGCCGTCTTCAGGATTTCGCCGCACTCCAGGCACGCCGGATCGTCCTCGCCCGCCTCGATGCGTGCCAGCGCCGCCTCGGTCGTGGAGCGGGCGCCGCACGCGGTGCACACCGCCGCGCGGGCATTGCCGTGCAGCTCGACGACCTTGCGGTCGGGCAGGCCGGCGAGCTGGTGCAGGCCGTCGACGTTCTGGGTGATCACCCGCACGGCGGTGGTCTTCGCCAGTGCGGTGATCGCGTCGTGGGCGGCGTTGGGGCGGGCCAGCCACGCCGGGTGCTGTCCGCGCATCAGCCAGGATCGGCGGCGGATGTCGGGGTCGCGCATGTAGTAGTCGTAGGTGACGAGTTTCTCGGCGTCGGGATCGCGCTGCCACAGGCCGTTCGGGCCGCGGTAGTCGGGGATCCCGCTGTCGGTGGAGACACCGGCGCCGGACAGGATCGCCACGAGGGGTCGGCTGGACATGGATTCAGAGTAGTGCGAACCACTTTCCGATCTGACTATTGTGAGCTAAAGTCTGGTCGGACACTACGGAAGGTGGTAGACGATGGCGGCGACAGCGGTCAAACAGCAGGTGCTCGAACTCGGCGGCGCGTTCATGATCTCGCGCGAGGCACGGCAATTCGGCGACACGGTCGGGGTGCCGGGTTTCCACGGGCCCTACACCCGGGGCCGCGGCGGCGTGCTCGGCGAGGTCGACGCCGACGTCGTCACGGCCGCGTTCGGGTTCTTCGAGCCCCGGTGCGTCCGGGCCGCCTGGGAATCGGTTCCGGTCCCCGCCGCGAAGGCGGCCGAGGGCTACCTCGAGGCCTGTCACGAGTTCGGCCGCCGCAGACTGGCCGGTTTCGGCGACGCCGACCGCCTCGCCGAACTGCTGCGCCGGGTCGTCGACAACGCCCCGACACCGGGACTGCCGCTGTTCGCCGGCTGGCGGGCCATGCCCGTGCCCGCCGACGGCCGTGCCGCCACCCTCCAGCTGACCCACGTGCTGCGCGAACTGCGCGGCGGCCTGCACCTGCTCGCGATCCTCGCCCACGACCTCACCCCGCTGCAGGCCATCCTGATCGCCGGTTCCCCGATCGCCGACGGCCCGACCCACGCGAAGACACTGGGCTGGTCCGAGCCGTTCGCGCCGATCACCGACGACCAGCGCGCCCGCTGGGCCGCCGCCGAAGCCGCGACCGACGAGCTCATCGCGCCGTGCTTCGACGCCCTCGACCCCGCCGAACGCGACGAGCTGGCCATGCTGATGGCCGCCGCGCACCGCGCCGCTCTGACGCGCTAGCCCGGTCAGGAACCGAGAACGTCGCGCCCGCGGCCCACGATCAGCGGGTCCGCGGTGCCGACGATCTCGTGGTCCTTGTTCTCGTACTCGAACCGGTTGAGCACGTAGCGCATCGCGTTGAGCCGCGCGCGCTTCTTGTCGTTGCTCTTGACCACGATCCACGGCGCGTGATCGGTGTCGGTGTGCGCGAAGTTCTCCTCCTTGGCCGCGGTGTACTGATCCCACTTGTCGAGTGAGGCCAGATCCATCGGCGAGAGCTTCCAGTGCCGCACCGGGTCGACCTGGCGGATCGCGAAACGGGTGCGCTGTTCCAGCGGCGACACCGAGAACCAGAACTTCACCAGATCGATGCCGTCGTCGACGAGCATCCGCTCGAACAGCGGCGCCTGGGCGAGGAAACGCCGATGCTGTTCGGGCGTGCAGAATCCCATCACCCGCTCCACCCCGGCGCGGTTGTACCAGGACCGGTCGAACAGCACGAGCTCGCCCGCCGCGGGCAGATGCTCGACATAGCGCTGGAAATACCACTGCGTGGACTCCCTGGCCGAGGGCTTCTCCAGCGCCACCACCCGCGCGCCACGCGGATTCAGATGCTCCATGAACCGTTTGATGGTGCCGCCCTTGCCCGCGGCGTCACGGCCCTCGAACACGATGACGATGCGGCGCCCGGTGGCCTTGGTCCAGTTCTGCAGCTTCAGCAATTCGATCTGCAGCAGCCGCTTGTCCATCTCGTACTCGGCGCGCGCGAGGCGCTCGTCGTAGGGATAGCCCTCGCGCCAGGTGTCCACGACGCGCCCGCCGGGCTCGGTCAGCAGCAGCGGATCGTCGTCGTCGGTGTCGTCGACGGAGAACGCGGCGGTGTCGGCCAGGTCCACCGCGGTGGCGAGGTCGGCGATCTCGCTGAGATCGCGAGGCAGCGGGCGGGTCTCGACATCGGTCATCCCCGGGACGCTAGAGGAGCGCTGTGTCACCGAGGTGAATTCCCGGTGTGCGGTCGCCACCGCACCTGACCGGTCACGCGTGTCCTCACCGTCTCCGGAGGTCGGCGCGGGGCATACTGCGACCTGACCCACACAGCGAGACGCGTGGCCGCCTCGCCACGCCGCGGAGAGGACGAAGTCGATGCACGACGGAGGCTCTACCACCGACCGGAGCGCGCTGCCCGACGACGACTCCGACGCCAACGGTCCGGTCGTCCGGATCGCCGCGGTCGCGGCACTGGGCGGGTTGCTGTTCGGCTTCGACAGCGCCGTGATCAACGGCGCGGTCGCGGCGATCCAGTCCGAATTCGGTGTCGACGACGCGGTTCTCGGTTTCGCGGTCGCCTCGGCACTGCTCGGCGCCGCGGCGGGCGCGATGACGGCGGGCCGCATCGCCGACCGGATCGGCCGGATCAAGGTCATGAAGATCGCCGCGGCGCTGTTCTTCCTCAGCGCGGTGGTCACCGGCTTCGCCCCCGACGTGTGGGTCCTGGTGCTCGGGCGCGTCGTGGGCGGTCTCGGCGTCGGCATCGCTTCGGTGATCGCCCCGGCCTACATCGCCGAGACCTCACCGGCGCGGATCCGCGGGCGCCTCGGTTCCCTGCAGCAGCTCGCGATCGTACTGGGCATCTTCCTGGCCCTGCTCGTGGATTACGTGCTCGCCGAGATCGCCGGTGGCGCGGGCGAAGTGCTGTGGTTCGGGCTCGAGGCATGGCGTTTCATGTTCCTGTCGATGATGATCCCCGCCCTGGTCTACGGCGTGCTGGCCTCGACCATCCCGGAATCGCCGCGCTATCTGGTGGCCTCGCAGCAGATCCCCGAGGCGCGGCGGGTGCTGACGATGCTGTTCGGCGAGAAGAACCTCGCGCTGACGATCGGCCGCATCCAGGAGAGCCTCGAAGGCGAGGAGAAGCCGTCGTGGAAGGATCTGCGGCGCCCGGCCGGCGGGATCTACCCGATCGTCTGGGTGGGGTTGTTCCTGTCGATCTTCCAGCAGGCCGTCGGCATCAACGTCATCTTCTACTACTCGAACATCCTGTGGGAGGCCGTCGGTTTCGAGGAGTCGCAGTCGTTCCAGATCAGCGTGTTCACCTCGGTGGTCAACATCGCGACCACGATCGTGGCGATCCTGCTGATCGACCGGATCGGGCGCAGGCCGCTGCTGCTGATCGGCTCGATCGGCATGACGATCACCCTGGCCACGATGGCGATCTGCTTCGGCGGCGCCACCCAGGTCCCCGACGCCGAGGGCGAGCTGCAGCCGCAACTGACCGGCGCCAGCGGCCCGATCGCGCTGGTGGCGGCGAACCTGTTCGTGATCTTCTTCGGCATGAGCTGGGGCCCGGTGGTGTGGGTGCTGCTGGGGGAGATGTTCCCGAACCGGCTGCGCGGTGCGGCGCTGTCGCTGGCCGCGGCGGGCCAGTGGGCGGCCAACTGGGCCATCACCGTCACCTTCCCGAGCCTGAAGACCTTCTCCCTGGGCTTCGCCTACGGCATGTACGCGGCCTTCGCGCTGCTGTCGCTGTTGTTCGTCTCCCGGTTCGTCCCCGAGACCAAAGGCATGTCCCTCGAGGACATGCACGGCCAGACCGGTGTCGAAAAGCCCCCGGCCACCACCTGACCCAGACCTCGAACTGAACGTTTGACCAAATTGGTCGGCTGTTCATGTGAATGGCACTGTTTCGGAAACCGGGCGGTCCTAGGTTTCGGTGCGCACACGTTCCCTCGACCGAGAGATGACCGCGCATGCGCAAGCCACTGTCCCGCCTCACCGCGCCCTGCGTCGGATCCCTCACCGCGATCACCCTGGCCACCGGGATGCTGCTCGCCCCCGGCGCCGCGCACGCCGAGCCCGCGGACACCCTGGCCGCCACCCCCATCAGCGACACGGCGGCTGTCTGCGCGACCGGTGCCCCGACCTTCGACGACATCGTCACCGCCGCGGCGTCGGTGCTGCGCGGCGTGGTCGGACCGGACCAGCTCGCCGCCTACGACCAGCGGGTCGCCGACTTCCGCGCCACGATCGCCGCGCAGCGTGTCCATCGCGACACGCTGCCGGTCCGGCCGGAACAGGTCGGCACCCGCCCGGCCGAGCTGGACGACCCGATCGTCACCTACCTCGTCAACGGGCTCGACGCCGTCCGCACCGGACGGATCGAGCAGACGATGTCGGTCTCGCACTTGACCGTCAACGACGCGATCGAGGTGTTCATCCTGGCCACCGGGATCGTGAAGATCCCGGCCAAGCTCGCCGCCGGCATGGTGCCCACGGTCGGGTTCTTCCTGAAACCGATTGTCGGAGCGGCCTTCAGCGGCACCAAGGCGCTGGCCCGCGCGGTACAGAACTCGATCGAGGCGGGCTGCGTCGCCCCGAACGCCTATCCGCGCCTGGAACTGGGACCCGACACCACCGCGCCGATCCAGGTGCCGCAGCCGATCCGCGATCTGGCCACGACGGTGCGGAACGCCGACGGCACCTGCACCCCGATCGCGGACCTGACCCTGGCCGCCGTGGTCGAACGCTCCCGCGCCCACCTCGACAGCGGCGTCGTGCCCCTCGACAAGGCCGCCATGCACCAGGCCGCCGACGACCTGCAGGTGTTCCTGGCCGCCAACCGGGTCGCCAAGGTGGTGCTGATGCGGCGCTCCGACGAACTCGGCCCGCTGGTCGAAGCGCTCGACATGGGCCCGGTGACCTTCCTGGCCAACCTCGGCGCCGACCTGGCCGAGGGCCGCGCGCTCGACACCGTGCCGCTGGCCCAGGTGGAAGTGGAAAACGCCTTCGACCTGGCCACCCTGACCCTCGACGTCACCAGCCTGCTGTTCTCGGCGGGCACCTCGGTCGCCGGGTTCGCCGGTGTGGCCGACACCGTGCTCACCCCGCTGACGATCGCGCAGAAACTGGCGTTCGCACCGACCGATTACGGCGCCCCGATCGTGCGTGGCGTCATCCAATCGATGTGCGCGGTGTAGGTTTCCCCCGACCCCTGACCAGAAGGTGAGCATCCACGTGTCGCATTCCACCCCGGATCCGCGTCCCACCGGCATCGGACGCAGGGACGTGCTGGCCGGTGCGGCCGGCGTCGTCGCCGGCCTGACTCTCGTCGGTCTCACGCCCGCGCAGGCGGTGCCCGCCGAGGTCGAGAAGTTCGCCCCGCCCCGCACCGGGCGCTCGGCGCGGATTCTGCTCACCGGCGACGCGGGGACCGGCACCCGCACCCAGTGGGCCGTGGCCGACGCCGCGCGCGCCTTCCACGCGCGCGAGCCGTTCGCGATGGCGGTCGGCCTCGGCGACAACATCTACGAGTCGGGGCCCAACGGTCCCGACGACGCCCAGTTCGCCGCGAAGTTCGAGGATCCCAATGCGGGACTGGACTTTCCGTGGGCGATGGTGCTCGGCAACCACGACACCTCCGGGGTGTTCCCCGGTGACGGCGGGTGGCTCGCGCGCGGCAACCACGAGGTCGAGTACCACGCCCGTTCGGCCCGCTGGTGGATGCCCAGCCGCTACTACTCGGTGCGGGTGCCCGAGCAGAATCCGGTGGTCGAGTTCTTCGTCCTCGACGTCAACCCGCTCGCGGCCTACATTCCGCCGCTGCTCGATCCGTACTGGGCCGTCGACGGCCCCTACATGAACGAGCAGCGGGCCTGGCTCGACACCGCGCTGGCCGAATCGACGGCGCCGTGGAAGATCGCCTGCACCCACCACCCCTACCTGAGCAACGGCCCGCACGGCGACGCGGGCAACTACGAAGGCCTGCCCATCGAACCGCTCAACGGCGTGCACGCCAAACGCTTCTTCGAAGAGCACGTGCTGGGCAAGGTGTCGTTGCTGCTGTCCGGCCACGACCACACGCTGCAGGTGCTCGAACCGACCGCGTCGTCGAAGGGCACCCGCCAGATCGTCTCCGGCGCCGCGGGCAAGACCGCCGGGGCCGAGCCGCGCACGGGCGCGCACGCCGCGCTCTACGAAACCCAGCACGAACTGGGCTTCATGGTCATGGACCTCACGCCGGAGAGTGTGCGCCTGCGCGCGGTCACCGTCGACCCCGCCACCAGCTTGGGCACCCAGGTCTTCGACCGCCGCCTGGCCTGACCGCTCCGCCGCCGGGGTGACCGCGCGCTGTCACCCCGGCGGCGCCTGCCTGAATGCCCGCCCACGCACGGATGTACGGAATTTGGCGATGTGATGTCGGCCCGCGCGTCGTCGCCCGAGCCGAGCAAACCTGCGGTAACTTCGCCGCTGCTTTGCCCATCGTTATCTGTGTGAAAGGAATTGCTGGAAATGGCATTCGAAGTCAACGGAGCAATCGGCGACCACTACAACGAAGCCGGTGGCGCGTCGAGCCCGCTGGGACAGCCGACCTCGGATGAGCTGGACGCCCCGAACGGGGGCAAGTACCAGGAGTTCACCGGCGGCGTCATCTACTTCAAGCTCCCGACCGGTGCCAAGACCGTGTACGGCGCGATCCGTCAGGCCTGGGAGGCCGAGGGCGGCGCGGGTGGCCGTCTGGGCTACCCGACCTCCGACGAGCAGGACATCGAGGGCGGCAAGATCAGCCACTTCGAGAACGGGTCGATCAGCTACTCGATCGCCGACGACGCGGTGACGATCAACGCCTGATCCCGCCGTGCTGCCCCGGTGGGCGCCGATTCCGAACGGGGTCGGCGCCCACCGTCGTATTCCCGCCGCACGCGCGCGTCCACAGGGGCATGATCGAGGGATGGGCTTCTACACCGACCGGATCCTGCCCCACCTCACCGACAAGGTGTGCGGCGTCGCCGCGAACGACACGCTGCGCAGGCGCGCCTGCGCCGGGCTGCACGGCGCCGTCGTCGAGGTGGGATTCGGGTCGGGGAACAACGTCGGCTTCTATCCGGCCGAGGTCGAGCGGGTCAGCGGTGTCGAACCCGCCGACGTCGCCTGGAAGATCGGCGCGAAAAGGATTGCGGCAAGCACGGTTCCGATCGAACGTGCCGGGCTGGACGGGCAGTCGCTGCCGTTCGGGGACGGCACCTTCGACACCGCCCTGTCGACGTTCACGCTCTGCACCATCCCCGACGTGGCGGCCGCGCTGGCCGAGATCCGCCGGGTGCTGAAACCGGGCGGCACACTGCACTTCGTGGAGCACGGACTGGCCCCCGACGCCTCGGTGCGGACCTGGCAGCACCGGCTGAATCCGATCCAAAAGCGTATCGCCGGCGGCTGCCACCTCGACCGTGACATCCCGGCGCTGATCAGCGGCGCGGGTTTCGAGACCGTCGAACTCGACCGGTTCTACCTGGCCGGCGCGCCCAAGGCGTTCGGGGCCCTGTCGCTGGGTGTCGCCCGCTGAGCCGTCGCGGGGATGCGTTCGAGGACGCCACCGGCGAACACGTCGTACAGCGGCAGCGTCTCGAGGTGGACGTAGCCGATGTGGCAATCGCAGACGCCCAGCGGACACGCGCGCGGTGTCAGCGCGGCGCGGTAGGTCCCGTCGTAGAGGTTGCCCAGCGGTGTGCGGACGAAGTGGCAGCGCCGGACGGTGCCCTCGCCGTCCACGGAGATGACCGAAGAGCCTGTGCGACAGGGAGATCCGGCCGAACGGTGCGGGTGACGGCTGAACGGGAACAGCGCGTCGATCGCGGTCCACTCGGCCGCGGCCTCGTCGGTGTAGGTGTGGCCCTCGGCCGCGTTCACCCACAGGTAGACGTGCTCGGGCAGATCGGCGCGCAGCCTGCGGGCGTGCTCGAGGTGTTCGGGGAGCCCGACGATGCCGACGCTGAAGCGGATCCCTGCCCCGGCCAGCCGGTGGGTCTTGTCGAGGAACCGCGCATACGGGGTTTGACCGGGGTGGTAGGTGCACCACAGGGCGAGCGTGTCGGGGTCGGCCTCGGCGGTCCACGCGATGCGCCCGCTCAGGTTGGTCTGGATGGCGACTCGCTCGATGTGCGGCTGCCGCGACAGCTCGACCAGCGCGTCGCGGTACCAGGAACGCACCAGCCCCTCGCCCCACGGCGTGAACAACACGGAGAGCCGGTCGCCGCGCTGGGCCAGCGCCCACGCGGTGAACCGGTGCAGCGCGGCACGATCCGCGCGCAGCTGCGCGGTGGAGTCGCGGCGCTTGGCGAACGGGCAGTACGGACAGTCGTAGTCGCAGGAGGCCAGCGGTCCCCGGTAGAGAATCGTCAGGTCCACGGCTCACCGCAGCTCGTAGGCGGCCATGGCGGCGCGCACGGCGGGGGAGAAGAAGTCGGGGCCGATCGCGTCGGAGTAGGCCAGTCCCCGCTCCGACAGGCGCAGTGTCTCCGCGTCGGTGTCGGCGAGCCAGCCGCGGTCGGCGAGGGCGTGCAGTTCGGGGCCGAAGTCGTCCCACGGGTCGGTGCCGAAGCGTGTGCGGTAGTCGGCCACCGCCAGCCCCTGGGCCTGGAGCAGTGATTGCAGCAGGTGCCTGCGGGCGGCTTCGTCGCCGTCGATCACCCGGCCGTGCAGCGCGGAACCGAAATCGGTGGTCGCGACGTAGGTGTCGATGATGCCGCGGACCGCGCGCATGTCGACGGCGTAGTCGAAGGAGTAGTGCAGCGTGCGGGTGTAGGAGCGGGCACCGCACCCCAGGCCGATCATGCCGTCGGTCTGGCAGGCGTAGTCGTCGGGGCCCTGCGGTGGGGCGTCGGCGCGCCGGAACATCCGCATCGACACCTGCTCGTAGCCGTTGGCCATCAGATGATCGCGGCCCTCGGCATAGCGGGCGAGCCGCTCGCTGTCCCATTCCTGTTCGGCGACAGCGGGATCGGCGTGCCGCGCCAGCCCGGTCAGTGGCCGCACATAGAGCGGGTAGAGGTAGATTTCCTCGGGCCGCCAGGCCAGCGCCGCGTCCAGGGACACCCGCCAGCTCGCGGCGGTCTGCCCGTCGATGCCGTAGATGAGGTCGATATTGAGGACCGGGATCGCGGTGGCGCGGATCCGGCCCAGCGCCGCCTCGACGTCGGCGCGGCGCTGCGGGCGCACCGCGGCGCGGGCTTCGGCCTCGACAAAGCTCTGCACGCCCAGGCTCAACCGGGTCGCGCCGCGCTCGGCGAGGACGGCGAGCCGGTCGCTGGTCGCGGTGGGTGGCGACGCCTCCACCGACAGCGGGATCGCGCGCAGATCCGCGCCCATCACGTTCTCGGCGATATCGCAGAGCCTGGTGAGTTCATCGGCGTCGAGGTAGGTGGGGGTGCCACCACCGAAGGCCGCGGTGGCGAAGCGGACGGGTTCGGCGTCGCCGAGCCCGTCACGGACCGCGCCGGCCTGGCGGGTGAGGGCGTCGAGATAGCGGGTGGTGAGCTCGTCGGGCGCGCCGACCCGGGTGAACAGATTGCAGAAGCCGCAGCGCACCTCGCAGAACGGGATGTGCAGATACAGCGACAGCGCCGACCGGGGTTCCCCCGCCCACACCCGCGACAGCGCGGGCCGCTCCGGCAGCGGACGATAGGCCGTTTTGTGCGGGTAGGCGTAGACGTAGTTCTGATAGGGGCGGGGCAGGACGGCGCTGATCATGACGGCTCCAGGAAGAAGTGGCTGTAGGGCACCGTCCAGACGGACTCGTGCCCGATCCGGTGGCCGGTGTAGCCGTCCTCCCCGTACGCGGTGCCGTGGTCGGAACACACGATCGCGAAGCATCGGCCACGCGCGCGCATCGCCTCGAAGAGCCGGCCGATGTGCGCGTCGATGTATTCCAGTGCGGCCGCGTGGGTTTCGCGGGTGTCACCCGCCTCGCGGGTCGCGCCGGGCAGGTGGAACCAGTTCGGCTGGTGCAGGGCCGAGGCGTTGAGGAACAGGAACACCCGGCGCCCGGCGGGCACCGCGGCGACCGCGCGCCGCGCACACGCCACCTGCGCTTCGAACGAGGTCGGCGAGACCACGGAGAACTCGGGGGCCCAATGACTTTCGGTGAACAGATCGGGCAGCACGCTGCCCAGCGCGCCCTGCTTGTTGAAGAACCCGACGCCCCCGACACAGATGGTGTGATACCCGCGGCCGCCGAGCGCGGAGACGAGCTCGGGTTCCTCGAAGACGAAGGTGCCCTCGGCGGTGGTCTCGCTGCCCGCGAAACGCGCGGCGAACAGGCGAGGATGCGGGCCGGGCGCGGCCGGGGTGGGCAGGAAGCCGGCGAACATCGCCTGATGGGAGGCATAGGTGAAGCTGCCCGGCGCGTGTCGCCGCTGCCAGCGGCCGCCCGGCAGATACGCCGACAGGGTGGGCAGGCGCCCGGCCGCGGCCAGTTCGGTCGCGACGTCGTAGCGCAAGGTGTCGAGGGTGAGCAGCAGCAGGTCGTCGCGGCCGACGACCTCGGTCATGTCCGGCTGGGCGAGCACGGGTTCGGTGGTGATCATCGCGATCCGATCGGGACGGGGGCGGGTGTGCCGGTGACGAAACCGGGCGCCGCGGCGAGCTGGGTGGCATAGGTGTCGAGCCCTTCGCCGGGCGTGCCGGGCAGACCGGTCAGTCCCGGCAGCAGGTCACCGAACGCGTTGACCTCGCCCACGGTGAACCGGCGCCACCCCAGACCGGGCAGCAGGTCCACCCCGACGCACAGCGTTGCGGGAAAGCACGCGGCGGCGCGCTCACAGATCCGCATCGCCTCGTCCCAGGCTGTGCCCGCCGCAGCCATGACCTCGGTGAGATCGCCGCGCGCGCCACCCAGGTGCAGATTGGTCAGCGGCCCGCGACTGGTGCGGACCACGGCGTGGGTGGCGCGGCCCGCGACTACCACGACCCGCAGATCGGCGCTGCGGCCCGCCGTGGTGGCCTTGGGAAGCCAGCGTTCCAGGTGCAGACCGTCCGGGGCGAGCCGGTCGACGATGGCCGCGATCTCGCGCTCGTCGCGATACCGGCGTACCCGCAGCGAATTGTGCAAGGCGCCGCCGGCACCGCGTTCCACCGACGTCGTCGCCTGCCAGCGGCCCGCCGCGGTCGACTCGATCGCGAGGACACCCGAGGCCGACGACCCGTGCGCGAGTTTGACGAACACCCTGGCCATCCCGGCCGCCCGCATCTGATCCCGCACATCGGACCAGCCACGGATCGGGGCGGTCACCGGCGAAGGCGGCACCGGCACTCCGGCCGCGCGCAGCCGCCCATGGCAGCGCCGCTTGTCGAACGACACCGCCAGCTCAGCCGGATCGTCGAGACGGATTCCGCCGCGCAGTGTGCCGACCGCGGCCAGGAAGTTCGTGTACCAGCGCACCGAACCCTCCACGCGGGTCGGCTCGGCCACCCCGCGCAGGAGCCTGTCGACCGCCGGGTTCTCACCCGGGGAGTCCAGGCGCACGATCTCGTCGTCCGCGAGATCGTGACCGCCGTCGGCGAGCACCGACTGCCATGCCACGATCCGCGGCGCCGGGAGCCCCGCCGCGCGGGCCGCGTCGGTGAACAGCCGGACCCGCCGGTTCTCGGCGTTGCCGACCACCACCCAGCGCACGTCAGCTCACTCGCCGACCGAGACGAATCGCCACACCGAGCCGTCGTCGTCCTCGTCGGACTCGGCGTCGTCGGTATCGAGGTTCACGCGCACACCGGCGGGGGTGAGCGCGTCGGTGAGGCGGGCGCCGATCTCGGGGCTGACGTAGTTGTAGTGCAGGTCCAGCGCGGTCAGGTGGGTCAGCGGCTGGCCGCCGAGCAGGGCCGCGGCGCCGTCGTCGGTGAGCACTCCCATCGACAGGTCGAGTTCGCTCAGCCGCGCCACCACCGGCGCCGAGGCGACCGCGGCGCACACCGCGTCCTGGATCTCGCTGTTGCGCAGGGCGAGCCGACGCAAGCTCGGCAGCCGGTCACCGGTCAGGATCGGGGCGAGATCGGCGATGTCGGCATCGCCGCCGTATTCGGAAGTGCCCAGCCACAATTCGAGGTCGTGCAGCGCGGGCAGGTCGCTGGCCGCGATGCCGCGTACGACCGTGGCGGGCAGCCCGCCCGCCTGCACGGTCAGGGTGCGCAGGTGCTCGTGGCGGATGGCGGGGAACTCCAGGCTCTCGCCGCCGCGCACACCGAGCACTTCGAGCGCGGGGAACGCGTCGAGCAGCCGGGTGACCTCACCCTGATGGATCCAGGAGATCTCGCATTCCTCGCCGATGATGTCGCCGACGAACAGGGCGCGCAGTGCCGGGAATCGTTCGCGGGCGGCCACGATCGCGTCGATGACGTCGTCGGGGCGATTGTCGTAGGCGTCGGCCCAGGAGCCGACGATGATCGCCCGCACCCGTTCGGGCTCCACCGCGGCGAGGAAGCGGGCGAAGGCGTCGGGCCAGGTCTCCTCGGGCTCATAGGATTCGACGCCGATCCGCCATGCCACCGCCTCGGCCGCGGGCAGCTGACGCACGACGTCCTCCCACACCGCCGTGTCCTTCTCCAGATCCGGGAACGTGTAGGCGGGCAGTCCGCCCCACCCGCGCAGATGTTCTCCGATGGACATGTGTGTTCCCGCCCCTTCTGGCGTAGTGACCCCGTGTGACTGCAGTGTTTCTACCAAGGGGCACCGACATTCCGCGCGCTGGGCGTGGTTGTCGGTGGCCGTCGCTACCGTCCTCGCCATCGGTCCGGGGATGTGGGCCGCGACGGGAGGAAATCATGTATCGACAAGGCGATGTGCTGATCGTGCCGCTGGCCGAGCACGCCGTCCCCGCCACAGCGCGCACGGCGACGGGGGAGCGGCGCGACGGCCGGGGCAGACTCGTCCTGGCGCTCGGGGAGGTGACCGGGCACGCGCACGCGATTCCGGGGCCGGGCAAGCTCGTTCGCGAGTCCAGCACGGTCGGCCCGATGCTGCTGCACCTGCCCGAAGGCGGGCGGGTGGTGCACGAGGAACACGCGCCGATCGGGCTGCCGAAGGGGTGGTACCGGGTTGTGCGGCAGCGTGAGTACGTGCCCGGTTCGGTGCGGGTGGTGGCGGACTGATGACAGCGCCGGAGACGACGATGACGAACACGACCTGGCGGGCGGTCGCGACCGCGACCGGCGCCGGTGACAGGGCCCGCGCGGAAGCCGGTGTGCGCCTGGCCTATACGCGCGCAGGCCTGCCCGAACCCGCACAGATCCGGTGGGCGCCCTCGCCCCTGGCCGCGGTGCGGATGCTGGCCGACGGGCTGGACACCGGCGCCCCGGTCCGCGAAGCCGTCCGCAGCGCACCGTGGGCCGCCGAACGGGCCCGGTTGCACACCGCCCTCGGCGCCACCGGATACAGCGCGCACTGGCAGGCGAGCGGCGCCGAACTGTGGGAACTCACCGGCACCGTCGTCGAGCGCATCCGCGCCGGCGTGGTCGACGCCGCGGCCGCGGGTGATCGCCGGGCGGAGCGGCGGATTCGGGCGCTGCTGCTCGACGCCGTCCTCGGACAGCACGAGGCGGCGTGGCTCAGCGCCTACGACACCGCGCCCGGCGCCGTGCTCGACGGCGTGGCCGCCGTGGCCGCGGAGGCGGGCTGGTGGTGGCCCTACGAGAAGGTGGCGGTGATCTCGGAGCGGCCGCGGGAACTGCATCGCGACGAGGCGGGCCGGCTCGACCGCGGTGACGGTCCCGCCTTGCGTTACGCCGACGATTTCGCCCTGTACGCCTGGCGCGGCATGCCGGTGCCCGCCGAATTCCTCGCCACCCTCACCGCGTTGACCCCGCAGCGGATCCGCGAGGAGGACAACGCCGAACTGCGCCGGGTCATGCTCGAGCACTACGGCTACGACCGCTACCTCGCCGAATCCGGTGCCGAGCCCGTGCATCGCGACGAGACCGGCATCCTGTGGCGGATCGCGCTCGTCGGGGACGAGGACGTGGTGATGGTCGAGGTCGTGAATTCCACCCCGGAACCCGACGGGACCAGCCGCACCTACTGGCTGCGGGTACCACCCAGCACCAGAACCGCGCGTGAGGGCGTCGCCTGGACCTTCGGGATCGCCGCCGACGCCTACGAACCGCTCGCGCAGACCTGAGCGTTCAGCGGTCGGCGGGGTGGGCCGCGGTGGTGGTGAGGAAGTCGGTCATGGCGTCGGCGACGGCGGCGGGTTGGTCGAGCATCGACAACACGTAGGCGTCGTCGATCTCGACCAGGCGGGCTCGGGGCATGAGCGCGGCCAGGCGGCGGCCGTGCTCACGCGGCATCACCTTGCCCGCCGAGGACCACAGGATCAGCGCCTCGCCCGGGAACCGCCGTAGCGCTTCGGTATTCGCGATCAGTTCGGGGCGTTCGAAGCCGGAACGGAAGTAGGCGAGCAGGTCGGCGCGCAGGGCCGGATCGCGCAGACCGGGCTCGGTCCAGCCGTGCACGAGAGCGTCGGGGAGCGGGTACTTGGCCATCCAGCCGAACATCAATGGATTCGCACGCAGCCAGCGGATGCGGAGCTGGCGCTGGGCGATGGCGACACCTCCCGGCAGGTAGGCGGCCACGGTCGCGGTCTTGCCGGGCAGGCCGGGCGGGAAGTTGTCGAACGCCTCGCACGGGAAGACGATCATCCGTCCGACCCGCTCGTCGAGGCCGTAGGCGGTCAGGAACAGCGCGCCGCCCCAATCGGAATGCACGAGCGTCACCGTGCGCAGATCGAGCGCGGCGAGGACATCGGCGATGAGCTGGTTCAGGCCCCGCATGCTCAAATCGGTGCCGGGGCGCAGCGGTTCGGGATGACCACCGAAGGGCAGATCGAGCCGGAGGTAGCGAAACCCCTCGGGCAGCAGGGGCAGGACCCGGTCCCAGACCGTGTGGTTCATCAGGGGGCCGTGCAGGAACACGACCAGCGGGCCGTCGCCGTGCTCGGTGTAGTGGATGCGGCCCGCGGGCACGTCGACGGTGGGCATGACGACCTCCAGAATTAGAGCGTACGCTCTAGCGCGTTTGCTCTAGTCTGGAACGGTGAGCGAGAAGATGTCAACGGCCACCCGGGAACGCCTGGTCGTCGCGGTCGCCGAGCTGATGCGCACGCAGGGCTACAGCGCGATCACGGTCAAACAGATCACCGCGGCCGCCCAGGCGCCGATGGGATCGCTCTACCACCACTTCCCCCACGGCAAGGCGCAGATCGCCGCCGAGGCGCTGCGCGGTTCGGGCGCCGCCTACATCCAGTTGCTGCCGCTGCTGATGGACCCGCACCAGGACCTGCGCGTCGCCGTCCCCGCCGCCTTCGACGACGCCGCGCGCACGATGGCGGAATCGGGATGGATGAACATGTGCCCCGTCGGCACCGTCGCGGGCGAGATCGCCGACAGCGAGCCCGCCCTGCGCGCGGTGGCCGCCGAAGTCGTCACGGACTGGATCGACAAGGGGACGGCGTACTTCGCCGGCCGCGGGCTCACCGAAGCCGACGCCCGTGACCTGGTGCTCGGTGTGCTCAGCGCGCTGGAGGGGGCGTTCGTGCTGGCCCGCACGCTGCGTTCGGCCGAACCGCTGCACGCGGCGGGTAGGACACTGGCGGCGCGCGTCGAGCAACTGCTGGCCGCGAGCACCGCCGTGGAGTCCTGACCCGGAGGGCCGGTCGCTATCGGCGCGGCACGACGATGCGCGCCACCAGCGCTCGATGGTCGGCGCCGGGCAGGTCGACGGTGTCCACCGCGACGGCACGCGCGTCCGCGAGCAGGATGTGGTCGATGCCCACCAGCGGTGGCACCCGCTTGTCGGTCGGATAGGTCACCAGATGGCCCGCTCCGGCCTGCGCGGCGGCGTCGGCGAAACGTCCGGAGGCGAGTACGCGGAAACGGGCGTGGTCATAGGTGGCGTTGAAGTCACCGCCCACGATCACCGGACGATCCACCGGTGCCCGGCGCAGCACGGCGTCGAGGCGGGACAGCTCGTCGGCCCAGACTCCGGTGTCGTAGACCGGCGGGACCGGATGCAAGGCGTAGACGGAGACCGGCCCGACCTCCGGCACCGCGGCGGTGGCCGAGATCTGGTTGAGGACGTACCCGTCGTATTCGACGGTGTCCGACAAGGGGAATCGGCTCCAGATCCCCGTCCCGCTCGCCGTCTGGCCGGGCGCCAGGTACCGGTGGGGCAGCAGCTCGTCGAGACCGGCGGCCTCGAGATCGGTGACCGCCGTCCGGGTCAGCTCGTTGACGGTCAGGACCGCGACCTCCCGCGCCCGCACCGCGTCGACGAGCGCGGCGGGATCGGCGCCGTCGAACAGCAGATTCGCCTGCATCACCGTCAGCGCGGGACCGTCGCCGCCCCCGTCCGCGACATACAGCGGTGCCTGCGTCGCGACCCCGACGGCCACCACCACCGCCGCGACCCCGCTCACCACCCACTGCCTGCTCGCCGCGAAACCCACCGCGCCGACGAGCGCGCCGCCCAGCAGATACGGCACGGCCGAAGCGGCCAGCACCACGGGCTCGGCCGTCCACTCCGTGTAGTGCAGGGCGACACCCGCCGCGCCTGCCAGCGTCGCCGCGGCGGACAGTACGACGGCGCCGACCCGGACGACCTGCGATCTCATCGGACCAGCCAAACACGCGACCGGCCCGGGCGCGAATTGCGCTCACCCTGCGCCGTACCCGCCACCAGCGGCGCGACCGGGGACAGGGCGCGGCGACCGGGCCCGGGGTGGTAGGAAAGGGGACGTGTCGGCATCTGAGAGTTCTGGGTCCCACGGTCGCTCCCGCGCGGTGGACGAGGTGGTGGAGCTGGTCAGCGCGCTGATCCGGTTCGACACCTCCAACACCGGCGAACTGGCCACCACCAAAGGCGAACGGGAGTGCGCGGAATGGGTGGCCGCGCAGCTGCGCGAAGTCGGCTACGAGACCGAGTACGTCGAATCCGGCGCGCCCGGTCGCGGCAATGTCTTCGCGCGATTGAAAGGCGCCGATTCGAGCCGTGGCGCGCTGATGATCCACGGGCACCTCGACGTCGTGCCCGCCGAGGCGGCCGACTGGAGTGTGCACCCGTTCTCCGGCGCGGTCCGCGACGGGTACGTGTGGGGCCGCGGCGCGATCGACATGAAGGACATGGTCGGCATGACGCTGGCACTGGCCCGCCAGTTCAAGGCCGAGGGGACCGTGCCGCCCCGCGACCTGGTGTTCGCCTTCCTCGCCGACGAGGAGAACGGCGGCCGCTGGGGCTCGCAGTGGCTGGTCGAGCACCGGCCCGACCTGTTCGACGGTGTCACCGAGGCCGTCGGCGAGGTCGGCGGTTTCTCGCTGACCGTGCCGCGCCCCGACGGCACCGAACGCAGGCTCTACCTGGTGGAGACCGCCGAGAAGGGGCTGGGCTGGATGCGGTTGCGGGCCAAGGCGCGCGCGGGTCACGGCTCGTTCCTGCACGAGGACAACGCCGTCACCATCCTGGCCGAGGCGGTCGCCCGGCTCGGCAAACACACCTTCCCGGTGGTGCTGTCGGACTCGGTCGCCGAATTCCTCACCGCCGTGAGCGAGGAGAGCGGGCTGCAGTTCGACCCGCACGGCCCCGACATCGAAGGCCAGCTGGCCAAGCTGGGCACCATCTCCCGCATCATCGGCGCCACCCTGCGCGACACCGCCAACCCGACCATGCTGCAGGCCGGCTACAAGGCCAACGTCATCCCGCAGACCGCCGAGGCCGTCGTGGACTGCCGGGTGGTGCCGGGCAGGCAGGCTGCGTTCGAACGCGAGGTCGACGAACTCATCGGCCCCGACGTCGAACGCGAATGGATCACCAAGCTCGACTCCTACGAGACCACCTTCGACGGCCACCTCGTCGACGCCATGAACGACGCGGTGCTGGCCCACGACCCCCGCGGGCGCACCGTGCCCTACATGCTCTCCGGCGGCACCGACGCGAAAGCGTTCGCGCGGTTGGGCATTCGCTGCTTCGGCTTCGCGCCGCTGCAGCTGCCGCCGGAACTGGACTTCACCGCCCTGTTCCACGGGGTGGACGAGCGGGTGCCGGTCGAGTCGCTGGAATTCGGCACCCGGGTACTGGAACACTTCCTCCTGCACAGCTGAGACGAATCGGAGAAACCATGAGCTACAACCCGTATGACGCACTGCCGCAGGTTCCGTCGTTCACCCTCACCTCCGCCGACATCACCGACGGTCAGCCGCTGGGCAACGATCAGGTGTCGGGTGTGTTCGGCGCGGGCGGCAAGGACATCTCGCCGCAGCTGAGCTGGTCGGGCTTCCCGGAGGGGACCCAGAGCTTCGCGGTCACCGTCTACGACCCGGATGCCCCGACCGCGTCGGGCTTCTGGCACTGGGCCGTCGCCAACATCCCCGCCTCGGTCACCTCGCTCGACTCCGGCGCGGGCAGCGCGGGCGGTCAGCTGCCCATCGGCGCCGTGTCGCTGCGCAACGACGGCGGCTTCCCCGGCTTCGTGGGCGCGGCGCCGCCGAACGGCCATGGCCCGCACCGGTATTTCGTCGTGGTGCACGCCGTCGACGTGGCCGTGCTCGAGGTCGGGCCGGACGCCTCGCCCGCCTTCCTCGGCTTCAACCTGTTCTCGCACACGCTCGGCCGCGCCACCCTGATCGGCACCTACGAGCAGCACTGAGCTCGAACGACGGTGGCCCCCGGAGACGAATCTCCGGGGGCCACCGTCGTTGTCGGGCCTATTTCACGTTGACGACGTGCTCGGGCGGCGTCGCGGCGTAGAGCTGCTCGATGTCGGCGGCGTACTTCTTCGCGATCGGGCTGCGCTTGAGCGACATCTTCGGGGTCAGCTCGTCACCGCCCGGCTCCCACAGCGTCTCCACGATGACGAAACGCTTGATCTGCTCCACCCGGGAGAGCTTGCGGTTGCCCGCGGCGACCGCGGCCTTGACCTCCTCGACGATCTCGGCGCGGCGCGCGAGCTCGGCGTGGGTGGCGTCGGTGGCGCCGAATTCCTTGGCGCGCAAGGCGGCCACGTCGGGATCGAGCATGATCAGCGCGGTGATGTAGGGGCGGGCGTCGCCGATCGCCACGGCCTGACCGATCATCGAGGACGCGGCCTTCATCGCGTTCTCGATGTTGGACGGGGCGATGTTCTTGCCCGCCTCGCTGATGATCAGTTCCTTCTTCCGGTCGACGATGCGCAGGTAGCCGTCGGCGTCGAGGGTGCCGATGTCGCCGGTGTGCAGCCAGCCCGCGTCGTCGATGGCCTCGGCGGTCTTGTCGGGCATGTTGCGGTAGCCGGGGGTGACGATCGGGCCGCGGATGAGCACCTCGCCGTCGGCGTCGAGCCGCAGTTCGACACCGTCCATGACGCGCCCGACCGAGCCGGGGCGCGGCTTGTCGATCTCGGTGAAGGTGCCGACACCGGTGGTCTCGGACATGCCCCACACCTCGCTGACCGCGAAACCGAGGCCGAGGAAGTACTCCAGGGTCTCCGCGGGCACCGGGGCCGCGCCGGACGCGGCGACCTTGAGCTCGGCGAACCCGAGCGCTTCGCGCAGCTTCGACAGCACGAGCGCGTCGGCGGCCTTGTGCTGCACGGTGAGCAGCAGCGAGGAACCCTCGCCCGACAGCTTCGCCTTGGCCTGGGCCACGCCGACGCCGATCGCCCAGTTGGCCAGCGCCTTCTTCACCGGCGACGGCTCGACCGCGAGCTTGTTCTCGATGCCGGCCTTGATCTTCTGCCACACCCGGGGCACACCGAAGAACACGGTGGGCTTGGCGTCGGGCAGCGCGGCGGCGATCTCGCGCGGGTCGGTGACGGTGGTGATCTGGATGCCGGTCAGCAGGCTCATCGCGTGCGCGGAGATGCGGTCGGCCACGTGCGCGGCGGGCAGGTACGACACGGCGCGATCGTCGAAACCGACCGGCAGCGGACCGGAGACCAGGCCGACGACCTGCGCGATCACATTGCTCTGGGTGAGCTCGACACCCTTGGACGGGCCGGTGGTGCCCGAGGTGTAGATCAGCGTGGCCAGGTCGGTGGGCTGCACGGCCTGCCAGGCGGCGTCGAAATCGAAGTCGGGCGCCGGGTCGGCTTCCAGCTCGGCCAAGCCGATGGTGCCCTCGGCGCTGCCGTCGACGAGCACGGTGTGCTCGACCTCGCCGCCCGCCTCGCGGATGACGTCGAGGAACGCCTGCTCGGTGACCACGACCTTGTTGCCCGCGTTGCCGAACACGTGCGCGATCTGCTCGGCGGAGCTGGTGTTGTACACCGAGAACGGGGTGGCGCCCAGGTGCAGGGCGGCGGTGTCGATGAGGTTGAACTCGGGCCGGTTGGTGAGCATGATGCCCACCGCGTCGCCGTGGCCGACACCGAGTTTCGCCAGGCCTGCCGCCAGTGCCCGCACCCGGGTCGCGTACTCGGCCCAGGTGATCTCCTGGGTGCCGCCGACCGTGCGCAAGGCGATCTGGTCGGGCCGCAACGCGGCGGTCTGCTGGAAGGCGGCGGGCACGGTGTGCACCGTGACGCCGGAAGCGTGCGCGAAACCGATGTCTGTCATATCCCTGTTCCCGATAGGCCGTGCCGGATGCCGAGCCAATGCGAGTGAATCTGTCTCATCGTCTCGAGCTGTGGGCGTCGAGAGTGGCGCGGCTCACTTATCGTAACCGGACATACGGGATTGTGGCGTGGGTTACCGACGACGGCCGAACAGCCACCGCCTGCGGGTTCGCGGGCGTTCCTCGGCGACAGGCTCGGCGCGCGCGGTGTATTCGGGCGCCCACGGGCCGACATCGCGCGGGATCATGTGCCCGCGCCGGCGCACCTTGGCGTCGAGGTAGCGCTGCCCGCGCTCGGTGCTCAGCCGCACCGCCAGCGGCAGCACCTCGACCTCGATCCCGGCCTCGGCCAGTGCCTGGAGCTTGTCCGGATTGTTGGTGAGCAACCGCAGCCGATGCACGCCGATGTCCAGCAGCGCCTTGGCGACCGGTTCGTAGCGGCGCGCGTCGGGGTCGAGCCCGAGCTTGGCGTAGCTGTCGAAGGTGTCGAGGTCGTAGCGTTCGCTGGTGCGATAGCCGATGGCCTTGAGAACCAGCCCGGCACCGCGACCCTCCTGTTCGAGGTAGGCCAGCACGCCCGCGCCCTCGGCCTGGATCAGGTCCATCGACAGGGCCAGCTCGGGACCGCAATCGCAGTCGTCGGAGCCGAGGGCGTCGCCGTAGAGACAGCGCGAATGCACGCGGACCAGGGGCGCGGGACCGAGGTCGCCGAAGACCAGCAGGTAGCCGCCGTTGTCGGGGTCCTCGATCGGGTGCACCCGCACGCGCAGCTGGGCGCCACGGCGGCTGAACTGGTGCTCCGGTTGCAGATCGTCCGCGCCGAGTCCGGGCGCCACGCTGGGCGGGACCGGGATGGCGTCGATGATCGTCAAGCGCTCCTCCGAGACGGTGTCGGCATCGGGAATCCGCTGCGTGGACGGGGTGGGGCAGGGCAACGGCGCGACTCTACTCCGGCTGTGTCGTCGCGCACATCAACCGGGGGTCACGCCGGTGTTACGGGTGCCGCCCGCACCGGGGGCGTAGAGCTGCACGATCCGGTCCACCTCGGCGACATCGGGGAATCCGGCCGAGACCGCGCCCAGCTTCTGGGTGGGGATCATCGCCGCGGTCGCCCACCGGAAATCGGCGGCGGTGAGCGAATCCTCGGACCGGGCGACGCGGTGGGCGAGGGCGGCGGCGAAGGCCGCGGCCGCGCCGACCGCGGCCTTGAGCACGCGCGGGAAGTGGTCGATCACGATGTCGTCGTGGTCGGAGTACACCGTGCAGCCGAAGTTGTCGACGGCGCACACCACCGAGACGCCGAGCCCGCGTAGCCTGCGCGCGGTGTCGGCGGGGGAGTCGGTGTCGACCTCGGGCAGCAGCGCGTCGAGTTCGACGGAGCTGCCCACCAGGTAGTCGACGACGTCCAGATACAGGTACAGCCCTTGGGGGACAGCGATACTCGGGGCCGCGCAGACGATCACCTGGGGGCGCTCGGGCAGATCACGCAGGAACGCGAGCACGCCCTCGATGATCGGCGCGGGCTGTTCGAAGGTGAGTACCACGACGTCGGAGCCGGCCAGCGCGGCACGGACGTCGGGGCGGTCGAAATCCTCGTCGAGCAGCTGCACGCGCGCGTCGCGGCAGGCGATCAGGCGCACCTCGCCGCTGTGGTTCATGACCACCGCCGTGACCAGCGTGGCCGCGGCGGGAACGACCTTCACCAGGTCGCGGCCGACGCCGAATTCGTCGAGCAGGCCGAGGATCTTGGCGCCGTTCTCGTCGTCACCGACGGCGGCGATCAACCGCACGTCGAGGCCGAGCAGGGCGGCGGCGACCGCGCGGTTGAGGCCCTTGCCACCGGGCTGGCCCGCGAAGGAACCGTCGACGGGGGCGTTGCGGCCGGGGAAGGTGTCGACCCGGTACAGGTGGTCGATGACGGCGTCGCCGATCACGGTCACCGTGCGGCCGGTGGGCAGTGCCGGGCGCGGGGTCTCGCTGGGGCGCGCCGGGGTGGTGACCGGGTCGGTGAGCAGTCCGGCCAGTGCGGTGAGTGCACCGCGTTCGGCCGTGGTGCGCAGGCGTTTGACCGTCGGCGCGGCGGTGGTGGTGGGCGCGCCGATCGCGGCGTGCAGCGCGTCCCAGGACTGGGCCAGGTATTCCCGGCGCGCGCCGAGATTGGCCGCGTAGAGCTGATCGACGTCGACGGTGTCCGGCGACAGCTCGCGCAGCAGGCCCAGCGCCAGGGTGGTGTCGGCGATCAGCCGGTCGCTGGGTGGCAATTGCCGGGCGGTCTCGCGCAGCACCGGCAGCACGGCTTCCTCCCTGGAGATGCCCGAACGCCGTGCGTGGTCGCCGACGATCGGCAGGTCGAGGATCGGGTCGGCGCCGATCTCGGTGTGGCGCAGGCGTTCCGCGCTGAGGCCGGAGAACTTCCCCAGCCGCGCGAGGATGCCGCGTACCACGTCGGTTCGTGCGTCCTGCGGAATCATCGGCACGCCTTCGGCCCTCCAGGTCGGGACTTCGGTGGTTTATGCGCTCGCTTCGCTGGCAATTATCAATCTACAACGGCAATTGACCATCCCGAAGGGCAAATGCCACACTGGAACGGGGGACATCGCCCACCAGGCAACGAGTTTCACCGGCCCTACCGGCAGGAACTCAGGTGCGATTCGGCGCCGCCGACGCACACGCCGCACCCGCCACGCGCGCGTCCGGCACCCAGGAACACCGGAGCCGCCAGCTCCCCTTCGTGGAATCGGAGCTTCCGATGACCATTCACATCACCCCGGACGACATGCGCAGCACCCACAGCCCCGAATACGCGGAACGGGTGAGCGCCGACCCCGAGACCTGGCGCCTGAGCTGGCTGCCCGAACGCAAGCTCAACCGGGACCAGGCCTACGCGGGCATGGAACTCGACGAACTGATCAGCGACCTGACCGCTGCCCACGACCGACTCACCCACGCCCAGATCAACGCGCTCGCCGACACCATCGGCATCGTCTGGGAGCAGGCGATCATCCGCCTCTACAAGCGGATGCTCGAACGATTCGACACCGACGACGCCGAGGAGGGCGCACCACGCCCGCCGCTGACCAAACCGCGGACCACCCAGCTGTTCGGGCACGGCGGCACGCGGCGCGTCAACTACGGATAGCCCCTCAGGCCGAGCGCGTGCGGTGCTCCGCGCCGACCGCCTCGGCCAGGGAGGCGAAGCCCTCCGCGCGCAGGCGGGCGGCGATGCCGCGGTGGATGCGCGTGGTCCAGAACAGGCCACCGTAGATGAAGCCGGTGTAGCCCTGCAGCAAGGTGGCGCCGGCCAGAATGCGGGCCCAGGCCTGCTCGGGGGTCTCGATACCGCCGACCGAGATCAGCACGACCCGGTCGCCCACCCGCGCGTAGAGCCGGCGCAGGACCTCGAGGGAGCGCTCGGCCACGGGCGCACCGGACAGGCCACCGGCGCCCATCGCCTCGACCTCGGCGGCCGGGGTGTTCAGCCCGTCGCGGCGGATGGTGGTGTTGGTGGCGACGATGCCGGCCAGGCCCAGTTCGACGGCGAGGTCGGCGACCGCGTCGATGTCCTCGTCGGACAGGTCCGGGGCGATCTTCACCAGCACCGGCACCGAGACGCTGTCGAGCACGGCCTGCAGGATCGGGCGCAGGGATTCCACCGCCTGCAGATCGCGCAGGCCGGGGGTGTTGGGGGAGGACACGTTGACGACGACGAAGTCGGCGAGCGGGCCGAGCAGCCGGGCGCTGGTGGCGTAGTCGTCGGCGGCGTGCTCGGGCTCGGTGACCTTGGTCTTGCCGATGTTCGCGCCGATCGGCACGCTCGGGTGCGCGCCGTGCAGGCGGGCGGCGGCCGCGGCCGCGCCGTGGTTGTTGAAGCCCATGCGGTTGATCAGGCCGTGGTCGGCGGGCAGCCGGAACAGGCGCGGCGCGGGGTTACCCGGCTGGGCGTGCGCGGTGACGGTCCCGATCTCGGCGAAACCGAAACCGAGCGAACCCCAGGTGTTCGCGCCGTCGGCGTTCTTGTCGAACCCGGCGGCCAGGCCGAGCGGGGCGGGGAACTCGACGCCGAAGGCGGAGGTGGCCAGGATCGGGTCCTCGACCACGGTCAGCTTGCGCACCAGCCAGCGCGTCGGCGGGAACCAGGTGGCGAAGCGCAGGGCGCCGAAGACCAGGTGGTGCACCCGCTCCGGGGGCACCAGGAACATCAGGCGTAGTAACAGGGCGTACATGGGTCGGCTCACACTCCGGGTTCGGGCACAGGAAGGACGGCACTCTTGCGGCGGCGCAACAACACCCGGCGGCTGCCGTCGGTGTAGGCGCGCACCCGCGACAACTCCCAGCCACCGAACTCGGCCTGAATGGCCAGCCGCATCGAGGCGGTGACCCGGGTGACCTCGGGTGGCAGCCGCAGTGGCACGTATTCGTAGTCGTCGTTGCTGGTCTCCCAGCTCGGCGGGACCGCCGAGCGAGACCCGCGAGGCTTGGCCGCCATCACTGCCCCTTCCTCCGCTCCTGCGCGCCGATGCGCTGCAGGCCCTCGCCCGCGGCCGAGGCCACGAACAGGTCACCGGTGCGTTCGTCGACGGTCACCGCGTCGGGCTGGCGCACGGTGGGGAACCGTCCCACCTCCACACCGATGCCGGTCGACAGGTCGAAACCGACCACCTCGTTGCTCTGCGTGCAGGTCACCCAGACCGTGTTCGACCGCTGGTCGTAGGCGAGCGCGTAAGGCGACGATGATACCGGGAACCGCTGACGCAGCACGAGCGGGCCGGCCGTGTAGACCAGCAGTTCACCGCCCGCCGTGTCGGCGACCAGCACCCGGCCCTCGCTGTCGGCGATGGCGTTGGTGGCGCCGTCACCCGCGCGCAGCATCAGGCCCAGCGCGTCGTCACCGAGGCCGACGACCGCGGTCTGTTTGCGATCGAGGACGGTGATGTCGTCGCCGGTCAGAGCGAGCGCGTCGGCGGAGACCAGGCCGCTGACGGTGCGGACGACGCTGCCGTCGGCGCGCAGTTCGCGGACGGTGCCGTCGGCGGTGCCGACCACGAGAGTGCCGTCGCTGCGAGTTTGCACGGTGTGCACGTCACCGTCGACGGCGATCTCGGCGACCGCGCCGGTGACGGCTTCGACCCGCAGCACCCGGCCCGGCGCGGCGACGAGGATCTCACCCGCGCCGCCCTGCGCCAGCGCGGCGCCCGGCGCGGGCAGGGTGACGGTGCGCGCGCTCTCGGGCGCGGCCGGATCGATCAGGGTGAGCGCGGTGCCCGCGGTGTCGAGCGCGGCGACACGCCCGGACCCACGTTCGGCCAGCAGCGCTTTCGTCGCGGCGAGCGGGACGACGCGGCCGGTGGGCGCCGTCGTGGTGGCGGGGGAGGCCGCGGCGGTGGCGGGCTCGCGGGTCGGCACGTCGGGACCGCCGTCCCCACCGCCACATCCGGTCAGCATCACCAGTGCCGCCGCGCCGAACAACGCTGAGGCGACCGAGCCGCGAGGGCGCATGCACCGTACTCCTAATCTCACGAGGTGACCGCTGATCACCATCTGACCATGATGACTCACCGGTAGCTTCGACCGGGTGGCGCGCGTCGGGCCTGTCGGTGACGCAGGTTACTGTTGACGTGTCGACAATCGAACGCCCGTCCACGGCAGGAGATCACCACGATGACCGACCGGACAGCAGCGGGTTTCGGCATCGATGACCTCTCCGTCGGCCCCTTCGCCCACGGATTCGGCACGACCGACGAGGGCAACGCCTTCAGCTTCCGCACCCACCGCGCCACCCTCACCCTGCAGATCTACCGCGCCGACCTGGGCGAGGACGTGCCCGGCGCCGACGACGTGGTCGCCGTCGCGCGCGCTCAGGTCACCGACATCGACCTCGGCGACGAACGCAGCGTCGCCGCCTTCGTGCGCGACCTGATCCCCACCGCGGTGCCCGTCGTGCCGGCCGCCGGGCGCGACGCCACGGCGGTCCGGTCCCTCTTGGGCCGGATCAGTTCCGTCATTGATGGTATGTAGATGGTGATGTCTTCCACACTTTTCGCCAGGGCCGCCGCGGCCGCCGCCTGCCTCACGGCCCTCGTCGTCCTCACCGCCGCGTGCGGCGGGGGAACCGACGAGGCCTCGGTCGACGCCGCACGGTCCTCGGCCAACGCCTCCCTGTCCGCCTCCATCGCGACGTCGTCGAGCAAGGCCAACGCGCCGCTGCCCACCGCCGCCGAACTCGACGCGCAGATCAAGCGCGCACTCGACCCGAACCTGCCCGATGTCGAACGCACCGACCTCATCGAGGACGGTGCCGCGTTCAAGGACGCCATCCCGGACATGTACAAGGCGCTGCGCGACAACCCGCACGCGGTCTACGGCGTCGTCGACCCGGTGTTCGACAATCGCGACGGCACCCTGACCGCCACGATGCGCCTGGACAAGGACGGCTCGGGCACCAATGTCCGCACCACCATCGTGCATTTCGTGCTGCTCGACGGGAAGTGGAAGATCTCGCGCACCGACCTGTGCGGCATCCTGCGCTCGGCCGACTACCGCACCGCCGCCTGCGGCTGACCATGCGGGAATCGCGTTCGATGCGGTGGGGCCGATTCGTCCACCGGCACCGCTTCCTGGTGCTCGGCCTGTTCATCCTCACGGTGCTGATCTCGGGGTGGTTCGGCCGTGACCTGGCGGGCCGCTACACCCAGGAGGGGTGGTTCGACGAGTCCAGCGAGTCGGTGGCGGCCTCGAAACTGGCCGACGAGACCTTCGGCCGCGACACCGACGGCGACCTGATCGTCATCTACACCGCCCCGCCGGGCGCCACCGTCGACGATCCCGCGGTGCGCGGACCCGTCGTGGCCGCGTTGAACGACCTGCGTGCCCGCTACGGCGAGCACATCCACAAGATCGACAGCTACTGGGACAGCCCGTTCTCGGCGAACGCCTCCGACCCGAGCAAGCAGCACGCTTTCGCCAGCATCGGGCTGGCCGGTGGCGGCGGGACGGCGACCGTCAACAACTACCTCGCCCTGAAACCGCACCTGAACGCCGAGGTGCCCGGCGGTGGACCCGGCGGGACCACGGTGCAGCTGGCGGGCCTGCAGCCGGTGGTGGAGGGCATCAACATCGGCATGCAGCACGACATCCGGCGCGCGGAGATCATCGCGTTGCCGATCGTGGCGATCCTGCTGTACTTCGTGTTCGGCGGGGTGATCGGCGCGCTGCTGCCGGTGCTGATCGGCGGGCTCACCGTGCTCGGGACCTCCGGCATCCTGCGGGTGCTCACCGACCACATCGAGGTCAACGTGTTCGCCAGCGCGGTGATGACGCTGGTCAGCCTCGGCTTGGCGATCGACTACGGACTGTTCACGGTCACCAGGTTCCGGGAGGAACTCGCCGCGGGCCGCAGCGTCGAGGACGCGACGGCCCGCACCGTCGCCACGGCGGGCCGCACGGTGCTGTTCTCGGCGGCGATCATCGCGCTGAGCCTGGGCGCGCTGTTCATCTTCCCCAACGGCGTGCTGCGCTCGGTGCCCTACGGCGGCATCTCGGCGGTGATGCTGGCCGCGCTGCTGTCGGTGACCGCGTTGCCCGCGGCATTGAGCATCGCGGGGCGGCGCATCGACTGGCTCGGCTGGAAACGCTTCTCCCGCAGCAAGACCGAGGACGAGATCGACGCCGGCTTCTTCTCCCGGCTCGCGCAGTGGTCGATGCGGCGGCCGTGGGCGGTGGTGGTGCCCATCGTGCTTGCCCTGCTGGCCCTGAGTATCCCGTTGCGCCACATCGAGTTCGGCGGCATCAGCGAGAAATACCTGGCGCAGGACAACCCGGCCCGCGTGGCGCAGGAGGACTTCGACCGGCTCTTCCCCGGATTCCGCACCGAACCGGTGAAGCTGATCGTGGTGGGCGCCTCCCCGCAGCAGCTCGGCGACATCCGCTACGAGGCCAATCAGATCCCCGGCCTGACCGGACGGTTCGAGCCCGCGTCACCGACGAAGAACGACATGAACGTCCTCTCGGCGGGGCTGGCCGACAAGCGCGACGCCGACGCGGTGATCGGGGCGTTGCGCGCGTTGCCGGAACCGCCGGGGGTGCAGGTGATGGTCGCGGGAATCCCCGCGCTGGAACGCGACAGCATCAACGGCCTCATCGAAGGACTCCCGCTGCTGTTGCTGATCCTCATGGTGGCGGCGATGGCGATGATGGTGATCGCGTTCCGGTCGGTGATCCTGGCGGTGAAGGCCGTCGCCATGAGCGCGCTGAGCCTGGTGTCGACGCTGGGCGTGCTGACCTGGATCTTCGTGGAGGGGCACGGGTCCGGGGTCTTCCACTTCACGCCGGGACCGCTGATGTTCGCGGTGGTGGCGCTGATCGTCACGGTGATCTTCGGGTTGTCCACCGACTACGAGGTGTTCCTGCTCTCGCGGATCGCGGAGAAACGCGCCGCGGGCGCCGACGCCACCGAATCGATCCGGTACGGCGTCGCCCACACGGGCAGCGTGATCACCTCGGCCGCCGCGATTCTCATCGTCGTCACCGGCGCGTTCGGGTTCTCGGATCTGGTGCTGATGAAATACATCGCCTACGGCATGATCGTGGCGCTGCTCATCGACGCCACGATCATCCGCATGGTCCTCACCCCGGCCCTGCTCAAGATCATCTGGCGGTGACCACGCCGCCCGCGCGAGGTCGTGGGCGGCTGGCCCGTGCTCACCGTGCGCGGTCGACCGGGCCGCGTTCGGGCAGGACGAGTTGGGCGCCGGTGGCCGGGTGGTCGAAGACGTCGACCGGGTGGCGGTAGATATCGGTGAGCAGGTCGCGGGTGAGAACCTCGCGCGGCGGACCGTCGGCGGCGACACGGCCGTCGGCGAGGACCGTGACGCGGTCGGCGTAGGCGGCCGCGACGCCGAGGTCGTGGACGACGACCACGACTGCGGCACCCTCGGCGGCGCGGGCGGCGGCCAGGCGCAGGACGGCTTCCTGGTGGCCCAGATCCAGGGCCGCGGTCGGCTCGTCCAGGAGCAGGGTGGCGGTGTCCTGGGCCAGAACCCTGGCCAGGGCCACCCGGGCGCGCTCGCCACCCGACAGCGACGGGAACACTCGGCCCGCGAGGTGGCCGACGTCGGTCGCGGCGAGCGAGGCGGCGATGAGCTCCTCGTCGCGGTCGGCGGCGGGGGTGCGCAGCCACGGTGCGCGGCCCATCGCGACGACTTCCCGTGCGGTGAACGGGAATCCGACCGCGTGCGCCTGCGGAAGCACGGCGCGTCTGCGCGCCATCTCGCCGTGGGTCCAGTGGGTGAGGGCGTGGCCCTCGAGTTCCACCGTGCCGCTGCTCGGGGTGAGTTCGCCGGCCAGGGCCGCGAGCAGACTCGATTTGCCCGCGCCGTTGGGTCCGACCAGGGCGACGATCTCGCCCGCCGCCACCTCGAAGTCGACCTTCTCCAGCACCGTGCGGTGCCCTCGCTCGATGGTGAGCTCGCGTGCGCGCAGGGTGACGGCGCCGCGTGCGGGACGGGCGGGCAGGTCGGCGGGCCTGGCGAACAGGCCGCGCAGCGACCACCTGCCGGTGGGCGCGGTTTCGCGCAGGTCGGTCATCCCCAGCCTCCCGCCTTGGCCCTCGTGCGGCGCAGCAGCCAGAAGAAGAACGGGCCGCCGATGAGCGAGGTCAGCATGCCCAGGGGCAGGTCGGCGTTGTGCACGAGGGTGCGTGCCAGCACGTCGGCGCCGAGCAGTACCACCGACCCGAGGACGGCGCTCAGCGGCACCAGCACCCGATGGCCCGGGCCGACGAGCATGCGCACCACGTGCGGCACGATCAGGCCGACGAACAGGATGATGCCGCTGAAGGCCACGCCCGCCGCGGTCAGCACCGCGACGATCACGATCACCTGCCTGCGCAGCCGTTCCACGTCGACGCCGAGGTGGCGGGCCGCGGAATCACCGAGCGCCAGCAGATCGAGACGGCCGGCGATGACGACCGCGGCGGCGACACCGATCGCGGCCAGCGTCGCGACCACCCCGACCGCCGACCAGGTCGCCCCGTTGAGACTGCCGAGCTGCCAGAACACGATCTGATCGCGTGCGGCCGGCGTGGCGACGAACAACAGCAGCGCGATCAGGCCGCCCGCGAACGCGTTGATCGCCACCCCGGTCAGGATCAGGGTGACGACCTCGGTGCGGCCGCCCGAGCGCGACAGCAGATAGACCAGCGCGGTGGTGATCAGTCCGGCGGCGAACGCGGCCGCGGCCACCGACCACGACGCCACGAAGGCGCCGCCGATCACGATGACGGTGCCCGCGCCGACCGCGGCACCCGCCGACACCCCGATCACACCGGGCTCGGCCAGCGGATTGGCGAACACGCCCTGCAGCAACGCACCCGCTGTCGCCAGTGCCGCACCGACGAGGATCGCCAGCAGAACGCGCGGGAAACGCACCTCCCACAGCGTCACCTCGCCGGCGGGATGGGCCGGCATGGGACCGAGATCCAGGCCGATCCGGTGCGCGAGGCTGCCGAGTACCTCGGCGGCCGTGGTCGGCACCTGCCCGAGCACGGCCGACACCACAGCCAGCGCAACCAGGGCGAGCACGGCGACAGCGGAGACCACGCCGACCCGGGTCCAGCGGTGCCGCGGCGACGGCAGCGGATCGGGCGTCGCGTCGTCGATGCGCGGCGCGGTCGAGGGCTTCGTCAGATCCGGTGTCTCGCTCATGCGGGCTTGCCGTAGACGGCCTCCGACAGTGCCGAGATGACGCGTCCGGTGTTGGGGCCGAAGCTCAGCAGCACCGCGTCGGCCATGTCGACGACCCGCTTGCCGCGCCCGGCCGGTGTCTGGGCGATGCCGGGGATCTTCACCAGGCCGTCGACGCCGCCGACCGACTTCAAACCGTCGGACATCACCAGCACCACGTCCGGGGCAGCCGCGATCATGGCCTCGCTGGTGATGGCGGTGAACGGTTCGCTCATGCCGGCCGCGGTGCCCGCGTCGACGCCGCCGATCGCGGTGATCAGCGAATCGGCGCCCGATCCCGGACCCGCGATCATGGTGATCGCGGTGCTGCGCAGGTACAGGAAGGCGATCTTGGGCGCGGGGTCCTGTTTCGGGACGCGCGCGGTGGCGGCGGCGATCTCGTCGCGGGTGCGCTGCCCGAGTTGCTTGCCCGCGTCGGGCACACCGAGCGCGTCGGCGACCGCTTCGATCTGCGGCACGACACCGTCCATGGTGCGGTCCGGATCGAAGTAGACGACGTTGACGCCCGCGGCGCGCAGTTGGTCGCGCACCGCGGGGGCGGCGCTGGTGGTGTCGGTGAGGAACACCGACGGCCGCAGCGCCAGCACCGCCTCGACGCTCAGCGCGCCGTTGCCGCCCGCGACGTTCGGCACATCGGCCACGGCGGGGAACGAGGCGGAGGTGCTGCGGCCGACCAGGTTCGCGCCGAGCCCGAGGGCGTAGACGGTCTGAGCGAGGGTGCCGTAGCGGTCCACGGCGATGATGCGGGACGCGTCGGTGACGGTGACGTCGGTGCCGTCGAACGACTTCGCGGTGGCGGGCAGGCGGGGAGTGGGCGGCGGGCCGATCGGGACGGGGTCCAGGTCGGCCAGCTGTGCGGTCGCCGGGCCACCCGAACCGGCAGTCGATGCAGGGTTGCTCGTCGTGCACGCGACGGTGCCGAGGAGCACCGTCGCCGCGATCACCGTCGTCAGCACACCGCGCAGTCTCATGCAGGTAAGGCTAGCCATCATTCGGAACGGGCGCTCACGTCGTCCAGGGCCGCCGCGATCGCGCGCGGCAACTCGAGGGTCTCCGCGGCGAGCACGCCGGTGAGCTGACCGATGTCGCGCGCGCCCACGATCATGCTCGCGATACCGGGCCGGTCCCGGATCCAGGCCAGCGCCACCGCCAGCGGCGAGGTGCCGAGCCCGTCTGCCGCGGTGACCAGGGCGTCGACCACCCGCACCGCCCGATCGTCGTCGAGCCTGCGGCGGATCTCCGCGGCCGTCGCCTCGTCGGCGCCCCGGGAGTCGGCGGGCACGCCGTCGCGGTATTTGCCGGTGAGGATGCCGCCCGCCAGCGGCGCCGACGCGATCACCCCGACCCCGTGATGCCGCGCGGCCGGGATCACCTCGGCTTCGGTGCCACCCGCCAGCAGCGAGTACGGCGTCTGCGCCGCCGTCACCGGCGCGATCGCCGCGAGACTGGCCAGCTGCCACGCCGAGAATCCGCGCACGCCCGCGTACCTGGTGCGACCGGAGCGGATCGCGGTGTCCAGGGTCGCCGCCACCTCGTCGAGCGGGGTGTAGGGGTCCCAGGCCGCGATGCTCCAGATGTCGAGATGATCGGTGCCCAGTTCGCGCAGCGTCTGGTCGAGCTGGGCCAGCAGGGTGCGCCGCGACGCGTCCACGACCGGGCCGGTCGCCGCGGGCGCGGGGACCGTGTCGCCGACGCCGGCGCCGGGACCGTGCCAGACCACCCCGGCACTGCCGCTGAGCACCAGCTCGTCGCGCGAGACCAGATCGCCGAGCAGGTCGGCCATGATCCGCTGCGCCTTGCCGTCGCCGTAGACGGGGGAGAGGTCGACGAGCGTGCCACCGGCCTCGGTGAACGCCGCCAACTGCACCGCGGCCTCGTCGGCGTCGGTATGTGTCCCCCAGGTGTGGGTGGCCAAGCCGATGCGCGACACCCGCAGGCCGCTGCGCCCCACCGTTCGCTGTTCCATCACCGCGCCCGTGTTTTCGTCACGGCGCCCAGCCTAATGGGCGCACCGGCGGGTTCTCCGCCGACGACCCGCCGACGGCGCGAAGGTGCGGTGGACGGGTAGGGTCGCTGCGAGGTCGTGCCCTCGGGGCGGACCGACGTGGCAAAAGCCCAGGAGGACGACGTCTTTCGGGCACGAAGCAGCAGGAGGACAGTTGGTGGGCGAGTCGATGACCTGGTTCCAGGCATTGCTGCTCGGGCTCGTACAGGGACTCACCGAGTTCCTGCCGATCTCCTCCTCCGGACATCTGCGCATCGTGTCGGAGGTGTTCTTCGGCAGCGACGCGGGCGCGTCGTTCACCGCCGTCACCCAGCTCGGCACCGAGGCCGCGGTGCTGGTGTACTTCGCCAAGGACATCCAGCGCATCGTCATCGCCTGGTTCACCACCCTGGCCATGCGCTGGCGGGAGCGCTCGCAGCAGTCGGTCGCCGTCGGTGACCGCGTCACCACGAAACTGCCGGTGATGGATCGCAGCGCCCGCGAGGCCCACGAACGCGACACCCAGCGCGAACTGGACTACCGCATCGGCTGGTACGTGATCATCGCCACCATCCCCATCGGCGTGCTCGGCTTCCTGTTCAAGGACGAGATCCGCACCGGCGCCCGCAACCTGTGGCTGGTCTCGTTCATGCTGATCGCCTTCGCGCTGGTGATCGCCGCCGGTGAGCACTTCGGCAAGAAGGAGCGCTCGATCGAGCAGCTCACCACCCGCGACGGCCTGATCATGGGCTTCGCGCAGTGCCTCGCCCTGGTCCCGGGCGTGTCCCGCTCCGGCGCGACCTCCACCGCGGGCCTGTTCCTGGGACTCGAGCGTGAAGCGGCGGTGCGGTTCTCCTTCCTGCTGGCCATTCCGGCCGTGACCGCGTCCGGGCTGTTCAGCCTGCCCGACGCCTTCGAACCGGCCGGTGAAGGACTCAACGCCAGCGGCCCGCAGTTGCTGGTCGCGACCGTGCTGGCCTTCGTCGTCGGCTACGCCTCGGTCGCCTGGTTGCTGAAGTTCGTCGCCAAGCACTCGTTCTACTGGTTCGTGGGTTACCGCATCATCGTCGGCCTGGTCGTGATGGGTTTGCTCGCCGCCGGTGTCATCTCGGCGACCTGAGCGGACGGCAGGCGATGGTTAGGCTGGTCCCATGACGGTGATCCTGCTCCGGCACGGAGTGTCCACGTCCAACGTCGGTCGCACCCTGGCCGGGCGCACCCCCGGTGTGGAGCTCACCGAGCGCGGCACCGAGCAGGCCGCGGCGGTCGCCGACCGGCTCGCGACGCTGCCGATCGAGCACATCGCCAGCTCGCCGCTGCTGCGCTGCCAGCGCACCGTCGCCCCGCTGGCCGAGAAACTCGGCCTCGAACCCGAGCACGACGAACGTCTCATCGAGGTCGACTACGGCGAGTGGACCGGCCGTCCGCTGGCCGAACTGCTCACCGAACCGCTCTGGAAGGTCGTGCAGGGGCACGCCTCCGGCGCGGTGTTCCCCGGTGGCGAGGGCCTGGCGCAGGTCCAGCAGCGCGCCGTCGCCGCCATCCGCGACATCGAGCGCAGGCTGGCCGATCAGGCGGGCCGGGACGTGCTGTGGGTGGCATGCGCGCACGGCGACGTCATCAAGGCGATCCTGGCCGACGCGCTCGGCCTGCACCTGGACAGCTTCCAGCGGATCGCGGTGGAACCAGCCTCGATCAGCGTCGTCCGCTACGGAACGATGGGACCGTCGGTGTGGAAGTTCAACGACACCGGCGCCGACCTGTCCGCGCTCGCCGTCACCGCCGCACCGGTGCCGGGCGGAGAGGTGCCGACCGCGCCCGGCGCGGATAATGGGAATGCGGGACTCCGCGATTCTCCTTAGAGGGAATGTTGTTCGTGAGTGTCGATCAGGGTCACGTATCAGGAGGTGCATGTGTCACGCGCAATCCATGTATTCCGCACCCCCGATCGTTTCGTCGCCGGGACCGTCGGTGAACCGGGCGATCGTTCGTTCTACCTGCAGGCCGTGCAGGAACCGCGCGTGGTCAGCGTGCTGCTGGAGAAGCAGCAGGTGAAGGTGCTCGCCGACCGGATGGGACTGCTGCTCGACGAGGTCGCGCGCCGCTTCGGCGCCGATGTGCCGCCCCAGGGCGACGACGTCCGCGATGTCGACCCGCTGGTGACGCCCATCGACACCGAATTCCGGGTCGGCACCATGGGTCTGGGCTGGGACGCCGACGCGGGCGCCGTGGTGGTGGAACTGCTGGCGATCACCGAGACCGAGGTCGACGAATCGGTGGTACTCGACGACACCGACGAAGGGCCCGACGCCGTGCGGGTGTTCCTGACCCCCATCCAGGCGCGCGAGTTCGCGTTGCGCTCGGCCCGGGTCATCGCCGCGGGCAGGCCACCGTGCCCGCTGTGCGGGGAGCCGCTCTCCTCGCGTGGGCACATGTGTGTGCGCACCAACGGCTACAAGCGCGGCGAGATCTTCGGCGCGGCCGAGCTCGACGAGGAGTGATCGCGTGCCGGTGCTCACCGAGGGCGAGCTGGACATCGTCGGCCGGGTCGGCATCGCCAGCAATCTGACGCTGGTCTGCGAGATCGCCGCGCCCGAACCCGACGGCGCTCCGCTGCGCGTGGTGTACAAGCCGGTGCGCGGGGAACGGCCGCTGTGGGACTTCCCGGACGGGACCCTCGCCGGCCGCGAGGTCGCCTCGTATCTGATCTCGGAGCACCTGGGCTGGGGCGTCATCCCGGAGACGGTGCTGCGCGACGGCCCGTTCGGGCCGGGCATGGTGCAGCGCTGGGTGACCGCCGTCGACCACCACACCCAGGCCGGGCCGCGCCTCGACCTGGTCGATCTGGTGCGCCCCGGCACGGTGCCCGACGGTTTCTGTGAGGTGTTGCGCGCGCTCGACGGCAAGGGCGAGGAGGTCTCGCTCGTCCACGCCGACGATCCACGCCTGCAACGGATGGCGGTGCTGGATCTGCTGCTCAACAACGCCGACCGCAAGGGCGGACACGCGCTCGAAGGCGTCGACGGGCACGTGTACGGCGTCGACCACGGCATCTGCCTGCACAGCGAACCCAAGCTGCGCACGGTGCTGTGGGGGTGGGCCGGGCGCCCGGTGCACGAATCACTGGTCACCGACATCACGACGTTCGCCGCGAATCTGCCCGGCGCCGTGGCGGATTCGCTGGCTCCCCACATCACCGACGCCGAGATCACCGCCCTGATCGAACGCACCAAAGGGCTGCTCGAGCATCCGGTGATGCCCGTGCCGAATTCGTCGCGCCCGATTCCCTGGCCCGCGTTCTGATCCGCGGGTAGGTCCGTTCCGGTGCGCGCACGCCCCGGCGTGGGGTATTGTGACGCTGTTTCCGGGTCGGGGCCGGTGCTACTGTGCTGCAAGCACTTTCGTCATACCACGCGAGATCAGAGGATTTTCATGTCGACCCGATCCATCGTCACCACCACTGCCGCCGCGATGCTGCTCACCGGTGCGGCCGCCGCCGTCGCCGCGCCCGCCCAGGCCTTCCCCGCCGGTTGGTGGACCGAGAAGACCTTCGTGTGCACCGCCACCGACCGCAACACCGGCGCGGCGCTGCCCGAGGTCACCGTCCAGGCCGCCGACCAGGTCGGTGCCGCCTACTACGCGCTGCCCCAGTTCGGCCAGAACGCCGACACCCTGAACGTGCAGTGCTACGAGCAGGCCTGATCCTTCGATGAGTCCGGTGTCGCCGCTCCCGACGCGCGGCGGCACCGCACCCGTCACCGCCGGGCGTCCCGCTCGGCGTGCGCGTCGAGGAACTGCCTGATCGGCACGGTCTGCTCGAGGATCGCGTGGCCGACGCCGGGCAGGACGCGCACCTCGCCGCGCGGGAACGCGCCGCGGGCGCGGGCAGCGGTCCGCGCCGAATCGAAGAGCGCGTCGCGCTCGCCGACGAGCACCAGTACGGGAATCGCCACGGTGCGCAGGCGCTCGTCGGGGAAGATGGGCAGCCGCCCGGAACGCGCCGAGAAGTGCGCGAACGTCACCTCGACATCGTCGAGGATCGGGCCCGCTGCCGCCTCGTCGAGTCCCAGCCCGGCCCGCGCCATGTCCCGCACCGTGCCGCGTCCGACGAGCCGCCGCAGCAGGCCCTTCACCATCCAGCCGTAGCGGTGCGGTCCCAGGCCGCCCGGGCACAGCAGCACGAGTGCCGTGACGCGGCCCGGCCTGCGCAGCACGTGGTCCAGGGCCGTCCAGCCGCCGAGCGACATTCCGGCCATCGCGACCGTCGTGAGCCCGAGCCCGTCGACGACCTCGTCGAGCCAGCTCGCGGTCGCGTCGCTGTCCAGCGGCAACCGGGTGGGCGCGCTGAAGCCGGGTTCGCCGGGCAGGTCGACCGCGTACACCCGGTACCCGCGCGACCAGTCCGCGACGTCACCGCGCCAGGCCGAGGCATTCGATCCCGATCCGTGCAGCAGAACCAGGGGCGGCGCGTCGACAGGGCCGGAGGCCACGACGAAGGTCTCACCCACCGACGTCGGTACCCGCAGCTCCTCGCGGGGGACGGGCCAGGCGTCGAGGTGAGCGCGGTAACGCTGTTCGACGACGCGTCGGCCCTCGGGTGTTTTGTAGATCGTGGTCATGAGCTGAGAACTCCGTCCATGTAGTCGAGCAGGCGGGCCGTGTCGGCGAGGCCGCCGAGCACGATGACCTTCAGGCGCGAGCGTCCCGGGTCGTAGCCGGTCTCCACGCGCAGCGCCCGGCCGCCCGGTCCCCGGGTCGCCGCGGTGGCGGTGAGCAGGGTGGTGATGCGGTCGGCGGTGGTGCGGTCGACGGCGTCGATCTCGACGATGCAGGACACGTCGGCCTGGTCGGTGGCGGGCGGCGGCGAGGTGAGCGGCAGCCCGGTGAAGGCCTCGAGGTCGTCGTGGGCGATGCGGTACTGCTTGCCGATGCGCGCCGCGGGCAGTTTGCCGTCGCGCACATAGCTGCGCACGGTGCGCACATGCAGCCCGAGCAGTTCGGCGACCTGCTCCACCGAATAGAGACGATCTGTCATGAAACTACCCTAAACGCAGGTATGAATAGGGGGCAATAGGGATGTATACGTCATTGTGTTGTGTGACCATTGTCGCCGTCGCCCGAGCGTGGCAACCTGTTCGCCCAGGAACGCGGCCCGTCGGCGCGCTGGACCCGGCTCCAGGGCCGTGACCTGCGAATCCGGCTGAGTACAACCCTTGACCGAAGCCGCCGGACACGTTTGTGTGCAGGTAGCGGGCCGTTGCCACGACACCGCCGGCAACCCCCTGACCGGCCCGCGGGCCGAGCACTTCAGCCGGGGCTCTACCCTCGAATCATGCAGTCCTGGTCCGATATCGCCCTACCGACCGTCCCCGGAGCAGGGCCGCCGTTGCGGTTGTACGACACCGCCGATCGCCAGGTCCGCCCGGTCACCCCCGGCGCGACCGCGAAGATGTACGTCTGCGGCATCACTCCCTACGACGCCACCCACCTCGGCCACGCCGCCACCTACCTCACGTTCGACCTGATCAACCGGCTCTGGCGCGACGCGGGCCACGAGGTGCACTACGTCCAGAACGTCACCGACGTCGACGACCCGCTGTTCGAGCGCGCCGCCCGCGACGGCGTCGACTGGCGCGAGCTCGGCAGCTCCGAGATCGCGCTGTTCCGCGAGGACATGACCGCGCTCGGCGTGCTGCCCCCACGCGACTACATCGGCGCCATCGAATCGGTCGACGAGGTCGTCGAACTGGTGCAGAAGCTGCTCGCGGCCGGCGCCGCCTACATCGTCGACGACGCCGAGTACCCCGACATCTACTTCCGCACCGACGCCACCGAGCAGTTCGGCTACGAGTCCGGCTACGACCGCGCCACCATGGAGACGCTGTTCGCCGAGCGCGGCGGCGACCCCGACCGCCCCGGCAAGCGCGACACCATCGACGCCCTGCTGTGGCGTTCCGCCCGCCCCGGAGAACCGTCGTGGCAGGCGCCGTTCGGCGACGGACGTCCCGGCTGGCACATCGAGTGTGCCGCGATCGCGCTCAACCGCATCGGCACCGAGTTCGACGTCCAGGGCGGCGGCTCGGATCTGATGTACCCGCACCACGAATACTCCGCCGCGCACGCCGAGGCGATCACCGGCACCCGCCGCTTCGCCCGCCACTACGTGCACGCCGGGCTGATCGGGCTCGACGGCGAGAAGATGTCGAAGTCCAAGGGCAACCTGGTGCTGGTGTCGAAGCTGCGCCGCTCCGGGGTCGACCCGGCGGCGATCCGCCTCGGACTGCTCGCCGGCCACTACCGGCAGGACCGGATGTGGACCGACGAGGTGCTCACCGAGGCGCAGGCGAGGCTGGCCCGGTGGCGCGACGCCGTCGCCCTGACCGCAGGCCCGTCGGCCACCGACACCGTCGCCCGCCTGCGTCAGCACCTCGCCGACGACCTGGACACCCCGAAGGCGCTCGACGCGATCGACAACTGGGCCACCCAAGCGCTCACCTACGGCGGTACCGACACCGCGGCGCCCGCCCTGGTGCGTGACGCGGTGAACGCGCTGCTCGGCATCACCCTCTGACGGGTCGCGGGTCCCCGGACCCGCGACGCCCACGGGGTACTGTCGCGATCGAGTGAGGCGCGTGGCGCTGTCGCGTCGTGCGTTCGATCGGCGACAGGAGCGGCGATGCCGGACACGGACCACCCCGCCACCGCGACCGCGGTGCTGCACGTCGGCGGGGTGCTGCGAGCCAGCTCCCACCTGGTCCTCACCCGGGCACTCGGCCGCCGCCCCGGCGTACTCCAGGTCGACACCAACCCGGCGGCGCAGACCGCCACCGTCACTTACGACCCGGCCCGCACTTCGGTCGCCGAGCTACGCGGCTGGGTCCGGGACTGTGGCTACCATTGCGCCGGCCGCGCGGTGCCGAACCATCTGTGCGACCCGCTCAGCGAACCGGCGTCCACGGGGAACGCCGAGCGGACCCGCCACAGTCGCGACGCTCCGCACCCACACGAGGTCGCGCACCCGTCGAACCTCCCGCGCCCAGGAGACGCTGCGGCGGCGGATCATCGGACACGCGCTGACTCCGACCCGGACACGCCCGGACATGGTAGCGGCGCCGCGCATGCGTCCGAGGCCGATGACGCATCCGCCTGGCAGGCGCACACCGAGCACGCGGGCGGACACGCCCACGCCGGGCACGCCACGATGTCCATGGACGACATGGCCCGCGACATGCGCAACCGCTTCCTCGTCGCCCTGGTGTTCTCCACACTGGTGATGCTGTGGTCGCCGATGGCCACCCACATGCTCGGCCTGCACCTGCCGGTCCCGTTCGGTCTACGCGTGGACGTGTGGGCGCTGATCCTGAGCCTGCCGGTGATCTTCTACTCGTCGACGATCTTCTTCACCGGCGCGTGGCAGGCGTTGAAGGCACGCACGCTCGACATGATGGTGCTGGTCTCGGTCGGGATCGGCACCGGCTGGCTGTATTCGCTGGGGGTGACCCTCACCGGCGGCGGGGAGGTCTTCTACGAGGCCGCCACCATGCTGGCGACCTTCGTGCTGCTGGGGCACTGGTTCGAGATGCGGGCGCGCGGCGGTGCCAACGACGCGGTGTCGACCTTGCTGGATCTGTCGCCGCCGAAAGCGGTCGTGCTGCGGGACGGCGACGAGGTCGAGATCCCCACGGCCGACGTGGCGGTCGGCGATGTACTGCTGGTGCGGCCCGGCGCGAAGATCGCCGTGGACGGCACGGTGGTCGACGGCTCCAGCGAGGTCGACGAGTCCATGGTCACCGGCGAGAGCCTGCCGGTGCGCAAGGAACCCGGGTCCGCGGTGATCGGCGCGACCATCAACACCACCGGCAGCCTGCGGGTGCGGGCGACCAAGGTGGGTTCCGACACCGCCCTCGCGCAGATCGTGGAACTCGTTCAGCAGGCACAGAATTCGAAGGCCCCGGGGCAGCGGCTGGCCGATCGGGCCGCGTTCTGGCTGACCCTGGTCGCACTCGTCGGCAGCGTCGCGACGCTCGTGGTGTGGCTGCTGGCGGGCGCGTCGCTGAGCCGCGCGCTGCTGTTCGCGATCACCGTGGTCGTGGTGACCTGTCCCGACGCACTCGGCCTCGCGACGCCGACCGCGATCCTGGTCGGCACCGGACTCGGCGCGAAGCGCGGTGTGCTGTTCAAGAACGCCACGGCGCTGGAGGATTCGGCCCGCATCGACGTGGTCGTGCTCGACAAGACCGGCACCCTCACCAGGGGCGCGCCGGAGGTCACCGACGTGGTGACGGCACACGGGATCGACACCGAGCGGATGCTGGCGCTGGCCGCGGCCGTGGAACGCGAATCCGAGCACCCGCTCGCCGAGGCCGTCGTCGCCTACGCGAAAGAGCACGGCGTGCCGGTACTTTCCGCGGCAGGCTTCGAGAACGTCCCCGGCCGGGGCGCGACGGCCACCGTCGACGGCAGCCGAGTCCTCGTCGGGAATCGTGGCCTGCTCGATCAGGAGAATGTCGAGCTCGGCGAGCTGGCGCGGCGCCGTGACGAGCTGGCCGCCTCCGGGCACACCGCGGTCCTGGTCGCCGTCGACGGCGCCGCGACCGCGGTGATCGCCCTGGCCGACGCGCCACGCCCCACGTCGGCGGCCGCCGTCGCGGCCCTGCACGACCTGGGCGTGGACGTGGTGATGCTGACCGGCGACAACCAGGCCACCGCGCGCCGCATCGCCGAGGACCTCGGCATCGACACCGTCATCGCCGAGGTGCTCCCGGGCGACAAGACCGACCGCGTCGCCGAGCTCCAGCAGGCAGGCAAGAAGGTGGCGATGGTCGGCGACGGCGTCAACGACGCGCCCGCGCTGGCTCGCGCCGATCTGGGCATCGCCGTCGGCGCGGGTACCGACGTCGCCATCCAGACCGCCGATGTGGTGCTCATGCGCTCGGACCCGTTCACGGTGTCGACCGCGCTGCGGATCGGGCGCGGCACAGTCGGCAAGGAACATCAGAACCTGGCCTGGGCGGTCGGCTACAACGGCCTGGCTCTGCCGATCGCGGCCGGGGTGTTCGAGCCGTGGGGTCTGACGATGCGCCCGGAGATCGCGGCCATGGCGATGTCGGGATCGAGCCTGATCGTCGCGCTCAACGCGCTGCGGCTCAAGCGCCTGCCGCTGCCCGAGGCCCCCGATCGGCAACCGGCCGGTGACCGCCGCGTCGCGGCGCCCACGGATGCGCGCGCGAGCACCCAGCTCCCGCCGTCCGGCGAGTCGGGGCACTGACCATCGGCGCGGGAGCACGCGTTCGCGTCGTGGACGGCGCGCAGACCCGGTTGCTGGAAGTGTGCGCCGTTTATACTGTGGGCCAAGCGCAGCTGACCCGCCGTCGATCGGAGAGCGTCACATGGGGTACCAGCGCATCGTGGTGGGGACCAACGGCTCGGAATCGGCGCGCACCGCCGTCGCGGTGGCCGGCGAGCTGGCGCTGCGCCTCGATCTGGGTGTCACGGTCGTCAGCGTGTGGAAGGAAGCCACCCTCAAGGCGGGCACCGACGCCGCATGGGCGGAGGCGGTCACCGCGAGCGCCGCCGAGGTCCTGCTCGAGGCCGGTGTTCCCGAGGTCGTGCGCAGCGAGATCCCCGGCACCGCGGGAACCGTGCTGCTCGAGGAGGCCGCGCGCGCACCCGACACGCTGCTGGTCATCGGCGGCGGCGGGCTGGGTAGTTCGAAGGCCCGGTTGCTCGGCTCCACCGCCAATCACGTGTCGCACCACAGCGAATCCGATGTCGTGTTCACCCACAAGATCCCCAAGCGCTGGACCACCGTCGGGCTGACCACCGACGGATCGGCCAGTTCGATCATCGCGGTACGCCGCGGCTACGACGTCGCGGTCGCCCTGGGCGCGCGCCCCTTTCTGGTGACCTCGGCCAAGACCGACGACGACGGCGCCGACACCCTGCTCGAGGTCGAAGGCGCGGCCGGCGTCGACGATCCGGCGCTGTTCGGCCGCGACGTGCTCACCGGCGTGCCCGCCGCGGAGGCGATCTGCAACGCGGCCTGGAAATACGACCTGGTCGTCATCGGCAATCGCGGAATGAGCGGTCCCGCGCGGCTTCTCGGTTCGGTCGCCAACAAGGTCACCCATGACATCGACACCAACCTGCTCCTGGTCAACACGACTCACGGTGCCGTGGAGCCCTGAGTGAGCATTGCGGGTTTGCTCCGGTTTAGCGGGTAACGGTCAAAGCCGCCCGAAACCTGAGGTTCGTTCACTTATGATGTCCGGACGCGCGATGTTCGGAACACGACGGAGTGGACGCCGGATGAATGCTGGGATCGAGGCGGCGGGCTTCTTCGGCCTGCTCGACTGGGAGAAGACGACCGGCCTGAGCAAGTTCTGGGTCGACATGATCAGCATTCCGATCTTCAGTGCGATGGCCGGTCTGATCACCAACTGGACCGGCGTGATCATGCTGTTCGCGCCCGTGCGGTTCACCGGTTTCTATGTGCCCGGCCTCAAGACGATCTTCCCGCTGCTCCCGCGCAAAGTGCAGATCCTGCCCACTTTCGCCCCCGGCGGCATCCTCGGCTTCCAGGGTTTCATCCCGGCGCGCGCGGAGAAGATGGCCAGCCTGATGGTCGACAACGCGGTCGCCAAGATCGGCACCGCCAAGGACTTCTTCGACCAGATGGATCCGCGCAAGATCTCCGCGCAGGTCGCCCACGTCGCTCTGCCGAACGTGCGGTCGATGGTGGATTCGATCATGGTCACCGAGCATCCGCAGCTGTGGGCCGACATGCCGCCGCGCGCACGGGAAGTCGTGTACACGCGGGTCGAATCGGAGCTGCCCGCCATCACCGACCGCGCCTTCGACTTCATCGGCGCCAACATCGACCAGCTGCTGGATGTGAAGCTGATGGTCGTGGGGTATCTGCGGCGCCGCCCCGAACTGCTCAAGGACGTCATCTACGGGCTCGGCGCGCCGGAGCTGCGGTTCATGACCCGCAGCGGGGTGCTCGGTTTCCCGTTCGGGGTGATCGTGGCGCTGTGGTTGTCGCTGCTGCACTACAGCACCCCGCACGGAGACACGCCCGCCATGATCTCGCTGCCGGGCTGGCTCTACGACATCCTGCACTTCCTGCCCGCGTGGTTGTGGGTGCTGCTCGGTGGCGCGGTGGTCGGCGTGCTGGTCAACATCATCGCGATCAAGGTAGTCTTCGAGCCCGCGTCGCCGCAGCCGCGCTACAAATACCCGTGGCGAGTCGCGAAATTCGCCAAGCGGCAGCATCAGGCGGCCGCCGATCTCGGCCATGCCATCGGCTATCAGATCGTCACCCTCGACGTCGTCACCGAACAGCTGCTCGACGGGCCGAGCGGGGACAAGACCCGCGCTGTCATCGCCCACTTCCTCAAGGTGGAGATCGACCGGGTGCTCGGCCCGCTGCGCTCGGTGACCCGGCTCGCGGTCGGCCCGGCCCAGTTCGACGCCATCCAGGCCACCGCGGGCGCGAGCCTCGCCACGGAGATGAAGCCGTGGCTGGTCGAGGACGTGGAGTTCTCCCAGACCACCGCCGCCAGCGTCGACCGCCTCGCCACCGAGAAGCTGCGCGAACTGCCGCCGGACGAATTCGTCGAAATGCTGTACACCGCCATCGAACAGGACGCCTGGCTGCTCTACCTGCACGGCGGCGTCCTCGGTGTGCTCGTCGGCGCCCTGCACCTGCTGGTCTTCGGAGTGTGAACATGGACGAGCGCGACAATCTCCCCGCACCCGAGCCCGAGCCCGGAATCCCCACCGACCTGGTGGGTTTGGCGCGCATCGCCGGGCTGTCGCTGCGCCACATCGTGGGCGCCGTCACCCGGGGCGCCCTGCACACCGCCACCGACCTGGCCGACGACATCCGCGCGGGCGAACCGATCTCCCAGATCATCGACGAGCGGGTCGAGTCGCTGCGCAAGATCGCACTGGCCGCGCTCGGCCTGACGAGCACCGCCTCCGGCGTCTACGGTTCCGGCGAGAACAGCGTGGGCGCCGAGGATCTCAAGGCGATGGGCGACGCGATGATCACCGAGGGCTGGGACTCGGCCCAGCAGCCGCGCGACCTGCATCCCTCGTTCGTGCCGATCCTGCACGACCTGACCCCCGACGAGGCCCGCATCCTGCGCTTCCTCGCCGTCGCCGGGCCGCAACCGGCCATCGACATCCGCACCAAGACACCGTTCGGGATCGGGTCGCAACGCCTGGCCGACGGCATCAACATGATCGCCTATATGGCCGGTTGCGCACTGCCCGAACGCGATCACCACTACCTCGGCAATCTCAGCAGGCTGGGCTTGGTGCGCTTCTCCACCGAGCCGGTCGCCGACTTCCGCCGCTACGCGTTCCTGGAGGCACAGCCAAGCGCGCAGGCCGCCTACAAGGCGGTGAAGATGCGCGCCATCAGTTCCTACCGCAGCATCTACCTGTCGGTGTTCGGAAAGCAGTTCTGCGACGCGTGTTTCGTGCTCGGCGACTACACCGGGGGCGGCTGGGCCAGTGACGATCGGGGCGATGTCTACCTGGGCAAGGGCCCCCGGCTGCCGTGAGCGTCAGTCCTTGCCGCGCAGCGCGGCGAGCACGCCGTCGAACATCACCGACTTGATCGCGGTCATCGTGGGCTGGTCCTTGCCGCCGTGCGGCGCGACCATGGCCAGCGCGGTGTCGAGGACCTCGGTCTCGCCGACGGCGGCGTCGACCAGGTCGTAGGCGGCCGCGTCGGTCCCGCCGAAGCGGCGCCCGGTGGTCATGGCCGCGATCGCGGTGCGCGGCGGGACCTTGGCCTGGATGAGCGCCGCCATCCCGTTGGTGAACGGGATGCGGATGTCGGCCTCGGGGAAGCAGTAGAACCCGCGATCGGCCCGCATGACCCGGTAGTCGTGGGCGATCGCCAGCATCGCGCCGGCCCCGAAGGCGTGCCCGCCGATCGCGGCGGCGGTCGGCATGGGCAGGGTGAGCATCCGGCCGAAGAGCCGGTGCACCGATTCCACGTACTCGGCGGCCCGATCGCCGTTGGCCGACAACCAGTCCAGGTCCAGACCGTTGGAGTAGATCTTGCCGGTCGCGGTGGTCACCAGGGCGGCCGCGCCCTCGGCGACGGCGGTGTCGAGGTGGGCGTGCACCTCGGCCATGAAGTCGGGGGAGAAGCGGTTCTCGCCGTCACCGAAGTCGAGGATCGCGATCGCGTCGTGGTGGCGCAGGGTGGGCATGACGGGTTTCCTTTCAGGGGCCGAGATCTCAGCGGGGGCCGAGTTCCAGGACGGCACGGACGGCGGCCCGCAGTTGCGCGCGGGCCAGGGGATCGGTGAGCCGGTCGCGGCGCAGCAGCACCGCGGTCGGCAGGTCGACCAGGCAGGTGGTCACGGTGGCGACGCCGCGCCGGTCCGCGCGGCCCCACAGGGCGCGCGAGAGCCGGGTCAGCACGGTCAGCAGCGCCTTCTCCGTGGCGGCGATGTCGTCGGCGAGCTCGGTCGGCAGGTCGCCGGCGAGGAGTTCCGCCCGGTCGACGAGCAGCAGCAGCCGCGCGGAGTCTGGGTGCGTGTCGGCCAAGCGGCCGGGCGTCTCCGCGGCGTCGACCACCGCGGCGATGCGGGCGGACCGATCGGCGGCGGCTACGGCGCGTTCGACGTCGACGGCCTGCAGCGCGAGGAACCGGCGCGCGGCGCGTAACCAGCTGCGCGCCAGCACTTCCTGACGCGATCCGAAGCTGTGGTACAGCGCGCCGTTGGACACCCCGGTGGCGGCGGCGACGGCGCGCACGGTCACCGCGGCCGGACCCGACCGCGCGGCGATGCGCTCGGCGGCGTCGAGGACGGTCTCCGGGTCGTGGGTGCGGGGTCTCGGCATGAACAATAGTTTACAGAGCGTCTGCTCTGTTATTCCATTCGGGAGGTCATGTCAGCAGGTAAGGCGCCGATTATGTTCCGTCCCTTGGGATTTCGATCTCACCGCCGCGGATTCGGGCACACGATAGTCTTCGTTGTGCTCGCGCGAGCCCTCGTTGTGATCGGGTACTGTTCGCATTCTTCGGTCCTGTCCGCACGAACAGATCGGCATCGCGAATGTCCCGAGTGGTCACCAAGGAGCAGTACTACGACGCCGCCGTCACGGTGCTCGCCGAGTTCGGCTTCAAAGGTCTCAACATCGGGGTGCTGTGCCGCCGCCTCGGAGTCACCAGCGGCTCGTTCTACCACCACTTCGGTTCCTGGCAGGGGTTCGTCGACACCCTGCTCGAACACTGGGAGAACCGGCAGATGCTCGAGCTGCGCGCCCTCGACGTCGGCCACGGCGACCCCGACGCCGACGTGCGCGCCATGTCGGCACTGGCCAGCGGCCTCGAACACGGCGCCGAAGCCGCGCTGCGCGCCTGGGCGGCCAACGACGAGTCGGTGCACGTGACGGTCAAGCGGGTCGACGAGTCCCGCCGGCGGACCGTGCACCGCGTCATCGACGGCGTCGTCGGCGACGCCGACACCTCCAGCGTCGTCACCGAATTCGGGATGGCCATGCTGATCGGCTACCAGCAGCTCGCCGCCACCGGCGAACCGACCGAACTGGACCGGCTGCTCGCCCAATACGCCCGGCTGATCTACTCACACCGGCGTCAGCCGAGCAACTCGTCCACGTAGCACCAGCGCCACACCTCGCCCGGTTCCACACTGCGCATCACCGGATGCGCCGTCGCCGCGAAGTGACCGCTCGCGTGATTGCCCAGTGAGGACTCACAGCAGGCGATGTTCCCGCACGCGACACACATGCGCAGATGCACCCACGTCAGCCCCTCCTCAACACACGCGCGGCATTCCAGCGCGCCGGCCGGGTCGCGCAGCAGGGGAGCGTGTTCGAGGTGGACGCAGCCGTCGGCCGCGGCGGCACCGGCCAGCGGCTCGATCCGCGGTTCGTCGTCGCGCTCGTCGAAACGATCGATCATCGACTCCTCGAGATCCAGCCGGGCCAGCACGTGCTGGAGGACCTCGTAGTCGACCGCGCCCGCGTCACGCACCCGCAGGACCGCGTCGCGTTCGGCGCCGAGCATGGCCAGCCGTAGCCGCCGGTATTCCGCGGTCGGGGGTCACCTGCTCGGCCTCGGGACGGCCCAGCCGCTCCCAAGCGGCATTGGTGCGCCAGATGAGGCGCTGCCGCAGCGACTCGATCACCGGCTCCGGGGTGTCGGGACCGATGCGCTTGTCCAGCTCGGCCAGCCCGGCGGCCGTGGCCTGTTGCAGCAGATCGGCTTTCGCGAGCGCGTCCTCGGCGCGGCTGGGCCCACGCAGCCGCAGCAACCGCACCAGCCACGGCAGCGACGTGCCCTGCACCAGCAGCGTGCCACCGACCACCACCAGCGCCAGCAGTTCCAGCACCGGCAGATGCGGGGTCGAGGCGGGCAGCAACAGGACCGCGGCCAGCGTCACCACCCCGCGCATCCCCGCCCACGACACCACCGCCGCATGACTCCACGGTTCGGTGCCGCGCCCGAACAGCCGGGCCACCAGGACCGGGGTGAACACCCAGATCGGGCGCGCCAGCATCACCGCGGCCAGCACCGCCGCCGCCGTGACGAGCAGTGTCGTGTGGTCGAGGCCGCTGTGCCAGGCGCCCTCGACGATCCAGCGCACCTGCAGACCGATGATCAGGAAGACCGTGCTCTCGAGAATGAACTGGATGGTGCGCCAGTTCGTCGTCTCGGCGACCCGCGAGGCCGCGCCCTGCCAGCGTTGCGCGCCGTGGCCGAGAATCATCCCGCACACCACCACGGCGATCACGCCGGACGCGTGGAAGTGCTCGGCGGGCAGATACGCCACGAACGGGGCGAGCAGCGACGCCGAGGTGTCGAGCACCGGATCGCTGATCCGTTTGCGCACCAGCACCAGCGCCGCCGCCACGGCGGCGCCGATCACCGCGCCGCCGACAGCGGCGAGCAGGAAATCGCCCCCGATCTGCACCACCGTCACCGCACCGGCCATCGCCGCGATCGCACTGCGCAACGAGACCAGCGCGGTCGCGTCGTTGAACAGCGACTCGTCCTCGAGCACCGTGACGATGCTGCGCGGCATCCCGGTGCGGCGCGCGATCGCCGTGGCCGCCACCGCGTCCGGCGGCGCCACCACCGCGCCCAGCGCCACCGCCGCCGCGAACGGGATCGGCAGCAACCACCACGCCACCACCGCCACCGCGAACGTGGTGAACAGCACCAACCCCACCGACAGCGAGGCGATCGTGCGCAGATTGTCCTTGAAGTCGACCAGCGACGTCCGCAGCGCGGCGGTGTAGAGCAGCGGCGGCAGCAGCCCCAACAGCACCACCTCGGGCTCGAGATGCACCTGCGGCACCATCGGCAGATACGACGCCGCCACCCCCGCCAGGGTCAGCACGAGGGGTTCCGACACCCCGAATCGCCGGGCCAGCGCCGCCAGCGCGGTCGCCGAACCGATCAGGACCACCACGCCGATCGCCACATGCACGACCAGCATTCTTCCACCGGGACTACTTCGGCAACGGCACCGAGGCGAACCGCGCCACCAGCGACCACAGATACACCCCGAGTGCGGCACCGACACCCAGACCGACACAGACCGCGCCCGCCTGCACGAAATAGCTCACCCCCGCCACCTCGTACACCGCGAGGATCAACCCCTGGCACACGATCAGACCCGGCAGCAGCGCCCCGGTGATCCCGACCAGCGCCAGCGCCGACATCGGCAACCGCAGCGCCTCCGACACCGAGGAGGCCACGAACCCCAGCACCACCGCCGCGAGCGGACCCGCCCATGCCCCGGGCAGATGCGCGGCATGGATGAGAGTCTGATTCACCGCCGCGGTCAGCAACCCGGCGACGGCCGCGGGCACCAACAGGGCCGGCCCGCCCACATTGAACAGGGCGTTGCCCACCGCGCCGAGCACGGCGAACACGATGCCCAACCAGATCGGCAACACGGGCAATGTGGGATCGGCCGCCACACCCAGGTCGAAGCGCCACGACAGCGACAGGATCAGCACCCCGCCCAGCGCGATCCCGGCGATGATCGACGCGGCGCTCACCGCCCTGGCCAGTGCGGTGAGACTGTCGGCGCTGATGAGATCGATCGCGGTCGAGATCAGTTGGGGCAGTGGGGCGATCAGCACCCACGTGGTCGCGACGACGGTGGCGGCCTGCGCGACGGTCAGCCAGCCGAGCAGATGGAACGCGCCGCCGAAGAACCCGGCCAGCGCCGCCTGCACCGTGACCGCGAACAGCTTGGGCACCCGCGCCGCACCGAAGCCGCGCGCGCTCAGGTTCACCACCAGCTGGCTCAGTGCCGCCAGCACCCCGGCCAGCGGTGTGCCGCCGATCTGCACGCAGATGCAGAACGCCAGCAACATCCCACCGGCCTGGACCGACCACCACGGAAACGGCGGCGGCCCGGCATCGGCCGAATCCAGCCGCGCACACGCGGCATCGGCGTCCAGCCGCCGCACCACGACGTCGCGTGCGACATCCTTGAGCCTGCGCATCCGGTCGCAGTCGAAACTGTCCAGCGACGCCGCCTCGCCGAACTTCGACGCGGTCCGGCCGCCCCCGTCGGAGCACTCCACGATCACCAGCCGCCCGATCCCGACCACGCGCGCGTCCTCGAGCCCGAGCACGGCCGCGCACGGCAGCACCATCAGCTCCATCGCCTCGGTCGCGTACCCGGATTCCAGCATCGCCGCGCCGAGCCTGGTCAGGAAGCGCAGCGCCGCCTCGACCCGGTGGTGATCGATCGCGGGTGTCGCCATGGCGACAATCTAGTGTCGGGGCCACCGCCGACCGGCCCGCACACGCCGAACTCAGCCCACCTGCTCGGCGCCCCCGAGATGGCCGACCTCGCCCCAGACCCGCAAGCCCAGCCGCTCGCCCTCGCGACGCCACTGCGACACCGACGCGTTCGGCACCGGCTCGAGCGAATCCGGCACCGCCGCACCCATTCCCGCCAGGATGTAGCGCATCGACGCCACGACCGCGTCGTGCGTGACCACCAGCACCTGTTCCCCGGCCGCCACCACGTCGAGCTCGTCGAGGAAACTGCGCACCCGCACCGCCACATCGGCCAGCGACTCCCCGCCGGGCGGGCGATACACCCAGTTGCCCACCCGTTCGCGGCGCATCGCCTCGTCCGGGGCGCGGCGCCGGATCGCCTTGTACGGATGCAGTTCGAACACCCCCATCTCGCGATCACGCAGCCGCTCGTCGACCAGGGTGCGGATCGGGCGCAGATGCCGATTACGGTTGGCGGCCGTCTCGGCCATCACCGCCCAGGTGAGCCGCGCCCGCAGAAACGGCGAGCACACCACCAGCGTCGGCGTCTGCACACCCGCCAGCCCGGCCAACCACCCACCCAGGCACCGCGCCTGCCACTGCCCGTACTCGGTGAGCCCGACCTCCGCGTCGGTGCCGCGCATCGGACGCTGCTCGGTCGCCGGATCCGCGTACCAGGCGTTGGCCACGCTCTGGGCGTGCCGCACCGCCCACAGACCCCCGAGTGCGCGCGGCACCGCCAATCCCTCCGTCACCGGCACCCACCCCCTTCGCTGCTCGATCGCCATCGGACCCCCTCCGTGCTCGTCCCGTCGTGCTCGGACGCGCCAGGGAATAGCGGCGTCACTGCTGCTGTTCGTCAGAGATGTTCGGCGGACCGCCGCCGAGAGGAGGCCCGCTTGAGCACCAGAGTAGAGATCTGGACCGACATCAACTGCCCGTTCTGCTACCTCGGCAAAGCCCGATTCGAGGCGGCGCTGGCCGGATTCGAGCACCGTGACGACGTCGAGGTCGTGCACCGCTCGTTCGAACTCGACCCGACTCTGCCCGCCGACGAGACCGGTCCCGTCATCCCGCGTATCGCCGCCAAGTACGGCATCCCCGTCGAGCAGGCCGCCGCCAACGAGCGGGCCATCGGCGCCCAGGCCGCCGAACTCGGCCTGCCGTACCAGAGCAGCGGCCGCGACTACGGCAACAGCTTCGACATGCACCGACTCCTGCACTTCGCGCTCGACCAGGGCAAACAGGACGTGCTGCTCGACGCGCTCTATGCCGGAAACTTCGCCGACCCCGAACCGGTCTTCGGTGACCATGAACGACTCGTCGCCCTCGCGGTCCGCGCCGGATTCGACGAGACCGACGTCCGCGACGTGCTCGCCGACCCCGACGCCTACGCCGCCGCGGTACGGCAGGACGAACGCGAGGCCCAGCAACTCGGCGTGACCGGAGTGCCGTTCTTCGTCTTCGACAACAAGTACGCGGTCTCCGGCGCCCAGCCCACCGAGGTGTTCACCCAGGCGCTGACCACCGCGTGGAACGACCGGCCCACACCGCTGGTGCAGGTGTCCGCGGACGACGCACCCGCGTGCGGCCCGGACGGCTGCGCCGTCTGAGCGCTACAGGTCGATGACGACCTTGATGTCGGCGTGGTCACCCGGATCGAAGGCCTCGAGCGCCCGCTCCAACGGCAACCGCCGGGTGATCAACCTGCCCAGCCACCCCGCGTCGGCCTTGGCCAGCGCCTGCGCCGCCAGCTCGTAATGGTGGCGATTGGCGTTGACCGAGCCGAACACGAGCGCGTTGTCGAGCACGATGTTGCGGTTGAGCGCGCCCACGTCCACCGACGCGTCGCTGCCCGGCGTCGACACACCCGTCAGACAGACGATCACGCCCGGATTGTTGATCTTGGCGGCGTCCAGAGCCACCGCGGGCGCGCCCGTCGCCTCGATCACCACATCCGGATCTATGCGTTCGGCCAGCTCCGAGGCCGACCCGGTGTGGAAGGTGGCGCCGAGATCGGCGACCAGGCCCGGCTTCGGCCCCTCCGTCGTCCGGTCGAGCACGTGCACATCGAGGCCACGCTGCACACCGAGTAGCGCCGCGAGCAACCCGATCGGGCCCGCCCCGGTGACCATCGCGGTCTTGGGCTCGAACCAGGCGCGCTGGTTGATCCGCTCGATCTGGTCCCACGCCTTGGCCACCACCGTCGTGGGCTCCATCAGCACGCCGACCTGTTCGAGCGCGGGATCCAGCTTCACCGCGTAGTCGACCGGCACCACCCAGCTCGTCGAGCCGAACCCGTCGATCTGCTTGATCCCGCGCTCCACGTACTGGCCGTTGCGGCACATGTCGAACTCGCCGCGCGCGCACGCGCCACACGGCACCGGATCGGGCCTGCGCACGATGCCCACCACGAGATCGCCTGCGGCGAAACCACTTCCGTCAGGGGCTGTCCGCACCCGGCCCAGCGATTCGTGTCCGAGGACGAGCCGCTCGCGGCCCGGGGGCGCCCATCCGTAGCTGCCCTCGGCGATCTCGCGGTCGGTGCCGCAGATGCCCAGCGCCACCCCGTCGACGAGCAGCTCGTCCGGCCCGGGCTGCGGATCCGGTACCTCCGCGATGCTCAACGAGCCCGCCTGATTCGGAATCACGGTCAATGCACGCATGTCGGCAACCCTTCCGCCACCTCGGCCACGCTGTCGGAACCTGCACGAATACCTGCGACAACGCTACGGGAACCCGGCCGGGTCACGCAGTATCGACAAGATCGCGAATAGCTTGCGATGTGCCGGCGAAGGCTGCCACGATCGAGGAAACCGCCGACAGCTGCTCGACCACGACGTGGGAGGTACCAGTGCAGGCCGTTCAGTACCGCAGCCCGGGATCCGCTCCCGAAGTCGTCACCGTGCCCGACCCCGAACCCGGCCCAGGCCAGGTCCTGCTGAAGGTCGCCGCCGCCGGCGTGTGCCACTCCGACATCGCGGTGATGGGCATGCCCGCCGACCAGCTCGGCTTTCCGCTCCCGCTGACCCTCGGCCACGAGGGCGCGGGGACCGTCGCCGCGCTCGGCGCCGGCGTCGAGGGTGTCGAACTCGGCGCGATGATGGCCGTCTACGGGCCGTGGGGCTGCGGCCGATGCAGTATGTGCGCCAAGGGCGTCGAGAACTACTGCCTGCACGCGAAGGAACTCGGCATCTTCCCGCCCGGCCTCGGCGCACCCGGCGCCATGGCCGAATACCTGATCGTCGACGATCCGCGCCACCTCGTGCCGCTCGGTGACCTCGACCCCGTGCAGAACGTCTCCCTCACCGACGCGGGCCTCACGCCCTACCACGCGATCAGCCTGTCGCTGCCCAAACTCGTCCCCGGCAGCACCTGCGTCGTCATCGGCGCCGGCGGGCTCGGCCACGTCGCCATCCAGCTGCTGCGCGCCATGACCGCGACCAGGATCATCGCGCTCGACCTGTCCGAGGAGCGGCTCGAGCTGGCCCGCCGGGTCGGCGCGCACGACACCGTGATCTCCGACGCCGCGGCGGTCGACCGCATCCGCGCCCTCACCGACGGCGACGGCGCGCAGGTGATCCTCGACTTCGTCGGCGCCCCACCCACCACCGCCACCGCGGCGGCCGCCGCGGGCGTGGCCGCCGACATCACCGTCGTCGGGCTCGGTGGCGGCACCGTCGAGGTCGGGTTCGGCAGCCTGCCCTACGAGACCACCGTGTGCTCGCCGTACTGGGGCACCCGGTCCGAACTCATCGAGGTCCTCGACATCGCACGCCAGGGCGAGGTGTCGGTGCACGTGGAGACCTTCTCCCTCGACGAAGCGCCGCTGGCCTACGAACGCCTGCACGCCGGCGAGATCACCGGCCGCGCCGTCATCGTCCCCGGCAACTGAACCGTCACGCTACGGTGGACACCGATCGTCCGTCGGCTGCTGGAGGCGTCTTGCGCATCATCGTCCCGATCCTGTTCGTGCTCGCCGCCCTCCTCGGCGCCACCGCACCCGCCTCGGCCGCCCCGACTTTGGACGACACCACCAGCCGCAAGATCGACGAACTCCTGGCCGTGCGAGCGGAAGCGGGCGACATCGACCGCGGCGAACTGCTCGCCCGCCTCGGCGCCCGCCTGCTCGATACCCCCTACGGCGCGAACATGCTCGTCGGATCGGCCACCGAACCCGAACAACTCGTCATCGACCTGCGCCGCGTCGACTGCTTCACCTACCTCGACTACCTCGAGGCCGCCTCCCACTCGGCGGACCGCGACCAGTTCGTCGCCAACCTGCTCGCCACCCGCTACGTCGACAGCCGCGTCGAATTCGCCCAGCGCAAGCATTTCTTCACCGACTGGGCCGCCACCGGGCGCCGCGCCGCCACCGACATCACCGCGAGCCTGAGCCCGGCCGCGGTCACCGTCACCAAGCGGCTCAACGCCAAGGGCGACGGCGGCACCTATCTGCCCGGCATTCCCGTCGTCGACCGCGCCGTCACCCACATCCCCGCCGCCGCGGTCGACGGGGCAGTGCTCGCGGGCCTGCGCACCGGCGACTTCCTCGGCGCCTACTCGCCCGACACGGGCCTGGATGTCACCCATGTCGGACTCGTCGTGCACACTCCCGGCGGCCCGGTCTTCCGCAACGCCTCCTCCCTCGCCGAATACCGGGTCGTGGACACCCCGCTGGCCGACTACGTGCGCACCACCCCGGGCATCGTCGTCCTGCGTCCGGTGTGAACCACGGTGCCGCCCTTGACTTCAGGTCGACCTGAAGCGGCACCGTGAACCCATGACCACTTTCGACCACGCCGCGAGCCTCGGCTACGACCGCCGCGCCACCCGCCTGCTCGGCAGCCTCTACCGGCGCATCGCCGCCGACATCGACACCGCGACCGATCCCGGTGCCGCCGTCACCGACATCGGTACCGGGCCGGGACGGCTGCTGTCCCGCCTGGCCGAGCGCCGACCCGACCTGCGCCTGCACGGCATCGACCTGTCCCCGCACATGATCGAGATCGCCCACCGCAACCTCACCGGCCATCCGGTCGAGCTCGCCGTCGCCGACGTGCGCGAGCTGCCATACCCCGACGCAAGCCTCGACGTGGTCGTGTCCAGCCTGAGCATGCACGAATGGCCCGACCTCGACGCCGCCGCCCGTGAACTGCGCCGCGTCCTGGCACCCGGCGGCACACTCGCCGTCTACGACTTCCGCTTCGCCCGCACCGCCGCGAACCGACGCGCGCTGAGCGCGCACTTCGGCGCCGTGCGCCCCACCGCCGTCCGCCTGCCGTGGCATCCGCTCGCGATCGTCACCCGTTACCACGCCACCGCCTAGGCTTCGACGAATGACGGGCTCCCACTTCACGATCGGCGCGGCGGCGGCCCACTTCGGTCTCGGTGCCCACGTGCTGCGGCACTGGGAGGACTGCGGTCTGCTCAGCCCCGACCGCGACGCCGCGGGCCGCCGCCGCTATCGCGACACCGACCTCGACACCATCGCCATGATCGTCCTCGGCAAGAAGGCGGGCCTGTCCCTGGACGATCTGGCCCTGTTGTTCGCGGGGACACCCGACCGGGCCACCCGCACCCAGGTGTTGCGCGAACACCACACCCGCCTCACCGAACAGCTGGCCCGCACCAGGGCCGCCCTCGACGCGGTCGCCCACGTCCTCGACTGCGACGCCGAGGACTTCCGCAGCTGCCCGCACTTCCGCGCTCGGATCGCCGCCGCCCGCGGCGCCGACACGATCGCTGAGCGGTAACCGGGCTGGGCGAATCCGCCCCGTCATGAGACGATCACGCAGGTGACCAGCACACCGGACCGGCCCCAGCACCTCAGGGATCTCGCGCTGCTCCGGCGCGTGCGTGACCGGATCGACCGCGAATACGCCCAGCCCCTCGACGTCGAAGCGCTCGCCCGCGGCGTCCACCTCTCCGCGGGGCATCTGAGCAGGCAGTTCCGGGCCGCCTACGGCGAATCCGTGTACTCCTACCTGATGACCCGCCGCATCGAACGCGCCATGGCGCTGCTGCGGCGCGGCGACATGAGCGTCACCGAGGTGTGCTTCGCCGTCGGCTCGTCCTCGCTGGGTACCTTCAGCACCCGCTTCACCGAACTCGTCGGCGTGCCGCCCAGCGTCTACCGGCAGCAACAAGCCGAAGCCACCGAGGGCATGCCGTCGTGCGTGGCCAAGAAGGTGACCAGACCGATCAGGAATCGAGAAGCACCGACCATCAGCGGCCGTTAGCGTGGTCGCCATGAACATCACCATTCACCAGACCTACCTGCCCCACGACGACCCCGACGCCGCCCTCGCCTTCTACCGCGACGCGCTCGGGTTCGAGGTCCGCAACGATGTCGGCTACAACGGCCTGCGCTGGATCACCGTGGGCCCGGAGAACCAGCCCGACACCGCCATCGTGCTGCATCCGCCGGCCGCCGACCCCGGCATCACCGACGAGGAACGCCGCGTCATCACCGAGATGATGGCCAAGGGCACCTACGCCGGCGTCAACCTTGCCACCGAAGACCTCGACGGCCTCTTCGCCAAGCTCCAGGCCGGCGACATCGAGGTCGTGCAGGAACCCACCGACCAGCCCTACGGCGTGCGCGACTGCGCCTTCCGCGATCCCGCGGGCAACATGATCCGAATTCAGCAGGCCAAGTAAGTCGGACCCCGCCGCTACGATCGACCGGCGACGCCGAACGACCTAGGAGACCCATGAGCACGGCCACGAAAACCACCACCCCGACCGTGGAACCGGCCGACAGCCACGACCTGATCCGGGTACACGGCGCCCGGGTCAACAACCTGCGCGACATCAGCGTCGAGATCCCCAAGCGCAGGCTCACCGTGTTCACCGGCGTCTCCGGGTCCGGCAAGAGCTCGCTGGTCTTCGGCACCATCGCCGCGGAATCCCAGCGCCTGATCAACGAGACCTACAGCGCCTTCGTCCAGGGCTTCATGCCCACCCAGTCGCGCCCCGACGTCGACGTCCTCGAAGGCCTCACCACCGCCATCCTGGTCGACCAGTCCCGCCTCGGCGCCGACCCGCGCTCCACCGTCGGCACCGTCACCGACGCCAACGCGATGCTGCGCATCCTGTTCAGCCGCCTCGGCGACCCGCACATCGGCTCCTCCCAGGCGTTCTCCTTCAACGTCGCCTCCATCAGCGGGTCCGGTGCCGTCGCCGTGGAGAAGAACGGCGTCACCGTCAAGGAACGCCGCAGTTTCTCCATCACCGGCGGCATGTGTCCGACCTGCGAGGGCAAGGGCACCGTCAACGACATCGACCTCACCCAGCTCTACGACGAGAACAAATCCCTCGACGAGGGCCCGTTCACCATCCCCGGCTACAGCATGGACGGCTGGATGGGCCGCATCTACAAGGGCAGCGGCTTCTTCGACCCGGCCAAGCCGATCAAGAAGTACACCAAGAAGCAGCTCGCCGACCTGCTCTACAAGGAACCCACCAAGATCAAGGTCGACGGCATCAACCTCACCTACGAGGGCCTGATCCCCAAGATCCGCAAGTCCATGCTGTCCAAGGACGTCGAAGCGCTGCAGCCGCACGTGCGCGCCTTCGTCGAACGCGCCGTCACCTTCGGCACCTGCCCCGACTGCGACGGCACCCGCCTGTCCGCCGAGGCCCGCTCCTCCAAGATCGACGGCGTCAGCATCGCCGACGCCTGCGCCATGCAGATCACCGATCTCGCCGAATGGGTCAAGAGCGTCGAAGATCCCTCGGTCGCGCCGCTGCTGGAATCGCTGCGCCAGACCCTGGACTCCTTCGTCGAGATCGGCCTCGGCTACCTGTCGCTGTCGCGGCCCTCGGGCACGCTGTCCGGCGGTGAAGCCCAGCGCGTCAAGATGATCCGCCACCTCGGGTCCTCGCTCACCGACGTCACCTACGTCTTCGACGAGCCCACCGCCGGCCTGCACCCGCACGACATCCAGCGCATGAACGACCTGCTGCTGCGCCTGCGCGACAAGGGCAACACCGTGCTCGTCGTCGAACACAAGCCCGAGACCATCGTCATCGCCGACCACATCGTCGACCTCGGACCCGCCGCCGGTTCCAAGGGCGGCACCATCTGCTTCGAGGGCACCCTCGACGGCCTGCGTGCCAGCGACACCGTCACCGGCCGCCACTTCGACGACCGCGCCGCGGTCAAGGATGCGGTGCGCGAACCGAAGGGCGCGTTGAAGATCCGCGGCGCCAAGGCCAACAACCTGCGTGAGGTCGACGTCGACATCCCGCTCGGCGTGCTGGTCGCGATCACCGGTGTCGCCGGCTCCGGGAAGAGCTCGCTGGTGCACGGTTCCATCCCGATCGACGAGGGCGTCATCTCCGTCGACCAGGCCCCCATCAAGGGCTCGAGGCGCAGCAACCCCGCAACCTACACCGGCCTGCTCGACCACATCCGCAAGGCCTTCGCCAAGGCCACCGGGGCGAAGCCGGCCCTGTTCAGCGCCAATTCCGAAGGGGCGTGCCCGAACTGCAACGGCGCGGGCGTCGTCTACACCGACCTCGCCATGATGGCCGGGGTGTCCACGGTGTGCGAGGTGTGCGAGGGCAAGCGCTTCATGGCCGAGGTCCTCGACTACACCTTCGCGGGCAAGAACATCAGCGAGGTCCTGTCGATGCCCGTCGACGAGGCGCGGGAGTTCTTCGGCGAGGGGGAGGCCCGCACTCCAGCCGCGCACAAGATCCTCACCCACCTCACCGAGGTCGGCCTGGGCTATCTCACCATCGGGCAGCCGCTCACCACGCTGTCCGGCGGTGAGCGTCAGCGCCTGAAGCTGGCCACCCACATGGCCGACAAGGGCGGGGTCTACATCCTCGACGAGCCGACCACCGGCCTGCACCTCGCCGACGTCGAACAACTGCTCGGCCTGCTCGATCGCCTCGTCGACGCCGGGAAGTCCGTCATCGTCGTCGAACACCACCAGGCCGTCATGGCCCACGCCGACTGGATCATCGACCTCGGCCCCGGCGCCGGCCACGACGGCGGCCAGATCGTCTTCGAGGGCACCCCGGCCGATCTCGTCGCGGCCCGCTCCACCCTCACCGGCGAGCACCTCGCCGATTACGTCGGCGCCTGACCGGGCCGCCCCTCCCTCGGACGAAAGATCGCGGGGGAGGGGCACTCGATGTGACGCATCTCGCCGCCGTCACCCCTGGTACCGGCCGCGCCCACCGGCCTAGCCTGAGGTTCTCGCACGCGAAATCGCCTGCCCCAGAGGGATATTCGGTACGAATCGGACGTTCCAGAGTTGGTCGGTGCCGCGCTGATCTCGCGTGCGCCGAGAGCGTGACCGCCCGCGACCGGGGCCGGCCGCGCAGCCCTGGACCGAGGAGTCGCGCCGGTGTCGCATCGAACCGTACTGAACCGCCGAGGGGCGCTGGCCGCCCTCGCCCTGCTCGCCGTCGCCGGGTGTGGTGGCGCCGATCCCGCCGCCGGCCCCGCGCACTGGGACTACGATCGCGAAGGCCCCGACCACTGGGCCGATCTCGACAAGCAGTACGCGACCTGCCGAAACGGCCACGCCCAATCGCCCGTCGACCTTCCCGGCGCCACGGAGACGCACACCGCCGACCACATCGAGATCGACTACCGGCCGATCCCGACCGCCGCCCTCACCAACAACGGCCATGCCGTCCAAGCCGACGTGCCCGCGGACTCCGGCAACCGGATCATCGTGGACGGCACCCCGTTCTCGTTGCGCCAGTACCACTTCCACCTACCCAGCGAGCACACCGTCGACGGCGCCGAGGCCGCCATGGAACTGCACCTCGTGCACGCCGACCAGGCCGGACGCCTCGCGGTGCTCGCGGTGCTGCTGCGCGCGCAGACCGACCCGGCCCCACTCACCGCAGTCCTCACCGCCGCCCCCGACCGGGTCGGCGCCACCAGGACGCTCAGCAACATCTATCCGCGTGCCTTCCTGCCGGACAACCGCACCCACTTCCGCTACGAAGGCTCGCTGACCACCCCGCCGTGCACCGAGGGCGTCGCCTGGATCGTCCTGCGCGACCCCAGCCCGGTCGCCTTCACCGATGTCGACCGCTACCGCGCACTGTTCCCGCACAGCAACCGCCCCACCCAACCCCGCTACGACCGCCCGATCATCCTCGCGGGCACCAACTGACACGGACACCGCTCAGGAGCGGGGGAGTAGGCCCAGGGTGAGGTGGCCGACGAGGTCGTCGAGGAGTTGTTCGGAGTCGTAGTCGGCGGTGTAGCCCGAGCCGATGAAGGCGGCCAGGCCCTGCAGGGCCGCCATCGCGGTGACGCCGAGGCGCCGGGGATCGCCGGGGACGATCTCGCCGGCCGCCTGACCCTCGGCGATGAGGGCGATCGGGACGGCGAAAGCGCGGTCGGCGGCCTCCTGGATCTCCGTCGCGGTGGAGGCCTGCCTGCGCGCGAACATCAGGGGCAGCAGTTCCGGATTGTCCACGGCGAAGCGCAGATACGCGCGGGCCAGGGTCTGCAGGCGGGTCGCGATCGGGCCGTCGGTCGCGGCCTGTTCGAAGCACTCACCGAGCCGCTCCAGCCCGGTGACGGCCAGGGCATCCAGGAGGGCCTGCTTGTCGCGGAAATGCCTGCTCGGCGCCGCGTGACTGACGCCGGTGTCGCGGGCCAGCTGACGTAGCGACAACCCGTCCGCGCCGACGACGCGCAACGCCTTCTCGGCGTGCTGCAGCAGGGCGGCGCGGAGGTCTCCGTGGTGATAGCGCGAGTGCAGGGACATGGTGCAAGCAGGATATCCGACACGCGGCGAATGTTTGCATTGACTACTTTGTAGTCGCTGACTACATTGACCAGTGCCATGACAGACAACACGCCGCAGCGCAGCATGCCCCTGCGCGCCTGGTTCGCCCCCATCACGCTCGTCACCGTGCTGGCCGCGCTCCTGGGAACCATGTACCTCGGCTACACCGCCGACCCCGAGAAGCACCTGCACGACTTCCCGATCGCCATGGTCAACCAGGACGTCGGCGACACCCTCGCCGGCACACCCACCAACCTCGGCGACCAGATCACCACCGCGCTGGGGGAGAACATCCCCGCCGACAAGATCGACCTGCGCCCCCTCGGCCTCAACGAAGCCCAGCGGCAGCTGCAGAACGGCGAGGTCTACGGCGCGATCGTCATCCCCGGCGACTTCACCAAACGCGTCGCCATCCTCGGCGCCGCCTCGATCGTCCCCGGCGACGTCGAACGCCCGATCATCACCGTGCAGACCAACCCGCGCGCGGGCACCCTCGCCGCCCAGATCATGCAGACCATCGCCGACCAGGCCATGACCCAGGTCAACACCACCGTCGGCACCCAGCTCACCGAGCAGGTCGGCGCTGCCGTCGGCGCCACGCCGCTCAGCGGCGCCGCGCGACTGCAGCTCAGCCAGCCCATCGACGTCGTCGTCACCGCTTACCACCCGCTGCCCGAAGGCACCGGCCAAGGCCTGGCCGCGTTCTTCTACACCCTCGTCCTGCTGATCGTCGGCTTCAGCGGCGCGATGATGATCAACTCCCTCGTCGACGGCTCCCTCGGCTTCGTCCCCGCCGAATACGGGCCGTGGCACAAACCGACCACACCCGCCAAGATCAGCCGCTGGCGGACCCTGCTCATCAAGTGGGGGATCGCCGCCATCAGCGCACCCCTGGCCTCCGCCGCCTTCCTCGCGGTCGGCGCACTGCTCGACATGTCGATCGAACGACCCCTGCTGCTGTTCCTCTACGGCACCCTGGCGATCATCGCCATCGCGGTCACCGGCCTGTCGGTGATGGCCGCCTTCGGCACCGCCGGACTGATGATCAACCTCATCGTGTTCGTCGTCCTCGGCATCCCCTCGTCCTCGGGCACCATCCCGCTGGAAGCCACCCCGCGCTGGATCGCCGACCTGGCCGTGTTCGAACCCATGCACCAGATCTACCTCGCCGTGCGCGCCATCCTGTTCTTCGACGGCCGCCTCGAAGCCGGTCTGAGCCAGGGCCTCTGGATGACCCTGCTCGGCCTCGCGATCGGCCTGGTGCTCGGCGCCGTCGCCACCCACACCTACGACCTGCGCGGCCTGTACCGCCTCGGTCTGGACCACCGCCGCGAGCTGGCGACCGCGCGGTAGCGCACCCACCGACTAATCACCCCACGTGGAAGGGCACTGATGCGCGAGTTCGAAGCCCCGGCTTCCTACACCATTCCGGAACACGCGAACAATTCCGACAGCGTGTTCCGGCACGCGGAGCAGACCCCGGACACGGTGCTGTTCCAGGTCGCGACCGACCACGGCGACCTGGCCGACGTCACCGCCGCCGAGTTCGCCCGCACGGTCACCGGGGTCGCCAGGGGCCTCATCGCCTCGGGCATCGCCTTCGGCGACCGGGTCGCCATCATGGCGCCCACCCGGTACGAGTGGATCGTGCTCGACCACGCCATCTGGGCCGCGGGCGGCTGCACCGTCGCCATCTACGACAGCTCCGCCGCCGAACAGGCCAGGTGGATCCTGCAGGACTCCGCCACCCAGCTGCTCGTCGTCGACAGCGACAAGCACCGCGCGATCATCGACCAGATCCCCCTCGACGACCTGCCAGCCCTGCGCGAGATCCTGCAGATCGACCAGGACATGATCGGCGAACTCACCCGGCGCGGCGCCGACCTCGACGACAACGCCGTGCACACGCGCCGCGCCGAGGTCGGCGCGAGCTCGCCCGCCACCCTCATCTACACCTCCGGCACGACAGGCCGCCCCAAAGGCGTCCTGCTCACCCACGCGAACCTCTACGCGGAGTCGAAATCCGACCGCATCGCCCTGAGCGATTTCGTCACCGACGGCAACAAGACCCTCATGTTCCTGCCGCTCGCGCACGTCTTCGCGCGGGCGGTCACCCTGGCCGCTCTCGACGCCAAGGTCGTCGTCGCGTTCAGCTCGGACTGGTCCACCCTCGTCGATCAGTTCGGCAGTTTCCGGCCGCATTTCATCCTGGCCGTGCCGCGCGTCTTCGAGAAGGTCTTCCACGGCGCCAAGCAGAAGGCGCACGCGGGCGGCAAGGGCTGGATCTTCGACCGCGCGACCGAGGCCGCGATCGCCTGGAGCGAGGCACTGGACCACGGCGGGCCCGGCCTCCTGCGCAGACTCGAGCACGCCCTGTTCGACAAGCTCGTGTACGGGCAGCTGCGCGCCGCGCTCGGCGGCCAGTGCACGGCCGCGGTCTCCGGCGGCGGACCGCTCGGCGCCCGGCTCGGCCATTTCTTCCGCGGCGTCGGCGTCCCGATCTACGAGGGCTACGGCCTCACCGAGACGACCGCGGCGATCACCGTGAACACGCCGGGCAACACCCGGGTCGGCACGGTCGGCCGCCCGACCGAGGGCCACGCCATCCGCATCGCCGACGACGGCGAACTGCTGCTGCGCGGACCCGTGGTCTTCGGCGAGTACTGGCAGAACCCCGACGCCACCGCGGCGGCCTTCACCGACGGCTGGTTCCGTACCGGCGATCTCGGAGCCATCGACCGTGACGGCTACCTGACAATCACCGGCCGCAAGAAGGAGATCCTGGTGACCGCCGGCGGCAAGAATGTCTCACCGGGCCTGCTCGAGGACGCACTGCGCGCGCATCCGCTGATCGGCCAGGCGATGGTGGTCGGCGACGGTCGCCCCTTCATCGGAGCACTGCTCACACTCGATCCAGAGGTGGTTCCCGACTGGGCGCAGCGGCACGGACTGCCGGCGGGCACACCGCTGGAGACGCTGATCGAGCACCCGGATCTCGTCGCGGAGATCGACGCCGCCGTCGCCGAAACGAACAAGTCGGTGTCCCGTGCGGAGGCCGTCAAGAAGGTTCGAATCCTTCCGGTCGACTGGACCGAGGCGACCGGTGAGCTGACCCCGAAGCTGTCGCTGCGGCGGGCGGAGGTCATGAAGAAGTACGCGGAGGACGTGGAGAAGGTGTATTCCTGAGACCCCGCGCCAACCCCTCGTTTTGTCACAGTGACAAAACGAGGGGTTGGGGAAGTGGAGGGGGAGTGCGCCCTGGAGTCGGGCGAGCCTCGGGGAGTGTCACCGAGCCGCGCCGACGAGGGCTGTACGGGCCGTCTAGGCATTCTTGCAGAGAGTCGAGAACTCGCCACAGCGAGCCCGCGCCTCACGTGGATGATGTTCCGAGGTTCCGCGGGACGGAACAATGCAGACGGGCGTGCGCTGACGGCGCGCGGTCGATGCGGAGTTGAGGACCCGAACAGGCATGGGGCGCAACGTCGCACACGATGCAGGAACATGCTGCCAAACCCCTCACGACCGGCCGCGTTCAAACGCCGATAATGCACATTATGTCAAGTAACGCCCGCAGAAGGTCGGCACCGCGCACAACCCCGCTACCCCGCAGCGAAGATCCGCGAGGGGCTGGATCAGCGTGGTGTCAGCGTGATGGCGCCGATCTCCACGCCGCCGAAGAATGCCGGACCCGAGTAGCCGCCGCGCCCGTCGCTGTGCATCACCACCCGATGGCCGGGAAAGATATCCACGTAGCCGCCGTCGGGCGTCGAATGAATCGGATAACGGCCGATCAGCACCAGTTCCCCACCCTCCACACGGGCATCACGTTGCAGGAGCACGACGCCGCCCGACCATGTCGTCGACGTATAGGGACCGGGCTCGACCTCGGCGACAGCTTGCCCGGCCGCACCGAAAAGGACGGCCGAACCCACGGCCACGGCAATCGCTGCGGTCCGGATCATCGCTGGTCCGGTGGCGCGTATGGACATCGTCGTCTCCTGTCGCCTCGGGCTACTGATTGTACGCCCGTCGGCGCGGTCCGACCCGGTCGAATGTTCAGCCGATCTTCGGTCTACACCTGACCATTGGTGGCGCCGGAATGTACGCCACCAAAAGTCATAATGTGCGGTCGACTCAGATGAAGAAATTGAAGATGGCACTCGCGAGCCACTGGAAGAAGTCCACGACCATTTTACTCACCTCCCTTCCGCTCAATCCGCCGCCGCCCGGATCCCCCACTAGTTAGGCGACGAAAAGGTGGTTGCACTAGGTGATATCGGAATTCCCCACGAAACGTTAGCGGAAACGTTGCTGTTCACAGCGTCAGCAGCTGGCCACTCGGCGACGGCCGTAGATCGCCACCCATCCACCGGGGCGGTGTCAACGAATGCATGTCAGGCGGGTCGGTAAGTACTTTCCATGTACCCACAACACTCCCCCGTGGCCGACCCGCCTACCCCATTTTCTCGAATTTCAAACCTATTGTTTTCGGCTGCCGGGTCACCATGCGGCGACGATCGGCGCCTCGTGATCTCGTCGCTGCCATTCGGCCCCCAGGCGGGCAATTCGACCGGGCCCGGCAATTCCCCGCACCTCCGCGATCTTCTCGCCCCGGATATCCAGGACCGCGATGCCGAGGACCCGGCCCTCGAGGGTGAAGAGCATGGCCGGGCTGCCGTTGACCACGGCGGCGTGAATGGCCGGCGCCCCGCCGGCGAGCTGGTACTTGGCCGGGGACGGCTTCAACCCCGCGCGGACCGCGCTCGCCAGCCGCCGCGGCGTCGGGAACCGGATGAACGGGTCGGCCAGTCCCCCGACCCCGTCGGACAACCCGGTCGCGTCATCGGTCAGCAGGGCCACCAAGCGTTCGGTGCGTCCCGACGAGGCGGCATCGACGAACGCCTCCACCACGCGACGGGCGGCGGCGCGATCGGCGGGTGTGGTGATGCGGGCCGCGGCGATGCGCCGTTTGGCGCGGTGCGTGTGCTGCTGACTGCTCGACACGGAGATCCCGAGGATGTCCGCGATCTCGGCATGGCTGTAGGCGAAGGCTTCGTGCAGGACGTAGGCCGCGCGTTCGACCGGCGAGAGACGTTCCATGAGGGTGAGCACGGCCAACGTCACCGATTCGCGCTGCTCGGCGGTGTCGGCAGGCCCGAGCAGCGGATCGCCCTCGAGGAGCGGCTCGGGCATCCAGGTGCCGACCGCGCGTTCGTGCCGAGCCTTCGCCGAGCGGAGCCGGTCCAGCGCCAGATTGGTGACGATCTTGGTCAGCCAGGCCTCCGGGACGTCGACATACGCGCGGTCGGCGGCGTGCCACCGCAGGAACGCGTCCTGCACGGTGTCCTCGGCGTCGGCCGCCGAACCGAGCAGGCGGTAGGCGATCGAGGCCAGCCGCGTCCGGCTGGCCTCGAATCGGGTGACGGCGGCAAGATCCATGGGCCCGAATCTATCCGGCGACCAGCCCGGGCACCTGCGGCCGGCTCACGGAACGGTAGTTGTGGCCGGGCCTGCCGAAGGTGGGATGGCGCAGACTCCACGCGGCGGTGTCGAGGATGGTGGTCTTCACGCGGGCGGCGGTTCGTCCGCACAGGGCCCACGACCGGGCGTGCGCGTCGCTGTCGACCAACTGGAAGATCCCGTCCTTGCGGCCGAGGCTTATGTGGTTGCCGACGTAGGGCTGTGCGTTGGTCGCGATGTCGCGGCCGGTGCGATCGCCGATGATCGCGCCCACTGCCTGCATGCTCGTCGATCCTGCGGACGCGCACGACATGGGCAGCGGGCGGCCGTTGTCGCCGACGACGAACGCGCTGTCCCCGGCGACGTAGACGTCGGGATGCGAGACCGATCGCATCTGGCGGTCGACGACGATCTGCCCGTTGGGTCGCACCTCGAGGCCGCTGGCCGCCGCGATCGGGTGGACGGCGAATCCGGCGGCCCACACGACGGCGTCGGCGGCGAATCCCGTGCCGTCCGCGGTGATCGCGGCGGTCGCGTCCACCTGGTCGATGGTGGTGTGTTCGTGGACGGTGACGCCGAGCCGGTCGAAGGCGCGGAACAGGTGCCGTCGGGCTTTCGGGCCGAGCCAGCCACCGGCTTCGCCCCGGGTGGCCAGACCCACGCGCAGGTGCGGGTGGGCTTCGGCGATCTCGGTGACGGCTTCGATCGCGGTGAGGTTGCCGCCGACCACCAGGACGGTGCCGTCCTCCCCCAGTTCGCTCAGCCGCCGGCGCAGGCGCAGCGCGGCCGGGCGCGCGGCGACGTGGAAGGCGTGTTCGGCGACGCCGTGGACCTGGTCGACGGCGGCGGTGCTGCCGAGCGCGTACAGCAGGGTGTCGTAGTGGATGTGGTCGACACCGGAGTCGTCGACGACGGTGACGCTGTGGCCCGCGGGGTCGATGTCGCTGACGCGGGCCACCCGCAGCCGGATGCCGGTGCCGGCGAAGATGTCGGTCAGCGGCCGGTGGCGGAGGTCCTGTCCGGCGGCGAGTTGGTGCAGGCGCAACCGTTCGACGAAGTCGGGTTCGGCGTTGACGACGGTGAGCTCGAAATCGTCCGCATGGAGTTGCCTGGCCAGGTATCCGGCGGAGAAGGCTCCGGCGTATCCGGCGCCGAGGATGACGATGCGGTGCTTCATGGTTCGCTCCTGTCTGGTTCGCGTGTCCCTTGAACGGGACAGCGCGCGAATTCCTGACAGGCGCGGTGAGTGAGGTGGGTCACAGCTCGGGCATGCGCACCGGGCGTGACCCTTCCCGGAGGGAGCGGGCGCCGGCGACGCCGACGAGGGAGGCGGCGACGGCCGGGCCGACGGGGACCAGCGGCGCGGCGCCGTGTTCGACGGTCGCCCGGAAGCCCTCGAGGATGCGGACCGTGCCGACAGCTTTCGGCTCGACGGGTGTGCCGTCGGGCAGGGTGACCGCTTTCGGCGCGCGTTCTTCGTCGCGGACGACACCGTCGGGGGCGGTCCAGGCTTCTTTGCGGACCCGCACCGACCACGCGCGCTCCCCCGGCGCCCGCAGTGACTCGGCGATTCCCTCGCTGCCACGGACCGAGACCCAGCTCCAGTGGCTGTCGGGTTCGCCCTGCAGGAAGCCGTGGCGGGCGATGGCCAGTCCCCCGCCGCTGAGCCGGACCACCAGGACCGCGGCGGTGCGCGCGTCGGTGGTGTCGACGAGGAAGGCGCTGACCTCGGTCGGTTGTTCGCCGGTGAGCGCCAGGATCGGAGACAGGGTGTGGGTGCAGTAGGCGGTGGGTGCGATGCGGCCGCGCCAGTGGGCGGGGTCGCCGATCAGGCCGGCGACGTCCTCGGGTGACATGCCGTGCAGGTAGTCGGCTTCGATGAGGGTGACGCGGCCGATCTCCCGGTTGTCGACGGCGGCGCGGAGGAGTTCGACGTGTGGGTGGAAGACGTAGTTCTCGGCGAAGGAGTAGGTGGCGGTGGAGCGCCGCTCGGCCGCGAGCAGTGCTTTCGCCTGGTCCTCGTCGGCGCAGGCGGCGGCTTCGGAGAGCACGTGGACGCCGCGGTCGAGGAAGGCGATGGCCAGGGGTGCGTGCTCGTCGAAGTCGTTGGCGAGGACGACCCCGTCGAGGTCGAGGTCCAGCAGGGCGGTCCAGTCCTCGTGGAGGTCGGCACCTGGGAGGGCGGCGGCCGCGTCGGTGCGGCGTTGTGCGTCGCGGTCGCAGCCCGCGACGACGTCGATGCCCAGCCGCCGGCTCCACGACGCCAGGTACAGGCCCATTCCCAGTCCGACCACTCCGATGCGCATGGTGACAGGTCTAGACACGGGGTCTGTCGGGCGTCAACCGATTTCTCAGGCCACGAGGACGTCGGTGACCGGTCGACGTGGCGTGGATTCCAGCGGCGTGGCCGCGAACGGCATGACGCCGAGGCGGATCATGACGTGCGGGTAGGCGCATTCGCGCAGGACGGTCGCCCGGATCTGGTCGCGGAGGTCGAGCATGCCGAGGGGTTCGGACTGCAGGCTGGTGGCGAGGCCGCGGTAGGTGGCTTGCAGCAGCATGGCGCTGGTCGCTTCGCCGGCGCGGAGCTGGGCGAGGCGGTCGTCGCGGGGCGTGCAGACCACGAGCCAGTGCGCCGAGTCGGGGCCGTCGGTGAATTCGGCGAGTTCGGTGCCGGCGAAGACCCGCATGGGGATTTCCTCGGGTGATCGGGCGGCGGGCGCGTTCCTGGCGGGGACGCCGTAGGTGGCGCCGTGGCAGCCGCTCCATGCGGCCAGTTCGGCCTGGTAGGCGGCGTCGGTGGCGTGGCGGTCGGCGGCGCGGCGCATGGGGGCGGCGAGCTGGGTGATCAGCGGGTCGGGCACGTGCCGGGCCGCGGTGCCGTATCGGGCGGCGCAGCGGGTGATGGCGCGGAGGTCGGTGGTGGGGATGGGCAGGCCCGGGTAGCGGCGCCGGTCGGACTGGCGGACGTGGATGGCGGCGGCCAGCCGGATGTCGAGGTCGGTGGGCGGCTGGGGGGTGAAACCGAGGGTGGCGAGGTGGTCGGGGCGCGCCGGGTCGGGCATGCGGGCGATGTCGGCGCGCCAGCCGAGCATGGCGAACGCGACCTCGAGGTGGTTGAGCGCGGCACCGCAGCTGACCAGGAGGGCGCGGGCGCGGGGGTCGGTCGCGGTGAGCTGGCGGCCGAAGTCGGCGTACAGGTCGACCCGGCCCCGCGTGATCTTCCAGCGCCAGGGCTGGGAGTTGTGGACCGAGGGTGCGCGGACGGCCAGCTCCAGTGCGTCGTGGCACGTGGCGGTGCTCGGCGCGGTGTGTGGCATAGGGGCGGACTTCCCGGTGGTGGTGGTATGGACGCTTCTCGACTGTAGGTGGCCTGTCTGTGTATGCACCACATCGTGTGCTTCGTGATGTGCCGGTGACCTGGCGTGATGCCGTTCGCCCGTGGTGTTTCCGGCCCGTCAGCGGCCGGATTTCGCCGGTGCGGCGCGGGGTGCTGGTGGCGTGGTCAGTGGCGAATCTCGCACCTCGAGACTTTTTCGTGATACTCGATACTGTGCGTCACGCACAAACCGGCGGGGCTCAGATTTGTCGGGTGAGGACCTGGCGGTACCACCGGCAGACGCCGAGGGCGAAGCGCAGTTCGAAGGTGTCGGTGTCGAGGGCGATGCCGTAGCGGCCGGTGAGCTGCTGGATGCGGTACTGGACGGTGTTGCGGTGCACGTCGAGCGCGCGGGCGGTGCGGGAGTAGCTGGCGCCTTCGGCGAGGAACACCTCGAGGGTGTGGCGCAGGAGCGCGGCCTTGGGGGTGTCGGCGGCGAGTGGGCCGAGGACGCGGTGGGCCAGGTCGGCGAGTTCGTCGGGGTCGTCGGCGAGCAGCGCGAAGGGGGCGACGGTGTCGTAGCCGGTGACGACCGGTGCGGTGGCGCCCGCCGACGCGACGAGCGCTTTGGCGCGGGCGGCGCCGCGCGCGGTGCGCCGGAAGCCGTCGAGGCCGGTGCCGACGGGTCCGATGACGATCCGCACGGGCAGGCCGGCGGTGGTGATCCGGTCGGTGAGCCGGGCCGGGTCGAGGTGCAGGCCGGGGTCGGTGGGGAACCAGATCCGCAGCGCGCGGTCGCCTGTGGTGGCGACCAGTTCGGCGCCGCCGGAACGCATCTCGGTGGCGAGCAGTCTGCGGGTCTGGTCGAGGGCGCGGACGGTGTCGGCGGCCTCGGGGGTCGTCCACACTTCGGTGGCGAGGTGGTGCTGGTCGAGGCGGTAGTTCAGCGCGGCCTCGGCGGCGGCGAGGTCGACGTCGTCGCTGTCGAGCAGCCGGGTGATCCACTGTTGGCGGGCGGCGTGGCGGCTGCTGAGCCACCGGTCGCGTTCGGCTTCGTAGATGCGGCCCATCGAGGAGTTGAGGCGATCGAGGTAGGTGCCCGCGAACTTCAGGAGTTCGGCGATCCGGGTGGCGTGATCGGGTCCGGGGACGGCCAGGATCAAGCCGATCGCGGTGTCGAGCAGGCGGTACTGGCCGAGTCCGTAGGCGCGCAGCAGGACGGTGAGGGGCACGCCGCGGCGGGCGAGCCGCTGGGCGTAGGCGGCGGCGCCCGCGGGTGGGGTGATGGTGGCGGGGTCGATGTTGTTGGCCAGGACGTATTGGACGAGGGCGATGTTCTCTGCGATGCTGGCTGCCCGCATCTCGGCGAGGTCGAAGGCGAGGTCGGTGACGGGGATGAGTTGTTCGGTCACCCGGATGAGGTCCTCGGTGACGGTCTCGGTGAGAGGGCCGAGCGCTTGGCCGACCCACACCAGTGATCCGTATGCCGCCACCGGCCCGCTCCGTTCCTTGCACAAATTCCGTCCGCGACATTGTGTCATGCGCACAAATTTCGGTGGAGGGCTTGCCTGGGAGCGGGGTTGCCCGCCGATTGTGTGGTCTTGACACCGCAACCTGTGGTGTCATGGTCGCCGAACGCCCCGAGATCGACTCCTTTCAGCTTGTTCGACCTGGTCCACCCCCGGTAGGCCCAGAATCCGACAGGGTTCATGGATCATCACGACACCGTGGGCCCGGACAGGTGAAGGATGTAGTGCTCGGATGGGTGAGGTTCGTCGTGCGACGCGTGGTCGAGGCAATCGCAAGGCGAGCACCCCGCTCTTCACGCAGCTGCTGACCGCCGCGGTCGATACCGCCGGTGACCGGGTCGCGCTCGTCTGCTCCCCCGCCGACGGTGTGCGGCGCGAGCTCACCTACACCCAGCTCGACGAGCAGTCCTCGCGGCTGGCGCGTGCGCTGATCGCGCACGGTGTCGGTCCCGGTGACGTGGTGGCGCTCGGTGTCGCCCGTTCGGTCGAGTCGGTGCTCGCGGTGTGGGCGGTGGCCAAGACCGGTGCGGCGTATGTGCCGGTCGATCCGGGGTTGCCCGCGGAGCGGATCGCTTTCCTGGTGGCGGATTCGGGTGCGGTGCTCGGACTGACGGGTGCGGCGCGGGCCGGTCTGCTCGGCGACGGGATCGAGTGGCTGTCGATGGACGACCCGGGCATCGCCGAGCTGCCCGCGCACCCGATCTCCTACCTGGATCGCGTCCGCCCGCTGACCGCGCAGCATCCCGCCTACGTCATCTACACCTCCGGATCGACGGGGCGCCCGAAGGGTGTGGTCGTCACCCATGCCGGTCTGGGCGCGCTGGTGGCGGCCGCGCGGGAGCGCTACCGGGTGGACGCCGAGTCGAGGGTGCTCCACGTCTGCTCCCCCAGTTTCGACGTCTCGGTGCTCGAGCTGCTGGTGACCTTCCAGGCCGGGGCGCGGCTGGTGGTGTCGCCGCCGTCGGTGTTCGGCGGTCCCGAGCTGGCGGATCTGCTGGGCCGGGAGCGGGTGACGCACCTGCTGATCACGCCCGCGGCGCTGGAGTCGGTGGACCCGCGTGGGCTGGACGCGTTGCGGGTCGTGGTCGTGGCGGGTGACGCGTTCGGTCCCGCCCTGGTGCAGCGGTGGGCGGGCGCGGGGCGCGCGTTCTTCAACGGCTACGGGCCGACCGAGGCGACGATCCTGGCGACGGGCAGCGCGGAGCTGGAGCCGGGCCGTCCGATCACGATCGGTGCGCCGTTCGCCGGTGTCGGCGCGGTGGTGCTGGATGCTCGATTACGGCCGGTCCCGGTGGGGGTGGCCGGTGAGCTGTATCTGTCGGGTCCGGCGCTGGCGCAGAGCTATCTGGGCAGGCCCGGTCTCACGGCGGAGCGGTTCGTGGCGTCGCCGTTCGCCGGGGCCGAGGGCGCGCGCATGTATCGCACCGGTGATCTGGTGCGCCGCACGGCCGAGGGCGAGCTGGAGTACCTGGGTCGTGCGGACTTCCAGGTGAAGGTGCGTGGCTTCCGGGTGGAGCTCGGGGAGATCGATGCCGCGCTCACCGCGCATCCCGGGGTGGACTTCGCGGTCACCGTCGGGGTGACGGCCGATTCCGGTGCGACGGTGCTGGTGGCGTATGTCCTCGCCCACCACGGTGTTTCGATCGACACGGCGCAGCTCACCGAGTTCGTCGCCGGCGTGCTGCCCGGGCACATGGTGCCGAGCGTGGTGGTCGTGCTGGACGAGCTGCCGTTGACGCCGAACGGGAAGCTCGATCGCGGCGCCCTGCCTGTGCCGGTGTTCGGTTCGGTGGGGTCGCGGGCGCCGCACGGTCCGGTGGAGACGCGGATCGCGGAGCTGTTCGCACAGGTGCTCGGGGTGGAGCGGGTCGGGGCGGAGGATTCGTTCTTCGCCGCCGGTGGCGACAGCATTCTGTCGATTCAGCTGGTGACCAAAGCGCGGGCGGCCGGGATGGCGTTCACGCCGCAGCAGGTGTTCGAGCATCGCACCGTGGCGGGGCTGGCGCGGGTCGCGGTGCTCGGCGGTGAGCCGGTGGCGAGCCTGCCGGAGCTGCCCGGCGCCGGGGTGGGTGCGGTGCCGTTGACGCCGGTGCTGGCCGCGATGGTGGCCGGTGGCCGCGTGTTCGGCAGGTTCAGTCAGCAGATGGTGCTGGCCCTGCCCGAGTCGATCGACCGGGACGGTCTCGTCGCGGTTCTCGGCGCGGTCGTCGATCACCACGACATGCTGCGTGCCCGGCTGGTGCTCCGCGACGGACAGTGGCGGCTGGAGACCCTGCCGCCGGGCAGTGTGGACGTGCGCGATCTGCTCACCACGGTCGAGGTCCCGGCGGGCGCGTCGCTCGACACTGTCGCCGAGTCCGCCATGGATGCCGCGCTGGCCGCGTTGGATCCGGCCGCGCGCATGCTCGCCCTCACCTGGCTGCGCAGGACCGACGGTCCCGACGCGTTGGTCGTCGCCGCCCATCACGCCGTGATCGACGGTGTGTCCTGGCGGATCCTGTTGTCGGACCTGGTAGCCGCGTGGGCGCGGTACTCGGCCGGGCACCGGGTGGTGCTGCCCGCTGTGGGGACGTCGTTCCGTCGCTGGGCGCACGGGTTGGCCGAATCGGCGCCGTCGCGGCGCGCGGAACTGGACCACTGGCGCGCGACCTTGGCGGTGCCCGACCCGCTCGTCGGCGATCGCGCGCTGGATCCCGTGCTCGACACCGCGTCGACCGTGCGCACGTTCAGTGTCACGGTGCCCGCCGACATCACCGAGGCCGTCCTCACCGAGTTGCCGACGCGATACCGCGCGGGCGCCGAGGACGGCCTGCTCGCCGCGCTGGCCCTGGCGGTGCGCACGTGGCGTGCGCGGCGTGGCGTCGACGCGCCGGCCACCCGGATCCGCTTGGAGGGGCACGGCAGGGAGGCGTCGGCGGTGCCCGGCGCGGATCTGACGCGGACGGTCGGCTGGTTCACCAGCATGTATCCGGTCGCGCTCGACCTGAGCGGTGTCGACCTCGACGACGCCTGGCGTGCGGGCGCGGCGACGGCGGCGGTGGTGAAGGCGGTCAAGGAACAGCTGATCGCGGTGCCGCACAAGGGCATCGGCTTCGGCGTGCTGCGTCACCTCGACCCCGAGTCGGCACCGCTGCTCGACGGTGCGCTCGGTCAGGTCGGCTTCAACTACCTCGGGCGGGTCTCGGCGGGTGAGGTGTCGGCCGATCCGGACGCGCACGGCTGGTTACCGACCGCCGAGTGGGGTGAGCCGGCCGCGCACCAGGATCCGGAACTGCCCGCGGCGGCGGTGATCGACGTCAACGCGCTGGCGACCGACACCGACGCGGGCCTGCGGTTGCGGGCGTCGTTCTCCTACGCCGCGGAGGTCGTCGACGAGGCGTCGGTGCGGGAGCTGGCCGAATGCTGGACGGCGGCACTGCACGTGCTGGCCGAGCATCTGCGTGGCCCGGCGGCGGGTGGGCTCACCCCGGCCGATGTGGCGCTGGTGCGGGTCGGGCAGGACGAACTCGACCGCTGGCATCGCGAACATCCCGGCCTCACCGATGTCGTGTCGCTGGCTCCGTTGCAGCTGGGCCTGTTGTTCCTGGCGCAGGTGTCGCCGGAGGACCCGTATCTGGTGCAGCTGGCGGTGGAGCTGGCCGGTGACGTGGATCTGGTGCGGTTGCGCCGGGCGGCGCAGGTGGTGCTGGATCGGCATGCCATCCTGCGCACCTCGTTCGGGACGTCGGCGAGCGGGACGCCGGTCGGGTTCGTGGCCGGGTCCGTCGCGGTGCCGTGGCGGGTCGTCGACACCGAGCCCGCGGCCGCGAGTGAGTTCCTGGCCGCCGAGGCGAAGGCCGGGTTCGATCCGGCGGTGGCGCCGCTGGTGCGGTTCACCGTCTACCGCCACACCGGCACGCATCTGGTGTTGACGGTGCATCACCTGCTGGTGGACGGCTGGTCGATGCCGTTGCTGATGCGCGAGCTGCTCGTCGCCTACGCGGCCGACGGCGCGCCCGCACCGTTGCCGCCCGTGCGCCCCTACCGCGACTACCTGAGCTGGCTGGCCGGGCAGGACCGCGACACGGCGCTGCGCGGCTGGGCCGAGGCGCTGGCCGGGCAGGAACCGACGATGCTCGCGGCGGCGGTGCCGGCGCCGACGGAGTCGGAGCCGGGCCATGGCACGACCACGATCGAGCTGTCCCCCGCCGACGCCGAGGTGCTCGCGACGGTCGCCGCGGCACACGAGGTCACGGTCAACACGCTGTTCCAGGCCGCGTGGGGGCTGGTGCTGGCCGGGGCGGTCGGCGCCGACGACGTGGTGTTCGGAGCGGTGGTGTCGGGGAGGCCGCCGCAGCTCGACGGCGTCGACACCATGGTCGGCCTGTTCGCCAACACCGTCCCGGTGCGGGTCCGCGCGGAATCGGCGGTTTCGCTGCGGACGCTGATGACGCGGGTGCAGTCCGAACAGGTCGCGCTGCTCGACGGCCATCACCTGGGGTTGCCCGAGATCCAGCGGGCGGCGGGCACGGGCGAGCTGTTCGACACGCTGCTGGCCTTCGAGTCCTATCCGGTGGACCACGAGGGGATGCGGCGTGCGCACGGAGCGCTCGACGGGCTCGAGATCGTCGACGTGGTGGCGGCCAACGCCACGCACTACCCGGTCGCGGTCGGCGTCGAGGTGGGCGCGGGTATTCGCGTGGGTCTGCAGTATCGGCGCGATCGTTTGACCGCCGCGACCGCGGAGGCGCTGGCGGCCCGGCTGCGGATCGTGCTCGACGCCTTCGTCGACAGCCCGGAGCTGCCGGTCGGGGATCTGCGGGCGCGGCTGACCCGGCGCGCGGACCCGATCTCCCGCGCCGCGTACTGGCGCACGGTGCTCACCGACCTGCCCGAACTCGCGCTGCCGACCGATCGCCCGCGCCCCCAGACCCCGGTGACGATCGACGGCCGCGTCGGCATTCCCCTGCCGGCCGAATTGTGCGCGCGGATCAAGCGATTCGCGCGCGAACGCGAGACCGACGTCGCCACGATCGCGCACAGCGTGTTCGCCGTGCTGCTCGCCCGGGTGTCGGGCAGTACCGATCTCGCGATCGGATTCGCCGGTGAAGGCACCCGGCTCGTGCGGCTCCACCTCCCGGGCGGACGGTCCTTCGACGAAGTGGTGCGCGAGATGGCCACGGCCGAACGCGCGTGCCCTGCCCAGGGTTTGACATCGGAGGAGCGTGCGCGCTGGAACGCGCCGCGGCCGCTGGTCCGGGTCATGGTCCTGCCCGAGGACCGCACCGGCGAGGACGCCGCGCACTGCGACCTCGTCCTCATCGTGCGAACGCATCCGGGGGCGGGCATCGCCGTCGAATTCGGTTACGCCACCGCGCTGTTCGATCGTGCCACGCTCTCGGTCCTGGCCGACCGGATGCTGCGGCTACTGCTCGACGGGCTCGACCGTCCGCACACGCCGGTCGGTGATCTGGCGATGCTCAGCGCCGGGGAACTGGCCGCCCTCACCGCTCGCCCCGGCGAGGACGAACCCGCCGCCCTGTTCCCCGACCTGCTCACCCGCGGTGTCGCTCGCGGTCGCGACCGGATCGCGGTCCGTGAAGGCGAGCGGGTCCTCACCTACGGCGACGTGGACGAGCGCACGTCACGGTTGGCGCGGGCGCTGATCGCGCGTGGCGTCGGGCCGGAGGTTGCGGTCGCGGTCGCGCTGCCGCGATCGACGGAGATGGTGGTCGCCGCGATGGCGATCGCCAAGGCCGGCGGCGTGCACGTCCCGATCGATCCGGCCTATCCCGTGTCCCGGTTGCGGCACCTGGTCGCCGACTCGGGCGCGGTCCTCGGCCTCACCGCGACCGCCCACCGCGCGCACCTGCCGGCCGAGCTGGACTGGTTGTGCCTGGACGATCCCGCGTTCGACCAGGCGTGCGCCGCCTTCCCCGCCACCCCGGTCACCGACAGCGACCGACTCGCCCTACTGCGGCCTGCGCATCCGGCGTATCTCATCTACACCTCCGGCTCCACCGGCCTGCCCAAGGGCGTGACGGTGACCCACACCGGGCTGGCCCCACTGCTCGACGAGGCGGTGCGCCGCTACGGGGTGCGCGCCGAGGACCGGTTCCTGCACATCTGCTCGCCCTGCTTCGATCCCTCGATCCTGGAGTGGCTGTGCGCGTTCGCCACCGGGGCGACACTGGTGGTGGTGCCCGCCGAGATCCTCGGCGGCCCCGACCTCACCGCCGTGCTGGCCGAGGCGGCGGTGACGCACGCGATCATCACGCCGGCGGTGCTGGGCACCGTGGACCCGGCGGGCCTGGACGCGCTGCGGGTGCTGTCGGTCGGCGGTGATGTGACCACGCCGGAACTGCTGGCACGCTGGCAGCCTGGCCGCCGCTATCTCAACGGGTACGGCCCCACCGAGACCACCGTCATCTCCACCTATGCCGAGCTCACCGCGGGCGGCGCGGTGACGATCGGCGGGCCAGTCCCCGGTACCCACGCGATGATCCTGGATGCCCGGCTGCACCCGGTCCCGCCGGGTGTCACCGGCGAGCTCTACCTCGCCGGTCCCGCGGTCGCGCGCGGCTACCGTGCGCAACCGGGGACGACGGCGGCGCGTTTCCTCGCCGATCCGTGGGGCGGCGCGGGTGCGCGCATGTACCGCACCGGTGATCTCGTGCGCCTGCGTGACGGCGAACTGCACTATGTGGGCCGTGCCGACACCCAGTTGAAGGTGCGGGGGTTCCGTATCGAGCCGGGTGAGGTCGACGCGGTCCTCGCCACCAGGGCCGACGTCGCGGCCGTGGCCACGGTGGGCCGCTCCACGATGGCCGGTGCGATCACCCTCGTGTCGTATGTGGTCGCGGCACAGGACAATACGATCGACCGCGAGGCTCTGATCGAATACGTCGCCGGTCTGTTGCCGCCGCAGCTGGTGCCGTCGGCGGTCGTGGTGCTGGACGCCCTGCCGTTGACGACCAACGGCAAACTCGATCGCGGCGCGCTACCGGACCCGGTCGCCGCCCCGACCGGCGGCGACCGCGCACCACGCGGTGACATCGAAACCCTGCTGGCCGACCTGTTCACCCGCGTGCTCGGCGTGGCCGAGGTGGGGGTGCACGACTCGTTCTTCGCCCGTGGTGGCGACAGCATCCTGTCCATCCAGCTGGTCTCGCTCGCGCGCGCCGCCGGCCTGACGTTCACGACCAGGGACGTCTTCGAACACCGCACCGTGGCCCGGCTGGCCGAGATCGCCGGCACCGGCGGCACCGAAACACCCACGCTCACCGAATTGCCGGGCGGCGGGATCGGCGCCGTCCCGTTGACCCCGATCCTCGCCGAATTCCTCGCCGACGGGACGAGGGACCGTTTCGCGCAGACGATGGTCCTCGCGCTGCCCGCGCGGATCGACCGGGCCGGCCTGGTCGCCACGCTCGGCGCCGTCGTGGCCCACCACGACATGTTGCGTTCGCGCCTGTTCCAGGACGGCGACCGGTGGCAGTGGGAGGTACTCGCGCCCGGCGCCGTCGACGCCGACGAGCTCGTGACCGAACTCGACGCGGGCCACGCCGACGGCCCCGAACTCACCCGCATCGGCAGTGCCGCCATGGATTCCGCGCTGTCGGCCCTTGACCCGGCCGCCGGCCGCATGCTCGCCTGCACCTGGGTGCGGCGCGGCGACGCCCAGGACGTGCTGGCCGTGGCCGCGCACCACTACGCGATCGACGGCGTGTCGTGGCGAATCCTGTTGCCCGATCTCGTGCTCGCGTGGGCGCAGTACAGCGCCGGCCGACCGATCAGCCTGGCCCCGGTCGTGACCTCGTTCCGCCGCTGGGCGCACGGCCTGGCCGAGACCGACCGTTCCGCCGAATTCGACTACTGGCGGCGGGTCCTGGACACTCCCGACCCCCTCCTCGGCGCCCGCGCGCTCGACCGGACCCGCGACACCGAGGCGAGCACGCGCTCGCTCACGGTCCGGGTCCCGGTCGAGGTGAGCGACACGCTGCTGACGGCCCTGCCCGCCGCCTACCGGGCAGGCCCCGATCACGCCCTGCTGGCCGCGCTCGCCGTGGCGGTGCGCCGGTGGCGTGCCCGCCGCGGGATCGCCACCGACACCGTCCGCCTCCGGCTCGAGGGCCACGGCCGCGTCGACGACGTGGTGCCCGGCGCGGATCTGACCCGGACCGTGGGCTGGTTCACCAGCGTCCATCCCCTCGTCCTCGACCTGACCGGCGTCGCCGACGACGGCAGCGCCGAGACCCTCGCCGCGACGATGCGCACCGTCAAGGAACAGGTGCTCGCGGTGCCCGACCACGGCATCGGTTTCGGGCTGCTGCGTCACGACCGGGACCGACCCCACCGGCTGCCCGGCGAGATCGGGCAGATCGGCTTCAACTATCTGGGCCGGGCCACCACCGGCGCCGAGACCGCCGACACCGCCTGGCTGCCCACCGGCGACCTGGGCGAGATCGCCGTCGACCACGGACCGGACCTGCCCGCCCACGCCGTCCTCGACATCAACGCCATCGCGGTCACCACCGAGTCGGGCCCCTGCCTGGAGGCCGGATTCCGCTACGCCACCGGCATTCTCGACGACACCGCCGTGCGCGAGCTCGCCGAGGAATGGGTCGCGCAGCTCACCGCACTCGCCGCGCACCTGAGTGATCCGGCGGCGGGCGGGCTGACACCCTCGGATGTCGCGCTGGTGCCGGTGACCCAGCACGACCTCGACCGCTGGCGGCACACCCACCCCGGGCTCGCGGATGTGCTGCCGCTCTCACCGCTGCAGCATTCGCTGCTGGCGCTGGGGGAACTGCTCGAGGAATCGGTGCACGCCTACGTCATCCAGCTCGTCGCCGAACTGACCGGCGAGCTCGACCTCGCGCGGCTGCGGCGGGCCGCCCAGACGGTGCTCGACCGGCACGCGAATCTGCGCGCGGCCTTCGTCACCACTGCCGAGGGCATCCCGGTGCAGGTGGTGGCCGACGGCGTGCGAGCACCCGTGCGCCTGGTGTCCGAGGTCGCCGACACCGCGATCGCCGAGCTGCTGGCCGCCGATCAGCGCACGGTCTTCGATCCGACGATCGCGCCGCTGCTGCGATTCACGGTGTACCGCACCGATTCCGGACGCAGCCTGCTCGTGCTGACCGGCCACCACATCCTGCTCGACGGCTGGTCGATGCCGTTGCTGATGAAGGAACTGCTGGTCCTCTACACGACCGACGGCGACGCGGCACCACTGCCCGCCGTGCGCCCGTACCGCGACTATCTGGCCTGGCTCACCCGGCAGGACCGGGCCGCCGCCGAGCAGGCGTGGGCCCGGGCGCTCACCGGCGTGCGCCCGACAGTGCTGGCACCCGAGCTGCGGTGGCCGCCGGCGACCGGTACCGGTTTCGGGCTGTGCGAATTCGACTTCGACACCGCCGCGACCGCCGCGCTGACCGATTTCGCCGTCGCTTCCGAGGTCACCCCGAACACCGTGTTTCAGACCGCGTGGGGGCTGGTCGTCGCCGCGTGCACCGGCCGCGACGAGGTCGTCTTCGGCGCCACCATCTCGGGGCGGCCGCCGCAGCTCGACGGCGTGGGCGACATGATCGGCCTGTTCGTCGACGCGGTGCCCGTGCGCGTGCGGATCACGGACGGCACCGCGGGCGAACTGGTCCGCGCGGTGCAGACCGAACAGGCCGCTTTGCTCGATCACCATCATCTGGGGCTGGGCGCGATCCAGCGCGTGGCCGGGCACGGCGAGCTGTTCGACACCATGCTCGCCTTCGAGTCCTATCCGGTCGATGTCGAGGGGCTGCGGGCGGCCAGTGGCGCGCTCGACGATCTGCGCGTGGAGGACCTGCGCGGCGCCGACCACACGCACTACCCGATCACGGTGCTGGTGTTTCTCGGCGCCCGCACCCGGGTGCAGATCAAGTACCGGCGCGACCTCGTCGCCGAGGTGACGGCGCGGGCAGTCACCGACCGCCTCCGCACCGCGCTCGAGCAGCTGATCGCCACTCCCGCGACCGACCCGATCCGGGGGCTGGCCGAGGTCGCCGACCCGATCGGGCACGCCCGCTACTGGCGGCACGCCCTGGCCGATCTGCCCGCCCGCCTCGTACTGCCCGGGCAACATGGGGAGGGCGACGGTCGCGGACGAGCACAGCAGCCGCTACCGGAGCCCACGCATCAGGATGCGCGGGCACTCGCCGAATCCGCGGGCGTCAGCCGGCACACGGTGATCAGGACCGCCACCGCCGTGCTGCTCGCCCGCCTCACCGGCCGCGACGACATCCTCATCACGGCCCCGGGCCCGCTCCCCTTGCGCACCCTGGTCGACCCCGCGACCCCGTTCCACGAGCTGCTCACGCGCTCGCGGGACCTCGAGCGCGAGGCGCACACGCATGTCGGTCCTTCGCTGCCGGAACTCTCCGCCCTGCTCGGCCTCACGGACACCGCCGCGTTGACCCAGGTGTCGCTCGGCGGCCCCGGCCAGTCCGGTGACCTCGTCATCACCGCGCCCGAAGACCAGCCGACTGTCGAGATCGATTACGCCCGAACAGTATTCGACGACGCCACCGTGACCGACCTGCTCCGGCGACTGGTGCTGCTGCTCGCCGCCGCGGCCCGGCGGCCCGAGACCCCGGTGGGGGACCTGCCGCTGACCGACCCTGTCGAAGCCGCGGCGCTGCCGCACCTCGGTGACGGCGCCGCCCCGCCGGTCACCGGTACCCTGCCCGAGATCCTGGTCCGCGGCACCGGCTACGGCCAGCAGCGGATCGCGGTGCGCGACAACGGCCGCGAGATCACCTACGGCACCCTCGACGAGGACTCCGCCCGCCTGGCGCGCGTCCTCATCGCCGACGGCGTCGGGCCCGAAACCGTGGTCGCCGTCGCCATCCCCCGCTCCTACGAGGCGATCCTGGCGTTCTGGGCCGTCGCGAAAGCCGGTGGCGTCTACCTGCCGGTGGACCCCACCTACCCCGCCGACCGGGTGCGGCACATGCTCGACGACTCCGGCGCCACCCACGGCGTCAGCCTCGCCACGCACCGTCCCGCGCACGCCGGCGCCGTGCGGTGGCTGCTGCTCGACGACGCCGACGTGCGCGCCCGCGTCGCCGCGCGCGCCTGCACCCCGGTGCGCAATCGCGACCGGCGCGCGTCGATCCGCCACGACCACGCCGCTTATCTCATCTACACCTCCGGCTCGACCGGTCTGCCCAAGGGCGTCGCGGTCACTCACGCCGGACTCGGCGCGCTGGTCGCGCACTCGGCCAACCTGATGGGGCTGCGCCACGACCACCGGATGCTGCACGTGTGCTCGCCCAGCTTCGACCAGTCCATCGAGGAGATCGGCACGGCCTTCCACCGCGGCGCCACCCTGGTGATCGCGCCACCGGACACGGTCGGCGGCGCCGAACTCGACGACCTGCTGCGCACCGAACGGGTGACGCACACGATCATCACCCCCGCCCTGCTCGGCACCCTCGATCCGGCGGCCCTGCCCGATCTGGTGTGCGTGTCCGCGGGCGGCGAAGCGAGCTCCGCCGACCTGCTGGCCGCCTGGCAGCCCGGCCGCTACTTCCTCAACGGATACGGTCCGACCGAAGCCACCATCGGCGCCACCTACGCCAGTCTGCGTGCCGGACAACAGGTCACGATCGGGCGCCCGGTTCCCGGCGTGCGAGCCCTGGTCCTCGACGCCCGGCTGCGTCCGGTGCCCGTCGGTGTCGCCGGTGAGCTGTACCTGGCCGGGCCCGCCCTCGCGCGCGGCTATCACGGCCGCCCCGCCACGACCGCGCACCGATTCGTCGCGAATCCGTGGAGCGCGGGCGAACGGCTCTACCGCACCGGCGACCAGGTCCGCTGGGTACCGGCCGGCGACTCCCCGGAGCTGGAATACCTGGGGCGCACCGACTTCCAGATCAAGATCCGCGGTTTCCGCATCGAACCGGGCGAGGTCGACGCCGTCCTGACCCGGCATCCGCAGATCGCGGTCGCCGTCACCGTCGGCGCCCGCAACCCCGCCGGGGAGACCGTGCTGGTGTCGTATGTGACCGGCAGCGACATCGACCCCGCCGCCGTCACCGGCTGGGCATCGGCGCTGCTCCCCGCGCACCTGGTGCCGGCCGCGATCGTCGTGCTCGACCGGATCCCGCTCTCGGGGGCCGGCAAACTCGACCGCACCGCCCTGCCCGCGCCGAGTTTCACCGCCCGCCCCTACCGGGAACCCTCGACCGCGCTGGAACGCACCGTCGCCGCGGTGTTCGCCGACGTGCTCGGTGTCGACCGGGTCGGCGCCGACGACGACTTCTTCGACCGCGGCGGCAACTCCCTGCTCGCCACCCGCCTCACCGCCCGTCTCGGCGCGGCCGTCGAACTGCGGGTGCCGGTGCGGGTGCTGTTCGCCGCCCCCACGGTCGCCGCGTGCGCCGCCGAGCTCGCGCGCCTGACCCGCGCCGATCGCCGGCCCGCCCTGCGCGGGATGCCGCGCCCCGACCGGATCCCGCTGTCTCCGGCGCAGCAGCGCATGTGGTTCCTGAACCGGTTCGACACCCGCACCGCGGCCTACAACATCCCGGTCGTGCTGCGCCTGACCGGCGCGCTCGACACCGAGGCGCTGCGCCGCGCCTTCGGCGATGTGGTGGCCCGCCACGAGATCCTGCGTACCCGCTACCCGTCCGTCGACGAGGCGCCCGCGCAGGTGATCCTCGCGCCCGACCACCCCGAGGTACCGACGCTGCGGGTGGAGACCGTCGACGACACCGATGCGGCGGTGGCCCGGCTGGTGTCGACCGTGTTCGACGTGACCGGCGAAGTGCCGTTGCGCGCCTGCCTGTTCCGCGTCGCGCCCGGCGAGCACGTGCTGGCGATGACGGTGCACCACATCAGCGGCGACGGCTTCTCCGGCGGACCACTGACCCGAGACCTGGTCACCGCCTACACCGCCCGCGCGCAGGGCACGGCGCCGACCTGGGAACCGCTGCCCGTGCAGTACGCCGACTACGCGCTGTGGCAGCGACTGCTCCTGGGCGAGGACACCGATCCCGCGTCCACCGCCGCCGAACAGATCGCCTACTGGCGGCGGGAGCTGGCCGGGCTGCCCGACCAGCTCGACCTGCCGCGGGACCGTCCGCGTCCGGCGATCCAGACCTACGCCGGCGGCCGCGTGCCACTCACGCTCGACGCCGCCACCCACGCCGCGCTCACCGACCTGGCCCGCGCCTACGGCGCCACCCTGTTCATGGCCGTCCACACGGCCCTGGCCGTGGTCCTGGCCCGGCTGGCGGGCACCACCGACATCGCCATCGGCATCCCGGTCGCCGGACGCGGTGAATCCGCGCTCGACGACCTGATCGGCATGTTCGTCAACACCCTGGTCTTCCGGACCCGCGTCGACCACGACGCCGGTTTCGGCACGCACCTGACCCGGCAGCGCGAGAGCGACCTGCGGGCTTTCGCCCACGCCGACATCCCGTTCGAGCAACTCGTGGAGGCGCTCAACCCCGCTCGGTCCACGGCCCGGCATCCGCTGTTCCAGGTGGGGTTGTCGTTCCAGAACCTGGCCCAGGTGCGGATGGACCTGCCCGGCATCGAGGTGACCTCGGTGGAACTGGACCGCGCGCTGTCCCAGTTCGACCTGCACCTGATCCTGGCCGACAGCTACGACGCCGACGGTGCCCCCGCGGGCATCAGCGGCCACTGCACCTTCGCCACCGACCTGTTCGACGCGGCGACGGTGCGCGGGTTCCTCGACCGCTTCACCCGGTTCCTCACCGCCGTGACCGCCGACCCGACCGCGCCGATCCACACCGTCGACGTCCTCGCCCCCGCCGAGCGGAGCACCATCCTCGACACCTGGAATCGCACCGCCCGCCACGGCGATCCACGCGCCACGCTCGCGTCGCTGTTCGCCGACACGGTCGCCGCGGGCCCCGAAAACCTCGCCCTGGTCGCCGGCGACACCCGCTGGAGCTTCGCGGAACTGGACGCGCGGGTCAACCGGTTGGCCCGTCATCTCGTCGCCGCGGGGGTCGGCCCGGAGACGCGGGTCGCGCTGGCGATGCGCCGCGGCCCCGAACTCGTGGTGGCCATGTACGCGGTCGCCGCCGCGGGCGGGGCCTACGTGCCGATCGACCCCGATCAGCCCGCGGCCCGGCACGCCCACGTCCTCGACACCGCCGTCCCGCTGCTGGTCCTCACCGACACCGCCACCGGATTCAGCGCGCCGGGCAATGCCGTGCTCGCCGTCGACCGGCTCGACCTGACGCAGTTCCGGTCCGACCCGCTCACCGATCTCGACCGGATCGCGCCGTTGCGCGCCGCGAACACCGCCTACGTGATCTTCACCTCCGGTTCGACCGGCCGCCCGAAGGGCGTCGCCGTCTCCCATGCCGCGATCGTGAACCAACTGCGCTGGAAGACAGCCGAATTCGGGCTCACCGCCCAGGATTCGGTGCTGGTGAAGACGGCGGCGAGCTTCGACCTGTCGGTCTGGGAGTTCTGGTCGACCGCGGTCTGCGGCGCACGGCTGGTGCTCGCCGCACCCGACGGTCACCGGGACCCGCACCACCTCGCCGAGCTGATGCGCCGCGAAGGCGTCACCACCCTGCACACGGTGCCGTCCCTGCTCGACGCCCTGCTCACCGTGCCGTTCCCGGCCGCGGTCCGGCGGGTGCTCGCGATCGGTGAGGCCCTGCCGCCCGCCCTCGTGCGCCGGTTCAGCGCCGCCGCGCCGGGCACCGCCCTGTTCAACGTGTACGGGCCCACCGAGGCCGCCGTGTCCATCACCAGCCATCACGTCCGTGACGTCGACACCGAGACCGTCCCGATCGGGCGGCCGGTGTGGAACAGCCAGGTCTATGTCCTGGACGCGCGCCTGCGGCCCGTCCCCGCCGGGGTACCCGGCGAGCTCTACCTGGCCGGGACCCAGCTGGCCTCGGGCTACCTGGACCGCCCCGATCTCACCGCGGAACGCTTCGTGGCCAACCCGTTCCGGGCGGGCACCCGCCTCTACCGCACCGGCGACCTGGCGGCGTGGACCGCCGAAGGGGAGCTGGAATACCGGGGGCGCACCGACTTCCAGCTCAAGATCCGCGGCTACCGCATCGAAACCACGGAGATCGACGCCGTGCTCGCCGAACACGCCGACGTCGGTTTCGCGGTCACGGTCGGCCGGGAGAACCAGGCGGGCGCGACCGTGCTCGTGTCCTATGTCGTGCCCGAACCCGGACACGACGTCGTCGTCGCCGACCTCCTCGACCAGGCCGCGAAGACGCTGCCCTCGCACATGGTTCCCGCCACCGTGGTGGTCCTCGACGCCGTGCCGTTGACCTCGGTCGGCAAACTCGACCGCGCCGCGCTGCCCGCGCCGGAACTGGCCGCCCGCGCCTACCGAGCGCCCGGCACCGAACTCGAGCAGCGGGTGTGCGACATCTTCGCCGAGATCCTGCGCGTGGACCGGGTCGGGCTCGACGACCACTTCTTCGAACTCGGCGGCACCTCCCTCAGCGCCACCCGGCTCGCGGCCCGCCTCGGCGGCGCACTCGGCGCCACCGTGCCGGTCACCGCGATCTTCACCGCGCCCACCCCGGCCGGAGTCGTCGCGGCGCAGGCCGCCCAGAGCGCCGACACCGCCTTCGACGTGCTGCTGCCGTTGCGCCCGACGGGCACGCGCGAACCGCTGTTCTGTGTGCACCCGATCGGCGGGGTGGCCTGGTCCTTCGGTGGCCTGGCCGCGCACCTCGACCCGGACCGACCCCTCTACGGGCTGCAGTCACCGGCCCTGAACGCCGCGGAGCCGCTGCCGGATTCGATCGAGGACTGGGCCCGGCTCTACGTCAAGCAGATCCGGGAAGTGCAGGCCGAGGGCCCGTATCACCTGCTCGGGTGGTCGCTCGGCGGTGTCATCGCCCACGCCATGGCCGTGCAACTCCAGGACGAAGGCGACCAGGTCGCGCTGCTGGCCATGCTCGACTCCCGGTTGACCGTGGCCTCGGCCGAGCACACCGTCGGCGCCGTGACCGCGGCGGATCTGCTCGGCGGCTTCGCCGGCGACGACGCCGCACAGGACCTCGAGCCGCGGCACCTGGTGCGCGAGCTGTGTGAACGCTCCGCGCCCCAGGTCGCGCTCGATCCGGCCCGGCTCGACCGGATCGTCGACGCCGCGATCGCCTCGCTCGCCCTCGACGCCGCCTACCGCCCCCGCGTGTTCGACGGCGCCCTCACCTATTTCACCGCCGCCCACGACGACCCGACCGGCTCGACGGGCGCCTCGTCCTGGACCACGGCGGTCACCGGCCCGGTGCACAACCGGCCCGTCGACGCCACCCACTGGCGCATGACCGACGACAACGCCCTGCGCGTCATCGCGGCCACGCTCCGGCAACGATGGTGACCGCGCCGGATCTGCAGGACGAATAGCCCACGCCACCACGGTGATCGGCGGAATCTCCGACCGTGGACGGATCTCCCGGACGGGTCGGCCGCGCTAGCGTGGATCGAGCGGTTCGGCGAAGGATGGGGTCAGCGTGGACACGAAGACGATCGCCCGGCAGTGCACACTGTGCGAGGCGCACTGCGGGATTCTGGTGACGGTCGACGGTGAGCGGGTCACCCGGATCGAAGGCAATCCCGAGGACGTGCTGTCCAAGGGCTACATCTGCCCGAAAGCCACGGCCATGGGCGGTCTGCACCACGATCCGGACCGATTGCGCACCCCGGTCCGCCGGGTCGGTGACACCTTCGCACCGATCGGCTGGGACGAGGCGTTCCGCGAGATCGGCCAGCGCCTGCGCGCGGTCCGGCACGCGCACGGCCCCAGCGCCATCGGCATGTACATGGGCAATCCGGCCGCGCACAGTTCCTCGGTGCTCTACGCCGTGGCCCTGCGCATGGCGCTGCTCACGCGCAACTTCTTCACCGCCTCCTCGATCGACCAGTTCCCGCAGGAATTCGTCGCCTGGCGCATGTTCGGCGCCAACGTCCTCATGCCGGTCACCGATATCGACCGCACCGACCGGCTGGTGATCCTGGGCGCCAACCCCGCGGTCTCCAACGGCTCGATCACCACCATGCCCGGCGCGCGCACCCGCATCAGCGAGGTCCGTCGGCGCGGCGGCACCGTCGTCGTCATCGACCCGCGCCGCACCGAGACCGCGCGCCTGGCCGACCAGCACGTGGCGGTCCGGCCCGGCGGCGACGTGTTCCTGCTGCTCGGCATGCTGCACGTGCTGATCGGTGAAGACCTGTGCGACCCACGGGCCGTGGGCGAGCAGTGCTCGGGCTTCGACGAGTTGGTGCGCCTGGTCGAGGCGACCACCCCGGAACGGATGGCCCCGCACGCCGGGGTCGACGCCGACACCATCCGCACCCTGGCCCGCGAACACGCCGCCGCGCGGTCAGCCGTGCTCTACGCGCGGATCGGGGTGTGCCTGCAGGTCACCGGAACCCTCACGCACTGGCTGGTGAACACGATCAACGCCGTCACCGGCAACCTCGACCGAGCGGGCGGACAGATGTTCGCGACCCCGCCCGTCGACGCCGCCCGCTACGGCAAATACCTGCCCATGGGCCACGGCGCCTGGACCGACCGATCCGGCACCAGGAAGTCCTTCCGCGGTGAACTGCCGGTGTCCGCGCTGGCCGAGGACATCCTCACCGAGGGACCCGACCGGATCCGGGCCATGATCACCTACGCCGGCAACCCGGTGCTGTCCACCCCACAGCGCGGACGTCTCGACGACGCCCTGGAATCCCTCGACTTCTACGTCGCGGTCGACATGTACGTCACCGAGACCACCCGGCACGCCGACATCATCCTGCCGCCGGTCTCCCCGCTCGAACGCGAGGACCTCAACCTGCTGTTCCCCGTCTTCAGCGTGCGCAACAACGCCCGCTTCGACGCCGCCGTGTTCGCCCCGCCCGCCGACGGCCTCGAGGACTGGCAGATCCTGGCCCGCCTGATCACCGAACTGACCCCGCTGCCCGCGCGCCGCTTCACCGGCCGCGCCCTCACCGGCCTGTTCGACCAGCTCAGCCCGCTGCGCCTGACCGCGGCGGCCATCGCGGCAGGGCCCTACGGCGTGCTGCGCAAGGGCCGGAAAGGGTTGACCGTCAACCGTCTTCGCGCCAGAACCGGCGGGGTCGACCTCGGCCCGCTGGTGCCCCGCCTGCGCGAGCTGATCGGCACGAAGGACCGCAAGGTGAACCTGACGCCGCCGGACTTCCTGAGCGCGGTGCGCGCCGTCCTCGACGACACCGACGCCATCGAGGACCCCGGCTACGACCTGCAGCTCATCGGCCGACGTCACCTGCGCAGCAACAACTCCTGGCTGCACAACATCGAGACGATGGTGAAGGGCCGCGACCGGTGCACCGTCCTCATGCACCCGGCCGACGCCGCCGAACGCGGCCTGGCCGACGGCGATCCGGCGTCGGTGGAGTCGGCCGTCGGCGCGATCGTGGCGCCCGTGGAGATCAGCGACGACATCCGCGCCGGGGTGGTCGCCATCCCGCACGGGTGGGGCCACCGCGGCGCAGGCGTCGGCTGGCAGGTGGCCGCCGCGCATCCGGGCGTGAACGTGAATCTGCTGCACGATCCCGACCGCGCCGACCCGCTGTCGGGGGCGGCGGCGGTCAACAGCACCTGGGTGCGCGTGGGACCCGTCGGGGCCACGCCCACCGAGCACAGCGCGGCCGCGGTGGCCGCGCCGCACTGATCAGCGGAACCGCAGCGTGGTGGTCGCCAGGCCGAAGATCTTGCGACCACCCGACTTGGCGACGATCGCGATCACGGCCGAGCGGGTCTCGGGATCGATCGACTTGACCCGGCCGGTGTACTCGATCTCGCCGCCGGCCTGCTTGTCGACGATGACCATGTTCGACAGGCGCACGCCGTAGCGGGTCACCGCGCCCGGATCGCCCGACCACGCCGAGACGAAACCGGCGCCCAGCCCCATGGTGAGCATGCCGTGCGCGATCACGTCGGGCAGCCCGGCCAGCTCGGCGATGGCGGCGTCCCAGTGGATCGGGTTGCCGTCGCCGGAGACGCCCGCGTAGTTCACCAGATCGCCGCGCGAGAGCCGCGCCGCGCGGATCGGCAGCTCGGCGCCGACGGTCAGCTCCTCGAACGACAGCGTCGTCCCCGGTTCCCGGGTGACGCCCTCGGCGGAGAGGCGGAGTTCGCCCTCGGGACGCAGCGGCGTCTCCGTCTGCTCGGTGGCGGCGTCGCCGTTGCCGAACACCTTGACCCCGTGCACCATCACGTTCTCCACGGCGGCGGTGATCGCGGGGTCGACGCCGTCACCGGTGATGCCGACGACGGTCGTGTGCATGACGTGCACGGTCTCGCCGGACTCGTCGGCGAAGGTGTTGGTGACGGTGATCAGGTCCTTGCCCGCGATCCGGCGCACCGAGGACAGTTCCACGTCGACCACGAGCCGGTCACCGGCCACGATCGGCTTGTGCTGCTCGAAGACCTGCTCGGTCTGCACGAACATGTCGTAGCCGGTGACCACGGACTCGAACAGCGCGCGGTTGGCCGCCATCGCCGGGATGGAGGTGAACGTCAGCGGGGCGACGAGCCCGCGGTAGCCGAGTGCGGTCGCGGCGTCCTCGTCCCAGTGCGCGGGGTGGAAATCCTGCACCGCCCTGGCGTATTCGCGGACCTTCTCCCGGCCGACCTCGTAGACGTCGTCGACCCGGTAGTAATGCCCTACCTTCGACGCGATATCAGGGGCATCGACCACGGAAGTCACTTTGAGATCACCTTCGTTCGGGGAACGGACACCCGGCAGGCTAGCGGACTCACCGCGATATCGCGCACACGTTGGGGTACTTCACAGCCCGACCCGCCGCTCCCACGCCGTACACGGCGCGTCGACAGCTCATCGCCGCGCGTCCTGGCCGCCGTCGGTGAGCTGGTCGTGGTGGGCCAGCAGTGTCGACAGCAGGCTGGTCAGCCGTGCGCGGTCGGCCGGTGCGAGCGGCGCCAGGAGCTCGTCCTGGGCGGCGGCGAGTCGCTGTTCGAGGCGGCGTAGCTGACGCCGGCCCGCGGTGGTCAGGGAGATGACGTTGCGGCGCCGGTCGACGGGGTCGGGAGCGCGTTCGACCAGATCCCGTTCGGCGAGTTCGTTGATGGTGGCGACGAGATCGCTGACGTGGATACCGCTGCGGCGGCCGACGCCGGCCTGACTGGCGGGGCCGAATTCGGCCAGCGTCGCCAGCACCCGGTAGTGGTAGCCGCGGCCGCCGACGGCCGCGAAGCCGTCGCTGACGAGGCGATGGGCGTGGTGGGCGGTCTGGGTGAGCAGCCAGCTGGGCAGGGTCTCCCAGCTGGGCTGTGTCGACGCGGAGGGCTTCGTCATGACCGGAGTCTACCGCAATCGTTGGACGGGCCAACGATCTGCTGATAACGTTGGCTGCACAAACGTTTGGCTCACCAATATCAATCTTCCGCCCGGAGACGAAACCATGATCGAACCGTTCCGCGTCCACATCCCCCAGGCCGACCTGGACGACCTGCGCGACCGCCTCGCCCGCACCCGCTGGCCCAACGAAGTCACCGACGCCGGCTGGGACTACGGCTTCCCCCTGGCCCGGCTGCGGCAACTCGCCGAGCACTGGCGCGACGGGTACGACTGGCGCGCCCACGAGGCCCGACTCAACGAACTGCCGCACTTCATCACCGAGATCGACGGGCAGAGCATCCATTTCGTCCACGTCCGCGCCGCCGACCCGCACGCGCGGGCCCTGATCCTCACCCACGGCTGGCCCGGCTCGTTCCTGGAGTTCCTCGACGTCATCGCGCCGCTGTCGCGCGAGTTCCACCTGGTGATCCCGTCCATCCCCGGCTACGGCTTCTCCGGGCCCACCCACGAACGCGGCTGGGACGCCGAGCGCGTCGCCCGCGCCTGGGCCGAACTGATGCGCTGCCTCGGCTACGACCGCTACGGCGCCCAGGGCGGCGACTTCGGCGCGGGCATCTCGATCGCGCTCGGCGCCCACGCGCCCGACCATGTGGTCGGCGTGCACGTCAACTACCTGCCGACCCGCCCGGACCCCGACGCCGACCTCGACCTGTCACCGACCGACCTCGCCCGGCTCGACACCGTGCGCCACCTGATGGCCAACCGTCCGCCCTACCAAGCGCTGCAGGCCACCACCCCGCAGACCCTCGGCTACGCCCTCACCGACTCCCCCGTCGGCCAATTGGCCTGGATCGCCGAACGATTCGCGCAGTGGACCGACCCGCGCACCCCCGTCGACGACGATCGCGTGCTCACCGACGTCTCGCTCTACTGGTTCACCGCCACCGCGGCGTCCTCGGCTCGGCTGCATCGCGACACCCCGCGTGGCGCCACGGGCTGCCCGGTCCCGCTCGGTGTGGCGGTGTTCCCACGCGACATCACCCAGTCGGTGCGCCCGCTGGCCGAACGGCTCTACGACATCCGGCACTGGTCGGAATTCGACCGTGGCGGGCACTTCGCCGCGATGGAGGTGCCCGACCTGCTGGCCGGCGACATCCGCGAGTTCTTCCTCGCCAGGTCCTGAACCGCGCTCAGATCTGCTGCAGCCACGACACGAACAACAGCGCGCCCGCCGCGGTGAGGACCACGGCGGCCGGCAGCACCCACCAGGGACCGTCGCCACCGAAGACGGCCCGCGTCACCCGCAACTGGACGCGACCGAGCCCGGCGACCACACCGACGAACAGCGGCGCCACCACCAGGCTCACCGCCGCGTGCACCGCCCACGCGCCCGCCAACGTCGGTCCGCCCCAGGAATTCTCGTAATCGTTCGCCGCGACCAACGGATACAGCAGCCCGCGCACCAGCCCGAGCACGGTCAGCATCAGCAGGAACCAGGCCACGACGCCCGGACCGGCCGACAGCACCGAGTGCGCCACGCAGCGGCCGGTACCGATCCACCGCGCGGCCACGGGCTCGCGCAACAGCCGCCGCGGCACCCGCAACCGGGTCCGCGCCGGCGCGAAGGCCAGCGGCAGCGCCAGCAGCGCGTACGCGACCGTCCGCGCGAGGCCGCCGCCGGTCACCGTAACGAGCCCGCCGCGGCTAGATCGTCGAAGAGCAACTGGTCGACAGGGGGTACGAGATCACGGTCCCGGTATCCGAACCAGGCCAGCGCGTCGATCTCGCTGCTCGCGGTGAGCACGCCCCGGTATTCGGCGGTGTAGCAGGCCATCCGGACCACGGTGGCGTGGCCGTCGGCCACCGCCGCCTCGTAGGTGCCCACGTGTACGGCGGTGGCGGCGTCGAGCTCGACCGTCAGCTCCTCGGCGACCTCACGCACGAGCGTCTGCAGGTCGGTCTCGGCGCCCTCGCGTTTGCCGCCGGGAACGAAGTACACGTCCTTGCCGCGCGGGCGCCCGCACAGGATGCGCCCGTCCTCGATCAGGACCCACGCGACGGTATCGATCAGCTGCTGTACCGAAGAGTCCACCACGGCCCGCAGCCTACGCCCGTCAGTGCCCCGGCAGGACGCAGACGGTGTCCAGTCCGAGCACGCGGTTGAGCCTGCCGAATGCCAGCCACGAACCGATGCTCATGCTGAGTTCGACCACCTCGGCCTGGGTGTAGTGCTCGAACATCTTGGCCCAGAACGCGTCGTCGAGGTTGTGATGGTCGGTGGCGTAGCGTTCGGCGTACTCGGCGGCGAGCCGGGCGCGCTCGTCGAAGCGGTCGGTGGTTCGCCAGTTCGTCACCGCCTCGGCGAACTCGGCCTCCACCTTCTGCCCGTCGCGTTCGGTGCGCCAGTCCTGACAGAACAGGCACCCGTTGATCTGCGCGATCCGCAGCCGCGCGGCCTCGAACTCGCGCAGACCCAGGGTCGAATGCTCGTAGACCGACAGCGAGAACGCGGCGGCGGCGACACCGATGCCGGGCACCATCTCGCCCCACACGTAGCCGATCGGGTCCTTGCCCTCGGGAATGTCGATGATCATGGGGTCTTCCTTCCGAGTTTGCCGACCGCGGCCCGCAGCGGCACATCGAGCGCGTCGTAGAGGCCGGGTTCGGCCTCGACCAGCCAGTCGATGGCGTTGACCAATCGGCCCACGGCCGTGGCGTTTCCGCCCGCCGACCGGTTGCCGCCTTCGTCGGAGGCCTCCACGCTCACCTCGATGCGCGGAGTGCCCTCGATGATCACCCGGTGCGCGCCGACGCCGTCCGGCGGCGTCGGCCAGTCCGGCGCGCAGCTCGGGTGGATGCGGGTGACGTGTTCGATGACGATGCGCGGCTCACCCTCGATGATGCCCTGCACCTCGAACCGCACCGCGCCCTGGGTGCCCGCCGCGAACTCGCCCATCTGCGCGGTCTGCACGGTCGCATCGAGTGCACGCCGGTCCAAGGTCTCGCGGATCTCGTCGAGTTCCACGCCCAGCGCCCTGGCCATGAGCCGGATCTGCCCGCCCCACACCATGGTCGGCACCGACGGCAACAGCATCGGCGGCTGATAGTCCATCGGCTGTCCCATGCCGACCAGATAGCGCACCGAATCGGGTTGGTCGTAGGTGGAGTAGTCGAAGATCTCCTGGCAGCGCACCGCATCCAGGGTGCTCGACAGGCCGCTCATCAACAGCGGCAGCACATCGTTGCCCCAGCCGGGATCGACGCCGGAGACGAACAGCGAACCACCGCCCTCGTCGATCGCGGCCAGTACCGGCTCGCGCAGTTCGGCGGGGGCGCCGACCGGATCGTAGAGCGGATACAGGGCGGGGGTGACGACGACCGCGCCCGCGCGCAGGGCGCGCACGATGTCGGCGAGCGCGTCATCGGGACGGATGTCACCGGAGGCCGCGTAGACGACAGCGAGCGGCGCGGTGGCGAGCACGGCGTCGATGTCGGCGGACGCGGCCACGCCCAGTTCGGTGTCGAGACCGGCGAGTGTGCCCGCGTCACGGCCGATCTTGTCGGGGTTGTGCACGAGCACCCCCGTGAGTTCCAGCGCCGGGTGGGCGGCCACGGCACGGATGGCCGCTCGGCCGACATTGCCGGTGCCCCAGACGATCGTGGGGATCATCGCGCGAGCCTAACAAGTGCTTGGTTTGGTGTCAGGCGTTTCGGACGGTCAGCGCGGTCTCGCCGAGCGCGGCACCCAGCCGGTCCACGGCCGCGGCGAGCGCCCGCTTCGGCACCGCGGCGCCGTCGAAGAGCGCGAGCACGATCGCGTCCTCGGCCCGTTCCCAGGTCCCGGCGATGCGCCCGTCGACCACGACCAGTGGCGAGATCCAGCCCGCGGTCCTGCTCACCTTCGCCCGATGCTCGGCAGGCAGCAGCGCGGTGTCACCGGTGCCGGGACCGAGGACGTACTGGTCGAACGGGCCGAGCAGATGGATCGCGCCGTCGAGGCCGGCCGCGGCGAGGTCGTCGGCGAACTCGGCCGGAATCCAGCCGGTCCTGCCCTCGACATCGACCTGGGTCAGCTCCGCCCCCAGCTCGGCGAACCACCCGCGCACCACGGTCTTGCGCAGATTGTTGCGGCTGAGCCAGGTGTCGAACGCCTCCGGTGTCGCCGGACCGTACGCGCCGAGGTAGGCCTTGATCAGCGTGGGCGCCGCGCTGTTCGGCTCGGGGATCCCGGTCCAGCCGGGGATCAGGTGCCCGGGGGTGGTGAAGGTGACGTTGGTGCCGCGCATCGGGCCGTGACACAGCGCGCCCTGCCAGGCCAGCGGTTTGAGCACCGCGCCCCAGCCGGAGCGCAGCTGGTCGGCGAGGTGAGCGAAACCCGGTTGGGCCAGCACCGCCTCCACGAGTTCGGCGCGGGTCAGCACCTGGTCGGCGAGGATGCCCGACACCGCCTCGACGAGGGCGGCCACCTCGTCGGGAGTGGCGCCGAAGGTCTTGCGCCACGCGGGTTTCTCCCACGTCCGTGCCGAGCCGATGAGCGCGAGTGCGGCCGCGGCTTGCGCGGGCGGCATAGCGTGCAGCGTGCCGCGCATGGCCCAGGTCTTCACCAGGGTGCCCGCGGCCAGTGCCTCGGTCACCGCGTTCGGGCGCGCGACCCGGCTGCGCACGGCCACCGCGATATCGGCCGCCGAGGCCACCTGCGCCTGGATCCCGGCCGAGCGCTCGGCGATCTCGGTGGCCGAGCCGGCCGCCGGATCGGTGAGGAACTGGCGGGCCAGCCGCCACGCGAACACCTGATCCCACCCGACACTCATCATGGGCAGCAACCTCTTTCACCGTAGGGACGCCGTCCATCACAGCAGAGCCCACCGACAGCGCCCGCTGGGGCCAGGGGAAGACGATCCGCCGCAATCGCGGAGCAATCTTTTCTGTCGGACCCCGATGCGAACATATGTTCGTGTCCGATTCCGTCGCAGCGCGTCGCCCGCGCATCCAGACCCGCGCCGAGGCGTCGATCCTGCACGCCGATCTGGATTCCTTCTACGCCTCGGTGGAGCAGCGCGACCAGCCGTGGCTGCGTGGCAAGCCGGTGATCGTCGGCGGCGGGGTGGTACTGGCCGCCAGCTACGAAGCCAAGGCCTTCGGCATCCGCACCCCGATGAACGCCGGACAGGCGCTGCGGTTGTGCCCGCACGCGGTGGTCGTGCCGCCGCGCATGGCGGCCTACGCCGAAGCGAGCAGGGCGGTGTTCGCGATCTTCCACGACACCACGCCCGTCGTGGAGGGGATCTCCATCGACGAGGCCTTCCTCGACGTCGGCGGCCTGCGCCGCATCCGCGGCGAACCGATCGACATCGCGCGCACCCTGCGCACCGAGGTCAGTACCCAAGTGGGCCTGCCGATCTCGGTCGGTATCGCCCGCACCAAGTTCCTGGCCAAGGTGGCCTCCGCGGTCGCCAAACCCGACGGGCTGCGGCTCGTCGAGCCCGGCGGCGAACTCGATTTCCTGCACCCGCTGCCGGTCGAGCGCCTGTGGGGCGTGGGCGCGGTCACCGCGGCCACCCTGCACACCCACGGCATCACCCGGGTCGGCCAGCTCGCCGAGCTCGGCGAACCCCACCTGCGGGCCATCCTCGGGCCCGGCGCGGCCCGGCACCTGTTCGCCCTGTCCTGGGCGCGTGACCCGCGCCGGGTCGAGACCGGCCGGCGGCGCCGTTCGATCGGCGCCCAGCGCGCGCTCGGCCGCAGACGGCGCGAACCCGACGAGATCGCCGCCTACCTCGACGGACTCACCGACCGCCTCGGCCGCAGGCTACGCGCCGCCGACCGGGTCTGCCGCACGGTCATCCTGCGGCTACGCTTCGACGATTTCACCCGGGCCACCCGCTCGCACACCCTCGTCGAGGCGACCGATGTCACCGCGACGCTGCGCCGGGCCGCGCGCGAGCTGCTCGACACCGCCCAGCCGATGATCGACGAACGCGGCATCACCCTGATCGGCCTGTCGCTGACCAACCTCGACGACGCCGACACCGTGCAGCTGACGCTCCCGCTCGAGCCCCGCGCCGAGAACACCCTCGACGCGACGCTGGACGACCTGCGCCGCCGCTTCGGGTCGGCCGCCGTCACCAGGGCGGCGCTGCTGAAGAAGGGCGAGGGCGTGTCGGTGCCGCTACTGCCCGACTGAGGACCCCGCCCCGCTGCGGCGCACCAGTGGCAGGAACACCTCGTCGACGATCTCGACGAGCACGTCGTCGGGCGCGGTCGGCACGCCGCGCAGGACGAACTCGTTGCGCAACAGCACGATCGCCACGGTCGCCACCCGGGGCCGCAGGCATTCCGGCGCCGCCTCGCCGCGCGCCACGGCCCGTCCGAGCACCGTCAGCCAGGTGGCCGCGGTCGCGTCGACGGACTGTTCCGGCAGCTGAGCGAGCAGTTCGGCGGCGCCACCGGCCGCGGCGAGCAGCTCGCGCATGATCGCACCGAGTGCCGAACTCCAGTGCCGATTCGCCCGCCGCAACAGTTCGAGCGCGTCGGCGCGCAGGTCGCCGGTGTCGGGCACTTCGACGGCGGTGGCCAGGCGCCGGTAGGCCGCGATGCCGAGGGCGAGCCGATTGGGCCAGCGCCGGTAGATCGCGTTCTTGTTCGTGCCCGCGCGCTGGGCCACCTTGTCCATCGTCAGCCCGGCGAACCCGCCGTCGCGGAGTTCGTCGGCGGCCGCGCGCAGGATCGCGTCCTCGAGGGCGGCGCCACGGCGGCGCATCGGTTTGTCCGGTTCCGCCACGGGCGACCTCCTTCGGTTCCGGAGCATCGTACCCAAGTCGGATCACATTGCCGGCAGGTGAACCGTCCGTTAGGGTACTTCGCGTACCTTAGATTCGTTCCGAAAGGCCACTACCCATGCGCGCCACAGGCATCACATACGACACCGGGTTCCTCCGCGACGGCCTCTCCTCCCGACCGCATTTCGACACCGACGTCGTCCGCGCGGAACTGCGCATCATCCGCGACGACCTGCACTGCACCGCCGTCCGGATCGTCGGCGGCGACGCCGACCGCCTCGAACTCGCCGCGACCCACGCCGCCGACCTCGGCCTCGAGGTGTGGTTCTCGCCGTACCCGCTGGAACAGGACACCGAGCAGATGCGCACGTTCCTGCTCGACTGCGCCGAGCGCGCCGAACTGCTGCGCCGCCGCGGCGCCGAGGTCGTCCTCGTGATCGGCGCCGAACTGAGCCTGATGACCGGCGGATTCCTGCCCGGTGACACCGTCACCGAACGCGTCGCCTCGCTCACCGACGCCGACGCGCTGCCCGAGCGCGTGGCCCACGCGAGCGAACGGCTCAACGCCTTCTTCCACGCGACCGTCCCGGCGGTCCGGAAACGATTCACCGGCCGGCTCACCTACGCGTCGATTCCCCTCGAACGCGTCGACTGGACGCTGTTCGACCTGATCTCGGTCGACCTGTACCGCTCCGCGGCCGTCGCCGACCGCTTCGCCGACGGCGTCCGCGCGCTCGTCACGCAGGGAAAGCCGGTGGCCGTCACCGAATTCGGCGCGGCCACCTTCCGCGGCGCGGGCGACGTCGGCGCCAACGGCCTCGACATCGTCGAATACAACCCCGGCCCGGTCCGCCTCACCGCCACCCACACCCGCGACGAGGAAGGCCAGGCCACCTACGTGCGCGAGCTGCTCGACCTGTTCGAGGACGCGGGCATCGACACCGCGTTCGTGTTCCTGTTCGCCCTCTACGACATGCCGCACCGCCCCGACGGCGACCCGCGCGACGACCTCGACCTCGCCAGCTACGGCATCGTCAAGGTCCTCGACGGCCGCACCGGCACCGCCTACCCCACGATGAACTGGGAACCCAAGGCCGCCTTCGCCGCGGTCGCCGAGCATTACCGAGATGCGCGGGCCGCAACGCGCATGGGATAGTCGGCCAATGCCTTACGCCGTCCTCGGCTTCTTGACCCTCGCCCTGTGGGTGTACTGCCTCGTCGACATCATCACCAGCCCCGACGACGGGATCCGCCATCTGCCGAAGATGGGCTGGATTCTCGTGGTCGTGCTGGTGCCCACGGTCGGCGCCCTGCTGTGGCTGTTCGCCGGACGGCCCGTCGGTCCCGAACGTCGCCCCGCCACCACCCGCTACAGCGAATACGACCGGCCGGGTCGCGCGGTCGCGTCCAATCCCGATGACGACGAGGCGTTCCTGCGTGGTCTGCGCGAGCGCGCCGAACAGCAGCGTCGCGAGGCCCGCAGGCAGCAGGCCGAACGCGACGAGGACCAGGCCTGATCAGACGAACCTTTTGGGCCGCTTGTCCATCAGCCGCAGGATCAGCGGCGTGAAGATCAACTGCATCGCCAGTTCCATCTTCCCGCCCGGCACCACGATGCAGTTCGGGCGCGACATGAACGAATCGTGCAGCATCGACAGCAGATACGGGAAGTCGATCACCTTGGGGTCGGCGAACCGGATCACCACGAAACTCTCGTCCGCGGTCGGAATACTGCGCGCGATGAACGGATTCGACGTGTCCACGGTCGGCACCCGCTGGAAGTTCACATACGTGCGCGAGAACTGCGGGCAGATGTATTTCACGTAGTCGGGCATGCGGCGCAGGATGGTGTCGATCACCGCCTCACTGGAATAGCCGCGATGGGTCTTGTCGCGGTACACCTTCTGGATCCATTCGAGATTGATGATCGGCACCACCCCGACCAGCAGGTCGGTGTAGCGCGCCACGTTCACGGAATCGGTCACCGCCGCACCGTGCAGGCCCTCGTAGAACAGCAGATCGCTACCCGGCGCGAGATCCTCCCACGGCGTGAACGTGCCCGCGGGCTGTCCGTAGGGCTTGGCCTCCTCGTCGTCGTGCAGGTACCTGCGCACCTGCCCGACGCCGGTTTCGCCGTACTCCCGGAACAGGGTCTCCAGTTCCGGGAGCAGATTCGCGTCCTCCCCGAAATGGGAGAACGTCGTATTGCGTTGCTGTTCGGCCTCGGCCATCGCGATCTTCATCTCCGCGCGGTCGAAACGATGGAACGAATCCCCTTCCACCACCACCGCGCTGATGCCCTCCCTCCGGAAGATCTCCTCGAAGGTCCGGGTGACACTGGTCGTGCCCGCACCGGAGGACCCGGTGATCGCGACAACGGGATGCTTGACCGACATGGGCGTCTCCTAGGTGCGCTGGTCGTGCTTGGCCGGACGGAAGAGCGAGCGCGTCCCGAACAGCGAACTGTCGAAACTCGGTCCCGCGTCGGGCTCCCGGTGATAGCGCTCCACCCGCAGCACCTCGTTGCGTGAGCCGAAGATGAACGGCACCCGCTGATGGACCTCCGCCGGCGGCACCGCCATCACCCGGTCGTGGCCGGTGCTGGCCGCGCCCCCGGCCTGCTCCACGATGAACGCGATCGGATTCGCGCCGTAGAGCAGCGAGACCCGCCCCGGCCGCGCCGGATTGCGGGTATCACGCGGGTACAGATACATCCCGCCCCTGGTGAGAATGTGGAAGGTGTCGGCCACCAGCGAGGCCACCCACCGCATGTTGAAATCGCGCCCGCGCGGCCCGTCCACCCCCTCCAGGCATTCGTGCACGTAGCGGCGCACCGGCCGCTCCCAGAAACGCTCGTTGGCCGCGTTGATCGCGAAACCCGAGGTGTCCTCCGGGATCCGCATGCCCGGGTGGGTCAGCACGAACGCGCCGATCTCCCGGTCCAGGGTGAACCCGTCGACGCCGCTGCCGGTGGTGAGCACCAGCATCGTCGCCGGGCCGTAGAGCGTGAACCCGGCGCACACCTGCCGCACACCCGGCTGCAGGAAGTCCTCGTCGCCGGGTTCTGCCACGCCGTCGAGGACCTCCTGCGGGGCACGCAGAATGCTGAAGATCGAACCGACCGGCAGATTCACGTCGATATTGCTCGACCCGTCCAGCGCGTCGAAAGCCAGCAGGTACTTGCCGCGCCGCTCGGTCGAGGGCACCGCCAGCGCCGTCGCCCGCTGCTCGGACAGCAGCCCCGACAGATGCCCGGTCCACTGGGTCTGGGCCACCATGATCTCGTCGGTGAGCACATCCAGCCGCCTGCTCACCGACATCGGCTCGTCCGCACCGCCAGGACCGACGATCGCGCCCCGCGTCACCTGATTGGCGATGATCTTCGTCGCCGTCGCCACCACGTTCACCAGTGCCGAGAACTCACCCGACGAGCCGGGATGCCGGTGCTCCTCCTCGATGGTGTAGCGGGTGAGCGTCTTCAAACTGTTCGGCATTGCGGCACCACCTCCGCCACCACCTCGTCGAAGACGCTGCTGCCGTAGACATCCCGATCGCACAGCGTGATCAGATCCGCCTTCGACAGCGGCCGGCCCGCTTCCACCAGCCGCTTGGCCTGCCGCAGCCGGCACCGATCGATGGCATTGCGCACGCTGCGCGCGTTGGAGAACCGCGGCCGGGCCATCCGGGCCGTCAGGTATTCGGCGAAGGCGGCGCGCGCGGCCGCGTCGAAGCGGAAGTTCTCCCCCGCCACCATCACCTCGGCGATCCCCAGCAACTCCTCGTGGGTGTAGTCGGCGAACTCGAGGTGGTGGGCCACCCGGGAGGACAGGCCCGGGTTCGCGGAGAACAAGCGATCCATCCGGTCCGGGTAGCCGGCGAAGATGACCACCAGGTTCGCGCGCTCGTTCTCCATCTCCTGCAGCAGGATCTCGATCACCTCCTGCCCGTAGTCGCGCTCGTTCTCGGGCCGGAACAGGTAGTAGGCCTCGTCGATGAACAGCACCCCGCCCGCGGCCTTGGCGATGGCCTCCTTCGTCTTGGGCGCGGTGTGCCCGATGAACTGCCCGACCAGATCGTCGCGGGTCACCGTGTGCACCTTCGGTTTCCGGATGTAGCCCAGCGCGTGCAGCATCTGCGCCATCCGCAATGCCACCGTGGTCTTGCCGGTGCCCGGCCCGCCGGTGAAGCTCATGTGCATCGTCGGGCGTGAGGAGGCCAGCCCGAACCGGCGCCGCGCCCGGTCGATCATCAGCAGCGCCGCGATCTCGCGCACCCGGTCCTTCACATTCGCCAGCCCGATCAGTTCCCCGTCCAGCGCCGACAGGGTGGCGGCCACATCGTGTCCGGCCAGGTCCTCGGACAGATCCAGCAGCGCGTCCTCGCCGAGCGGCGGCTCCTCGGCCGTCTCCTGCGGTGGGCGCGACGGCCGGGCGTCACCGACGCCCGGCCGCGCCAACCGGAATCCGCCCGCGGACCCGTCAGCCGCCATACCGCTGTCCCTGCGGGCGGCCCGTCGCATACGAACGGAAGCTGTAGACCTGGCGGCGATCAGCGCCCTCGGAGCGGGTGAGCTCGAAGCCGGGCTCCTCGGCCGGACGCTGCACCAGGAAGCTCAGTGCCGTGGTCTGTTTCGTATAGGTGGCGTCATAGGCCGTCACCCGCACATAGTGACGCGGGAAAGTCGCCCGGCAGGCGTTGATCTCGGCGAGCACCCCGTCTGGTTCGTCCAGATCGAACAGCGGCAGCCCCCACATCTCCCAGTAGGTGTTGCGCGGGTGCGGATCGTCGGTGTACTCGATCGAGACCGGCCAGTTGTTGAGCAGCGCGTAGCGCACCTGCGCCGCGATCTCGTCGTCGGTGAGTTCGGGCAGGTAGGAGAAGGTTCCCTGGCGCAGATACATGGTGCTCCCTACAGACTCGGCGTCGGCACCGCGTCGGGTGCGTCGGTGGAGGTGTAATCGAAGGTGACATCGCCCCAGGTCGACAGCGCGACCTCGAGCGAACGGCAGGTCGAGGCGGCCGTGCGCAGCACGTCGGGCCCCTCCTTCAGCAGGTCCCGGCCTTCGTTGCGGGCCTTGACCACCGCTTCCAGCGCCACCCGGTTCGCCTCGGCGCCCGCCGCGATCCCGAGCGGATGGCCGATCGTGCCGCCACCGAACTGCAGGATCACGTCGTCACCGAACAGATCGAGCAGCTGATGCATCTGCCCGGCGTGGATACCGCCCGAGGCCACCGGCATCACCCCGGGCAGGCTCGCCCAGTCCTGGTCGAAGAAGATGCCGTTGCCGAGTTCGGTGGGAATGTGGTTCTCGCGCAGCGTGTCGTAGAAACCGCGGGTGGTCGCCGGATCGCCTTCCAATTTGCCCACCACGGTGCCCGCGTGCAGATGGTCGACCCCGATCAGCCTGCACCATTTCGCGAGTACCCGGAAACTCACGCCGTGCGTCTTCTGCCGGGTGAAGGTCGAATGCCCCGCGCGGTGCAGGTGCAGCAGGACACCGTTGCGCCGTGCCCACTTCGACATCGACTGCATCGCGGTGTAGCCGACGGTCAGATCCATCATGATGACCACCGAGCCCAGTTCCTTGGCGAACTCGGCCCGCTCGTACATGTCCTCCATGCTCGCGGCGGTCACGTTGAGGTAGTGGCCTTTGATCTCGCCGGTCTCGGCCATCGCCCGGTTCACGCCCTCCATCGCGAACAGGTACCGGTCGCGCCAGCGCATGAACGGCTGGGAGTTGATGTTCTCGTCGTCCTTGGTGAAGTCGAGGCCGCCCCGGCAGGCCTCGTAGATCACCCGGCCGTAATTCCTGGCCGACAGTCCCAGTTTCGGTTTCACCGTCGCGCCCAGCAGCGGCCTGCCGTATTTGTTGAGATATTCGCGTTCCATCACCGTGCCGTGCGGCGGACCCTGGAAGGTCTTGACATAGGCCACCGGAATACGCATGTCCTCGAGCCGCAACGCGAGCAGTGGTTTGAAACCGAAGACATTTCCGATGATCGAGGAGGTGAGGTTGGTGATCGACCCCTCCTCGAAAAGGTCCAGATCGTAGGCGATGTAGGCGAAGTACTCGCCGGGCCTGCCCGGCACCTCGTCGACCCGGTAACACTTGGCCTGATACTTCGAGTGTGCCGTGAGCCGGTCGGTCCACACGACAGTCCAAGTGGCAGTGGAGGATTCACCCGCCACGGCCGCCGCCGCCTCGACCGGATCCACGCCCCGCTGCGGGGTCACCCGGAACACCGCGAGCACGTCGGTGTCCGAGGGCACATAGTCGGGTGCGTAATAACCCATCGACGCGTAGGACTGAACACCCGGATCCCAACGATCCCGTTCGGTTTCTTCCGCCATGGTTCCTCCTGTGGAATCCGGTGTGCGCCTTGATGAATTACAGAATGCGGGCGATCCGGGTCACAAACAATGTGAATGTTTCTGGGAAAGCTCAACCGAAACGTTGAGTTTGCTACCGTCGGGTAATGGGCAGGGTGAGTGCGGGGCGGATGGAGACGTTCCTCGCGGTGGCCCGGCTCGGCAGCATCCGCCGGGCAGCCGCCCAGCTACACGTCACCGAGGCGGCGGTGTCGGCCGCGGTCGCCCACGTCGAGAAGCAGCTCGGCGCCAAGTTGATCACCCGATCGGGGCGCGGGATCGCGCTGACCGAGGCGGGCCGGGTCTACGCCGAATACTGCCGGGGGATCCTCGGTCTCATGAAGGAGGCGCACGCCGCGGTCCGCCAGGCCGAGGCGGGCAGGCTGCGGATCGGCGTGGTCGCCACCGCGGGGGAATCGGTGGTGCTGCGGCCCCTGGCCTCGTTCCGGCTGCGGTACCCCGACGTGGAGCTGAGCCTGTCGATCCAGCCGCGCGACGTGCTGTTCCTCGAACTACAGCATCATGAGACCGATCTCGTGATCGCGGGCCGCCCGCCGCACGAGGCCAATCTGGTGATCCAGGCCCGTCGCCCGAGCACCCTCGTCGTGGTCGGCACCCACGACGCGCACGATCCGCGCCACACCACCTGGCTACTGCGCGGCAACGGCTCGGGCACCAGGGAGGCCACCCTCGCGCTCATCGACCGGCTCCAGATCGACCCGCCCACCCTCACGCTCGGTTCCCACGGCGCGGTCATCGCCGCGGCCCGCGAGGGCCTCGGCATCACCCTCATCCACTCCGACGCGGTCGGCGAACACCTCGACTCGGGGGCCCTACGCACCCTCGATGTCCCCGGCACACCCCTCGACCGCGCCTGGCACGCCGTCACCACCCCCACCCCCACCCCGGCCACCCGCCTGTTCCTCGCCCACCTCATCGACCCGCTCGAAACCGGCACGGACGCCTTCCACGCCGCCATCGGCCCCTGACGACGTGGTCCAGCGCTGCGGGATCACCCTGGCTCCCGGTCGTGCGGATCGCCGTCCGGGCGAGGGGACGTCGCGATGACGTCGATCAGGCCGGCGAAGCTGTCCGCGCCGTGGCCGGCGGCGATGCCCCGGTGTGTGAGTGCCCTGATCAGGCGCGGGAGCTCGGTGTCGATGCCGCGTTCCTCGGCGGCCTCGACGAGGTGGTCCATCAGTGGTGCGTCGAGTTCGAGCCATTCCCCGTCGCCGGGATAGCGGCCGTTGTCGATCTGCTCGGCATAGTCGGTGACGACCGAGGTGATCGTGGCCGACATCCAGTGCGTCAGCAGCGGAGCCGTACCGGTGGCGCGCACTCCGGCGGTCCGCAGCAGTGCCGCGCTGTAGAGGTATCCGGTCAGCGTCGCCCAGGCGAAGTTCAGCATGGCCACGTCGTAGAGCGCTGCCGTGCCCGGATCGGGTCCCAGATAGGTGGCCCCACCGAGTTGCCCGAGCAGTCGTTCGTGGCGGGTGAACACCTCGTGCGATCCGCTGTACACCAGCATCGTCTCGGGCTTGCCCACGTGTTCGGGGTGCGCCATCAACGCGCCGTCGAGGTACCGTCCGCCGCGCGAGTCCACCCACGCGGCCAGCCGACGAGCCTGTGCTTCGGTGCCGGAGGTCACGTTCACCAGGTCGCCGGAGCCGAGGTACGGTTCCGCGCGTCCGAGGATTCGCACCGCGGCCTCGTAGTCCTCGACGCACACGATCATCAGCTCCGCGCCTTCCGCCGCCGTGCGCGATCCGTTGCCCGAATCCGGTTCCTCACCCCACCTGCTGACACTGTTCCGCTGCGCGAGGGCGTCGGCCAATGCCGCTGCCCGCACACCGGATCCGATCACCACCACCGAGGTTCCCGCGGGTCCGTTCATCGCTGTCCTTCTCTCCGCTCCGCCGCTCGACCACCGGGGTCGACGGCTCAGGTGCGGGTACGCTAAACCCTCACATCAATGTGAGAGTCAAGGGCGAGGACCGCGATGCGCATCAGTGAACTGTCGGCGAGAACGTCGGTGAGCCAACGGCTGCTGCGCTATTACGAGGAGCAGGGGCTGCTGACACCCCTGCGCGAGCCCAGCGGTTATCGGAACTACAGCGACACCGATGTCGAGCGCGTCCACCGGATCCGGGCGTTGCTGAGCGCCGGCCTGCCGACCGCCACCATCGCGCGCGTCCTGCCGTGCACGATCGATACCGGAACGGGACTCGCCGCGGCGTGCCCGGACCTGCTCGCCGATCTGCGTCGCGAACGAGCCAGGATCTCCGCCGCCATCGACGACCTCGCCCACGCGCGGCACGCGCTGGACTCCATCATCGCCGCGACCGATCCGTGAGGACTCGGCAGTGACCGCCCTAGTAGACCTGCCGGCGGCCGGCAGCTCGTCGACACGGTCCGCCGGAGTTCCTTGGCTCGCAGGCCAACCCACCGATCCGGCGAACCTGCCACGCTCGGCGCCCGCGCGGACGTACGATCCGAACGTGGCCGAATCGATGGGCTCCACCCCGCTGCGTGTGCTGGTCTACAGCAACGATGCCGACACCAGGCAACAGGTGATCCTGGCGCTGGGCCGTGAGCCGCGCGCGGATCTGCCTGAACTCGATTTCTTCGAGGTCGCCACGGCGCCCGTCGTCATCGAGCAGATGGACGCGGGCGGGATCGACCTCGCGATCCTCGACGGCGAGTCCGCGCCCGCAGGCGGCCTCGGCATCGCCAAGCAGCTCAAGGACGAGATCGACGAGTGCCCGCCGCTGGTCGTGCTGACCGGCAGGCCCGACGACGCCTGGCTCGCGAACTGGTCGCGCGCCGAGGCGGCCGTCTCGCACCCGATCGACCCCATGCAGCTCACCAACGCGGTCGCCGGCATCCTGCACGCGCGCTGATCCACGCCGTCGCGGCATCGTCCCACCCCCTCGGATAGTCCCGAGACGCTCATCTCTGTCCATCGCCACTGGTGACACCAGTGGTTTCCCGTCGTGCGCGGAATCCGGATTACCACCGGATCGCTCATGAATCGTCGTACCGAAATCGATCAAACCCGGTCCCGGAAACGCGCGGCGGACCCCGCCGACGGCGGTAGTCTGTGCTCTAGCTCACACGAGCGCGGGTTCAGATATAACGCTCCGTCATCGCCGCACAGCCTTGCGCGAGCCCCGTTACCAGGCGGACAACGTCGTCGGCCCGTCTCGCCGAAAGCTGCCGTCCGCGGCCGGGCCACACGGCTCGACCTGCTCCAGCGAGGAGGGGAAGTGCAGTCGTGAACATCGAGGTGCCCGCACTCGTACTCGGCGCCATCGCCGCGGCGTTCGCGGTGTTCTCCGTCATCATGGCGGCGCTCGTCGGCCCGAAGCGCAACAACCGGGCCAAGTTGGAACCCTACGAATGCGGTATCGAGCCGACACCGCACGCCGTCGCAGGTGGCCCGGGAAACACCGGGGGACAACGCTTTCCGGTGAAGTACTACCTCACGGCGATGCTGTTCATCATCTTCGACATCGAGATCGTGTTCCTCTACCCGTGGGCTGTGCACTTCGACGCACTCGGCCTCTTCGGGCTCGCCGCGATGGCGCTGTTCATCGTCAATGTGTCGGTCGCCTACGCCTACGAATGGCGGCGCGGCGGCCTCAGCTGGGAATGAGTGGGAAATAATGGGTCTCGAAGAGAAGCTGCCCAGCGGGTTCCTGCTGAGCACGGTCGAGGATTTCGCCGGCTATCTGCGCAAGGGCTCACTGTGGCCCGCGACGTTCGGGCTGGCCTGTTGCGCGATCGAGATGATGGCCACCGGCGCAGGGCGATTCGACATCGCCCGCTTCGGCATGGAGGCCTTCCGCGCCTCCCCGCGCCAGGCCGACCTGATGATCGTGGCAGGCCGCGTGAGCCAGAAGATGGCCCCGGTGCTGCGCCAGGTCTACGACCAGATGACCGAACCGAAATGGGTGCTGGCCATGGGTGTCTGCGCGTCCTCGGGCGGCATGTTCAACAACTACGCGATCGTGCAGGGCGTCGACCACGTCGTCCCGGTCGACATCTATCTGCCCGGCTGCCCGCCGCGGCCGGAGATGCTGCTCAACGCGATCCTCGCGCTGCACGCCAAGATCGCCGAGATGCCGATGGGCGTCAACCGTGAGGAGGCGATCCGCGCCGCCGAACAGGCCGCCCTCGCCAGCACCCCGACCATCCGGATGGAGGGCTTGCTGCGATGACGTTCGACGCACCCGACAACGCCGACAGCCCCGCCGGACAAGACATTCCGGACGAGACGCCCACCCCGGCGAAGCCACCTGCACCGCCCGAGGAGGAGGTGATCGGCACCCGGCGCGGCATGTTCGGCGTCACCGGCACCGGCGACACCTCCGGCTACGGCGGCCTGGTCACCCCCGTCGCCCTGCCGGCGGGCACGCCGCCGCCCTACGGCGGCTGGTTCGACGGCTTCGTCGGCACCCTGCGCGCCGCCCTCACCCACCGGGTCATCGCCTTCGACACCGTGATCGAGCGGATCGTCGTCTTCCGCGACGAGATCACCCTGCACGTGCGGCGCGAACACCTCGTCGAGGTGGCGAGCGCGCTGCGCGACGACTCCTCGCTGCGGTTCGAACTGTGCCTCGGCGTGAACGGCGTGCACTACCCCGATGAACAGGGCCGCGAACTGCACGCGGTGTATCACCTCATGTCGATCACCCACACCAGACGCATCCGGCTGGAAGTGTCGGCGCCCGATGCCGATCCGCACATCCCGTCGCTGTTCGCGGTCTACCCGACCACCGACTGGCACGAGCGCGAGACCTACGACTTCTTCGGCATCCTCTTCGACGGGCATCCCTCGCTCACCCGCATCACCATGCCCGACGACTGGCGCGGCCACCCGCAGCGCAAGGACTACCCGCTCGGCGGGATCCCGGTGGAGTACAAGGGCGCGCGGATACCGCCGCCCGACGAGCGGAGGGCCTACAGCTGATGACCGACACCGATTTCCGCCGCGACGAACCCCAGGTCGTCACCGTGGCGGGCCAGGACTGGGACCAGGTCAGCGAGGTGATCGAGGGCGGCGCCGAGGAACGCATCGTCGTCAACATGGGCCCGCAGCACCCGTCCACCCACGGCGTGCTGCGCCTGATCCTCGAGATCGAGGGCGAGACCGTCACCGAGGCCCGCTGCGGCATCGGCTACCTGCACACCGGCATCGAGAAGAACCTGGAGTTCCGCACCTGGACCCAGGGCGTCACCTTCGTGACCCGGATGGACTACCTGTCCCCCTTCTTCAACGAGACCGCCTACTGCCTCGGCGTGGAGAAACTGCTCGACATCACCGAGCAGATCCCCGAACGCGCCACGGTGGTGCGGGTGATGCTGATGGAGCTCAACCGCATCTCCTCGCACCTGGTCGCGCTGGCCACCGGCGGCATGGAACTGGGCGCGCTCACCCCGATGCTGTTCGGTTTCCGCGAACGCGAACTCATTCTCGACGTGTTCGAGACCATCACGGGACTGCGGATGAACCACGCCTTCATCCGTCCGGGCGGCCTCGCCCAGGACCTCCCCGACGACGGCGTCACCAAGGTCCGTGAACTGCTCGACATCATGCCGGGCCGGTTGCGCGACATGGAACACCTGCTCACCGCCAACCCGATCTGGAAGAAGCGCACCCAGGACATCGGCTACCTCGACCTCACCGGCTGCATGGCGCTCGGCATCACCGGTCCGGTCCTGCGCGCCACCGGATTGCCCCACGATCTGCGCAAGGCCGCACCCTACTGCGGCTACGAGAACTACGAATTCGACATCCCGACGACCACCGGCTGTGACTGCTACGGCCGCTACCTCATTCGCGTGGCGGAGATGCGGGAGTCGCTCAAGATCGTCGAGCAGTGCCTGGACCGGCTGCGTCCCGGGCCGGTGATGATCGACGACAAGAAGATCGCCTGGCCCGCCGACCTGCAGCTCGGCCCCGACGGGCTGGGCAACTCCCCTCAGCACATCGGCAAGATCATGGGCACCTCCATGGAATCGCTGATCCACCACTTCAAGATCGTCACCGAGGGCATCCGGGTCCCCGCGGGCCAGGTGTACGCGGCCGTGGAGTCCCCGCGCGGCGAGCTCGGCGTGCACATGGTCAGCGACGGCAGCACGCGCCCGTACCGGGTGCACTACCGCGATCCCTCGTTCACCAACCTGCAGGCGGTGGCCGCGATGTGCGAGGGCGGCATGGTCGCCGACGTCATCGCCTCGGTCGCCAGCATCGACCCCGTCATGGGCGGAGTAGACCGATGACCACGGAAAAGCCTTCCAGCACAGCGATCCTGCTCAACCTCACCACCCGGCCCGAGCCCTATCCGCCGCACATCCGGCAGCGGCTCGAGGTCGACGCCAAGGAGATCGTCAACCGCTACCCGCAGCCCCGGTCCGCACTGCTGCCGCTGCTGCACCTGGTACAGGCCGAGGACGGGTACGTCACCGGCACCGGGATCGACTTCTGCGCCGACCAGCTCGGGCTCACCGCCGCCGAGGTGACCGCCGTGGCCACCTTCTATTCGATGTACCGGCGCACCCCCACCGGCGACTACCACGTCGGCGTGTGCACCAACACACTGTGCGCGGTCCTCGGCGGCGACGCCATCTACGAGGCGCTGCAACAACATCTGGGTGTCGGGCACGGCGAAACCACCCCCGACGGTGCCATCACCCTCGAACACGTCGAATGCAACGCGGCCTGCGACTACGCGCCGGTGATGATGGTGAACTGGGAGTTCTTCGACAACCAGACCCCCGACTCGGCCCGCGCCATCACCGACGCCCTGCGCGCCGGTCACCAGGTGCGTCCGACGCGCGGCGCCCCGCTGTGCACCTTCCGGGAGACCGCGCGGATCCTGGCCGGGTTCCCCGACGAACGCCCCGGCGCGCTCGACGGCGCACCCGGCCCGGCCACGCTGGCCGGGCTCGACGCCGCGGCCGCGGACGACGCCGGACAGGGGGCCTGAGATGACCACCCTCACCCCGGTTCTCAGCGAACACTGGGCCCAGCCACGCTCCTGGACGCTTGACAGCTACCGGTCCACCGGCGGCTACGAAGGACTGCGCGCCGCGCTGCGCCTGTCCCCCGACGACGTGATCCAGACCGTCAAAGACGCGGGCCTGCGCGGCCGCGGCGGCGCGGGCTTCCCGACCGGCATGAAATGGTCGTTCATCCCGCAGGGGCCCGGCCCGGACGGCACGACGAAACCGCACTACCTCGTCGTCAACGCCGACGAGTCCGAACCCGGTACCTGCAAAGACATTCCGCTGATGCTGGCCACCCCGCACACCCTGATCGAGGGCGTGGTCATCGCGGCCTACGCGATCCGGGCGGCCACGGCGTTCATCTATGTCCGCGGCGAGGTCGTGCCCGTGCTGCGCCGCCTGCAGGCCGCCGTCGCCGAGGCGTACGCGGCCGGCTATCTCGGCACGAACATCCTCGGCTCCGGATTCGACCTGGAACTCATCGTGCACGCGGGCGCGGGCGCCTACATCTGCGGCGAGGAGACCGCGCTGCTCGACTCGCTCGAGGGCAGGCGCGGACAGCCACGCCTGCGGCCGCCGTTCCCGGCCGTGGCCGGTCTGTACGCGTGCCCGACCGTGGTCAACAATGTCGAATCCATCGCCAGCGTGCCGTCGATCCTGCGCCGCGGCACCGAATGGTTCCGCTCGATGGGCAGTGAGAAGTCACCCGGCTTCACCCTGTACTCGCTGTCGGGGCACGTCGCCCGGCCCGGCCAGTACGAGGCGCCCCTTGGCATCACCCTGCGCGAACTGCTCGGCTACGCCGGCGGAATCCGGGCAGGCCACACCCTCAAGTTCTGGACGCCCGGTGGTTCGTCCACGCCGATCTTCACCGACGAACACCTCGACACCGCCCTCGACTACGAAGGTGTCGCCGCCGCCGGATCCATGCTCGGCACCAAGGCACTGCAGATCTTCGACGACACCACCTGCGTCGTGCGGGCCGTGCTGCGCTGGACCGAGTTCTACGCCCACGAATCCTGCGGCAAGTGCACACCCTGCCGCGAAGGCACCTACTGGCTGGTGCAGCTGCTGCGCCGGCTCGAAGCGGGTCAGGGCACCGAGGCCGACCTCGACAAGGTCGCCGACATCGCCGACAACATCAACGGCAAATCCTTCTGCGCGCTCGGTGACGGCGCGGCGAGCCCGATCTTCTCCTCGCTGAAGTACTTCCGTGAGGAATACCTCGAGCATCAGCGTCGCGGCGGCTGCCCGTTCGATCCGAGCCGCGCCACGGTATGGGCCGACGCAGGGAAAGAGGACCGATGACCGCGATAGCGCCTGGCAACAGCAGCGGAGTCGTGCCCGCGGATCTGGTGAGCGTCACCATCGACGACACCACGGTCCAGGTTCCCGCGGGCACCCTGCTCATCCGTGCCGCCGAACTGATCGGCGTGCAGATCCCGCGCTTCTGCGACCACCCCCTGCTCGATCCGGTGGGCGCCTGCCGCCAATGTCTGGTCGAGGTGGAAGGGCAGCGAAAGCCCGTCGCCTCCTGCACGATTCCGGTCACCGACGGCATGGTCGTGCGCACCCAGCTCAGTTCCCCGGTCGCCGAGAAGGCCCAGCGCGGGGTCATGGAACTACTGCTCATCAACCACCCCCTGGACTGCCCGGTCTGTGACAAGGGCGGCGAATGCCCCCTGCAGAACCAGGCGATGTCCACCGGCAGCGCCGAATCCCGCTTCGACGGCGAGAAGCGCACCTACCCGAAGCCGATCCCGCTGTCCTCGGCCGTGCTGCTCGACCGGGAACGCTGCGTGCTGTGCGCGCGGTGCACCCGCTTCTCGCAGCAGGTCGCCGGCGATCCGTTCATCGAACTGATGGATCGTGGTGCGCTGCAACAGGTCGGCACCGCCCAGGCCGAGCCGCTGGACTCCTATTTCTCCGGCAACACCGTGCAGATCTGTCCCGTGGGCGCCCTCACCGGCACCTCCTACCGGTTCCGTGCCCGCCCCTTCGACCTGGTGTCCACGCCGAGCGTGTGCGAGCACTGCGCCTCCGGTTGCGCCCAGCGCACCGACCACCGGCGCGGCAAGGTGCTGCGCCGCTTGGCCGGTGACGACCCGCAGGTCAACGAGGAATGGAATTGCGACAAGGGCCGCTGGGCCTTCGCCTACGCCACCGAACGCGACCGCCTCACCACTCCGCTGGTGCGCGGCTGGGACGGCGTGCTCGCCCCCGCCTCCTGGAACGAAGCTCTCGCCGCCGCAGCGACCGGCCTGCGGGCCGCCATCGGCAACGCGGGCGTGCTCGTCGGCGGCCGCGTCACCGAGGAAGAGGCCTACGCCTACGGCAAGTTCGCGCGCATGGTGCTCGCCACCAACGACATCGACTTCCGCAGCCGCCTCCACTCCGAAGAGGAGGAACGCTTCCTCGCCGCCCGCGTCGCAGGCCACGGCATGCGGGTCGACTATGCCGCGCTCACCGCCGCACCGGTCGTGCTGCTCGTCGGTTTCGAGCCGGAAGAGGAATCGCCGATCGTCTACCTGCGCCTGCGCAAGGCCGTGCGCACCCGTGGCCTGCGAGTCGTCGCGCTGGCACCGTTCGCCTCCCGCGGACTCGAACGCCTCTCGGGCGCGCTCATCCAGACCCCGCCCTGCGGGGAAGCCGATGTCCTCGACGCCATCGCGGCCGAGAACTCCACCGAGGCCACCGAACTCAGGGCGCTGCTGCGCACCCCCGGCGCGGTCGTCCTGGCGGGTGAACGGCTCGCGGGCAGCCCCGGCGCGCTGTCGGCCGTGGCCCGCCTCGCCGACCGCACGGGCGCCGAACTGGCCTGGATCCCGCGGCGCGCGGGCGAACGCGGCGCACTCGAAGCGGGCGCCCTGCCCAGCCTGCTGCCCGGCGGCCGTCCCGTCATCGATCCCGCGGCGCGCCAACAGGTTCGCCACCGCTGGCAATCGGACGAACTGCCCGTCACCCTGGGCCGAGACACCGCGGGCATCCTCGGCAGCGCCGCGCAACTGGGCGCACTCGTGATCGGCGGCGTCGACCCGGACGACCTGCCCGATCCGGCGGCGGCCGTCGCCGCCATCGACGCCGCCCGTTTCGTGGTGAGTCTCGAACTGCGCCACAGCGCCGTCACCGAACGCGCCGACGTCGTGTTCCCGGTCGCGCCGGTCACAGAGAAATCCGGCACCTTCCGCACCTGGGAGGGCAGGCCCCGCCCGTTCGCCGCCGCACCGCTGGACACCACCCGCCGCGTCGCCGCACCCCTGTCGGACCTGCGCGTCCTGCACGCGCTCGCCGCCGAGATGGGCGAACCGATCAACCTGCCCGACGCCGCGGCCGCCCGCGCCGAACTCGACACCCTCGGCGCGTGGACCGGCGAACCGATCTCCACACCCGAACACACCAGCCAGACACGGCCCGTCCCCGGACCTGGCACCGCGGTCCTGGCCGGCTGGCGCATGCTACTCGACGCGGGCCGTATGCAGGACGGCGAACCCCACCTCGCCGGAATCGCGCGCCCGCCGGTGGCCCGGCTCTCGGCCGCGACCGCCGCCGAGATCGAGGCGGGCGAAGCCGACCGCATCGTCGTCTCCACCGACCGCGGCGAGATCACGGTGCCGCTGATGATCACCGACCTGCCCGACCGGGTCGTGTGGCTGCCGCTGTACTCGACCGGCTGCACGGTCGCCGCCACCCTCGGCGTGACGCCCGGCGCCGTGGTGCGCCTGCGCCGGGCCGACGACAGGATGAAGGAACACCGCCATGAGTGAATCCGTATTCGGCACCGATCCGCTCTGGCTGGTGGTGCTCAAGGCGCTCGGTGTGTTCGTGTACCTGATGCTGGTACCGCTCATCGCGGTCTATGCCGAGCGCAAGGTCGTCGCCTGGATGCAGATGCGCGTCGGCCCCAACCGCATCGGCCCCGGCGGCATGTTCCAGTCCATCGCCGACGGCGTGAAGATGGCGCTCAAGGAAGACATCATCCCGGCGATCGTGGACAAGCCGATCTTCGTGCTGGCCCCGATCATCTCGGTGATCCCGGCGTTCATGGCGTTCGCGGTGATCCCGTTCGGTCCCGAGGTGTCGATCCTCGGCCACACCACCGCGCTGCAGCTCACCGACATGCCGGTCGCGGTGCTCTACATCCTCGCCATCACCTCCATCGGCGTCTACGGCATCGTGCTCGCCGGTTGGTCGTCGGGCTCGACCTACCCGCTGCTGGGTGGGCTGCGCTCGACGGCGCAGGTGATCTCGTACGAGATCGCGATGGCCCTGACCTTCGCGACGGTGTTCCTGCTCTCGGGCACCATGGCGACCTCCGGGATCGTCACCGCGCAGGAGGGCACCTGGTACGTCTTCCTGCTGCTGCCCTCGTTCCTCATCTACTGCGTCGCCATGGTGGGCGAGACCAACCGGGCGCCGTTCGACCTGCCCGAAGCCGAAGGCGAACTGGTCGGCGGCTTCCACACCGAGTACTCCTCGCTCAAGTTCGCCATGTTCATGCTCGCCGAATACGTCAACATGGCGACGGTCTCGGCGCTGGCCACGACGCTGTTCCTCGGCGGCTGGCGCGCGCCGTTCCCGATCAGCCTCTGGGCGGGCGCCAATTCCGGCTGGTGGCCCCTGCTGTGGTTCACCCTCAAGGTCTGGACGTTCCTGTTCGTCTTCGTCTGGCTGCGCGGCACCCTGCCGCGACTGCGCTACGACCAGTTCATGAACCTGGGCTGGAAACTGCTGATCCCCACCTCGCTGGTGTGGGTGATGATCGTGGCCACCGCCCGCGTGCTCGACATCGAGGGCATCCCGGGCAAGAACGCGATCCTGGTGGGCGTCGGCCTGGCCATCACCGTGGCGATGATCGCGATGTTCCTGCGCGCCGGCCGGGCGAAGGGCCTGCCGCCGTTGCCGGAGGAACCCACGAAATCGCCGGTGTTCCTGGGCTTCCCGGTGCCGCCGATGCCTGCGCGGACCGACGCCGAACCCGAACCGGGCCTGTTCGACCCGCTCGCCGGATTCGCGGTCACCGCGGCGACCATGTTCAAGAAGCCCAACACCGAGTTCTATCCCGAACAGAAGGTGCCGACCGCGCCCCGCTACCACGGCCGCCACCAACTCAACCGGTACGCCGACGGGCTCGAGAAGTGCATCGGCTGCGAACTGTGCGCCTGGGCCTGCCCCGCCGACGCGATCTTCGTCGAAGGCGCCGACAACACCGAGGACGAACGCTTCTCCCCCGGTGAACGCTACGGCCGCGTCTACCAGATCAACTACCTGCGCTGCATCGGCTGCGGCCTGTGCATCGAGGCGTGCCCGACCCGCGCGCTGACCATGACCAACGACTACGAGCTCACCGACGACAACCGCGCCGACCTCATCTACGAGAAGGACCGCCTGCTCGCCCCGCTCGCCGAGGGCATGACGCCCCCGCCGCACGCCATGGCGCCCGGCACCGACGAGGCCGACTACTACCTGGGCCGCGTCCAGCCCACCACGTCGGAGGAGGTGCTGCGATGACCACCCTGCTCGCCGCCGACATCCCCAGCACCGCCACCGGCGAGGCCGTGCTGTTCTGGGTCCTGGCACCCATCGCGGTCCTCGGCGCCCTCGGGATGGTGACCGCCGCCAAGGCCGTGCACTCGGCACTGTGCCTGGCCGCCACCATGATCGCGCTCGCCGTGTTCTACATCGCCCAGGGCGCGCTGTTCCTCGGTGTCGTCCAGATCGTCGTCTACACCGGCGCGGTCATGATGCTGTTCCTGTTCGTGCTGATGCTCGTCGGCGTCGACTCCGCCGAATCGCTGCGGGAGACGTTGCGCGGCCAGCGCATCGCTGCCGCCGTCGTCGGTGTCGGGTTCGGGCTGCTGCTCATCGGCGGGATCGGCGCGGCCCTGCGCGACAGTGCGACCGCCTACCCCGCCACCGGTTTCGGTGGTCGTGATGTCATCGCCGAACTGGCCGAGCTCATCTTCCTGCGCTACGTCTGGGCCTTCGAGCTGACCGGCGCGCTGCTCATCACCGCCACCATCGGCGCCATGGTGCTGGCCCACCGCGAGCAGTTCACGCCGCGGCGCGGTCAGCGCGAGATGTCGCGCGACCGCTTCCGCACCGCGGGCGAACGCGCCACCCCGCTCCCCACTCCCGGCGTGTACGCCAGGCACAACGCCGTGGACAGCCCCGCCCAACTCCCCGACGGCAGCTTCGCCGAACTGTCGGTGAGCACGATCCTGCGTCACCGCCGCACCCGCGCGCACACCGAAGCCGCCGCGCTCTCGGTCGGCGCGGGCAGCGACGTCACCCCGACGGCCGACGAGGAAGGCACCCGGTGAACCCCGAGAACTATCTGTTCCTGTCCGCGCTGTTGTTCACCATCGGCGCCGCGGGAGTGCTGTTGCGCCGCAACGCCATCGTGGTGTTCATGTGCATCGAGCTGATGCTCAACGCGGTGAACCTGGCCTTCGTCACCTTCGCCCGCCTGCACAGCAACCTCGACGGTCAGGTGATCGCGTTCTTCACCATGGTCGTCGCGGCCGCCGAGGTCGTCGTCGGCCTGGCCATCATCATGACGATCTTCCGTGCCCGCCGCTCGACCTCGGTCGACGACGCCAACCTGCTGAAGTTCTGACATGGGTACCGCGACACTGTGGCTGCTGCCCGCCCTCCCCTTGGCGGGCGCGATCGTGCTGCTCCTGCTCGGGCATCGCGCCGACCGCTGGGGCGCCTACCTCGGCACCGCCGCCGCGCTGGCGTCGTTCGTCGTCGCCGCGATCGCCTTCGCCGGCATGCTCGGCCGCGCCGACGCCGACCGCGCGATCCATCACGAGCTGTTCCGCTGGGTGCCCACCGGTGACCTGCAGGTCGGGTTCGGCCTGCAGCTCGACCAACTCTCGATCTGTTTCGCCCTGCTGATCACCGGCGTCGGCTCGCTGATCCACCTCTATTCGATCGGCTACATGAGCCACGACCCGGGCAGGCGCCGCTTCTTCGGCTACCTCAACCTGTTCCTGGCCGCCATGCTCGTGCTCGTCCTGGCCGACAACTTCCTGGTGCTCTACCTCGGCTGGGAAGGGGTCGGTCTGGCGTCCTACCTGCTGATCGGTTTCTGGTACGAGAAGCCGTCCGCGGCGACGGCTGCCAAGAAGGCGTTCATCGTCAACCGGGTCGGTGACATGGGCTTGGCGATCGCCATGATGACGATGTTCGCCGCCTTCGGCTCCTTCGACTTCCGCACCGTGTTCGCGGCGACGCCGGGCGCGAGCGAGGGCACGCTCACCGCCATCGGCTTGCTGCTGCTGCTCGCGGCCTGCGGTAAGTCCGCGCAGGTGCCGCTGCAGTCCTGGCTCGGCGACGCGATGGAAGGCCCCACCCCGGTCTCGGCGCTCATCCACGCCGCCACCATGGTCACCGCGGGCGTGTACCTGATCGCGCGCGCCAACCCGATCTACGACCTCGCCCCGAACGCGCAGGCCGCGGTGATGGCCGTCGGCGCGGTGACCCTGCTGTTCGGCGCGATCGTCGGCTGCGCCAAGGACGACATCAAGAAGGCCCTCGCCGCCTCGACCATGAGCCAGATCGGCTACATGATCCTGGCCGTCGGCCTCGGCCCCGCCGGCTACGCCTTCGCGATCATGCATCTGCTCACCCACGGCTTCTTCAAGGCCGGCCTGTTCCTGGGCGCGGGGTCGGTGATGCACGCGATGAACGACGAGACCGACATGCGCCGCTACGGCGGTCTGCGCAAGCTGTTGCCGATCACGTTCGTCACCTTCGGTCTCGGTTACCTGGCGATCATCGGCGTTCCGCCCTTCTCCGGCTTCTTCTCCAAGGACAAGATCATCGAGGTCGCCTTCGATCACGGCGGCACGGTCGGCATCCTGCTGGGCGCGGTCACGCTCGTCGGCGCCGCGCTCACCGCCTTCTACATGACCCGCGTCATGCTGATGACGTTCTTCGGCGAGCGACGCTGGCAGCCCGACACCCACCCGCACGAGGCGCCCGCGGTGATGACCGGGCCGATGATCCTGCTCGCGTTCGGTTCGGTGTTCGCCGGTGGCCTGTTCGTCTGGGGCTCGGCGCTGCAGAACTGGCTCGAACCCGTGGTCGGCTCCCATCACGCCGAACCCGTCGTGCCCGCCGGAGTGGTGACCGGGCTGGCGCTGACCGCCGTCGCGATCGGCGTGGCGGTGGCCTACCGCAAGTACGCGGAGAGTCCGGTCCCCGAGTCCGCGCCCGAGCCGGTCACGGTGTTCACCACGGCGGCCCGCAAGGACCTCTACGGCGACGCGATCAACGAGGCCGTGTTCGAACGACCGGGCCGGCACCTCACCCGGGCGCTGGTGTTCCTCGACGCCCGCGGTGTCGACGGCATCGTCAACGGCACGGCCGCCGGGATCGGCGGACTCTCGGCGCGGATCCGGCGGGTACAGACCGGGTTCGTGCGCTCCTATGCCCTGTCCATGTTCACCGGCGCGGCCCTGGTGGCCGCTGCCCTGCTGGCGGTGAGGTTCTGGTGAACTCGTTTCCCTGGCTGACGACGCTCTGGCTCGCCCCCGCGATCGGCGCGGTCGCGGTACTCGCCGTGCCGGCCGCGCGGCGGAATGTGGCGCGCGCGTTGGCGTTCGCGGTGTCGATCGGCGTGCTCGCGCTCGCCGTCACCCTGGCGGTGCGGTTCCAGCCGGGCGGCGCGCAATACCAATTCGTCGAGGAACACGAGTGGATCCCGGCGTTCGGCGTCGGCTACACCCTGGGTCTGGACGGCATCGCCACCGCGCTGGTCCTGTTGACGGCCGTGCTGCTGCCGTTGCTGATCCTGGCGGGCTGGAACGACGACCGCGCCGCGGGCGAGGGCCGCAAGACCGCGCACATCTACCTGGCGCTGATGCTGCTGGTCGAGTCGATGGTGCTGATCTCGTTCCTGGCACTCGACATCCTGCTGTTCTACGTGTTCTTCGAAGCGATGCTCATCCCGATGTACTTCCTCATCGGCGGCTTCGGGCCACGCACCAGCGACGCCGCCGTGCGCGCGCAACGTTCCCGCGCCGCGGTGAAGTTCCTGCTGTACAACCTGTTCGGCGGGCTCATCATGCTGGCCGCGGTGATCGGCCTCTACGTGCTCACCGCGCAGGCCGGGCTCGGCGAGGGCTCGGCGGGCACCTTCGACCTGCGGACCGTGGTCACCGCCGCCAACAACGGGCAACTCGGCGGCAGCACCGCCGTGATCAACGCGCTGTTCCTCGGCTTCCTGTTCGCCTTCGCCGTGAAGGCGCCGCTGTGGCCGCTGCACACCTGGCTGCCCGACGCCGCGGTCTCGGCGACACCGTCGGGCGCGGTGCTGATGATGGCGGTGGTCGACAAGGTCGGCACCTTCGGCATGCTCCGCTACTGTCTGCTGCTGTTCCCGCTCGCCTCGGACACGTTCGCGCCGTTGGTGATCACCCTGGCCGTGATCGGCATCCTCTACGGCGCGCTGCTGGCGATCGGGCAGACCGACGTGATGCGCCTGATCGCCTACACCTCCATCTCGCACTTCGGGTTCATCATCCTGGGCATCTTCGCGATGACCACCCAGGCGCAGTCCGGGGCGACGCTCTACATGGTCAACCACGGCCTGTCCACGGCCGCGCTGTTCCTCATCGCCGGATTCCTCGTCTCGCGCCGCGGCACCAGGATGATCGCCGATTTCGGTGGGGTGCAGAAGGTGGCGCCGGTGCTGGCCGGAACGTTCTTCATCGCAGGCCTGGCGACCCTGTCCCTGCCCGGGCTCGCTCCGTTCGTCAGCGAATTCCTGGTCCTGGTCGGCACTTTCGGCAAGTACAAGGTCGCCGCCGTCCTCGCGACGGGCGCGCTGGTGCTGGCCGCGATCTACGTGCTGTGGATGTACCAGCGGATGATGACCGGCCCACTGAAGCAGGGCAACGAGAACCTGCGCGATCTGGTCCCGCGCGAACTCGCCGTCGTGGTGCCGCTGCTGGTCGCCCTGCTGGTTCTCGGCTTCTACCCGAAACCGGTGCTGGACATGGTCGATCCCGCGGTGGGACACACCCTGTCCACGATCGGTAAGCACGATCCCGCTCCGACGGTCCCCGCTCCCGAAGCGGGCGCGGCCACCCCGCCCGTGGGCGGACACAAATGAGGACGGACACCGTGATCATCAACGAGCTCGCGGCCACCCTGCCCGCGCCGAGCATCGAATACCACCTGCTCGCCCCGATGTTGATCGTGTTCGCGGTCGGCGTCGTCGGCGTGCTGGTCGAGGCGTTCGTGCCGCGGTCCACGCGCTATCTCACGCAGCTGGTTCTCGGCCTGGCCGGGGTGCTCGCGGCGCTGGTGGCTGTGGTCCTGCTGGCGGGGACCGAGGGTACCGCCGTGGTCGGCGCCGTCGCGATCGACGGGGCGGCGCTGTTCCTGCAGGGCACGATCCTGATCGTCGCGCTGCTGGGTTTGCTGCTCATCGCCGAACGCGGTGCGGTTCCCCGCGCGCGCAGCGGCCCCGGCACCTGGAGTCGGGCGGCGGCCGTGCTCGACCGCGGTGTCGACGCGTTCACCCCGCAGGCCTCGGCCGTGCCGGGCAGCGCGCACGAACTGGCGGCGGTGCGCTCGGGGGTGTCGACCACCGAGGTGTTCCCGCTGACCATGCTCGCGCTCGGTGGGCTGCTGCTGTTCCCCGCCGCGAACGATCTGCTGACGCTGTTCGTCGCGCTCGAGGTGCTGTCGCTGCCGCTGTATCTGCTGTGTGGCCTGGCCCGCCGCCGGCGGCTGCTCTCGCAGGAGGCGGCGCTCAAGTACTTCCTGCTCGGCGCGTTCTCCTCGGCGTTCTTCCTCTACGGGGTGGCGCTGCTGTACGGGCAGACCGGCACCGTGTCGCTGCCGGGAATCGGTGCGGCACTGGACAAGCAGCCCGAGAACGCGACCCTCGCGCTGCTCGGCATCGCGATGCTCGCGGTCGGGTTGCTGTTCAAGATCGGCGCCGCGCCTTTCCAGGCGTGGGTGCCCGACGTGTACCAGGGTGCGCCGACCCCGATCACGGCGTTCATGTCGGCGGCCACCAAGATCGCCGCGGTCGGCGCGACCCTGCGTGTGCTCATGGTCGGGGTCGACGCGCTGCGCGACGACTGGCGGCCGGTGCTCGCCGCCGTCGCGGTCGCCACGATGGTGGTCGGCGCGGTCATGGCGATCACCCAGACCGATGTGAAGCGGATGCTGGCGTATTCCTCCATCGCCCATGCCGGGTTCCTGCTCGTCGGCCTGGTCGCCGCCGACGACGCCGGGGTCGCGGCGGTGCTGTTCTATCTGCTGGCCTACGGGCTCGGCACGGTCGGCGCGTTCGCGGTCGTCACCCTGGTGCGCGATTCCTCGGGCGACGAAGCGACCGCGCTGTCGCGATGGGCCGGGCTCGGGCGCCGATCCCCGTGGCTGGCCTCGGTGTTCGCGCTGCTGCTGCTCTCCTTCGCCGGTCTGCCGTTGACGAGTGGGTTCGTCAGCAAGTTCGCGGTGTTCGCCGCCGCGTCGGGCGCCGGATACACGCCGCTGGTCATCGTCGGCGTGGTGTGCAGCGCGATCGCCGCGTTCTTCTACGTGCGGGTGATCGTGCTGATGTTCTTCACCGATCCCCCGGCCGACGCCCCGACCGTGACCGCGCCGTTCGCGACGACCCTGGTGGTGGCGTTCACCGCGGGCGCCACCGTGCTGCTGGGTCTGTTCCCGCAGCCGGTCCTCGACCTGGCCGAGAACGCGGCCACCTTCCTGCACTGACATGCCCGCCGGCGAAGCACCCCGCGGGCGCCCACCGACGAGCCACGAACGGCAGTCCGGGCAGCCCTGGGATGCCTCCTACCGGGACGGGCCCGCGCCGTGGGACATCGACGAGCCCCAACCGGCCGTCGTGCGTTTGGCGGAGGCCGAGGCGTTCGCGGGCCCCGTCCTCGATGCCGGATGCGGGACCGGCGACAACGGGCTCTATCTCGCCGCGCGCGGATTGCCGGTGGTCGGGATCGACGTGGCCGAGACCGCGGTGGCCATCGCGAACCGCCGTGCCGCCGACCACGGCCTCGACGCCACCTTCACCGTCGGCGACGCGCTCGACCTCCGGCCACTGGGGCGGCAGTTCCGAACGGTGCTGGACTGCGGCCTGTTCCACACGTTCGACGCCACCGAACGCCGGGTGTACGTGGCGAGTCTGGCCGGAGTGGTCGAGCCAGGCGCGACGGTCCACATCCTGTGTTTCAGCGACGTCGGCCCCGCCCCGGGGCCGCATCCGGTGAGCCGCGCGGAGTTGGCGCAACCGTTCGCCTCCGACGCGCGCTGGCAGGTCGTGGCGATCGAACCCGAAACTCTGCGTACACGATTCAGCGACGCCTCCCCCGCGTGGTCGGCCACCGTCCGGCGTGCACGCGGCTGATAGCCTGACCGGGTGCCACGACGCCCCAGGACACGCGCCGCCGCCGCGGCGTTCCTGGCAGCCCTCGCACTCGTCGGGACAGGCTGTGCCCGAACGGTTTCCGGGTCGGCGCAACCGGCCACAGACTCCGCGCTGTGCGCCACCGCGGTGGTGTTCGTGCTCGACGTGTCGCTGTCGATGGAAGCCACCGATGTCGCGCCGAACCGGCTCCTCGTCGCGCAGCGGGCCGCGAAGGAATACGCCGTCGGGCTCGGTCCGGAGGTGCAGCTCGGGCTGATCACCTTCGCGGGAACCGCTCAGGTCCAGGTGCATCCGACCACCGATCGCGCGCCGTTCCTCGCCGCGGTGGACGCGGTCGAACTGGCAGAGCGCACCGCCACCGGCGAAGCTCTCTTCTCCGCGCTCGCGACCCTCGCCACGCTCGACACTCTCGCCGGTGTCGACGGCCGACGCCGGATCATCCTGATCTCTGACGGCAAGCAGACCGTGCCCGTCGAACTCGATGCCCCGCGCGGCGCCTACACCGCGGCCGATGCGGCGCGGAGCGCGAACGTCGCTGTCTCGACGATCTCGCTGGGTACCGCACTCGGCGTGGTCGACATCCCGAACGTCACCGGTCCCGCGCACCGGGTCCAGGTGCCCGCCGACCCCGACTCGCTCCGCGAGATCGCGCAGCGCTCCGGTGGCGACTTCTGGTCCGCGACAACGCAACCCGCGCTCTCGGCGGCCCTGTCGGCGATGACCTGCCACCGCTGATCCGAACGGTTGCCACCTACGCGACGATCTCGGGGCACAGTTCAGAGGAGTCCGAGCGCGCCGGCCGTCAGCTGCCACAGGCGTTCGCTGACCCGATCCACGTCGGGGCGCGGGGAGAGACGAAGCTGCTGCACGATGCCGTGGCGCAGGCCGCCGATGACGAAGGCTCCGGCGCTGTCGGCGTCGAGGTCGGCGGGGATCTCGCCCGTGCGCTGACCGGCCCGGATGTTCTCGGCGGCGTCATCGCTCATGGTCTGGATGTAGATGGTCTCCAGATCGGCGAGCTGAGGGTCCGCGGCGACCCGGTTGAGCAGGATCGGCGCCAGCGGATCGGTGAAATGGTAGGTGACGAACAGCTGGGTGCGCGCGCGCTCGCGCGTGGCCCAGTCGGCCCCCGCGGGCAACTCGGCGTCGGCGACCGCATGCCGCAGCGCCTGGTAGAAGCCGTCGTAGATCGCCGCCAGCAGGCCGTTCTTCGACCCGAAGTGATGGTAGAGCGCACCGGTGCTCAACCCCGCACGCCGGGTGAGAGCGGCGAGTTCGATGACGCCGTTGCCGCGGATCAGGTCCTCGCGGGCGGCGTCGAGAAGTTGTTGACGTCCGATCGGGGCGCGTGCCATAGTCGAACCATAACAGAACTCAGTTATGTTATGGATTCCTGGGAGTGCGGTATGAAGCCCGAAGCATCAACCCTGTCGGATCTGGCCGGTGACCTGGCGGGCACCTACCGCCGCACAGCCAGCGGTGGTGACACCGTCGACCCCGCGATCGCCGAGGCCGACCTGGCGGCCGTCGAACGCGACGGGTATGTGATCCTGCCGGATCTACTGACTCCCCAGGAGCTCGACCGCATCCGATCCGAAGTCTCGCCGCTGCTGGACCGGACCGGCCGCAACGGATTCGAAGGCCACACCACCCAGCGGGTGTACAGCGTGCTGAACAAGACCCGCAGCTGCGACCGGATCGCCGATCACCCGCGCGTGCTGGCGCTGCTGGACCGGATGTTCCTGCCGAACTACCTGCTGTCGATGCTGCAGGTGATCAACATCCTGCCCGGCGAGCAGCGTCAGATGCTGCACACCGACGACGGCTTCTACCCGTTGCCGCGGCCGCGAAAGGCGCTGGGCGCGGCCACGATCTGGGCAATCGACGACTTCACCGCCGAGAACGGCGCCACCGACATCATCCCCGGCAGCCACCGGCTGGGCCACGGAACGCCGGCCGAGTCCGAACGGGTGCCGGTGGTGATGTCCGCCGGCTCGTGCGTGTTCTTTCCCGGCACCCTGTGGCACGGCGGCGGCGCCAACCGCTCGACGGCTCCACGGCTGGCCGTGACCGCCCAGTACTGCGAGCCGTGGCTGCGGCCGCAGGAGGCGTTCACGCTGTCCACCACCCGCGACACCGTCCGCGCGGTCTCGGAGGACATCCGCCGCATGCTCGGCTACAGCATCCATCCGCCGTTCATCGGTCAGGTCGACGGCATGCACCCCAAGCGCCTGCTCGAACCCGGCGCGCCCCCGCTCTGATCGCCGCCGCTACCGGGCCTCCGCATATCGGCGCCGGACCAGCGGAACCGCCGCGCGCCAGACCGGCCGCCACACCCGGCCCGGCAGGAATCGGCTGCGCTCCTCGCACGCGACACGCCCTCTCGGGTGTGCCATCCAGCCCGCGGGCCCGGGGCGGTAGTCGGCGAGGTAGTCGATGGACGCGACGTGTTTGACGCTCTTGTAGCCATAGTGGGCGGGCGCGATCAGGCGCAACGGGGCTCCGTGGTCGGGGGTGAGCGGCTGCCCGTCGAGCCGATCGGCCAGCAGGACGTCCGCGGCCACCGCGTCGTCGATCCGCAAGCAGCAGTGGAAGCCGTCCAGCCCACGGAATCGCACCCATCGGGCCGAGAACGGTAGCTCGAAGCGGCCGAGGATCCACTCGTGGACGATCCGGAAGGCCACGCCACTCCAGCGCAGATCGACGGCGCTCCAGGTGGTCACGCAATGCAGATCGCTGACCTGCGTTGCGCGATGGTTCGTCAGCAACTCCGCGACGGGCACCTCGTCCGGCCCGTGCTCGCCGACGAGGACCAGGCGCGGCTCGGCCGGAAGCATCGGCCGACGCGGCGCGAACGCCGGCAAACCGAAGCGCCGCAGCTCGTCTGCCGACTGCCCCGGCGGTAGCCGGTGTTCGCGCACGGTCATGCCGGAGTCTTCGGTTCGGCCAGCCGGGCGGTGCCGGTGGCCAGCGCGCACAGTGTCGCGGTTCCGTCCGCGCCGACGACCTCGATGCGGGCGCTGCACAACGCCTGACGGCGGTCCCCGTGGTCGACGACCGCGGTGGTGCGCAGCGTGCCATGTCGCGCGGCGTGCAGGTATTTGACCGTCACCTCCGTGGTCAGGATGCTCGCGCCGAGCACGGTGCCCGCCGCGAAGGTGAGCGCGTTGTCGGCGCAGTAGGCCAGCACGCCGCCGTGGACCAGTCCGAACTGTTGCCGGTGCCGATCGGCGATGTCGAGTTCGAGCACGGCTTCGCCGTCGCCGAACGCGACGAGTCGCGCGCCCACCATGTCGTTGAACGGCTGAGCCGCCAGCACGCGCTGCGCGGTGTCCAGTTCGATCACCGTCATCGATTCCACCTTTCTAGAGACTTCTCCCTAAAACGAAAGTAGAGCATAATCTCCAGAACTATGGGAAGAACTGCCACGCATTCCGTCGAAGCGCTCCTGGCCGCCGCGGCCGGCCTGTTCGCCTCCGGCGGGGCGCGGGCGCTCACCATGAGCGCGGTGGCTCGCACCGCCGGAGCGCCGAGCGGGTCTGTCTACCACCGGTTTCCCGATCGTCCGGCGCTGCTGGCGGCCGTCTGGGTGCACACGGTGCGGAAATTCCAGGACGAGTACCTGCGGGAGCTCGGTGCGCGACCCACCGCGGACGATGCCGTCCGCGCCGCGGAGTGGATCGTGGATTGGTGCCGCGCGAATCCGGCGTCGGCGGCCGTGCTCCAGGCGGGCGTGCACGCCTTCGAACCCGAGTCCTGGTCGGCGGCGTCGACGAGCACGTTCGAAGCTGTGCGGGAACAGCAGGCGCGCGAAATCAAGGCCCTGGTCGAGACGATCGCCACGCAGACCGGCCTGCCCGCGAATCAGGCGCAGTTCGCCCTGTTCGACCTGCCGCTCGCGGTGGTGCGGCCCTATCTGATCGCCGGGCGGATGCCGCCACCGAAGGCGCGCACCCTCGTGCGAGAGCTCGCCGCCAGGATCCTGGGCGTCACGGAGCCCGGCCGCTCATCGACCGCCGCGGACACCGGCCGCGCCCACTGAAAGCGAGCCACGGCGGCGGGTAGGACCCTGGTCGGGTCAGGGGCGTTCGGTGGGGATCTCGCCGTACAGTTGCCGCGCGCGGGTGGTCAGCAGGGGCAGCAGGATGGTGCGCCAGGTCGCCGGGTGTACCCGGCGACCCTCGATGTCGACCACGCTCGGTGCCGCGGGATCCTCGGCGTCCACGCCGGTCAGTCGGGTGAACTCCTGCCGCAGAACCCGCGCGAACTCGGTGGCGTCCTCGGGGACCGGCAGCGCGCACACCCTGTCCCGCAACGCATCCCACGCGTGGGGGTCGCCGTCCGCGCCCCACTGTTTGGGTCGCCGATCGAACAGTCGCGCTATCTCGGATCTCGCTGGCATTCGCCGGATCCTACCGAGCGCCCACCGGGGCCGCCCCGCCGTACAGCCTGCTCTGTCTGCGCCCAGGGGTGATGCCGGCGCCGACCCCACACGGCACCGGCATCACTCGTGGCGGCTCGACACGGGATCAGGCGTTGCCGTCGAGGACACCGTGCAGGACGCGGGCGAAGGCCTCGGGCTCACCCGGGTAGCCGGATTCGGGTCCGGTGAAGCCGCCGTGGTGGCTGGGAAACAGGACCGGCTCGTGTCCGAGCTGGGCGGCGATCGCCGTGGAGGTGCGTTCGGTGACCGTCCCTCTCGACTCCTCCCCGAATCCCAGGACGATCCGGGTCGGCGCGCCGGTGAGCGCGGCGATGTCGGCACGGTAGGCCAGGACGGGGCGCGACCGCTCCGACAGCAGCGGGTCGTCGCGGGAACCGTCGTCTTCCACGGGCAGACCGAACATCGCGGGGTCCGCGGGGGGCGCGGCGAAGTAGTCGTCGGTGAATACGCCCTCCCAGGAGGTCATCGCGATGAACGCCGCCATGCCTGCGCCGAAACCCTTCGCCGCGTAGGCGGCACGGTAGCCGTCGGCCGCGCGGGCGGCAGCGTCGGCGTCGGGCAGGGCGGTGAGCAGTGGCGGTTCGTGCGCGACCAGGGTCGTCGCGTCCGCGGGATGGGCGGTGACGAGCGCGAGCGCGACGATCGCGCCGCCGCTGCTGGCGAAGAGCTCGACCGGGCCGGCGCCGAGCGCCTCGATGACGGCGTGCACGTCGGCGGCGTGCACGCCGGGGACGTTGTCGACCTCGCCGTCGGTGCGCACGCTGCGGCCCAGACCACGCGGGTCGTAGGTGACCACGGTGCGTTCGGGGAAGTGGGCGGCGAGTGCGGTGAACCCGTCGGCGGCCATCGGGAGACCGGTCATCAGCAGCGGTGGCCGCCCGTCAGCGGTCGGCAGCGGCCCGTGCACGTCGTAGGTGAGCGTCGCGCCGGGGACTTCGAGTTTGTGTGTCGTCATGTCGATTCTGACGTGTCCGGGGCCGAGAACTCATCGGTGCGAGGCCGATCCCGCGCCACGGGTTCAGTGCTGCTCCCCGTCCGCGGTCGCGCCGCCGCGATGATCAGGTCGGTCAGGGCGCCGGTCGCGTCGGCGGCGGTGGTGCCCCGGTTCAGTTCCGCGCCGAGGGTTTCGGCCGCACCGAGCACGGCCACGCAGCGCAACCGCAGGGCGGCGGCGGTGAGACGCGAATGCGGCAGCAAAGTCGTGGCCATCCAGTCGCGGTAGCTGTCGAGCATGTCGCGCTGGATCGCCTGCACGTCGGGGTTGCCCTTCAGGGCAGCCGAAATCGCGTCGAATTCGGGCATGTCGGTGGCGCAGGCGAAGTAGGCGGCGCTCATCACCCGGGCGATCTCGTCGACGGTCGGTTCGGCTTCGCGCACCGCCTGTTCCGCGGCGTGGCGGTGCCGTGCGTCGAGCCCGCGGTAGAGCGCCAGCAGCAGGTCGGGCCGGGTGCCGAAGTGGTCGTAGACGATCGGCCTGCTCACACCCGCGGCTTCGGCGAGGGTCACCAGGGTCAGGCCGTCGGTACCGTGCTCGCGCACCATCGCCAGCGCGGTGTCGAGCAACTGTTCGCGGCGAGCGGCCTTGGACAGCCGGGGTGTTCGCGTGGTCATCATCCTCCCTTGCGTCGGGACTCCAGCTTAGCTACAAAGAGTAGGTTACAAACTGTAGCTTATTCCGGGGAGAGGAAACCCATGGACAACGTCTTGATCCTCGGCGGTACGGGCCAGGCCGGTTCCGACACCGCGGCCCTGCTGCGCCGCTGGCATCCGGCGCTACCGCTGACCATCGCGGGCCGCGACCGGGCCCGCGCACAACGGGTCGCGGACGGACTGGGGAACGCGACCGCCGTGACCATCGATCTGGGCCGCCGCGACCTGGGTCTTCCCTCGGGCGGCGCGTATTCGGCCGTCGTGGCGGCACTCTGGGACGACCGGCTGCACGGTCTCGGCTTCGCCCGCGACCACGGCGTCGCCTACCTGAGCATCTCGAGCGGCCTGCTCGACATCGGTCCCGAGGTCGTGGCGGGCGCCCAATCCGCCCACGCCGCACCGATTCTGGTGGCCAGTCACTTCCTGGCCGGTGTCGCGGTGCTCGCCGCACTGTACGAGGCGCGCGCGTTCGCGCGGGTCGACAGCGTCCGGCTGGGTTTCGTTCTCGACGAAACCGACACCGGTGGGCCGGCCGGTATCGCCGATCTCGAGCGATGGACCGAGGTCACCTCGGCGGGTCTGATCCGCGCCGACGGTGTGTTCCGGTGGCTCGCGGCAGAGGACGCGCGGGCCGTGGTCCCCGCCTCGGACGGCACCGGCCTCGACGGCCAGAGCATCCCGGTCCTGGATGTGCCGAGCCTGGCCATGGCGACCGGCGCGGCCGACGTGCGCGCCGATCTGGCCGTCGGCGTCTCACCGGGACGCCGACGAGGCGGACCCGCGTCGATCGAGATCCGGATCGACCTGCGCGGGATCGACGCCACCGGCGCGCCCCTTGGCACGCACCGCTACCTGCTGCACCCGAAGGGGCAACGGCCGTTGACCGCGCTCGGCGTCGCCCTCGGTGTCGAACGGCTGGTCGGCCTGCGGGGCGCCCCGGTGCCACCGGGTACCTACACGCCGGAGGCGCTGATCGACCCCGCCTATGCCGCGCGGCGGATGACGGAGGTGGGAGCGGTGTTCGCCGCCTGATCCGCCGCAGCACGGCTCACGGTGCGTCCAGCACTTCCTGCAGGTGCGCGGCGAACGCGGCGGGAGCGGCGACGAAGCCGGTGTGGTCGCCGGGGAACAGTACGGGTTCGACGCCGAGGGCCAGGGCCAGTTCCCGTGCGGTGCGGTCACAGAACTGACCGGCCGACTCGGCGCCGATGCCGACGATGACCCGCGTGGGGACCTCCCGCAGCAGGGGCGGGTCGGGGACCCATCCGGTGGTGGCCTGCAGTTCGTGCGCGAACCAGTAGTCCTCGCTGGCGGCGCGGCGCGGCTCACGGTCGCCACCGAACTGCTCGATCAGCACCGGCTCGGGGATCGCGATGTCGGCCTGCGCGAAGAACTTCCGCCACGCGCCGACGGTGTCGCCGAGGGCGTGGGTGGCGACGACGTCGGCGGTGCGGGCGCGCTGCGCGTCGGCGTCGGGCAGCAGTTCGCGCAGCGGCGGCTCATGCGCGACGACGGTGGTGACCAGATCCGGGTTGGTCTGTGCCAGCGCCAGCGCGCCGACCGCACCGCCGCTCGAGCCGAACACCACCGCGGGACCCGCGCCGAGGTGGGTGATGAGCCGGGCGAGGTCGTCGGCCCTGGCGAGGACCGTCGAATCCTGGCGCGGATCGTCGAGGGGGCTGGCGAAGTGGCCGCGTGGATCGGTGGTGAGCACGGTGTTGGTGGCGGCGAGCTGCTCGGCCAGCGGCGCGAACGCGGCGGCGCTCATCGGCGCGCCGACGAGCACGAGCAGCGGGCCCGTCCCCCGCACCTCGTAGTACAGACGGGCATCGGGCACCACGAGGGTGCCGGTGGTGACGGCGGAACTGGCGGTCATGAGACTCTCCCGGATCTCGGCTACAGGTAGCACTCATTGAGACGACGGTCCGATCGAGAACTCATCGCTGCGCCCGAAAACTTTTTTGGGCGCAGCGATTCCGCAGGTCAGCAGGCCGCGCGGCGGCGCGGATCAGTTGTAGGAGTTCGCGACTCCGTCGAGGAGGTGTTCGAGGGTGTCGTAGGCGGGCACGTCGACCACGTCGATCAGGTCGGCGGGCACCGGCACATCACGGTCGGCGGCGATCGCGGTGAACTGGGCGTTGTCGCCGGTGCGGAAACCGTGTTCGGCGGCGAGGCGGCGCAGTTCGGCGTTCTCGGTGAGCAGCTTGCCGATCTTGTCGCCGGTGTCGTCGAGCGGGACCAGGGTGTGGCTCGACAGCACCGTCGGGGTCGGGTAGGTCAGCACCATGTCGGGCTTGATCCGGCCCTCGCCCGCGGCCTCGATGAACTGGGCCTCGTAGATGCACACCAGCGGGGTGGGGCCCATGCCGTTGGTCAGGTACTGGGTGAAGGGCCCCTCGCTGCTGGTGTCGGTGTAGCCCTGGGCGAGGAACAGTTTCGACAGCGCAGGCAGCACGTGCTGTTCGGCGGTGGCGCCGCGCACGATGGTGTGGTCGTTGGCGACGTAGCTCGCGATCGACAGGTACATGGCGGCGGAATTGGAGCTGCGCGGATCGGTGGTCGAGACCAGGATGTTCTTGGCCACCGGGTAGGTGGTGTTGCCGGGCAGGTCGTCCCACTGCACGCCGGTGCCGGTGAGCTCGAGGTAGCGGTTCATGTCGAACGTGGCGACCGGGCCCGGCTTGATCACGCCCGCCGCGGTGAGCAGGTCGGCGATGGGCCGATAGGTGGCGATCGCGATGGGTGAGGCGAACGGGGTGTACTTGACGGTGATGTTGCGCTGACGCTGGATCCGTTCGGCGGCGGGGCTGCTCGACGGGAACGCGAAGTCGTAGCGGTCGAGGTCGACGGTGGTCGCGATCTGGCGGGACCCGGCAGGTTCCACCTCGACCTGCACCCCGTTCTCGGCGAGGATCCGCACGACCGCCTCGTCGCGGAAGAACGGCACCTTCTCCGACCCGACCACGCCACGCACCACCGTCAGCGGCGCGCCCGCGGGCGCCGCCGCCGGGGTCTCGGCGCCACCGGGGAGCAGGATCACGCCGGCCGCCACCGCGGCGACGACGGTCACCGCGCCGATCGACAGCGGCAGCACACCCCGACGGCTGACCATCCGCTTGGCCACCGACGGCTCCTCCGCCGCATGTGCGGGACCGGTGGTGGACGCGCGCACGACCGTGGTCGTGGGTCCGGGCACCCGGATGGTGGGGTCGGAGTCGGCCAGTTCGGTGCGCACGATCCGTTCGACCAGGATCGGCACGAACTCCCGGATCGGCTTGCCCGCGAACCGATCGTGCGCGGCGCCGACCGCCGAGGTCACCTGATCGGCGGGCACGTTCTCGGAGAGGTCCTCGACCAGACTCTCGGTCATGCGCCGCATGGCCAGCTCTTCTCGCTGGACGGTATCGGCGGATTCGCCGGGGGTAACGCGCGACACCACATTTCTCCTGGGCTCACATCGGGCTGCGGACGCGGCGCGCCGACCGGTCCACCCGTGCGCACGCCGCGGGCCACGCTACCGGCGCGAAGCACAGATACCCCAGCGGTGAACGGCCGGGCACGCAGAGTTCAGCACCCGCTCCACCGCCCGCAACGTGACGTTGTCCGGATGTTCGCGTAAACCTCGAATCCCGCACTGCCCGTGTGGGATTGGCTACTACTGTTCGGTCGCGGCCGAGTCCGGCAGCACGGTCGAGGGCGCTCGGGTCCGGCGCGCGGCGCCCTGCACGCTACGTAGCATCCCACCACTGAGCAGTTCCAGCACGCCGATGACGACCAGCGCACAGCCGGCGACATTGGCCAGCCCGGTGACGGTCTGGAACTTCATCGCGATCACGGTCAGCCCGGCCGCGGTCGTGCACAGGCCACAGACTTCGTGCAGCCAGCTGTCGGCGCGATGCTCGTCCCAGGCCGCGACCAGGGCCTGCACGATGCCACGCACCGCCCAACCGATGCCGATCCACAACGCGAGCAGCTCGATGTTGCCGCCGCTGAACGCCAACACCGCCAACACGACCGTCAACCCCGTACCGGCCAGCACCAGCAGCCGCAGCAACATCGCGATGCGCGCCACCGTCGCCAGGTATCCCTGCACCACGGCGCTGAGCAACAACGCCGTCCCGAACAGCATCGCCAGGGTGGCTTCGTCACGCCCCGGCCACAGCAGGGCGGCGATCCCGAGGACGACCGAGCACCCGCCGGCGATCAGCATCGCCTGCCGGGTTCTGTCACCGTCCGCTGTCCCCTCCCCGTCCACGGGCATGGACCCACGATAGGCCCCCACCGGGCGATAGCCGCAGATTTGCCTTGGCGCGCCGCGCCGGTCATCGCCGCGGCCCCGCCAGCCGCTCGCGCAGATAGCGGGCGGTGACGCTGTCCCGGTCGGCCGCGACCTGGTCCGGGGTCCCACACGCCACGATCCGGCCGCCCCGCGCGCCACCGCCGGGACCCATGTCCAGGACGTGGTCGGCGCGCGCGACGACGGTCATGTCGTGTTCGACCACGACCACCGTCGCCCCGGAGTCGACGAGCGAGTCGAGCTGGGTCAGCAGGACATCGGTGTCGGCCGGATGCAATCCGGTGGTCGGCTCGTCGAGCAGATAGACGGTGTCGGCGCGGCGGGCGCGCTGCAGTTCGGTCGCGAGCTTCACCCGCTGCGCCTCGCCGCCGGACAGTTCGGTCGCCGGCTGACCCAGCCGCAGATACCCGAGGCCGACGTCGGCGAGGGTCCGCAGTGCCCGCGCGACCACCGCGACGTCGGCGAGGAACTCAGCCGCCCGGTCGACGGTCAGGTCGAGCACCTCGGCGATGGTGGTGTCGCGGTAGCGGATCCCGAGGGTCTCCGGGTTGTAGCGGGCGCCGTGACCGTCCGGGCACGGGCTGTAAGTGCTGGGCAGGAACAGCAGTTCCACGGTGAGGTAGCCCTCGCCCTGGCAGGTGGGGCAGCGCCCCTCGGCCACATTGAACGAGAACCGGCCGACGCCGTACCCGCGCGCTCGGGCCGCGTCGGTGTCGGCGAACAGTTTCCGCACGGTGTCGAACAGGCCCGTGTAGGTGGCCAGGTTCGAGCGTGGGGTGCGCCCGATCGGCGCCTGATCGACCTCGACCACCCGCAGGACCCGCGGATCGTCCATCGCCGTCGTCGAGATCGCGTGCAGCAGTGTCGATTTCCCCGAACCCGACACCCCGGTGATGGCGGTGAACACCCCGAGCGGGATGTCGGCGTCCAGGTCCCGCAGGTTGTGGCTGGTGACGCCACGCACGGCGAGGGTGCCGCGCGGAGTGCGTCCGGCGCGCGGCGGCCGGGTGACCTCGCCGAAAAGGTACGGGCGGGTGACCGATTCGGCGACATCGCGCAGCCCCTCGACCTCGCCGCAGTAGAGCACCCGGCCACCGTGCACGCCTGCGCCGGGCCCGATGTCGATCAGCCAGTCGGCGTGGCGCACCACATCGAGGTCGTGTTCCACCAGGAACACACTGTTGCCCGAGTCCTTCAACCTGCCGAGCACCGTGGTCAGTGCGGCGGTGTCGGCGGGATGCAGGCCGGCCGAGGGCTCGTCGAGGATGTAGACCACACCGAACAGTCCCGAGCGCAGCTGCCCGGCCAGCCGGAGTCGTTGCAGCTCACCGCCGGACAGGGTCGGGCTCTCCCGGTCGACACTCAGATAGCCCAGCCCCAGCTCGATCAGCACCTCGATCCGGGAGACCAGATCCTGGGTCAGCACCGCCGCCGCGCCGCTGCCCTCGGTGTGCGGGCGCAGCACCTCGGCCAGTTCGCTGAGCGGCAGTGCGGCCAGCTCGGTGATGTTGCGTCCCGCGAAGGTCACCGCCAGCGCCTCGGGCTTGAGACGGCGCCCGGCACACAGCGGGCAGGTCGCGGTGTGCAGGAACCGCGCCGCCCGCTCGCGGGTCGCCGCGCTCTTGGATTCGGCGTGCGCGCGCAGCAGCAGCCGTGCGGCGCTGGTGTAGGTGCCCTGGTACGGGCGGTGGATCCGATGCGGTTCCCGCTCGGGTTCGACGGTGACCACCGGCTTGTCGTCGGTGAACAGGATCCATTCGCGCGCGGCGGGTGCCAGTTCGCGCCACGGCCGGTCGATGTCGTAGCCCAGCGCGGCCAGGACATCGCGCAGGTTCTTGCCCTGCCACGCGCCCGGCCAGGACGCGATCGCGCCCTCGCGGATGCTCAGCGACGGGTCGGGCACCATCGACGCCTCGGTGGCCTCGTGCACGACGCCCTGCCCGTGACAGCGCGGACAGGCGCCTTCGACCGTATTGGGCGAGAACGCGTCGGAATACAGACGATTCGTCCCGGCCGGATAGTGACCGGGCCCGGTCCTGGCCGGACCGGCGGGATAGTCGCCCTCCCGCGACATCAACAGCCGCAGCGAGTTCGAGATCGCGGTGACCGTGCCGACCGTCGACCGGGAGGACGGCGAGGACCGCCGCTGCGCCAGCGCCACCGTCGGCGGCAGCCCGGTGACATCGTCGACATCGGGCGCCTCGACCTGGTGCAGCAATCGCCGGGCATAGGGGGCGACCGACTCCAGGTAGCGGCGTTGCGACTCGGCGTAGAGGGTGCCGAACGCCAGCGACGACTTGCCCGACCCCGACACCCCGGTGAACGCGACCAGCGCGTTCCTGGGCATGGCGGCGTCGACGTCACACAGATTGTGGACCCGGGCGCCCCGCACCCGAACCAGATGGTCGACCTCGTGCGAATCCACAGCTACCGAGACTACGCGGCCCTGGTCCGCGCCGAAGCCGCCCGGCACCCGGGTCCGCTAGAAGAACCAGCCGAGTTCGGGCGCCCGCTCGGTACTGAACGCGTGGTCGAAGTCGCGCAGCGTACCGGCGTCCTCGACGCGGATCCGGTTCGCCACGGCCAGGCTCTTCGCGCGTTGCGCACCGAAGTAGAGCGCGCCCAGCACCGTCAGGTCGAAGGCCAGTTCCGCCGGTCGCGTGGTCGGTTCGCATTCGGCGATCCCGTCCCGGACCCGCAGCGCGAACGTGCCGCCCGCCGACCGGAACGGGTCGTGCACGGCGAGCACGGTGTCGACATCGCGCTGATAGGTGCGTGCGGTCAGCGCCGCGGGCACGTCCATCACCCGCGCCCACAGGGTGTCGTAGCGTTCGGTGACGCGGGCCGCCCGCGGATCGGCGAGCAGATACGGCAGCGGATCGTCGTCGGCGATCTCGACCTCGACCGTATCGACGAGGTCCATGCCGAGCAGCACCCGCCACAACGCGGCATGCGCGTCGGGCGTCACCGCGTGGATCTCGGAGACGATCGCGACCGAGCGATCGTCCCAGCGGCGCCGGTAGAGGACGTAACCGTCGGCGTGGATCAGCGCGAACAGCGAGGTGGCGCCGCGGCGGTGCCGTTCGACGTCGGCGAACACCAGATCCCAGCGGACGTCGGGGCGCGCCTGCGCACCCGGCACGCTGCGCTGCCACCGCGCGTACACCTCCCGGATGTGGGAGGCGCCCTCGGCGGGCGTCACCATGGTCACGCCACCGGGATCCGGTGTGGTCGGCCGGAATTCGGCCCGCCGCCGATCGATGGAGAGCATGGTCGCCATGATCGCCTGGTCGTAGCCGAAGCGGCCGTAGATCGTGCCCTCGCTGGCGGTGAGGATCGCCAGCGGCAGGCCTTCGGCCTCGGCGCGTTCGTGCTGCGCGGCGTAGAGCTCGCGCAGGATCCCGCGGCGGCGATGGGTCGGCGCGACCGCCACCCCGGAGATGCCGCACGCGCGCACCGTCCGCTCCCCCGGCACCGTGACCGTCATCGTCCGGTCGACGGTGTGCCCGACGATCCGGTCACCGTCGACCGCGACCAGCGACCGGCGCACCGGGAACAGGTCCCGGGCGATCTCCTTCTCGTCCTCCCCGTACCGCATCCCGAACCCGGATTCCTTCAAGCCGATGATCGCGGCCTCGTCCGCGTCCGTCGCCGACCGAACCGTCACGCTCTTCGTCGATGCCATGCCCGTACGATCCCACGGCCCCACCCCGGCGCACACCCCAATTTCGGTCCCGCCCATGTTCCATCCAGCGGGAAGCGGCCTCCAGCGGTGCGGTCCCGGTTGATTCAGTGGACGTGACGCAGGCCACGCCCGAGGCGTGGTTCCGACGAGGGATGGAGTGGACCGTGGGTCTGAGTTCGGATCGAATCGTGGTGGTCACCGGCGCGAGCCGCGGCGCGGGCAAGGGCATCGCGCTGGCGCTCGGCGACACCGGGGCCACGGTGTATGTCACCGGACGCACCCGCACCGAGGGCGACGCGCCCCTGCCCGGCACCGTGTTCGCCACCGCCGACGAGATCAGCCGCCGGGGCGGCACCGGCATCCCCGTGGTGCTCGACCACGGCGACGACAGCCAGGTCGCGGCGTTCTTCGCCGAGCTCGCCGAAAAGCACGGCCGCCTCGACATTCTCGTCAACAACGCCCTCACGATCCCCGACGGCCTCACCGACAAGGGCCCGTTCTGGGAGAAGCCGCTGACGCTGCTCGACCTGCTCGACGTCGGGATGCGCTCGAGCTACGTGTCGAGCTATTACGCGGCGCCGCTGCTGGCCGCCAACGGCTCGGGACTGGTGGTGAACACCTCCTCGTTCGGCGGCGCCTGCTACATGCACGGCCCGGCCTACGGTTCCGGCAAAGCGGCCGTGGACAAGATGGCCCACGACATGGCCGTCGACTTCCGTCCGTACAACGTCGCGGTCGTCTCGATCTGGATGGGTCTGCTCAAGACCGAACGCACCCTCGCCGGGCTGGCCGCCAACCCCGACGCCTACGCCGACCTGACCGCGACCGCCGAATCCCCCGAATTCACCGGCCGGGTCATCGACGCCCTGGCGAAGGATCCGGAACTGATGCGGCGCAGCGGAAAGGTCCTCATCGGCGCCGAGGTGGCCGAGGAACTCGGCGTGAAGGACATCGACGACCGTCAGCCGCCCTCGCATCGCCCGTTCCTCGGTGACCCGCCGGTGTTCTCCGCCGCGGTCATCGACTGAGGCGGCCATGGATTCCACCCAGCCCGCCCGTGGATCGAGGCTGAAGTTCGGCCTCTCACTGTTCACCAGCGACCGCGGCATCAGCCCCGCCGATGCGGCGAAGGCCGCAGAGGACCGCGGTTTCGACACCTTCTACGTGCCCGAGCACACCCACATCCCGGTCGTGCGCAGCTCGGATCATCCCGCCACCGGCGATGAGACCCTGCCCGACGACCGCTACCTGCGCACCCTCGACCCCTGGGTCGCCCTCGGCACCGCCGCCGCGGTGACCACCCGCATCGGCCTGGGCACCTCGGTCGCGCTCCCGGCCGCGCACGACCCGATCGCCCTCGCCAAGACCATCGCCACCGCCGACCACCTGTGCGGCGGCCGGATCGTCTTCGGCGTCGGATACGGCTGGAACCTCGAAGAACTCGCCGATCACGGGGTGCCCGCGAACCGGCGCCGCACCGTGCTGCGCGAGTACCTCGAGGCGATGACCGCGCTGTGGACCCAGGAGGAAGCCGCCTACGAGGGCACCTATGTCCAGTTCGGTGCCAGCTGGGCCTGGCCCAAACCGATCCAGCAGCCCCGCCCGCCGATCCTGGTCGGCGCGGGCGGTACCGAGAAGAACTTCGCGTGGATCGTGCGCTCGGCCGACGGTTGGATCACCACGCCGATCGAAACGAACATCGACGGCGGCGTCGAACAGCTGCGCGAGATGTGGCGTGAGGCCGGGCGCGCGGGTGAGCCGCAGGTCGTGGTCCTGGCCAAGGACCCCGACCGCGAAACCCTGGCGCACTGGGCCGACATCGGCGTCACCGAGGTGGTCTACTCGCTGCCCGACGCCGACACCGCCGAGGTCCGCGCCTTCATCGAACGGCTCGGTGACCGGCTCGCGCTGCCCCGCTGAACCGCTGCTACGGGTGCGCCTCGAGCATCGCCCGCAGATCGGGCAGTGCGCCGATCCGTTCGCTCACCGGACGCCCCGGCGCCGCGGTCTGCGGCGAACCCGTGGTCCGCAACAACGTCCTGATCTGGTCCGGTGTCGCTCGGCGCGCGCCACGGATGCCCTGGTAGGCGGCGACGGCACCGACCACGATCGGTGACGCGCTCGAGGTGCCGCTGAACTCGTCGGTGTACCAGAGGTCCTCGTCGGGGCCGCCCTGCAGATCGCCGTAGCCGGTCGTGGTCACCTCCCGGCCCCAGCCCTGGACGTCCAGGCGCGCACCGTGATTGGAGAACGGCAACCGCGAGCGGGCCGGACCGTGGTCTCGCCCGTGCAGCCCCGGCGGCGGGGCACCCGCGCCGACGAGCACCGCGCCGGAATCGCTGTCGCCGCCGCGGAACGGGTTGTGCCACGTCGTCGGAAAGTCACCGGGACGCGCGTCGTAGACCGGGTCGTCGAGGTTCTCGTTGCCGTTGCCCGCCGCCTCGACGACGACGACACCACGACCCACCGCGTACCGAATGGCGGCGAAATCGTCGGGCCACCATTCGACCGCGATGTAGCCGCGCTGATCGGACTGTGCCCGGTAGTCGAATCGCGGTCCGGGCCGGTGCAGTTCGATCAGCAGCACGTCGCCGGGGTCGAGCGCGTCGGCCGCGGACCGGATCGCCGTCGCCGACCCGATCCCGAACACCGAGACCGCCCGGATGTGGGCTTCGGGGGCGATCCCGGTGACACCGACCGCGTTGAGGTCACCGCTGATCTCCCCCGCCACCGCCGTGCCGTGATTGCGCCAGCCAAGGTCGGGCGAGGCCGTGCCGCCGATCATCCCGCCCTGATTCTGGCGCAGGTCCTCATGGGTGAACCGCCACGCGCCCTCCACATCGATCACCCGCACGCCGGTACCGAGTCCACCCGGTCGGGTGTGCGCGAAGACCGCGTCGATCCCGGTGGGGGCGGCGTCGAGATACCCCTGCCTGGCCCGGAAATCGGGTGTCGCCGCGGGCGCGTCGGGCACGGCGACGGGGTGCGCGAGCGGCGCCAGGGGCAGCTCGGCCGCCGGCTTCACGTAGGCGGCGGCGACCGTGTCGTCCTGCCGCAGCCGTTCCGCGAGTTCCCCGAGGTCACCGACGGCGCCCCGTACGGCGTAATAGCTCAGGTACTCGCCGGCCACGGGGGCCTGCGGGGTCCGCGCCAGTCGCGCGGCCAGCCGGTTGTCGGGCCCGAAGATCGGCACCAGGTGCGCGTCGACCGGTAGCAGGTCGTCGATGTGGGAGCGGACGGAACGGTTCTCCCGCAACGCGATCGGCGTGATCTCCGGCCCCGTCGTGGCGGTGACGACCACCAGTTCGGCGGGTGCGGCCGAGGGCCCGGGTACCGCCGGCCGTCGCTGCCTACTCGATCGAGCGCTGGAAGCCATGGCTACCAGTGAACCGCGTGCCGGGCGTGCTCGCCAGCTTTGCGCCACAACCGGATTCGCGACACGCCGGATCAGCGTGTCGCCGCGTCGGCGGTCGCGCGGACGGCCGCGGCGACGGCGCGGAAGTCCTTGCGCAGGATGTGGGAATGGTTGCTCGCGACCTTGGCGCTCACGGTGACCTCCGGGTTCGCGGCCAGCACCGGGTCGAGGGCGGCACGTGCCTTCTCCATCTCACCGTCCTCGCTGCCGAGGCTGTTGCCGGTGGCCAGCACGAACCGTACCGGGCAGGTGAGCCTGCTCAGCACCGGCACGCTGGCGGCGGCGATCTCGTTGAGCTCGATGTTGGTCTCGGCGTGCTGGGCGGCGCTCATCCGCGCGGCCAGACCGAACGGGCGGGTCAGCGGCAGCAGCAACCGCATCTTGTGGAACAGCGCCCGGATCCGCTCGGCGCCTTCCTCGCCGGTCAGCCCGTACGGCGAGGAGTCGACCGTCACCAGCCCGAGCGGGCGCCCGGGATTCCGGTCGGCCCAATGCCAGCCCAGCACTCCGCCGTAGGACCACCCGACCACGATCGGCTGGTCCGTCACACCCCGCGCCGCGAGCACGGCGTCGATGTCACGCAGGCAGGCTTCGAAGGAGTAGTCCGCTGACCGGCCCGAGCGACCCCGGGCCCGCTCGTCGAAGGTGATGTGCCGGAACCCGGGCCCCAGCTCAGCGATCACTCGGCGCCAGTGCTTCTGGTCGGCGTAGGCGCCGTTGAGGTAGAGCACGGTCCGGCCGGTGCCGCCGGTGTCGGTGACGGCCAGTGCGGTGTCGTCGACGGGCACCATGCCGGTCCAGGTGGTCGAGGCGATGTTCGTGTTCTTCGTCATGACAACTACTCTCGGCGGCTGCCCTGACACCGACCTGACACCCCGCTGACGTCACCACTGACACCGACGCCGTGCACGCGGGGCGTCGAGTCGCGCTGTGGGTCATGGCGTCGAATCGGCGATCCGGGACGAGCGGGCGGCCAGGTGTTCGTCCAGTTGGCGTTCCGCGCGTTCGGCGCGGGCCAGGGTTTGGCGGCGGGCGTCGTCGAGAGCGGCGAGGCGTTCGGCGGCCTCAGCGCGGACCTGTTCCAGGGCGGTCGCGGCGTCCGCGCGTTGCTGATCGGCCGCGGCCGCCGTGGTGCGGCGTAGTTCGGCCAGTTCGGCGCGGGCCTGGTCGAGTTCTGTTCGGGTGGCGTCGAGTTCGGTTCGTGCCCGTCGCCATTCCGCCCGGGCCTCGGCGGCGGCTTCCACCCGTTCGGCGGTGGCCTGTTCGGCGCGTTCGGTGGCGCGGTCGGCGTCGGCGGCGCGCTGGATGGCGAGGTCGCGCTCGGCGGTGGCGGCGGCGATCCGCGCATCGGCGTCGCGGCGGTGGTGGGCGATGTCGGCTTCGGCCCGCTGGTGCGCTCGGTCGATCGACTCGCCGGCTTCGGTCTGTGCCGCCGCGATGGCCTCGGCGGCTTTGCGTTCCGCCGCACGGACTTCGGCCTCGGCCGCGCTGCGCGCGGCGAAGACGTCGTCGGCGGCCTGTTTGGTCAGCTGTTCCACGGAGGCCAGCGCTTCGTCGCGGGCGGCGCGCGCCTCGGATACCGCCTTCTCCGCCTCCTCGGCCGCAGCGACAGCGTCCTGAGCCACCGATTCGGCCAGCGCTCGTGCTTCCTCGGCCTCACGCCGCGCCTGTTCGGCGACGACAGTGGCCATCTCGGCTTCGGCGATCCGGCGCGCGGCATCGGCCTGCACGGCCTGGACCTGGGCTTCGGCGACCGACGGATCACCGAGTGTCTGCAATTCGGCCACGGCCGCGGTGAGCGTCGTCCCCAATTGTTCGGCCAGTCCACGGAACTGGCCGAGCAGCTCATCGGCCCGCAAGCGCGCCACGGTCACCGGCCCCTGTGTCGTCACAGTGACGGTTTCCCCGCCACTGTCCGACTCCTGCTGTTGCCGTTGCCTTTCCCGCCACGCCCGCCACCGCGTGTGGTCCGGATGATCGCAGTACTCGGAGGGACGGCCGGGTCCACCACCGCGGGTGATGGGGCGGGCACATCCGGGGAAGTTGCAGACGCTCGACACTGGAGAATCGTAACGTTTGTTTCGTCATTCGGTTACGTATCCGACGAAACGAAAACCGTGTCGCCGCTTCACGACCCCTTCGCCGACCACGGGCGCCTGACCGCCGATAAGTGAACATTATCGGCGGTCAGGGTTCCCGAGAGCGTCAACTGACCTCCTAAGAATTGCGTTTCCGTTGCGTTGTAGCCAACGCTACGAAAGTGCGACACAACCATTGGAAAACTGTGCTCCCCTGTACGTCCGTGCCAAAGAGGTGAGACACCACTCCCGCGACGAACCAGCGCCCGCACGCCGATCTGGTCAGGCCCTCTCCAATTTGAAGCAGTTGCACTTCACAGTTGATGCGCGTGAACTATCGTGCTGGCACAGCAACCACAGTCCTGCCAAGGAGGACCAAAAGTGAACATCGTCAAGCGTTTCGGTGCGGCAACCATCGTCTCGGTCGCACTCGCGACCGCCGGCACGGCAGCGGCCGCACCCGCCTCCGCGCAACCCGCCGTCGCGACTCCGGTGGCCACCACCGGATCAGCTCTCACCGACATCCTGGTCGCACCGGTGCTGTTTCCCATGGGCTTCCTGGTCCTCGCCCTGTGCGGACCCACTCCTCAGCCCGACTGTCTCATGGCGCAGATCTACGGCAGCGCCGCGTCCGGCTCGGGCGTCCACTGAACTGAACCCGGGTAGACGGATCAGCGCGCGGTGGTCGCGTTCTTGCGCTGGTTCGCCTGAAAGCGCGCCTTCTTCTGCCGATTTCCGCATGTGTTCATGTCGCACCACTTGCGGGTTCGACTCTGGCTGGTGTCGAAGAAGGCGGCGCGACAGGTGGGCGACGCGCACAGGGCCAGGCGGCCGTCGCGTTCGCCGGCGATGATGCTGATCGCGTCGGCGGCGATCACGCCCAGCGCGTCGGCCACGCTGTCGGTCGCGCCGAGGCGCCACTGCCGTGTGCCGTCGGGTGCCAGCACCGCAGCGGCCCGGCCCCGGATGCTGCGGTCGTTGATGACCTCGATGGCCGAAGACGGTAGAGGCTCGCCGACCGCCGCCGCGGTGGCGGCGGCGTGAACGGATTCCCTGAGTTCGCGTGCCGATTCGAGCTGGGCGGCCGTGCACGACGACACGGCCAGACCGTTGATCGCCAGCCAGTCGACGAGGCGCTGGGGTGTCGGAATGCGTTCCACGGACTCACCGCGACGCTCGGTCAGCGTGGCCGTGAAGCTCGTCGCCAGGACGCTACCGAGCCGGAAGTCAGGGAACTCAGCGGGCATGGAACCACCTTAGCCGGTTGCGGCGCCCCCGCGTCCGATGTTAGAACCGTCTCAGCCGGTTCGCGTCAGCCAGGAGGTTCACATGACCCGTTCGACCACCGACGTCCGAGAATTCCGAGCCGTCGCCGACGACAGCGCACTCGACGACCTGCGGGCACGCCTGGCATCGGCACGACTCCCGGAACCCGAGACGGTGACCCACCCCCGCCGCTGGGAACAGGGGGTGCCCCTCGCCGATCTCATCGACCTCGTGAACTACTGGCGCACCGGCTACGACTGGCGCGCATTCGAAGAACGCCTCGACCGGATCGGCCAGTTCCGCACGACCATCGACGGTCTGGGGATCCATTTCCTGCACCGCCGATCACCGCGCGCCGACGCCGTTCCGCTGATCATGACGCACGGCTGGCCCGGCAGCGTCGCCGAATTCGTCGACGTCATCGACGAATTGGCGGAACCGAACAGTGCGGCGGCGCCGGCCTTCCACGTCGTCGCCCCGTCACTCCCCGGCTTCGGCTACAGCGACAAGCCCTCGACCACCGGGTGGGGAACCGAGAAGATCGCGGCCGCCTGGGTGGAACTGATGGGACGCCTCGGCTACGACAGGTTCCTCGCCCACGGCGGCGACTGGGGCGGCAACATCACCACCGTGCTCGGCGGCAGGTTCCCCGCGCACGTACTCGGCATCCACACGCTGTTCGCCGAGGCCCCGCCCGGCCTGTCGACCGACGGGCTGAGCGCCACCGAGCGCCGGTGGACCGAGGAAACCCGCCATTTCTGGCGACACCGCGCCGCCTACGCCAAACAGCAGGCGACCCGACCGCAGACCATCGGCTACTCCCTCGTCGACTCACCGGTCGGGCTCCTCGCCTGGATCCTCGACAAGTTCGCCGACTGGAGCGACACCGAGGACAGCCCGTTCGAGCGGATTTCCCGGGACCGCGTCCTCGACGACGTCACCCTGTACTGGCTCACCCGCTCCGGCGCCTCGGCCGCCCGCATCTACTACGAAAGCCACAACTCGCTCGACCCCGCCCTGCGCGTCGACGTCCCGGCGGCGATCACCATGTATCCCCGCGACATCGAGAAGTGCCCGCGCCCGTGGGCCGAGCAGCGATACCGGCGCATCGTCCGCTGGCGCACACCGGAAGCCGGCGGCCACTTCCCGTCCCTCGAGGTCCCCCGGTTCTTCGTCGAGGACCTGCGCGAAGGGCTGGCGGCAGTGCTGACGAAAACCGTGTGACGCGGCAGCGCGCGTCCGAGACAATGGCCGGTGTGGACGGAGTCGAGGTCGTCGTCGCACATCACGAGCGCGCGACTGTGCGTGTCGGCGGGGTGTTCTTGAAGATCGATGCCGATCAGCGCAACGCCGATGTCGAGGTCGCGGCGATGGAGTCGGCGCCCGTTCCGACGCCGGACGTGCTGTGGCGCGAGCCGCCCGTCCTGGCGCTCGCGGCCCTTCCCGGGACCGCGTTGGGCCGCCTGGGTGAGCCGTCCTCGGCGTCGCGGGCAGCGTGGGTCGCGACGGGTGCGGTTGTCCGGGCGCTCCACGATGCCCCACTGCCGCCCGGACAGGGGCGCGGCATCGACGACATCGCCCGGGAACTCGACAGGGAATGCGCGTGGCTTCTCGCCGAGCGTGTACTGCCGGCCGAGCTGATCACCCACAACCGGCGTCTCGCCGAAGCGGCGCTGCGCCCATGGGAACCGGTGTTCACCCACGGCGACCTGCAAGTCGCCCATGTCTTCGTCGACGGCGACGAGGTCACCGGAGTCATCGACTGGTCCGAAGCAGGGCAGGGCGACCCGATGTACGACCTGGCCACCCTGACCCTCGGCCACCCGGAGCATCTCGAGGATGTCATCGCGGGCTACGGAGCCGAAGTCGACCGCGCCGTGATCCGCGCATGGTGGTCGCTACGCAGCCTGCGCGGAGTTCGCTGGCTGCTCGAGCACGGATTCGACCCGAACGCTCCCGGCTGCGAGGTCGACGTCCTGAGGAACCAGATGTTGCGCGATCGAACTGAAAGCGGCACAGACTGATTCGACACCACGGCGAAGACGCGCGCCCACCGAGCTCAGGCGCCGGGTGCGCCGAACCAGTCGCGGAGCCGATCGGTGAGAGCGTCCTGCTCGTCACCGATCCACGCGACGTGGCCGTCGGGGCGTAGCAGCAACGCCCGAACATCCAGTGCCGCGGCGGGATCGGTCACCAAGTCGACGCGGTCGGCCCATCCGTCGACCGAGAGGCCGCCGGTGCGGTCGAGGACCAGGCCACGGCCGCCGCGGAGACGCTCGTACACGCGGCCGTCGGCGAGATCGATGTCGCGGAGCCGGCGGCCGAGCAGATCAGGGCCGGGCCCGAAGTCGTAGCGGATGTCGGTCGCGGCGATCTTCTCGATCAGACGGCGATTCACGACGTCGAATTCCAGGAGTTCGGTGAGCAGCCCGCGCAGCGCCCGCCCGCCGGGCTCGGTCGAGAACAACGCGATCTGGGCGCGCGTGTTGTCCAGGACGTCCGCGGCGACAGGATGGCGTTCGGTCTGATAGGTGTCGAGCAGGTTCTCCGGCGCCCACCCGTTGATCCGCGCGGCCAGCTTCCAGCCGAGGTTCACCGCATCCTGCACACCGAGATTGAGACCTTGCCCGCCGGCGGGCGGATGGATGTGCGCGGCATCGCCCGCGAGCAGGACACGCCCGACCCGATACCGCTCGACAAGACGGGTGGCGTCACCGAAGCGTGACATCCATCGCGGGGAATGCACCCCGAAATCCGTTCCGGCGACGGCGCGCAGCGCTCGCTGGAAATCCTCGAGCGTGGGCGGCGCGGCGCGGTCGTCGCTGACCTCCACGGCGGGCACCACGACCCGGCAACTGTCCGCACCGAACGGCATCATGCTGAATGCCCTGTGCGTGCCCTGGATTTCGCGAACTCTCGCGGCGATCTCCTCCGCCGGCACACCGATCGCCATCTCGCCCATGAGGGTGTCGTTGCGTGCGGGCTCCCCAGGAAAGGCGACGCCCAACGACCTGCGGACCGTACTGCGCGCGCCGTCACAGCCGACGAGATAGCGCGACCGCAGCCGCTGCCCGTCCGCGAGCTCGACGGTCACCCCGTCGGCATCCTGCTCGAATCCGGTGACCGCGCACCCCCGCCACACCTGCGTGCCCGTCTCGACGGCGTGCGCCTCCAGCACCTGCTCGAGCACCGGCTGCGGAATACCCAGCTGATAGGGGTGTGTGGAATCGAGGCCGTCGGGCACGGAGGTCGGGATCCCGGCGAAGATGCCGCCCACCGGACGCTGCCGCCCCCGTTCCAGCAGGGGATCCAGCAGCCCGCGCATCGCCATCAACTCGAGGCTGCGCATGTGCAGGCTGACGATCCGCACCACGGACGTGGGTGCGGTCTCTCGTTCGACGACGAGAACCCGGACATCGTGCAACCGCAGTTCGGCGGCAAGCATGGCGCCGGTCGGCCCGCATCCGGCAATGATCACATCGAACATGAACCACCCGTTCCCCGCCTGCTTCCCGGGCCGGTGGGCCAGGCGAATTCCGCAGGTTGATCGGCTGCTCATTGTCAGCACCCGCCACCAGCGCCGCAAGCGATTTTCCGCGCTCAGCGCCACCCGATCGGCAACACTACCCTCCCGTAAAGGTAGAGTTCTCGCCCGCGAGCGGGCTGCCGTTCGCATCACCCAGGGATCGGAGCACCTATCGTGTCCGCGACACGTCGACCGACCGACGACGGCTCGGTGGCCGCCGCCCTGCGGAGCCCGCGACGGCTGCGGACCGAAGTCCTCGGCGGTCTGGTGGTGGCCCTGGCGCTGATCCCGGAGGCGATCTCGTTCTCGATCATCGCCGGCGTCGATCCGCGGGTGGGCTTGTTCGCCTCGTTCACCATGGCCGTCACCATCGCGATCGTCGGCGGTCGCCGCGCCATGATGTCCGCGGCCACCGGCGCGGTCGCCCTGGTCATCGCGCCGGTGATGGCGCAACACGGGCTCGACTACCTCATCGCGACGGTCATCCTGGCCGGAGTGCTGCAGATCGTGCTCAGCATGATCGGCGTGGCGCGGCTGCTGCGCTTCATTCCACGCAGCGTGATGGTCGGGTTCGTCAACGCCCTGTCGATTCTCGTCTTCCTCGCGCAGATCCCGCATCTGATCGGGGTGCCGTGGCTGGTGTACCCGATGGTCGCGATCGGCCTCGTGATCGTCGCGTTCCTGCCGAAACTCACCACGGCCGTACCCGCGCCGCTGGTGGCGATCGTGCTGCTGACCTCGGCGACCATCGTCTTCTCACTGGACGTCCCGAACGTCGGCGACGAAGGCGAACTGCCGTCGAGCCTGCCCACGCCGCTCCTGCCGGACGTACCGTTCACCCTCGACACACTGAAGATCATCGCCCCCTACGCGCTGGCGGTGGCACTGGTGGGCCTGCTCGAGTCGCTGATGACCGCCAAGCTCGTCGACGACATCACCGACACCCACTCGGACAAGACCCGCGAGGGCTGGGGTCAGGGCGTGGCCAACATCGTGACCGGGTTCTTCGGCGGGATGGGCGGCTGCGCGATGATCGGCCAGACCATGATCAACGTGAAGTCCTCCGGCGCCCGCACCCGCATCTCGACGTTCCTGGCCGGTGTGTTCCTGCTGATCCTGGTCGTCGGGCTCGGCGACGTGGTCGCGTTGATCCCGATGGCGGCACTGGTCGCGGTGATGATCATGGTCTCGGTGGGCACCATGGACTGGCATTCGATCGCACCGAAGACCTTGCGGCGCATGCCGATCGCCGAAACCATCGTCATGCTGGTCACCGTCGCGGTCACCGTGGCCACCCACAACCTCGCCTACGGCGTCATCACCGGCGTGCTCAGCGCGATGGTCGCCTTCGCGCACCGCGTCGCGCACTTCACCGCCGTCGACCAGGTCGCCGAATCCGACGACACCCGCACCTACATGGTGCGCGGCGAGTTGTTCTTCGCCTCCAGCAACGATCTCGTCTACCAGTTCGACTACGCCGGCGACCCGGCCAATATCGTGATCGACATGTCGGACGCGCACATCTGGGATGCCTCGACGGTGGCCACCCTCGACGCCATCACCACCAAATACGCCGCCAAGGGCAAGAACGTGCGGATCGTGGGGTTGAACCCGGCCTCGGAGGCCCGCCACGACCGGTTGTCCGGGCACCTCGCGGGTGGTCACTGAGATGGGCGGCGACTACCTGCAGATCGGGCAGGTCGCCGAACGAACCGAGCTGTCGCTCAAGACGATCCGCCACTACGACGAGGTCGGCCTGGTGCAGCCGTCGGCGCGCTCGGCGGGCGGGTTCCGCCTCTACACCGACGACGACGTCGACCGGCTGCTCGTCATCCGGCGGATGAAACCGCTGGGCTTCACTCTCGCGGAGATGAAAGACCTGCTCCACGCCCTCGACATCCTCGACGACGACAGGGCCGACCCCGCCCAGCGGGCGACAGCCCGAGCCGGACTACGCACATTCCGCGACAAGACCGCCGACAGCGCCGACCGATTGCGCCGCCACCTCGCCTACGCCGAGGAATTCGCCGACCTCCTCGCGGCACGCACCGGACACTGAGCACGAGAGCCATTGCGGCACAAGGCCGCCCATCGATGCGACGGCTCGGTCCGTAGGCTGGACCGGTGGACGACGCCATCACCCGGATCGTCCGGGAACTCCCCGGTGCGACCTCCTTCCTCGACCGCAACCGGATCATCGACGACCGGATCGCCGCGGGCGACCTCGATTTCGTCGTCAGCCTCGCCCGCGCCGCCGCCACCGCCCACGACCCCGCACACAGCCGCGACTGCCACCTCCTGCTCGACCAGCTCTTCCGCTCGACACTCGCGGCACGTAACCAGGGAGCCGCACGTACGGCGCTGCGGGTCGTCGCGGCGTGGCGACCCGCGAAGCGTCATGCCGCGCGCCTGGCCGCCCTGATCGCCGGACTGCTGGACGAGATCGCCGCGGTGGACGCCTTCGCCGAAGCCGGTCTCGCCGGACCGATCTCGGAAGAACTGCGCGCCTGCCTGCTGCACGAACTCATCCTGCGTGGCGTCACGATGACCGAACACGGCCAGCTGCACCGATGGGCCACCTCGGCGCACTGGGCCGGACATCCCCTCCGGCCGCTGCCATGTCAACGGACCGCCTTCGAAGCCGACATCCCGCTGCGGCAATACCCGAAGAACGGGTCGAGCGCAGCCATGCCGTTCGGCCCGGACACACCGGCGACCGCGGCCCCTGCGCTGCGCAGGCACACCCGCCTCGCCGTCCCGTCCGTCCGCGAGGTGACGACCGCGCACCCACCATGCCCGCCGACGTGTGGGCCGTCCTGTTCGCCGCCGCGGCCAACGGCGGCGCCTACAACGGCGGCGAGCACGGCGCGTACGGACGGCTGGCCGCCTGGCGAACGCTCGGCGCGCTCTGTGACGCCTCCGAATTCGACTCGATCGAGCGCATCGAACGCCGTGCCGGCGACTGCGCCTGGTTCAGCTTCTCCGCCGACACGGACTGGTTCGAGCGGGTCGCCTGGGACCTCGGCATCGTGACCCTCACCCCCGAACCCGCCCTCGTCGTACTCGCCGCGACCGACACCGACTGACCCGCACGCGCAACAACCGAAATTCGGTTGCCTCGGACCGTCGTGGGCGGCGAGCCTGGGGGGCGTGCTCGATGACACCAGCCTCGACGAATTCGTCGCCACCGGCTTCGTCCATCTTCGGGCGGCTTTCCCGTCGGCCACAGCCGCGCGATGCCGCGACATCCTCTTGCGCGACATCGTCGGCCGGGACGGACCCGCGATCGGGCTCGGTGACTATTCGGACCCGCCGTTCGTCGCAGCCGTCAACACTCCCGCACTGCACGCCGCGTACGACCGGCTCGTCGGCAAAGGCCGGTGGGTACAGCGAAAAGGCATCGGCGGCTTCGTGATCCGAACTCCCAGCGACCAACCCGCGCGCGCCGACGGATGGCACGTCGACGTCAGCTTCCCCGGCGACCGGTCCACCAGCACCGACTACCTGACCTGGCGCGCCAACGGCGTCTCCCGCGGGCGCGCGCTGCTGATGCTGTTCCTGTTCACCGACGTCGGACCCGACGACGCGCCGACGCGTCTGCGCATCGGCTCCCATCGCACCGTCGCCCGGATCCTCGCCCCCGAAGGCCCGGCGGGACTCGATGCCCGAGAACTCGCCCGGCGCGCCGACGACGCGACCGCCGACTGCGAGGTGGCCTACGCGACCGGCGGCGCGGGCGACGTGTACCTGTGCCACCCCTTCCTCGTCCACGCCGGCCAACCCCACCGCGGTCACGGTCACCGCGTGCTGGGGCAGCCGAACCTCCCGCCCGCCGTACCGCTGGACCCCGACCGCCCCGAGCCGGCACCGGTCGAACGCGCGATCCGAGACGCCTTGCGGCAGTGAATCCCCCCGCCATGGCACCATCGGTACCCATGTCCCCCGCCATGAGTGCCGCCGAACTCACCGACCGCACCACGCGGGCCGTCCAGGCCGCCGTCGCCGCGGGCCGCGCGCACGGGCTCACCGTCACCGACCCCGTCGTCCTGCACGACGTGTTCTCCGTCGTCGTGCATCTCGCCCCCGCGCCGGTCGTGGTGCGGGTCCCGACCGTGGTGACCCTTCCCCTCGCCGAGCAGTCCGCACGCCAGCGCGTCGAACTCGACGTGGTGGCGTGGCTGGACTCCCAGCAGGTCCCCGTGATCCCGCCGAGCCCGCTGGTTCCGGCCGAACCCGTACGCCGCGACGGCTTCTCGATGACGTTCTGGCAGTACGTCGACCAGGACCACGCCGAACCCGACTACGTCGGCAACTCCGCCCGCGTCGCCGACCTGCACCTCGCGCTGCGCGACTATCCCGGCGACCTGCCGTTCCTCGCGGCGGCCGAACCGGAAACCGTCACCGCGAGCCTCACCGCGCTCGCCCAGCGGCCCGATCTCCTCGCACCGGCCGATCTCGACCGAATCCACCGCGAATGGGCCCTGCTGGAACCGCTCGTCGCCACGCGCAGCGCCTTCGACGCCGAATTCCCCGGTATCGCGCCACAACCCATCCACGGCGACGCGCCCGCGGTCAATATCGTCACCACCCGCACGGGACACCTCTACGCCGACTTCGAGCTCGCCTGCCTCGGTCCCGTCGAATGGGATCTGGCCGCCATGGGACCCGAGGCGGCCGCCGCCTACGACGCCGCGGCCAGGGAGAACGGAACCCGGCCCCTCGACCCGCGCGTCGCACGGTTCGCCGAGGCGGTCGGTATGGCCCGGGCCATCACCTGCCTCACCCTGGTCGACCAGCAGCCGATACTCGCCGACGCGCTCGCGCCCGCCCTCGACGCCTGGCGGGCACAACCGTTCGCGAACGGGCTGTTCGACTGATCAACCCACCGGAGAGTGCCCGAGCTGCACCAAGCCGCTGAACCGAATCTGCTTCGCGCGCGGCAACGGATGGAAATGGCAGCCGTGCACATCCCGGTAGAGGCGCTCGAGATCGCAGGAACGCGAATAGCCGAGGCCGCCGGTCGCCTCGATCGCCAGCCGCACCGTGGCGATCAGCGCGTCGGTGGCCACCGTCTTGCGGCTCAGCGTGCGTGCCGCATAGGCATCGGTGGCCTCGAAGCTCAGATCCGCCGAATCGAGGAACATGGCCGCGATCAGGTCGGCGGCCGTCGTGTACGCGTTGAGCATCTCGCCGACCGACTGCACCACATGGGCCTCGTCCCGTCCGGCCAGCAGGGACGTCGCGCGCGCCACCGCCGTGTCCGCGATGCCGAGATAGGCGGCCAGCACCAACGGAAGAGCTGCGCCGACAACGACATTGAGCACCGTCGGCCACTCGCCGGCGGGACGGATCAACGACACCGCCGCATCGGGCACGAACACCTCCTCCAGCACCACCGTGTGCGAGCCGCTCGCGCGCAGTCCCAGCGTGTCCCACGTCGGTTCGATCCGGACACCCGGCGCGCTCAACGGGATCGCGCAGTGCATCACCTTCGCGCCCGCGTCCTCGAACGCCACGCTGGTGACCAGGATGTCGCCGACCTCGCAGCCACTCGCCGGCGCCTTGCGGGCATTCACCACATACCCACCGTCGACCCGGACCGCGGACCCGTTGGAATCCACCCAGTCCGAAGCCCCGGTGCTCACCAGGATCGCCCCGGCCACCACCTTGGCGAACACCCCCGAGGCATCGATGCCGTGACGGTGCCGCCAGACCTGCGCGGCGAGCAGATGCGAGTGCATGGCGAACGCGACCGCGGTCGACGGATCGTGGCGGCCCAGCTCGCGCAGGATCTCCCCCATCTCCTGATGGGACGCACCGCCACCGCCGAACTCGACCGGCACCAGCGCGGCGCTGAGCCCGTCGGCACGCAACCGGTCGAAGGCGGCGACGGAAATCTCGCCGGTGCGGTCCCGCTCGGGGACCTCCGAACGCAGGGATTCACCGAGGGCGCGGGCCAGCGCGACCCGATCGGTGCGGACTGTGGTGTCGGAAATTGTCTGAGTCATGTTTCGAAGGTAGGAATCGCCGCGATAACCGGATAGTCCAGAAAGTGGACTCCCCCGGTCCAGAAAGTGGACCCCGTCGGCGAGGTGACCATGACGAACACGACAGCGGCCTACGGCCAGTACTGCCCGATCTCGCGCGCGCTCGACCTGCTCGGCGAACGCTGGTCGCTGCTGATCCTGCGTGACCTCTCGCTCGGCACCACCCGATTCAACGACCTCGCCCGCGGCCTGCCTGGCCTGTCCCGCAGCCTGCTCGCCAAGCGGCTGCGCCAGTTCGAACGCGCCGGACTGATCGAGAAGATCGGCGCCGACCACCTGCTCACCGACGCGGGCACCCACCTGCGGCCGATCCTGTTCGGCCTCGGCGAATGGGGCGCGCGCTGGACCTTCGGCGAACCGCGCGAGGACGAACTCGACCCGGCCCTGCTCGTCTGGTGGATGCACACCCGTGTCGACACCTCCGGCTTCCCCGGGCGGCGCCATGTCCTGCACGTCCGGTTCACCGACGACGTGCGGCGCTTCTGGATGGTCGTCGAACGCGGGACACCCTCGGTCTGCGACTCCGATCCCGGTTACCCGGTCGACGTCACCATCGTGGCCGAGGTCGCGGCGCTCTACGAGGTCTGGCTGGGCCGGATGCCCCTGGCCCACGCCCAGCGGACCGGGCGCGTGAGCTTCCTCGGCCAGCCCGCACTCACCCGCCGGATGCCCGCGGTCCTGCGCCTGAGCCCTGTCGCCGGCTATGTCCGGGAATCGGCCACGGCCGAGGAGCCCGCTCGCGCGTCGTGACGGCCCAATCAGAAAACGTGGCGGTTATCACTACCGGGCCCAACGTGTTGGCAACGGCCGTAATCAAAACGTTAAGGTTCAGGAATGGTACGTCACGCAGCACCGATCGCAGAACCGGACGTGCCGAATGTTCCTCTCCCCCAGCAACATCCGGCACCCCTCACACTCGCCGACCCACCCGGCGACGCCACCGACACCTCGTCGGAACCCGTCGACGACCACTTCCCACGTCTCGGCGACACGAGTTTCCTCACCACCGCCTCGCGGCACCGGCTCGCCGCCTACATCCACACCAAGCTCGCCGAGCTGGCGGAGATGCCGTGATCGCGCGCCGATGACCTAGGCTCCGAAGCCAGAGGTCATCGGCGACAGAACGATTCACGCGAGGAGGAACGCGGTGCCCGACACGGCGGTCGTCCTTCCCGAACAGGTACGCACCGAACTCCGGCGCGGTGTCCGCAGCGTGCTCGTCGACACCGCGGCCCTGCGGATGGTCCGCGAACGCTTCGACGACGGCCAGGCCGACGCCCTGCGCCGCTACCTCGAGGCCTCCCAGTCCGCCAACACGCTGCGCGCCTACCGCACCGACTGGATCGCCTGGGCCGGGTGGTGCGCCACCGAACAGCGCCAGGCCCTGCCCGCCGACCCCCTCGACGTGGCCGTCTACCTGGCCGCCTCCGCCGACGCGCGCCGCGACAACGGCACCTGGGCATTCAGTCCCGCGACGCTGGAGCGCAAGTCCGCGGCGATCGCGGCCGTCCATGCCGCCAACGGGCTGCCCTCGCCCACCCGCTCCGACGTCGTGCGGCTGACGCTGCGCGGCATTCGGCGCACCCGGCGTACCCCACCGACGCGGAAGCGGCCGGTCCTGCTGCACACTCTCGATCAATTGCTGGCCGAGCTTCCCGCCCCCGGCTGGCCGACCGAGCCGGCCCGGCGCCGCGATGCGCTCGCCCTGCTCGTCGGTTTCGCCGGCGCGCTGCGCCGCAGCGAACTCGCCGCACTGCGTGTCGCCGACGTGCACGTGCGCACCGACCACAGCACGGGCGAACCGCTGCTCGTCGTGCATCTGCCCACGACCAAGACCGACCCGACCGGAGTCGCCGAACAGCGCATCGCCCTGCCCCGCGGCAAACATCCACGCACCTGCCCGATCTGCGCGTATGCCGACTGGATCCGTCTGCTCGAGGTCCACGCCGACATCGGCGACGCCGGCACCCGCGAGTGGGTGACCGAGCATCCGATCTCCGACGCCACGATCCACCGCTGCCACGGATTCTCCGGAACCCCCCTCAGCGCCCAGACCGACCGTCCCCTGTTCCCCACCGTCAATCGGCACGGATCCATCGGCGCCAACGCCCTGTCCGGCCGCGCGGTCGCCGAACTCGTCAAACGCTACGCCGCCCGCGCGGGCCTCGACCCCGACCTCTTCTCCGGCCATTCCCTGCGCGCGGGATTCGCCACCCAGGCCGCCCTCGGTGGCGCGAGCGACCGCGAGATCATGCGCCAGGGCCGCTGGGCCAACCCGCGCACCGTCCACGGCTACATCCGCACGGCGAACCCGCTCGAGGACAACGCGGTCACCAAGCTCGGCCTCTGACGGCATCCGCCGAGAAGGGACAACCATGATTCGACCGGACATCCGCCACAGCTGTGTCGACGCGGTGACCACCTATGTCGCAACCCATCTGCTGCGCGCGCGGGAATCCAGCGCGAGCGAAGCGTCGAGCTGGTTCCGCACCGACGCTCCCAGCGACGAACTGAACGCGGTGCTGCGGCTCGGCGGCGAGCTGCACCGCGAGATCGAGCGGATGCGCGACCACTTCGACGGCGTCCCCACCTGCTGGCATTTCTGGCGAGAGATCGACCCTCCGGACCTTCCCGAACTGCTGGCGCGGCAGAACCTCACGCTGTTCGAAACCGAACCGCTCATGGTGTTCGCTGACGGCGACTCGACCTCGCCCAAGGCCGTCGATCGCCGTGCGCTCGCCCGGATCGAGGAAGTCTCGGGCGAAATCGGTCTCGCGGAATGGGCGGCCCTCTGGTCGGGCGCCGACGCGACGGCAGCCCTCGTGGCGGGCTTGCGGCAAGGCTGGGAACTCGGCTCGACGCGCTACCTGCTGTGGCGCGAGCAAGGCGAGGTACTGGGCTGCGCCGCTGTCGTGACCAGCGCCGCGGGCGCATCGATCGAGCACATCGTCACGCGAGCCGATCACCGCGGGCGAGGAATCGGCACCGCGCTCACCCAGCGCGCCCTCGAGCTCGCGCTCGACACCGATCCCGTGCGGGTAGTGCTCACCGCCTCGCCCCAAGGAGCAGGGATCTACCGGCGACTCGGGTTCGTCACCGTCGGACACGTCGACCGCTACGCGTGACACCCACCGCGCCGTCAGGATTCGATGCGGTCCAGGCGGAAGATGCGGAACTCGCGGCCACCCGAGAGCTCGAACTCCATCTCGTAACCGGGCCAGAACTCGACGACCAGATCCCACACGCGCTTGCGCTCCACGCCGGTGATCTCGGCGACCGACACCGGGAACGGCGCGCTGCTGTTGTACCGGACCGACGCGGTCCGCGCCGCGCGGAGGTTGGCCGACCACGCGGGGTGCTGCGGCTTACCCCAATTGGACCCGACGAGATAGAAGCCGTCACCGTCGGGGACACACAGCAGCGAGGTGGTGCGCGGCTGACCGGACTTCCGGCCCACCACGGTGACCTCGATCGATGGCAGGCCCGCCAGATCCAGCACGCCCCACCGCCCACCGCTGAGCCTGCGCACCAGACGTTCGGCAGGCAGCACGACGCCCGCACCGCGCATCACCCAGGGATGCGTGGCGAAGTCGCGAGCGAGGGCTGGTAAGGGGTTCCGCGCCATCCTCGAATCCTGGCTCGAGCCGAACCGATTCACCGCCTCCGAACGGCTCCCTGAGAGGCAATTCACTCGTCTCCGCCAGCGTTCGCGGCTTCGGGGACCTCCCCTCCTTGTGCTGAGGGGGCGGGAAGGAGAGGACATGTCGTGAAGTTGTGGCGTGGGGTGAGGTCTTGGGGAGCTTCCTATTAGTAGATGCGCATATCTACGTATCAGTATGTTGTATTCGATACCAGTGGCACTCCGAGCCGGTTCACCGATTTCACAAGATCCATGTCGCACACTGGATCCCAACTCCCCCCACCCCGACGTTCCAGGAGTCAGTGCCATGCCCTCCCCCACCGGTCGCCGATTCCTCGTGACGATGGCCCTGACCGCTGTCACCCTGCTCCCGTGCAGCCTCTCCCCCGCTGTCGCACGACCACCCGCGCCCGTCGAGCTCGCGCCCATGAGTCCCGAATTCCTCTGGGGCGTAGCCGCTTCCGGCTTCCAGGCCGAAGGCGACGCTCCGGACAGCAACTGGCGGCGGTATGCCGAGTCCGGGTCGACGAAGGATCCCTATCTCAACTCGGTGGACTTCCGCGGGCGGTTCCGGTCCGACATCGCGCTGGCCGCGGACCTCGGCGTGCGGGTGTACCGCATCGGGATCGAATGGGCCAGGGTGCAGCCGCGGCCCGGCGTCTGGGACGAGAACGGCCTCGCCTTCTACGACGAGGTCATCGCTGCCATCACCGACGCGGGCATGCGCCCGATGCTGACCCTCGATCACTGGGTCTACCCGGGCTGGGCGGCGGATCGCGGCGGCTGGCGCGATCCCGAGATGGTGACGAACTGGCTGGCCAACGCCCGCCGCGTCGTCGACCGCTACGCCGGCGCCGACCCACTGTGGGTCACCTTCAACGAGCCGACGGTCTACCTGCTGAACGAGGTGCGCCACGGCGGCATCCCGGCGACGGACGTGCCGACGATGGCGGGCCGGATCACCCAGGCACACAACGAGATCTACGACTACATCCATACCGGGCACCCCGGGGCCCAGGTCACCAGCAACGTCGCCTTCATCCCCGCCGTCGACGACGCGATCAGCGGACCGCTGCTCGACCGTATCGCGGCCCGGCTCGACTACGTCGGCATCGACTACTACTACGGCCTGTCCCCCACCGAACTCTCGGTGCCGGATCCCGACAAGCTCTGGACGCTGCCCCTGCAGGCCGAAGGCATCTACTACGCGCTCGACCACTTCGCGCGGCGTTTTCCCGGCAAGCCGCTCTACATCGTCGAGAACGGCATCCCCACCGAGAACGGGCTCCCCCGCGCGGACGGCTACACCCGCGCCGACGCGCTCCGCGACACCACCTACTGGTTGCAGCGCGCCGTCGCCGACGGTATCCCGGTCATCGGCTACAACTACTGGAGCCTTACCGACAACTACGAATGGGGTTCCTACGCAGCACGTTTCGGGCTCTACACAGTCGACGTCCTGACCGACCCGACGCTGACCCGCAAGCCCACCGACGCCGTCGCGGCCTATCGGGCCATCACCGCCGAAGGCGGCGTCCCGGCCGGCTATCGGCCCACCAGGGGCCCGGCGCCGTGTTCGCTGGTCGACCTGCCCACCAGCTGCACCGATCCGGTGACGGTGCCTCGGTAGCGGATTCGACGCCCGCCCGGTGCTCTACACTCGGGCGGGTGTCGAGCACAACGTCACGCCCCGTGAGCGGCAGACAGGCCCGATGGCAGCCGCACAACGACAGCCGTCGGGAGCGGATCGTGCTGTCGGCGGTCGAACTGCTCGAGGAATCACCGGCCGGGGTCGAGGTGCCGATCGTGCAGATCGCCGAGCACGCCGGTCTGGCGAAATCGGTGGTGTACCGGCAGTTCGCCGGCCGTGACGAACTCGACCGCCGGATCAGGACGGAGATCACCGACCGGTTCGTCGCCGACATCGAGGACGCGCTCGACATCGGGGTCGGATCGATCAACGAGATACTGGTGCGCACCGTCGGCGGCGTGGTCACCTGGATCGAGGACCATCCGCGCCTGCACGAATTCCTGCGGACCGGACCCCCCGACGACGGCTCCGACATCGATGCGATGAGCGCGCTCATCGCCACCATCGCCGCGTCGACGCGCATGCTCGTCACCGGGCTGGCGGGTGCGGTCGGCGTCGCCGACGACGGTTCGGCCGACACCATGACCTTCGCCATCGTCTCGATGACGGAGGCCACGGTCACCCGCTGGGCCAACGATCCGGACCGGGTTCTCACCAGAGACCAGCTGATCGCGGAGGTCGCCTCCTACGCCTGGCACGTCGTCGACGGGGTCGCCCGCAGGCACGGGCTGACCCTCGACCCCGACCAGCAGCTGGTCGAGATCATCACCCAGCTCGCGACACCCGGCGCCTGACCTCAGGCCACCCGGCGCAGACCACGCTCCGGCTCGCTGCGGTACCGCGACGCGGGACCGTCGACGCCCAGCGCCCGCCACAGCCGGCGCGCGACCGGATTCATCAGCCCGAGATCGTCGGCCAGCTTGCGCATGTCACCGAAGTAGCCGGACAGGATCTTCTGGGAGTGCTCCGACTTCCAGAACGCCTGCTCGATCACCTCGTGGGGAATGTCGAACTCCCGCTCGAACGAGCGCGGGGGCGCCATGATCTCCCCCGCGAGCCAGCGCATGGCGATCGGGAACGCCACCGAGCACGCACCGCGGTTGAACTTGCCCATCCGGCCGATGTGCGCGGCGAGGAACTCGCCCGCGAAGGAGATGTGGCGCGCCTCCTCGGCGATGTGGATCTCCATGGTGCGCAACACCATCGGCGGCATCGAGGAGCCCTCGCGGATGACCGCCTTCTGGTAGTGGTCGATCGGTTCCTCGCCGCCGAGGATGCCGATGAACAGGATCGCGTGGGCGTAGCCGCCCGCGACGCCGATCAGCGGGGACAGCGCCTTGAACATCGGCCGCATGCCGGGCACGTCGACGCCGATGCGATTCACCAGTTCCTGGAACATCTGGATGTGGTTGCACTCTTCGGTCATCTCGTGCAAGCAGTACCGGAACTCGGGCGACCCGTTGGGCAGCTTCATGATGTACTGCATCATTCCGCGGATCAGGATGCTCTCGAACGCCGCGCCGACCTTGACGACATTGGCGGTACGCCACTTGCCGATCGCGATCTGCTTGTCGAGCGGTTGGTCGCGGTACCACTGGGTCGCGCCCAGCGGGTCCACCTCGGGTGAGAGCACCCAGCGCACGTCGTCGGGATCAAGGGCGAGCTCGGGCGAATCCCAGTCGATGTCGAGGTACGGATCGAAATGCCGGTCGACGGAACCCTGGGACAGGGTCGCCAACGCCTCTCGGTACTCCTCGGTGATGAGTTCGCCACGGCTCGATTCGGTCAGCGTCATCGGTGCCTCCTCGGTTCGCATCCGGTGATCGCCCTGTAAGCGCGGTCACACCGGTTGATCCGAGAATAACTGAGACCGCAAGTCCCACACAACCCACCACGCCGACTTGTGACCGGCGTGCGAACCCATCGGGCGGCGGCTACTCGACGAGCAGAACGACGAGCTGCCGGGCCAGGTCGACGTCCCCGGGGCCGCCGAGCCAGACCAGCGGACGACGCGGGTCGAGCCGGTCCAGCGCGTCGGGCAGCGAGCCGAACACCCGGTCCGCGCGCACGACACAGAGCTGCGGAACGACCTCGGAGACCACGGGACCACCGTCGACGTCGAGGGCCAGCGAACCGGTCGAGGCATCGCCGGCGACGGCGTCACGGACGACCGCCTCACCCGTCGCCGTCGTCCCCGCACCGCCGTGCACGACCTCGTGGCCCGGTGCGCTCGCCCAGTGGTCCAGCCAGGCCGGGCCGGGCTCGACCGCGGCCAGGACCGAGCGCACGCTCATGCCGTACAGCACCTCGGCCACCGCGGCGGGCAGATCCGCGAGATCGACCGTGCGGACCAGTGAACCCTGCGCGCGCAACCGCTCGGCGAACCGGGCGAGCATGTCCGCCCGCTCGGCCGGATCCACGTCGACGCCGGCGCCCCCGGAACGACGCATGGGTACCCGACGCTCGTCGTCGGGCAGGTCGAGCAGCCCGTCACGGACTCGGCGCAAGATCTCCTCGCGAGAATTCACTCGGGCACTCCCGTTCGTTGACGACGCCGCCCGGCATCGCCGTTCACACTTCTCTCACCCCACATACCGCGGGAAACACCTCGATCGCTACGGTACCGACCGGTCCACCGTATCCGGTCGACCACGCCGAGCCCAATGGCTACTTTCCGGCTATTCGGCGAATCCGAGCATGCGCAACATCTGGTCGATCTGCAGCTCGAAGATCTCCGCCCGATCGCTGAAGGTGTCGCGGCCGTACATGTCGAAGACGTCGAAGTTCACCGCGCCGAACAGCGTCGTCCACGTGGTGAGCGCGGCGGCGAGCAACCAGTCGGGCGCGACGAGATCGAATTGCGTGCGGATTGCCGAGAGGTCGGCGACTGTGGGCGCGGACACGGCTGGGCTCCGGCCCGCGTCGGTGAGGCGTTCGGCACGGTAGGCGCCGTCGATGATGCCGAGCAGAGTCGCGATCACCCGGATGCCCGGCGTCTCGGTGACCTCGGCGGGGGCCGCGTAGCCGGGCACGGGCGTGCCGAACAGCAGTCCGTACCACGCGGGTTCGGCCAGCGCCCATGCCCGCACCGCGCGCGCCACCACCCGGAAGCGGGTCGCCGGGTCGGCGGGCGCCTGGGCCAGTGCGGCGTCGACGGCGTCGCCCAGGGCGTTGTAGCCGTCGACCACGAGCAGGGTCAGCAACTCGTCGCGGCTGCGCACATAGCGGTACACCGCCGAGGAGACCACGCCGAGATCGCGGGCGACCGCGCGCAGCGACAGCGCGGCGGCGCCCTGGGAGGCGAGATGCTCGCGGCCGATCCGTTTGATGTCGGCGAGCGTCTGGGCGCGGGCCAGCGCCCGCGGTCCGGGTCGGTCGGTGCTCATCGACCGATCATCGCGCACTCGCCGCGCCGCGCATCCGGGCCGGTGCCGTGTCGTCGGCCGCGCCCGCGGCGCGCTGGATCTCCGCAGCGAAGGTCGCTCCGCCGACCTCCCAGGCCATCGCGAGGAACTGGTCGCGGAAGCGGCTCAGGTCGACGCCGATGTCCTCGCCGCCGTATCCCGTCCCGGCGGCGGCGCGCACGGTGTGCACGACCTCGTCCGCGAGTGCGGCGATCCGTTCCCGGATCAGGGTGCGCAACACGCCGCTGAGGGTGATGTCGGTGCCGGTGTCGTAGAGCACCAGCGCGCCCTTGAGCATGGGCCGGTCCGGCACGAACCAGCACTCGTCGCGCCGTTCGAGGTAGCCCGCGCCGATCAGTTCGGCGAGCACGTCGGCGCCGCGATCACCGAGCAGGGTCGCCAGTTCGGCGTCGTCGAGCAGGACCGCGCGCTCACCGGACTGGGCCGCGCGCGGATCGAACAGCGTCCGCCAGTCCCCCGCGCCGGACGCCGGTTCGGCGTCGAACACCTCGCGGATCGCGTCCAGGCGCAGCCCGCGCGCCTGCATGGCGACGATGTCGCGCAGCCGGTCCAGATGCGCGTCGGTGTACACCACCTCTTTGCCCGCGCGGCCGGGCTTCGGCAGCACGCCGAGCGAGTGGTAGTAGCGGATCGTGCGCGCCGCGACGCCACTGACGTCGGCGAGCTCCGCGCGGGTGTATCGGGGCACCGGACCAGCATAGGACGCCTGGCGCCGAACTTTGACAGTACCGACTGTCGACGTTAGCGTTACCCAGGTCACTGTCGACACCCATCCAGGAGTCCTCGTATGTCCGAACGCAACACCGACTTCGACGTCTTGATCGTCGGCTCCGGCTTCGGTGGCAGTGTCACCGCGCTGCGCCTGGTGGAGAAGGGGTACCGGGTCGGCATCCTCGAGGCCGGTCGCCGGTTCGCCGACGACGAGTTGCCCAAGACCAGCTGGGACCTGCGCAAATTCCTGTGGGCGCCCAAGCTAGGCTGCTTCGGCATCCAGCGCATCCACCCGCTGCGCGATGTGCTGATCCTGGGCGGCGCCGGGGTCGGCGGTGGCTCCCTGAACTACGCGAACACGCTGTACGTGCCGCCGGAGCCGTTCTTCCAGGACCCGCAGTGGCGCGACATCACCGACTGGCGCGACGAGCTCACCCCGTACTACGAGCGTGCGAAGAAGATGCTCGGCGTGGTGCAGAACCCGCACATGACGCCCGCCGACGAGATCTTCAAGTCCGTCGCCGAGGACATGGGCGTCGGCGACACGTTCGTGCAGACACCGGTCGGCGTCTTCTTCGGCGAGCCGGGCAAGACCGTGGCCGACCCGTACTTCGGTGGCGCCGGTCCCGAGCGCACGGGCTGCGTCGAGTGCGGCGACTGCATGGTCGGCTGCAAGTTCGGCGCCAAGAACACCCTCGTGAAGAACTACCTGTACCTGGCCGAAAAGGCCGGGGCGCAGGTCGTTCCGATGACCACCGTCACGGCGCTGCGCCCGCTGCCCGACGGCAGCTGGGACGTCGCGACCGAGCGCACCGGCGCCTGGGTCCGCAAGCAGCCCAAGACCTACACCGCCGGGCAGGTCGTGCTGGCCGCGGGGACGCTCGGCACCCAGAAGCTGCTGCATTCGATGCGCGATCAGGGTGTGCTGCCGAATCTGTCGGACAAGCTGGGCCTGCTGACCCGTACCAACTCCGAGTCCATCGTCGGCGCGGCGACGAAGAAGCTGGCGCCCGGCCAGGACTTCACCAAGGGTGTCGCGATCACGTCCTCGATCCACCCGACGCCCGACACCCACATCGAACCGGTCCGCTACGGCAAGGGGTCCAACTCGATGGGTCTGCTGCAGACCCTCATGGTCGACGGTGGCGGCAAGATCCCGCGCTGGCTGCGGTTCCTCGGCATCGCGATCATGCATCCGCTGCTGCTGCTCGGCTTCCTGAGCGTGAAGAACTGGAGCGAGCGCACCATCATCTCGCTCGTGATGCAGCACCTCGACAACTCCATCACGACCTACACCAAGCGCGGCCTGTTCGGTCGCAAGCTGACGTCGAAACAGGGCCACGGGCAACCGAATCCGACCTGGATCCCCGCCGGCAACGACGTGACCCGCCGGGTCGCGGACAAGATCGGTGGCGTCGCGGGCGGTACCTGGGGCGAGGTGTTCAACATCCCGCTCACCGCGCACTTCCTCGGCGGTGCCGCGATCGGCGCCGACAGCGCACACGGCGTGATCGACCCGTACCACCGGGTGTTCGGCTATCCGACCCTGAGCGTGGTCGACGGCGCCGCCGTGTCGGCGAACCTCGGCGTGAACCCGTCGCTCACCATCACCGCGCAGGCCGAGCGCGCCGCCGCGTACTGGCCGAACAAGGGCGAGGTCGACCACCGTCCCGAGCAGGCGGCCGGGTACACCCGTATCGAGCCGATCGCGCCCCGGCAGCCCGCCGTGCCCGCCGGCGCGCCCGCGGCACTGGTGCTGCCGATCGTGGAGATCCGCGCCACCGAGCAGACCGCAGGCTGAGTCCCGCTCGTATTCCGGCCCCGGGCAGACGGTTTCGTACGTTCACCCGGGGCCGTTCTCGTCGTCGGGCAACGATGCGGGCCGATCCGCGCGCACACGCGGCGCAAGGTGGCAGCGATTCGCCGGTTGGGTGGCCTAGCCTGGGACGATGCCGGACACCATCGCGATCTCTGGGGCCAGTGGACACATCGGCGGACGCGTGGCGCGGGCGCTCGCGGGCACGGGGGCGAGCCTGCGGTTGCTCGGACGCGACCCCGGTCGTCTTCCCGCGCTGCCCGGCGCCGCCACCGCCGTCGCCGATTTCGCCGACCCGGGCACCGTCGCGACGGCCCTGCGCGGGGTGACGACGTTCTTCTTCGTCTCGGCCACCGAGACCGCGGACCGGGCCGAGCAGCAGGCGGCGGTCGTGCGGGCCGCGGTCGACGCCGGAGTAGCGCGAATCGTGTACCTGTCGTTCGTCGGGGCCGCGCCGGACTGCACGTTCACCTTCGGTCGCGACCACTGGCACACCGAGCAGGCCATTCGCGCCTCCGGAGCGGATTTCACGTTCCTGCGGGACAACGAATACCAGGACATCATCCCGCATTTCGCCGATGCCGACGGGGTGATCCGCGGCCCGGCGGGCGAGGGCAAGGTGGCGGCGGTGACCCGTGCCGACGTGGCCGACTGCGCGGCGGCCGTCCTGGCCTCGTCGGACCACAGCGGCCAGACCTTCGACCTCACCGGACCACGCGCGTTCACCCTGTCCGACGCGGCCGCCGACATGACCAGAATCCTCGGCCGCCCTTTCCGTTTCGTCGACGAGACGGTCGACGAGGCATACGCCAGCAGAGCGACCTACCAGGCGCCGCGATGGGAGGTCGACGGCTGGGTCAGCACCTACACCGCGATCGCCCAGGGCGACCTGGAGACCGTCACCGACGCGGTGGCGACGCTCACCGGCCATCCCGCCACCGATTTCACCGACTACCTCGCGACGCTGCCCGGACAACCCTGAGCCGCGTCGAGCGCGGCGCGCCCGGCCGTGGCCTAGACGATCTTGGCCGCGATGAGCATCGTCCAGATCTCGCCCTGGTCGACGACCTCGACGCCGAGCTTCTCGGCTTTGGCCAGCTTGCTGTCGCCGACGCCGGCGCCGGTGATGAGCAGGTCGGTGTTCGCCGACACCGAGGAGGCCGCGGTCGCGCCCGCCTGTTCGCAGAGGCGCTGGAAGGTCGGGCGGGCGACCTTCTCCCCGGAGCGCGGGTCGCTGATGGCGCCGGTGATGACCACCGTCTTGTCGGCCAGCGGCGCCCCGGCCGCGATCACCGGTGGGAGATCTTCGGCGCGCACGTCGAGGTCGACGCCTGCTGCGCGCAGGCGCTCGAGTTCCGGGCGCAGGCGGGTGAGGTGCTCGACCAGGGATGCTGCGACCTTCGGGCCGATGTCGTCCACGGCGACGAGGCGTTCCTCGCCCGCGTCGGCGACCTCTTCCAGCGAGCCGAAGCCCGCGCGGGCCAGGCGGGCGGCGGTGCCCTCGGACGCCATCGGGATGGCGAGACCGATCAGCGCGCGACGCAGGCCCACCTTCCGGCTGGCGTCGATCGACTCGATCATGCGAGCGGCGGAGATCTCACCGATGCGGTCGAACTCGAGCAGGCGTTCCTTGGTGAGCGTGTAGAAGTCCGACGGGCGTTCCAGGATGCCCGCCTCGGCGAGGCGTTCGATCCACACCTGCCCGATGGCGTCGATGTCGGCGGCCGGTCGCGACGCCCAGTGGATGAGCCTGCGCACGGTCTGGGCGGGACAGGACACGTTGGTGCAGAACAGTTCCCGGCTGTTGCCCTGTTCGGTCACCGGTTGCGCGCACGACGGGCAGACCGTGGGTGCGACGATCTCCTGCTCGGCGCCCGTGCGGGCGGCGGCGTCGAGCACGCCGGCGACGAAGGGGATCACGTCGCCCGCGCGCCGCACCAGGACGGTGTCGCCGACCTTGATGTCGCGGGCGCGGATCACCTCCTGGTTGGCCAGCGTGGCCCTGGTGACCGTGGTGCCGCCGACGAAGACCGGCTCGAGCCAGGCGACGGGGACGATCTTGCCGGTCTTGCCGACGTCCCAGATCACCTCGACGAGCACGGTCGTCTTCTCCTCGGCGGCGAACTTGAACGCCAGCGCGCCACGTGGGGAGTTCGATCGGGTCCCGGCGGCCGCGTAGGCCTCGCGATCGGCCAGCCGCAGGACCGCGCCGTCGAGGTCGTAGTCGAGATCGTTGCGGCCCTGCTCGATCTCGGTGATCGCGGCCTGGGCCTGTTCGGCGTCGGCGCACACTCGCATGCGCGCGCCTTCCACGCCGAGCCCGCGCAGGCCCTCCCCCAGGTCGACGGCGGCGCCGCCCTCGGAGGTGTCCAGGTCGAAGCCGAAGAACTGCAGGCGACGTTCGGCGACGGTAACCGGGTCCTTCGCCCGCAACGTGCCCGCGGCGGCGTTGCGCGGGTTGATCAGCGGCTTGTCCGGATGGGCGGTGTTGTAGGCGACGAAGGTCGAGCGCAGCATGACCGCTTCGCCGCGGACCTCGACCCGGCCCGGGGCCTGGATCCGGTCGGGGACGCCGTCGACCAGCGCGCGGACCAGCATCGTGACATCGTCGCCGGTGGTGCCGTCGCCGCGGGTGACAGCCCGGACGAGCCGCCCGTCCTCGTAGACCAGCGACAGCGACAACCCGTCGAGTTTGGGCATGACCACGACGGATTGGCCGGGGAAGCGGGCGAAGAACGCGGCGACCTGCTCGGGCGTAGTCGCTTTCTCCAGCGAGAGCATCGGCCGCGCGTGCCGCACGGGCGCGTGCAAGACGGTCGGCGCCCCGACCTGTTCCAACGGGTTCGGGTCAGGGGTGAGGTCGGGGTGCGCGGTCAGCAGGCCGCGCAGTTCGTCCTCGACGGCGTCGTACTCGGCGTCGGCGACCAGTGGCGAGCCGTCATAGTAGGCGCCGCGCAGCTCCGTGATCTGGCGCGCGAGCTCTTGGATGCGTTCTCCGATGTCCACGGGTCCCGACGCTACCGATACCCACCGACATTCAGGTATCGGCGGGCCGTCACGTCACCCGCGGACCGGGCGACCGGTCCGCGGGTGGTCGACGAGCGGCTCAGCGGTGCGCGAAGTTCGCGGGCCGCTTCTCGATGAAGGCCGCCATGCCTTCCTTCTGATCATCGGTCGCGAACAACGAATGGAACACCCGACGCTCGAACAACAACCCCTCCGACAACGTCGTCTCGAACGA
>NZ_QGTL01000009.1:310641-312290 GCF_003182135.1 Nocardia neocaledoniensis | reverse complement strand
GGCGGTCGTGTCCAGCAAGGCGTCCCGCACGGCTTGACGATGCGCGGTGATGGTGTCGTTCCAGAGCTTGGGCACGATCGCAGTATTCCACGGGCTATTCGGCAGTCGGCCCGAGCAGGCGTGGCTCAACCGGTCCGATCCCGTCGAGATACCGGCTGACGGTCGCGCAAGCACTTGCGCGGGCCGTGCTGTCCGCGCTCCCTGCGTCCAGCCGGTGCGCATCGGGCGGGAACGAGCAGATGCGCACCGCAGGTCAGCTCACTAGGTAACGACCTGTGTTCCGCCCGCGAAGCGGTCGTGCCAGCCCTGCTTGGTCGGGCTCGAGCCCAACGTCGCCGCGATCGTGATCGCCGCGAAGAACCACAGGACACCACCGATCCAGGGGATCAGATTCAACAGCATGTAGGCGTTGCGCTTCGCGGATTCGACGATTCCGGGCCGCTCGGATCCGCCCGCACCGTTGACATGCAGACCGAGAAGCTTCTTGCCCGGGGTGGATCCGGTCGCGACTTCGAATCCGACGAAGTACAGGAAGCCGAAGCCGGCTCCCGGCAGGATCGACAACCAATCGGGGGTGTGTGCCGACTTGTTCAGCAGCCAGAACAGCACCGCGCCCACTATTCCCGCGACGATCCAGTCGACGAACCGCGCCGCGGCCCGCTTCCCGAGTCCCCCGGGAACCACCCCGGCCGACAGGCCGTATTCAGCTGTACTCATGACGCTTGTTCCTCCCAGTAACACAGGCCCACCCGTTCAGTGGGCCACACCGCCGCCAGGCGGTCGCTTCTCGCCCGATCTCAGATCGCGGCAACCAGGTCGGCGACGACGACGGTGACGTTGTCGGGTCCCCCACCGTCGAGTGCCAGTTCGATCAGCTGCGCGGCGCACTCCTCGACAGAGCGCGCGCCCGCCATGGTCCGTTCGATGTGCTCGGCGCCGACCACATCCGACAATCCGTCCGAGCACAGCAGAAACCGGTCGCCGATCTCGGCCTGCTCGAGGGTGAGGGTGGGGGCGACGACGGCCCCGGTCAGCGCGCGCATGATCAACGAGCGCCGTGGATGGGTGCGAGCCTGCTCGGCGGTGATATGACCGGCGTCGACCAGTGCCTGGACGAAGGTGTCGTCGTGGGTGAGCTGGCTCAGCTGCCCGCCGCGCAGGCGGTAGACCCGTGAGTCGCCGACGTGGGCGAGCCCGAACCGGGTGCCGTCGAACAGCAGCGCGGACAGTGTGGTCCCCATCCCCTCGGTCTCCGAACTCTGCCGGGCGCGGTCGGCGATGGCCGCATTGCCTTCCAGCACAGCCTGTTCCAGCCTCGACAGCAGGTCGCCCTCGCCTGGATGCTCGAGCGATGCCAACGCGGCGATCATCAACGCCGAAGCGACTTCTCCGGCGGCGTGCCCGCCCATGCCATCGGCCAGGGCGAGCACGTTCGCCCCGGTGTGGACGCTGTCCTCGTTGGCCTCTCGCACCAAACCGCGATGGGTGCGCTGCGCGGTGACCAGTCGTGGCGCCACCACGGTCTCGTCGTTCGTCATCGCCTGGATCAGAGGTTGACGCCGTAGTCGCGGGCGATACCGGCCAATCCGGAGGCATAGCCCTGCCCGATCGCGCGGAACTTCCACTCTGACCCGCTGCGGTAGAGCTCA
>NZ_QGTL01000009.1:0-310544 GCF_003182135.1 Nocardia neocaledoniensis | reverse complement strand
GGTTGACGCCGTAGTCGCGGGCGATACCGGCCAATCCGGAGGCATAGCCCTGCCCGATCGCGCGGAACTTCCACTCTGACCCGCTGCGGTAGAGCTCACCGAAGACCATCGCCGTCTCGCTCGACGCGTCCTCGGTGAGGTCGTAGCGGGCCAACTCCGCACCGGTGGCGCGGTCGACGACGCGGATGTAGGCGTTGCGGACCTGTCCGAACGACTGGGAGCGGGCCTGCGCGTCGTGGATGGAGACGGGGAAGAAGATGTTGGTGATCGTCGGCGGGGTCGCCGCGAGGTCGACGTTGATCACCTCATCGTCGCCCTCGCCCTCACCCGTCAGGTTGTCACCGGTGTGCTCGACGCTGCCCTCGGGCGAGCGCAGGTTGTTGTAGAACACGAAATGCCCGTCGGAGAGCACCTTTTGAGTCGGACCGGTGATCAACGCACTGGCGTCGAGATCGAAGTCGGTGCCCGTGGTCGAGCGCACGTCCCAGCCGAGACCGACCGCGACCGCGGTCAGGTTCGGCGCCTGCTTCGACAGCGACACATTGCCGCCCTTGGCCAGACTGACACCCATGGTCTTTCCTTTCCTCGTGGAGTGAAACTGCCTGTGCCACCTGGTCATTGCGGTGGCGTCGCGATCGGTGTCCGGAGGTTCGATCATTATCCCGCTGCCGGGCGGGCGGAGTGCGGGAACTGATCGGTGGGAGTCGAGTTGATCGGCGATGGCGAGTACTTTCCGCCGAAGCTCGACCAGCTCGATCAGATCCCGGGTCAACGACAACCCCGCCTGCTCGGCCCGCCGGGTGGCGGCCACCGATTCCAGGCTCGCCGCCGTCACCGCATCACGCAATCGGGCAGCGAGTACGCCCGGACCCCATACCGGTGCAGGTACCTCGTTGTTGGTGTCGGCCACAGTCTCCCCCTCGACCTGCCCTGACTAGGTGGTGGCGTCGCTGCTCGCGCCCGCCAGAAGCAGTCGCTGCAGGACATCGGTAATGGTGACCAGACCGACGATCCTCGACTCTGATTCGGCCGACGTGGTGACCAGTGTGAAGTGTCGGCGCTTTTCCCTCATCACCCGCAACGCCTCGTAGACCGGCACATCGGCATCGAACCGCAGCACCGGCCGCATCAGCTCGGCCGCGGTCGTCTGTGGTGACGCCGCCAGACTATCGCGCACATGGACCACGCCCAAGACCTCGTCGCCGTCGCGCACCAGCAGCCGCAGGTGACCGGTCTCGCGCGATCTCTGCTGGATGTCACCGACCTTGGCGGCCGGTGCGACCGCGCTCGGGGCCGGATTCGGCACAACGATGTCGCCGACGGTGAGCTGCTCGAGTTCCAATGCGCTGGTGAGGTTTCCGCGGTAGCGCTCGTCGAGGGTGCCCGCGGTCGCGGAATGTTCGACAAGGTGGCGCAGGGCGGCCGGATCTTGCCCGGCGTCGACCTCGTCGACCGGGGTGACGCCGACCTTGCGCAGGCACCAGTTGGCGGCGTGGTTCAACGCCGTCAGCAGTGGCCGCGTCACCGCCATGAACGCCCGCATCGGGATCGCCAGCATGGTGGCGGACTTCTCCGGATGCGCGATGGCCCACGATTTGGGAGCCATCTCCCCGACCACCAGATGCAGGAAGGTCACCACGATCAACGCCAGCACGAATCCCGCGACGTCGGCGATCCACAGCGGCGCGCCCATGTGCTCGATGAGCGGGGTGATCCAGTGGTGCACAGCGGGTTTGGTGATCGCACCCAGTGCCAGCGTGCACACCGTGATGCCCAGCTGCGACCCGGCCAGCAGCACCGGCAACTCCGCGGAACTGCGCAATGCCGCACGAGCGGCGCGACTGTTCGGCGCGGCATCCTCGAGCCGGTGTCGCCGCGCCGCGATCAGCGCGAACTCGACAGCGACGAAGAAGGCGCTGGCGGCGATCAACACGATCGTGACCGCGACGACCACCCATGGGTTACTCATCGACGTCTCCAGCCTGTTCGGTGCGGATGGTCAGCCACACCGAGGACGGCACATGCTTGCCGATGGCCCTGACCTCGGCCACCACCGTGCGGGCCGGACCTGGTTCGTCGGCGATGTAGTCGGCGCCGCTGCGCGGCACCGTGATCTCGACCCGATCACCGACGCCCGGCAGACCGCCGTAAGCATGGATGACCAGCCCGGCGACTGTCTCGTAGTCACCGGCGGGAAGGTCGACCTCGATGACCCGTTCGACTTCGTCGATGTGCACCTCGCCCGGCACGAGCCAACCCTCGCCGTCGGCAACGATTTCCGGAGTGGTACCGGAGTCGTGTTCGTCGGCGATCTCACCGACGAGTTCCTCGGCGATGTCCTCGACGGTGACGATGCCGGCGAACCCGCCGTATTCGTCGACGACTAGCGCCATCTCCTGGCCAGCCTCGCTCAGGCGGGCAATGACGTCGGGTAAGGCCAGCGATTCCGGGACCAGCACGGCTGGGCGCAGGTGATCACCCGCGGTACCGGTCGGGGTTCCATAGAGCAGGTCGTGCAGTTCGATGGTGCCAAGCAGATCGTCGCTCGAGCTCCCGACCACGGGATAGCGGGTGTGCCCGGCGCTCATCCGGGCGAGCACCGAGGCGACCGGTTCATCGACCTCGATCAGGTCTACCTGCGAACGGGGAATCATCGCGTGTTCGGCCGTGGCGGACGGGAAATCAAGGATCCGATCGAGCAGCGTCGACAATTCGCGTGGTAGTTCACCGGCGTCGCGGGAGGCCGCGACGATGTGCTCGAGATCGCGTGGGGTCGCCGAATGCTCGACGTCATGGACCGGTTCGATCCGCAAGGCGCGCAGCAGCACGTTCGACGATTGATCGAAAAGCCAGATCAGCCAACCGAATATCCGCAGATACAGGGTGGTCGAACGGGCCAGCCAGCGCGCGACCGGCTCGGGACGAGCGATCGCGAGGTTCTTCGGGAACAGCTCACCGAACAGCATCTGCACGATGGTCGAGAATCCGATCGCCAGCACCGTACCGATGCCGATACCCACCGCGGCCGGTATCCCGACTCCCCCGAACAATTCACCGAGGCCACGGCCGATCAGCGGTTCGGCCACATAGCCGACGAGCAGGCCGGTCACCGTGATCCCGAGCTGGGCCCCCGACAACATGAACGACGTCCGCCGGGTGACCGCCAGCGCGCGACCCGCCGATGCGTCGCCGGTCTCGGCCTGCGCGGCCAGCCGCGACCGGTCCACCGCCATATAGGCGAATTCCTGGGCAACGAAATATCCGGTCACCGCGGTGATCAACAGGACCACTACAACGCCCGCAACCACGCTGAGTACAGTCAGCACACTCTCACCCCGTCACTGCGCAGTAGAACACTCACCACAGCGCGGGGCAATCGAGACGGACCTTCGTCGTCGGTTTCTCCATCAGGCATGCCCGCCAGAGTAGCACGTTGGACTGTATGGTTAGGGGTAGCGAAAGGCCACGCGAAGGGAGATGCGCCGATGTCCGAACGACTGATCCGGATCGGCGAACTGGCCACGAGCGCGCAGGTCAGCACCCGGACCGTCGACTACTACACGAACCTGGGATTGCTGGCACCGGCCGGTCGTTCGGCAGGCAATTACCGCCTCTACGATCCCGCTGCCGTCGATCGGATAGCTCTGATCAAACAGCTGGAATCTCAAGGGATTTCGCTTGAGGAGATCGCGGCAGCGTTGTCCGGCGGACCTGGCGACGTCGCGTCGAGCCTCGCGCGCCTCGACGACGATCTGAAGACGCTACAAGCCACGATCGAGGGTGCGCCGACAGCGATGCAAGGCCTGCTGGCCATCATCGCCGGCCGGGTCCACACGCTGGTCGCCATCGCGCTGCAGATCCCACCTGACATCCCGATTCTCTGAACAGCGGCCATCGGTCAGTGCTGATCCTGGCGACAGGCAAAGTACATCGAGTACCGGCCGCGATGGCGGGCCGAATCTCGACGCCGCCACCACTCCGGCTCCGGAGAGAGCGCCGCGGGCACCTCCGGCATGATCGTCGAATCCATCCGCGCGAGCGCCGGACAGATCCAGATCCTCCGTCAGCACCGATCGCGGCGCCCATCCTCCCCTTACCGCAACGACGCGCCACTCACCGGATCGAGCGGCAGGCCGACCCTGCCGCGTAGCGCTACCGCGCTCAACGGTACTGAGCCGATCAGCATGGCCACCGATCCGAGGACCATCCAATTCTCCGCGGCCGCGAACAGGAGAATCAGCACTTTCCGGCAATGATCAGCCCTGCCGACAATCGCGGGACGAGCCCGGTACGAAACAGCGCGCGGGCAAGACGATCAAGCCCCCGAACACCACCGCTGACAGAGTGGTCGAGACCATGGTTCTGGGGGTGAGTCTCGACGTCACCGATCGGCGAAGTCTGACATCGCATCCTGGTGCCGGATTTCGGTATCGGTGAATCCTGACTTCACCTTGGCCGGGCGCGGTGAGGTCGCTGCGGCACCGTACCGTCCGGCGTGTGAGCGAGGTAGTTGACGAGCCGACCGGATCGACGGCCACGGCCCGGCGGGGCGCGTTGCTGCTGGTCTTCGCGTCCGGTGCGGTGATCGGTGTATTGGGCGGGCGGATCGGGCTCGGAGGCGCGGAGTTCCGGCTGCCGCTACTGATCGGGCTCTTCGGATTCGCCGCCCTGCACGCGGTCATCCTGAACAAGGCGATGAGCCTGATCGTGGTCCTGACCGCCCTGCCCGCCAGGCTGCTTGCCCTGCCGTATTCGGAAGTGAGCCAGCACGCGACGATCGCGGTGAACCTGCTCGCGGGCAGCCTCGTCGGTGCCTGGCTCGGCGCGAGTTGGGCCACGAAGATGCATTCGCGCACCCTCTACCGGGTCTTGGCCGGGCTGTTGGTCCTGATCGCCGCCGCCCTGGCGGTCAGTCACCTCGGGCACCTCGACACTGTGGAGTTGCCGACGTCGGCGCGAGTCATCACGGCAGTGATAGCCGGGGTCGGGATCGGGATCGTGGCCGCGCTGATGGGTGTGGCCGGTGGGGAGCTGCTGATTCCGACGATCGTGTTGCTGTTCGGCGTGGATATCAAGGTAGCCGGGAGCCTGTCGCTGATGGTGTCGTTGCCGACCATGTTGGTCGCATTCGCCCGCTACAGCCGCGACGACAGCTTCCAGATCCTGGGCGCCAATACCCGATTCGTCTTCGTCATGGCTGCCGGTTCGATCGCGGGAACGGTCGTGGGCGGGCTGCTGCTCGGTGTGGTTCCCAGTGCCGCCCTCATTCCGATTCTGACCGCGCTGCTGCTGATCTCATCAGTCAAGGTCTGGCGCCACCAGTAGGCGTTGACGTCAGAATTCACCGATCTGCGAGGCTTCGGCGGGCCCTCTGCCGACGTCGAGATTCACCGGTGATCGTCGCGACGAACTGTTCGGCCGAGGACGACTTTCCTGAGCTGGTGTAGGGCGAGCTTCACTCGAAGTCGAAGAAATCGGCCACGCTCACAAGGTTGAGTGCCCATCCGATCGCCACGACCAGCGGTGCCAGCACCAACGACACGCACCCCTCGCTGCATCACCTCGGCGCCGAGCCGGAGCTCTACCGGATCATGGCCAAGGACCGGGGCCTCACCTTTTTCCTGTCCGCCCTCCACGACGAGATTACCGACACCCTCACCGCCCGCCTCACCGAACGACGCACCTCCCGCAACAATTCCCTCCGTGGCACCGCCACTGCAGGCCGCCATGGTCACCAGCATGCTCATCACCGCCATTCGCACCTGGATCGAGAGCGGACTCACGACCTCGGCCGAAACCGTCGATCAGACCTTTCACATCCTCGCCACTGCTGCGATCGACGCAGGTCTACGCCCCGCGCCGCAGTAGCACTCGGGGCTCAGCTCTTGCGGCGGGCGGCACCGAGAACGACTGCCAGTCCACCGCCCAGCAAGACGACCACAGCCACGGCCCAGATCCACATCGGGAACCCGTTGGACTCATCGGTCTCGGCAGCGGCCGGTTGCGTTGTCGGCGATGCGGGCGTGCCGCTGTCCGCCGCAGTGGTCGGGGCAGCCTTGGTCAAATCAAAGGTGTAGCTGCCCTGGATCGGGTGCCCGTCCTCGGAGACGACACGGAACCCGACCGTGTAGACCCCCGCCGGGCCCAAGCCGGTCAGGTCGGTCGACAAGGTCTTGCCCTGTGTCTTCGGTTCGCTACGTTCGTAGTGCTGCCCGTCGGGTCCGACCACGGTCAGCGCGGCGAAGGTCGACTGAATGGCTTCGTTGAAGGTCAAATTCACCTGGGTAGGCGCGGTGTCGATGCGTGCGCCGTCCGCGGGGTCGCTGCCCGACAGCGCGGCATGCGCCGCTGCTGGACCGGCTGTCAGCGCCAGCGCGGCGAGCACGGCCACGAACGCCGCCGCGGTTCGCATTACGATCGTGACCGCTGTCGCGGGCAGTGCGCGGATCGACTCATGCATGGGGTTGTTCTCCTGTCACCATGTGATCGGCAAGATTGAGACCTTCGCGAACGAGCCGGGCGAGGTGGCCGTCTCTGATGCGATAGACGATATGTCGGCCCTCACGGCGGGTCTCGACCATGCCGGTGAAGCGCAGCTTCGCCAGGTGCTGACTCACCGCGGTCCGAGAGGCCGCTGTGGCCTCGGTCAGTGCGCTGACATCCGCTTCTCCACTGGCCAGAATCCACAGGATGTGCAGGCGGGTGGGATCAGCGAGCATCCGGAACGCCGACGTCGCGGCCTCGAGACGCGGGGAGTCTGGTTCGACGGCATGAACGAGACTGGGCACCACCGGCGCACTCGCGTTCGAACCGGGCTCCCCGGTCATCCTGGTTCACCGACTTTCGACTCTCTGGGCCTGCGGCACCGTGGCCGTCGTCTGCGGCCACAGCCGCGCGGCCGTGATCCCGGCCAGTGTAGCCAGCACTGCCAACACCACCGCCGCGCCGAACTGCCCCACCACCGCGCCGACCCAGCCCGCGATGGGGTAGGTCAGCAGAAAACACGCGTGCGACAACGAGAACTGGGCGGTGAACACCGCCGGACGCGTCGCGTCGTCGGATCGCGCCCGCAGCAGCCGCGCCGCCGGGGTGTTGATCATCGACGCTCCCGCCCCGAGCAACAACCATGCCAGCGCGAGCAGAACCCATCCCGCTACCGGGGCAGGCTCGACGGCAGCAAGGACTGCCGCGATGGCCAGACCGATGGGCAACACGGTACAGCCGGTCAACATCAACCGACGGTCGGGCATCACGGCGAGCAACCGGGGCACCGAGATCGCCACGACCATCGATCCGGCACCATAGACGCCCAGAGCGATGGCGACCGCGGACGCCGGGCCCGCGAGCAGGTCGCGGACGTAGACGACGGTATTGACCACGACCAGCGCGGTCGCGGCCCCAACAGCGAGGTTCATCGCGAGCAGGCCACGCAGCACCGGGTCGGCCGCCATGATCCGCGCGCCACCGGTGATGCGCCGAGTGAGCGGCACCGACCGATCGACGGGCACCCGGCGCGGCAGCCGGGTACCCACAACCATCGCCGCCGACACGACGAAACCCGCCGTAGTCCCCAGGAAGAGCAAGTTGTAACTGATCACCGTCAGCAACGCCGCGGCCAGCACGGGGCTCAGCAGCGATTCGAGGTCATAGGCCAGCCGCGACAGCGACAGCCCGCGCGTGTAGTCCTCCTCGTCCTCCAGCACGGAGGGGATCACGGCCTGGAAGGCAGGAGTGAAGGTCGCCGATGCCGCCTGCAGGACGAAGATCAGCAGATAGATCTGCCACACATCGCTCACAAACGGCAGTGCCAGCGCGACGACCGCACGCACCGCGTCCGCCGACACCAACAGCACACGTCGCGGGACCCGATCCGTCAGCGCGGAAATCACCGGCGCCACACCGACATAGGCGACCATCTTGATGGCCAGCGCCGTGCCCAGCACCGCACCCGCGTCGGCACCGGCGATGTCGAAGGCCAGCAGACCCAACGCCACCGTCAACAGCCCGGTACCCACCAGCGCGACCACCTGAGCGGTGAACAGCCGACGGAAACCTCGATGCCGCAGCACCTCCAACACAGCCGACCTCCTGGCTCACCTCACTCGACACCGTCCAGGCTAATGCAATATGTGCGCAGGTGCGAACCTGATAACAAGCAGCTCGCCGCAGGCTGCCACCCGACGAACCATTGAGCAGCCGAAACAACCGCCGTGCGACATTCGTGTCAACTCGACCGCAGCTCGCAGATGCGGGGTGCGCCACCCGTTCAGGGCGTGGGCTCGAACTCGCGCAGCACCGAGCCGGCACTGCGCGGCAGCGGGAAGAAGCTGTGATGAGTGCCGGGATCGAGGGCGAGCGTGTGCGCCCCGTCAGCCATGAACCGCGATGCTACGACGGTGGTTCGCCCGCCGTGGTAGTCGAACACACTGACCCAGCCGCTTTCGGCAGCGACATACAGCCTGCGGGCCGCCTCGTCGTACACCAGTACATCCGGGGTCGGACCAACACCGTGGCGATCGGTGACCCTGCGTGCGGTCAGATCGACCGTGACCAGGGTGGCATTGCCTTCACACCCTACGAAGACCACCTGATCCGGCCCATCGAGTGCCAACCCGTGCGGCCCCGCGCAGCCCGGTACCCCGATCCGATCAGTCACTGCGAACGTTGCCGGATCGATGACCGCTATCTCACCGCGGCCCTGAACGCCTACCAGCACTCGGTCGATCGCGACGTCGTAGACGACATTGCCCACTTCACCACCGAGCCCCACCGTCGCCTGAACTACGCCGGTATCGGCGTCGATGACGGTCTCGGTTCCCGCGTGTTCGTTCGTCGTCCACACCGCGGCGCGGCGCGAATCGTAGGCCAACCCGTCCGGATACTCCCCGGTCGGCGTAGTGCGAACGACAACACCCGTGTCGGCGTCGATGGTCGCCATCTGGTTGCGGTCGGTCACCGTGGCGAACACCTGATGCCGTCCCGGCACAGCGAGTACGCCGTGCACACCGGGCAGATCCGCGATCGTCCGCACGACACGATGGGCACGGGTGTCGACTTCGATCACCTCTCCGGCACCCATATGCGCGATGTACAACGCACCCGACCCGGGGTCGAGGCTGGTGTAGTCGAACCGCGCCGTCCCACCGCTCAGCGCGATACCGCCGACCTCACGCAACGGCAGTTCACCGACTCCCGGCGCCGACGCGGGCCCGCAGCCGACCGCGATCACGCCGAGGATCGACATCATCGAAAGCCTCGTCAACCGCACAGCGCCTCCTGGCGAGAGATGCACCTCGTAGTTTCACGGTACGCACCCTGCACACCCGCCGACAGGCCGACAGCCGCACTCATTCGCCCTCGACCACCGTCTGATCGGCTGCTCATTCCCGGGCCTTCCCGAAGGTTCGTCGAGCACGCGGTATCCACCGGCGAACCCGGCGCCCTCCGGAACAACTAATGTCACCAGATGAGTTGTTGTGGAACCGGTTTCGGCGTGGAGGCCCTGGATGAGCGAAGTCACGGCACACGACGAGAGTGAGCCCCGGCGGCGCCGGCGGATTCCCGGGCTCGACCTCGCGCGGGGACTGGCGGTTTTCGGGATGTTCGTCGCCCACCTCGGCCCCGAGGACGGCCGCGGCGGCGTCGTCGGTTTCGCGCTCGACGCCGCCGACGGCCGAGCATCCGCGTTGTTCGCGGTCCTGACCGGCATCACACTGATCTACATCACCTCGCGTGAGCGGACTTGCGGCGGAACACGAACAACCGTCGCGGTTCTGGTGCGGGCGGCAATTCTCATAGCGCTGGGTCTGATCCTCAGCATCTCCGGCGCACCGGTGAAGGTGATCCTCGTCTTCTACGGCGCGTGCTTCGTACTCGTTCTGCCGCTGGTCCGGATGAGCGGTCGCGTTCTTTCCGTCGCCGCGGTCGCGGCGGTTCTGGCCGGTCCACAGTTGCTCTTCGTCGCGCGGCCCTGGTGTGAGTCCACGTCGACAGCTGCCTGCGAGCTGGTGGTGACAGGGACGTATCCGGCATTGGTGTGGGTGTCGTTCATCCTGACCGGAATGGCGCTGGCACGGATGGACCTGGCTTCGACGCGGATTCAATTCGGGTTGCTCTGGGTCGGAGTCGGTACAGCCGTCCTCGGCTACGGCGGGTCCTGGCTGGCAATGGACACCGTCCCGGGCGTGGACCCGCTATTGCGTGGATCTCGACTGTGGTGGGCATTCGACAGCGGAAACTCCGAGCATTGGTCTTGGCTGCTGGTCGCGGCTCCCCACAGCCAAACCACTTTGTCCGTGCTCGGAAATACCGGTGTCGCGGTCGCGATCGTCGCGACCGCGCTCTTGGCCACTGCCGAGCACGGCATGCTCACCCGCGCGCTTCGTCCGGTCACCGCGGTGGGCGCCATGTCGCTGACTGTTTACGTCGCACACATCGGCGCGGTCTGGGCGATCCACGCGACAGGCATCGATACCCTTGCCGAACGTTCGATGGTGGTCTTGATCGGATTGACCGCAGGCACCACCGTGGCGGCGACCATCTGGATGCAGCGCTTTCGCCGCGGCCCTCTCGAAGCGATGCTGAGCTCGACGACCGTGCGTGCCCAGCGGTTGATCTGAGCCGCTGACGCAACAATTCATGTCCACCGTCAGCCCGGGTTGCGCGACCTCGGCCACCGAACCGTTGCGGACTTCGGACTGCGATAGAATTGCAGTTCAGCAGGAGATCCAGGTGTGGCAGACGGACGGTTTCGAAGTCGAGGACTGGCGCTGGCGCTGGGCCGTGGCCGGGCTTGCCCTCGGCGGTATCACTGTGACTGTGACCGCGATCTCTCCGCTGTATTCGATCGCACTTGCCACCGCCGTCATGCTGGCCGGGCTGGCAATATCGCACGTCGGCGAATTTCGTCCGTCCGGAGCGAGGCTGGTCTCGCTGGGATTCGGCATGTTGGTCCCGACTGCCGCAGCCGCGGCGATGCTGGGCATCAGTTCGCTCTGACTTCGAATTGCGGACACGACTCTGTGATCGAACGGTGTCGACGTCGGCTACTTCCGCGGCGACCTCGACGTGGACAGCACCGCACGAGCCGTCAACGGCATGCTGTTCGCTGCCGCCATCTACCGCCTCACCGACCCACCGGAGGCGGCCTTCGAACAGCTCACCCGCACGATCCGCGACTTCATCTACCGCAGCCTCGCCACGGAAACAACAGCGGCCGTGAATGATCCAGAAACCAGGCCCGGACAGGCGAAGGCTGAGTCGATCACCTAACACGGCGCCTCAACCCGAAACCGACCGCTCCGTCACAATTTCGCGGCGCATGTCGCGATGCCCGATCGCCGGTACTTCCCGAGCAAACAGAGCATGACCGGTATCCGGCCCGACACGATATCGCTGCGGGGTGTGATGCAGCAAGGCGCGCGGGCAGGTGTCCAGCACAAGTGGAGTTGGCGGCCGAGTGGCGGAGTCTAGGGCTGTTGGCGCGGCGGGAACGTGGAGTGCTCAACTGTCGGACCGGAGTCGGCAGGTCGCCTGTCCTGCACGAGACAACACCGACCCGTCTACAGCCAGCAGTTCTCAACTGACCGCTCGAAAACCGCAGGTCGCCCGCGCCCCCTTCTCCGATGTGCCCCGCCGTGGGCACATCGGAGAAGGGAACACGATAGGATCGACACCGGCGAACCGGGATCGCTAGATTGTGTAAGAATCCGCGATGACCAGGCGTTTTCCGGTTGCCCATGTTTTGCGTGTCCTGCCGAGGAATCAAACCTGCGACCGCTCCCGGCAGACCAGACGTAGCATCGTTCAATGCGGCCATCGGCATCCGCCGGAGCACATCCACTACAGTGCTCCAGCCATCGCTTCTTAATCGACCGCGATTATTCTGTCGTACAACGACGCCGCCGCCTCATGCCTGCGCCGGGATCGGCCAGCGACACCACGATCCTGATGCAGTGGACGTCGGCGGGAATCGCTCACAAGTTGATGCCGCCCGCGTCGGGCCGGGAATCTCGGTCCCACAGCAGCTCGATCCCGGGCCCGCGTGGTTGCCCGGCGGAGATCACCGCGTGGGATCGCGTGACGGTTCCGGCGGTGGTCAACAGCAGCGCCGCGAGATCGATGCCAGCCTGATTGTCGACGGTGACGATGAGGGTGTCGGTGTCGAGGTCGCCGGATTGTCCCTGCAGCAACAGTGCACTCACCGCCGTCGTCTACGATCGGTGCGGTCGAGTCGAGGGATTCGAAACCGGCCAGTGTGCACCAGGACCGAGTGGAGTCGGCCCCGTGGAGGCGCTGCTGCCCCTCCTACGGGGTTCGCGGCACTCGACGGTCGCCCGGTCAGGTGCAGGTGTCATCGGCGGCGTTGGTGACGGTGAGGTCGGCCGGGATCTCCGCGAGCTGCGGGCCGGACTCGCCGAGGGTGGTCGAGTTGACGCTGCCAGTGAAATCGCTGCCCAGGATCAAGTCCAGATATCCGGCCGAGCTGCTGGTCTGTTCGAGTACAGCGCCGGGAATCGCCGCGGCCAGCGTCTGCGCGGCCTCGGTCAGAGCAGCGTTGTGGCGGATGACGGTGCGGGTGCTCGGCTCAAGATGGTTGGTGATCTCGTAGATCTGAAACGAGCTGTCAGCCAACGAGTCCGCGGTGACCGCGGCCAGCCCCGAGATCGTGGTGGCGTTCGCGACACGGACGCTGATCTGCGCGGGACTGACGGTCAACGCCGGACCCGGTGGCGGGGCAGGGGCCACCGCTGCCGGGACCGTCGGCGCCGCGGCCGGGTTGCGTTGCTCCCCCGGCAGCGGGGTGTCATCGATGATGGCACCGAAGATCGCCTTGATGTCGGTCGTACGGGGAATCTCGTTGCCGACGTCGTTGGTGCCCGACGTCGGCACGGTCAAGAAGGTGATCGCACCGGCATTGACTCCTTGCAGAGACCGGCCCAGCGCGAGCAGGTCTTTGGTGGTGACATTCTCGACGAAGGTCTGGCGGGTGAACGCGGAGATGAAGCCGTTGAGCTTGGCCGGGTCGAACAGGACCTTGTTCGACATCGCCGAGCGCAGCAACGACGACAGGAATCGCTGTTGCCGTTTGATGCGCCCGTAGTCGCTGGTGCCATCGCTGCGGATATGGCGTGCCCGCACATAGTTCAACGCGGTTTCGCCGTCGACCAGCTGAGGTCCGGTCCTCGGCAGGACCGGACCGAGAATGTCGTCGATGAGCGGAGTCGGTGTGCAGACCTGCACACCCCCGATCTGGTCGACCATCGCTTCGAACCCGGCGAAATCGATACCGATGAAATGACCGATCTTGATGCCGGTGATCTTCTGGATCACCTTCACCAGACACCGCGGTCCGCCCAGGGCGTAGGTGGAATTCAGCTTGGCGCCGTCGGCGGCGGGCATCAGTTCCTCGGTGTAGCTGGCGCTGGGGTTGTCCCACGCCTGGCACTGCGGCCGGTACACATCCAGATCACGGGGAAACGACACGGCCACCGCCCGCTGCCGGTTGGCCGGAATATTGACCAGCATCACCGTGTCGGCGCGTGCGCCTTCCACCGCATCGGCGCTACCGGCACCGACCTGGCCGTTGGCCCCGGCGCGGCTGTCGGTTCCGACGATCAGAAACGTTTCATCACCGACCTGAGCACCGGGATCGACCACATCGGTGGAATCGAGATCCAGCGCCCCGACCTGAGTGAACCCGTTGTCGGTGGAACGCATGTACCCCCACGCACCTCCGGTGCCGGTCACCACCAGTACCGCGGCGAGCACCACCGCGCTCTTCGCCAAGCGGCGCGCTTGCCGTGCGGGGTCCTCGTGGCGGGCCTGCCGACGGCGCCGAGCTCGCCGCGCCTCGGCACCGCTCCTTGTCACCGCCCGCCCGGTCCCGACATCACCGGATCGGGCGGATCCGGAACGCCGGTGGACCGGATGCTGATCGGTGGGCGCATCGGCGCCGCCGTGCACACTCGTCGAGGAGCGCTGATCGAGCCGAGGGCGCGTAGTGTCCTCGCGCCGCCGCTGCCCGGATGCCGGCGGCACCGTGTAGCGAACCGGTGTCGTCGGTGTCGGGTCTTCCATTCCCCAGCGTCTCCCATCTGCGGCCCCTGCCGAATCGAGGCCACCGACCATCATAAGGACCCGCTGACCGCTGCCTCCTGCGTTGCTGTGCTCACTCCCGCGACCGACGGGCCAGCCCCTGATCGCGCTGACGGCGCGCTGGTCGATGGGCGAGAACCGAGCGAGCGAGACGGGCTCTCACGTGCTTGTTCGCCCCTGCGACCGCTGGATGGATGGATCCGTCGGGCACCTCCCTCCGATCGGACCGCACGACAACATTCCGGCTCACCGTCACCGGCACCGTCCCTGCCGCGTCCATGCCCGTGACGGCGGCAGCTCACATCGGCGGCACCACTGCTTCGACAGCCGTGGCAGCGTGTTCGACTCGGTCCCACGCAGTATCGGGATCTGTCGGCTCTGCCAGGATCATCGTGACACCGACCGTGCCGGTCGGGGCGACCATGACCATGCTGTAGGACGGGTCGTCACTGCGGCGGTAGCCGAATGCCTCGCGGCCGTTGATGTCGAGCTGGCGGCGCTCGGTGAACTCGACACGGCGTGCGAGCTCCTGCAACGGGACCGGAACAGACCACACCGTCAATTGCGCTTGCCACCGCTGGTCACCAGTGCCCGCTGTCTTGTCGAAGGTGCAACCGAGCGCCCGGTAGCTGTCGATGGCAGGCGAGGTCCTGTGGCGCGACCCGCTGCGGAATCCCAGACCGGCGATCACATCACCGCCGACTTGAGTACACGGATCGAACTCGACGACCACGGCCGCGGCGCCCGATGCGGCAGGCTTCGATACCAAGGAACCAGTGATGGGGGTCTGGGACGGAGCAAGGTCCAGGACCGAGGACGAACCACCGGGCTCGAGCGCGTGAGCGCTACAGCCGGTCAATTCAGCTGCTGAAAGCCCACACGCCGCGACAACCAGGACCGCCACAGCCACCGACCGACGCCGCAACAGTTCCACGATCCCTCCCGCGCCTCTGGCGACCCGGCACGTTCCACGGTATCCGACCCGACTGCCCTGGTTGACCGCTTCCCGAATCCCCAAGACGCCGACCTCGACACAGAATTCGACGCCGCCACGAGCACTCGACCCGACCCGCGCTGCGGCCGTGATGCCTGCGCATCCGGGACGCATCGAGTTCACCGCCGAGCTGTCGAATAGCCGTCGTGCCCGAGCATCCCATTGCGCGGGAACGCACGTGTTGACAGACGCGGCTGTTCACTGACCGTTCACTCGGGGGCGGGTTGTCAGTTGCAGACGATGACTACACACAGCTGCGACGAGTCGGCCGGATCCGGAATCGACACTGACAGGAAGTAGTAGTTTCATGCGCAATACCCCCGGGCGTCGACTGCTGGTAGCAGTCCTCGCCTCGCTCGGCCTCGTCATCTCGACCGGCAGCCTCGCCCATTCCGCACCCGAGCGGGACTTGTTCCCGTGCGGCGTCGGCAACGGCTCGACCACCGCGCGCTACTGCGACCTCGCGGCCGGCGATCTCGTCGAAATCTCGCTGGCCGAACTCCGTCCCACCCAACCCTCGCTCGGCCATGACGAGGTGTTCTACAAGCTCGGCCGCTACACCCTCGGCAAGGACGCGGTCAACAAGCGGTTCGACGATTGGTGCGAAGCCAACGGCCAACGCGAAGTCCTCACAGCCCAGCCCGCGGCGAAGCTGTCGGACCCCGCCACATTCACCTGCGCGGTGCCGGTCGGTTCGGAAACCCCGCAGACCACCGGACCGATGAAGACCGCGGTGGTGGGACCGGGCGGCCAGCTGTATCTGACCGATGGGCACCACACGTTCACCTCGTTCTGGGAAACGCCTGACGGCGGCCCGAATCTCCGCGTCCGAGTGCGCATCACCGGCAACCTGTCGGGGCTCAATCCCGCCGCGTTCTGGCAAACCATGCAGGAGAAGGGGTGGACGTGGTTGCGCGATGCCGCCGACCGTCCCATCAGTCCCCACCAGCTTCCCCAGCGCCTCGGACTGTCGGAGTTCGGCGACGACCGCTACCGCGCGGCACTGTATTTCGCCCGCGACATCGGCTTCAGTCAGGACGCCGACAGCCCCGCTTTCCAAGAGTTCTACTGGGGCCGGTGGTTACGGGCCCAGTCCGACCCCGCCGTGCAGCCCGACCACACCGATCGCACCGACCTCGGCGCCTACCTCACCCTGATCCGGTCGATCTCCACCGCCATCGTCGCCCTCGACAACGGCGCGCAGGTCAGTGACGGACACACCGCCGAATCCCTCGGCAAGCTCTCTGCCTTCGACAGCAAGGAATTCGCGAAGCTGTCCCGGCCCTATACCGATGACAAGCCTGGCAAACTGGCCTACGCGCTGCAGTACAAGAACGCGCGCTGACCTGTGCGCCGTGGACGCGCACGCAGGCGCGTCCCTAAGTGGCAGTGTCGATCCCCTTGCTGACCCAGACCGATCATCGCTCGACGGCGACGAGCGATCGGGATGGGTCTGCCAGCGGCCCAATAGTCCTCGAAAGCCGACCCGAGCCAGGCGAAGCCAGGCCACTGCGCCCGAAACGGACTCACTCTCACCTCCGGCGTGCCGCGATTGCACCGCTGCCGACGACCTGTGATGGCGGACACATCGTGGAACCATTCCTCACCCCGCCGCGTCCAAACCAGTGATCGGACCGAAAGGCATTGATCTGCAATGGAATCGGGCTTCGCGCTGACTGGCACTCTGGTTCTTTGCAGGTTCAGTTGCTGTCCGGGCCGATCGGTGTCGTTCACGGCTGAGAATCGGGGAGGAAACACAGAATGAAGCGCGTCAAGAAGGCTGTCACAACGGGTGCCGTACTGGCGACGACCGCGATCGCGTCGGTGCTCATGGCGGGTGCTGCGCGGTCGAGTGTGGCCCCCGGTGCACCGACCTTGTCGGTTCTCGACTACACCGGTACTGCGGTAGTGGTCGAGGCAGAGCACGGTGGTCTTGAGTTCGAGTTCGCGGCGACGCACTACGTGGTGCGGTCGTGCTACTTCGAGCAGATGAACCGCCAAGGGGCCACCGGGCCGCACAAGTTCGACGGCAAGGGTAAAACCAAGGATGCCGCTGAGCGCGATGCCGACGCCAAGGCCAACAGGGCGGCAGGAGATCAGGGGATGAAGCTCAAGCACTGCCGGACCGAGAGTCACTCGTCCAAACGCTAGTTGAGGAGGCGCTGCGATGAACGAACGCCAGATTTGGCAGGTCGCCATCGGCCTGGGAAAGCCGGACCGTGAAGGTCCGGGATCGGTGTCCAGCGAGGAGATTCATCCGGTGGCACTGCTGCTGGAGGGCAGCGTGCGCAAGGTCGATCCCGAGAACCGGGTTCCCTGTGTCACCGGGTTCGGGCCCGTATCGGATCTGGCCGAGGCCGCGGTGCGGCTGAAAGGCGATGACTACGACCTGGCGCAGGTGCCGTTCGAGTGCACACTGACTGTGTACATGACCGACGAGGAGGTCGACGCGCTGCTCGAACAGGTCGCCGCCGACCTCGCGGTCGACGCCGCCGATTTCTCTCCGGTGGCGGACCGTCAAGTCACCGTCGCCTTGCGTCCGATCTTCGACTATGCCCAGAAGGCCGATTCGTATCGGTACCTTGTCGATCAGTGGTCGATGGGCGGCCAATCATGATGGCACCGATAGTGCGGTGAGCGTGATCTGGGCGTCGTCGAGGGGGAGCGCCGGAGACTCGGGCCGAAATGCTGGCACCGGATGCTCGCGGCCATTGGCGGCGGCGCCCAGGAACACGGGACGGTGTCCGCGAGAACAGGTTTCGGTCGTTCCGGACCGAAGCGATAGGCCAGGAATGGCGGCAACATGGTGACCTCGTGGGCGCAGGCCCGCGCGACGGCGCCTCGCCCCGGTGCATGTTCGACCACAGCGTGGCGAACTTCTCAGGTCGATCGGGCCACGCGTTTGCGGCAGGCCGAAGGTGCCTGGTTCAGCCAGAGTGTTCGCTCCTGAGGCCTGGTCGTTGACCACATGTCGAGCCAGATCACGCCTAGGTTCGCGGTACGCTGCGGCACCGCTCGAGGATCCGGTGTCTGGTTTCAACGGCGCCTTTGGCGCTGCGGCGGGGTCAGTCTTCGGCGACCACGATCACGCTGTCGAGAGCGGAGAAGGTGACGGTGGAGTCCTTGGGGGGATTGAGCGTCACACCGTAGGCCGGTGGCTGATCCTTGAGGTGGTGGAGCCGGTAGCCGATCGCGGCTTCCCCTCGTAGCCGTGCCGCGCCTACGATGGTGGCGAAGTTGACCTTCGCGCCGATGCTGACGTATTCCGGGGCGGGCTTGAGGTAGATCTCGGAGCCGCTGGGATCGAACAGGTCGGTGAATATCGCCTGCAGATGACGGTTCTCGGCCAGCTGGGTCAGCAGCAGACTGATCAGCTTGGTGCTGACGATGAAGTCGTCGGCCTTGGTGACCTGGGCGATCTCGCGGTTGGTGTCGTCGTTCATCTCGGTGACGATCGAATACGGATCGCCGATGTGGACCTCGATGTCGCGCAGGTGCAACAAAGTCACCAGAGTTCGATCATCGGCGTGGTCCTGGTCGAGTTTGTCATCGGTCAGCACGATGACATGCTGATAGCTTCCCGGGTCGAGAGCCTCGAGCGACCGCCTGTTGGTCGGCTCGCAGAACTGATAGCCGACACGCAGGTGGGACCGCGGCTCGGCGGTGACCTCCTGTGGCGGCGGGGACGCGGCGGCGATGTCGAGGACCGAACCGGGTGGGACGTACTCGTCGAGCAAGCTCAGAATGCGGGGCCCACGCGGGTTCCAGCCGATCAGCAGGGTGCGGTCGGGTTCGATGGTCGGCGGCGAGTCCGCGACGGCCGCCATAGCGGCGGTGTCCACGGGCACCGGCTCGGTGAGCAACCTGGCCGAACTCGCTCCCTCGGCGATCAGGATGATCTGGTCACCGGTTTCGACGAGGGTGCTCATCGGTGGGTTCACCGACACCGTCCCGTCACGGCGGCGCAGACCGATCGGACAGCCGTCGTCGTAGCGGTCGAGCGTCTCGCCGTAGGTCGCCCCGACCAGCGCGGGTTCGGGTTTGAGGTAGATGCCGTTTCCGGCGAAGTCGAGCAGGTCGGTACACACCGTGGACAGACCGGACTGACGATGCGATTGCACCACGATCCGGACCGTGATGTCCTCGGCGTCGATCACGACGGTGTCGCCGTCGGCGGCCAAGCGCGCCGCCGCCAGATTCTGTGACTGATGTACCGCGGCGACCACATGTGGTCGCCGCGACGGCCACGTCCGGTTGTTCAGCAGCAGCAAGACCTTGATCACATCGACGTCGGCGTCCTCGCCCGGTGGCGGCAGCACGATGATCGATGTGGCGGTGTCGAGACTGACCAGGTCCAGATCGGTCCGCTTGAGCGGACTGCCGGACCGGCAGATCACCTTCGTGCGGCCGGTTTCCGGGACGCGGGTACGGATCTGGTCTTCCATGTCGACCTTGTCGCGGTCGGCCAGGATCACCACGCTCGACCGGCGAGCGCCCTTGTTCGCACCGACCAGCTCGGCCACGACGGTGAACACCTGATCCGACCAACCCAGCACCACCGTGTGCCCGGACGCGATCAACGGTGCCCGGCCCTTGCGCAGCTGGGTGATCCGTTGTTCCAAGCCGGTCACCAGCACACCGATCAGCGAGCTGACGATGAAGACCCCGCCCAGGGTCACCGCGAGCATCAACAGCAGAAACGGCACGCTGAACACGGTGGCGTCGTCGCCTCCCATGGTCCCGGGATCGAGTGTGCGCAGCAGACTCATCCACGCCACACCCACCCAGCCACCCTTGACGCCCTCGACATCAGTGGGTGCGACGAGCGTGGCCAGGCCCGTGATGACCGCGATCAGCAGGGCCGAAGCCAACCCGAGCCAGCCGATCAAGGCCGGAGTTCCGCGATCCATCGTCCGGTCGAACCAGAATCTCGCCCGGTCCCGCACTCTGATCCTGGCCATCCCCGCCCCTTCGCGCTCCCGGCGACCCGCTCGAGTCGAACCTAGCCGTTTACAGCGAATCCTGCACCAGCAAAACAACATTCACGTCACAGCGAGCCGCGCGAGCAAGTATGCCGAGGACCTGCAGCACAACCAGGGCGCCGGGCAGCCACCGCCTACATTCGCTGCGGGTCCGCGAGGGTCATCCGGTGGTGAATCGGGCGAGCTGGGGAATCGCTTCGCCCGGGTGGGTGGCGTGGAAGCCTTCGCCGAGTGCCTGCATCTTCCAGTCGGCGCCTGCTCGGAACACCTTCGCCATCGCCATCGCGGTGAACGGCATACCGCCGGTCAGGGAGTAGCGGGCGAGCTCAGTGTTGGTGGTGCCGTCGATCAACCGGCAGAAGGCGTTGGTGACCTGTTCGAAGGTGTGGCCCTTGTACGAGGTCACGAAGAACAACAGCGTGCTGACATGGGCCGGTACCCGGGTGAGATCGACCAGCACCACCTCGTCGTCGCCTTCTCCCTCGCCGGTGAGGTTGTCGCCTTGATGACGGATCGAGCCGTCTTTCGAGGTGAGCTGTCCGTAGTAGGCGACATCGACCAGATCCGTGCCGGCATACATCGCCACCGAGGCGTCGAGGTCGATCTCGCTCGCGCGGCGCCCGAACAACCCACCCCTGGTGATCGGATCCCACCCCAACCCCATCCGGATGAAGGTCAGCGCGACACCGCCGTCCTTGCGCAGCGTGACACGCTGGCCCTTCGCCAGGCTGACCGGGTGATTCTTGGACAAACTGACCTCACCACCGGGATGCGGTGGCTGCTGCGCCGCCGGTGTTCGCCCCAGTGCGGGTGCCGGGGTGGCCGGGTAGGTCGGCGGTGGAGGTTGCTGCACCGGATACGGTGTGACCGCGGGCGTCGGCGGGTAAGCCGGTCTCGGCGCGGCGGGCTGGGCCGAGACCGGTGGGCTGGGTGGGGGCGCGGCGGGCGCGGGGTCCTCGACGCTGACGCCGTGGTCGGTGACCAGCGCGGCGAATCCTCCCGCATAGCCCTGGCCGACCGCGCGGACCTTCCAGCTGCCTTGGCGGCGGTACAGCTCGACCGCGATCACGACCGACTCGCTGCTCAACCCGTCGATGCGGTACTCGTAGAGCGTGTTTGCGCTGGCATCGGTGATAGAGGCGACTGGCGGCGCGATCGTTCCGAAGCTCCCCGAGGAGTCTTCCAGGGTGATCACCGCCCGGATCGCGGCGATGTCGGCGGGTACCTGCCTCAGCGAGACCGCCACGGCCGCGGGGTGGCCCGGGCTCGTCGGCTGCAGTCGCACCCCGGGGCCGGTGGGTTGGTTGTAGAAGACGAAGTCCGCGTCCGTGCGGACCTTGCCCTGATCGGTGACCAGCAGCGCCGACAGATCGGCCGGGGCGGCCAGGCGCACCGAGACCACGACGTCGTCGACGGTCAGTGGGCCGTTCTGTCCCTTGGTGAGCGTGACAGACACACGCTGTCCTTTCCTTCAGGAGTCGAGCATCGCGCGGCGCGCCATCCGGCTCGGGGTTGACAGGAGATGGCGGGGCACCCTCAGCTGCCCCGCCATCGGTCAGTTCTCGACGACCTGGGTACCCTCGGCCAATTTGTCGTGCCAGCCCTGTTTGGTCGAGCTGGTGCCGACGGTCACCGCGATCGCGAGTGCGGCCACGAACCACAACGCGCCGCCGATCCAGGGAATGAGGTTGAGCAGCATGTAGCAGTTGCGCAGCGCCGAGTCCTTCAGGCTCGGCTTGGCCGCTCCGCCGGAGCCGTTGACGTGCAGTCCGAGCAACTTCTTACCCGGCGTGGACCCTGTTGCGACTTCGAAGCCGACGAAGTACAGGAAACCGAACCCCGCCCCGGGCAGGATCGACAACCAGTCGGGAGTGTGCGCGGACTTGTTCAGCAGCCAGAACAGCACCGCTCCCACGATTCCGGCGATGATCCAGTCGACGAACCGCGCCGCGGCCCGCTTGCCGAGCCCGCCGGGCACCACTGCCGAGGCAGCGCCGAACGACGGATCGTATCCAGGTGTTGTCATGATTGTTCCTCCCAGTAACACCGACCCACACACAATGGGTCACACCGCCGGGCAGGCGGTCGTTCTCTTACCCATCCCGCACGATCACGCCGATGACCTCACCCGGGTTCGGCAGTGCCGGTGGGGTTTCCGTTCAGACTCCGTCGGCGAGGTCAGCGGCGACGAGGTCGGCGACGACGACGGTGATGTTGTCGGGGCCGCCCTCGGCCAAGGCCAGCTCGACCAGTGCGGCGGCGCAGCCCTCGACATCGGGTGTGACGGCCATCACCGACTCGATCTGATCGGCGCCGACCACGTCGGAGAGTCCGTCCGAGCACAGCAGGAACCGGTCACCGACCTCGGCTCGGTCGAGTGCAAGGGCCAAGGTGACCGGTTGCCCGGTCAAGGCCTGCATGATCACCGAACGCCGCGGGTGTGTGCGTGCCTGCTCCGCGGTGATCTGGCCGAAATCGACCAACGATTGAACGAAGGTGTCGTCGCGAGTGAGCTGGCTGAGCGTGGCTTCTCGCAGTCGGTAGGCGCGCGAGTCACCGACGTGCACCAGCCCGAACCGGGCCCCGTCGAACAGCAACGCGGTCAGCGTGGTCCCCATGCCGGCGGTCTCGGTACTGTTGCGGGCGTGCTCAGCGATCGCCGAATTACCGTCGAGCACCGCCTGTTCCAACCTGTCGAGCAGATCGCCTGTGCTGGGCTGGTCCAGCGGCGCCAACGCCGCGATCATCAGCGCGGAGGCGATCTCGCCGGCCGCGTGCCCGCCCATGCCGTCGGCGAGGGCGAGGACGTTTGCGCCGACGTGGACGCTGTCCTCGTTGGCCGATCGCACCAGACCACGATGGGTGCGCTGCGCGGCGACCAACCGGGTCGCCACCACGACATCTTCGTTCGTCATCGACCGGCGATCAGATGTTGACGCCGTAGTCGCGGGCGATACCGGCCAATCCGGAGGCATAGCCCTGCCCGATCGCGCGGAACTTCCACTCTGACCCGCTGCGGTAGAGCTCACCGAAGACCATCGCCGTCTCGCTCGACGCGTCCTCGGTGAGGTCGTAGCGGGCCAACTCCGCACCGGTGGCGCGGTCGACGACGCGGATGTAGGCGTTGCGGACCTGTCCGAACGACTGGGAGCGGGCCTGCGCGTCGTGGATGGAGACGGGGAAGAAGATGTTGGTGATCGTCGGCGGGGTCGCCGCGAGGTCGACGTTGATCACCTCATCGTCGCCCTCGCCCTCACCCGTCAGGTTGTCACCGGTGTGCTCGACGCTGCCCTCGGGCGAGCGCAGGTTGTTGTAGAACACGAAATGCCCGTCGGAGAGCACCTTTTGAGTCGGACCGGTGATCAACGCACTGGCGTCGAGATCGAAGTCGGTGCCCGTGGTCGAGCGCACGTCCCAGCCGAGACCGACCGCGACCGCGGTCAGGTTCGGCGCCTGCTTCGACAGCGACACATTGCCGCCCTTGGCCAGACTGACACCCATGGTCTTTCCTTTCCTCGTGGAGTGAAACTGCCTGTGCCACCAACTCGGTGTGGTGGCCATCAGGTCTGCGGTAGCCGCCGGTGGTTGCGCCTGCGGCTGCCGGACAGCTTGGCGAACGATCGCGGGAGGGGTCGGGGGCTCGATCACCACTCCAGGGCCGGGTGTGCGGGTGATCGCCGAGAGCGGGTGGGGATCGAGTTGCTCAGCCAGGGTGAGCACCCGGCGTCGCAACTCGACCAGTTCGATCAGGTCCCGGTTCGACGGCACACCCGCTTGGTCGGTGAACCGGGTGGCCGTCGCCGACATCTGGCTCGCTGCGATCACGGCCGCCCGCAATCTGGCAGCGACCTCGCCCGGTCCCCACGCCGGTCCGACCTCGTTGCTACTGGTATCGGCCATCGTCTCCCCCTCGACATGCCTGGCTCAGGTGGTGGCGTCGGTGTCGGCACCGGCCAGCAGCAGCCGCTGCAGGACATCGGTGATCGTGAGCAGCCCAACCAGCCCCGCTCCGGGCTCCGATGTTCTGGTGACCAGTGTGAGGTGTCGACGGTTGTCCCGCATGACGCGCAGTGCCTCGTAGACCGGTGTGTCGGCATCGAATCGCAACACCGGGCGCATCAACTCCGTCGCCGTCGCATCGGCCGCGGCTGCGAGACTGTCGCGCACGTGAACCACACCCCGCACGTCCTGGCCGTCGCGGACCAGCAACCGCAGGTGCCCGGTCTCCCGCGACACCCGCTGGATCTCGCCGACATCGGCGGACGGCGCGACCGCGCTCGGCGTGGGGTTCGGGACGACGATGTCGCCGACGGTGAGCTGCTCGAGTTCCAAGGCGCTGGTGAGGTTTCCACGATAACGCTCATCGAGCGTGCCCGCCGTGGCCGAATGCTCGACCAGGTGCCGCAACGCAGCCGGATCCTGACCTGCCTCGACCTCGTCGACCGGGGTGACGCCCACCTTACGCAGGCACCAGTTCGCGGCATGGTTCAACGCTGTCAGCAGCGGCCGGGTCACCGCCATGAACGCGCGCATAGGTAGCGCCAGCATGGTGGCCGACTTCTCCGGATGCGCGATCGCCCACGACTTGGGCGCCATTTCACCGACCACCAGGTGCAGGAACGTCACCACGATCAACGCCAGCACGAACCCGGCGACATCGGCGGCCCACAACGGTGCTCCGAAATGTTCGATGAGCGGGGTGATCCAGTGGTGCACAGCGGGTTTGGTGATCGCACCCAACGCCAGCGTGCACACCGTGATACCCAGCTGCGACCCCGCCAGCAGCACCGGCAGCTCCGCCGAGCTCCGCAACGCCGCACGCGCGGCACGGCTGCGCGGTGCGGCATCCTCGAGCCGGTGCCGCCGCGCGGCGATCAACGCGAACTCGACCGCGACGAAGAACGCACTCGCCGCGATCAGCACGATCGTGGCCACCAGGACCACCCACGGATTACTCACCCTCGCCTCCGTCACGCTCGGTGTGAATGCTCAGCCACACCGACGACGGCACATGCTTGCCCACCGCCCTGACCTCGGCCACCACGACACGGGCCGGACTCAGGGTCTCGGCGAGGAAGTCCGCGCCGCTGCGCGGCAGCCCGATCTCGACCCGATCACCGACGACTGGCAGGCCACCGAAGGCATGGATGACCAAGCCTGCGACGGTCTCGTAGTCCCCCGCGGGCAGATCCACCTCGAGCACGCGCTCGACCTCATCGATGTGCGCCTCACCCGGAACGAGCCAACCATCCCGGTCGGCGACGATCTGCGGACTGGTGCCGGAATCGTGCTCGTCAGCGATCTCACCGACGAGTTCTTCGGCGATGTCCTCGACGGTGACGATGCCGGCGAAGCCGCCGTATTCGTCGACGACCAACGCCATCTCCTGACCTGCCTCCTCGAGCTGGGCGACGACCTCGGGCAACGCCAGCGACTCGGGAACCAGCACCGCGTGCCGCAGATGATCGCTCGCGGTCCCCGTCGGTGTCGCGCCGAGCAGATCATGCAGTTCGATCGTGCCGAGCAGGTCGTCGCTCGAGCGACCGACCACCGGATAGCGAGTGTGTCCGGTACTCATCCGGGCCAGCACCGCGGCGACGGGTTCCTCGGCATCGACCAGATCCACCTGCGAGCGCGGGATCATCGCGTGCTCGGCGGTCGCGGACGGGAAGTCCAGAATCCGATCCAGCAACGTCGACAACTCGCGCGGCAGTTCACCGGCATCGCGGGACGCGGCGACGATGTGCTCGAGATCGCGGGGAGTCGCCGAATGCTCGACATCGTGGACCGGTTCGATCCGCAAGGCACGCAACAACACATTCGAGGACTGATCGAAAAGCCAGATCAGCCAACCGAACACCCGCAGATACCACGTGGTCGACCGAGCCAGCCACCGCGCGACCGGCTCAGGACGGGCGATCGCGAGGTTCTTCGGGAACAACTCACCGAACAGCATCTGCACGATGGTCGAGAACCCGATCGCCAGCACCGTCCCGACACCGACACCGACCGCCGTCGGTACCCCGATCCCGCCGAACAACTCCCCCAGACCCCGCCCGATCAGCGGCTCGGCCACATAGCCGACCAGCAGACCGGTGACCGTGATCCCCAACTGGGCACCCGAGAGCATGAACGACGTGCGCCGGGTGACCGCCAGAGCCCGCCCCGCTGAGGCGTCACCGGCCTCGGCCTGCGCCGCCAGCCGCGAGCGGTCCACCGCCATATAGGCGAATTCCTGCGCCACGAAATACCCGGTCACCGCGGTGATCAACATGACGACCACCACGCCCGCGACCACGCTGAGGACGGTCAACACACCGCCACCCCGTCACCGCGCATCACGGCACGGGGCCACTCAGAAGGACCTTCGTCGTCAGCTTCACCATCCGGCATGCGAGCCACAGTAGCACGCGGCACTGTAAGGTTTCGGGTGCAGAGCACCGGTTACATACCAAAGCACGGATGGAAGGACAGCACCGATGCCCGAACATCCGATTCGTATCGGCGAACTGGCCTCCCGCGCCCAGGTCAGCACCCGCACCGTCGACTACTACACCAGCCAGGGACTGCTGAGCCCGGTCGAGCGCACCGCAAGCGGCTACCGCCTCTACGATCCCAGCGACGTCGACCGCATCACGCTGGTCAAACAGCTGGAATCCCAAGGGCTTTCCCTCGACGAGATCACCACGGCCTTCGCCGGTGACGACGCCGACACCGCCGCCCGCCTGGCTCGCCTCCAAACAGATCTGCGAACACTACAGGCGGCGATCGACGTCGCGCCCACAGCCCTCCAAGGACTGCTCGCGGTCATCGCGGGCCGCGTCCACGGCCTGGTCGCCATCGCGTTGCAGATTCCCCCCGACATCCCGATCCTGTAGCCACATCCCGACACTCGGCAATCATCAGCCCACCGTCACCCTCACCGACGGCCCGACACCTCCCCGTGAGACGCAGATGATGGCGTTGAAAAACGTTCGTACGCAACCTATTTGACAGCCGCCGCTGCACGCGAGGTACGTCTCTCGGCGAGAAGAGTACCGACGAACGTACGTTCGCCATACGTGTACCGTGTCGCATGCAGGTTCTCCACCCTGCACCCGCAGCCCCGGGCCGCGGGTGACCGCGTCGGTTGCCCACCACCCCATCCGGTGGGCACCGGCACGGTCGAACAGCCCACGATCCGAACATTGGCGCGCGGCGGTCGCCGCGTTCGCCGTGCGGCCAGTCCCGCCCGGTCAGCGACCACGCCTGCGAGCAGCACAAGTTGCTTCGTCCCCGAACGGCCCCATCGACAGCGCACCCTCGAAGCGTCGCGCGGTGATCGAATCGGTGGCCCCGTCACCGCCCTGCGCGCCGAAAACGGACAACGCCGCCACTTCGACGGCAGTATCCGAGAGGACCCTGCCGAGGTGGTTTCGTGTATCAGTCACCTCATGTCCGCCTGGATCCAGCATGGCGAAGGTCTGCTCAATTCACATCGTGGATACACCGTTCCGCCACAGCATGAGAAGCCAGTCGCTTCGTGCTGTTCCCCGAAGAACAACCAGTGCGAACCCTGGTCAACTTGATCCAGACCAAAAATACGCCAAAATTTCAGGGTGATCGTGCGTGATCTACAGTGATCGCCATTACTATGCCAAGCGGGCATAACCACTGGTAGGACGCGCAGAGTGACTCCCCGTTATCAGCGGTGAACGCAGGGAGACCCCGAACCACTAACCGCCAAGTCAGGGTTCGAGTCCCTGTGGGGGCACTTCACCAGCGCTGACGGCTGCCCCTACCAGCGCTGTTGGCCCTGGTCGACTGGCCCATTCAGTTCGTAGCCGCGTACGGGTCCTCGTGGGTCGTGCCGTCGAGCGCGGTGTCGAGCGCCTCGACGGCTACGTCGTATTGGCTGCGGTCGAACAGGATCGGGCCGAATGTCGTGTAGTCACGCGCGGGGCGATGGGGCTGTTCGAAGCGGTCCCAGACGACGAGGTCGCCGGTGAGGGTGATGCGGGTGAGCAGCGGCCAACAGCCCCATTCCCCGCAACTGCACGCGAGCACCTGGGTCTTCTGCTGCCCGCGGAAAGACAACCCGCGGAAATGATCCATAGCCGACTCGAACCGGAAGAACAGAGGAACGAGTCCGCCGTACGCGTCACCCGCGGGCTCCATCCGGGCGCAGGTTTCGTAGGTGTCGATGAGATCCGTCAGCAGGATGGTGTCGATGCGCGGCATGATCTGGTGGACGTCGGGACGTCCGGGCGGTCCCGGCCGATAGTCGAACTCGAGCTCGCTCACGGCAGTCGAACGCCGACGATGCGAACGCGCTCGAGAGGTGGACCGAACCGCACCCACACGACGGCGCGCGCGGGGAGCCAGGCCCTTTCCGGCGATCACCGGCTGAGGCGCAGAACGCCCTTCTGGGTCGAAAGAATCACGGCGTCACCGTATCCAGTGATAGTCGAGCCCGCAAAGTAGACGTCGACACTTCTATCTCTGCCCGAACCCTGGGGCGTAGGTTCGTAGGTAGGCGAAGCGGCGACATGAAGAGGTGTCTGCGATGCGGGTTGTCGAGCGGGTTCGGGGATATGCGGGGGCGATCAAGCGGGCGCGGCGGAATCGCGGGGAACTGGTCGGGTGGCTGGGACGGCGGCCGCAGATCGGGGCGGCGACGGTGATGTATGAGACGGCCCTGTTGCTCAGTAACAAGCTGGATCCTCGGCTCAAAGAGCTGGCCGAGTTGAAGACGGCGGGGCTGGTGGGGTGTCAGTTCTGTTTGGATATCGGGTCGGCGCTGGCGCACACATCGGGGCTCACGCGGGAGCAGATCACCGACCTGGGCCGGTATCGGACCAGTGATGCCTATTCGGAGCTGGAGAAAGCGGTGCTCGCGTTCGCGGAGGCGATGACGGTGACGCCCGCTGTCGAGCTCGAGGAATTGCGCACCGAACTGCTCACGCATCTGTCCAAGGCGCAGTTGATGGAATTGGCCGCGGCCATCGCGTGGGAGAACCAGCGGGCGCGGCTCAATCAGGGCCTGGGTGTGCGGCCGACCGGGATGGCCGATGGGCTGACCTGCGCGATGCCGGAACCGCGGCGCGCGCCGTGACGGTGCTCCGGGAGCGCACGCCCCCGGAGCGGCCGAGAACTATCCGTTGATCAATCCCTTGGCGATGTGGGTGACCTGGATTTCGTTGCTGCCGGCGTAGATCATCAGGGACTTGGCGTCGCGGGCGAGCTGTTCGACCTTGTATTCGGCCATGTAGCCGTTGCCGCCGAACAGCTGCACGGCCTCCATCGCGACCTCGGTGGCGGCGCGGGAGGAGTAGAGCTTCATGGCCGAGGCTTCGGCGAGGGTCACCTTGTCGCCCGCGGCGGTGCGCTCGATGGCGTTGAAGACCATGTTCTGGACGTTGATGCGGGCGATCTCCATTTCGGCCAGCTTGAGCTGGATCAGCTGGAACTGCGCGATCTCCTTGCCCCACAGTTTGCGCGACTTGGCGTAGTCGACGCACAGGCGGTGGCACTCGTTGATGATGCCGAGGGCGAGGGAGGCGATGCCGATGCGTTCGGCCGCGAAAGATTCCTTGGCACTGTCTTTTCCGTCGCCCTTGGCCGGGTTCTCGGTCTCGCCGAGCAGCCGGTCGGGGGTGATGCGGACGTTCTCGAAGAACAGTTCGCCGGTGGGCGAGGAGTTCATGCCCATCTTCTTGAACGGGGCGCTCTGCACGAAACCGGGCATGCACTTGTCCAGCACGAAGGTCAGCACCTTGCGGTCGCGGCGGTCGGTGCCGTCCTCCTCGTCCAGCTTCGCGTAGACGACGGTGACGTCGGCGTACGGGCCGTTGGTGATGAAGGTCTTGCGGCCGTTGAGGATGTAGTCCTCGCCGTCGCGGCGGACGTAGGACTTCATGCCGCCGAAGGCGTCGGAGCCCGAGTCCGGTTCGGTGATGGCCCAGGCGCCGACCTTCTCCATGGTGACCAGCTCGGGCAGCCAGCGCTTCTTCTGCGCGAGCGTGCCGCGGCTGCGGATGGTGGCTGCGGTGAGGCCGAGGCTCACACCCATCGACGCCACCAGACCCAGGCTGACGCCGGCCAGCTCACTGTTCAGGATGACGCCCATGCTGCCCGCGCCGCTGAAACCGCCGCCCGACTTGCCCGAACCGGTGGTTCCCGACTCCTCGCGGGCGAGCGCCTTGGCCAGTCCCTCGCGCGCCATCTCGTCCAGGCCGAAGGTGGCGTAGAGCTTGCGGATGATGTCGAAGGGCGGCAGCGCGCCGCTTTCCAGCTGGTCGACGTGCGGGGTGACTTCCTTGGCGATGAACCCGCGCACTGCGTCGCGGAACATCAGGTCTTCGTCGGACCACTGGTACATATCTGGACTCCCGAGGGATCGCCGGAACTTTGCCTCGAATATAGAACACGTTCTAGTTGATCCGGCGGGCCCGGCCCTCAGCGGCCGGTGCGTTCGCGGTGCGCGCAGCCCGGCCAGCAGCACGGGCGACGCTGACCTTCTTCCAGCTCCTCCTGGGTGCGGCGGATGCGCCGAGCCCTGGTCGCGGCCTGCTTGGCGTCCTCGACCCAGCAGATGAACTCGTTGCGGGCCAGCGGGGTGATGTCGTTCCAGGCGGCCAGTGCCGCGGGGTTGGCGAGCAGCGCCTCGGACAGGTCGGGGGGCAGCTCGTGGACGACGCCGCCGGGGACTGGCTGGCTCTTCATGAAATCCACGGTAGGGCGATCCGGACGAAAAATCGATTGCCGTCGGGTCCGACGCTGTGGCTTTCTGAACGCGATGAAAAGACAGCGGCCGGGAAATGCCCGGGATATCGGCGACCGAATGAAACTGCACCGGCACGCGGTGCGGGGAGTTCGTGGCGTGCGGACGGTGATCACACCGCGGCCGGGCACGCACGCGCGCTTCAGCACGAATCGTTTCCACGACACCTGGCACGTGCTCTCCGACGACCGCGGCGCGCGAATGCTGGCACGCCTGCTCTGGGGCCTGTCGTTCCAGGCCAAGCCGGGAACCGTGGTGCTCCTCGATCGGGAATTCCTGACTCCCACGCCGTTCGACGCCGACCCCGCCGATCCGATCGTGCTCGCGCCCGGCTGGTGCACCCGGTTCGACGAGCACTCGGCCGCGCAGCTGAAACGGGTTGCCCGGAGCGGTGATTCGTCGACGGTGCGGTGGCACACCTTCGGCCTCGAGCAGGCACTCACGGCCGAGGAATCGGACTACCGGCGCGTTCGCGGTGAGATCTCGCGGCGGCGCGGAATTCTCGTACTCAGTCCCGCCACTCCCGACGACGCGCGCCGCTGGGCGCTCGATGCCGCCCGACTCGATTCCTCGTACAACGGCTACGGCACCGACTACACCTATCTCGACGAATGGAATTACGGGCACGACGGGGAAATTCAGGTGTTCCGCCGATTCCGGCAGATGACCTCCGTCGCACGGCAGGCCAGAGCCCAGGTGCTCGGACGCGCCGACGCACCGACAGACCCGGATTCGGTGCGCGTGGCGGTATGGGACGAAGCCGAAAAGGTCAGGGGCGAGGCGCATCTGCGGATCCGGGAGTGGCGCGGCGCCGGTTACGTCCTCGGCGCGGCCGCCGCGGACATGCTGGCCCGTGCCGACGTGCGGTCCCTGGACGACCTCGCCGAACTCGGCGCCGTCGAGACCTACCGGCGGCTGCGGGCGGCCGAGGTGCCCGGCCTGACGCCGGAGATGCTGTGGGCACTCGAGGGCGCGCTGACCAATCGCGATCGGCGTTCGATCGCCCCGGAGCGGCGGCGCGCCCTGCTGGCCGAACTCGGCCCCGGGCCGGAACCGAAATCCCGTCCGCGCCGGCGATATCGCGCGCCGATTCGTCCGATTCACCGCTGACCGGCCCGGCGCCGCCCATCCGGCCGCCCGGTGCGCTCCGAATAATCTGCGTCATCGACCACGAAATTTCGGATTCCCCCGGGGCAGGCGAATTCTTCGGGCGGGTTCGGTGAGGGAGTTTCTCCACCATGTTCCAGAACTCGAGTTTCCGTGCGGGACGACGCGTGCTCGCCGCCGCACTTCCCCTGGCCGTCGCGGTCGCCTTCGCCGGGACGGCGTCGGCCGAGGTCACCGCCGATCAGCAGGCGCGCTACGCGGCGGGACTGGCCTCGGCGGGGCAGGCCGAGAACATCGGCTACCGCACCGCCGTCACGCCGGACCTGCGCACCGTCACCGCGTCGGTGGACGACGGGCGGTTCGTGCGCGCCGAAGACGGCACGCTGACCGTCGAATCAGCGACCGGCAGCCCGATCGCCCAGGTGCCGACCAGCTTCGGCACGGTCGGCGGCAACACCATCACCGTGGCCACCGAGATCTCCGCCGACGGGCGCACCGTCACGGCGACCCCGCAGGTCTCCCCGGCCGCCGCCGCCGAGCTGAAGACCATCGCCACCAACCCGGCCGCGCAGAACTCCGATCCGGTGCACAATGCCGCCGCGATCGGCGCGGGCGTCGGCCTGATCGCCGCCGCGGTGGTCTGCGTCCCGATGATCACCACGATGATCCTGTACCTGCCGTGCGTCGGCCTCATCGGCCTGCCCAACGCACTCGTCGGGGCCCTGATCGGCGCGGCCGTCGGCGCCGTCGCCCCGGACGTCATCCCCCAGGTCCTGCCCTGATCAAACCTCGCCATGCCTCCATACACACACAGGTGTGTATAGTTGAGGCATGGCGAGGCTCAATGTGTACGTCCCCGATGACCTGGCCGAACGTGCCCGAGCGGCGGGCGTCAACGTCTCGGCGCTGACCCAGGCCGCGATCGTGGCTGCCCTCGAGAAGAACGCCACTTCGGCATGGCTTGCCGATATCGCCGAGCGACCGGAAGTCCCACACGATCGGGTACTCGCCGCGCTCGACGCCGCCCGTGACGAGTTCGACCAGTGAGCGAAGCCGAACAGGTCGTGCTCGATGCCAGCGCGATGGTGGATGTGCTGGTGCGCAACGACCGGACCGATGCTGTCGTACAGCGGATCTCCGCGACGGTCCTGCACGTCCCCACGCACTTCGACGTAGAAGTGCTCTCCGCGCTCGGGCGTCTGCAGCGAGGCGGCCTGCTCACCTCCGACGAGGTGGTGACGGCGCTGGGCCGACTGTCCAGGGCGCCACTGACGCGCCACCACGTCGTGAACCTGACGATGGGCGCATGGGATCGCAGGGCGGCGCTCCGACTCACCGACGCGCTCTATGTCGAGCTCGCCGAGCAGTATGGAATGCCGCTGATCACCACCGACGGGCGGCTGGCGCGCGCCTACCCCGGCGCCGAAGACCTCTGCGCCGCGCCGGAGCCGGAGACACTCGGGTAGCGACTGTCTACGCTTCGCCCAGGATCGACATGGCGATGCCGTCGAGGATGTCGTGTTCGCTGACCACGAGTTCGGTGACGCCCGCGCGCTGGGCCAATTCGTCGGCCAGGACCTCGGTGATCACGGCGCCGCCGCCGATGACGTCGACGCGGCCGGGATGCATCGGGCCGAGGGCGGCGCGCTGGTCGTGATCCATTGCGATCAGGCGGTCGCACACCTCGTGCACTTCGGCCAGGCTCAGGCGGGTGAGATGGACTCGGCTGGAATCGTATTCGGGGAGATCGAGGGCGACCGCGGTGATGGTGGTCATCGTGCCCGCGACGCCGACCCAGGTGTGCACCTTGTCGACCGGGACCTTCGCGAAGGCCTCGTCGAGCTTCTGCTGCGCGAACTCGCGGGCGGCGGCGACCTGGTCGGCGGTCGGCGGGTTACCGGGCAGGCAGCGTTCGGTGATCCGCACGCAGCCGATGTCGGCGGAGTGCGCGGCCTGCACGCCCGCGCTGTCGCCGACCACCAGTTCGGTGGAGCCGCCGCCGAGGTCGACGACGACGAAAGGCCCGGCGTCGGCGGACAATTCGCCGACCGCGCCGGCGAAGGACAACCGCGCCTCCTCGTCACCGGTGATCACCTCGGCGACCGCGCCCGGCACCACCCGGCCGAGTTCGGCGCGGGTCATGTCGAAGAAATCGTCCCGGTTGGCGGCGTCGCGGGTGGCCGAGGTGGCGACCATCCGCACGCGCGAAACCTCTTGCGCGAGCATCACATCGACGTAGGCGGCCAGTGCGACCCTGGTGCGCTCGATCGCCTCGGGCGCCAATCGGCCCGACGCGTCGACACCCTGACCGAGCCGGACGATGCGCATCTCCCGATGCACGTCGGTGAGGGTGCCGTCGGCGCCCACCTCGGAGATCAGCAGACGGATCGAATTCGTGCCACAGTCCACCGCGGCGATGCGCTCGGTCATGATGTTCCTCCTGGTCGGCCCGATCACCCGGCACTGGTGCTGCACCGGCGCCACGTGTTGTCCGCGATTATGCCGATTCTTCGGACCCGCGTGCCGCGGGCCAGTCGGCGGGGATGGCGGTGCCGCGCAGTCCGGCGTCGGCGGCCAGCGCCACGGCCTCGTCACCGAAGGGGTTCACGCCGGGGCCCTTGGCCAGCGAGTGCGCGATCAGCACGTGCAGGCACTTCACCCGGTCGGGCATGCCGCCGCCGGTGAAATCGGTGCCGAGCGACTCGATCTCGTTGCGCTCGGCGAGGTAGCTCTCGTGCGCGGCGCGGTAGGCGGCGGCCAGCTCGGGGTCGGCGGCCAGGCGCTCGGTCATCTCCCGCATCACTCCGGCCGACTCCTGCCTGCTCGCCTCGGCGGTGAGCCGGGGATCGGTCAGGTAGTACAGGGTGGGGAACGGGGTGCCGTCGGGCAGCCGCGGCGCGGTCTTCACCACGGCGGGCAGGCCGTCCGGGGTGCGGTAGGCGACGGCGAGCACACCGCGCGGCTCGCGGCCCAGCTGCTGGGCGATGATCTCGAGGTCGCGCTCGTCGGGTGCTGTCACCTTGGTCCTTCCGGGGCCGGTTCGGAGATGCTGCGCCACAGGTCGGTGTACCAGGGGTCGGGCGCCGCTTCGCGGGTGCTCATCGGCGGCGGCGCCGGGGCTTCGATGCCGGGAATCTGCACGATGTAGGGGGTCTCGCCAGGCATCACCAGCCGCAGCCGGTCGCGGGCCTCGGTGCGGATGTAGGCCGGGTCCTGCTGCTGGGCGCGGCGATCGCGCAGGGCGGCGAGATCGGCGTCCAGTTCCGCACGCTGCTCGGCCAGCGCGGCCGCTTCGGCGCGCTGACTGAAGTAGGTGCGGGTCGGCACGGCCAGCGTGAGCGCCAGCCCGCACAGCACCGCGGCGAGGATCACCGCCTTGCCGGTCGAGAGACCGAGGATGGTGTGCTCGCTGCGGGTCAGCTTGTTGCTGGGCTTGCGCTTGGCGCCCGAGGTGGACTCGGGGCGGCGCCTGGTGGTGCGTTTGGCCGCGGCGGGGCGGCCGGGTGAATCGAGATGACTGGGGCGGGAGCGCGCGGCCCGCGACGTGCGGCGGTCGCCTCGTCCGGCCGGACTGGTCCCACGCGCACGTCGCTCGGTCATTCGCTACCGCCCCGTCATCTCACCTGTACTGCGGTACTGCTCAGAACTCGCCGGTGAAACGCGGGAAGGCCACGTCACCGGCGTAGCGTGCCGAATCACCGAGGGCGTCCTCGATGCGCAGCAGCTGGTTGTACTTGGCGACCCGCTCGGAACGCGCGGGGGCGCCGGTCTTGATCTGACCCGAACCGACGGCGACCGCGAGGTCGGCGATGGTGGTGTCCTCGGTCTCGCCCGAACGGTGCGACATCATGGTCTTGTAGCCGTTGCGGTGCGCGAGCTCGACGGCGTCGAGGGTCTCGGTCAGGGTGCCGATCTGGTTGACCTTCACCAGCAGCGCGTTGGCCGCGCCCTTGGCGATGCCCTCTTCCAGGCGCTCCGGGTTGGTGACGAACAGGTCGTCGCCGACCAGCTGCACCTTGTCGCCGATCGAGTCGGTGAGCGCGACCCAGCCGTCCCAGTCGTCCTCCGACAGCGGGTCCTCGATGGAGACCAGCGGGTAGCGGGTGAGCAGGTCGGCGTAGAACTCGCCCATCTCGGCGGCGGTGCGGACCTTGCCCTCGAACTTGTAGCCCTCGCCGGCGGTGTAGAACTCGGTGGCGGCCACGTCGAGCGCGAGCGCGACGTCGGTGCCGAGCTTGTAGCCCGCGCGCTGGATGGCCAGGCTGATCAGGTCGAGCGCCTCGACGGTGCCCGCGACGTCGGGGGCGAAGCCGCCCTCGTCACCCAGGCCGGTGGACAGGCCCTTCTCCTTGAGCACGGCCTTGAGCGAGTGGTACACCTCGGTGCCCCAGCGCAGCGCCTCGCGGAAGGTGGGCGCGCCGATCGGGGCGACCATGAACTCCTGGACGTCGACGCCGGTGTCGGCGTGCGCGCCACCGTTGAGGATGTTCATCATCGGCACGGGCAGCACGTGGGCGTTCGGGCCGCCCAGGTAGCGGAACAGCTCCAGGCCCGAGGACTCGGCCGCGCCGCGCGCCACGGCCAGCGAGACGCCGAGCAGGGCGTTCGCGCCGAGGCGGGACTTGTCGGGGGTGCCGTCCAGATCCAGCAGGACCTGGTCGACGGTGCGCTGCTCGACGGCGTCGAGACCGATGATGGCGGGCGCGATCTCGTCGAGGACGCCCTCGACGGCCTTGGTGACACCCTTGCCGTTGTAGCGGTCGCCGCCGTCACGCAGCTCGACGGCCTCGTGCTCGCCGGTGGAGGCGCCGGACGGAACGTCCGCCCTGGTCAGGGTGCCGTCGTCGAGGGCGATCTCGACCTCGACAGTGGGATTGCCGCGCGAATCCAGAATCTCGCGCGCTCCGACCTGTTCGATGATGGCCACGAAAACGACTCCTTACGACTGAAAGGCACGGTAGGTCTCACGGGATGGTCCGTGCGGTGCCGAGCCTATCGTCTCGGCGTGACGTGGAGTAACCGGCACTCCGGCCGGCCGGTAACTACACGCGGCGGCCGATGCTGTAGGTCGCGGCCCGGTCGCGCACGACGCGCATGTACTTGTTCGACTGGTTGTAGGCGAACAGGGCGCGCTGCCAGCCGTCGGCCGAGGTCAGGTCGCCGCCGCGGACGCACAGATACCTGGCGGCGGTGAGCGAGGCGTCATCGATGTTCTGCGGGTCGAGCACGCCGTCGCCGTTGGCGTCGACCGCCCAGCGCCGCCAGGTCTCGGGGATGAACTGCAGCGGGCCGACGGCCCGGTCGTAGGTGGTGTCGCCGTCGAGGCTGCCGCCGTCGGTGTCGCCGATGGTGGCGTTGCCCTTGGTGCCGTCGAGAGCCACGCCGATGATCGCGGGGCGCACCGTGCCGTCGGCGTCCACGCCGGCGCCGCGATGAGTGCCGTGGCCGCTCTCCACGCTCGCGATGCCCGCCAGGGTGGTCCAGGCGATCCCGCATTCGGGCCTGGACTTCGCCAGCACGGCCGCCGCGTACCCGTAGGCCTCCAGCGCCACAGGCTCGATGCCGACCGCGTCGGACTGCTCGTCGGCCCACGCGCGCAACTGCTCGGCCGCCCGCCCCGGCGCGTCGACGTCGATCGCGGGCAGCGCGGCGCCGGGACCGGGTGGCATGTCGCCGGGGATCGACGCGAGCGAACTGCACCCCGCGAGCAAGGCGGTCACCGCCACCGCGGCGAAGACGCCGGCTTTCTTCACAGACACGTAATCAATCATCCAGATCCGCGGGCTCGTAGGCACCTCTCACAGCGACTTCTCAGAGTGCGGGTCAGCCGAGCAGGTCGGCGGTGGCCTGGTGGGAAGGGGTGGCCAGCACGGTTGTGGGGGCGCCGGATTCGACGATCCGGCCGTGGTCGAGCACGAGCAGTCCGGTGCAGTGCGTGGTGACCAACGCCATGTCGTGACTGATGAGCACGACGGCGGTGCCGCGGGTGGCGCGCAGGTCGTCGAGCAGGGCCATGATCGCGGCGGCGGTGGCGGTGTCGAGGGCCGTGGTGATCTCGTCGCAGATCAAGACGGCCGGATCGGCGGCGAGCGCCCTGGCCAGCGCGACGCGCTGACGTTGGCCGCCGGAGAGTTCGGCCGGGTGCCTGGACGCGAGGTCGGCGGGCAGGTCGACCGCGGTGAGCAGGGATTCGACGCGCGCGCCCAGCTCGGCCTTCGGCACCCCCGCGATGCGCCGCAGCGGACGGGCCAGAGTTTGCTCGACGGTGCGGCGTGGGTTCAGCGCGCCGAGCGGGTTCTGGGTGACGAGCTGGATGCCGTTGGCGCCCGCGCGGATTCGCCGTCGGCGACCGACCCGGATCGGGGTGCCGCGCAATTCGAGTGTGCCGGTGGCGGTGCGGTGCAGTCCGGCGAGCACGCGGGCCAGTGTCGTCTTGCCCGCCCCGGACGGGCCGACCACGGCCAGAGCTTCGCCGGTGCGGACGGTGAAACCGATGTCGTGGAGGAGGTCCTCGCCGTTCGCGCTCGCGCGGATCGCCTTGGCACGCAGGGCTATCGATCGTTCGGGCGGATCGGCCGTGCCGGACGATCCGGGCGTCTCGCCCTCGACGTCGGGCAGAACGGCAGCGCTGGATGGCCCGGGCGCCTCGCCGTTGGTATGTACGCCACCGACGCCGTGCCCGGTCGCGTCGTGCTTGGCGATGTCGTACGACGTAGCGGCTTGGGTACTGGCGACCGACGGGGATTTGCCTGGAACCGGCTCGGCAGATGACCCGGCATCCGCCCTGCTGGATCCGGCTGACGCGCGCTCGGCTCGAACAGCTGGCGTCGTAGCGTCCCACGCAGACTCGGGCGCACCGACCTCAGCCGCTGCGCCGCACTCTGTGTCGACGTCGGAGCCATCGGGCCGAGGGCTGTCGATCGGATCGGTAGCGCGCCGAGGCGATTCCGCCGCGTTCTGTGCGGGGGTGCTGCGCCGCCCATCGGTAGCGAGACGTTCGGCGCGGTCCGGGAGGCCACCGGGTGGATGGACCTCGAGCACCGTGTCGGCGATGGCGTGGATGGTCTTCGTATCGTGGCCGGAAAGCAGGACGGCGGTGGAGCCGTCGGTGGCGAGGCCGGCGATGAGGTGGGCGATCTCGGTGCGCAGCGCGCCGTGCAGGCCGGCCAGTGGTTCGTCGAGGACGACGACGTCGGGGCGGCGCAGCAGAGCCCGGGCCAGGGCGACGCGGCGCTGCTGACCGCCGGAGAGGCGTCCGCAGCGGCGGCGCAGGTGGGTGGCGTCCAGCCCGACGGTCTCCAGTGCGGCGAGGCGGTCGGCGTCGGACGCGGTGGGCGCGGCCTCGGCGAGGAGGGTGCGCACGCGCAGCAGCGGATTGAGTTCCGAGCCGGGGTCCTGGCCGACATAGGCGATCGTGGTGCGCCGAAAGGTCCGCAGCGCAACCGGATCCAGCGCGAACACGTCGTGCCCGGCGACCCGCACCGTCCCTGTCCGCGTCACTCCGGGGGGAACGTGCCCGAGCAAGGCCCGCATGGCGGTCGACTTGCCCGCGCCCGACGCGCCGGTCAGCGCGGTGACGGTGCCGGGCTTCAACCGGAAGGACAAGGGCGCCAGCAGAACAGCACCCGAATGGGCGACCACCGTCAAGTCCTCGACGACTACAGCCGCCCCGTCGTCCGGACGAGGGTCGCCCCCCGGACGCTTCGAAAGAGCGCTCGGTGCAACGTTTTCAGCGGAATCGAGCCCATCGGTTCCCGCTCGGCGCCCGGTCTTCTCCGCCACGGCACCGTCGGCGGGAGGCTTCGCGGCGACCACCGACCCCGCGGCGACAGCGGATGGCGTCTCATCGCGACCAGGCACGGCTTCGACCGCGGGCGACTCCGCACCGCGATCATGCCCCGCGCCCACCGCGGACGACTTCGCATCGGGGCCGGACACCGCGTCATCGGAGGGCGCCGGGAGGTTCGCTCTGCCGGGCGACGTCCGCGCCGGTCCGCCGGTGACCACCAGATTCACGCCGACCGCGACGACGGCGATGGCGGCGCTGGGGGCGAGGGTCGCCCAGGGGTTGAGGAGCAGGCCGGAGGCATTGTCGCGGACCATGTTCGCCCAGTTGTCGTCGTCGAGGGCCGAGACGCCGAGGAAGGCGACGGTGCTCACGAGGTAGACCGCGACGACGAAGCGCAGGCCGAGCTGGGTGGTGAAGATCGACCGCAGGTTGGGCAGGATCTCCCGGAAGACCAGGTGCGTCAGCGATTCACCGCTGGCGATCGCGGCCTCGACATAGCCGGTGGCGGCGATACCGGCCGCCGCGGAGGCGAAGATTCTGGCGCAGTAGGGCACGCCGAACAGCAGCGACACCGCGATCAGCGCGAACACCCCGCCCTGCGGCCACGCGGTGAGCACGAGCAGGATGCCCAGGACCGCGGGCAGCAGGATCAGCAGGTCGCCACCGAGCGCGATCACCGTCGCCGCGCGTGGCCGCACCGCCGCCACCGCGCCGAGCAATGCCGACAACACGGTCACCGCCACGGCGATCACCGCCGAGACCACGAGCAGCTGAAATCCGCCGGTGAGCAGATGACTCAGCACGTCGCGCCCGAGCCGATCGGTCCCGAGCACCGCTCCCCCACCCGGCCCGGCGAACGGCATGCCGACGGCTCGCTCCGCGGAATACGGAGCCAACAGCGGCCCGACCACAGCGAGCAGGATGACCAGCGCCACCCCGGCCCCGACCGACCAGCGCCACCAGCTGTCGGCTCGGACGCGACCATGACCCCGGCCCATCATCGCGCACCCTCCGCAGCCCAGCGGCGGACCACATCGGCCACCGCGAGCAACACCATCGTGACGATGGCCGTCAGCGCCACCACGGCGGCGACCGTCGCGGTGTCGCGGTCGGCCACCGAACCGGCCAGCACCGCACCCACTCCCGGATAGTTGAACAGGGTCTCGACGACCAACGCGCCGCCGAACATCATGCCGACGGTCGTCGCGAACCCGACGACGATGGTGGGCGCGGCGAAGGGCAGCATGTGGCGCAGCAGCACGGTGCGGGCCGGAAGGCCGTCCAGGACGGCGCTTTCCACGTGTGGCGCGGTGGCGACGTCTTGCAGGGCCGAGCGGACCACCCTGGCGTTCCAGCCGATCTGCGGGATCGCCAAGGCAAGGACGGGCAGGATCAGCATGTCGGGACTGGCGGGGTAGCCGGAGCGGTCCGTGATGGTCACCGCGGGCAGCAGACCGGTCGCCAGCGAGAACACGAGAATCAGCAGTGTGCCGCAAACGAATTCGGGCACCGCGACCGCGATCGTGCTCGCTGGTTGCAGCAGCCGGGCGCCGAAGGCGTGGGGCCGCAGAGCCCACCAGCAACCGAGCGCCAGTGAGACGAGCACCGTCAGCAGCAGCGCGATGCCGCCGAGCAGCAGGGTCTGCGGGAACTTGTCGGCCAGCAGCGCGCCGACGGAGTTCCCGCGCGAGGTCTGGCCGAAATCGCCGGTGAGCACACCGGAGAGCCAGTGCCAGAACTGCACCGGCAGCGCCCGGTCCAGGCCCAGCTCGTGCTCCTTGGCGGCGAGTTCGGCCCGGTTCGCGTCGCGACCGAGCGTCGAGCTGGCCGCGCTGCCCGGCAGCAGGTCCACCGCGACGAACACGAGGGCCAGCAGTGTCAGCAGCAGCGCGACGCGCCGGAGCACGAGCAGGGCGAACGCTTTCACGGCGATCACGCCAACCAGGCACGTTCCAGCTGGACGCGCGCGAAGCCGCCGAGGGTCGGCAGCCCGCGCACGGACGCAGCGGCGATGTCGACGCCGTCGGCCATGCCCCACACCAGGTAGCCGCCGCGCTCGAACTGGATGCGCTGGAGCTCGCGCACCGCCTTGGTGTAGTCGTCACCTGAGGTCGCCATGGCCTTGGCCGTCGCGGCGTCGAATTCCGGGTCGCGGAAGGCGGTTTCGTTGCGGTTGGACGCCGAGGTCATCAGCTTCTCGGCGAGGAACAGGACCGAATCGTTGGTGCCCCACGACACCGTGTACAGCGGCGCGTTGAGCCAGGTCTGGTCGTAGAACGCGGCGGACTCGACGGTCTGCACGTCCAGACGCACGCCGATCTCGGCGAGCTGCGCGGCGATCACCTTCGCCGACTCCACCTCGCCGGGCACCTCGACCTTGGTGACGAACGGGTAGCTGCGGTTCGTGTCGAAACCCGCCTCGCGCAACAGGGTTCGCGCGCGATCCAGATCACGGTCCCGGCGCAGCGCCGTGTCGTAGAGCGGGTCGGCGGTGCCGAGGACATCGGCGGCGGTGGTGCCGAACCCGGAATGCACCTGGTTGACCAGCGCGGCCCGGTCGACACCGAGGCGCAGCGCGGTGCGCACGCGCGGGTCGGCGAACGGCCCGTCCGCGGCCCGCATGGCCACACCGAGCATGGTGTCGTTCGCACGGCGGACCACCTGCAGGTCACCGCGACCCGCGGCGGTGCGGCCCGCGATCGCGCCCACATTGGAGGCGAGGTCGATTTGGCCGCCGAGCACCGCGTTGCCCAGCGCGGTGGCGCTGTCGAACATGGTCACCTCGATCGCGTCGAGCAGCGGCGGGGCGCCGTGCCACCGCTCGTTGCGGACCAGCCTGGCGTTGCCGCCCTGGTAGGACTCGAGCTTGAACGGACCGGTGCCGATCGCGGCGGTGAAGTCGGTGGTGCCCTGGGGCACGGTGAATGTCATCAGCCGAAGCAGCAGGGGCAGTTGGGTATTGGGCGCGGGCACGGTGAACACCACGCGGTTGGGGCCGTCGGCGACGATGTCGTTCTCGGCCACCGGCATCTTGGACGCCCCGCCGACCTGACGCAGGCGCCGCATCGACCACACCACGTCCTCGGCGGTGACCGGCGCGCCGTTGTGGAAGGTGGCGCCCTCGGCGATGGTGAAGGTCCAGCGGCGGTTCTCGGCGTCGGCCTCCCAGCGCGAGGCAAGCCGCGGCGCGACAGTGGGGTCGGCGCCGGGCACGGTGAGCGCGTCGTAGACGAGCGAGGCGATCAGGAAGTCGCTGTCATTGCTGAGATTGGCGTGCGGATCTCGCTCGCTGCGGGCGGCGGTGCCGAGCGCGCCGACGCGCAGGGTGCCGCCCGACTTGGCAGGACCGTCGGCGCCGTCCTCGTCCCGCGAGCAGGCTGCCACCAGCAGTAGTGCGGTGACGCCGAGACCGGACTGCAGGAGCTGCCTGCGTGTGAACCCCATCGTGTTGCCTCCTCGAACCCCGCGCGGAGCGCCTCGCTTCCTGGCGCCGCAAACCAGGCGAGGCTAGCCTAAAATCATGCCCGAGTGGTGACGTTCCTGCCGACCGACACCCAACCGCAGCCCGCTCGCCCACCCCCACTGACGAGCACCGATCCGCGTCCGGTACAACTTCGTGTTATATGAATCGGCTATCTACCTGCGGACACGTTAGGTAAGTCTTGCCTAAATATCACCGAGGCACTACCTTCGCACATCGAGTCTGAAGTTCACCCGCGATCGACCGATGCGCAGAAGGGAAGGCCGGTGAAAAGCGTTCTCTCCGAACGTATGACGATTCACCTGCACGACATCGAACATCGCGAGCTACCGCCCGCCGCCGCCGCGGCCGTGCGCGCCCTCGCGTCCGACATCCGGCACCGATTAGGTGACCGACCTCATACCGGCACGCTGCAGGATCCAGCCCTGCTGGACCAGATCGAGCAGCGCGCCGCCGAACTCCCCGTCGCCGTCCGCCACGCGGTCCGCCCGCCTGCCACACCGGCCGGGGCTACGGTCGTGCGCGGATTCCCCGTCGACGACGCCGAATTCGGCCCGACACCGCAGGACTGGCAGGCCGCGGCGGTCACCGCCGCCGACCCGCGACATCTCGGTTCGCTCGAACTCGACATCGCGATGCTGCTGCTGGCCCGGTGCGCCGGCGAGCCGTTCGGCTGGGCGGGCCAGCAGAACGGGCGGCTGGTGAACAACATCGTGCCCGCCGTCGGCCACGAGGACGAACAGTCCGGCGCCAGCAGCTCCACCCTGCTCAGCCCGCACACCGAGGACGCCTTCCACGCCGCGCGCGCGAATCTGCTGATGCTGGCGTGTGTGCGCAATCCCGACCGGGTCGCCACCACCGTGTCCTCGGTGCGGGAGGTGCGCCTGTCCGAAGCGGACCTGCGGACGCTGACCGTGCCGACGCTGCCGATCCTGCCCGACGTGTCCTACGGCACCGACTTCGACCAGCCCGCCCCACCGCTGCCGACGATCTGGTTCGACGAAACCGACCGCGCCACACTGCGTTACGACCCCGCCTACACCCCGCTCGACGACGCCGACCCCGCCTTCCGCGCCGCCTACGCGCGGCTGACCGAGGAGTTCGCGCGGGTGTGCCACGCGCCCGCGCTGGCGCCCGGCGAGCTGCTGCTGGTGGACAACGACGTGGCCGTGCACGGCCGGGTCCCGTTCCGCGCCAGGTACGACGGCACCGATCGCTGGCTCAAGCGCGTCAATATCCGGTTGCCCGAACGTCGCCGGCGCGCGCTGGAGTCGTCCGAGAATGGGTACGGGCAACGGGTGGTCGCGCCGTTCCGGGCGAGCACCGATCGGACAGCAGAGCGGGGCAGGACAGATGAACGCGCAGATGAACGAGGATCCGTTGAACAACCGTGACAAGAGCACCCCGCTGCGGGTGCTCTCGCGCAGCGACCTGGCCGATGTGCCGATCACGCCCGCGGAGGTGGTGCGGGCGGTGGAACAGGCCTATCTCGCCTTCGCGGCGGGCGAATCCGACAACCCGCGCAAGCTGAGCGTCGCCGATCCCGGCGGCTCCTCGGTGTCCTACGCGATGCTCGGCCGCGACGGACGGCGCCGGGTGGTGGCCATGAAGACCTCCTACAAGTTCGATCCCGGCCACGACCGCAGCACCAAGCGGTACTACACCACCATCACCCTCTACGACGACACCACCGGCGCGCCCATCGCGATGATGGACTGCGCCAGGGTGGGCGCGCTGCGCACGCCCGCGGTCTCGGCACTGCTGGTGCGCGAGACCGCGCGGCCCGGGGCCGAGAGCGCGCTGCTCATCGGCACCGGCACCCAGGGGCGCAACGCGTTACCGCACCTGCTTGCCGCGAATCCGCAGTTACGCAAGCTGGCGGTGTACGGCACGCATCCCGAGGGGCTCGCCGCGGTGCAGAGCCACCTCGCCGACGCGGTGCCGCACGCCGTACTGGAGGTGGTCGACGATCCGTACGCGGCGGCCGCCACCGCCGACGTGGTGCTGGCCACCGCGGGGCCCGGCACAGAGGTCGCGCTCGAATCCCACCATCTCGCACCGGGTTCGGTGGCGGTGCTGGTCGGATACGGGCTCGCGCCGTCGACGCTGGTCGACGCCGATCGGGTGGTCGCGACGAGTGCCGCGCAGATGGCGCTCACCGGCACCGACATGGCCGGGCCGGACGGGACCCTGCGCTCGGTCGACGCGGAACTGCCGCAGATCCTCACCCGCGGCGCGCAAGCCAGGCGTTCCGACGACGAGAAGATCTTCGTCTACAACAGCGGCCTGGTGCTCACCGACATCGCCGTCGCGCACGCGCTGGCGGCCAGGGCGATCGCCGAGGGGCGTGGCGTCGAGGTGCCGTTGTGGGACTGAGCGTCGTCCGGCATCCGGGCACCGATCCGGCCCATTGCGCGCCGCCGATGCCCGCCGCACCCGATGCGCTGGAACAACGGCTGCTCGATGATCCGCAGCTGCTCGACGACATCGCCGGTGCCGTCGGGGGGCCGTTCCATGTGCTGTTTCCCGAGCGAGTCGCGGTGAATGTCAATGCCTTTCACGCGGCGTTCCGCGCGGCGGGCGTCGACGGGTTCGTGTACTTCGGCAAGAAGGCGAACAAGGCGGCGTGCGTGGCGCGGGCCTGTGCGGAGAGCGGGGCGGGGATCGATGTCGCCAGCACCGGCGAGCTGATCGCCGCGTTGGCGCAAGGTGTACGCGGCGCGGATCTGATGGTGACCGGACCCGCGAAGTCCGACGAACTGCTGTGGCTCGCGGCCAGGCACGACGCCCTGATCGCCATCGACGCGCTCGACGAACTCGACCGGCTCGCTGCCCTCGACCTGCCCGCTCGCATCGTGCTGCGGGCGCTGCCGGTCGGTTCGGCGAGCCGGTTCGGGCTCGATCCGGTCGAGCTGGAACAGGCCGTCCAGGCGGTGCGCGCGCCGATCACGCTGTCGGGCTTCAGTTTCCATCTCTCCGGCTACGACGCCGTCGCCCGCGCGGACCACGCAGTCGCCCTGGTCGGGCACTGCCTGCGGGCGCGGGCCGACGGGCACCCGGCCGACATGATCTCCATCGGCGGTGGTTTCGGTGTCGACTACCTCGACGCCGAGTCCTGGGCTCGATTCCGGGACAGCCTGAGCGAGAAGTGGTTCCACGGCGATGCGCCGGGTGACGGCTACTACCCCTACCATTTCCCGGTACCCGGCGCCGCCATGCTCAGTGCCATCCTGGAACACAACGACCTCGCGGCTCTGTTGCGGACCAACGCGATCCGGCTCGCGACAGAGCCCGGCCGAGCGCTGCTGGACCGGGCAGGCAGTTCCGTATTCCGGGTGCAGGGCGTGAAAACCCGGACCGCGCACGGCGAACCGTACGACATCCTCACCGTCGACGGCACCAGCCTGAGCCTGTCGGAACAGTGGTTCGACAGCGAATACCTGCCCGATCCGGTGCTCTGGCCACACCGGCCCGGGCAGCTGACCCCTACCTGCGTCGGCGCCACCACTTGTCTGGAATCCGACCTGTTGAGCAGGCGGCGGATCCCGCTGCCCCGTCGCGCCCGCGTCGGCGACCTGCTCGTCTACCCGAACACCGCCGGGTACCAGATGGACTCCAACGAATCACCGTTCCACGAACTCCCGCTGCCGCCCAAGGTCGTGCTCCACGAGCGCGGCGACCGGCTGCGCTGGACCCTCGACGCCACCGCCCGCTGAACCCCCTGGAGGAACACCCCATGGCTCTCGTCACGCGCGTGACGGATCTGATCGGCCGCACCCCGCTGTTCGAACTCGCCGTCACCGACTCCGGCACCCGGTTGCTGCTCAAGCTCGAACAGTTCAACCCCACCGGCGCCGCCAAGATCAGAATGGCCCGCTCGATGGTGCTCGACGCGGAGCGGCGGGGTTTGCTGCGCGATGGCGGGCATATCATCGAGTCGACGTCCGGGAACACCGGACTCGGCTTGGCGGTGGTCGCGGCCGAACGTGGCTACCGATTCACCGCCGTGGTCGACAACCACGCCTGTAAGGACAAACTGCGCGCGATGAAGGCCATGGGCACCGACCTGGTGTTCGTCGCCGACGACGGTGACGACGAACTCGCCACCTCGGCACGGGAGGATCTCGCCGAGGCGATGGCGGCCGCCCGCGACGACGCCTACTTCACCGAGCAGCACAACAACGACGCCAACGCCGTCGGCTACTACGCGGTGGCCGAGGAATTGCTCGCCGACGTCGAGCGGGTCGACATCCTGCTCTCAGCGGTCGGCACCGGCGGCTCCCTGTTCGGCACCGCGACCCGGTTGCGCGAACTCGGCCTGCCCGCCCGGGTGATCGGCGTGGAGCCGGTCGGCTCGATCGCCTTCGGCGGCGAGGGCGGTCCGTACTGGCAGTCCGGCACCGGCACCCCGCCCGGCGCGACCATCGGCACCGCCGTCGACTACTCCCAGCTCGACGAGGGGGTGAAGGTGAGCGATGTGGACGCCTTCGCCACCGCGCGCGCCGTCGCCAGGACACACGGGCTGCTGATCGGCGGCTCGGCGGGCGGCTCGGTGCACAATGCCTTGACGCGGCTCGAGGAGTTCCCGGCCGGGTCGACCGTGGTCACCATCGTGTGCGACGGTGGCGAGAAGTATCTCGACACCGTGTTCGACGACGACTGGATGGCCGCGCGCGACCTGCTCGATCCCGCCGCCGAATGCGAGGTCACCACGCTGCTGCGCCGCTATTCGCCGCTGCGGCGCACCGACGAACTGATGGAGGTCAGGTGAGCGCGAACGCGCGCTACACGAACAGCCGCCCGCGCCGACGCCGCGGAGCGAGCGGGTGAGCGGGACCAGGGCCGACAGCGCCGCACTGGCCAGGCTGGCAACGCCGATCGCGTTGACCCAGCTGGCGCAGATCGCGGTCTCGACCACCAACCTCGCCCTGATGGGCACCCTCGGCGTGGCCGAGGTCGCCGCGGGCGGGTTGGCGCTGGTGCTGTTCAACCAGATCCGCACGATGTGCGTCGGGTTGATCACCGGCACCGGCAACCAGATCGCCGGCGCGCTCGGCGCGGCGGGAAAGCGCGGCGACACGGCCGACGACGAGGTGCGCGGCGTGGTCCGCGCGGCCTTCGTCATCGCGACCATCGCCGGTCTGCTCGGCGGGGCCGTGCTGATCGGGCTCGGCTGGGCGCTGGCCTGGCTCGGCCAGGACGTGGCCGTGCTCGAGCTCGCGCGGCCGATGATGATCGCGCTCGCGCCTGGCTTGCTGCCTTGCCTGTGGTTCCAGGTGCTGCGGCAGTACACCGTCGGCATGCAGCGGCCGCAGGCGCTGCTGCTGGTGACCTTGGGCTCGGTGGCGTTGAACCTGGTGCTCGCGCTCACCTTCATCCACGGCTGGGCGGGCCTGCCCGCGTGCGGGCTGACCGGCGTCGGCATCGCGACCTCGCTGGTCTTCCTCATCACCTTCGGCGTGTTCTGGGTGATGGTCCGCCGCGACGCGCAGCTCGGGCGCACGCTGCCCTCGACGCCGTGGCCGGTGCGCTGGTCGATCGTGCGCGAGGAACTGCGCCTCGGCACCCCGATCGCGCTCACCTACGGCTCGGAAGCCGGCATGTTCTCGGTGCTGGCGCTGGTGATGGGCAGCTTCGGGCCCGCGGCGCTGGCCGCGCACAACGTGGTCTACCAGATCATCTACATCGTGTTCCAGGTCGCGATCGGCATCTCGCACGGCGCGTCGATCCTGGTCAGTCATGCGGTCTCGCGTGACGAGTACGGGCACGCCAAGAACCTGGCCTGGGTGGCGTTGCGGCATGTCGGCATCGTCGCGGCGGTCACCGGCGTGGTCTACGTGGCCGCGCCGGACCTGGTGCTCGCGCCGTTCCTCGACTCCGGCGACACCGACACCATCGCCATCGCGCACACCCTGCTGCTGATCGGCATCGTGCTGCAGTTCTTCGACGCCGCGCAGAACATCGGCACCGGTCTGCTGCGCGGGCTCAAGGAGACCTCGGCGGGCTTCCGCCTGTCGCTGGTCGGCTACTGGGGTGTCGGCCTGCCCGCGGCCCTGCTGTTCGCGTTCCCGCTCGGACTCGAGGCGGCAGGCGTGTGGTGGGGCCTCACCGCGGGCCTGGCCACCACCGCGCTCCTCATGCTGCGCAAGTACTTCGCCCTGCTCACCGCGGCGAGTGCGACACCGACCGTGCGGGTACCGGCCACCCAATCGCACTAGCCGCGTGAGCGTCGGCGAACGGCCGAGATCACCGGGCGACGTCACTCGCCTGGTGATCGCCTGCCCCCGCCCCGCCGCACGCTGTCACTCCGGGGCGGTGAACACCTCGTGCGCGGCACGCCGGACATCGACGTTCGGGTGTGCCCGCAAGCCCGCGAGCAGACCTGGCCACGGGGCTTCCCAGCCGAACTGGGCACCGCAGGCGGCGATGAGCGCGCACGCCGCCAATGCCGTGCTCGGGTCGGGGCGGGCGAGCAAGCCGGTGGCGATCGGCAGCAGATGCTCGGCGGGAACTCGGTGAAGGTCGTGCCGGAGGCGTTCGGACAACCGACGACCCGGGTGGTCGATTAGCGCGCCAACCGCCACAGCCGCCAGCGAGTCGATCGCGGCGACCGTGCGCTCGGGCTCCGTCCAGCGCACGGCGGCCAGGCGCAGCACGATGACCTGCTCGTGCCACAGCGGATCGCCGACGAGCAGGTCGGTGACCGGTGCCACGATCGAGCGGGCCACATCGTGGTTGCGCACGACGGGAGCCAGCCACTGCACGAGCGTCGCGAGCCGTTGGCGGGCGGGCAGGTCGCGCTCCGCGAAGGTCGCGTCGTTGCGCCGGAGCCGGTCGACGGCGTCGATGACCGGGGCGTGCTCGGCACCGGCGGTGACGGCGGACAGCAGTGCCCGCGTCGCGCTCTGCCAGACTCCGGCCCGGGTGAGGTCGGTCAACTGGTCGACCAGGACATCGCCGGTATTCGGCGGTGCCCAGCGATGCCAGCGGGTCAATGCGTCGAGCGCTGCCACCGCCACGCGCTGATCGGGACTCGCGACGAGATCACGCACGAAGGCGGCGAACCGGCGGCGCTGCGGTTCGGGCAGCAACTGCGGCGAGATTCCGATGACCGCGCCGGCGATGTCGGGATCGGTCACGGCCGACTCGAGGAAGGCCCACGTGCCCTCGGTGTGCAGCAGCCATGGTGCGACCGAGACGATCGCCCTGCGGATGTCGCGGTGCAGGCCGGGTCGGTGCCACAGTGCTGTGATGACGCCGGTCGCGCCCGGCGCGGGCAAGGTGGCGAGCAGGCGAACGCCCTCCTTTCCCGCGGTGATCTTCGGCGATTCGAGCAGCACGGCCAGGACTTCCCCGAGCTGGTCCGCGGGCATAGCGCGAGCGCAAGATGCCATGCTGGGAACCGCGACGCGGGCACGATCGTCGCCGACGTGCCGAGACAGCACCGAGAGCGCGCGGTCTGGTTCATCGCTGCGCCCCAGCGCGGTGAGCGCGGCTTCGGCGACGGTGATGTCGTCGGAGTCGACATAGCGGACCAGCCGGTCGAAGCTGCCGGGCAGCAGGCCGAGCTTGCCGACAGCCGACGCCCGCTCGGCGATCGAGGCCTGGGAAGACCGGGCAAGACCGTCGAGCACGCGCGCGTAATGGTCGACCTGATGCGGGGACCAACGATCGAATCCGGACAGGAACAGCGGGACCGCCCTGATCCGATCGGGGACGAACCGGCCCGAGGTCGACCCGTTGAGGAGGGTGTCGAGCAGGTCGGTGCGACGACGGCCGACGATGCCCTGCACGACGGGCAGCGCGATCAGCGAGCGGTCGCGGTGCAGCATGTCGTCGAGGTGGGTGTCGCGGGTGGGCGCGTGGTCCAGCGCGAGCGTGACGGCCGTCCACACCGTGTGGTCGTCGGAGGCGGTGCACGCCCGCAGGACGAGCTGCTGTAGTTCGGGGACGTTGTGTGCGCGGTGCGCCAACCCCGCGGCGAGCGCGAGCGTGAGATCCCATTTTCCCCGATCCGCGTCAGCACGGAGCCGCTCACGAAGCGCCGCGAACAACAGCCGCTCGGCACCGCGCGGCAGGTCGCGGTGCAGGCCGTAGAAGTCAGGGCGGTGGTGGACTTCGGCGAGCCCGGCGATGATGCGCAGCGCGCTGTCGGTGAACGCCTGGTCACCGGTGTGCGCACAGCGGGTCAGCAGGGTGTGCGCCAGCTCGCCGACGATGCGCGAGGTCTGATACGAACGGTCCCTGGCCTGCAACGCGTCGGTGGCCAGCTGTTCGAGCGCTGGCACGTGCGCGGGCCTCAACAACGACGGCGGGATGGCGGCGACGGCCCGCAGGGCGCTGGACCGCACCGGGTCCTGCTCGTTGCGGAGCCGGGCCAGCGATTCGAGCAGTTCACCGATCACGGCGGGGTCCCGCGTTCCCGCCGCCGCTGTCACCAGCAAAGGGTAGGCGCGCGCCCGGTCGTCGGCGTCGGGGCTGCGGGTGGCTCGTGCCAGCGAGGGTTCGGCATCGGGCCAAGGCAGCCTGGCCGTCAGCAGGTCCGCGACCGCCGGCGTCTCGGCGCCGCCTGGTCGGCCGAGCAACTCCCTGACCACCTCTGTGCGTTCCCGCACCGGCAGAGCGTCGAGCACGGCGGCATCGACAGCGGCAGGCGCGATTCCGGGCCGCAGCAGCAGCGGCGTGGCGATCGCCGCGCGGCGCGACGGCGGGACGGCTCGCAGGAAACGCTGCCGGGCCGAGGCGGGCCAGGCTTCGAAGAGCTGACGCAGACGCTCATCGGAAAGCCGCCGCATCGCCCGCACGACGACCGGGCCCGCAAGACCACTGCCACGCCCACTGGGATGCACCATCAGCCGATGGACGGCCTCCGCGTCGTACCGCGCCAAAATGCCCGCCACCGGCTGCAACCCAGCGATCGGCACGTATTCGATCGCTCGGCCGGCGAGGGCGAGCAGCCGGGCCGGATCGTGGTCGACCGCGATCGAGACCTGCTTCGTGAGCCGGGACCACCATTGCCGCCACTCGTCCGGTCCGGCACCGGATTCGATCGCTTCGACCTGGCCGAAGACGATCTCGATGTGCCGACGACACAGCCTGGTCCAGTTCGGCACCGCATAGGCCAGCTCGGGGAGCGATTCGGCGACCACGGCGGCCGAACACCCCGGCAGCAACCGCGCGGCTTCGGCGTCACCGAACGCGAAGCGCACGGCCGGGAGCAGCGCGTCCGCGAGTGGCTGCCGATCTGTCCGGCCGATCGCGCGCCACAGACCCCGCCTGTTTCGCTGGGAAAGCCGGGGCAACCTCGGCAGCACCACGTCGGGTTCGACGCCGAGCCGGACCAGCGCGCTCAATGCCCGCCCGGCACACTCTGTATCGGGGGAATCCAGCTGCTCGAGCAGGTACCCGCGATCACCGGCGACGACTGCCATTCCGAGCGCCGTCAACAGGCCATAGCGTCCCTCGGCAGACAGCTCACGGAGCAGATCCGCTAATTCACCCGAACCCGCCAGATCCCGCGCGGTACGCGCGAACACCGTGCGCCGCTCGGGCACCGAAAGCTCCGCGACGTCGGCGAGCAGCCGCTTCCCCCTGTTGTTCACGCCGGGCAGCGTACAGCGCCGTCGTCATCGCGGACCACCGACTTTCGCCGCTCGAGCGCACCGGCGCGCGAGCGGCGGACGCCTAGATGTTGACGCCGTAGTCCCTGGCGATGCCGGCCAGGCCGGAGGCGTAGCCCTGGCCGATGGCGCGGAACTTCCACTCGTTGTTGTGCCGGTAGAGCTCGCCGAAGACCATCGCGGTCTCGGTGGACGCGTCCTCGGACAGGTCGTAGCGCGCCAGCTCGACGCCGGTGTTGGCGTCGGTGACGCGGATGTAGGCGTTGCGGATCTGCCCGAAGGACTGGCCGCGGGCCTGGGCGTCGTGGATCGACACCGGGAAGAAGATGTTGGTGATCGTCGGCGGCGTGGCCGCGAGGTCGACATTGATCACCTCGTCGTCACCGTCGCCCGCGCCGGTGAGGTTGTCACCGGTGTGCTCGATGGTGCCCTCCGGCGAGCGCAGGTTGTTGTAGAAGACGAAGTGCTGGTCGGAGAGCACCTTCAGGTTGGCGCCGGTCGCCAGCGCGCTGGCGTCGAGGTCGTGATCGGCGCCGGTCGTGGTGCGCACGTCCCAGCCCAGACCGACGGCCACCTTGGTGAGATTGTCGGTCTGCTTCGACAGCGAGACGTTGCCGCCCTTGGCGAGGGTGACGGTCATGTGTTCAGTTTCCTTTCTCGGTCCAGGAGCGCAGCGTCTCGACGCGACCTTCGAGCGCACGCAGTTCGGTTTCGTCGAGCACCGTGCGCTGGATCCCGCGATCCACCGCGAAGGCCGACTGCCGGTGATCGTCGATCACGTCGACGTCCAGCTGCACCGCGGTGTAGTCCTGGGCGTCGGGCATCTGCTCGGCGATCACCTTCGCCCGGCCCCGCGCGCACAGCGCGACATTGCCACCGCCCAGGATCAGCAGCGCCACCTCCGGCTGCGCCCGCAGCCGGGCCAGCGAGCCGCGGTCGGACTTGAGGCTGATCAGGATCCGCCGGTCGCCCGCGCGGACCGGCCACGACACCGGGATGGCGTGCGGGGCCGGATCGGTCGTCACCAGCACCGCGATGGTCTCCTGTGGCCACACCGGCAACACGTCGAGCTCGGGATGATCAGTCATGTTCGCCTGCCCTGCCGGTTCGACTTCTGTTGCCATCTACCTCACCTCGACGATCGTCGGACATCCTGCGCACGCCGTCGGACGGCGAGCCCACCCCGAGTCTAAAGCGGTGTGCCACTTGCCCGCTGGCTCGCGCACGATTGTCCGTCAGATCTCAGCAACGTCTCAGCCGCAGACCGGCCGTTAGCTGACCGGTAACCAAAACTCCCGCCACTCCCGCGCGGACAGCGGGAGCCGCTCCCCACGTGCGGTTTCCGCGGCGTCCTCGGCGGCCCGGATCGCGGCCGCGAAGTCCAGGGTGGCCTTGCGCAGCCGTTCCTCGGCGGATTCCGGTCCACCGAGCTCGATCACGCGCAGGGTGTCGGGAATCAGGTCGTCGGGCAGACCGGCGCGCGCACTGCGCGCGCGGACCTTCTCCGCCAGGGCGAGGGCGGGCTGGGCCATGGCGATGCCGTCCAGGCACGAGCGGCGCGACTTCTCGGCGGATTTGCGCTCCTCCCAAGCCTTTTCCTGCGCGGCGATCTTGTCGGTCACCGAGGTGCCCGCGGGCAGATCCGCGGCGACGAGGTGTGGGCTCCGGTGGACGAGCTTGTCCACCAGCGTCGCCGCCACCTCCTCGACGGTGAATTCGCCTGCCGCTTCGGCGATCCGGGAGTGGAACAGCACCTGCAGCAGCAGGTCGCCGAGTTCCTCCTTGATCGTCTCGTAGTCGCCGGTCTGGATGGCGTCGAGCAGTTCGTAGGTCTCCTCGAGCAGGTACGGGCGCAGCGAGTCGTGGGTCTGGGTGGTCTCCCAGCCGCCGAAGTTCCACAGCCGGTCCATCACCTCGACCGCGCCGGCCAGGCCCGCCGCGACCACGGCGGTGTCGGCGGCCTCGCTCGGCTCGCCCATCAGACCGGCGTCGCTTCCGTCGCCACCGAGAGATCCACCAGCCCTTGCGGTTTGCCGTCCAGCGCCAGCAGCAGATCGGCCACGAACTGCAGCACGGCGACATCGCGGACCCGGTCGGCGCCGACGCTGTCGGTGACGCGCGGCAGCGGCAGCTGCACCAGACCGCTGGCGGCGCGGTAGGTGGCGCTGGGGTAGAGCCGCTTGAGCCGCAGCTGCTTGGAGTCGGGCAGCGACAGTGGCGCGAGCTTGAGTGTCGTTCCGGTGACCACGATCTCGGCGATGTCGTAGGACCGGGCGAGCAGGCGCAGCTTCGCCACCGACACCAGCCGTCCCACCTCCACCGGCAGCGGACCGTAGCGGTCGACGAGTTCCTCCACCACCGCGGCCAGTTCGGTGTCGTCGTGCGCGGCGGCCAGCTTGCGGTAGGCCTCGAGGCGCAGCCGGTCGCTGGCGATGTAGTCGGGCGGGATGTGCGCGTCCACCGGCAGGTCGATGCGCACCTCCTTGGTCTCCTCGGTGACGATCGGCTTGCCGTCGGCCGCTGCCCGATACGCCTCGACGGCCTCGCCGACCAGCCGCACGTACAGGTCGAACCCGACCCCCGCGACGTGCCCGGACTGCTCGGCGCCGAGCACATTGCCCGCGCCGCGGATCTCGAGGTCCTTCATGGCCACGGCCATGCCGGCGCCGAGGTCGGAGTTCTGCGCGATGGTGGCCAGCCGGTCGTAGGCGGTCTCGGTGAGCGGCTTCTCCGGCGGGTACAGGAAATAGGCGTAGCCGCGCTCGCGTGAACGGCCGACGCGGCCGCGCAGCTGGTGCAGCTGCGACAGGCCCAGGGAGTCGGCGCGTTCCACGATCAGGGTGTTGGCGTTGGAGATGTCGAGGCCGGTCTCGATGATCGTGGTACACACCAGCACGTCGTATTCCCGCTGCCAGAAACCCTGCACCGTGCGCTCGAGCTGATCCTCGTTCATCTGGCCGTGCGCGACGACGACCCTGGCCTCCGGCACCAGGTCGCGAATCCGCTTGGCGGCCTTGTCGATCGAGGACACCCGGTTGTGCACGTAGAACACCTGGCCGTCGCGCATCAGCTCGCGGCGGATGGCGGCGGTGACCTGCTTGTCGTTGTAGGCGCCCACATAGGTGAGCACCGGATGACGCTCCTCGGGCGGGGTGAGGATGGTCGACATCTCGCGGATGCCGGCCAGGCTCATCTCCAGGGTGCGCGGGATCGGGGTGGCCGACATGGTGAGCACGTCGACGTGCGTGCGCAGCGCCTTGATGTGCTCCTTGTGCTCGACGCCGAAGCGCTGCTCCTCGTCGACGATGACCAGGCCGAGGTCCTTCCAGCGCACGCCGGTCTGCAGCAGCCGGTGGGTACCGACCACGATGTCGACGGTGCCGTCGGCCATCCCGGCCATGATCTCCTTGGACTCGGCCGCGTCGGTGAACCGCGAGAGCCCCTTCACCGTCACCGGGAACCCGGCGACCCGCTCGGTGAAGGTCTGCAGATGCTGCTGGGCCAGCAGGGTCGTCGGCACGAGCACCACGACCTGCTTGCCGTCCTGCACGGCCTTGAACGCGGCGCGCACGGCGATCTCGGTCTTGCCGTAGCCGACGTCGCCGCAGACCACGCGGTCCATCGGGACGGCCTTCTCCATGTCGGCCTTGACCTCGGTGATGGCGGTCATCTGGTCGACGGTCTCGGTGAACGCGAACGCGTCCTCCATCTCCTGCTGCCACGGGGTGTCCGGGGCGAAGGCGTGGCCGGGCGCGGCCTGCCGGGCGGCGTAGAGCTGCACCAGCTCGCCCGCGATCTCGCGAACGGCCTTGCGCGCCTTGCGTTTCGTGTTCGCCCAGTCGGAGCCGCCGAGCTTGGACAGGCTGGGCAGTTCGCCGCCGACATAGCGGGAGAGCTGGTCCAGCGATTCCATCGGCACGAACAGCCGGTCGCCCGGCTGGCCGCGCTTGCTCGGCGCGTACTCGATCACCAGGTACTCGCGGCGGGCGCCGCCGACGGTGCGCTCGATCATCTCCACGAAGCGGCCGATGCCGTGCTGGTCGTGCACCACCATGTCGCCCGCGGACAGGGCCAGCGGGTCGACCTGGTTGCGGCGCTTGGCGGGCAGTCGCTTGCCCTCGGTGGGCGCGGTGACCCGGTTGCCGGTGAGGTCGGATTCGGCGACGACGACAAGGCCCGCGTCGTCGAAGACCAGGCCGTCGTGCAGGGAGCCGCACAGCACGCCGACAACACCCGCCTCGGGCACGGCGCCCGCGTCGAGCGCCGCCGCGGGCACCTCGGCATCCGCCAACCGTTCCAGGACGCGCTGGGCAGTGCCGTGACCGGTGACGACGACGACTGCGCGCCCGCCCGTGGCCACATGCGCGCGCAGTGAGGCGAAGATGGTGGCGACCAGTTCCTCGGACCCGCGCGCGGTGGGACCGGCCAGCACCGGCAGGTTCACCTCCACCGGATCGCCGGAACTGAGCGGGCTCAGCGTCCACCACGGCAGCCCGAGTTCGTCGGCGCTGCTGTGCAATTCGGGCAGGTTGCGGTAACCCGAGGCCGCCAGGTCGAGGCCGTGCGCGCCCAGCGGCGCGTCGCTGCCGAACGAGGCGGCGGTCCAGGAGGCCTCGAGGAACTCCTCGCCGGTGCGCACGAGATCGGCGGCGCGGGTGCGGATCTTCTCCGGATCGCACAGCAGCAGATGGGTGCCCGCGGGCAGCGCCTCGGTGAGCAGGCTCAGCTTGCCGGGGGCGAGCACCGGCAGCAGGGCCTCCATGCCGTCGACGGGGATGCCCTCGGCGATCTTGTCCAGCATCTCGACCAGGGCGGCGTCGGCCGCGTTGTCGACGGCCACGGCTGCGGCGCGTTCGCGCACCGGCTCGGTGAGCAGCAGCTCGCGACACGGCGGCGCGACGAGGGTCTCGACGGTCTGCTCGCCCAGCGAACGCTGATCGGCCACCGAGAACGGGCGCAGTTCGGTGACCTCGTCGCCCCAGAACTCCACGCGCACCGGATGATCGGCGGTCGGCGGGAACAGGTCGAGAATGCCGCCGCGTACCGCGAACTCGCCGCGCTTGCCGACCATGTCGACCCGGGTGTACGCGAATTCGACCAGGCGGGCGAGCAATTCGTCGAAATCGGATTCCGTGCCGACCCGCAGCACGATGGGTTCGATGTCGCCGAGACCGGCCGTCATCGGCTGCATCAGCGAGCGCACGGTGGTGACCACCACCCGCAGCGGCTCCGGATACACCGGGTCGTCGGGGTGGGCCAGCCTGCGCAGCACCTCGAGCCTGCGGCCCACCGTGTCGGCACCGGGCGAGAGCCGCTCGTGCGGCAGCGTCTCCCAGGACGGGAACTGCGCCACCGAGGGGCCGAGCATCTCGGTCAGCTCGATCGTCAGGTCGTCGGCCTCGCGGCCGGTGGCGGTGACGACGACCAGCGGCTGCTGCGCGGCGATGGTCTGGGCGACGAACGGCCGGACCGCCGAGGGAGCGACCAGCTCCACCCCGGACTTGCCGACCAGGTCGGCAACCGTCCGCAGCGCGGCGTCACCCCCAGCCGCCTCGGCCAGACCGGCGAGCGGAGGACGAAGGGAGGACATGAACGCTCCTGATACGCAGACGGGATGTTCCGCGTCGAAGTCTAATCACCGGCTCCGACACGTCTCCGCACGCCTCCTTTCCCACCTCAGGGCGGCGATCGCCGCCGAGCGCGCGTACCGTCGAGGTCGTGAGTCTGGCTCAGCGGGAACGCCACGCCCTGGTGGCGACGATGATCGAAGCGGGGCCGTCGGCGCCCACGCTGTGCGGCACCTGGACGGTGCACGACCTGGCCGCGCACCTGGTGGTTCGCGAACGCCGCCCCGACGCCTCGCTGGGCATCCTGGTCAAGCCGCTGGCTGGGTACCTCGAGGCGGCGCAGGACAAGATCGCGCAGCGGCCGTTCGCCGAGCTGGCCGAGCTGGTCCGCACCGGCCCGCCGTGGTGGTCGCCGCTGCGCCCCGTCGACGCGTTCGCCAATCTCACCGAGATGTTCGTCCATCACGAGGACGTCCGCAGGGCCGAACCGGGTTGGGAGCCACGGGAATTGGCCCCCGCCGACGAGGCGCGGCTGTGGTCGGCGCTGCGCGCGATCGCGCGCGGGTCCTATCGCAAGTCACCGGTCGCCCTCGTGCTGGCGAACCCGGCCGGCGAGCGGATCACCGCCCATCGCGGGGCGGGCGAGCCGGTGGTGCTCACCGGCAAGCCCTCCGAGCTGCTGCTGCACGCGTTCGGGCGCGACGAGGTGCGGATCGAGGCGAGCGGCGCCGACGCGGACGTGCGCGCCGTGCTCGCCACCGACCGCAGCGTCTGACCGGCTAGACCACGTAGCGGCGCAGGCGCCGCGCCGCGAACCCGCGGAAGTACGACAGCTTCTCCGTCGGCACGATCGAGGGCAGCAGGAAGTACCAGGCGCGTTCCATCCTGGCCGCCATCTGATCCATCGACTCGGTGCCGACGGCCACGATGTGCACGCCCGCGGTGAGCTCGTGCAGCAGCAGGCCGACCATCTCGGCATCGAGGTCGGCGTGCAGATCGCCCTGCGCGATGGCCCGCTCGGCCAGCACCCGGTACGTCTCGCTCCACACCTTGGCGATGTTGTCGCCCGCGGCGCCGCGGTAGTCACCGATCTGGTGGGTGAGCTTGAGCATCGCCCCGACCATCGGATCGTTCATCGACAGGTCGGCCACCACATACGTGATGCCGATGCACGCCTCCAGCGCGGGCACCCGGGAATCGAAGAATCCCTGGCAGGAACCGACGAGGCGCTCGTTGCCCTGATCGACCACCGCCCGCGCCAGCTCCTCTTTGGAGCCGAAGTGAAAGTACAAGGCGCCCTTGGTCACATTGGACTGCGCGATGATTTCGCTGAGGCTCGCGTTGGCGTAGCCCAAACGGAGAAAGACATCGGCAGCGCCTGCGAGAACCGAGTCGCGGGTGATCTCCGCGCGCGCTTGCCTAGCCATCAGATCCGCCTGTCATCCAAAATCCAGCCATCCTGAAGTAGACCGACATCGAAGAAGTTTGATCGACATACCGCCCGGCAGCACCCAAAAGGATGGGTGAACCGTACCACCAGGCCGACACACGGCAGCCGAATCCTGGATTCGCCGAGGCAGCGGACGCAATCGTCCGGTTACCCCGTCGACGCGCCCGACTGCCCGGTATTCCATTCGGAGCTGAGGCCCGGTTCGGCTTCCAAGTGGCTCAATCCGTTCCAGCACAGATTCACCAGATGCGCCGCGACCACTTCTTTCGGCGGCGTGCGCTCGTCGAGCCACCACGTCGCGGCGGTCGAGACCATGCCGACGAGCGCCTGCGCGTAGAGCGGGGCGAGCTCGGTGTCCAGATCACGGCGCGCGAAATCGCCGGCGAGCAGATGCGCGACCTGGTTGACAGCCTCGTTGAGCAGGCTCGAATACCGTCCGTCGGCGTTCACCGCCGGCTGGTCGCGGACCAGGATCCGGAAACCGTCGGTGCGCTCCTCGATGTAGGTGAGCAGCGCCAGGGCCACCTGCTCGAGCCGTACCCGCGAGCGATTGCGGGTGAGCGAGGAGGTGATCATGTCCAGCAGCATCGACATCTCGCGGTCGACGACCACCGCGTAGAGGCCCTCCTTGCCGCCGAAGTGCTCGTAGACCACCGGCTTGGAGACCTGGGCGCGCTGCGCGATCTCCTCGATCGATGTCGCGTCATACCCGCGCTCGGCGAACAACGCGCGACCGATCTCGATCAGCTGCTGCCGCCGCTGCGTACCCGTCATCCTCGGCCTACTGGTCCGCCCGGACTCCGTAGACGACATGTAGTCCCCCGCCTCTCCACGATTCGGTTCACGAGATCTGTACGTGCGTTCCAGAAGGCTAACAACGGGCCCTGACGGCGGCCGCGACAGGCAGCGGCAAGATTCGCCGCTTCGGTGGATCGTGTGCGAGGATCATGGCCGTGCCGTAGCACAGTGGTGGGCTCTGACGGCCCACTGGTGTGGCGATCCGCCGTAGTGTAATGGCAGCACCTCTGATTTTGGTTCAGATAGTTCAGGTTCGAGTCCTGGCGGCGGAGCACACGGACACACAGTGACGTATCGTCGGCCCGCACCATCACCGACCGAACCCGCCACAGCACACTCGCTGACAGGCAGCCGAGGGAGATCCATGCCACCGCAGACCGCCGTCGTCGTTCTCGCAGCAGGTGCTGGGACGCGAATGCGGTCGAAGACCCCGAAAGTGCTGCATCCCCTGGCCGGTCGCTCGATGCTCTCGCACGCGCTGCACGCCGCCGCGGAGATCGATCCGACGCACCTGATCACCGTCGTCGGCCACGACCGCGAGAAGGTCACCGCCGCGGTCGGCGAGGTCGGCAAGGAACTCGGTCGCGAGATCGTCTGCGCGGTCCAGGAGGAGCAGCTCGGTACCGGCCACGCCGTGCAGTGCGCGCTCGGCTCGGTGCCAACGGACTTCGACGGCGACCTGCTGGTCACCTCGGCCGATGTCCCGCTGCTCGACGGGCACACCCTCGCGGCCCTGCTCGACGAGCACCGCAGCTATTCCGAGCGGCCCGCCGTCACCGTGCTCACGTTCGTCCCCGACGACGCCAACGGCTACGGCCGGATCGTGCGCGACGAGGACGGTCAGGTCGCCGAGATCGTCGAGCACGCCGACGCCACACCCGCCCAGGCCAAGATCAAAGAGGTCAACTCCGGCGTCTACGCCTTCGACGCCTCGGTGCTGCGCACCATGATCGGGCGGCTGTCCACCGCCAACGCCCAGCACGAGCTGTACCTGACCGATGTGCTGCGGCTGGCCCGCGAGGCCGGGCATCCGGTGCACGGCGCGCGGCTGATCGACTCCAACAAGGTGACCGGCGTCAACGACCGGGTGCAGCTGTCCCAGGCGGGCGCCACCCTGAACCGGTACATCCTCGAGCGGCACATGCGCGCCGGGGTCACCATCATCGACCCGGCGACGACCTGGATCGACGCGAGCGTGCGGATCGGCCGCGACGCCGTGCTGCGGCCGGGCACCCAGCTGTTCGGCGAGACCCACATCGGCGAGGACGCGGAGATCGGGCCGGACACCACGCTCACCGACGTGGTCGTCGGCGCCGGCGCGAGCGTCGTCCGCACGCACGGCGAGCGCGCCGAGATCGGCGACGGCGCGACCATCGGCCCGTTCAGCTACCTGCGGCCGGGCACGGTCGTCGGCGACGAGGGCAAACTCGGCGCCTTCGTCGAAACCAAGAACGCGTCGATCGGCGCGCACTCGAAGGTCCCGCACCTGACCTATGTCGGTGACGCGACGATCGGCGAGTACAGCAACATCGGCGCTTCCAGCGTTTTCGTCAACTATGACGGCGTGAACAAGCACCACACCGTGGTCGGTTCCCATGTGCGGACCGGTAGCGACACCATGTTCATCGCCCCGGTCACCGTGGGTGACGGCGCCTATACCGGGGCGGGTACTGTACTGCGTAGGAGCGTTCCACCGGGGGCACTGGCGGTGTCAGGTGGGCCACAGCGCATCATTGAGAACTGGGTGCAGCGTTACCGTCCAGGAACCGCTGCGGCGCGCGCGGCGGCGGAGGCCATCGCGGCAAACGAGACGTCTGATCAGACAATCGAGCAAAAGGATGGCAACCAGCAGTGACCGCGTTCTCGATCGACAACCAGAAGAACTTGATGCTCTTCGCCGGCCGGTCACATCCTGAGCTGGCCGAGCAGGTCGCCAAGGAACTGGACGTCGACATCACCCCGCAGACCGCGCGCGACTTCGCCAACGGCGAGATCTTCGTGCGGTTCGAGGAGTCGGTGCGCGGTTCCGACGCCTTCGTGCTGCAGAGCTTCCCCGCCCCGCTGAACCAGTGGCTGATGGAACAGCTCATCATGATCGACGCGCTCAAGCGCGGTTCGGCCAAGCGCATCACCGCCGTGCTGCCGTTCTACCCGTACGCGCGCCAGGACAAGAAGCACCGCGGCCGCGAGCCGATCTCGGCCCGCCTCGTCGCCGACCTGCTCAAGACCGCGGGCGCCGACCGCATCATCACCGTCGACCTGCACACCGATCAGATCCAGGGCTTCTTCGACGGCCCGGTCGATCACATGCACGCGCTGGTGCAGCTCTCGGAGTACATCCGCACCAACTACCCCTCGGACAACCTGGCCGTCGTCTCCCCCGACGCGGGCCGCGTGAAGGTCGCCGAGAAGTGGGCCGACTCGCTGGGCGGCACGCCGCTGGCGTTCATCCACAAGACCCGCGACCCGCTGGTGCCCAACCAGGTGAAGTCCAACCGCGTCGTCGGTGACGTCGAAGGCCGCACCTGCGTGCTGATCGACGACATGATCGACACCGGCGGCACCATCGCCGGCGCGGTCAAGGTCCTCAAGGAGGCCGGGGCCGGTGACGTCATCATCGCCGCCACGCACGGCGTGCTGAGCGACCCGGCCGCCGAGCGCCTGGCCAACTGCGGCGCGCGCGAGGTCGTCATCACCAACACCCTGCCGATCAGCGAGGAGAAGAAGTTCCCCACGCTGACCGTGCTGTCGATCGCGCCGCTGCTGGCGCGCACCATCCGCGAGGTCTTCGAGAACGGCTCGGTCACCGGGCTGTTCAACGGCAACGCGTGAGCTGACATCCACCAGGAACGGCCCCTCGGCAGCAGCTGAGGGGCCGTTTCTGGTCCGCGGGGCCGGGGCGTGGTAGTCATGGAGGCCAGGGCATCGGAGGGGGACACCATGGACAACGAACCGGAACGGCGGGTCGAGCTGGGCAAGGACCGGCCGCAGGACGCGCCGCCCGCGCAGCCGACCCAGAAGATGTGGACCGACGACCTGCCCCCGCGCGAGCTGCCGCCGGTCGAGCCGCCGCCGGTCGAGCCGCCGCCCGCCCCGCCGGTGACGCCGCCGCCGGGTCCGGCGCGGGCCGAGGCGCCGTGGGCCGGGCTCGAGCGGCCCGCGCCGCCGGTCGAGCTGCCGCCGTACCCGCCGCCGCCACCGGTGTATCAGCCCGTCTATCCGGTCCCCGGCCCGGTGAGCTACGGCGCGCCGCGCTATCCGGCGCAGGTTCCCCCGCCGGGGCCGCAGCCGCGGTACGGGTACGCCGACAACACCCCGATCATGTCGATCCTGAGCTTCTGCTGTGTCGCGGCGTCGATCTTCGGCGGGGCGATGATGTGTGGCCTGCCGATCCTGCTCACCGCACCGACCGGCATCGTGCTCGGCGTCGTCGCCCACCACAAGGGCGAGCAGATGGGCAAATGGGCGGCGATCGCCAACGCCGTCGTCGCCGCGCTGGCCGTGCTCCTCGTTGTGCTGTTCATCGCCGCCTTCAACATCGAATGAGTGGAGCGGGGCGATACTGGATGCGGTAGCCGAGGAATCGCCCCATCCAGGAGGTTTCGATGAGCACTCCCGACGAGCCCGGCGAGTACCGGCCGCGGCACGCGAAGCCGGAGGACGAGCGGCGTGCGGAGCGCGAGCGCCCGTCGACGTCCTACTCCCTGCGGGATGAGCCGACGGCGGACGCGTCGCGAGCGGAGCGGTCGACCCAGTCCGGTCGTCCCGAAGTCGCCTATCGCGGCCTACCGCCCGACGTCGGCTCGACCGGGGGTGAGACCGACAAACAGCCCTGGTCGACGGCCGGGTTCGTCCTGGCGGTGATCGCGCTACTGTTGTTCCCCATCATCTTCGGTGCGCTCGGGATCGCCTGCGGGCTCTATGGCCACACCCGGGGTGAACGGCTCGGGTACTGGTCCGCCGTGGCGGCCCTGACCGCGCTGCTTGCCGGATTGGCGATCCGGGTGTTCTTCTTCGATGCCGACCTGATCCCCGCACAGAACTGAGAACCGCAACACCGATGGACACTTTCACTGGCTTCCCGCTCGCCGCGCTCGACTTCTACGAGGATCTGGAAGCCGACAATTCCAAGGCGTTCTGGACCGCGCGCAAGCGCACCTATGACGAGGCGGTGCGCGCGCCGATGACGGCGCTGGTCGCCGAGCTCGAGGCGGAGTTCGGGCAGGCCAAGATCTTTCGGCCGTATCGCGATGTGCGGTTCTCGGCGGACAAGTCGCCATACAAGAGCCATCAGGGCGCGGTGGCCGGCACGGTCCCCGGGGTCGGCTGGTACGTGCAGATCGGCGCGGCGGGCCTGTTCGTCGCGGGCGGCTGCTACATGATGTCGCCCGCGGGCCTGGCCACGCTGCGCGCCACGATCGACGACGAGGTTCGCGGCGCGGAACTCGAGGCGATCCTGGCCGAGGCGACCGCGGCGGGCTATGTCGTCGGCGGCGACCGCCTCAAGACCAAGCCCAAGGGCTACCCGGCCGACCATCCCCGCATCGACCTGCTGCGCCACAAGTCGCTCACCGTGAGCCGCGAGTTCGGCGCGCCCGACTGGCTGAGCACCCCGGCGGCCGCCGCCGAGGTCCGGCGCGCGTGGACGGAACTGCGGCCGCTCGTGGAGTGGTTCACCGCCGTGCTCGCCGGCGTCGACCGCTGAGCGCTGGCGTTGCGTTCGTGACTGACCGCGGATCGAGGCCGATACTGGGGTCATGAGCCGTGAACCGCTGGACATGGACATGGGCGATGACGATCAGGCCGACGACATCGTCGAATACGAGCGGTACGTCGAGGACCCGCCCGAGGACTACGTGATCCGCAATCACGAGGCGGACGACGACGGCTTCCTCGGCATCAGCGAGGAAATCGGCGAGGAGTGGACCGAGCGCGGCGCCGCCCGCGAAGCCGTCGCGGAGGACGAGCGGCCCGCCGAGGTCTCCGCCGTCCGGGTGGTCGGCGACGACGGCGTCGACGGCGACCTCTACGACAACGACGACGGCGACGAGGACCGCATCGACGGCGAAGACCTCGCGGACGAACTCGACCTGTAGCCCTCAGCGACGTTCGGCCAGGACCAGGGCGAAGCGACCGTCCTGGTCGGTCCAGGTGTGCGCCGTCGTGAAGCCCGCCTCGGCCAGCTCGGCGCGCAGGCCGTCGGGCCGGAACTTGGCGGAGATCTCGGTGCGCATCTGCTCGCCCTCGGCGAAGTCGACGGTCAGGTCCAGATCGGCGATGGTGGCGGTCATCGGCGCGGTGGCGCGCAGCCGCATCTCGATCCACTCGTTCTCGGCGTCCCACAACGCGATGTGCTCGAACCGGTCGGGGTCGAAGTCGGCGCCGAGGCGGTGGTTGAGCACGTGCAGGACGTTGCGGTTGAACTCGGCGGTGACGCCCTGCGCGTCGTCGTAGGCCGGGACGAGCACGGCCGGGTCGATGACCAGACCGGCGCCGAGCAACAGCAGCTCGCCGGGTTCGAGCACCTCGTGGATCCCGGCCAGGAATTCCGCGCGTTCGGCGGGCACCAGGTTGCCGATGGTGCCGCCGAGGAAGGCGATCATCCGGCGGCCGCCCCGTGGCAGGTTGTGCAGGGTGTCGGTGAAGTCGCTGACCACGCCGTGCACACCGAGCTGCGGATACTCGCGCGCGATCTCGGTCGCCGCGCCGCGCAGCGCCGAAGTCGAGACATCCTGTGGTACGTAGGTTTTCAGCGAGCCCTCGGCCGTCAGCGCGTCCAGCAGCAGCCGGGTCTTGGCGGCCGACCCTGACCCGAGTTCGACCAGGACCTCCGGGCGGGCGGCCGCGGCGATCTCGCCGACGACGCGCTCCAGCAGGGCCCGCTCGGTGCGCGTCGGGTAGTACTCGGGCAGTTCGGTGATCCGCTCGAACAGCTCGCTGCCGCGCGCATCGTAGAACCACTTGGGCGGCAACGACTTCGGCGTGGCCGTGAGGCCGGTGCGGGCGTCGGCGCGCAGGGCCGCGGCCAGATCGTCGTCGGTGAGGTGGATGTCCAGCAGCGGCGCGGTCATGAACGGACCCTTTCGGTGGTGGGAAGCGCAAGCGCGGTGACGGTGCAGTGGCCTGGGCCCGCGATCACCAGCCGGTGATCGTCGACCGGCTGCCAGCGCGGGTCGTCGTCGTACGGTTCGGAGGAGAGCACGGTGTAGTCGTCGGCCACCAGCACCGACAGCGAATGCCAGCAGGTGGTGGCCCACAGCTCGGCACCGTTGCCGAGCAACAGGTTCAGCCGCGCGCTGGGCTGATATCGCAGGACCGTGTCGACGAGCAGGCTCAGGGCGTCACCGGGCGAGCGGACCGGTCCGTCCGGCGTGATGGCGCCCAACAGGCCGCGCAGCAGGACCCACAGCGCGGCCGAATCGGTCAGCGATTCGGCCTGCAGGAGGGCCGCGGGTGAGCCGAATACCGGCGCGACGGCGGGGCTGTCCTGCCGCCCTGCGGCTTTCGGCGGCCGGCCGGTGCGATTCGGCGGTCGCGCGACATCGCCCGGCGGCTGCGGGGAATGGTCGCGAGACCCGTTCCGGGTCGGCGACCCGGCGGTGTCGGGCGACGATCCGGCCTGTTCGGGCGGTCCACCCCGTCGCTGGGCCCGGTCCGCCGAGAGAAGGCCAGGCTCGTGCCAGACCGGAGAGTCGGCGCCCTGCGAGTCGACCGACGCGGCGGTCTCCGGGTCGGTGTGCAGGGGTTCGGAGGGCAGGTCGGGGTCGAAGCCGTCGATGCCGCGCGGCGGAACGGGCGACGCGGCGGGAGTGAGGATCTCGTCCAGGTCGGCGAGGACCAGCGGCAGTGTCGCGCGCCAGTCGGGGACGACGCCGTTGTGGCTGAAGGCCCAGTGTTCGTCGACGAACGGCGCGCAGGCCGCGCGTTCGATCGGCATGCCGACCGTCGCCGAGCGCACGGCGGCCAGGACGGCGCGCGATTCCAGCTGGCCGAGGACCTCGGCGACGGCCGGGTCCGTCCAGATCGGCGCGGCGTTGCGGTAGCGGGTGACGGCCTCGCGGGCACCGTCGATGCCCACCTCGGCGCGGCGCCACCAGGCCGCGCCGAACCCGTCGGCATTGATCGTGCCGCCACGCCGCATCTCCCTGGGCGCCCAGGATTGCGCGTAGAGCGAGTGCGGGCCGCGCGCGATCAGCTCGCCGACCGCGACCGGCGGCCCCACATAGCCCAGATGACGGCACATCAGGCGGCCACTTCCTCCGGTCGGAGGTCGCGGGCCAGCCGGAACCCGGCGAAGATCTGCCTGCGGATCGGGTGGTCCCAGTTGCGGAAGGTGCCGCGGCAGGCCACCTCGTCGGTGCCGAAGGAGCCGCCACGCAGGATCCGGTAGTCACCGCCGAAGAAGACCTCGGAGTACTCGCGGTACGGGAAGGCACGGAAGCCGGGGTAGGCCTCGAAACCCGAGGAGCACCACTCCCAGACGTCGCCGATGAGCTGGTGGACACCGGTGGCCGACGCACCGGCCGGGTAGGCGCCCACGTCGGCGGGCTCGAGGTGGCGCTGGCCCAGGTTGGCCAGGAGGTCGTCGGGAGTGTCCTCGCCCCAGGGATAGCGCCGGGACGCGCCGGTGGCGGGATCGAAACGGGCGGCCTTCTCCCATTCGGCCTCGGTCGGCAACCGCTTGCCCGCCCAGCGCGCGTAGGCCTCGGCCTCGAACCAGCACACGTGCACGACAGGCTGATTCGGCCGCAGCGGAGCGCGGACCCCGAACGCGCGGCGGGTCCAGCGATCGCCGTCGCGCTCCCAGAACTGCGGCGCGACGAGCCCGGCCTCCTGCCGGTGCGCCCAGCCGCGTTCCGACCACAGCTCGGGACGCTCGTAGCCGCCGTCATCGAGGAAGGCGAGGTACTGCGCATTGGTCACCGGTGCCACGTCGATGGCGAAACCGGGCACGTACACCGGATGCGCCGGTCGTTCGTTGTCCAGGGCCCACGGGTCGGCGGAGGTGCCCATCAGGAACTCGCCCGCCGGGATGACGACTTCGCCACCGACCGGCACGGGCGAGGACGGCGCGGGCGGCGCGGGCGGCGCGGACAGCACGGGCGCGCCGAGCCGCAGCTGATGGGTGGCGAGCATGGTCTCGTCGTGCTGCTGTTCGTGCTGGGCGATCATGCCGAACGCGAAACCGTTGTCCACCAGCGGATCACCGGCCAGGTCACTGGAACCCAGGACGTCCCAGACCTTCTCGCGCACCGTGCCGACATACCCGCGCGCCTGCTCGGGATTCAGCAGCGGCAGCGCGGGGCGATTCGCCCTGGCGTGCTTGAACGCGTCGTAGAGTTCGTCGATGTCGGCGCGGACCGCCTCGCGGCCACCGACATCGCGGACGAGCCACAGCTCCTCCTGGTTGCCGATGTGCGCGAGATCCCAGACGAGGGGGCTCATCAGCGGCGAATGCTGGGCGACGAGGTCGTTTTCGTCGACGGCGTCGGTGAGCGAGGTCGTGCGGGCGCGCGCCCGGTCGAGCACCTCGGCGATCCGTTCCCGCATGCGGTCGCGGTCGCGATGGTCGGTCGAAGGGGGACGAGTCATGAGTTCGGCTCCGAAAGATAGTGGGGCGACGTCGATCGCGGGCGCTTCGGCGCGGTCATCCGGCCCCGTTCCCGTTGTGCCGCGACGCGGCGCCCGGGGGCAGGCCGCGGCGACATCGGCGCGCGGCCGCGGCCAATTCCTGTGCGGCGGCGGCCGATCGGGCGTGTTCGCGGCCCAGCTCGAGCAGGTCGGTGGCGACGGTGCGCAGCGCCGGGTCGGTGAGCCCGCAGCGGGCGGCGAGCAGCCACTCGCCGGCGACCGGAGCGGCCAGGGCGGTGGCTTCGGCGACGACCGCCGGTGTCGACAGCAGCGCGTCGAACAGATGGATCGGGGTGGTCCAGCTGTCGTCGGGCTGGGTGTCGAGGTAGCGCACCTCGAGATGACCGGAGGCGCGGACCGGCGGGAACAGGGTGGTGAGGTGATAGTCGAGGTCGGCGCGGGTGGGACGGCGGCCGACCTCGTCGTCGAGGGCGCCGCACAGCCAGTCGGCGAAGGTGGCGCCGGGCGGTGGCGACCAGTCGGCATCGTGATCGGTGCAGCGCACGCACAGCAGCGGCACGTCCAGCGCCCAGTGCGCGTAGGCGGTGATCGGATCGGCCCAGTCGGCCACGGGCGGACGGGTACGCGAGGGATCGAGCCGCAACCAGGTACGCATCCGCTGCGATGCCCAGTCGCCCGGCGGCGCGCCGTGCAACCGCGGCGAGCAGGCGAAGGCGGCGATCAGCGCCGGAGCGAGCGCGTAGAGGGCGGTCCAGCGCGCCCGCACCTGCTCGGGATCGGCGCCCGCGTCGACGCTGACCTGGGTGGCCGCCGTATTGCACATCATCAGGGTGCCGAACGGGCCGACGCCGGCGAACCGGCGTTCCATGGCGGCGTAGCGCGGCAGCCGAAGGACTCGTTGGGCGGGACGATCCGGATCCGCCGCGGCGGCGCGCATGCCGATTCCGTGGGCGGCGAGCAGGTCCCGCAAACGGGCCGCATCAGCGCGCAGGCTCTGTGTCAGCACCGCCGGATCGGCGAACGGGGCGCTGGAAAGTTCTATCTGTCCACCGGGTTCGATGGTGACCCTGCTCCCGCCTGGCAGGGCGGCCGCGGCCGAGGCCGGGGCGATCGAGGTGGGCGCGTGCGGCCCGAGGGCCAGCGCCAGCGTCTCGACGGCGGGGCGCGCACCGAGTGGATCGGCGGTGAGCCACTCCAGTTCGGCGCCGATCAGCGCCGGGGGGCCCAACTTGAAACAGACCCCGCCGACATAGGCCTCCGCCGCCGCTCTGGACGAGAGTTCGCCCTGGTCGGCGGCGGAATCGGGCCACGAAGAACGTTCGAGGGTGACCGCCATACCAACCTCCGCGTGCTGGGTACCGCCGGGAAATCCGCGGGCTCGTGCGACCGCGTCATTCCAGAGTAGCGACGGGCACCGACAGAAAAAGTGACGAAATGGGGAACAGCTGTGCGCCGGTATGGTCGTCGCCATGATGGATCTCGACGCGATCAGAGCCGCCACGCCAGGATTGGCGAGCGGGCAGGTGTTCCTCGACAGCGCCGGGTCATCGCTGCCGCCGACGGTGGTCACCGACACCGTGATCGGCCATCTCCGACGGGAAGCGGAGATCGGTGGCTACCGCGCGGCTAATGAGCGTCTCGACGACCTCGCCGCGGTGAAGACCTCGATCGCGCGCCTGATCGGCGCGACCGCGGACACCATCGCGCTCAGCGACAGTGCGACCCGGTCATGGGCCGATTTCGCGTACTCGATCCCCCTGCGCCCCGGCGACCGGATCCTGATCTCGGGCGCCGACTACGCCAGCAACGCGATCGCGGCGCTGCAGCGCGCCGAGCAGACCGGCGCGCTGGTCGAGCGTATTCCCAGCGACGCCACCGGACGCCTCGACACCGACGCGCTCGCGGCCATGCTCGACGAGCGCGTCCGATGGATCTCCCTGCAGCACGCGCCGACCAACGGCGGACTCGTGAACCCGATCGCCGAGGCCACGAGAATCGCGCACGAGGCGGGGGCGCTGGTGCTGCTCGACGCCTGCCAATCGATCGGTCAGCTGCCGATCGATGTCGCCGAACTCGGTGTCGACGCACTCTCGGCCACCGGGCGCAAGTGGCTGCGCGGACCGCGCGGCACCGGATTCCTTTACCTGCGCGAAGAATTGGCGCGGACCATGGAGCCGGCCAGGCTCGATCTGCACAGCGCGTCCTGGGTGAGCCCGACCGAGTACCGGCTCGCTCCCGACGCGAGCCGCTTCGAGTTCTGGGAGTGCGATGTGGCCGCCCGGCTCGGCCTCGGCGCCGCCGTCGACTACCTGCTCACGCTCGGTCCCGAGGAGGTCTACGCCGGCGTGGCCGCGCGCGCGAGCCATCTGCGCAAGACCCTGCCCGAGCTGGCCGGGGTCACCGTGCGCGATCTCGGCACCGAGCACAGCGGCATCGTCTCCTTCACCGTCGACGGCCACGATCCGGTCGAACTGCGCGACCGTCTTCGCGAGCACGCCGTCACGGTCACCGTCAGCCACGCGGGCTCGACCCTGCTCGACATGACCGAACGGGCCCTGCCCGCGATCGTGCGCGCCTCGCCGCACTACTTCGTGAGCACCGACGACCTCGACCGCTTCACCGCCGCGCTCGCCCGGATCACGGGTTAGCTCGCCCAGATCACGGGTTGGCCGGTCTGCTGCTCGCGGCCGCGGGCCAGCGGCTATCGTTGTCGGACCCGGGTGCCTCGGGTCGCCAGGTCCACCGGCGACAGCGGCACCCGGTAGTGGTTCATCGGGCCAGGTCGACGGGGTAACCGATCGGCTGATGCGGGAAATTGCCGCGGCATCGGGTAGACCATATATGGACCGCTACGCTGCCACCTTCGTCGCTGAGATCGGCGGGGAACTCGGTGTCAGTCGGGGTTAACGCCGGGTTGGCGGGCGGGGATTTTCTGTTGGGAGAGCACGGCCGAAACCGATCGTTGGCGTAAAGGGAGTCCGACGTTGAGCAGGTTCACCGACGAAATGTTTGCCACAGCGCTGACCACCCCGCGGGGGCTGGTCACCGGGGAACCGGAGGCGCCGGTGCGGCAGACCTGGGGGGATATCCACCGCACCGCGCGCAGGATGGCGGGTGGCCTCGCGGCCGCCGGGATCGGCCACGGTGACGCGGTGGGCGTGCTCGCCGGGCTGCCCGTCGACATCGCCCCGGCCTGCCAGGCCATCTGGATGCGCGGCGCCTCGATCACGATGCTGCATCAGCCGACACCGCGCACCGATCTCGCGGTCTGGGTGCGCGACACCGAGACCGTGCTCGACATGATCGAGGCGAAGGCGGTGGTACTCGGCGCGCCGTTCGCCGCGGCCGAGCCCGTGCTGATCGAGCGCGGGATCACCGTGGTCAAGATCGAAGAGCTGCACGACGGCGCCGACACCGACCCGGTGCCGACCGCCGAATCCGATATCGCGCTGCAGCAGTTGACCTCTGGGTCGACCGGGTCGCCCAAGGCCGTCCGGATCACCCACGGGAACTTCAACACCAACGCGCACGCGATGTTCAATCGCGTGAAGTTCCAGCTCGACGACGACGTGATGATCAGCTGGCTGCCGCTGTTCCACGACATGGGCATGGTCGGTTTCCTCAGCGTGCCCATGCAATTCGGCGCCGAAGTGGTGTGCGTGACCCCGCTGGACTTCCTGGCCAGGCCGCTGCTGTGGGCCGAGCTGATCGACAAGTACCGCGGAACCGTCACGGCGGCACCGAACTTCGCCTACTCGCTGCTGGCGCGGCGGTTGCGGCAGGCCGAGCCGGGCTCGATGGATCTGTCGAGCGTGCGCTACATGTGGAACGGCGCCGAACCGGTCGACCCGGACACGATGATCGCGCTCGCGGAGGCGGGCCAGCACTTCGGCCTCAATCCGATGGCGCTCACGCCCGTGTACGGCATGGCCGAGACCACGCTGGCCGTCTCCATTCCCGACCCGGGCCACGGCATGGTGCTCGACGTGATCGACGCCGATCTGCTCGAGGCCGTGGGCAAGGCGGTGCCGGTCGCCGAGGACGGCCATCACGGCACGCCGCGGCGGCTGCCGACGCTGGGCCATCTGGTCGACGATCTGGAGGGCCGGGTCGTCGACACCGAGCGCCAGCCGCTGCCGGTCCGCACGGTCGGCGTCATCGAATTACGCGGGCCCGCCGTGACTTCGGGGTACGTCACCGTCGACGGGTTCCTGCCCGCGCAGGACGAGGAGGGCTGGCTCGACACCGGCGACATCGGCTACTTCACCGACGCGGGCATGATCGTGGTGTGCGGCCGGATGAAGGACGTCATCATCATGGGCGGCCGCAACATCTACCCCACCGACATCGAGCGGGCCGCGATGCGGGTGGCCGGTGTCCGGCCCGGCAACGCGGTGGCGGTGCGGCTGGACGCGGGCGAGAAGCGCGAAAGCTTCGCGGTGGTCGTGGAATCCAACGACCACCAGGATCCCGACGAGGTGAAGCGGATGGAGCGCGAGATCGTGCACGAGGTGTTCACCGAGGTCGGCGCGCGCCCACGCACCGTCGCCATCCTCGGCCCCGGCGCCCTGCCCAAGACCTCGTCGGGCAAGCTGCGCCGCGCGGCCACGGCGGTCCACCTGCGCTGACACGCACGCGGCGCGCCCCGGCGGATTCGCCTGGGCGCGCCGGGTGTTCGGCTCAGTGCAAGGAGTTCTGGGCGGTCTCGAGACCGACCTTCAGCAGCAGCTCCACCGCGTCGGCGGCCTGCTCGACGATCACGGGCACCTCTTTGCGCTCGGGCGCCGCGAACGGCTTGAGCACGTAGTCGGCCGGGTCCTGGCGACCGGGCGGACGGCCGATGCCGATGCGGGTGCGCAGGTAGTCCTTGGTGGTCAGCGCCTGCGAGATCGAACGCAGGCCGTTGTGGCCGCCCTCGCCGCCGCCCTGCTTGAGCCGGATCGTGCCGAAGGGCAGATCGAGCTCGTCGTGCACGACGATCACCTGGTCGGCGGGCACCGAGAAGAACTTGGCCAGCGCGGCCACCGGCCGGCCGGACAGATTCATGTAGGTGCGCGGCTTCGCGATCAGGATCTGCCTGCCGTCCAGGCGCGCCTGCAACAGGTCGGCGCCGGACTTCTTGTGTACGGCAAAACGGCCGCCGACGCGCTCGGCGAGCACGTCGGCGACCAGGAAGCCCACATTGTGGCGGGTGCGCTCGTATTCGGGGCCGGGGTTGCCCAGCCCGATCACGAGTGCGGGCCCGGTGGATTCGGTCATCGGCCGAATCGTAGTGCGGGAGTCCTACTCGGACTCTTCCGCGGCCTCCGCCTCGGCGGCGCCTTCGCCCTCTTCGTCCAGGGCAGCGGCGGACGGCGCGGCGATGACGTTGACGATCAGCGCCTCCGCGTCACCGGCCAGGGTGACGCCGGCGGGCAGCTCGATGCTGCCTGCCAGGATCTGGGTGCCCGCCTCGACGCCCTCGACCGAGACCTCGATCGACTCGGGCAGCTTCAGCGCGTCGGCCTCGATGGACAGGGTGGTGGCTTCCTGGGTGACCAGGGTGCCCGCGGCGGCATCGCCGGTGACGACGACGTTCACGTCGGTGACGACGCGCTCGCCACGCTTGACGATCAGCAGGTCGGCGTGCTCGATGTAGCGGCGGATCGGGTGGACCACGACCGACTTGGTCATCGCGAGCTGCTGCTTGCCGTCGACGACCAGGTTCAGGATGGCGTTGGTGCCGTGGGTACGCAGGATCGCGGCGAAGGCCTTGGCGTTCAGGCTCAGGTGCTGCGGCTCGGCCTGGTGGCCGTACAGCACGGCGGGCACGTTGCCGTCGCGACGGGTACGGCGAGCGGCGCCCTTACCGAATTCGGTGCGGACGGCGGCTTCGATCTGGTTCACGTCGGACATGACTGAATGCGCTCCTACGGCTCTTCCGGGCTGGTCATTTGGGCGACCCATCTGCGGGGTCAACGTCTACTCGTCGGACGAAGAACGAACGAGGACGGCCGGAAAGCCGAGCCGCGTCGATCACGGTGAACGCTTGCGCGCATCACCCTCGCCGAGACAACCCGACCACCATACCGCATGCGCATCGCCCGGAAAAACCGGGGCGGCGCCGGTGAACACCCCGCCGACCGGGCGCGGGACCGGCGCCCTCTACCCTGGACAAGTTGCCCTACCACCTGCGAAAGGTTCCGCGTTGACCGAGTCCGGAGACAGCGCCGCCCCCACTCCGCGCGGACTACCCGCCGAGGTCGCGCGCCGCCGCACGTTCGCCGTGATCTCGCATCCCGACGCCGGCAAGTCCACGCTGACCGAGGCGCTGGCCCTGCACGCCAGGATGATCTCCGAGGCGGGCGCCATCCACGGCAAGGCCGGTCGCAAGTCGACCGTGTCGGACTGGATGGAGATGGAGAAGGCGCGCGGCATCTCGGTGAGCTCGACCGCGCTGCAGTTCAACTACCGGGCCGCGGGCTCCGACATCGACAACGTGATCAACCTCGTCGACACTCCCGGCCACTCCGACTTCTCCGAGGACACCTACCGCGTGCTGACCGCGGTCGACGCCGCGGTGATGCTCATCGACGCGGCCAAGGGCCTCGAGCCGCAGACGCTGAAACTGTTCCAGGTCTGCCGCCATCGCGGCATCCCGGTGATCACGGTCATCAACAAGTGGGACCGCCCCGGCCAGGCCCCGTTGGAACTGCTCGACGAGATCAGCGAGCGGATCGGGCTCACGCCGACCCCGCTGTTCCTGCCGGTCGGCATCGCGGGCGATTTCCGCGGGCTGTTGCGCCGCGGTCCCGAGGGCGAGGCCACCGAGTACATCCACTTCACCCGCACCGCGGGCGGCGCGACGATCGCGCCGGAGGAATCGCTCACCCCGGCCGAGGCCGAGTCGCGCGAGGGCGAGGCGTGGACGACCGCCGCCGAGGAGAGCGAGCTGCTCTCGGCGACCGGGCAGGACCACGACCAGGAGCTGTTCCTGGCCGGGCAGACCTCGCCGGTCATCTACGCCTCGGCGATGCTGAACTTCGGCGTGCGGCAGCTGCTGGAGACGCTGGTCGCGCTGGCGCCCGCGCCCGGCCCGCGCGCCGATGTGGCGGGCAAGGACCGCGAGACCGGCGATCCGTTCAGCGCCGTGGTGTTCAAGGTGCAGGCGGGCATGGACACCGCGCACCGCGACCGGCTGGCGTTCATGCGGATCGTGTCCGGTGAGTTCGAGCGCGGCATGGTGGTGACGCACGCGCAGACCGGTCGCCCGTTCGCCACCAAGTACGCGCTGACCGTGTTCGGTCGCGAGCGCACCACCGTCGACACCGCCTACCCCGGCGACGTCGTCGGCCTGGTGAACGCGACCGCGCTCGCGCCGGGCCACACGCTGTTCGTGGACAAGAAGGTGGAGTTCCCGCCGATCCCGAGCTTCGCCCCCGAGCACTTCGCGACGCTGCGGGCGCAGAGCGCGGGCAAGTACAAGCAGTTCCGCAAGGCCATCGACCAGCTCGATTCCGAGGGCGTGGTGCAGGTGCTGCGCAACGACGCCCGCGGTGACGCGTCACCGGTGCTCGCGGCGGTCGGCCCGATGCAGTTCGAGGTGGTCACCGCCCGCATGCAGGCGGAGTTCAATGTGGAAACCCAGCTGGATTTCCTGCCGTTCACCCTGGCCAGGCGCACCGACGCCGAGTCGGCGCCGGAGCTGGACCGGCAGCGCGGCGTCGAGGTGTTCACCCGCACCGACGGCGCGATCCTGGCCCTGTTCAGCGACAAATGGCGGCTGCAGTACATCGAGAAGGAGCATCCGAAGCTCACGCTCGAGCCGCTCGTCGCGACGGCCGACTAACTGGTCAACTGTCTGAGTCGGCCTCAGGCGGCCGGACCGGGGTTGCGCTGCACCGAGGCGATGTGATTCTCCTGCGCGATCATGCCCCAGCGGCTGGCCGTCAGGCGCAGGCTGGGCAGGTCGCTGAGCGAGAGCACCACCTCGTAGGTGCGCTCGTAGCCGGTGTGCGCGATCCGCCAGTGCCCGTCCTCGCAGCGGACGTAGCGGTCGGTGTAGAAGGCGGCGCCGCGCAGGCACATGTTGTGCTCGGGGATGATCACCGTGTCGGCGAGATACCAGGTTCCGGTGGCGGTGTCGCCGTCGACATCGATCTCGGGATGATCGCAGCGATGCTCGGTGATCACGTGCGGGCCGAGGGTGTTGCGCAGGAAGGCGAGGAACGCCTCGCGCGACTCGAACTGCAGGTATTCGCTGTAGGTGGCGGTCGCCTCGGGAATCATGGTGTCGGCGAACTCGTCCCAGCTCTTGGTGTCGAGCGTGCGCAGGTAGCGGAACTTGAGCCTGCTGATCGCGATGATGTCGTCGGGGTGATCGGGCGGGCGCGTGATCGGCTCCGGCTCGTCGTGCTCCGGCTCTTCGGCCACCCAGCCCTCCCCTGCCTCCGGACCGGCGACGAGCGGTTCCTCCTCGCCGGGAAGCACCGGCCCCGGGCGCACCCAGGCGCGCGCGACCTCTTCGTCGGGCCGCACGTCCGGGGGGCCGGGCACCTGCTCCATGTCTCCACGATCCCACTGAAACGCCGGTAGTGCCGGATCTGTATCAGATCGCTATCACTGCCGACACCTGAGCGTGACCTCGAGGCTCCGAGCGTGGCGCTGTCTCAGCTACTGGCCGATGGTGAAGCAGGTGCGGCAGAAGTCCTCGCCGAACTCCGACAGCCGCAGGCTCTTGCGGACGATCTTGGGCGCGCGGCCCGCCTTCTTGAGCGCGTCCTCGACGACCGGCTGCACCTCGAGCACCATGTAGCGGCTCAGGACGACCGGATCGTCGGAGGTGAAGGTGAGGCCGAGGCGGTTGAGGTTGATCAGGTACGAGCGGGCCCGATCCGGGTAGCGCACGCCGGCCTGTTCCGGCACCGAGGTCAGGTCGCCCTGGACCAGTTCCGAGCCGATGCCGAGCGGGCGGTTGGTGCGCACGTCGACCGAGGGCTGCGGCCCGTTGAGGGCCATGAACCGCAGGATGCGGGCCTCGTCCGGCGCGATCTCGTCGAGGATGCGGTCGTAGGCCGGGTGCACGTCCTCGGTGAAGTACACGTCTGCCGAGCGGGCGAGCAGCGCGTCGCCGCGGCGGCGCAGGTCGTCGGTGGTCGCCGAGCGCAGGTAGGGCCCGACGGTGATGGCCTGCTGGGTCGACCCGTTGGGCGTCGGCACGTAGCTGACGATCTCGCGCACCGACCCCTCGGTGACGCCGAGCGCGCTGCGCGCGATCGAGCGCAGCGCGTTGCCTGTGCGCTCGGCGATATCGGCCGAGGACTCGCCGTCCAGCGCCGCCTGAGCCAGTTCCTTGGTCACCTCGTAGGTGGTGCCGACGGCCCACTGACTGCCGCGCACCGCGGTGCCCGCGGCCAGCCCGGCCGCGCGGAACACGCCGCGGATCAACCGGGCTTCGTTGCTGATCTGTCGCTGCTCGACATCCGAGCTGCGCTCGACGGCGCGGGTACCGGCACGGGCCAGGTCCTGTCCGGTCCTGTCGTCTGTCACGTCCTACTCCGAAGTCTCGCCAGGTGAACTGCTCGCCCACAGATTATTGCCCGACCACGCTCCAGGCACAGTGCGTACGCGGCGCGCCCCTGTCCGCGCCGGTTGTGTCCCGTCACCACGATGTGGTGGTGCTCATTGTTCCGACTCAACAGGGCGAGTACGGCATTCGGGACACGTTCTGTGACTGATGTCTCAGACACTACCCTGTGGCCTGGGGCACGACGAATGGACCAGGTTCCGCACCTCACAGTAGGGTCACCTCGCCGCGGGGGTGCTAATTTTGGTTTCCGGTGAGGCGGTGGGCACCGGGTAACGGCAGGAGGGTGTCGTGTTGGAGAGTGTGTTCGGTTTGCATCCGACACTCCTGCTCGAAATTTTGACCATTCCGCTTTTCACAGGGGTGATCGGTTACATCACCAACTGGACCGGCATCCTGATGCTGTTCCAGCCGATCAAGTTCTACGGCATCCGGCTCCCCGGCTTGCGCGCGGTTTTTCCCTACCTGCCCAAGCGGATTCAAGTACTGCCCCTGCTCAGCTATGACGGCCGGATCGGCTGGCAGGGCATCGTGCCCTCGCGCGCCGACAAGATGGCCAGCATCGCCGTCGACAAGGGGCTGTCGAAATTGGGCAGCGTCTCCGACTTCTATCGCGAGCTGGATCCGGAGAAGCTCGCCGAACATCTGGCCGAGGTGGCCGACGCGCAGATCAGCGACATCGTCGAGGTGATCCTGCGGCGCGAGCATCCCCAGCTCTGGTACAACCTGCCCACCCAGGTTCGGGAGATGGTGCATCAGCGTGTGCGTTCCCAGCTGCCGGAGATCCTGCGCGAACTCACCATCGAACTCGGCACCAATATCGATCAGCTGCTGGACGTGAAGCAGATGGTCATCCGCTATTTCCAGGCCCGCCCGCAATTGCTCAATCAGCTGTTCCAGGTGCTCGGCGCCAAGGAACTGCGATTCATGCAGAACTTCGGCTTCTATTTCGGCGCACCCTGCGGTCTGTTCCTGGTGCTCGCGCTGCACACCACCGGGCTCTCGCCGCTGATCGTGCTGCCGGTCGGCGGCATCATCATCGGCTGGGTGGTGAACTGGGTCGGCATCAATATGATCTTCGCGCCCGCCACGCCCAAGTGGTGGTGCCCCTGGCGGCAGGGTCTGCTGATCAAGCGACAGCCCGAGATCACCGCAGGCTACGCGGCGCTGGTCTCCACCGAGGTCGTGACCGTCGCCAACATCGGCGACGAACTGCTCAACGGCCCGCGCTCGGACCGCACGCTGCAGATGCTCGAGGACACCCTGCGCCCGGCCGCCGACCGCGCCCTCGGCCCCGCGCGGCCCGCCGTGAAGTTCATGCTCGGCAGCCGGGAGTACGACTCACTGCAGTCCACGCTCACCGCCGAGGCGATGACGATCGCGCCGATGGCCTTCGCCGATCCCGAGTTCAACGTCCAACAGGGCAGGCAGGTCAACGAATACATCGCCCGGCAAATGTCCGCGCTTTCCCCGCACGACTTCGTGGACATGCTGCGTTCGGCCATCAAACAGGACGAATGGTTGCTTTTCGTCCATGGCGGCGCGTTGGGGCTCCTCGCCGGATACGCTCACATCCTGGTCTTCGGAACAGGAGTGGCGACCACATGGATGTAGACCCGAGCCCGTCCACCGAGGTGGTCCGACAACCCGGGCGCCCGCCCGCGCCCGCCGGCGAACGCCGTGGGGTGCTGCCGGTCTCGCCGGTGCGCACCGTGCGAGCCGCGACCGGGGTCGCGCGCGTCGCGCTGACCGCGGCCTCCGGGATGACGCTGTGGACGCTGGACACCGCGCTCGGCGTGACCGTCACCGTGCTGCGCGGCAGCATCGCCGGTACCCCGCCCAAGGACGTGCTCGCCGAGGCCGAAGGTGAAGTGCGCGACCGGCTTCGACACGCGCTCGGCCTGCCGACCAGCGCCGATCAGTACGGCGAATCGGGGATGCCGACGCTGCGCGAGCAGGGCGCCGAACTGCTGCGCCTGTCGGCCAGTACCCATGCCGCCCAGCCGGATACGCACCCCGCGTACCCCGGCATCCTCGCCGAGATCACGCCCGACGAGGCGCGGATCCTGCGGTTCGTGCATGTCGACGGGCCGCAGCCGGCCATCGACGTGCGCACCGGCCGACAGCGCGCGTTCGGCGGCGAGCGCCTGGTCAGCGGGCTCACGCTGCTCGGCGAGCACGCCGGGCTGCGCTTCCCCAACCGGGTGCCGCAGTACCTGCCGAATCTGCGCAGGCTGGGCCTCCTCGAATTCACTCGCGAGCCGGTCGGCAATCCGAGCCGGTATCAGCTGATCGAGGCGCAGGAGCAGGTGCGCGACGCGATGAAGCGCGGCTTCGGCACCAAGGTGAGCTACCGCAGCATCATTCTCACCGAGTTCGGCGCGGACTTCGTGCAGACCTGTCTACCCGTCGTCATCAGCGACGGCCGGGAGACCGCGACCTAGCCCTCGGCCAGCTCGGCCAGTTCCATCCACCGTTCCTCGGCCGTTTCCTTCTCGGCGACGACCTCTTTGAGTTCGGCGCCGAGGGAGACCAGCTTGTCGGGGTCGGTGGCGGCCTCGGCGAGCGCGGTGTGCAGTTTCTGTTCGCGCTCGTCGAGCTTGGCGATGGTGCGTTCCAGGCGCGAGAGTTCCTTGCGGGCGGCGCGGTGATCGGCCGAACTGGTCGACGCCGCAGCTGGTTTCGCGGCGGTCGGCTTGGCGGCCGCGGCCTGGTCGGCGCGCTTGGCGAGGTACTGGTCGATGCCGCCCGGCAGATTGGTCAGCTTGCCGTCGCCGAACAGCGCCCAGGTGGAATCACAGATGCGCTCGACCAGGTAGCGGTCGTGACTGATGACCACGAGGGTGCCCGCCCAGTTGTCGAGCAGGTCCTCGAGCTGCTGCAGGGTGTCGATGTCGAGATCGTTGGTCGGCTCGTCGAGCAGCAGCACGTTCGGCTCCGCCATCAGGATGCGGGTGAGCTGCAGGCGGCGGCGCTCGCCACCGGACAGATCGCCGACGGGCGTGCGCTGCCTGGCGGGGGTGAAGCCGAGCCGCTCGGCCAGCTGACCCGCCGAGATCTCCTTGTCGCCGAGCATGATTCGCTGGGCGATCTGCTGCACGGCCTCGAGCACGCGCATGTCCGTGGGCAGGTCGTCGAGTTCCTGCCGCAGCCAGCCGATCTGCACGGTCTGGCCCTGGATCCGCTTGCCCGCGGCGGGTTCCACGTCGCCCGCCAGGGCACGCAGCAGCGTCGTCTTGCCGGAACCGTTCACGCCCACCAGGCCGACGCGCTCGCCCGGCGCGAGCCGCCAGGTCAGGTCTCCGACCAGCTCGCGGCCGTCGGGCGTGGTGAGGGTGGCGTCCTCGAGTTCGATCACCACGCGGCCGAGCCGCTTGCGCGCGAAGGCGGCCAGCGACACCGAGTCGCGCGGCGGCGGCACGTCGGCGATCAGCGCCTCGGCGGCCTCCACCCGGTAGCGCGGCTTGGACGTGCGGGCCTTGGCGCCGCGGCGCAGCCAGGCCAGTTCCTTGCGGGCCAGGTTCTGGCGGCGGGCCTCGGAGGCGTCGGCCTGGCGGGCGCGTTCGGCGCGAGCGAAGATCCAGTCGCCGTAGCCGCCCTCGTAGGTCTCCACCTTGCCGCCGACGACCTCCCAGGTGCGGGTGGCGACGGTGTCGAGGAACCAGCGATCGTGGGTGACGACGACGAGCGCGGTCCGCCGGTCGACCAGATGCCTGGCCAGCCACTGCACGCCCTCGATGTCGAGGTGGTTGGTCGGCTCGTCGAGGACGAGCAGATCCAGATCGCGCACCAGGGCCGCGGCGAGCGCGACGCGGCGGCGCTCGCCACCGGACAGGTTGGTGACCGGGGTGTCGAGGCCGAGGTCGGCGATGCCGATACCGTCGAGCACCGAGCGGATGCGGGCGTCGGCGGCCCATTCGTGCTCGGCGATGTCGGCCGTCGACAGGTCGTCGGACAGGCCGGCGAGCACGACCGAGCCGATCGTGGCGTCATCGGGCAGCACACCGCGCTGGGTGACCACCGCCATCCGCAGCCCACCGACCCGGCTCACGCGACCGCTGTCCGGCGCTTCCAACCCGGTCAGCACCTCGAGCAGCGTCGTCTTGCCGCCGCCGTTGAGACCGACCACCCCGATCCGCTCCCCCGCGTGCACTCCGAGGGAAACGTCGTCCAGCAGCGGCTTGATGCCGAAGCTCTTGGAGACCTGCTCCAGGTTGATCAGGTTGGACATGAGTGGTGCTCGCCGTTCCGCCTCCCCGCGACTTCAGGCCAGACTCAGGCGCGGGGAGGCGGCAGGCCGGCGGCTTACGTTGGAGTGCTGGATCAGTTAGCCCGTCCCCGGCGAGTTACCCATGTCCATGCAAGATCTGTTGACAGCGATCATAGTGGACCGCCGCCTGCGGCTGTTCTGTCCCCCGCGGCTCCTGCCCGAGCGCTGTACGGGAGGCGATCAACGCTTGGGCTGCGCCTCCGTGTCGATTACCCGCGCGCCCGGCACCGGGCCGCTCGCGGTGCGGACGCTGCGGCACACGCCCGCGCCCGCCAGTTCGGCCGCGACCGCGATGGCCGCTTCCTCGGTCTCGCAGAGGAAGGCGCAGGTGGGGCCGGAGCCGGAGACGAGTCCGGCCAGGGCGCCCGCGCCGACGCCCGCGCGCAGGGTGCGCCGCAGTTCCGGCTTCAGCGAGAGGGCCGCGGCCTGCAGGTCGTTGCCGAGCAGCGGCGCCAGGGTGTGTGGGTCGCCCGCGGCCAAAGCCTGCATGAGCTGTTGCGGGTCGCCCAGGCGCGGCGGATCGCCCTCGGCGCGCAGCCGATCGAGCTCGCGGAACACCGAGGGCGTGGACAGGCCGTCCTTGGCCAGCGCGAGCACCCAGTGAAAGGTGTTGCGCGACAACACCGGGAGCAGGCGTTCGCCGCGGCCGGTACCGAGCGCGGTACCGCCGTGCAGGGCGAACGGCACATCGCTGCCGAGTTCGGCGGCCACGGCGCTCAACTCGTCGCGGCCGAGCCCGAGGTCCCAGAGTTCGTTGAGGCCGACCAGCGCCGCGGCGGCGTCGGCGCTGCCGCCCGCCATGCCGCCCGCCACCGGGATACCCTTGGCGATCGCGATCTCCACCAGCGGCGCGCGACCGGCCAGGTGGGCCAGGCGCACCGCGGCCTTCCAGACCAGATTGGTCCGGTCGGTGGGGACCTCGGCGGCGCCCTCGCCGCTCACCCGGACGGTGAGCGAGGCCGAGGGGGCGAGTTCGAGTTCGTCGCCGAGGGACAGCGCCTGGAAGACGGTGGTCAGGTCGTGATATCCGTCCGGACGCAGATCACCGACTCCGAGATGCAGGTTCACCTTCGAAGGAGCGCGCACGACGACCGGGCTGGGCACAACTGACAGCACGATCACCAAGCGTAACGGGTGAGACCGACGAGTACGCATGTCGAATCGCCTGCTCCAGCCCCGGTCCGGTCGAGGGCTTGCGCCAGGTACCCGTGGGGGGTATGTTCGTTCGTGTCGGGGACATACCCCAGGACCGTATGAGCCAACAGCGAAGGAGTCGGCCATGGCCACCACCACCTACACCGTCACGGGGATGACCTGCGGACACTGCGTGAGCTCGGTCAAGCAGGAGATCGGCAAGATCGACGGCGTCACCGGCGTGGACGTCGACCTCGCGAGCGGTCTCGTGCGCGTCGACAGCGCGGGCGAGCTGGCCGACGCCGATGTCGCGGCCGCCGTCGACGAGGCGGGCTACGCCCTGAAGTGAGGCCCGGCGACCGGTACCACCACCGCTGCGGCAACCAGCGTGGTGGTACCGGATCGCGTTCACCGGCAATTCATTCACCGCGTGCGCGCGGAGAATCATCCACAGCGTCATCCACATCCGTGATCGGCGCGACTCGCGACCGGGTTTTCCCAAGCAGCCGGGTTCGCGGATCGCGCCTCATGATCAACTCCGCGACCTGCGAAAACCGGTTGTCCACAATTGCTTTCACAGGGACCGCCCGGTGAACGGCGCGTGTACCGCGGGGTTCAGCCCTGGGCGGCGAGGCGCACGAAAGCCGCCGTCTCCAGCGTCTCTCCGCGCGCGGTCGGATCGATACCGGCCGCCACCAGCCTGCGCTCGGCTTCGGCGGGCGAGCCGGCCCAGCCGGACAGGGCCGCGCGCAACGTCTTTCGCCGCTGCGCGAACGCGGCATCGATCACCTCGAACACGCGGCGGCGATGCGCCTCGTCCATCGGCCACGGCGGCTCGGCGTACCGGTCGATCCGCACCAGGCCCGATTCGACGCGCGGCACCGGCCAGAACACCTGCGTGCCCACCGCGCCCGCGCGCCGCACCTTGCCGAAGAACCCCGCCTTGACGCTCGGCACCCCGTATACCCGGCTGCCCGGTTCGGCGGCGAGCCGGTCGGCCACCTCGGCCTGCACCATCACCAGCGACACCGAGATGCTCGGCAGGATCGCGAGCAGATGCAGCAGCACCGGCACGGCCACGTTGTACGGCAGGTTCGCCACCAGCGCCGTGGGTACGGCGGGCAACTGTTCGGGGCGCACCCGCAGGGCGTCGGCCTCGACCACCTGCAACCGATCGACCAGTCCGGGGGCTCGATCCGCGACGGTCTCCGGCAGATAGTTGGCCAGCACCGGATCGATCTCCACGGCGACGACCCGGTCGACCACGTCGAGCAGGGCCAGCGTCAGCGAGCCGAGACCCGGCCCGACCTCGAGCACGATGTCCTCGGCGCCGACACCGGCCGCCGCGACGATGCGGCGCACCGTGTTCGCGTCGTGCACGAAGTTCTGCCCGAGCTGCTTGGTCGGCCGCACGCCGAAGCGTTCGGCCAGGGTCCGCACTTCGGCGGGACCGAGCAGCGCGGCGCTACCGCGAGCGGGAATCTCAGGTTCGGGCACCGCTAGAACCTACCAACCGCGCCGATCGAGCAGCTCAGCGCTGCGGCGGGGCGGCGTGCACGCGGGCGACGAAGGCGTCGAGCGCGTCACGCATCTGCTGGGTCATCACCGTGTGCTGCCCGAAGCCGGTGACGGTCTGGAAGTCGACGCCACCCGCGGCGAACTGGCCGACCAGCGCCGCGTGCAGCGGCGAGGGCACGACCATGTCGGTCGCGTTGAGCAGCAACAGGATCGGCGCGTCGTAGCCGCTGGTGGGCAGGGTCATGTACGCGGTGAGCGCGGGCCGCAGCGGGCCCTCCGAGAGCGGGCGGACGAACAGGTCGCCCATGGCCAGGCCCTTCACGTCGCGGACCGTCTCGTCGATGCACTCGGAACCGACCGCGTCGACCAGCTCCTTGCCCAGCGGCGAGAGGTAGGAATCCACCTCGGCCTCGGGATGGGTGGCGCGCAGGCCGGCGAGAATGCTCAGGGTGAAGCTGGTGATGCCCGCTGTGCCGTCGAGCGCGGGGAAACCGGGGCCGAGCAGCAGCGGCAGCACCTTCTCCACGTCGGAGGCCGGGTCGAGCGCGACGGTACCGCGGAAATCGAGTTCGGGGGCGTACTCGGCCTGGACGTGCGCGGCGCTGAGCGCGGCGTGCCCGCCCTGCGAGGCGCCGATGACACTCCAGGTGCGCGAGAGGTCGGGGTTGGCGGCGCGGGCGGCGCGGACGAGGTCGATGGTGGCGGTCGCCTCGCTGCGCACCTCGAGATACGGGTGCGGGCCGGTGTCGAAGCGACCGAGGCCGAGGTAGTCGGGGGCGACGACGGCGAAGCCCTGGTCGACCAGCCGGGCCATGAGCGCGTCCTCGGCCTCGCGATTCACCGGCAGCGGGGCCAGCTCCGGGTCGGCCTGGCCGCCACAGCTCGGTCCGCTGCCGAGGGTGCCGTGGTCGTAGGCAATGATCGGCCAGCCACCCGCCGGAGCCTCGCCTGCCGGGACGAACAGTGCGCCGCTGACCGGGCGTTCGACGCCTGCCGAGTCCAGCGTCGTGTACTCCACGACCGAGCCGCCGCCGGCCATCCCGTGCCAGCCCGACGGCCGGGTCTCGGTCGTGATCACCTCGCCGGGCGCCGCGCCCGCGGGGGCGTGGGTGGCGGCCACCAGGGCGGCGGCGGTGACGGCGGCTGCGATCGCAGCGCGGCTCATGGTCTTCGGCATTGCGGGGATTACCTTTCGGGCCGATCGGCGCTTGTTCCTGGACAAACGTACAGTAGGCCGATCGCTCGACAGGTATCCGCAACCGACCGGCAACCCGATTCGTGGTTCTTCTCACCGGGTGTAACGGCCGATTCGGCATATGCCACGCCGGGCGCAGGTCCGCCCAGCTAATCGCGGATGAGTCAGACGGACCGATCGAGGAACTCGTCGATCGCCGCCCACATCGCCGGATTCAGCTCGCAGTGGCTGCCGGTGCCGACGACCGGCTCGAAGCCCACCCCACCCGCGGCGAACTGCGCGGCCAGCGCCGCGTGCAGGGGCGAGGGCACCGTGCGGTCGGTCGCGTTGACCAGCAGCAGGATCGGGGCGTCGTAGCCGCTGGTGGGCACCGTCATGTAGTCGGCCATGGCCGTGCGCAGCGGCTCCTCGCCGAGCGAGCGGGTGAGCATGGCGCCCAGGGTGAGGTCGGCGACCCGCTCGTCGATCGCGTCCTGGCACAGGGTGCCGATGTCGTCGAGGACAGCGCGGCCGACAGGCGTCAGATAAGAGTCGACCCGCGCCTCGGGCCTGGCCGCCCGCAGACCGGCCAGGATGCTCGACGAGAAGCCGAGCACGCCACCGCGGACCCGATCGGGATTGCCGGGGCCGAGCAGCGGCGCCACCTTCTCCACATCCGAGGCGGGGTCGATCGCGATGGTGCCACGGAAGTCCAGCTCCGGCGCGTAACCCGGCTGCCGGTGCGCCGTGGCGAGCGCGGCGTGCCCGCCCTGGGACATACCCGCCGCCAGCCACACCGGGGACAGATCGTCGCGCACCGAGCGCGCCGCACGCAGCATGTCCAGCGTGGCGGTGGCCTCGGTGTCGATGTCGAGATACGGATGCGGGCCGGTGTCGAAACGGCCGAGCCCCAGGTAGTCCGGGGCGACGACGGCGAAGCCCTTCGACACGAGGTGGCGCAGGAACACGTCCTGCGGCGCCTGCGATTCGGGCCAGGGCGCGCCCGCCGGATCGGACTGCCCGCCGCACCCGGCGCCGAGTCCGGTCGTCCCGTGGTCGTAGGTGATCACCGGCCAGCCGCCCGCCGGCGCCTCCCCGCTCGGCAGGTACAGCGCGCCGCTGGCGGGCTGGGTGACACCGCCGACACCGCGCGTCCAGTACTCGATGACCTGCGCGCCGGACATGCCGTGGAAGCCGTCGGCCTGCGGTATCACCGAGATCACCGCGCCCGGCGCCGGGTCCTGTGCTGTCGCCGCCACCGGCGTCGCGCCGCCGATCCCCGCCGACACCGCCACCGCCGCGGCCACTATCCGCCAGGCCGAAACCGCACGCATCGAGTACCACCCGTCGACTCGTCACCGAGCCGAGACCGCACGAGCACAGCGGACTCGGCGAAACGAGAGCAAACTACCGCGCGAACCCGCGCCGACGGCCGGAACCCGCCGAGGCGGGCCCGAACTCTAGAGCCCGAGGCGGCCGGTGCAGGCGGGCCAGGCGCCCCAGCCCTGCCGGGCGCGGGTGACCTCGGCGATGGCGATCTGCTCCTCGCGGGTGGCCAGATCGGCGCGGGGCGCGTACTTCAGGCCGCCCTGCCGTTCCCAGGTGCTCTGGTCGAACTGGATACCGCCGTAGTAGCCGTTGCCGGTATTGATGGACCAGTTGCCGGTCGATTCGCACTTGGCCAGGGCGTCCCAGATCGCGCCGTCGCGGACGGGCGGCACCTCGGTGCCGGGCTTGGCGCCCTTGCGGATGGTCTTGGGCTGGGCGGGGGTGATCACGTTGGAGTTGGTCTGCACCCGGCTCGACTCGACACCGTTGGTGATGGTGACGGCGAAGGTGGCCTCGTGCAGGCCGGGCTCTCCCGGGTTCTCGACCACGGTGCGGCTCATGTTCATGGTGACGTCTTCGATCACCTGCTCGGTGGGCTCGAGCGGGAGCGTCTCGGTGCGCTGCTCGATCCGCTGCCGAGTCACGGTGACCTGCATGTCGCCGGTCAGCGGCGTGCTCGCGGCGGGCTCGGCGAAGTCCTGATCCTTCAGCGCAACACCCGCCGCGGCGAGGAATTCACCGACGGTCGGCGCGGCGAGCCGCACGTCGACGGGGGCGGCGCCGCCGTCGACCAGGGTGATGGTGCGCGGGGTGTAGACACTGAGCGCGGCGCCTGCCAGCGGCAGCTTCTCGGTGCGGGTCGGCACCACGTGGGTGTCGGCCGGGATCTGCATCTGCGCGAGGGCGTCGCCGGCGGTGATGCCGGTGGTCCACACCTTGCGCTCCTGGCCGTCGACGGTGATCGTGATCTCGCGCCCGCGGTTGAGGGTGATGGTCGCGCCGTCGCCGACCTTGGCGCCCGCGGCCGGGCTCACCTCGTCGTGCTCGGAGAGCTCGTAGCCCGCGTCGGCCAGGATGGCGCGCACGTCGAGGGACATGGTGCTGTGCTCGATCCGCTCACCGTCGACGACCAGCGCGACCGTCTTGTGGTTCGTGATCGCCAGCGAGGCACCGACCAGGAGAATCAGCAGCATGGCCGCCACCGCCGCGTACAGCAGCGGCGAGCGAGACGAGTTGATCCGCGCGAAAGCCGACATGGTTACAGAACGATAACGACAAGGTTTGCGCCAGACAACACCGATGCGCCCGATCAGCGGGATCGCAGGTCACGATTCGATATAGACATCGCTGGTAGATAACGGACCGAGCGGCCGAATGTGAGCCGAAACACGTTTAGCGTCCAGCCCCCTGCCGACCGGACGAAACGGACTACCGGATGCGGTACAGCCGCCGCGCGTTGGCTGTCGTGATCTCGGCCAGCTCCACCGGGTCCTGCTCGCGCGCTTCGGCCAGCGCCCGCACCGTGTACGGCAGGCAGTACGACTCGTTGGGCGCGCCCCGATACGGGTGCGGGGTCAGGTACGGCGCGTCCGTCTCCACCAGGATCTGGTCGTCGGGCACGAGCTGGGCCGCCTCGCGCAGTTCGTGCGCGTTCTTGAAACTCACCGTGCCGGAGAAGCTGAGCACGTAGCCCTCCGCGACGCACGCCTGCGCCATGGTCGCGTCGGAGGAGAAGCAGTGGAAGATCACCGTGTCCGGCGCGCCCTCGTCGAGCAGGACCGTGAGCAGGTCGTGGTCGGCCTCGCGGTTGTGGATCATCAGCGGCTTGCGGACGCGTTTGGCCAGGTCGATGTGCCAGCGGAAGCCCTCGATCTGGGTTTCGACATCCGCGCAGCCGTCGAGCTTGCCGGGCCAGTAGTAGTCGAGACCGGTCTCGCCGACCGCGACCACGCGCGGATCGGCGGCCAGGCGCTCCAGCTCGTCCTTCGCCTTGTCGTCCAGCGCGTTCGCCCTGGTGGGGTGCAGCGCGACGGCCGCGTAGACGCGCGGATCCCAGTGCGCGGCCTCGACCGCCCACTGCGCGGCGGCGAGGTCGTCGGCCACGGTCACCACGTGTCCCACGCCCACCGACGCGGCGCGATCCACGATCGCGGTGGTCGAGGCGGCGTCGGTCGCGCCGCAGGCGTCGAGATGGGTGTGCGCGTCGATCAGCGGCGTGAGCGGCGACGGAAGGGGTGGAGCCGGACGATTCTGGTTTGCCACGCGGATTACAGTAGTGACCATCATGAGCGAGCGACCTGACGGCGCCGAGGCGCCCGCCTTCTACATCACGACGGCCATCGCGTACCCCAACGGTGCGCCGCACATCGGTCACGCGTACGAGTACATCTCCACCGACGCGCTGGCCCGGTTCAAGCGGCTCGACGGCTACGACGTGTTCTTCATGACCGGCACCGACGAGCACGGTCAGAAGATGCAGCAGACCGCGGCCACCGAGGGCATTCCGGTGCAGGAGCTCGCGGCGCGCAACTCCGACGTGTTCGAGGCGATGGACAAGGCGCTCGACATCTCCTTCGACCGCTTCATCCGCACCACCGACGAGGACCACAAGGCCGCCAGCGTCGCCATTTGGGAGCGGATGCTCGCCAACGGCGACATCTACCTGGGCAACTACTCGGGCTGGTACTCGGTGCGCGACGAGGCGTTCTACACCGAGGAGGAGACCACCCTCCTCGACGACGGCACCCGCGTGTCCACCGAGTCACAGACCCCGGTCACCTGGACCGAGGAGTCGAACTACTTCTTCAAGCTCTCGGAGTACCAGGACAAGCTGCTCGCCCTCTACGAGGAGCACCCCGATTTCATCGCGCCCGCGACGCGGCGCAACGAGATCGTCAGCTACGTCAAGGCCGGGCTGAAGGACCTGTCGATCTCGCGCACCACCTTCGACTGGGGCGTGCCGGTACCCGGCCACCCCGATCACGTCATGTACGTGTGGGTCGACGCGCTCACCAACTACCTGACCGGTGTGGGCTTCCCCGACACCGATTCGGCGAAGTTCCAGAAGTTCTGGCCGGCGAACGTGCACATCATCGGCAAGGACATCACCCGGTTCCACACCGTGTACTGGCCCGCGTTCCTGATGTCGGCGGGCATCGAACTGCCGCAGCGCGTGTTCGTGCACGGGTTCCTGTACAACAAGGGCGAGAAGATGTCGAAGTCGACGGGCAATGTCGTCGACCCGCTCGCGCTGGTGTCCACCTACGGCCTCGACCAGGTGCGCTTCTTCCTGCTCCGGGAGATCTCCTACGGCCAGGACGGCAGCTACAGCAACGACGCGATCGCCGGCCGGATCAACGCCGACCTGGCCAACGAGTTCGGCAACCTGGTGCAGCGCAGCCTCACCATGGTGAACAAGAACTGCGAGGCCAAGGCGCCGACGCCGGGCGAGTTCACCGAGGACGACCGCGCCCTGCTCGACCGCGCCAACGCCCTGCTCGACAAGTGCCGCGCCGAGTTCGACACCCAGCAGATGCACCTCGCGCTGGAAGCCATCTGGCTGACCCTCGGCGAGACGAACCGGTACTTCTCCGCCAACGCGCCGTGGGCGCTGCGCAAGTCAGGCACCGAGGAAGACCTGGCCCGGATGGCCACGGTCCTGTACGTCACGCTCGAGGTGGTGCGCATCGTCGCGATCCTGGTGCAGCCGGTGATGCCGGGTTCGGCCGCCAAGATCCTGGACCTGCTCGCGCAGGAGGGCCGGACGTTCGCCGATATCGCGACTCCGCTGGTGCCCGGCATCGCGCTCCCCGCGCCGGAGCCGGTGTTCCCGCGCTACGTCGAGCCCAAGGAATAGCGCTGCGGCGCACGGCTGTTCGCGCGTGCGCCCCAACGGACAGGCCGACAGAGCGCGGCAGCAGGGTGGTGGAGGCTCCACACGAACGCGCACGCCGACAAGGGGTTGCCGTTGCGGCTGCCCACCACCGACGGCTCGCCGGTGCTCGTGTACGTCGGGATGCCGGACGATGCGAACGGCGGGCGTCCCTTCGTGGGGCGCCCGCCGTCGTTTTCGTTACTTCCAGGCTTCGAGCAGCTTGGTCGCCTCGGCGGCCAGGGCGGCCTGCAGGAACGGACCGAAGCTGATCCGGGCGACGCCGAGGCCGGCGAAGTGCTCCTTGGCCGGCGTGCCCGGCTGGCCGATGGCGTTGACCGGCAGCGGCAGTTCGGCGGTGAGCCTGCGCTGGACCTCGTCGGTGTGCCGACCCACCGGGTACAGGACGTCGGCGCCCGCCTCGGCGGCAAGGGTGAGCCGGGCGATCGCGCGATCCACGCGATCGGCTTCGTCGCCGTCCTGGCGCAGGAACAGGTCGGTGCGCGCGTTGACGACCACGTGCACGCCCGCCGCGTCGGCCGCCGCGCGCAGACCGCGCACGAGGTCGGCGTGCTCCTCGGCACTGCGAAGCCGCTTTCCCTCGAGGTGCACGGTGTCCTCGATATTGAGTCCGACCGCGCCGGCCTCGAGAAGGCCCTCGATGAGCCGCGCCGGCTCCTGCCCGTAACCGGACTCGATGTCGACCGACACCGGCACATCCACGGCCCCGGTCACCTGGGTGACGCGAGCGAGCAACTCCTCGAACGTCATCCCCTCCCCGTCACTACGCCCCACGGAATCGGCGACCGGGTGCGACCCCATGGTCAGCCCCGAAAAGCCAGCGGCCACAGCGAGATTCGCCGACCAAGCGTCCCACACGGTCGGCAGCACCACCGGGTCCCCCGGCCGATGCAGTTCGAGCAGAGTCTTCGCCTTCGCGTCCAAAGAGGTCATACCCGCGATGATGCCCCACCGCGCGGGTCCATGCCATGAACGCTTCGAGCATCAGCGCCGCACGATCCAGAGGCCGGCCGCGAGGCAGACGACAGCGGCCCAGATGATCCAGTAGACGGCCGAGGCGCCGACGACGGCCAGCACGGCCGCGGTGACGCCGAATACGACGATGGACGACGTGCGCTTGGGGAGGTCTCCCTCGTTTCGTGGGGGCCGCAGCCGCGCTACTCGGCCGAGCGGGCGGCGAGGACTGCTTCGTAGAGATCTTTGCGGGAGGCGCCTCGGGCGGCGGAGACTTCGGCGCAGGCGTCCTTGAGGCGCATGCCGCTGGACACCAGGGCTTCGACCTCGCCGACGAGGTCTTCGGCGTCGGCCGAAACCGGTTGGGCGCCTTCGAGGACCACGGTGATCTCGCCTCTCGCTCCCTCGACGGACCAGGCGGCGAGTTCGGCGAGGGTGCCGCGCACGACCTCCTCATAGGTCTTGGTGAGTTCGCGGCAGACGGCGGCGCGGCGATCGGGGCCGAGCACGGTGACCGCGTCGGCGAGGCAGTCGGCCAGGCGGTGCGGCGCCTCGAAGAAGACGCAGGCGCGCTGCTCGGAGGCCAAGGTGCGCAACCATTCCCGGCGCGGGCCGCCCTTGCGCGGGGCGAAGCCGTCGAAGCAGAAGCGTTCGACCGGCAGGCCGGACAGGGCGAGCGCGGTGGTGACGGCCGAGGGGCCGGGCAGGCAGGTGACCGGGAGATCGCGCTCGACGGCCGCCGCGACCAGGCGATAGCCGGGGTCGCTGACCGACGGCATGCCCGCGTCGGTCACCAGGAGCACGGTCAGCCCGGCGGCGATGTCGTCGAGCAGGGCCGGAATCCGCGCGGTCTCGACGTGGTCGTAGAAACTCACGACCCGGCCGGTGATCTCGACTCCGAGCGCCTTGGCGAGCGACTTGGTCCGCCGGGTGTCCTCCGCGGCGACCACATCGGCCGAGCCGAGCGCATCACGCAGACGCTGGGACGCGTCGCCGACATCGCCCATCGGGGTTGCCGCCAGGACCAACACGGTGGAATCCCGCCTCTCCGGAAGTTCGGCCGCACCGAAGCGTGCGGCGCGATGCCAAATGGTGGCGCCCACCCATTCTGTCAGCACCAGCCAACACCACCCCGCCCACCACCCGCCCACCCCGGATCACCGCGCGCCCAGCCCCGCCGCGCGCCATCGACGCCGAACACGGCCGCGCCCGCACGCCCGCGCCACCACACTCCGCCCAAAGGCGCATCGGCCCGCACCGGCGGAACATCCCGGTCGCTCCAGCGCGAGCAGCGCGAGTCATCTCCGCCTGCTAATTGGCGGACACCGCACGGCCGGTCTCGTTCGTGTCAGGCGCGCACGTCGCAGCCCATACCGGTCACACCATGGCCCAACGAGACTCGTCGCGCCCGCCACCTTGCCGCGCCGCACCCAGCGAGGCCAGTTCTCGTTCAAGCCCTGCCCACACATCACAGCACGGACCACCCCAAGGCTGCCAACGCAACTCCCCCCGCAAGTTACTTGCCGCGCATCGCACCCAGCGCAGCCGGACCCACTCGAGCTCGGCCGACCACCCGAGGTCCCAGTGAACCTGAGCCCGCTTACTTGCTGCGCACCGCACCGAGCGCAGCTGGGTCCTGGTCGAGGGCGGCCCGCGCTTCCTTCCAGGCCGTGTCGTCCACGCCGAGCGCGCCGCGCAGATAAGCGGTGGTCAGGGCCTGGATCATCGCGACGCGGGCCGGATTCTCGTCGGTGGTTTCGGCGACCTCGTAGCCGACGATGCCACCTAGGGAGTGCTCGCCGCCGAAGACCGTGAGCAGGGACTTCTCGCCGGGACTGTGGGTGTAGGCGTCGGTGAACCAGTCGGGGCCGCGGGTGGAGAGGTGGGAGTGGTCGTTGTCGCCGGCGACAACGAGCGCCGGCGTGGTCATGCGGGCGAAAAACGGTCGCAGGAAGGGGAAGTGCTCGGCGGCGAAGGGGGTGAGCTGGTCGCCGAGGCCGGTCACCGCGAGGAGGACGCCGGCGCGGACGCGGGGATCGGACAGGTCCTCGCCGGGCTCGCCGTCGGCGTCGAGGACCCGCGCGCCGAGCAGGGTACTCGCCGTTTGCGCGCCCCAGGAGTGGCCCGCGACAGCGACGCGCTCGTGGTCGACCCGCCCGCGCAGGCCGGGGACGGCGGCTTCGACCTCGGCGAGTCCGTCGAGCACCCGGCGCAGATCGTCGACGCGGAGGCGCCAGATGTGCGGTGTGCGCGGGTCTTCCGCCGGAATCCCGAGCCGCCGCGAATCCAGGTGCGTCGGCTGGACGACGACGAAACCGCCGGCCGCCCAGTGGTCGGCCAGCGGCGCGTACCCGTCCATCGACCAGCCGTAGCCGTGCGAGAACACGACGACCGGCAGTCCGGTACCGGTCGCGGGCGCGCTGACCCGCACCGCGAGATCGGTGCCGCGACCGGGCGCGGCGAGGACGACGGGTTTGACGGAGATGACCGTGGAGGACATGGGTGTGCCTTTCGTCGGGCGCCACCGGATCTGCCATGATGAACAAACCGGAACAACGCTCCGTTAACGATACGGAGCACTGTTCCGCTTTGCAACCGAAAGGACCGTGGTGACCGACCCCGCACCCAAACGCAAGGACGCCCGCCGCAACCAGCAGGCCCTGCTCGACGCCGCCGCGGCGGTCTTCGTCCGCGCCGGCGTCGACGCACCCGTCCGCGAGATCGCCGCCGAGGCGGGCGTGGGAATGGGCACGATCTACCGCCACTTCCCGACCAGGGCCGATCTCGTCATCGCGGTCTACCGCCACCAGGTCGACGCCTGCGCCGCGGCCGGGCCCGCGCTGCTGGAAGAAGGCCCGACCCCGCACGCCGCCCTGGGCCGCTGGGTCGACCTGTTCGTCGACTTCCTGGTCACCAAGCACGGCCTCGCCGCCGCCCTGCACAACGACACCGGCAGCTTCGAGACCCTGCACGCCTACTTCCTGGACCGCCTGCTCCCGGTCTGCGCCGAGCTCCTCGACGCGGCCGTCGCGGCGGGCGAGATCGACTCCGGCCTCGGCCCCTATCAACTGCTGCGCGGCATCGGAAACCTGTGCATCGGTGCCGAGTCCGACACCCGCTACGACCCGCGCCCACTGGTCGCCCTGCTCATCGCCGGGCTGGCCCGGCCGAGCTGACCCGATGGTGTCGGCTCGGACATCGGCGGGGCCACCGCCTACGATCGGGGCGTGATCCCGGTGAGCGAAACTCGCGCGACGCGCCATGTGTCGGCAGTGGTCTCCCCGGCGCCGCTGCGCCCCTCCCCCGATTTCGGGCCGCTCGACACCGCGCGCGGCTGGGCCGTCACCGGCGTGCTCACCCTGATCGCGGCGATCACCCGGTTCGTGAATCTGAACTACCCCACCGACGCCCGCACGCCCGTCTTCGACGAGAAGCACTACGCGCCACAGGCCTGGCAGATGGTCACCGGCGGCGGCGTAGAGGACAACCCGGCCTACGGTCTGGTCGTGCATCCGCCGGTCGGCAAGCAGTTCATCGCGATCAGCGAGGCCCTGTTCGGCTACAACGCCTGGGGCTGGCGCGGCACGGCGGCACTGGCGGGCACGGTGCTCGTCCTCCTGGTGATCCGGATCGTGCGGCGCATGGCGCGCTCGACCCTGATCGGCGCCTTCGCGGGCATCCTGCTCATCGCCGACGGGCTGACCTTCGTCTCCTCCCGCATCGGCATGCTCGACATCTTCATGGCCCTGCTGGTGACGGCCGCGTTCGGCTGTCTCATCGTCGACCGTGACGAGGTCCGCGAGCGCATGGCCGCCGCCGACCTGGCCGGGCGCATCGGCATCACCGACTGGGGACCGCGACTCGGCGTGCGCTGGTGGCGCTTCGGCGCGGGCGTGCTGCTCGGGCTGGCGTGCGGCACCAAGTGGTCGGGCATCTACTACATCATGTTCTTCGGCCTGCTCAGCGTGGCTTTCGACGTGAGCGCGCGGCGCGCGTACGGGGTGCGCAAGCCGTGGCTGGGCACGCTGGTCCGGGACGTGGGGCCTGCCCTGTACGCGCTGGTGGCGATCCCGCTGGTGGTGTATCTGTCCTCGTACTGGGCGTGGTTCGCCAGCGAGACCGGCGTGTACCGGTACGCGGTGGGCAACCAGGTCGGCGCGGGCGGGGCGTTCTCGTTCCTGCCCGACGCGCTGCGCTCGCTCTGGTACTACCAGGGCGAAACCCTGGACTTCCATTCGAGTCTCACCAATTCGGCGGGCAATCACCATCCGTGGGAATCCAAGCCGTGGACCTGGCCGATGGGTCTGCGCCCGATGCTCTACTACTACGCCGAAGGCACCGTGACCGGCTGCGGCGAAGCGCAGTGCGTGAAGGCCATGATGGCCGTCGGCACGCCTGCGCTGTGGTGGCTCGCGCTGCCCGCCCTCGGGTGGATGCTGTGGCGCTCGGTGGTGCGCAAGGACTGGCGCTACGCCGCGGTCCTGGTCGGCTACGGCGCGGGCCTGCTGCCCTGGTTCCTCACCCTGGACCGGCAGATGTATTTCTTCTACGCGGTCGTGCTCGCGCCCTTCCTCGCGATGGGTGTCGCGCTGGTCCTCGGCGACATCCTCGGCTCGGCCAGACCCGCGGGGATACCGCGCAGCCCGACCGGCACCTACCTACCTGCGCCCGTGAACGAGCGCTATGCCCTCGGCCTGCTGATCGTGAGCATCTATCTGGGCGTGGTCATCGCCAACTTCGTCTGGCTCTGGCCCATTCTCACCGCCCAGCCCATCACCCCGGCCAGCTGGCAGGACCACCTCTGGCTACCGAGCTGGCGTTAGCTGTCCAGCGCGCGACGCACGAACTCGAGCGCGTCGGAGTCGGGGAGGCCGAGGCGCCGGACGGTCGCCACGTAGTCGACGGCGGCGCGGCCCGCGATGTCGCGCGTCGGATCGCCGGAGGAGGCGATGAAAGAGCCCTGGCGGCCCCGGGTTTCGAGCACGCCGTCGGCCTCCAGTTCGCGGTAGGCCCGGGCGACGGTGTTCGGGGCGATGCCGAGATCGGCGGCCAGGGCGCGGACGGTGGGGATCTTGGTGCCCGCGGTGAGCGTGCCCGCGCGGACCTGCTCGATCACGGCCATGCGCAGCTGCTCGTAGGGCGGCTGGGTGGAATCGGTGGACAGCTCGACGTGGAACACTCACACCTCGTCTCGGGCCAGCGGACAGGACATGCAGCGCGGACCACCACGACCCGAACCGAGTTCGGAACCCTGGATGGTGAGGACCTCCACCCCGGCGTCGGTGAGCCGTGAATTGGTCATCTCGTTGCGTTCGTACGCCACGACGACGCCCGGCGCCAGCGCCAGAGTGTTGTTGCCGTCGTCCCACTGCTCGCGTTCGGCGGTGGGCCCGTCGCGGCCGGTGTCGATCACCCGCAGGCGCGGGATGCCCATGGCGGCCGCGGCGGCGGGCAGGAACGGTTCCGGTCCGCTGATGCTGATGCGGTCCAGGTCGCCGCGCCCGGAGAAGCCGTCCTCGCGGCGGATGGTGAACGCCCGCAAGGTGTCCCGCACGCCCGGATACATCACCACCGCGTCGGTGTCGACCATGGTGCACACGGTGTCCAGGTGCATGGTGGCCCGGTTCTGCGCGATCGGCACCACCAGGACGGTGTGGGCCAGGTCGTCGTCGAAGAGGCTGCGCGCCAGCGCTTCCGCGCCCGCCGGAGTCGTCCGCTCGCCGACGCCGACCGCGACGACACCGGGCGCGAGGAGCAGCACGTCACCGCCCTCGATCGGCGCGGTGTGCGATTCGTAGGCCCGGCGCACGCCGAGGAAGCGCGGGTGGAAGGCGTAGACGAGATCGGTGATCGAGGTCTCGCGGATGCGGGCGGGCAGGGCCAGCGAGGTGATCGCGACCTTCGGGCCGACCCAGAACGACGAGTCGCGGGTGAACAGCAGGTTCGGCAGCGGGTCGATGACGAAATCGCCGCCGTGGTGCATCCGGCGCACCAGGGAGGTGGTGTCGGGCCCGAAGGGCAGCTCGTCGAAGGTCATCCCGGTCATCAGGATGTCGGCCAGCGCGGGCGCCTCGACCTTGCGCAGTTCGGCGGCGAGCTGGTCGGCCAGGCCGTGCCCGAGCCGACGGGCGTCGACGGCGGCGGAGATACCCTGGATCCTGGCCGCGCCGCTCACCTCGAGCGTCTCGGCGAGCAGATCCGACAGCAACAGCACCTCCACCCCGCGTTCGCGCAGCAGCGCGGCGAAGGCGTCGTGCTCGGCCTGGGCGCGTTCCACCCACGGGATGCCGTCGAAGAGCAGTTGATCGTTGTTGCTCGGGGTGAGCCTGCGCAGCTCGTCGCCGGGCCGGTGCAGCAGCACCGTCCGCAGGGTGCCGACCTCGGAGGTGACGGCCAGACGCGATTCGGGGGCGGTTCCCATGCGAAAACCGTAATCCGCGGAGCGCCCCTCGGCACGGAAGACCCGCAGACCCGCCGGGGGCAGTCGAGCCGTTTTCGTCCGTGCCGAAAAAACCTCAAGTATTGTTGAGGGCGAAAACGGGAGGAGCGCAGATGACGACGGCCGATTGGCAAACGAAGGAGCTGACCCCCGGGCAGCTCTCCGAGCGTAGTGGAGTTGCAGTGTCCGCGTTGCACTTCTACGAACGGGAAGGTCTCATATCGAGCCGTCGGACCAGCGGTAATCAACGCCGCTACGCGCGCGAGACCCTGCGCCGCGTGGCCTTCATCCGCATCAGCCAGCGCGTGGGCATCCCGCTGAGCGAGATCCGCTCGGCCCTGGACCGCCTCCCCGAGGGCCGCACGCCCACCCGCCGCGACTGGGAGACCCTGTCGACGACCTGGCGCGAGGACCTCGACGACCGCATCGTCCAGCTCACCCGCCTGCGCGACAACCTCACCGGCTGCATCGGCTGCGGCTGCCTGTCGCTCGGCTCCTGCAAGCTCGTCAACGAGCACGACCGCCTCGGCGCGGAGGGCCCCGGCGCCCGGGTCCTCGACGTGCAGCTCAACTGCCCCACCCGCCAGGTCTGCGAGTAGCTCAGCGGTCGAGGACGGCGAGCATGCCCGCGACCGCGCGGGGCCAGGTGAACTGTTCGGCGCGGGTGCGGGCGGCGCGACGTCTGCCCGAGGTGGGCATGGCCAGGACATCGGTGACGGCGCGGGCGAAGGCGCGGGGGCGGTCGGCGGCGATGGCGCCGCACTCGGCGGTGACGATGTCGGCCAGCGCGGAGGAGCGGCTGGCGACCACCGGAGTCCCGGCGGCGAGGGCCTCCAGCGCGGCAAGGCCGAAGGTCTCGTGCGGGCCCGGCGCGAGCGAGACATCCGCGGTGGCAAGGAGTTTCGCGACCATGGCGCGGTCGCTGATGAACCCGGTGAAGTGGACCGCGGGCGCGCCGCCGGGCAGGGCGGGCAGGGTGCGGGCCCTGCGCTCCAGCGATTCGCGGCGGGGCCCGTCACCGGCGACGACCAGGCGCGCGGGCACCCCGGCCCGATGCAGCGCCCCGACCGCCTCGATGCTCCGGTCGACCCGCTTCTCCACCGACAACCGCCCACAGTGCACCAGCATCGGATGCCCGGCGACGCCGAGGTCCGCCCGCAGACGCTGATCGCGGCGGCGCGGGCTGAACAGATCGAGATCGACGCCCAGCGGTACCAGTTCCACATTGGGCGCGCCGATCCGCTGGAATTCCTCGCGCGCGAAATCGGTGGTGCACACGACCATGTCGTAATCGTCGGCGGTGCGCCGATTGGCGACGTCGGCGCAGCGGCGCGCGGCCGGGCCGGGCAGGAACTGGCCGAGCAGCCGGTCGAGGCGTTCGTGCGAGATCATCACGCTGGCGACCCCGCGCCGGCCTGCCCAGCGCCCGAAGCCGCGCAGGGTGAGCCGGTCGGAGACCTCGAGCACGTCGGGCCGCAGGCCGCCGAGCACGTCGGCGACGCGGCGCGGGTCGGCGGCCCGGTAGCCACCGGTGCACGGGATCGCCAGCGCGGGCAGGGTGATCCGCAGCGCGCCGGTGGGCAGCACTTCCTCGCTGCGGCGCGGGCCGGGGACGATCAGCACCACCTCGTGTCCGGCGGCGACATACCCCTCGCCGAGGTGATGCAGCGCGGTGCGCAGGCCACCCGAGCGCGGGCCGTAGAAGTTGGCGAGCTGCACGATGCGCACTCCCCGATGCTTCAACGACGCGGGTGCACCCCGGAACCGGCCGGGACAACACGGGGTGAACAGCGAAGAAAGATGCGGCTAACCGGCTTCGGGATCCTCGGTCCACACGCGCAGCAGGCCGTGCCCGGAGGCCGCCGTGGCCAGCGACACGAGTTCGGCCATGGCGAGAATCCACTCGCCGCCCGCGAAACGCACCCGCAGCGTCAGCCGCTCGATCACGCCGGGATCGCGCGCGACCCGCGCGCAGGCGGCGCGCAACGCGGCCAGGTCGCCCGCGTCGATGATCGGTCGCTCCACCGCCCACGGCGCCAGCGGAGGCGGCGGCTCGACGACCCACTCGTAGATGATGGCGCTGGACAGGGTGATGACGCCGACCCCGACGTCCACGCGCTGGGACACCGCGCGCAGCATCGCCAGTTCGGGATCCGAGACCGTCGTCTCCCAGCCGTGTTCGGGCAGCGCGTGCATCAATCCGCTCACCCGGCACACCCGCGGCGCGGCCCTGGCGACCATCTGGAAGCCGCGCAGCACGTCGTCGTCGCCGAGCATGTCGACCACGCCCTGCCAGCAGCCGCCCGGCTCGAGCGCGGTGGCCATGGCGAAGTACTCGACCCGACCGTCGAAGCCGACCATCCGGCCGAAGGCATCCGGCGGCGTGCGCACCACTTTGACCTCGGCCGGATCGCGGGCGAAGATCAGCTCCTCGAGCCCGGGCCCGTGATAGGCGAGCTCGGAGTCGGCGGCCCAGTCCCACGCGCCGACGCGACGGCGCGGCGGCACCGGGGCCTCGGCGTCGCCGATCCACAGCTGCACGCCGTGGACCCCGTCGAACGCGCAGCGGACCGGCTCGGCGACGACGAGCTGCCCGTCGACCACCTCGCGCACCGACACCTGCTCCGCCCGGCACCGGCGCACCGCGGCGAGCGCGAGCTCCGCGCGCTGTTTTCCGAACCTGCGGTGCAGCCAGACAGGCCCAGCCCACTGCCGTGTCAGCGCGCCCTCCGCGACGACGGTCGGCGGGAGGTCGTCGACGAGGGTTTCCAGCAGCAGCCAGTCGCCCGTCGCCCGTGCGGTCAACTCGGGGCCACGCCGCGACCCGCGCGTGGAAGATCGAGGTCGAGCGGGATCCGCCCCTGCCGCAGCTGGGCTTCGACCTCCTCGGCGGGCATCGGCCGCGCGATGAGGAAGCCCTGCGCGCGGTAGCAGCCCAGCCCGACCAGTGTCCTGGCCGCCATCGGGGTCTCGACCCCCTCGCCGACGACGCCGAGCCCGAACGAGCCGGCGAGGCCGATGATGGATTTCACGATCGCCAGGTCGTCGTTGCTGTCGCCGAGGCGCTGCACGAAGCCGCGGTCGATCTTCACCGCGTCGACGGGCAGAGCCTTGAGGTGCGACAGCGAGCTGTAGCCGGTGCCGAAGTCGTCGATGGCGATCTGCACGCCCATCCGCTTGAGCCCGCGCAGGGTGAGCCGGGTGCGCACGAGGTCCTGCACGACCACGTGCTCGGTGATCTCGAGGCAGACCGAGCTGCCGTCGATGCCGAACAGGCGCAGGATGTCGTCGATCCGCTCCACGAAGTCGGCGCTCACCAGCTGCACCGGCGACACGTTGATCCGCATCACCACATTGGCGGCCAGCCCGCGCCGCCGCCAGTCGGCGAACTGGGAGCAGGCCGAGCGGATGACCCAGCGGCCGAGCTCACCGGCCAGATTGGTGGCCTCGGCCACCGAGACGAACGCGCCGGGCGGCAACAGCCCGCGCGTGGGATGCTGCCAGCGCACCAGCGCCTCCAGCGCCACGATCCGGCCGGTGCGCAGGTCGACCTCGGGCTGGTAGTGCAGGATCAGCGAACCGTCCGACACCGCGCTGCGCAGGTTGAGCTCCACGTCGTCCTGGAGTTCGAACTGCGCGCGCATGGCGTCGGTGAACACCGCGACGCCGTTGCCGCCGCCGGACTTCGCCGACAGCAGCGCGTGGTCGGCGCGGCGCAGCACGTCCGACACCGAGGTCTCGCCCGGAATGCCGAGCGCGACGCCGACACTCACACCCCGGCTCACCGATTCCTGGCCGACCGAGACGCGGCGGCCGATGACCTGCTGGATCCGGGTGGCCTCCAGTTCGGCCGCGACCGCGTCCATGGTCGCCGCGGGCACGATGACGAATTCGTCGCCGCCGAGGCGGGCGATCATGTCGCCGGGTTCGAGGTTCTGTTCGAGCCTGCGCGCCAGCGTGCGGATGAAGTTGTCCCCCGCGCTGTGGCCGAGGAAGTCGTTGAGCGCCTTGAGCCGGTCGAGATCGAGGAAGAAGGTGGCGACCGGGCCCGCCTCGCCGGGGCGCAGCCGCTCCTCCATGTATTCGAGCAGCGCGCGGCGGTTGGCCAGGCCGGTGAGGTCGTCGTGTAACGCGATGTAGCGCAACCGTTCCTCGGCCACCACGCGCGCCTGTAACTGGGCGAACAGCGCGGCGATGGCCTTGAGCACGTTGAGTTCGCGCTTGGTCCACTCGCGGTCGCCCATCTTCACGAACCCGAGGACCCCGGTCGACTCGCCCCGCGAGACCAGCGGCACGCAGGCCATGGCCACCTCGGGGATGCCCGAGGACTTGCGGATCGTCTCCTGATAGTCGGCGCTGTCGCGGCTCGGCCGCACGATCAGCGGCTCGGTGGCGTACTCGAGGGCGGCGAAGACGGAGTCGGCATGCTCGAACTCGACCGTGTGCAGCGGGTCGGGGTCGGGGGCGTCGTCGCGATGCGGCCATTCGGCGACCAGCACCGTCGCCCGCTTGACGCGGTCGGTGTGGCGCAGGTAGCTGAAGTCGACGTCGAAGTGATCGACCAGCTCGGCGAGCACCCGCTCGCTCGCCGCCACCATGGTCGTGGCGTCGACACCCATCAACTCGGAGGCGACCTGGGTCACCAGTGAGTCGAGCGTTCGCCGAGGCACATTGTCTCCGATCCGCGCTATCCGTCGTTCCTACTGCCGGGCACCGGCAACCGTCGACTGCGAACACTCGCAGCCGCGGCGTAGCTCAGACGAAGAACCAATGCCACGTTCTCATCATCGGGTATCCCCAGCAGGTTGTGGAAATGCCTCTGAATCCCGGCAAGTGTATCTGTGAACTCGGGAGAAACGCTGCGCAAATCCTCCCACCCGCGCGCGTAGAGGAACACCGGAGACACCGGCTGCACCGCGAGCCCCAGCAGTTGCGCCCGCAACCAGACCCGTTCCACCGCGGCGCCGGCGCGGGCGTAATCGGCCAGATCCGGGGCTCCACCGGCCCGCGCCCGGACGCAGACCGCGACCAGCGCGGAACTGGAGCGCACCCGGTCGACGGTGAATTCGCCCAGCGCCGAACCCGCCGACCACTCGCGCAACCGGTCCATCACATCGGTGCGGCGGCCGACCTGTAGCTTGGCCAGTTCGTCCGGGGCCGGGTCGAGGGTGCGCACATCGATTCCGGTGCGCGGATCCTCCCCGGGCCAGCGCAATTCGGCGTAGAGCTGTTCGTGCAACTGCGGGGTGAGATACCGGACGCGGTCGCTGGACCCGAGCAGTTCGGCCGCCTCGGCCAACCCGTCGACCCCGGTGACAGCGCGCACGGTGGCGTCCTCGGCCCCCGCGGCGGAGCGCAGCGCGGGCAGCACGGTCCCCGGCAGCGGTGCCGCCGAACCGAGTCGGCGGTTGGTCTGACGGTCCAGCGCGAGCGGGTAGTCTGCGGCCAGGTCGTTGTCGGTGCCCTCGGCGAGCCGCAGGCGGGCGAGCAGCGGCGTCGCGGGATCGTCGACGCGCAGTTCGGGCGTCCCGAGCAGCCCGAAGGCCGCCGCGGCGACCCTGGCGTTGTGCAGCGCGGCACCGACGGCCACGGCACTGCCGCGCAGCTGGACGTCCAGCGCGGTCGTCGCGCTGGGATCGAGCGCGATCTCCACCAGCCGGTCCGTGCCGCGCAGCCGCCACGGCTGCGTGTTGCCGCCGGAGGGTGCCCGCTGCGCGCAGGACAGGATGGCCGCCAGCGGCTCGGTGGGCGGCGCCTCGTCCGGGTCCTCGGCCGCGTCCACGCACTCCTCGAGGTGGCCCGGCTCGGCGAGGGAGTCCAGCGCCGCCTCGAGATCGACCCTGGTGCGGCCGGAGGACAGCTTGGCGCCGAGCCCGATCCGGCGTACGGCGGCGGCCACGATGGCCGCGCCCAGTTGCACGTCGCTACCCAATTGCGGCCACGTGGTGACGGTTTCGCCGACCTCGGCCAGGCTCGCCGCCATCCGCGCGGAGAGCTGGCCCGGGTCCAGGATGCGCACCACGTGCGGCGCCTTCGCCCTGGTGTCGAGGTCGGCCAGGTCGGCGCCGGTGGTGTCGCCGAGCAGGCCGTGGAAGGCCGGGCGACCGGGTTCGAGGTCGTAGCGTTCGACGTCGAAAAGGCCGCGGTCACTGGTGTCCATGAGCAGCGGGATGCGGTGCCGCTGTGCCGCCTCGCGTACGGCGAACTTGATGTCGAGCGAATCGCATTCCTCGACCACGATCGAGAGTCCGTCCACGAACGCGTCGACGGTTTCGCTGAGCACGCCCGCAGTCCAGATCTCGACGGGCAGGTACGGATCGAGCTCGGCGATCCGGCGGGCGGTCACCACCGATTTGTTGACGCCCACGTCGAACAGCCCGCCGGGCACCCGATTCAGATTCGACAGCTCGATGGTGTCGAAGTCGGCCAGCCGCAGCCGTCCGCAGGAGGCCTCGAGCGCGAGGGTGAAGGCCACCGAATGGCCGACGCTCTGCCCGACGACGCCGACCGTGAGCCCGGCCAGCCGCCGCTGTTCGTCGCGGGTGAGCTTGTTGCGGTTGCGGTCGAGCCGGATCGCGTGGAAGGCGGCGGGCCCGAGGACGGCGACCAGCGTGTGCCGCCACGGGTAGTAGACCCAGCGTTCCTCGTCCGGGTCCAGGCCCGGCGGCGGGCCCGTGAGTTCGGACAGCTCCGCGCGGAGTCCGGTGCGCAGGTCGACGACGCGGACGCCGACCGCGTCGGTCAGCTGCCGCAAGGTTGCCGCGTCGGCCCGATCGGCCGGATCGAGCACGAGAGGGCGATAGGCGTTGTCCGGTGAATCCAGTTCGATCATCGACGGGCCCGACCAAGGAACCGCGCCACCGCGACCCATCCGCCGGTCGGGTGAACCCACCGCAACCCCGCGCCGTCGCGCGCTGCTTCGACAGCCATCGTGTTCCTACTCCGTGCTACGCGCCCGCGCGCGGTCCGCGTCCTACCGATGCCGACAGGTGCAGTATCCGCTATGCGATGGGTTTGCACCACAGGAGTGGCTAATTTTCCGGAAACATCTAGGGCGATGTGGAGTATTCGCAGGTCAGAACAGGTAAGCCAGTGGGTAGTCCGAAAATCCAGACCGGACGGTTCGAAATCAGCTAATAATTAGCTATCGACGGTGATGGAGACGAAGAGTTCGACGGTGTCGGGGCCGTGCCAGACCTCGATCTCCTCGCGATAGGCGCGCGAGATCTCCGCCGAGGCCGTGGCGTCGTCGACCTGCGCCCAGACGTCCTCCACCGGGTCGTGGTAGTCGCCGTTGGGCGCGAAGCGGGCGTAGATGCCCTTGGGGACATACACCATGAGATCACCGACCGGCACCTCGTCCGGCGACGCGAATTCCCGCGCGACCAGCGCGTTCCAGTTGCCCGCCGGGTCCGGCACGTAGACCGTGTGCAGCGGCTCGCCGCCCTCGGGCCGGTCGCGCAGGCGGTCCTTGAGGAACTCGATCAGGTCGCTGTTGCTCACCTTGAAGCTCGGATGCACGCGCGGTACCGCCAGGCCACCGTAGAGTGCGCCGGCGCGCACGACGATCGTGTAACTCATCGCGGATCTACCGCCAGGTACAGATCGATCTTGTAGGCGTGCGGGTAGCACTCGAAATCGCCGGTGTGGGTGCGCTTGATCTGGTTGTGTTCTTCCGCGTAGGCGATCTGCGTCCACAGGTCCGTCATCACCTGCGGAAAATTACCGACCGAGGAGAATCTGGCGTAGGTGCCGCGCGGCAGGCGAGCCGCCAGGTGTCCCCGGGTGACCTGTTCGAGCGAGTCGCACTGGTAGCCGACGATCTGCGTGTTGTAGGTACCGAGGTCCCCGGAGAAATCGGTGTATGCGCTGGCGAGGCGGCCGCCGAGGTCCTGGTGGAGCACCGCGGACCAGGCGGCCTCGAGATCTCGGTCGCGCAGCTCACCGAGCGCGCGCTTGGGACTGCGGACCGGCAGACCGGCCACCCAGGTTTCGTCCCGCTCGACGATTTCGAACTGCATTGATGACTCTCTCGAAGGGTCGGCTCGGTTGCGCCATGTTATCAATCACGATCCCCGACAGTGGTGACACACCGAGTTGTACTGAGTCCCACCTAACCACATCTGAGCTGGACAAACGTCCACCACCACGCGGCGACACCGCTGGGTATTGTCCGATTCACCTCCATGCCCTAGGCTCCCGCGCTCGTGTGGATACGCGCGGTACTGGAGCCGCGAAAAGAAGTGGTGCGGTGGGCGGTCATCGTCGTGATCGCCGTCCTGGCCGGGTATCTCGCGGTGCTGCTCGGCGACCCTCGGCACTTCTACACCGACGACACCGAGGCGCAGTACGTGCCGATGTGGCAGCTGCTCGGCAACGAACTGCGGGCGGGCCGCTTCCCGGCGATGGTGCCGTGGGAATGGATGGCGGGCAACTACAGCCTCGAGGAGGCCGGGCTCTACAACCCGGCACAGCTGCTCGTCTACCTGCTGGCCCCCTCGTTCGACGATCTCGCCCTGTACGCGACCGCGGTGAAGTTCGTGTTCTCCGCCATCGCCGCGCTCGGCGTGTTCCGCATCTGCCTGGCCTATGGCGCCAAGGCGCCGCTGGCCGCGGTGGCGGGCGTGGCCTTCCCGTTCAGCGGCTGGTTCCTGTTCTTCGACGAGGCGAGCTGGTTCACCTCCCAGACCGGCACCGCCTGGCTCGTGCACGCCTGGGCCTCGGCCGTGCTGTACGCGCGCGGACGCAGCGGCCCGATCCCGCTGTTCGTGTTCCTGTACCTGGCACTGACCATCCAATACGCCTTCCCCGCTGTGGAATCCGGGCTGATGATCGCGGCCGTCGCGGCGGGTGAGTACCTGTACCAGCGCCGGTGGGCGCCGGTGCTGCGGGTGCTCACCGCGTCCGGTCTCGCGGTGCTCGCCTCGCTGGTCGCCAATCTGCCGATCCTGCTGTCCTCCCAGGCCACCTGGCGCGGTGACGTGTCGACCATTCACAACGACCCGTTCCTGACCGTGCCGTGGTCGGAGTCGCTCAATGCCAGCCTGCCCAGCACGGTGCCCGCGTTCACCGCCTGGTGGGGCCACGTTCAGCCGCTGCCGATGGTCTACATCGCCTGGTTCGTGATCCCGGCGCTGGCCTTCATCGACTGGAAGGCCGCCGCCCGCGCGGCCGCCGAATGGAGCGGGATCGCGCTGTTCGCCGTCGCCACCCTGATGTGGACGGCCGGCCCGGGCGCGATCGGCCCGCTGCGCTGGCCCGCGCGGGTGCTGCCGATGCTGGCGATCGCGCTGCTGGTGCTGGTGTGCGTGCTGCTCAGCCGCTACGGGGCGTTCGATTCCTCGCGGCGGCGGTACGCGGCGGCGGGTGTGCTGATCGGCCTGCTGTTCCTGCGATCCTTCTCCGCCGCACCGAAACTCGTCGAGCGGCACGTCCTCGGAGTGGCGGCCGTGGTCGCGCTCGGGGCCGCCGCGCTGTGGCTGGCACGCACGCGGGGCCTCGCCGCGGCCGCCGCGCTGACGATCCTCGCCACCGGACCCATCGCCTTCGCCCAGGTGGCGGCGGCGCCGACGACCCCCCTGTCCTACGGGTTCCCGGAACGCCGTTCGGAGATGACCGCCGCCTTCCCCGATTTCGGCGGTCGCACACTGCAATTGGCGGACCGGATCGCGGTGCGCGACGAGGAGCGCACGCTGGCGGGCACCTACGGGTCGATCGCCCTCGGCAGCTACGCCAAGAACCTCGGCCTGCAATACGTGAACGGCTACACCCCGGTCGGCCACGCGGCCTTCGCCGGCCTGCTCTGCATGGCGTGGGACGGCGGCACCTGCCCCGACGCCTACCGCAGGGTCTTCGCCGTCGAGCCGTCGACCGATACGCCGATCGTCGACCTGATGCGCCTGGATCGTGTTGTCCTGCAACGCGCCCAGTACCCCGACGCCGGCCACCAGCCCGCGCCCGCGGGCTGGAAGTTCGTCGACTATCCGGGCCACGAACACCAGATCTGGGTGCTGGAGCGGGTGAACCCGCTGCCCTCGCCCGGGGACCTGATCGCCCACGAGTCGGGCGTGCACGCCACCGTGATGGCCGAGGACGGGCTGACCAACCGCGCGACGGTCTCCTCGGGGACCGGCGGCCGAATCGTGCTGTCCCGCTTGGCCTGGCCGGGCTACCACGCGACACTCGGCGGCCAGGAGATCCCGGTGCGCGCCGTCGCCGGGACCTTCGTCGCGGTCGACATCCCGCCGGGCAAGCGCAACGCCGAGCTGGTCGTCACCTGGCGCCCGCCCGGTCTGTCGATCAGCCTGCCGAGCGCGGTGCTCGCGCTCGTCGGAATCGCCCTGCTGCAGTGGTGGTTCCGGCGCAGCGGACGCGACGAACGGCGCGGCGCCGAGCCGGTGGCTCAGCCCGCGCCGGTCGCCGTCGAATCCTGAACGCGCGCGGCCTGATTCAGGCGCCGATGCGCGCGGCCAGGTGCGGCCACGCCTCGTGCAGGTCGGTCTCGAACTGCCCCCAGGTGTGCGAGCCGGTGGGCCGGTGGACGTGCGTGGCGGGGATGCCGAGCTGGGCGAGGCGGCCGGCGAAGGCGGCGGTGCAGGCGCCAGCGATGGCCTCCACCGGCGGCATCGGCAGGCCGTGATCGTTGGGGCCGGGAATGCCGGTGGCCGCGGCGAGGAAGATCGTCTTGCCCGCGAGCCTGCCCGCGTTGGCGAACACGTCGTGGGCGCGCCAGCCCGGTCCGCCGGGCAGGCCCCACATGTTGCCCGGGTTGCCGCCGCCGCGAACAGCGACGGCGCTGGCCAGCCCGATCCCGGCCGGATCCGCCGACCAGGGGCAGCCGCTCAGCGCCGCGACCGCGTCGAAGCGCGGGCCGCCCTGGATCGTCAGGTCCAGGGCGGAGGCCGCGCTCATCGACACCCCGACGATGGCGTTGCGGCCGCTGGCGCCGAGCGCGCCGTCGATCACCTCGGGCAGTTCCTGGGTCAGGTAGGTCTCCCAGCGCGGGCGGCCCAGGCTCGGGTCCTCGGAGATCCAGTCGGTGTAGAGGGTGAACGCGCCGCCCACCGGCATCACCACGTTGACGAACTTGTCGGCGAAGAAGCCGCGCACATCGGTGTCGTCCCACCAGGAGATCCCGTCGGCGCCGCCGCCGGCGCCGGTGAGCAGATACACCGTCGGCGCGCCCGCACCCGCGGCCTTGATCACGCGGTTCTGGATGACCCGGCCCATCGCCGGGGAGTACACATCGAGCTGGACCGCCCTGCCCCCTAACGGCACCTCGCCCGCCACCCGCGCGCCGGGATCGGCATTCGCGTTGGCGCCGCCGAGCACGGCGACGAGAGCACACACCACAGCAAGCCACAGTCTCGATGCAGTCACCACCCCGGTATACCCCGCGACATGGGCGAAGACACCCTGCCACGCCCCGGCTCGACGGCTTCGATACCCGAGGGTGACCAGGGTCACCGAGAACTTTCAGACACGGACAATGGCGTTCACCACCTGCGGATATCCGTCATGCGTCACAGATACCCGGACCGAAAATGAGGTGATTCCTGTCGGTGGGGACCGGAATACTGGCCCGCGCCCGATGAGTTGGAACGACGAACCCCGTCTCTGCTCATGAGGTGCCGAGGACCCACCGTCCGTGACTCGGCATCGGGCCGCCACGCGCCCCGCCCCATTCGTTGCCCATGGAGGTACCCCCGATGCCAGCCGATCTCGCCACACCGAAGAAGGGTGGGACACCGCTCGTCATCCGGGTACTCGTCCTCGCGACCTTCGTGGTGATCCTCAACGAGACCATCATGATCAACGCCATCCCCCGGTTGATGGCCGATCTGCACGTCACCGAGGTGGCCGCGCAGTGGGTCTCCACCGCGTTCATGCTCACGATGGCCGCCATCATCCCCACCACCGGCTGGTTCCTGCAGCGGGTCAGCACCAGGCAGGCCTACGCGACCGCGATGGGCGTGTTCATCGCGGGCACCGTCATCTCGGCGCTGGCCCCGACCTTCGCCGTGCTGCTGATCGGCCGGATCATCCAGGCCGGCGGCACCGCGGTGATGATGCCGCTGCTGATGACCACGCTGATGACCGTGGTCGCCGAGCAGGACCGCGGCAAGGTGATGGGCAACGTCACCCTGGCCATCTCGGTCGCCCCGGCGATGGGTCCGGTCATCTCCGGCCTGATCCTGCAGGTCGCCTCGTGGCGCTGGCTGTTCGTGATCATGCTGCCGATCGCCGGCGTGGTCACCTGGCTGGGTCTGCGGCAGCTGGAGAACGTCGGTGAGCCGGAGGCCGGTTCGATCGACGTGCTCAGCGTCGCGCTGGCCGCGCTCGGCTTCGGCGGACTCGTCTACGGCCTGAGCCAGTTCCACGGCGGCAGCTACACCACCGCGGGCCTGATCGTCGCGGGCGGCGTGGTGCTGGTGGCCGCGTTCGCGCTGCGCCAGCTGCAGTTGCAGCGCAACGGCACTCCGCTGCTGGACCTGCGGGTGTTCCTGTCGGGCACCTACGCCAAGGCGCTGGTGCTGATGGCCGTCGCGTTCCTGGCGATGATGGGATCGATGATCCTGCTGCCGCTGTACCTGCAGAACCTGCGGCACCTGAGCCCGCTGGAGACCGGCCTGCTCGTGATGCCGGGTGGTCTGGCCATGGGTCTGCTCGGCCCGACCGTCGGCAAGCTGTTCGACAAGTTCGGCGGCCGCGTGCTGGTGATCCCCGGTTCGATCGGCATCGCGGTCTCGCTGGCCGGGTTCACCCAGATCTCGCTGTCCATGCCGTACTGGCAGCTGCTCGGCCTGCACATCCTGCTGATGGTCTCGCTGGCCGCGGCGTTCACCCCGGTGTTCACCCTCGGCCTCGGCGCCCTGCCGATGCACCTGTACTCGCACGGCAGCTCGATGCTGGGCACCCTCCAGCAGGTCGCGGCCGCCTTCGGCACCGCGCTGGTGGTGACGGTCATGTCCGCCCGCAGCACCTCGCTCATCGACGAGGGCACCGACCCGACCACCGCCGCCCTCGACGGCATGCGCCTGGCCTTCCTCGTCTCGGCCGTCCTGGCCCTGGTCGTCATCGCGATGGCCGTCCTGCTCCCCAACCGCTCCGCCAACCCGCACGGAGCACACGGCGCGCAGGACGCCGAGGAACCGGCGGCACCCGAGCTCGTCAAGAACTGACGCCCAGATCGAAAGATCCCCTGGTCGCTGTCGGTGGCCAGGGGATTTTCCGCACCTACCATCGAGCAGCGCGGAACTCAGCTTCACCAAACTCCGCAAGCCGTAGTTGTCCGGAGCAACCGACGGAACTCGGAAAACTTCACCGTGATATCGCGGAAGCAGGGGCCATACCTACAGCGTAGGGGCGATTCCGTCGGCTGAATCCTCGTCTGTTGCGGCCCCAGAGTGCCGCTACTAGGCTGGCGCTGAAGGCTTGGGGAGGGGACACGCGTGGCGGGGGAAGACGAAACACCCGGGGCAGCTTTCGCGATGGTGCCGGACGATGTGACTGATGCCGGTGTCTATATCCAGCAGGTCGCGGAGTCCCTGATCAACGGGCTCGGCACGCTCGACCGCGAGGTATCGACTGTCCTGGACAGTTGGACTGGTGCGGCAGCAGAGGCATTCGGGGACGGCTGGACTGAAACCAAGAAGGGTGCCGCAGACGTACTGAACGCCCTCACGACGATGGGCGAACTGCTGGGCATCGCAAGTAACGCCGTTGCCAGCCAAGACATCTCGAACTCCGATGCTTTGAGTTCGCTCGACCTACCACAATTGAACATGTGATGGCCGACGACTCCCACGACTTCACCTTCGACATCGATGAGCTGGAACAGCTCATCAGCCGCGCCAATGGTTTCATCGGCTTCCTCACCGAAAGCCTCGACGGCATCAACAACCGAATCGCCTCTATTCAGGAAAACTGGCAGGGGGTCGCCGCTGACGCCCAAGAGGAAGCCTACCGAGAATGGGCCACCGGGGCTGCCACGGTAATCGAAGGACTCACCCAGATGTACAACGCCGCCGTCACCGCGCGCAACGCATACAGTGCGGCACAGGAAGCCAATTTGAGAATGAGCGGTGGCTGACTTCCATGGCCGCAATCTCGCCGCAGTCCTATGAAAGTGCGGCCACGGCGTGCTACGACTTGTCGGAAAAATTTCAAACCGTCTACGAAACGCCGTAAACCGTACTTTTGGAAACAAGCGCAATGGCAGGTGGCTACGAAGCAGTCAAGCCGTGGTCGAAATCCTACGATGACCGCGCCGCCGCATTGACAATGGTTGCAACCAACTTCGCACGGGCCCTGCAACACTATGGGGACATACTGAAGGCGTCCAGCTACAACTGGAAGTCCTCCGAATACACAGCGAACCGCAATCCCAATAAGGGCGACCCACCGGCATTGCCTACCGGAATCCCGTCCGAGCTGCCCTACGGCGCGGGTGCAGTCGTCGGTATAGCATCGTCGGGAGCCTATACCAATGGTCTTCAAACAGACTGGACCGAACTACAGGACAAGGTCACCACACTTGTCACTGGCGGCCAAGTCCCCGACGGGGATACCGACAAACTCGCACGCGCCGCAACCATGTGGCGTACCTTCGCCAACTCAGACCCTCTCGAATACGGCGTGGCACGACTACAAACCGTCGCTTCCGGACTGGAAAAAGGCTTCGGAACCGACGTCCCGGACGACATCCCGAACCACGCGGCCAATCTCCGCAAGCTCGCGGACAAACTCCGCGAAATCCGCACCGCTGCGCACGACATCGCCACTGCAGCCGAGACCCACAACACAGCGTTGGCAAAAATGCGCGCAGACATCAATACCCAATTCGCAGCGGTAGTCACTGTCACAGCGATATCGATCGGGCGTTCGATGGTGAATGTCAAGGAGCAACCGGCGAAGGAAAAGGCGCCGAGCAAGCAACAACAGTCGCCCAACGACAACAAAGTCGACATAGATATCGACTTTCTCAACGACGCCGCCTGGGCCATCGCCGGACCCGCCAACACATTCCTCACCACCCTCAGCACCCTCTCTTTCAGCACCGCTACGCTGGCAAACGGCGATCTTCTGACCATCGTCGAGCTGCCGATAGTGATCGCCACCGCGAAGCCCGAGAACGATGTCACGTTCACTGACCCACGCCGGCCACACCTCGGCGGCGACGGAAAGTACCACGTGTCTGACGGGGATCGCGAAGTACAGATTGACGACCCCAATGACACTTCCAGAACCATTACGGATATCGATGAGGTCAAGAACGGAGTACTTTGGGAGGAGAAGTCTGCCACCAATGCCGCCGATGTTGATAAATGGATCGCAAAACAGGTGGAGAAGAAGCTGGGATCTTATATCGACGCTCGCCAATACATCGATGGCTATGAACAGGCGCCAATCGGGCTCGGTTCACCTCACCTGGCGCTGATCCCGAGTTCCGGTCAGCTGTGGAGGCTGCGGTCGAGAACATGCGTGCCAAAAATCCCGGCGTCCAGATTCTGGTAGAGTGGGCATAATGAGCTACGTATTCGATGTCGATGACCGGACGGTATGGAGCCCGTCTCTGCGCGTGGGCGATCTGTTCGTACGCATACACACTGACATCTGCTCGGTCTTGAACTTGACGACCGGAATTACAGCGATTGCCAGCGACATGTACGAAATAGACATAGATATGTTCGAGGAAACCACACTGATCGTTTTCAACGAATATTTCTCATCTCAGAACACCGCTTTTAAAGCGATGCTGGGCGCAACACTTGGCCCGGCTGTGAATATCCTCAATTACTGCGGGCGTCCACCGACGCCGAGATCGAATGACGAACAAGCCTTCATCTCCTGGGCGGCTAGTATCGGGATGCCGCGGTAACGCTCGCACGCCCGGCCAGCCTAATCCAGGCGGTGGGCAAGATCGTCTGCGAAATCATACTGCTCATCGCGACCAAACTGCTTGCGGCGACATCCTCCCGCATGTCGTACGCTCTCTGGCTCCTGACACGTTCGGTCCAGTGAGCGTCTTTCATCGTCAGGTGGTGGCTTGAAGCTCTCGTTCGTGGAGTACGTGGATCGCTCGCACGATCAGCCCTGCTTTGAACGGGCAGCAGCCCGCTACTCGGACGAACAGGCTCGAGGGCCAGCGTAGCTCGGACATGCCCCGAGCACATCTGTCCGCGTTCCGGGATGGAATCGGGCACCGGGGATGGGTATCGTGACAGGCCGAAGGGGCGGGGGACTCCCCGGCGCGAGGGCAGGACGAGGTCGAGGAGGGGCCGCGATGCGGTGCAGTCTGGTGGTGTCGAGCGCGATCGGTGTGCTGATCCTGGCGACGGGGTGCGGGACCACGGACGGGGAAGGTTCGACGGGGACCAGCACGGCGAGTGGGCAGGCGACGGCTTCCGAGGTGCCCGCCGGGTTCGATCCGTGCAAGGACATTCCGAAGTCGGTGCTGGACTCGGAGGGGTTGCATGCGGGCAGCTCGAACAACAACGCCGACTACGACGGTGCGGGCGGGATCAAGTGGCGCGGGTGCAGTTGGGTCGTGTCCGATGGATACGGGGTCGGGATCACCACCACGAACCTGACTGTCGACAAGGTGCGCGCCAATACGAAGCTGACTGTGCGCGAAGACTATTCCGTCAATGGCCGAGCCGCCTTGGCCACCAGCCGAGCTGATGAGAAGAACCCACGGTCGGTCTGCACGCTGAACGTCGACATGCAGGGCGGGAGCATCGAGTTCTCGCTGGACAATCCGGATTCCCGCCGGAAGACCGGCCATATGGACACGTGCGCGCTGGCCCGCGGCCTCGCGGAGAAGATCGTTCCGTTGATCCCCGCAGGCGCGTGACCGGGACATATCTGCTCAGCGGGAGAAACAGGGGGAAATAGGCTGTGACCGGGGAACGTCCGTTGCAGGACCTGCTCGATGAGGCCCAAGCGGGCCAGCTGTCGATGAGCTTCGGCGGCTCGATACGTGTCGATGCCGAGGAGTTCGTCAACATCGAACGGGAATGCCAGACCTTCAAAGATCTGATCATCGAGCTCCAGCGAACCGCACGCGACATCTCGCTACGCGAAGTCTGGGGCATCGGCGAGGCGGTCGCCGAGCTGACCTCGGCGCAAACCCTGGTCCGCCGCTTCCGCGAGAAGGGCCAGGGTTCGGAGAACAGCGTCCACGCCGTCCTCGAACAGCACTACCAGATCGTCGACGACCTCCAGGTCCTGCATCGCACGATCGCGCAGAAGTACCAGGAGACCGACTCCGAATTCGCCTCCCGCTACAACGAATTGATGGCCCAGGCACCGCAACCCGGCACCCCGGGCGCCCCCCGAGACGACCGAGCCTGAGGACGCGACATGGCTTTCGAAGATCCGCAGATCGTCACGAGAGAACTCACCAAGGAGTTCAAGCTCGACCAGATCCTCAACGCGTTCGATCCGTTGCAGCCCACCGACAATGCGACGGCGGCGGCCGCGCAGTATTCGCAGATCGCGCAGAAGTGGCGCGAGGGCGTCACCACGTTCGCGGCGCGGATGAATCGCGCCAGCGCCGCGGCGTGGGAGGGCCCGGCGGCGGAGAAGTCGCGCACGGCGATCACCAACTACACCCAGCGCGCGACGGATCTGACCCCGGAGCTGGACGCGCTGGCCAACCGGGTCGCCGAGACCGCACAGGCGATCACCCTGACCAAGCAGAACCTGCCCGAGAACGTCGAGAGTTTCAGCTGGACGTCGCCGAGCACCTGGTTCGGCTGGAAGGACGACGACCGCGAAGAGGCGGAGGAGAAGGCCAGGGAGGTGATGGACACCAACTACCTCAACCCGTTCGTCGCCACCGACCAGGCGGTGCCGCGGCTGTCCACGCCCGTGAGCCCGACCAATCCGCTCTACGGCGACACCGACGAGGGCACCGGCGGCGGCAACGACACCGACAACGGGGGTTCCGACGGCACCAGCGACGGTGGCGGCGACGACCAGGGCAGCGCCACCGATCCCGCCGCCACCACGGAGACGCCGACGGAGGAGCAGGACCCGACGACCGAGGACGAGTCGACCGACGACACGACCGACGACGACGAGTCCACCGACGACGCCAGCGACGACGACACCACTCCCACCAGCGCCACGCCGACCGACACCACCCCGGCCGCGACCACGCCGACCACCGGATCGCCCTCGACCGGCGCGCCCGGCGGCGGCACGGGCGGCGGCGGAACCGGTGGCGGCGGAGGCGGTTCGGGCGCGCCGGGCACCGGCCTGCTCTCCCCCAACCCCGGCCGCAGCGTGGCGGGCGCGCCGACCACCGGAACGCCCGCTTCGGCGGCGGCCGCGGCGGCCGCCAACCGTGGCGGCACCGGACGCGCGGGCATGCCGGGCATGATGGGCGCCCCCGGTGCCGGTCGCGGCAAGGGTGAGGGCGACGACGAGCACAAGATCCCGGACTATCTGATCACCGCCGAGAACACCGACGAGTTGCTCGGCGAGCAGCCCCGAACCATCGCGGGCGGAGTGATCGGTGGCGACGCGCCCGCCGCGACGACGCCACCGCAGCAGCACTGACCGAAGTAGGAGAACCGCCCGACCATGACCGAATGGGTCTGGGAGCCAGACGATTTCGCGGCACTGTGGTACAGCGAGGGGATCGACCGATTCCCTCGTCCGCTGCATCTGCTGAGCAAGTTCCGCACGCTGGAGGAGTACGAGGCCAACCGCGCGCGGGTCCGCGCCACCCTCGGCCAGGACGAGCTGATCCGATTGGCCCTGCACACCTTGACGTTCGGGCAGTTCCGGGTCGAGATCAAGGGCGCGTCGACCGCGACGGATCAGGGTGCGCTGCGCCAGTACCGCATCGTCGGGGCGCAGCATCATCAGCATGCGGTGGTGCTGGCCCAGGCCACGGTCGACGAGGTCGACGGTCCGATCCACGCCCGCCTGTTCCCCGCCGACCAACTCCCCCAGCGTCTTTCGGCCCGTATCCCGACCTGTAAGCCGGGCACGCACCCGGTGCTCGCGGTGCCCGCCGCGGAGCTCCAGGCACCGCCGGGCCCGCAGTCCTACGCCAAGCGCACTCCCCGCGAACAGTTCGAGGCGCTGGCCCGCCGCCCGATCGACGGCAGCGGCCACGCGAGCCTGTTCGTCGGCCACATCCTGGACCGGCCCGCGCCCTGGTACACCACCCAGTGGATCGACGTCACCGCCGACGGCCGCTACCTGGTGGTCCGCACCCCCGAACGGGTCACCGTCCGCCCCGCCACCACCCCCGACCTCACCGCCGGCTTCACCGGCTGGATCGACCGCACCCACCGCCGCCTCCGCGAAGCCGAACCGGCCGACTGGTGAACCTCGGCGAAGGCACGCGGCCCGACGGAGTGCCTCACGATCGACACTGGTACAGCAATCCCACACCATTGATTGCAGGGGTGGAGAGGAGCAACCGATGACTCACTCCGGGAGACGCTGTATTTGATGCGCTCGCCTGCCAACGCCGCGCGCCTCGCTCAGGGGATCGCACAGCTCGAATAACCGTGCCCGCTACCCAGGTGGCCGCCGACTCGCGCTGACCGAGTCGGCTGCACCGGGATTGGTGAGAGTCAGGATTCGTCGACGGTGAGGGCGCCCGACGGGCACGTTTCCACCGCTTCGCGGACCGCGGTGTGGTTCGTGCCCGGGGTGGGGTCCAGGAGGAGCACTCTGCCGTCGGTGTCGTCCTGATCGAAGACCGCCCCCGCGAGCAGGGCGCACATGCCCGCGGCGATGCAGCGGTCCCGGTCGGCCGCGATGCGGAGCCCGCTCATGACCTGTCCCAGGTGACCGGAAGTTCGTGGACGCCGTAGATGTTCATGTCGGAGCGCAGCGGCACCTCGTCGGCGGGAACGGCCAGTGCCAGGGTCGGGAAGCGGCGCAGCAGGCCGGCGAAACCGGCGCGCATCTCGATGCGGGCCAGCTGCTGGCCCAGGCACTGGTGCACCCCGTGGCCGAACGAGACGTGACCGCGGGCGGTGCGGCGCACATCGAGGGCGTCGGGGTCGTCGAAGCGCAGCGGATCGCGGTTCGCGGCCAGCAGTGAGACGACGACGGTCGAGCCCGCGGGGATCGTCTCCCCGCACAGTTCGATGTCCTCGGTGGCGTAGCGGTAGAAGATGTCGGCGACCGAGAGGTAGCGCATGAGCTCCTCGACGGCGCCCGGCATCAGCTCGGCGTCGGCGCGCAGTGCGGCCAGCTGGTCGGGATGCTCTAGCAGCGCGAAAGTGCCGAGCGCCAACATGTTCGCGGTGGTCTCGTGGCCGGCGAGCAACAGCAGGAAGGCGATGCCGACCAGTTCCTCGATGCCCAGGTCCTCGTCACGGGCCAGGTCGGACAGGATGTCCTCGGTCGGTTCGGCGCGTTTGCGGGTCACCAGGCCGGCCAGATAGGTGGTCATCGCGCCGTAGGCGGCCATCTTCTCGCCCAGCTCCTGGTCGCGGACGAGGAACTTGGCGGTGTTGTCCTGGAAGGTGGCGCGGTCTTCGTAAGGGACACCGAGCAATTCGCAGATCACCAGCGAGGGCACCGGCAGCGCGAACGCGGTTACCAGGTCGACCGGCGGTGCCATCGCGGCCATCTCGTCGAGCTGGCGTTCCACGATCTCGGCGATGTGTTCCTCGAGCTGGCGCATCCGCCGGACGGTGAAGGTGCCGGTGAGCTTGCGCCGCAGCCGGGTGTGGTCCGGCGGGTCCATGGCGATGAACAGACCGGGGATCTGCGGCGACGGCTCGGTCTGCGCGGGCATGCCCGGCGTCTCGTAGGGCACGTGGACGATGCCGAGGTCCTGGCGCGAACTGAACCGGGTGTCGGCCATCAGTGCGCGCACCGCCTCGTAACCGGTGACGAGCCAGCCCTCGTGGCCGTCGGGGAAACGCAGCGGGCTGACGGGGCGGGCCGCGCGCAATGCGGTGATCGCGCTGGGCGGGTCGAACGGCCCGGCATCGCGATCCTGCGGAAGGCCGTGCGGGACAGGGTGGGTGGCGTTCATGAGCGATCCTTTGCCGAGTGGAGTGTTGTCGAGAACTGTGGGCCGCGGGACTGACACCGACCTGATACGGCGCTGACACGGCGCGGGCCGGGCGAGCACACGGGCCGCGCGAGGTCCGGCGCGGGCCAGGCGAGCACACGGGCCGCGCGAGGTCCGGCGCGGCCCGGTGTCGGTCGGGCGGCGGGGCTCACGCGGCGACGGTGTGCCGGATGGTGATGTCGCCGGAGGAGGTGCGCGCGATGACGCGGACCAGGTCGTCGGTGGGCGCGGCGACGACCGCGTCCATCAGATTGCGCACGGTGCCCAGCGCGGTGGTGGTCTCCAGGCGCACCGAGCTGCCGGGGCGGATCCCCACCTCGAGCTCGCCCGCGGCCGCTTCCAGCCGCAGTTCGCCGCGCGCCGCCTCGCCGATACGGATGTCGCCCTTGGCGGTCTTGGCGGTCACCGAGCCGAGCGGGCGCTCGATGACGATGTCGCCGAGGGAGACCGACAGGTCGCACGCGCCGAGCTCGCCCATGCCGAGCACCTGGCCGACGCCGGCCGTGCCGGTCAGCCGGGAGCCGGTGGGGACGGCGATGCTGACCTCGATCGACGGATTGCCGCCGAACGGGGTGCTGGTGCGCCAGGACTTCGGGGTCACCACCGTGAGGACGCCGTCGGCGAAGTCGACCACGGTCTGTTCGGCGGCGCGCACGTCGGCCTTCTTGGCGGGGTCGGCGGGCGCGACCTGGACGACGGCGTCGGCCCGATCGGAGGCGATCACAGTGATGCCCGCGGACAGGACATCGATGGCGACGGTGATCGGGGCGGCGGTCGGGAAGGTGTACATCGTGGGCTCCTCGGTGGGTGCTGTTCGGTTGATGGCACTACTGTCGCGGCCCCCGCTGATACCGGCCTGACACGAACCTGACGCCTCCGCTGACACCGGTTCGGCCCGACTCGGACAGCTGTCCACCACGGCGCGCGAGCCGTTGACGTGCAGGGCACAATGGGCCGGGTGCAGATCGGAATGCTTGGACCGCTGGAGATCCGGACGCAGGACGGTGGGTCGACAGCGATACCGGGCGCTCGCCTGCGCACGCTGCTGATCGCCCTGGCGCTCGAGCCGGGCCGCGCGATCGCGAAGTCGCGACTGGTCGACCTGATCTGGGGCGAACAGCCACCCGCCGACGCGGCGAATGCCCTGCAGGCCCTGGTCTCCCGGCTGCGCAGGCTGCTGCCCGACGGCGCGATCGAAGTGCGGGCGGGCGGCTACCAGCTGGCCGTCGCGCCCGACGCGGTCGACGCGGTGCGCTTCGAACAGCTGCTGGACCGGGCCCGCGGCGGTGACGACGCACGCCAGGCCGAGCTGTTGCGCGAGGCCATCGGGCTGTGGCGCGGCGCGCCCCTGCAGGACGTGGGCGAGAACGAGACCTTCGACGCGGTCATCGCGCGCTTCGACGCACTGCGCCTGGCCGCCACCGAGGACTGCTACGAGGCCGAGATCCGCCTCGGCCGCGGCGCCGGGCTGGTCGCCGAGCTCACCGATCTCGTGGCCGCGCACCCGGTGCGGGAACGGCTGGTCGGCGCCCTGATGCGGGCGCTGGGCGCCGCGGGGCGCGGTGCGGAGGCGCTGGTCGTGTACCAGAACGCGCGGGAGGCACTGGCCGACGAACTGGGCGTCGACCCGTCACCGGAGCTGTCCGAGCTGCACGTGGCGCTGCTGCGCGGGGAGATCGGCGCGCGCCCGACCGAGCGCACGACGAACCTGCGCGCGGAACTGACCAGTTATGTCGGCAAGCACGCCGACATCGCCGCCGTGCGCGAACTCATCGCCGCGCACCGGCTCACCACCGTCACCGGGCCCGGCGGCTCCGGCAAGACCCGCCTCGCGGTGGAGACCGCCCGGACCATGCTCGCCGACCTGCCCGACGGCGCCTGGCTGGTGGAGCTGGCGGCCACCGACAGCGGTGGCGACCTGGCCCAGACCGCCTTCGCCGCGCTCGGCCTGCGCGACGCGCTGCTCGGCGACGCCCCGAACACCGATCCGATGGACCGGCTCGTCGCCGCGATCCGCGACCGCGAGACGCTGCTGATCCTCGACAACTGCGAGCACGTCATCGACACCGTGGCCGCCTTCGCCCACCGCCTGCTCGGCGAGTGCAGACGCCTGCGGATCCTCGCCACCAGCCGGGAGCCGCTCGGCATCACCGGGGAGGCGCTGTGGCAGGTCGAACCGTTGGCGGTGCCCGCCGCGGACGCCGACTCCGCCGCGATCGAGTCCTCCCCCGCCGTCGCCCTGCTGCGCGACCGGGCGGGCGCGGTCCGCAAGGATCTCGCGACCGACGCGGCCACACTGGCGACCATGGCCCGGATCTGCCGGGCGCTGGACGGGATTCCGCTGGCGATCGAACTGGCCGCGGCCCGCCTGCGCACGCTGTCGCCGGATCAGCTCGCGCACCGCCTCGACGACCGGTTCCGCCTGCTCACCGGCGGCAGCCGCACCGCGATCGCCCAGCATCGCACGCTGCGCGCGGTGGTCGACTGGAGCTGGGAACTGCTCACCGACGCCGAGAAAGCGGTGCTGCGCCGACTCTCGGTGTGCGCGGGCGGCGCGAACCTCGAAGCGGCCGAACAGATCTGCGCCGACGGCACCGAGGTCGAGGAGTGGGAGGTGCTCGACCTGCTCACCGCGCTGGCCGAGAAGTCGCTGCTGGTGGTGACCGAGGACGAGAACCCACGCTATCGCATGCTCGAGACCATCAAGCAGTACGCGGCCGCCCGGCTCGACGAGGCGGGCGAGACCGACGCCACGCGCCGCGCGCACCTGACGTACTTCACCGAACTGGCCGCCACCGCCGAACCGCACCTGCGCCGGGCCGAGCAGCTGACCTGGCTGGGCGTGCTCGGCGCCGAGCACGACAACATCGCCACGGCCATGCGGGGGGCGCTCGCGAAGGCCGACGCCGCCGCGGCGATGCGGCTGGCGGCCGCCGCGGGCTGGTACTGGTGGCTGGCCGGATACAAGGCCGAGGGCACCGAATTCGTGCTCGCGGCCGCCGCGGTGCCCGGCGAGGTGGACGACGAGACCAGAGCGACGGTGTACGGATTGGTCGTGCACTTCCTCACGGCGGGCCGCAACGACGAGCACCGCGTGGAGGACTGGATCCATCAGGCGTATCACCACGGCAGCCGGACCACGGGCGGCCATCCGGCGCTGCGATTCAGCGGCGCGCTGGAGCGGATGCTGCGTGGCCCCGACGAATACCTGCCCGCGTTCGAATCGCTGCTCGCCGACGAGGATCCGTGGGTGCGGGCGCTGGCCCGGCTGCAACTGGGCAAGCTGCGCACCGTGCTCGGCCACGAAGGGTCGGCGGCCGACGAGTACTTCGAGCAGGCGCTCACCGAATTCCGCGCGATCGGCGAACGCTGGGGTATGTCCTTCGCGCTCACCGAACTGGCGAACCGGACCGCCATGCGTGGCGAATTCGCCACGGCGGTGAAGCTTTTCGACGAGGGCATCGCCGTGGTCACCCAGGTCGGCGCGCTGGAGGACCTGGTCCGCATGCATGCGCGGCAGGCTCAGCTGTACTGGCTGCTCGACGATCCGGAAGCCAGCGCGGCGGCCCTGGCGCGGGCGCAGCGGTGCGCGGACCAGTCGGGCTGGCCCACCTCGCTGGCCGAGGTCGCGCTGGTCGGCGCGGAACTGGCCCGCTGGCAGGGCGACACCGACGTGGCCCGCGAGCGGATCGAACTCGCCCGCACGCTCCTGGGCGCCGACGCCGACCAACCGACCGTCACCGCCATGGTGCACGACCTGCTCGGCTATCTCGCCGACGATCTCGACGCGGCGCGCGAACACCACGCGCTCGCCCTCCGCGCGGCCTCGACCGCGGGTCACGCACCCCTGCTCGCCCAGATCCTCGTCGGCATCGCCGATCTGGCTCTGCGCGCCGAGCAGTACGAGCGGGCCGCGGGCCTGCTCGGGGCGGGCACCGCGACCCGCGGGCTGCCCGACCACTCGCTCCCGGACGCGACCCGCATCGAGTCGCGGACGCGAGAGCACCTCGGCGAAGCGGGCTTCACCGAGGCGCTGCGGACGGGGACGCGGGCGAACGGACCGGAACTGGCCGCACTCACGCTCGCCGGGTGAACGTGGCGCGCGACCACACGTAACCGACGACGGCGAACCCGGCGCCCCAGGCCGGCGCCGCCGCCGTGTGACCACCGGACGGACTGCCTGCCAGAAACCCGCGCACCGTCTCCGATGATCGGCGCGAACGACCGGCACTCGGCGAACTGACGCCCGCCGGGACCCCTCTTCTCGGCGGGCACCTGGCATGCCCGCATCTCATCAATCTCGACATCGAGATACTTGACATCGTCATTATTGCTCTGCAACTATCTCGATGTCGAGATTGATGAAGGGAGGGACATGTCGACCATCGCTATGAAGCCGGTCGCTCCGGTCGTCCGGGCCGGGCGGGTGCGCGACGCGCTGCTCACCGCCGTCGCCCCGGCGAGTTTCGGAACCGTCTACGCCGCAACGACTTTGCTGCCGCCCGATCGGCCGCTGCTCGCGGCGACCGTACGGTCGCTGCCCGCGGGATTGCTGATCGTGGCGTTCGCCAGAACACTGCCCCGCGGCGCGTGGTGGTGGAAGACCACCGTGCTGGCCGTGCTCAACTTCGGCGCGTTCTTCCCGCTGGTGTTCGTGGCGGCCTACCGGCTGCCGGGCGGGATCGCCGCCGCGCTCGGCTCGGTGCAGCCGCTCCTCGTCGCGGCTCTGTCGGTGCCGCTGCTGGGGGTCCGCACGCCGCGCGCTGTCGTGCTGGCCGGTGTGGCCGTCGCCCTCGGGGTGACAGTGATGGCCGGTGCGGGGCCGGTCCTGCCCGACCCGCTCGGCATCGCCGCCATGCTGGCCGCGACCGCGCTGATCGGCACCGCGATCGTGCTCGGCAAGAAGTGGGGCTCGCCGGTCCCCGCGCTGACCATGGCGGGCTGGCAACTCGCCCTCGGCGGGCTGATGCTGCTGCCGCTGACCCTCGTCGTCGAAGGCCGACCGCCCACCATCACCGCGACCAACCTGCTCGGCTACGCCTACATCGGGCTCGTCGCCACCGTTCTCGCCTACGCGCTGTGGTTCCGCGGCGTGCAGCGACTGCCCGCCACCTCGGTGTCGCTGCTGACCGCCGTCAATCCGCTGGTGGCCACCGTCGCAGGCCTTCTGCTCTTCCACCAGACCCTCGGCCCGTGGCAGAGCACGGGTTTCGCCATCGCCCTCGTCGCCCTCGTCGTCGGCCAGTCCATGAACAGGAGCACCACATGAGCACCACCGCACCGGAATTCCGCGTCCTCGCCCTCTCGGGCAGCCTGCGCGCCGACTCCTACAACACCGCGTTGCTGCGGGCCGCCGCCAAGCTGAGCACGGGCACGGTGCGCATCGACCTGCATCCCGGCCTCGGCGAATTGCCGCTCTACAACCAGGATCTCGAGGCGGGCGGGCTGCCCGCGGCGGTACGCGAGCTGCATCAGCGCGTGCTGCGTGCCGACGCGCTGCTGATCGCAACTCCCGAGCACAATGCCTCGATCCCGGCCGCGTTGAAGAACGCGATCGACTGGATGAGCCGGATGCCCGACGGCGCCGAGATCGCGGGCAAGCCCACCGCCGTCGTCGGCGCCTCGCCCGGCCCGCTCGGATCGGTCCGCGCGCAGCTCGCGCTGCGCCAGATCCTCGCGAGCGTGGGCGCCGACGTGCTCGCCAAGCCGGAGGTCATCGTCTTCCAGGCGCACGAGCGCTTCGACGACGCGGGCACCCTGACCGACGACTACACCGAAACCCTGCTGATCGAGCTGACCGGCGCGCTGACCCGCCGGATCGCCTCCCGGCGCCAGTGAGGAATCGCCATGTCCACCAGCATCATCGAACCCAGCCCGGCCAGGGCCGGCGCCAGGCAGTGGCTCGGCCTCGCCGTCCTCGCCCTGCCGACCCTGCTGATCGCGATCGACCAGAGCGTGCTGTACCTCGCGCTCCCGCACCTCGCGGAAGGATTGCGGCCCACCGGAACCCAGACGCTGTGGATCATGGACATCTACGGCTTCATGATCGCCGTCTTCCTCATCACGATGGGCACCCTCGGTGACCGGATCGGGCGCCGCAAACTGCTGCACATCGGCGCCGTCGCCGTCGTCCTCACCTCGGTCGCGGCCGCCTTCGCGCCGAGCGCGGAGGCGTTGATCCTGGCCAGGGCCCTGCTCGGGATCGCGGCGGCCACGCTGATGCCCTCGACCCTCGCCCTGATCAGCACCTTGTTCCGCGACCCGCGGCAGCGGGCAGGCGCCATCGCGGTGTGGGCGGGCTGTTTCATGGGCGGCACCGCGCTGGGGCCGGTCGTCGGTGGCGCGCTCCTGGAACACTTCTGGTGGGGTTCGGTGTTCCTGCTCGGCGTTCCGGTGATGCTCGTGCTGCTCCTCGCGGGGCCGCTGGTGCTGCCCGAATACCGTGATCCGGACGCCGGGCGCCTCGACCTGCCCAGCGCGGCGCTGTCTCTGGTCGCGGTGCTCGCGCTGGTCTTCGGCGTGAAGGAGGCCGCCAGATACGGTCTCGGCGCCGGGCCGGTCCTGGCCGTCGTGCTCGGTCTCGGCCTCGGCGCAGTGTTCGTGCGCAGGCAGCGGCGGCTGGCCGACCCGCTGCTCGACCTGCGGCTGTTCGGCGTCGCCGCCTTCACCGCGGCGCTGGTGATCCAGCTCGTCTCGATGTTCGGCAACGGCGGCGCGTATCTGTTCATCACCGGATTCCTCCAGTTCGTCCACGGCCTCCCGCCACTGACCGCCGGGCTGTGGATGATCCCCGCGGTGCTCGCCTCGATTCTCGCCGCCCAGTTGGCGCCCATCCTGACCAGGCGGTTTCCCACGGGCGCGGTGCTCGGTGGCGCGCTGCTGGTCGGCATGGTGGGGTACCTGCTGCTCACCCTGGTCGATCCGGTGGGCGGGCTGCCGATCCTGATCACGGGTTTCGTCCTGATCTTCACCAGCGTCGGCGCCTTCAGCGCACTGGGCACGAACCTCGTCGTCGCAGCGGTGCCGCCCGAACGCAGCGGTTCGGCGGCCGCGCTCGCCTCGATCAGCGGCGATCTCGGCATCGCGCTCGGCATCGCCACCCTGGGCAGCCTCGGCTCGGCGGTCTACACCGGCGCCTTCGCCCCACCGGCCGGTCTGTCGGCCGAGGTCGCGGGGACGGCGGCCGCCAGCATCGAGAATGCCGGTGTCGCCGCGCGATCCCTGCCCGCCGACATGGCGGGTGCTGTCCTCGACGCCGCGCGCCAGGCCTATACCAGCGGCCTCAACGCCGTCGGCCTGGCCTGCGCCGTAGCCGCCGCGCTCAGCACCGTCATCGCGCTGACGGTCCTGCGCGCTCGTCGCTGAGCACGGATCCGGGCGAATTCTCGACATCGAGATACGCTCGGCGGCAGACCGAGGGAGGACAGATGACCGATACCGTCGATGTGATCATGGAGCTGTGGCGGCAGGAGGCGCCCGAGCTGGGCGAGGATCTGTGGCCGGTCGCGATCGTCGGCCGGGTGCAGCGGCTCTCGCGGCTGCTGGACCGCGCGCTCAAGGAGGTCTACGCCGCGCACGGCCTCGAGGTGTGGGAGTTCGACGTCCTCACCACGCTGCGCCGGTCCGGCCCGCCGTACGAGCTCACCCCCGGCGCGCTGCTCGAGGCGGCGATGATCACCTCGAGCACGGTCACCAATCGCATCGACCGGATGGAGGCCAAGGACCTGGTCGAACGGGTCCGCGACACCAGCGACCGACGCTCGATCCGCGTGCGGCTCACTCCGCACGGTCTCGACGTGGTCGACCGGGTGTTCCGGGAGCACCTCGCGAAGGAGGCCCAGCTGCTCCCGGAGTACTCGCCCGAGGACTACCAGCGCCTCACCGGCGAGCTCCGCAGGCTGCTCGAGCACTTCGGCGACCGCCTCGACCGCGACCGCGCCACGGGCCGCCAGAAATAATTCTCGAGAATTGTCATCGTGGATGTCGAGAACGGCGACGCGGCTCCGTCCCAGGGGTACGAGCCGCCGGGAACGGCCCGCTCGCACACACCGACCACAGTCGAAAGGCGACGATCATGGCCAAATATCTGCTGCTCAAGCACTACCGCGGCGCACCGGCGTCGGTCAACGACGTGCCGATGGACCGGTGGACCCCCGAGGAGGTCACCGCGCACGTGCAGTACATGCAGGACTTCGCCGACAAGCTGGAGTCCACCGGCGAGTACGTCGACAGCCAGGCACTCTCGCCGCAGGGCACCTTCGTCCGCTCGGACGGCGCGGGCCGCCCGCCGGTCACCGACGGTCCGTTCGCCGAGACCAAGGACCTGATCGCCGGGTGGATGATCATCGACGTCGACACCTACGAGCGCGCGCTCGAACTGGCCGCGGAGCTGTCGGCCGCGCCCGGCGCGGGCGGGAAGCCGGTGCAGGAATGGCTGGAGCTGCGCCCGTTCCTCACGGCGACGCCGACGACCACCGAGTGAACGAGTCACTGCTGCGGGAGCTCGTGCCCGCGGTGATCGGCATCCTCGTCCGGCGCGGAGCGGAGTTCGCGGCGGCCGAGGATGCCGTGCAGGAGGCCCTGATCCGCGCCTTGGAGAGCTGGCCCGACGAACCGCCCCGCGACCCGAAGGCCTGGCTCGTCGCGGCCGCGTGGCACAAGTTCGTCGACGCCGCGCGGGCCGAGAGTGCCCGAAGGGGCAGGGAACTCACCGTCGAGTACGAACCACCACGCGGCCCGGTGCCCGGCACCGACGATTCGCTGTGGCTGTTCTTCCTGTGCGCGCACCCCTCGCTCTCGCCCGGTTCGGCGGTGGCGCTGACCCTGCGCGCGGTCGGCGGCTTGACCACCCGCCAGATCGCGACGGCGTACCTGGTGCCCGAAGCGACCATGGCGCAACGCATCAGCCGGGCCAAGCGCCGCATCGAGGGACTCCCGCTCGATCGGCCCGGCGACCTGTCCACGGTCCTGCGCGTGCTCTACCTGGTCTTCAACGAGGGCTACGGTGGCGATCTCGACCTGGCGGCCGAGGCGATCCGGCTCACCCGCCAATTGGCCTCCGCGAGCGACGATCCCGAAGTCGCCGGCCTGCTCGCCCTGATGCTGCTGCACCACGCCCGTCGCGCGTCCCGCACCGGACCGGGTGGGCGCCTGATCCCCCTCGCCGAGCAGGACCGATCCCGCTGGGACACAGGGCTGATCGCCGAGGGCGTGGCGATCCTGCAAGCGGCCCTTGCCCGCGACCGCCTGGGCGAATACCAGGCACAGGCCGCGATCGCCGCCCTGCACGCCGACGCACCGACCGCCGCCGACACCGACTGGGTCCAGATCGTGGAGTGGTACGACGAACTCCTCGCCCGCACCGACAGCCCGGTGGTCCGCCTCAATCGCGCGGTGGCGGTCGGCGAGGCCGACGGGCCACAGGCGGGTCTCGCCGAACTGAACAAGGTGGACCCGAACATTCCGCGCCACAATGCCGTTCGCGCCTATCTCCTCGAACGCGCGGGTGACCTGGACCGGGCCGCCGAGTTGTACGCGGTGGCGGCCGGGGAGGCCACGAGCGTGCCCGAACGCGATCATCTGACCCGGGAATCGGCCAGGGTGCGGTCCGCGCGAGGTTCGTGATCGCCCCGGGTCTCGGTGCGATGGAGATGACCTGCCCCCTGCCCTGTCACGGCACGGTATGCGAAAGCCGCTGTCCCTGCGCCTCGTTGGCCTCGGACAGCGCGGCCAGGATCCGGCGGGTGCCCTCGTCGGCGGGGAAGAACATCTCGACGGCGATCTCGTCCAGCGTCACGTCGCGCGGGGAGCCGAAGACGGTGACCGCGTAGAGCAGTGACATCGGCCCCGCCTCCGTGTCGAGGAGCATCGGGGTGCACAGGTCGGCGTCGAAGTCGCCGACGAGTTCGCCCGGATCCGCGGGCGCCGGGTAGCTCTCCAGTTCGGCGAGCAGATCGGCCAAGGCCGGGTCGGCGGTGCGGTCGAGCTGCCTGCGTACCCGCCGCAGGGTGTGCCGCCGCCACTGCGCGTGGTTGCGGATCTGCCCGGCCAGACCGTCCGGATGCAGGGTGGCGCGCAGCATGTTCGTGCGCGGTGCGCGCAGCCGCGCGGGCACGGCGGCCAGGAAGCCCGCCATGGTTCGGTTGGCGGACAACAGGTCCCAGCGCGCGTCGACCACCACGGCGGGATTCGGCTCGTGGCCGGCGAGCACGGCCTCGACCGCCGTCCGCACCCGGCCGAGGTCGCGCAACGGTCGTTCGGTGTGTACCGGCGCGTACCCGGCACGAAGGTAGAGCTGATTCCTGGCACGCAACGGCACGTCGAGTTCGTCGCACAGGCGCTCGATCATCTCGCGGCTCGGCACGGCGCGACCGGTTTCGATGAAGCTGAGATGGCGCGCCGACAGCCCGGCGGCCAGGGACAGGTCGAGCTGGGTGCGCCGCCGACGCTCCCGCCATTGCCGTACCAGCGATCCCACGGTCGCCTGCTCACCCATGCCGGCCACTCTAGGGTTCGCCGCCTTACCTCCGGCGTAATCGACTGCGGGCCCGCGCGAATCCACGATGGAACCATGTTCCTCATCGAGATCTCGCACCCGGCCGGCACCTACACCGCCGACGACCACGCCACCATCGCCGCCGCCATCGTCAAGGCGATGACCAGCACCGACGATGCGCCCGAGGCGACGATGCGGCGCGCCCGGCGGATGACCCACGTCGCGTTCCGGGAACTGCGCGACTGGCACACCGGCGACGGCCCGGTCGGCGCGTCGGCCGCGCCGCCCGTCCTCGCCACCATCACCCTGCCCGAGGACTGGTGCGACGAATCGGGTGCGCACATGATGGGCACCGTCCGCGCCGCCGTCCGCCGCGTCGACCGTGCCCACGGCTGGACCCGCGACGGCGGCGACCTGTGGGTGAACGTCGTCGGCGTCCCCAACGGCCGCATCGGCCTCGACGGCAAACTCACCGACGGTGACGGCGTGATGGCCTACCTCACCGCCGACTTCCAGGCCCAGCTCGCCACAGGCGAATACACCGTCCCCGAGGGCAAACTCCTCGACCCGATCTGCGGCATGACGGTCACCGTCGGCCCGCACGCGATCACCCTCGACCACGCCGGCGAGACCGTCGGATTCTGTTCACGCGGTTGCCGAAACGCCTACGCCACCCAGCACGACCTGGCCGTCGCCTGACATTCGCCCGCGCCGCGCCGTCGAACTACCGAACCGATCGGACGCGATGACATCGCACCTGGACTTCGACACCCACCGCGGCGGCATCGAATCGTCGATCACCTACCGTTTCGGCGGAGTGACCGTCCGCGTCACAGGGCGAGCATGGCGGCGGCGACTCGGTCGGCTGAGGTGGTGCGCAGGGCGGTACCCATGTCGTCGAGGACGAGCAGCCGCGCGCCCGGGATCTCGGCGGCGAGGGCCTCGCCGTTGCCGACCGGGAAGAACGGGTCGGCGCGCCCGTGCACCACGAGCGTGGGGACGTCGAGTTCGCCGAGCCGTTCCCGCCAGCGCGGCGCGCAGTCGATCCGGGAGAACACCATGCCCAGCTGATTCGCCTCGTGCACCGCCGGATCGCTCGAGGGCGTGCGATCCCAGATCCGCGCCGCCCTCTCCCGCGCCTCCACCGGATCGTTCCCCAGCAGTTCGGCTCCCGCCGCCGCGAACTCCGCGACGGCCGCCCGGTCGGCCCAGTCCGGCATCGGCTGCGAGAACAGCGCCCCCAGGACCGCGTGATCGTGATCGGGCAGATCCGCGTCGACAGGCCCCGGCGCCACCGCCCTGGTTCCGACCAGCGTCAGCGCCGACACCACCCCCGGATGATCCAGCGCGGCGACCTGCGCCACCATCCCCCCGACCCCGACCCCACCGAGGTGCGCACTCCCCACCCCGAGCGCCTCGACCAGCCCCGCCGCATCCGCCGCGAGATCCCGCAGGCCGTACTCCGGGTGCTCCGGATCGACCGTCGTCGACGTTCCCGAGTCCCGCAGGTCGTACCGCACCACCCGCCGCCCACCCGCCGCGAGCCGCTCACACAACGCCTCGGGCCACGACAACATCGTGGTCCCCCCGACAAGCAACACCAGCGGATCATCCCCCCGCCCGAAACTCTCGACCCCCAGCTCGACCCCGTTCACCCGCACCGAACCCGCTACCCCAACCATCCAGTACTCCTGTCCATCGGCTCCACGAATACCGACGGCAGCCTCCTCCGAAATTCATCGGCAACCCCGGAACAACGCGATTCGGGGCGACGCGGGCATGACCTCGGACGTCTACTCGAGTGCGCGGGCGAGACTAAGGCTCAACGCATCGCAGTCCTCGAGCATCGCGAGGTGTCCGACTCCGGCGAGGTACTCGAGCTCGGCGCCCGGCACCGCCGTGTACTGGCGCGCCGACGCCGGGTCCCAACGTGGGTCGGAGTCGCCGAAGATCACGAAGACGGGCTTTCCGGCGTCGATGAGGCGCTGTGGTACCGACCGGGCGGTGATGTAGTCGATGTTGGCGGCGAGAATCGCGCGGAACGCTCGATAGGGTGTCCTTCGCAGGTCGGCGACCACCTCGTCGGGCACCGTGATCGGGGCCGCCGCGGTCGCCGCCAGTCCGCGGCGGATCATCGAGTCGTTACGGATCGACCAGATGAGCGGCCCGCGCGGTGGGGCGACGAGCACCCGCAGGATGGCCGGTTCGGGGAGAAGGGCCGCGGGGCTCGGCCCGGTGCTCACCAGGATCAACCTGCCGACCAGGTCGGGACGACGCTCTACGAGGGCGGTGCCGACATAGCCTCCGCTGGAGTGACCGACAACGTCCAGATTTCGGATGCCGAGTTCGTCCAATGCGGCGGCTATCCGATCCGCCTGCTCCGCAACGGCATACGTCGAAGCCGACTCGGACCGGCCGCATCCGGGGAGGTCGATCGCGATCACTCGATGTTCCCTGGCCAGGGTTGGCACCACCCCTGCCCAGGTGGAACCGGTCGCGCCCGAGCCGTGGATGAGCAACAAGGGCGGCGCCGCCGGGTTCCCGTCCATGACTATGTGCAACCCGCGCACTGTCGTCGAGCGTCGTGCCTGCGCTGGAGTAGATTTGGTCATACCCGAAAGCATCGTCGCAGGCGGCCACGCCGTATTGAACGAATGTCACGCTTGCGGCCGCGGTCCGCACGTCTGCTGATCATCCGGAAGACCGGCTAATCTCGAGGCATGACCGCAACCGGCAGATTGGACTGGAGCCGGGTCGATGTCGCGGTTCCGGTCCGACGCCCAGCTCCGGGAGTGTGGATGGCGGGCTTCCGATACAACGACAATGCCTCGGTCGACATCACGATGATTCCCCATCCGATGGTCACCCTCCTGTTCGATCTCAGCGAGCAGGTAGTCGTCTACGACCCGCTCGGGCGCTCGGTCACGGGTGACACGATCGTCGGCCTCGACGCGGGTGCCGTACGCGTGGCCGGCGCAGGCGTCGGCGAGGTCTTGCAGATCCGAATGTCTCCCGTCGTCGCCGCGGCGATTCTGCGCGACACCGACGTCATCGGCGGCACGGTGACACCGGTGCGGGAACTGTGGGGCAGCTGCGCTGCGGCCCTGCGCGAACGGCTGCGTGCGACGCCGTCATGGGACGATCGGTTCGCACTCGCCGCGGAGTTCCTGCACGGGCGGGCGACCCGCCGATTCGGTGTCGCGCCCGAGGTCGCCTACGCCTGGAATCAGACCGTCAGCGCCAGAGGGCTACTGCGCGTCGAGGACCTTTCCGTGGAGACCGGCTGGACACGCCAGCGCCTGTGGTCGCGCTTCCGCGCTCATCTCGGCGTTTCGCCCAAGCGTGCGTGCGAACTCGTACGCTTCGATCACGCCGCCCGTCTCCTGGCGGCCGGACGCCCACCCGCGGAGGTGGCCGCCGAGGCGGGCTACGCCGACCAGTCCCATCTGCACCGTCGAATCAAGTCGATTGTCGATCTGACCCCCACCGGCGTGGCCAGAGCCCCATGGCTTGCGATCGACGAAGTCGCCTGGCCGACAATCTGATTACACTTCCGCGCGCTGCACCGACAACGCCCCGATCGCCCGTATCGCCGCCGCGGTCTCCCGTTGGGCTTCTGCCTGCGCGAGAGCGGCGTGCGCCTGCGCCTGCGCGATCACGTTCCGTCGCTCCGCTTCGCTGATCTCCGCCCCGGCGGTGAGCTCCTCCAGCAGCGCCTCGGCCCTCTGCTTGTGGGTGGTGTAGTCGTCCATCGGGCGATTATCACACCCTGCTCGCTGTTCGAGATATCGTCCGGAAACGAATCAGGCCGGACTCCGATGACTTCTCGGAATCCGGCCTGACCCGTACTTCTTGTGGAGCTAAGGGGAATCGAACCCCTGACCTTCTCGATGCGAACGAGACGCGCTACCAACTGCGCTATAGCCCCGTGCGGCTCTGGCGAACCGCGCTGTGACACTGTATCAGGCGTTGCGCCCGGATACCGAATCGGTACTCTGACCTGCTGTTCTAGCGTGGTTCGACCAGTTATTCGCCGACTGCCCTGCCGAGGTCTTCGACCCGGGTGCGGAGGGCGCGCGCGGTGGCTGGATCGAAGGTTTCCAGGTGCTCGAACATCGGGTCCTCGTCGTCGGTGTCGAGCAGGCTGGAGCGCCGGCGCAGGGCCCGCGCGGTGTCGCGGTCCATGGTGCGGCGGGTGGTGGCGGCTTCGGGGGTGGCGGTTTCCTCGCGGCGCTTGCCGCGGGTGAGGCGGGCCGCGCGCCGACGGCGGATCTCCTCTTCCACGTGGACCTGCTTGCGCAGGTAGGCCAGGTAGCCGACGAGCACCGCCGTGGACAGGCCGCACGCCCACCAGAACATCGAGTTCAGCAGCAGGCCGAACGCGGCGAACAGGATGGTGGCGATGATGAGGCCGAGCACGGCGCGCTGCCGGAAGCTGTAGCGGGCGGCGCGGGCGATGGCGTCGGCTTCGGGGTCGTAGCCGCCGCGGCCGCGCCGGTTGGGCACGAAGTCCTCGTCGTCGGCATCGCCCTCCGGGGCGGGGACGTCTTCGAGCCGGGCGGGCGGGGCCGGCGGTATCCGGGCGGCGACTGCGGGGTCGGCGGGCTCCGCGTCGTCGGACGAATCCGGTTCGGTCGCAGCGCCTTCGGCATCGTCGACCGCGGAATCGGCTGCCGTGGAACGTTCTTCGTCGCGGTCCTCGGCGTCGTCGCGGCCCGCCTCGGACGCGGCTTCGAGTTCCGGTGCGGGGGTGAGCAACTCGTCGTCAGCTTCGGTGACGGGCTCGTCGGCCGATGTCGTCATCCGATCCTCCGAATCAGTACGGTGGGGGCGCTTGGTGAGCACACGGGGGCGGTAGTCGGGGTCACTGTCGTGACCGCCCGCAGCCCCGATGCGAATTCGTCGTTCAGCCCCGCCACGGTGCAGCACGCGCGTGGCGAGTGCGGCATCGGTGGTGCGGCGGATCCGGGGATGCCGGTCCGCCAGGATGGGGAACAGGACGAAGACCCACAGCACGACAAGCCCGATCCACAAGATCGAATTCGGCATCGCGGTCTTCACCTCCCGTCCCCGCCTGCGTGTTGTCCGTCTGTGGACGCACTACCGACGTCCGTAGGTTAATTCGGGCGCGCCTGCCCGCGCGGCAGGCGCGCCGTGCACACCTGCCACATGAGTAACAGAAATTTCACGGCAGCGCCGCTCTACCCTCTCTGACCAGGCGGTCCACCACCGTGCTCAGGACTTCCTCAACCGTCAAGCCCACCAGCAGGTGATCGCGCCATTCGCCGTCCACATCGAGGTAGCGGCGCAGCATGCCCTCTTCGCGGAACCCGACGTTGCGCAGGACCGCCTGGCTGGCCAGGTTCTCCGGCCGCACCGTCGCCTCCACCCGGTGCAGGCCGACCGGCCCGAAGCAGTGGTCGAGGCCGAGCGCGAGCGCGGCTGTCGCCACCCCCTGCCCGCCGAGATCCTTGGCCACCCAGTAGCCGATCCAGGCCGAGCGCAGCGCGCCGCGCACGATGTTGCCGATGGTCAGCTGCCCGCTGAACTGCCCGTCGACCTCGATGACCAAGGGGATCATCGCGCCGCGCCTTGCCTCGGCCTTCAGGCTCGTCCACAGCGAGGGCCAGTTCGACGCGTGGTTGCGCGCCTCCCAGCTGCCGCGTCCGGTCGGCTCCCAGCGCTCCAGATGGTCGCGGTCGCGCAGCCGGATGCGGCTCCAGGCCGCGGCGTCGCGAAAGCGCACCGGGCGCAGGGTCACCTGACCCGCCGCCACGTTCACCGGGCCTAGCCGTGCGGGCCAGCCGGGATGCTGCCCCGACCGGAATACGTTCATCGACTCCACGTTTCAGCCGCGCTGCGCCAGGAATGCCACTCGGACCTCGTCGCCGGTGCGGAACTCGGTGTCGTCGGGATCGACCACGATCAGGCTGTTCGCCTCGGCCAGCGTCGCCAGCAGGTGCGAGGACCCGCCGTTGCCGTTGCCCAGCGGCTGCACCAGGTAGTCGCCGGTGGCCTCGTCGCGCAACAGCTGCGCGCGCAGGTACCCCTTGCGGCCGGGCATCGAGGTGATCGGAGTGATCGTGCGCGCGTTGACGATTCGGCGCATCGGCTGCCTGCGGCCCAGCGCGATCCGGATCAGCGGACGCACCATCACCTCGAAGACCACCAGCGCGCTCACCGGATTCGACGGCAGCAGGAAGGTGGGCACCTCGTCGCGGCCGAGCCGCCCGAAGCCCTGCACCGAGCCGGGATGCATCGCCACCCGGTCGACCTCGAGTTCGCCGAGCCCGTCGAGCGCCTCGCGCACCTGCTCCGAGGCCCAGCCGCCGACCGCGCCGGCGATCACCACGACCTCCGAGCGCACCAGCTGGCCCTCGACCACATCGCGCAGCCTGCGCGGATCGGCGCTGACGATGCCGACCCGGTTGACGTCGGCGCCCGCGTCGCGCGCGGCCGCGGCCAGCGCGTAGGAGTTCACGTCGTAGACCTGACCAGGCCCCGGCGTGCGATCGATGTCGATGAGCTCGCCGCCGATGGAGATCACCGACAGCCGCGGCCGCGGATGCACGAGCACCTTGTCCTGACCGACCGCGGCGAGCAAACCCACCTGCGCGGCGCCGATGATGGTGCCCGCGCGCACCGCCACGTCACCGGGCTGCACGTCGTCGCCGATCCGGCGCACGTAATCGCCCGAGCGAACCGGCTCGAAGACCTTGATCCTGGCGCGGCCGCCGTCGGTGAAGTCCAGCGGCAGCACGGCGTCGGCGAGGGTCGGCAGCGGCGCGCCGGTGTCGACGCGCACCGTCTGGCGGGGCTGCAAGCGGATGGGCTGGCGCGAACCGGCGACCACCTCGCCGACGACCGGCAGGGTGAGGTCGATGAGCTCGCCCTCTTCGTCGCGCACGTCGGTACCCGCGGCGGCGACGTCGACGCTGCGCACCGCGTAGCCGTCGATGGCGGCCTGATCGAAGCCGGGCAGCGGTCGTTCGGTGACGACGTCCTCCGCGCACAGCAAACCCTGGGCCTCGGATATCGCGACCCGGACCGGCCTTGGCGCGACCGCGGCCGCGGTGACCTTGATCAGCTGATCCTCAACCGAGCGCATCGAGCTCCTGTGTCTATCGGCGTCTGCCTGCCTGTTGTGCTTGTCGCTACGCGTTCGGGGCCTGGGGGTCCCACTCCGGGCTCAACCGGAAGTTCAGCCACTCACGCAGTTGCGGACCGTATTCCTCCCGCTCGAGGGCGAAATCCACGGCAGCTCGAAGATAGCCGCCCGGGTTGCCCAAATCATGGCGCGACCCACGGTGCACGACCACATGGACCGGGTGTCCCTCGGCGATCAGCAGCGCGATGGCATCGGTGATCTGCAGTTCTCCGCCCGCGCCCGGCTCGATGCGGCGCAGTGCGTCGAAGATCACGCGGTCGAGCAGGTAGCGCCCGGCGGCGGCCAGGGTCGACGGCGCGTCGGCCAGTTGCGGCTTCTCGACCATGCCGCGCACACGCAGCACATCGGCCTCCGCGCCCTCGGTGAGGTCTTCCACATCGAAGACGCCGTACGCGCTGACCTGCGACTTCGGCACGTCGATGGCGCACAGCACCGAGCCGCCACGCTCCCGGCGCACCCGGCTCATGGTCTCGAGCACGCCGCACGGCAGCACCAGGTCGTCGGGCAGCAGGACCGCGATGGCGTCCTCGTCGTCGTCGAGGACCGCCTCGGCCTGGGCGACCGCGTGGCCGAGGCCCAGCGGCTCCTCCTGCACGACCGAGGTCACATCGAGCAGGGCCGGGGCCTTGCGGACCTTCTCCAGCAGCGCGAACTTGCCGCGCTCGGCCAGCGTGCTCTCCAGCACCAGATCCTCGACGAAGTGCGCGACCACGCCGTCCTTGCCCGGCGAGGTGACGATCACCAGCCGGTCGGCGCCGGAGTCGGCGGCCTCGGCGGCGACCAGTTCGATGCCGGGGGTGTCGACCACCGGCAGCAATTCCTTGGGCACCGTCTTGGTGGCAGGCAGAAACCGGGTTCCGAGTCCGGCCGCGGGGACCACCGCAGTGCGGAAACCGGAAGTCTTGTCTGTCATGCGTATACCCTATCCATTCTGCGTGGGCGTCCGATCGCCTTGTCGCGACGATCCGGCGTCGGCAAGAGCTTAGGGTGGTCGCTGTGGAGATGCCCGGTGAGCGCACCAAATATGCGTGGCGCGATCACATCCTGGCCGAACGTGCCCAGCTCGGGGCCGCCGAGCACGCCGCGGAGGCGGCGGCGCTGGCCGCGCGGATCGCCGCGCTGGCCGGGCCCGACGTCGTGCTGTGCGCCTACGTCCCGATCCGGCGCGAACCGGGCGATCTGCGGATGCTCGACGCGCTGCGCGAGCGCGAAGCCACGGTGTTGCTGCCGGTGACCGGCGAACCGGGACCGCTGAGCTGGGCGCGCTACGAGGGGCCGGACTCGCTGCGCAAGGCCCGCTTCGGTCTGCTCGAACCCACCACGCCGACCCTGCCGCCAGCCACTGTGGCCGAGGCCACGACGATCCTGGTTCCCGCGCTGGCGGTGGATCTGCGCGGGGTGCGGCTCGGGCGCGGTGCGGGCTACTACGACCGCACCCTCGACGCGGCCGATCCCGCCGCGCGCCTGATCGCGGTGGTCCGGGACACCGAGCTGGTCGAGCGCCTGCCGGAGGAACCGCACGACCTGCGGATGGGCTGGGCGCTGACGCCCGGCGGCGGTTTGCGCGAGCTGGGGCTTTCCCCGGAATGAAACCGCGATTGGCGAGGTTGGCACTGTCGGCGGTAGAGTGCTAGATCGACGAGACCTGCGGAGGATCCTGTGCCAACTTATTCGTACGCGTGCACCGAGTGTGACAACCGCTTCGACATCGTTCAGTCCTTCTCCGACGACACGCTGACGGAATGCCCGCAGTGTTCCGGAAAGCTGCGGAAGCTGTTCAACTCGGTCGGCATCGTCTTCAAGGGAAGCGGCTTCTACCGCACCGACAGCCGTGGTGGCGCGTCCACCGCGAGCGAGCCCGCGAAGTCGTCCTCGGAGTCCAACGGCAGCAGCGGCACCCCCGCGCCGAGCGCGAGCACCGCGCCCGCGGCCGCCAGCTGACCCTCACGGAGTTCTCCACAGCCCCCTAGTTGTCCACAACCAGGACTTTCGGGGCTGTCTCCCGTCGCCGCGCTCCTAGGCTCGCGGCATGACTCGCAGTCTTGCCGATCTGGGGCGTGGCAGCTCCTGGCGCTTCGCCCTCGGTAACCGCCCGGCCTGGGCCGACGCCCTGTTGGCGCGGCGCGTGCTGGCCGGAGCGCTGGCGCTGACGGCGCTGGCGCTGTTCATTCGCGGCGACCCCGGCGACGCCCGTCGCGAGGTCGTCGTCGCCGCCCGCGATCTTTCGCCGGGCAGGCTGCTCACCGCCGACGATCTGCGCGTCGAGCGCTACGAATCCCGTTCGCTCCCTTCCGGTTCCGTCGCCGAGGTCACCACGCTGCTCGGCGCCACCCTCACCGGTGCGATGCGGACCGGCGAGGCCTTCACCGATCTGCGCGTCGTCGGCCCACGCCTGGCCGCGGCCGCCGCGGGCAGCGCCGATGCCAGGATCGTGCCCATCCGGCTCGCCGATTCCGCGGTCGCCGAGGTATTGCGCGCGGGCGACCGGGTGGACGTCGTCGGCGTCGAGGAGGCGGGCGCGCCCGGTGCGAGCAAGCCCGCCCGCACCCTGGCCACCGACGCGGCCGTCGTTCTCGTCACGGCGCCGGGCGAGCGGCGCTCCGGCGCGGAGCGGGTGGTCCTGGTCGCGCTCGATGCCGAGTACGCCACGGCCGTCGCGGGCGCCTCACTGCGGACGGCGCTCACCGTCGTCTTCCACTGAGGCCGGCGGCACAGAGCCCTCGAATTCCGGTTAGCGCGCGATTTGCCGCAACCCTGATTAACATCAGGACGAACCAGCACGATCGTTCGCAGCTTTACGAGAATGGAGCGCAACGCATGCTCAAGGGTTTCAAGGATTTCCTGCTCCGTGGCAACGTGATCGACCTGGCGGTCGCCGTCGTCATGGGCACCGCGTTCGTCGCCATCGTCACCGCGTTCACCAACGGGATCGTCAACCCGTTGCTGGCGGTGTTCGGCGGAACCAACGAGGTGGGACTCGGTTTCCAGCTGGTCGCCGACAAGCCGGCCACGTTCATCGAGGTGGGTCCGATCATCACCGCCGGAATCAATTTCCTGCTGATCGCCGCCATTCTGTACTTCGTCCTGGTGCTGCCCGCGGCATCGGCGAAGAAACGATTCTCCAAAGAGGACGAGAAGCTCAGCGACAGTGAGGTTTTGCTGCAGATTCGCGACCTGCTCGCCGATCAGCACAACAGCGCGGGCGGCAAGCACGAATTCTGAGCGGGGACACAGGGATCGGGCCCCCGGCCGAAGCCGGGGGCCCGAGAATTCCCGGATCGCGCGAACTCAGCCGAGGCTGAAGGGCTGGCCCCACAGCGTGACCCAGCTGATCACGTTGTCGGTCTCCACCTCGACACTGACGAACGAGCGCGCCTGGGCGTAACCGCCGCAGCCGCTCAGGCCGATGGTCTCGTCGGCCCAGGTCACCGAGCCGCTGCCGCCCTTGAAGGCGTTGCGGGTCTTGTGCGACTCGTTGCCGTAGTCGTCGGCCTGCTCCAGGTCGAGCACGTAGAACGACTTCGCCTGGCCGGGGCCGAGGGACAGTTCGCCACCGGTGGTGACTCCGCCGGATGGATCGCCCGCGTCGTCGACCGCACCTTCGGCACCACCGGTCGCGCCGCCACCGGCGATGTTCACCTGGCAACCCACGGTGTACCCGGGGAAGATCTTCCCGCCGCCGCCACCGGACACCGTCACCTGCGCGCTGCCCGACACCCAGGCGTTGCGGTGCGCCGGCGTGGAACCCAGCGACGGATTGATATTGGCCGATTCGCCCACCAGGCTGATGTCGACGACCGTGCCGTCGGACAGCGTCTTGGTGATGTGGCCGCCCGGCAGCGGAACGAAGGTGTCGGCATTGGCCGCACCCGTGGAAAGCAGACCCAGCGCCACGGTCGCGGCGGCCGAGAAACCGGCAGCGCGCGCCATGCTCTTACGATTGATCATCACAGTTGACCCCTCGAGGGTGAATTCGTGTGAACGAGCGAAGGTTTCGATGTGGTCGCGCGTCAGCCGATGCTGAACGGCTGGCCGTACAGGGACGTCTTCGAGTAGTGGTCGCCGATGATCTCGACCACGGTGTAGGCGCGCGCCTGCGCGTACCCGGCGCAGCCCTGGATCTGGATCTCGGCGTCCTGGTACTCGACCGAGTAGACGCCCGGCTTCAGGATGTCCTTGGAATCGATCTGCACGAAGGCGACCTCACCGGGGCCGAGGTTCAGGCCGATGGATCCGCCCGCGCTCACCCCGCCGGTCGAGACACCGCCCGAGAGCCCGGCGCCGATCGCGTCGTCGGCGATGCTCACCTGGCAGCCGACGATGTAGCCCGTGTTCAGGTTCGACGCGCCGTGCGTCGACGAGTTGTTGGAACCGGGGCGGTTGGACGGTCCGTTCCACGGCCCGACCTCGCCTTCCGGGGTCTCCGTCACGTCGGCGCGCGCGTTACCGGAAACCCAGACCACACGTCCGGCGCCGTTGGCGGCCAGCGACGGGGAGACGAGAGCATGCTCGCCGGTCCTGCTCAGGGTGACGCCGGGACCCTGCTTGTGGCCGTCCGGCAGCGGCACGAAGGTGTCCGCGTTGGCTGCACCGGCCGACAGGAGGCCCATCGTCACGGCCACAGCGGCGCCCGCGCTCCAGGCGCCGCGACGCACGCGGTTGGTGCGGTTCTCGCTCATACTTCCCCTCGAGGTGTACGCAAAATCGACCTCGACCGTCGAGGCCGATATCTGTGCTGCGCCCGGACCCAGCCCAGGCGCGTCCGCAGACGGCGCCGCTGGCAACAGGGCGGATTCGCCCAGCCGGGAGGTCTATCGAGAAAGCTGAAAGTCAGAAAACTTCGCGTGATACTGACTGCGAGGCAGTCAATTCGCCACAAACATAATGAGGCGGCCCGGCAATGTCCAGCGCAAGCGAATCGTCGACGCAACAAAAACGGGCCGGTCGCGAACGCGACCGGCCCGTTTCCGGGGATTCGACCTATCAGCCGAGGCTGAAGGGCTGGCCCCACAGCGTCACCCAGCTGATGACGTTGTCGGTCTCGACCTCGACGCTGACGAAGGCGCGCGCCTGGGCGTAGCCGGCGCAGCCGGTCAGGCCGATGGTGGAGTCCTGCCAGCTCACCGAACCGGAGCCGTTCTTGAACTTGTTGTTCTTGCTGTGCGACTCGTTGCCGTAGTCGTCGGCCACCTCACGGTCGAGGATGTAGAACGACTGCGCCTGGCCGGGGCCGAGCGAGAGCTCGCCGCCGGTGCCGATGCCGCCGCTGGCGTTGCCTTCCCAGTCGCTCTCGACCGAGCCGTCGCCGGAGACACCGCCGCCGGCGATGTTCACCTGGCAACCCACGGTGTAGCCCGGGTAGATCTTGCCGCTGCCGCCGTCGGAGACGGTGACCTGCGCGGTGCCCGAGACCCACGAGTTGCGGTGCACCGGGGTGGAGCCCATCGACGGGCTGATGAGAGCCGACTCGCCCACCAGGCTGATGTCGACGACGGTGCCGTCGGACAGGGTCTTGGTGATGTGGCCACCCGGCAGCGGAACGAAGGTGTCGGCGTTGGCCGCGCCCGTGGAGAACAGGCCGACAGCCACGGTGGCCGCGGCGCTGAGGCCCGCCATCCGCGCCATGAACTTACGGTTGATCATAGGATTTGTCCCTCGAGGATTGAGTTCGCCGCAGCGAGAAGAAGATTCGTCAGATTCGAAAGACGTCAGCCGATGCTGAACGGCATGCCGTAGAGGGTGGTCTTCGAGTAGTGGTCGCCGATGATCTCGACCACGGTGTACGCCCGGGCCTGCGCGTAGCCGGCGCAGCCCTGGATCTCGATTTCCGCGTCCTGGTAATCGATGGCGTAGGTGCCCGCCTTCTGGATGTCCTTCGAGCTGATCTGGACGAACTTGACCTCGCCCGGGCCCAGGTTGACACCGATCGAGCCGCCGGCGCTCACGCCGCTGGTGCTCAGGCCACCGGACACACCGGCGCCGATGGCGTCGTCGGCGATGCTCACCTGGCAACCGACGATGTAGCCGGTGTTCAGCTGGGAGGTGCCGTGGGTGGAGGAGTTGTTGGAGCCGGGACGGCCGGACGGACCGTTCCAGGGGCCGACCTCGCCCTCGGGGGTCTCGGCGACCTCGGCGATCGCCGAGCCGGAGACCCAGACGACGCGACCCGCGCCGTTGGCGGCCATCGACGGCGAGATCAGTGCGCTCTCGTGCGTGCGGGTGATGGTCACATTCGGACCGACCTTCTGTCCGTCCGGCAACGGCACGAAGGTGTCGGCATTGGCGGCACCGGTCGACAGCAGGCCGAAAGCCACGGCGGCCGCGGCAGCGCCGACGCCCGCGGCACGGGCGCCGCGGCGCACACCGGTGGTGCGGTTCTCGCTCATACTTCCCCTCATCAGGTGTCTAACAGCCGGTCTCGACTTTCGAGACCGGACGGGTGGACCTCACAGGCCCAGCTCAGTGTGTCGCCCCTTTGTTGCCGTTACGTAACCAACTGTTATTTCGACGATACGGCCGGGGCCGGTGTGGCGAACCCGAGCCAGGGTTCCACCGGGTGGTTCAACGCATAGAAGTGGGGTACTGCGGGGACCGATAGTTGATGGCTCGATGGCGAACATTAAACGCTCAGATGATGTTCAGGCAACGAAACAGTTCGTAAATTTCATAGTGACCCCCGCCACACGGTCGGACATCGTCACATGCTTTGACGTGCATTTATGCATTCGGCACGTGATGTGTTAAGGCCGATTGACCGGTACCGTCGGTACACCGGTTGGAGCCCTGAACACGACAAAGGACCACGCTTTCGCGTGGTCCTGGGAAATTGCCTCGGTTACTCGCCGGTACCGAAACCGGCATTTCGGTTCGGGCGATTTACGTGCGGTCCGCGTAGGTAACGGTGCGGTCACCCGTGGTGTGGTGGAACCTGGGATCGTAACCATTCGTCGTTGTCCGGGCCGCCGGCGGCCTCGCCGCGCTCGTCACCGGTGGTCTCGGGCAGCACGTCACCGAAGATCCTGGCCAGCCGCGCGGCCTCGGCGGCCTTGCGGCGGGCCGCCTCGGGATCCGGCGGGGACGTGCTGTCCGACGTGGCCATCGGCCTCATTCGTCCAATCCGGAGAGCTCGCCGATCACCCGGCTCGCGAGCGGGCCGAGGGTGGCCATGCCGTCGCGGATCGCCGAGCGGGTACCGGGCAGATTCACCACCAGGGTGCTGCCGGAGATCCCGGCGACACCGCGCGAGAGACCGGCGTCGAGCGAACCGGCCACCCGGCCGGACGCGCGCAGCGCCTCGGTGATGCCGGGCAGCTCCCGGTCGAGGACCTCGGTGGTGGCCTCCGGGGTGACATCGCGCGGCGACATCCCGGTGCCGCCGACCGAGATCACCAGATCGACGCCACCGATCACCGCGGTGTTGAGCGCGTTGCGGATCTCGACCTCCTCGGCCTGCACCGTCACCGACGCGTCGACGAGGAAGCCCGCTTCGCTGAGCAACTCGGTGACGAGCGGGCCGAGTGAGTCCACTCCGCCATGCGCCGTCCGATCGTCGACGACAACAACCAGTGCACGCCCTGCCACGGGAGCATCGATGTCCATGCTCATCACCGTAGCGCTTACACACGACAGTGCCGCGCTCGAACGCATCATCGGCCGCCCTCCGCCGCCGCGCCGGTCAGGGTGACCTCGACGGTCTTGGCGTTGCCGCCCTGCTCGTCGGTGTAGGTGAGCTTCACCTTGTCGCCCGGCTGATGCGAGCGGACCGCCGCGATCAGCGCGTCGCCGGAGTCGATGGGCCGGTCGTCGAGCTTGGTGACCACCGCGCCCGCGGGCACGCCCGCCTTGTCGGCCGGGCTGCCCGGCGTCACCTCGAGAACGCGGGCGGCGGTGTCCTGGGGCCGCAGTTTGATGCCGATCTGGGCGTAGGTGGCGTGGCCGGTCTTGATCAGCTCGTCGGCGACCCGGCGGGCCTGGTCCACCGGGATCGCGAAGCCGAGGCCGATCGAGCCGCTCTGCGCGCCGGTCGCCTCGCCGCCGAGGCTGGCGATGGCGGTGTTGATGCCGATCAGCTTGCCCTGGGCGTCGACCAGCGCGCCGCCGGAGTTGCCCGGGTTGATCGCGGCGTCGGTCTGGATCGCGTCGATCACCGGATTCACCTGGCTCGGCGCGCCTTCCCCGCTGGTGGAGACCGGGCGGTTCAGTGCCGACACGATGCCGGTGGTGACGGTCCCGGCGAGGCCGAGTGGCGAACCGATGGCGATCACCGGCTGGCCCACCGCGATGCCGTCGGAGGTCCCGAGTTCGATCGGGGTGAGACCGGTCTTGCCGCTGACCTTGATCACGGCCAGATCGGAGACCGGGTCGGCGCCGATCATGGTCGCCGGCGCGGAACTACCGTCGCTGAACACCACTTCCATCTTCGCCGCGGAACCGGCCCCCGCCGCGACATGGTTGTTGGTGAGGATCAGGCCGTCGGAGGACAGCACGACCCCGGAGCCCTCCCCCGAAGCCCGCGTCCCGGCCACCTTGATCATCACCACGCTCGGCAGCACCCGCTGGGCTACCGCCTGGGTGGACCCGGCGGGCGCGTTGGCGACATTGTTGACATTGGGCTTGGGCGCGTCGAGCGCGTTGGTCACCGGCGCCGACTCCGACCCGGTCGCGAGCGCTCCGACGACACCGCCGATGCCACCGCTGACGAGAGCCAGCGCCGTCGCCCCCGCGACGAGGCCCAGGCGCAACGGTTTGCGTTGCGGCGCGGGCGCCTGTGCGACATAGGGACCGGGCTGACCACCCTGCGGCGTGTAGCCGTATCCGGGCAGGGGCGCGGTGTGCTGCGCCTCCGCCGTGCCGAAGTGCGGTGCCGCGCCGTGCTGCTGCGCCGCGCTGTGGTGCTGCGCGCTCCGGTGCTGTGGCGCGCCGTAGGGCTGCCCTGCTCCGTACTGCTGGGAGCGGTCGGTCGCCGCGTCGTACGACGACACCGGTCCGCCGGGTCGTCCGTCGCCGGGGAGCGGTGCGGCGGCATCGGGATGCGCGCTGCCGCGGGTCGGCGCGGCGCCGGTCTCGGGTGCCTGCGGCCCCGTGGCCGGGAACGGGTGATCCGCGCTGCCCGCCGCGGGATCTCCGGGCTGCTCGGCGGGGCGCTGCTGGGGATCGTCGGTCATGGTTGCTGTCTCCTCACGCTTGCTGACCAGCTTCGTGACGGGTACTGAGAAGCGGCTGAGATCGGGCCGTCAGTTCGCCGAGACTCCTGGGTCGGTCAGATCGTCGCCGCGTCGTCCGGGAGCGGCGCCTCGCCGGGCAGCACGATCCGGACCAGCGTGCCACCGCGGTCGGAGGTGTCGACCGCGATCGTGCCGCCGTGTTTGGTGACGACCTGCTTGACGATCGCGAGCCCAAGTCCGGAGCCGGGCATCGAGCGCGAGGCCGTGGTCCGGTAGAAGCGCTCGAAGACCAGTTCGCGCTCCCCCGGCGGGATGCCGGGTCCCGCGTCGGCGACCGCGAGCTCGAGCAGTCCGGGACCGGCCGGACGCATGCTGATCCGCACCTCGGCGTCGGGCGGACTCCACTTGGCCGCGTTGTCGAGGACATTGAGCACCGCGCGTTCGAGCCCGGCCTCGTGCCCGTAGACGAACCACGGCCGCAGCTCGGCGGCGAAGGTGATGCCGGTGCCGCGGCGGCGCGCCCGTTCCAGCGCGCGCTCGGCCACCTCGCCCAGATCGACGCGCTCGTAGACGGTTTCCGGCGCGTCCTCGCGGGCCAGGTCGACCAGGTCGCCGACCAGGGTGGACAGCTCCTCGATCTGGGCGACGACATCGGCGCGCAGTTCGGCCATGTCCTCGTCGGGCAGCTGCGGCGCCCCGGGACGACCGGAGGCGATGAGCAGCTCCATATTGGTGCGCAGCGAGGTGAGCGGGGTGCGCAGCTCGTGACCCGCGTCGGCGACGAGCCTGCGCTGCCGGTCGCGCGACTCGGCCAGCGCGCGCAGCATCGTGTTGAAACTCTCGGTGAGCCTGGCCAATTCGTCGTCACCGGTGACGGGGATCGGGGTCAGGTCGTCGGTGCGGGCGACGCGTTCGGTGGCGGCGGTGAGCCGGGCGATGGGACGCAGGCCCGTGCGGCCGACGGCGGTGCCCGCCGCGGCGGCGAGCACGACGCCGCAGGCGCCGACGACGAACAGCAGCCAGGCCAGCCGGTCGAGCACCTCGCGGGTGCGGTAGAGCTTCTGCGAGATGATCAGCGTCGCGCCGCTGTGGGTGCGCACGGCGAGCACGCGCTGATCTCCGACGGTGCGCAGCGAGGAGTTGAGCTTGCCGTCGGCGACGGCGAGCTCCTGCACGCCCACCGGCGGGATCGTCTGCTGCGGCGGCATGTACGGCTTGTGGTCGGCGTAGATCAGCGCGACGCCGACGTCGTTGGAGAACAGCCCGGCCAGCACGATCGACTGGAAGCCGAGCGTCTCGAAATTGTTGTTGATCATGGTCGCCGCGCGCGCCTCCAGCTGGGCGTCGACGTCGGCGTAGAGCGCGCGCGCCACCATCGCGTAGGCCGCGATCGAGGTGACCGCGACGGCGATGAGCACCACCGAGGCCGCCAGCAGCGTCACCCGCCAGCGCAGCGAGACCGAGCGGGTCAGCGGCATCGGCGGTCGCATCTCACCCGTGTCGGGTGGGCGCAGGACCGCGACGGCCGGCTCCTTGTGTGCCATCGCCCGCCGCCTACGGAGGGGTCTCGCGCAGCACGTAGCCGACGCCACGCACGGTGTGGATCAGGCGTTCCTCGCCGTCGGCCTCGGTCTTGCGGCGCAGATAGCCGATGTAGACCTCGAGCGCGTTGCCGGAGGTGGGAAAGTCGTAGCCCCAGACCTCCTCGAGGATGCGCCCGCGCGTGAGCACCCGGCGCGGATTGGCCATCAACATCTCCAGCAGCGAGAACTCCGTGCGGGTGAGACTGATGGCGCGTTCGCCGCGCGAGACCTCGCGTGTCACCGGATCCAGCGACAAGTCAGCGAACACCATCGCCTCGGAGGCTTCGCCCGGATCGGGCGCGCGACGGCGCAGCAGCGCGCGTAAACGCGCCAGCAATTCCTCCAACGCGAAAGGTTTCGGCAAATAATCGTCGGCGCCCGCGTCGAGCCCGGCCACCCGTTCGGAGACCGAATCGCGCGCGGTCAAAACGAGAATCGGCAGATCGTCGCCGGTGCTGCGCAGCCTGCGGCACACTTCCAGGCCGTCCAGGCGCGGCATCATCACGTCGAGGACGAGGGCGTCTGGCCTGGCAGCGGCCACTTTTTCCAACGCGTCCATGCCGTCCACCGCCAGGTCGACGGTGTAGCCGTTGAAGCTCAGCGACCGGCGCAGTGATTCCCGCACGGCGCGATCGTCGTCGACTACCAGAATGCGCATGTGCCCAGTTTGCCGTGGCCGACTGAGAACGCACTGAGAGGGGGCGGCGCGTTGCCAGTCACAGGTGTCGCGGAGCATCATTGTGGCAGCGCATATTCGGCGAATTTTCCACGGCGTGGCCCGGATTGCCGATGCCTACCCAGCACGGTATCTTTCCTGCGGTAAAAGAAGACCTCCAGTTGGTTCTGCGCTGCATCGCTCCGCGACCTCCCCGCGCGGGCCGGGGTCACACGTGGAAGCAGAGGCAACGCACGCGGATGGAACCTGCATCGCGCTCCTGGCAATTCAGCCTGTCGAACTGGTCCGTCACCCGCAAGGTCGGCGTCGTGCTGGTGCTGCCGGTGATGCTGGCGACCACCTTCGCCGTGCTGCGTATCAACAACGAGCTGCAGACGATGACGCAGCTCGGTGCCGCCACCGAGCAAGCCACCGTCATCCGGCCGGTCGTCAAATTCGCCACCGCGACCGAACAACTCGCCGTCGCCGCGACGGCCAACTGGGGCGCGATCGCCGACCCGCAGACCGACGCCGCGCTCACCACCTACGACCAGGCGCTCGCCGAGGTCCAGAACGCGCTGCGCTCGGCGACGATCGACCCCGAGGTCGCCAGCGAGCTGACCGCGGCCACCGCCACCGGCGCCACCCTGCGCAACACGGTGCGCGGCGGGTCGCCCGCGATGGTCGGCGAGCAGACCGACGAGATCGGCGAGCGGATCGGCAACGCGCTGTCGAAGACCCCGCAGGTCGACGACTTCATCGTGCAGCGCTACTTCCTCCAGCTGACCGCGCTGCACCAGGCCCGCCGCGTGCTCACCCGCGAACGCACCCTGGTGGTCTCCCCCGACGCGGGCCGCAGCCAGAGCGCCCGCGCCCAGATGCTCGTCGAGCTCGGCTCCGAGTCGACCATGATCAAGACCTACGGCATGATCCTGCCGCAGAACGCGGGCGCCATGGCCTCGCTGCTGGACGCGGTACAGACCAGGATCAGCGTGTTCAGCCAGAACAACGGCGACCCGACCACCAACGCCGCGGTGCTCAACACCCTGCAGGTGAGCGCCGACACCTACGCCTCGAGCATCTCCTCGCTGCTCGACCTCATCGACCACACGCTCGACGAGAACACCGCCACCGCGCAGACCGGCGCGCTGCGCGAGACCACCCTCGTGCTCGGCATGCTGCTCGCCGGCCTGGCGCTGGCGCTGGCCGTGGCCCGCACGCTCGTCGTCCCGGTGCGCAGGCTGCGCCGCGACGCGCTCGAGGTGGCGCACGTGAAGCTGCCCGACGAGCTGGCCGTGGTGCGCAGCGGCGGCGCGACGCCCGAGATCGCGCCGGTCGGCGTCCACTCCACCGACGAGGTCGGTCAGCTCGCCCGCGCCGTCGACGAGATCCACGAGCAGGCCCTCAACCTGGCCGCCGACCAGGCCCGCCTGCGCCTGCAGATCGGCAACATGTTCGAGACGCTGTCGCGGCGCAGCCAGTCGCTGGTCGAGCAGCAGCTCGCGCTCATCGAGGAACTCGAGCACGACGAGGACAACCCGTCGCGGCTGCAGACGCTGTTCCGGCTCGACCACCTCGCCACCCGCATGCGCCGCAACGGCGACAACCTGCTCGTGCTCGCGGGCACCGTTCTGCGCCGCGGCCACCTGCCGCCGGTGCCGCTGTCGGACATGCTCTGGAGCGCGGTCTCGCAGGTGGAGGACTACCAGCGCGTCGAGATCGGCAATGTGCCCGACGGTGTGGTCGCCGGTGAGTCAGCGGTCGACATCGAGCATCTGCTCGCCGAGCTGATCGACAACGCGCTGCGCTATTCGCCGCCGAGCACCTCGGTGGCGGTGATCGTCGGCCGCGCGGTCGACGGCGGCTATCTCATCGAGATCACCGACCGCGGCCTCGGCATGTCGGCCGAAGACCTGCAGACGACCAACGACCGCCTCGCCTCCGGTGGCGAGGTCACCATCGAAACCGCACGTCGCATGGGTCTTTTCGTGGTCGGCAGGCTCGCCAAGCGGCACACCATCACCGTCAGCCTGCGGCGCACCTCCGGGCAGGCGCCGCAGCCGGGCATCACCGCGAGCGTGCATCTGCCCAGCGCGCTGGTCGCGCCCGCGCCCGCCGCGGCCGCCGGTCCGGTGACCGGACCCAACCCGATCGTCTCGACCGGTTCGCACGCGCTCGCCGCGCCCGCGATCGGCCCGCACGCGCTGACTCCCGCCGACATCACCGGACCCAACCCGATCACGGCCCCCGGCACGCCCGATCCGCTCGTGCTGCCCGCGCTGAACGGCGCGACGCCGCTGGTGCCGACCGGTCCGGTCGCGCCCGGCTTCGACGACGACCGGCCCGAGCCGAGCATGGCCCCGCTGACCAGCGCCGGTCTGCCGCAACGTCGCCCGTCGGCCGTGCCTGCGCCAGCTCCGGTGCCGGGCGCGCCGGAGCGGACACCGGAGCCCGCGCCCGCCGAGGCCGCGGTCGAGGAGGAGCCGACCGGCCTGTGGGCCGAGCACGAGCACGACACCGACGACCTGCCGGTCGCTGCGGCTCCGCGCACGTCGACTCCCCCCGCGTCGACGACGCCCACGCCGACCCCGCCCGCGGCGACCCCGCTGTCGCCAGCGCCCCTCGCCGAACCGGCGGCCGGCCCCGCTGCCGCCCCGGCGAACGGCGTGACCCCGCGGACCCTCGGCCTGCCGCAACGCGTTCCGGCCTCCAAGCTGACCGAACTCACCGAGTCCGGTCAGGTCCCGGCCGAACCCGCGCGGGCGCCCGAACCGGCGCCCGCCGACCCGATCCCCACCTCGAGCCCCCGCCTGCAGCCGGTCACCGGCGAGGCGCCGACCCCCATCTACCAGCGGATGGTCTCGGAATGGCTCGTCGAACCCGCTTCCGCCGGTGCCGATTCCGGCGGCAACGGAGCATCATGGAGTTCCCCCGGCGACGCGGGTTGGTCGGCAGCGGCCAGCGCGGGTAATCCGCCGACGTCCTCGCGCACCGTCGGCGGGCTGCCGATCCGTAAACCGGGCGCTCAGCTCGTCCCCGGCGGTCTCACCCCCGCCGAGGAAGCGGGCCCCCGCGATCCCGAGGAGATCCGAAACAACTTGACCAGACATCTCAGCGGCGTTCGCAGTGGCCGTGCCGAGATCCAGTACAACGACGGAGGCCACGAATGAGCAACGCGCACCCTACGGACGAGAATCTGAACTGGCTGGTCGCCCGCTTCACCCGGGACGTGCCCGGCGTCTCGCACGCGGTCCTGGTCTCGGCCGACGGGCTGCTGCAGGCGACCAGTCCGCACCTACCCGCGGACCGGGCCGAGCAGCTGGCCGCGGTGACCGCCGGCCTGGCGAGCCTGTCGGCGGGTGCCGCGCACCTGTTCGACGGCGGCAAGGTGATGCAGTCGATCGTCGAGATGCAGCGCGGGTACCTGCTGGTGATGAGCGTCGGAAACGGCTCGCACCTGGCGGTTCTGGCCAACAAGAGCCACGACATCGGCCGCATCGGCTACGAGATGGCGTTGCTCGTCGACCGGGTGGGCTCGGCGGTCACCGCCACCGCCCGCACCGCCGGCTGAGGTGAGATGTCGAGCCCGTACGGATCAGAACACCGGCCGACTACCCGGGTCAGGCCCTACGCCCTGACCTCCGGCCGGACCGAGCCCGCCATCGCGCTGCCGCTCGAGGCAGTCGTGGAAACGGTCTCCTATACCGCGCACCTGGAGTGGCCCGCCGGGGATCTGCGGACCGAAATCGTGCGTCTTGGCACACATCGGCTCTCTGTCGCCGAAATCGCGGCATACCTCGGACGCCCACTGGGTATGGTCCGGGTGATGATCGGCGATCTCGTTGTCGGCGGGATTCTCCGAATGCATTCGACGCTGACCGAGCAGGCGAGCTACGACGAACGCCGATCACTGATGGAGAGGACTTTGCGTGGACTCCGTGGCCTCTGAGGGCATGCGACCGCCGGCACCCGATCAGCGGGTCGCGTCGACCAAGATCGTCGTGGCCGGCGGATTCGGCGCGGGCAAAACCACATTCGTCGGGGCGGTGTCGGAGATCGTTCCGCTGCGCACCGAGGCGATGGTGACCCACTTCTCCGACGGCATCGACGATCTCGCCGAGACGCCGGAGAAGGAGACGACCACCGTCGCCATGGACTTCGGCCGCATCGTGCTGCCTGGCAACCTGGTGCTGTACCTGTTCGGCACGCCGGGCCAGAAGCGGTTCTGGTTCATGTGGGACGACCTCATCCGCGGCGCCATCGGCGCGGTGGTGCTGATCGATACCCGCAGGCTGGAGGACAGTTTCGCGGCGGTCGACTTCTTCGAGGCGCGTGGCCTGCCGTTCCTGATCGCGGTCAACCGGTTCCCGAACGCGCCACGCTTCCCGATCGCGGAACTGCGCGAGGCGCTTTCGGTGCGCGAGGGCATCCCGATCGTCGACATCGACGCGCGCAACGCCGTCGAGGTCAGGCAGGCGCTGGCCGCGGTGACCGAGTACGCCATCGCTCAGCTCGAGCCGCAGCAGTTCGAGGAGGCAGGGCGGCGTGGTTGAGCTGCTCGCCGGGGCCGACGCCGAGACCTTCGGCCGCGGTACCGGCGTCGCCTGGCTCGCGTACGACCTGTCGGCGCTCGGCGCGCTGGTGGCGTTCGCGTGCATCCGGCATGCGAAGTATTCGCTGCGATTCCGGATGATCTGGCTGACGATGGCCGCGGTCTCGCTCGGTGGAGTCGGGATCTGGCTGGCGAATTCGGTGGCCCTGCTCGGCATCCGCGTGCACGACACGACGATGCGATACAACGTGGCGCTCGGCGCGTCGGCCCTGGCCATCGCCGTGGTCGGGGTGCTCGCCGGGCTGCTGATCAGCGGTCGAACGCCGCAACTGCCGCGCCTGGTGGTCGCGGGCCTGACGACCGGCCTGAGTGTCGGCCTGTCCACGTATCTCACGCTGGACGCGCTCACCGTGCAGGGTTCGGTCGACGAAACGCTGGGCCTCATCGGGGTTTCGGTGCTGCTGTCGATGGCGCTGTCCACGGCGACGCTGTGGGCCGCCCAGGTGGTGCGCCCGGTGTGGCTGCGGGTGGTGGTGTCGTTGCTGTTCGGGATCGGCGTCGGCGCGGTGTACTACACGGCCGTCGCCGCGCTGGAGTTCTCGCTCGACGCGGGCGGCCGGATTCCGTCCGGGCTGCCGCTGTTCGACCTCGTGTTCCCGATGTTCGTCATCGGCTCGATGGGGCTGACGATCCCGATCACCGCGGTCCTCATCGCACCGGATCGCCGCGATACCGCCGAGACGCCCGCCCCGCCCGCGGACCGTCGGCGCGCGCTGATCAGCTAACGTCCGGTTTGCCCGGAAACATCGGGGGATTCGGCGCCGGAAACAGGCCCTGAAGTGGCGATGAGCGGGTTCTCCTCATCGGAGAACCCGCCCTCGTGCACGAGAGTACATATCCGGCAAGGACTCCGCATCAGTCGTTCCGGAATTTTCTTGTGCTACAAAACAAACCACAGGTCGGTTACTCGACGGTCAGCAATCCCTCCGCAAGCACGGCGGCCGATTCGGCCCAAGTGGCCCGTGTCACATCAGTAACCACGCGATTGCCACTCCCCCGCCGCAGGGCCCTGAACAGGCACGATCCGGCCGAAGCAAGGCCCCTGGACAGCCGTGGCCACCGAACCCGGCGCCGACGGCGCGTTCGGCCCCCACACCGCCGTCGCGCGGGTTATCGTCGCCCCGGGCGCTTTCCGTCTCGCCCGGCACATCCAAGAGGTTCGTTCGAAGGAGTTCGCATGGCCGTCAACGTGGTGCTCGACAAAGTTCTCGACAAGGAGTTCGAGAACAAGACGCTGAAGGAAATCCTCGCCGCGCCGCCGTCGGCCCTGGCCGGCCTCACCGAGGCGCACGACAAGCAGCTGCTCGACGCGCTCAAGATCAAGACCATCGCCGACCTGGGCAGCAACAAGTTCTTCCAGCTCGCCGCCGCCCTGGTCGAACTGGCCGAGCGCGAAGGCTGAACATTTAGCACCGAGGCGGGGCCGCGGACCATCATGGTCGCGGCCCCGCCTCGGTGTCAGCACTCTCAGATCTTCGCCGGGTCGATCAACCCTTTTCGGACCGCGCCGATGATGCGGCGCGGCACCTTGTACTCCACGCCGCCGACCGTCACCGGAACCAGCTGCGGCACTTCCGCTTTCCACTGTGACCGCCTGCTGCGGGTGTTCGACCGCGACATCCTGCGCTTGGGAACCGCCATCGCTCAGCCCTCCTTGCCCGCGCGGGTGCGCTTGCCGTACTTGCGCTCGAACTTCTCGACCCGGCCCTGCGCGTCGAGCACGCGATGCGCGCCGGTCCAGAACGGGTGCGAATCCGCGGTGACGTCGACCATCAGCAGCGGATAGGTGTTGCCGTCGGACCATTCGACGGTGCGATCGCTGGTCGCGGTCGACCTGGTCAGGAACTGCTTGCCGGTGCTCGCGTCCTCGAACACGACCGGGTGGTAGTCGGGGTGGATGCCCGCTTTCATGCTGTATCTCCTTTTCGGTTGGTGCGCTCGCTCGCCGCGGCGGGAGCCTCGGCCGGGTCGGCGCAGGGGTCTTCGTGCCAGTCGCCGAAGGGGTCCTCCCACAGCGCGACTCGCTCCGGCGCGCGGTCGACCAGCAGCAGCTCGTCGTCCTCCACCAGCGCCCAGTGCAGGGCGTGCCGGATCTCGGCCGGGTCGGCGTCATGGGCCAGGATCACCAGCGACACATCGCGATCGCCGAAGCGCTCGTCCCAGCGCAGCGCGGCCATCGCCCGCCGGTCCGGATCCGCGTCGGCCTGTTCCTCGGCACTCATGGCGGCCAGCCAGCGGCCCGCGCCACCGACCCGCAGGCCACCGCCCGCCGACTCCAGCCACACCACCTGATCCGGCTGGGTGGCCAGCCAGATCCGGCCGCGCGCGGTGACGACGCCGTCGAACAGCACGTCGAGCGCGTCGTGCAGCCGCAGCGGATGGAACGGCCTGCGCGCGGCGAATTCGATGAGCGTGACGCCGTGCTCGGTGGTCAGCGGCGGCTGACCGCGCAGCAGCGGGGCGTGCGCGTCGAAGATCCGGCCCCGGCGCGCGTCGGCGGGGATCCTGGTCAGCAGGGCGCCGAGTTCCACCGCGTCGAGGGCGGCGAGATCGTCGAGCCAGGCGATCGGCGCGCCCGGCGCCATCCTGGCGAGCACGGCGTCGAGCCGCTCACGCTCCAGGGCGTCGACCCCGGCGGTCAGCACCACCAGGGCATCGGCGAAGTCGACCTGGCCGACGGCCACCTGGGCGACGGTGCGCTCGTCGTCGGCCGCGGCGAGGCCGCGGTCGGCCAGCGCCTCGTCGCCGGTCGCGTCGGCCAGCCAGTTCTGCCCGTCGAGGCAGGTCAAAACGGCCTCGATCCGGACATTGCGGCCCGCGGGTCCGTCGACCCGGTCGGCGACCCCGGTGACCTCGACGGTCTCGATCGCGTGGCACAGCGCCTCGGCCTCGATGGCCGGATCCAGCGCGAGCACGATGCGGTGGACGTGCTCGCGCGCGGCCAGCGTGCACAGCATCGGCAGCAGGTCGGCGCGCAGCGTGCACGACACGCAGCCGTGCGCCAGTTCCAGCACGGTGGTCGTGACGGCGCCCGCGGTGCGCACCGTGCGGCGCACCACGCCTTCGCGCAGTTCGGCGAGGTCGTGGTGCACCACAACGGTGCCCGGGTCCTCGCTCAGCACCGCCGCGATGTGCTCGACGCCGGTCATGGCGGGTCCGGCGAAACCGGCGAGCAGCACGACGGGCGTTCTCCGGTCGGACTGGTCCAGCACCCGATACCCCTTTCGATAACGATTTTCATTAGACGTAGGGGCAACGGTACAGTCTGGAATATCCATTGTCGAAAATGGTTGTCATATCCATGGAGGGAGGTCGCATGTCGGCCCACTGCCAGGTCACCGGTCGCAAGCCCGGCTTCGGAAAAGCCGTCTCGCATTCGCACCGGCGCACCAACCGGCGCTGGAACCCCAACATCCAGCGCAAGACCTACTACCTGCCCAGCGAGGGCCGCCGCATCACGCTGACGGTCTCCGCCAAGGGCATCAAGACCATCGACCGGGACGGGATCGAGGCTGTCGTAGCTCGCATCCGCGCCCGCGGCGACAAGATCTAGGAGCACCCATGGCCTCGAAGACCACCGCCATCCGGCCGATCGTCAAGCTCAAGTCCACCGCGGGCACCGGCTACACCTATGTCACCCGCAAGAACCGGCGCAACGACCCCGACCGGCTGGTGCTGCGCAAGTACGACCCCGTCGTGCGCAAGCACGTCGACTTCCGCGAGGAGCGCTGATGGCGAAGAAGTCGAAAATCGCCCGCAACGAGCAGCGCCGGGCGATCGTCGAGCGGTACGCGGCGCGCCGCGCCGAACTCAAGGAGCTCATCCGCAGGCCGGGCACCGGCGACGACGAGCGCGCGGCCGCCCAGGCGGAACTGCGCAAACAGCCACGCGACGCGAGTCCGGTACGATTGCGCAATCGGGATGCAGCCGATGGCCGACCACGCGGTCATCTCCGGAAGTTCGGCCTCTCCCGTGTTCGAGTGCGCGAGATGGCCCACCGGGGCGAGCTCCCCGGGGTCCACAAATCGAGCTGGTAGAGACCCACTGAACTCGTGAGAAGGAACATCACATGGCAGTGAAGCGAGCACCGTCCAAGAAGGCACGCGCCGAGCAGGGCCGCAAGCCGAAGAAGAACCCGCTGATCGCCGCGGGTATCGAGGTCGTCGACTACAAAGACGTCAACCTGCTGCGCACCTTCATCTCCGACCGCGGCAAGATCCGCAGCCGCCGGGTCACCGGCCTGACCCCGCAGCAGCAGCGTCAGGTCGCCGTCGCGGTGAAGAACGCGCGCGAGATGGCGCTGCTGCCCTTCACCAGCCGCTAGGACGCAGAGCGAAGAACGGCCCCGAAGCTGTTGCCTCGGGGCCGTTCTCGTTGCGTAGGCGATGGAGCGCCGCGGCTAGGTCGTCACGGGATGGTGAGAACCTGGCCCGCGTTGATCAGGTCCGGGTTGTCGATGCCGGACGCCGCCGCGATCTCCTGGTAGCGGTTGCCGTCGCCGTAGAAGCGCTCGGAGATGGCCCACAGGGTGTCGCCCGGCTCGACCGTGTAGGTCTGCGCGGCGGGCGGCGGCGGGGGCACCTCTTCGGCGACCGGGGCGGCCGCGACCGGCTCCGGCTCGGGGGCCGGGGCGGGCAGCGGGTTGTCGGTGTTGGTGGCGGTGGCCCACGCGACCGAGCCGTCGGTGCCGTACAGCACGACGTTGCGGTCGGGCTGCACCACGAGGCGCTCGACGTTCTTGCCGTTGGTCTCGGTCGACCAGGCGGCCGAGCCGTCGCCCTTGTAGACGACGAAGTTGCCGTCGTTCTGCAGGGCCGCGCGCTGCACGTCCTGCCCATGAGTCATAGCGGCCCACACGACGTTGCCGTCGGGCTCGGACAGCACCAGGTTGCCGTCCGGCTGCAGGGCCAGGGTGTACGCACCGCCGGTCAGGGACTGTCCCAGTCCCAGTTCTTCGCCTACGCGCAGCGTGTCGCCCACGTTCGTCCTTTCGAAGATCCAGTTGCAGAGCACCGATGAAAAGATGCTCGCCGTGTGCCACGGCGGCGCATCGGAAGCGAATGTAGCCCGCGCGGAGCGGAAATGGGCGAGTTACGCGCAGGGTTCGCGGAAAGTTCACTGTGAGATACGTCGTCTTCGGATCGCGCCGCTCGCCGGGGCCTGCTCCGCCGACGCCCCGGCTAGGGTGGCGAGCATGCGAACGATGTCGCGTTTCACCGCCGCCACGGCCGCCGTCGCCGTGCTGATGGGCCCGCTCACCGCCTGCTCGAACACCGAAGACGCTGCGCCCCAGCCGAGTTCGTCGGCGACGCCGAGCGCGCGCCCAGAGGACGGCAACGCGGGCATCGGGCACCGGTTCACCCCCGATCCGACCATCGTCGAGCCGCACCCGCTCGCGTTCTCGTCCTGGACCCGCCTGGGTGACAACACGATCGGCGTCAACTTCCAGACCGGCAACCCGGAGTGCTTCGGCGTCGACGTCACCGTCACCGAGACCGCCGAGCAGGTGAGGGTGGCGCTGCGCGGCGGGACGCGGGCCGACGCGGTCGGCAAGATGTGCACCATGAACGCCGTCTTCGGCACCGTCGAGATCGCACTGGACTCTCCACTCGGCAGCCGCGAGGTCGTCGACGCCGGATAACGAAAACGGGTGTCGCGCCGAGAGATTCGGCGCGACACCCGGTTCGGGTACGCGGTGACTCAGTGCGCGAAGTGGCGCGCTCCGGTCAGGTACAGGGTGACGCCGGCTTCCTTGCAGAGCTCGACGGTGTCCTTGTCGCGGATCGAACCGCCGGGGTGCACGATGGCGCGCACGCCGGCCGCCACCAGGATCTGCGGTCCGTCGGAGAACGGGAAGAACGCGTCCGACGCGGCGACCGAGCCCTTGGCCCGCTCCCCCGCGCGCTCGACGGCGAGCTTGCACGAATCGACGCGGTTGACCTGGCCCATGCCCACGCCGACCGCGGCGCCGTCATCGGCCAGCAGGATCGCGTTCGACTTCACGGCACGGCAAGCGCGCCAAGCGAATTCGAGATCGGCCAGAGTGGCGGCATCGGCCGGGTCACCCGCGGCGAGGGTCCAGTTGGCCGGGTCGTCGCCCTCGGCGTCGAGCACGTCGCGGTCCTGCAGCAGCGCACCGCCGCTGATCGGGCGCAGCTCCACGCCCTTGCGCCGCGGCGGCTCGGCGACGAGCACGCGCACGTTCTTCTTGCGCTGCAGCACCTCGACCGCGCCGGGCGCGTAGCCGGGGGCCACGATGACCTCGGTGAAGATCTCGGCGACCTGCTCGGCCATCTCCACGCTGACCTCGCGGTTGGCCGCGATCACACCGCCGTAGGCGCTGACCGGGTCGGTCGCGTGGGCCTTGCGGTGCGCCTCGGCGATGTCGGCGCCGACGGCGATGCCGCACGGGTTGGCGTGCTTGATCACCGCGACGGCGGGCTCGTCGAAGTCGAACGCGGCGCGCCAGGCGGCGTCACCGTCGGTGTAGTTGTTGTACGACATCTCCTTGCCGTGCAGCTGCTCGGCCTGCGCGATCCCGACGGTGCCGTCGTTGGCGGTGTACAGCGCGGCCGCCTGGTGCGGGTTCTCGCCGTACCGCAGCACCGCGGCCCGCTCCCAGGAGCCGGCGACCCAACCGGGGAACTGTTCGGTCTCGGGCACCACGGCGGGCACGGCGACCGAACCCATCCAGCTCGCGACGGCCACGTCGTAGCTCGCGGTGTGCTGGAAGGCCTTGGCGGCCAGCGCGGTCCGCTCGGCGAGGGTGAACCCGCCGGACTTCACCGCGGTCAGCACGTCGTCGTAATCGGTGACATCGACGACGACGCCCACCGACGGATGGTTCTTCGCGGCCGCGCGCACCATCGACGGACCGCCGATGTCGATCTGCTCGACGCACTCGTCGATGCTCGCGCCACCGGCCACGGTCTGGGTGAACGGGTAGAGGTTCACCACCACCAGCTGGAAGGCCTCCACGCCGAGCTCGCCCAGCTGATCGACGTGCTCGGGACGCCGGGTGTCGGCGAGGATGCCGGCGTGCACGCGCGGGTGCAGCGTCTTGACGCGGCCGTCGAGGGTCTCCGGGAAACCGGTCAGGTCCTCGACCTTGGTGACCGGAATGCCCGCCTCGGCGATCTTGCCCGCGGTCGAGCCGGTCGACACCAGCTCCACGCCCGCGGCGTGCAGCCCGGTGGCCAGCTCGATGAGCCCGGTCTTGTCGTAGACGCTCACCAGCGCCCTGCGGATGGCCTTACGTTCACTCACCGGTGTGCTCGCTCATCTGGAATTTCTGCCTTTCGTCCGTCGGAGACAATGCCTCGCGTCGCGACGGCGGCGATGACCTCCGCCAGCAGCCGTCGCTCGACAATCTTGATGCGCTCGTGCAGCGTGGCCTCGTCGTCGCCGGGCAGCACGTCGACCGCCTCCTGCGCCAGGATCGGGCCCGTGTCGACGCCGCCGTCGACCAGGTGCACGGTGCAGCCGGTGACCTTCGCGCCGTAGGCGAGCGCGTCCCGCACGCCGTGCGCGCCGGGGAACGCGGGCAGCAGCGCGGGATGGGTGTTGATGAACCGGCCGCCGAAACGCTCCAGGAAGCGGGGGCCGACGATCTTCATGAAGCCGGCCGAGACCACCAGGTCGGGCTGATGCGCGTCGACCGCGTCGGCCAGCGCCTGATCCCAGGCGGACCGGTCGGGAAAGTCTTTGAGCGCGACCCGGAAGTGCTCGACGCCCGCCGCCTCGGCGTGGTCGGTGGCCTGGCACACGCGGTCGACGCCGACGGCGACGATCTTCGCGGGGAATCCGGGCTCGCGGGCGGCGGCCAGCAGCGCGTTGAGCAGCGAGCCGGTGCCCGAGGCGAGGACGACGACGGTGGCCGGTGTCCCTGCGGGCTTCCACTGGGCAAACGAGGACGTCAGCGCTCTACTCCTGCGTTGGTCGGGGGGCGGCGATCGGCGATACCGCCGGGTCGAGCTTAACGACCGGTGTCCCTGTCACCTTCCGGCAGGTCCGGCTCGACGACCTCCGCGTCGACGATGTCGTCGGCGGGCGGTGTCGCGGAGCCGGGCGCGGCGATGCTCACCTCGACGTCGTCGTCGATGTCTTCGAGCACCTCGGCGTCGACCTCGACGGCGGGATCGTCGTCGTAGTCGTCGGTGTCGTCGTGCTCGTCCTCGTCCTCGTCGTCGTCGTAGTAGTAATCGTCCTCGTCGTAGTCGTCGTCCGCGTAGGCGTAGTCATAGTCCGCGTCGTCGTAGTCGGCCTCGGGCTCGGCCGGGGCGGCGGGCGCGAGGAAGCGGCGGGCGAAGACCATGCCGACGAAACCACCGACGCCGAACCAGGTGATCATCAGCACCACCAGCATCAGCAGGTCGACCCCGACCCGGCCGACCGCGCCGAGCTGCCCGCCGCCCACGATGGCGAGCAGCAGCATCGTCAGCGTGGACAGCGCGGCGCAGGTGAGCGTCGCCCACGGCGCGCCGGGCCGGTCGTCGCTGGTGCGGCCCAGTTCGACACCGGCCAGGACGCCGATCGCGATCGGCACCAGCAGCAGCACCGGCCACCAGGGTGCGGCCGGGCCCTCCGGCACGGGGACGAGCGCGGGCAGCGCGGGCACCTGCGCGGCGGTGACGCCGAACAGGCCGACCGATCCGGCACCGAACTGCACGGCCGCGCCGCTGAGCAGCCCGGCCGCGGCGATCACCACATTGGGCAGGTAGAGCAGCGACAGCAGCGTCATCCCGAGAACGTCGGTGACGTTGTCCGCCCGCTGATACGCGCCGTCGAGCCGGGACAGGTGGACGAAGAACGACACGAGTGTCGCCAGGGCGGCGCAGCCCAGCATCCGCAGTACGGTGCGGCGCGCGGCACGGGCGCCGAGGACCGCCCACTCCGGGATGTCGACCGGCACCAGCGCGCACAGCGAACGCCAGGACCGGCTGCCGATTCCGGCCGCGGCGGCGCCGAGGTACAGCAGGATCACCCAGCCGAACGCGGTGAGCGGACCCGGCGGTTCGAGCGGCGTGACGCCCGCCGCGTCACCGGTGACGGCGAGGCAGACGGCGGTCAGCAGTAGTGGGCCCGCCAGCACGGACGCGGCGAGCCAGCCCAGGTCGACCGGGGTGGGGCGGCTCGGTATCGCCCGCGCGCATTCGCGGGCCGCTGCCCAGACCAGGACGGCGGTCGGCACCAGCGGCAGCAGGCCGAGCGTGGTGCGGCCGACGGTGAGCGGAATCTGGTGGGCGGCGAGCCAGGTCGCCGCGACCGCGCCGGGCGCGCTGGTCAGGTCGGTCCCGGTGGTGAGCATGACCACCAGCACCAGCACGACGGTCGCCGCCAGCGCGCAGATCGTCGGCCGGGCCGCGACGAGCAGCAGGGTTCGCGCCCGTTCCGGCGACAGCGACCACCAGGGCGGCTCGTGCTCGTGCCCGGACGACGCTGCGGTGGTCTCCCCGACGCCGCGTGACCCGGAGGTCCGGCGCACGAGGGCGTTACGGGAGCTCATGACAATTCAGCGTGGCAGCTTCCCCGGCGGGCGCGGGGCAGGCGCGCCGCGAGCCCACAGGCACACCTGTGGGCTCGCGATCGCACCGTGCCACGCGCGGCGGCCGTCGGTTTTCTACTTGTTCTCGTCGTTCGGGCGGAACGCCGTGGTGGCGTCGGCCGCCGGGTCGGAGGCCTGTTCGCCGCCGAACGGCTGCGCCTGGCCCGGCTGCGGCTGCGAACCCTGCTGCGCGCCACCGTAGTTCGGGGCGCCGAACGGCTGACCACCCTGCGGCTGGGCGCCGCCGAAGTGCTGGGTCGCACTCTCATCGGGCCGCGGCTGCTGCGGGGCGCCGCCGTAGGGCGACTGCTGCTGCGGGGCGCCGTACTGCTGACCGTAGGGCGACTGCTGACCCGGCTGCTGGCCGTAGGACGGCTGCTGGCCAGGCTGCGCCTGCCCCGGCTGACCGTAGGACGGCTGCGGCACCGACGGCTGGCTCTGCTGGCCGTACGGCGACTGCGTCTGGTACTGACCGCCGGTCTGCCCCTGGCCGTAGCCGGCCTGCTGGCCGTAGGACGGCTGCTGACCGTAGCCGGGCTGCTGGCCGTAACCCTGCTGCCCATAGCCCTGCTGGCCGTACTGACCCGGCTGCTGCTGCGGCTGCGCCGGCTTGGGCGCGGGCGCCTTGATGATCCCCAGCGTGAACAGCAGTGCCACCACTGCGACCGCGGCGGTCGCGAACGCGAGCACCAGCACCAGGAAGGCGCCGATCTCGAGCTCGGAGCCCTCGGGGGCGCCGACGAAGGTCGAGATCACCAGGGCGAGGAACCCGGCCACCGCCGACGCGGCGGCCGCACCGAGCAGATCCTGCTTGGGCAGCAACGAGACACCGGCGAGCAGACCCGCGAGCAGCAGCAGGGCGACGGTCGCGCCACCCGACCACTCGAACAGGCTGAAGCTGATGTCGGAGCCGACGGTCGTGCCGCCGATCTTGGTCGGCTCGGAACCGATGTAGGGCAGGAAGCCGAGCAGGAAGGTCAGCACGCCGAGACCGGCGGTCGCCGCGGTCAGAATGAACGGCAGGCCTTTGCCTTCCGAGCCGGTCGCGGTCGATGGCGACGGCGCGGCGGCTCCGGTGCTCGGACCCTGGCTGGGCGCGGCGGGCGCCGCGGGTGTGTTGTACCCGGAGCCCCCGGTCGGGTATGACATGTCGTCGTCTCCTTGATCGAGTCGTGCGCATCGGTCGCGTCGAACTGACTGCTGCTGGTCCGGTCTTGACGCTACTGCACGCCACGTTCCCGGTCATCACCTACCGAGCGGGCTGTGGACAACCCACCGCCTGTGGATGAATCGACAAAGGCCGCCTCCGGCAAACCCGGAAGACGGCCTAGGTCGATGTGAGATTCAGATCAGGCTGTATCCATTCGCCCGATCCGGGGCCCTACGTGGTCACGCAAGCTACCGCCTTCGGGCCCTGACTGATCAGGCGGAGGCGATCGACGCCTTCTCCAGAATCTCGCGGGCCAGCGCGGCGGTGGCGGACGGCGTCTTGCCGACCTTCACACCGGCGGCCTCGAGGGCCTCCTGCTTGGCCTGCGCGGTGCCGCCGCCGCTGGAGACGATGGCGCCGGCGTGGCCCATGGTCTTGCCCTCGGGCGCGGTGAAACCGGCGACGTAGCCGACGACCGGCTTGGTCACGTTGGCCTTGATGTAGGCCGCGGCACGCTCCTCGGCGTCACCACCGATCTCGCCGATCATCACGATGATCTTGGTCTCGGGGTCCTTCTCGAACGCCTCGATGGCGTCGATGTGGGTGGTGCCGATGACCGGGTCGCCACCGATGCCGATCGCGGTCGAGAAACCGAAATCGCGCAGCTCGTACATCATCTGGTAGGTCAGGGTGCCCGACTTCGACACCAGGCCGACCGGGCCCTTGCCGGTGATGTTGTTCGGGGTGATGCCGACCAGCGCCTCGCCCGGGGTGATGATGCCGGGGCAGTTCGGGCCGATGATGCGGGTCTTCTCGCCCTTCTCCACGTTGTAGGCCCACGCGTAGGCGGAGTCCTGCACCGGGATGCCCTCGGTGATGACCACGAGCAGCGGGATCTCCGCGTCGATGGCCTCGATGATGGCGTCCTTGGAGAAGGCCGGGGGCACGAACGCGATGGAGGTGTCGGCGCCGGTCTTCTCCATGGCCTCGGCCACGGAACCGAACACGGGCAGCTCGACCTCGTTGCCGTCCTTGTCGGTGTGCTTGACGGTGGTGCCGGCCTTACGGGCGTTGACGCCGCCGACGACGTTGGTGCCCGCCTTCAGCATCAGCGCGGTGTGCTTGGTGCCCTCGCCGCCGGTGATGCCCTGGACGATGACCTTGTTGTCCTTGTTCAGGAAGATGGACATGTTTGCGGTTCCTTACTTGGCTGCGGCGAGTTCGGCGGCCTTGTCGGCGCCTTCGTCCATGGTCTGGGCCAGCGTCACCAGCGGGTGGTTGGCCTCGGTGAGGATCTTGCGGCCCTCTTCGACCTTGTTGCCGTCGAGACGGACGACCAGCGGCTTGGTGGCCGCGTCACCGAGCACCTCGAGGGCGCCCACGATGCCGTTGGCGACGGCGTCACACGCGGTGATGCCACCGAAGACGTTGACGAACACGCTCTTGACCTGCGCGTCGCCCAGGATGACGTCCAGGCCCGCGGCCATCACGGCCGCCGAGGCGCCGCCGCCGATGTCGAGGAAGTTGGCCGGCTTCACGCCGCCGTGGTTCTCGCCCGCGTAGGCGACGACGTCCAGGGTCGACATGACCAGACCGGCGCCGTTGCCGATGATGCCGACCTCGCCGTCGAGCTTGACGTAGTTGAGGTCGTTCTCCTTGGCCTTGAGCTCGAGCGGGTCGGTCGCGTCGACGTCGGCGAACTCGAGGTGGCCGGGCTGGCGGAACTCGGCGTTCTCGTCCAGGGTGACCTTGCCGTCGAGGGCGAGGATCTCGTCGTTCGGGGTGCGCACCAGCGGGTTGACCTCGACCAGGGTGGTGTCTTCCTTGGTGAAGACCTCCCACAGCTTCTGGATGGTCACGGCCGCGGCGTCGAGCACCTCGGCGGGCAGGTGGCCCTTCTCGGCGATCTCACGGGCGAAGGCCAGGTCGACGCCCTTGACGGCGTCCACCGGGATCTTGGCCAGGCGCTCGGGGGTCTTCTCGGCGACCTCTTCGATCTCCATGCCGCCCTCGACCGAACACATGGCCAGGTAGGTGCGGTTGGAACGGTCGAGCAGGAAGGAGATGTAGTACTCCTCCGCGATGTCCTTGGCCTCGGCGACAAGGAGCTTCTTGACGATGTGGCCCTTGATGTCCAGGCCGAGAATGTTCTGCGCGTGCGTGAACGCGTCCTCCGGGGTGGCGGCGTACTTGACGCCACCCGCCTTACCGCGACCGCCCACCTTGACCTGCGCCTTGACCATCACAGGCTTGCCGATTTCCTCGGCAATGGCGCGTGCTTCTTCGGCCGTGTCGCAAACGCGGCCCTCCGACGAAGGCACTCCGTGCTTAACGAAGAGCTCCTTCGCCTGATATTCGAAGAGATCCATGTACTCACCGTCTCGTCTGCGTTGCTATGACAACGTCTTTGTTGGCGGCCCGACGTCGGTAGCGGGTCGGGTCGGACTCTAACCAGTCACATGGAGGGCCAATCGGCCACGTTCATCCTAAGTGGCGCAGGTCACGACGTGTCGGGAGAGGTCCGGAAAACCGCTGGCCAAGGCTACTGGCGAGTAGTTTTCGCGCGCTCCGGAACGCCGTGGCAGGTCGGGACGCCAAAAGCTGAGACGCCCCGCGATCTACTACGTAATGTCGTCGATGAACCTCACCCCGAATGCCCGAAAATGGTGAGATATTCCGTTGTGTTACGGTGACGAATCTCACACGGGCGTGTAGGTTTCCGGCCAGCGCTTGCCACTCTGCAACAGCTTCGTTACCGTCAGAGCGGTCGAAGTCACAACCAGGTCACGACAACCAGGTCACGACTGGCAAGTCAGGACTGAGGAGGACGACAAGCTTGAGGCACGTCAGCACTCGCTTGGTACAGCCGTCGGCGATTCGGTACAGCCGATGAACCACCGCTCCACCTTCACAGTCGAACATCGCCCCACTTCCGGACACCGTTACCGGTACGCCGACGAGTACACCTCGCACCCGCAGGCCCGTCGCGCTCCCGCCGCGGCGCCCGAGACCGCGTGGCCGCAGCAGGACATCTGGAACGACCGGCAGGACTGGTCCGGCGACAATGCCTGGACGCCCGCCGAGGACGAATGGACTCCGGACGAGTCCGACACCTACGACTCCGGCGCCTACAACACCGGTACGTACAACACCGGCGGCTACAGCGCCGACGCCGCTTGGGGCCCCGCGGCCACGGAGCCCGAGCCGCAGCGCGTCGAACGCCGCGGTGGCGCCCATCGCGTCCCCGCACCGCCGACCGCGCTCAAGGGCCGTGCCGCCGTCATCGCTGTCGCCGCGGGCGCCGTCGTCGCCGCCGGTCAGGCCGCGATGGCCGAGCCCGCCCAGCCGCACAGCGGCGTCGACTACGAAGCCGCCGGGCAGATCCACGAGATCGCCGCGCAGTCGATGAACACCGCCGAGGTCGACCAGGCCGGCGCCGGCGCCACGGTGCTGGAAGCCTCCGCGATCGCGGACAAGAGCCATTTCGACGACATCCTCGCCAAGGGGCAGAAGTTCGCCGAAGACCTCGCCGCGCAGGAATCGGCCAAGCTGCGCCCGCTGTTCGCCAAGTTCACCACCGGCAACTACACCTCCGGTTTCGGCGCCCGCTGGGGCGTGCAGCACCTGGGTATCGACGTCGCGGGCCCGATCGGCACCCCGATCTACTCCGTCGCCGACGGCACCGTCATCGAGGCGGGCCCGGCCTCCGGCTTCGGCATGTGGGTCCGCGTCCTGCACGACGACGGCACGGTCACCATCTACGGCCACATCGACACCGCGACGGTCTCGCAGGGCGAGCGCGTCCTGGCCGGTGACCAGATCGCCACCATGGGCAACCGCGGCTTCTCCACCGGCCCGCACTGCCACTTCGAGGTCTGGCTCAACGGCACCGACAAGATCGACCCGGTCCCGTGGCTGGCCACCCGAGGCATCAGCCTGGGCGCCCAGCGCGACTGAGTTCACGCCGCTCCGCATATCTCAGCCGCTCGATCGCGCTGTGCCGGCGGCCGACCGGTTGATGGTTGTCGCCTGCGTACCGGGAGGCTTCCGGTGGCTCGACGGTGAGTAGTGACACGCTTTCCGCTCCGGCGGGGACGGGCTAGCGTGCAGGTATGGCTGGTACGACGCGGTACACGCAGTTCATTGCGCTTTCACCGGAATTGGTGTGGAGCGTGCTCGGGGACATCTCGCAGTGGCCGGAATGGAATCCGGGCGTGCGGGATGTGTGGATGCACGGACCCGTCGAGGTCGGCGCCACCGGCGACTATGTGCCCAACGGCAATCTCTCGGCACGGGTGCACGAGAAATTCGGTAAACCGTTCACCGTCACCACACTCACGCCGGCGCGGGAGCTGACCATCGAGCAGCCCGAGCCCGCGGGCACGATGCACCTCACCTGGCGGCTCACACCCCGCGACGGTGGCACCGAGGTCTCCCAGGAACTGCGCTTCAGCGGGCCGTCGGCCGCGGCGATGCGCACGGTGGTCCGGCCCTACCTCGAAACCGATGTGCGGGTGAACTTCTCGCGGCTGGCCAGGCTGGCCGGACTCGTCCCCGCCGAGGACGCGCTCACCGCGGTCATCGCGGGCGGCACCGGCGCGCTCGGCACCCAGATCGCCGCCGACCTGATCTGCCGCGGCCTGCACGTCACCCTGCTCACCCGGCGCCGGGACCGCTCGCTGCCGTTCCGGCAGACCGAATGGGACGGCCGCTCGGTCGGCGCCTGGGCCGCCGAACTGCGCGAACCCGGACCGCTGGCCGTGATCAACCTGGCGGGCAAACTGGTCGACGTGCGACCCACCGAACGCAATATCGCCGAATTGCGTTCCAGCCGAGTCGATTCCACCACCGCACTGGTCGCCGCGGCGGGATTGCGCGACAAGCCGGTCGACTACTGGGTGCAGGCGAGCACCACCGCCATCTGGTCCGACGCGGGCGAAACCCGCTGCACCGAAACCACTCCCCTGCCGGTCGGCCTGCCGCAGATGACCGGCGTGGCCCAGCCGTGGGAGGACGCCTTCGACCCGGCGCGGGCCGAACACTGGACGATCCTGCGCACCTCCATCGTCCTCGAACCCGACGCACCCGCGCTCAAACGCCTCACCCAGCTCACCAAGGCGGGCCTCGGCGGTCGCGTCGGCCCCGGTGACCAGTGGTTCAGCTGGATCCACATCGAGGACTGGCTGGCCATCGTGCGCGCCGCGCTCGGCCTCGACCCCGAGATCACCCTCCCCGACGGCATTGTCGTGGCCGCCACCGAGAACCCCGTGCGCAATGCCGAACTCATGGCGAGCCTGCGCCGCCACCTGCACCGGCCGCCCTCGCCGCCGACCCCGTCGGCCATGCTGAAGGTGGGCGCCGTGGTCCTGCGCTCCGACGCCGCGCTCGGCCTGACGGGACGGCACGCCACCTCGGAGATCCTGCCCAAGGTGGGCTTCACCTTCCGCTACCCGACCCTGGACGAGGCCCTGACCGACCTGTTGCCGGGCTAGAGCTTGACGATGGTCCGGCTGTACTGCGGAATCAGCCGGATCTTCCCCGCGGTGCCGAAGTCGATGGTGACGGTGGCCAGCGGACCGACGCCGTCGGCGGCGACCACGCGGCCGAGACCGTACTTGTCGTCGCTGACCCGGTCGCCCACGGCGAGCACGAGATCGGTGTTGTTGCGCTTGATCCCGCCGCCCGGCGCCGGCCTGCGCTGCCCGGACCCGCCGCGCACGCCAGGGCGCTGATCCCAGCCGTCGCCGCGCGTCCAATCGCGCTCGAAGCCGCTGTCCTCGCCGCGGCGGCGGCCGCGCTGCACCGGCGACACCACCGGCTCCAACCGTCGCCAATCCAGCAGATGCTGCGGAATCTCCTGCAGGAAGCGCGATTCCGGGTTGGACACCGGCTGTCCCCAGCCCGAGCGCACCACGGCGCGCGACAGATACAGGCGCTGGCGCGCGCGGGTGATGCCCACGTAGGCGAGCCGGCGTTCCTCGGCCAGCTCGGTGGGATCACCGAGGGCGCGCATGTGCGGGAACTGCCCGTCTTCCCAGCCGGTCACGAACACGACCGGGAATTCCAGGCCCTTCGCGGTGTGCAGCGTCATCATCGTGACGACGCCCGACCCCTCGTCCGGGATCTGGTCGGTGTCGGCGACGAGCGAGACCCGCTCCAGGAAGGCCGCCAGCGAACCGGGTTCCGGCTCACCGTCGCCCACCTCGGGCAGCAGCCCCTCCTCGCGCGCGGCCTCGGCGTTGTTGAACGCCTCGGAACTGAATTCACGTGCCACGCTGACGAGTTCGTTGAGGTTGTCGAGCCGGGCGCCGTCCTGCGGATCGTCGGAGGACTCCAGTTCGGCGCGGTATCCGGTGCGGTCGAGCACCGCGTCGACGACATTGCCGACATCGGGATATGCGCTGTCGGCGCGTTGCCCGGCCGCGCGGATCTCGTCGAGCAGCTCGAGGAAGCCGGCGATCGCCCGCTGCGCCCGCGTGTTCAGCAGCGCGACCTTCCCGTCGGCGGCATCGCGCAGCGCGGCGGCGAAACCGATGTCGCGCTGTTCGGCGTGCACCGCGACGCAGGCTTCGGCGCGGTCACCGATGCCGCGGCGGGGGGTGTTGAGAATGCGGCGCAGGCTCACCGCGTCGTCGGGATTCTCCAGCACACGCAGATACGCGACCACGTCGCGGACTTCTTTGCGCTCGTAGAATCGGACGCCGCCGACCACCTTGTACGGCAGTCCCATCCGGATGAAGATCTCTTCCAGCGCGCGCGAATTGTTGTTCGTGCGGTAGAACACCGCCACATCGCCGTAGTTGGCCTCGCCCGCGTCGACCAGCTTGTCGATCTCCTTGGCGACGAAGGCGGCCTCGTCGTGTTCGTTGTCGGCGACATAGCCGGTGATCAGTTCACCCTCACCGGAATCGGTCCACAGCTTCTTCTCGCGCCTGCCCTCGTTGCGCGAGATCACCGCGTTGGCCGCGGAGAGGATGTGCTGGGTGGAGCGGTAGTTCTGTTCCAGCAGAATGGTTTCCGCGTCGGGGAAATCGCGCTCGAACTCCTCGATGTTGCGGATGGTCGCGCCGCGGAAGGCGTAGATCGACTGGTCGGCGTCACCGACGACGCACAGCTCGCTGGGTTCGACGCCCGCCTCGGCACCCTCGGTGTGGTGGCCGACGAGTTCGCGCACCAGCACGTACTGGGCGTGGTTGGTGTCCTGGTACTCGTCGACGAGCACGTGCCGGAACCGGCGCCGGTAGTACTCGGCCACCTGCGGGTGGTTCTGCAGCAGGGCCACCGTCTCGCCGATCAGATCGTCGAAGTCCAGCGCGTTCGCCGCGCGCAGCCGCTTCTGGTACTCGGCGTAGACGCGGGCGACGAGCGCGGGCAGCTCGGTCTCGTCGGCCTCGGCGTCGGCCGCGGCCTGCTCGGGCCCGATCAGCTCGTTCTTCAGGTTGGAAATCGCGGTCGCCAGCAATCGCGCCGAATATTTTTTGGTGTCGATGTCGAAATCGCGGCTGATCATCGTGAGCAGCCGGCGCGAATCGTCGGCGTCGTAGATGGAGAAATTCGAATTCAGGCCCGGCAGCAGCGCGGCCTGCATCCGCAGAATCCGGACACAGCTGGAATGGAACGTCGAGACCCACATGCTGGCCGCGCGGGGGCCGACCAGCCCGGCAACCCGCTCGCGCATCTCGGCGGCGGCCTTGTTGGTGAAGGTGATGGCGAGGATCTGCCCGGTCTGCACGCCGCGGGCGGCGAGCAGGTACGCGATGCGCCGGGTGAGCACGGCCGTCTTGCCCGAGCCCGCGCCCGCGACGATCAGCAGCGGCGAGCCCGCGTGCACCACGGCGGCGCGCTGCTGCGGATTGAGCCCGTCGAGCAGGCGCTCGGTCTCCTCCGCGCGACGCTGGGCCCGCTCCTTGCGGCGCTGCTCCTGTTCGGCGCTGTGCCGGGCCGCCGCCTCGGCCAGGCCGCCACCGGACGCACCGGAATCACCGCCGTCCCGACGCGATAGCGCCGCGGGGGCGGGTTCGCTGGGATCGGCGGCTGAGGCGTGGGGAGCGACCGTGATATCCATCGTCTGTCCACGCTACCGGCGGGCACCGACAGGTCGCGAACCGCCGGGTTCTCAGCAGATTCACAAACACAGCTGTTTTGCATAGGTATGGGCCCGTGGCACACTGGGCCTCATGGTCAGTGCTCATTCGCATGCCCGGATCGGCAAACGATCCGATATCGTGGCGGTGAGCGTGATTTTTCGCGTACTCCGGGGGGATCAGGTACCGCCCGTCGGGAAAGTTTCAGGGTGAAGGAACAGATCGGGTAACGGGCCGTCGGGCCGAACCGATCCAAGTTCTGACACGAGGAGATGAATGATGAGCACCCCTGCTACGACCACCGGGTCCGATTCGGCGCTGCCGCAATCCGAAGCGGAGATCGAGAAGCTCCGCCTCGAGATCGACCAGCTCGACGCCACGATCCTCGCCGCGATCAAACGCCGCAGCGAGATCTCGCGGATCATCGGACGTACCCGGATGGCCTCCGGCGGACCTCGCCTGGTCCACAGCCGTGAGATGAAGGTGCTCGAGCGCTTCAGCGAGCTCGGCCAGGAGGGCCACACCCTCGCCATGCTGCTGCTGCGTCTCGGTCGAGGCCGCCTCGGTCGCTGAGACCCCACACACCACGCGGCGCGCCATCCAGCGCGCCGCCGCCACAAAGCCGCCCCGGGTGCGACACCATCCCCGGGGCGGTTTCGCGTCTCAGGCCAGCGCGATGTACTTCGTGTTCAGGTATTCCTCGATGCCCTCGATGCCGCCCTCGCGGCCGAAGCCCGATTCCTTCACCCCGCCGAACGGGGCCGCCGGGTCGGAGATGACACCGCGATTCACGCCGACCATCCCCGTCTCGACCGCCTCCGACACCCGCAGCGCCCGATCCAGATCACGCGTGTATACGTAGCTGACCAGGCCGTATTCGGTGTAGTTCGCCGCGGCGACGCCCTCGGACTCGGTGTCGAACGCGACGATCGGCGCCACCGGCCCGAACACCTCTTCGTGCACGATGCGGGCCGAGGACGGGACATCGCCGAGGACGGTCGCCGGGTAGAACCAGCCGGGGCCGCCGGGCGCCTTGCCGCCGAGCAGCACCCGCGCGCCCTTGCCGACGGCGTCGTCCACCAGATCGCTGACGATCCCGAGCTGGTCCTCGCTCACCAGCGGGCCGAGGGTGCTGTCCGGGTCGGTGCCGGGGCCGAGCACCACGCTGTCGGTCATCGCCGCCACCAGCTTGGTGGTGAACTCCTCGACCACGCCGCGCTGCACGTGGAAGCGGTTGGCCGCGGTGCACGCCTCGCCGCCGTTGCGCAGTTTGGCCTGCATGGCGCCGGCGACCGCGGCGTCGATGTCGGCGTCGTCGAACACGACGAACGGCGCGTTGCCGCCCAGCTCCATCGAGGTACGCAGCAGGCGGTTCGCCGAGGCCGCGACGAGCTTCTTGCCGACTTCCGTCGAGCCGGTGAAGGTGAGCTTGCGCAGGCGGGGATCGTCGATCAGCGGGCCGGTGACGGCGCCGGAACGGCTCGTCGTGACCACGGACAGGACGCCGTCGGGCAGGCCGGCCTCGCTGCACAGTTTCGCCAGCGCGAGCATGGTCAGCGGGGTCGCCGAGGCGGGCTTGACGACCATCGTGCACCCGGCCGCCAGCGCGGGGCCGATCTTGCGGGTGCCCATCGCGAGCGGGAAGTTCCACGGCGTGATCGCCAGACACGGGCCGACCGGCTGCTTTGTCACCATGATCCGCCCCGCGCCCGAGGGCGCGTGCAGGTAGCGGCCGTGCACGCGCACCGCCTCCTCGCTGAACCAGCGGAAGAACTCGGCGCCGTAGCGCACCTCGTTGCGGCTCTCCTGCAGCGCCTTGCCCATCTCGAGCGTCATCAGCAGCGCGAACTCCTCGGCGCGCGCCGTCAGCTGCTCGAAGACGGCGCGCAGGATCTCGCCGCGCTCCCTGGCCGGGGTCGCCGCCCACGACTCGCCCGCGGCGACGGCCGCGTCGAGCGCGCGCATCGCGTCTTCGGGCGTCGCGTCGGCGACCTCGGCGAGCACCGAGTCGTCGGCGGGGTTGCGCACCGCGAAGGTGCCGCCGCCGGTCGCCTCGACCGGCCCGGAGCCGATCCACAAACCCTTCGGTACGAATTCGAGTACTTCACCTTCGGACACCATGCCGCCAGCCTAGCGAGCGAGCCATCCGAAAACCGGCGCTCGCGTTCAGCTCGCCCTGTCCGACCACGGCGCCGGACTCGGGCCGACGCTGTAATGTCGGCTGTCGTGAGCAGCGACATCACCGCGTCGGCGGCCTGGCAGGCACTGCACGACAATCACCGCAGCGTCGCACCCGTGCACCTGCGCGAGCTGTTCGCCGAGGATCCGGCGCGCGGCAAAGACATGACCCTGCGGGTGGCCGACCTGCACATCGACTACAGCAAACATCGCGTGACCCGCGAAACCCTGCGACTACTGGTCGATCTCGCCCGCACCGCCGGTGTCCCCGAGCGGCGCGACGCGATGTTCGCAGGCACCCACATCAACACCTCCGAGGACCGCGCCGTCGGGCACATCGCGCTGCGGCTACCGCGCGGCGAACAGCTCACCATCGACGGCGCCGAGGCGAGCTCCGAGGTGCACGAAGTGCTGGGCCGGATGGGCGAATTCGCCGATTCGGTGCGCTCCGGCGAGTGGCGCGGCGCGACGGGTCAACGCATCACCACGGTGATCAACATCGGCATCGGCGGCTCCGATCTCGGACCCGACATGGTCTATCGCGCGCTGCGCCACTACGTGCAGCCCGATCTCTCGGCGCGGTTCGTCTCCAATGTCGACCCGTGCGATCTGGTCGCCAAACTCGCCGGGCTCGATCCGGCGAGCACCCTGTTCATCGTCGCCTCCAAGACGTTCTCCACGCTCGAGACGCTCACCAACGCGACGGCGGCGCGCCGCTGGCTGGTCGACGCGCTCGGCGAGGACGCCGTCGCCAAGCACTTCGTCGCGGTCTCCACCAATGCCGAACGGGTCGCCGAGTTCGGCATCGACCCCGCGCACATGTTCGGGTTCTGGGACTGGGTGGGCGGCCGATACTCCGTCGACTCGGCCATCGGCCTCGCGGTGATGGTGACCATCGGCAAGGAGCGGTTCGCCGAGTTCCTCGACGGAATGCACGCGGTCGACCGGCATTTCGCCACCGCGCCGCTGGATCAGAACGGTCCGGTGCTGCTCGGCATGCTCGGCGTCTGGTACTCGAACTTCTTCGGCGCCGAATCGCGCGCGGTGCTGCCGTATTCGAACGATCTGGCGCGCTTCCCCGCCTATCTGCAGCAGCTGACGATGGAGTCCAACGGCAAGTCGGTGCGCGCCGACGGCACCCCGGTGACCACCTCGACCGGCGAGATCTTCTGGGGTGAGCCGGGCACCAACGGCCAGCACGCCTTCTATCAGCTGCTGCACCAGGGCACCCGGCTGATCCCGGCCGACTTCCTCGGCTTCGCCAGGTCCACCGACGACCTGCCGACCCGCGACGGCACCGGCAGCATGCACGACATCCTGATGAGCAACCTGTTCGCGCAGAGCAAGGTGCTGGCCTTCGGCAAGACCGCCGAGGAGATCGCCGCCGAGGGCACCGACCCGAAGCTGGTGCCGCACAAGGTGATGCCGGGCAACCGGCCGAGCACCACGGTCCTCGCGCCGGAACTCACGCCCTCGACGGTGGGTCAGCTGATCGCGCTCTACGAGCACCAGGTGTTCGTCGAGGGCACGATCTGGGGCATCGACAGCTTCGACCAGTGGGGTGTGGAACTCGGCAAGCAGCAGGCGCTGGCGCTGGCGCCGCTGCTCAGCGAGCCGGACCAGCCGGTGTCCCAGGGCGATTCGTCGACCGACGAGCTCATCGGGTGGTACCGCGCGCACCGCTGAAGAAGCTCCGCGCGGTGAGCTTCAGGTGTGCCGTGGCCGCGGCGCGGATCGTGGACATCGCCGAACGCGCGTCCACCCTGGCCGCTCGCTCGGTGGCGTAGACGACATCGGGACCGCGGGGATTCTCGCCGGCGAAGGGCAGCGGATCGAAGCCGTAGATCGTCGCGTGGTCGAGCGGGCCGAGCGCGGCCACGATCTTCCCGAAGGCCCCGCGCCAGTAGGTGTCGCCGCTGACCTGTGAACTCAATCCCAGGACGAGCGCCCCGAAGTCGACCCCCTGTGTCACATAACCGATTTCGGGTGTGAGTGGGTCGATGCGGATCAGGTTGCCCATTCCCGCCTTGAAGCAGATGATCTCTCCGAACGCGGTACGGAACAGCGGGATCTGGCCGTCACGGTGGGATTCCGGGAGGTCGAGACCCGACAGCCATTCGTCGACGATCGGCTGCCACTCACGCGGGTCGCACACCCACAACAGTCCCTTGTCGAAGCCGGCGAACCCGACCTCGCGCCAGAAGGCGCGCACGACATCGGGCAGCTCGCCGTACTCGTCGAAGTAGCTCTCCGGTACCGGCACCCGATCGAGTGGTTCCCCTGTCCAGCTGGTGTACCAGCGGGACAGGAAGTGGTGGATTTCCAGGGGAAGTTGTTTTCCGGTGGCGCCGAGCACCGCCCACACCTCGTCGAATTCCGTTCGGCGGGTGATGAACTGCCGCAGTTCTTCTCGTTCGTGCAGGTAGCAGAGGACGACATAGGGGATGTAGACGCTGAATCCGTATTCGCCCCGCGAGGACGTGTAGTTGGTGGGTCCGGCGCTCGCGGACCGCACGTACTCCTTCACCGACTCGTCCACGCTGTCGATCCGCGCGTCGAAGAAACGGTAGATGTAGTCGTAGAACTCGGCGATCCTTGTGATCTCGTCCCAGCCCGCGCATTCGTCGAGGAGTTCGGCGATCTCGACGTAATCGTGCGGGTAGGCCATGAAGGCGAAGTCCGCCAGGTGCCGGTGACGCCAGTCGGCGGGCATCGTCGAGAGGTCCATCGGCAGACTGTCCAGCACGCGGGCGTGGCTCCACAGCACTTCCTCGTCGAACTGTCCTCGCTCGAAGTCGTCCATCATCGACAGCATCGACTCCAGCAGGAGTTCCCGCACGTCGGCGTACCCGTCGACGTGGTCGGGGCAGCGGCGCAGGAGGTCGTCGACCTGGTCCATCGATTCCTCGATGCCGTCGCTCCACTCGATGTCGTCGTCGCGGGGATCGGCCGAGTCCTTCTCGGCCAGGCGACGCTCGAGGGTGTCGAACAGCGTCACGACAGCGTCGGAGTACCGCGGTTCCGCCGCGATGTGCCATTCGATGTCGTCCGCCGATACGGGGCGCCCGGTCGATTCGGCGATGACGCTCCCCCTGTCCCGATGTCCGGTGACGACTCTAGTGCGGCCCCTCGTCGCCGGCCTGCTCGGTCGCCGGGTGTTCGGCGCGTGCCTGTGCGGCGAGTCCGAGGCGGGTGTTCACGCTGCTCGTGACGATGCTGATGAGGGTGCCGAGGACGATGAGGTCGAACACGATCTGCACCATCGTCACGATGCGCGCCGCCTGCCCGACGGCGTGCACGTCGCCGAAGCCGACGGTGCCGAGCGTGACCAGTGTGTAGTACAGCGCGTCGGTGCGCGTCGACAAGCCCTCGAACTGGCCCGGGTGCAACTCTTGCAGCCGGTAGTAGAACAGCGAGAAGACCACGCAGACGATGCACACCACGAGCAGCACCCCGTCGACGCGGCCGCCCGCCGTCGGCGGCCTGTTCAGCAGGTGATCGATCCGCCGCCACACCAGCCAGCCCAGTCCGGCGACCCCGGCGACGAAGCCGAGCACGCCGATCACCCGGCCAGGCCAGGCGTCGAGCTCGAAGACCACGCCGGTCGGCACGCTGTAGTAGAGCAGCAGCGCGAAGGCCGCAGCCGCGCCGTTGCGCAGCGCGTGCACCGGGACACCGACCCGCTGAGCTCGCGTCATCGCTCCATGATTGCCCGCTGACGGCCGGATTTCGGGCACCCGCGCCGACCGTGGGCCGGATTCGGTGCCGACTGTCCGTGCGCCGTCATCGATCACTTCGGCCGCGGCTGCTCGGTGCCATGCGCTCTGCTCGGCTGGAGGCTGTGCCCACGGCCGCCGTCAGCAGTGTCCGGATCGGCGTGCTCGGCTAGCCGATCCGGTAGCCGTCGCCCGCCGCCGAGAGGGTCAGGTCGGCGCGTCCCCTGCTCACGGCGATGAGCTCGGCGTTGCGCAGGTCGCTGTCGCGGACCTTCACCTCGGCGTCGTCGGGGGTCCGCCCGCCCGCGATGTGCCTGCGGACCAGCCGCTCGGTGAGGATCTCGCGCGGGGCGTCGAGGTACCAGCACGCATCGAGCAGGCCGCGGACCGCGGACCAGCCGGGTGCCTCGGCATCGGTGAGCAGCAGGTAGTTGCCCTCTACGAGCACGATCTGTTCGTCGCGCACGATCAGGCCGCCCTCGGTGGGTTCGTCGACGGCCCGGTCGAACAGCGGCCACGGGACCGGCTCACCGATCGGCGCCTGCCGCAGCGTCCGCAGGTCGGCGACGAAACCCGCCGCGTCGAAGGTGTCGGGTTCGCCCTTGCGCTCCAGTGCTCCTCGCGCGCGCAGGATCTCGTTGCGCAGGTGGTAGCCGTCCATCGGCGCGACGGCGGCAGGGTGACCAGCGGCGGCGAGCTCGTCGCGAAGCCGCTGCGCGAGGGTCGATTTGCCCGCACCCGGCGGCCCGGCGAGACCGAGCAGGAATCGCCGCCCCGGCGCCCGGCCGACCGGAATCCGCCGGGCGAGCGCGCGCACCGGGAGGCTGTCGGAGGTCACCCGGGCCACCCTGGCGATCCCACTCGCTACCGCACGTCCATGAAGGCGCGCTCGACGATCGCGCCGGTGTCGACGCCGACGGGCAGGGTGCCGAAGGCGATGCCCCAGTCGTCGCCGAGGCGGGTCGCGCAGAAGGCGTCGGCGACGGCGGGATGACCGTGGCGCACCAGCTGCGCCCCCTGCAGCACGAGCGCCATCAGCTCCACGACGCGGCGGGCGCGGTATTCGATGTCGGACAGGTCGGTGAGTTCCTTGCCCACCCGGTCGATCGCGTCGTCGAGGCGCGGATTCGCGCCACGCGCCAGCGACACCTCGGCGAAGTAGGCCTCCACACTCTCGGGCTGACGGCCCATGGCGCGCAACGCGTCCAGCGCGGCGACATTGCCCGAGCCCTCCCAGATCGACATGAGCGGCGCCTCCCGGTACAGCCGCGGCATGCCCGACTCCTCGGCATAGCCGTTGCCGCCCAGGCATTCCAGCGCTTCGGCGGCGTGCATCGGCGCCCGCTTGCACACCCAGTACTTGGTGACGGCGAGCGCGATCCGGCGCAGCGCGGCCTCGGCGGGGTCACTGCCCGCGCGGTCGGTGGCGCCCGCCAAGCGCATCATCACCGTGGTCGCGGCGTCGGACTCGATCACCAGGTCGGCCAGCACGTTGCGCATGGCGGGCTGATCGATCAGCTTGGCGCCGAACGCTTCCCGATGACGGGCGTGGTGCACGGCGGCGACAGCACCCATCCGCATGTTGGTGGCCGAACCGATCACACAGTCGAGGCGGGTCATGTTGACCATCTCGATGATCGTCTTCACGCCCGCGCCCTCGGCGCCGACCAGCCAGCCGGTGGCGTTCTCGTACTCGATCTCGGAGGAGGCGTTGGACTTGTTGCCCAGCTTGTCCTTCAGACGCTGGATGCGGATCGGATTGCGGGTGCCGTCGGGCAGCACCCGCGGCAGCAGGAAGCACGAGAGCCCGCCGGGCGCCTGGGCCAGCGTCAGGAACATGTCCGACATGGGCGCCGAGGTGAACCACTTGTGCCCGACGATCCGGTACGAGCCGTCCGGCTGCGGCGCTGCGGTGGTGGTGTTGGCGCGCACATCCGAGCCGCCCTGCTTCTCCGTCATCGACATGCCGGCGATCAGACCGGCCTTGGTCGAGGGCTCACGAAGGCCGAAATCGTAGGTGCGCGAACCGAGCAGCGGCTCGTAGCGGGCGGCGAGTTCGGGATTGTGGCGCAGGGCGGGCACCACGGCGTAGGTCATCGAGATGGGACACATGTGCCCGGCGTCGGCCACGCCCCAGGTGTAGAACTTGGCGGCGCGCGCGGTGTGCGCGCCGGGCCGCTCGTCCAGCCACGGCGCGCCGTGCAGGCCATGGGCGACAGCGACATTCATCAGGTCGTGCCAGTGCGGGTGGAACTCCACCTCGTCGACCCGATGGCCCCAGCGGTCGTGGGTGTGCAGCACCGGCGGGTACTCGTTGGCGAGCCTGCCCCACTCCTGCGCGGCGACATCACCGGCGAGCCTGCCGAGTTCACGTACCTCGGCCTCGGCCCAGCCCGCGCCTTCGCGGTGCAGGCCCTCGAGCAGCGCGGGGTTGCGCGCGGCGTCGAAGGGGACCAGCGGGGGTGCCTGGTTGAACACTTCGTGGGTCTGCATGACCGGAAACTCCTTCGACTACGACGATTCCGGGCGCGCACCGAGCGCGCGCACGGCGAAAGCCACCAATTCGGGGACGACGGACTCTGCGTGCGGTGCGGCCACCAGCGGCCCGACCAGCACCTCGCCGATCGAACCGACCAGGGCCGCCGCGCTGAGCGCCGCGTCCTGGGCGGGCAGCCTGCCCTCGGCGAGGCCGTGCGAGATCGCGGTCGCGAAGACGGCGGCGAAGGCGCGCCGGAACTCCAGCCGTTGCGCGTCGACCGCCGTGTCGACCGGTTCGGCCAGCAACACATAGGCCAGCTTCGGATTCTTGAGCGCGCGCCCGGCGAAGGTCTCCACGGCCGCGGTGACTCGCTCGACGACATCGCCGCCCACGGCCGCGGCGCGCACCGCCTCGACCTCACGGGCGACCACGGTCTCGAAGACGGCGGCCACCAGTTCGGCCTTGTTCTCGAACTGCTTGTAGACCGTGCCGGTGGCGATTCCCGCCTCGGCGGCCACGGCGGCCATCGAGAGCCCGGCGAACCCGTCGCGCGAGAGCACGCCGGTGGCGCCCTGCACGATCAGCGCGCGTTGCGCGTCGAGCCGGGCCTGCACGGCCGGGGTCCTGCGGTACACCACGCAAGAAGTGAACCACCGATTCACTACTTCACGCAAGGCCGTGGCCGTATGGTCGAGGGATGTCCGAGGCTTCACCGCATCCGGTCCGGGTCGAGCGCCAGGGACCGGTCACCACCGTGATCCTGAGCAGGCCACACGCCCGCAACGCCGTCGACGGCCCGACCGCGCGGGCACTGGCCGACGCGTTCCGCGCCTTCGACGCCGACCCGACGGCCGCGGTCGCGGTGCTGTGGGGTGAACACGGCACGTTCTGCGCGGGCGCCGATCTGAAGTCGCTCGGCACCGAGACCAGCAATCAGGCCACCGAGGACGGCGACGGCCCGATGGGCCCCACCCGGCTGCGGCTGTCGAAGCCGGTGATCGCCGCGGTCTCCGGATACGCCGTGGCCGGCGGGCTGGAACTGGCGCTGTGGTGCGACCTGCGCGTCGCCGAACAGGACGCGACCTTCGGGGTCTTCTGCCGTCGCTGGGGCGTGCCGCTCATCGACGGCGGCACCGTACGACTGCCGCGCATCGTGGGCGAGGGCCGCGCGCTGGACATGATCCTCACCGGGCGCGCGGTGAGCGCGCCGGAGGCGTTGCAGATGGGCCTGGTGACGCGCGTCGTCGCCCCAGGCGAGGCCCGGCACGCCGCCGAGGAACTGGGCGCGCAACTGGCCGCTCTGCCGCAGACCTGTCTGCGTTCGGACCGTGCCGCACTGTACGAACAGCACGGCCACACCGAGGACGAGGCGCTCCGGATCGAGTTCCGGCACGGGTTGAAGTCGCTGTCCGACGGCGCGCTCGACGGCGCCGCCCGCTTCGCCGCGGGCGCGGGCAGGCACGGCAATCCCGAACCGCGGTGACGGACCGGCTGACGGTCGTCGACGAGATCTTCCTGCGCACCCATCGCGGGATGGGAACGCCGATCGCCCTGCAGGGGCTGTGGCGTACCGACGACGCGATTGAACCCGCGCTGCTGCAGGCGATTCACGACCGACTCCGGGTCGGTGCGCTCGGCCGCCGGGTCGTCGATGCGCGTGTTCCCGGCGCCCGGCGCCGCTGGCAGCCCACCACCGCCGCCCATCCGCTCGACCTCGGCGACCCCGTCGCCGAGAGCGCGATCCTCCCCTGGGCCGACTCTCTCGGCACCGACCTCGACCCCGAGTTCGGGCCCGGCTGGCGGCTGTCCTCGGCACCGCTGGCCGAAGGGGGAACTGTTGTCGCCCTGACGTGTTCGCATGTGCTGGCCGACGCGCGCGGCCTGATCCACGCGGTCGCGACGGCCCTGGCCGAACTCACGGATCACGCTGCCGGGCCGCCGCGAACACCGACCGGCGCAGTCCATCACCCGACTTCCGACTGGGCCGACACCCGCGCCCAGTGGGCGACGATCCTCGGCGGCACGGCCCGCGCCCTGCGTCAGGGACTGCCGCGACCACCCGCGACACGCGCGCCCGCGCTGTCGTCCGGGCGCGCGGTTCACAGCACGGTTCTCACGTTCGACGCCGCCGGCTGGGATGCCACGGCTGCCGCGGCAGGCGGAACCGCGAACAGCCTCTTCATCCATCTGGTGGCGAACATCCTGTGGGCGAACGGTTTCCCCGAGCCGACGATCGCCGCGAGCCTGCCGGTGGACACGCGCGACGAGCCGCGCGTGGACAACGACCTCGCGGTCACCGAGATCGCGATCGCGCGCACCGACACCCCGGCCTCGATCCGCGACAAGGCGCGGGACGCCTACCAGCGCCGCATGTCCAGCCCCGCCGGACTGCCCGAGGAGATCCTGCAGGTACTCCCCGACCGCTGGGCCTACGCGCTCAGCAAGGGCGCGGGCGAGCGAGACATCCTGTGCTCCAATATCGGAACGCTGCCGGACGCGCTCCGCACCGTCGGCACCCACCGCTGCGATCGCGTGGCCGCCCGCGCCATCCACCCCGGGCTGACGGCCTTCCCACGCACGCAGCTCTCCGGCTATCTGTCCCGCCTCGGCGACACCTACACGTTGGCCCTGGTCAGCCTTTCCCGCCATCCCGAAACACTCGGTCACGCCATCGATCACGCATGCTCGACGACCGGAGTGCAACCGGCGCACTGGTGATTCGGCGTGGCACAACGGGGGCCACCGTGAGCATCAGTGAGCGCAGGCCGACGCGCCGCGGAGCTCCACCAGCCCCGGCCGCCGGTCAGGCGGCGGTCATGCCCACCAGTAGAGTGCGCAGCCCCCAGACGAATTGGTCGACGGAGTTCCACGCCGCCATCTCGTCCAGGTGGGCCGCGGTGCGGGGCCAGCGGTGCGGGTCGACGTCGTTCATCCGGGCCCTGCGCTCCGCGATGCGCTCGGAATCCGGTGGGAGCGGCGGTTTTCCGTCGGTCTCGGCGACGTCGAGCGCGATGGCGCCGAGCACCTGGACGATCACCGCCTGCACGCCGTGCGCCCGCGTCTGCGCCGGCAGACCACCGCGGGCCAGGCAGGTGAACAGTGCCTCGCCGACATCGCGCGCGGCCGGACCGTCCAGCGGACCCGCCATCATCAGCGTCGCGACGGCAGGGTGCGCGCGCAGCTGATCGCGCAGGCCGAGGGCGAACTGGATCACCGCCGCCGTCCACTCCACCCCGGGGTCGGTGAGCGGACTCAGCGGCACCGTCGCGAGGACCCGTTCGGTCACCGCGCGTTCCAGCTCAGCCCGGCTGGCGACATAGGTGTACACCGCGTTCGGACGCACGCCGAGCCGCGCGGCGACCGCGCGTACGGACAGCGCGCCCGGCCCACCCTCGTCGAGCAGCCCGAGCGCGGCGTCCACCACCTGCTCCGCGGTGAACGACCGCCGCGTCGGTCGATCCGCTGTCGTCCCCTCGGCCATGCGACGGACCGTACCCGGCCCGGCCGCCGGTCCCCGGTATCTCGACCGGAGTTCATCGCCCGGCGGTGCGTCCGGTCGACCGCGGCGCGAAGCCGCTGGTCGGACCGGCGCGTTCGATCACGCCGGCACGGTAGCCGGCGCGATTCTGGCGGCGACGTCGGCGGGCACGTCCACCCCCGGCTCGAGGTTGTCGGCATCGATGGGCTCGCCCCAGACCTGGCGCAGGGGCAACACGCCGGCCCACACGCCACCGGCCGCGATATCGGCCTCGTCATCGCCGGGCCCGCCGGTGCGGACCTTCACCGACGCCTCGGTCAGGTCGAGCGCGAGGACCATCGTCGCCGCCATCTCCTTGCGGTTCGGCGGACGCACCCGGTCCCAGGCGCCCGGCGCCGCCTGCTCGACGATCAACCGCAGCGCCTCCAGCCGTTCGGCCTCATCGGTGACCAGCACCGCCTTGCCGCGCACCACGGCGGAACGGAAGTTCATCGAGAAGTGCATGGCCGAGCGCGAATAGACCACACCGTCGACATGGGTCACCGTGAGCGAGATGTCGGTGTCGATCGCGGCGCGCATGTTCCCGGAGCCGGTCGAACCGTGCAGGTAGAGCGTGTCGCCTGAGCGGCCGTAGACGGTCGGCAACACCACCGGAGAGCCGCCGAGCAGCACGCCGAGGTGGCAGACGAGTCCCGCGTCGAGCACCGCGTCGAGTTCGGCGCGATCGGTCCGGCCGCGCTCCTTGGAACGGGTCAGGGTGGTGCGCGGGGTCGGCGACAGGGGCGGGCGGTGGGTGTCGTGCGTGGTCATGTCTTCCAGCTTCGCCGGTAGAGTGGACCGCGCACAGGTCCAATTCGACAGTAGATCAACAGGCCAATTCGAGGTGCCGCCGATGCTCGACGAGCTGCCGATCCCGCTCGACCGATCCGCCCCCGAACCGCTGTCGGTGCAGGTGGCCGATGCCCTGCGCGCCGCGGCGACCGGCGGGGTGCTGCGGGTCAGCGACCGGTTGCCGTCCTCGCGCGCGCTCGCGCAACGGCTCGGGGTGAGCCGCGCGGTGGTCTCGACCGCCTACGACCAGCTGCACGCCGAGGGCTGGATCGCCGGGCGCCGCGGCTCCGGCACCTATCTGCGCACCGCGCCCGCGGCGGCCCCACCGCGCACCGCCCCCGGCGCCGGCGCCGTCCCCGAGACCGGTCTGCTCGATCTCCGGCCCGGCGCGCCCTGCACCGACGCCGTCGACCCGGCCGCCTGGCGCCGCGCCTGGCGGGCGGCGGGCGATCTCCCCGCGGCCGCGCGCAAGGATCGCGCGGGCGAGCCGGAGTTCCGGGTGACCGTGGCCGAGCACCTGCTTCGGCACCGCGGCCTGGTCGCCGAACCGGCCTCCGTGCTGGCCACGGCGGGCACCAGCGCGGCGGTGGCCGAGCTGGCCGCCGCGCTGCTGCGGCCCGGCGACACCGTCGCCTTCGAGGACCCCGGCTACCAACGCGCGGTCGGCGCCTTCCGCGCCGCGGGCGTACGCGTGCTCCCGGTGCCCGTCGACGACGACGGCCTGCGCGTCGACCTGATCCCGCCCGGCGTCCGCGCGGTGTATTGCACACCGGCACACCAGTTTCCGCTCGGCGCGCGCATGCCCGCCGCGCGCCGGGTAGCGCTGATCGAATACGCGCGGGCGGCGGGCGTATTCGTCATCGAGGACGACTACGACGGCGAATTGCGCTACGACACCGCGCCGCTGCCGCTGCTGGCCGCCATGGCGCCCGACGTGGTCGTGCACCTGGGCACCACCAGCAAGATCCTCACCACCACCCTCGGCGTCGGCTGGCTCGTCGCCCGCCCGGACATCACCGACGCCGTGCTGGCGCATCGCGCCGACACCGGCACCGGGCCGAGCCTGTCGGGGCAGCGGGTGCTCAGCGAGTTCGCCAGGCACGGCGACCTGGCCCGGCATCTGCGGCGCCTGCGCCGCGTGGTGCCGCCGCGCCGGGCACTCGTCGTCGACGCGCTCGTCGCGCGTGGCCTGCCCGTCCTCGGTGACGACGCGGGCTCGCACGTGGTCGTGCAGCTTCCCGACGCCGCCGCCGAACGCACGGCGGTCGCCGCCGCGCACGAGCGCGGCGTGCTGGTCAACGGCCTGGCCGACAACCACCTGGGCGAGCCACACCGCTTCGGTGTCGCCATCGGCTACACCGCGCCGAGCACCGCCGAGCTGGCCACGGCGGTACCGATCGCCGCGGATTGCCTCGCGTGAACACCCTCGCGCGGTCGTAGCATGGACCGGGAGTCACGGTTCGGCACTACCCCTCCGAGTATGGAAGCGGTGAGCAGATGAACGATCAGGACATCCTCGCGCGGATCAAGCAGCTGGTCGACGACGAGCACGCGCTGCGCGCCAAGGCCACGGCGGGCGAAATCGACCCCGTCGCCGAACGGCAGAAGCTGGCCGAGCTGGAAGTGATGCTCGATCTGGCGTGGGATCTGTTGCGGCAGCGGCGCGCTCGCGCCGGCGCCGACGAATCGACCGACGACACCGGACTGCGCTCGCCCCGTGAGGTCGAGGGCTACCTGCAGTGAGCGAGGTCGAATACGACGTCATCGTCCTCGGCGGTGGTCCCGCGGGGGAGAACGCCGCCGCCTACGCCATCGCGGGCAGCGACCGCACGGCCGCGCTGGTCGAGCGGGAGCTGTTCGGCGGCGAATGCAGCTACTGGGCGTGTATCCCCAGCAAGGCGTTGCTGCGCCCGGGCGCCGTGCTCGGTCTGGGGAAGGCGATGCCCGGCGTGAGCGTGAGCGGGCCCCAGGTCGCCGACGTGCTCGCGCGCCGCGACCAGTTCGTGCACAACCGCGACGACTCGTCGCAGGTCGACTGGGCGAAATCGGCGAAGATCGAGCCGATCCGCGGTGCGGGCAGGCTCGTCGGCGAACGGCTCGTCGAGGTCGCCACCGACGACGGGGTGCGCGTGCTGCGGGCCAGGCACGCGGTCGTGCTCGCCACCGGCACCACCGCCGTCATCCCCGACATCCCCGGCGTCCGCGAGGCGCTGCCGTGGACCTCACGCGACGCCACCAACCTGACGGTGGTCCCCCGCCGCGTCGCGATCATCGGCGGCGGCGTGGTCGCCTGCGAGACCGCGACCTGGCTGGCCGAACTCGGCGCCGCCGAGGTGACGATGCTGGTGCGCGGCGACCGGCTGCTGCCCCGCGCCGAGCGCTTCGCCTCCGACATGGTGCTGGCGGGCCTGCGCGACACGGGCGCCGTCACCGTGCGGCTGCACACCGAACCGCAGCTGGTCTCCCGGCGAGACCCCGAGGACACCGGGGTCGGGCGCATCCACGGCGGACCGGTCACCCTCGTGCTCGACGACGGCGAACTCGAGGTCGACGAGCTGATCGTCGCCACCGGCCGCGCCCCCGCCACCGAGCACCTCGGCCTGGACGCGGTCGGCCTGCCGCCCGGCTATGTCGAGGTCGACGATCAGCTGACCGCCCGCGACGTCCCCGGCGCATGGCTCTACGCCGTCGGCGACGTGAATCACCGGGCCGCGCTGACGCACATGGGCAAGTACCAGGCCAGGGTCTGCGGTGACGTGATCGCCGCCAGGGCCGAGGGCAGGCCCCTCGACGGCTCCCGCTTCACCGCGAGCGCCGATCATCAGCAGGTCCCGCAGGTCGTGTACACCTCACCGGAGCACGCCTCGATCGGCCTCACCGAGCACGACGCGCGGGCCGCGGGCTACGCCGTCGACACCGTCGAACTCGACGTCGCCGTGGCCGGATCGGCGCTGTCGCGCGACGATTTCACCGGGCACGCGAAACTCGTCGTCGACACCACCGAGAACCGGCTGCTCGGCGCGACCTTCGTCGGGCCCGACATGGGTGAGCAGCTGCACGCGGCGACCATCGCGGTGGTCGGCCGGGTCCCGCTCGACACGCTGTGGCACGCCGTCCCGGCGTTTCCCGCCGTCAGCGAGTTCTGGCTGCGCCTGCTGGAGGCCTGGCGCGAGCGGAGTGCTACTTGAGCAGCCGTGACATGCGCCGGTCGGCGAGGATCTTGCCGCCGGTCTGGCAGGTCGGGCAGTACTGGAACGAGCGCTCAGCGTAGGACACCTCGCGCACGATGTCACCGCAGACCGGGCACTTCTGCCCGGTCCGCGCGTGCACCCGCATGCCGGACCGCTTCTCGCCCTTGAGCCGGGCGGCGTCCTGTCCGACCGAGCGCTCCACCGCGTCGAGCAGGACCTCGCGCATCGCGCCGTACAGGCGCGAAACCGTCTCCGCCGACATCGTTTTCGTATTGGCGAACGGGGAGATCTTGGCGGTGTGCAGGATCTCGTCGGAGTAGGCGTTGCCGATGCCGGCGAGCAGCGTCTGGTCGACGATGGCGGTCTTGATCCGCTGCGAGGTGCCCTTCAACAGCGCCGCGAACTCGTCCTCGGTGACGGCCAGCGCGTCGGGCCCGAGCCGGGCGATGCCGGGCACCAGTTTCGGATCCTCGACGACGTACACCGCGAGCCGCTTCTTGGTCCCCGCCTCGGTCAGATCGATCGCGGGCGTCGCGCCCTCCGGCGTGAAGAAGTGCACCCGCAACGCCAGCGGCGACTTTCCACCCGGCTTGGGCGGCAACGGATTCGGCTCGTCGACCCAGCGCAACCAGCCACCGCGGGACAGATGCGTGATCAACCACAGCCCGCCGCAGTCCATCCCGAGGAACTTGCCCCAGCGCCCGGCGCCGGTGACATCGCGCCCGGACAGCGCCGTGAGCGGCGGGTCGAACGTCTTCACCGCGCTCAACGCGGCCACGTCGACTCGCCCCACCACCGCGCCGACCGCATGATCCCGCAGGAACTGCGCCAGCGCTTCCACCTCGGGTAGCTCGGGCACCGTGCCAGTTTAGCGGCCCGCGCGCCGCCGGGTCAGCGACGACGCAGCAGGTAGACGTCCATGATCCAGCCCTTGGCTGCGCGCAGTTCCGCGCGGCGGGTGACGATCCGCTCGCCCACCTCGGCGAGCGGTCCCTCGATCAGGGTCTCGTCGGGCATGCCGAGGTAGGCGCCCCACCAGATGTGCACGTCGTCGGAGGGGATCTCGGTGAACGAGCAGTCGCCGTCGAGCATCACCACCGTCGAACCGGCGCCGAGCCCGTCCTCGCGCAGTCTGCGGCCGGTGGTGACGTGCACCGGCTCGCCGATCCGGTGCAGCACCATGCGGTGCCGGGCGGCCAGCGCGGCCACGCTGGTGACGCCGGGGATCACCTCGTAGTCGAACGCCCGCCCGCCCGCCAGCACCAGCTCGACCATGCGCAGCGTGCTGTCGTAGAGCGCCGGATCACCCCACACCAGGATCGCGCCGGTCCCGTCGACCTCGTCGAAGGCGGCGCCGAGCAGTTCGGCGCGGCGTTCGTGCCAGTCCCGCACCACGCCCGCGTAGTCGTCGGGGGTGCGCTCGCGCGGTGGATCGGTGATCTCGATGATCCGGTGCGGCCCCGCGACGTGCTCGGCCAGGATCGAGGTGCGCACCTCGACCAGTTCCCGCTTCTCGTCGCCCTTGCCGATGACGAAGAAGGCGTCGGCCGCTCGCATGGCCTTGACCGCCTGCATCGTCACCTGGTCGGGGTCGCCGGCGCCGATGCCGATCACGTAGAGCTTGCGCATACGCGGAGAGCTTGCCAGGTGCCGTGCACCGTAGAATCGCCAGGCGTGGCCACCCCTGATACGCAGTACGAGGATCTGCTCCGGACCGTGCTCGAGCGCGGCACGCCCAAAGCCGATCGGACCGGCACCGGAACCCGCAGCATCTTCGGTCATCAGCTGCGCTACGACCTGGCCGAGAGCTTCCCGCTGATCACCACCAAGCGGGTCCATCTCAAGTCCATCGTCTACGAGCTGCTGTGGTTCCTGCGCGGCGACTCGAACGTGTCCTGGCTGCGCGAGCACGGGGTCACCATCTGGGACGAGTGGGCCGATCAGCACGGTGAGCTCGGTCCGGTCTACGGCGTGCAGTGGCGTTCGTGGCCCACCCCCGACGGCACCCATATCGACCAGATCAGCCAGGTCCTGCACACCCTGCGCACCGACCCGGACTCGCGCCGGATGATCGTCTCGGCCTGGAACGTGGCCGAGCTGGACAAGATGGCGCTCGCCCCGTGCCACGCGTTCTTCCAGTTCTACGTGGCCGACGGCAAGCTCTCCTGCCAGCTCTACCAGCGCAGCGCCGACCTGTTCCTCGGCGTGCCGTTCAACATCGCCAGCTACGCCCTGCTCACGCTGATGGTGGCCCAGCAGACCGAGCTGGAACCGGGCGAGTTCATCTGGACCGGTGGTGACGTGCACATCTACGACAACCACGTCGACCAGGTGCGCGAGCAGCTCGGCCGCGAGCCGTACCCGTTCCCGACGATGCACCTGCGCCCGGCGACGAGCCTGTTCGACTACGTCTACGAAGACGTCGAGATCAGCGACTACCGTCACCACCCGGCCATCAAAGCACCGGTGGCGGTGTGAGTCGCGAGATCGCCCTGATCTGGGCGCAGGCCGCGAACGGGGTGATCGGGGTCGACAACACGATCCCCTGGCGCGTCCCCGAGGACATGGCCAACTTCAAGGACGTGACCATGGGGCACCCGGTGATCATGGGCAGGCGCACCTGGGATTCGCTGCCCGCGTCGTTCCGTCCACTGGTCGGCCGCCGCAACATCGTGGTCACCCGGCAGCCTGATTGGTCCGCCGAGGGCGCCGAGCGGGCCGCCTCGCTGCCCGACGCGCTGACCCTCGCCGGCGAGGTCGACGTCTGGATCGCCGGCGGCGGCCAGATCTACCGCGAAGCCCTGCCGCTGGCGACAACACTGCTGGTCACCGAGGTCGACACGACCGTCGCCGGCGACGCGTTCGCACCGGCGATCGGGCCGGAGTGGCAGGCCGACGACACGCCGTGGCGCGACTCGAAAACCGGCCTCCGCTACCGCATTCGCCGCTACGTCAGGGCCTGACAACGCCTGGCTAACGGTCGGGGCAAAACGCCCGACCGCGGGCGGGGTCTCGGGCATACTCACCGATACCAGCCCCGCGAGAAGCCTGCGAAAGGCGCGATGTCATGGACAAGAAATCGCTGACCGCGGTGGCCCGTCAACAGCTGAAGCTGGCGGCCACCTCCACGAGCGGCCGGAGTTCGCAGACCGTGATCGGCGGCCACACCCATGCGCTGCGCCAGACCGTCGTCGCGCTCACCGAGGGTCAGAGCCTGGCCGAGCACGACAACAACGGCGACGCCACGATCCAGGTCCTCAGCGGCACCCTGGTGCTGATCGCGGGCACCGACGAGTGGAAGGGTTCGGCGGGCGATCTCATCGTCGTCCCGCGCGCCCGGCACAGCGTCAAGGCGCTCGACGACGTGGCGTTTCTGCTGAGCGTCGCGAAGTAGGACGGGTCACTCGGTCGCTGACACGCCCGGCGCGGCGCGACCGTGTCGGTGCGGCGCTCTACTCTGGACGCCATGGGTGAGCCACAGCCGATCCTCGATCCACTCACGCCCGCCGCCATCTTCCTGGTCGCCACCATCGACGAGGGCGGTGAGGCGACAGTGCGCGACCTGCTCGCCGACATCTCCGGCCTGCGCCGGTCCATCGGGTTCCGGGTGCCCGGTGAGGGCCTGACCTGTGTCACCTCGATCGGCTCCGCGGCCTGGGACCGGCTCTTCGTCGGCCCCAAACCCGCTGAGCTGCACGAGTTCCCGGGCTACAACGGCCCCATCCACAGCGCGCCCGCCACGCCCGGCGACCTGCTCTTCCACATCAGGGCCGAGACCCAGGGCCCGTGCTTCGAACTGGCCATGGTGATCGGTGAGCGGCTGCGCGGCGCGGCCACGATCGTCGACGAGACCGTCGGCTTCCGCTATTTCGAACAGCGCGATCTGCTCGGCTTCGTCGACGGCACCGAGAATCCCGAGGGCAAGGCCGCGGCCTCGGCGGCCCTGATCGGCGACGAGGATCCCGAATTCACCGGCGGCAGCTACGTGATCGTGCAGAAGTACACGCATCCGCTCGACCAGTGGAACGCGCTGTCGATCGAGGAGCAGGAGCGCGTGATCGGCCGCACCAAGCTCGCCGACTACGAACTGCCCGACGACGTGAAGCCGGCCGACTCGCACGTCGCCGTCAACACCCTGGTCGATCCCGATGGCACCGAGCGCCAGATCATGCGCGCCAACATGCCCTTCGGCACCATCGGCACCGGCGAGTTCGGCACGTACTACATCGCCTACGCCGCCACCCCGAGCGTCACCGAGCGCATGCTCGAGCGCATGTTCCTCGGCACCGAGGAGGCCGCCTACGACCGCATCCTCGACTTCTCCTTCGCGGTCACCGGCACCCTGTTCTTCACCCCCACCGTCGATTTCCTCGACGACCTGCCCGACGCACCCGAATCCGTCGCCACCGAAGAAGAGTCCGATTCCCTGCCCGAATTCGCCCCGGTGGAGCAGGCGAACGCCGCGGCGGCCGACTCCGACGGCTCACTCGCCATCGGCACGATGAAAAGGAGTATGTGAATGAACAACCTGCATCGCGAACTCGCGCCGATCAGCGGCGAGGCCTGGGCCCAGATCGAGGAGGAGGCCACCCGCACGTTCAAGCGCAACATCGCGGGCCGTCGCGTCGTCGACCTGTCCGGCCCGCACGGCGTCGCCTACTCGGCGCTCAACCGCGGCAGGCTCACCTCGATCTCCTCTCCCGACGAGGGCGTCGTGGCCCATCAGCGCGTGGTTCAGCCGCTGGTCGAACTCCGCGTGCCGTTCACGCTGAAACGCTCCGAACTCGACGACATCGAGCGCGGCGCGCCCGACGCCGACCTGGACAACCTCAAGGACGCGGCGCAGAAGATCGCCTTCGCCGAGGACCGCGCCATCTTCGAGAGCTACGCGGCCGCGGGCATCACCGGTATCCGCGCCGCGGCGTCCAACGCCCCGGTCGAGCTGCCGAGCAATGTCGTCGACATTCCCGACGCCATCTCGCACGCGCTCACCGGTCTGCGGCTGGCCGGTGTGCAGGGCCCGTACTCGGTGGTGCTCAGCGCCGAGCTGTACACCCAGGTCAGTGAGACCTCCGACCACGGCCATCCGATCCGCACCCACATCGAGCGGCTGATCGACGGGGAGATCATCTGGGCGCCCGCGATCACCGGCGGCTTCGCGCTCACCACCCGCGGCGGCGATTTCGAGCTCGCGGTGGGGCAGGACCTGTCGATCGGCTACCTCAGCCACGACGCCGACACCGTCAAGCTCTACTTCCAGGAGACCTTCACCTTCCTGGTGGAGACCTCGGAGGCGGCGGTATCGCTCGGGTCGTGAGCCCACCCGGCGCTAAGGTGGGCCGCGAGTCGTCGAGAAGGAGGTCCGCATGGCCACCGTGCGCGCCGGTGTCGTGCCCGCTGCCCGCAGCCTGTTCTACTGCCTGATCGGCGTGCTGGTCACCACGGGCATCGTCGGGTTGTTCCTGGCGATGTTCGGGGTGAACCGGGTCGTCACCGGGTTCCTGGTCGGCGCGATCGCGGGTGTCGCGGCCGGCGTGGCGCTGTTCGTGCGCGATGTCGTCGAGCTCACCGAGCACGCCATCTACGCCAGGACCCCGTTCCGGGCGGCGACCGTGCCGTGGGACAGCGTGGTCGCGGGCCGCTTCACCCTCGACGAGCGCTCCCGCTGGTCCCTCGCCCTCGACCTGACCGGCGCGGGTTCCGACGAACTGGTCCTGCTCTCGATTCCGCCGGTGGTGCGCCCGGTGTCGGGCGCCTACGACATGCGCAAACGCGAACAGGTGAGCGAGATCCGGGAGATGTTGCGCGCCAAACGGATTCCGATCACCGTGCTCCCCGAGATCGCGGGCGCGCTCAACCAGCACTGGCAGATCGCCCCGCCGACGTCACGCTGAGACGCGCTGCACGCTCGACTCGGTCCGGAAGCCGCGCCGGTAGTCGGAGGGCGACACCCCGAGCCGGGCGATGAAGGTCCGGCGCAGTGCCTCGGCGCTGGCGAACCCGGCCTCGGCGGCCGCCCGGCTCACCGAGCTGCCTGCCTCCAGCGCGGCGCGGGCCAGATCGAAGCGCACGCCCGCCGCGTACTCGGCCGGGCTCAGGCCCACTTCCTCGGCGAAGAGCCGGGTGAGGTGGCGCGGACTCACGTTCACGTGCCGCGCCAGCTCCTGCACGCTGTAGCGCTTCGCCGGGTCCGCGGCGATCAGATCGGTCACCGCGCGCACCGGGCCCGGCGGCAAGGCGGCGGCACGCAGCGGGGTGGAGAACTGTGTCTGGCCGCCGGAACGCTGCAGGTAGACCAGCAGGCCCTGGGCGACCTGACGCGCGATGGAACTGCCCAGATCCTCGGCCACCAACGCGAGCGCGAGATCGATCCCCGCGGCCACACCCGCGGACGTCGCGACAGCACTGTCCCGCACGAAGATCCGGTCGGCCTGCACGTCGACGCGCGGGTACCGGCGGGCGAGCTCGGGCGCGAACTTCCAGTGCGTGGTCGCACTGCGACCGTCCAGCAGGCCCAGCTCGGCGAGTACGAAGGCACCGCTGCAGATCGACACGACCCGCCGACTGCGGGCCGCGAGCAGGCGCGCGGACTCGACCAGATCCGGCTGGACGAAGTCGCTGGGACACACCTCGCTGCCCGGCACGACGAGCGTGTCCAACGGGGGCGCGTCGGCCGCGGCCGCAGTCACGGCAACCCCGGGGCCCACCGAGCTCTGGACGGGCGAACCGGTCGGTGACAACAGCATCACCTCGTAGGCGTCGGCGAATTGGTTGGCTTCGATGAAGACCTCCGCCGGACCCACGTAGTCGAGCGCTTTGACCCCGTCGAACAGGAGAAACCCGATACGCCGTGTCGCACTGGATGCGGTGTGGCGGAAACGATCCGGGGCGGCAGACATGCCCTCGAATCTACTGCTTGTCCGAAATGGCGGGATGCGCGGCCGTTGCGGTAGGCGACAACGAGCGCGTACCCGACAACTATGGGCAACCTATCCGTTCGCCGCTTTTCGACAGGAGCGCCATGTCCTTCTTCACCACCTCCGACGGCACCGAGATCTACTACTCCGACTGGGGCACCGGCCGGCCTGTCGTCTTCAGCCACGGCTGGCCGCTCAGCTCCGACGCCTGGGCGCTCGAGCGCAAGACCCTCGCCGACGCCGGCTACCGCGTCATCGCCCACGACCGCCGCGGGCACGGGCGCTCGTCGCAGCCGTGGCAGGGCAACGACATGGACACCTACGCGCGTGACCTCGCCGAGCTCATCGAAGCGCTCGACCTGCGCGATGTCGTCGTGATCGGCCACTCGACCGGCGGCGGCGAGGTCGTTCGCTACGCCGCTCAGCACGGCAAGGACCGGGTCGCCAAGGTCGTCACCATCGGCGCGGTGCCGCCGATCATGGTCGCCACCGAGGCCAACCCGGACGGGCTGCCGATGGAGGTGTTCGACAACATCCGCGCCGGCGTGCTGGCCGACCGCTCGAACTTCTACCAGGAGCTCGCCCCCTCGTTCTTCGGCTTCAACCGTGAGGGCGCGGCGGTCTCGAAGGGCGCGCAGGACGACTTCTGGCGTCAGGGCATGCTCGCGGGCATCCAGGCCGCCTACGAGTGCGTCGCCGCGTTCTCGGCGACCGACTTCACCGAGGATCTGCGGGCGCTCGAGGTGCCGATCTTCATCGCCCACGGCGACGACGACCAGATCGTGCCCATCGCGGATTCGGCGCTGAAGGCGATCGAGCTCGTCAAGGACGGGACCCTCAAGGTGTATCCGGGCGCCCCGCACGGCATCTTCGGCGCCTACCAGCAGGAACTCATCGCCGACATCCTCGCGTTCATCGCGGACTGAGCGAGCACGACGGCACTGCTCACGCGGACTCGGGGAGTTCTCCCAGCCGGGTGAGCAGTGCCTCGGCCTCGGCGCGGACCGCGCCGAGGTCACCGGGGTGGCCGACGATGCGCAGGATCGCGTCCGGGATCAGGTGCTCGGTGTCGGGGTCGGCGGAGCCCGCGTCGGAGCGGATGCCGATCACCGTCTCGACCAGCCGGAACGGCAGGATCTTCGCATCATCGGGTCGCCCTGCCGCCGTGGCGGATTCGGCGGCGAGGCGTTCGTAGTGCTCGCGCAGCTCGTCGCGGTGGCGACGGAAGGCGGCGAAGCGTTCGGTGCGCAGCTCGGGCAGCAGGTAGAGCGCGCCGAGGTTCCAGCGGGCGGCGCGGAGCTGGCGGACGTCGAACAGGGCCAGGGCGTAGAGCTTGGTGACGGCGGCCTCGGGCTCGCCGGTCATGCGCTGCGCCAGGGCGGCCGGGCCCGCGATGGTCTGGGCGAGCAGCGCGTCGAGGATGTCGTCCTTGGCGGCGAAGTGGTGATACAGCGAGGCCTGCCGGATGCCGACCGCGTCGGCCACCGCGCGGGTGGAGGTGTTGGCGTAGCCCTTGGTGGTGAACAGCTCCGCCGCCGCGTCGAGGATCTCCGCGCGCGGCGTGGTCCCCTGCCTGCGCCGCTGTGTCAGCCGGGGACGCCCGGGCCCGAGGTTTGCCACGCCCCGATTCTGTCATCGGACGCCGGCCAGGCCGGAAGCGGGCGGCTCACCAGCGCGGATGCCGCGCGGTCGCATTCCTGTCACTTGATAGAAACGTCGGCAACGCAGAAGTTACCGCGGGCCCCACACTCGATACACGCAGGACACCGTTCGAGCGATCGCGAGCGCAAAACTATCGACTGATAGATATTTGGCCGCACCGCCGAAGGACACCGACATGGCCGCGACTCTCGACTCCCCCGCTGCTCCCCCCGAAACCGCCCGCGACAGCGCCGATCTGGCCGCCTTCGGCTACCAGCCGGTCTTGCATCGCAAACTGGGCCGCTATGCCTCGTTCGCGGCGGGCTTCTCGTTCGTCTCCATCCTCACCACGATCTTCCAGTTCTTCGGCTTCGGCTATTCGTTCGGCGGCGCCGCGTTCTTCTGGACCTGGCCGCTGGTCTTCGCCGGACAGTTCCTCGTCGCGCTGAACTTCGCGGAACTGGCCGCCCGGTACCCGATCTCCGGCTGTATCTACCAGTGGTCACGGCGCCTGGCGGGCGGGCTGGTCGGCTGGTTCGCCGGGTGGATGATGGTGATCGCGCAGATCGTCACCGCCGCCGCGGCGGCCATCGCCCTGCAGGTGGTGCTGCCGACGATCTGGAGCGGATTCCAGGTCATCGGCACCGACACCGCGCTCACCTCCCGTGACGGCGCGATGAACGCGGTCCTGCTCGGCAGCCTGCTGCTGGTCGTGACCACCACGATCAATGTGATCGGCATCGACCTGATGGCGCGGATCAACTCGATCGGCGTCACCATCGAGATCATCGGCGTGCTGGCGATCATCGCGCTGTTCTTCACCGGCGCCGAACGCGGCCCCGACGTGGTACTGAACACCGAGCAGGCCACGCCAGGCCCGTACTGGGCGGCGTTCCTGGTCTCCGGCCTGATGGCCGCGTACGTGATGGTCGGATTCGATTCCGCCGGTGAGCTTTCCGAGGAGACCAAGAACCCGCGCCGGGTGGCGCCGCGCACCATCCTGCTGGCGCTGTCGGTGTCGGCGCTGGGCGGCGGGCTCATGCTGATCGGCGCGCTGATGGCCGCGCCCAGCCTGTCCGACGGCGAATTGGCCTCGGGTGGACTGGCATACGTGATCATGGCGAAGCTGAACAGCCCCGCCGGGTCGGTGCTGCTCGGCTGCGTCGCGGTGGCGGTGATCGTGTGCACGCTGGCCATCCAGACCGCGGGCTCGCGCCTGATGTTCTCGATGGCCCGCGACGGCAAGCTGCCGTTCGCGAAGGCGCTCTCCACCGTGCACCCCCGCTTCGGCACCCCGGTGTGGCCCGCCGTGGTGATCGGCGCGCTCGGGATCGGACTGCTCGTACTGAACCTGGGCAACCCGGCCATATTCGCCACCCTGGCCAGCGTCTGCATCGTCAGCCTGTACCTGGCTTATCTGCTGGTCACCGTGCCGCTGCTGGTGCGCAGGGTCAAGGGCCTGCCCGCGCCGGAGGACGCCTCGCTGTTCACCCTCGGTCGCTGGGGCATCCCGATCAACGCCCTCGCCGTGGTGTGGGGCATCGCGATGGTGATCAATCTGGCCTGGCCGCGCCCCGAGGTGTACACCCCGGCCGGCGGGAGCTGGTGGCAGCTGTGGGCCGGCCCGCTGTCGGTCGCGGTGATCCTGACCGCCGGCGCGATCGTCTACCGCTTCGTGGTCGCCCGGCCCGCGGTCACCGAACCGGCCGCCCTGGAGCCCGCCACGGCGTGAGGCCGCCGCGGGGGCGCACCGGAGCGCCCCCGCCAGGTCTTCCGAGGACCACCCCGACCAAGCCCTCGGTCGCCGAGACGAACCGCGACGCGCCACCCGCGGACGACCCCGGCGACCACACCCAGCTCGCGACCGAGCCGGGTTCCGCCCCTGATCCACCACTCGCCGAGGAGATACCGATGACGAGTACCCAGTCCACCGACGGTGCCCGCGCCCACGCGCGCGCCCAGGCCGCGGCCGCCACGATCGCCCGCCCCGACACTCCTGCCGATATCGATCCGGCCGCGATCGTTTTCGCGCAACGGATTCCCGCGGGCGGCTACGCGAATGTGGTGCTGGGACGCGGCACCCGGGTGCGGCTGGCCGACCCCACCGGCGCCGGCGGCGCGCATCTGTTCCTGCTCCGGGCCGAATCCCCCTGGGAGCGGCTGAATGTCGCCGATACCGTGAAGGTGCCGTGGCAGGCGTACCTGGGCGTCGGGCATCCGCTGCTCTCGGATCAGGGCCGGGTTCTCGCGACGGTGGTGGCCGATTCGTCCGGGCGGCACGACACGCTGTGCGGGCCGACGCCCGCCGGTCGCCGGCAACTGCACCTGGCCGGTGCCAAGCAGGGCATGGAGCCGCGCGATATCGGCCCGTCCATCGGGTTGTTCCGCGGGGTGAGGGTGGAGCCGGACGGCACGCTCACTCCCACCGGCAACGCCCCCGCCGGGGCCGCCGTCGACCTGCTGATCCACCTGCCGGTGACGCTCCTGGTCGCCAACGCGGCGCATCCGCTCGACGACCGGCCCACCGGCGACCTCGACCTGCTCGCCTGGTCGGCGCCGGGTGATCGCGCCGCCAACGACGATCCCGAATACCTACGCGCACTGGACAACACCGAAGCCGCCTGGGCGGCCGCGCAGACCACGGAGGTTCTGGCATGACCACGGCGACCACCCGTACCGTCGTCCTCGACGAGACCGTCCCCGCCAACGCGCCCTGGTCGGCTGTCGTGCGCGCGGGCGATCAGCTCGAGATCATCGACCTGCACGGCAACCAGGCCGTCGACTGCCTGCTCTACTCGGCCGCCGACCACACCGACCGCTACAGCGCGCAGGCCACCGTCGCCGCCCAGCGCAACATCTTCCTCACCACGGGCAGTGTGTTGCGCACCGAGGCGGGCACCCCGTTGATGACGGTCGTCGCCGACGAGGTCGGCAATCACGACACCATCGCCGGGGCCTGCTCGCAGGAATCCAACACCCTGCGCTACGGCCACCACACCCGTCATCAGCACGCCTGCGTGGAGAACTTCCTCACCGCAGCGCTCGAATGGGGCTTGGGCAAGCGGGATCTCGTGTCGAACATCAACTGGTTCATGAACGTGCCGGTGGAGGCCGACGGCACGCTCGGCATCGTCGACGGGCTGTCCGCGCCCGGCAAGAAGGTCACCCTGCGGGCCGAGATCGACACGCTCGTGCTGGTCTCCAACTGCCCGCAGATCAACAACCCGTGCAACGGTTTCGAGCCGACGCCCGTCCGCATGGTGGTGACGCGATGAGCCTCGTGGACACGCAGGTCGCCGCGACCGCGCGGCCGGAAGTCCGATCGGATTCCACAGCCGTCATCCCGAAGCCCGCGCCCGGCGTCGGTCGCACGATCGCCGGGCCGGGTCCCGGCGCAACCGCCGAGACCTCAGCCGCGGCCGAGCCGACCGGCGCAGCGACCGAGCCCACGCGCGTCGTGGAGGTCATCCGCCCCGGAATGCAGACGACCGTGCAGGACTGGCCGGGCCGAATCGGCTACTGGCACATCGGCGTTCCGCCCTCGGGCCCGATGGACGATCTGTCCTTCCGGCTGGGAAACCGGATACTCGGCAACCCGGAGGGCGCCGCGGGTCTCGAATGCACGCTGGGTGGCCCGGCGCTGCGGTTCGGCGAGCCGACGTGGGTGTGTGTCACCGGCGCGGTCGCCGACGTCCGCGTGGACGGCGTTCCGGTCGAGCAGTGGCGCACCGTGGCGGTCCCGGCCGGTGGCCTCCTCGATGTCGGCGCGATCCGCGGGCCGGGGATGCGCACCTACGTCCTCGTGTCCGGCGGCATCGACGTCGAACGATTCCTCGGCAGCGCGGCGACCTTCACGCTGGGCAAGTTCGGCGGCGGCACCGGCGCGGCGCTGCGCGCGGGCGACTCGCTCACACTCGGCGGGCCGTCCACTCGCCTCGCCGCCGCCGTCCCGATGAGCGACATCCCGTCCTTCGGGCATCGCTGGGAACTCGCGGTCACCGAGGGACCACACGGCGCACCGGAGTTCTTCACCCGCAAGGACTTCGACACCATCATCGGCACCGACTACGAGGTCCACTTCAATTCCGATCGCACCGGCGTCCGGCTGATCGGCCCGAAGCCGGAGTGGGCGCGCACCGACGGTGGCGAGGCAGGTCTGCACCCGTCGAACATCCACGACAACGCCTATTCGATCGGCGCCCTCGACTTCACGGGCGACACCCCGATCCTGCTCGGACCCGACGGCCCCAGCCTCGGCGGATTCGTGTGCCCGGTGACGGTGGTCGCGGCCGACCGCTGGAAGCTGGGACAACTCACCCCCGGCGACAAGGTCCGCTTCGTGCCCGTCCGGTCCGAACACGCCGCGCCCGCCAGCGAACTCGGCCCACGACGACGCGCCTCGTTCGGCACCGTCCTGTCCGCGGGCCGCGACGCGGACGACGGCATCCTGCGCCGCACCGCCGTCGACGACGAAACCGGCGTCACCTACCGCAGGCAGGGCGATGACGGTGTGCTGGTCGAATACGGCACGCTCACTTTGGATCTCGGCCTCCGGGCGCGCGTGCACGCGCTGCACCAGCACCTGATCGCCCTGGGTCAGCGCGGCGTCGTCGAACTCACGCCGGGCATCCGGTCCTTGCAGATCCGGGTCGACCCCGCCGTCCTGCCGATCCCCCAGCTGCTCGATCTGCTCGCCGAAGCCGAAGCGCTACTGCCGGATTCCGATCAGCTGGTGGTGCCGAGCCGCACGGTCCACCTGCCGCTGTCCTGGGACGACCCGTCCACTCGCGAGGCCATCACGCGCTACATGCACGGTGTGCGCGCCGACGCGCCGTGGTGCCCGTGGAACATCGAGTTCATCCGCCGCATGAACGGCCTGGACGCCGTCGAGGACGTCTACCGCACGGTCTTCGAGGCCGAGTACCTGGTGCTCGGCCTCGGTGACGTCTATCTCGGCGCGCCCGTCGCCACGCCGACCGACCCCCGCCATCGCCTGGTCACCACCAAGTACAACCCCGCGCGCACCTGGACGCCGGAGAACGCCGTCGGCATCGGCGGCGCCTACCTGTGTATCTACGGCATGGAGGGCCCCGGCGGCTACCAGTTCGTCGGCCGCACCACCCAGGTGTGGAACCACCGCGCCAGGCCGACCGGCGCCGCGGGCCCCGGCGTCGACCGATTCGGCACCGACACGGAAACTCCCTGGCTGCTGCGCTATTTCGACCGCATCCGCTGGCACCCGGTCGAGGCCGACGAACTCCTCGACCTGCGCGCCGATTTCGCGGCGGGCAAGGTCGACGTCACGACCGAGGACGGCGAATTCCGTCTCGCCGACTACCGCCGCTTCCTCACCGACAACGCGACCTCCATCGCGGACTTCCGCGCCGTCCAGGCCGAAGCCTTCGCCGCCGAACGCCAATCCTGGCGCTCGGCAGGCGAACTCGCGGACTGATCAGCGCAGCGGGCGGAAGAACTCGCGCACGTCGGCGGTGAGCAGTTCGGGTTCTTCCAGCGCGGCGAAGTGCCCACCGCGGTCGACGTCGGTCCACCGCACGATGGTGTTCTCGGCCTCGTCGAACCGGCGGATCGCCACATCGTGGGCGAACACGATCACCCCGGTGGGCACGCCCGAGTTCGCGGCCACCGCACCCCACTGCGCCGGCTGGGCGTAGCCGACGTAGGCGGCCGAACCCGGTGTCGCGGTGAGCCAGTAGATCATCGCGTTGGTGAGCAGCCGGTCCCGGTCGACGATCTTGTCCGGAACGGTCGACCGGGGATGGGTCCACTCGCGGAACTTGTCCAGGATCCACGCCAGCTGCCCGATCGGCGAGTCGACCAGCCCGTAGGCGAGGGTCTGCGGGCGGGTCGACTGGATCGCGATGTAGCCGAACTCCTCGTTCATGAACGCCTCGATCCGGCGGATGCGGTCGCGCTCGAGCTCGGTGAGACTCGCCATCACGTCCGCGGGCAACGGCAACTGCGGAAACGATCCGCCGCCACCGTTGACGTGCACCCCGATCACCCGCTCCGGCGCCACCCGGCCGACCTCCGGGCTCACCGCCGCGCCGATGTCACCGCCCTGCACGCCGAACCGCTCGTACCCGAGCCGCGACATCAGCTCCACCCACGTCTCGGCGATCCGCCGCACCGTCCAGCCGGTCTCGGTGACCGGACCGGAGAAGCCGAACCCGGGCAGGGCGGGAATCACGACGTGGAAGGCGTCCCCCGGCTCGCCGCCGTGCGCGGCCGGATCGGTCAGCGGGCCGATGAGGTCGAGGAACTCCACCACCGAACCGGGCCAGCCGTGGGTGAGCAGCAACGGCACCGCGTTCGGCTCGGCGGAGCGCACATGCAGGAAGTAGATGGTCTGGCCGTCGATGACGGTGGTGAACTGGCCGAGCGCGTTGAGTGTCGCCTCCTGCGCGCGCCAGTCGTAGCCGGTGCGCCAGTAGTCCACCAGCTCACGCAGATAGCCGGTGGGCACGCCGGTGTCCCAGTCGTCGCCGGGCAGCGGCGCGGGCCAGCGCGCGTTGTCGAGCCGATAGCGCAGCTCGTCGAGCTGCTGTTGCGGGATGTCGAGTCGGAACCGCTGGATGTCGTCGCTCATGAATTCCACGATAGGAACCATTTAGGACAGCTTCGGCCCTAGCTGTGCGGCAGACTTTCGGCATGTTGGAAACATCGGCTCGACTGCTCCGTCTGCTCTCGCTGCTGCAGACACCGCGCGAGTGGACCGGCGCCGAACTGGCCCGGCGCCTCGAGGTCGACGCGCGCACGGTGCGCCGCGACATCGAGAAGCTGCGGGCACTCGGCTATCCGGTCGACGCGACACCCGGGGTCGCGGGCTATCGCCTGGGCGCCGGCGCGAAACTGCCGCCGCTGCTGCTCGACGACGACGAGGCCGTGGCGGTGGCGATCGGCCTGCGTACGGCGGCCGGTGGCAGCGTGGCCGGGATCGAGGACAGTTCACTGCGGGCGCTGACGAAGCTGGAGCAGGTGCTGCCGTCCCGGCTGCGGCACCGGATCAGCCTGCTGCACGCGGCCACGGTCTCGGTGCCCTCGGCGGCGGGACCCGTCGATCCCGATGTGCTCACCGCCGTCGCCGCCGCCATCCGCGACAGTCACCGTCTCCGCTTCGACTATCGAACCCACAGCGGCGCGACGACTGCACGCACCGTGGAGCCGCACCGGCTGGTCCACACCGGGCGGCACTGGTACCTGGTGGCCTGGGACGTCGATCGTGGCGACTGGCGGACGTACCGGGCCGACCGATTGACGCCGAGAACGCCGACCGGCCCACGCTTCACCCCGCGCGCGGATCCCGAGGATCTGGCCGGATTCGTCACCCATGGCGTCAGCACCGCGCCGTATCGCTACCAGGCGACCATCGTCCTCTCGGCGACGGCCGCGGTGGCCACCGACCGCATCGCCCCCACCGTCGGCGTGATCGAGCCGATCGACGACGAAACCTGCCTGCTCCGAACGGGTTCCCACGATCTGACCGAGCTGGCGATCTACGTGGCGTCCTTCGAGATCCCGTTCCGCGTACGGGAGCCACCGGAACTCGTCGACCGGCTGCGCGCACTGGCCGCCAGGTTCACCGAGGCGACCTAGGGCGCAGTTGTCAGCCGGCGACGGCGGCGACGGCCTCGATTTCGATGAGGGCCCCCTCGACGGCGAGGCCCGAGACGAAGGCGAAGGTGATGGCGGGCGGGTTGGGCATGTGACCCCAGGACGCGCCGAAGGCGGCGAAGCCCTCCTGCAGGCTCTCGCCCTCCTTGATGAGGAGGTTCCACTTCACCACGTCGCCGGGTTCGGCGCCCGCGGCCGCGAGACAGGCGCGCAGGTTGTCGAGGGTCTGCTTCACCTGCGAGGCGAGATCGGGTCCGACGACACGGCCGGTGGCGTCGACACCGTTCTGACCGCCGATGTAGACCAGGTCGGCGCCGGCCGGGACTCGGACGACCTGGGAGAAGGCCGGGTTGGTGTGCAGGGATTCGGGATTGAGATAGGTCGCGATTGCCATGGCCCTACCGTAACCAGTTAAACTGGTGTCATGCAAGGGCGAAAATCTCTCCCCCCGGCCGTACGGCGACGGTTCCAGACGGGACGCGTCTCGCTCGATCTCGTCCACACCGGCGGCGAGGGCGAGCTCGCCGTCTGGGAGATCGTGCACACCGCCGAGGACCTCGGGCACTGGCTCGGCGTCATCCTCGAGCTGCCCGACCTGCCCGCCGACGACGCCGACCTCGCCGCGTTCCATCGCCTCCGCAACGCGCTCTCCCGCGCGGCCTTCGGCGCGGCCGCTGGAATCCCCTTGGCGCCCAGCGATATCGACGCGATCAACGCGGCAGCGGCCGAACCGCCCCTGATCCCCCGCCTCAATCCCGACGGCACGCGCGACCATCCCGCCGCCACGGCCGGGGGCGCCCTGTCCACCCTGGCCCGCGACGCCATCGACCTGTTCGCGAGTCCGCTGGCCGCCCGCATCCGCGTCTGCGCTTCGGAGACCTGCGGACTCCTGTTCGTCGACGCGTCCAGGCCCGGCCGTCGCCGCTGGTGCTCGATGGACCGCTGCGGCAATATCGCCAAGGTCCGCAAGTACCGCGAGACCTAGCGCCTCAGGACGACTCGGCGATCGCGGTCGCCGACGGATTGGTGGCGTCGCGGATGACGCGGAGCCCGGTGACCAGGCCGTCGAGCTGCTCGGGAGTCAACAGTCCGGTGAGCCAGCGCTCCAGCGCGTCGAGATAGTCGGGGAGCACTTCTTCGAGCCGCTGGGCGCCCGCGTCGGTCAGCGCCGCGTAGGAACTGCGCCGGTCGGCAGGGTCGAGCACGCGCTCCACCAGACCCGCCGTGGCCAGCCGGTCGACCAGCCGGGTCACCCCACTGGTGGAGAGTTCGGTCTGCGTGGCCAGGTCGGTCATGCGCAGTCGGCGCTGCGGCGATCGACTCACCCGCAGCAGCGCGTTCAGATCCAGTCCGGACAACCCGTGCGCCTTCCACGTGGGCTCGAGCTTGGCGAGCAGCCCGCTGTGCGCCTCGAAGAGCAGGCCGGAGATCGTCAGCCGGTGGTCGTCGAACAGTTCGTGCACGGACATGACACTCACCCTAGCCGATATTTGCTACGCGGATAGTTGACACGAGGAATACCTTGGAGTAGATCTATGCATACGCAATATTCCTCACGGCAAATACTGGAGTGATCATGCAGGACAACACGTGGGTCGCCGCCTTCCGGACCGGTGTCATCGACCCGAACGAGCAGATCAAGCTCGCCGAATCGCGCGAGTTCGGCGACGAGACCGTGCGCCACGTCATCCACCTGGCGGGCGGTGGTGACGCGCTGCGCGTGCGGTTGACCAACCGCTACGGCACCGCTCCCCTGCGGATCGGGTCCGCCCGGATCGCGCGGCGCAAGGAGGGTTCGGCCCTCGTCGCCGACACCGATCACGTGATCACCGCGGGCGGCGCGGCCACGTTCACCATCGATCCGGGCGCCGAACTGGTGAGCGATCCGATCGACCTCGCGGTCACCGCGGGCGAGGACCTGCTGCTCAGCCTGTACCTGCCCACCGCGACCGGGCTCGCGACCTTCGCCCATCAGCCTGCCGAGATCGCCTATCTGGTCGACGGCGAGCGCACCGCCGACGTGGAACTCCTCGAGGCCCAAGAACTTCCGTACCGCTTCTTCGTCACGGGGATCGACGTGCTGGTCACCGACGTGCCGCCGATCGCGGTGGCCTTCGGCGACTCCTGGTTCGAGGGCGTCGGCACCACACTGAGCGCCAATCGGCGCTCGGTCGATGTGCTCAACTCCCGGCTCAACCGCGGCTGGGTGGTCAACAACGGCATCGCGGGCAACCGCCTGACCGCCGAGCAGATCGGCGAATCCGGGCTCGGCCGTTTCGATTCCGACGCCGTGCGCGTCCCCGGGGTCACCGATGTCCTGGTCAACTTCGGCATCAACGATCTGATCCTCGGCGCGATGGGCGGGCAGCCCTCGGCCACCGCGGCGGAACTGATCGCCGGCTTCACCGAGCTCGCGGACCGCGCGCACGCGGCCGGACTCCGCATCCACGCCGCCACCATCGGCCCGTACGCGGGCTGCGTCTACCCCGGCATGCCCCTGCTGGAAACCCAGCCGACCCGGCACGCGGTGAACGAATGGCTGCGCACCACCGAGGTTTTCGACTCGGTGTTCGACGTCGACCGCGCCGTCGCCGACCCGCGGCGCCCCGACTACATCCGCCCCGAATTCGACAGCGGCGACGGCATGCACCTCAACGACGCCGGCGCCGCAGCCATGGCCGCCACCGTCGATCTCACCGCGCTCTTCGGCTGAGCCGGTTCACGGCGCGGTGAGGACGGTCTTTCCGGAGGCGTGTCCGCGCGCGAAGGCCGCGACGGCTGCCGCGGTGTCGGACAGAGCGAATCGACGTTCGATGACCGGGCGCAGGCGCCCGTCGGCCGCGAGTCCCGCGAGGTAGTCGAGGTCGGCGGCCGCCGGTCGCATGAGCAGGGCTTTCAGGGTCTGGCCGACGAACAGGTTCGTGAGCGCGACCGCGCCGAGCCAGCGGACAGGGCCGAACCAGTTGTCACCGGGGGCAGCGGCGGAGGAGATGAAGACGCCGTCGGCGGTGAGAACGCGGCGGCACTCACCGAGGGTGCGGTTGCCCGCGAGGTCGAACACGACGTCGTATCGCGGCGCGGCGCGGATGAAATCGTCGACGGTGTAGTCGATCACCGTGTCCGCGCCGATGCCGCGGACCATGTCGACATGCCTGGTGCCGCAGACGGCAGTCACCTCGGCGCCGAGCACTTTCGCGATCTGCACGGCGAAGGTGCCGACGCCGCCTGACGCGCCATTGATCAGCACCCGTTGTCCCGCGGTCACTTCGCCGATATCGCGCAGTCCCTGCAACGCGGTCATGCCCGAGTCCGGGATGGACGCGGCCACGTCCAGGTCGAGACCGTCGGGGACACGGGCGAGGAATTCGGTGGCCGCGCAGGCGTATTCGGCGAAGGCGCCGCTGGGCACCACGCCGAAGACACGGTCGCCGACGGCGAATCCGGTGACCGCCGCGCCGACATCCACGATCTCTCCCGCGAGATTCTGGCCGATCACCGGCCGCTTGGGCCTGCGCAGGCCGAAGCCGAGCCGCAGCAGATACGGCGTGCCGGTGAGCAGGTGCAGGTCGCCGCTGCACAGCGATGCCGCGCGCACACGCACCACCACCTCCCGCTCCGCCGGGGTGGGGCGCGGCCGGATCTCGGGGCGGAGCACCTCGCTGCCGCCGTAGCGGGGTGCGGTCCATGCGGTCATCGAAGTGGTGTGCACGTCGGTCATGAGCGATCCTCGTCAGCCAGGCACTTACAGCGTAAGTATCTACCGCGTGACGGTACACTTACGCCGTAAGTAGGTCAAGGGAGGAACCGCCATGCCGTCGCGCACCCCACTCACCCGGGACCGGGTCCTGCGCGCCGCCGTCGAGCTCGCCGACGAGGACGGTCTCGACGCGCTGTCGATGCGCAAGCTGGCCAAAACGGTCGGCGTGGAGGCGATGTCGCTGTACAACCACGTGGCCAACAAGGACGATCTGCTCGACGGCCTCGTCGACCTGGTCGTGTCCGAGATCTACGTCCCCGCGCCGGGCGGGGACTGGCGGGCCGAGCTCCGCCGCCGCGCCACCTCAGCCCACGAGGTCCTGCTCCGTCACCGCTGGGCCACCGGCCTGCTCGGCTCGCGCGTCAACGTCGGACCGGCCATGCTCCGCTACGTCGACGCCACCCTCGGCTGCCTCGTCAGCGCCGGCTTCACCTACGAACAGGCCGACCGCGCCTGGAACGCCCTGGACTCCCACATCTACGGCTTCACCCTGCAGGCCATCAACTTTCCCCTCGAAGCCGCCGAATACGTCTCGGCCGCAACACGATTCCTCCCCCTGATCCCCCACGAGACCCACCCGCACATGCACACACTGGCCACCCAGGTGATCGCCGGAACGCACACCGGCACCGCCGATTTCACCTTCGGCCTCGACCTGCTCCTCGACGGCCTCGCCGACCTGCTCCGCCGAAACGGACAACCCTAACGCGGAAGCAGCTCACCCGGGTCGAAGGTCACCTCGAACGGAGCGCGCAGGGTGACCGGGGCGCCCGCCGACGCACGGCGGGTCAGTGCGTAATCCTCGTCGGTGTCCAGCGCGTAGGCGAACAGCACCGGCAGGTGTTCAGCGGCGAGCTGACTCTTGAAGGGGTTGATCTCGAAACGCCAGTAGGCCGGGATGTGCGCCTGGGCGTAGAGCACAGGTTTCACCATGCGGTCCTGCAGGGTGGTCGACTTCGAGACGACCTCGACGACCAATTCGACCTGGTCGACCGGAACTCCGCGCCCTTCCCAGTCGATGGGCCCCCTGGCCACCATCAGGTCGGGAATCGGCTCGTCGTCGCCGATGAGCACGCCCACACCATCCAGAACGACGTATCCGTCGGGGACGACCGCATCGAGAACGCGGCTCAACCGCTTGATCAGCCACTGATGCTTCGGCTTGGGCGCGGCGTTCACGACAAGCTGACCATTCAGCACCTCGTATCGCAGACCGTCATCGGGCATCCGATCGAGATCCGCGGCGGTCCAGCGGTCGGCACGGGGCAACGGCATCGCCATGCACACACCTCCGACCTCGTCGAACGCACCGCGCGCCGCTCGCGTCGGCCATGTCGAGTCTAACCGCTGCCGGGAGGATGCACGCTCCGCTCGCCTACCGGGACGGACCAGGTAGGCGAGCGGACGGGACTACTCCGCCACGATCACCGTGACCTCGCCGTCGGCGGCATCGGTGGCATCACCCGCGACCACGAACCAGTGGGTGACCTCGCCATCGGCCAGGTCGTCTTCGACCGAGCCGTCGGGCAGCACCGACAGGGCGCCCGCGGTCGCCGCGACCAGGAATTCCTGGACGGCGGCCGGGCCGGAGGCGTGGGTGGTGTAGGTGGTGGACTCGTAGTCGACGCCGTGGGTGGCGCGCAGGCGTTCGGCGAGGGCGACCGCGGCGCTCTGGGTGAGCGTCGTGGTCTCGCCACTGGTGACCGTCACGAAGGCCGGATCGTCCTCGGACAGCGGGCGGGTGCGGTCGGCGTAGGAGACGGGATGCGCCGCGGCGGCGGCGATCTCGGCTTCCACGTCGGCGAGCACCAGCCACTCGCCCGCGACCCCGGCGACGGCGGCGTCGCTGATGCCGAAGGAGGCACCCGCGGCGGCGATCTCGACGCCGGTGAGCGCACCGGCGAACAGCACCGCGGCACCTGCCTTGTGCACCGCCCAGGCGGCCAGCACCGAATCCACACCGCGCGGCAGCGAGATCGCGACCACGTCGCCCGGGCCCGCACCGCGCGCGATCAGCACGCGGGCCAGCTGCGAGGACTTGCGATCCAGTGCGCTGTAGGCGATCTCGCTGTCCCCGCGCAGCAGCGCGGGCGCCTGCGGATCGGCCTCGACGACCTCGCCGAGCACCTTGGCCACCGTCTGCGCGCCGACCCCGCTCGCCGCGATCGGCGCCGCGGCGGCCGCGGTCACGCCGGACTCGGCGAGCAGCTGGGCGCGTTCGCCCGCGTCGAGGATGTCGATGTCACCGACCAGGCCGGTCGGGTTGTCGAGCAGTTCGTCGAGCACGCGCAGCAGGCGCTGCGAGAGCGTGCGGATCTCGTCGGCGGTGAAGGTACTGGTCAGGTACTTCATCGTGATCTCGATGGTCGACTCGGCCATCACCACCAGCGTGAGCGGGTAGTGGGTCGCGTCGTCGAGGCCGACACCGGTGACCTGCATGCCGTCGATCGAGCTCGCGGCGGTGACGGCGTCCTTGTCCATCGGGTAGGACTCGAACACCAGCAGCGTGTCGAACTGCGAACCGACGCCGGCCACCCGCTGGATGTCGGAGAGGCCGACGAAGTGGTGGCTGAGCAGTTCGGCCTGCTCGGACTGCACCCGCTTGGTCAGCTCCTCCGCGCTGATCCGGTCGTCGATCTGGATCCGCACCGGCAGGGTGTTGATGAACAGGCCGACCATCGACTCCACGCCGGGCAGCTCGGCCGGGCGACCGGAGACGGTCGCGCCGAACACCACGTCGTCGCGGCCGGTGAGGCGGCCGACGACGATGCCCCACGCGGTCTGCAGCAGCGTGTTCACCGTGACGCCGAGTTCACCGGCGTGCTTGCTCAGCGACCTGGTGCGGTCGCTGTCGATCTCGACGATGATCTTGTCGAGTTCGTACCGCTCCTCGGTGCGCGGCGCGGGCGCCAGCTGGGTGGGGCCTTCGACCCCGGCCAGCGCGTCCGACCAGGCCCGCAGCGACTCCTCCCGATCCCAGCCCGAGAGCCAGGACAGGAAGTTGCGGTAGGAGGCCACCCGCGGCAGCGCGGTGAGGTCGCCGCGCACCGCGTAGAGCACCAGCAGGTCGCGCATGAGCAGCGGCATCGACCAGCCGTCGAGCAGGATGTGGTGCACCGTGATCGCCAGGTGCGCCTTCTCCTCCTCGGTCTTGTAGAGGCCGAAGCGGATCAGCGGCGCGGTCGCCATGTCGAACTGGTTCGCCTGGTCCGCGCGCAGCAGCTGCTGCATGCGCGGCAGCCGCTCGTCGGCCGGGAGGTCGGTCAGGTCGACCTCGCGCCACGGCACCTCGAGCTCGGACAGCACCACCTGCACCGGCTGACCGGCCGAATCGGTGACGAACGCGGTCCGCAGGTTCGGGTACCGGTCGAGCACAGCCTGGGCCGCGCCACGCAGCCGGTCGACGTCGAGCGTGCCGGTCAGGTCGAGCACGGCCTGCACGGTGTAGACGTCGAAGGTCGCCGAGCTGAGCATGGCGTGGAACATCAGGCCCGCCTGCAGCGGCGAGAGCGGCCACACCTCGGCCATGGCCGGGTAGTTCGTCTCCCACAGCTCGAGGTCGGACTGCTCGACCCGCACCAGCGGCATGTCGGACGGGGTGAAGCCGCCCGCGTCGCCGCGGCGCGCGTGCGTGGCGAGCGCGGTGAGCGCGGCCACGAACAGATCCGCGAACTCGCGCGCCTGCTCGGCGGTGAGCAGGCCGGTCGGGAACGCGATGTTCGCGCCCAGCTGCGGGCCGTCCTCGCCGTCGTTGACGATGGCGTTGATGTCCAGCGTCGCGTTGGCGGGCATGTCCAGGTCCATCTCGGCGTCGAGCTGGCCCAGGTCCGCGACCGGCACCCAGCCGAGTTCGGCGAGTTCGGTGGGGATCTCGCCCGCCGTCGCGCGACCGAGGTAGTTGAAGCTGATCTGGCCGACGCTCGGCAGTTCGGCGCCCTCGGCGGTCAAGTACTTGAGCATGCCGTAGCCGATGCCCTTGTCGGGCACGGCCAGCATCTGTTCCTTGACCGACTTGATCACGTCACCGAGCACGGCGCCGCCGGCGAAGGCGTCGTCGAGATCGGCGCCGACCAGGTCGAGCCGGACCGGGAAGGCGGTGGTGAACCAGCCGACGGTGCGCGACAGGTCGGCACCGGCGACGATCTCCTCCTGGCGGCCGTGGCCCTCCAGCTTGATCAACGCCGCGGTACCGGATTCGTCACCGCGCCACCGCGATACGGCCAGGGCGAGTGCGGTGAGCAGGCCGTCGTTGACGCCGCCGTGGTACAGGCCGGGGATCGCCGTGAGCACCGCGTCGGTGACCTCGGGCGAGAGGGTGACCTGCACCCGGTCGACGGTGGCGAAGGTGTCGACCTTCGGGTCGAACGCCCGCGCGCCCAGCTGCGGATCGGCGGTGGTGGAGACCTCGCGCCAGAACGGCAGTTCCGCACGACGCTCACTCGCCTGCTCCACCAGGCTGTGCGCCCAGCGCCGCATCGAGGTGCCGTTGGCGGGCAGCGCCACCGGCTGACCGGCCGCGATCTGGCCCCAGGCCATGCCGAGGTCCGGGATCAGGATGCGCCAGGACACACCGTCGATCACGAAGTGGTGACCCACGATGAGCAGCGCGTCGCGGCGACGCGGGCCGTCGGCGTTCTCGCCGAAGGCGAACCAGACGAACTGCACCATGGCGGCGTTCGCGGGATCGAGTCGGCCCATGGCCTCGTCGTATTCGACGCTGGCCAGCTTGGACAGCTCCTCGTCGCCGACCTCGCCCGGCACCTCGACGCGCCGCACCAGCGCGGTCACATCGACCTCGCCCGGCGCGAGCGCCTCGAAGACCCACTCCCCGGCAGTGTCGAATTGCTCCGCTCCCGAGGTCGCTGCGTGGTTACGCTCCGCTACCGCCTCCGCGCCCGCCGGTCGCTCCGCGACCCGGGCGACCCGCGAACGGAGCACGTCGTGATGGTCGAAGACCGCGCCGATCGTGGCGTGCAGCACGTCGTCGGTGATGTTCTCCGGCAGGCGCAGCACCATCGACTGGGAGAACCGGTCGTAGGTGGAGCCGCTGCTGAGGATCTGGCGCATGATCGGCAGCATCGGAATGTCACCGACACCGCCGCCGGGCAGCTCCTCGAGCACGACCTGCTCGGAATCGCCCGCGAGCACGGCGATCTCGGCCAGGCCGGCCACGCTGCGCTTCTCGAACACGTCGCGCGGCTTGAACAGCACGCCGCGGTCCTTGGCGCGGGAGACCAGCTGGATGGACAGGATCGAGTCACCGCCGAGGGCGAAGAACGAATCGTCCAGGCCGACCGCGTCCACGCCGAGCACCTCGGCGAAGACGGTGGCAATGATCGCCTCGACTTCGCTTGTCGGCGTGCGGAACTCGCGCGGGGCGAGCACCGGCTCGGGCAGCGCGCGCCGGTCCAGCTTGCCCGCGGGGGTCAGCGGGATCTCGTCGAGCACCATGACGGCGGCGGGCACCATGTGCGCGGGCAGCTGCTGCGCCGCGTACTCGACCAGGGCGGCCGGGTCGGCGGCCGCGCCCGGCGTGGCCCGCACGTAGGACACCAGGATGGTGGCGCCCGCGTCGGTGGTGCGCCCGATCGTGGCGGCGAACTCGACGTCGTCGTGCGCGGTGAGGACCGCGTCGATCTCGCCCAGCTCGATCCGGAAGCCGCGGATCTTCACCTGGAAGTCGTTGCGGCCCACGTACTCCACGACCGGCTTGCCGTTGACCGTGCGCCAGGCGACGACGTCACCGGTGCGGTACAGGCGCTCACCGTCGGCGTACGGGTCGGCCACGAAGCGCTCGGCGGTCAGGCCGTGGCGCGCGTGGTAACCGCGGGCCAGGGCGACACCGCCCAGGTACAGCTCACCGGCGACGCCCTCGGGCACCGGCCGCAGCCGGTTGTCGAGCACGTAGACGGTGGCGCCCGCGATCGGCCCACCGATGTTCATGGTGTCGCCGGGCAGCAGCGCGTCGGAAAGGTTGGTGGCGATGGTCGCCTCGGTCGGGCCGTAGGCGTTGTAGAACCGGTGCCGCGCCGGATCGGCGCCCACGCTGTGCCAGTTGGCGACCAGGTCGACGGGGGCCTTGTCGCCACCGACGATCAGCGCTTCCAGCCCGGCCAGCGCCGCGGGCTCCATCGACGCCGCGACCAGCGGGGTCAGGAACACGTGGGTGAGTTCCTGGCCGACGATGATCTCGGCCAGCTCCTCGCCGCCGACCACGCCGACCGGCGTGATGACCAGCGTGCCCGCCGAGCCGACCGCGAGCAGGAACTCGAGGATCGACGCGTCGAACGACGGCGACGCGAACGCCAGCGTGCGCGCGTCCTTGCCGAGCCCGAACTGCGCCACCTGGGCGGCGGCGAAGTTGGCCACACCGGTGTGGCTGACGACGACGCCCTTGGGCAGGCCGGTCGAGCCCGAGGTGTAGATCATGTAGGCCGTGTTCCCGGCGCGGACGGCGCCACGGCGGTCCGCGTCGGTGATCGGCGCCGCGGACTGGCGTTCGACCTCGGCGCGCAGCACCGCGTCGTCGAGGACCAGCCACTCGTCCAGGGCGGGCGCGGGCAGGTGACCGACCTCGGACGACACCGTGATGCCCAGCGCCGCACCCGAGTCCGACATCATGTGCGCGATGCGCTCGGCCGGGTACTTCGGATCGACCGGCAGGAACGCGGCACCCGACTTGATCACGGCCCAGATGGCCAGGGTCGTTTCCAGCGAACGCTGCATGGCGATGGCGACGACCGTCTCCGGTGCCGCACCGCGCGCGATCAGCACCCGCGCCAGACGCGAGGAGGCCGCGTCGAGCTGGGCATAGGTCAGCGAGCGACCCGACTGCGCCGCGAGCACACCGGACTCGCCCGCACGCTGCGCTTCGTCGGCGTCCAGCGCGAGGAGCGCGCCGACCAGTCCGGTGTCGGCCGAATCGCCCGGCGCGACGATCGCCTGACCGTCCGGGTTGGTCGCGACAGCCTGCGCCAGCAGCTCGGGCATGGTCTTCGTCGAGGCCGCGGGACCGCCGGTGCGGGTGAGCAGCTCGGCCCGCTCGACCGTGTCGAGGAGTTCGAGATCACCGACCGGAGTGGTGGTGTCGGCGACGACCTCCGCGAGCAGGCGCTGGAAGCGCTGCGCGAACTTCTCGACCGTGGACCGGTCGAAAAGGTCGGTGGCGTAGGAGAACTCGGCGTAGGCGCCCGCGTCGTCGCCGGGCTGCGCCTCACGGACGGTGAGGAGCAGGTCGAACTTGGCGGTGTCGACGTCGAAGTCGACGGCCGAGACCGACAGGCCGGGCAGTTCGAAGCCGGCGTCGGGCAGGTTCTCGAACGACAGCGCCACCTGGAACAGCGGGTGCCGCGCGGTGGAGCGCTCGGGGTTGAGCAGTTCCACCAGGCGCTCGAACGGGATGTCGGCGTGGGCGAAGGCGGCCAGGTCGGCTTCCTTGGCCTGGTTCAGCAGCTCGGTGAAGCCGAGCTGGGCGCCGACCTGCGTGCGCAGGGCCAGCGTGTTGACGAACATGCCGATCACGTCGTCGAGTTCGGCCTCGCCACGACCGGCGATCGGGGTACCGATGACGATGTCCTCGGTGCCCGACATGCGCGCCAGGAACACCGCCAGCGCGGTGTGCACGATCATGAACAGCGTCGCGTTCTGTTCCCTGGCGATGACCGAGAGTCCGGCGTGGATCTCGGTGTCGATCGGGAACAGCACCCGGCCACCGGCGAAGGACTGCGTGCTCGGCCGCGGCCGGTCCAGCGGCAGGTTGAGCTCGTCCGGCACGCCGGCGAGCGCGCGCTTCCAGTAGTCGGCCTGCTGGGAGATCAGGCTGGTCTCGTCGGTCTCGGCGCCGAGCACCTCGCGCTGCCAGATGCTGAAGTCGGCGTACTGCACCGGCATCGGCGCCCAGCCGGGGGCTTCCCCGGCCGCACGGGCGGCGTAGGCGATCATCACGTCGCGCGTCAGCGGGCCCATGGACCAGCCGTCGGCGCTGATGTGGTGTGCCACGAAGACGAGGACGTGGTCGCCGTCCGCGATGCGCATCAGCTTCGCGCGCAACGGAACTTCGTCGAGCACGTCGAAACCGGTGGAGATCAGCGCCGCGATCCGGTCGGGGACCGCATCGGGCGCGACGGTTTCCGGCGTCAGGTCGGGCACGTTGCCCTCGACCGGCAGGATCACCTGGTGCGGGGTGCCGTCGGTCGACGGGTACACCGTGCGCAGGGTCTCGTGCCTGGCCAGCACGTCGGCGACGGCCAGCTGCAGCGCCTCGACATCCAGGTCACCCGTCAGGCGGACGGCGACCGGGATGTTGTTGACGGCCGAGCTGGTGTCGAACTGGTTCAGGAACCACATGCGCTGCTGCGCGAGCGAGAGCGGCACCCGCTCCGGGCGCGGCCCGGCGACCAGCGCGCGGCGCCCACCGGCGCCCGCGCCCTGCTCGACCTTCACCGCGAGACCGGCCACGGTCGAGGCCTCGAACAGCAGGCGCACGGGCACCCGGCTGTCGAGCGCGGCACCGAGGCGGGCCGCGACCTGGGTGGCCAGCAGCGAGTTGCCGCCGAGGGCGAAGAAGTCGTCGTCGGCGCCGACGCGGTCGGTGCCGAGCACGTCCGCGAACACGCCCGCCACGATCTCCTCGATCGGGGTGGACGGCGCGCGGAAGGCCTGGGCCTCGAACTCCGGCTCCGGCAGCGCCTTGCGGTCGAGCTTGCCGTTGACATTGAGCGGCAGCGCGTCGAGCACGACGAACGCGGCCGGCACCATGTACGACGGCAGACCCTCGGCCAGCGTCGACTTCACCTGTGCCACATCGATGTTCGCACCGACGAGGTAGGCGACCAGACGATCGCCGGTGCGCGGATCGGACTTGGCGATGACGGCGGCCTGCGCGATCTCGGGCAGCGCGAGCAGCGCGGCCTCGATCTCGCCGAGCTCGATGCGGAAGCCGCGGATCTTCACCTGGAAGTCGGTGCGGCCCCGGTAGTCGAGTTCGCCCTTGTGCCAGGCCACCAGGTCACCGGTGCGGTACATGCGGGCGCCGGGGGTGAAGGGGTTGGCGACGAAGCGGTCGGCGGTCAGATCGGCGCGGCCGAAGTAGCCGCGCGCCAGCTGCGCGCCGGCCAGGTACAGCTCACCGGCGACACCGTCGGGCACCGGATGCAGACGCGAATCCAGCACGTAGACCTGGCTGTTCCACTCGGGCGCACCGATGGAGACCGAACCCTGGTCGGCCGCGCTCACCCGATGCGAGGTGATCGAGACCGCGGCCTCGGTGGGGCCGTACAGGTTGAACAGCTCGGTGCGCGGGAACGCGGTGCGGAACCGCTGCGCCAGCGAACCGGGCAGCGCCTCACCGATGGCCAGCACCCGCCACAGCGAATCGGGCATCCCCGAGGCCAGCAGCGCGTCGAGCATGGACGGCACCACGTGCAGGGTGGTGACCCACTCGCGCGACATCAGCTCGTTCAGGTACGCCGGATCGCGGTGGCCGTCGGCCGCGGCGATCACCAGGCGGCCACCGCAGACGGCGGCCGACCAGAACTCCCAGACCGAGAGGTCGAAGGTCGCGGCGGTCTTGAGCAGCACCGCGTCGGCGGCGTCCATGCCGAATTCGACCAGCTTCCACTGCAACTGGTTGGCGATGGCGCCGTGCGGCACCGCCACGCCCTTCGGCCGACCGGTGGAGCCGGAGGTGAAGATCACGTACGCGGTGTGCGCTGGGCGCAGCGGCTCGGTGCGCTCCGCGTCGGAAATCGGTGCGGCACTGATGCCTTCGAGGCCGAGTTCGTCGATGCGCACCACGGGCGCGACGTCGGTGGCGAACTCGGCGTCGGCGTTGGTCAGCACGCAGACCGGCGCCGCCGTCTCGAGGATGTAGCCGGTGCGCTCGGCCGCCTGATCCGGGTCGACCGGCACGTACGCGCCGCCGGACTTGGCCACCGCGTACATCGCGACGATCAGGTCCACCGAGCGGCGCAGGGCCAGCGCGACGCGGGCCTCCGGGCCGACACCCAGCGAGATCAGGTGGCGGGCCAGGCGGTTCACCCGCGCGTCGAGCTCGGCGTAGGTGAGCTGCGCGCCGTCGTCGGTGACCAGCGCGGTCGACTTGGGATCGGCCGCCACGGAGGCGTCGAGCAGCGAGACCAGGGTGGCCCCGGTGTCGACCGTGTACGCGGTGGCGTTGCGCGCCGTCAGCACCTGGGCGCGCTCGGCCTGCGCGAGCAGGTCGATGTCGCCGACCGCGGTGCGCGGGGTCTCGACGATCGCGCCGAGCAGACGGACGAACCGCTCGACGAACCCTTCGACCGTGGCGTGGTCGAACAGGTCGGTCGCGTAGGTGAAGATGCCCGAAATGCCTTCGGGCTCACCGGCGTCGCCGTAACGGTCGGTCGCGATGAGGTGCAGGTCGAACTGCGAAAGCTGCGAGTCGATGTCGAGACCGGACACCCGCAGACCCGGCAGCTCCAGGGTGGCGCGGCTGAGGTTCTGGAACGACAGACCCACCTGGAACAGCGGGTGCCGCGCGGTCGAACGGACCGGGTTGAGCACCTCGACCAGGCGCTCGAACGGCACGTCGGCGTTGGCGAAGGCCGCGATGTCGTCCTCGCGCTGGCGGGCCAGCAGCTCGGTGAAGGCCTCGCCGCCGTCGACCTTGGTGCGGAACACCAGGGTGTTGACGAACATGCCGATCATGTCGTCGAGGACGGCCTCGCCGCGGCCGGCCATCGGGGTGCCGATGGCGATGTCGTCGGTGCCCGACAGGCGGGCCAGCAGCACCGCCAGGGCCGTGTGCACGACCATGAACAGCGTCGCGCCCTCGGCGCGGGCCAGTTCGACCAGCGCGCGGTGGGTGTCGGCGTCGATCTGGACGTCGACCTTGCTGCCCGCGAAGGTCTGCACCGCGGGACGCGGCCGGTCGGCGGGCAGGTCGAGCTGATCGGGCAGATCGGCCAGCGCCCGCTTCCAGTGCGCGACCTGCTTGGCCGCCATCGAGTCCGGATCGTCCTCGCTGCCGAGCAGCTCGCGCTGCCAGATGCTGTAGTCCGCGTACTGGACGGCCAGCGGCGACCAGCCCGGCTCCTGACCGGCCGAGCGGGCCGCGTAGGCGGTCATCAGGTCGCGGGTCAGCGGGGCGACCGAGGATCCGTCACCGGAGATGTGGTGCACGACCATGGCGAGCACGAAATCGCCGGAGATGGTGCGGGCGGGCCCGAAGACCGAGTTCGCCGCCGGTTCGGCGCCGATGCTTCCGGCGGACCGGCCGTCGGCGGCCGCGCCCTCGGTGCCGGTGTTCTCGACCCGGAACAGCGCGATCTTCAGCGGCACCTCGACGGTGACGTCGAAGACGGTCGACATCAGTTCCGCGACAGCCGATTCCATCTCGTCGGCGGCCACGGTGCGTTCCAGCAGTTCCGGCGCGGCCTGCGCGGGCGACAGGATCACCTGCGCCGCACCGGCTTCGGTCTGGGGGTAGACCGTGCGCAGGATCTCGTGCCGCGACACCAGGTCGATGATCGCGGCGCGCAGCGCGGCCACGTCGAGGTCACCGGTGAGGCGGACCGCGACGGGCACGTTGTAGGCCGCCGACTGGGTGTCGAAGCGGTTGAGGAACCACATGCGCTGCTGGGCCAGCGAGAGCGGGATGTGCTCCGGGCGCGGGCCCGCGGTGAGCGCCTTGCGATCGCCGGTCTCGGCGTGCTGCTCGATGCGGTGGGCCAGCGCCGACACGGTCGACGCCTCGAACAGCAGGCGCACGGGGATACGGGTGTCGAGCGCCTCGCCCAGGCGCGCGGCGACCTGCGTGGCCAGCAGCGAGTTACCGCCCCAGGCGAAGAAGTCGTCGTCGAGGCCGAAGCGCTTGTCGGCCTCCAGGCGCAGGACCTCGGCGAAGGTGGCGGCGACGAGCTGTTCGCTCGGGCTCACCGGCGCGCGGAATACGGCCTTCTCGACCTCCGGCTCCGGCAGCGCCTTGCGGTCCAGCTTGCCGTTGGCGTTCAGCGGCAGCGCGTCGAGCTGCAGGAACACGGTCGGCACCATGTAGGAGGGCAGTTCGGCGGCGAGGGCCGCGCGCAGCGCCAGCTTGTCGATTCCGGCGTGCTCGGCGGCGGAGCCCGCGGTCGCCTCGCCCTCGGCGGTATCGGTCGCGCCCGCGACGACGTAGGCGACCAGGCGATCGCCGACCACCGGATCGGTGTGGGCGAGCACGGCGGCCGACGTGATACCCGGCTGCCGCAGCAGCGCGGCCTCGATCTCGCCCAGCTCGATGCGGAAGCCGCGGATCTTCACCTGGAAGTCGGTGCGGCCCCGGTAATCCAGTTCGCCCTCGGCGTTCCAGGCCACCAGGTCACCGGTGCGGTACATGCGCTCGCCGGTCGCCGAGAACGGGTCGGCGACGAAGCGGTCGGCCGTCAGATCGGCGCGGCCGTAGTAGCCGCGCGCCAGCTGCGCGCCCGCCAGGTACAGCTCACCCGAGACACCCACCGGCACCGGGCGCAGGCGCGAATCGAGCACGTAGACACGGCTGTTCCACTCCGGCGCGCCGATCGAGACCGACACCTGGTCGGCGTCGGTGACCGCGTGGCTGGTGATCGAGACCGCGGCCTCGGTCGGGCCGTACAAGTTGAACAGCGCCGCGGTGTTCGCGCCACGGAAGCGCTGCGCGGTGGAGGCAGGCAGCGCCTCGCCGATGGCGAGGACCCGGCGCAGGGTGCGCGGCAGCGCGGCGCCGGACTCGGTGAGCAGCGCGTCGAGCATCGACGGCACCACGTGCAGGGTGGTGACGCCGGTGGCCCGCATCAGGTCGTTCAGGTACGCCGGATCGCGGTGACCGTCGGCGGTGGCGACCACCAGGCGGGCGCCGGCGACGGCAGCGGTCCAGAACTCCCAGACCGAGAGGTCGAAGGTGGCCGCGGTCTTGAGCAGCACCGCGTCGTCGGCGCCGATGCCGAATTCGGCGGTCTCCCAGAGCAACTGGTTGACGATCGCGCCGTGCGGGACCGCGACGCCCTTGGGCTTGCCGGTCGAGCCGGACGTGAAGATCACGTACGCGGTGTTCGCGGGCACCAGCTCACCACGACGCTCGGTGATCGCCGCCGGGCTCACGGCGCTCAGGTCGAGCTCGTCGAGGACGACCACCTCGGCCGCCGCCGTGCTGAACTCGGCGTTCGCCGTGGTCAGCACGACTGCCGGCGCGGCCGTCTCCAGGATGTAGTCGGTGCGCTCGGCGGGCTGATCCGGGTCGATCGGCACGTAGGCCGCGCCCGTGCGCGCCACCGCGTACATCGCGATGATCAATTCGGCGGAGCGGCGGATGGCCAGGGCCACCCGGTCCTCGGTGCCGATGCCCAGCGAGATCAGGTGCCGGGCGAGGCGGTTGACCTCGGCATCGAGCTCGGCGTAGGTGAGCTCGCGGCGGCTGATTTCCGCGGCCTCCCCGCGAGCACCCGGCTCGGCGCCGTCGGATTCGGACGCGCGGCCGGTGGGGGCACCGGTGTCCGTGCCCGCCTCGTCGACGACCAGCGCGATGGCGTCCGGCGTCGCCGCGACCGTCGCGTCGAGCAGCGACACCAGGGTGGCGTCGGTGTCGATCGCGTGCGCGGTGTCGTTCCACGCGGTGACGATGCGCTCGGACTCCGGCGCGGTGAGCAGGTCGATATCGCCCACCGGGACGCTCGCGTCGGCGGCGACCGCGTCGAGCACCAGCAGGAAGCGGTCGGCGAAGCTCTGGACCGTCGACTCGTCGAACAGGTCGATGGCGTAACCGAATTCGGTGACCAGCTGGGCCGGCGCGCCGTCGTCGGTGTAGCGGTCGTACAGGGTGACGTGCAGGTCGGTCTTGGCCAGCTGCGAGTCGTAGTCCACCGCGCTGACCGTCAGGCCCGGCAGCTCGAAGGTGGTGTCGGCCAGGTTCTGGAACGACAGGCCCACCTGGAACAGCGGGTTGCGCGCGGTCGAGCGCACCGGGTTGAGCACCTCCACCAGGCGCTCGAACGGCACGTCGGCGTTGGCGAAGGCCTCCAGGTCGCGTTCGCGCACGTCGGCGAGCAGGTCGGCGAACGAGGCCGCCGGATCGATGGCCGTGCGGAACACCAGGGTGTTGACGAACATGCCGATCAGATCGTCGAGTTCGCGCTCACCACGGCCCGCGATCGGCGTGCCGACCGCGATGTCGTCGGTGCCGGACAGGCGGGCCAGCAGCACCGCGAGAGCGGCGTGCACGACCATGAACAGCGAGGCGTTGTTGGCGCGCGCCAGATCGTGCAGGGCCGCGTGGCGGGCCGGGTCGATCTCGAAGCGGATCGCCTTGCCCTGGAACGACTGCGCGGGCGGGCGCGGTCGGTCGGCGGGCAGCTCGAGCTGGTCGGGCAGTCCGGCCAGCGCCTCGGTCCAGTAGGCGACCTGCTTGGCCGCGAGCGAGGCCGGGTCAGCCTCGTCGCCGAGGACCTCGCGCTGCCACAGCGCGTAGTCGGCGTACTGCACGGGCAGCGGCGCCCACTGCGGCGCCTCGCCCTGCACGCGGGCCACGTAGGCGGCCATGATGTCGCGCGCCAGCGGGCCCATGGAGGAACCGTCGGCGGAGACGTGGTGCACGGTGAAGGCGAGCACCCGGTCGGTCTCGCTGAGCTCGAACAGCGCCACCTTGAGCGGCACCTCGCGGGTGACGTCGAAGGTGGTCATCGCGAATTCGATGACGGCGCCGAGCAGTTCGGCCTCGTCGACCGCGATGTGGTGCACCACCGCGCGGCTCTGCGCGATCGGCAGGATCACCTGGTGCGGGCCGTCGGGCGAGGCCGGGTAGGTGGTGCGCAGCATCTCGTGCCGGGCGAACACGTCACCGATGGCCTGCTCGAGCGCGGGCACGTCGAGCTCGCCGGTCAGGCGCACGGCCAGCGGGATGTTGTCCACCGCCGAGGTGGAGGTGTCGAACTGGTTGAGGAACCAGTACCGCTGCTGGGCCGGCGAGAGCGGGATGCGGGCGGGCCGCTCCCCCGCCGTCAGGCGCGGGCGGGCCCGGCCGGAACCGGCATTGCGCTCGACGGTGGCGGCCAGCGCCGACACCGTGGACGCCTCGAACAGGTCGCGCACCGAGAGCTGGGTGTCCAGGGCCGCGCCGATGCGGGCGGTGACCTGGGTGGCCAGCAGCGAGTTGCCGCCGAGTTCGAAGAAGTCGTCGTCGGCGCCGACGCGGGTCACCCCGAGCACGTCGCCGAAGGTGCCCGCCACGATCTCCTCGATCGGGGTCGAGGGCGCGCGGAACACCTTGGCCTCGAACACCGGCGCGGGCAGCGCCTTGCGGTCGAGCTTGCCGGAGGCGTTGAGCGGGAAGGCGTCCAGGACAACGAACGCGGTCGGCACCATGTAGCCCGGCAGTTCGGCGCCGAGTTCGGCGCGCACGGCGTCGAGGTCGACGCTCGCACCGGCCGCCGGAATCAGGTAGCCGACCAGCTGGTCGCCGAGCCGCTCGTCGGAGCGAACGACCACGACCGACTGCGCGATCGACGGCAGAGCCGTGAGCGCGGACTCGATCTCACCCAGCTCGATGCGCAGACCACGCAGCTTCACCTGGAAGTCGGTGCGGCCCAGGTACTCCAGCTCACCATCGGCGGTCCAGGTGACGAGGTCACCGGTGCGGTACATGCGGGCGCCGTCCTCACCGAACGGGTCGGCGACGAAGCGGTCGGCGGTGAGATCGGGGCGGGCGACATAGCCGCGCGCCAGCTGCACACCGGCCAGGTACAGCTCGCCGGGCACACCGACGGGGACCGGGTGCAGGCGCGAATCCAGCACGTACACCTGGGTGTTGAACACCGGGGCGCCGATCGGGACCGAGGTGGTGTCGGCGTCGGTGACCTCGTGGAAGGTGACGTCGACCGCGGCCTCGGTGGGGCCGTACAGGTTGTGCAGCGCCGCGCCGGTGAGCGCGCGCAGGCGCTGGGCGGTCGGCGCCGGCAGCGCCTCACCGGAGGCGAAGACCAGGCGCAGGCTGCTGCCGGGCGCGCCGGCGTCGGCGGCGGATTCGGCCAGCTCGGCCACGAACACCGACATCATCGACGGCACGAAGTGCGCCGTGGTGACGCTCTCGGCCGCGATGATCTCGGCGAGGTAGGCCGGGTCGCGATGGCCGTCCGGCTTGGCGACGACCAGGCGCGCACCGATCTGCAAGGGCCAGAAGAACTCCCACACCGACACGTCGAAGGTGGCGGGGGTCTTCTGCAGCACCACGTCGTCGGCGGTCAGGCCGTACTGCTGCTGCATCCACACCAGGCGGTTGACGATCGCGCCGTGGCTCACGGCCACGCCCTTCGGGCGGCCCGTCGAACCCGACGTGAAGATCACGTACGCGGTGTTCGACGGACGCAGCGGCGCGATGCGCTCGGCATCGGTGACCGGCGTCGCGGCGTAGCCGGACAGGTCGAGGCTCTCGATGTGCAGCGCGGTGGTGGTACCCGCGTCGAACTCGTCGCCCGCCGTGGTCAGCACGCAGACCGGCGCCGCGGTCTCGAGCACGTAATGGGTGCGCTCGGCCGGGTGATCGGGGTCCAGCGGCACGTAGGCGCCGCCGGCCACGCTCACGGCGTACATGCCGATCACCAGCTCGAGCGAGCGGCGCATGCCGAGCGCCACCATGGTGTCGGGGCCGACGCCCTGGGCGATCAGGTGGCGGGCCAGGCGGTTCACCTTCGCGGTGAACTCGGCGTATGTCAGCGTCGCAGCGCGACTCGATGAGGGGTGGTGGTCGGGCGACGGGTGGGCCAGACTCGTCCCCTCGAAGGTGAGGGCGATGGCGTCCGGGCTGGTCGCGGCCTGTGCCTCGAACATCGACACCAGCGTCGCGGTCTCGTCGACCGGGTGCGCGGTGGCGTTCCAGTCGGTGAGCACGCGGCGCCGCTCCGCCTGGTCGAGCAGGTCCACCTCGCCGATCGCCTTGGCGGGCGCCGCCACGACCGCCGTGAGCATCCGCACCAGGCGCTGCGCGAGCGCGGCGATGGTGTCGGCGTCGAACATGTCGGTGGCGTAGGCGAATTCGGCCGCCATGCCGTCGGCGGAACCGTCGGCGCGGTAGCGGTCGGTCAGGTTCAGGTGCAGATCGAACTTGGCGGTCACCACGTCCAACGGCACACCCGCGACCTCGAGGCCGGGCAGTTCGAACGAAGCCTCACCGGTGTTCTGGAACGACAGCATCACCTGGACGAGCGGGTGCCGCGCCTGCGAACGGGCCGGGTTGAGGATCTCCACCAGGCGCTCGAACGGCAGGTCGGCGTGGCCGAACGCGGCCAGGTCGTTCTCCCTGGTCTGGGCGAGCAGGTCGGTGAACGGCTGGGCCGGGTCGATCGCGCTGCGCAGCACGAGGGTGTTGACGAACATGCCGATCGCGTCGTCGAGCACGGCCTCGCCGCGGCCCGCGACGGCGGTGCCGATGGCGATGTCGTCGGTGCCGGACAGGCGGCCGAGCAGCGCGGCGAACGCGGCGTGCACCACCATGAACAGGCTGGCGCCGTGCTCGCGGGCCAGCGCGTTCAGGCTCGCGGTGAGCGCCGGATCGATCGAGAACTCGTGCACGCCACCGCGGTTGGAGGCCACGGCGGGACGCGGCCGGTCGGCGGGCAGGTCGAGCTGATCGGGCAGCCCGGCCAGATGCGCCGACCAGTAGGCGACCTGCTGGGCGATCATCGACGACGAATCGTCCTCGGCGCCAAGGGTTTCGCGCTGCCACAGCGCGAAGTCGGCGTACTGCACCGGCAGCGGCGCCCAGCCGGGCGCCTCACCGCGCGAGCGCGCCGCGTAGGCGATCATCACGTCGCGGGCCAGCGGGCGCACCGACCAGCCGTCGCCGGAGATGTGGTGCACCACGAACACCAGCACGTGGGTGTCGGGCTGGGAGCCGTCCATCGAACCGGCGATGCGGAACAGGGCGGCGTGCACCGGGACCTCGGCGGTGACGTCGAAGGCGGTGAGCACCTCGGCGCTGATGCGGGCGTGCAGCTCGCTCTCGTCGACGGTGATCGGGGTCAGCGAGATCGGCGCCTGGTTGGCGGGCAGCACGACCTGCACGCCCTGGCCGTCGGCGGTCTCGGGGTAGACCGTGCGCAGCACCTCGTGCCGCTCCACCACGTCGGCCACGGCCTGGCGCAGCGCCTCGACATCGAGGTCACCGGTCAGGCGCACGGCCAGCGGGATGTTGTTGACCGCGGTCGTGCTGTCGAAGCGGTTGAGGAACCACATGCGCTGCTGGGCCAGCGAGAGCGGGATCCGCTCCGGGCGCGGCCCGGCGACGAGCTCGCGGCGGCTGCCGCTGCCCGCGTGCGATTCCACCTTGGCGGCCAGCGCGGCGACCGAGGGCGCCTCGAACAGCACGCGCACGGGGACGCGGGTGTCCAGGGCGGCGCCGAGCCGCGCGACCACCTGGGTGGCGATCAGCGAGTTGCCGCCCAGGTCGAAGAAGTCGTCGTCGAGGCCGACGGCGCGGTCGCCCGAGAGGCCGAGCACCTCGGCGAAGGTGGTGGCGACGATCTCCTCGATCGGCGTGCTCGGCGCGCGGAACTCGCGCGCCTCGAACACCGGGTCGGGCAGGGCGCGGCGATCCAGCTTGCCGTTGGCGCTCAGCGGCATCTCGTCGAGCGCGACGAACGCGGCGGGCACCATGTAGCTCGGCAGCTGGGCCGCCAGATGCGTACGCAGCGTGTCGATCTCGGCGGTCGAACCGGCGGAGGGCACCACGTAGCCGACGAGCTGGTCGCCGGTGCGGGCGTCCGAGCGCACGACCACCACGGCCTGCGCGACGGTCTCGTGCGCGGTGAGCGCGGCCTCGATCTCGCCGAGCTCGATGCGCAGACCGCGCAGCTTCACCTGGAAGTCGGTGCGGCCCAGGTAGGTGATGACGCCGTCCGCGTCGCGGCGCACGAGGTCACCGGTGCGGTACATGCGGGCGCCGTCGGCGCCGAACGGGTCGGCGACGAAACGGTCGGCGGTGAGATCGGCACGGCCGAAGTAGCCACGCGCCAGCTGCGCGCCGGCCAGGTAGAGCTCACCGGCGACACCGGCCGCGACCGGGTGCAGGCGCGAATCCAGCACGTAGGCAGCCGAATTCCAGACCGGCGCGCCGATCGGGACCGCGCCGTCGACCTGGTCGGCGACCGGGCCGTGCGTCGCGTGCACGGTGAACTCGGTGGGGCCGTACAGGTTGAACAGCGCGGCGTCGCTGACCCGCCGGAACGCGGCGACCGCGTCGCCGGTGAACGCCTCACCGGCGATCAGCAGGGCGCGCAGCGAGGACAGAGCTCCGCCCTCGGCATCCACACTGCCCGCGAAGACGGTCAGCATCGACGGCACGAAGGAGGTCATCGTGACGCGCTGAGCGGCGATGACATCGGCCAGGTACTGCGGATCGCGATGACCGTCGGGGCTCGCCACGACGATCCGGCCGCCCGTGCTGAGCGGACCGAACAGCTCCCACACCGACACGTCGAACGTGGCGGGGGTCTTGAACAACACGACGTCGTCGGCGCCGATGCCGTATTCCCCGGTGATCCAGCGGATCTGGTTCACCACGGCGGCGTGCGGCACGGCCACGCCCTTGGGGCGGCCGGTCGAACCGGAGGTGAAGATGACGTAGGCCGGGTGCTGCGGGCGCAGCGGCGCGAGGCGCTCGGCATCGGTCACCGGCGCGTCGGAGTAGGCCGCCACCTCGAGGGTGTCGATCGCCAGCGTCGGCAGCTCACCGGCGTCGAAAGACTCACGGCCCGTGGTGAGCACGACCACGGGCGCTGCCGTCTCGAGCACGTAGGCGATGCGGTCGGCGGGCTGGTCGAGGTCGAGCGGCACGTAGCCACCGCCGGCTTCCTGCACCGCGTACGCGGCGACGACCAGATCGATGCTGCGGCGCAGGCCGAGCGCGACCAGCCGCTCCGGGCCGACGCCCGCCTCGATCAGCCGGTGCGCCAAACGGTGTACGCGCGAGGCGAATTCGGCGTAGGTCAGGGTGGCGCCGGTCCCGGGGTCGACGAGGGCGACCGCGTCCGGGGTGGCCGCGGCCTGGCGCGCGAACTCCTCGACGAGGGTGCCCGCGGCGGGCAGCTCGCGCGCGGTGTCGTTCCACCCGCGCACGGCCAGGGCGGTCTCGGTGGCGTCGAGCAGTGCGATGTCGCCGACGGCGCGGTGCGGGTCGGCCGCGAGCTCGGCGAGCAGGCGGGCGAACCGGGCGCCGAAGCGATCCATGGTGGCCGCGTCGAACAGGTCGGTGGCGTAGATCAGCTCGGCGACGATGCCCGAGGGCGAATCGGCGGGCTTCTCGGTGAGCACCACCTGCAGGTCGAACTTGGCCACGTCGACCGCGAGGTCGACGCCGCTGACCGTGAGGCCGGGCAGTTCCAGGCTGGTCTGGCCGGTGTTCTGGAACGACAGCATCACCTGGAACAGCGGGTGACGCGCCTGCGAACGGGCCGGGTTGATGATCTCGACCAGACGCTCGAACGGCAGGTCGGCGTGCCCGAACGCGGCGATGTCGCGGGCCCGGACCTCGCCGAGCAGCTCGGTGAAGTTCGCGTCGCCGTCGACCTCGGTGCGCAGCACCAGGGTGTTGACGAACATGCCGATCAGGTCGTCGAGCGCGCGCTCGCCACGGCCCGCGATCGGGGTGCCGATCGCGATGTCGGTCTCGCCGGACAGCCGCGACAGCAGCACGGCCAGCGCCGCGTGGGCGACCATGAACAGCGTCGCGCCCCGGGTGCGGGCCAGCTCCGTCAGCGCCGCGTGGGTCTCGGCGTCGATCTCGAAGGTGTGGGTGGCGCCGCGACCGCTGGCGACCGCGGGACGCGGCCGGTCGGCGGGCAGGTCCAGCTGCTCGGGCAGGCCGCGCAGCTGCTCGGACCAGAACGAGATCTGCTGGGAGATCACGGACTTGGCGTCGTCCTCGTCGCCGAGCACGGCGCGCTGCCACAGGGCGAAGTCGGCGTACTGCACCTCGAGCGGACGCCAGGCAGGCTCGGCGCCCTCGACGCGGGCGCTGTAGGCCGTCATCACGTCGCGGGTGAGCGGGCCCATGGAGAAGCCGTCGGACGAGATGTGGTGCACCACGAGGGCGAGCACGTGCTCGGTCGGGCTCAGCTCGAACAGCGCGGCCCGGAACGGCACCTCGGCGGTGACGTCGAACGCGGTGCGGACCAGATCCGAGAGCCGTTGCGGCAGTTCGGCGGCCGTGGTGTCGATCGGCGCGAGGTCGGGGATGACCTTGCCGGTCGGCACGATCACCTGGTGCGCGGCACCGGAGACCTCGGGGTAGTAGGTGCGCAGCGACTCGTGGCGGGCGAGCACGTCGGCCACGGCCACCTGCAGCGCCTGCCGGTCGAGCAGGCCCGACAGCCGCACGGCGGCCGGGATGTTGTCGACCGCGGACTCCGGGTCGAAGCGGTTGAGGAACCACATGCGCTGCTGGGCCAGCGACAGCGGTACCCGGTCGGGGCGCTGCTGCGGGACCAGCGGGGCCCGGCGATCGGCGCCGGAGTGCGTCTCGGCGCGCGCGGCCAGCGCGGCGACGGTGGCCGACTCGAACAGCTCGCGCACCCCGATGTCGGACTCGAGCGCGGCCGACAGGCGGGCCGCGACCCTGGTCGCGGTCAGCGAGTTGCCGCCGAGGGCGAAGAAGTCGTCGTCGAGGCCGACCCGCTCCAGGCCGAGCACCTCGGCGAAGGTGGCGGCGACGATCTCCTCGACCGGCGTGGTCGGCGCGCGGAACACCGCGGCCTCGAACACGGGCGCGGGCAGCGCCTTGCGGTCGAGCTTGCCGGAGGCGTTGAGCGGGAACTCGTCGAGCACGACGAGCACCGCGGGCACCATGTAGGCGGGCAGGTTCTCGCCGAGCTGCTCGCGCGCGTCCTCGATGTCGACGGTGCGGCCCGGCGCGGGGATCACGTAGGCCACCAGCTGATCACCGGTGTGCTGGTCGCCGCGGACCACGACCACCGACTGGGCGACCTCGTCGAGGCCGGTCAGCGCCGACTCGATCTCGCCGAGCTCGATGCGCAGGCCGCGCAGCTTCACCTGGAAGTCGGTGCGGCCCAGGTATTCCAGCTCGCCGTGCTCGGTCCAGGCGACGAGGTCACCGGTCCGGTACATGCGGGCGCCGTCGTCCTCGAAGGGGTTGGCGACGAAGCGGTCGGCGGTCAGGTCGGGCCGGGCGACGTAACCGCGCGCCAGCTGGGTGCCCGCCAGGTACAGCTCACCCGCGACACCCACCGGAACGGGCCGCAGCCGCGAATCCAGCACGTAGACCTCGGTGTTGAACACCGGGGCGCCGATCGGGACGGTGTCGGTGTCGGTGTCGACGACCTCGTGGAAGGTGACGTCGACCGCGGCCTCGGTGGGGCCGTACAGGTTGTGCAGCGCCGCGCCGGTGAGCTCGCGCAACCGGTGCGCGGGCTTGGGCGGCAGCGCCTCACCGGAGGCGAACACCATCCGCAGCGACGCGCAGTGCGCGGCCGCGGCGTCGGCGACGAAGACCGCCAGCATCGACGGCACGAAGTGGGTGACGGTGACGCCCTCGGTGCGGATGATCTCCGCGAGGTAGGCCGGATCGCGATGCCCGTCCGGCTTGGCGACCACCAGGCGAGCACCGATCTGCAAGGGCCAGAAGAACTCCCACACCGACACGTCGAAGGTGGCCGGGGTCTTCTGCAACACGACATCGTCCGCGGTGAGACCGTACTGCGCCTGCATCCACACCAGGCGGTTGACGATCGCGCCGTGGCTCACGGCCACGCCCTTCGGGCGGCCCGTCGAACCCGACGTAAAGATCACGTACGCGGTGTTCGACGGACGCAGCGGGGTGGTGCGGTCCGCGTCGGCGACGCGGGTGTCGGCGTAGCCCTCCAGGTCGAGCAGGTCGATGCGGACCTGCGCGGTGTCGATCTCGAGGTCGGTGCCCGAGGTGAGCACACACACCGGATCGGCCGTCGCCAGAATGTATTCCGTGCGCTCGGCCGGATGATCGGGGTCGAGCGGCACGTAGGCGCCGCCTGCCACGCTCACCGCGTACATGCCGACCACCAGGTCGATCGAGCGGCGCATGCCCAGGGCCACATAGGTTTCCGGGCCGACGCCGCGGTCGATCAGCCAGCGCGCGAGCTGGTAGACCTGTTGGGCGAACTCGGCGTAGGACAGACTCGTCCCCTCGAAGGTGAGGGCGGTGGCCTGCGGGGTCTTCGCCACCTGCGCCTCGAACATCGAGACGAGGGTGGCCCGCTGGTCCACCTCGTGCGCGGTCGCGTTCCACTCGCGCACGACGAGCGCGCGCTCGGCGGCGTCGAGCAGTTCGATATCGCCAACGGCCACACCGGGTTCGGCGGTGATCGCGGTGAGCACCCGGATCAGGCGCTCGGCGATGCGGTACACGGTGGCGGCGTCGAACAGGTCGCTCAGGTAGCCGGCGCGGATGCGCAGCTGGGTGTCGAGCTGGGCGATCAGCGACAGCGGGTAGTGCGTGGCGTCGGCGGCGTCCAGGCCGGTCACGGCCATGCCGTCGATGTCGGCGGCCTGGGCCTTGATGCCCTCGGCGTCGACCGGGTAGGACTCGAAGACCACCAGCGAGTCGAACAGGCCGCCGATGCCTGCCGCCGACTGGATCTCGGCCAGGCCGATGTAGTGGTGGTCGAGCAGGTCGGCCTGCTCGCCCTGGGTGCGGGTGAGCACCTCGCGCACCGACTCGGCGGCGTCGAAGCGCACGCGCACCGGGACCGTGTTGATGAACAGGCCCACCATGGATTCCACGCCGGACAGCTGAGCCGGGCGGCCGGAGACGGTGGTGCCGAACAGCACGTCGTCGCGGCCGGTCATCCGGCCGAGCACGATCGACCAGGCGACCTGCAGCACCGTGTTCGGGGTGACGCCGAGGTCGGCGGCGAGCGCGACCAGGCGCGCCGTGGTCGGCTCGTCCAGGTCGAACAGGTACTCGTCGGACAGAGCCGTGATCTCGCGGCTCGCGTCGGGCCGGGCCAGCAGGGTCGGCTCGGTGACGCCGCGCAGCGCGTCGGACCACGCCGCGACCGACACCGAATGATCCTGCTGGGCAACCCATTCCAGGAAGTGCCGGTACGAGCGGACGGCGGGCAGCGCGCTCGCGTCGCCGTGCAGGGCGTAGAGCGCGAGCAGGTCGCGCATCACCAGCGGGGTCGACCAGCCGTCGAGCAGGATGTGGTGGTTGGACACCGCGAAGCGCCACTCGTGCTCGGCGATGCGGATCAGCGTGAACCGGATCAGCGGCGGCGCGGCCAGGTCGAAGCGGGCGTTGCGGTCGGCCTCGACGAGGTCGGCGAACTCGCCGGTCTCGGTGCGGTCGTGCTCGGTCCACGCGACCTGCGCGTGGTCGAGGACGATCTGCACGGCGTTGCCGTCGCCGTCGGTGACGAACGCGGTGCGCAGGGTCTCGTGCCGGTCGAGCAGGGCCTGGGCGGCGGCGCGCAGACGGGTGGCGTCGACGTGACCGGTCAGCGTCAGGACCGCCTGCGCGGTGTAGACGTCGACCGAGCTGGCGGCCAGGCGGGCGTGGAAGAACAGGCCGGCCTGCAGCGCGGCCAGCGGCCACACCTGGGTCAGCTCGGGGTAGCGCCGCTCCCAGCCGTCGATGTCGCGCTGGGTCGCGCGCACCAGAGCGAAGTCGGACGGGGTGTGCCCGCCCGCGTCGGCCGAGTTGGCATGCCGGGCGACGGCTTCCAGCGCGGCGACCCACAGGTCGGCGAACTCGCGCACCTCGTCGGCGCCGAGCAGGGTGCTCGGGTAGCCGATGTTGGCGCTGAGCTTGTCGCCGACGACGATCGCGTTGACGTCAAGCGGCGCCATGGCGGGCATGTCCGCGTCGTAGGCGCCGCCGAGGGCGGCCAGCTCGGGCGCGGGGATCCAGCCGAAGCCGCGCAGGGCGTCGGGCACGTCGCTGTCGGCGACCCGGCCCAGATAGTTGAAGCTGATCTGACCGGGCAGCTGCGCGGGCAGCTCGGCCGCGGTGTCGGCGTTCATGTACCGCAGCAGGCCGTAGCCGATGCCCTTGTCGGGCACCGCGAGCAGCTGCTCCTTGACGGCCTTGACCGCCTGGCCGACGGCGGGACCACCGGCGAGCGCGGCGTCGATGTCGATGCCCGCCAGGTCGAGGCGGACCGGGAAGATCGCGGTGAACCAGCCGACGGTGCGGGACAGATCGGCGCCGGGCGCGACCTCTTCCTCGCGGCCGTGGCCCTCCAGGCGCACCAGCAGGGCGTCGTCGTCCGGACGCGCGCGATGCCCGCCCGCGACGCGGGTCGAGCGCCACTTGGCCGCGGCCAGCGCCAGCGCGGTCAGCAGACCGTCGTTGACGCCGCCGTGGAACAGCGCCGGAACGGTGGTGAGCAGAGCCTTGGTGACCTCGGCGGACACCTCGACCGGCAGCTTCTCGATGACGCCGGAGACGTCGACGGCCTGGTCCATCGGCCGCTCGGTGAGCAGCGGATCCGGGGTCGCGACGACCTCACGCCAGAAGTCGAGCTCGGCGGTGCGTTCGGGGGCACGGGCCTCGTCGGCCAGCGCGTGCGCCCAGGCCCGCATGGAGGTGGCCGGGGCGACCAGTTCCGGCTGCTGTCCAGCCGACAGCTGACCCCAGGCAGCGACGAAGTCGGGCACCAGGATGCGCCAGGAGACGCCGTCGACCACGAGGTGGTGCGCGACGACGATCAGGCGCCCGGCGCGGGTGGCCTTCGCCGGAGCCGCCGCGGCGGTGCCCGGCAGCGCTCCGGCAGGCGAACCGGTGGCATCGCCGGTCGCGGGCAGCGAGATCGTCGGCGCGGCGCCGTCCTCGGTCGCGGACGGCGAGACCACGCCCGCCGCTGTACTCGCTGCCGGCTCCAGCCACACGAACCGGACGACGACACCCTCAGCCGGATCGAGCAGGTCGAGACTGGCATCCAGTGCGGCGGAAGCGATCTCGACCAGCTCGTCGTCGGTGGCCGAGGCGTCGAAGGTTTTGTGGTCGATCAGCGCGTCGGCGTCGACGGCGCCGACGGGCGCCGTGTCGACGACCCAGCGGCCGTCGACCTGACGCAGGCGCGAGCGCAGCATGTCGTGGCGGTCGATGACCGCGCCGACCGTCGCGGCGATGCCCGCGCGATCGATGCCGACCGGCAACTCCAGCGCCATCGTCTGGTTGAACCGGTCGAACGAGCCGGGCCGCTCGGCCATGAACCGGACGACCGGCGTCAGCGGCATCTCGCCGACGCCGCCGCCGGGCAGCTCGGCCAGCGTCACCGCGGAAGCCGCTGCCACATCGGCGGTTTCGGCGACCGCGGCCAGTCCGGCGACGGTGCGCTGTTCGAAGACGTGGCGCGGGGTGAACAGCACGCCGCGGGCCTTGGCCCTGGAGACGAGCTGGATGGAGACGATCGAGTCGCCGCCGAGGGCGAAGAACGAGTCGTCGACGCCGACCCGCTCGACGCCGAGGACCTCGGCGAAGACCTCGGCGATGGTCTGCTCCAGCGAGGTGCGGGCGGCACGGAAGGTGACCTCGGTGGCGAACACCGGCTCCGGCAGCGCCTTGCGGTCGAGCTTGCCGACCGGGGTCAGCGGCACGTGGTCGATCACCATGATCGACGAGGGCACCATGTAGGCGGGCAGGCGGTCCTCGACGTGCGCGGTCAGTTCCGCCACGTCGATCGAACGGCCCGGCGCGGCAACCACATACGCGACCAGCGAGACCGCGCCCGCGGCGCTCTTGTGGCCGATGGTGGTGGCGAAGTCGACGGTGTCGTGCGCGGCGAGGGCGGAGTCGATCTCGCCCAGTTCGATACGGAAGCCGCGGATCTTCACCTGGAAGTCGGAGCGGCCGACGTATTCGACGGTCCGCTCGGCGGTCCAGCGCACCACGTCGCCGGTGCGGTACATGCGCTCCCCCGGCACGAACGGGTCGGCGACGAACCGGTCGGCGGTGAGCCCGGGGCGAGCGTGGTAGCCGCGCGCCAGCTGGATGCCCGACAGATACAGCTCACCCGCGACACCCACCGGAACGGGCTGGAGCTGGGCGTCCAGGATCAGCGAGCGCATGCCGCGGGTCGGGCCACCGATGGTGACCAGCTCGCCCGGCACCAGCGCGGCGCTGATGTTGGTCATGATCGTGGTCTCGGTCGGGCCGTAACCGTTGTGGAAGGCACGAGTGGTGCCGTCCTCCAAAGGAACCGCCCACTTGCTCACCAGATCAGCGGGCACCGCTTCACCACCGGCGACCAGGACCCGCAGCGAGTCCAGGCCGCTCGGGTCGAAGGTGGCCAGGGCGGCGGGGGTGATGAACGCGTGGGTGACCCGCTCGGTGCGGATCAGCTCGGACAGTTCGTCACCGCCGTAGACGCCGGGCGGCACCACGACGAGCGCGCCGCCGCGGGCCAGCGCCAGCAGCAGCTCGAGGATCGAGGCGTCGAACGAGGGCGAGGCGAAATGCAGTGCGCGGGTATCGGAATCGAGCGCGTAGCGCTGCGCCTGCTCCTCGCCGAAGTTGGCCAGACCGGCGTGGGTGACCACGACGCCCTTGGGCACACCGGTGGAACCGGACGTGTAGATGACGTAGGCGGGCTGCTCGGGCGTGGTCGCCCGGACCAGCTCCGAGTCATCGATCGGACCGCCGTCGAAGGCGTCCAGATCCAGCTCCTCGAGCACCAGCCAGCGCGCCGATTCGGGCAGTCCGTCGCGCACGGAGGCGACGGTCAGGCCGAGCGGCGAACCGGAGTCGGTGACCATGTGCGCGATGCGGTCGGCCGGGTAGGTCGGGTCGACCGGCACGAACGCGGCGCCGGTCTTGGCGACGGCCCAGGCGGCGAACACCGAGTCGGCCGAGCGCGGCACGCCGACGGCGACGAGGTCCTCGGCGCCGATGCCCTCGGCGATCAGCAAGCGCGCCAAGCGGTTCGAGCGCTCGTCGAGCTCGGCGTAAGACACAGCCGTCCCCTGGAACACGACGGCGTCGCCGGTCGGGTTCTGGGCGACGGCCTCGGCCAGCAGCGAGCGCAGGGTGCGGGCGGGCACCGGCGGCTCGCCGACCCGCAGCACCAGATCCGCGCGCTCGTCGGCGTCGAGGACGTCGATCGCGCCGACGGTCACCGAGGCGTCGGCGGCGACGGCCTCGAGCACCCGCTCCCAGCGGGTGGCGATGGCGTCGACGGTGGCCTCGTCGAACAGTTCGGTGGCGTAGTTCAGGGCAAGCGCCATCCCGCCGCTGCCGGGTTCGCCCAGCTCGGACAGGGTGAACTGCAGGTCGAAGCGGGCGACGCTCTCGTCGAGATCGAGCGCCGACACGGCCAGGCCGGGCAGTTCCAGCGTGGTGCGGTCCAGGTTCTGGAAGGCCAGCATCACCTGGAACAGCGGGTTGCGTGACTGCGAGCGCTCGGGCGCGAGCAGCTCGACCAGCCGCTCGAACGGCACGTCGGCATTGCCGTAGGCGTCGAGGTCGGCCTTGCGGGTCTGCTCGAGCAGGTCGGTGAAGGACTCGGCCGGGCGCACGCCGGTGCGCAGCACCAGGGTGTTGACGAACATGCCGACCAGGTCGTCGAGGGCCTGCTCACCACGGCCCGCGATGGGCGTGCCGATGGCGATGTCGTCGGAACCCGACAGGCGCGACAGCAGCACCGACAGCGCGGTGTGCATGACCATGAACAGCGAGGCACCCTGACGGCGCGCCACCTCGTCGAGCCGGGCGATCAGCTCCGGCGCGAGTTCGCGGTGCACGGTGGCCCCGCGATGCGAGGCGACGGCCGGGCGGGGGCGGTCGAACGGCAGGGTCAGCTCGTCGGGGACGCCGGCCAGCTGCTGCTGCCAGTAGCCCACCTGACGCGACAGCACCGAGTCCGCGTCGTCCTCGGTGCCGAGCACCGCGCGCTGCCAGACTGCGAAGTCGGCGTACTGCACCGGCAGCGGCGCCCAGCCGGGCGCGGTGCCCTGGGCCCGCGCGGTGTAGGCGCGCATGACGTCGCGAGTCAGCGGCGCGATCGAGAAGCCGTCGGCCGCGATGTGGTGCACCACGACGACGAGCACGTGTTCGGTCGCGTCGACGCGGAAGAGCCGGGCGCGCAACGGAACCTGTTCGGCCACATCGAAACCGGTGGAGACGAACTCGGTGACGGTCTCGAACAGCTCGTCGGCGGCGACGGCGACCGGACGCAGGTCGAGCGAGATGCGCTCGGCGGCCACGATCTGCTGCACCGGGGTGCCGCCGTGCTCGGGGTAGCGGGTGCGCAGCGACTCGTGCCTGCGCACCAGGTCGGCCAGCGCGAGCGCGAGCGCCTCTGTGTCGAGGTCGCCGGTGAGGCGGATCGCGACGGGCAGGTTGTACGCGGCGGAGGTGGTGTCGTACTTGTTGAGGAACCACATCCGCTGCTGCGCGAACGACAGCGGGACCAGCTCGCCCTCGGTGCGCTCGCGGGCGACCAGCGCCGCGCGCGCGGTGCCGCCGGTGTGCGATTCCACCCTGGCCGCGAGCGCCTCCACCGAGGACGCCTCGAACAGGGCGCGCACCGGCACGGTGGCGCCGAGCGCGGCGCCGATGCGGGCGACCACGCGGGTGGCGATCAGCGAGTTGCCGCCGAGATCGAAGAAGTCGTCGTCGACGCCGACCCGGTCCAGGCCGAGCACGTCGGCGAAGACGGCGGCGACGGCCTCCTGCACCGGGGTGACCGGTGCGCGGAAGGCCCTGGCCTGCACCGCGGGCGCGGGCAGCGCCTTGCGGTCCAGCTTGCCGTTGACGGTCAGCGGGATCCATTCCAGGCGCACCAGGGCGGCCGGGACCATGTAGGCGGGCAGCTGCTCGGCGGCGCCGGCGCGCACGACCTCGAGGTCGGGCTGGGCGTCGCCGTCGGCCACGACGTAGGCGACGATGCGCTGATCGCCCGGCTGGTCCTCGCGCACGATGACCGCGGCCTGGGCGATGCCGGGCTGGGCCAGCACGGCCGCTTCGATCTCACCGAGTTCGATGCGGAAGCCGCGGACCTTCACCTGATCGTCGGCGCGGCCGAGGTATTCGAGTTCCCCGAAACGGTTCCAGCGCGCGAGGTCACCGGAACGGTACAGGCGCGAACCGGCCTGGTTCGGGCCTGCCAGCGGGTTGGCGACGAAGCGGGTGGCCGTCAGGTCGGGGCGGCCGAGGTAGCCGCGCGCCAACTGCGGTCCGGCGACGTACATCTCGCCCGCGACGCCGACCGGCACCGGCCGCAGCCGGTTGTCGAGCACGTACACGCCCAGACCGGCGATCGCCCGGCCCACGACCGAACCGGCCGCGGCGGCAATGGTTTTCGCGTCCAGCGCGCGGAACGACACGTGCACCGTGGTCTCGGTGATGCCGTACATGTTGACCAGCGTCGGCGAGCTGTCGCCGTGGCGGGCCACCCAGTCCGACAGGCGGCGCAGCTCGAGCGCCTCGCCGCCGAAGACCACGTAGCGCAGCGCCAGCGGCGCCAGGCCAGGTCCGGCGTTCCGGTCGGCCTCGGCGAGCTGGTAGAACGCCGACGGCGTCTGGTTGAGCACCGTCACCTGCTCGACGCGCAGCAGTTCCAGGAACTGCTCCGGCGAGCGCGAGGTGTAGTAGTCGACGACCACGAGCGAGCCGCCGAACAGCAGCGGACCCCACAGCTCCCACACCGAGAAGTCGAACGCGTAGGAGTGGAACAGCGTCCACACATCGCGCGGGCCGAAGCCGAAGTCGCGGTCGGTGTTGGCGAACAGGCGCACCACATTGCGGTGCGCGACCGCGACGCCCTTGGGGCGGCCGGTCGAACCGGAGGTGTAGATGACGTAGGCGACGTTGTCCGGCGACAGCGGCGCCAGGCGGTCGGCGTCGGTCACCGGCAGGTCGTCGGCGTCCTCGACGTTGCCGGTCTCCACGGCGAAGCCGTCGAGCACCACCGAGGGCAGGTGCGCCGGAACCGTCACCTGCACCGTGGAATCCAGCACGACGCTGGTCGGCCGGGAGTCCTCGAGCACGTAGGCGATGCGCTCGGCCGGGTAGGTCGGGTCGACGGGCACGTAGCCCGCGCCGGTCTTGACGACCGCGAGCAGCGCGACGACGAGGTCGAGCGAGCGCGGCAGGATCACCGCGACCAGTGATTCCGGTCCGGCGCCGTCGGCGATCAGCCTGCGCGCCAGCACATTCGCGCGCCGGTCGAGCTCGGCGTAGGTCAGCGATTCCATGCCGAACTTGGCGGCGATGCGGTCCGGGTGGGCCGCGGCCGCCGCGTCGAACAGGTCGACCAGCGTGGTGTGCTTGTTGCCGAACAGGCCGCGCCGGTAGCCGGCGGGCGTGCTGGCGTCGTGGATCACCGGCAGCCCGATGGCGTCGGCGCCGGAGGACACCCAGCGCTGCGCCACATCGCGCTGTTCGGCCTCGCCGAGCAGGTCGATGTCGCCGACGATCACGTCCGGGTTCTCGGCGACGCCGCGCAGCACGCGCACCAGCCGGTCGCCGAAGGCGGCGACGGTCTCGGCGTCGAACAGATCGGTGGCATAGTTCCACGACATGGCCAGCGAACCGTCGGCGGCCTCGCCCACGGTGAGCTGGATGTCGAATTTCGCTGTGCCCGGGTCGAAGTCGACGACATCGAGGTCGAGACCGGGCAGCGCGACGGTGCCGGTGTCGGCGGCGGTGGCCGCCTCGAAGGTGAGCGCCACCTGGAACAGCGGGTGGTGCGCCTGAGACCGGGTGGGGCTGAGCACGTCGACGAGGCGTTCGAACGGCACGTCGGCATTGGCGAAGGCCGACAGGTCCACCTTGCGGACCTGGTCGAGCAGTTCCCCGAAGCTCGCGCCGAGATCGACCTCGCTGCGCAGCACCAGGGTGTTGACGAACATGCCGACGAGGTCGTCGAGCGCACGCTCGCCACGGCCCGCGATCGGGGTGCCGATGGCGATGTCGGTGCTGTTGGACAGGCGCGCCGCCCAGGTGGCCAGCGCCGCGTGCATCACCATGAACAGCGTGACGCCGCGCGCGCGGGCGATCTCGGTCAGCGCGGTGTGCAGCTGGGCATCGACCGAGAAGCGGTACAGGTCACCGGCATTGGTGGCGATCTCGGGGCGCGGGCGGTCGGCGGGCAGCTCGAGCTGATCGGGCAGATCGCGCAGCTGTTCGGTCCAGTAGCCGAGCTGGCTCGCGGCCACCGACTCCGGATCGGCCTCGTCGCCGAGCACCTCGCGCTGCCACAGCGTGTAGTCGGCGTACTGCACCTCGAGCGGCGCCCAGGCGGGCACCTCGCCGCGCACGCGCTCGGTGTAGGCCACCACCACGTCGCGCAGCAGCGGGCGCAGCGAGAAGCCGTCACCGCTGATGTGGTGCATGACCAGCACGGCGACGTGCGTCCGCTCGTCTACGCGGAGCAGGGTGGCGCGGAAGGGCACCTCGCGGGTGACGTCGAAGTGCACGGTGGCCAGGTCGATGACCCGTGCGGTGACCTCGCTCGCGGCGACCGGCTGGGCGGGCAGCGCGAAGCGGACCTCGTCGACCGGCATGACCTGCTGGAAGCCGGCGCCCTCGATCTCGGGGTAGAAGGTGCGCAGCGACTCGTGCCGCGCCATCACGTCGGCGACGGCGGATTCCAGTGCGGCCGTGTCGAGTTCACCGGTGAGCCGGATGGCGACCGGGATGTTGTTGACGGCGGTGTTGTGGTCGAAGCGGTTGAGGAACCACATCCGCTGCTGGGCCTGCGAGAGCGGGACCAGCTCGGGACGCGGGCGCGGCTCGAGCGGGACGCGCCCGCCGCGGCCGGTGGCGGTCTCCACGCGGGTGGCCAGCGCGGCCACGGTGGAGGCCTCGAACAGCGCGCGCAGCGGCACCTGGGTGTCGAGCGCCTCGGACAGGCGCGCGGCGACCCTGGTGGCGACGAGCGAGTTGCCGCCGAGCTCGAAGAAATCGTCGTCGAGACCCACCTGACCGGCGCCGAGGACCTCGGCGAAGGTGGCGGCCACGATCTGCTGCACCGGGGTGACCGGCGCCTGGAAGGTGCGCGCGGCGAACACCGGCGCGGGCAGCGCCTTGCGGTCGAGCTTGCCGGAGGCGTTGAGCGGGAAGGCGTTGAGCACCATGAACGCCGCGGGCACCATGTACACCGGCAGTTCGGCGCTCAGCGCGGCCTTGACCGCGTCGGTGTCGACGGTGGCGCCGGTCTCCGGGATGACGTAGGCGACCAGCTGGTCGCCGGTGCGCTCGTCGGCGCGCACGACGACCACCGACTGCGCGATGCTCGGCTGCGCGGTGAGCGCGGACTCGATCTCGCCCAGCTCGATGCGCAGACCGCGCAGCTTCACCTGGAAGTCGGTGCGGCCCAGGTATTCCAGCTCGCCGTCGGCGGTCCAGGTGACGAGGTCACCGGTGCGGTACATACGCTCGCCGGGCGCGAACGGATCGGCCACGAAGCGGTCCATGGTGAGGTCGGCGCGGCCGACGTAACCGTGGGCCAGCTGCACGCCCGCCAGATACAGCTCACCCGCGACACCCACCGGAACGGGCCGCAGGCGCGCGTCCAGCACGTAGAGCCGGGTGTTGAACACGGGGGCGCCGATCGGCACCGTGTCGGTGTCGGCGTCGGTGACCTCGTGATAGGTCACGTCGACAGCGGCCTCGGTGGGGCCGTACAGGTTGTGCATCGCGGCGCCGGTCAGCTCGCGCAGGCGCTGCGCGGTCGGCGCGGGCAGCGCCTCACCTGAGGCGAACACATTGCGCAGCGAGACACACTCGGCGGCAAGGGGTTCGGTGACGAACACGGCCATCATCGACGGCACGAAGTGCACGGTGGTGACCTGCTCGGCCGCGATCAGGCGGGCCAGGTAAGCCGGGTCGCGATGCCCGTCCGGCTTGGCGACCACCAGGCGCGCGCCGACCTGCAGCGGCCAGAAGAACTCCCACACCGACACGTCGAAGGTGGCCGGGGTCTTCTGCAGCACCACATCGTCGGCGGCCAGCCCGTAGGCGGCGTGCATCCAGACCAGCCGGTTGACGATGGCGGCATGGCTCACCGCGACGCCCTTGGGGCGGCCGGTCGAACCGGAGGTGAAGATGACGTAGGCGGTGTTGTCCGAACGCAGCGGGCGATGCCGGTCGGCATCGGTGACCGGCTCGGCCGACTGGCCGGACAGGTCGAGCTGGTCGATGCGCACCTCGCGTCCGCCCGCGGCGGGCAGGCTCTCGCCCGCGGTCAGCACGCACACCGGCTGCGCGGTGTCGAGGATGTGCTCGATGCGCTCGGCCGGGTGATCGGGGTCCAGCGGCACGTACGCGCCACCGGCGGCGGACACGGCGTACATGCCGACCAGCAGGTCGATCGAGCGCCGCATGCCGAGGGCCACATAGGATTCCGGTCCGACGCCGGCGTCCTTGAGCCAGCGCGCCAGCTTGCGCACGCGGACCGCGAACTCGGCGTAGGACAGACTCGTCCCCTCGAAGGTGAGCGCGGTCGCGTCGGGCGTGCGCGCGACCTGCGCCTCGAAGAGAGCGTTGAGGGTGGCCGGATCGTCGTCACTGGGGGTGCTCAGCGCGGCGTCGACGGCGAATTCGGTGTCGTTCCAGCGGTCGAGCACCAGGGTGCGCTCGGCGGCGTCGAGCAGTTCGATGTCGCCGACGGCGACCGTCGGATCGGCGACGACACCCTCGAGCACGCGCAGCAGGCGCGCGCCGAACGACGCGGCGTAGCCTGCGTCGAAAAGGTCGGTGGCGTAGACGAGTTCGGCGTCGAGGTGGCTGTCGCCCTCGGCCGGGACCTCGCTGAGCGCGAGCTGCAGGTCGAATTTGGCCACGTGCTGGTCGATGCCCAGCTCGGAGACGGTCAGGCCGGGCAGTTCCAGGGTGGTGCGGCCCAGGTTCTGGAACGAGAGCATCACCTGGAACAGCGGGTGGCGCGACTGCGAGCGCGCCGGGTTGAGCACCTCGACGAGGCGCTCGAACGGCACGTCGGCGTGCGCGAAGGCCGCCAGATCGTTCTCGCGGACCTGGCCGAGCAGCTCGGTGAAGCGGGCGGCCGGATCGACCTGGGCGCGCAGCACCAGGGTGTTGACGAACATGCCGACCAGGTCGTCGAGCGCCTGCTCGCCACGACCGGCCACCGGGATGCCGACGGCGATGTCCTCGGTGCCCGACAACCGCGACAGCAACGCGGCGAAGGCGCTGTGCACCACCATGAACAGCGTGGTGCCGTGTTCGTGGGCGACCCGGTTGAGCGCGTCGACCAGCTCGCCCGGCACCTCGAAGCGGTGCGTACCCGCCTGGTAGGTGGCCTGCGCCGGGCGCGACTTGTGGCCCAGGCGCAGCTCGTCGGGCAGGTCGGCCAGCGCACCGCGCCAGTAGTCGAGCTGCTCGGAGATCAGCGAGGTGGGATCGGTCTCGTCGCCGAGGGTCTCGCGCTGCCACAGCGCGTAGTCGACGTACTGGATGGCCAGCGGCGGCCAGCCCGGCTCGGCGTTGCCGGTGCGGGCGACGTAGGCGGTCATCAGGTCGCGCACCAGCGGGCGCAGCGAGAAGCCGTCGGCGGCGATGTGGTGGACCACCATCACCAGCACGTGCTCGCGCTCGCTCAGCTCGTAGACGCGCAGGCGCACCGGCGCGTGCGCGGTGACGTCGAAACCGCGGCGGGCGAACTCGTACAGCGAGGTCGCCATGTCGGTCTCGTCGGCCTCGACGAGTTCGAGCTCGGGGATGGAAACGGCAGCGGCCAGCACCTTCTGGTAGGCGGTGCCGTCGTGCGAGGGGTAGACCGTGCGCAGCGATTCGTGCCTGGCGATCACGTCGGCGACCGCGCCGCGCAGGGCGGGCAGGTCGAGCAGGCCCTGCAGGCGGACCGCGACCGGGATGTTGTAGGTGCCCGCGTCACCGTTGTCGCCCAGGTCGAAGCGGTTGAGGAACCACATCCGCTGCTGGGCCAGCGACAGCGGCGGATGCTCCGGCCGCGGTCGGGCGGTGAGCTCGGCGCGCACGCCGGTGCCCGCGTGCGACTCCACCCGCGCGGCGAGCGCGCCGACGGTGGGCGCCTCGAACAGGGTGCGCACGCCCACCTCGGCGTCGAGTGCCTTGCTCAGGCGGGCCGCGACCTGGGTGGCGACCAGCGAGTTGCCGCCGAGGGCGAAGAAGTCGTCGTCCACGCCCACGCGCTCGGCGCCGAGCAGATCGGCGAAGATCTCGGCCACGATCTCCTCGATCGGGGTCGAGGGCGCCCGGAACACCTTGGCCTCGAACACCGGCGCGGGCAGCGCCTTGCGGTCGAGCTTGCCGGAGGCGTTGAGCGGGAACTCGTCGAGCACCACCAGCGCCGAGGGCACCATGTAGGCGGGCAGCTCGTCGGCCAGCCCGGCCTTGACCGCGGTGACGTCGATGCTCGAATCCGCTTCGGGCACCAGGTAACCGACGAGCTGGTCACCGGCGTGCGCGTCGGCGCGCACCACGACGACCGACTGCGCGACGCCCGGCTGGGCCAGCAGCGTCGCCTCGATCTCGCCGAGCTCGATGCGCAGACCGCGCAGCTTCACCTGGAAGTCGGTGCGGCCCAGGTAGTTCAGTTCCCCGTCGCGCGTCCAGGTGACGAGGTCGCCGGTGCGGTACATCCGCGAACCGGCGGCGCCGTACGGGTTGGCGACGAAACGGTCGGCGGTGAGGTCGGCCCGGTTCAGGTAGCCGACGGCGAGCTGATCGCCCGCCAGGTACAGCTCACCCGCGACACCGGGTGCCACCGGGTGCAGGCGCGAATCCAGCACGAACACCTTGGTGTTCCACACCGGGCGACCGATCGGCACCGACTCCACGTCGGTGTCGACGACCTCGTGATAGGTGACGTCGACCGCGGCCTCGGTGGGGCCGTACAGGTTGTGCAGGCGCGCGCCGGTGAGCTCGCGCAGGCGCTGCGCGGTGGGCGCGGGCAGCGCCTCACCGGAGGCGAACACCTGGCGCAGGCGCACCGCGTCGCCGTTGCCGTTGTTGCCGAGGGTGGACACGAACACCGACAGCATCGACGGCACGAAGTGCGCGGTGGTGATGTGGCGTTCGGCGATGATCTGCGCCAGGTACACCGGATCGCGGTGGCCGTCGGGCTTGGCCACGACCAGGCGCGCGCCGGTCTGCAAGGGCCAGAAGAACTCCCACACCGACACATCGAAGGTGGCGGGGGTCTTCTGCAGCACGGCGTCGGCGGCGTCGATCGGGTACTCGTGCTGCATCCACAGCAGGCGGTTGACGATCGCCGCGTGATCGACGGCCACGCCCTTGGGGCGGCCGGTCGAGCCCGAGGTGAAGATCACGTAGGCGGTGTCGGCGGGCCGCAGCGGACGGACCCGGTCGGCATCGGCGATCGGCGCGCCGCTGAAATCGGCGGGCAGCTCGATGTTCTCGACCGCGACGACGGTCACGCCGTCGGCGTCGAACGCGTCGCGGCGGCTGGTGAGGACCAGGCTCGGCGCGGCGGTCTCGAGGATGTGGCCGATGCGGTCGGCGGGCTGGTCCGGGTCGAGCGGCACGTACGCCGCGCCCGTCTGCAGCACCGCGTACATGGCGACGACCAGTTCGGTGGAACGCCGGATCGCCAGCGCCACATGGTCGCCGGGGCCGACGCCGTCGGCGATGAGCTTGCGGGCGATGCGGTTGGCCCGCTCCTGCAGATCGCGGTAGGTCAGTTCCTCCTGCTCGAAGACCAGCGCGACGGCGTCGGGGGTCCGCTCGACCTGCGCGTCGAACAGCGAGACCAGGGTGCCCGCGGGCACCTCACGCGCGGTGTCGTTCCAGTCGACGAGGACCTGGGCGTGCTCCTCGGGCGCGAGCAGATCGATGTCGCCGACCGCCACCTCGGGATCGGCGGCGATCGCGGCGAAGATGTTGTCCAGCCTGCGCGCGAACGCGGCGACCGTGGACTCCTCGAAAAGGTCACGCGCGTAGGAGAACTCGGCCGACATGCCGCCGGCCTCGCCGTCGGTGTCCTGCACCTCGGTGAGGGTGAGCTGCAAATCGAACTTGGCGAGCTGGGAGTCGTAGTCGATGCCGCTCACCGACAGACCCGGCAGTTGCAGCGAGGCCTGCTTGTTGTTCTGGAACGACAGCATCACCTGGAACAGCGGATGACGCGCCTGCGACCGCGGCGGGTTGAGCACCTCGACGAGCCGCTCGAACGGCACGTCGGCGTGCGCGAACGCCTGCAGGTCGGTCTCGCGGGCCTGGTCGAGCAGGGTCGCGAACGGCGTGGCGCCCTCGACCTGCGAACGCAGCACCAGGGTGTTGACGAACATGCCGACCAGGTCGTCGAGCGCCTGGTCGCCACGGCCTGCCACCGGGGTGCCGATGGCGATGTCGCTGGTGCCGCTGGCCCTGGCGAGCAGCACGGCCAGCGCGCTGTGCATGACCATGAACAGCGACGCGTTGTAGCGGCGGCCCAGTTCCACCAGGGCGCGCTGGGTCTCGCCGGAGATGACGAAGCTGTAGGTGCCGCCGCGGTAGGTCGCCACCGGCGGGCGCGGGTGATCGGCGGGCAGCACCAGCTCGTCGGGCAGATCGGCGAGTTCGCGTGTCCAGTAGTCGATCTCGGAGGAGATCAGCGACTGCGGGTCGTCCTCGGAGCCGAGCACCTCGCGCTGCCACAGCGCGTAATCGGCGTACTGGACCGGCAGTTCGGCCCAGGTCGGCGCCTCCCACGAGGTGCGCGCGGCGTAGGCCACGATGACATCGCGCGACAGCGGCGCCATCGACCAGCCGTCGGCGGAGATGTGGTGCACCACCATGCCGAGCACGTACTCGGTCTCGCTGATCTCGAAAAGCCTTGCGTGCAGCGGCACTTCGCTGGTCACGTCGAAGGCCATCGAGGCCAGGTCGATCAGGTGGTCGATGAGGTTGTCCTCGGTGACCCGGTACGGCGTCAGGTCGGGGACGATCTGCGCGGCGTCGAGCACCACCTGCACCGGGCCGCTGCCCGACTCGGGGAACACGGTGCGCAGCGACTCGTGCCGATCGATCACGTCGATGACGGCGACCTGCAGCGCGGCCACGTCGAGCTCGCCGGACAGGCGGATGGCGACCGGGATGTTGTTGACCGCGGAGGCCGTGTCGAAACGGTTCAGGAACCACATGCGCTGCTGGGCCAGCGACAGCGGCACCCGCTCGGGCCGCTCGCGGGCCACCAGCGCCTTGCGGGCGCCGTCACCGGCCTGCGATTCCACCCGCGCGGCCAGCGCCGCGACGGTCGGGGCCTCGAACAGCATGCGCACCGGGACCCTGGTGTCCAGGGCGATGCCGATGCGGGAGGCGACCTGGGTGGCGATCAGCGAGTTGCCGCCCAGCTCGAAGAAGTCGTCCTCGACACCGACGCGCGAGAGTTCGAGCACGTCGGCGAAGACCTGGGCCACGATCTGCTCGATCGGGGTGGTCGGGGCGCGGAACTCGCGCACCTCGAACACCGGCGCCGGCAGCGCGCGCCGGTCGAGCTTGCCGTTGACGGTCAGCGGGACCGCGGCGAGCACCATGATCGACGAGGGCACCATGTACGCCGGAAGGCGCTGCGCCACATGGTCGGTCAGTTCGGCGATGTCGATCGAGCGGCCGGGCACGGCCACCACGTAGGACACCAGCGAGGTGCTGCCGCCCTTGTTCTTGTGCCCGATGCTGACCGCGAAATCGACGGTCTCGTGCGAGGCCAGCGCGGAGTCGATCTCGCCGAGCTCGATACGGAAACCGCGGACCTTCACCTGGAAGTCGGAGCGGCCGACGTATTCGACATTGCGGTCGGCGGTCCAGCGCACCACGTCACCGGTGCGGTACATCCGCTGGCCGGGCGCGTACGGGTTGGCCACGAAGCGGTCGGAGGTGAGCGCGGGGCGCGCGTGGTAGCCGCGCGCCATGCCGATGCCGCCGATGTAGAGCTCACCGGCCACGCCCACCGGTACCGGGCGCAGGCGGTCGTCGAGGATCAGCGTGTGCACGCCGCGGATCGGGCCGCCGATGACGACCCGCTCGCCGGGGATCAGGCCCTCGGACAGGTTGGAGGCGATGGTGGTCTCGGTGGGGCCGTAGACGTTGCCGAGCATGCGGCGCGAGCCGTCGGGCAGGGGCACCGCCCACTTGCTCACCAGCTCCGGCGGGACCGCCTCGCCACCGGCCGCGAGCACCCGCAGGTGATCGAGGCCGCGGGCGTCGAAGGTGGCCAGCGCGGCCGGGGTGACGAAGGCGTGGGTGACCTCCTCGGTGATGAGGATGTCGCGCAGTTCCTCACCGCCGTACACGCCGGGCGGAACCACGACCAGGGTGCCGCCGCGGCCGATCGCGAGCAGCATCTCGAGCACCGACGCGTCGAACGACGGCGAGGCGAAATGCAGTGCGCGGGTGTCGGAGTCGAGGGAGTACAGGTCGATCTGCTCGGCGCAGAAGTTGGCGACGCTGGCATGGGTCACCACGACGCCCTTGGGCACACCGGTGGAACCGGAGGTGTAGATCAGGTAGGCGGGCTGGGCCGGATCGGTCGGGCGCACCAGCTCGCGCGGGGCCAGCGGGGCGTCGGAGAGGTGGTCCAGGTCGATGTCGTCGATCTCGAGCCAGCTCACCGTGGTCGGTAGCTCGGCGGCCTCGGCGGCCACCGTGATACCCACGGACACACCGGCATCGGTGATCATGTGCGCGATGCGATCGGCCGGGTAGTTCGGGTCGACGGGCACGTACGCGGCGCCGGTCTTGGCCACCGCCCACACCGCGAGCACCGACTCGAACGAGCGCGGCACCGCGACCGCGACGAAGTCCTCCGCACCGAGACCCTGCTGGATCAGCAAGCGCGCCAACTGGTTCGAGCGGCGATCCAATTCGCCGTAGGAGACAGCTGCCCCCTCGAACACCACGGCGGTCGCCTCGGTGTCGCGGGCGGCCTGGGCCATCAGCTGCGGCAGGGTGCGCGCGACCGCGGCGGGGGCGCCGTAGCGGTTGACCAGGTCGGTGCGCTCGGCGTCGTCGAGGACGTCGATGGTGCCGACCGTGACGGCCGGGTCGGCCAGGATCGCGTCGAGCACGCGCCGCCAGCGCAGCAGCAGTTCCTCGACGGTCGACTGGTCGAACAGGTCGACGGCGTAGGTGAGCACGCCGGTCATGCCCGACAGCGAGCCGCTGCCGGTGTGCTCCTCGGTGAGCGTCCACTGCAGGTCGAACTTGGCCATGTCGACCTCGACCTCGTCGGCGTCGACCGACAGGCCGGGAAGCTCCAGGGTGCCGTGCGACATCTCCTGGAACGACAGCACCACCTGGAACAGCGGGTGCCGCGCCTGCGAGCGCGAGGGGTTGAGCACGTCGACGAGCCGCTCGAACGGCACATCGGCGTTGGCGAACGCGCTCAGATCCGTTTCGCGTGTGCGCGCGAGGAATTCGCTGAACGGCTGGGTGGGGTCGACGTCGGAGCGCAACACCAGGGTGTTGACGAACATGCCGATCAGGTCGTCGAGCGCCTGCTCGCCACGACCCGCGATCGGGGTACCGACGGCGATGTCGGTGGTGCCCGACAGGCGCGCGAGCAGCACGGCCAGCGAGGCGTGCATGACCATGAACAGCGTGACGCCGTTGGCGCGGGCCAGCGCCGCCAGCTGCTCGTGGGTCTCGGTGTCGATCTCGAAGCCCACCCGGGCGCCGCGGAAGCTCTGCTGCTGCGGGCGCGGGCGGTCGCTGGGCAGGTCGAGCTGGTCGGGCAGTCCGTCCAGCGCGCGCTGCCAGTAGTCGAGCTGGCGCGCGGCCATCGACTCCGGATCGCTCTCGGCGCCGAGCAATTCGCGCTGCCACAGCGTGTAGTCGCGGTACTGCACCGGCAGCGGCGCCCAGCCCGGCGCCTCGCCCGCCGAGCGGGCCAGGTAGGCGGTGGCGACGTCGCGGGCCAGCGGACCGAAGGAGAAACCGTCGGCCGCGATGTGGTGGACGACGAAGGCGACCGCGAATTCCGGTGTGCCGTTCGTGGTTCCGCCGGTGACCTGGTAGATCCGCACGCGGATCGGCAGTTCCAGGGTGACGTCGAAACCGGTGGAGGCGAAGGTGATCAGCTCGTCGCGCAGCAGCGACTGATCGATCGGGGTCACCGTGATGCCGAGATCGAACTCGTCGGCGCCCAGGACCTGCTGGTAGCCGCCGTCGGCGTCGGGGAACACCGTGCGCAGCGACTCCTGGCGCACGACCACATCGTCGAGCGCGGCGATCAGCGCGTCGACATCGACGCGGCCCTTCATCCGCACCACGAACGGCAGGTTGTAGGTGGGCGCGGTGGGATCGAACTGGTTGATGAACCACATCCGCTGCTGCGCCAGCGACAGCGGCACCTGCTCGGGATGCGGCTGGGCCACCAGCGGCGGCCGGGTCGAAACGTCCGACGGCGCAGCGGCTTCCGCGCGGGCGGCGAGCCCGGCGACCGTCGGGGTCTCGAACAGCGCGCGCACGCCGAGCTGGATGGCGAAGGCGGCGCCGATGCGGGCCACCACCTGGGTGGCGACCAGCGAGTTGCCGCCGAGTTCGAAGAAGTTGTCGTCGGCGCCGACCCGCTCCTGGGAGAGCACGTCGGCGAAGATGCCGGCCACGATCTGCTCGGCCGGGGTCCGCGGCGCGCGGAAATCGCCCGCGGCGGCGGTGAACACGGGCTCGGGCAGGGCCTTGCGGTCCAGCTTGCCCGAGGTGTTGAGCGGGAACGCGTCGAGCACCATGATCGACGCGGGCACCATGTAGGTGGGCAGCTTCTCGGCGACGAACCTGGTCAGCGTCGCCGGATCGGCGGACTGGCCGGGTGCGGGCACCACATAGGCCACCAGCTGCTGACCGGTGGCGGTGTCGACCACCAGCACCGCGGCCTGGCTCAGGCTGGGATGGGCGAGCAGGTCGGTCTCGATCTCGCCGAGCTCGATGCGCTGGCCGCGGAACTTCACCTGGAAGTCGGTGCGGCCGATGTACTCCAGGACGCCGTCGGCGTTCCAGCGCACCAGGTCACCGGTGCGGTACATGCGTTCGCCGGGCGCGCCGACCGGGTTGGCGACGAAACGATCCGAGGTCAGGTCGGGGCGGCCGCGGTAGCAGCGGGCCAGCTGACGGCCCGCCAGGTACAGCTCACCCGGTGCGCCGATCGCGGCCGGGCGCAGCCGCGAATCCAGCACGTACACTTCGACATTCCACTCGGGGATACCGATCGGCACCGTCACGGTGTCGGCCTCGGTGGCCTCCCAGTAGGTGACCGAGACCGCGGCCTCGGTCGGGCCGTACAGGTTGTGCAGACCGGCGGTGGAGATGGCCCGCAGACCGGCGGCGGTCTCCGGCGGCAGTGCCTCACCGATCACGAAAACCGCACGCAGAGTTGCGCATTGGGCCTGCGTGGCGTGCGCGACGAAGACCGTCAGCATGGACGGGACGAAGTCCGTCACGGTGACGCCGTGCCGCTGGATCATGTCCGCCACGTAGAGCGGATCGCGGTGACCGTCCGGCGAGGCGATGACCAGCTTCGCGCCGACCATGAGCGGCAGGAAGTAGCCCCACAGCGACACGTCGAAGGTGGTGGCCGTCTTCTGCAGGTAGACGTCGTCGGCGGTCAACCGGTACTCGTCGAGCATCCACAGCTCTTGGTTGACGATCGCGTGATGGGTCACCGCGACGCCCTTGGGGCGGCCGGTCGAGCCCGAGGTGTAGATCACGTAGGCCGTGTTGTCCGGGCGCAGCGGCGCCAGGCGCTCGGCGTCGGTGATCGGGGTGTCGGCGAACGCGCTGGTGTCGAGGGTGTCCAGCTCGACCCTGGCGACGGTGTCGGGCAGGTCGAGCTCGTCACCGGTGGTGGTGAGCACGCAGACCGGTGCTGCGGACTCGAGGATGTAGGCCGTGCGATCGGCCGGATGATCCGGGTCGATCGGCACGTACGCGCCGCCGGCCTTCAGCACCGCGTGCATGCCGATCACCAGGTCCAGCGAGCGGCGCATGCCGAGCGCGACCAGCGACTCCGGGCCGACGCCGTCGGCGATCAGGAACCGGGCCAGCCGGTTCACCTTCGCGCCGAACTCGGCGTAGGTGAGGGTGTCGCCCTCGAAGTCGAGCGCGATGGCGTCCGGGGTGCGCGGGATCTGCGCGTCCAGCAGCGCGGGCAGCGTGGTGGCGGGCACCTCGTGCGCCGAGTCGTTCCACTCGGTCAGCGAGCGCTCCAGCTCGGCGGCGCCGGTGACCGGCAGGCTCCACACCGGCGCCTCGGCGGCGGCGGCGAGAAAACGGTCGAAGAACTCCAGGAAGCGAGCGTGGTGGGTGCGCGCGTCCTGCGCCGAGTACAGGTTCGGGTTGGTCTCGAAGTCGATGTGCGAGCGGGTGCCGCCGTGCGACTGATAGAAGTTGACGCCCAGGTCTTCGATCGAGCCGGTGGAGAGCACGTTGAGGGTGCCGTCCATCTCGCCGAAGCGCAGCGCGTTGTCGAACAGCATGATGTTGACCCACGGGCCGAAGAACTCCGTGGCGACCATGCCGTCGCCCGCCGCGTCACGGCGGATGTCCTCGTGCCGGTAACGCTGATGACGCAGGGCGCCCGACACCTCGGTGGTGACCGAGCGCAGCAGCTCGGCGACGGTGGTGTCGTGCCCGACGCGCAGGCGCAGCGGGACGATGTTGGAGGTCACACCGCCCGAGCGGCGCATCACGGCCGTGGTGCGGCCGGTGACGGGCAGGCTCAGGATCACGTCGGAGGTGCCGGTGATCTGCGCCAGGTAGGCGGCGAAGCCCGCGATCAGCAGCGGTGCCGAGGTGGTGTCGTGGCGCTCGATGGCCTCGCTGAACAGCGCGTCCTGCGCCGGGCTCAGCGCCGCGCTGGTGACATCGTTGACCGGCGACGGCGGCGCCGAACGACCGGTGAGGCTGCTGCCCTCTTCCAGCCCGGCGACGCGCTGGGCCCAGTGCGCCTTGTCGGTCTCGAACCGGGAGCTCTCGCGGTAGGCGATCTCCGAGTCGTAGAGGGTGCGCAGATCGGTGGCCTTGCCCGCAGGCGCCTCGGTGCCGGTGACCGCCGCGGTGTAGAGCTGTGCCGTGCGGTTGACGAAGTTGTTGGCGCCGAAGCCGTCGAGCACGATGTGGTGCACGCGGGCGTACCAGTACCAGCGCTCGTCCTCGAGCTGCAGCGCCGCCGCCTGCACGAGACGGTCGTTGACGATGTCGAGCGGACGGCTGTACTCGCGCCGCATCCACTCCGCCGCCGCGGCCTCCGGATCGGCCTCGCCGCGCAGGTCGACGTAGATCAGGGTGTCGTCGAGGGTGAGGTCGACGGTCTGCATCGGCTCGCCGTCGATCTCGACGATGCGCAGGAACGGCGACTGCTGCTCGGCACCCGCCGCGGAGCTGGCGCGCTCGAGGGTCGGCACGTCGAGGCGGCCGCGCAGGTCGACGTACTGGGCGATGTTGATCGGCACCTGTGGGTCGACGTGCTGCGCGTACCAGATACCCAGCTGAGCGGGCGAGAGCGGGAAGTACTCCGCAGAGTCTCCACGTCCGTCACCAGTTTCGCCGTTTCCGCCGAAATCCAGCCGGTCCAACCCAAACCTCGCTTCCGGAACACCTGGGTAGGCGCTCCCCGACGACACCGGAACGCAGGCGCCTCAGCCAGAACTAGCGTGGCGCCTGCGTCTCGGGTTCAATTCTCGAAATCAATCAGGCAAAAAATGTCCATTGGCACTATCTGTCAGGCCGTCCGGTCTTGTTACATGGCCGAGACCATGCTCATGACCGCCGGACCGGCAGCGCCGGTGTGCTCGTCGCAAACCATCGCACCAATCTACCGGTGCGCTCGCCCGGCAACCAACCACCTCCATAGCTGTCGCACATCGGGCCAGGTAGGGCCGCCGACGTCAGTTTGCTGACGCTTGTCGGTGTTCTCACATCGTTCGGGGACCCATTCGTGAGCACGGGAATCGAGGCGTGGATCACACCAACCGGTCGGTGTCAGCTTATCGGCGGACGAACCCGCGCCGGGTCGTAAAGGTGCGACTGGGCGCAGTCGATGCCGGTGGTCATGGCGCGGCCGACGAGGATGATCGCGGCTTGGCGGAGGCCGGCGGACTCGACCTGGTCGGCGATGTCGGTGAGGGTGCCGCGCAGGACCAGTTGTTCGGGCTGGCTGGCGCGGTAGACGACGGCGACGGGGCAATCCGGGCCGTAGTCGGCGGACAGTTCTTCGGCGAGGGGGCGGATGCGGGTGATCGCCAGGTGCAGGGCGAGGGTGGCGCCGGTGGCGGCGAAGTTCGCGAGGGCCTCGCCGGGTGGCATGGCGGTGGAGCGGGCCTGGGTGCGGGTCAGGATCACCGACTGGGCGACCTCGGGGACGGTCAGTTCGGCGCCGAGAACGGCCGCCGCGGCCGCGTAGGCGGGCACGCCGGGGGTGATGTCCCAGGGCACGCCGTGCGCGTCGAGCCGCCGGGTCTGCTCGGTGACGGCCGAGTACAGCGACGGGTCACCCGAGCACAGCCGTGCCACGTCCTTGCCCGCCGCGTGCGCGGCGACGAGATGCGCGGTGATCTGGTCCAGATCCAGCCCCTGCGTATCGATCAACTCGGCCTCCGGCGCGCAATGCGCCAGCACGTCGGGGTCCAGATAGGTCCCCGCGTACAGACAGACCGGGCTCTCCCGCAGCAGGTTCACCGCGCGCACCGTCAGCAGATCGGCCGCGCCGGGGCCGGCCCCGATGAAGTGCACAGTCATGACGCGCGACCCTCCGCGTGACGCGGCAACCGGTTCATCGGGCGGCTCCCGGGGACATCCAGACGAGCCCGGCCAGCTCCGCCGCTTCGCCCAGCCGCTTGTCGAACGTGAGGAAGGCGTCGAGATCGGCGGACAGTTCCTGCGCGGTCGCCAGGTGGATCGCGTCGAGACTACGAACCGTCGGCGGACTCACCGCGGCGGCGTTCGCCCGGACGATCGGGTCGATGTCGATCCGATCGACCCGCGCCAGCACGCCGGGGACGCTGACCAGATCCTGCGGAGCGGCGACCCGGACGGCTCGAACCAGCTCGACTTCGGTCAACGCCGAGGTCATCCACGGCACCTCCGACCGATCCACGAGCCAATCCACCAGGGCATCGGTCTCGCGTTCGCGGTGGACCAGCTTCACCAACGCGCTCGTATCGAAGTAGAGCATCAGTAGCGTTCACCGTCGCGAAGGTCCTGGAGCGCGTCGCTGACCGCATTGTCCTCGTCGGTGGTCGCACCGGCGGCCTCGCGGCGCAGCTGTGCCAGTAGTTCGGCACGACCCCTGGTCGCCGGGCGCACGCGACCATGCGCGATCAGCCGCGCTCGCGCGTCGTCCTCCGGCTCGACCGGAACGATCCGGCCGATGACGCGCCCGCGCTCGGTGATGTCGACGGCTTCGCCCGCCTTGACGAGGGCGAGGCACCGTGCGGTGTGATGCGAGAGCTCGCGTACCGGAACTGTGGCCATGTCAGCGATTGTGACACATTTTCGTACCACGGTCACGTCTCAGCTCATCGCAGTGCGGACGAAGGTGGAGGCGAGGTGGAGGTTGTTGGCCGGGTTCATGTCGGTGCTCGTGGTCGAGGCGTGCAGGAACGAGGTGATCAGGGACAGGCGGCGGGGTGCCTCGAAGACGACGGTGTAGGTCCTCGTCTCGCCCGCTTCCAGGGTGGGGAGGCGGAACCGGAGGTGCGTCGGCTGGGTCTCGCCGCCGCCGGGATCGAGCAGGCGGGCCCAGCCCTGGGTCGAGAGCCTGGCTTCGACGCCGGTCGCCTGCCTGCCGCCGACATTGGTGACGGTGACCGTCGCCGTCACCCGGGAGCCGGGGTCGGCCGTGCGCGGCACGTCCAGGTGGACGCCGATATCGGCCGGGTGGTCGCCCGGTGACTGGCCCGCCTTCAGCACCCACAGCGTCATCGTGCCGCGGCTCGGCGCCACCCCGGACTCGCTGTCGCCGGAATAGTCGGCCGTGACCAGATGGGTGCCGAACCCGAGATGCGAGACGTCGACGTTCCGGGCGATGGCGATGCCGTTGTCGACCGGGACCGGCGCGCCGAGCGGCTTGCCGTCGGCGGCGAACTGGACGGTGCCGGTGTCGATCTCGCCGGCGGGGTCGCGGGTCACCGTGGCGGTGAGGTCGAGTTGCTCGAAGTAGGTGACCGGGTTGTGGTTCGCGCTCACCGTCGTCGTCGAGGTCGCCGAGTAGACGGTGAGCTCGGCGCGTCCGGTCGACTGTTCGTAGACCTCGTCACCGAGGTAGTGCACCTCGACAGTGCCCCTGCCCGCCCGCAGCGGCGGCGAACTCGCGGTGCCGTCCGCGCCGATGTCCACGGGGTCGCCCAGCGGGGACCCGTTCTGCGAGAACTGGATCGCGCCGGTGGGGTTCGGCGCGTCCGGCTTCGGCGTCGGCACGGTGACGGTGGCGCCGACGACCGCGCCGGCGAGCACCGGCGGCGGTGGCAGCGTCAGATGGACCTCGGTGGGCACCTTCACCGTCTGCACCAGCACCCCGACACTGCCGAAGACCGGTGCGAAAACCCGGCTCGGGTCGTCGGCCAGATACGTGGCGAGCACGTGGTGGGCGCCGGGCCGCAGCCCGTCGATCGCGGGCAGCGTCGCGACACCGTCGACCAGTTCGATCGGCCCCGGCGTCGCGACGCCGTCGATCTCGAAGCGCACGTGCCCCTCGGGCGTCCCGAACGGCGGTGTGGTGCCCGGCTTCTGACTCACCTTCGCGCTGAAGCTGACCGGCTCCCCGACCTGGGCGACGTGGTTCGGCGCGCTCGTGGTCACCGCGATCTCGGTCGGCACCTGGGCGTCGTGCAGCCGGAACACCGCGCCGCCGATCAGGTGGGCCGGGTCATCGGTGGCCGAGGCGTCGACCAGGAAGCCGCCGGGCAGCTCGCCCTGCCGGGTCGCGTCCAGCGCGGACAGGTTCACCTCGGCGTAGCCGTCGGCGTCGGTGGTGGCCCGGATGGTGTCGCTGCCGTTGTCGAACACGGCGGCGGGCGGTTGACCGGCGGGCATGGCGAAGGTGATCGACTTGCCCGCCTGCGGTCCGTGGATCGCGTCGACGAACCGCACCCGCAGTGGTTCGGCGAACGGCTGACCCGAGTAGGCGCTCTGGCTGTTGCCCGAGATCAGCTCCACCCGGCTGCGTTTCGAGGGGATCGGCACGATCAGCTGGACCTTGCCCTCGTTGAGCCGATCCCGATTGCCGTGACTGCCGTCGGGCCCGTTGTAGAAGTGCGGCGGCTGGTTCGCGACGCTGTCGACGACGGATTCGCCGCCGCCACCGCCACCACCGCCACCGTCGTTGCCGTCCTGCGCGCCGTGGCCCTTGCCGCCGCCGTGGCTGCCGCCACCACCGCCGCCACCACCACCGCCGGTGGAACTGCCGGTGGCGTGCCCGCCGTGCGTGCCGTGCTCGCTGCCGCCCTCGCCGCCGAAACCACCGCCGAAACCGCCGCTGGTGCCGTCGCCCGGCTGGGGTCCGCCGGTGCCGCCGTCGCCGCCGTCCGCGCTGAAGCCGTTGCCACCGCCGCCACCGCCGCCACCCGCGACGACGATCGGCCGGTTCTGCGACGACGGCCGGGTGCCGCAGTCGGCGCCGTTCTGGCTCACGGCCGACGCGCCACCGCCGCCCGCACCGCTGTAGGAGGCGCCGGAATCCGCAGTGCCGCGATCGCCGCCGATCCCGTAGCCCCAGCCGCCGTCGGGCCCGCCGTAGTGGCCGACGTCGATCTTGAGCTGTTTGCGTTCCTGCACGGCGATCACCGCCTGCACCCCGCTGCCCGCGCCACCGGTGCCGACATCGCCGAAGTCGTGCCCGCCGCCCGCGCCCGACCCGCCGAGCACGTCGGCGAAGATCTCGTCCACGCCGTCGCCGACGCAGTAGTACTGCGCGGACTCGCCGTGCACGCCGAAGGTCGTGGTCCGGACGCCGTCGGCGGAGGTGAGGAACAGGACGTACCCGTCGCCGGAGACCGACGCGGTGGTCACACTCGCCTTCGACAGGCTCGGCGACGCGTACGAGGTGCCACCGCCGCCGCCCGCGCCGCCCGCGCCCGGCGCGGCGTGCGGACCGTGCGAGATGGGGGTCTCCGGCGCCGCCGCGCCGCCGCAGCCGCCGCCCTGCCCGGCGCCGCCGAGGTAGCCGCCGCCACCGCCGCCACCGCCGCCCCCACCACCGGTCTTGTCGAACGTGCCGCCCGCGCCGCCCGTGCGCGGACCACCGCAGGTGAGCCCGCTCGGCGTGGTGCCCGCCGGATTGTTCTCGCCCGCGCCGCCGGTCCACGGCGGGCCCTCCTGCCAGCCGACCGCCGCGCTGCCGTCGCCACCGTCACCGCCGTCGCGGCGGGAACCGCCGCCGCAGTAGAAGAACGTCGAATCCTGCACGGGCGACACGGAGAAGCAGTCGGGCGCGTTGCCGCCCGCCCCGCCACCGCCGCCCGCGACCAGCACCGGCGCGTCGTCGGGTCCGAGCACGGCCGAGGCGCCACCGCCGCCGCCACCGTTCCAGCCGCTCGAGTAGACCGTGCCGAAGTTCGTCAGCTGATCGACGGCTTCGCCCCTGGCGCCGCCGGACGCGTACGGCGAGAAGCCGCCGTTCTCCCCGCCCGCGCACCCGACCTGCACCTGGAACTCCTGCTCCGGCGTCACCCGCAGGCCACCGCTGACCTGCCCGCCGAGGCCGCCGATGCCGGTGAAGTTCGGATTCGGCGTCTGCCCCTGGCCACCGACCGCCTCGATGTAGAGGCTCGTGGTGCCGGCGGGAACCCGGTAGGTCTGGGTCCGGTCGGAGCAATAGAACACGTCGATCGACAGGCCGGATTCCGGGTCGTCGAAATGGTCGGACGTGCGCGCGGCGGCCGGGCCGGGTGGCTGGGACCGCGCGAGAGTCGCGGTGCCGAGGACGAGCACCACACCGAGAAAAACGGCCATCCACGCGTGAGCCGCAGCCCGTCCGGCCATGCCAGAACTCCGTTCGCCAGCGCCGTTGCTTACGAAACTTGCCGAAACGGTAGCGGTGGTTGTCGCCTCAACCCGCCAGCGACGCGCACATTTCTGCAGGTCATCGTGGTGGTGGGCGGGCCATGCCAGGCAGTCGTCGGGTGGCGGGGCGCGCGGCCGAGTAAGTTCGGACCCGTCGGCACACCGCCGACCCGACGACAGGGGACGCAGTGCGCGATCGGGGCACGACACGAGGGGCACGTACCGCCGCAACGGCTTTCGCGATCGCGGCGCTCGCGGCAGGCTGCGCGCTGGGCGACAAGGTCGACGGCACCGCCACGACCTCGATGGACTCCTTCGCCCCGTCCGCCGACAACCAGGACCCGTCCCGCGAGATCGCCGGCGTGACGATCACCGAGTTCCCACCCGGCCTGCACGTGACCAGCACGCAGCGGGTTGCCTATCCCGCCGTGCCGCCGCTGGGCGGTCCGCACGACAGCGCGTGGGCGGCCTGCGACGGCGTCGTGTACGACACCGGCGTCCGCACCGAGAACGTGGTGCACTCGCTCGAGCACGGGGCGGTGTGGATCGCCTACGACCCGGCCCGGGTCACCGGCGACGCCCGCGCGGCGCTGGCCGCCCGGGTCCAGAGCAGGCCCTACACCCTGATGTCACCGATTCCCGGGATGGCCGAGCCGATCTCGCTGCAGGCGTGGGGTCATCAGCTGAAGCTCGATAGCGCCGACGACCCACGGATCGACCAGTTCATCGTCGCCTTCCGCGAAAACCCTTACACCACACCGGAACCGGGCGCGACGTGCTCGAATCCGATCTTCGACCGGCGCAACCCGCCGCCGTACGACCCGAGCACCCCCGGCCCCGGCGCCGTCGACGGCAGCCCCGGTGCCACGACGACGATCCCGGACGGCGGCCTTCCCGGCCTCCCGGAGGGCGGCGTTCCGACCCCGCGGTGACCAGGCGCTAGCCGGTCATGTCGAAGTGCGCGGTGACCTTGCTCGGCCGCACCCGGACGACGAGCTCGCCCGGCACACCGTTGCGCTTGCCGAACTCCTCCGCGCGATCGGCGCCCATGTAGCGCCCGCCGATGGCGGTGGCGGTGCGCACGAGTTCGTCGAGGTCCTCCGAGACCGTCACCGTGCCCTGCACCGTGACCAGCCCGTACGGCGGTTCCTCGAGATCCACGCACACCGCGATGCGCGGATCGCGCGCGAACGCCTTGGCCTTGGCCGAACTCTTGCCGGTGTTGAACACCAGCTCGTCACCTTCGACGATGAACCACACCGGCGTGACGAGCGGACGGCCGTCGGCGCCGGTGTAGGCCACCTTGCCCGTTCGTGTGCCGTGGGAGAGGAACTCGCGCACCCGGGAATCGGAGAGAGATGCCATGCGGGCCAGCCTAGGCGCGCATCCGCGCCGGCGAGCGCCCCGCAACGCCGGAGGTCAGAGCGCGCCCTGCTGACGGGCGGTCGCCACGGCCGAGGTCCGCGACTTCACCCCGAGCTTGGCGTAGATGTGCACCAGATGCGATTTCACCGTCGTCTCGCTGAGGAACAGCCGCTTGGCGATGTCGCGGTTGGACAAGCCTGCCTCGACCAGCCGCAGCACCTCGACCTCGCGCGGGCTCAGGGTGGTGTCGGCGCGCCGGACCCTGGTCATCAGCCGCGAGGCGACCGTCGGCGAGAGCACGCTCTCCCCCGCCGCCGCGGCGCGCACCGCAGCGAGGAGCTCGGTGGGCGGGGTGTCCTTGAGCAGGTAGCCGACGGCGCCCGCCTCGATGGCGCCGAGGATGTCGGCGTCGGTGTCGTAGTTGGTGACCACGAGGACCTCGGGCGGATCGGCGAGCGCGCGCAGGCTCGCCGTCGCGGAGGCGCCGGTGCGGCCGTCGCCGAAGCGCAGATCCATCAGCACCAGGTCGACCGGGTTCGCGGCGCAGAAGGCCACCGCCGCGTCGGCGTCGGCGACGTCGCCGACGACGGTGATGTCCTCGGCCGCCTCGAGCAGGGCGCGCAGCCCGGCCCGCACGATGGCGTGGTCGTCGGCGAGCAGCAGCCGGATCACGCGGCCGCGCCCAGCGGGAAGGACACGGTGACGGCTGTGTGCCCTGGTTCCGATTCGATCGTCATCCGTCCGCCCTGCTGCTCGACGCGACTGCGCATGGCGGCCAGCCCGAATGCCCCGGAGCGTGGCCTGCGCAGGATCTCGGCATCGATGCCGATGCCGTCGTCGACGATATCGAGGTGCACGTCGGTGTCGTCGTAGGTGAGGGTGACCCGCATGCGCGCGGCGCCCGCGTGCTGCACGACATTGGCGACGGCGCTCTGCGCGATGCGCACCAGGGCCGCCTCGATCGGCATGGGCAGCCGTTCCGGTTCGCCCTCCACCAGCAGTTGCGTGGCCAGCGTGGCCGAGCTGGCGCGCTCGCAGATCCGTTCCAGGGCCTCGGCCAGCGACTGACCGTCCAGTGCGGCGGGCGCCAATTCGTCGATGAGCCTGCGGGTTTCGGCCAGGTCGGCGGCGGCGGTCTCGCGCGCGAGCTGAATCCGGTCCAGTGCGGGGTGATCCGGCGCGGCCTGTTCCGCGGCGTGCAACAGCAATTGGATACTGCTGAGCCCCTGGGCGACGGTGTCGTGGATCTCCTTGGCCAATCGCTCCCGTTCGGCGAGCTTGCCCGCCGTGCGTTCACGCTCGGCGAGAACCGCCCTGGTACTGAGCAATTCGTCGATCAACCGCTCCCGCTCCACCGCCTCGCGATGGAGCGCCTGATACCCGAGCCCGATCCCGATGGCCACGGCCGCGCCGAGTACCGGCCCGACCACCGCGCCCACCGACCAGCCGCGATGGGCCGCGAACCCGACCACCCCGACCGCCGTGGCCAGCACCACCGCGACCAGGCTCCACGGCCTCGGCAGCAGATGCAGATAGACGAAGAACAGGCCGAAGGCGAGATAGACCGCGTCGGGGGTGAGGGCGAGCAGCGCCAGCCACAGGACGGTGAGCGAAGCCAGCCACACCCACACGCTCCACGAATTCCACACCGGCGCCATCGGATTCGCAGGCGATGCCGATGTGCGACCTGCCCGAGAGGCGGTCTCGTCCCCAACGGAAGGCGGAACTCCCGGCACCCGCCGATCACCCGAGCGGCGCGGCAGTTCGGTACCGGCGAAGTAGACGGCCAGCCAGACGATCGCCAACCCCACCACCAGGAATCCGTGCCCGCCCCCGCCCGGCAGCACCGCCCGCACCGCGACGACCACGGCGAGCACCGTCACCAGCACATGCAGGCCGAGCCGCAGCGTGGTGACGACCGGCGTCAGCGGGGACGAGTTCACCCGACCAGCTTATGTGCGGCAACCGGACCGGCATCCATCGAAAGGTGTAAAGCCGTGCCGACCTTGGATGGACCGGTTTTCCTGCGCCGGTGCGATGGCGCGAAGGCCGCGCCCGGCGAGAGTGGAGGCATGTTCGTCGCACTCCGAGATCTGCGGGCCGCCCGCGGGCGGTTCCTGTTGATCACCACGGTCGTCCTGCTGGTCGCCGTGCTGGTCAGTTTCCTCAGCGGTCTCACCGCCGGGCTCGCCCATCAGAACATCTCCGCGGTGCAGGGCCTGCGCGCCGACCAGGTGGTCTTCGCCGAGACCGGCGCCGATCCGTCCTTCGACTCCTCGGTCCTCACCGAGGAGCAGATCGCGCGGTGGCGGGCGACGGGCGGCATCGAGGTCACCCCGGTCGGCATCTCGCGGGCCAGGGCCGAGCACGCGGGCGCGAGCCCGGAACAGGTCGCGGTGTTCGGCGGCGACCCGTCGGCCTTCGGCAATCACCCCGCAACCGCACCGGGCGCGGTGGTGCTGAGCGCAGACGCGGCGCGTGAACTGGCCGCGGACACCGGCGACACCGTGCTGCTGGCCGGGCACGAGTTCACCGTCGCCGACGTCGCCGGCGACGAGTGGTACAGCCACACCCCGGTGGTCTGGACGAGCATGGCGGACTGGCAGGCGGCCAGCCCCCGTGCCGGCGCCGCCACCGTGCTCGCCGTGCTCGGCGACGCCCCGCGCGACGACCTCGACGCCGAAGCGGGCACCCGCACGGTGCCCGCGGACAAGGCGGTCGAGGCGATCGGCTCCTACCAGGCCGAGAACAGCTCGCTCACCCTGATGACGGTGCTGCTGTTCGCCATCTCCGCGCTGGTGATCGGCGCCTTCTTCACCGTGTGGACGGTGCAGCGGCAGCCGGACATCGCCACCTTGAAGGCCCTCGGCGCGACCACCGGCTCGCTGGTGGTCGATGCCCTGGCCCAGGCGGCGATCGTGCTGGTCACCGGTGTGGCGGTCGGCCTCGGCATCACCGCGGTGACCTCGCTGTTCCTCGGCGACGCCATGCCCTTCGTGCTCTCGCTCTCGACCACCCTGGTGCCGGCGCTGGCCCTGATCGCGCTCGGCCTCGCCGGTGCGGCGTTCGCGCTGCGCTTCCTGTTCACCACCGACCCACTGACCGCGCTCGGCGCGGCCCGCTGAAGGACTCCCCCATGGCGCTCACCCTCGCCGATGTCACCCTCACCTACCCCGACGGCGCCGGTCGGCTCACCGCTCTCGACAAGGTGGACCTGCGCGTCCCCGGCGGCACGATCGCCGCGGTCACCGGCCCCTCCGGGTCGGGCAAGTCGAGCCTGCTCGCCGTCGCCGCCACGCTGATCCGTCCCGACTCGGGCGCGGTGACACTCGAAACCGGCACGGACCGAGTCGATCTCGCGACACTGAGCCGACGCGAGGCCGCCGCCGTCCGGCGCACCAGGATGGGCATCGTCTTCCAGCAGCCGAATCTCGTTCCCGCGCTGACCGCTGCCGAACAGCTGGAGGTCACCGCGCACCTGGGCGGCCGACGAGTGTTCTCACGTCGCGAAACACGCTCGCGCGCAGAAGAACTGCTCGATGCGGTGGGCCTGTCCGCGCACGCGGACAAGCGCCCGGCCCAGCTCTCCGGCGGCCAGCGGCAGCGCGTCAACATCGCCCGCGCCCTGATGAACGACCCCGCCCTGCTCGTCGTCGACGAACCCACCAGCGCGCTGGACTCCGAACGCGGCGCCGCGATCATCGACCTCATCACCACGATCGCCCGCACCCACCGCGCCGCCACCGTCCTGGTCACCCACGACCCCACCCACCTGCACCGGATGGACGCCGTGTACCGCATGGTCGACGGCAAGCTGGGTCAGCTCGAGACGCCCGTCGCCGCGACAGCGTGAACACCCGTGTCGTGGGCGCCAACGCCCGCCGAGCAGACTGAACCCATGGCCGAAGCGCAGCGATTGATCGTGGTCGACGCCGCCAATGTCGTCGGCTCCCGAGCCGACGGCTGGTGGAAGGACCGCGCCGGAGCCGCCCGACGACTCCTGGCCGAGCTGGCGGACCTGACGACCAGGCTCCCCGAGACGAGCTCCCTCACCGTGGTCCTGGAGGGCGCCGCCAAACGCGCCGTCGACGGCACTGAACCGACCGCGCCACGCATGACTGTCGTCCTGGCCGACCACGCGGGCGACGACACGATCGTCGAGGTGGTGGCCGCGTCGACGACCGACGACATCACCGTCGTCACCGCCGACCGCGAACTCCGCTCCCGCGTCGAAGCCCACGGCGCCGCCACCGTCGGCCCCACGTGGCTCCGAGACCAACTCGGGTGAATCAGGGAACGGTTCCCGGTGGCGCGATCCATTGCGTCGGCTGGCCGGTCGCTTTCGCGACCGTTTCGAAGTCACGGTCGTAGTGCAGGATCGTGAGCCGGTTCGCCTCCGCGGTGCCCGCGATCACCAGGTCGGCCACACCGGCACTGCGATGATGACCTTGTTCGGTGAGCAGCAGCTGAACCTGCTGCGCGCGCGTCCACACCCCGTCCGGCGTCGGCACCCAGCCGAACAAGTCGTCCAGCAGCTCCTTCTTCCGCCTCCGGTCGGCCGGCGAGGTCGCCGTGAACAACAGTTCCAGTTCGACGGCGTCGCACACGGCGATGACGCCCGCCGTCACCGTCTCCTGCCAGGCTCTGCGAACGCCGGGGTTCGCCAGCAGCCGAGCGACGGCCGATGTGTCGATCAGATAGCTGATCACCGCCGATAATTGCTCTTGTCCAGCAGGGCGTCGAAGTCACCCTGCTCGGCCATCTCCGCCAGTCCGTTCAGCGCCTTGACGCGCTTGAGCCGTCGCGACACCTCCGCGAGCGCGGCGTTGACCGTGTCCTTCTTGGTCGTTGTCCCCAGTAGTCGCTGCGCCTCGGCGAGCGCCTCGTCATCGACCTCGATCATGAGCTTGGACATCGACACTCCATCTATACAGTATATCTAGGCCATATAGATAAACTATAACCCCCGAAGGCGTGGCCCACCAGAGAGCACGTCCGTCCCGAGCTGCTCGTCAGCGACGCTGATCGTCTATCAGATCGGAGACAGTGCCGCTGATACGAACGGGTTCCGAGGCGGGCTGTTTAGGTTTGCGGGCACGAGTCGTCCGCGACGGCGTCTGCGTCAGTGCCGCCAATGCCATCCGGCGCAAGACCGGGCGGGCCTTGGTGGCACTTGCCGGAGTGGCGCTGTGCGGGGTGGAGTTGAGCAGGCCGAAGGCGCCGTGGGCCTGGACGCGGGCGGTGTCCTCGGCGAGGTCGGGGTGCACTTCGCGCAGTACCTGGACCCAGATCTCGACGTATTGGCGCTGGGTGCGGCGCAGGGTGCGACGTTCGGTGGCGGGGACGTTGTCGAGGTCGCGGTCCTGGATGCGGATGAGTTCGGGGTCGCCGAAGGCGAAGTCGAGGTGGAAGTCGACCAGGCCCTCTAGTGCCTCGTCGGCCGAGCCCGCCGCGGCGACGACCGCGCGACCGCCGGCGAGCAGCCGCTCACTGACGCCGACGAGCAACTCGACCAGCAGCGCCTCTTTGCTCGCGAAGTGCCGGTAGACGGCGGGGCCGCTGATGCCGACGGCGGCGCCGAGATCGTCGAGGCGGACGCCGAAGAATCCGCGGTCGGCGATCAGCCGGGCGCCCGCGTCGAGCAACTGTTCGCGACGCTGGGCTTTCAACGCTTCCCGGCGGGTCACCGGGGCGGGTTCGACCGTGGCCACCTCGACTCCTTTCACCCGGGTCTGGACAACTCGGTTAGTCAAGATTAACCTGAATTCCAGTTATTGGCGATTAACCGGATGGCAGGATGGCGTGATGACGGTTACGCACGACCTCGACAACGACACCGCGGCCCCCACGACCAACCGGGCCGCGCACGAGGCGCTGGTCGGCGAGCTGCGGCAGCGGCTGGCGACCACGGCCCTCGGCGGTCCACAGAAGGCGCGCGAACGACACGTGGCCAGGGGCAAGCTGCTGCCACGCGAGCGGGTCGACCAGCTGCTCGACCCAGGCAGTCCCTTCCTCGAACTGTCCGCGCTGGCGGGCAACGGCATGTACGGCGACGAGTGCCCCGGCGCGGGCGTCATCGCCGGCATCGGCCGCATCGCGGGCCGCGAGTGCCTGGTGCTGGCCAACGACGCGACGGTCAAGGGCGGCACCTACTACCCGATCTCGGTGAAGAAGCACCTGCGCGCGCAGGAGGTGGCCGCGCAGAACAACCTGCCGTGCGTGTACCTGGTGGATTCCGGCGGCGCCTTCCTGCCGCACCAGGACGAGGTGTTCCCCGACCGCGAGCACTTCGGCCGCATCTTCTACAACCAGGCGAACATGAGCGCCAAGGGCATCGCCCAGATCGCGGCGGTGATGGGCTCGTGCACCGCGGGCGGCGCGTACGTGCCCGCCATGGCCGACGAGGCCGTCATCGTGCGCGACCAGGGCACCATCTTCCTCGGCGGCCCGCCGCTGGTGAAGGCCGCGACGGGCGAGGTGGTCACGGCCGAGGAACTCGGCGGCGGCCTGCTGCACTCGCGCACCTCCGGCGTCACCGACCACCTGGCCGACGACGACCGCGACGCGCTGCGCATCGTCCGCCAGATCGTCGGCACCCTCGGCCCGCGTCCCGAGGCGCCGTGGGAGGTGCTGCCGAGCACGCCACCCGCCAAGCCGGAGGACGAGCTCTACGACGTGGTCCCGGTCGACCCGCGCACCCCCTACGACGTGCGCGAGGTGATCGACCGGATCGTCGACGGCGAGGCCGGCTTCCACGAGTTCAAGGCCGAATACGGCAAGACCCTGGTCACCGGGTTCGCCCGCATCCACGGGCATCCGGTGGGCATCGTCGCCAACAACGGCGTGCTGTTCGCCGAATCCGCCATGAAGGGCGCGCATTTCATCGAGCTGTGCGACAAGCGCAAGATCCCGCTGCTGTTCCTGCAGAACATCACCGGGTTCATGGTCGGGCGCGACTACGAGGCGGGTGGCATCGCCAAGCACGGCGCCAAGATGGTCACCGCGGTGGCCTGCGCGCGGGTGCCGAAGCTGACGGTGGTGATCGGCGGCTCCTACGGCGCGGGCAACTACTCCATGTGCGGGCGCGCGTATTCGCCGCGCTTCCTGTGGATGTGGCCGAACGCGCGGATCTCGGTGATGGGCGGCGAGCAGGCGGCCTCGGTGCTGGCGACCGTGCGCGGCGATCAGCTCGACAGCGCGGGCAAGCCGTGGTCGGCGGAGGATCAGGAGGCGTTCAAGGCCCCGATCCGCGAGCAGTACGAGACCCAGGGCAACCCGTACTACGCGACGGCGCGCATCTGGGACGACGGCGTGATCGCGCCCACCGACACCAGAACCGTGCTCGGACTTGCCCTCTCGGTGTGCGCGCAGGCGCCGCTCGAGCCCGTTTCCTACGGCGTCTTCCGGATGTGAGAGACATGCTGAACAAATCCCACCCCGTCGACTTCGACACCGTCCTGGTCGCCAATCGCGGCGAGATCGCGGTGCGGGTCATCAAGACCTTGCGCGCCATGGGCATTCGCTCCGTCGCGGTGTACAGCGACGCCGACGCGAACGCGCGCCACGTGCGCGAGGCCGATGTGGCGGTGCGCCTGGGTCCGGCGCCCGCGCGCGAGAGCTACCTGTCGATCGAGAAGGTCGTCGACGCGGCGGTGCGCTCCGGCGCCAAGGCAGTGCATCCGGGTTACGGCTTCCTGTCGGAGAATTCGGCGTTCGCCGCCGCGCTGGCCGACGCGGGCATCGTGTTCCTCGGCCCGCCCGCCAAGGCGATCGAGGTGATGGGCGACAAGATCACCGCGAAGAAGACCGTCACCGCGTTCGGTGTGCCGGTGGTGCCCGGCATCGCCGAGCCCGGCCTCACGGACGACCAATTGATCACCGCGGCGGCCGACGTCGGCTACCCGGTCCTGGTGAAGCCGTCGGCCGGTGGCGGCGGCAAGGGCATGCGCCGGGTCGACCAGCCCGAGGACCTGCCCGCCGCCCTGGTCTCCGCACGCCGCGAGGCCGCGGCCGCCTTCGGCGACGACACCCTGTTCCTGGAGCGCTTCGTCACCCGGCCGCGGCACATCGAGGTGCAGGTCCTGGCCGACAAGTACGGCAATGTCGTGCATCTGGGCGAGCGTGAATGCAGCTTGCAGCGCAGGCATCAGAAGGTGATCGAGGAGGCCCCTTCGCCGCTGCTCGACGCCGCGACCAGGGCCAGGATCGGCACCGCCGCCTGCAACACGGCGCGCAGCGTCGACTACGTGGGCGCGGGCACGGTGGAGTTCATCGTCTCCGCCGACCGGCCCGACGAGTTCTTCTTCATGGAGATGAACACCCGCCTGCAGGTGGAGCATCCGGTGACCGAGATGGTCACCGGCGTCGACCTGGTGGAATGCCAGGTGCGGGTGGCCGCGGGCCAGAAGCTGGCCCGTACCCAGGAGGAGATCCACCTGGTCGGCCACGCGATCGAGGCGCGGGTCTACGCCGAGGATCCGGGGCGCGGCTTCCTGCCCACCGGCGGCACCGTGCTGGCGCTGTCGGAGCCCGAAGGCGAAGGCATCCGGGTGGATTCGGGCTTGTCGGCAGGCACGGTGGTCGGCAGCGACTACGACCCGATGCTGTCGAAGGTGATCGCCCGCGGCACCACCCGCGCCGACGCGCTGGCCGCGCTCGATCGCGCGCTGGAACAGACCGTGCTGCTCGGCGTCACCAGCAATATCGAGTTCCTGCGCTTCCTGCTCGCCGACGACGACGTGCAGGCGGGCCGCCTGGACACCGCCCTGCTCGATCGCCGCGTCGGCGACTTCGTCCCCGCCGCCGTCACCGACGTGGACTTCGTCGCCGCCGCCACCTATCACTGGCTGCGCCGCTGGCCCGCGACCGGCGGCGACCTCTGGTCCACCCCCTCGGGCTGGCGGCTCGGCGCTCCCGCGCCCACCACCATCCGCCTCGCGGCCGGTGACCAGGCGCGCCACGTCTTCATCACGGGCACACCGGAATCCGCGACGGTGCGGCTGGCCGACGAGACCGAGGCCCCGGAGACCAGCACGCTCTCGGCGACCCTGCTCGACGACGGCCTCGCCGTCACGATCGACGGCCTGCGCCGCGTGCTGCGCGTGGCCGAGGCCGACGGCCAGCTGTGGCTCAGCGGCGAGGGGCGCCTGGCCGTGCTGCGCGAGCTCGCCGAGGCGAGCGTGCGGGGCGACGCCGCCCACGTCGGCGACGCCGAGATCCGCAGCCCCATGCCGGGTTCGGTGATCGCCGCGCCGGTCACCGACGGCGCGACCGTCGAGGTCGGCGACCCGGTGATCGTCATCGAGGCCATGAAGATGGAGCACACGCTCACCGCGCCCGTCGCGGGCACCGTCGAGGTGCTGGCGCAACCGGGTGCGCAGGTGACGCTGGATCAGGTGCTGGTCCGCGTCGTCGCCCATCCCACCGACGCCGCCGAGCCGGCGACCGAACGCGAAGGAATCCCCGCATGACCGATTACCTGTCCACCGGCTCGCTGCCGGAGGAATATCGCCAGCTGGCCCTGACCGTGCGCGATTTCGCGCAGCAGGTCGTCGCGCCGGTGTCGGCGAAACACGATGCCGAGCACAGCTTCCCGTACGAGGTCGTCGCGGGCATGGCCGAGATGGGCCTGTTCGGGCTGCCGTTCCCGGAGGAGTTCGGCGGCATGGGCGGCGACTACTTCGCCCTGTGCCTGGCGCTCGAGGAACTCGGCAAGGTCGACCAGAGCGTGGCCATCACCCTCGAGGCCGGCGTCTCGCTGGGCGCCATGCCGATCTACCGCTTCGGCGACGACAAGCAGAAGAACGAGTGGCTGCCCCAGCTCACCAGAGGGCGGGCGCTGGCGGGCTTCGGCCTCACCGAGCCCGACGCGGGCAGCGACGCGGGCGGCACCCGCACCACCGCGATCGAGGACGGCGAGAGCTGGGTGATCAACGGCGCCAAGCAGTTCATCACCAACTCCGGCACCGACATCACCCGCCTGGTCACCGTCACCGCGGTCACCGGCACCAACGGCGGCAAGAAGGAGATCTCCACCATCCTGGTGCCGACCTCCACCCCCGGTTTCGTCGCCGAACCGGCCTACAACAAGGTCGGCTGGAACGCCTCGGACACCCATCCGCTCAGCTTCACCGACGTGCGGGTGCCCAAGGAGAACCTGCTCGGCGAGCGCGGCCGCGGCTACGCCAACTTCCTGCGCATCCTCGACGAGGGCCGCATCGCCATCGCCGCGCTGGCGGTGGGCGCCGCGCAGGGCTGTGTGGACGAGAGCGTGCGCTACGCCAACGAGCGCCAGGCGTTCGGACAGGCCATCGGCCGCAACCAGGCCATCGCGTTCAAGATCGCCAGGATGGAGGCGCGCGCCCACGTCGCCCGCACCGCCTACTACGACGCCGCCGCGCTGATGCTGGCGGGCAAGCCGTTCAAGAAGGCCGCCTCCATCGCCAAGATGGTGGCCAGCGAGGCCGCGATGGACAACGCCCGCGACGCCACCCAGATCTTCGGCGGCAACGGCTTCATGAACGAATACCCCGTCTCGAGGCACTACCGTGACAGCAAGATCCTGGAAATCGGTGAGGGCACGACGGAGGTGCAGCTGATGCTGATCGCAAGGGAGCTGGGTCTGTGACCGAGACGCGGCGGGTCGTCCAGCGTGGGCTGTGGTTCGAGGAGTTCGAGATCGGCACGATCTACGAGCACCGGCCCGGCCGCACCATCACCGAGGCCGACAACGTCCTGTTCACCACACTCACCATGAACACCCAGGCGCTGCACCTGGACGCGCACTTCGCCGACGCGCAGCCGCCGTTCAACCAGCGGCTGGTGAACTCGATGTTCACGCTGTCGACGCTGGTCGGGCTCTCGGTCGCCCAGCTCACCCAGGGCACGCTGGTCGCCAATCTGGGCTTCTCCGAGATGTCACTGCCCGCGCCGCTGTTCCACGGCGACACGATGTACGCCGAAACGCTGGTCACCGACAAGCGCGAGTCCAAGAGCCGCCCCGGCGAGGGCATCGTCAGCCTCACCCACACCGCCCGCAATCAGGACGGCGTGATCGTGGCGAAGGCGGTCCGCCAGACGCTGGTCAGGAAGGCCCCCGCATGACGATGACCGGAGACAGCGCCGCGCCGTGGGAGCCGAGCGGGCCGGCCTGGCTGTTCTGCCCGGCCGACCGCCCCGAGCGCTTCGCCAAGGCGGCCGCCGTGGCCGACGTGGTGATCCTCGACCTCGAGGACGGCGTCGCCGCGGGCGACAAGGTCGCGGCGCGCAAGGCGCTGATCGAGACCCCGCTCGACCCGCGGCACACCGTGGTCCGGGTGAACGCGGTGGAGACCGACGAGTACGCGGCCGATCTCGCCGCCCTCGCGCAGACCGGCTACCGCCGGATCATGCTGCCCAAATGCGAATCGGCCGAACAGGTTCGGAGCCTGGTGGGCTACGAGGTGATCGTGCTGGTCGAGTCGCCGCTGGGCGCGGTGCGGGTGGCCGAGTCGGTCGCCGCCGAGAACGCCATCGGCGTCATGTGGGGCGCCGAGGATCTGGTCGCGGGGCTCGGCGGCAACTCCAGCAGGCACGCCGACGGCAGCTACCGCGATGTCGCCCGGCACGTGCGCTCGACGAGTCTGCTGGCGGCCAAGGCGTTCGGCCGGTTCGCCCTGGATTCGGTGTTCCTCGACATCAAGAATCTGGAGGGGCTCGCGGTGGAGACGCTGGACGCGGTGGCGGTCGGCTTCGACGCCAAGGTCGCCATCCATCCGAGCCAGGTGGCCGTCATCCGCGAAGGCTACGCGCCCGACCCCGACGAGATCGATTGGGCGCGGCGGGTACTCGCCGAGGTGCCGAATCACCGTGGCGTCTTCGCGTTCGAGGGCCGCATGGTCGATGCGCCGGTTCTGCGGCACGCGGAGCGGATCGTCCGCCGGGCCGAACTGTCCGGCTGAGCACCGCCCGGCGCGCGGGCCGAGTACGGCTCGCGCGCCGGGGTAATCATCGGCCGGGCCGTCCCGGCCTGCGCAACCCCAGTACGAGGAGGACATCCGGTGCAACCGCAATGGGAACCGACCGCCCAGGACATCGCGTCGGCACGGATCACCGACTTCGCCGCCTTCGTCAGCGGACGGACCGGCCAGGAGTACCCCGACTACCAGGCGCTGTGGCAGTGGTCGGTGGATGACATCGCCGCGTTCTGGCAGGCGCTGTGGGATTACTTCGAACTCGGCCCGGTCGCCGACGGCGTACTCGGCGATCGGTCGATGCCGGGCGCGCAGTGGTTCCCCGGTACCCGGCTGAACTACGTCGACCAGATCATCCGGCAGGCGCGGCCCGATCGGCCCGCCGTCATCGCACTGCGCGAGGACGCCGAGCCACGGGAGATCTCCTGGGCCGAATTGATCGAGCAGGTCGGCGCTTTCGCGACCACGCTGCGTGAGCAGGGCGTCGAGGCGGGCGACCGGGTGATCGGGTACCTGCCCAACATCCCGGAGGCGATCGTCGCCTTCCTGGCCACCGCGAGCCTCGGCGCGGTGTGGAGCGCGTGCGGGCAGGACTACTCGGCCAAGGCGGCGCTGGACCGGCTCGGGCAGCTCGAACCGACCGTGCTGGTGACCGCCGACGGCTACCGGTTCGGCGGCAAGGAGCACGACAAGCGCGCCGACATCGCCGCGCTGCGCGAGGGTCTGCCCGGGTTGCGGGCGACCGTCGTCGTCGGGCAGCTCGGCCTCGAGGTGCCCGACAGCCTGGCGTGGTCGGACGCCGTGGCCGATCCGGGACTCGGCATCATCGAGACCACCCCGGTCGATTTCGATCATCCGCTGTGGATCGTGTTCTCCTCCGGTACCACCGGGCTGCCCAAGGGCATCGTGCACGGCCACGGCGGCGTGCTGCTCGAGCACCTGAAAGCCGTTGCGCTGCAGTCCGACATCGGGCCGGAGGACACCTTCTTCTGGTACACCAGCCCCAGCTGGATGATGTGGAACTTCCAGGTCGCCGGGCTGCTGACCGGCGCCACGATCGTCACCTACGACGGCAGCCCGACCGCGGGCGGCCCGGACGCGCTGTGGCGCATGGCCGCCCAGGTGCGCGCCACCGTCCTCGGCACCAGCCCCGGCTACGTGCTCGGGTGCATCAAGGCCGGTGCGGTGCCGCGCGCCGAGCACGACCTGTCGGCGCTGCGCACCGTCGGCATCACCGGCTCGGCGCTGCCGGTCTCGAGCGCGCTGTGGCTGAACGAGAACGCGGGCGAGCACGTGCAGGTGAACTCGATCAGCGGTGGCACCGATGTGGTGTCGGCGTTCATCGGCGGCGTGCCGACCGTGCCGGTGTGGCCGGGCGAGCTGTCCGCGCCCTACCTCGGGGTCTCGCTCGACGCCTACGACGAGAACGGCAGGGGGGTGCGCGGCGAGGTCGGCGAGCTGGTGGTGACCCAGCCGATGCCGTCGATGCCCGTCAGCTTCTGGCGCGACGAAGACGGAAAGCGCTACCACGACGCCTATTTCGACACCTACCCCGGCGTGTGGCGCCACGGCGACTGGATCACCCGCACCGAGCGGGGCAGCGTCGTCGTGCACGGCCGCTCCGATTCCACCCTCAACCGGCACGGCATCCGGATGGGCAGCGCCGACATCTACCAGGTGGTCGAGCAGTTCCCGGAGATCGCCGAGGCCCTGGTGATCGGCGCCGAACAGCCCGACGGCGGGTACTGGATGCCGCTGTTCGTCGTCCTCGCCCCCGGCGTGGAACTCACCGACGACCTGAAGACCCGCATCGGCACCGCGATTCGCACCGAGGTCTCCCCGCGCCACGTCCCCGACGAGATCCGCGAGGCCCCCGGCATTCCGCACACCCGCACCGGCAAGAAGCTGGAAGTGCCGATCAAGAAGCTCTTCCAGGGCGCCGACCCCGCCCGCGTCGTCGAACGCAGCGCCGTCGACGACCCGGCCCTGCTCGACTGGTATGCCCGGATCACCCCGACCGACAAGGGCTAATACACTTCTGGCATGAATGTCGGCGAGTCTCGTGGAGCACGTGGATCGGTTGTCGGCGCGAAGGACGGTGTGCGGCGGCGGCCGAAGAATCGGCGTGCGCAGATCGCGGCCACCTCGGCGATGGCGTTCGGCGCCGCCGGGTATCACGGAGTGAGCATGGAGGACATCGCCGCCGGGCTGGGGATCAGCTCGGCGGCGCTGTACCGGCACTATCCGAGCAAGTACGCGCTGTTCCGGGAGGAGCTGCTGCGGGTCGGCGAGGCGTTCACCGCCTCGGTGTCGGTCTCGGCCGAGGCGACGCCCGCCGCGGCGGACCGGTTGCGCCACATGCTGACCGGGCTGATCGGCGCGACCGTGGAGAACCGCGCCACCGTCACCCTGGTGCGCTGGGAGGGCCGCTACCTCGAGCCCGCCGACCGGCTGGTGCTCGACGAGCAGCGCACCGCGGTCCTCGCCGCGCTCGACACGCAGCTGGCGGTCCTGCGCCCCGAGCTCACGGCGGCCGATCTGCGGGTGTTGTCCACGGCCATGTTCGGCGTGATCACCAGCATCGCCGACCACCACGCGGCACTGCCCGCGCGCACGCTCGCCAGGCTGCTCAGCGCGGCCTGTTTCGCGCTCGCCGAGCCCGGATTGCCGCCCGCGGCAACGGCTTCCGAGCCACCGACCAAGGTCGAGATCCCGGAGTCGTTCAAACACGAACTGCTGCTGCGCAAAGCGGTGGAGCTCTTCCACGAGCGCGGCTACCCGAACGTGAGCGTGGAGGACATCGCCTCGGCGGCCGGGCTGTCGGCGGCCTCGGCGGTGTACCGCTTCTACCGCGGCAAGAGCGACATCCTCGCCGCCGCCTTCCGCCGCGCGGCCGACCGCGTCTCCGGCGCGATCGGTCCCGCCGTCGCGGGTACCCCCGACAGCAGCGCCGCGCTGGACGTGCTGATCGACCAGTTCGTCACCGACACCTTCGACGAACGCGCCCTCGCCGTCGTCTACTACGCCGAGTTCGGGCACGTGCCCGCCGAGGAACGCGCGGTCCTGCGCAACATCCAGCGCCTGAGCGTCCAGGAATGGGCCCGCCTCGTCCGCGAGGTCCGCCCCGCCCTCTCCCCCGCCGAGGCCCGCTTCCTCGTCCACGCCGCCTTCGCCATGATCATCGACCTCGGCCAGGCCTACCCCGCCGACCCCCGCGCCTCCCGAGCCAGAGCCACCCACCTCATGCACCGAGCCCTCCTCGGCTGAGCTGCGGAGTTCACCCGTTGTGTGTGAGGGGCGGGGGGTGGGGGCGGGCTAGTTTGGCTGTTCGGGCCTTCGGATGGAGGTGTGCGTGGATGGTCGGGCTGGTGGGCTGAGCAGGCGGCGGGTGCTCGGGCTCGGCGTGGCCGCCGGGGTGGGGGCGCTGCTGCCGGGGTGTGGCGGCGGGGAACCGCTGCCGTCGCCTGCGCGCACGTCCGGGCCGCCGGATCGGGTCGCGCTCGCGGCGGAGGCGTATGTCTTCGGTTATCCGATGATCATGCTGGACATGATGCGGGCCGCGAGCGCGCCGACCAACACCTTCGATCACAGCGTGCTGCCCGATCCGCAGGATCGCGGGGTGGCCAGGCTCGGCCACGACATGGTGTATTCGCAGGCCTGGCTCGACCTGTCCGACCAGCCGCTGGTGCTGCAGCTGCCCGGGATGGAGCCGGACCGGTTCTGGCTGTTCCAGCTGCTGGACGGGTGGGGCGACACGGTGCACGACCTGTCCCGCGAACAGCCGCGGACCACCGTCGACGCCGAGGGCCCGCCGTACACCTACGTGCTCGTCGGCCCGGACTGGACCGGCTCGGTGCCACCGCACACCACGCAACTGCACATGCCGTCGAACATGGCGACGATCCTCGGCCGCATCCAGATCAACGGCACGGCGGACGGCCCGCGGGTCAACCACTGGCAGCAGCGGATCCGGCTGATTCCCGCCGTCGCGTGGCAGCGCCGCGAATACGACTCGACGGTGAGCCGGGTCCATCAGATCGACCGGGGCAACGAGCCACCGGTGAAACGGATCGCCGCCCTCGACGGCCGCACCTATCTGGACCGGCTGTGCAGGCTGATGGTCACCGACTCCCCCGGCGCGGCGGACGCACCGCTGATGGAGCGACTCGCCCAGATCGGCGTACGGCCGGGCGGGAACGTCGACACCCTGTCGATGGACGTGCTCGACGAGGCCGTCCGCCGGGCGCGCCGACAGATCGTGGAATGGACGGACCCCACCGCCCGGCACGTCAACGGCTGGGAGATCCCGGTCGACCGCGGCACCAGCGGCACCGACTACCTGCGCCGCGCCGCGACCGCAATGCGCTCGCCCGGTCAGGCCCCGATCCACGACATCCTCTACGCCGAACTCTGGGCCCCGACCACCGACGACACGGGCCGCCCCCGCGCCTATCGCATCCGCTTCGACCAGGGCCAGTGGCCACCCACCCACGCCTTCGCCTCCCTCACCGCCTACGACCCCGACGGCTTCCTCGTCCGCAACCCCGCCGAGATCTACACGGTCGGCCACGCGCCACCGCCGGTCCCCGGCCCGGACGGCGCGGTGGACATCGTGCTCCAGCACGAGGACCCGCGCCCCGCTGTCCCCACCGGCAACTGGCTACCGATCCCGGCCACCGGCGACTTCTCCCTCACGCTGCGCCTCTACGCGCCGGATGAGCGGGCGATCGACGGCGACTGGCAACCACCGCCGATGACTGCCCGCTGACGCGTCAGCCGATGGTCGCGCCGGCCGGGACGGACTCGGCCGGAACCGTGAACACCGCGACGTAGTGGTCGGGTTTCACGCAGACCACCGGTTCGGTCGCGGTCAGCACCGGCTCCATCCGCGCCGGCGACAGGACCAGGTAGGCGCCGTCGTTGTGACAGCCGAGCAGGACGAAAGCGAAGGCGCGATCGGCGGTGGCGCGATCGCGCACGGCCGAGCGCACCCGGTCGGCCGCGACCGGTTCGAACCCGGTGAGGAAGGCGGCGAGCTGGTCCGGCTGGGAGACCTCCATACCGCGTGCGGGCTGGTCGGAGACCGCGGCGAAATGCGCGAGGCCGGCGGGCCCTGGCGGGTCGGGGCGCATGCCGCCCAGCCGGGTTTCCGGCGGAACCTCGGCCTTCGGAAGGGCGAAGACCGCGAGGATCTCCCAGGGCGCGGCGCATTCCTCGGGCGGATGGTCGGCGCCGGTGAGACGGACGGAGTAGTCGGCGTTCCCGGTGGTGGTCAGCTTCGCGCCGTCACCGGGTGCGCAGCCGGCGCCCCAGGCGAAGGCGATCAGGGCCTCGGCCGCGAAGTCGCGGGCAGCGAGGGTTTCGGTGATGTCGTCGGCGGTGTCCTCGTCGAAGAAGCGACCGGCGAACTGGGTGACGTCGGCGCGCGAGCGCAGCACGGTGCGTACCGAAGGGAACCCACGGTCCGAGGCGAACAGCACCTGTTCGGCGTGTTCCACATCGCGGGCGGTGGTGGTGCGGCGGGGCGGATCGAAGACGTCGGTCGAGCGGAGGACGACACTCAGGAACGCGCCGATGACCAGTCCGAGGACGAGGGCCACCGCGAAGCCCACCCGAGTACGCGTGACGGTCCGCATACCCCAATGTACGGCGGCGGGATCAGGGTTCGTTGGCCATGGCGGCGATCAGCGAGTTGGGACGCATGTCGAGCCAATGGGATTCCACGTACTGCAGACAGGCGGTGCGGGTGGCGGCGCCGAAGGCCACCGTCCACCCGCCGGGAACCGCGGCGAAGGTGGGCCAGAGCGAATGTTCGCCCTCGGCGTTGACCAGGACGTAGAACTGGGCGTTCTCGTCGTCGAAGGGGTTCGTCATGGGAGTGCCTTTCTGCGTTCGGCGGGGGTACTGAGATCGAGCGCGCCGCTGGGTGTCTCGGGTGCGGCGGTCAGCAGGCCGAGTGCGCGGGCATAGCGGCGCAGCAGGGCGGCGGCCGAGTGGTCGTCGAATCGGTCTGTGCTGTATTCGATTTCGAGACCGACGTGACCGTCGGCGTGCCCGGTGACGATGAAGTGCACCCCGTCGGCCACCGGCCCGTCGAAGTACATCGGGGTGAGCTCGAGGCCGGGGACGCCGAAGGATTCGGCGGCGGTGTCGAGGTAGCTCAGGGTCACCGCGCCGAGCGGGCCGGTCAGCGCGCACGATTCGCTTGTCGCGGTGGCGGTCGAGGCGATCATGGGATCGGGTTCGGCGCAGAGGATTTCGGCGAGTGAGCCACCGAGGTCGGTACTGCCGGACTGCCAGGCGAGCAGCACCGTCATCGCGGCACGCACCACCGCGAACGGCGGCACGGCGTGCACCTGGGACAGTTCGGCGATCCGGGCGCCGACGCCCGCGCCCACCCTGGCGCGCATGCTCGCGCCGCGGCCGAGCACCGATGCCCGCGGCGCGGTGCGCGTCGTGTCGGCGCCGAGGCGAACCAGGGCCGCCGCGGTGCCGTCGATCTCCCAGCGGGCGCGCTCGCCGGTGCGGAACATGCGCTCGCCGGGGATGCCGAACGGATTGGCGACGAAACAGTCGGCGGTCGCGACCGGATCGTCGCGGTAGCCGCGCGCCAGTTGCGCGCCGGACAGGTACAGCTCGCCCGCCACGCCGGGACTGGTCGGGCGCAGGTTCGGGTCGAGGACGTAGACGCGCCGGTTCCATTCGCGGACCCGCACGGCGGGCGGCTCCGGGGTGTCGGTGCGCGGAGCGGCGGGATAGGTGAGGGTGACGGTGGCCTCGGCCCTGCCGTAGTCGTGGTGCAGCCGGGCGCCGGTCACCGCGCCGAACGCGCGGACCTCGGCGGCCGAGAGCGGCGCGCCGAGCACGACCACACTGCGCAGCGCGGCGATCTCCGCGCGCAGTCCCATGCCGTCGACGTACTCGGTGAACGCCGACAACCGCGGCGGGGTGAATTCGGCGGCGGTGACGCCGTAGTCGGCGATCAGGCGGGTCAGCCGCACCGGATCGGGAGGTTCGGTGAGCACGACGGTGGCGCCGACCCGCAGCGGCAGCACATAGCCGTGCCAGTCCGTGACGGCGCCGACCTCGGCCTGGTGCAGGAACACGTCGCGGCCGGTGAAGCCGTGCCTGCCCTGGATACCGGTCAGCCGGTGCACGGCGGCGATGTGGCTGATCGTGATGCCGTGGGTGGCGCCGTGGGGATAGAGCACGAAGGCCGGGTGCTGCGGCAGGACCGGGGCGCGGCGTTCCGAACGCGAGATCGGCTCGTCGGAGTAGTCGCCGAGGCGCACCGCGTCGAGGGCGACCGCGGGGATGTCGTAGCCGACGCCGTGCTCGCGCAGGGTGAGCACCAGCGCGGGATTCGCGACGGGCGGCAGCGGTCCCGGCGTGTCGACCGGCACGACGGCGCCGCCCGCCTTGAGCACGGCGTAGATGCCGACGATCTGCTCGATCGAGCGCGGAATGTCCACGAGCACCGCCGATTCCGGCCCGACCCCGAGTGCGGTCAGATGCCGGGCGAGCTGGTTGGTGCGCCGGTCCAGGTCGCCATAGGTGATGATCGAGGCCGCGTCACCCCCGCCGGGGGCGTACACGACCGCGGGGTCGAAAGGGGTGGCGGCGGCCTGCGCTTCGAATTCGTCGAGCAGCAGTTCGCCTGGCAGTCCGCCGCGGCGCGGTGGTTCGGCGGGCGCGCGATCGTCGACGCGGCCGACGAATTCGAGTTCCGCGGTCCAGCTGTCACCCGGCGGGCGACGGCGGACGAGGTCGCCGGTGGCGAACATCCGGTCGTCGACCGGGCCGATCGGGTTGGCCAGGAAGGTCGCGGCGGTGGCCTGCCTGCCGAGGTAGCCGCGCGCGAGCTGCACGCCGGAGACGTAGAGTTCGCCGACTTCCCCGTCGGGCACCGGGCGCAGGTGTTCGTCGAGCACGAGCAGGTCGACGTCGTCGGCGGCACAGCCAAGCGGCACCACCTCGAGGTCGGCGCCGGTCACCTCGTGGGCCACCACCTCGCCCGCCGTCTCCGGCCTGCCGTAGACGTGCCAGAGGGTCGCGCCGCTCACCGAGCGCAGGGTCGCCGCCGTCTTCGCAGGCAGCGGTGCGCCGCAGCTCAGCACCACGCGCAGCGAGTCGAGCCGCTCCTCGGCGTCGGGCAGCTCGACCAGCTGGGCGAGCTCGTCGGGCGCGAAACAGGCTGCGGTGACGCCGGTTTCGGCGATGGTGCGCGAGAGCGAGTCGCTCGTCGGGAGGACGAGGGTGGCGCCGGTCTGCAGGGCGAGCAGCAGTTCACCCACCGTCGCCTGGCTGGTCAGTGGCGCGTGCCAGAGCACGGAATCGCCCGCGCCGATGCCGCAGAGCCGTTGCCGCCACACCGCGTTGGCCTGCGCGGCGCGGTGGCCGACGACCACCGCGCTCGCGCCGGCCACGTCGACCACCAGGTAGGCGGGGTTGTCGGCGGACGGGCCGGGCAGGTCGTCGGCGGACAGGTCGACCGCGGTGCCGACGCGCAGCACCGGAACGCCGTGCGGGTGCGGCGCGTCCGGCCCGGTGACGACCAGGACCGGCGCGGCCAGCGACACGGTGCGCTGCCGCACCTCGGCGGGCGCGTCGGGGTCGAGCAGGACGAAGGCGCCACCGGCGGTGATCACCGCGTGGACGGCGACGACCAGGTCCACCGAGCGGGGCAGCGACACCGCCACGGTGGTCTCGGGCCCGACGCCACGGGCGGCCAGCCGGACCGCGAGCGCGTCGGCGCGCGCTCCGAGTTCGCCGTAGCTCAGCTCGGTCTCGCCGTCGCGCACGGCGACGGCGTCGGGGTCCTGCCGGACCAGGGTGGTGAAGGCGGCGAGCAGAGTCGCCGGGTCACGCCGGCGTTCGTTCGCCTGGTCACCCAGCAGCGCGTCGATCGAGACCGCGGCCGTGACCGAATCCGTGTGCGACATCAGAGTTGTCCTTCCGAGTCGTCAGCCGACCCCGACCCGGCGATCACCGCGGCGGCATCGGTCACCAGTGTGTGCAAAGTGGTGGTGAGTCCGGACGCGCCGAGGGCCGCGAGCACACCGGGGACCAGCCCGGCCAGTGCGACGTTCACCAGCGCTTCGGGTTTCATCGCGGCGCCCATCGCCTTGCGCACCGCGGTGAGCTTGGCGTCGAGGGTCGCGAACGAGATGGCGTGCTCGCCGTGGACGAAGGCCACGGTCGCCGGCGCGAGCCGAGCCGCCGAGCCGACGAGGCCCGGGAGATCGGCGATGGTGTAGTCGCGTGGGCGCGGGGTCTGTTCCGCGTCCGTGCGTACGTCGATGGCCCGCACCACCACGGCCGGATCGGCCGCGACGGCCGCGAGGACCTTGCGGAACCGCTCGGCCAGCGTGCGGACGGTGCGCTCGTCGAAAAGGTCGGTGGCGTAACCGAAGTGCAGGTCGAGGCCGTCGAGCCCGCCGTCGTCGGTGTAGCGCTGCAGCGCGGTCAGGTGCAGGTCGAACTTGGCTTCGGTCAGGCCAGGGTCCAGGATGCCCACCCGTAGCCCGGGTAGGTCGACGGTGCCGGGCGGCATGTTCTGGAAGGTGAGCATCACCTGGAACAGCGGCGTGTAGGCGCCGGAGCGGGCCAGGCCCATGGCGTCGACGACCTGCTCGAACGGGACGTCGGCATGCGCCAGCGCGGCGAGGTCGCGGCGCTTGGCCTGGGCGAGCAGGTCGGTGAACGGCGCGCGGGAGTCGACCTCGGTGCGCAGCGCCACGGTGTTGACGAACATGCCGACCAGGTCGTCGAGTTCGCGGACGCCGCGCCCGGCCACCGGCGCGCCAATGGTGATGTCGGCGGAGCCGGACTGCTTGGCCAGCAGCACCGCCAGGGCGCTGTGCACGACTGTGAACAGGGTCGTGCCGTTGGCACGGGCGACCTCGTTCAGCCGTCGTGTCAGGTCGCCGTCGACCTCGAATTCCACCGCCGCGCCGTGCATCTCGCGCCGCGTGGCGCGCGGCCGATCGGTCGGCAGGGCGAGCAGTTCGGGCGCGCCGGACAATTCGCGGGTCCAGTAGGCCAGCTGCCGGTTCAGGACGCTGTCCGGATCGTCCTCGGTGCCGAGCAGTTCGTGCTGCCAGACACTGAAATCGCTGTACTGGATGTCCAGTGGCGCCCAACCGGGTTCGCAGCCCGCGGCGCGATCGGTGTAGGCGCGCACCAGGTCACGGGTCAGCGGCGCGATCGAGTAGCCGTCGGCGCTGATGTGATGGATGACGACGACGAGGACGTGCTCGTCGGCGGCGTGGACAGGCGTCGCGACGCCAGGATGTTCGCTGTCGGCGGGGCGGTCGCCCGGCGTGGAGCCGGACTCCGAATGTCGCTGGACGCGGTACAGGGCGACGCGGACCGGGGGTGCCGCGGTGATGTCGAACGGCTGGGCGACCAGGGCCGCGATCCTGGCCTCGAGATCGCCGGCGGCGACCGGGATCGGGCTGAGCTCGACTGCCGCCGACCAGGCGGGCATCACCTGCTGGACCGGGCCGGACGGGGTGTCCGGGTAGCGGGTGCGCAGGGTGTCGTGGCGCGCCAGCAGGTCGGCGACGGCCGCCTGCATCGCGGGCAGGTCGAGGGCGCCGGTGAGCCGGAGGGCGGCCGGGATGTGGTAGGCCGCCGACCGGGGTGCGAGCTGATGCAGCACCCACATGCGCTGCTGCGCGGGTGAGAGCACCGCGGGTCCGTCACCGCGGCGCCGGGACAGGGGCGGGCGGGCGTCGGCGCGGTCGGCCGAGCCGAGTCGTTCGGCGAGCGCCGCCACGGTCGGGGCCTCGAAGACCGCGGCCACCGGGACCTGCGCGTGCACCGCGGCGCCGAGGCGGGCCGCCAAGCGGGTGGCCATGAGCGAGTTGCCGCCGAGGGCGAAGAAGTCGTCGTCCAGGCCGACGCTCCCGCAACCGATCACCTCGGTGAAGGTCCGCGCCACCAGCTGTTCGGCGGCGGTGACGGGGGCACGGAACGCCGCCTCGGCGAACTCCGGCTCCGGCAGCCGCGCCCGGTCGACCTTGCCGTTGGCATTGAGCGGCAACGCGTCCAGCACGACCACCGCGGTGGGCACCATGTACGCAGGCAGCGTGCGCGCGAGTTCACCGCGCAGCCGGTCCGCGATCGCCGCTTCGGCACCTGGCGCCAGGTCGGCGACCGCCACGTACGCGATCAGCCGTGCGCCCGCGCGCTCGTCGACCTTGGCGATCGCGACCGCCGCCCGCACGTCCGCACAGCGCAGCAGGGCCGTCTCGACCTCGCCGAGCTCGATCCGGAACCCACCGATCTTCACCTGGAAGTCGGCGCGCTCCAGGTACTCGAGCGTCCCGTCGGCCCGCCAGCGGACGATGTCGCCCGTGCGGTACATCCGCGAACCGCGGGTGCCCGACTCGGCACCGAGCACAGCGACGCCACGGCTGGCGGACGGTGCGACGCTGCCGGACATCGCGGTCGCCGCGAAGGGGTTGGCGACGAAGCGGTCGGCCGTGAGGGCGTGGCGGCCGTGGTAGCCGCGGGCCAGCTGGTCGCCGGCCAGATACAGCTCTCCTGCCACGCCGATGGGCACGGGGCGCAGGCGGGCGTCCAGGACGTAGACCGCGCTGTTCCAGGCCGGACCGCCGATCGGCACGGCGTGCGTAGGTGCCTGCGCGACTTCGTGTTCGGTGATCGAGACGGCCGCCTCGGTCGGACCGTACAGGTTGTGCAAGCGGGCGCGGGTGCCGCTCGCGAGGAAATCGCTCGCCGTGGCGGCGGGCAGCGCCTCGCCGATGGCGAGCACCGCGCGCAGCGAATCCGGCAGTGCCGGTGCCGCTTCGGCGGCGAGCAGCATGCCGATCAGCGAGGGCACCGCGTGCAGGACGGTGACGTCGTGCCGGGTCATGGTGGCGCGCAACCGGTCCGGATCACGCTCGTCGCCCGGCCGGGTGACGATCAGGGCACCGCCGGAGGTCAGCGGCGACCAGAATTCCCACACCGACAGATCGAAGGTCGCGGGGGTCTTCAACAGCACCCGATCGGCGCCGGTCATGGTGAAGCGGTCGGCCAGCCAGGCCAGCTGGTTGACGATCGCCGCGTGCGGCACGGTGACGCCCTTGGGCTGCCCGGTCGACCCGGAGGTGAAGATCACGTACGCGGGATGCTCGGGGCGAAGCGGCGCCAGCCGTTCCGCATCGGTCACCTGCTCGTCCGAGAGTTCTTCCAGCGCGGTGTGATCCAGCTGGAACAGCGGCACATCGACTGTGATCGGGAGCCCGTCCGCGGCGGTGGTGAGCACGCATCGCGGCGCGGCGGTCGCCACGATGTAGGCGATCCGGTCGACGGGATGGTCCGGGTCGATCGGCACGTACGCGCCACCGGCCCGCACCACCGCGTGCATCGCGATGACGAGGTCGAGGCCGCGCCGCATGGCCAGCACGACCGTGTGTTCCGGGCCGACGCCCTCGGCGATCAGCAGCCGCGCGATCCGGTTGACGCGCGCGTCGAAGGCGGCGTAGTCGAGTGCGGCGCCGGTCTCGGCGTCCACCAGCGCGAGCGAGTCGGGAGTCAGAAGCGCCTGCCGCGCACCGAGATCCGACAGCGTGGTCGGTTCGACGGGGTGCGCGGTGGCATTCCAGGTCGCGAGCACGAGCGTGCGGTCGGCGCCGAGCAGGTCGAGCTCACCGACCACGGTGTCCGGTGCGGCGGTGACGGATTCGAGGATCCGGCGCAGCTGGCCGACGAATCGCTCGGCCGTTGCCGCGTCGAACAGATCGGTCGCGTAGCCCAGGGCGAGGTCGATCCCCGCCGGCGTGCCGTCGCTGCCGTAGTGGTCGATGGCGAAGAGGTGCAAATCGAATTGGGCTACCCCGGAATCGAATTCGATGTCCGAGACGGTCAGGCCGGGCAGCTCCAGCTGGGCACGCTCGTGGTTCTGGAAGGAGTAGCCCACCTGGAACAGCGGATGCCGGGCCGTGGAGCGCGCCGGATTGAGCACCTCGACCAGCCGCTCGAACGGCACGTCGGCGTGCGAGATCGCGGCGATGTCGGCGGCACTGGCGGCGCCGAGCAGCTCGGTGAACGGCGCGTCGGCCGCGACCGGCGTGCGCAGCACCAGCGTGTTGACGAACATGCCGATGACCTCGTCGAGCTCGGCTTCGCCGCGCCCGGCCACCGGGGTGCCGACGGCGATGTCGGCGGTGCCGGAGAGGCGGGCGAGCAGGGCGGCGAAGGCCGCGTGCACCACCATGAACAGGGTGGCGCCCGCCCCGCGACCGAGGGCGACGAGCGCGGCGTGCAGCTCGGCGTCGACGGTGAAGCTCACCTTGTCGCCGCGCAAGCTCTGCCGGGCCGGACGCGGCCGGTCGGTGGGCAGGGTCAGCTGGTCGGGCAGACCGGCCAGCTGAGTGCGCCAGTAGTCGACCTGGCGGGCCGCGAGCGATTCCGGGTCAGCCTCGTCGCCGAGCAGTTCGCGCTGCCACAGCGCGTAGTCGGCGAACTGGACGGCGGGCGGCTCCCAGCAGGGCGCCGTGTCGGCCAGGCGCGCGGTGTAGGCGCGCATGAGGTCGGCGACGAACGGGCCCACCGAGGAGCCGTCGGCGGCGATGTGGTGCAGGACGGCCGCGAGCACGAATTCTCCGGTCCCGGTGTCGGACTCGAGATCCACCACCTGGAAAAGCCGCATCCGCACCGGGATCTCCACGGTGACGTCGAAGGTCGTCGCGGCCAGTTCCCGGATCGCCTCCGGCAGCTCCGCCTCGGTGACCGTCACCGGCTCGAGCGACGGAACAGCCTGTGCGACAGGCAGGATCACCTGGACCGGAGTGCCGTCCTCGGCTGAGCCGGCGACCGCCGACGAATCGATGCCGCCCGCGCCGGGCTCCGCGACGTCGGCCGCGTCGACCATCGGGTACACCGTGCGCAGGGACTCATGGCGGACGACCAGATCGGCGACCGCCGACCGCAGCGCCGTGACATCGAGCTCGCCGGAGAGCCGCAACGCGAACGGGATGTTGTAGGCCACCGACTCCCGGTCGAAGCGGTTGAGGAACCACATCCGCTGCTGCGCGGGCGAGAGCGGCAGCCGCGCGGGCCTGGCCCGGCCGACCAGCGGCGGGCGATCCGCCTTCGCCGCGGTCTCGACGGCCGCGGCCAGGTCGGCCACGCGCGGCGCCTCGAACAGCGCGCGCACCCCGACCTGCCGGTCCAGCGCGGTGCCGATCCGGGCGACGGCCTTGGCGGCGAGCAGCGAACTGCCGCCGAGGGCGAAGAAGTCGTCGTCGGCGCCGACGGGCTGCTCGCCGACGCCGAGCACCTCGGCGAACACGGCCGCGATGATCTCCTCGGTCACAGTGGCGGGCTTGCGGTAGGTGGTGGTCTCGAAGACCGGGGCGGGCAGCGCGGCCCGGTCCAGCTTGCCGTTGACGGTGAGCGGAATGCGCTCGACGGGCACGACCGCGGCGGGCAGCATGTGCTCGGGCAGCGTGCGGGCCAGTTCCTTGCGCAGGGCCGCGGTGTCGAGGCGGCCGGCGTCCGGCCCGGCGACCAGGTAGGCCACGATGCGCGGCTCGTCGACCACGTCGGCGCGCACCAGGACAGCCGCCTCGCGAGGCGCGGCGGAGCTGGCGAGCAGGGCCGCCTCGATCTCGCCGAGTTCGATCCGGAAGCCACGCAGGTTCACCTGCTGATCGGCGCGACCCAGGTATTCGAGCTCACCGTCGCCGGTCCAGCGCGCCAGATCACCGGAGCGGTAGGTGCGGGTACCGGGCGGACCGTACGGGTCGGCGACGAACCGGCTCGCGGTCAGTTCGGGGCGGCCGAGGTAGCCGCGCGCCAATTGCGCACCGGAGACATAGATTTCGCCGGGGACGCCGACCGGAACGGGACGCAGCCGCGAATCCAGCACGCGCACGGTCAATCCCGCGAGCGGGCCGCCGATCACGCTGGCCGAACCGGTCGCCGGGGTGATCTCCCGGTAGGAGGCGTGCACCGTTGTCTCGGTGATGCCGTACATGTTCACCAGGCTGGGCGAGTCCGGGTAGCGGGCGAACCAGCCGGTCAGGCGTTGTGGCTCCAGCGCCTCGCCACCGAAGATCACGGTGCGCAGGGCGTAGTCGGCCGGCGCGGCGGCGAGGTCGGCAGCGATGAGCTGGTAGAACGCCGAGGGCGTCTGGTTGAGCACCGTCACGCCGTGTGTGCGGAGCAGTTCGCGGAACTGTTCGGGCGAGCGCGAGGTGAAGTAGTCGACCAGCACGACCGAACCGCCGTGCAGCAGCGCGCCCCACAGCTCCCACACCGAGAAGTCGAAGGCGTAGGAGTGGAACAGCGTCCACACGTCCGAGGGCCCGAAGCCGAAGTGACGGGCGCTGTTGTCCAGCAGTGCGAGCACGTTCGTGTGCGGCACGGCCACGCCCTTGGGGCGCCCGGTGGAGCCGGAGGTGTAGATGACGTAGGCCGTGTTCGCGGGACGCAACGGCGCGCGCCGGTCCACGGCGGTGAGCGGAGTGTCGGCGAACGCGTCCAGGTTCTCGGCGGCGGGGTCGAGCACCGGGCCACCGAACCAGTCGCGGGGCAGACCGGTGCCTGCGTTCGCGATCGCGCACAGCGGGCGGGCGTCGTCGAGCAGGTATTCGATGCGGTCGGCCGGGTAGTTCGGGTCGATCGGCAGGTAGCCGCCGCCGGCCTTCAGCACCGCGAGCAGCGCGACGACGAGCTCGGCCGTCCGCGGCAGGGCGACCGCGACCAGGCTTTCCGGGCCGACACCGGCGCCGACGAGACGCCGGGCGAGCCGGTTGGACCAGGCGTCGAGCTCGCCGTAGGTGAGCACGGAGTCGTCCACGGTCACCGCGACGGCGGCCGGCGCGGCGGCCGCGACCCGAGCGAAGCGGTCGAGCATCGTCTCGGCGCCCACGGCCGCCGAGTCGCCGATCGTGGCCCAATCGTGCAGCGCGCGCTGCTGTTCCTCGGCGCTGAGCAACTGGATGTCACCGACGACGACCGTCGGGTCGGCGACCACGGCGGCAAGCACCTGGGTGAACCGCCGGGCCAGTACCGCGACGCTGCTCGCGTCGAACAGATCGGTGGCGTAGGCGATCTCGATGGACATGCCGTCGGCGCGGCCGTCCACGTCGTCGGCCTCGCGGACGGTGAACTGCAGGTCGAACTTGGCGACGGGGGCGTCGAAGTCGACCGGGGTCGCGGTGAGGCCGGCCGCCGTCAGCGCGGGGACGGTGAAGTTCTGCAGGACCAGCGCCACCTGGAACAGGGGGTGCCGGTTGCGAGCCCGCGCCGGGTCGACGGCCTCGACGACCTGCTCGAACGGGATGTCGGCGTGCGAGAGCGCGTCGAGGTCACCCGCGCGCACCGCGTCGAGGGTGGTCTCGAACTCGGCGCGCGGGTCGATCTGTGTTCGCAGCACCAGGGTGTTGACGAACATGCCGATCAGGCCGTCGATGGCGGCCTCGCCGCGGCCCGCGACCGGGGTGCCGATGGCGATGTCACCGCCGCCGGACAGCCGCGAGAGCAGCACGGCCAGCGCCGCGTGCACGGTGCTGAACAGGGTGGCCTCGTGCTTGCGGGCCAGTTCCCGGAGCTCGCTGTGCAGGTCGGAGTCGATCTGGAACCGGTGCACGGCACCGCGGAAGCTGGACTCCTCCGGGCGCGGCCGGTCGGTGGGCAGCTCCAATTGTTCGGGGAGACCCGCCAATTCGCGGCGCCAGAACGCGAGCTGCGCGTGTGCCAGGGAAGCGGGATCCGCTGCTGCGCCGAGAATCTCGTCCTGCCAGAGGGTGTAGTCCGCGTACTGGACCGGCAGCGGAGTCCAGGCGGGGGCGGCGCCCTCGCGACGGGCCGCGTAGGCGGTCATGAGGTCGGCGGCCAGCGGGCCGAGGGAGAAACCGTCGGCGGCGATGTGATGGACGACCAGGACCAGCACGTACTCATCGGCCACCGCGAACAGCGCTGCCCGCAGCGGGATCTCGGCGGTGAGATCGAAGCGGACGGCCGCGCGGGCGAGCAGCACCGACGGCAGGTCGGCCGCGGTGACCGGCTCGGGACGCAGCTTGATGGCGGCGGTGTCGGCGATCAGCTGCTCGGCGCCGTCGGGACCGTCGGGGTAGCTGGTGCGCAGGGTTTCGTGCCTGCCGATCACGTCGGCGAGCGCCACTTCGAGCGCGGTCAGATCGAGGTCGCCGGACAGGCGCAGCGCGATCGGGATGTTGTCGACGGCGTCGCCCGGACCGTCGGCGTCGGCGAGGAAGCGGTTGAGGAACCACATCCGGCGCTGCGCGGCCGACAGCGGAATCCGCTGGGGGCGTTCGCGAGTGGTGAGCGCGACGCGTCCACTGCCCTGCTGGGCGGCGCACCGGGCCGCGAGGCCGGCGACGGTCGGGGCGTCGAAGAGCAGCCGCACCGGCACGTGCGTGTCCAGCGCGGCGCCGAGGCGGGCCGCGACCTGGGTGGCGGTGAGCGAGTTGCCGCCGAGGGCGAAGAAGTCGTCGTCGAGACCGACCTCGCGATCGGCGGGGAAACCGAGCACCGCCGCGAAGGTGGCGGCCACCGCGCGCTCCGCCTCGGTACCGGGCGCGCGGAAGACTGCGGCCTCGAACACCGGGGCGGGCAACAACTTCCGGTCGAGCTTGCCGGAAGCGTTGAGCGGGAAGGCGTCCAGGATCACGAAGGCGGTGGGCACCATGTACCCGGGCAGGACGCCTGCGAGTTCGGCGCGAATCTCGTCGAGGTCGAACGGCTCTCCGGAGGGCAGCGTGCTGTCGCGGTCGCTCGCCGGCGCCGGAATCAGATAGCCGACCAGCTGGTCACCGAGGTGCTCGTCGGAACGGACCACGACCACGGCCTGCGCGACGGACGGCTGTGCGGTGAGCGCGGCTTCGATCTCGCCGAGCTCGATGCGCAGACCGCGCAGCTTCACCTGGAAGTCGGTGCGGCCCAAGTACTCCAGTTCACCCTCGCGGTTCCAGGCCACGAGGTCGCCCGTGCGATACATGCGGGCACCCGCGGCGGGACCGTCGGGGTACGCGGCGCCGGCGGTGAGCGCGAACGGATCGGCGACGAATCGGTCGGCGGTCAGATCCGCACGGCCGGCATAGCCGCGAGCGAGCTGAGCGCCCGCCAGGTACAGCTCACCCGGAACACCGACCGGCACCGGCCGCAGCCGCGTGTCGAGCACGTAGACCCGCGTGTTGTGCACGGGCGCACCGATCGGAACCGTGAGCACATCGGCATCGCTCACCTCGTGGAACGTGACGTCGACAGCGGCCTCCGTCGGACCGTACAGGTTGTGCACAGCCGTTCCGGTGAGTGCACGCAGCTCCTGCGCGGGCGCGGGCGGCAGCGCCTCGCCGGAGGCGAACACCATGCGCAGCGACGTGCAGCGGCCGTGATCCAGCTCGGCGACGAACACCGCCAGCATCGAGGGCACGAAGTGGGCCACGGTGACCGACTCGGCGTCGATCAGCTCGGCCAGGTAGGCCGGGTCGCGGTGCCCGTCCGGGCGGGCGAGCACCAGGCGGGCACCGATCTGCAAGGGCCAGAAGAACTCCCACACCGACACGTCGAACGTGGCGGGTGTCTTCTGCAGGACGGTGTCGGCGGGGGTCAGGCGATAGGCGTCCTGCATCCACACCAGGCGGTTGACGATCGCGGCGTGCGAGACCACCACGCCCTTGGGCTTGCCGGTCGAGCCGGAGGTGAAGATCAGGTAGGCGGCATGCGCGGGGGTGAGGGTAGCGAGCCGGTCGGCGTCGGTGACCGGCTCGGCGGGGTAGTCGGTTGTATCGAGCTGTTCGAGCTCGAGCACCGGGGCGGTGGTGCGCAGGTCCAGCTCGTCGGCCGCGCGGGTGAGCACGCAGACGGGCTCCGCGGCCGCGATGACCTCGGTGAGCCGCTCGGCCGGATGCTCCGGATCGAGCGGCACGTACGCGCCGCCCGCGGCCTGCACCGCGTACATGGCGACGACCAGGTCGACCGACCGGCGCATGCCGAGGGCCACCGTGCGGTCGGCGCGCACGCCGATCGAGATCAGCAGGCGGGCGAGGCGGTTCGCGCGTCCGGCGAACTCCGCGTAGGTGAGCGACTCACCCTCGAAGCTCAGCGCGACGGCGTCGGGGGTGCGGGCGGCCTGCGCGGCGAACAGCGAGGCCAGGGTCATGGTCGCGCCGACCGGGTAGGCGGTGTCGTTCCAGGTGCGCAGCACCCGGGTGCGCTCGGCGGCGGAGAGCAGGTCGATGTCGCCGATCACGACGTTGGGATCGGCGGACACCGCATCCAGCACCCGCACGAGGCGGGTGCCGAAATCCGTGATGGTCGCGGCGTCGAACAGGTCGGTGGCGTACTCGATCCGGGCGAGCAGGCCGTCGACGGTGTCGCGGACCGTCAGTTGCAGGTCGAACTTGGCTGTGTGGGTGTCGATCTCGATCTCGGCGGCGGTCAGGCCCGCGAGTTCGAGTTCGGTGGCGACGTTGTTCTGGAAGTCGAGCATCACCTGGAACAGCGGGTGCCGCGCGGTGGAACGCACCGGGTCGACGGCCTCGACGAGCCGGTCGAAGGTGACCTCGGGGTGGGCGAGGGCGCGCAGGTCGCGCTCGCGGACCTCGCCGACGAGTTCGGCGAAGGTGGCGGCGGGATCGACGACGGCGCGCAGCACGAGCGTGTTGACGAACATGCCGACCAGCTCGTCCAGCGCCGGGTCGCCACGACCCGCGACCGGCGTGCCGACCGGGATGTCCTGTTGCCCCGACAGTTTCGCCAGCGTGGTGGCGAAGCCGGCGTGCAGCACCATGAACAGCGACGCGTTGTGGCCGGCGGCGAGCGCGCGCAGCCGCTCGCTGATCGCGGCGGGCACCGTGAAGGTGTGCCTGGCGCCGCGCCCCGAGGCCACGGCGGGGCGCGGCCGATCGGTCGGGAGCGCGAGCAGCTCGGGTAGGTCGGCGAGTTCACTTGTCCAGAACGCGATCTGGCGCGCCAGAGGCGATTCCGGCTCGTCCTCGGCGCCCAGCACCGCGCGCTGCCAGAGGGTGAAATCGGCGTACTGCACGGGCAACGGCGCCCAGCTCGGCGACGTGCCCGCGTGGCGCGCGGCATAGGCGACCATCAGGTCACGGGTCAGCGGCGCCACCGACCAGCCGTCGGCGGCGATGTGGTGCACCACCAGGACGAGCACGTGCTCCTCGGCGCCGGTGCGCAGCAGCCGCAGGCGCACCGGCGGCTCCTGGTCGACGGCGAAGGGCACGGCGGCGACGGCACGGATCCGGTCGTCGAGCGCGGCCGGGTCGGCGGGTTCGGGCTGGAGGGTGATCGTCAGCTGCTCGGGGCCGAGGACCTGCTGGAACGGGATGCCGTCGACGGCCGGGTAGCGGGTGCGCAGCGCCTCGTGCCTGGCGAAGACATCCGACACCGCGGCGGTGAGGGCGGTGTGGTCGAGCGCGCCAGTCAGCCGGATGGCCGCGGCGATGTTGTCGGCCACCGAATCGCCGTCGAACTGATTGAGGAACCACATGCGCTGCTGCGCGTACGAGAGCGGAATCCGTTGCGGCCGTGGCATGGCCACCAACGGCGCGGGCGCGGCGGCGCCGTCGGGCGTACCTAGCAGTTCGGCGAGCCCGGCGACCGTCGAGGCGTCGAAGAGCGTCTTCAGCGAGACCGTCACACCGAGCGCCGCGCCGAGCCTGCCGACCACCTGCGTGGCGACCAGCGAGTTCCCGCCGAGGGCGAAGAAGTCGTCGTCGGCGCCGACGCGCTCGACCCCGAGCACCTCGCCGAACACCCGTGCCACCACGGTTTCGGCGCCATCGGCGGGCGCGCGGAACTCCCGCGCCGTGAACACCGGCTCCGGCAGCGCGCGGCGATCGAGTTTGCCGTTCGGCGTGAGCGGCAGCGCGTCCAGCACCACGAACGCCGACGGCACCATGTGCGGCGCGAGCGTGTCACGCAGACTCTCGGCGAGCGCGTCGACATCGAACCCGACGGCGTCGCCGGGCGTCGGGTCCGTGGCGGCGACGGACCCTCGTGCCGCGCCGTCGGGGACCACGTACGCGACCAGTTGGTCGCCGCGGTGGGTATCGGCCCTGACCACGACCACCGCGCGGCGGACCGTCGGCTGGGCCAGCAGGGCGGACTCGATCTCGCCGAGTTCGATACGGAAGCCGCGCAGTTTCACCTGGTCGTCGTTGCGGCCCAGGTACTCGAGGGTGCCCTCGGCGCTCCAGCGGACCAGGTCACCCGTGCGGTACATGCGCGCGCCCGGCTCCCACGGGCAGGCGACGAAGCGGGCGGCGGTGAGCTCGGCGCGACCGTGGTAGCCGCGGGCGACCTGCGCGCCGGCCACGTAGAGCTCACCGGCGACGCCGGCGGGCACCGGCCGCAGGCGCGCGTCGAGCACCCACTGGGCGATGCCGCGCAGGGGGGCGCCGAGGGTCAGCGGGCCGTCGGCGGTGAGCGGGGCGCTGATGTTGGTGGCGACCGTCGTCTCGGACGGGCCGTAGGCATTGACGAACGCGCGCGGCACCGAGCCCTCGGTCCACCGGGCGACCAGGTCGGGCGGGCACGCCTCGCCGCCGACCATCACCATGCGCAGGTCGGTGAGCTGTTCGGGATCGAGCACTGCCAGCCCCGATGGAGTCATCAGCGCGTGCGTCACCCGCTGCTCGACCAGCAGTTCCGACAGTTCGGCGCCGACATTGCGGCCGTTCGGCGCGATCACCAGCGTCGCCGCGGAGTTCACGGCGAGCAGTGTCTCCATCACCGAGATGTCGAACGACGGCGAACCCACCTGCAGGACCCGCGCGTCGGGAGTACCGAACATCCGCGCGGACTCCTCGGCGGCGAACCCGGCGATACCGGCCTGGGTCACCAGCACGCCCTTGGGCAGGCCGGTGGACCCGGAGGTGTAGATGACGTAGGCCAGGTGCTGGGCGCGCAGCGGACGCACCCGCTCGGCGTCACCGACCGGATCGCTGGACCTGGCCGCGCACTCGGCCATCAGCTTCAGCTCGTCGAGCGCCAGCCACTCGGTCGGGCCGGGCAGTGCCGACTGCGCCGCCGTCACCGTCAGGCCGACGCGGGCGCCGGAATCGGTCACCATGTGGGTGATCCGGTCGAGCGGGTAGCTCGGGTCGACCGGCAGCCAGGCCGCACCCGTCTTGGCGATCGCCCACACGGCGAGCACCGATTCCACCGAGCGCGGAATACCCACCGCGACAATGTCGTCGGGGCCGACAGCAGCGTCGATGAGCACCCGCGCCAACCGCGAGGACGCCCGATCGAGTTCCCGATAGGTGAGCGCGCGCTCGCCGTCGGTGACCGCGACGCGGTCCGGATCGGCCGCGACGGCGCGGGCGAGCAGGTCGGGAAGCAGACCGGTGGCGGTGACCGGTGCGCCGCGCATCCCAACGAGCCGGTCGTGTTCGGCCGCCGACAGCAGCGGCAGGTCGCCGACCGGGGCCTCCTGCGCCGCCACGGCCGCGGCGAGCAGGCGCACGAACCGCGCGCCGAACTCGACCATGCTGCCTTCGTCGAACAGGTCGGTGGCATAGCGGGTCACGGCGTCGATGCCGACGGGTTCTCCTGCCGCGCCGCGCTTTTCGTCGAGCGTGAGCTGCAGGTCGAACTTGGCGATGTCGAGGTCGAGTTCGTGCACCGACACCGGCGCGCCGCCGAGATCGAACGTGGTGTCGAGGGCGGCCTGGAAGTTCAGCGCCACCTGGAACAGCGGATGCCTGGCCTGCGAGCGCGCCGGGTTGACCACCTCGACGAGGCGGTCGAAGGGGACCGTGGCGTGCGCGAAGGCGGCGAGGTCGACCTCACGGGCGTGCTCGAGGGTGGCGGCGAAGCTCGCGGCCGGGTCGATCTCGGTGCGCAGCACGAGGGTGTTGACGAACATGCCGATCAGCTCGTCGACGGCGCGGTCGCCGCGGCCGGCGACCCCGGTGCCGATCGCGATGTCGGTGGTGCCGCTGAGCCGGGCCAGCAGCACCGCGAGCGCGGTGTGCAGCACCATGAACAGCGAGGTGCCCGCCCGGTGGGCCAGCTCGGTCAGCCGCCGGTGCAGCGCGGCGTCGATCGTGAAGCCGACCTGCGCGCCCCGCATGCTCGACACCACCGGACGCGGGCGCGCCGAGGGCAGGTCGAGCTGGTCGGGCAGCCCGGCCAGGGTCCGCTCCCAGAACGCGATCTCCCGCGCGGCCAGCGACCGCGGATCGTCGTCGGCCCCGAGCAGTTCCCGCTGCCACAGGGCGTAATCGGCGTACTGGACACGCAGCGGCGCCCACGCGGGCTCGACCCCGGCCGTCACGGCCTGGTAGGCGGTGAGCACGTCGCGGATCAGCACCCGCAGCGAAACACCGTCCGCCGCGATGTGATGCAGGACCACGGCGAGCGCGTACTCCCGCACGGTCGCGGGCGCGTCAGCTCCGGACTCGGCGCGCGAGACCGTGGCGTCCGGCACGCCGGGAGCCGCCGGGTCGACGGTGACCGCGGCAGCGGATCCCAGGTCCCGGGGAACGTTCGGGTCATCGAGCCGGCCGCCGTTCGGCCGCCCGGCATCCGGCGCCGAGACGCCGACCGCGAACAGGCGAGCGCGGAACGGCACCTCGTGTTCGAGATCGAAACCGGTGCGCGCGAATTCGGCCAGTGCTGCGTCGAGGTCGGTGGCCGCGACGGGTGCCGGCTCGTCGATCCGGACGGCCCCGGCGGGGCGGACGACCTGCTCGGCGACTTCACCACCCGGCGCGTCCACGGCGGGGAACACCGTCCGCAGCGCCTCGTGCCGGTCGACGACGGCCGCGAGCGCGGCGACGAGCGCGCGGACGTCGGCCGGACCGGGCAGGCGCACCACGAAGGGCATGTTGTAGCCCGGGGCGGTCGGGTCGAACCGGTTGAGGAACCAGATGCGTTGCTGCGCAGGGGAAAGCGGGACGAGCGCGGGACGCGGCCCGGCGGCGAGGACCGGCAGCGCGGCGGGCGCACCGGCCCCGTCGGCGATCGCGGCGGCCAGCCGGGCGGGGGTCGTCGCGCCGAACAGGTCGCGGACCCCGAGCCGGCAGCCGAGGTCGGCGCCGAGACGGGCGGCGACCTGGGTGGCCACCAGGCTGTTGCCGCCGAGGGCGAAGAAATCGTCGTCGCGGCCGACCCTGTCGAGCCCGAGGACCTCGCCGAACACGCGGGCCGCGGCCTGTTCCACCGGCCCTTCGGGCGCTGCGTAGGCGACGACGGTCCGCGCCGGCGCGGGCAGCGCCTTGCGGTCGAGCTTGCCGGAGGCGTTCACCGGGAGCGCGTCGAGCAGGACGAACGCGGCGGGCACCATGTAGGCGGGCAGCGCCCGCAGCGCCGACTCCCGCAGGCGCGCCACCGCGACGGCGCCGGGCTCGGACTCCACGACATAGGCGACGAGCTGCTCGCCGACGCCCGCGTCGTCGCGGACGACGACCACGGCGCGCGCCGCCCCCTCGACACCCTCGAGCACGGCCTCGATCTCGCCGAGCTCGATCCGCAGACCGCGCAGCTTCACCTGGAAGTCGGTGCGCCCCAGGTATTCCAGCTCGCCGTTGGTTGTCCAGCGCACCAGATCGCCGGTGCGGTACATCCGTTCGCCCCGCGCGTTCGGGTCGGCGACGAAGCGCCCCGCGGTGAGCTCGGGCCGTGCGACGTAACCCCGGGCGAGCTGTACCCCCGACAGATACAGCTCACCCGGAGCCCCGACCGGCACCGGCCGCAGCCGCGAGTCGAGAACATGGAGCCGGGTGTTGAACACCGGCGCACCGATCGGCACTGTAGTCCGATCCGCGTCGTTCACCTCATGGAAGGTGACGTCGACGGCGGCCTCGGTGGGGCCGTAGAGGTTGTGCAGGCGGGCGCCGGTCAGCAGCCGCAACCGCTGGGCCGACGCGGCGGGCAGTGCCTCACCGGAAGCGAAGACCAGGCGCAAGGAGGTGCGCTCGGCGATCTCCTGCTGGGCGAGAAAGGCTTCCAGCATCGAGGGCACGAAATGGGCGACGGTGACGCCGTATTCGGCGATCACGCGGCGCAGGTAACCGGGATCACGATGACCGTCCGGCTCGGCGAGCAGCAGCGTGGCGCCGATCTGCAAGGGCCAGAAGAACTCCCACACCGACACGTCGAAGGTCACGGGGGTCTTCTGCAGCACCACGTCGACCCCGTGCAGCCGGTAGGTCTGCTGCATCCACACCAGCCGGTTGACGATCGCGGCGTGCTCGACCGCGACGCCCTTGGGCAGTCCGGTGGAGCCGGAAGTGAAGATCACGTAGGCGGGGTGGCCCGGCCGCAGCGGCGCGGTGCGCTCGGCGTCGGTGAGCGGGGTGTCCGCGACATCGTCCAGCTCGAGGGCGTCGATCGCCAGCACCGGCAGCGCGCCGGCGCCGGGCGCGCCGTCGGCGGTGGTGGTGAGCACGACCGCGGGGGCCGCGGTGTCGAGGATGTGGGCGATGCGCTCGGCCGGATGATCCGGGTCGAGCGGCACGTACGCGGCGCCCGCGGCGAGGACGGCGTACATGGCGACGACCAGCTCCGGCGAGCGCCGAATGCTCAGTGCCACCAGCGTTTCCGGGCCGATGCCGTCGGCGCGTAGCCGCCGCGCCAGCCGGTGCGCGCGGCGCGCCAGCTCGCGGTAGGTCAGGGTCGCGGTGTCGTCGCCCGCCATCCGCACCGCGACGGCGTCGGGGGTGCGTGCGAGCTGGGCCTCGAACAGCGCGGGCAGGGTGGCCGCGGCCACGTCGCGCTCGGCGAGCGCGGCGGCGACGTCGAAGGTGGTGGCATTCCAGATCTTCGTGCTGACCTGCAATTCCAGCTCGGTCGCCACCTCGATCGACCCGATCGGCGTGCTCAGATCGGCGGCCGCGAGTCGCTCCAGGAAGCCGAGGAACCTGGCGTGATGGCGGGCCAGCGTGTCGGCGTCGTAGAGGTTGGGGTTGGCCTCGAAGTCGACGTGCACACGGTCGCGGTCGCCGTAATACACGTTGAGGCTCAGGTCCTCGATCGGCCCGGTCGAGAGCACGCGGTAGCGGCCGGTGGTGGTGCCGAGGGTCAGATCGCGTTTGAACAGCATGAAGTTGGCCAGCGGGCCGAACAGCGCGCGCCGCGCCGGCCGCCCGTCGTCCTCGGCGTCGCGACGGATGTCCTCGGCGCGGTAGCGCTGATGCCGCAGCGCGCCCGCCACCTCGACCCGCGCCGCGCGCAGGAGCTCGCCCCACGTCGTCGGCGCGCCGGCCGATCCGGTGGGCAGCCGTAGCGGCACGATATTGGACAGCATGCCCGCCGAGCGGCGCATGACCGCCGTGGTGCGGGCGGTGACGGGCAGGCTCAGCACCGCGTCCGGCCGGTCGGTGAGCCTGCCCAGGTAGGCCGCGAAGGCGGCAAGCAGCACCGCCGCGATGGTCGAATCATCGCTGGCGGCAATGGTTTCCAGCCGGTCGACCAGCTGCTCGGAGAGCCTGCCGCCGGTCACCAGGTTGATCGCGGCACGCGGTGCGGTCCGGCTGTCCAGGCTGGTCGGGCTGTCCAGGCCGGCGATCCGCTCGGCCCAGTGCGCACGGTCGTTGTCGAAGCGGGTGCTCTCGCGGTAGCGCTGCTCCCCCTCGACCAGTTCGGCCAGGTCACCCGGCGTGAGCTCGGGCGGCTCGGTGCCGAGCACCCGGGCGGTGTAGAGCTCGGCGATGCGCTGGGAATTGGCGAAGGCGCCGTAGCCGTCGAGCACGATGTGGTGTCCGCGCAGGTACCAGAACCAGCGCCGCTCGCCGACCCGGAGCACCGCGCCCGCCACGAGCCGGTCGGTGAGCAGGTCGAGCGGGGCGCCGAACTCCGCGCGCATCCATTCGTGCGCGGCCGCGATGGGGTCGTCGTGGTGGCGCAGGTCGATCAGCGGTACCTCGGTCTCGACCGGGATGCTGTGGTCGACGACCTGGAACGGGACGCCGTCGGTCTCGCCGATGCGGACGAGCGGGGACCCGTACGCGTGCGCCGCCTCGGCCGTAACCTGCTGCAGCACAGCGACATCCAGTTCGCCGCTGATGTCGACGTACTGCGCGATGGTGATCGGGACCTCGGGGTCGAGCAGCTGCGCGTACCAGACACCCAGCTGGGCGGGGGTCAACGGGAACGGCACCGGTGTCGCGCCTGCGACCTCCGCATCCTGCGGTCGCGCGCTGAACCCACCCAACTCCGTACCGTGCACCAGAGCCTCCTCGAATCGCTAAAGAACAGCAGCGCGAACGTTTTTCGGGCAGCACGAAGACACCTCGAGTTCTTCGTGGTCCGAGAAATTCGCTATGAGCGCAGTGGGCGCGACGCCGCACTCGCGCAGGATCCCCGACAGATCATGTGGACGAGAGCGACGACCCGGCAGGGCCGTCGGTGCCTAGCTGTTGATCGTTCCTCCAACATCGCGGCCGCGGCGCATACCCGGCGCCCCGGCTTTGTCACTTACATCACATGGATGCTGTCCATGTGATGCAGACACTAAGCCCTCGGTTAATAAAAAGAAACTTTTTCCGCTAAAAAAGTGGAGCGGGCGTCCAGTATGTTCCGAGCGGATCGCACGACCTGGGCATGAGTGTGTGCCACACCACATCCGCGTCAAATGTGTGAGCTACCACACTTTCAGAACCGGAGACTATGAGCCGAAACGTTGCATCTGCGTTGCATCGGCGCCGAGGCGGCGATCGAGCACCCGGATCTTGGCTTCGATCTGCGCATACAGGGGTGAATCACGGTCCACGGTGGCCCGGTAGGCAGCCCATGCCGCGGCGTCGTCGCGGCCCTCCGGACCCGCCGTCCACCGGCGCAGCACGCCGGGATCGGCGGAGGCGAGCACGGCGGTGCGCAGACGCACCCGAAGCTCGTCGCGGATGTCGCAGATGCCCGGCGCGGAGGAGCGAGGCAGCACCGGACCCGCGTACAAGCGCAATGCGGATTCGATATCACCGGAGTCGAGAGCCGCCCGCAAGGCCTCGACATCGGTTGCGACATGGACCCGGAGACGGTATGGGCGGGAACCGACGGCCGCGGCGCCGACCACGGCGCGCAGCCGCGACATCGCCGCGCGGATGGTGCCGTTGTCCAGATCGGTGTCGTCGAGCAGCAGCGCCAGGTGATCGGCGCCGAGCCCCTCGGGATGTTCGGCGAGCAGCAGCAGGATCTCGGCGTGCCGCTGCGACAGCGACACCCGCTCCCCCGCGACGCTCAGCTGCGGCTGCCCGAGGCCGAGCACTTCGAGTCCGAGCCTGGCCGGTTCGGCGGCGGCGTCGGCGCGATCGGTCCGCGTCGAGGCGCCGCCGTTGCCCGCGCGCATGGCCCGCAGCACCAGATCCATCTCGGCGGCGGTGGCCGCCGCCTTCACCAGAGCGAGGATCTCGGGCTTGGCCACCCGCATCCCGCCGGCAATCATCAGAACGCCGATCAATCGCCCGTCCGGCTCGTGCACCGGCGCCGCCGCACCCGTGATCTGGTGCATGCGATGGAGGAAATGTTCGGGTCCGTGGATCCAGGTCGCGCGGCCGGTGCGCACGACGAGGCCCACGGCGTTGGTGCCGATGCGGCGCTCGCTGAGATCGTCGCCCTCGCGCAGCCCGATCTCGGCGGCCGCGGCGACCTGTTCGGGGTGGCCGTGCACCGAGAGCACGCGACCGAACTGATCGGCGACGGTGACGATGAGTCCCGCCCGCGCCGCGTCCTGGACCAGCAGTTTGTCGACCAGCGGCATCAGCACCGCGAGCGGATGAGCATCGCGATACCGTGCCAGATCGGCGCCGCGGAGACCGCGACCGTCGAGGACGTCCGCCGGATCGATACCACCGCGCACACTGCGCAACCAGGACTCGAGCACGAGCGGACGCAACAGCCCGGCCAGCTGGGTCAGCTGTTCACCACCGGCGCTGAGAAAACCATGGGCCTGTGCGGCATAGGATTCCAGAGCCCCGAGCTGTGCGCCCGACTCCGTCACCTGCCGTGGGGGCCGCCCACCTGCAAGATTGCTGACCATTTGCCTTTCTTTCCCGCTACAAACTGTACCGGTGAGTTATCGGGCGACTCCCCAGAAGTGCGGGTTTGTCCGGCAGGTCACATTGTGGTAGCAGATGTCACGTCGTCACACCGCATGCCGCTCGGCTATCACCGCAGCCAGGAGCAGCACCGTGGCCTGTGGACCGCGGCGGATCGGCACCGGAAGCACGGACAGATCGGCGATCGTCAGGCCGTCGATGCCGTGCACCCGGCCGGCCGGGTCGACCACGGCACGCCGGTCGTCGGCCGGACCCATTCGACAGGTGCCCGAAAGGTGTTGGGAGGTCCCCAGATGGGCGCGCAGCCACGCGTCGTCGATCTCGCCGAGCGGCAGGCGCAGGAGTTCGGCCGCGGTGCGCACACCGGCTCGCAGCCGGGCCCGGTCGTGTTCGGCACGCAGGTAGCCCTGGTCGATCCGGGCCGGGACCGTCGGGTCGGCCGAGGCCAGGGTCAGCCGTCCCGGTGTGTCCGGCGTCATCAGGGCGACCCCCAGTCTGCGCAGGCCAGGGGTGAACATCGGGGTGTACGGGCGTAGTTCGAGGTCGTCCAGTTCCAGGGCGTATTCGAGTGCCACCGTCGACCGGACCGGTTCAGGCCCCGGATATTCGACACCGATCTCCGGATGGTCGGTGCACCAGGCCCCGACCGGCGCTGGCAGGACCACCGGGATGCCGAGCGAACGAAGCAGCGGTTCGGGGCCGATCCCGGACCGGATCAGCAGCGCCGCCGATTCCACGGCGCCCGCGCAGACGATCACCCGGTCGGCGAAGGTGGTCCCCCGCCCCCGGCCCCGCGACCATTCGACGCCGACCACACGCGACCCACGCAGCAGCAGCCGCGTCACCGTCGTCCCGCCGGTCACCGTCAAGTTGGGCCTGGCCAGCGCGGGGTAGAGATGGGTGAGGGCCGGACCCGCTCGCCGCCCGCGCGCGACCGCCAGCGGCACCCGGCCGAAACCGTCGGTGCGGCCGGGGCCCACGTACCCATTGAGATCGGCGATCTCCGCGAAACCGGATGCCGCGCAGGCATCGGCGAACTCCCGGCTGACCGGCGCCGGATCGGCCGTGCGCTCGACCGGGACCGGCCCGTGCGCACCGTGGCCGGGCGCGGTGCCGAAATCACGGTCGGTCTCGAGGGCGGCGAAGAACGGGAGGACCGCCTCGTAAGACCACATCGGGCTCGCGACGACAGCGCTCCATGCCGCGAAGTCCGCGGCGGGTGGACGAACGAAGTAGCTGCCGTTGATGGCGCCGGACCCGCCGATCAACTTGCCGCGCACCAGGTTTCCTGGGTATCGCCAGACCACCGCGGACTCGGGGCCGACCGGCAGGTGCCCCGGGTCGAGCAGCGGGCCCGGGATCAGGGCGGCCGACGCCCAGACCGGTCCGGCCTCCAGCACCAGGACCGCGTGGGCCGGGTCGGCGCTGAGCCGGGCCGCGACCACACACCCGGCCGACCCGGCGCCGACGACGAGCGTGCTGGTCACCAGCGGGAACTCAGCGCCGCGGCACGTTCGGCTTGAGCGCCTCGAAACTGCGCGCCCTGATCACGCCGAGCCACAGGCCGCTGCCGTAGGCGACATCGTCGAGGCGCTTGTAGGCGACGTAGCGCAGCGGATCGAGCCCGCCGGAATCGCGGTGGGTGAACCAGTCGGCCAGTCCGTCCGCCAGCGCCATGGTGACCGCGATCTTCCTGATCCGCCGCGAGGCGAGCACCGCGAGCAGCGTCACCGGCCAATAGTCCCGGCACATCGCCGAAGCCAGCCGCCACATCCCGGCGAAGTAGCCGCGCGCGAGATACACCGCCGCGATGCGGGTGGGGTTGTCGAGCTCGGCGAACACCCGCCGCATCCGCACCAGCGCCGTGGCCAGGGTGACCAGCCCGCCGAGCAGACCCCACTTGGACAGCGTCGCGAACAACAGGCTCGCCAGCACGGTCCAGGTGGGCACCGACAGCGGCGAGACCATGCCCCCGTGCCGCTTGCCCAGCGGCGCGGCGCCGGTGCCGTAGAACAGCTTTCGGCCGAACCACGCGCGGAAGGCCACCCGGTGGTCGTGGGCGACGTGCGCGGCCGGTTCGTAGCGCAGCCGCCAGCCCGCCCGTTCGAGCCGCCAGCACAGGTCGACGTCCTCGGCCACCTGCATCGACTCGTCGAAACCGCCCTCGCCCTGCAGGGCAGCGCGCCGCGCGAGCAGCGCCGCGCTCGGCACGTACGACACCACCCCGCGCGCGTGCACGGCCGACTCGCGCCTGCCCAGATCCAATGAGGAGCGCGTGTGCTCGTAGCGGGCCAGCGCGTTGGACTCCTTGTCGAGCGCGACGATGCGCGGCGCGACCAGCGCGACCTGCGGATCGCTGAAGTGCCCGAGCATCACCTCGAGCCAGCCGCTGCGCGGCACCACGTCGGAGTCGAGGAAGGCGACGAAGCCCGTTGTCGCCGCCCGCAATCCGGCATTGCGCGCGGCGGCGGGGCCGAGCGGGGTGTCGTGCCGCAGCACCGTCACCTGACCGCGGCCCTGCCGGGGCGGGATCCGCACCGGCTCGTCGGAGCCGTCGTCGACGACGATGACGTTGTGCCCGCGCAGGGTGGCGAGCAGCCGCATCAGTCCGTCGGCGTTGTTGTACAGCGGGATGACGACGGTGACGTCGTCGAGCGAGGGCAGCAGCCGCGGCCGCGGGTTCGCGACGCCCGAATCCAGCAGGCGCCGCGCGACGATCGCGGACTTGGTATCGGTCACCTCCAGGTACCCGTCGCCGATGAGTTCGGCGGCCTCCGGGGCCAGGCGCAGCATCCGCGCGGGGGATCCGCCGATCAGGATCCGACCCCCGGAAAATGCGCGTACCCGTGGATCGATCCGTACCCCGAAGCCGTCGGGCAGACGATCATGGCGCATTCCTCGCATGCTATTCGCACTCGCGCTCGCAGACATCATCACCCCACAAAAAAGGAGGAAAGTCCGCATGAAATGCCGCTCTGACCGTTAGCCGGACGCGTCAACAAGATCGGCAGCGCACTTTCGGCAACCGGTTCGGCCTACCCGAGCGGACTCTCGTTGCACGCCTTCGCGGGCGCCCGCTTCACCGTCAGCGGCAGTGACACGCGATTGCGCGCCCGCACCGGCCGCGAATGGTCCACCGCCGAACGCGGAATCGTGCGGCCCGGCATGGCCAGCGCGGCCTCGCCGTAGCCCTGCACGCACTCCGGGTCGGGGCCGTTGGCGGGCAATCCGGTGAAGAACTTGGCCGCCATGCAGCCGCCGCGGCAGGCGTCGTAGTGCGAGCACTTGGTGCACGCGCCGCCGTCGACCGGCTCGCGCAGTTCCCCGAACAGCTCCGAGTTCGTCCACACCGCGTCGAAACCGCCGTCGGCGACGATGTTTCCGGCCTTGAACCGGTCGTGGATGGCGAACGGGCAGGCGTAGACGTCGCCCACGGGGTCGACCAGGCACACCACCCGGCCCGCGCCGCACATGTTCAGGCCGGGCAGCGCCGAGCCGAACGCGGACAGGTGGAAGAAGGAGTCGCCGGTGAGCACGCCCTCGCCGTTGCGGACCAGCCATTCGTAGAGTTCGCGCTGCTGTTCGGGCAGCGGGTGCAGCTCGTCCCACACGTCGGCGCCGCGGCCGGACGGACGCAGCCTGGTCAGCCGCAACGTGGCGCCGTAGCGGTCGGCGATGGCCTTGAACTCGTCGAGCTGGGCGATGTTGTGGCGGGTCGCCACCACGGACAGCTTGGCGTCCTTGAAGCCCGCGTTCGCCAGGTTCTCCAGCGCCTTGATGGCGGTGGCGTAGGAACCGGGGCCGCGGACCGCGTCGTTGACCTCGGCGTCGGCGCCGTCGAGGGAGATCTGCACGTCGACGTAATCGCTGGCGGCCAGCCGGGCGGCGACCTCCTCGTTGATGCGAACGCCGTTGGTGGAGAACTTGACTCCCACGTGGTGGGCGGTCGCGTAGTCGACCAGTTCCCAGAAGTCGGGGCGCACCGTCGGCTCGCCGCCGCCGATGTTGACGTAGAAGATCTGCATGCGCTCGAACTCGTCGATGAGCGCCTTGCACTGCTCGGTGGTCAGCTCGTTCGGGTCACGACGGCCCGAGGAGGACAGGCAGTGCACGCACGACAGGTTGCACGCGTAGGTGAGTTCCCAGGTGAGGCAGATCGGCGCGGCCAGCCCCGATTCGAAGCGGTCGATCAGCCTGCCGCCCTGGGTGGTGTCGGTGGCGGCAGGCATGCGCAGCGGTGACACCTCGGTGACCGGGCCCGGCGCGGGCACGATCATGTCGGTGTCGGCCAGCTGGGCCAGCGCCTTGATGTGCGCGTCGGATACGCCGACGCCCTTGGCTCGCAGTGCCTCCCGCACCGAGGTGTGGGCCGGCAGCGCCTGCACCACGTCGACCAGGTCGCGGCTCTTGAGGAACGAGAGCTTGCGAGTGCCGAAGTGGTACAGCAGCGCACCGAAGGATTCCGGTCGCAGCGAGACCCTGGGGTGCAGGGCCCAGCGGGTGTCGAGGTCGAGCACGCCTGCCGCCATCGTCAGTACACGCCGCACATGCCGTCGATGCTGACCTCTTCGATCAGCGTCTCGGTGACCAGGTTCTCGTCGGTTTCGACGGTCGCGCGGGTGGGGTTCTCTGACATGACTTACCTCCATGGTGTTGCCGGTCACTTCGGACCATAACGTCAGTGACTGCCATAAAGAGGCGAAATCGAAAATTTCACTGTCCCGCGTCCGGCGGCGCACAGCGCCCCGCGCGGGTCGGCCGCCCCTCTAGACTGCCCAGAGCAGGACGGAACCGGGCCGACACGGTCTGAGATGGCAGTAGAGGTGAGGCAGAGGTTGCGTAACCACGCAGGGGCGGGCAGCGGGGCGAATTCCACCCTCTCGGAATCGGAGATCGTCGAGGCGGCGCTGCGGGTCGTCCGGGAGGACGGGGTGGAGAAGCTGTCGATGCGGCGGCTCTCCCGCGAACTCGGCGTCTCGCCGATGGCGCCGTACTACTACGTCGCCGACAAGCGCGAACTGCTCGACCTGGTCGCGAGCGCCGCGCTGGTCGGGGTGCGCAAGCCGGCGCGCGAGTCGGGACCGTGGCAGCAGCGCCTGCGCGATCTGATCGATCAGATCGACGATAGACTGCGCAGGCATCCCGGCCTCGGCGACATCCTGCTGGAACAGATGCTCGGCAAACAGCTCGACCTGATCGACGCTGTGATGGAGATCCTGTTCGACGCGGGGTTCAGCGACCGCAACGTGCTGGCCGCGTATGCGACCATCCACACCTACCTGTTCGGACGCAGCCGGGTGAACCCGCGCGACCGTTCCGCCCCCGCCGACGTGCTGTTGCCCGAGGCGGTGGCACGGGCCACGAAGTACATGGCGGACCTGCGCGGCAAGTACTCCTACGACTTCGGGATGGAGGTGCTGGTCGCCGGACTCGAGGCACAGCTTGCCCTGCAGGCGCGTCCCGACCTAGCATGAAACTGAAACACGTTCTAGTTTTGTTCGAGAGGACGACATGACCACAGTCGAGGTTCCGCACGGTTCGCGCTCGGTGGTGCTGCGGGTCGCCGCGGTGATCGCCGAAACGGCCGACACCCACTCCGTGGTCTTCGAGGTGCCCGCCGACCTCCGCGAACGCATGAAGTACACGCCGGGCCAGTTCCTGACCCTGCGCATCCCCAGCGACCGGACCGGCTCGGTCGCCCGCTGCTACTCGCTGGCCAGCTCGCCGTTCACCGACGACCTGCCCAAGGTGACGGTCAAGCGCACCGAGGGCGGCTACGGCTCGAACTGGCTGTGCGACAACATCTCCGCCGGCGACGAGATCGAGGTGCTGCCGCCGTCGGGCGTGTTCACCCCGAAGAACCTGGACGAGGACCTGCTGCTGTTCGGCGCGGGCAGCGGGATCACGCCGGTGATGTCGATCCTGAAGTCGGCGCTGTCGCAGGGCTCGGGCAAGATCGTGCTCGTCTACGCCAACCGCGACGCCGGCTCGGTGATCTTCGCCGAGGAACTGCGCGAACTCGTCGCCAAGCATCCGCAGCGGCTCAGCGTCATCCACTGGCTCGAACCGCTGCTCGGCCTGCCGACCGCCGACATGCTGGCCACCCTGGTGCGGCCCTACACCTCCTACGAGGCGTTCATGTGCGGTCCCAAGCCGTTCATGGACCTGGTGCACGACGCGCTGGCCACCCTCGAGGTGCCGCGCGCCCGCACTCACGCCGAGGTGTTCAACTCCCTGGCCGGTGACCCGTTCGCCGACCACGCGCCCGTGGAGATCAGCGACGAGGAGGCCGCCGACGCCGCCACCGTCGAGGTGGAACTCGATGGCCAGGTGCACGAGCTGTCGTGGCCACGCAAGCAGACCCTGGTCGACATCATGCTCGACAAGGGCCTGGACGTGCCCTACTCCTGCCAGGAGGGCGAGTGCGGGTCCTGCGCGTGCACCGTGCTCGAGGGCAAGGTCGAGATGGAGAACGCCGAGATCCTCGACCCCGAGGACATCGAGAACGGCTACATCCTCGGCTGCCAGGCGCGACCGGTGACCGATCGCCTGAAGATCCAGTTCTGAGCGGGGTTCAGCGCATCGCCCGGTAGGCGGTGCGCTGCTCCGGGGTCAGCTGTTCGACCGCGTAGCTCAGGGCGGTGCGGCCCAGTTCGGGCGCGTGCGCGTCGAGGAAGTCGGTGAGCAGCGTCGGGTCGTTCCGCTTGCCGATCTCGCGCAGCATCCAGCCCAGCGCCTTCTGGATCAGGTCGCGGCGGTCGTCGAGCAGCAGCAGGGCCAGTTCCAGTGTCGTGCTCGGATCGCCCGCCTTGATGAAGGCGAAGGTGGACAGCAGCGCGACCCTGCGCTCCCACAGCGAATCCCGTTGCGCCAGTTCGAACAACAGCGCGCGGTCCTTGTCGAGCAGCCACGCGCCGACGACGTACTCGGCGGAGGAATCCACCAGGTCCCAGTTGTTCACCCGGCCGCGCCGCACCGCGTCGAGATAGAACTCGACCATCTCCGCGCGTGCCCGCTCGTCCCTGGTGCGCGGCTTCGACGCGGCGGCGAAGCGGGCGTTCAGGATGAACAGCGCGGCGAGCCGTTCCTCGTGCACCGGGCTGTCGAGCAGGTCGCCGATCTGTTTCAGCGGGAGGGTGGTGAACCCCTTGGCCACCCGGCGCGTGGCGGGCACGCGGACGCCGAGGAAGACATCGCCTTCGCCGTACTCCCCCGGACCGGTCTTGAAGAAGCGTTGCAGGTGGATCGCGTCGGCCGGATCGGCCTGTTCGGCGAGGGCCGCGCGCACCTGCGCGGCAGTGGGTTCCCCGGTCACGACCTACCTCCGATCGATGCGCTGCACCAGCCTTTGTCATTCAACACCGGAGCACCGACGGTCAGCGGTGTCTTTCCGCTAGCGGCCGGTGGCGCCGAGGAGGCGGCCGGAGTCGAAGGTCGCGGCGCTGGTGGGCAGGTCCCCCGGCCTGCCGCTGGTGCGGACCGTGACCGTGCCGGTGCCGGTGGTGGGGCGGCCCAGTTCGTCCATCTTGCGGATCGTCTGCGCGGCGACGGCCTGGGCGCTGTCGAACAGGCGGACGCCGGCGGGCAGTGCGGCCACGATGGCATCGATGACCAGCGGATAGTGCGTGCAGCCGAGGACGACGCCCTCGACGTCGGCGGGGGTGCGGGCGGCCGCGTCGGCGATGGACTCGGCGATGGCGGGCAGGTCGCCGCGGTCGATGGCGTCGGCCAGGCCGTGGCAGGCCACCCCGACGACCTTCGCGTCACCGGCGAAGCGGGCGATCAGGTCGGCCTGGTAGCGGCTGGCCGTGGTGGCCGCCGTGGCCCAGACCGCCACCGACCGGCACTGGGCCGCCGCCGGCTTGATCGCGGGCACGGTCCCGATCACCGGCACCGCCTCGCCCACCTCGGCTCGCACCTGCGCGAGCGCGGTCACGCTGGCCGTATTGCACGGCAGCACAATCACTTCGGCCCCGAGCTCGAGCGCCTGCCGCGCCGCCCCCAGCACCCGCTCGACCACCCAGTCCTCCGGCTTGGGCCCCCACGGCGCGCCATCGGGGTCGAGCAGCAGCAGCAGATCCGCGTCGGGCCGCAACTTGCGCAACCAGGCGGCCGTAGGCAGCAGCCCGAGGCCGGAATCGATAAGCGCGACGATCACGCGTCCACCGTATTACAGCCCCACGAACCCACCCGCCCCACCCACATCGCCACGTGACGCCCGCGCTTGCCGACAGCCAGGACATCCACCCAGCCCGGAGCCGCTCGCGGAAGCCCCATCCACGTCAGGCGTCGAGGGCGGCGGTGATCTTCGCTGCCATGGCCGTGACGGCAGGGCTCGGCTTGCCGGCGTGGGTGGCGGCGTCGACCGCGACCAGGACCGTGGCGCGGAAGTCGGCGGCTTCGGTGGGTTGGTCGGCCAGCAACGTCATGGCGGCGGTGAGGGCGGGCAGGACGTGGTCGGCGAGTT
>NZ_QGTL01000008.1 GCF_003182135.1 Nocardia neocaledoniensis | reverse complement strand
CTGGCGATCACCCGACGAGTACGAAGCCAGCTATCATCACCGGGTTCCTACTGGAACCAGATAATCCGCTCTCTGGATTAGCGGGGGAACCTCAGGTGGGAACATCTTCGGCAATCAGGAAGGCGACCAGCCCATGCTGACGGCTGACTAGCAGTGCGTCAACTTCTACCTTCTCGTCAGCCGTGGCGAGCACCGGATACCCCAAGTAGACAGTGCCGTCACTGACAGCGTCGGTCAAGGTGTCCGCAAGCGAGCGTGCAGCGCTTCGATTGCGACTTGCGCCGCGAACGACTTCCAGGGGCACGATACGACTCCTACTGCTGGGTGTTCGCGTTGTCCGCGAGTCTGCTCAGTCCATCTTGGCGTTGCTCCTTGGAGGATATCGGACCCGTGACCGCAGATTTGGACACTGTCTCCCGGCGCCGCCGCGCGTGCACGCGACCGAGCGGCCCCAGGATGAGCTGAGATTCTGGACGATCCGCGCGACGCGAAGCGATGGACGTTGCGCGGGCAGCGATCAGCTGATGATGAACGGAGCGGCGCGGCGCGAGGTACTGGAGTAATGGTCACTGATGAACTCGATCACTGCGTAGACACCGGCCTGCGCGTACCCCTGCACAGGAGACAACTGGATCGCGACCAGGTCGGCCGTCTGGTCCAGATGAACCCACCTGCACCCCAAGTTCCCTATGCGACACCGCAGTGTTCACACCAAGCACCGATGGTGTCAGCCAAGACCTCGCCGCCGGGGGTTCCGTAGCACGTCGGCGGCAGCCTCAACGCTCAGAGGATGCCACCGCAAGGCGACAAGTCTATGACGCCGGTAGGCCACGCCTCAACTTGGCTTTTAGTCGCCCTTCGTCCTAACTGGCAGTCCGACTTCGAAATTTGGTCGCCAGACCCTGATCTCGCATATCCCTGGACTGCTCTACACTCAAACGTGCCAACTAACTAGCTTGTGTCAAGCCAGCGCTGGTCGATTACCCAATCACGAACGCCCTGAGCTTGTAGCTTGGGGCGTTCGGCGTTCGTAGGTCCGCCGCCAGCACTCGCATGGCGCCTGCGCCCGATGACCAGGCATCTTCTATCGCGCCCGGTTATGCGTCCAGTCGCAAGAAGAGGCTCATACGACCGCACGCCTGGTTGCCGAATACGCGGACCGATCACACAGACGCCACGCGTCAGCCAGTGCCAACTCTCCTCGACCCACACCACTGGTGATCCAGCAGAGCAAGCTGCCGGATTGACCGACAGCTCGAAGGTTCGCGGGCACGCAACCCGGAGGTTCCATAGGAGCAACCGGAGACGATCGGCACTCCGACCGCTTAGCAGAGCGACCGCTGATCGAACGCCGTCACGATCGAGGCGGTGCCCAACCGACGGCTCGTCAAACCGATTGATCGGCGTCGGGACCGACTGAGCGGCAAGTCAGACCCGGTCTACGACGCTGCCCGCCCCGACGAGCGATCAGCACTGGGGGTGACCCCATGGAGCAAGCCGCAGAGTGACTTAGTTTGCAGCGCCCGGCAAGTTTGGAACGGAATTCTTGGCATACTTTTGGTCGCAGGCATCAAACCAGAAAGGTCAGGCGCGGTTACCGCGCCTGACCTGGTGTTTATGCTCCCCCATCTGGACTCGAACCAGAAACCTGCCGATTAACAGTCGGCTGCTCTGCCAATTGAGCTATAGGGGAATGGTGCTCCGAGTGGTTAGACTCGGTCGGTCTGCCTTGGCGGGCTGACCGAGATGAAACTTTAGCGCATGGGATCGCCGGTTCCCAAATCGGGGCACTACCTGCGGACATGCGGCGGTTTGTGGTGCGTGGGCGGGTCGACACGGGTGGGGCCGCTGGGGCAGGATGGAGCGCGCACACAGACGTGGGAGGAGCTCCAGGAGATGCTGCGGTTGATCATCGGCGTAGCGGCCGGTTATGTGCTGGGCACCAAGGCCGGGCGCGCGCGCTACGAGCAGATCAGTGCGGCGACCAGAGCCGTCACGGGAAGCCCGGTCACCAGGAAGCTGGTGTCGGTGAGCAGGCAGAAGCTGTCGGACAAGTTGAGCACCCGCCCGCAGCTCGAACCGATGGAGCCGATCGACGAGCGCACCACCGTGCTGGTGCCGCACGACCAGCTGCGCCGCTGACTCAGACCCCGGCGGGGTCGGTCTCGCTGCCCATCGCCTGGGCGGCGAGGCTCTTGCGGTACTGCTCGAGCGCCACCAGGTCGCCGAACAGGGTCATGTAGGTGTCGGGTTCCTCGCTGGCCGAGAGGCGCTGCAGCTTGGATTTGAGCTCGGCGATCTGGCGGCCCACCCAGGCTTCCTGGGTGCGCGCGAGAATGCCGGTGATGAAGCGCGGCACATCGTTCTGCGAGCGCACGGGCAGCTGCTCATTGGCGAGTTCGGAGACGAGGGCGCGGATCATCAGGTCGTCGGTGTGGTCGGCGACGGCGGCGACCCATTCGGCGCCGCCGAGTCCAGCGGCCGTGCCGCCCGCCTGGGCGATCATGATGCGCACCGCGACATAGGCGGGATGGGTGAAGGCGGCGGCATCGATGGAGTCGAACACGGCACCCGCGATGCCGGGGTATTGCAGTGCGGCACTGAGGGTTTGCCGTTGGGCGTAGAGGGCCGGATCGTTCGGCGCCGGGCGCACCGAGGAGTCCTCCTCGACCTTGGGCGCCGCGAACGGCGCGGCGCCGGGCTTGCCCGCGGGCGCGTTGGCGCCCATCCGGTTCTTCTTGGCTTCCTCGCCGACGCGGCGCACGACGAGCTGGATGTCGTCCCAGCCGACCCAGCCCGCCAGCTTGGTCGCGTAACCCTTGCGGGTGGCGTTGTCCTTGATCTGGGCCACCACGGGCACCGTGCGGCGCAGCGCCTCCACGCGGCCCTCGACGTCGTCGAGGTTGTGTTCGGCGAGCAGACCGCGAATCACGAACTCGTAGAGGGGGGTTCGGCGGGCGACGAGGTCACGCACGGCCGCGTCACCCGAGCGCTGACGCAGCTCGCACGGATCCTGGCCGTCGGGCGCGACGGCGATGTAGGTCTGGCCCGCGAGGCGCTGGTCACCGCTGAACGCCTTCAGCGCCGCCGCCTGGCCCGCCGCGTCACCGTCGAAGGTGTAGATGATCTCGCCGCGCCAGAAGTTGTCGTCCATCAGCAGCCGGCGCAGCACCTGCAGGTGCTCCTCGCCGAAGGCGGTGCCACAGGAGGCCACGGCGGTCTTCACCCCGGCCAGGTGCATCGCCATCACATCGGTGTAGCCCTCGACGACGACGGCCTGGTGCCCCTTGGAGATCTCGCGCTTGGCGTGGTCGAGACCGAACAGCACCTGGGACTTCTTGTACAGCAACGTCTCCGGCGTGTTCACGTACTTGCCGGGCATGGTGTCGTCATCGTAGAGCTTGCGCGCGCCGAACCCGATCACCTCGCCGCCGAGGTTGCGGATCGGCCACAGCAGACGGCGATGGAACCGGTCGATCGGCCCGCGCTTGCCCTGCTTGGACAGGCCGGCCGCTTCCAGCTCCTTGAACTCGAAACCCTTGCGCAGCAGGTGTTTGGTGAGCACGTCCCAGCCGCCGGGGGCGTAGCCGCAGCCGAACTGCTGGGCGGCGGCACCGTCGAAGTTGCGGTCGGTCAGGTACTTGCGGGCCGTCTCGGCCTCGGGCTCGCGCAGCTGCGCCATGTAGAACTCGTGCGCGGCGGCATTGGCGGCGACCAACCGGGAGCGGGTGCCGCGGTCGCGCTGGACCGAGGTGCCGCCGCCCTCGTAGTTGATCTGGTAACCGATCCGGTCGGCCATCTGCTCGACGGCCTCGACGAAGCCGATGTGCTCGATCTGCTGCAGGAACTTGTAGACGTCACCGCCCTCGCCGCAGCCGAAGCAGTGGAACAGGCCGTGGTTGGGCCGCACATGGAACGACGGGGACTTCTCGTCGTGGAACGGGCACAGGCCCTTCATCGAGTCGGCGCCCGCCCGTTTGAGCGCGACGTACTCACCAACCACGTCTTCGATCCGGACACGTTCACGGATCGCCGCGATATCGCGATCTGGGATTCGTCCGGCCACGAGAGAAGTCTAGTCGGCCGGTCTCAGCGGCAATCCAGCGAGGCGGCGACGCGCTCGAAGCGGCTCTCGGTGTAGGAGGCGATCTGGTCGATCACCACGCGCACGCGGGCGGTGTCGTCGGTGGCGGCGTTCCACCACGGCAGCATCAGGGCGTCCAGGTGGGCCGGTGCGGTGGTGACCAACCGGTCGGCGACGGCCTGCACCCTTTCCCGCTGGGTCTGCTGCCTGGCCAGGTGCCCACGGTCGGAGCGCACGTAGCGCAGAGCCACCGTCTTGAGCACGGCGACCTCGGCGGCGACGATCGGCGGCACGATCAGATCCGCCTGGTAGCGGGTGAGCGGGCCGCCGCCCTGGTGCTCGCGGGTCGCGGCGATCGCGGCGGTGGCGAAGCGGCCGACCAGCTCGCTGGTGAGACGTTTGAGGGCCACCGACGCGGCGAAGGTGCCGTCGTAGTCGGCGGCGTCGGCCACCACGTCCAGTTCGGACAGGCGCTGGGCGGCGGCGGCGAGCGCGTCGATCGACTGGTCGGGGTGCTGGCCGTGGCCCTGTTCGGCGAGGGCGGCCTGTTCGGCGGGGTCGGCCAGGGCACGCAGGTCGATCCGGCCGACTATCACGCCGTCCTCCACGTCGTGCACCGAATAGGCGACGTCGTCGGACCAGTCCATGATCTGGCATTCCAGGCTCTGCTTGCGCTCCGGCGCGTCCTTGCGGATCCAGGCCAGACGCTCGAGATCGTCCTCGTAGGCGCCGAATTTGGTGCCGGAACCGCTTCTGCCCCAAGGGTATTTGAGGGTGGCATCCAGGGCGGCGCGGGTCAGGTTCAGGCCCGCGCTCTCCCCCGACGCGTCGAGCACCTTCGGCTCGAGCCTGGTCAGGATGCGCAGGTTCTGCGCGTTGCCCTCGAAACCGCCGTATTCGTCGGCGAATTCGTCGAGCGCGCGTTCACCGTTGTGGCCGTAGGGCGGATGGCCGATGTCGTGGGCGAGGCCGGCCAGGTCGACCAGGTCCGGGTCGGCGCCGACGCCGTCGGCGATGCTGCGGCCGATCTGGGCGACCTCGAGCGAATGGGTGAGCCGGGTGCGCGGGGTGTCGCCCTCGCGCGGACCCATGACCTGCGTCTTGTCGGCGAGGCGGCGCAGGGCCGCGGAGTGCAGGACGCGGGCGCGGTCGCGGGAGAACTCGCTGCGGTGGCCCTTGCCCGCGGCGCCGGGCCACGCGGTCTTACCCGGCTCGTGGACCATCCGTTCCCGGTCGTGCGGTGTGTAGCTGTCGCTCATCAAATCTCACTGTCCCGCCGTGTAAGAGAAGTCTGCCGAGAAATGGGTGAGCTGGTACCACAGCAGCGCGCCGGTCTCGCGGGCGATGCCGTGGAACTGCGACTCCCTGGTGTACACCGCCGGTCCGGTGCGGGTCGGCGCGGTCCACGCGTCCAGCCCGGCGTCGCGAGCCATCGTCCTGGTGCGCAGTGAATGCCACGGGTCGCTGACGAGTACGGCCGATGACATGTCGCGCGCCCGCATGGCGGTGGCCACCGCCTCGACGCTGCGCAACGTGTCGGAGCCGGTCTCGACGGCGAGGATGTCCTCGCTGGGCACGCCCTTGTCCTCGAGGTAGCGCTTGCCGGAGGCCGCCTCGGTGTAGAGGTCGCCCTCCTGCTTCCCGCCGACGGTGATCACCCGCGGCGCCACGCCCGCCTCGTAGAGCCGCCAGGCCTGGTAGAGCCGCGCCTCGAAGACCGAGGACGGTGTGCCCGAGTACTGCGCGGCGCCGAGCACCACGATCGCGTCGGCGGAGCTGTAGTCGTCGATCCGCGCGACCTGCCAGACCCGGACCGCGGTGCCCGCGACCAGCACGATCCCCATGAGCACCGCCCCGGCGATCAACCGGCCGATCCAGCGCGACACCGAGGACCCGAACCCGCGCGGACGGGAAGCGGCCGGGGCGGGAGCGGTCGTGCGCGGGAAACCCGATCTCATCCTGATCAGTCTGCCAGGTCGGGCCGACACGCGATCACGCCAGCGGTCACCGCCCGATTCCGGTCCGGTGAACGGCCGTCGGCGGGCCCGGCGCGGTCACCAGCCGCGTTCGCGCCATTCGGCCAGGTGGGGGCGTTCGGTGCCGAGGGTGGTGTCGTCGCCGTGGCCCGGGTAGACGACGGTGTCGTCGGGGTAGCGGTCGAAGAGCTTGGTGGTGACGTCGCCGAGCAGCGTGTCGAAATCGGCGGGGCTGTGCGTCTTCCCCACTCCCCCGGGGAACAGGGAGTCGCCGGTGAACAGGTGGGTGCGGTTGTCCTCGTCGACCAGGGCGAGGGCGATCGAGCCGGGGGTGTGGCCACGCAGGTGGATGACGGCGAGGGAGAGGTCGCCCAGTGGCACCGTGTCGCCGTCGGCGAGGAGGCGGTCGGGTGGGACGGGAAGGGAGCCCGCGTCAAGGGGGTGGGCGGCGGTTTCCAGGTCGAGCGTCGTGGAGACCTCGGCGAGGGCCTGCCAGTGGTCGGGGTGACGGTGGGTGGTGATCAGCAGTTCGACCCGGCCGGGCGCTTCCTGGCCGACCAGGTCGAGGATGCGGGCGGCGTCGTTGGCGGCGTCGATGAGGACGGCGGCACCGGTGGCCGTGTGCTGCACGAGGTAGGTGTTGTTGTCCATCGGGCCGACGGACATCTTCACGATGCGGGCGCCGGGGACATCGCGCTGCTCGGCGGCGCCACCCGCGGTGACATGACCGGTGTAGGGGCGATCGACTGTGACCATGCGCCGATCGTAGAAGCCACGCTCGGCGCCGTCGTACCCGCGTGGTCGGGCGCTGCCCGTTAGATTCGACACATGCCGCCGTCGCAGAAGAGTTCGGCCGTTCCGGTTCTCCCCGCTGTGCTGTGCGCGGTGCTCGCCGCGCTGAGTCTGCTGTGCGCGCCGACGGCCACGGCCGAGCCGCCGTCGCGGATGGGTCCGCAGGTGGTCGACGCCGCCGACGTGCTGAGCGGCGCCGACGAGAGCCGCGTGCTCGACGCCGTTGACCGGCTCTACCGCGAGCACCAGGTGAAGCTGTGGGTGATCTACGTGCGCGACTTCGCGTCGATGGCGCCGCGGGACTGGGCCGCGCGCACTTCGGAGCTGTCCGGCTTCAGCGATCGCGATCTGCTGCTGGCGGTAGCGGTCGACGACCGCGGCTACTGGCTGAACGGCACCCTGCCCACCGAGGTCAGCGACGGCGAACTGGATTCGCTGCTGGCCGGCACGGTGGAACCGGCGCTGCGCGACCGGAAATGGGCGCAGGCCGGGGTGGACACCGCCGACGGGATCGGCGCGGCGATGCGCGGCGCCGGTGGGCCGTGGGGGTGGCTGCTCGGCATCGGACTGGTGGTCGTCGCCGGCGCGGGCGCGCTGATCCTGTTCTCCCGCAAACGCCGCCGCGACGCCGACCGTGCCGAACTGGGCACCGCGCGCGGACTCGATCCCGCAGACTCGGCGGGCCTGGCGAAGCTGTCGTTGCCCACGCTGCACGCGCTCTCCCGCGAGCGCCTGGTGGAGATCGATGACGCCGTGCGCACGAGCGAAGAGGAATTGGCCCTGGCCACCTCGGAATTCGGGGAGACCGCGGTGACCCCGTTCCGCACCGCGCTCGACGCCGCCCGCGCGGCGACGGCGAAGGCGTTCACGATCCGGCAGCAACTCGACGACGCCCTCCCCGAGACCCCCGACCAGCAGCGCGCCCTGCTCGTCGAGCTGCTGTCCACCGCGGGCAAGGCCGACCGTGAACTCGACGCGCAGGTCACCGATTTCGACGCCATGCGCGACCTGCTCATCGACGCGCCGGCCCGGCTGGACGGGTTGACCCGCGACATCGTCGACCTGACCGCACGGCAACCCGCCTCCGACGCCGAACTGGCGCGGCTGCGTTCGGCCTATCCCGCGACCGTCCTGGCCCCGGTCGCGGACAACGTGCGCATGGCCACCGAGCGGATCCGCTTCGCCGAGCACAACATCGACACCGCCCGCGCCGCGCTCGCCCAGCCGGTGGGTCAGCAGGGCGGCGCGGTCGCGGCGATCCGCGGCGCCGAAGCGGCCATCGGGCAGGCCCGCACCTTGCTCGACGCGGTCGACCAGGCGGCGACGAACATCCAGCAGGCGCGCGACGGATTGCCCGCCGCCCTCGACGAATTGCGCACCGACCTCACCGCCGCCGCGGGTCTCACCGAGTTCGGCGGACCGGAGCTGGCGGCGGCCGTCACCGCCGCCACCGCGACCACCGACCGCGCCGCGGCCGCGGCCGACACCGACCCGCTCGGCGCGTTCCACGACGCGGTGTCCGCCGACGCCGAGCTGGACCGCGCGATCGCGGCGGCCTCGGATCGCAAACTCGCGGTGGAGGATCTGCGCCGCAGGCTCGAGCGCGCGCTCACCGACGCCGACGCGCGGGTGGCGGCCGCGTCCTCGTTCATCACCACCCGGCGCGGTGGGGTCGACGCCGAGGCACGCACCCGGCTCGCCGAGGCGCAGCGCCATCTCGCCGAGGCACGCGGGCTCGACGCCACCGCCCCTGACCGCGCGCTGACCAGCGCGCAGACCGCCGCCGAGCTGGGCGGGCGAGCCCTGCAGCAGGCACAGGCGAGCGTGCGGGCCTGGGAGCAGCGTCAGCCCGTGGCCGGCGGCGGCTCGCAGGCAGGCGCGATCCTCGGCGGCATCCTGCTCGACGGATTCCTGCGCGGCTCGATCGGCGGTGCCACGCGCGGTGGCGGCGGCGGATTCGGTGGCGGGTACCGACCCGGGTCCTATGGCGGATCGTCGGGCTCGCGCCGGGTGAGCCGGGGCGGCCGATTCTGACGCGCCTTGACTCTCACACCGTGTGAGGTCCTACACCGGAGGGCGTCATGTTCAGTATCGGAGATTTCGCCAGACACGGTCAGGTGTCGGTGCGCATGTTGCGTCACTACGACGCGGTCGGGTTGTTGCGGCCCGCCCGGGTCGATCCGGCCACCGGCTACCGGTTCTACACGGCCGCGCAGCTGGCCCGGCTCAATCGGCTCGTCGCGCTCAAGGAGCTGGGGTTCACGCTGGAACAGGTGGGCCGGATGCTCGATCCGGGTCCCGGCCCGGCGGAGTTGCGCGGCATGCTCACGCTCCGCAGAGCCGAGCTGGCACAGCGGATCGCGGCCGACAACGCCCGGCTGACCGATGTCGAGGCGAGACTCCGCATCATCGAGAAGGAGGGCGTCATGCCCGAGCAAGACGTGGTGCTCAAATCGGTGGCCGCGGTGCGGGTGGCCCGAGCCATCGGGGTGGCGGCGAGTTTCGAGCCGCAGGCGATCAGCCCGGTGATCCAGCCGCTGTTCAGTGATCTCAGTGGAGGACAACGGCTATCGCACGGCGGCACCGGTCCGCGAGGTCACCCTGGAGTGGACCCCCGATCCCGCAGGCTGGGTCACCGAGCTCCAGGAGCCGATCGCACCACGCTGATCGAGCATGGGAATTGTTGTCGGACAGTCGATCTAGGGTTACGGAAGATCGACGAGAAGAGGACACAGACATGCTGAAGTACCGGATCACCGTGGCGGCCGTGGCGTGCGCCGCGCTCCTGGCGGGCGCCGGCCTCGCCCAGGCGGCAACTCCCGAGGGGGAGCAGCTCTTCCTCGACACGGCACGCCACGTCTCGCCGTCGCTGTGGTGGCAGGCCGACGAGGGCCTGCTCGACGTGGGCTACGCGATGTGCGAGGTGTTCGACTCGCGCGGGGTGAGCCCCGAGGTGCTGGGCAAGGTCATCGAGTTCGGTACGGAGGGTGGGTTCACCGAGCCGGAGACGCGCAATCTCATGGGCGCGGCCACCCGCGGGCTGTGCCCGCAGCACGGTGACGCGCTGATGATCGCGTTCGACCAGATGGTCGCCGGCGGCTAGGCGCTGGCCGCCTCCGCCGCGGCGGGGCGGCCGGTCAGCTCGGCGGCGAGCGCGGGCAGCAATTCGGTCGCCCGCGGTCCGCCGCCGAGTCTGGCCAGGGTGAGGCGGCCGAGATAGGTGTAGACGAGGAAGGTCACCGCGGCCGAGGCGCCGGTCGACGGACGCGGATGGGCCGAGAGGTAGACGATCTCGTAGTCGTCGAGGAGCAGGCCCGTCGGCGCGCGGAAGGTGGGCACCGTGCCGGTGTTGGTGAGCGCGATGTGCCCGGCGGTGGAGTGCACGCGGGTGGGCCCGAAGAAATCGGGGAAGTGCAGGACCGACTGTTCGATGACGCCCGAGGCCAGGTCGTCGTGCAGGGCGCGGCCGATCCGGCGGGCCAGCGCGACGAGATCGTCGGTGCCTGCCGCGTCGGTGGTGAAGGCGGCCAGGCCGGAGACATTGGTGCCCGCGGCGGGCGCGAGCGGCGGATCGAGGCGCCTGCGCAGGTCGACGGGATAGAGGCAGCCGACCTGCTCCACGCCGTAGAGCGTCGCGAACGCGCGCAGCGCGGCCGCGGTGACCAGACCGTTCACACTCACCGCGTGGGTGCGCGCCAGGTCGAGGACTCGCGCGGTCTCGGTGGGGTCCAACTGGATCCGGGCGGGCCTGGCCAGGGCGGGCGTGGCGGGTGGCGACGGCTCTATCACCCCGACCGCGTCGGCGACGACCAGCGGCCGGACGACGGGCTCGAGCCCCGACCGCGGCCCGCGCACGGTTCCCCGCTCGGCCAGCAGCGATTCCAGCGATACCGGGTACTCCCTCGGGGCGGCCGCGATCGTCCCGGTCTCCACGTGGTCGGTGTAGTAGCCCCACAGCCGTGCGAACAGTTCCACGCAGTGCCCGGCATCGGCGACGGCGTGGTGCACGAACAGCGTGATCCTGGCCCGATCCTCTTCGGCCAGAACGACATCCAGGTAGGCCAGCTGCGCGCTGGGATCCATCGACTCGGTCGGTATCCGTACCTCGTCGGGATCACCGAAACTCACCCAGGCGCCGACCGGATCGATGTGCCCGGGGCGCAACAGGATTCCGTTCTCGTCGGCGTCCTCGACGATCCGCGCCACCAGGATCGGGAACGCGCGCTGCAGGGCCGCGAAGGCCGCGCCGAGCGCTGCCGCGTCGAGTTCACCGCGCACCGTCACCGATCGTCCGGTGTACGTCGCGTGCCGCACGAATCGCTGTTCGGAGGGGTCGAGCACCCGCACCACGTCTTCCGGTTCCCACAGCACACCGGACACTGTGAGGCACGCGGCCACCGGACGCAAACCGTCGGGTACGCAGTGTGATCGCCTCCACGACGCGCGGGCAGTCGCTACCGGCCCGCGACGCGACGAAGCCCGCGCCGGCGGCCGGCGCGGGCTTCGGTCAGCGACTGATCAGGCGCCGAGCAGGTGGGTGGCCAGGTAGCTCTCCACCTTGTCCAGGGCGATGCGCTCCTGGGCCATCGAGTCGCGCTCGCGGATCGTCACGGCCTGGTCGTCGAGGGTGTCGAAGTCGACCGTGATGCAGAACGGGGTGCCGATCTCGTCCTGGCGACGGTAGCGGCGGCCGATGGCGCCCGCGTCGTCGAAGTCGACGTTCCAGTTGCGGCGCAGCTGGGCGGCGAGGTCCTTGGCCTTCGGGGTGAGGTCGGCGTTGCGCGAGAGCGGCAGCACCGCGGCCTTGACCGGCGAGAGGCGACGGTCCAGGCGCAGCACCGTGCGCACGTCGACGCCGCCCTTGGCGTTGGGGGCCTCGTCCTCGGCGTAGGCGTCGACCAGGAACGCCATCAGCGAACGGGTCAGACCGGCCGCGGGCTCGATGCAGTACGGGATGTAGCGCTCACCGGAGGCCTGATCGAAGAAGCTCAGGTCGGTGCCGGAGTGCTCCGAGTGCGTCTTGAGGTCGTAGTCGGTGCGGTTGGCGATGCCCTCGAGCTCGCCCCACTCGCTGCCCTGGAAGCGGAAGCGGTACTCGATGTCGGTGGTGCCGGCCGAGTAGTGCGACAGCTTTTCCTTGGGGTGGTCGTAGAGGCGCAGGTTGTCGGGATCGATGCCGAGGTCGGTGTACCAGGCCAGGCGGGTGTCGATCCAGTACTTGTGCCACTCGGCGTCCTCGCCGGGCTTGACGAAGAACTCCATCTCCATCTGCTCGAACTCGCGGGTCCGGAAGATGAAGTTGCCGGGGGTGATCTCGTTGCGGAAGCTCTTGCCGATCTGGGCGATGCCGAACGGCGGCTTCTTGCGCGCGGTGGTCTCGACGTTCTTGTAGTTGACGAAGATGCCCTGCGCGGTCTCGGGGCGCAGGTAGTGCAGTCCCTCTTCGTCGTCGACCGGGCCGAGGAAGGTCTTGAGCAGACCGGAGAAGTTTTTGGGTTCGGTCCACTTGCCGGGCTGGCCGGTCTCGGGGTCGTTGATGTCGGCCAGGCCGTTGGCCGGCGGGTGGCCGTGCTTCTCCTCGTAGGCCTCGAGCAGGTGGTCGGCGCGGTAACGCTTGTGCGTGTGCAGCGACTCGACCAGCGGGTCGGAGAAGGTCTCGACGTGGCCGGAGGCCTCCCAGACCTGGCGCGGCAGGATCACCGAGGAATCGAGGCCGACGACATCGTCGCGGCTGGTGACCATGCTGCGCCACCACTGCCGCTTGATGTTCTCCTTCAGTTCGACGCCAAGCGGACCATAGTCCCACGCCGACTTGGTGCCTCCGTAGATCTCACCGCACGGGTAGACCAGACCCCGGCGCTTGGCGAGGTTGGCAACGGTGTCCACCTTCGACTTGGGTGCCACGCGAGATTTCTCCATCCCTAGGGAGTCGGACAGTACTTGCCGACAAGCGTATCGGGACCGGCCAAACGCTTTTGCACCGCACGGGCGAATGCCGCCGGCCCGACGCCCATGGATTTGTGTCCATGAATGTTCTTCAATAGAGGGACAGTGAGACCAGGGCATGACCGCCCGATTCGAACCGGGGGGTTCGTGATGTACCAACTGCCGCCAGATCCGTTCGACGCGGCCGAGACCGCGCGCCTGACGCGGCGCCCGTGGCTGAGCCGCCGGCGCGTGCAGAGCGTCGCCGTGGTGCTGCTGATGCCGACGATGCTGATCCTGTTCGCCCTCTTCGGACTGAAGGTGATCGAGCGCCACGCCGCCGAGTCCGCGACGACGCTCACCCCGACGGTCGCCGAACGCGCGCGGGTCGACCTGTCCCGCCCCTACGACAACACGCCCGCGGCGAGCTGGGCCGAAGGCGAGGCCGGGATCGTGGCGCCGCCGCCCACCCAGGTCGGGCCCTTTGCCGCCGACCAGGTCGCGATGGTCATGGAACGGGTCCGTCAGCTGATCATCGCGGCCAGACTGAACCGGCACGTGCTCGCTACCCACGACGCCGAACCGGTGCTGGCACAGCTGTCGACGGTCGCGGCCGAGGACGTGCGCGCCCAGCTGCGGCCGGGCAACGAGGCCGAGACCTGGTGGGTCTCGGCCAAGATCGCGCGGGGATTCACCCTGCTCCCGTCGACGCCGCGGGTGACCGGCACCATGACGCCGATCGTCGGCGCGGGTGGTCAGCTGACCGTTCGCACGAACTATCTCGTCGCCTACGCGTTCGACCATCCGGAACCGGCGGCGCTCACCGGTCCGCTCGACATCGTGGTCGTCGACCGCTGGGAGATCGACTACGAATGGTTCGCCGATCCGGCCTACGACGCGCAATCCCAGGGCATGTACATCGCCGAGGTGCGCGGCTCCGCGTTCCCGGTCAACTGCGCGCTGTCGGACAAGGGATTCCTCGCCCCGGACTACAGCAACCCACCGATCACGACCGGCGGCCAGTCGCAGGCCTCGGAGAAGTACTTCGACCCGAACGCGCCGATCGTCACCGAGAGCGGGTGCTGATCGCCGGCTCAGCGCGCCACATTCGACATGCGCACTTTTGCATGTCAAAATGGCATCGGTTTCCATTAAGGAGTTGGTTGATGACCACCGATGCCACGGCCGCCCACGCGCACAGCCCGTATCACTCCCCCGCCCCGGCGACGGTTCCCGCCCGCCAGGTGCTCGAGGACGCGGGTGAGCTGTTACGCGCGCTGGCCGCGCCGGTGCGGATCGCGATCGTGCTGCAGTTGCGTGAGTCGCCGCGCTGTGTGCACGAGCTGGTCGACGCGCTCGGGGTGACCCAGCCGCTGGTCAGCCAGCACCTGCGCATTCTCAAGTCCGCGGGCGTCGTCCACGGCGAACGCTCGGGCCGCGAGGTGCTCTACGAACTCGTCGACGACCACTTGGCGCATATCGTCATCGATGCCGTCGCCCACGCCGAGGAAGGGTAAACCGTTGGCAGACAATCCCGCCGCGAAGCAGGTCGGAGTTCGCAGCACTCGTCAGCGCAGCGCGATCTCGGCGCTGCTCGGCGACATCGACGAATTCCGCTCGGCCCAGGAGCTCCACGACGAGCTCCGCAAACGCGGCGAGGGCATCGGCCTGACCACCGTCTACCGGACCCTGCAGTCGCTGGCCGATGCGGGCATGGTCGACGTGCTGCGCACCGACTCGGGGGAATCGGTCTACCGCCAGTGCTCCAGCGGCCACCACCATCACCTGGTGTGCCGCCACTGCGGCCGCACCGTCGAGGTGGCAGGCCCGACGGTGGAGGCGTGGGCCGAGGCGATCGCCGGCGAGCACGGATTCACCGACGTCAGCCACACCCTGGAGATCTTCGGCACCTGCCGCGAGTGCGTGTGCGAGCACGCGACCGCGACGAAGGACCAGCCCGCCTCCGTGTAGTTCATGTGACTCATGTCACACCATGGAACCCCCGCTTCGCGTGGCCCGTCCAACCTTCACGACGAGACCGATCCGCGCGGCAGGGGGATTCGTGAGCACGCTGGGTGTGGAACCTGATCAATTGGCGACGCTGGCCACCGCGTGGCGGCGGGAGGCGGGCGAGGTCGCCGCGCTGTCGTGGACGGCGAGCGGCGAGGCCACGGGCGACGGCAGCGATGTCCTCGCCGCCGCCCGCGCCCTGGCCGACCCGGCCCAGCAGGCCATGACCGCCATCGCGACCAGGTTCACCACCCTGGCCGATCTCGTGGACAGGTTCTCGGCCGACATCCAGGCCGCGGACGGCGCGATCGCGGACGAGATCGGGAAGCTGAGCCCCCGCTGATGCGGCCCACGATCCCCCAGCTCGACGGCTGGAACCTCGCGGGCCTGCAGCGCACCGCCGACGCCGCCCGCGCCAACGCCGATGTCGTGTCCGCCTCGGTCGACGACTGCTCCCGCGCGGTCTCGGCGCTCGGGTCGTGGCACGGCCACACCAGGGACGCCGCGGGGCGGCGCATCGATGAGGAAGTCGACCACGGGTACGAAGTGCGCACCGTGCTCCTGCGCATCGCCGACGCGGCCGCCGACGCCCACCTCGGCCTGAACCACGCCAGGACCTACGTGCTCGGCCAGCGGGATCTCGCTGTCGGCCAAGGGTTCTCGGTCGAACCCGACGGCCGGGTGTCGCACCCCGACCCCGACAAGGAAGGCGCGGCGGGCGTCTTCCAGCTCAACCTCTTCGGTGGGCTCGACGAGATCGAGCGTCTGGACAACCAGTTCGGCACCAGCCTGAAGGAATCACTGGCCGACCTCACGGCCATGCGCGACGGCCAGCCCGACATCACCCTGCCCGACGGCACCGTCCGCGACCCGGACGCGGTCGCCGTCCAGCTGGCCGCGATGTCCGCCGACGAGCGCGCCACCTTCCTCGCGGGCCTGAGCCCGGAAGCACAGCGGCAGTTGGTGATCGCGGCGCCGGAGAAATTGGGCAATCTCAACGGGGTGCCGTTCGCGATGCGCGTCGAAGCGAACGAGATCAATATCCGCAACGCGCTGACCACCGAGAAGGCGAAAGCCGACCCGGATGAGTCCCGCGTGAAACAGCTCGAGGCGATGCTCGCGCCCATCCCGAATCCCGAGGGCACGGGCACGCTCGACACCACGGCCGCCGCGACCGCGACCCCGCGCCTGGACATGGTCGACCGCAAGTTCGTCATGTTCAGCACCGAGGGCAACGGCCGGATGATCGAGATGCTCGGCGAGATGAAGTCGGGGGCGCCCGGCGTCGGGGTGTACGTGCCCGGCACCTCGACGAACCTGAACGGCTCCGGGTCCAATCACGTCGCCGCCTGGAATCTCGCCGACAAGACCGGCGGCCCGGTGTTCCTGTACATGGAGGGCGATTTCCCGCAGAGCCTGACCAGCCTCTCCGACGGCGCGCCGAGCCCGCGCTTCGCCGCGGACATGTCCCCACGCCTGGTCGAGTTCGGCCGCGAGATCGACCGCGAGGTGGCCACGAGCATGCCGGGCACCCCGGTGACCTATGTGGGGCACTCCTACGGCGGCTCGATCGTCGGCTCCGCCGAACAGCTCGGGCTGCGCGCCGACCGGATCCTGCACGCGTCGTCAGCGGGCACCGGCGTGTTCGACACCGGCTGGAACAATCCGAATCCCGATGTCCGGCGCTATTCGATGACCGCGCCGGGCGACCTGATCGGCGTCGTGCAGTCCTACCCCGAGGGCGGGCTCACCGTCCCCGGCGGCATTCAGCTGCCGGGCAATCCGCATGCCTCCGAAGCCCTCGGCGGCGACCCCGACGAGGCGCCGGGCGTCATCCGGCTCGACACCGGGTTCTACGGGAGCGCGCGCGACGGGCACGAGGCAGGCGAGGTCATCTTCGGCACCGACGGGCACGGCGGCTATTGGAACGATCCGCGGTCGACGGCGTTCGAGAACATCGCGGGCGTCATCGCCGGCACCGGGGCGACCGCCTATGTGGAACGCGGCATCGAGACCGATGTCGTCGATATCGGCCTGGGCGACAACGGAGACGGCGCCAAGGAGGGATTCGACGCCGCCAAGGCCGCCGCGGCGGCGCAGACCGCCCGGGCCTTCGGCATCGAGCTCGACCCCTACGCCGATCCCCGGATCACCGACAATCCCGGCCCCGGTGCCAGGATCGGGATCCGATGAGGGCCGGCGTCGCGCTGGCGGCTCTCGCGGTGGTCGCCCTGACGAGCTGTTCGCCGGAGGAGACGTTCAACGGCGAGAAGGGTCCGCACAACGAGGACGTCCTGGCCGGTACCGGCCTCACCGTGGCCGCCGCCCGGCCGATCGTCGCCGAGAACTTCTCGCTCGCCTGGCCGGAGCCCGTCACCGTCGACCCCGCGACGGTCGACGCGAGCCAGGGCTGTCGATCGAAGATGACCGACATCGCGGCCGCCGGTCCGCCGTGGCGGCCGCGCTACGAGCAGACCGTGATCGACCCGCCGCAGGAGTTCATCGATCGCGCGCTGACCAACCTCGCGGCGATGACCGCGCGCGGCTACACCTTCACCCCGAGCCAGAACCCGGCCCAGGATCCGATGAGCAAGACCTACACCGACGCCAGAGGATTCTCGATCTCGTCGTGGCGCGAGACGGCGGGGCCGAAGCGGGAAGTGCGGTTCTCGATCACCTCCACCGCCCCCTGCGCGGCCGAGTGAGGGAGCACGCCACCGACTAGACTCGACACCGCCGTCACCGCTCGAGACGAGCGCTGCTGTCTATGCCAGGAGGGGATAGGTCGAGATGACAGTGCGGAAACGGGTACGGACGGCGGTCGGACCGGGCGTCAGAGGGTGTGTGGGTGTCGAGATCGGTGGAGACCGCGACAGTGCAGCACGCTGAGTTCACCGGCTCCGAGTTCGAGATCCTGTGGTCCGGCTACGGGCGCGACCGGCTCCCCTACCCCCTGCAATATCGCACCGACATCGCCGAGTTCGACGCGTTGAAGGCGCATCGCGAGGCCGCCGTCGAGAGCCTGCTGCGCAAATACGATCCGGCGATCGAGCACGCGCTGACCGTACTGCTCGACCCCGACGCCAGGGTCGAGTCCAAAGGGTTTGTCGGCAAGGATGATTCGAACATCATTCGCTTCCACGGCGCGATTCGCGGCAATCGGGGCGCGACGCTGGCGCAGGCGCCGGGCACCGCGGCGGACACGGGCGGGGACGTCACCCTGACCTACTGCACCGCGGGGCAGGTCGCCGCGCTCACCGTCGCCGCGCTGCCGCGCGCGAAGCCGGGCACGAAGCCGTCGGTGGAGGTGCGGCGCGAGCAGCTCGCGGCGGAGGAGGAACACTTCGAGTACCGCGCGGGCAGGCTCAGCTCCGCCGAGCAGCTCAACCGCATCTTCCATCGCCAACGCCGTGCGTTCGGTGAGATCTCGGCGTTCTCCGGGCCCGCCGTCGACGCGCGGCCCAGCCCCGGCCGGGCGTTCTGGTGGATGGACTACGACGACGGGCGCTACTACGTCAAAACCGGCGACCCGATCATCGCCGAACCGCTGCCCGCCGAGCGGATGATCGCGGGAATCCATCGCATGCTCGCCCGCGCCCAGCGCTACCACCAGGAGTTCGGCGGCGACGACGAGATGCTCGCCTGAACCGGCTCACCAGCTGCCCGCGAAGAGCGCCAGCAGCGCGGGCGCAGGATCGGCCACCGTCGTGATGTTCGCCAGCGCCACCACCGCCGAGACCGCCGCGGCCGCGCCGGTCACGGCCGCCAGCGCGGCGAAGGTCCGGCGCGCCCGTCGATCCCCCGCGCCGGCCCGCGCGCGCAGGCGCCACAGCAGGGCACCGGCGACGGCGAACGCGACGGCGGTACCGCAGGCGATCACGATCATGGCCTGGTGATATAGCACGAAGTCGTCGAGCAGGACCGTCACCGCGGGCAGCATCGCGGCGTCGGTCTGTACCGCGGCCTCGAGATTTGCGACCAGCTGATCCAGGACCCCGGCGAGGGCCGGGTCGACCGGCGGTTCGGTCATCATCGGCAGCGTCGAGGCGTAGGGCGCGACCACCCCCTGGATATTGGCCATTGTCGCCACCACCACGAACAACGCGGGCAGCGTCACCAGAGCGCTCACCATTCCGAGCCGGACCGGGCGCTCGGCCACGAGAAACGCCCGCCACAGCTGGACAGCCAGCGCCACGAGGACGATCACCAACAGCCCGGCGAGAACCGCCTTGGCCAGGTGATAGCGCGACCAGTATTCGACGGTCGCGGTCAGCGCGGGTGTCAGCGCCCGATCGCCGGAGCCCCAGTACTCGACGAAGCCCGCGCGCAGCGCGTTCCGCACATCGCCCTCGTCGCCGATGCCGCCGCCCGGCACGCTCCCGGCGAGCCACCGCGGAGCCAGGACGAAGGCACCGCCGAGGACGACGGCGAGCGTGGCCCACAGCGCGACAGGACGCCCGTCCACTCCTGCCCGGGCCTCGGTCTCAGAACTCATGCTCCACCCCTGTCCGCGACGACCGGCCACCGCAACGCGATCGTACCGGGAACGACCTGCGCGGCGGGTCTACCAGGCAGGACACCGAACAAGCGGCCGCACAGAGTGTTTCGCGCAGGTGGTGGCTCAGCAGTCGAGCGAGTGCTCGGGTTGCCAGACGTGCAGGGGCGAGGGGAGATAGCGAACGATGGCGTCCAGGAGCGGGGCGACATCGTCGACGGCCGGGTCACCGTCGCAGAGCACGGGGACCGCTTCGCCGATGTGGGTGAGGCGGCGGATGCCGTCGACCAGCTGTTCGGCGGGAATCCCGGTCTCGGCGCCGTCCTGTTCCAGCACGGCGCGCACCAGGTCGCGGTAGCGCCGCTCGGCGACAGCCCAGTGGTCACCGAAGAATTCGGCGGCCATCGGCGCGAGCGACCACATGGGCACCACGTCGATCACGCCCGCGAACCCCGCCCCCGCGCCCATCGGCGAATGCACGGCCACCGGCACCGCGCCGCGGATGTCGGCGATGACGCGTACGCAGCGGTCGAAATCGGCGCCGGGATGGTCGAGTCCGGTCACCAGGCAGAGGCGGGCGACCTGATGATCGTCGGCCATGCGCAGGATCGATTCGAGGCGCGGCGCGCGCCGGACGCCGGCGGGCACGACGGCGATGATCCCGTCGGCGACCCGGATCGACCGCTCGAGCTCGGCGACCGGCACCCGACTCGACAGTTCGGCGAGGTGCACGGTGTGCTCGACACCGTCGGTCGACCACGGGATCGGGCCGGTTCCCGGGCCGCCGCGGCGCAGTCGTCGCCGCAGGCGCGCGGTCTCGTCGGGGTCTCCGATGAGGGTGACGTTGCAGATCGTCTGCGGGTCAATGGCGGCGGCGCCCAACGGTCCTCCAGATCGACTCGAGGGTGGTGGCCATCGGTGGTTTCCGGCTTCACGGTAGCGCCCGCCGGGCCCCGGTGGTGCGGGTTTCCGCACCAAAGTAGAACGTGTTCCTATATCGTCGGCCGGGTGCAGAAAGAACAACGCCCCGCGGTAGCAGGCTGGTTCACTGCGGACGACGGCGCGGTACGCCTCCAAGGGAGTCGCTGCGACGTGTGCGGCACACCGTACTTCCCCCGGAATACGCTGGCTTGCCGCAATCCGCAGTGCGCGGCCCCCAAGGACGGCTCCGAACTGGTCGACTACCAGTTCTCCACGCGCGGCCGGATCTGGTCCTACGCCGACGCCCGCTACAAGCCGCCGCCGCCCTACGTCTCGCCCGAGCCGTTCGAGCCCTACATCGTGGCCGCGGTGGAACTCGAGGTGGAGAAGATGGTGATCCTCGGGCAGGTGGTGCGCGGGATCTCCGTCGACGACCTGGCCGTCGGCATGCCGGTCGAACTGACCGTCGGCGTGCTCTACGAGGACGACGACGCCGAACACACGGTGTGGATGTGGAGGCCCGTCGATGCCTGACACGAATCGCGATATCGCCGTCCTCGGTGCGGGCATGCACCAGTGGGGCAAGTGGGGCCGCAACTTCGTCGAGTACGGACTGGTCGCCGCCCGAGCCGCACTGGCGGACGCGGGAATCGACCACCGCGACGTCGGCTACATCGCCGGCGCCGACACCATCCGCAACGGGTACCCGGGCTTCGTCGCGGGCGCGACCTTCGCCCAGGCCCTCGGCTGGTCGGGCGCGCGGATCTCGAGCAGCTACGCGGCCTGCGCCTCGGGCGCCCAGGCCATCGCCAACGCCCGCGCGCAGATCCTGGCCGGGCTCACCGATGTGGCCCTGGTGGTCGGCGCCGACACCACCCCGAAGGGGTTCTTCCAGCCGGTCGGCGGCGAACGCCGCGACGACCCGGACTGGTTGCGTTTCCACCTGCTCGGCGCGACCAACCCCATCTACTTCGCGCTGTACGCCCGCAGGCGGATGGCGCTGCACGGTGCCACGCTCGAGGACTTCGCCGCCGTCAAGGTGAAGAACGCCAAGCACGGCCTGAACAACCCGTACGCCCGCTACCGCAAAGAGGTGACGGCCGAGGACGTCGCCGCCTCGGCGATCGTCTCGGACCCGTTGCGGCTGCTCGACATCTGCGCGACCAGCGACGGCGGCGCGGCCCTGGTGCTGACCTCGATGGACTACGCGCGCAAGCACGGCATCGCCGAACCGGTGCGCATCCGGGCGCTCTCGACCGTCACGCCCACCTTCCCGAAGACCGTGCTCGACCTGCCGGATTTCGCGACGGACTCCGCGGTGGCCGTGGCGCCGCCGGAGCGTCCGTTCCGCTCCGATCTCGCGCACGCGGCCTACGAGGAAGCCGGGCTCGGCCCCGACGAGCTGTCGTTCGCGGAGGTCTACGACCTGTCCACCGCGTTGGAGCTGGACTGGTACGAGGACATCGGCCTGTGCGAGACCGGTGGCGCGGAGGAACTGCTGCGCAGCGGCGCGACCACCCTCGGCGGCCGGGTGCCGGTGAACCCCAGCGGCGGCCTGGCCTGCTTCGGCGAGGCGATCCCCGCCCAGGCGATCGCCCAGGTGTGCGAGCTGACCTGGCAGTTGCGCGGGCAGGCCGACGGCCGCCAGGTGGCCGATGCCCGCGCCGGCATCGCGGTCAACCAGGGCCTGTTCGGCCACGGGTCGGCCCTCATCGCCACCCGCTGACCCAGAACACACGCGAAAACCCGGGCTGTGCCCGGGTTTTCGTGCGTGTCGCGCCGATCAGGCCGAGACCGCCACCCGCTCGGGCCCGCCCTCGACGACCGGTCGACGCGAGCGCAGGGCGCCGACGCCGAGGAGGGCGAGACCGGCAGCCGACCAGGTCAGCAGGACGGCGAGCGGAGCGAGCGCACCGGCGCCGTCGAAGTAGGCGACCGCGCGCATCAGCGAGGCCGCGGCACCGGGCGGGCACAGCTGGCCGATCGTGCCCCAGGGCTGGGGCAGCAGTTCCGGCGCCGAGGTGGCCGCGGAGAACGGGTTGCCGATCAGCAGCATCGTCAGCGCGCCGAGACCGATCCCGGCGCGCCCGATGGCGGCGGCCAGACCGACGATCGTGGTGGCGACGGCGAAGGCGGACAGGCCCGCGATGGCCGACAGTTCCAGGTAGGAGCCGGGCACGATCGACAGCCAGGTGTGGAACACGAGGGTGCTGAGCAGGCCGCCCGCCACGGCGAAGGTGACCAGCCCGACGAGTCGACCACCGAGCGTGGACACCAGCAGCGTGAGCAGCACACCCGCGGCGATGCCCGACATCACCAGGGGCAGCACCATCGATCCGAAGCCGGCGCCGCGCGGATCGTCGGGATCGGTCGCGACCACGTCCTCGACCGGGGCGGGGGTCGCGCCGCCGAGCTGCTGGGCCACGGCGGTGAGCTGCTGGGCGACCGCGGGCGAGGCAGCGGAGGCGATCAGAACCCTGGGGGCGCCGTCGCCGGTGACGATCGCGCCGTAGATCTCGTTGTCGGCCAGCGCCGTGCGGGCCGCGTCGGCGTCGGCGAGGGTGGTGATGCTGAAGGCGTCGGGGCTGCGCTGGTGCAGCTGCATGCTGAGCTGGGTGGCTTGCGGGCCGCTGACCGCGATGGGCAGATCACGCGGCGCGAGGTTGACAGCGGGCCAGGCGAAGGCGATCAGGAGCAGCGCCTGCAGCAGGGTGGCCGCGAGACCGAGCGCGACTGCTCGTCGGGTGATCGACATGACATTCTCCCTTAAAGCGAATGTTCGTTCTTTTATTGGGTCAACGGTGACACCGACGACCGTCGCTTGTCAAGAACGGATATTCGTTTTATTTTGGAACCATGCCTCGAGTCAGCGAAGAGCACCTGGAACGCCGCCGCAAACAGATCCTCGAGGCCGCGCAGCGCTGCTTCACGCGCAAGGGGTTCCACGAGACGTCGATGCAGGACGTCTTCGCCGAGGCCGGGCTGTCCGCGGGGGCGGTCTACCGGTACTTCGCGAGCAAGAACGACATCATCTTCGCGCTGATCCTGGAGACGATGACACCGTTGCGCGGGCGCATGGCCGAGATCATCCGCAGCGAACAGGCCCCCACCCCCGCCGAGGTCGTGCGGCTGGTGACCTCGGAGGTGATCAAGCGCGGCGGACCCGACGGTCCGCTGCGACTGGCGCCGCAGGCCTGGGCGATGGCGATGGTCCAACCGGAGGCGAGCGTCCCGGTGCGGGCCGCCATCGCCGGCATGCGCGAGCTGTGGCGTGAGTACGCGGTGCGCATGCGCGAGCTCGGCTGGATCCCGCCGGATGCCGACGTGGACGCGATGGCCAAGTCGATGATCAGTTTCCTGCCCGGCTTCATGCTCCAGCACCTGCTGCTCGAGGACGTGAATCCGGACGACTTCGCGCGCGGGGTGGAACTGATGCTGGGCATCAGACCGGTCGCCCGGGGTTAGAAACGTCACTGTTATGAGCGGGAACGAACGGGTAGGTTCGGGTGCGGTGCCGGTCGGGGTCTAGCGCCGAAAATCACCGAAAAACGAATCGACCAGGGAGTTTCCTGTGGCATTTCACCGTCGACACCTTCGATCACGCACCGTCGCCGCGCTCGCGGCCGCCCTCGTCCTGCCCGCGGCCGTCGCGGGCACCGCACAGGCACGCATGATCGGCGGGTTCGAGGTGGGCGGCGCGATCGAGGTCGAGTACGACCAGGCGGGCGGCGCCGCGCTCGGCGATCCCACCTCCCCCGAATCCGATGCCGCCGTCGGCGGCAAGTACCAGACCTTCGCCAACAACGCGGCCATCTACTGGCACCCCGACACCAACGCCAACACCGTCGCCGGGCAGATCAGGGACAAGTTCGCCCAGCACGGCAACGAGTCGGGCAAGCTCGGCTACCCGGTCACTCGTGAGCAGTCGACGCCGAACGGCGCGGGTCGGTTCAACCACTTCCAGAAGGGCTCGATCTACTGGTCCGTCGGCACCGGCGCGCACGAGATCAGCGGTCCGATCCGGGACAAGTGGGCCGCGCTCGGCTGGGAGTCGAGCCCGCTGGGCTTCCCGCTCAGCGATGTCGCCAAGGCGGGCAAGGGCGACGGCCAGTTCAGCATGTTCCCGACCGGCGCCATCTACTGGACCTCGGCCACCGGCGCGCACGCGGTCTGGGGCAGCATCCAGGCCGACTGGATCCGCGCGGGCGCCGAGGGCGGCCGCTACGGCTACCCCACCAGCGACGAGTACGACTACCAGGGCGGCAAGGCCCAGGATTTCCAGGGCGGCAAGATCACCTGGAAGCCCAGCAGCTGACGCCTACGGCGCGAGCAGACCCTGCCGGGCTTTGCTCGCGCCCGACAGCGTGAGCAGCAGCATGGTGGTGAGCGCGCTGTCGTCGAGGCCCTCGGCGGGGAACGTGTAGCGCAGGATCACATCACCCAGTTTGCCGCGCCCGATCAGCGTGACCGAGCCGAACTGCATCTCATTGTTGCGCTCGGCGACCCGCTTGTGCAGCTGCGGCTTGAGGGGGCGGTCCCAGGCCAGCACGCTGGTCAGCGACAGCACGGTGAGGCCGGGCGCCAGGGTGACGGCGCGGATCGAGCACAGCGCGCCGTCGTACTCGAAGCCGAGCGAGCCGTCGGCGTCGACGCGCACATCGATGTCCTGCATCTGCAGGCAGGCGCCGGTGCGCGCCTGCAGGTCGAGGTCGGGGGTGACCGCAGCGTCCATGTCGGCTCCGTCGCTCATTTGGTGCCGCCGAAGCGACGATCGCGCTTGGCGTATTCCAGGCACGCGTCCCACAGGTTACGCCGGTCGAAATCGGGGAAAAGCGTGTCCTGGTAGACGAATTCGGCGTAGGCGGCCTGCCAGATGAGGAAGTTCGAGCTGCGGAACTCCCCCGACGGGCGCAGGAACAGGTCGACATCGGGCATGTCGGGTTCGTCGAGGTACCGAGCGACGGTGGCCTCGTCGATCTTCTCCGGATCGATCTCCCCCGCGGCCACCCGGCGCGCGATCTCCCGTGCGGCGTCGGCGATCTCGGCCCGGCCGCCGTAGTTGACGCACATGGTCAGCGTCATCACGTCGTTGTCCTTGGTGAGTTCCTCGGCGACCTCGAGCTCCTTGATCACGCTGCGCCACAGGCGCGGTCGGCGTCCCGCCCAGCGCACCCGCACACCCATCTCGTGCATCTCGTCGCGGCGGCGGCGGATGACGTCGCGGTTGAAGCCCATCAGGAAACGGACCTCGTCGGGGCTGCGGCGCCAGTTCTCGGTGGAGAAGGCGTAGGCCGACAGCCACTTGACGCCGATCTCGATGGACCCTTCGACCGCGTCCATGAGCACGGCCTCGCCGCGTTCGTGCCCCGCGGTGCGCGGCAGGCCACGCTCCTGCGCCCAGCGGCCGTTGCCGTCCATCACCAGCGCGACGTGGTTGGGCACCAGCTCCGGCGGGATCGCGGGCGGGCGCGCGCCGGAGGGGTGCTGCGACGGCGGGCGGATGTCGCGGGCCGTCTTGCTCGCGGTGGATGAGTCACGACGCAGGATCACGGCGTCCATCCTGCCTGATGGCCGCCGGGCGCCGGTCCGCGGGCGGCGCGATCAGCCGGCGACGACGGGCCGGTCCACCGCCGCGCCGACGGACCGTTCGATCAGCGGCAAGGTGCGCAACTGGCGTTCCAGATGCCACTGCAGATGGGCGGCGACCAGACCACTCGCCTGGCGGCGGACATTATCGGGCACACCCGCGATGTAGTCCCACTCCCCCTTCAACAGGGCGACGAGCAGGTCGAGCACACCGGTGGCCGGGGTGCTCGCGCCCGGCGGCCTGCAGTGCACACACACCGCGCCGCCCGCCGCGACGTGGAACGCGCGATGCGGTCCCGGGGTGGCGCAGCGGGCGCATTCGTCGAGCGCGGGCGCCCATCCGGCGAAACCCATGGCGCGCAACAGGTACGCGTCGAGGATCAGTTCGTGCGGACGCTGCTTGGCGGCGATGGCGCGCAGGGCGCTGGCGGTGAGCGCGTGCAGTTTCGGGGCGGGCGCGCGTTCCTCGCCGGCGAGACGCTCGGCGGTCTCGAGGATGGCGCAGGCGGTGGTGTAGCGGCCGTAGTCGTCGATGATGTCGGCGGCGAACGCCTCGACGGTGGTCACCTGGGTGACGATGTCGAGGGTGCGTCCCGGATGCAGCTGCACGTCGATGTAGGCGAACGGCTCGAGCCGCGCCCCGAACTTCGACTTGGTGCGCCGCACCCCCTTGGCCACCGCGCGCACCAGCCCGTGTTGCCTGGTCAGCAGCGTGACGATGCGATCGGCCTCGCCCAGCTTGTGCTGACGGACCACCACCGCCTCATCCCGATACAACCGCACGGGCCCAGTCTTCCACGTCGACCCGACACCGTGCCCACGGACACGTCAGCTCTGCCTGAGCAGGCCGGTGATGAGCAGCAGCAGCGAGTGCTGGGTTTCCGCGCGGGCGCGGTCGGGGTCGGCCGCGTGGGCGACGATGAGCGAGGCTTCGGTGATCGCGCTGAGCAGCAGTTGCGCCAGCACCGGGACCGGCACCGCCGGGACCAGGCCGGCGTCGACGGCGCGCTGGAGTTCGGCGGTGAGCAGGCCGAGGCCGTGCCGGGATTCGAACTCGCGGAAGGCCGGCCAGCCCAGGACCGTCGGAGCGTCCATCAGGACGATGCGCAGCATCTCCGGGCGGCCGCAGATGTCGAGGAAGCACGCGAGCCCGGCGGTCATGCCGGCGATCACGTCGTCGGGGTCCACCGCGCCGATCGCGCCCGCGATCTCCGCGGTGGCCTCGGTCTCGACCTGTTCGAGCACGGCGAGGAACAGCCCGCGCTTGTCGCCGTAGTGGTGGTGCAGGGCGCCGCGGGTCACGCCGGCGGCCGCCACCAACTGCTCGGCGGACGTGCCGGCGAAGCCGCGCTCGGCGAACAGGTCACGGCCTGCCCGCTCGAGCGCGGTTCGGGTGGTGCGGGAGCGGTCCTCCTGACTACGGCGCTGCATGCAGCCGAGTGAACTCCACGATCAGTTCGGCGAGCAACTCCGGCTGGTCCTCGGGCAGGAAGGTGTACGAATCGCCGACCGTACGCAGGCTCGCGCGCGGCAGGTCGGCGACCAGCCGATGGGCCAGCGCCATCGGGAACAGTTTGTCCTCGGTCGACCAGACGACGAGCACCGGCAGGTCGATCTCGGCGAAGCGTTCGGCGGCGGCGAGGGTGTGCCGCGCGTCCACGCCGGCGGCGAAACGCCGCAGGTCCGCCCTGATGGCGGGGTCGCGCCGGGCGGGGCCGAGGTAGGACTCGGCGATCGGTTGCGGCAGTGCGTGTTTGGTCACCCAGCCGAAGGCGAGCGGCAACCGCTGGGCGGGTCGCCAGCGCAACGGGGCGAGCAGCGGCGCGATCGCGCCGGGGATCTTCGCCAGGCGCACCAGGGCCGTGAAGGCCTTCGGCGGGAAGACCTCGTAGCAGTCGACGGCGGCCAGGACCACGCGGCCGATGCGCTCCGGGTGCCGCGTCATCAGGATCTGGGTGAGCGCGCCACCGGTGTCGTTGGCGACGATCGTGACATCGGTGAGGTCGAGCGCGTCGAGGAATTCGGCGATCAGATCGGCCAGGCCGGTGGGCGTGAGGTCGGCCGCGGGCATCGGGATCGTGTGCGAGCCGAGTGGCCAGTCGGGCGTGAGACAGCGATGTCCGGCCGCGACGAGGCCGGGCACGACATCGCGCCACAGATCGGCGTTGACGAGCAGGCCGTGGACGAAGACGACCGGCGATCCGGTTCCGATGTCGTGATAGCGGAGACGCCCGGACGAGAGCGTGCGGTCGTGCGCCGGGCCGAGTGCTGAGCTGATTCCCATGGGGTCCTCCCCTGGTCGAATGCTGGGCCTATCCACTGTTACATACATACCGAATGTATTTCTAGCCTCAGAAATCCACCCAGGGTATGTGGACGGTCGACCAGTTCATGGTTACGGTCGAGCACACCACCAGCAGAGACGGAGCTCACATGTCCGTGCCCGACCGCGTCGCGCCGAACTCCCCCGCCGACCTCGGCCTCACCGAACTGAGCGCCGCCATCGCCGAAGGCCACCTCACCTCCGTCACGGCCGTCACCGACGTGCTCGACCGCATCGAGGCGTCCCAGCCGACCCTCAATGCCTTCCGCGTGGTGCGGCGCGAGGCCGCGTTGCGGGAGGCCGCCGAGGCCGACGCGCGCCGCGCGGCCGGGACACGGTTACCGCTGCTCGGTGTGCCGATCGCGGTCAAGGACGACACCGACATCGCCGGGGAGGTCACTGCCTTCGGCTGCGGCGGCGAGTTCGAGCCCGCCGCCGCCGACGCCGAATCGGTGCGACGGCTGCGCGCGGCGGGCGCGGTGATCGTGGGCAAGAGCAACACCTGCGAGCTCGGCCAGCTGCCCTTCACCAGTGGCGACGCCTTCGGGCACACCCGCAATCCGTGGGACCGCACCCGCACGCCCGGCGGCTCCTCCGGCGGGTCGGCGGCCGCGGTCGCGGCCGGATTGGTGCCCGCCGCACTGGGTTCCGACGGCGCGGGCTCGGTGCGCATTCCCGCCGCGTGGACCAATCTGGTCGGCATCAAGCCCCAGCGTGGCCGCATCTCCACCTGGCCGCATCCCGAGGCGTTCCACGGTCTCACCGTCAACGGGCCGCTCGCGCGGACCGTGCGCGACGCCGCGCTCCTGCTCGACCTCGCCGCCGGGCCGCATCCCGGCGACCTGCACACGCCTGCGCCGATCGACGCGACTGCGGCGGTGGGCCGCGACCCGGGCAAACTCAGAATCGCGCTCTCCCTGCGCATCCCGTTCACCGCGACCCGCACCGCCCTCGACCCGCAGATCGCGGCGGCCGTACACGACCTGGCGACCACCCTGCGCGCCCTCGGCCACACGGTGACGATCGCCGATCTGCACTACGGCGTGCTGATCGGCGCCTCCTTCCTGCCGCGCTCACTCGGCGGGATCAGCAAGGTGCACCGGTCCATGCCCGCGGCGGTCGTCGACCCGCGGACCACGGCGAACGCCCGCATCGGCCGAGTGCTCAGCGGTCCCGCGCTCACCGCGGCCCGGATGCTGGAGCCACTGCTGCACCGGCGGATCGGCGCGTTCTTCGACGACTACGACGTGGTGCTGGCACCGACCACGGCCACCCCGGCCCCGCGCGCCGAGGAGATCGACGGCATCGGCGTCGGCGCGACCAACGGCCTGATCACCGGCGCGTGCCCGTTCACCTGGCCGTGGAACGTCCTCGGCTGGCCGAGCGTGAACGTCCCCGCCGGGTTCACCGACACCGGTCTGCCGATCGGCGCGCAGCTGATGGGCACCGCGAACGCTGAGCCGACACTGATCGCCCTGGCCGCGCAGCTCGAGGCGGAGCGGCACTGGGAGCGCGACCGGCCGACACCGTGGTGGACCTAGCGACCCGGTTCGGCCCAGCCCTCGATATCGCTCTTGGTGCCCGCCGGGCAGCCGTCCTGACCGGGTTGGCGCGGGAACATCATCAGGCAGCGCTGCGGGCCCTGCCCGCCGACGGCCGTGGTGACCAGCACCGCGATGGATGACCCGTCGGCCACGCGCCGGGTCGAGAAGCCGAGTGTGCCGGTGACGCCGCGATAGTCGCTCTCGCGCATCTGCACCGCGATGGCGGTGCGGTTCGGCGGCAGGTCGGCCAGCACGCCGCGACTGCTGCGCACCGCCTGCAGGAACAACCCGCTCACGTCGAAGGCCAGCCCGGTGCGATCGCCTGCCCAGGTGGGCCGGTAGTCGCCGAGTTCGGGATAGCCGCGCAGTTCCTCGATCAGGCCGGCCAGCTCGACGCACAGCTGCTCGTGTTCGAACGGCACCGGCTGATCGCCGACCTTGCCGACGCCGCGGACGCAGTCGGCGCCGCCGAGCATCACCGGCGCCGCCTTGGACACATAGCGCACTGTGAGGTTGGCAGGCAGGGCCGCGGTCGCCTTGGGGTCGGTGATCAGGCGGGTCACCGCGTCGTTGCCCAGGATCGCCGGGCCGTCCCCGCTGAGACAGCCCCGGCTCACCGCCTTGGCGAAGGTGGGGAAGTCGTCGTTGCGGCCGGCGAAGAACAGCAGGGTGTTCCGGTCGAAGCCTTCGGTCTCACACGGCGCCGGGAACCGGTACAGCTGTTGCTGTTCGCGCCAGCTCAGGCTCTCCTGGGCCACACCGCGTTCGGCGAGTTCGTCTTTCAGGTCCGCGACCAGGCTCGTCACGTAGAGGTCGTCGGCCGCCTCCGGGTGGTAGATCACCACCTTGTCGTAGCGGCGGCCGCCGGTGTTCTCACGGGCGCCCTGCGCGTAGTCGGCGATCAGCCGCGCCTGCACCTTGTTGCTCGGCGCCGCCTGGAAATACAGCGGCGAGGCCTGATCGAGGCCGTCGGCCGACAGCGTCGTCGCCACCGCGGGCACGCCGAGTTCACCGAGCCGGGTGATCGCCTTGCGGGTCTCGTCGGTGCTGCGGTCGATGCCGACCACGCCGAGCACACTGGCGTCCGCGGCCGCCAGCCCGCGCAGCTGATGCTCGACCACCCACTGCGCCTGCCGCATGTCGGTGCCGCCGTTGGCGATGACGATCCGCAACAGCGGCTCGGACTCGTCGGAGGCCAGCAGCGCGCGGCGCTGCTGCACCGCCAGCCCGGCCAGTTCCTCGACCTGGGCGTGCGGATAGCGCACGTTCGTGTCGGCGTAGCTGAGCCCGGCGAAGTACACCAGCGAGACCAGGGGCCGGTTCGGGTTGCTCTCGCGGGCCTCGGCCGCCGCCGTGTTGAGCCGGAACACCTCGCGCTGCATGGCGGTGAGCTCGGGATCGTCGGCGAAGATCTGGCGCGGGTTGTCGCTGTAGCCGACGCACTCACCGTCCCGCAGACTCACCGACACACCGTCGGTCCACGGCCACTGCGAACACGGCGCCCCGCGCAGCGGCGGGAAGTAGACGAGCGCCGCGCCGATCGCGAGGGCGATCGGGATCAGCACGCACAACCCGACGAACCAGCTGCGCGCGGCCATCGGCGGCGCGGGCGGCAGTGCCATCCCACGGAAGCGCGGATCGCTGACCCGTGGCGGAACGTCGGCGGGCAGCAGCGCGCGCAACGGCAGGAACCACGCGTCGGCCTGCCGGTGGGTGCGCCGGTTCTCGATCTCGCGAACCCAGCTCTGCAGCGGGTCCGGCGGCTGCGCGGTCGGCCGCTCGGCGATGCTCTCCAGCGTGCGCAGCTGACGCAGGTCCCCGATGTGGCCCAGCTCGCCGACCTCGCGGCGCGGGCCCTCGTCGCGGAAGGCGACCACCACCAGCGGATCGAAATGTCCTGTCTCGTTGCGGATCTCGTTGATCCAGGTGAGGATCCGCGCGCCGTCGCCGTCCTCGGCCAGCCCGCCGAGCAGGGCCACCGGATAGGCGGTGCGCCGCCAGCTCGACGGCCGCCAGATCCGGCGCCGGTAGGCATCGCGCAGGTCCTCGAGGAAGGCGTGGATGAGCAGCTTGGCGACCTGCTCCTCGTTCTCGTCGACCCGGTGCGAGGCCGTGAGTCGCGAGGCGAAACCCAGGAAACTGCCGGACAATTCGGGCGCGAGGTAGCGCTGGTGCAGGAACCACCGCGTCACCTTCGACATGCCGGGGATGCGCCCGGACACCCACAGCCACAACCGCAGCACCGGCCACAACGCCAGCACACCGAAGACCACCCGCGAGATCGTGTCGCCCGCCACCCCCTCGGCGGTGTCGGAGCGACTCGTCGGCGAACCGCTGCGCAGCAGCTTGGGCAACCGGCGGCGCAACTCGTCAGGCGTCTCGGATTCGTCGCTGGTGACGCGCTGCCGGGTCAGCCAGTCGGCGGTGCGGTAGCGCGGGAACTTGATCGCGCCCATGGCGGTGTCGTCGGCGGCGAACCCGGCGACCAGCTGCTGAATGATCGGCAGACAGTGCCCGGCGAGTTCCTGATCGTCGACCGAGCTGACCGCGTTGAGGTCGGGAGTGAGCGCGGTGCGCGGCAGATCCGGGGCGTGCAGATCGATCTTGGCGCGCGGTGTCGCGCGCCTGCCGCCGGATTCGCCCAGCCAGCTGTACAACTCGCCGACCAGCGCCGTGTGCCCCTGCACCCCGACCACCTCGACGATCGGCCGCGGCAGTGTGCGCCGTCCGCGCCACAGCGCGCGCAGCACTCGCGGCTTGGCGTCGGGAATCTCGAGTACCCGCAGCAACTCCAGCAGCTTGCCGACATCATTGGCATCGGGCACTTCGACGGCCTCCCCGGGGCGAACAGCGAGCACACCGGATCGCACCCGGCGTATTCGCCGAACGATACCCCGTCCGGCCGACACTCAAACGGTCAAAAGCCCAGCTTCCCCAGCTGTTTCGGATCACGCTGCCAGTCCTTGGCCACCTTCACGTGCAGGTTCAGGTAGATGCGGGTGCCGAGGATGTGCTCGATCTGCTTGCGCGCGTTGGTGCCGACCTCCTTGAGCCGGGAACCGTTCTTGCCGATGATGATCGCCTTCTGGCTCGGCCGCTCGACATACAGCAGGGCATGCACCTCGAGCATGTCCTCGTTGGCCTCGTACGGCTGGATCTCCTCGATCACCACGGCCAGCGAATGCGGCAGCTCGTCGCGCACGCCTTCGAGCGCGGCCTCGCGGATCAGCTCGGCCATGAGGGTTTCCTCGGGCTCGTCGGTGATCTCGCCGTCGGGGTAGAACGCCGGGCCCTCGGGCATCTTCGAGGCGATCACGTCGACGAGCACCTCGACCTGCTCCCCCTTCACCGCCGATACCGGTACCACCTCGGCCTCCGGCCCGAGCAGCTGGGAGACCGCCATCAACTGGTGGGCGACCTGGTCGCGACTCACCTTGTCGATCTTGGTGACCACGCCGAGCACGGTGGTCTTGGGCGCCATCATCTTGATCTGCTCGACGATCCAGCGGTCGCCGGGCCCGATCTTCTCGTCGGCCGGGATGCACACGGCGATCACGTCGACCTCGGAATAGGTATCGCGCACCAGATCGTTGAGGCGCTGGCCGAGCAGGGTGCGCGGGCGGTGCAGACCGGGGGTGTCGACCAGGATGAGCTGGGCGTGCTCACGGTGCACGATGCCGCGGATGGTGTGGCGGGTGGTCTGCGGACGCGAGGAGGTGATCGCGATCTTGGTGCCGACCAATGCGTTGGTCAGCGTCGACTTGCCGGTGTTCGGACGGCCGACGAAACAGACGAAGCCGGAACGGAACTCGGACTCAGCCACCGCGCACCTCGCTCAGGACGGCGCCGCCGCGATCGGTGCTGATCACCGTGGCCGACGGCGAGACCTCGTGCAGCGCGGCGATTCCGGCGTCCTCGGGGTCGCCGGCGACCACGACCGCCGCCTCGAAACCCTCGGCGCCGCTGGAGATCGCGGCGGCCACGGCGGCCTGCAGCGCGGTCAGCCGCAGGCTCGACAGCGCGACCTCGCCCGCGGCGTAGGTGCGGCCGTCGGTGTCGCGCACCGCGGCGCCGCTCGCACCGCCGGTGCGGCCCAGCGCGCCACGCGCCAGCACCAGCAGCTTGTTGTCCTCGGCATCCAGTTCACTCATCGGCTTCTCCGTTGTCGTCGGGCACGTTGACCTGCGCGGGCTCGGCGCCCTCGCCGGTCCGCGCGGTGTTGTTCTTCTTCTCCTTGTCGGGCGCGCGGCGCACCAGCACGGTGTTGACCCGCATGCGGCCGCGCGCGTCCGCGCCGCCCTCGCCGCGCAGCACCAACCCGTACACGGTCACCTTCGACCCGGGCAGCGGCACGCGCCCCAGCTCGTGGGCGAGCAGGCCGCCCACGGTGTCGACGTCCTCGTCCTCGATGTCGAGCCCGTACAGCTCGCCGAGGTCCTCCACCGACAGCCGCGCCGACACCCGGTAACGGCCGTCGCCGAGGTCCTCCACCGGCGGGGTCTCGTCCGTGTCGTACTCGTCGGCGATCTCACCGACGATCTCCTCGAGCACGTCCTCGATGGTCACCAGCCCGGCGATGCCGCCGTACTCGTCGACCAGCAGCGCCATGTGGTTGCGACGACGCTGCATCTCGTCGAGCAGATCGTCGAGCGGTTTGGAGTCGGGGATGAACACCGCGGGCCGCATCACCTCGCGCACCGTCACCTTGCGGCTGCGATCGGCATAGGGCACAAGGTCTTTCAGGTACACCACGCCGAGCACGTCGTCGACGTTCTCACCGATCACCGGGATCCGCGAATGCCCGGACCTGACCGCCAGCGACATCGCCTGCGACGCGGTCTTGTCGTGCTCGATCCAGACCATCTCGGTGCGTGGCACCATCACCGCGCGGGCCAGGGTGTCGCCGAGTTCGAAGACCGACTGGATCATCCGTCGTTCGTCGTCGGCGACGACGCCGCGCTCCCTGGCCATGTCGACCACCTCGCGCAACTCGATCTCGGAGGCGAAGGGGCCGTTGCGGAATCCCTTACCGGGCGTGATCGCGTTGCCGAGCAGGATCAGCAGCCTGCTCACCGGGCTCAGCACCGCGCCGATGACCTGCAGGGGCACCGCGGCGCCCAGCGCGATCGAATAGGCGTGCTGGCGGCCGAGGGTGCGGGGCCCGACACCGATCACGACATAGGACACGACCACCATCACCGCGGCGGTGACCAGCAGCGCCGTCGCCGGGCTCCACAGTTGCAGTGCCGCGGCGGCGAGCAGGACGGTGGCGGTGATCTCGCACAGGATGCGCAGCAGCACCGTCAGATTCACGTATCGCGGCCGGTCGTCGACGATCTTGCGCAGCCGCGCCGCGCCGGGGCGTTCCTCGCGGACCATGTCGTCGAGCCGGGCCCGCGACACCGTGTTCAGTGCCGAGTCGACGCCGGCGAAGATCCCGCCGAGGCCGATCAGCACGATCGTCAGCAGGATCTGGGTGAATGCCGTCACGCGGGGCCCAGCGCGTCACCCGGCGCGGTGAAGCCCGCCTTGCCGAGCAGCCGGGCGTCGCGCTCGGCCAGTTCGGCGCGCCGCTGTTCCTCGCGCAGGCTCACGTACCACTCTTCGAGCAGCTGGCCCTGCAGCGCGAACATCTCCTTCTCCTCCTCCGGCTCGGCGTGGTCGTAGCCGAGCAGGTGCAGGACGCCGTGCACGGTGAGCAGCGCCAGCTCGTGGTCGAGCGAATGCCCGGCCTTCTGCGCCTGCCCCATCGCGAACTCCGGGCACAACACGATGTCGCCGAGCATCGAGGGCCCGGGCTCCGGGCTGTCGGGGCGACCGCCCGGCTCGAGCTCGTCCATCGGGAACGACATCACGTCGGTGGGGCCGGGCAGGTCCATCCAGCGCACGTGCAGGTCGGCCATGGTGTCGAGATCGACGAGCACCATCGACAGTTCGGCGGCCGGATGCACGTCCATCCGGCCGATCACGAAACGTGCCACGCTGACCAGGTCTTCTTCGGGGACGTCCATGCCCGATTCGTTGGCGATCTCGATGCTCACCTGTTCAGGGTACGGGCCGCCGTTTGATCCATGAAACCGCATCGGTCCAGCGTGGCGCGGGTAACCGCGGCACAGCGCGATGCGGGTTCCGCGCTGGGAACCCGCATCCGCCGCGCGCCGCTATCCGCGGTTCGCCCGGCCCGCCGCGCGGCGCTGCGCGCGGTTGCCGGGGTAGTGCGGGCCCGGCACCGCGCGGGTGTCGGATTCGTACCGGTCGTAGGCGTCGACGATGTCGGAGACCAGCCGGTGACGCACCACGTCGGCGCTGGTGAGCTCCGAGAAGTGGATGTCGTCGATGTCGGTGAGGATCTCCGAGGCCGCCCGCAGACCCGAGCGCTGCCCGTTGGGCAGGTCGACCTGCGAGATGTCACCGGTGACCACCATCTTCGACCCGAAGCCGAGGCGGGTGAGGAACATCTTCATCTGCTCGGCCGTGGTGTTCTGCGCCTCGTCGAGAATGATGAACGAGTCGTTGAGGCTGCGGCCACGCATGTACGCCAGCGGCGCGACCTCGATGACGCCCGAGGCAAGCAGCTTCGGGATCGCCTCGGGATCCATCATGTCGTGCAGCGCGTCGTAGAGCGGCCGCAGGTACGGGTCGATCTTGTCGTTGAGCGTGCCGGGCAGGAAGCCGAGCCGCTCACCGGCCTCGACCGCGGGCCTGGTCAGGATGATGCGGGTGACCTGCTTGGACTGCAGGGCCTGCACCGCCTTGGCCATCGCCAGATAGGTCTTGCCGGTACCGGCGGGACCGATGCCGAACACGATGGTGTTGGCGTCGATCGCGTCGACGTAGCGCTTCTGGTTCAGCGTCTTGGGCCGGATGGTCTTGCCGCGGCGCGACAGGATGTCCAGGCTCAGCACCTCGGCCGGCGATTCCGACACGCCCTCGGTGAGCATGGAGACGGTGTGCCGGACCGCTTCGGGGGTGATCACGCGATTGCGGCCGGTCAGCGCCACGAGCTGCTCGATGACGCGCTCGGCCAGCGCGACGTCACCGGCCTTGCCGGTGATGGTGACGGTGTTGCCGCGGACGTGGATGTCGGCCGGGAGCAGCTTCTCCAGCTGACGGAGATTCTGGTCGGCCGAGCCGAGGAAGGGGAAAACAGACTCCGGGGCGAGTTCGATGCTGGAACGCACTGTTCGCGCCGCGGGACCCGCGTTGTTTCCGCCTGCGCCGATGCCTGATACGGGGTTGGTGGGGTCGCCGATCTCGCCTGAGTTCTTCAAAAGTGGCTATAGCCTGCTTCCGGTCTCGACTGTGTGTTCGATGAGCTCAGTTTAACGCGCGGCACCGACACCGCCCAGCGATATAACGACCGGTTCGGCCGAATCGCGATCGACGAGTGATCGCAGGTCACAGCGGCCGCGCTACCACCGCGGGGTGAGGGCGCCGACGGCGCCGAGTGCCACCGCGGCGGCCGTGGAGGTGCGCAGCACGGTCGGACCGAGCAGCACCACGTCGGCGCCCGCCTCGGCCAGCGCGGCCAGCTCGGTGTCGTCGAGGCCGCCTTCCGGCCCGACGATCAGCACCACCTCGGGCGCCTCGGCCAGGGCGAGCTCGGTGAATTTGTGGGCGCCGGACTCGTGCAGTGCGGCGACGATCGCGCCGTCGGCCTTCGCGGCGCGCACCAGCTCGAGCAGGTCGCGGGTGCGGTGCAGCTCGGTGACCTCGGGGATGTACGCGCGCCGGGACTGCCGGGCGGCGGACTTGGTCGCGGCGCGCCACTTCTCGATCCCCTTGGCGGCCTTGGCCTCCCAGTTCGCGACACAGCGCGCGGCCTGCCACGGCACGATGACGTCGGCGCCCGCCTCGGTCATCAGCTCGACGGCGAGTTCGGACCGATCCGATTTCGGCAACGCCTGCACGACCCGCACCCGCGGCGTCGCGGGGGTGGCCACCCGGCGGGTGCGCACGGCGAGGTCGAGCCGGTTCTTCTCGGCCGCGACGACCTCGGATTCGGCGAGCACGCCGCGTCCGTCGGACAGGGTGATCGGCTCGCCCACCCGGATCCGGCGCACGGTCGCGGCGTGCCGGCCCTCCGGCCCGTCCAGGACCGCGACGGCACCGGGCTCGGGGACCTCGTCGAGGTAGAAGACCGTCGCGGCCACCGGGTCAGCGTCCGCTGAAGGAGGCGCGCAGGCGGGCGAACAGGCCGCTGTTGTGCTCGGACTGGGCCGACATCACCTCGGCGCGGTCCTTGTCGCGCATGCCCTTGAACTTGCGCAGCAGGTCGGTCTGCTTGCCGTCCAGCTTGGTCGGCACCACGATGTCGAGGTGCGCCAGCAGGTCGCCGCGCGCGCCGGAACGCAGCCGGGGCATGCCGTGGGCGCGCAGCTGGATGACCTCACCGGGCTGGGTGCCCGGCGCGATGCTGAGCTCGGTGGGCCCGTCGAGGATCGTGTCGACCACGACGGTGGTGCCGAGGATGGCGTCGACCATCGGCACCCGCACGGTGCAGTGCAGGTCGTCGCCGTCGCGGACGAAGGTGTCGTGCGGCTGCTCGACGACCTCGACGTAGAGGTCACCGGCGTGACCGCCGCCGGGGCCGACCTCGCCCTGCGCGGCCAGGCGCACGCGCATGCCGTTGGCCACCCCGGCCGGGATCGGCGCGGCGATCTCGCGGCGGGCGCGCACGCGGCCGTCACCGCCGCACTTGTGGCAGGGATCCGGGATGGTCTCGCCGGCGCCGCGGCAGGTGGGGCACTGTCGCGAGGTGAGCACCTGGCCGAGGAACGAGCGCTGCACCGACTGCACCTCGCCCGCGCCGTCACAGGTCTCGCAGCGCACCGGCTTGGAGTTGCCGTTGGTGCCCGCGCCCTGGCAGATGTCGCAGAGGATGGCGGTGTCGACGGTGAGGTGCTTGGTGACGCCGACAGCGCATTCGGCCAGGCTCAGCCGGGTGCGGATGAGCGAGTCGGCGCCGGGCTGCACGCGGCCGCGCGGCTTGCGCGCGCCGCCGCCCTGGCCGCTCATCCCACCGAAGAACGCCTCGAAGACATCGCCGAGGCCGCCGAAGCCCGCGCCGCTGAATCCGGCTCCGCCGCCGCCGTTTTCGAGCGGGTCACCGCCGAGGTCGACGATCCGGCGCTTCTCCGGGTCGGTCAGCACCTCGTAGGCGGTGGAGACTTCCTTGAACTTGGCCTGGGCGGCCTCGTCCGGGTTCACGTCGGGGTGCAGTTCGCGGGCCAGCTTGCGGTAGGCGCGCTTGAGCTCCTGGTCGGTGGCGTTCTTGCCGACGCCGAGCAGTCCGTAGTAATCCCGTGCCACTTGAGTTCTCTAGTCCTTGGTCGCTGTGGTCCAGCCGAGCGCCGGGCGCATCCTTTAGTCGAATCGACTCAACTTTACCGGCCGAAGTTCCGACTTTACAGTGCGGGTCGACCGTCCCCGGCTCGCCGTCACCTTTCGGCGAGCACCTCGCCGATGTACCTGGCGACGGTCGCCACCGACGCCATCGTCCCGGGATAGTCCATCCGGGTGGGCCCGAGCACACCCATGCCGCCCAGGACCGCGCCCGCCGCTCCGTAACCGGTGGACACCACCGAGGTGCCACGCATCTGCTCGACCTGGGTCTCCTCGCCGATCTGCACCATCACCTGGCCGGGCTGCTGCGCCGCGGCGAGCAGTTTGAGCACGATGACCTGCTCTTCGAGCGCCTCGAGCACGGTGCGCAGGGAGCCGGGGAAGCCGAAGTCGGCGACATTGCGGGTGAGGTTGGCGGTGCCGCCGAGGACGAGCCGCTCCTCGGGGTGCTCGACCAGGGTCTCCACCAGCACGGTCGAGACGCGGACCAGCACGTCCTTGATCTTGTCCGGCGCCCGTTCGGGCAGCCCGGCCACCGACGCGCTGGCCACCGAGAGCAGCTTGCCGTCCATGGCGCCGCCGAGCAGGCCGCGCAGGGCGGCGAGATCGTCGTCGGAGATCACCGCGCCCAGGTCGACGATGCGCTGGTCGACCCGGCCGGTGTCGGTGATCACCACCAGCAGCAGCCGGGCCGGGTTGAGCGCGACGACCTCGATGTGGCGCACGATCGACGCCGAGACCGTGGGGTACTGCACGACGGCGACCTGGCGGGTGAGCTGAGCCAGCAGGCGGACCCCGCGGCGCAGGACGTCGTCGAGGTCGACGCCGGATTCGAGGAACTCCATGATCGCGCGGCGCTCGGCGCCGGAGAGCGGCTTCACCTCGGCGATGCGGTCGACGAACTCGCGGTAGCCCTTGTCGGTGGGAATGCGCCCGGAACTGGTGTGCGGCTGGGTGATGTACCCCTCGGCCTCGAGGACCGCCATGTCGTTGCGGATGGTCGCGCTGGAGACACCCAGGTTGTGCCGCTCCACGAGCGACTTCGAGCCGATCGGTTCCTTGGTGGCGACGTAGTCCGCGACGATCGCTCGCAGGACCTCGAAACGCCGATCCTCGGTGCTCGACGCCATCGACCCCACCTCCTCGCTCGTGCCGGGTTTCCTCATCGGCCCGCGTGTGTTGCTGTGTTCGTCGCACAGACTCGCACGCGGACGCTCGCAGCGTCTCGTTCTCCAGTCTAATTGTCCGGTCCGGAATCGCCCGCGCACCTCGTCGTCCCGCGCCCGGGGTTGTCCACAGGGCGCGAGTTGTCCACAGATCGCCGATCGGGGCTGGCCGGGGCGGGGGGCTCGGCGTACGTTCGGCACTGATTCAGCTGTTCACCAGTGGTTTTCGGACCGACGGGGAGGGATGCGCGATGCAGCGGGACGTGGTGGCGGTGGATCCGGCGGAGTTCGCCGGATTCGATCGGGGGTGTGCGGAGTTCCTCCGGGTGATCGAGACCATCCGGGCGCTGGCCGGCCGGATCGCCGAGCAGGAGTACTGGGGGCTGGGCGAGGACGACCCTCGGCTGATCTCCGCCGCGGCGGTGGTGGCCAGGTTGCGCGCGAAGGCGCGTCACGGCGGGAACAGCGTCGACGCGGTGCTGGCGGCGCACGCTCGCGTGGTGGCGGAGCTGCGGCTGGCTCTTCGGCGGGCGTTCGAGGAATTCGCACTCGTCGACGAGGAATGGGCTGATCGACAGAGGTCGGTGGACGGCGCTGTGACGCAGCGGGTTTCGACGGAGGCCCGCGATGTTCGGGTATGAGCCACCCGGGATTCCGGGCCGGGGTGAGAACGTCCGGAATTGGCGGCACCGGGAGATCGTCGCGGCGTTCGCCCCGCTCGACGTGACGGCGGCGTTCGCGCAAGCGGACTCGTTCGAGCAGATCGCGCGCTGGTGGGAGGAAGGGGTATCCGCCTTCGCCCATTCCCTGCGCGAGGCACAGGTGGTGACGTGGTCCGGTACCGCGGCGGACACGGCCCGCGCGGCCGTCACCGCGTATCTGGCGGAGGCGAGGGAATTGACCGCCGCCTTCGTCGAGCTGTCGGAGGTGGTGCGGGCGGCCGCCGAAGCGATCGTGACCACCAGATCCGCGATACCCGAGCCGGTCGGCACCGAGGTCGCCGACGCCGCGGCGAAATACGGCGCGCAGGAGTGGGCGGTCGAGACCGCGCGCACGGCGATGCACGAGCGATACGTGCTGCCGTTCGGCACGGTGGACCGCCGGATTCCGGTGCTGCCCAGGCCGACTCGGCGAGTCACGGCTTTTCCCGAGGCGCGGTGGGCTTCGGAGCCGGAGGAAGGAAGGTCGAGTGCGTCACTCGACGGATCGCCGAAGGACAGGCCGAGGGCCGAGGATCGGCCGGATGATCGCGACGGCGGTGACGATCGACGGGGTGGCGGCCGCGGCGGCCTCGATCGACCGGGTGACAGCGGCGACGACGATCGCCCGGGTGACAGCAGCGACGACGACCGACCACAGCCTGCGGGCAGCGGTCCGAGGGACGACCGGGCGGGCGAGGAACGGGCGTCCGCCGATGCGGATTCCCAGGGCCTGTCCACAGGGCAGGAATCGCACGAGGACTCAGACAGCACCGACCTGGCGGCCACCGGCACCGGCGCCAGTACCGTAGCGGACAACAGCTCCGGGGCCACCACCATGGCAGACAACGGCACCGGCCCCACCACCATGGCGGAAAACAGCTCCGGCCCAACCACCATGGAAGACAACGACGCCGACCCCACCACCATGGCGGACAACGGCACCGGCGCCACCGCCATAGCGTCCAACGGCACCGGACCCAGCGAGATCGAGGGCAGCGGTACGGCGGCGACGTCTGAGGGCGGTGGTCCGGTGGGGGGCGGGCCGGATGTCACGGGCGCACGCGGGGGCGAGTCAGCGGGGCAGGGCGTGGGCGAGTCGGTCGTCCGGACGGCTTCGGGCAATGCGGGCGTCGCTCCGCTGTCGCCGCCCGTCAGCGGCTTCGGCACGGGAGGAGGAACAACTCCCCTGCCCGCGCCGGACGTGGAGCCGGACTCGGGGTGGGTCGGGGAACGGCCGGGCCGGCAGGACCTCTCGCGCGATGTGCGTCAGGACCTGGCGGCTGGCGGCACATCTGCGACGGGATCGGGAGAGCGCGCATGGGCAGGTGGCCCGCGCTATCAGCCTTCGCCACTCTCCGATCCGCTGGAACCTGGGATCGGTCGCAGTGTCCCCGGCGCGGCCGGGCCGGTCATCGGGGCGAACCCCTCCACGGCGGTGTCCGCGCCGCGCATCCTTGATCGCCTGTTCCACTACGCCGCACCCACTGCCGGACAGGTGCCGGACCCGCAGCACGAGCGGGCACTGCCGGACTACTCTTGATCACGGCGGCGAATACCGAGGCGCTGCTGGGTGATCGGTGTCCGACGGTCACCGGCGGAGTGATCGGCGGTGAGTTGCCCACGCCAGACGGCGAGCAGCGATCAGCGTCGGCTCGGGTCTGACATGGCATCGAGCCGAGAGGGCCGGGCCGCGGGATGCGGCGGCGGTGTCGGCCGCCCAGGGTGGGCGGCCGAAACCGAGCTAGCCGCGAGCTGCCGACTGCGCGGCGCCCACCTGCTTGCCCGCGAGGGCATCCAGGCCGAGCATCGCCAGCAGCGATACACAGTCTTCGGCGTCGTTGGAATGCGACGCGACCGTGCGGGCGGCGACCGCGCACTGCCGCGCGTTCTCCGCCTTCTCCGCAGAGCGCGCTTCCGCGAATTCGCTCTGCTCGTGGACGAGGGTGATGTGCCGTTCGGTGGACATATAGCTCCCTAGGATCGAGCCGAAGCCTACGCCCCCAATCGTTATCTTCGGCCGCGAACCCAGCGAAAGCCCCGCTTCGACACCCCGGTGTCACCGGCCTGCGGTGAGGTGTGCATCACGCCGGATCACTCCACTGACCGGGCGATCTTCCTGGTCGCCCGAACGGCAGGGCGGCCCGGAAATTCGGGTCACGAATCAATATCGCGCGGGCTACCCGCGCGCGGCCCGCAGCATCCGCAGTTGCCCGATCTCGGCCACGTTCTTCATCAGTTCGGCATCGACCCAGGAGACCTGATGCGCGACCGTCAACCCGGCATCGGCCGGCCATGGATAGGCCGAGTCCGCGTCGAGCGCGGCATCGTCGAGTCCGTCGAGGACACCGAGCCAGTCCGCGCGCAACCCGCGCAACCACTCGACGGTGGGGGCGCCGGGTCCGGGCCAGGCGATCTCGGTCCGTTCCCGGGGCGGCCGGTGCCGCGCGTGGTCGATCGCCACGCTCCACCACCAGCCGATGTGCCAGGTGAGCCAGCCGATCGTCGGCACCGGGATCGGATCGGGTTCGGTGTCCGCCCAGTCCGCGACCCAGACCTGCTCGCCGTGCTGGCGCATCGTCCAGCACAGCTCGCCCGGCTCCCACAGGAAGTCGGCGGGTTCGAGCCGCTCGAGATGGAACTCGAAAAGCGACCAGACGAGGTCGAATTGCCAACGCAGCAGGTCGGTTCGGGAGGACGGCACGCCGCGCATCGTGCCACGCCGCCCCCTCGTCGGGGAATCGATTTTCCGGTCGCGGCGCTCCGGCACCGGCGCTCAGGTCAGCAGATCGCGGACGATCCCGTCGGCGAGCAGGCGGCCGCGATCGGTGAGCACCAGGTGGTCGTCGGCGATCACCGCGAGGCCCTCGGCGACGACGCGGTCGAGGGCTGGTCGCGCGGACGGCGCGAGGGTGTCGATCGGCAGACCGGTGCGGAGGCGGACGGTGAGCATGAGGTGCTCGGTGTAGCGCTCGTCGTCGGTGAGAGCCTCCCAGCCCGCGGCGGGCAGGCCGCCCAGCGCGACGCGGTCGGCGTAGCGGGCCGGATGTTTGACGTTCCACCAGCGGACGCCGCCGACGTGACTGTGCGCGCCGGGTCCGGCGCCGAGCCAGTCGCCACCGTCCCAGTAGCCGAGGTTGTGCCGGCAGCGCGCCGCGTCGTTCGCGGCCCAGTTCGAGACCTCGTACCAGGACAGCCCCGCCTCGGCGAGGCGGGAGTCGATACGCTCGTAGCGGGCGGCGAGCACGTCGTCGTCCGGCGCGGGCAGCTCACCGCGACGGACCTTGCGCGCCAGTGCCGTTCCGTCCTCGACGATCAGCGAATAGGCGGAGACGTGATCGACGCCCGCGGCCAGCACCGCGTCCAGGCTCGCGTCGAGGTCAGCGTCGGTCTCGCCCGGCGTGCCGTAGATCAGGTCCAGGTTGACGTGATCGAACCCGGCCGCCCTGGCCTCCTTCGCCGCCGCCACCGCGCGACCCGGCGTGTGCGTGCGATCGAGCACCTTCAGCACGTGCTGCGCCGCGGACTGCATGCCCAGCGACACCCGCGTGTATCCGGCGGCCCTGATGCGCGCGAAGAACTCCGGAGAGGTGGACTCCGGATTCGACTCGGTGGTCACCTCGGCGCCCGCGGCGAGGGTGAAGTTCGCGCGCACGGCGTCGAGGACCGCGGCCAGCCCGTCCCCGCCGAGCAGCGACGGCGTCCCGCCGCCGACGAAGATCGTCGACACTTCGGGCGTCGCGCTCGGCAGCGCGCCGAACTCGGCCGCGGCCGTCGCGAGCTCACCGCGCAGTGCCTCGAGCCACGACTGCGGCGACGCCGAGGTCCCCAGCTCCCCCGCCGTGTAGGTGTTGAAGTCGCAGTACCCGCACCGCGTCGCGCAGAACGGCACGTGCACGTACACCCCGAACGCGCCGCCGCCGAAATCGCGCAGCACCGGCCGCTCGGCCTCGGCGGGAATCACGCCGGGAGCCCCGGTGGCAGCGCTGGAAGTCACCTCCCCAGTCTGCCCGGCCCCGACGGCGCGTCCCGCACGGCCCCTGGCCCGACGCGATCGCGGTCACGGCCGCGTCGGCGCAGCGTCCAGGCGTCGCGCAGCGACATCGCCCCACCTCTCGCGCAGACGCCGGGTCGAGCCGGTGACCCGGCGACCGGCCCGGACGGATCAGTCCGCGACCACCGGGGTGTTCTGATTGGCCGTCAGCACCCAGGCGCCGTCCTCCTTGGTCATCACGTACATCGGCGTGCCCTGACCCGAGAGTTCGCCGTCGAGGGTGAAGTAGCGCTGACGGATCTTGACGGCGGCGACATCGGGGCGCAGGAACAGCACGTGCTCGATCTCGTAGGTCGCCTTGCCGTGCGTGGTGGCGCCGGGCAGGACCTGCGCGGTGAACTCGGCGATCGCGGCCCGGCCGAACAGGCGCTTGCCGTGGCCCGTGGTCCAGATCGCGTCCTCCCGGAAGACACCGGTGAACGCGTCGATCAGTTCGTTGTCCTGCGCGTGCGCGATGGTGTCGACGACGGCGCGAAGGGCCGCCAGTTCGGTGTCGAGGTCGGCGGGAGTCCGGCCGGCCACGGTGACGTCGTTGCTCATGCGCCCACTGTGCAACCTCAACGACGCTCCAGGTCAACGTGCTGTGCCGTACCGCACACGGCGATCCGAAGACGTATCACCGGTCGCTTCCACGCAGCCGGGTATGACCCCCGTCACAGAACGGGACAACCGTCCAGGGAATTTCCCTCAAAACTGCGGGAAATATCTCCTTGGGGTCGGAACGACCCGGCTGACATGGCACAATAGGCGCATGCACGCAACCGGAGTACGACTCGTGGCCCGCCGCCACGTCGACTTCCAGCGTGTCTGCAGCGCCTGTTGTCGGCCCGGTTTCCACCGGTAGCGCAGCGGCGTCCCCGCCCGGGTATCTCCCGGTGCCTTCGACTCTCATCGGCCCGCTGACCACCTGACGCGAGCCAGCCCCTCGCGCCTTCAGCACGGATGTACCACCCACCCCGCAGGAGCGACCCCACATGACGTCGAGCACCGACGCCGCTTCGACCGACCAGTCGACGCCGCAGGCCAGCCCCGAGCGCGCAGCAGCCAAGCGCCCGGCAGCCGAACGCCGCGTGCGGCCCGACCGGCCGCGCAGCGAGGCGCCCGTCGCGCCGCGCGAGCGCACCGGCAAGCCGGTCCGCCGGCGTTCCGAGGGCCAGTGGGCCCTCGGCTACCGCGAGCCGCTGAACCCGAACGAGCAGTCCAAGAAGGACGACAATCCGCTCAACGTGCGCGCGCGGATCGAGAACATCTACGCCAAGGGCGGCTTCGACTCGATCGACAAGGCCGATCTGCGCGGCCGCTTCCGCTGGTGGGGTCTCTACACCCAGCGCGAAGAGGGCTACGACGGCACCTGGACCGACGACGACAACATCGACCTCCTCGAGGCCAAGTACTTCATGATGCGGGTGCGCTGCGACGCGGGCGCGCTCAACGCTGCCCAACTGCGCACCATCGGCCAGATCTCCACCGAGTTCGGCCGCGACACCGCCGACCTGTCCGACCGCGAGAACGTCCAGTACCACTGGATCGAGGTCGAGAACGTCCCCGAGATCTGGCGCAGGCTGGAGTCGGTCGGTCTGCACACCACCGAGGCGTGCGGCGACTGCCCGCGCGTGATCCTCGGTTCCCCGCTGGCCGGTGAGTCGCTCGACGAGATCATCGACCCCACGCCCGCGATCGACGAGATCGTCAAGCGCTACATCGGGAAGAAGGAGTACTCCAACCTTCCCCGCAAGTTCAAGACCGCGATCTCGGGCCAGCAGGACGTGGTGCACGAGATCAACGACGTCGCCTTCGTCGGCGTGAACCACCCCGAGCACGGTCCCGGCCTGGACCTCTGGGTCGGTGGCGGTCTGTCGACCAACCCGATGCTGGCCAAGCGCGTGGGCGCGTGGGTGCCGCTCGACGAGGTGCCGGATGTGTGGGAAGCCGTCGTATCGCTGTTCCGCGATTACGGCTATCGCCGCCTGCGCACCAAGGCCCGCCTGAAGTTCCTCGTCAAGGACTGGGGCATCGAGAAGTTCCGTCAGGTGCTCGAGGACGAGTACCTGAAGCGCAAGCTCATCGACGGCCCTGCTCCCGAGCAGCCGGCCAAGCCGATCGACCACGTGGGCGTGCAGAAGCTGCGCAACGGCCTCAACGCCGTCGGCTTCTCCCCCATCGCCGGTCGCGTGTCGGGCACGATCCTGAGCAAGGTCGCCGACGCCGCCGAGAAGTACGGCTCGGACCGCATCCGGTTCACCCCGTACCAGAAGCTGATCGTCCTCGACATCGCCGACGACCAGGTCGACGCGCTGATCGACGAGCTGGAACCGCTCGGCCTGCAGGCGCGTCCGTCGATCTGGCGGCGAAACCTGCTCGCCTGCAGCGGTATCGAGTTCTGCAAGCTGTCGTTCGTCGAGACCCGCAAGCGCTCGCAGGTGCTCGCCCCCGAACTCGAGCAGCGCCTGGCCGACATCAACGCGCAGCTCGACGTGCCGATCACGATCAACATCAACGGCTGCCCGAACTCGTGCGGCCGGTCCCAGATCGCCGACATCGGCTTCAAGGGCCAGCTCGTCGACGACGGCAACGGGAATCAGGTCGAGGGTTTCCAGGTTCACCTGGGTGGCAGCCTCGGCCTGGACAGCGGGTTCGGCCGCAAGCTGCGTCAGCACAAGGTGACCAGCGTCGAGCTCGGCGACTACATCGAGCGTGTCGTGCGCAACTTCGTCAAGAACCGCGAAGACGGTGAACGTTTCGCGGTGTGGGCGGTTCGCGCCGACGAGGCCGACCTCCGCTAGTGGATGAGGAGATCTCAACTGTGACAACGAATCTCGCCGCCAAGCTGTCCGAGGACGAACTGCGCGCCATCGCCGAGCAGGGCGCGGCCGAACTGGGCCCCGACGCCTCGGCCGTTGATCTGATCGCCTGGACCGACCGGACTTTCGGCAACAACTACATCGTCGCCTCGAACATGCAGGACGGCGTGCTGGTGCACCTGGCCGCGCAGGCCCGCCCCGGCGTCGACGTGTTGTTCCTCGACACCGGCTACCACTTCGCCGAGACCATCGGCACCCGCGACGCGGTCGAGGCCGTGTACGGGGTGAACGTGGTGAACGTGCGCCCCGAGCACAGCGTCGCCGAGCAGGACGAACTGCTGGGCAAGGACCTGTTCGCGCGCGACGCGGGCGAGTGCTGCCGGCTGCGGAAGGTGGTCCCGCTGAAGAAGTCGCTGTCGGGCTACAACGCCTGGATCACCGGCATCCGCCGGGTGGAGGCGCCCACGCGCGCCAACGCCCCACTGATCTCCTTCGACGAAGCGTTCGGCCTGGTGAAGATCAATCCGATCGCACCGTGGTCCGACGACGAGATGCAGGCCTACATCGAGGCCAACGGCATCCTCGTCAATCCCCTGGTGGAAGAGGGCTACCCGTCCATCGGCTGCGCACCCTGCACGCGCAAGCCCGAACCGGGGTCCGATCCGCGCAGTGGCCGCTGGGCCGGCCTCGCCAAGACCGAGTGCGGATTGCACCAATCATGACCATCACCACCACCGGGAGTGAGCCTGTGAATACCGACACCACCGAACGCGATCTCGGCCTGACCGAGTTCGACACCCTCGCGGCGCTGGAGTCCGAGGCGATCCACATCTTCCGTGAGGTCGCCGGCGAGTTCGAGCGGCCGGTGATCCTGTTCTCCGGCGGCAAGGACTCCACCGTGCTGCTGCACCTGGCACTCAAGGCCTTCTGGCCCGCGCCGCTGCCGTTCTCGCTGCTGCACGTCGACACCGGGCACAACCTCGACGAGGTGCTCGAGTTCCGGGACAAGGTGGTGGAGAAGTACGGGCTGCGCCTGCACGTGGCCTCGGTCGAGGAGTACCTGGCCGACGGCCGCCTCACCGAGCGCCCCGACGGCATCCGCAACCCGTTGCAGACCGTCCCGCTGCTCGACGCCATCACCGAGCACCGCTTCGACGCGGTCTTCGGCGGCGGCCGCCGCGACGAGGAGCGTTCGCGCGCCAAGGAGCGGATCTTCTCGCTGCGCAACGCCTTCGGTCAGTGGGACCCGAAGCGCCAGCGGCCCGAACTGTGGAACCTCTACAACGGCAAGCACGCGCCGGGTGAACACGTGCGCGTGTTCCCGCTGAGCAACTGGACCGAACTCGACATCTGGCGCTACATCGCCCGCGAGGACATCGATCTGGCTTCGATCTACTACGCGCACGAGCGACCGGTGTACCAGCGCGACGGCATGTGGATGACCCCCGGCGTGTGGGGCGGCCCGAACGAGAACGAAGTGCTCGAGACCCGGTCGGTGCGCTACCGCACCGTCGGCGACGGTTCCACCACCGGCGCCATCATCTCCGACGCCGCCGACAACGAGGCCATCCTGGCCGAGGTCGCCGCGTCCCGACTGACCGAACGCGGTGCCACCCGCGGCGACGACCGTGTTTCGGAAGCCGCCATGGAGGACCGCAAGCGAGAGGGTTATTTCTGATGTCCGACCTCCTGAGGCTGGCCACCGCCGGTTCTGTCGACGACGGCAAGTCCACACTGGTCGGACGGCTGCTCTACGACACGAAGTCCGTGCTGGCCGATCAGATCGACGCCGTCACCCGCGCCTCGGTGGACAAGGGTCTGTCGACTCCCGACCTGTCGCTGCTGGTCGACGGCCTGCGCGCCGAGCGGGAGCAGGGCATCACCATCGATGTGGCCTACCGCTACTTCGCCACGCCGAAGCGCTCGTTCGTGCTGGCCGACACCCCGGGGCACGTGCAGTACACCCGCAACACGGTGTCCGGCGCGTCCACCGCGCAGCTGGTGATCCTGCTGGTCGACGCGCGCAAGGGCGTCATCGAGCAGACCCGTCGTCATGCCGCGGTGCTGGCGCTGCTCGGCGTGCCGAAGCTGGTGCTGGCCGTGAACAAGATCGACCTGGTGGACAACCCGGCCGAGGTGTTCGCCGCGATCTCCGCGGAGTTCAACGCGCTCACCGCCAAGCTGGGCTGGTCCGACGACGACGTTCTCGAGATCCCGGTCTCGGCGCTGCACGGTGACAACATCGCCAGCCGCTCGGAGAACACCCCGTACTACGACGGCCCCTCGCTGATCGAGCACCTGGAATCGGTGCCGGTGGACGCGGATTCGACCGGCACGCATGCCCTCGGCCTGCGCTTCCCGGTGCAGTACGTGATCCGTCCGCGCACCACCGAGTACCCCGACTACCGCGGCTACGCGGGTCAGATCGCGGCCGGTTCGGTCTCCCCCGGTGACGAGATCGTGGTGCTGCCCTCGGGCAAGCGCACCACCGTCGAGCGCATCGACACCCCCGACGGCGAACTCGCCGTCGCGCAGGTGGGCCGCAGCGTGACGCTGATCCTGGCCGACGAGGTCGACATCTCGCGCGGTGACATCATCGCCTCGGTCGCCGACGCCCCGGAGCCGATCGACACCTTCGACGCGACCGTGTGCTGGCTCGGCGACAAGTCGCTGCGTCCCGGCGCGCGGCTGCTGCTCAAGCACGGCGCCAAGACCACGCAGGCGATCGTCGGCGCGCTCGTGGAGCGGTTCGACGAGCAGACCCTGACGGCCGAGCCGAGCCCGGAAACCCTGGAGCTCAACGACATCGGCCGCGTCTCGCTGCGCCTGGCCGAGCCGATCCCGGCCGACGACTACCGCACGAACCGGCACACCGGCTCGTTCCTGCTGATCGACCCCGCCGGCGGCAACACGCTGGCGGCCGGCCTGGTGGGCGACGTGCTGACCTCGGTCGAGGTCGGTAGCGCGGTCTGATGTCGCGCACGCTCGCCCCGTCGCGCGGCGCCGCCCCGGTGCCGCGCGGCGGTGGCGGGCCCGCGCTGATCGCGGTCGCCCACGGCAGCCGTGACCCGCGATCGGCGGCCACCATGGCGGCCGCCGTCGCCGAGATCGCCGCCGCCCGGCCTGATCTCACCGCCCGCCTGGCCTTTCTCGACCTGAGCGCACCGTCGGTCGATCAGGTCGTCGACGACCTGGTCGCTCGGGGACACACCGACGCCATCGTTGTTCCGCTCCTGCTCGGCAGCGCCTTTCACGCCCGCGTGGACCTGCCCGCCCTGCTGGCTCAGGCGCGGCAACGGCATCCGCGGCTGCGGCTGACCCAAGCCGACGTGCTCGGCGCCGACCCACGTCTGATCGCGGCACTCCACGACCGGGTCGTCGAGGCCGTCGCAGGCCAGGCAGAAGTCGGCAGCGCAACGGACGCAACCACTTCAGCAAGCGGGGGCAGCTCAGCGCCTGCTTCATCAGGTGCAGCGGTGCCGGGCACCATATCGCCTGTCTCCATGGTCGGTGCGCCCGTGCGGGACACCGGCGCACTGGGGATCGCGGTGGCCGCGGTGGGCTCTCGCAGCGCCGCCGCCAATCTGCGGACTGCCGCGGTGGCGGGCCGCTTGGCGGAGGCGACCGGCGTGCGGACCGAGATCTGTTACGCCACAGTGGAACCCGGCATCCCCCTCGCGGTGGAGCGCCTGCGGGCGCGGGGCGCGCGCCGCATCGTGGTGGCCCCGTGGTTCCTCGCACCCGGCTTGCTCACCGACCGGCTGCACGCCGCGGCCCCGGATCTCCGCCACGCCGACGTCATCGGAGCGCACTCCGCGCTGACCGAGGTCGTCTGGGCCCGCTACGACAGCGCGTTCGCGGCCGAACTCGAACTCTCCGCCTGAGTTCCGGCGGCCGCACTACTGTGGGTCGACCATGCCCGAACTCCTCGGAATCAATCACCTGACGCTGGGTACGCCAGACCTCGACCGCCTGGTCGCGTTCTACACGGACCTGCTCGGCGGGAGCCTTTCCTTTCACCGCGCCGCCACGCCCACCGAGCCCCGGATAGCGGTCATCGATGTCGGCGGCGACGACCACCTGATGTTCGTCGAGACCGCGACCACACCGTCGCTCGAGCCCGACCCGCTGGGCCCGGCCGGCTGAGGCCTGCGGGTGCGCACGCACGCAGAGCTGTCGGCATTGCGCGATCGCATCCTGCGCGCGGAGTGGCCGGTGAACGAGATCGAAACCCTGCCCGCGCAATGGACTATGGCCGCCCGCGATCCCGACGGACGCGCCTGGCGGACATCCGAGCCCATCGCCCCCGCCCGGGACCGCTGCAGCCCAGCGGGGCCTAGCGACCCCGGGCGATCTCGCCCTCGCGATCGATTCACTCTCCCGAAACCGCTCGACCCGACTGTCGCGGCTTCGCGCGCGGAGTCGCCAGTGACTCGGTTCACAGGAACTTACCTTTACGGCATACCCCCTAGGGGTATATCTTCGTGTCAGAAGCACAGCGAATCGAGAGGCGAACCGATGACCACCAACGCCCACGCCGGCCACCACACCACCGCCGAGCCCGCGCACGCCGCCCACCACGGCGACCACGCGGCCCACCAGCACCACGCCGGTCACACCGCGGTCGCCACCGATCACGGCAACGCCCACGCCGGACACGGCGCACACGGTGATGCCCACGCCGGACACGGCGCCGGCGCACCGGGCGGGCTGCTGATCACGCAGGACGGCTACACCCTCGACCTCGACACCACGATCGCCGAGCCGGGCGGGATCGACTTCCGGTTCCGGATTCTCGGGCCCGACGGCAAGCCGGTCACCGAGTTCGATCCGATCCACGATCGCGAGCTACATCTGATCGTCGCGCGGCGGGAGCTGACCGGGTTCTGGCATGTCCATCCCGTGCGCGAGGCCGACGGCACCTGGGTGATCCGGCTCGACCTGCCCGAGGCAGGCGCCTACCGGGTGTTCACCGACATCGCGCCGCGCGCGCTCGGCCGGACGATCACCCTCGGCGCCGATCTCGCGATCGCGGGTCAGTACGCACCGCGGCCCGTTCCGGCGGTCGGGCGGCTCGTGGAGGTCGACGACTACGAGGTGACCGTCGGCGGCGAACTGCGCGCCGAGGGCGATCTGCTCACGCTGACGGTGCGCAAAGACGGTGCGCCGGTGACGGATCTGCAGCCGTACCTGGCCGCCTTCGGCCACCTGGTGATCCTGCGGGCGGGCGACCTCGCCTACGTGCACGTCCACCCCAACGGCGAACCGGGCGACGGCATCACCCCGGCCGGACCCGAGATCACCTTCCACACAGCGGTTCCCGGCCCCGGCACCTACCGCCTGTTCCTGGACTTCAAGCACGGTGACGTGGTCCGCACCGCCGCCTTCACTGTGACGGCAGGCGTCACCACCGCACCGGAGAACACGCACCACCACTGAACCCGATCCCCCACCACGGCGCCGCCACCCACACAGGGTGGCGGCGCCGTTTTCCGCAACGATCCACTCCTCACACGGGAAGATTCAGACGTCGCTCCCCGAGAGCAGGCGGGCGGCGATCTTCCGCGCCGCCTCGACGCGCGCCGTATCACCGATCTGCTGAGCGATATTGGCGGCGCTGACGATCGCGTCGAGCTCGAAGACCAGCACGTCGGCGTCGACACCGGGGAGCTCACCGAGTTCCTGCGCCTTGCCGATCTCCCGGGTCAGCAACGCGAGCCACTCGTCGTGATCGGCGACCACGGCGTCGCGCACCGGCCCTTGCTTGCTGCTGAACTCGGTGAGCGTGGCGACGCGGAAACAGCCGCCGGGGAACGGCGGGTCCTCGATGTGCGCGAACCAGCGGTCGAGCAGGGTCCGCACCCGGCCGATGCCGCGCGGTTCGCGCAGACTGGGCGCGATCACCCGCTCGATGAAGACCTCGCGGGCGTTGTGCACGGCGGCGAGCTGGAGCGCCTCCTTGGTGCCGAAGAGTGTGGCGATACCGCTCTTGCTGAGGCCGAGGTCGGTGGCGAGCATGCCGATGCTGAGTCCGTCGAGCCCTTCGACGGAGGCCAGCTCGGCGGCGCGGCGGGCGATGGTCGCCCTGGCCCTCGCCCCTTTGGCGAGTCGTTGATCAACGGGCTCGGTCCGGGTCATGGAGGTCATTCTTCCACTCCCTCTTGCCTAGGTGAACGATCGGTCGTACTTTAATTCACGAACGATCGTACGTTCTTATTTCTCCCCGTGAAGGAACTCCCATGACCGACGTTTCCGCGCGGCCCGACGATCCGGCGATCACCTCGCCCGGCGTCGCGGGCCGCACCCTGGCCGTGGCGGTCGGTGCCGCGTTCATCGCCTTCCTCGATCTCTCGGTGGTCAACATCGCCTTCCCCACCATCGCCGAGACCTACCCCGGCACCGCGACCAGCACTTTGACCTGGATCGTCAGCGGCTACGCCATCGCCTTCGCGGCGCTGCTCACCCCGGCGGGCAGGCTCGCCGACGTGCTCGGGCGGCGCAGGCTGTTCGTCCTCGCGCTGGCCGGCTTCGCCATCACCTCCCTGCTGTGCGGACTCGCGCCCGGCGCGGACTGGCTCATCGCCGGGCGCGTCCTCCAGGGCGCGACCGCCGCGTTCATGGTGCCCGCCGCGCTCGGCCTGGTCCTGGCCGTCACGCCGCGGGCGAAGATCGGCGCGGCGATCGGCGCGTGGTCGGCCGCGGGTGGGTTCGCCGCGGTGGTCGGGCCCGCGATCGGCGGCGCGCTCGTCGAGAGTCTCGGCTGGCGGTCGGTCTTTCTCGTCAACGTGCCGATCGCGCTGATCCTGATCGTGCCGGGGCTGCGGCTGCCGGCCCAGCACCCCGACCGGGACTCCGCGCTGCCCGATCCGGTGGGCATCCTCGCTGTCGCGCTCGGTCTCGGCGCCGTGGTCGCCGCGGTCACCGAGGGACAGAGCTGGGGCTGGACCGCCCCCGGCACCCTCGTGGCGCTGCTCGGCGGCACCGCGCTGGTGGTGTTCGCGCTGGTTCGCTCCCGACGGCATCCGGACCCTGCCGTGGCCGTATCCCTGTGGCGGGACCGGCGATTCGCACTCGCCAACGCGGGCTCGTTCCTGTTCGGCGCCACGATGTTCGCCTGGCTGCTCGCCGGGCCGATGTTCCTGGACGCGCTCTGGGGCTACTCGGTCCTCGCATCGGCCGCAGCGCTGACCGTCGGCGCGGTGGCCTCGATGATCACCGCCGTGCTCACCGGCCGGATCACCACCCCGGGCGGACAGCGCGCGGCCGGCGTTGTCGGCGCAATGATGTACACCGTCGCGCTGGCCTGGATGAGCACCGACGCGTTCGGCCCCGATCCGGCGCTGTGGTCGGCGTGGGTACCGGCCGGACTGCTCGGTGGCGGCGGCATCGGCGTGGTCGTCACCGTGCTGGGCACGGCGGCCGCGAGTGCTGTTCCGCCACAGCAGTTCGCGGCGGGCATCGGGATGAACCTGACCGCCCGGCAGGTGGGTGGCGCGCTCGGCGTCGCTGTGCTGGCCGCCGTGTTCACCGCGATTCCCGAGACCGTGCGCGCCTTCCACACGCTGTTCGCCGTCTGCGCCGCACTCGGCGTCGTTGTCGCCGTGCTGCTCGCCGTCCCGGCCCGCACCCCCGTCTCCCTCGACGACTAGGAGTTTCGAGATGTCTTCCACCACTTCGCTGCCCGACCGGTTCACCGAGGCCGACGATCCGCTGCTGCTCGCGCCGGACGCGGCGGCCGCCCTGCTGCGCGAGGCACCGTGGCGGCGCTTCGCGGTGCTCGGCGATTCGATCGCCGCGGGCACGGGCGACCCGAGCCCGGGCTACGCCGCCACGGGCTGGGCCGACCGCGTCGCGGCGACCCTGTCGGCCGTGAATCCCGCACTGGCCTATCTCAACACCGGGCGCGTCGGCGCGACCAGCGGCCAGGTGCGTGAGCGGCAGTTGCCCCAGATCCTGGAATTCGCCCCGGATCTCGTGCATGTCAGCTGCGGCGGCAACGATCTGTTCGAGGCGGGCGGTGATCCCGGTGCCCTGCGGGAGAACCTGTCCGCGATCTTCGCCGCGCTGACCGAGGCGGGCGCCACGGTGTCGACGTTCACGGTGGCCGATGTCTGGGCCGTCGACCGGATGGCGCCGATGCGCGCGATGCGATCGCGCATGGCCACGATGAACGAGCTGATCCGCTCGGTCGCCGACGAATACGACGCCGTCCTGACGGAATTCTGGGAGCATCCGGTGCGCACGCGAGCGAGCCTGATGAGTGCGGATCTCATCCATTTCACGACCAGTGGCCACGCCGTCGTGGCGACCGAGGTCGTCCGGGCACTCGCGGGACGGCTCCACCGCGCCTGACGAGTCCGCCCTCAGACCGCCGAGTGCCTGGCTCCGGCTGCCTCGCGCGGCCGGAGCCAGGGATCGGATCAGCTGTTCCCGCGAATCAGTTCGGCGCCGAGAGTGGCGAGTTCCGCCCGAACCTCCGCAGGGCCGACGACCTCCACGTCGGCACCCCAGCCCGCGAGTTGCCTGGCGACCATCTTGGCGGTGTCCGCCGTGATCTCAGCACGGACCCGTCCGTCGTCCGCGGGGCCGAGCAGGGTGCAGTTGCGGCCCTGCTGATCGGCCAGGATCGGGGCCAGCGACGCCGAGACGAGCACCGTCGCGGCGACGGCGGCGCGGCGCTCCTCCATCCTGGACACGATCCGCGCCCACTCGGCCTGCAGATCGAAATCGGCGGGCCGGTCGAATGTTTCGTCGAGCACGGCGACCTCGCCGATCCGGTCGAGGCGAAAGGTCCGGCGGCCACGGTCGGTGCCCGCGATCAGATACCAGACCGTCTCCTTCTCCACCAGGCCCCACGGGCTCAGTTCACGCACGGTGCGCTCGCCCGCCCGCAGGTACTCGACGCGCACCCGGCGGCGATCCACCACCGCCTGCTGCAACAGGGGCAGCGCCGAGGGAGGCCGCGGATCCGGGCGACCCCAGCGGGCGGGGTCGACGACGATCGCGTCGGCCGCGGCGGCGGCGTCCTCCCGGAAGGTCTGCGGCAGCGCCCGCACCAGTTTGCGCAGCGCGGACTTCAGTTCGGGCGCGGCCTGCGCGGCCGGGCCCGCCAGCAGGAACAGCGCGCGGGTCTCCCCCGCCGTCAGTCCGGACAGATCGGTGCGGGCACCGCCGATCAGTGACCACCCGCCGCCGCGCCCTGCCTGCGGATAGACGGGGATGCCCGCCGCCGACAAGGCCTCGAGGTCGCGCCGGGCCGTCGCCACCGACACCTCCAGTTCGGCGGCGACCTCCGCGGCCGTCACCCGGCCGCGCGCCTGCATCAACAGCAGGGTGGCCACCAATCTGTCCGCTCGCATACTCGATGATTCTGCCGAACAAAGTGCTCATTCGGTGAGCACTTTGCCTGGCAGAGTCGTTCTCGACACCGACGACGACCAAAGGAGCCGACATGCTGCGCGGAATGGCCACCACCACCTACTACGCCGACGACCTCACCGCCGCCAAGGACTGGTACACCGAATTCCTGGGCCTCGCCCCGTATTACGAGGTGCCGGGCGGCTACTACGAGTTCCGGGTCGGTCCGCTGCAGGCCGAACTGGGCATCATCAACCGCGCCTACGCCCCGGCGGGCGCGCGCAACGCGCCGGGCGGCGGCGGAGTGGTGTTCTGGCAGGTCGACGACCTCGCCGCCACCTACGCCCGGCTGCTGGAACTCGGCGCCACCGAATACGAGCCGATCACCGAGCGGGGCGACGGCGCGGGCTTCGCGACCGCCGCGGTGCTCGATCCGTTCGGCAATGTCCTCGGGATCATGGCCAATCCGCACTTCGTCGCCGTGACCGAGGCGGCCGGCCTGGCCTCGGCCTAGCGGATCAGGCGGGGAACCAGCGCTCGAGGACGGTGGCGACGCCGTCCTCGAGCACGTCGCCGGTGACCTCGTCGGCCAGGATTCGCACCGGCTCGGGCGCGTTGGCCATGGCGACCGAATGCGCGGCCCAGCTGAACATCTCGCGATCGTTGAAGCCGTCACCGATCGCGAGAGTCGCCGCCGGATCCACGTCCAGGGACTGCCGGAGTCGTTCGAGGGCCCAGCCTTTCGACACACCACGCCGCGACACAGTGACCCACGGCCCGAATTCGCCGTGCACCCAGGACGCGTCGGGGACCTCGAGCGCACCGAGCAGGCGCACCATCTCCTCGGCCGTGCCGCTGGGCCACCATCCGTTGAGCCTCGGCGTCGGCGCGCTGCTCAGCAAGTGATGATCGACGAGGCGGAAGTCGCCGATCGGGAACTCACCCGGCCCGTGCCCCGTCGCCCAGGTGCCCTCCCCGACCCGTTCGGCCGCGAAGACCATGTCGGGGAACAACGTCCGCAGCGCCAGGACGGCGGGCGCCGGATCGAACGACTGCACGGCGATCGGCTCGCCGCGCGCCACGTCGACGTGCACGGCGCCGTTGGAACACAGCGCGTGCCCCTCGGTGAGCCCCAGGCCCTTCAGCACCGGTCGCGTCGTCACCACGGTGCGCCCGGTGGTGACCACCACGTGCGCCCCCGCCGACACCGCGGCCGCGACCGCCGCCGAAACCCGTGCGCTCACCTCGAACCCGTCGACGAGCAGCGTCCCATCGACATCGAGCGCGATGAGTTCCGGCGCTCCCCCACGTACACCCATCACCCCATTGTGCCCGGCCCCACCGACACCCACCCGCGATTTCGCGACCGAGAACAGCGCGGCTACCTCACCCCGGCGTCCCGAAAAGCGGGGTGACCAAAGACGTTTCGCCGGAGGCACGTCACTGCGCCGCGCCTCACCGCGACGCCGAGCTCAACGGACACGGAGTCGACGCACGCTCAGCACTCGCCGCCGGGCCGCCGACCACGGACGCGCCCACACCCGATCATCCGGCGTCGTCACAAGGCCACACACCAGGAACACGTCACCCCAACACCTCGCGGTCCGGATCAGCGGCAAGAACCACCACCACCCCAGCCGGACGCGCCACCCCAAGAACCGTCGGAGTCACAACCACCGGAAGCCACACCACCGCAAAGCACGCCACCCGAGACCTGACCGCCCCGATCAGCAACGAGAACCGGCACCGCCACCCCGCCTGACGCGCCGCCCGGAAAGCCGCCGGAGTCACCGCGAAGGGAAGCCACACCGCCTGGCAGCATGCCACCCCGATGCCTAGCGGCGCTGATCAGCGACGAGAACCCACCACCGCCACCCTGCCGAACGCGCCACCAGGACCTGCCGGAGGCGCCGCCACCGGAAGCCACACCAACGCAGGGCACGTCACCCCGAGGCTCGGCAGGCCCCGGTCAGCGTCAAGGACCGCCACCACCGCACCCCGACTGACGCGCCTCCGGGGAACCGGGAGAGCCGCCGGAGTCGCCGGAGTCGCCGTGAATGGAAGCCACACCGCCTGGCAGCATGCCGGCCCGATGCCTAGCGGCCCTGAACAGCGACGAGAACCACACCGCCACCACCCCGCCGGACGCGCCACCGAGGAGCCGCCGGACACGCCTCCACCGGAAGCTGCACCACTGAGGAGCGCGTCACCCTGATGCCAGGCGGCCTGATCAGCGACGAGAACCGCCACTGCCACCGCCCCCGAGGAGCCGCCGGACACGCCGCGACCGGAAGCCGCAGCACCGAGGACCGCGTCACCCGAATGCCTGGCGACCCCGGTCAGCGGCGCGAGCCGCCACCGCCACCGCCACCACCGCCACCGCCGGACGCGCCGCCCGAGGAACCGCCGGAGTCGCCGCCACCGGACGCACCACCGGAGGTGCCGCCGCTCGAGGTGCCACCGCCGGACGTTCCGCCGCTCGATGTCCCGCCGGACGAAGCGCCTCCGCTCGAAGTGCCGCCGGACGCACCGCCGCTCGACGCACCGCCACTCGACGCGCCACCCGAGTCGCCACCGCCGGACGCGCCGGTTCCGCCGCCGGACGCGCCGCCACCCGAGGTACCGCCGGACGCGCCGCCGGAGTCGCCCCCGCCGGACGCACCGCTCCCGCCGGTCCCGCCACCGCCGGACGCGCCGCCCCCGCCGGTTCCGCCGCCGGACGTTCCGCCGCTGGAGGTCCCGCCGCCCGATGTCCCGCCCGAGGATGAGCCGCCGTCGGTACCGCCGGCCGATGCGCCGCTGTCACCGGTCCCGCCGGGCGAGGTCGTGCCACCTGTGGTGCCGCCGGGCGAGGTCGTGCCGCCGGTGGTACCGCCGGGGGCGGTACCGGTACCGCCGGTCGCGCCACCCCACCCGCCGTCCGTTGCCCCGGTGCCGCCGGTGGATGTGCCGGGAGTGGTTGTGCCCGTGTTGGTTCCGCCCGTCGTGCTGCCACTGCTCGGCGACGTGTCGACGCCGGGAAGTGAGGTTCCCGGCGATGTCGAGGTTCCGGGCAGCGAGGAACCCGGTGTCGTTCCCGGAATCGAGGTCCCGGGCGAAGTTCCTGGCACCGAGGGGTCTGTGGGACCGGGGCCGGTGATGGGGTCGAGGTCGGGCAGATCGGGCGAACCCGGGTTGGTCGGAACGTTCTGGGGCTGCGTCGACTTGGCGAAGGGCAGCGGGTTGATGAAGCTGGCCGGGTCGCCGTAGGTGGTGCGGGCGAGGACGGGCGACTTGCAATCGTTGCGGACGTCCTGGTGTCCACCGCCGCCGCGTTCACCGTTGCCGAACTTCTTGCCCGCAGGCTTGTTCGGCGCCACGATCATCTCGTACGCCGTCTGCGCCGCGGCGGCCGCGCTCGCGACGCGCACGCGCGCGGTGTGCGGGTCGACATCGCCGACCAGCCCCGAGGTCTGGGCCGCGACGAAGTCGGCGCTCATGTCGTAGAGCAGCGCGTCGGCGGGCGCGCCGAGCACGGGGAAGCGTTCGAGCGCGGGGGTCAGGCCCGGATCGAAGGGACTGCCGAACACCGTCATCGCCGACATGGCCAGCGCGGAAACGACTGCGGCGCTGGAGAACACGGCCACGTGCGGCGCGGACGGGCCGTGCTGCTGCACGGGGGCGAAGGTGCGGGCCGCCAGCGCCGCGGCGCCCGCGGCGACCACCTGACCGGGATCGGCGACGGTGACGAGCGGAACGCCGAGTTCGGCGAGAGTCTGCGCCACCTCCGGCGGGCGAGAAGCCCCGCCGACGACCAGGATTCGCGACAGATCGGCCAGCCGCAGCCCCGCCGCCGCCACGGTCTTGCTGACCAGCGGGAAGGTGTCGCGGATGTGTTCGGCGCGCAGCGCGTCGATGTTCACCATCGAGGTGAGCGTCTGCGTCGCGCGGCCGGAGCGCGGGGACCCGGCGTAGCGGGCGACCATCTCGCCGAGCGGCTTGCCACCGAAGTCGGTGCAGCGCACGGGAGTTCCGATCATCGGATGGTGCGGCCAGTCCGGGCCGACCCGCAGCACGGTGAGATCGAGACTGTTCGCGCCCAGGTCGTAGACGAGCACGAAGCCCGGCGCGAGCGGGCCCTGGTCGGCGTCGAGCCACTCGGCGGCGGCGACCGGCTCCGGCGCGAGCAGCACCTGTCCGGCGCCCGCCAGATGCAGCGCCTGCCCGAGGAGCGCGACCTGCTTGTCGGAATACACTGCCGGATAAGTCAATACGACACCGGGCGCCGGCTCGGCCAGCTCGATGAGCCCGGTGGCGACGGCGGCGATCAGATTGGTCGCCGAGTAGAACCGGCCGCCGATCACCATCGGCTCCGGCTCGCGGCTCAGATCCGCGAAATCGGTGACGGCCGAAGCGAATTCGTTGATCGCTCCGATGCGGGGGCGGCCCGCGTCGTCGAAGGTGAGTGCGGTACGCCGTGTGCGCACCGTCGGCTTGGCCGGATCTTCGGCGGCGACCGCCGTGATCGCATTGACCGTACCGATGCTTAAGCCCAGACCTCTGGTCATGTAATTGCTATCCCGTCAACGCACCGTGACCACGTCCAGCACGCGAGCGCACCATGTGGCCGCGGTCGTCTTCCAAACAGCCCGCATAGATTAACCGGCACAAAGCCGAATTGCTGCCTGATTGATACGAGACACAGGACCTTTGGCCCTTGCGAGAGGATCTTCGCAGGTAGATGCACTTGCGGTCATGCGTCCAGTCCCCTGAACGGCATGTCGGTGACCTGCAGACTCCGAGAAGCAGCTACCCGGGAGTAATCGCAATAAGCCCCCAACGATTACATTCCTACGGTTTGTTATCGCCCGCTTTTGGCGCACTTACCGACTGGTAACTGATTCAATTACTACTCGGATGAATTCGAAAATCGACATTTCAATACACCGCATAATGAAGTAGACGCCAAACCCAATGACACGTCAATAGCGGAGGGCGAACTCGTCCGTGCCGTGTCGACCGAGGGGTGCGCGAACGCCGAAGGCCCGTCCCGGGATTCCCGGGACGGGCCTTCGGTTCTCGTGGAATCAGCCGCGTGCGAGCAGCCGCTTGAGCGAACCCTGCCGCGGCGGCAGCGCCGCGCCACCGGCCACGGCCTGCGGTCGCCGCGCGCGCACCAGCCGGTCGAACTCCTGCGTGTCGCGGGTGGGCTCCCGCAGTGCGCCACTGTTGAAGTCGGCGGCCAGCTGCTCCACCGTCTCCTGCGCACAGGACTTGTTGGTGCCGATGAAGCCCGTCGGTCCGCGCTTGATCCAGCCGGTCACGTACGTGCCGGTGACGACATCGCCCGCGGGCGCGGTCAGCACCCGGCCGCGTTCGTTCGGGATCACGCCGCGCGCCTCGTCGAACGGCAGGTCCTTGGTCGGCACACCGCGGTAGCCCACCGAGGTGAGCACCACACCGGCTTCGAGCAGCTCGACATCCCCGGTCGGCACCGCGCTGGTCCGCCCGTCGGCGTCGGTGACGAGCTCGTTGCGCTCGACCCGCACGCCGGTCACCGAGTCGGTGCCGACGATCTCCACCGGAGAAGACAGATAGCGGAACACGATCCGGCGACGCGCGCCGAAGGGACGGTTCGCGACGCTGTGCAGCAGCCGCAGCTTCTGCTCGACCTTGAACGGCAGATCCGCGGTGACCTCGGGCAGCTCGCCCTCGATCGCGATGTCGATGTCGGCGGCCAGCAGGCCGACGAACTCGGGCACCGTGAACGCCGATTCGGCCGGGCCGCGACGACCCAGGATCACGACCTCTTCGACCTTGCTCTCGCGCAACGCCTTCAGCGCGTGCGGAGCGATGTCGGTGCCGGCCAGGGTGGCCGGGTCGACGGTCAGGATCCGCGCCACGTCGAGGGCCACGTTGCCGTTGCCGACGATGACGACGCGCTTCTGGTCCAGATCGAACTCGTCGTCGACGTGCTCGGGATGACCGTTGTACCAGGCGACGAAGTCGGTGGCCGACACATTGCCCGCCAGCCCCTCACCGGGGATGCCGAGCTTGCGATCCGAGGACGCGCCCACGGCGTAGATCACGCCGTGGAAGTGCTCGAGCAGCTCGGCGTGGCTGATGTGCTTGCCGATCTCCACGTCCAGGTAGGTCCCGAAGTCCTCCTGCTTCGACATCACGTCGAACAGATCGGCGACCTGACGGGTGCGCTTGTGGTCGGGCGCGACGCCGAGCCGGGCCAGGCCGTAGGCCTGCGGCAACCGGTCGAACATGGTCACCGCGACGCCGGGCTGGGTGAGCAGTTCGTCGGCGGCGTACATCGCCGACGGTCCCGACCCCACGATCGCCACCCGCAGCGGCGAACGCTGGGTGTCGATCGTGGGCGGCATCACCGGGCGAGCCAACGTCGGCCGGTCCCGCTGGACGCGGTAGAAGTCGGCGTTGATCTCGATGAACGGCTTCTGCTCTTCGGTCAGCTTCTTCGACGAGGTGATCGCGTCGACGGGGCACGCGGTGGCGCAGGCGCCACAGTCCACGCAGGCCGCCGGATCGACGTAGAGCATCTCCGCGCTGAGGAAGTCCGGCTCATCCGGGGTCGGATGAATGCAATTCACCGGGCATGCGTAGACGCACGAGGCGTCGCTACAGCATGACTGGGTCACGACATATGGCATATGGCTATCGTCTCAGGCGGCGTGCTTGGCGGAGCGCTTGGGCTCCGAACGGTACCGGCTGGACGGGCCGTCGATCCCGAGCAGCTTCCACACCTTCTTGGCGATCGGGTTCATCAGCCCGATCTCCTCGGCGAGGGCGCGCACGTCGATGAAGTAGTCGGCGAAGACCTGCTTGGACTCCTTGGAGCCGTAGAACAGTTCCTTCTTGACTTCCTTCGGCATGTCGAACTGCTTGAAGAAGGTCTTCGGCGGGGTCGCGATGGCACGGCCGAGCACGAACATGACGATCGGCATCGCGATCGAGAGCACGAACTTGTTGGCCGCCGGCTGCGCGGGCACGTTCTTCTTCAGGAACTCGTGGGCGAAGGAGATGTGGCGAGCTTCCTCGGCCACGTGGATCGCCATCACACCGCGCATGATCGGGTGGATGTCATCGCCCGAGCGCAGGATGTCCTTCTGGATGTGGTCGATCGGCTCCTCGCCGGCGAGCACGGCCATGAAGAAGAAGTTGGGGAACAGCGCGCCCGCCGGGGCGGCCAGGTGGCGCAGCTGACGCACGAGCGGGTTCATGCCCGGCACGTCGGCGACGCGGTTCACCATCTCCTGGAACATCAGAGTGTGGTTGTGCTCTTCGATCATCTCGTGCGAGCAGTACCGGAACTCCGGGTCGTTGTTCTTCAGGTTGAAGATGTGCTGCATCATGCCGATGATCAGGATGGCCTCGAACTGCAGGCCGACCTTGGCGACATTGGCCTGGCGGACCTTGCCGATCTCGATCTTCTTGTCGAGCGGCAGCGCCTGGTACCAGGGGTGGCGACCGATGGGGTCCGCCGAGGTGACCAGGACCCAGCGCTCCGGCTTGTGGTTCGGGTCGAAGTCCGGGTTGTCCCAGTCGATGTCCTCGAACGGGTCGAAGTGACGGTTGACCGACGCCTCGGACAGCATCAGCAACTTCTCGGCGTACGCCTGAGCCTCGGCGACTACAGGATCGACGTCAGGGGTGGTGGGCGCAGACATCGTCGTCACTGCCTCTCCTCAAGGGACGTTTACTGTTTCCAATAGTTACACCTACGAGGAGTCACGTCAACTCCGGCACCGGCCGGATTTCGCGTGTTCGGCGTGCCGAAATCCAGGGAGAAAAAGCTACTCACCAGTAAAAACGGCTCTACCTGTGACACTGCGTCATGCACATCGGTTCGGGGCCGGGAAAAATAGTTCCCGCTCGACTCCGGCGTTTCGCCGTGCGAACCGCCGGTACCGGCTATCCTCCCGCGGCACCGAACGCGACGGCCGGGCGGTGGCTGTTCAGCAACACCGCCCGGCCGGGTCGAAAACTACCGATCAGCTCGTCGGCAGGTCCGGGATGCGGGTGGCACGGGCGTAGACCGTCTCCCCCTCGCTCAGGCGCAGCGCGGCGGCGTCACCGCGGGTCACCTGGGCGGCGAACTGGTCGCCGGTCGCGGCGTTGCGCAGTTCCAGCCGCACCTCGAAACCGAGCCGCACGATGCGCTCGACGGTGGCCCTGGTGACACCGGCGGATTCCGCGGTGCCCTCGTGCTCGGCCAGCGCCATGGACGGATCGCGGCCGATCCGGATGTCGTGCGGACGCACCAGATGGCCGTTGAGGCGGGCCACCGCGCCGAGGAAGGACATGACGAACTCGTTGGCCGGGCGGTCGTAGACGTCCTCCGGCGAGCCGACCTGTTCGATGCGGCCCTTGTTCATCACCGCGATCCGGTCGGCGACGTCGAGCGCCTCCTCCTGATCGTGGGTCACCAGCACGGTCGTCACGTGGACTTCCTCGTGCAGCCGGCGCAGCCACTGCCGCAGATCGGTGCGGACCTTGGCGTCCAGCGCGCCGAACGGCTCGTCGAGCAGCAGCACCTGCGGGTCGACGGCGAGGGCGCGCGCCAGCGCCATGCGCTGACGCTGTCCGCCGGACAGCTGCGCCGGGTACCGGTGCTGGAAACCGTCGAGGCCGACGATGCCGAGTAGCTCGTCGACGCGCTTGTCGATCTCCTTCTTCGGCCGCTTGCGGATGGTCAGGCCGAAGGCCACGTTGTCGCGCACGGTCATGTGCTTGAACGCGGCGTAGTGCTGGAACACGAAGCCGATGTCGCGCTTCTGCGGCGCCACGTGGGTCACGTCGTTGCCCGCGATCGTGACGATGCCGCCGTCGAGCGACTCCAGACCGGCGATCGAGCGCAGCAGCGTCGACTTGCCGGAACCCGAGGGGCCGAGCAGCGCGGTCAGCTCGCCGGAGGGGATGTCGATGCTGACATCGTCGAGAGCGGCGAAGGAACCGTAGTTCTTGCGCGCGTTGGTCACGGTGATCATTCGGTGCCCCGCTTGCGTTCGAGGAGAGTCATCAGGAGGAGGACGACCAGCGCCATGCCCATCAGCAGCGTCGCCGCGCTGTAGGCACCGAAGGTGTTGTGGTCGTTGATGTAGCGGCCGTGCACCAGCAGCGTCAGCGTCTGCGACCGGCCGGGCAGCGCGGTGGAGACCATGATCACCGCGCCGAACTCGCCGAGCGCGCGGGCCACGGTGAGGACGACGCCGTAGGTCAGGCCCCAGCGGATGGCGGGCAGGGTGATCCGCCAGAAGGTCTGCCAGCGCGAGGCGCCGAGGGTGGCCGCGGCCTGTTCCTGGTCGTCGCCGATCTCGTGCAGCACCGGCTCGACCTCGCGGACCACGAACGGCAGCGTCACGAAGATGGTGGCGATGACCATGCCGGGCAGGCTGAAGATCACCTTGAAGCCGAGCGACTCGAGGCCGCCGAACCAGCCGCCCGCGCCCCACAGCAGGATCAGCGACACACCGACGACCACCGGCGAGACGGCGAACGGCAGGTCCACGATGCCCTGCACCAGATTGCGCCCGGGGAACTTGCTGCGCACCAGCGCCAGCGCCGTGATGACGCCGAACACCACGTTCAGCGGCACCACGATGGCCACGATGATCATCGACAGCTGGAACGCCGAGATCGCCGCGGGCGTGGTGATCGAGTCGAGGAACGCGCCGATCCCGCGCTCGAACGTGCGCCACAGGATGATCACCAGCGGCAGCACGAGCAGGATGAACAGGTACCCCAGGGCGACCGTGCGCAGCGAGAGCCGGGTGAACAGCGACAGCTTCATCGGGCCGCCTCTTCCTTACGAGCGGTGCGCTCGGCCAGCAGGCGCAGTACGAGCAGGCTGGCGAAGGAGATCACCAGCAGCGCCACCGACACCGCGGCCGCGTTGATCGGCCGGTCGACCTCGATCTGCTGCTGGATGTACTGCGAGGTCATCTGGGTCTCACGCGGGATGTTGCCGCCGATCAGCACGACCGAGCCGTATTCGCCGATCGCCCTGGCGAAGGCGAGGCCGCCGCCGGAGATGATCGCGGGGGTCAGCGTCGGCAGCACGATCCGGCGGAAGGTGATCCAGTTGCTCGCGCCCAGGGAGAGCGCGGCCTGTTCCACTTCCTTGTCGACCTCGATCAGCACCGGCTGCACCGAGCGCACCACGAACGGCAGCGTCACGAAGGCCAGCGCCACCACCAGACCGGGCTGGGTGGCGTTGAGGTGGATGTCGACCGGGCTGTTCGGGCCGTAGAGCGAGAGCAGCACGATCGAGGCGACGATCGTCGGCAGCGCGAACGGCAGGTCGATCAGCGCGTTGACGATCCCCTTGCCGGGAAATTCGTCGCGCACCAGCACCCAGGCGATGAGCGTGCCCATCACCACGTTGAGCACGGCGACGATCACCGAGACGCCGATGGTCACCTTCAGCGAGTCCACGGCGGCGGGCGCGGTGACCGCGTCCCAGAAGCCGGACCAGCCGTCTTCGAACGAGCTGACGGTCAGCGCCGCCAGCGGCAGCAGCACGATGACGCTGAGCCACAGCACGGCGACACCGATGCCGAAGGGACCCACCGAGCCGGTCACCTTCAACCACGAGCGCCCGCGCGACGCCCGCGGCGTTTTGTCCAGTTTCACGGCGACGCCGGGATCGGGGGTTTCCCCGGTCCCGGCGGGCCCACTGCTGTCAGTCACAGTTGTCCAGTATCGCGTGTGCGCTCGGTCACGTCCTACTTGGTGGCCTGGTCGTAGATGACCGCGATCTTGCCGGTGCCCTGCGTGAACAGATCCTTGTCCACGGCCTTCCAGCCACCGAGGTCATCGATGGTCCACAGCTTGGCCGGGGTCGGGAAGTCGGCGCTGAACTCGGCCGCGACCTTCGGGTCGACCGGACGGAAACCGGCCTGCGCCCACGCCTTCTGGCCCTCGGGGGTGAACAGGAAGTCACGGAACGCCGTGGCCTTGGCCAGGTTCTTGGAGTTCTTCAGCACCGCAACCGGGTTCTCGATCTTGAAGGTGGTCGGCGGGTTGATGTGCTCGATCGGGTCGCCGTTGCGCTCGGAGAAGATGGCCTCGTTCTCGTAGCTCAGCAGCACATCACCGGTGCCCTGCAGGAAGGTCTCGGTGGCTTCGCGGCCCGACTTCGGCTGCACCTTGACGTGCTCGGGCGAGATCAGCTGGCTCAGGTAGTCCAGGCCGGCCTGCGGGTTCTTGCCGCCGTCGCTCTTGGCGGCGTACGGCGCGAGCAGGTTCCACTTGGCCGATCCGGAGCTGAACGGGTTCGGCGTGACGACCTCGACACCCGGCTTGATCAGATCGTCCCAGTCCTTGATGCCCTTGGGGTTGCCCTTGCGCACGACCAGGGTGACGACCGAGCCGAACGGGATGCCCTTGGTGGCGTCGGCGTTCCAGTTCGACTCGACCAGGCCGGCGTCGACGAGGCGGGTGATGTCGGGCTCGACGGAGAAGTTCACGACATCGGCCTCGGCGCCGTCCTTGACCTTGCGCGACTGGTCGCCCGAGGCGCCGTAGGAGGCCTGGACCTGGACGCCCTTGCCCGCGTCGGTCTTGTTGAACTCGGGCACGACCTTGTCGAAGCCGGGCTTGGGGACGGCGTAGGCGTAGAGGTTGAGGCTGCCCCCGCTGCCGTCGGCTCCGGTGCCGCCGTCGGTCGAATCGCTGGCGCCACCGCCGCACGCGGTCAGCGCGAGCGCGGCGACGGCGGTGACGGCGATGGCGGCGGCGCGGCGGCGCGAGCCGATCCAAGTGGTGCGTGACATCGGGGTTGAACCTTTCGGAAGGACCTGCCGGGCAACATTTCTCGTTGCGGCGGGATCATGCTCGTCGATCGGTAGACCTGCCGTGCGACGGACGGACGGCAGTTGGCGCGACTCGGGCCGGTGGCCCCCGGAGTGACGGACTACGACTGCGAAAGGAAAGCGCGCGCCAGTCTACTGGGCAGATACGCGCAGAAGCGTCCGGTGGCCGATCATCGACAGAGGATGTCCGCGACCGCGAGGTTGCCGACAGCGATCAACGCCAGCTCATGGCGGATCTGCGGGGCGACACTCGGGGACACAGGCAGACTGTAGCAGATTGCGACATGATGATTCGAATCGACGAGAGTTGTACTTCGAGGGGGGATTTCATCCTATGACCATGGCTCCAGACCGTGTCCGCGTGCGTTTTCCGGAGATCAGCACCCGTGCGTGGGAGCATCCGGCCGACCGCACCGCGCTGGTCGCGCTCCGGGCGCTGACCGGGTTCGACACCGTGCTCAAAGCCCTGTCCGGCCTGCTGCGCGAGCGCCAGCACCGGCTGCTCTACCTGGCGACGGCCGTCCGGGTCGACGACCGCCAGTTCCGCACCCTGCACGAGCTGCGCGCGGACTGCGTCGGCGTGCTCGACGCGCGAACCACGCCGGAGATGTTCGTCCTGCAGGACCCGACGGTGAACGCCTTCACCATCGGGATGGACAAGCCGTTCATCGTCCTCACCACCGGCCTGCTCGACCTGATGGACACCGAGGAACTGCGCTTCGTCATCGGTCACGAGCTCGGCCACGCCCTGTCCGGGCACGCGGTGTACCGCACGATGCTCATGCACCTGCTGCGCCTGTCGGCCTCGATCGGCTGGATGCCCGGCGGCGGCTGGGCGCTGCGCGCGATCGTGGCGGCGCTGATGGAGTGGAGCCGCAAGTCGGAGCTGTCCGGCGACCGGGCAGGCCTGCTGTGCAGCCAGGACGTCGAGGCCTCGGTGCGCGTGCACATGAAGACCGCGGGCGGCACCTGGCTGAAGGAGATGAACCACGGCGCGTTCCTCGACCAGGCCGACGACTACCTGCGCTCGGGCGACCTGCGCGACGGCGTGCTCAAGCTGCTGAACCTGGAACTGCAGTCGCATCCGTTCTCGGTGCTGCGCGCGGCGGAACTGCGCCGCTGGATCCAGTCCGGCGAGTACGACCGGGTGCTCGGCGGCAGCTACCCGCGCCGTGAGCAGGATCGTGACGCGCGCATCAGCGAGGAGGTCAAGCACGCGGCCCGCAGCTACCGCGAGTCCTTCGACCAGTCCGACGACCTGCTGATCCGCACCGTCCGCGACCTCGGCAAGGACGTGGGCGCCGCGGTGAGCACCGTCGGCCAGGAAGTCGGCCAAACCGTCGCCGACCTGGGCAAACGCCTCAGCGACTGGCGCCGGAACTAGCCCCGTACGACCCGAGCGCGCCAGCGCTCCAACTATCTGGTGAAGAACCAGGCGATGACGACGAGGACGAGGAGGGCGACGAGGGCGAGCTGAACGCGAGACCGTGGCATCAGCGGGCACCACTGCCGACGGTCGGGCGCGCCGGCGCCGCCACGGTCGCGGGGATCGGGGCGCCGTCGGTGGGCTCGTCGCGGCGCAGGACGCGGAAGATCGCGCGCAGCGTGCGGTCGAGCAGGTAGGCGATGGCGAAGCTGATCGGGACCATGCCGACCAGCACGACGAGGAACTGGGGGATGAAGGGCAGCCCGGCTACCCAGAGTTCGAAGCCGTCCCACCAACCTGCGATGCGTTGCACGCGTCCCAGACTAGACGGTCGCCGTGAACGGGCGAATTCCGTGGTCGTGACCTGCCGCGTCGCGAAACCGACACCCGCGCGCGGTGGACGAGCGGCGGGCCTCGCCGTGATGATGGGGTATGGAGTCTTCCAGTGCCGACAAACTGCCGATTCTGAGTCCGGTCTCCTCCAGTGGTCGTCGCGGCGCCTTCCCGCCGATCGACGACTACGCCTTCCTGTCCGACTGCGAGACGAGCTGCCTGATCGCGAGCAGCGGTTCAGTCGAGTGGATGTGTGTCCCGCGCCCCGACTCCCCCAGTGTGTTCGGCGCCATCCTGGACCGCAGCGCCGGACACTTCCGGCTCGGGCCGTACGGCAAACACGTGCCCGCGGCGCGCCGGTATCTGCCCGGCGGCATGATCCTCGAGACGACCTGGCAGACCGAGACCGGCTGGCTGATCGTGCGCGACGCGCTGGTGCTCGGACCCTGGCACAACAACATGGCCAGGTCCAAGACCCATCGCCGCACCCCGATGGACTGGGACGCCGAGCACATGCTGCTGCGCACGGTGAAATGTGTCAGCGGCACAGTCGAATTGGAGATGAGCTGCCAGCCGTCGCTGGACTACCACCGCGGCGGCGCGCGCTGGGAGTACACCGGCAAGGTCTACGAGCAGGCCACCGCGGTCGCGGCCGTCCATCCCGACAACGGGCCGTCGCTGATCCTCAACACCGACCTGCGACTCGGCCTGGAGGGTCGCGAGGCGCGGGCCCGCACCCGGATGCGCGACGGCGATTCGGTGTTCGTGGCCCTGTCCTGGTCGGACCTGCCCGCCCCTGCCACCTTCGACGAGGCGGCGTCGAAGATGTGGACGACCGCCGAGTGCTGGCGCCAGTGGATCACCCTGGGCGACTTCCCCGATCATCCGTGGCGCAGCTATCTACAGCGCAGCGCGCTGACGCTCAAGGGCCTCACCTACGCGCCCACCGGCGCGCTGATCGCCGCCGCCACCACCTCGCTGCCGGAAACCCCCGGCGGGGAACGCAACTGGGACTATCGCTACACCTGGGTGCGCGACGCCAGCTTCGCGCTGTGGGGCCTGTACACCCTCGGGCTCGACCGCGAGGCCGACGACTTCTTCAACTTCCTCAACGACGCCACCACCGGCGAGAACGGTGACGCGCTGCCGCTGCAGGTGCTCTACGGCATCGGCGGTGAACGCCGGATCACCGAGGAGGTGCTGCCGGAGCTGTCCGGCTACGACAACTCGCGGCCGGTGCGCATCGGCAACGCCGCCTACAACCAGGACCAGCACGACATCTGGGGCACCATGCTCGATGCCGTGTACCTGCACGTGAAGTCACGCCAGCAGGTCCCGGAATCGTTGTGGCCCATGCTCGAACGCACCGTGAACGCCGCGATCTCGCGGTGGCGCGAACCCGATCGCGGCATCTGGGAGGTGCGCGGGGAGCCACAGCATTTCACCTCGTCGAAGGTGATGTGCTGGGTCGCGCTCGACCGCGGCGCGCGGCTGGCCCAGCTGCACGGCCAGTTCGAGCGGGCCATCGAGTGGTTCGACATCGCCGAGGAGATCCGCGACGACGTGCTCGCCAAGGGCGTCGACGAGAACGGCGTGTTCACCCAGACCTACGGCGGGCACACCCTCGACGCGTCCCTGCTGATGATCGTGCTGACCCGGTTCCTGCCGCCGGAGGACGACCGGGTCAAGGCCACGGTGCTGGCCATCGCCGATCGGCTCACCGTGCACGGGCTGGTGTTGCGCTACGACACCGAGACCACCGACGACGGGCTCAGCGGCGAGGAGGGCACCTTCACCATCTGCTCGTTCTGGCTGGTCTCGGCGCTGGTGGAGATCGGCGAGCTCGAGCGCGCCACCCAGCTGTGTGAGCGGCTGCTCGGGCTGGCCAGCCCGCTGCGGCTCTACGCCGAGGAGATCGACCCGCACACCGGCAGGCACCTGGGCAACTTCCCGCAGGCGTTCACCCATCTGGCGCTGATCAACGCGGTGACCCACGTGATCAGGGCCGAGGACTCCCGGCAGGCGGGCCAGTTCCAGCCGGCCCACACGCCGTCGAACCGGCCGACCTGAGTCAGTAGGCGAGCCGCTCGGCGCGTTCGCGCAGCCCGGCGAGCGTGCGCAGCCCGGCGTCGATCTCGGTGAGGCGCAGCTCGCGCTGGTCGCCGTAGCGCAGGCCGGTTTCCTCGGCCGCGCGCAGCGCCTCCTCGGCGGTGCGGCCGACCTCGGCCGCGATCTCGGTGTAGTGGTCGCGCAGGACCCGCTGCAGCGTGCGCAGCCGGTTGCGGGATTCCTTGCCCACCTGGAAGATCACGTCGTCGGCCAGCCGGGCGACGGCCACCTTGGCCTCGGCCTGCCTCCGCTGTTTGCGGCTGCGGCGGTCGTCCCACAGGGCGTTCACACCCAGCAGCACGCCGGCGCCCGCGGAGTACCAGTTGACCAGCGACATCCCGAGCAGACTGGTGGCGAGACCGACCATCAGGATGCCGCCGTAGGAACCACGCAGCGCCGAGAGAGCCTGTTGTCCCACACTGGATTTCGCGCTCTCCAGCGTTTCCAGGGATTGCACCGGTTCGAGCACGTCGCCGGGGTTGGTCAGGCGCAGCTCGGGCAGCGGTGGGGTGCGGTTGTCCGGCGGGAACTTCGCGGCGACCTGCTCGGCCAGTTCGACGGCGCGGTAGTGCGCCATCACGAAGTTCTCTTCGACGGCCTCGCAGATCCTGGCGTCGAGTTCGGTCGCGAACTCCGACCATTTGCGGGCCGGGTCGGTACGGGAGATCTCGGCCTCGGCCTCGCGGACGAGGGTGCGCAGGCGGTGCCGCAGATCGTGTTCGATGTCGGCGCTCAGCTCGGAGCCGCCGTCGACCAGGGTGACCTGCCAGGTGGCGGTGCGCTGGCGCAGTTGGTCGGCCTCGGTGCGGGCCGCGGCCAGTCGCTGGGTGATCTCGGCCCGGCGCCGCGGATCGCGCAGGGTGTCGGCCTCGGCGCGCAGGGTGAAGGCGAGCTGGTCGGTGACCGAGGAGATGTCGCGCACCGCGGCGGCGACGGCGACGGAATCCGCCTGGGCCACCACGTAATCGCGCAGGTGATCGATGAGCTGGGGCACACCGGATTCGATGTCGCGCTGCTGGTCGCCCGATTCGCGCGACTCCCGGTGCAGCACCGCCGAGACCGGCGCGACCGCGAAGTTCAGCCCGGCGCCGTCGAGCAGGGCGCGGTTGCGACGCTGGGTCAGCGACCACTGCGGGTTGCGGTCGATCTTGGTGAGCACGCACACCACCGACGGGCACACCTGTTCGACGCGGCGCAGGTATTCGAGCTGGGCCTCGGTCAGTTCGGCGGCGGAGTCGGTGGCGTAGAGCACCACGTCGGCGGCGGCGATCATCGACCAGGCGGCGCTCTCGTGGGTGGCGGTGCCGGGGGCGTCCATCACCACGAGGCCGTCGGCCAGCAGTGCGCTCGGCTCGGCGAACTCGGCACGCAGCACCCCGAGCGCGGTGAGCGCGGGGCCGGGGTTGAGCGGGTCGACGGGCACCCGCTCGACGCGGCCGCGCTGGCCCGATTTCACCAGTGTGGCGGTCGGCGCGGGACCGTATTCGACGATCACCGGAACGCTCGGCTTACCGTCGGTCGCGCTGACCGGCGTACCGACCATGCTGTTGACCAGTGTGCTCATCCCGGCCTGCGATTCGCCGACCACGACCAGGCGCACGCGCGGGTCGGTGAGCCTGGCCCTGACCATGCCGAGCCTGGCATCGAGATCGTCGCGACCGCCGGTGCGGACCAGGTCCCGCAGTTCGTCGACGAGAGACACGACCGGAGCCATCACATCCGGATGCTTCACCGTCGCGGCCTGCAGTCCGGCAGCGGCAGACAACCTGTTCCTCACTCTCGTTGCATGAGCCCGGCCGAGACGCTGGGGGCACTAGACGAAGTCATACCCGTGAGGCTCGGCGGGAAACACCGCGGCCTGATCGACCCCGCCGAGTCCCGTGTCGAACAACCCGGCCGACACGCCATGGTAGCCGCCCGCGTGCTGGTCGAAGTCGGCGGCGATCGGCTTGGTGTCGATGACCGGCGGTTTGATGGGGGCCTGGGTGGGCTGCACGGTCACCACCGGCGGTGGTGTGACCACCGACGGCGGGTCGATGTCGACGGTGGGCACCTTGGTCGGCACGGGCTGGGTGGGCACGCTCACCGTGGGGTTGGTCACCGTCGGGTCCGGCACGTCGACGGTCGGCGCGGTGGACGGTGTGCCGCCACCGGTCGTGCCGCCCGGTGTCGTACCGCCGCCCGTGGAACCGCCGGGCGTCGTGCCGCCAGGCGTGGTGCCGCCGCCGGTGGTGCCGCCCGGCGTGGTGACGCCGTCGTCACCGGGGCTGGTCGGCTTCACCGGTCCGGTGCCGGTGCCCGCGGTCGGCGGCGTGGTGACGTGCGGCTTGGTGACGTCGGGCACCGAGGCGGTGGGCTTCGGCAGGTCCGGCAGTTTCACCGTGGTCGGCGTCTCGATGTCGGCGGTCGGCAGCTTCGTGGGCGGCGTCACCGTGGCGGGCGACGGGCTAGAACTCGTCGGGCCCGAGACATCGGGCACCACAACGGGTTTGGTGGTCGGTGTGAGCGGCGCGAACAGCGCCGGCGCGGTGGCGGCGGGCGCCGTCAGCGGCGAGGCGGCACCGGCCGCACCACCGAAGACATTGGCGATCGGGGTCGAGGCGGCGTCGGGCTGGATCGTGGTCTGCAGGGGCGTGCTGACCACCGGGTTGAGCGCGACCGGCGCCGGCGCGGCGGGCGCGACCGGAGCAGGCGCCGGGGCGACCGGGGCCGGCGGCGCGGGCGCCACCGGTGCGGGCGCGGGGGCCGGGGCATGCGACATCGGGGCCGCGGGCGCGGCGCCGGGCATGGCGGGCGCGGCTGCGCCGGGCATGGCGGGCGCGGCTGCGCCGGGCAGCGGGGTGGCGCCGGTCGACGGCGCCGCGGGACCACCGGGCAGCGGAGCGCCGGTCGCGGACGTTCCGGTGCTGCCGGGCAGGCCGACGCCCGAGGACGACGAACCCGGCAGGCTCGGCCCGGTGGGCGAGGTCATCCCGCCGCCGTCGGCCCCGCCGGGGACCTTGATGCCGTCCCCGAGCCACTTGCCGTAGTCGTCGAGCTGATCGCCGACCTGGCCCACCTGGCCGGTCACCTTCATCTGCGAGGTGAACCACACACCGTCGAGGCCGACGTGCGCGTCGACCTGCCATTCGGTGTTCACCATCGCGCCGAACCCGTCGAACATGTCGCCGATGCCGTCGAACGGCCCGTCGCCCGGCTGGGCCACCGAGTCGTTCGGTCCGCCGATCCCACCGAAGCCGGGCAGCCCACCGGCGTGGCCGGGCAGCCCGTCGTAGCCGGGGATACCGATTCCCTGGCCAGGGAGTCCGTCGAAACCGGGGATGCCCATCCCCGGACCGGGCAGGCCGAGGCCGGGGCCGCCGGGCAGGGCGAACGGGTTGTCGTCGTCGAGGCCGAGGCCCGGCTTGGTCGGCGCGGGCGTGTAGGACGGGATGCCGAAGCCGGTGGAGGTCTCCCCCGAGCCGGGAATCCGCATCTCGGTGTCGCCGTCGGAGCCGGGAATCTCCGGGCGCCAGCCGGATTCGGCCTCGGTCGAGCGCCCGACCATCGTCACCTCGGGTTCCGCGGGCGGCCTGGCGCCGAACGGGGCGTGCGGCGCGGCGGGCGCGGGGGCGGCGGGCTCGGGCAGATCGGTCAGGTCGGGGAAGGTCATGACCGGGCTCGGCGCGTCCGGGCTCGGGTCGCCGGACACCGTCTGCGTCGACCAGCCCGCGTAGCGGCTGTCGGCGTTGCTGGTGCCGGGCGTGGTCTCGGGCGCGGTGCCGTTCGCGGCGACCAGCGCGCCACCGGTGACATAGGCACCCGCACGGGCGACCCGGGCGACACCGTTGGCTACGCGGTAGGCCGTATCGGACCCTTCCGCGCGCGCGGCATCGTCATCGAGAGGCAGATCACGCGTCATCAATGCTCCAACATTCGCTCACTGTCGGCCCCCCACCACGTTCGAGCGAAGTGAAGATCATCCAACACTGTAGGCACCCACTTTATGGCGAACAACGAATTTCGGCGACCCGGTGGAATCGGGGGGCCGCGATCCCAAGAGAACTCTAACGATTGCTCAACGGAGGCTGAAGATCGGCTGCTTAGCGTCGGTTTCGCCGATCGAGCAGATCGGCGGAACTCTTGTGAGGAGACCCACCATGATCCGATCGTCCACCCGTCGCCGCCTCGCCGCCGTGCTCGGCGGCTCGGCGCTGCTCACCGTCTCCGTCGCCGGCGTCGCCGCGGCCCATCCCACCGGCGATGGCGACCGCACGCTGGTCCTGTGCGGCGCGCCCGGCGAACCCGCCCCGCCGACGGCACCGGGCCCGCGCATCCACATCGAGCGCGGCGAGCTCGGTGACGGCGGACACTTCGAGCGCACCCGGCCCATCGCGCCGGGCGCGCCCGCGCTCGCCCTGCCCGCCGAACCGGTCGAGCCGGGCCAGTGCGTGCGGATCGACCCCGACGGCGAACGGACCCTGCTCCCCGCGCCGGACGGCCCGGTCCTCATCGCGCCCGGCCGCCCGCGCTGACCAGGACCGACAGGTGAATCGCACTAGGGTGGGCGCATGACCGGACAGCAGATCTTGGTCGTCGACGACGAGGTCCGCGTGCTCGCGTCGCTGCGGCGCGGCCTCGAACTCTCCGGCTTCGACGTCCTCACCGCGAGCGACGGCGCCGCCGCGCTCACCCTGGTGCGTTCGGCCACGCCCGACGCCATGGTGCTCGATGTGAACATGCCCGAGCTCGACGGGGTCGGCGTGGTCACCGCGCTGCGCGCGATGGGCGACGACATCCCCATCTGCGTGCTCAGTGCCCGCAGCGCGGTGTCGGACCGGATCGCCGCGCTCGAACGCGGCGCCGACGACTACCTCACCAAACCGTTCGACCTCGGCGAGCTGGTGGCCCGGCTGCGCGCGCTGTTGCGCCGCAGGGCCGCATCCGCTGTGCCACAGGGCAAGACGGTGCGGGTGGGCGAGGTGGTGATCGATCCGGCCGCGCACCGGGTGCACGCGCGTGGCAGGCAGGTCGAGCTCACCAAGCGGGAGTTCGAGCTGCTGGCGCTGCTCGCCGAGAACGTCGACATCGTGCTCGGCCGCGAGCAGATCCTGTCCGCCGTCTGGGGTTACGACTTCGCCACCGACACCAACGTGGTCGACGTGTTCGTCTCCTATCTGCGGCGCAAACTCGAAGCCGACGGGGCGGCCAGGGTCGTGCACACCGTGCGCGGCGTCGGTTTCGTCCTGCGGGACCGCCCGTGAGACGCGGTTCGTGGTCGCTGCGCACGCGGGTGGCCCTCGTCTCGGCGGCGGTCGCCGCGCTGGTCGCGGTCACCCTCGGCCTCACCTACGCGGCGCTGCTCAAAGTGGCGGGTGACCGTCAGCTCGACCAGACGGTGTCCACCATGCGGGTGCTCGCGGTGCCGGGCGGGGACACCGCGCCCGCGCTGCCGTTGCCCGCGCCGGCGCGACCACTGCCCGATCTGCCGGACCAGCCGCGTCCGCCCGGGGTGTTCCGGCCCGGCACCACCGTGGTCGATCCCGAGCTGGCGCCGGTGCTCGGCGCGCCCGGTCTGATCGTCCGGCTCGATCCCGATCGAGAGCGGGTCGAGGCCGCCATCACCCGCAGTCAGCTGATCGGTCTCGGGATCGGCGTCGCCGGTGTCCTCGGCGCGGCCGGATTGGGTTGGGTGCTGGCCGGTTTCGCGGCGCGACCGCTGCGCAGGCTGGCCACCGCCACTCACGAGATCGACACCCTCGACGAACTGCCGCCGCTGTCCGGGCGGGGCGTGCGCGAGGCCGAGGACCTCTCCGACGCGATCACCCGGATGCTGGCACGGCTCGAGACCGCGCACGGCGAGACCAGTCAGGCGCTGGCCGGGGCCCGCGATTTCGCGGCGGTCTGCGCGCACGAACTGCGCACGCCGCTCACCGCGATGCGCACCGACCTGCAGGTCCTCGCCGGCGCCGAGCTGCCCGCCGACCAGCGCGGCGCCGTCCTCGCCGATGTGCTGGCCGCGCAGGGTCAGATCGAACGCACCCTCGACGATCTGGAGCGCCTCGCCGTCGGCGAGCTCACCGATCGTGGCGCGTTCGAACCGTTCGAGTTGTGCGAGACGCTCGATCGCGCGGTCCAGAACGCCCGCAGGGCGCGCCCCGGCGTCGACATCCGTCTCACGGCGTGCGAACCGGTCCCGATGACGGGTCTGCCCGGCGGCATTCTGCTCATCGTCGGCAATGCCGTCGCCAACGCGGTGCTGCACGGCCACGCCACCGAGATCGCGGTCGCCGCGCGCACCGGCGACGACGGCGTCACCATCACCATCGACGACAACGGCACCGGCATCCCGGAGCACCTGTCCCCCACCGCGTTCGACCGGTTCGCCAAACGCCCCGGTTCGCCCGGTTCCGGGCTCGGCCTGGCGCTGGTGCGGCAACAGGCCGAATTGCACGGCGGCACGGCCGAACTCGCCGAGAGCCCGCTCGGCGGGACGCGCCTGCTGGTGCGCGTCGCCGCCGAACCGGACTGAGCTACTTGCCCTTCGGCTTGTCCGAGGCGGCGTCGGAGGACAGCGCGGCCACGAAGGCCTCCTGGGGCACGTCGACCCGGCCGATGGTCTTCATGCGCTTCTTGCCCTCCTTCTGCTTCTCGAGCAGCTTGCGCTTACGGCTGATGTCACCGCCGTAGCACTTGGCGAGCACGTCCTTGCGGATCGCCCTGATGTTCTCGCGCGCGATGATCTTCGAGCCGATCGCGGCCTGGATGGGCACCTCGAACTGCTGACGCGGGATGAGCTCGCGCAGCTTGGTGGTCATCTTGTTGCCGTAGGCCTGGGCGGCGTCCTTGTGCACGATGGCACTGAACGCGTCGACAGCCTCGCCCTGGAGCAGGATGTCGACCTTCACCAGCGCGGACGACTGCTCGCCCGCCTCCTCGTAGTCGAGCGAGGCGTAGCCGCGGGTGCGCGACTTCAGCGAGTCGAAGAAGTCGAAGATGATCTCGGCCATCGGCAGCGTGTAGCGCATCTCCACGCGCGTCTCCGACAGGTAGTCCATGCCGAGCAGCTCGCCGCGGCGGCTCTGGCACAGCTCCATGATGGTGCCGACGAACTCGCTCGGCGCGATCACGGTGCACTTGGTGATCGGCTCGAAGGTCTGGCGCACCTTGCCCTCGGGCCAGTACGACGGGTTGGTGACGACGTGCTCGGTGCCGTCCTCCATGACCACGCGGTAGATCACGTTCGGCGCGGTCGAGATGAGGTCGAGGCCGAACTCGCGCTGCAGCCGCTCGCGGGTGATCTCCATGTGCAGCAGGCCGAGGAAGCCGCAGCGGAAACCGAAGCCCAGCGCCACCGAGGTCTCCGGCACGTAGGTCAGCGCCGCGTCGTTGAGCTGCAGCTTGTCCAGCGCGTCACGCAGGTCCGGGTAGTCGGAGCCGTCGACCGGGTACAGGCCCGAGTAGACCATCGGCCGCGGTTCCTGATAGCCGGCCAGGGCCGAGGCCGCGCCGTCGCGGGCGGAGGTGACGGTGTCACCGACCTTCGACTGGCGCACGTCCTTCACGCCGGTGATCAGGTAGCCCACCTCGCCGACGCCGAGGCCCTGCGTGGGCTTGGGTTCGGGCGAGACGATGCCGATCTCGAGCAGCTCGTGCTGCGCGCCGGTGGACATCATCTTGATCTTCTGGCGCGGGGTGAGCTTGCCGTCGACCACACGCACGTAGGTGACCACGCCGCGGTAGGTGTCGTAGACCGAGTCGAAGATCAGCGCGCGGGCCGGTGCGTCGGCGTCGCCGACCGGCGGCGGAACCTCGGCGATCACCTTGTCGAGCAGCGCGTCGACACCGACACCGGTCTTGCCCGAGACCCGCAGCACGTCGTCGGGCTCGCAGCCCACGATGTGCGCGATCTCGGCGGCGTAGCGGTCCGGGTCGGCGGCGGGCAGGTCGATCTTGTTCAGCACCGGGATGATGACGAGATCGCGCTCCATCGCCAGGTACAGGTTCGCCAGCGTCTGCGCCTCGATGCCCTGGGCGGCGTCGACCAGCAGAATCGCGCCCTCACACGCCTCGAGCGCACGCGACACCTCGTAGGTGAAGTCGACGTGGCCCGGCGTGTCGATCATGTGCAGGACGAACTCCTCGCCGTCGACACTCCACGGCAGGCGCACGTTCTGGGCCTTGATGGTGATGCCGCGCTCGCGCTCGATGTCCATCCGGTCCAGGTACTGGGCGCGCATCGCCCGCTCCTCGACCACACCGGTGAGCTGCAGCATCCGGTCGGCCAGGGTCGATTTGCCATGGTCGATGTGCGCGATGATGCAGAAGTTCCGGATCCGGGACGGATCGGTGAACGTCGTATCGGCAAAACTGGAAGCCACTCCACTCCTCGAGGGGTATCGGCGAACTGGGTCCATCGTCCCATGGCCGGATGCGCGGCTCTGTCACCGGTGCACCGAAGCGCCGCGCACCGTTATATTTCAGGGATGGCCAGCAGTTGGAACACTCTCGGCAAGCAGCTCGGCGTCATCGCCAAGGAGCAGGGGCCGAAGATCGTGCGCAAGCAGGGCCCGAGGCTGCTCGAGAAACTGGTGGGGGCGCTGTCGACCAAGCCCGAACCCACCGTCGCGGTCCGCCCGACCGCCTCGACGCCGGTACCGACGGCCCACCGCGCCCGGCAGATCGTCTACTGCCCGCAGCTCGACGGACGCGCCGATCCCGGGGAGATCGTGTGGACCTGGGTGCCGTTCGAGGAGGACCCCACCAACGGCAAGGACCGGCCGGTGCTGGTCGTCGGGCGCGATCGCAAGACCCTGCTCGGGCTGATGCTGTCGTCCAAAGCCGAACGCGCGCACGACCGCAACTGGGTCGGTATCGGCTCGGGCCCGTGGGACCACGACGGCCGCCCCAGCTGGGTGCGGCTGGACCGGGTGCTCGACGTGCCGGAGGACGGCATCCGGCGCGAGGGCGCGATCGTCGAGCGCAAGACCTTCGACCTGGTCGCGCACCGATTGGTCGCCGAATACCAGTGGAGCTGAACAGCACGGAACCCCGATCCGGCGCGGGCCGGGTCGGGGTTCCGTCTTCGCGCGACAGCTAGCTCAGCACGTCCCTGGACCGGCCGAAGATCAGGCCGTAGACCAGCGCGCCGAGCACACCGCCGATCAGCGGGAACACCACGAACGCCCACACCTGCCCCATCGCGCCGTCCTGATAGGGCGCCACACCCAGGCTGCGGGCGGGATTGACCGAGGTGTTGTCGACCGGGATCGAGATCAGGTGGATCACCGCGAGGGTCACACCGATCGACAGGCCGGCCAGCGGGACGTCCGAGATCTGGTCGGTCGAGGCCAGCACCACGAAGACCAGCAGCGCGGTGAGCATCACCTCGATGATGATCATCGCGGCCATCCCGTAGCCGTTCTGCACGACCACCTCACCGAGCGGCCCGGTCACCGCCGACGGGCTGTGCGAGCCCCAGCCGTTGGCGCCGAGCCCGTCCACCGAGCGGTCGTAGGCGGGCAGGTTCTTGGCCAGCGCGAACAGCACGAGACCGGCCAGGAAACCGCCGACCAGCTGCGCGATCACATAGCCCGCCGCCGAGACCACCGACAGGCGCCCGAGCAGCAACTGGCCGAGGGTGACCGCCGGGTTCACGTGGCAGCCCGAGATCGGGCCGATCGCGTAGACGAGGAACATCAGCGACAGACCGAAGGCGAGGGCGACACCGAGCGCGCCGACCCGGTCCCCGGCGAGTACGGCGGTACCGACACCACCGATCACGAGAATGAAGGTGCCCAACCCCTCCGCGGCCCATTTCTTGTACTCGGGCACGACTTCGGGTTCGACGAGTTCCTGCGCAGTGGGCGACATCGGCTACCACCTCTCCGAGAGGATTCATCCCCGCGGCGAGCGGGGTCCGCACGAGCGAAATGGACATTACGCGAGGCGGGTCACCTCTACAACGACCTCGAGGTCTGTCGAGCCGCCGCCGGAGAACACCCCCTTCAGTGGTGGTACATCCGCGTAATCGCGTCCGACGCCGACGGACACGTGCTGCTCGTTGACGGCCAGATTGTTGGTCGGGTCGTACCCCCACCACTGCCCCGTCCACGCCTCGATCCAGGCGTGGGACTGCCCGGCGACCGTCTCCCCGATCTCCGCGCCCGGTTTCGGATGCAGGTACCCGGAGACGTAGCGACTCGGAATCCCCATGCTGCGCAACAACACCAGCGTCAGATGCGCGTAGTCCTGGCACACACCGCGCCGCTCGGCGAACGCCTCGAGCGCCGAGGTGTGTACCGAGGTGGTGCCCGCGATGTAGTCCATTTCCTTGTGCACCCATTCGGCCGCGCGCACCACCGCCTTGGCCGGCTCCTCGTTCCGGGAGAGCTGGCGGGCGATGGTGGCGAGCTTGCGGTCGCGCGGCACGTACACGGTGGGACTGAGCATTTCGTCGAACCGGTCGACGATCCGTCCGCCGCGCAGGTCCTCCCAGTTCGCTTCGCCCGGCGGTTCGGCGAACGGCTCGGTCTCCACGACCGAGGACCCGGTCACCTCCAACTCGGTGTGCGGGGCGTGCAGGTCGAACGCGGTGACCGCGGTGCCCCAGTAGTCGGTGTAGCGATACGACCTGGTGGCGGGGACGGTTTCGACGCGATTGAGGATCACGTTCTGCCTGCTGTCCGCGCGCGGGGTGAGCCTGGCCTCGTTGAACGAGCGCGTCACCGGCGCGTCGTAGACATACCCGGTGGTGTGCACCACCCTGATCCGCCAGCTCACAGTTCCCCCTCCACCTGGACGCGCACGTCCGAACTGCTGCGCACATCGGTCCACGCCACCCACGGCGCGGCGTGGAAATACTGGCGCGACACGGCCTCACTCACCTCGCGGCACGACTTCTGCAGCGCGAGCAGACGGTTTTGCAGGTCTTCCAACAGCACACCGGGCGGCAGGAATTCGAGTTCGCTGCGGGCCCGGCCGAGCACCCGCTGCGCCTCGTGCCTGGCCCCGACCCGGCTGCCCGGCCGCTGGTCGAGTTCGGTCAGGCAGTCCTCGGCGACGCGCAGGGTGTGGAACACCGAGCGCGGGAAGAGCCGGTCGATGAGGATGAACTCGGCGACCCTGGCCGCGTCGAGCGCGCCGCGATGCGTGCGCAGGTAGGTGTCGTGGGCGCCCGCGGAGCGCAGCACGGTCACCCAGGCCGGCGAGGAGGTGCGGTCGCCCGCGCGCGAGAGCAGCAGGCGCACCATCATGTCCACGCGTTCGATGGACCGGCCGAGCAGCAGGAACCGGTAGCCGTCGTCGCGCGAGAGGGTGGAGTCGGTCAGGCCGGTGAACATCGCGGCCCGGTCCTTGATGTAGGAGAAGAATTCGTGCGGGCCGAGTCCGCGCGCGGCCTTCTCCGCCGCCGCGAGCCCGTTGTAGGTGGCGTTGAGGCACTCCCACATCTCGCTGGAGGTGACTTCGCGGGCGCCGCGGGCGTTCTCGCGGGCCTTGCCGATGGAGTCGCTGATGGAGACGCCGTGATCGTGGCTGAAGGCGACCAGATCCGTCACCGACCACACGTCCAGGCGCAGGCCCTCGGGCGGTTCGATGCCGAGCACCTTCAGCAGCACGCGGGAGGTGCGGTCGGCGTCGACGGTGGCGTCCTCGAGCAGCTGGTGCACGGCGACGTCGAGGATGCGCGCGGTGTCGTCGGCGCGCTCGACGTATCGGCCGATCCAGTAGAGGGATTCGGCGTTGCGAGCAAGCATGTGTGTCAGTCCCCGATCAGCCGCTGCGTCTGTTGTTGTTGCTGCTGTTGCTGATTCGCCTGCGGGGCGCTGAGCTCGCGACCGAGCTCGAACGAGTCGGCCTGCGGCGGATCGCTCACCAGCTCCGGCCCGGCCAGCTCCCGGTCGACCGGGCCTGAGCGCCCGGCCAGCACCCAGGTGTCCTTGCTGCCGCCGCCCTGGCTGGAGTTCACCACCAGCGAGCCCTCCGGGAGCGCCACCCGCGTCAGCCCGCCGGGGAGCACCCAGATGTCGTCGCCGTCGTTGACCGCGAAGGGCCGCAGGTCGACATGGCGTGGGACGAGCTCGTTGCCGATCTTGGTCGGCACGGTCGACAACTGCACCACCGGCTGCGCGATCCAGCCACGCGGATCCGCCTTGACCTTGCGCCGGACCGCCTCGAGCTCGCGCGGCGTCGCGTCGGGCCCGATGACGATGCCGTACCCGCCCGAGCCCTCCACCGGTTTGACCACCAGCTCGGCGACGCGGTCGAGCACTTCCTCGCGTTCGTCGTCGAGCCAGCAGCGGAAGGTGTCGACATTGGGCAGGATCGGCTTCTCGCCGAGGTAGTACTCGATGATCGTCGGCACATAGGTGTAGATGAGCTTGTCGTCGCCGACCCCGTTGCCCACCGCGCTCGAGATCACCACATTGCCCGCGCGGGCGGCGTTGAGCACCCCGGCCACGCCGAGCACCGAGTCGGGCCGGAAGTGCATGGGATCGAGGAAGGTGTCGTCGATGCGCCGGTAGATCACGTCGACCTGCCGTTCGCCCGCCGTCGTGCGCATGTAGACGACATTGTCGCGGCAGAACAGATCGCGACCCTCGACCAGCTCCACCCCCATCTGCCTGGCCAGGAGCGAGTGCTCGAAATAGGCGGAGTTGTGCACGCCGGGAGTGAGCACGACCACGGTCGGGTCGGCCTCGTTCGGCGCCGCCGAGGCGCGTAAAGCGCGTAGGAGATGGCCGGGATAGTCGCCGACCGCCCGCACCCGGTGCGAGGAGAACAGGTCGGGGAAGACCCGCGCCATCGTGCGCCGGTTCTCCATCACATAGGACACCCCGGAGGGCGAGCGCAGATTGTCCTCCAGCACCCGGAAGTCACCGCGCTCGTCGCGGACGAGATCGATGCCGGAGACATGGATGCGCACCCCGTTGGGCGGGACCAGCCCGGCGGCCTCGCGATGGAAGTGCTCACACGAGGTGACCAGCCGCTTGGGGATCACCTGATCGCGCAGGATGTTCTGCTCGCCGTAGACGTCGGCGAGAAACAGCTCCAGCGCCGTGACCCGCTGCTTGATGCCGCGTTCGAGCTTGGCCCACTCCGCGGCCGCGATCACCCGTGGCACCAGATCCAACGGGAACGGCCGCTCCTGGCCCGACAACGAGAAGGTGATGCCCTGGTCGATGAAGGCGCGGTCCAGCGCGTCGGATCGTTTGGCCAGGTCGTCGACGTCGTTGGCGGCCATCGCGGCGTGAATGCCCTTGTAGGGGGCGCGGACCCGGCCCGCCGCGTCGAACATCTCGTCGAACGCCTCGGCGAAGCGGCCGGGGCCGTAGCCCTCGAACAGGCCGGCGTGGGTGGTCGTGGCATGGCCGTTCGTTCGCACCAACGCCGGTGACGCGGATCGAGCCGTACCCGGCGCTGTGGTGGAAGTCATGGGAAAAACTGTGCATCACCCGGAGGTAAGGTCGTGTGAGACACAGGTAAACTTCTCGCATCACCTGAAAAGGGTGAAATTCGACGGCGGGACCGAGCCGTCGTCCGATGCCCGATTTCGTCGCTCGGTGCCGAGCTGGTAACCTCGATCTTCGGCGCGGTGTTACCCGTAGTTCAGCACCATCTGCTGCATCGTGGGCGCGCGCCCGACGAGCTTTCAAGACATACCACCCAGCGACAGGAAACCAGAGGATACAGGCGTGGCCAACATCAAGTCCCAGATGAAGCGGATCCGTACCAACGAGGCGGCGCGCAAGCGCAACCAGTCGGTCAAGTCCGCGCTGCGCACCGCGATCCGCAACTTCCGTGAAGCTGCCGCCAGCGGTGACAAGGAAAAGGCTGCCGAGCAGCTGCAGTTCGCGAGCCGCAAGCTCGACAAGGCCGCGTCCAAGGGCGTCATCCACGCCAACCAGGCGGCCAACAAGAAGTCCGCGCTCGCGCTGGCTCTGAACAAGATCTGATCGGAGCGGGCCTGGTCCCGCTCAGCACGACTTCGCAAGACGCAGCCGCCGTGGCCTCGATGACCACGGCGGCTTTTGTCGTCGGCTACCATTCCGCGCATGTTGACGGTGTACGCGAATCAGACGGTGGTACGAGGCGACGACCTGGCCGAGGTGATCCGCGCCGCGGAGATCCTGGGGATCGGCCTCAAGATCGAGAACGTGATGGTGCCCGACGAGGACGGCGGTCTCGCCGCGGCGTGGATCGTCACCCGCGAGGACGAGGTCCCGCTCTACGACGAGTGGGAAGGCCGCTACGAGGACGGCGAGGACGACGACGAGCAGTTGTCCCTCGTCGGCGAGTAGTCAGTTCACGCAGGGGACCTGCCCGGAGCCGAGGTCGGTACGCACCGGCCTGCCCGCGTCCGGGGTCCCCGAGAGGGGCGTACTCACGCCGGTGCGGCTGGTCGTTGGGCCACCCGTGGCGTACCCGCGGGAGGTCGGCACCGGCAGGCCGAAGGCCGTGGCGACTTCCCGGCGGATCGCCGTCCGGTCGATGATGTTCACATCCTGGCCGTTGATCACGTCGTAGCTCACGATCGGCAGGGTGCGGAATTCGATCTGCGGGTTCTCGGCGCCGCCGAGCGTGCGGACGAATTCGGTCATGTTCCAGCCGTCGGAGAGCACGATGTTGCGGTGGGCGACGGCCATGAGCGCGTTCAGTCTGCCTGGATCGGTGAGTGTGCCCGCCCCGCGCAGCTGCCGGGCCACCGAGGTGAGGAATGCCTGCTGCCGGTGGGTGCGGTCCAGATCGCCGTGTTCCAGTCCGTGCCGCTGCCGCACGAAGGCCAGCGCCTGCGCGGGATCGAGGCGCTGGCGGCCCGCGGGGAAATCGGCACCGGAGAACTCGAGATCCCGCACCGGATGGTTCAGGCACACCTCCACCCCGCCCAGCGCGGCGGCCAGATCGTAGAAGCCCGCGAGGGTCACCTCCACGAACCGGTCGATCGGCACCCCGGTCAGGTCCCGCACCGCCTTGACGGTGGAGGCCCGCCCTGCTTCCCGGCCCGCCTGTTCCAGGCGGCGCGGATCGGTTTCGCCGCGCGCGATCAGCTGATCCTGCACGGCCTGCTTCTTCAGCCCGTAGGTCTCCTTGATCTTGGCGTGGGTGTAGCCGGGGATACCGGTGACGGGGACGTAGTTGTCGCGGGGGATCGAGACCGCGACGATCTTGTCCATGGCGGCCGGGATGTGCACCAGGATCAGCGTATTGGCGTTGTATCCGCCCTCGTCGCCGTCGCCGGCGTGCAGTTGGTCGAGCACCTCGCGCGGCAGCTCCTCGCCGTTCTGGTCGCGGCGGGTGTCGAGGCCGATCAGCAGGATGTTGAGGTCGCCCCCGAGCGAATGCGGCGCGTCGTCCTCGAGTGCCTGCGACCGCGAGAAACCGGTGTCGAAACTGCCCGCGGTCGACCATCCGTAAGCGGTCACGGCCACCACCATCGCCGACAACCCCGCCGCGAATCCCCTCCCGAACGCCCGCCCCCACCGGCCCACGCCTCCCCCGGCGCGTCGGCCCCGCCCGCGCACCGCACTCCGGCCACCACCCGGCTCGTCCATGTCATGATCAACTGTGCCAGGGGTGATAGCCGATGGATATCGCGATTGGATTTCGATTCGACGGCGCCGCCGGGTGTCGGTCAGTTCGCGGCGCGCAGGTCCAGGATGCGGGACAGGGCGTGCTCGACGGCGTAGGTGGCGTCGGCGGCACCGCCCTTGACGTCGGCGTTGAGGGTGGCCACGACCTGGAGCGCGGTGCCGATGGTGGCCGGGTTCCAGCCGCGGGCCTGCGCCTGGGCCTTCTTGACCTTCCAGGGCGGCATGCCGAGTTGCTGGGCGAGTTTGAAGGGGTCGCCGCGGCCCGCCGAGCCGACGCGGGCGATGGTGTGCACCGAGTCGGCGAGGGCGTCGGCCAGCAGCACGTGCGGGACGCCGCGGTCGGTGGCCCAGCGCAGCGCCTCCATCGCGGCGGGCCGATCCCCGGCCACCGCGAGTTCGGCGACGTCGAAGCCGGTCACCTCGGCGCGGCCCGAGTAGTAGCGGCGGACGGCGTTCGCGTCGACCTTGCCGCCCGTGTCGGCCACCAACTGGGAACAGGCGGCGGCCAGCTCGCGCAGCTCGGAGCCGACCGACTCGATCAGGATCTGCACCACGTCGGCAGGGACCTTGACCCCGACGGCGCGGAACTCGGCGCGCACGAACTCCATCCGTTCGGCGGCCTTGGTGAGCTTGCCGCACTCGTGGACCACCGCACCCTGTTTCTGCAGCGCGGGGGCCAGCGCTTTCGCCCGGCCACCGCCGGAGTGCAGCACCAGCAGCACCACGCCCGCGGGCGGGTCGGCCGCGGCCTCGGTGATGACGGCGACGGCGTCCTTGCCCGCCTCGGCGGCCGATTCGAGCACGATCACCCGATCCTCGGCGAACAGCGACGGGCTCAGCAGCTCAGCCAGTTCGGCCGTGCTCGCGTCGCCGGCGCGCAACCGGTCGACCGGCACCGCCTCCGGATCGGGCGCGCCGGCGCGCACCTGACCGATCACCTGCGCGACCGCGCGTTCGACCAGCAGCTCCTCGTCACCGAGAACCAGATGCACCGGGGCAGGGCTTTCGCTCACCAGGCGATCCTACGTTCGCGCGCCGACAGGTCCCTGGAGGGCCACGTGCGGGATGCGGGCCACGTGGGGCTCACGGCCCGGTTCCTGTCGCCGGTTCCACCGTGCGCGCCGCCGGCCCTCGAGGATCGACCGGCCAGGCCATGGCGGAGTTGCGGCCGGCCGAAAGTGCCTTCCACCGCGCCTACCGGCGCGCGGTGACAATGCGGAGGTCGGCGGCGGTGCCGAACACGACCACATCGCCGTGCCGGTCGGTGCGCGCGACGGTGGCGCCCAGCGCGCCCAGCGCGGTCGTGACGGCGGGGTGGGGGTGACCGAAGGTGTTGTCCGTTCCTGCGCTGATCAACGCGAGTCGCGGGTGGACCGCGCGAAGGAATGCCGGTGTGGTGGTGCGCGACCCGTGGTGCGGAATCTTGACGATGTCGGCGCGGAGGTCCTGGTCGAGGAGCCGGGTCTGGGCCGCTTCCTCGATGTCGCCGGTGAACAGGATTGTGCCCACGGCCGTCTGTGCTCGTAGCACGAGCGACCGGTCGTTCGCTCCGTCCAAGGCGAACGACGACGGGACGTCACGGCCGGGCGCCAGCACCTCCACTCTCACTGCCCCGAAGTGCAATTCGAGTCCGTCATGAAGTTCGATCAGCGAAATCCGCTCGGACTCCGCGAGGTCGACCACCCGCTCGATCCCGCCGGTTTCCTCACCGTGCCGGTGCCGCGCCGTCTCCGATTCGAAGCCCGGCTCGCCTCCGTTCTCAGCACCGCCACGGCACACGTCGCGCCGCACCTCGGTCCGGGTTTCAGCGGCGTTCGTCACGGGGTCGCTCAGGCCGGCGGAAACGACCCGCGTTGCCGAATCAACGGCTGGTGCCGACGGTCCCGCGACACGGGGAGAGACGACGCCCGGCTGAGTCGGCACACGGTCATCTGTGGGCGCGGGCGGCCCCGCGGCACGAGGAGGGACAACGCCCGGCTGAGTCGGCGCACGGTCGTCAGTGGGCGCGGGCGGCCCCGCGGCACGAGGAGGGACAACGCCCGGCTGAGTCGGCGCACGGTCGTCAGTGGGCGCGGGCGGCCCCGCGGCACGAAGAGGGACAACGCCGGGCTGACTCTGCGCGCGCTCGTCGGTGGGCGTGTGGTCCTCCGACGACGCGAGATCCTCCGCGGGCGTGTGGTCCTCCGACGACACGGGGTCCGCTGTGGGCGCGTGGCCCTCCGACGATGCAGAGTCCTCTGCGGGCGCGTTGACCTCCGCGGTCGCGTGAACTGCCGTAGGCGCGTTGACCCCCGTAGGCGCGTGGGCCTTCGCAGGTGCGTGGGCCTCCGTAGGCGCGTCGCCCTCCGCGGGCGCGTGAACTGCCGTAAGCGCGTTGACCTCCCTAGGCGCGTCGCCATCCGCGGGCGCGTGAACTGCCGTAGGCGCGTTGACCTCCGTAGGCGCGTTGTCCTTCGAAGATGCCTTGTCCTCCGTGGGCGCGTTGCCCTCCGTAGGCGCGCTGACCTCCGCAGGCGCGTTGACCTCCGCAGGCGCGCTGGCCTCCGCAGGCGCGTCGCCCTCCGCAGGCGCGTCGCCCTCCGCGGGCGAGTGAGCCTCCGTAGGCGCGTTGACCTCCGTAGCCGCGCGGGCTTCGGCAGAGGGATTGGCCTCCGTTGCCGCGTCGTTCTCCGTAAGCGCGTTGCCGTTTGTAAGCGCGTGGTGCACTGGCAACCCCTGGGTCTGCGTGATCGGCAAGCGCGCCGTTGCTGGGCGCGGCATCGTTGCGGTGGTTTCGGCGAACCTCGGCGCAATGGGAGCTGCGTCTTCGGTGGTCGGGCGTGGGCGCGCGGTGTCCGAGGTGGGCGGAGGGGGTGGGGTGGGATGGCTTGGTGCGGATGCTGTCGGGTTCGTTGGGCAGGGTGGGGTGCCGCCGCTGATACTGAGTTCGCCTGGGGCGGTGGCGATGGCGTCGATGGTGCGGCCGCGGAGGGCGCCGGCGAGGCCGTCGATGTGGTCGGCGTGGGGGTGGGTGAGGACGAGCAGGGGGATGCGGGTGATCCGCAGGCGGTCCAGGCAGCGGCGAATCGCACGTGGGTCGGGGCCGGTGTCGATGACGACCGCGGCGCCGGGACCGACGGACAGAGCTAGTCCGTCGCCTTGACCGACATCGCACATCGCGAGGACCCAACCGTCGGGTGGCCACCCTGGATGCCACAGCCGGACCGGCACAAGGACTATCGCGACACCGAGCACGCCGACCGCCAGCAGTCGCCGCGTCGTCGACCACCGCAACGCGGCGACCACGACGACCACGACGGCGGTGGCGACGAGACCGGCGCCGAGGCCGGAAGGCACGCTCAGGGAGGCGCCGGGTATCGCCGCCATCCGATCGGCCACCGAGAGCAACCACCACAGGGGCGGACGCGCGCACCACAGCACCGGGACCGCCGCGTCATGCCACAGACAGGCGACGACCGCGCCCACCGCGCCGATCACCGTGATCACGCCTACCACCGGCGCGACAAGAGCATTCGCGACGATCGCCACCAGACTCACTCGACCGGACAGCCCGACCATGAGGGGCAGGGTGACGACGAACGCACCCGCCGAGACCGCCACGATCTCCGCCGGTGCCCGCCACCACCCGCGAGCACGCAGCCAGTCGGCCCAACTCGGCGCCAGCAGGATCAGCCCGGCCGTCGCCAGCACCGAGAGTGCGAAGCCAGCGCTCACCGCCAATCCCGGTGCCACAACGAGCAACCCGATCACCGCAGCGCCTAAGGCGGGGAGGGCTTGTTTGCGGCGGCCGGTGAGCAACGCCAACACGGTGACCGAACCCATCGCGGCAGCGCGCAGGACACTCGGGTCGGGCCGCGCCAGAACGATGAACACCACCACCACACCGGCCGCGGCCGCCGCGCTGACACGTGGACCAGCCGTGAGCAGGCGGGTCAAGGCCAACAGCGCCGTCAGCAGGATGGTGAAGTTCGCACCACTCACCACGCACAAGTGCTGCAGCCCCGCTGTTTCGAACGAGTCACGCACCCCGTCCGAGAGGGCAGTCGTGTCTCCGACCACCAGGGCTGGCAGCAGGCCCGCCGCGTCAGGTGGCAGTGCGCGCGCTGCGGCGCCGACGAGATCGGCACGTATCCCCGCGGCGACCCGTTGCCACCACGGGGGTTCGCCGTGGCGAACCGGGTCGGCCAGGGCGTTCAGGGTGACCACGGTGAGATCCGCGCGATGGGGCTCGCTCACCCGCGCGCGGAACCGGATGACCTGCCCCGGAGCCAGATCCGCCCACGCATCGCCACCGGCGAGGACGACGATCGCTCCGCCCGCCCTGGTCGTCGCGGTCCCGCTCCCGAACTCGCGCAGTCCCGCGTGCACGATCCAGCGCCGCTGGCCACCGAATCCGCCCGCGCGCATCGATTTCGGGTCATCGGTGACAGCCGCCAGCACGGTCACCGACTTCCCGACCGACTCCCGCAAGGGGTGGGCCCGCACATGATGCTCCCGCCAGGCGCCGGCGGCCGCGAATCCGGCCGTCAACACCATCGTCGCCAGTCCCGCGACCGCGACCACCCGCCACCGCTCCCGCTCGTGCGCGATCGCCCACAACACCACCACCCACAGGCCGAGCGCGATCACCACCGCGCCGACCGCGAGCACCACGCCGGCGACCCACCCCACCGACACCGCGACGATCGTCGCCACCCAGCAGCCCACCGCCGCGGGCACCAGCCGCATGTCGAGAACATGCCGCTCCCCCACCACGCGCTCGTCTTCCCGCAGCACGCTCATCCGTCGACCTGCGCGGCATCCGTAGCGTCCCCACCTGCTCCGTGAGGTCCGAGAACCGACGTCAGGCCGAAGCATCCGAATTCCACACTGCTGTAGGAGTGTTCGACACAATCCGGGTAGCAGGCGACGAACTTCCTCGTGGCCGCATCTCCCGACGCGCCGTCGGCCGTGTCGGGTTCGCTGTCAGCCGCGCCACCAGCGACCACACCGATGCGGTCGGCATCGTCCGCAATGTCTGCTGTGCTGTCGATACCGCCGACCGCGTCGGCGGGTCGTTCCCGCGGTGCTGCGGTCACGTCGTGACCAGGTCGCGAAGTCGGGCGAGGCGGGCGGGACCGATGCCGTCGACTTCGCCGAGCTGGGTCACGTCGGTGAACTTGCCGTTGGTCGACCGCCAGGTGAGGATCGCTTTGGCTGTCACCGGGCCGACGCCGGGGAGCGCGTCGAGTTCGGCCTCGGTGGCGGTATTCAGATCGACGCGCTTGCCGTCCTGCGCCACACCGGTCTTCGAGGGCGCGGGGCTGGTGGTGCCCGTCGCGCTCCCGGCGTTCGATGTGGCAGGTGGGCTACCGCCCGCGCTGATCATGGTGCTGCCGTGGCGCGGCACAGGCGAACCGGGGTCGGCCGCACCGATGACGACCTGATCGCCGTCGGCCAGACGCTGGGCCAGGTTGAGGCCGGCCAGGTCGGCGCCGTCGCGGGCGCCGCCGGCCAGGTCGAGCGCGTCGGCGATCCGGGCGCCGGCGGGGAGGCGGTGCAGGCCGGGGCGTTCGACCAGACCCATCACGCTGACAACGACTTCCGCGCTCGGGGTCGGTACCTGGCCCGGGGCCGCCGCAACGGTGGTCGTCGGCTCACCGCGGCCACCGATGTGTTCCGCGCGGACGACCGGTACCGGCGGCACGGACTGCTGGGTCGGCTGGTCGCGTAGCACCAGCACGCCCGTGAACACCACCGCGACCACCCCCACCAGCGCCAGCACGAAGGCACCCGGCCGGCCCGGGTCGACTCGCGCCGCCCGGAACCGCTCGGGCACAAGGCGTCGCAGCCCGCGCGGCTCGCCGCCCGTGTCGAGCCAGCCCGGCGCGCGCACCTCGCCCGGCGGGAGTTCCTCGTCGTCCCAACGCCCTTCGGTACCACGGCCGCCGCGCACCCCGGCGCGGTCCGGCCCAGTTCGCATCGACCCCGCCTGGTCGCGTACCGCGAGACCACCCAGCCGCTGCCGTACCCGCTCGTGCTCTTCGTGTCGTGACATGCCACCGAAGCTACGACCGGCGCCCACCGCGAAACCGGCGACGACCTGCGGTTCGATCGAACCTGTGGATAACTCCGAGCCTGTGGACAACTGCCGGTCAGACACTCCTACGAACACCGAACGTATTCGCTCGCTCGCCTACGGTGCGCCCATGCCCAACGCCATCGAGACCCGGAGTTCCACCGTCACCACGAACCGCCCCCGCGGAATCCTCGCCGCGTGCATCGCCCGACGACATCCCGCCGTACCGCTGCGTGGACGTTCGCCGCGCCCCGACGAGCCCGACATCCGCGTGCTCGTGCAATTCCCCGCCGTCCGCATGGAATTCGCCGCGTGCCGGACCGCGGCCCTCGCCTTCGTCCAGGACATCGCTGCCAAGCGGCCGTGCTCGGTCGCCGTCGATTCCCGCCCCTGCCGCGGGCTGCCCCGCCTGCCCAACGAGCGTCTGTACCTTCTGCCGTGAACAGCGACAACGGATCGGCCACGCCTGCGCGAATACAGTGTGCCCCGGACCCGAGACCGCCTACGAATGGGCACATGGACTTGCGCCGTCGCTTCCTCGACTTCGCCCACCGCGAGGCACGCGGCAATTCGCCGTGCTACGAACAGCGCGCCGTCGACATCGCCGGCGACGACGCCGTGCTCGCCCTGATCTCCCAGCTTCCCACCGACAAACAGCAGCCGAATCTGATCCTGGCCGCCGCGCGGGTCACCGGCGCGACCGCCGCCTCCTACCGCGAATTCCGGGAACAGCTGATCGCCCACTGGCCCGCAATCGGCGAGACGGCGGGGAGCAGACGCACCCAGACGAACGAAGCCGGGCGCTCGGCGACACTGTTGCCCGCATTCGCCCGGTTTCCCGGACCCCTGTCCCTGATCGAAGCCGGCGCGTCGGCGGGGCTGTGCCTGTTCCCGGACCGCCTGAGTTATCGATATGGCGACGTCGCCGTGGATCCGCTCGAGGGCCCGTCACCGGTGCGGTTGTCGTGCAGGGTCTCCGGGCCCGCGCCGATCCCCGCACGACCGCCGGAGGTGGTCCACCGGGCCGGCGTCGACCTGAATCCGCTGGACGTGTCCGATCCTGCAGATCGGGAGTGGCTGGAAGCGCTCGTCTGGCCCGGACAGGACGACCGGCTCGCCAGGCTGCGCGCGGTCGCCGCGATCGCGGCCGCGGATCCGCCGCGCTTGGTGACGGGCGACCTGACGGACAGGATCGGCGAACTGGTCGCGGCCGCGCCCAGCGACAGCACCGTTGTCGTGTTCCACAGCGCAGTACTCACCTACTTGCCGCTGCCGGCGCGACGGCAGTTCGTCGCGACCGTGCGGCAGCTGCCGTGTCATTGGGTCTCGCAGGAAGGCGTGGGGGTTCTCCCCGGCTTCGCCGATCGACTACCGCACGAGGAGACGACTGCCGCGCGAATGGTCGTGGCGGTGGACGGGGAGCCCGTGGCCTGGGCCGGGCCGCACGGTCAGTGGTTGGACTGGTTCGGCCCGGCATGAAAAAGCCATGGATCAGAGGCGGCGCATGACGGAGACGACCCGGCCGAGGATGGTGGCTTCGGCGCCGTCGATGACCGAGTAGGCGGGATTGCGGGGTTCGAGCAGGACATGGCCGTTGCGACGGCGGAAGACCTTGACGGTGGCTTCCTCGCCGATCATCGCGGCCACGATGTCACCGGTGTTCGCCTCGCGCTGACTGCGGACGATCACGAGGTCGCCGTCGCAGATGGCGGCGTCGATCATCGAGTCGCCGCGCACGCGCAGGCCGAAAACCTCACCGCGGCCGACGAGTTCGCGTGGCAGGGTGAGCAGGTCGTCAGGGTTCTGCTCGGCCAGGATCGGGGTGCCCGCCGCGATGTCGCCGACCACCGGCACGGTGACCGATGCCTCGGACTGGACCCCCGGCGCGTCGCGAAGGAACAGCCGCACATCGATCGGGCGGGTCATGGCGGCGCCGCGACGCAGGAAACCGTCTTCCTCCAACGCTTTCAGATGCTTGGAGACCGTCGACGTGGACCGCAGACCGACCGCGTCGGCGATCTCCCTGGCGCTGGGCGGATAGCCGTGCGCGAGCACCGAATCCCGGATCACCGCGAGGATGTGTTGTCTGCGCGGCGGCAGGTGCGAGGTGTCGGGGAAGTCGAAGTCGTCGTAACCGGTCACCGGGGCATCGTAGTGCCGGCCGGGATCAGCGTGACGGCGCAGGTTCCCGGCGCGTCCGCCACGGCCGCACTCTCACGCGCATCCGCCCGGGACGACGAGGACACCGAGCGCGCCGACACCGAGATGCACGCCCAGCGTGGGGCCGAACTCGGTGACGTGCAGTTCCGCGACATCCGGAACCTGTTCGCGCAGCTGGGCGGCGATGTTCTCGGCCGCCTCGGCAGCGCCGAGATGCTGCACGCCCAGCGCCGCGCCGTCGCGCCCGGCGGCATCCACCGCCGCGGCGACCAGCTTCGCGTAGGCCCGCGACCTGGTGCGCACCTTCTCGCGCAACTCCAGCTTGCCCTCGACCAGGTGCAGCAACGGCTTCGTCACCAGTTCACTGCCGAAGAAGGCCGCGGCACTGCTCAACCGGCCGCCCTTGCGCAGCTGCTCGGTGCGGTTCACCAGGATGAAGGTGCGGGCGCGGGCCGCCGCGGCGACCGCCCGCTCGTAGACCGCGTCCAGCGCCTCGCCCGCGCGGGCCCGGCGCGCGGCGGCGAGCACCGGCAGGCCGGTGGCCAAGCCGGCGCCCAGCGAATCCACCAGGCGCACACGATCTTCCGCGCCCATGTCGCGCACCGCCTGGCGTCCGGACTCCCAGGTCGCCGACAGCGTGCGCGAGAGGTGGATGGCGACGACACCGTCGCCGTCGCTGTGCGTCAGTGCTCGCTCGTAGGCCTCGCGCAGTTCACCGGGCGAGGCCGCCGAGGTGCTGACCGAGTCGGTCGAGTAGTCGATCTCGACGGGGTCGACACCTTCGCGGATCTGCCGATCACCGACGAGCACGTGCAACGGCACCACTTCGATACCGAGCTCGGCGACGACATCGGCCGACAGCCCGGACGCCGAATCGGTGACCACTACAACGGCCACGGACTACCTGACCTCCTGCAGCGCCTTGGTCATCGCCGTCGCCACCGCCGCGTGCCCGGCCCAGCCCCAGTGGATGCCGTCCGGATTCGCCGCACCCGACTCGATGTCGTCGCGCACCGCTTCACCCAGATCGACCAGCGGCACCGACGTCCGGCCCGACCACGCCCGCAGCGCCTTGACCGCACGCGCGCGGCCACGGTGCACCCGCCCGTAGGCATCGCACTTGTGCACCGACGGCAGCACCGCGACCACGGGCAGTTCCGGACGCAGGTGGTTGAGCGCCTCGCGCGACTGCTCCAAGTAGTCGACGCTCACCCGTGGCGGAAGTGCCACGGGGCGACCCAGTTTCGACAGCTTCGGCTGCAGCCAGTTGTAGGACGCGCGCACCCCGCGCCGCAGCTTCGGCGGACGGATGTAGCGGATCAGTTCGCGCAACGCGGTGGGCAGCGGCGACGGCAGGGTGTCCATGCCGCCGACGGCGAACACGACCGCGCCGGCGCGGGGCACCGCGGCCCAGACGCGGGGATCACCGATGAGCGCCCAGTAGGCATCCCGGCAGGTCCAGCCGATCCGGGCGATCAGCTCGACATCCCAATCCAGTTCGGCGGCCACCATATTCGGCCAGATCCGCGGGTCATCCGCGGGCAGACCGCCCTTGGGGCCGTAGTACGCCAGCGAATCGGCGATCACGAGCAGAACCGGCCGGGGAGAAGCGGAGGACACCGGGCTCGGTGCCTCGGCGACCTCGACGAGCGGGGCCTCCGCCACGGGAACGGCGGTGGAGTCCGCCACTGCCGCAGCATCGTGCACCACTGGGGCGCCTGCTTCGGATCCGCCTCCCGCTGTCGACAACGCGTCGGCGCCCGGAGAGGCCACCTCGGCAGTGGATCCATCCGCGCTCACCGCGACGACGGACGTGTCCGCATCGGCCGTTTCGGGTTCAACCGCACCGGGTTCGGTGACGGCGGGCGCGGCCGTGGAGACAGCGGCGCTGCCCGAGGAGGTATCCGCTGCCGTCGAAGACTCGACGGCAGCGGTGGATGCGGGCGAAGGCGTCTCCGACGGCTCGGCGAGAGCATCGCGATCTTCACCGGCGCTCGCAGCCGGGAAGTCCTGCGGCGCGGTCGAATCCGCACCAGCCGTCGCACGCACCAGTTCCTCGCCACTCGCAGCGGGCGACGCCGCCGAGTCGGCGACCACTACCGAATCAGCCGATCGCTCGGAGAAAGCGGATTCCACCGCATCGACGGTTTCCGCTACCGCGACGGTATCCGGCTGCGGGACAGCGGAACCCGTGACTGTGGCGGCCTCGCCAGTCCGCTCGTCGGCGTCAGCCGAGGTGTCCGCGCGCGCCGATTGGTCATCGTCGGCGTCGGCATCGCTGTCGTCCGACGACCCGCCAGAGTCGCCGGCGGCCACGTCGCCAGCCGCTGGCTCCGCGGTGTCGGGGTCGGCGACGACCGGCGCAGGGGCCGGGCCGAACAGCGCATCGGGCAGCGACCGTTCGCTGCGCGCGGTGACCTGCTTGAAGAGTTCGTCCGGTACCGAACGGATGGGCTCCTCACGCTCTGGGCGTGCGGGGCGAGCGGGTGGCGGGCCGAACAGGGCGTCCGGCAATTGCCGTCCGGCCTTGGCCGTCACCTGCTGGAACAGTTCGTCCGGTACCGATCGGACGGGCTCTTCAGAGGACATCGGGAGCTACCTTCGCCGCTGCGTTCCAAACATCGAGGCGCCAGCCGGGTGTATCGATGTCCGGGCCGTGGCTGGACAGCTGCACCCAGCTCGTGTTGGCCAGCCCACCGAGGGCAGGCCAGTTCGCCGGGGGCAGATCCAGCAACGCGGCCGTCAGGGCCGCGATCAGCCCGCCGTGCGCCACCAGGATGATAGTCCGGCCGGGCCAATCCTGCCGGTCGTTGTACAGTTCGCGCACCACGGGCAGGGCCCGCGCCCCGACCTCGAGTTTGCTCTCGCCGCCGGGCGGGCGATAGGTGGCGTCGAGCCGCCACTGCACCCGGGCGCCGGGATAGTCGGCGTCGACCTCGAGATGGGTCAGTCCCTCCCAGTCGCCCAGGTGGGTCTCGCGCAGCCGGGTGTCGGTGACCACCGGCAGGTCGCTGAGGTCACCGAGCGCCTGCGCGGTCTCCTTGGCGCGCCGCAGATCGGAGGCGTGGATGGCGATCGCGTTGCGCGAGATCAGTTCGCGCGCGGCCTCTTTGGCCTGCTGCCTGCCCAGTTCGGTGAGATCGGTGTCGATCTGCCCCTGCATCCGGTCGGCCGCGTTCCATTCGGTCTGCCCGTGCCGCAACAGGATCAGCGTGCGCACATGGGCGTACTTGCTCACTCGGTGTCGCCCTCTACCTGTGCGTCGGCGGCGGCCGGAGCCGCCGGTGCTGCGATACCGTCGACGGGGACGGTCGGGCAGTCACGCCACAGCCGCTCCAGCGCATAGAAATTGCGCTCGTCGTTGTGCTGGATGTGCACGACGATGTCGACGTAGTCGAGCAGCGCCCAGCGGCCTTCGCGGGTCCCCTCGCGGCGGACCGGCTTGTGCCCGGCCGCGCGCAGCTTCTCCTCGACATTGTCGACGATCGCGTTGACCTGGCGCTCGTTGGGCGCCGAGGCGATCACGAAGCAATCGGTGATCACCAACTGCTCGGACACGTCGAGGACGACGACATCGGTGGCCAGCTTGTCGTCGGCCGCGAGTGCGGCGACCTTGGCCATCTCGACCGCTTCCGCGGTGGCACTCATGCCTTACCTTCCGTTTCTGCGGGCCCATACAGGTGCCGCTTCGATATGTACTGCACCACGCCGTCGGGGACGAGGTACCAGACCGGCCGACCCTCCGCGGCGCGGCGGCGGCATTCGCTCGACGAGATGGCCAGCGCGGGGATCTCGATCATCGTCACGGCGTCGGCGGGATAGTCCCGCAGATGCTCCTCGAGATGGTCGGTGTTCAGCTCGTACCCCGGACGGCTCACCCCGACGAACTTCGCCAGTTCGAACAGTTCGGTCCAATCCTGCCATGTCAGGATGTTGGCCAGCGCGTCCGCACCGGTGATGAAGTACAGCTCGGCGTCGGGGTGGGCGCTCTGCATCTCGCGCAGGGTGTCGACCGTGTAGGTGACCTTGTTGCGCTCGATATCGGCCCTGCTGACCGAGAACCTGGGATTGGACGCGGTGGCGATGACGGTCATCAGGTAGCGGTCCTCGGCGGGGCTGACCTGCTTGTTCGCCTTCTGCCACGGCTGCCCGGTCGGCACGAAGATGACTTCGTCGAGCTCGAACCGGTTCGCGACCTCGCTCGCCGCGACCAGGTGGCCGTGGTGAACGGGGTCGAAGGTGCCGCCCATGACGCCGAGCTTGCGGCGCGGCCGAGCTGTGTCGTGCATGAGGTCCGAGCTTAACGGGGTTGCCGTCCTTCGAGCGGACCGGACCTGGTCCGCGACGCCTGCGCGCACATCTGGGCGAACTGGGCTCGGGTGCGATCGAGCTCGTCGGCGATGTGCGCGGCGGGCTCGGCGGCGAGCCGCTGGTTCAGTTCGGCGAGCAGGACGTCCATCGTCACCCACCACGGCCCGCGCACCCGGCCGCCGGGGCCGCGCAGTTGCAACCAGGCCGCGGCCCGCAGACAGCGGGCACGCGGCACGATCTTGTCCTGCTCACCCCACAGCCCGGCGGCGCGCAGGTAACCCCCGAGGGCCGCCGATTCCTGGCCGCAGCATTCGCGGGCCACGGCCGCCGACCATACGAGGTCGGCGTGCCTGCGCCGGTGCGACCGGTCCCCCGCAAGCAGCCGCGCGGCCTCGGTGAACTGCCACGCGGCCTGCCGGTAGCGGCCGAGCCGGATCAGCGATTCGGCGAACTCGGCGCGCACCCGCGCGAGCTCACCCGGCGGATAGCCGACGGCGCCGCGCACCAGCGGCCCCTCGAGAGCCGCGACCGCTTCGGCATGCCTACCCGCCCGGTGCCAGGCTCGTCCCGCGACCACCCCGAGATGCGCCGCGTCGGCCGCCGAGATCGGCTGCCAGCAGGCGGCGGCCGACGCGGCGGCGCGCGCCAGATCGGGATCGCGGTCCGGCTGCGCGGCGATCGCGGTGACGAGCCTCGTGCGGAGCTCGGCCTCCTCGCGCGCCTCCAGCTCGCCGTACCCGACGACCAGGGCGCGCCGCAGCTGCTCCTCCGCCGCCGCGGGCGCGTCGGCCAGGCGGACCGCCGCGATCTCGGACAGCCGGCGCGCCGCCCTGGCGCCGGTCCCGCTCGGCAGGCAACGTTCGCCTTCGCGCGGCGGGTCGTCCGCACCACGCACCGTGATCAGGCCGGGCGCCGTCAGCCCACGCATAACCCCGGTCGCGAAACGCGCCGCGGGTCCGGCCGCGGCATCCACTCCGGAATCCGGGCCGAGAGCACCCGCGGCCCTCCCGCCGCCCGCGCCGGGGTCGCCGGAACCACTCACCGCGGGAGTTCTCTCGTCGAGCTCGTCGTTCACCGAGCGAACCGAGCCCGATGCGCTCCGGCTCGTGACGCGTGGGTCCCCACATCCGAGCTCGGATCGGACCGCTCGTCGCCGCGCGACGCCCCTGCCAGCATGGCGGTGATCTTGGTGGGCGCTGCCTTCGAGCCGCTTAACGTTCGCTGAAGCCGTCAGGGCCGCTTGGATTTCGGGAGCTTGGCGACGACCGCGTCGTAGGAGGCGTCGATCAGTTCGCGCAGTTCGTCGGCGGGGACGGCGCCGTCCACGGTGATGCTGTTCCAGCCGTAGCGGCCGATATAGGCGGACGCGCTGACGTCGTCCGGGTAGATGAGCACCAGTTCGTCGGCCTCGGCGCGGTCGCGACCGCATTTGAGACCGATCGAGGCGCCGGTGCCGAGGAAGGCGAAGATCTTGTCGCCCACCTTGGCCACGACGTCACCTTCCCAGGGCTCGTCCTGCCAGGCACCGGGTTTGGCCAGGCAGTAGGCCAGCAGATCGTCGCTCATTCACCTGCTCCTTCAGACGGGCAACAGCCGCGAGACCACCTCGGTGAGCTGTCGCGCGGACCGGCATTCGTGCATCTCGATCACCTCGCCGTACTCGCGGGCCGCCGAATCGCCACTGCCCCAGAGGTTTCGCGGTTCGGGGTTGAGCCAGTGCGCGTGTTTGGCCGTGTCGACCAACTGCCGCAGGATGTCCAGTTGCGGATTGCGGTAGTTGGTGCGGCCGTCGCCGAGGACCAGCAGCGAACTACGGCTGGTGACGGCGTCGGCGAACCCGTCGGCGAAGGTGGTCAGCGCCTGGCCGTAGTCGGAGTGACCGTCGGCGTCGATGATCCGGGATTCGGTGAAGATCCTGGTCAGAACGTCGTCGAGGCCGGCGTGCGGGTCGAAGAAGCCGGTGACCTCGTCGGTGCGGTCGACGAAGGCGAAGATCCGCACGCGGGAGAACTGCTCACGCAAGGCGCTCACCAGCAGCAGGGTGAAATTGCTGAACCCGGCGACCGAGCCCGAGATGTCGCACAGCAGTACCAATTCCGGGCGGCCGGGGCGGGGCTTGCGGTTCACGAGATCGATCGGGACGCCGCCGGTGGACATCGACGCGCGCAGCGTCTTGCGCAGGTCGATCTCGCCCCGGCGGGCGCGCTTGCGCCGCACCGCGAGTCGCGAGGCGAGGATACGGGCCAGGCGCTGGGTGCCGCGCCGCAGCTCGGCCAGTTCGCGTTCGGAGGCGCGCAGGAAGTCGGCGTCCTCGGCCTGGCGGGCGACGCCGTAGGTGGCGACCCGGTCACGCCCGATCTGCTCGGCGACGCGGCGGTTGGTCTCGGCTTCCACGCTCTTGCGAAAGCCCGCGATCCGTTCCCGGACCAGGCGCTGGGCGACCTCGGTATCGCGGTCGCTCGCGTCGGGCGGCAGCCCGAGACCGGCCAGCACCCGCGACAGCAGCGTCTGCGGCGCGAGGTCTTTGAGCGCCTGATACGCGGAGAACGAGGGGCCGCGCGCCGATTGGTACTGCCCCAGCTGCTCGACGATCTGCCCCGCCAGCAGTTGCAGCTGGGGGCCGCTGTCCTCGGCGGTGAGCAGCTCGGCCAGCTGTTCACGCAGCGCGGGCAGGTCGACTTTTCCGTCCGGGGTGCGTGGCACTTCGGGAGACGACGCGCTGCGCTCGCCCACCGCGACCGGGAACCACAGATCGAACAGCCCGTCGAAGGTGGCGCGATGGGTCGGGCGGCGCAGCAGCGCGCACGCCAGCCCCTCCCGGACCGACTCGCGATCGAGCAGGTCGAGCACCGTGATCACCCGGCCCGCGTCGACGGTCTCCGACGGCCCCACCGGGACGCCGCGGGCACGCAGCGCCGCCACGAACCCGGCGACGTGCCCACCGAGTCCGTGCGGGGCGGGCGCGCTCATCTCACACCAGCTTCAGCTCGGCCAGCGCGCGCTGGTGGTCGCTGCGGTGCTTGAGCACGACGCCGAGGGTGGCGCGCACGGTCGCGTCGTCGAGGTCCTCGGCGCCGAGGGCCAGCAGGGTGTGGCCCCAGTCGATCGACTCGGCCACCGACGGCAGCTTCTTGAGCTGCATGCCGCGCAGCACGTGCACGATCCGCACCAACTGCTCACCCACCGCGGCCGACAGCTCGGGAACGCGGCTGGCCAGGATGCGCCGCTCCAGGTCTTCGTCGGGGAAGTCCAGGTGCAGGTACAGGCAGCGGCGTTTGAGCGCCTCGGACAGTTCGCGGGTGGCGTTCGAGGTGAGCACCACGAACGGCTTCCTGGTGGCGGTGATGGTGCCCAGTTCCGGCACCGTCACCGCGAAATCGCTGAGCACCTCGAGCAGCAGGCCCTCGATCTCGACATCGGCCTTGTCGGTCTCGTCGATCAGCAGGACCGTCGGCTCACTGCGTCGGATGGCGGTGAGCAGCGGACGCGAGAGCAGGAACTCCTCGGTGAAGACGTCGGCTTTGGTTTCGGCCCAGTCGTTCTCACTCGACGCCTGGATCCGCAGGATCTGCTTGGCGTGATTCCACTCATAGAGCGCGCGTGCCTCGTCGACGCCCTCGTAGCACTGCAGGCGGACCAGTTCCGCGCCGGCGACCTGCGCCACCGCCCGCGACAGTTCGGTCTTGCCGACGCCGGCGGGGCCCTCGATGAGCAGGGGCTTGCCGAGGCGGTCGGCCAGGAAGACCGACGTGGCCGTGGCCTTGTCGGCGAGGTAGCCGGTGGTGGCCAGGCGGGCGATGACGTCGTCGACCGAGGTGAAGATCGGTTCCTCTACCAGTGTCACGGTCACACCGGCCGAGTCTGGCCGTCGCCCCACACGATCCACTTGGTGGAGGTGAGTTCGGGCAGTGCCATCGGGCCGCGGGCATGCAGCTTCTGGGTGGAGATGCCGATCTCGGCGCCGAAGCCGAATTGCTCGCCGTCGGTGAACGCGGTGGACGCGTTGACCATCACCGCGGCCGCGTCGACGCGGGTGGTGAACTCCCTGGCGGCGGCCAGGTCGGCGGTGACGATGGCCTCGGTGTGGCCGGTGCCCCAGGTGTTGATGTGCTCGACGGCCGCGTCGAGACCGTCGACGACCTGGAGCGCGATGTCCATCGTGAGGTACTCCTCGCCCCAGTCGGCCTCGGTGGCGGGCACCTGGCCGGGCAGATCGCCGTGGATGGTGACGCCGGCGTCGGTGAGGGCCTTGCTCAGCCGCGGCAGCGCGGTGTCGGCGACGGCCGCGTCGATCAGCAGGGTCTCGGCCGCGTTGCACACGCTGGGGCGGCGGGTCTTGGCGTTGAGGACGATGGCCTCGGCCATGTCGAGGTCGGCGGCGGAGTGCACGTAGACGTGGCAGTTGCCGGTGCCGGTTTCGATGGTGGGCACCTGGGCGTCGCGCACCACCGCGTTGATCAGGCCGGCGCCGCCGCGCGGGATGACCACGTCGACCAGGCCGCGGGCCTGGATGAGGTGGGTGACGCTGGAACGGTCGTGGCTGGGCAGCAGCTGCACCGCGTCGGCCGGGATGTCCTGGGCGACAAGGGCTTCGCGCAGCACCTCGACCAGGGTGGCGTTGGAGTTCGCCGCAGAGGAGGAACCGCGCAGCAGGGCGGCGTTGCCCGACTTGAGGGCGAGGCCGAACGCGTCGACGGTGACGTTGGGCCGGGCCTCGTACACCATGCCGACCACGCCGAGCGGGACCCTGGTCTGGCGGATCTCGAGACCGTTGGGCAGCGTGGAGCCGCGTACGACCACGCCGACCGGATCGGGCAGCCCGGCCACCTGGCGCAGGCCGGAGGCGATGCCGTCGACGCGAGCCTTGGTCAGCCGGAGGCGATCGAGCAAGTTCTCCTCCGTCCCCGCGGCCCGCGCCGCCTCGATATCGGCCTCGTTGGCCGCGAGCACGCGGTCGGCGGCGGCGAGCAGGGCGTCGGCCGCCGCGTGCAGTGCGTCGTTCTTCTGCGCCGTGGTGAGCTGAGCCAGCACGCGGGACGCGACGCGAGCCCTGCGGGCGGCGTCGTGCACCGCTGCGCGGATGTCGAGCTCGGGGGTCACTTCTACCGTCATGGGCACCAGCCTACGCAGTCCGGCTCGCCCGCTCGCCGCCACCCGGACCCCCGAATACGGCTCCGACCGGCGCGGGGACCGAGTTGTCCACAGGTTTCGCGCCAGCGGGAGAATTGTCCACAAGCCCCGCCACGCCGGGCCCCGCGATCGCTAGGTTGGCGAACATGGAGACTCCCGCTGGGCAGACCGTCGTCGTGTTGGGCAGCGTCAACATGGATCTGGTCACCACGACCGCGCGCAGACCGGAACCCGGGGAGACAGTGCTCGGGACGGGTTTCGCGACGGTGCCGGGCGGCAAGGGCGCCAATCAGGCGATCGCGGCGGCACGGTCGGGCGCGAGGGTGCGTTTCCTCGGCGCGGTCGGTGACGACGCGTTCGGCGCGACCTTGCGCTCGACGCTGACCGACGCGGGCGTGGACACCACCCTGATGCGCATCGTCGACGGTCCGAGCGGGGTCGCGACCATCGTGGTCGACGGGACCGGCGAGAACAGCATCATCGTCGTGGCGGGCGCCAACGGCCGGGTGACCGACCTGACCAGCGATGAACTCGATGCCATCGCCAGGGCCGACATCCTGCTGTGCCAGTTGGAGATTCCGCTCGACACCGTGGCCGCCGCCGCCCGGCACGCCCGCTCGTCGGGCACCGTCGTCGCCCTGAATCCCTCACCGGTCCAGCCACTACCGGCCCAACTGTGGGCCGACGTCGACCTGGCCATCGTGAATTCGCTGGAGGCCGAACGCTATTCCACCGAGCTGCCCGAGGTGCCCCATGTGGTGCGAACCCGCGGCGGCGCGGGCGCGGTGTATCGCGCTCCGGACGGCACCGAGCTGACCGTCCCCGGCCGCCGGGTCGACGTCGTCGACACCACCGGCGCGGGCGACGCGTTCACCGGCGCGCTCGTGGCCACCTGGGCAGCCGGGCCGCCCACCGCGGTGACATGGGCGAACGCCGCGGGCGCGGTGGCCACCACCCGCCTCGGCGCCAGCTCGTCTATCCCTGGACAGGATGAAATTCGGGCACTTCTCCGAACTGGTTGACCACGGAAGACGGACGGCTGGTCAAACCATTTCGCGCCGCAACCTCCATCGTCGCGCGGAAACACTGGAAACCGTCCGTCCCAACAACCCTGCCGCGACCGTCGGTGAGTGCTCTAGAACCACGTCGTCATCGGCTGCTGTCCACTGCTTCCGCGTCACGCCGTATCTACCTTCTTTCGCGGCTGGAGGCGACCACTGCGCGACCAGTGCGGCAGCCGCTCGCTTGCGTTCGATGCCGATCACAACCGGCTCACACCACGCCCACGCGGCGAGCTGGGCCGCCGCACGGTTCAGGACCATGACATTGCACACCCCGTCCCGCTGGTTGGGGCGACAGCTTCGCTCGACCCCGCACACGTCTCGCACGGCACGGCAGAAGAACTCCGCCGCCGTCGGGCTCGCCGTCACAAAGCTTATGAATGGCTCGCCCTTCCGGGTGAAACCGATCGACCCGTCGCCGTCGAGCAAACCTCGCAGATAATCCGCCCGGGCGAACGGCTGCGCCGGAGGCTCGATATGCCTCGCTTTTCGACCGACCGGAACGCCGAGATTCGCCAAGGCCTGCCGAGTTCCTCTGTCGTAGAAACGCAGTGTCGCTGTCTCCGAGTGGTCGGCAAAGTTGGTCGAGCGACTGCGACGACCGATCGACGAATAGCACGGAAGAATGTCCGCGACCTGTAGCAGCACGTTCTCATCGCGGACGGCGAGCTCTAGAGAGATGCGTCCCTTACCGTCGAGACTGCCCTCGTGTGAACCGTCCGTCTGCAGCAGACCGATCACATAGGCGACTGCAGGAATCGCCGGGTCGAGAAATACTGCCCGTTCGCCGCCGATGGACGCCACCACTCCTCCGATCACCCATGGTTCCGGTGCCACCGAAAACCAGATGCAAGCCCACCCTGTCGTTACCTACCGTGAGTACACACGAACAAGGGGAGGAACAACCATGTTTCCCGTCGAGCTGCGCGGTACGAAGGCGCAGACGCTCATGTGGGCAGAAGAGCACGAGATCGAGCAGTCCGCGCTGCGCCAGCTCCGCAATATCGCGGAGCTGGAGTGGGTGTACGGACTGCGCGTGATGCCCGATGTGCACCTCGGCAAAGGGGCGACGGTGGGGTCGGTCATCGCCATGCGGGACGCGGTCGCGCCCGCGGCGGTCGGCGTCGACATCGGCTGCGGCATGGAGAGTGTGAAGACCGGCCTGACGGCGGCGGATCTGCCCGACGACCTGCGCTCGCTGCGGTCGCGGATCGAGCGGGCTGTGCCGGTCGGGTTCAACGCGCACAAGGAAGCTGTGAACGTCACGGCTCTGCACGCGGGCTCGCACGGGCAGTCGGCGCGGACGAAGGGCTGGGAGCGGTTCTGGCGGGAGTTCGGTGAGCTGCACCCCGGGGTGTCGTCGCTGGAGTCCAAGGCGCACAAGCAGATCGGGTCGCTCGGGTCGGGCAATCACTTCATCGAGATCTGCCTGGACCAGGACGACGCAGTGTGGATTCTGCTGCACTCCGGGTCGCGCAACATCGGCAAGGAGCTGGCGGAGCGGCACATGGCGATCGCGCGCGGGCTGGCGCACAACCAGTCGCTGCCTGACCGGGACCTGGCGGTGTTCCTCGCCGGGACGCCCGAGATGGCGGCGTATCGGCGCGACCTCACCTGGGCGCAGGAGTACGCCGCGCGCAATCGCGCGGTGATGCTGTCGCTGGTGTGCCGCGCGGTACGCGACGAATTCGCCGACCGCGAGGTGCGGTTCGACGCGCCGATCTCGTGCCACCACAACTACGTGGCGGAAGAGGTCATCGACGGGATGCCGATGCTGGTGACCCGCAAGGGCGCGGTCCGCGCGGGCGCCGGTGACCTGGCGCTGATTCCCGGATCGATGGGGACGCGGTCGTATGTGGTGCGTGGCAAGGGGAATCCGGCCTCGTTCCAGTCGGCCTCGCACGGCGCGGGCCGGCGGTTGAGCCGGACGGCGGCCAAGAAGCAGTACACGGTCGCCGACCTGGTCGCGCAGACCGAGGGCGTGGAGTCGCGCAAGGACGCGGGTGTGGTCGACGAGATCCCGGCCGCGTACAAGGACATCGACGAGGTGATCGCGGCCCAGGCCGACCTGGTCGATGTGGTGGCGACGCTGCGTCAGGTGCTGTGTGTGAAGGGCTGACTCACCGTTGGCGCAGGGTGCCCGCCACCCCGGCGCCGACGAGCAGCAGGCCGAGCACGAAGGTGAAGCCGCTGGTGATCCACGAGTTGAGCGCGATGTGCAGCTCGTCGGTCATCAGCGGCAGATCCCCCACCAGCCGCCACGTGCTCTCCGGCGACACGAAGTAGATCAGCCCGGGCAGCACGCCCCACACCAGCCCGGCCAGGATCGTCGCGACCGGGGTGAACCCGGCCAGCGCGCTGACCAGCAGGAGCAGCAGGCCGCCGCCGATGATCTGGGCGGCCGAGCCGAAGCGGTCGGCGGCGTCGCCGAGGATCACCCAGCGGCTGGTGTCGAGGGCGCCGTGGGCGGCGAGCGCGATCCCGATCGGCGTGACGAGCACCGCGAGGAAGGCGCCGACCACCGTGCGCGAGACCGTGGAACTGGTCTGGAATTGCGAGCCCGGTGGGGTCCAGCCCGCAGGCGGATCGAATCTGTTGGCCATGGCGGTCCCCCTCCGATCGGTACCCGGCCCCTATTGTCCTCGCCCACCGGGGTTTTCGCCGACCGAATGCGCATCGCGCGTGACCAGGTCTTTCGGCGGGGAACCTGCTTGTCGGTGGCATCGGGCACGATGGTTCCCATGACCTCAGCGACCGGGAACGACGTGCTCGACCTGACGGCTCCTGACCTGCGCGAACGCGCCGAGGAGCTGTTGCGTGAACTCGCCGGGCCCGCCGCGCGGCTGCGGGAGGACCAGTGGACCGCGATCGAGGCGCTGGTGGTGCGGCGGCAACGGGCGCTGGTGGTGCAGCGCACCGGCTGGGGTAAATCGGCGGTGTACTTCATCGCGGCGAAACTGTTGCGGCGTGCGGGGCGGGGGCCGACGGTGATCGTGTCGCCGCTGCTGGCGTTGATGCGCAACCAGGTGGCGGCTGCCGAGCGGGCCGGGGTGGTGGCCGACACGATCAATTCGGGCAACGTCACCGAATGGGACGAGATCCATCAGCGGGTGGCCGACGGCGCGGTCGACGTGCTGCTGGTGAGCCCGGAACGGCTCAACAACCCGGACTTCCGTGATCAGGTGCTGCCGCGGCTCGCCGCCGACGCCGGACTGGTGGTGATCGACGAGGCCCACTGTGTGTCGGACTGGGGGCACGACTTCCGGCCCGATTACCGGCGTATCCGCACGCTGATCGCCGACCTGGGCTCCGACGTCCCGGTGCTGGCCACCACCGCCACCGCCAACGATCGCGTGGTCACCGATGTGGCCGGGCAGATCGGCACCGACACCCTGGTGCTGCGCGGCACGCTCGACCGCGAGTCGCTGCACCTGTCGGTGGTGCGCTTCGACGACGCGGTGCGGCGCACGGCCTGGCTGGCCGGACATCTGGACCGGATGCCGGGGTCGGGCATCATCTACTGCCTCACCGTGGCCGCCGCGCACGACCTGGCCGACGTGCTGAACACCCATGGCCACACCGTCGCCGCCTACACCGGCCAGACCGACCCCGCCGAACGCGAGGTGCTCGAAGCGGCGCTGCTGAACAACGAGGTCAAGGCGCTGATCGCGACTTCGGCACTGGGCATGGGCTTCGACAAGCCCGACCTGGGTTTCGTGGTGCACGTGGGCGCGCCCTCCTCCCCCATCGCCTACTACCAGCAGGTGGGCCGCGCGGGCCGCGGCACCGAGCGCGCCGAAGTGGTGTTGCTGCCCGGCGCCGAGGACGCGCGGATCTGGAGCTACTTCGCCTCGGTGGCGTTCCCGCGCGAGCACATCGTGCGGGCGGTGCTGGCCGCGCTCGACACCGATCGGCCGATGTCCACGATCGCGCTGGAGCCGCTCGTCGAGCTGAACCGCTCGCGGCTGGAGATGGTGCTCAAGGTGCTCGATGTGGACGGCGCGGTGCGCCGGGTCCGTGGCGGCTGGCTGTCCACCGGCGAGCCGTGGACCTATGACACCGAACGCTACGAGCGCCTCGCCGCCGCCCGCGACGCCGAACAGCAGGCGATGATCGACTACCAGGCGACCACCGCCTGCCGGATGACCTTCCTGCGCCGCCAGCTCGACGACCCGGGCCTCGGCGCGCTCGACGCCGCGACACCCGACTGCGGACGCTGCGACAACTGCACCGGCACCACGCCCGACACCACCGTCGACACGGCCACGGTCGACGCCACCCGGGCCAGGCTCGATCGCCCCGGCCTGGATCTGGCGCCGCGCAAGCAGTGGCCGACGGGCATGGCGAAACTCGGGGTCCCGCTGTCGGGCAAGATCACCGACGGCGCCGAGACCGGCCGCGTGCTGGGCAGGCTCACCGATCTCGGCTGGGGACAGCGCCTGCGCGCGTTGCTGGACGGACCCGATGCTCCGGTGCCCGACGCGGTGTTCGAAGCCTGTATCGCGGTGCTGCGCGACTGGAACTGGAACGCCCGCCCGACCTCGGTGCTCGCGCTGGAGTCGCCCAGGTATCCGCAGCTCACCGCCAGTCTGGCCGCGCGGCTGGCCCAGGTCGGGCGCCTGGACAACCTCGGCATCCTGCACAACCGCCCCGACCGGCCGCCGGTCTCGGCGGCCAACTCGGCGCATCGGGTGGCCGGGCTGTTCGACTCGTGGGAGGTCCCCGACCTCACCCGCGTCACCGGGCCGATCCTGCTCGTCGACACCCTCACCGACACCGGCTGGACCATGACGGTCGCCGCGCACGCCCTGCGCACCAGCGGCGCGGACGCGGTGCTGCCGTTCGCCCTGGCGACGCCCACCTGACCCGACGCGGTCGCGCATCGCGGTATCCCACCGCGCGCGATTCCCGTAAACTTCGCTGCGTCCGTGCAGGTAGACCGGCCGACGATGGAGTCGTCATGACGTCCGCAGCACCGAAGAAGGCACCGCCCACCCTGGTTCTGCGAGCTGTCGAACGGGTGCGCGACGCACTCGCGGCGCTGCACCGCCGACTGGTCCCCGGTCACATCGCGCTGCTCGAACTACAGATCGCCGGCTTCCTCTCCCAGGCGATCAGCGCCGCGGCCGAACTCGGTATCGCCGACCAACTCGCCCGTGGCCGGCGCGACGCGGCGGCGCTGGCCGCGGCGGTGGACGCCGACGAGGACGGCGTGCGCAGGCTGATGCGCCTGCTGGTGAGTTTCGGGGTGTTCGCCCAGCACCGCGACGGTTCCTACGGGCTCACCCGGATGAGCGAGGCACTGCGCTCCGACGGCCCGGTCACCCTGCGCGACACATCGCTGTTCTTCGGTTCGCCGTACCACCGCAACCACTGGACGCATCTGACCGACGCGGTGCGCACCGGCGAAGCCGTCGGACCCGCGCTCGACGGCGCGAGCTTCTTCGAGTACGCCGCGACGCACCGCGAGATCGGCGACCTGTTCGACCGCGCGATGACCAGCGTGAGCACGCTCTCGATCGAACCGCTGCTGGCCGCCTACGATTTCGGCCGCTTCGACACGCTGGTGGATGTGGGCGGTGGACGCGGCAGCCTGCTGGTGGAGATCCTGGGCCGCTCCCCCGACGCCGAGGGCATCGTGTTCGACCTGCCCGACGTGGTCGCCGACCTGGACACCGATCTCGCCGCGCACGGACTGACGGGCCGCTGCGCGGCGCAGGCCGGGTCGTTCTTCGAGGAGGTGCCGCCCGGCGGGGACGCCTACCTGCTCAAACACATCCTGCACGACTGGTCCGACGCCAAGGCCGAGCAGATCCTGCGCACGATCCACGCCGCGATGGACCCGTCCGCACGGCTGCTGGTGATCGAGCTGGTGCTGCCCGAGCATCAGCGGCCGCATCCAGGCAAGTTCATCGACCTGGAGATGCTGGTCAACACCGACGGCGGCCACGAACGCACCGAGGCGCAGTTCCGCGAGCTGCTCGCGCGCGGCGGTTTCACGCTGCTGCGCACGGTGCCCACGGCGGCGCCGGACTGTGTGCTGGAGGCCCGCCCGCGCTGATCGCACCCGACACGCCGATTGCGATTGTGTGTCCGACCGGCCACCAGTGCTTCAATGCGGCTATGACCAGGACCTCATTTGCTCGATCCCTGATGGCCGTCGCCGCGGGCTGTGCGGCCGGATTCACCCTTCTCATCGCTCCCGCGCAGGCCTCGAACGAGAACCCGCTCGACTGCAACGGCGTGCCGGGCGCCCAGGCCGCCGCCGATCGGGAGAGCGCGCGTCGCGGGATCGCGATCACGCCGCTGTGCTTCAGCGGCGGCCTCTACAGCAACATCCACGCCGGGATCCCGCTGGCCGTGCTGAACCCGCTGACCATGCCCGGCACCGCCAGCGTGTGTGTCGACGAGCGCGGCACCGTCGAGGCGGCGGCCAAGTTCGAGTGGACCGAGCAGGTCCATGTGATGCCGATGTGCATCCAGAACCGGGCGTTCGGGGTCTACGAGCTGTAGGTTCACGCCGCAGGGCCCGCGGTCCGCACGGAGTCGATTCCGTGCGGACTTTTTTGCCCCTTGCCCTATACGTATACATCTACTTATAGTGAGTCACGGCGGCGCACAGCCGTCGCACCAGCACAGACAGGCCCGCGACGACGAGCAGCTACCGGGGCTCGCCGGTCGAATACCCATGCCCATATGCGCATGGAGATATAAGAAATAGGCCCGGAAAGGACCTCCACCATGTTCGCCAGACTGGGGCGCGTTGTCGTCCACCACCCATGGAAAGTGATCGGCCTGTGGGTGATCGCGATCGTCGCCGTACTGTCCACGGCGCCGGCGCTCACCGCGACGACCGACCAATCCGCCTTCCTGCCTTCGCATTACGAGTCCATCCAGGCGATGAAGTTGCAGGAGCAGGCCTTTCCGCAGAGTGCCGCGCCCGCCGCGCTGATCGTGGCGGTCCGCGCCGACGGCAGCCCGCTGACCGAGGCCGACTCGGCGACGGTGAGCGCCGTCGCGGCCGCGCTGACGGGACGGAACATCAAGGGCGTCACCGGCATCCAGGCGACTCCCCCCTCGGAGAATCGCCTGGTCCAGGTGATCGCGGTGCAGATGACCAAGCCGACCGACGCCTCGGACAAGACCCGGGGCGAGGCCGTGCGGAGCCTGCGCGAGCACCTGAATGATCATTTCGGCGACACCGGGATCAAGGCGGGCGTCACCGGAACGGCGGCGCAGACCCTGGATCAGACCGAGCAGGGCGAGAAGGGCATGGCGATCATCGGCATCGCCACGATCGTGCTGATCCTGGTGCTGCTGCTCGTGATCTTTCGCAGCCCGGTCATCGCGCTGCTGCCGGTGGTCACCATCGGCGCGATCTCGAGCATGGTGGGCGGCCTGATCGCCATGGCGGCCGCGGCGTTCGACTTCGAGATCGACACCTCCGTCAACTCGATCCTGCTGGTGGTGCTCTTCGGTGTCGGCACCGACTACATCCTGTTCCTGATGTTCCGGTATCGGGAGCGGCTGCGCGCCGGTGACGAGCCGAAGACGGCGATGGTCAACGCCGTCGCGCGGGTCGGGGAAGCCGTCACCTCGGCGGCGGCCGCGGTGATCATCGCGTTCATGGCGCTGACGTTGTCGAGCCTGGGAATGTTCCGGGCGCTGGGTCCGGCGCTGGCCATCGCCGTCGCGGTGGCGCTGCTGGCCGGGCTGACGCTGGTGCCCGCGATCGTCTCGCTGCTCGGCACCAAGGTGTTCTGGCCATCCAAGGCCTGGCAGGTCGAGCCGAGGGGCGCCCGGTTCGGCGCGATCGGCGCGGCCATGGGCAGGCGGCCCGGCGCGTTCGCCGTCGCTTCCGGCGGCGTGCTGGTGGCGCTCGGCGTGTTCGCCTTCGGGTTCAACCCGACCTTCGACATGAGCTCGGGCTCGGCCGCCGACGCCTCCGAGTCGGTCGCCTTCACGACGGAACTGCTCAAGGGCATGCCCGCGGGCGCCACCCAGCCCTCGGACGTGCTGCTGCGCGCGGAGTCGCCGCTCACCGAGGACCAGCTCGCGACCTACCGCACGGCGCTGACCGGCGTCGACGGCGTCGGGCAGGTCGGGCAACCGCAGCTGGCGGCGGACCGGATGATCGCGCACTTCCCGGTGACGCTGGCGCACGCGCCGGAATCCGACGCGGCGCTCGACACGGTGGCCGGACCCCTGCGAGATCTCGCCCACCAGGCGGCGCCGACGGGCGCCACGGCCACGGTCGGCGGGATGACCGCGGTGTTCGTCGACTTCGAGGACGCGATGAACCACGACTACCGGATCGTGTTCCCGGTGGCGGCGGTGCTGATCATGCTGGTGCTGGCCCTGCTGCTGCGCAGTCTCGTCGCGCCCTGGTACCTGATGGCCTCGGTGTTCCTCGGTTTCGCGGCGACCCTGGGCGCGACGGTGCTGGTGTTCCAGCAGGTGCGGGGCGAGCACGGACTGATCTTCACGCTGCCGGTGATCATGTACCTGTTCGTGGTGGCGCTGGGCACCGACTACAACATCCTGATGGTCGCCCGGTTGCGCGAGGAATCACGGGCGGGCCACACCCCACGCGAGGCGGCGGCGCTGGCCGTCCGCCACACCGGACCGACGGTGGCCGCGGCCGGGATCATCCTGGCGGGCACCTTCGCCTCGATGATGCTGGCAGGCAACAGCAGCCTGTCGCAGATGGGGTTCGCGATCTCGGTCGGCATCGCGATCGCCGCCTTCGTGATGGCGCTGTTCTTCACCCCCGCGGTCACGGCGCTGCTCGGGCGGCGGGCGTGGTGGCCGGGACACGGTGGCGACGACGCCGAGAGCCACTACACGCCACCCACAGTGCAGAGCCGCAGGTAGTGCCCGGCTGACACACCGGCGACGCGGGTCCGCTGCCCCACGGGAGCGGGCCCGCTCGGCTATCGTTGCGCGGGTGGCCAAGTCTGCGACTCCGGCGGTCGAACTGCCGGTGGGTGAGCGCACGGTGCGGGTCAGCAATCCGGACCGGGTGTACTTCCCCGAGCTCGGCGCGACCAAGCTCGATCTGGTGCGGTACTACCTGAGCGTGGGCGACGGGATCGTCAACGCGCTGCGGGACCGGCCGTGCATGCTGCACCGGTTCCCCAAGGGCCTGCCGGGCGGGAAGGTCCATCAGAAGCGGCTGCCCGGCGGGGCGCCGGACTGGATATCGACGGTGCGCGTGTACTTCCCGCGCTACGGCAGGCACGCCGACGAGCTGTGCGTGCGCGAACTGGCCGACGTGATCTGGGCCGTGCAGATGTCGACCGTCGAGTTCCATCCGTGGAATTCCCGCGCCGCAGACACCGAATCGCCCGACGAGTGGCGCATCGACCTCGATCCGATGCCGGACTGTCCCTGGCCGAGGGTCCAGCGGGTCGCCGGGGTGGTGCACGAGGTCCTCGACGAGCTGGGCGCCGTCGGCTGGCCCAAGACCTCCGGCGGGTCGGGGCTGCACGTGTATGTGCGGATCGCGCCGGAGTTCGGGTTCAAGGACGTGCGCAGGGCCGCGCTGGCGTTCGCGCGCGAGGTCGAGCGCCGCGCGCCCGAGGACGTGACGACGGCCTGGTGGCGCCGCGACCGCGACCCTGCCCAGCTGTTCGTCGACTACAACCAGAACGCCCGCGACCACACCATCGCCGCCGCGTACTCCGTGCGCGGCAACCCGGCCGCCACGGTGTCGACGCCGGTGCGCTGGGACGAGATCGACGACATCCACCCCCGCGACTTCACGATCGAGACCGTGCCCGCCCGCTACGCCGAGCTCGGCGACATCCAGGCCGACATGGACGACGCGGTCTTCGACCTCGCGCCGCTGCTGGAACTGGCCGATCGCCACGGCATCGACGAGACGGTCGACCTCGACGACGAGTGAGGCGGGGCGAGAGGGAAGAATCGATGGCGCCGCCCGCGTGACCCGCGGCGACGACACCCCGACCGGGTCGCACCATACGACCCGGGGCAGCAGCCGACCCCAGGAGGTCCTCGTGCAGGAATCCGCGACGACGATCGCGATCGGCCCCGAGCAGCCGTCCACGCGCCTGCTCGAGAAGGCGATCGTCGGAGCAGGCGCGAAGGTCGGCGAGCTCGCCGACGCCGACGCGCTGATCTGGACCGGAACGCCGGACGCCTTCCCCACCGAGCTGCCCGCCGCGGTGCGCTGGGTCCAGCTGCCCGCGGCCGGAATCGAGGACTTCTTCGACGCCGGCGTGTTCGCCGCCCACCCCGACGTGCTGTTCACCTCCGCCGCGGGCGCCTTCGCGCACAGCGTGGCCGAACACGCGCTGATGCTGCTGCTGGCCGGCGTGCGATACCTGCCCGAGCACCTGCGGGCGACCTCCTGGCAGCAGCGCGAGTTCTTCCCGCACGTCGGGTCGCTGCGCGGGAAGACGGTGACCATTCTCGGCGCGGGCGGCATCGGGCGCGCGCTGATCCCGATGCTGGCGCCGCTGGGCGCGCACGTGATCGCGGTGAACCGGTCGGGCAGGCCGGTGACCGGCGCCGGGATCCCCGCCGAAGTCGAGACGGTACCCGCCGAGCAGCTGAGCCGGGTGTGGTCGCACACCGATCACGTCGTGGTGGCGGCGCCCGCCACCGCGGAGACCCGGCACCTGATCGGGGCCGACGAGCTGGCGCGGCTGCGGCCGTCGTCGTGGGTGATCAATGTGGCGCGCGGCAGCCTGATCGACACCGACGCGCTCGTCGACGCGTTGTCGCGCGGCGTCATCGGTGGCGCGGGCCTGGACGTGACCGACCCGGAGCCGCTGCCCGACGGGCATCCGCTGTGGACGTTGCCGAACGCGATCATCACCCCGCACGATTCGAACCCGCCGCAGTTGCGGTTGGCGGCCTTCGCCGATCACGTCGGCGCGAATGTCACGCGGTTCGTCGCCGGGGAGCCGCTGCTCGCGATCATCGAACCCGAACGCGGCTACTGAGCGATCCGGCCCCGGCTGACCCAGGACGCGATCTGACTGCGGGTGGCGAAGCCGAGCTTGGTGAGGATGTGCTGGACGTGGTTCTGCGCGGTGCGCTCCGACAGCACCAGCGCGGCCGCGATCTCGCGATTGGTGAGGCCGCGCGCCACCAGGTCGGCGACCTCGCGTTCCCGGGGAGTCAGTGCGGCACAGTCGTTCTCGTGCGCCACGACGGCGCGCAGGCGCTCCGACCACGGTGTCATGCCGAGCGTGTCGGCGGCCGGGATCGCCTCGGCCGCGAGCGTCACCGCTTCGCCGACGGCGCCGTGCTCGACGAGCAGTTCGGCCAGCGCGCAATCGGCCTCGACGGCGAAGCCGGGGGCGCCGATCGCGCGAGCCGTGCCGGCGGCGGTGCGCAGCTCTGTGCGCGCGGTGTCCCGATCGTCCAGCGCGGCGGCGAATTTCCCCGTCCACAGGGTGACCGGCCCCAGATAGTGGGCGTTGCCGCCACCGCCGGTGATGTGGCCGTCGCGGTAGCGGTTCAACCGTCGGCGGAAGTAGGCGACGTCGTCGAGGATGCCGAGGGCCGCGGCCACCGCGCCGCCCACCGCCAGCACGTTGAGCAGGAAATACGGTGGGATCGACCATCTCTCGGGCCGTCCGAGGCCGCGGTAGAGCGGTTCGGCTTCGACCGTCATCCCGCTGTCGATCATCGGGAATGCCGTGCCGAGCGCGGCGAACAGCAGGTTGCGGACCTCGCCGCGCAGCGGTGCGCGCGGCGGCGTCAGCGCATCGGGGCGGTGGCCGCGATGATGGCCGACGACGGCGTGCAGCGCCCGGTGCGCGCCCGCGCCCGCGGGATGACCGAGGGTGGCCGCGAGCGCGTGCGCCCGATCGGCCCGGTCGACGGCCTGCTCGAATTCGCCCCGCGCCTGGGCCAGCGCCGCTTCCGCGGTGAGCAGGTGCCAGCGGGCCATCGGGCCGCCGGTGCGTTCGGCGCACCAGGCCAGGCAGGACAGCTCGCCGGTGATCGCCCCGAGATCGCCTTGCTCCCAGAGCGCGTCGATGCGCCACAGCCTGCCCCACATCTCCACGGCGGGATCGCGCGCGAGTTCGCCCGCGGCGATCATCCTGGCGGCCAGGTCGTGGTGTTCGGCGCGATGGTCGGGCCCGCTGCACGCGAGCTGCCTGGCTCGCAGCGCGGCGGCCAGGACGGCGGGATCGGCGCTGCGATCGGCGGATTCCAGTGCCGCGCGGCTGGATTCGTCGACACCGTCGGGATTGCCGAGGTAGATCGCGGCCTCGGTCGCCCTGGCCAGCAATCGGGCCCGCAGCTGTTCGGGCAGGTCGTCGGCGGTGAGTGCCTCGGCGCAGGCGTCGGCGATGTCGCGGTCCCAGCCGCGATCGCCGATCGGCTCGAGGACCAGCGCGGCCTCGGCCTGCAGTTCCGGCTCGTCGGCCTTGCGCGCCAACGCCTCCGCCGCCGAGCAGTCGGCGCGGGCAGTGGCGAGGTCGCCGGCGCGGGCGGCGGCCGCGGCGCGCTGGAGCAGCAGCCTGCCCCGGTCGAGGGGTTCGAGGGCGGCGGCGTGGGTCAGGGCGAGTCCGTAGAGGCGCACCGCTTCCTCGAAGGCCAGCTCACGCAGCGCCGCGTCGGCGGCGCGGCGCGCCCAGCGGACCGCGGGTTCGTGCGCGCCCGTCACCGCCGCGTTCGCCCAGTGCCAGGCCAGAGCCGCTGAATTCGCTTCCACCGCATCGGGATACAACGCCTCGATGGCCAGCGCGGCCCGCTGGTGCAGGACCACCCGCTGCTGCAGCGACAGGCCGTCGAGCAGGGCCGCGCGGACCAGGGCGTGCGCGAATCGCACCGTGCCCGGCTCGTCGGCGCACACCAGCAGGCCCGCCTCGATCGCCTCGTCGACCGCGCCGAGGCACTCCGCCGCCGAGCGGGCGACCAGCCGGGCGGCGACGGCGATGGCGAACCGCTCCCCCAGGATCGACGACGCCCGCAACAGTTCCTGCGTGCGGGCCGAGCGCGGCGACATCCGGCCACGCACCACTTCACGCAGGCTGGTCGGCAGGCGCAGGGCGTCGTCGGTGGATCCGCGCAGGGAGCGGCCGAGTTCGCGCAGGTAGAAGGGGTTGCCGCCAGTCATGTCGAAGGCCTCGCCGGCCAATTCGTCCGGGAGTGCGCGTCCCGCCTCCAGTTGCAGGCACCGTGCCGACTGCGCGGGTGAGAGGCCGCGCAGGATCAGGGTGGCGGCCACCGGCTCACGGACCAGTTCCGGTTTGATCGTCGACCAGCCGACGCCCGCCGCGTCGTCGCGTTCGGTGACGCACACCATCACCCGGCGATCACGCAGCGCGCGTACGACGTAGAGCAGGGCCTGCAGCGACGGCTCGTCGGCCCAGTGGATGTCGTCGATCACCAGCAGCACGCCCGCGTCGGCGCCGTCGAGGCCGGCCGCGAATCCCTCGAACAGCGCGACGCGGTCGGCGCCCGGCGCGGGCGCGACGGTGCCCAGCGCTTGGCGCCACAGCCAGAACGGCGGCGTATCGGGCAGTTCCAGCGCACGTGCCCACAGGGTGCGCACCCCTCGTTCGCGTGCGCGCCCGGCCAGTTCGGCCACGAGCCTGGTCTTGCCGACGCCCGCCTCGCCCGTGCAGATCACCAGTTGCGGCGCGCCGTTCGCCGCGTCGTCGAGCCGGGCCAGCAGATCGGCCAGTTCCCACTCGCGTCCGATCAGCTCGGTGATCACGCCTCACCTCCGAGTATCCGAGCATACTCGCAGGTGAGGGGCTTACAGAAGGGTCAGGAGGCGGTGCGTTCGGTGAGGCCTCCGACCGCCACGACGTATTCCTTCGCCTCCTCGTCGAAGCTGATCGAGTAGGTGGTGGGGTATCTGGTCGAGTGCTGGTAGGCCTGTGGTTGCGGGATGTCGCCGGTGAACGAGGGCTTGGTCAGCAGCCACTCCCGGGTGAACATCGGCTCGGTGAAGATGTACTGGCCGTCCCACGCGCCGTTGATCAGGGTCTGGGTGAACTGTCCCGGCGCCACCGGAGCGGACATGTCGACCCAGTGCACGCCCATCCACGGCACTGCCTGCACTTCGATCGGTTCGGGCAGCGTCGAGTTGTTCGCGGGCATGTACTCGGCGTCCGGCGTGTGCGCGGCCTTGGCCAGGAACTGCGGGTCCTTCGGGTCGATGGCGGCCACGGTCGCGGCGTCGACGAAGTAGAAGTGCGAGTCGAAGTGCGGCTTGTCGAACATGCCGACCGGCGGATGGCCGTGCGGCACCCAGTCGAAGGTGAGGTGGTTGATCACCGTGCCCGACGCCTCCTTCGGCAGGGCCAGCGGCGGGCTCGCCGGCGGCGGACCCTCCGGCATGGTGGCCGGCATCGGCAGGCCCTCCAGGGCCGACTCCTGGATGCGCAGGCCGACCTCGGTGGGCGTGCCCGCATCGTCGGTGGTGACGAAGGTGCGGATCTGGCCGTTGCCGAGAGCCCGTTCGTCGCCGAAATAGGTCTTCGCCTCGGAGTCGTCGCCGCAGGCCGCGGCGGTGGCCAGGACGAGGACGGCGGCCAGCGCGGTGGTGATGCTGCGTGCGCGCATGGTGCTCACCCCCGGGCCGCGGTCTGGACGGCGGCCTCGAAGGCGCGCACGCGGGCATCGGGTCCCGGCCGGATGCCGACCCGGTCGAAGGCGGGGAAGAGCCGTTCGGCGGCGAAGCGGTCGGCGGCGTCGGGCGACTCCCACACGTCGACAACGGTCAGGGCGCCGTCACACTCACCCACGTAATGCGACAGGCAGCCCTCGACGGGCTCGGGGCCCAGCGCGTCGTGCACCGTGCGGTACTGGTCGAGTCCCACGCCGGGGTGCTCGGTGATCTGGACGTAGCTCATGACTCCTCCATTCGACGGATCTGTCCCGAACGTAGGAGCTCCGGCGCGGTCGGTCGTCCGCCGAAATACTCATCTCGCTACTCAACGCGGTTCCATCCGGAAGGGGTGATCGATGCGCCGGAATCCGACCAGACGGTTAGGCTGTGCTCGTCCTGGCTAGGTAAGGATGGGATCGGCAATGCGATGGACCTTCAGCGCTGACGAGTTCGCGCATGTGTGGCGGGAATCCGGCCAGGACCGCATGCCCTTCCCGATCCGGGTGCTCGAATCACCGCGCACCGAGCACGACGCCACCCGCCTGCGGGCGCAGCTGCGCGAGCGACTACCCGGCGGCGGCGACCCCGATCTCGCCGCCTGCCTGCGGATCATCGCCGCGCCGCACGCCAGGATCGTGCTCGTCGGCGGTGGGCACACGCCCGGCAGCGAGATCCGGCTGCTCGCCTGTTCGGTGTTCGATCACGCGGTGCTCGTCGTCCAGGAACCCGGCACGCGCCCCGATTACGGTGGCAGCGTCCGGGTTTCGATCGGTCACACCGCCGGGATCGGCGCCAGGATCGCCGCCTGCCTGCCCGACACCCCGCCCGGCCGCGAGCCGGCGCGCGAGGCCGACGCCGAAGCCGTCCGCGACGAGGAGACGGTGATCGCGGCCCATCCCGCCGTCCCCCGGATCCAGCGGCTGCTGCGCCGTCCGCACACCGCCGAGGGGCACATCCGCGTGGAGACCGGCCTGGACCGGCCCGCGCCCGCGCCGCCGGTGCACTACAGCTGGATCGACGTGGCCGGGGACGGCCGCTATCTGTTGCGGGCGGGCGAAACGGTGCACGTGGTGCCCGCCGCGCCCGGTCAGCTCGCGGCGCAGCTGCAACGCAAGCTCGCGCCCGCGCACAGTTCGCATACGAGACGCTCCGGCTAGCCTGGAGTCCGACGCACGATCTGGAGGGGAGACGCGATGACGATCGAGAGCAGCAGAGCCGAGATCTCCCGGTTCCGCAGCGCCGCGGCGGCGGGGACGGTGAAGTTCGAACCCGAGGCCGCGCGCCGATGCGCCGACCTCTACGAACAACAGGCCGATCAGCTCGCCCAGCTGCGTCAGCGTCTCGAAACAGCGTCCGAGGCAGGCGGTTTCGGCGGGTTCGTCTCCGCGCAGCAGCTGCAGGCCGGATTCGCGCACAAGGCGCGCGACGCCGCCGAGCTCCTCGATCACTACATCGCGGCCGCCCTCCGGATGAAGGAGGCGTTCCTGCTCAGCGGTGGACTCTTCGACGAGGCCGATGCCGCCGCGGCCGCCGCGCTGCGCGCCGTCGAGACAAGGATGCGCTGATGAGTGGCACCGACCCCACCTACATCAGCGCGATGGAACACTTCGAATCCGTTCCGCATGAACAGATCTACGCGCGCACCCAGCAGATCGACGCCGCCGAGATCCTCGGCGCCTCGATGGCCTGGCTGGAGTCGGCCGCCGCGCTCACCACGTCGATGCCGCTGGCGCGGTCGAATGTGGACCGGGTGATCGAGGAGGCGGGCTGGGAGGGCGCCGCCGCCGATACCGTGTTCGCCGGCACCCGGAGTTTCGCCGATTCCATGGACGAGCTGGCCACGGTGTTCGGCGAAGTCGGCGCCCGGCTCGGCGCTGTCGCCGCGGCCGCCGAAGCGGTGAAGTTCGCGGTGGCCGCGCCCGGTGGCGCCGGGCCGATCGGCACCATCGCGCGACTGCTCGAGGCCGCCCACGTGATCAACGCCCAGATGGCGGCCGAGGCATTGCGCCAGGAAGCCGTGCTGGCGATGAACATGATCTACAAGCCCGCCTACACCCTGGCCGGCACCGCCGTACCGGCACTGCCCGCCGCACCCGGGGCCGAGACTTCCGCCGCGCCAGAGGGTTCGCGCAACGGCTCCACTCCGGAACTCGGTGCGCCACAGAGCGATTCGCCCGCGCCGCCGAACTCCGAGTCGAGCCCTGGTACCGATCAGCCTGGTTCGCAGACCCCGCCCCCTCCTGACGAGAACCCCGGCTCGTCGAGTCAGCCACCGTCGACCACACCCGCGCCGTCCGGCCAGGCCCCCGGCGATAACTCTGGACCGACGGATCAACCGCCATCGACCACACCCGCGCCTTCCAGTCAGGCCCCTGGCGACCCGGGCTCGACGAACCAGTCGCCATCGACCACACCCGCGCCGTCCGGCGAGGCCCCTGGCGCAAACCCTGGGCCGACGGATCAATCGCCGTCGACCACACCCGGGCCGTCCAGCCAGGCTCCGGAGTCCACCCCGCCGACCGCGGAACAGCCACCGGTGCAACAGGACTCGTCCCCACCCGCGCCCCCGAGCAGTGAGCACCAGGCGCCAGCGCCCGCTCCGACCTCGGAGGCACCCGCACCCACCGAGCAGCCTGCCCCGCGCACAGAACAGCCGGTGCCGTCGGAACCCCCCGCACCACAGCCCGTGCCGTCGGAACAGCCCGCACCGTCGCAATCAGCACCGCCGGAACAGCCTGCACCGGCGCCAACGGAACAGCCTGCACCGCAACCCGTGCCATCGGAACAACCCGCGCCCCAACCTGAACCACCCGCGGCACCTCCGCGCGTGCCGGACGCCCCGGCCCCACAGGCACCCCTCCCGGGATCCCCGGACATGTCCGACCCCGGCGGCCAACCGGGCGTCACCGGCCCGATCCCCGGCGCGGAAGCCCCGTCCGCCCCCGCCCCTCCCCCACCCGGCATCGACCAGGACCAGCCAGGAGTCATCCCACCGCGGCGTTGACCCTCGTAGACGCGACCGCCACGAAGCCGCCACAAGGCTGACCTTCGGAGACGCGACCGCCTCGAGGTCGCCGCAGGGGTTGACCCTCCGAAGCGCGACCGCCGCGAAGCCGCCGCAGGCGTTGGCCCTCGGAGACACGACCGCCGCGAAGCCGCCGCAGGAGTTCACCTTCGGAGACACGACCATCACGAGGCCGCCGCGGGAGTTGCCCTCCTCGGAAGCACCTCCGCCGCCAAGTAGCCACGCCACCGAACTCGTTGGCAGGCGCGACCACACCAGGTTCGCGGCACGCGGGCGGCGGCGCGCGACGAAGTCAATAGGCCGACCTGTGCCCCGTGCCTCGGCCACACCGGGTGGGCATCTCCTGCGCGCCGGCGGTCCAGCGGCTGATGACCGGAGTAGCGGCACATACCGAGCGACATCATTCGACGCCGAACTCGTTGCTACGCGAGCTATTCGCCGAGGCGGCAGGCGTCCCACCAGAACAGCACGGCGGAAGCGCTCGTGCCAGGATGGCTGTGTGATTCCGGAGCGAGCGAGCGCCTACGACAGTTTCGCGGAGGGCTACACCGCCGAGAACGAGACGAGTCTGCTGAATGCGCACTATGAGCGGCCGGCGATGCTCGAGCTCGCCGGGGACGTGAGGGGACGGCGGATACTCGACGCCGGGTGCTGCTCAGGTGCGCTGTCCGCCGCGCTGCGCGAGCGTGGCGCTGACGTGACCGGCATCGATGCGAGTGCGGGGATGCTCGAGCAGGCGAGAATGCGCCTCGGCGCCGACGCCGATCTGAGAGTCGGCGATCTGGCCGACCCGCTGCCGTTTGCCGATGACACGTTCGACGACATCGTCGCGTCCCTGGTCCTGCACTATCTCCGGGACTGGGTGCCGACGCTGGGCGAGCTGCGGCGGGTGCTGAAACCCGGTGGGCGCCTGCTCGTCTCGGTGGAGCATCCGTTCGCGATCTTCCTGGGACAGCGGCTGGCCGGCGAGGAGACGAACTACTTCCGCACCCGCGAACGGACCGAGGAATGGACCATGGGCGGGCAGACCGCCCGGCTGACCTTCTGGGACCGGCCACTGCACGCGATGACCGGGGCCTTCACCGCGGCGGGCTTCCGGATCGGTGCCATCAGCGAACCCTCGGCCCTGCCGAGCGCCCGGGAACTCTTCCCGGACGGATACGACGAACACACCGGGATGCGGTTCCTCAGCTTCCTGTTCTTCGCCCTTCACGCCGACTGATACCGCTCTCCCGCAACCGGATACGGCGCCGACCGGCTCAGACCTTGACGAGGTCGTCGGCGTGGATGACCGGGCGTTGCATCGTGTCGGGGAGTTCGGTGGTGGAGCGGCCGAGCATGGTGGTCAGTTCGGTGCTGTCGTATTCGATGACGCCGCGGGCGATCACGCGGTTGTCGGGGCTGATGAGGTCGACGACGTCGCCGCCGAAGAAGCGGCCGCGGACGCCGGTGATGCCGGCCGCGAGCAGGGAGCGGCGGGCGGCGACGGCGGCGACGGCGCCGGCGTCGAGCAGGACCGAGCCGCGGGTGTCGGCGGCGTGGCGGACCCAGAACTTGCGGCCGGACAGGCGAACCGGGCGGGCGGCGAAGGCCGTGCCGACGGTGCCGTCGGCCAGGGCCGTCGCGGCGTCGGCGGCCGAGGCCAGCAGGACGGGGATGCCCGCATCGGCGGCCAGGCGCGCGGCCGAGAGCTTGGAGGCCATGCCGCCGGTGCCGAGCGCGCCACCGCTGCCGGCGATCACACCGTCCAGATCGGCGCTGCTGCGCACCTCGGGGATGAAATTGGCGGCGCCCTTGCGCGGGTCACCGTCGTAGAGGCCGGCGACGTCGGAGAGCAGGATGAGCGCGTCGGCGCCGACCAGGTGCGCGACGAGGGCGGCGAGCCGGTCGTTGTCGCCGAACCGGATCTCCTCGGTGGCGACCGTGTCGTTCTCGTTGACCACGGCGATCGCGCCGAGCGAACGCAGCCGGTCGAGGGTGCGCTGGGCGTTGCGATGGTGCTCGCGGCGCGCGAAATCATCGGCGGAGAGCAAGACCTGGCCGACGGTGCGGTCGTAGCGGGCGAACGAGGTGCCCCAGGCGTGCGCGAGCGCGAGCTGTCCGACGCTGGCGGCGGCCTGCTTGGTGGCGAGATCCTTGGGTCTGCGCGAGAGGCCGAGCGGGGCGATCCCGGCGCCGATGGCGCCCGAGGACACGACCACCACATCCGAGCCGGCGCGCATCCGCGCCTCGACGGCGTCGGCCAGCCGGTCGAGCCGGTCGGTGTCGAGACCGCCCTCGAGGCTGGTCAGCGCGGAAGACCCGATCTTGACCACCACGGCGCGCGCCGACACGATGGCCTGCCGCGCCTCACTGAGCTCCGAACCCGCACTCACCTGCATCTGCCTTACTCCCTGCACCGCGATCGCCATCGATTCCGTCCGGCCGAGGCCGGAGACCCACCGCAGTATGCCGATCGAACGGCCGTCGCCGACACCGGTTTTCGACCGGCGCCGGCACGGCCGGACCCCTACTTCCCGTTCTCGTCGAGCAGCCCGCGCCGCGCCCGCGAGGCGTGCTTGCGCTCGGCGGCGCCGACCCGCTCGTTGCTCTCCAGCCGCACGTCGGTACCGCGGCCGGTCGGCACGATGTCGACGCCCGCGGCGACCTGCGGCTCCCACTCGAACGACACGTCACCGATGGTGACCGAGCAGCCCGGCTCGGCCCCCTGCTTGACCAGCTCGGCCTCGACACCGAGGCGGGCCAGCCGGTCGGCCAGGTAGCCGACGGCTTCGTCGTTGTCGAACTGGGTCTGGCGCACCCAGCGTTCCGGCCGCGTACCGCGCACGATGAAGCCACCGGGCTCCTGCGGATCGGCGATCACGCTGAAGCCGGACTCGTCGGTCGCGATCGGGCGGATCACCGGACGCTTCGGGGCGGCCTTCGGGTGATCTTCGCGATACTGGCGGACCATGTCGGCCAGCGCGAAGGTCAGCGGGCGCAGCCCGGCGCGGCTGACGGCCGAGATCTCGAAGACCGGCCAGCCGCGTGCGGTGAACTCGGGGGTCACCATCTCGGCGAGTTCGGCGCCGTCGGGAACGTCGGTCTTGTTGAGGATGACCACGCGGGGGCGGTCGGCCAGGTCGCCGAGGCTCGCGTCACCGAGCAGGGCCGGCTTGTAGGCGGCCAGTTCGGCTTCGAGCGCGTCGACATCGGAGACCGGATCGCGGCCGGGCTCGAGGGTGGCGCAGTCCACGACGTGGGCGAGCACCGCGCAGCGCTCGAGGTGGCGCAGGAAGTCCAGGCCGAGACCGCGACCGTCGCTGGCGCCGGGGATCAGGCCGGGCACGTCGGCGACGGTGAAGGTGGTGTCGCCGCTGGCCACCACACCGAGGTTCGGGACCAGGGTGGTGAACGGGTAGTCGGCGATCTTGGGCTTGGCGGCGGAGAGCACCGAGACCAGCGAGGACTTGCCCGCCGACGGGAACCCGACCAGGCCGACGTCGGCGACCGACTTCAGCTCCAGGACCAGGTCGAGCTCTTCGCCCTCTTCACCGAGCAGCGCGAAACCGGGCGCCTTGCGCGCCTTGGAGGCCAGCGAGGCGTTGCCGAGGCCGCCGCGGCCACCCTTGGCGACGACGAACTTGTTGCCCGCACCGACGAGGTCGACGACGATCTCGCCGTCCTTGTCGACCACCACCGTGCCGTCGGGCACCTTGAGCACCAGGTCGGCGCCCATCTTGCCGTCGCGGTTGCCACCCTCGCCCGGCTTGCCGTTGCCCGCCTTGGCGTGCGGATGGAAATGGAAGTCGAGCAGGGTGTGGACGTTGGCGTCGACCTCGAGGATCACGTCCCCGCCGTTGCCGCCGTTGCCGCCGTCGGGACCGCCGAGCGGCTTGAACTTCTCACGATGCACCGAGGCGCAACCGTGTCCACCTCTACCGGCACGAACATGCAGCACGACGCGGTCGATGAATTTGGACATGGGTTGATCCTCCTCCTTCTGACTGGTCGATTGCGGTAAGGGTGGGCGAACACGACGGAGCGGGTCAGGGAATGAACCCTGACCCGCTCCGGTGTCCGTGTAGAGCTGACGCTCCAGGCGGTCAGGCCTGGGCCGGCTCCGGGACGACGATGTTGACGGTCTTGCGGCCACGCTTGGTGCCGAACTCGACCGCACCCGCCGCGAGGGCGAACAGGGTGTCGTCGCCGCCACGACCGACGTTCACGCCGGGGTGGAAGTGGGTTCCGCGCTGACGGACCAGGATCTCGCCCGCGCTGACCTTCTGGCCACCGAAGCGCTTCACGCCGAGGCGCTGGGCGTTCGAATCACGACCGTTCCGGGAGCTGGATGCACCCTTCTTATGTGCCATTGCTTCGTCTCCTCGGGATGCTTACTTGATGCCGGTGACCTTGATGACCGTCAGCGGCTGACGGTGACCCTGGCGCTTGTGGTAGCCGGTCTTGTTCTTGAACTTGTGGATCCGGATCTTCGGGCCCTTGGTCTGGTCGACGACCTCGGCGGCCACGGAGATCTTGGCCAGCTTGTCGGCGTCGGTGGTCAGATCGGCGCCGTCGACGACGAGAACCGGGGTCAGGGCCACGGCGGTGCCGGGCTCACCCTCGATCTTCTCGACCTTCACCAGGTCACCGACCGCGACCTTGTACTGCTTTCCGCCGGTCTTGACGATTGCGTACGCTGCCATCGGTCGGCTTCCTCCACTCACGTTGGTCGTGCTCGTTTCACGTCGCAGCCGCGACGCGGTTCTTGGCTGGGGCTCATCCTCGCCTACAAGGCGGGAAGGGCAACGGTCACTTGCCTGCGGTATCACCCGACTGGTCAGCCAGGTGCCCAATCGCTGGGCAGCGACCGACCTAGGTTACCAGAACCGTACCCTGTCCCCCAATTCGGCCGGTCAGGCCGGGATCGGTGCTCGCGGACGCGACGATCGCCGCGTCCGCGAGCACCGGGATCAGTTGCCCTCGGCGGCAGGCGCGCCCGCGGGGCGGCCCACCGCGCGGCGACGCGGTTTGCGCTCGGGGACGACGACCGGCTCCGCGGCGACGTCCACGACGGCCGCCGCGGGCGGCTGCTCGCTCGCGGAGAGCACGAACACCGCGCCCGCGCTGTCGGCCTTGGGCGCCGCCGTCGAGCGCGCCACCCGGCGCCGCCGTGGCGCCCGTGCGGGCTCCTCGGCGACCGGGGCGGGCTCGGGTGCCTGCTCCGGTTCCGGCTCGACCACGGGCTCCGGCTCAGCGGCCTGCTCCGGCTCGGCGACCGGCGGCTCGGCGACGGCCTCGACCGCCACCTCGGCTTCCGGTTCCGCCTCGGCGGACTCGTCCTCGGCCGTGATGACCCCGGTCAGCGCCGGACTCTCGACCGGCGCCTCGGCCTGGGCTGCCGACCGGCTCGCACGCCGCGACCGCGACCTCGACCGGGAGCGCGTCGGCTCGGCCGGCGCCTCCTCGACCGCGGCGGTCTCGACGACCTCGGGCTCGACGGCCTCGACCGCCTGCTCGGCGCCCTCCTCGCCGTGGTGGGCGGCCATCGCGAGGGCGACCGGGTGGGCCCGCTTGACCGCGATGTCCTCCTCACCGTGCTCGGCCGGGGCGGTGCCGTTGGTCGCCGGGGCGGCCGCGGCGGGCTTGTCCTGACCGCTCTTGTCCTTGCCACGGCGACGGCGCGAACCGCCCTCCTTGGCCCGGCCGGCCTGCTCGTCGGCGCCCGACCCGGCGTCCACCGGGTAGGAGTGCACGAGGATGCCGCGGCCGTGGCAGTGCTCACAGGTCGTGGAGAACGCCTCGACCAGACCGGTGCCCAGCTTCTTGCGGGTCATCTGGACCAGGCCGAGCGAGGTCACCTCCGACACCTGGTGCCGCGTGCGATCGCGGCCCAGCGCCTCGGTGAGGCGGCGCAGCACCAGGTCACGGTTGGATTCGAGCACCATGTCGATGAAGTCGACGACGATCATGCCGCCGATGTCGCGCAGCCGCATCTGGCGCACGATCTCCTCGGCCGCCTCCAGGTTGTTCCTGGTGACGGTCTCCTCCAGGTTGCTCGACCCCGAACCGGTGAACTTGCCGGTGTTGACGTCGACGACGGTCATCGCCTCGGTGCGATCGATCACCAGGGTGCCGCCCGAGGGCAGCCACACCTTGCGGTCGAGCGCCTTGGCCAGCTGCTCGTCGATGCGGAAGGCCGTGAACACGTCGACACCGTTGTTCTCGTGCCGGTCGACCCGCGGCAGCAGGTCGGGCGCGACGGTGCGGACGTAGGTCTCCACGGTGCTCCAGGCCCGGTCGCCTTCGATGACCAGCCGGGAGAAGTCCTCGTTGAACAGATCGCGGATCACCTTGACCAGCAGGTCCGGCTCCTCGTAGAGGGCCTTGGGCGCGTCCTTGACCGAGCCCTTGGCGGCCTCCTCGATGGTGCGCCAGGTGGCCTGCAGCCGCTCGACGTCGCGGGCCAGCTCGGGTTCGCTGACGCCCTCGGACGCGGTGCGGATGATCACACCGGCGTCGGCGGGCACGATCTCGCGCAGGATCTCCTTGAGCCGCTTGCGCTCGGTGTCGGGCAGCTTGCGGCTGATCCCGGTGGAGGTGCCGCCCGGCACGTACACCAGGAAGCGGCCCGCGAGCGAGATCTGGGTGGTCAGGCGGGCGCCCTTGTGCCCGACCGGGTCCTTGGAGACCTGGACCAGCACCTGATCGCCCGGCTTGAGCGCCTGCTCGATCTTGCGTTCCTTGCCGCCGAGACCGGCGGCCTCCCAGTTCACCTCACCGGCGTAGAGCACGCCGTTGCGGCCGCGGCCGATGTCGATGAACGCCGCCTCCATGCTGGGCAGCACGTTCTGCACCTTGCCGAGGTAGACGTTGCCCACCATCGACGCCTGACCGGAACTCGTGACGAAGTGCTCGACCAGGATGTTGTCCTCGAGCACCGCCACCTGGGTGGTGGTCTGGTGACCCGCGTGCTCGGCGGCGTCGAACGCCTTCTCCCGCACGACCATCACCCGGTCGACCGCCTCGCGGCGGGCCAGGAACTCCGACTCGGTGAGGATCGGCGGGCGTCGGCGACCGGCCTCGCGGCCGTCACGGCGGCGCTGACGCTTGGCCTCGAGCCGGGTGGAACCGGAGATGCCCTGCACCTCGTCGGAGCCGGAGCGGCCGCGGCTCTTGTTGCGCGGCTCGCGCTCGTGCACCACGGTGTTCGGCGGATCGTCCTCGGACGAGGCGTCCTCGCCGGACTCTCCGCCGACCTTGCGGCGGCGACGACGGCGGCGGCGCCGGCTCGCGCCCTCGGGCTGCGTGTCGTCCTCGTCGTCGGAGTCGGTGTCCTCGGCCTGCTCGGCCTCGTCGGTGGTGGCCTCGGCCGACGCGGTCTCGTCGTCGGTGTCGGACTCGGCGCCCTCGGTGTCGGTGTCCTCGCCGTCGGCGGACTGCTCGCCACGGCCGCGACCACGGCCACGACGGCCACGACGACGGCGACGCGGCTGCCCGTCGGCGTCGTTGTCACCGGCGCTGTCGGACTCGTCCTCGGCCGTCTCGGGCTCGGTCTCGGGCTCGATGTCCTCGACCGGCTCCTCGGTCCGCTTGCTGGTCCGCTCGGCACGGCGGCGCTTGCGCGCCTCCTCGGCGGCGGTGGCGTCCGGCGACAGGAACAGCGGCGCCACGAAGGCGGGCGCCTCGAAGGCCACCGGCTCGGCCGGGGCCGCGGTCTCCGCGGGGCGGTGCGTGAACAGGTCGGTGTGCGGCGTTTCGGTGGCGAAGACGCCTTCGGTGCTTGCGACCTCGGGCGCCGAGAACATCGGCGCGGGCGCGGTGGTCGGGTCGGCCGGCTGCTCGGCGACGGGGGCGGGCGACGGCGGCGCGGCCGTCACGGGGGTGGATGCCGGGGATTCGCCGGTCTCGGCGTCGGCGGCGGCGATGGCGTCGCGCACCGTCTCGGCGACGGCGCGATCCACATTGGATTGCACGCTGCGCGCTTCGGCTCCCAGTTCGGCCAGTTTGGCCAGGATGCGTTTGCTGGTCACTCCCAACCGCTTGGCCAGTGCATGAACTCGAATTCGCTCCGGCAATTGATCGGCATCCTGTTGTGTTGTGTCCAGCGGCTCTGTATCGGCCACGAAGTCTCCTCGGGCCCCCGGGCGCGTCCATCCCCGGTACGGGAGTGACGCGGCCGACGCGGGGGCATCGTCCGTGCACCTCGTACCGATGGTACGAGGGTCATCTGGTCTCGCCCCGCGTGTCCGGTCGCACCTCGATCGATCTTCTGGCGGGCCAACCGGTCACGCGGCGCCTGGCTGTACGGCGTGACGCCGCGCTCCGAGCGCTCATCCAGCGTGCCGGGGTGGGCGGCCCCAGCAACAGGGTCGTCCGTGGCAGCGATGATCGGCATCCAACCGCGGTGTCATCCGGTCATGTCCGTCACCGCTGTCGCGTACCTGCGCGACAGGCTGTCACCAACCGCCCTGTTTGAGCATCGGCGTCGAACACGTCCATAGTCAGTATCCCATACGGTTCGCGCGGCGATCGCCATCGGCGCATCGCGGGCGAACTCCGCACCGCTCGAGCTCGTCGCGTCCGCACCGGACGCGACGAGCGAGTACAGCGCGAATCAGGCAGGAAACTCGGGGAACCAGAGCGCGATCTCGCGCTTGGCGGACTCGGGCGAGTCGGAACCGTGGACGAGGTTGAACTGGGTCTCCAGACCGAAGTCACCGCGGATGGTGCCCGGGGTGGCCTTCTCCACCGGGTCGGTGCCGCCAGCGAGCTGACGGAACGCCGCGATCGCGCGCGGACCCTCCAGCACGGCCGCCACGACCGGGCCCGAGGTGATGAATTCGATGAGCGAACCGAAGAACGGGCGCTCGGCGTGCTCGGCGTAGTGCTCCTTCGCGAGCTCGACGGACACCGTCTTCAGCTCGAGGGCCGCCAGGGTCAGGCCCTTGCGCTCGATGCGGGCGAGCACCTCGCCGACGAGGCCACGGGAGACGCCGTCCGGCTTGATGAGTACCAAAGTCTGCTCAGTCACGGCGACACTCTATCCGGCGGCGCCACCGCGGGCCGAACTCGTGTCAGTTCTCCCGGTGCATCCGCTGGCTGGGCAGCAGCCCCGCGTCCATCCGGCGCTGCACATCCGCGCGCAACATGAGGATGAACGCCCACACCGCGGCGAAGACCAGGCCGATGACGCCGATGGACAGGTGGATGAACGTGCCGGCCAGCAACAGCAGCTGCATCCCGAGGTTGAACGGGATCGCCCACGGCTTCCGCTGCAGACCCGCGCCCAGGATCATCAGGATCGACAGGGCCACCAGATAGGTGCCGGAAAACCAGGTGATCCCGCCGCCCACGTCGGCCACGACCGGCAGCGCGAGCAGCACCACGATCGCCTCGAGGATCAGGGTGCCCGCCATGACCCCGCGCAGACCCTTCCACGGGTCGGTGGCGGGCGGTGGAACATCGCTCATGCTGTGTCCATTCGGCATGCTCGGGCGGCCTGCGTGGTCACGCTCCGCTTCCTCCTCCGGCCGCTGACCGCTCATGCCGGGGCCTTTCCGAAGAGGGCGCGGGCCGCGCCCGCGGTGACGACCGAACCTGTCACCACCACGCCGGCGCCCGAGATCACGTCGCCGTCGTCACCGGCCTGCTCGGCCAGCGCGATCGCCGATTCCAGGGCGTCGGGCAGGGTCTCGGCGGTGATCACGCGTTCGTCGCCGAAGCGCTGCACGGCCAGGTCGGCCAGCCGGTCGACCTCCATGGCGCGCGGCGAGCCGTTGCTGGTGACCACGATCTCGTCGAAGACCGGTTCCAGGGCGTCCAGGATGCCGCCCGCGTCTTTGTCGGCGAGCACCGAGACGACCGCGACCAGCTTGCGGAAGTCGAATTCGGAGGTGAGGGTGTTGGCCAGCGCCTGCGCGCCTGCGGGATTGTGGGCCGCGTCGACGAAGATGGTCGGCGCGTTGCGCATCCGTTCCATCCGCCCCGGGCTGGCCGCGCCGGCGAACCCCGCGCGGACGGCCTCGACGTCGAGCTGACGATCCGCGCCCGCGCCGAAGAACGCCTCGACGGCGGCCAGCGCGAGCGAGGCGTTGCGCGCCTGGTGTTCCCCGTGCAGCGGCAGGAAGATCTCGTCGTACACGCCGCCGAGCCCCTGCAGCGTCAGCAGCTGACCGCCGACGGCGACGGCCCGCTCCAGCACCCGGAACTCCGCGCCCTCGCGGGCCACCGCCGCGTCGGCCTCCACGGCCCGGCGCAGCAGCACGTCCATGACCTCGGGCTCCTGCTCGGCGATCACCGCGACGGTGTCGACGGGCACCAGCGCCTCGGGCGCGCGCTTGATGATCCCGGCCTTCTCCTTGGCGATCGAGGGCAGGTCGGGACCGAGGTATTCGACGTGGTCGAGGCCGATCGGGGTGATCACCGCGACCTGTCCGTCGATCACGTTGGTGGCGTCCCAGGTGCCGCCCATGCCGGTCTCTACGACGGCCACGTCCACCGGCGCCTCGGCGAAGGCGGCGTAGGCCATGCCGGTGAGCACCTCGAACTTGCTCATCGCCGGGCCGCCCGCCGCGGCGGACTGCTGGTCGATCATCGCGATGTAGGGCTCGAGCTCGTGGTAGGTCTCCACGTAGCGGGCCGGGGTGATCGGAGCGTTGTCGATGCTGATCCGCTCGGTCGCCAGCTGCAGGTGCGGACTCGTGATCCGGCCGGTGCGCCGGTGCAGCGCGGTGAGCAGGGCATCGATCATCCGGGTGACCGAGGTCTTGCCGTTGGTCCCGGCGACGTGGATCGCCGGGTAGTTGCGCTGCGGGTTGCCGAGCAGGTCCATCAGCGTGGCGATCCTGGTCAGCGACGGCTCGATCTTGGTCTCGGGCCAGCGCTTGTCGAGTTCGGCCTCGACCAGCGCCAGCTCGGCCAGATCGACCGGCGACGGCCCGGCACCGAGCGGAGCCGGGCGGTCGTCGGCTTCGTACTGCGGTTCCGGCTCGTCGTTCACTTGCCGCTCAGCTCCGCCAGCCGGGCGCCGATCCGCGCGACTTCGGCCGCGGCCACGTCGCGGCGGCCGGTGATCTTGTCGACGACGTGCTGCGGCGCCTTGGCCAGGAAGGCCTCGTTGCCGAGCTTGGCCGTGGTGGTGTCGAGGTCCTTCTGCGCGACCGCGAGATCCTTTTCCAGCCTGCGGCGTTCGGCGTCGAGGTCGATGGCGCCGGAGGTGTCGAGCTGCACGGTGACCGTCGCGCCGGAGAGGCGGACCTGCACCTCGGCGGTGGTGGCGAAGTCGTCGCCGGGTTCGGTCAGCCGGGCCAGGTTGGCCACCGAGCCCGCGAACGCGCCGAGCCCGGCCTCGTCCAGGCCCACCAGCGTGGCCTTCACCTTCTGCTTGTCGGCCAGGCCCTGGTCGCTGCGGAAGCGGCGGATCTCGGTGATCAGGCGCTGCGTGTCGGCGACGCGCTGCGCGGCGACCGTGTCGGTGGCCACCCCACTCGCGGCGGGCCACGGCGCGACCACGACGGACTCGCCGCCGGTGAGCGCCTTCCACAGCGTCTCGGTGACGAACGGGATCACCGGGTGCAGCAGGCGCAGCACCGCGTCGAGCACGGTGCCCAGAACCACCGCGGTGCTCTCGGCGCGCGCGTCGGACTCGGCGAACTGCACCTTCGACAGCTCCAGGTACCAGTCGCACAGTTCATCCCACGCGAAGTGGTAGAGCGCCTCGCAGGCCTTGCCGAATTCGTAGGCGTCGAAGGCGGCGTCGACTTCGGCGCGCACCTCGTCGAGCCGGTCGACGATCCAGCGGTCGGTGTCGGTGAGGGTCTCGCGCGGGGGCAGCTCGCCCGAGCGCGCGCCGTTCATCAGCGCGAACTTGGTGGCGTTGAACAGCTTGGTGACGAAGCTGCGCGAGGCCAGGGCGTGCGGTTCGCCGACCGAGAGGTCGCCGCCCGGCTGGGCGCCGCGGGCCAGGGTGAAGCGCAGCGCGTCGGCGCCGTAGGAGTTGATCCAGTCCAGCGGGTCGATGCCGTTGCCGCGCGACTTCGACATCTTCTTGCCGAACTGGTCGCGGATCAGGCCGTGCAGGAAGACGTCCTCGAACGGCACCTGCTTCTGCCCGCCCTTGCCGGTCGTGAGCGCCGGGTCGTCGCTGACGAACATGCCGAACATCATCATCCGGGCCACCCAGAAGAACAGGATGTCGTAGCCGGTGACCAGCACGCTGGTCGGATAGAACTTCGCCAGCTCCGGGGTGGCCTCGGGCCAGCCCATCGTGGAGAACGGCCACAGGCCCGAGGAGAACCAGGTGTCGAGCACGTCCGGGTCCTGCACCCAGCCCTCGGGCGCTTCCTCGTCCGGGCCCAGGCACACGATCTCGCCCTCGGGGCCGTACCAGATCGGGATGCGGTGACCCCACCACAGCTGGCGCGAGATGCACCAGTCGTGCATGTTGTCGACCCAGTCGAACCAGCGCGGTTCCTGGCTCGCCGGGTGGATCTTCACGTCGCCGTCGCGGACCGCGTCGCCCGCGGCCTTGGCCAGCGACTCCACCTTGACCCACCACTGCATCGACAGGCGCGGCTCGATCGGCTCGCCGGAGCGCTCGGAGTGACCGACGCTGTGCACGTAGGGCCGCTTCTCGGCGACCACGCGGCCCTCGGCGGCGAGGCGCTCGCGCACCTTCACCCGCGCCTCGAAGCGGTCCATGCCGTCGAATTCGGTTCCGGTGCCGGTGATCCGGCCGCCCTCGTCCATGATCGTGGGCATCGGCAGGTTGTGCCGCAGGCCCATCTCGAAGTCGTTGGGGTCGTGCGCGGGGGTGATCTTCACCGCGCCGGTGCCGAACTCGGGGTCGACGTAATCGTCGGCGATGATCGGGATCTGGTGGCCGGTGATCGGGTGGTAGACGGTGGTGCCGATCATCGCGGCGTAGCGCGGGTCGTCGGGGTGCACGGCCACGGCGGTGTCACCGAGCATCGTCTCGACGCGGGTGGTGGCCACCACGACGTGCGGTTCGTTGTCGTCGAGCGAGCCGTAGCGCAGCGAGACCAGCTCGCCCTCGACGTCCTTGTAGTCCACCTCGAGGTCGGAGATGCCGGTCTTCAGCACCGGCGACCAGTTCACCAGACGCTCGGCCCGGTAGATCAGCCCCGCGTCGTACATGCGCTTGAAGATGGTGCGGACCGCGCGCGAGAGGCCCTCGTCCATGGTGAAGCGGTCGCGGCTCCAGTCGACGCCGTCGCCGAGCGCGCGCATCTGCCACTGGATGGCGCCGCCGGACTCGCGCTTCCAGTCCCACACCTTGTCGATGAACAGCTCGCGGCCGAAGTCCTCTTTGGTCTTGCCGTCGGCGGCGAGCTGCTTCTCCACCACGGTCTGGGTCGCGATGCCCGCGTGGTCCATGCCGGGCAGCCACAGCACCTCGTAGCCCTGCATCCGCTTGCGGCGGGTGAGGGTGTCCATGAGGGTGTGGTCGAGCGCGTGGCCCATGTGCAGGGTGCCGGTGACGTTCGGTGGCGGCAGCACGATCGAGTAGGCGGGCTTGCCGCTGGTCGCGTCGGCGCCGAAGTATCCGGCGGCTACCCAGCCCTCGTACAGGTCGGCCTCTACCTCGCTGGGATTCCAGCTCTTGGGCAGGGCGTCGGCACGATTTCGCGAGTTGTCTGGGGCTGCGCTGGTCACGCCCCAATCCTAAGGGGCGCGCGCGGCGCGACTTACCACCGCCTCCGGTGGTGAGTGCCGGAGAAAAACAGAGACGGAATCTTCGGTGGATGAGGGACACCGAAGACTCCGTCTACCCCTGCGATACTACCGGCGATCGGGACTCGACCGGGGAATCCATAGGCAATTCTCAGTTTCTCCCTACCGGGGCGCGGAAGTTTGTCACCCACTCACAAACGACACGCGGAAGTCGTTGTGAGACTTGCGACTCCGGCGAAGATCGGGGATTTCCCGGATTGCCGAATTGTCCGTTTTCCCGGAGTCTGGAGAGGGTGACGCCCCCGCTCGATTCCGCAGCCAGCCCCGCACCCCGCTCCACCCCGTCCCGAGTCGTGGCCCCGGTCGCGCTGGTCGACCTCCGTGCGGGCGAGGTCGAGGAACTCCGCTACCCCGCCACCAGCGTGCTGGTGTTCGCCGGAGTGCCCGGCGCGGGCAAGTCCACCGCGCTACACCGCTTCTTCGCCGCGGGCCCCGAGGCGGAGCAGCCGGTGCGCACGGCCTCGGGCGCGCTGGTGCTCGACTCGAATCACACCCGCAACCGGTTGCGGCACCGGCTGGGCTGGCTGCCGTACCCGCTGTGGCGGCCGCTGGTGCACCTCGCGCACTATCGCGCGATTCGCCGCGCCCTGCGCACCACCGACGGCCCGGTCGCCATCCACGACTGCGCGACTTTCGGCTGGAGCCGCGAGCTGATCAGCCGCTGGGCCGAGGAGGGCGGCCGCGAACTCCACATGGTGCTGATCGACGTCCCGGCGACCGAGGCCAGGCACGGCCAGATCACCCGGGGCAGGCGGGTCAACAGCGTGGCGTTCACCGCCCACTGCCGCCGGTGGGATCGGCTGATGCGGTCGCTGAGCGCCGAGGTACCGCCGAACCCGGCTCCGCTGGCGTCGGCCTCGGTGGTGATCGTCGATCGTCCGACGCTCAGCGCGGTCGCCCGGATCACCTTCGAGGCCGCCTGAGCCCGGACGCGTCGCCACGCGGCGCAGACCCACGAGCCACCCGTTGTCCGCCGACGCGTCCGGGACTGCGATCAACGGACGGCCGAGTCGTTTCCGGCGCGAGCCGCGCGCGCCCAGACGGCGCGACCTGTCAGGGCGGCGCCGCCCGGTTCACGGGACGAGCACCGTCAAAGCCCCCGGCATCGCCTGCACGGTGACGGGCAGCATGCCCGCGGGCTCGCCGTCGGCCGTGGCGTAGCCGCCGTCGGCGGTGACGGTGATCCGGCGGGCGCGGTAGCGCTTGGTCGACGGGTGGTCGATGCGCTTGCCCGCCGAGAGCGCGGGCAGCAGCCGCGCCATCTCGAGCCGCGAGACGGCGCCGACGACCGTGATGTCGAGGTAACCGTCGTCGGCGAGGGCGTCGGGGCACACCAGCATGCCGCCGCCGTAGGTGCGGGTGTTGCCGATCGGCGCCATCACCGCGTCGGTGTGGATCACCGTGTGCTCGCCGTCGGGATTGTCCAGCGCGCCGGGCGCCAGGCCGGACAACTCGATGGTGAACGGCAGCGTGTAGCCGCGCATCAGCTCGGCCACGGCGGCCACGGTGTAGCGCAGCGGACCGCGCGGGTAGCGCATCTTGTTGGCGCGCAGGGTGACTCGCGCGTCGAAACCGGTGCCGACGACGGTTGCGAACCAGGTGGGCGTTGCGTAGGTGGATTCGATCCGGCCCAGGTCGATGTGACGGACCCGGCCGCGCAGCACGATGTCGGTGGCCGCCTTCGGATCCCCGGTCGGGATGCCGAGTTCCCTGGCCAGGTCGTTGCCGGTCCCGGCGGGCACGAGGCCGAGCGGCACAGTGCTGTGCGCGACCGCGTTGAGCAGCACGTTCATCAGGCCGTCGCCGCCGACGCAGAGCACCGCGTCGGGCCTGCGCAGTTCGCTGCTCACCGCCGCCCTGACCTGCTCGACCGATTCGGTCGCGCTCGGCGCCCGTACCTCGGCCACCTCGACGCCCTGAGCCAGCAGCCGTTCCAGCACGGCGTCGGCGACGCCGTCGCCACGACCGGCACCCGAGTACGGGTTCGTGACGACGAGCACCCGCCGCACCGAAAGTTCACTCATGGCACCAGCTTTCCAGGATTCAGGATGCCGGCGGGGTCGAGTTCGCGCTTCACCGCGCGCAGCACCCGCACGCCCAGGTCGCCGATCTCAGCCGACATCCACGGCCGGTGGTCGGCGCCGACGGCGTGGTGGTGGGTGATGGTCCCGCCCGCGGCGACGATCGCGTCGCCCGCCGCGGACTTGGCGACCCGCCACTGCGCGATCGGATCGTCGAGTTGCTTGGCCACGACGGTGAAGTAGAGCGACGCACCGGTGGGATAGGTGTGCGAGATGTGGCACATCACCAGCGCGGGGGTGCCCTGCGCGCCGAGCGCGTCGGTGAGCGCGCCGGTGACCTTCACCTTCAGGTTCGCCAGGTTCGCCCAGGTGGTGGCGGTCTCGAGGGTCTCGCAGAGCACGCCGACGTCGAGCAGCGCGTCGCGCAGGTAGGGCGCGGCGAAGCGGCCGTGCTCCCACTGCTGGGCCGGCGCCTCGCCGAGCGCGGTGCCGCCCGCCGCGGCGAGCAGTCCGCTCGCCTCCAGCGCGCGGGCGGCGACGTGCGCCTCGGTGCCCTCGTAGGTGGTGATGGCCAGGCAGCCCGAGATGGGCTCGCCGCCGACATCGGCGGAGCGGGCCAGGTTCAGGCCGGTCTCGGCCTCGTCGGACAGGCGCAGCACCGTGGGCGCCGCGCCGGTCTGCACGAGCGCGCGCAGCGCGGCCGCGCCGGTGGCGAAGTCGGGGAACGACCAGGCCTGGTACGCAACGGTTTCCGGCACCGGGTGCACTCGCACCGTCACCGCCGTGATGATGCCGAGGGTGCCTTCGGAGCCGACGAACAGCTCACGCAGATCGGGACCGGCCGCCGACGCCGGGGCGCGCCCGAGGTCGACGGCGCCCTGCGGCGTCGCGATGCGCAGCCGCTCGACCATGTCGTCGAATCGGCCGTAGCCCGCCGAGGCCTGCCCCGAGGACCTGGTCGCGGCGAAGCCGCCGATGGTGGCGAACTCGAAGCTCTGCGGGAAGTGCCCGAGCGAGAGCCCGTGCGCGCCGAGCAGTTCCTCGGCCTGCGGCCCGGTGAGGCCGGCGCCGAGGGTGGCGGTGCCGCTGACCGGGTCGACGTCGGTGAGGGTGTCGAGCCTGCGCAGATCGAGCGCGATGACGGTGCCGAACCGCCCGCGCACCGGGTCGAGCCCGCCGACCACGCTCGTGCCGCCGCCGAACGGCACCACGGCGACGCCGTGCTCGGCGCAGTAGGCCAGCAGGGCGAGGACCTGCGCGTGATCGGCGGGGAAGACGATGGCGTCGGGCGCGTCCTGCGGTCCGTCTTCGCGGCGGCGCAGCAGATCGGGTGTGCTCTTGCCGCCCGCGTGTCGCAGCCGGTCGACGTCGGCGGTGGTGAGATGTTCGTCACCCACGATGGCGGTCAGACCGGCGCGATCGGCCGCGGTGAGGGCGGTGGGGCGCAGCGGCACGTCGCCCTCGTCGCGACGCGCCACCGGCTCGCCCGAGATCCCGAACACCTGCGCGAGCAGGCCACGGATCTGCGCCGACAGCGGCTGGTGTCCGGCGGGGACACCCCAGGCGTCCCACACCATACTCGGCCGCGCGGTGGCGGTGCCGGACTTTTCGGGTTGCATCTCGACCATGCGTTACATTCTGACATATAGTGTCAAGCAGTAATCAACAGATAGGCCCCCGCTGGTCCGCTCGATACCCTTGGGCGTCCCAGCTCGACCACGACGCCGGATCCGTGCGTCGCCGACACCCCGGGGTGAAGCCACGATGATCGAACTCGCGACCCAACCCGCCGAGCAGCTCTCGCCCACCGATGTGGCGATCCTGGATGCCACGCGGGCCTGCGTCGTCGATTTCGGCGTCCGGCGCACCACGCTCACCGAGGTGGCCCGGCGCGCGGGCGTCAGCAGGCCGACGGTCTACCGCCGCTGGCCCGATACCGGCTCGCTCATCGCCGAACTGCTCGTGCGCGAACTGCGCACGATCGTCGGCGAGACGATGCCCGATGTCGGCCTCGGCCGGGACCGGCTCGTGCGCGGCATCGTGGCGGGCGCGGCGGCGATCAGGGCGAACGCGGTGTTCGCCAAGATCTTCCGCACCGACACCGACCTGATGCTCACCTACGTGTTCGGCCGGTTGGGACGCAATCAGCGCACACTGATCGAGCTGTTCACCGCCGCGATCCGCCTCGGCCACGAGGACGGGTCAATCCGTGCCGGTGACGCCGAGCAGATGGCGACCATGCTGTTGCTCATCACCCAGTCCGCGGTGCAGTCCGCGGGCACGGTGGAGCCGCTGCTGGCCGGTGCGCGGTTCGACGCGGAGTTGTCGAGGGCGATCGAGGGTTACCTGCTCCCGCCACGCGAGAAGGACTGTGATGACTCCTGATTCGAATTCCGCCCTCGACGCCACCCGCCGCGCCGCCGAGCTGACCGCCCTCGGCGAGCGGCCCGAGGTCGACGTCCTGGTGATCGGCGGCGGCGTCACCGGCGCTGGTGCCGCGCTCGACGCGGCCGCGCGCGGCCTGCGCGTCGTGCTGGTCGAACGCGCCGACTTCGCGTTCGGCACCAGCCGCTGGAGTTCGAAACTGGTGCACGGCGGGCTGCGCTACCTCGCGAGCGGCCGGGTGGGCATCGCGCACGAGAGCGCGGTCGAGCGCGGCGTCCTGCTGCGCACCACCGCGCCGCATCTGGTGCGCCCCCTCCCCCAGCTCGTGCCGCTGCTGCCCGGGATCAAGCTCGCCCAGAGTTCGCTCATCCGCGCGGGATTCGCCGCCGGCGACGCGCTGCGGGTGGCCGCCCGCACCTCCGCCGACACCCTGCCGCGCTCGCGCCGGGTCACCGCCGCGGAGGCGCTGCGCCTGGCGCCGACGGTGCGCCGGGCCGGGCTGCGCGGCGGTCTACAGGCGTGGGACGGCCAGCTCGTCGACGACGCGCGCCTGGTGGTCGCGCTGGCGCGCACCGCGGCCGCCGCGGGCGCCACGGTGCTGACCCGCGTGGAAGCCGTTGCCGCGACCGGTGATTCGGTCGAGCTGCGCGACACCATGACCGGCCAGACACTGACCGTGCGTGCCCGCGCCGTGCTCAACGCGACCGGTGTGTGGGCGGGCGAGGTCGACCGCAGTATCGAGCTGCGCCCGAGCCGCGGCACCCACCTGGTGTTCGACGCCGCCGCGTTCGGCGGCCTCAGCGCAGCGCTGACGGTCCCGGTGCCGGGCAGCATCAGCCGGTTCGTCTTCGCGCTCCCGGCGGCGCACGGCCGCGTCTACCTCGGCCTCACCGACGAGGACGCCCCCGGCCCGATCCCCGACGAGCCGCAGCCGACCGAGGACGAGATCGACTTCCTGCTCGACACGATCAACACCGCGCTGCGCGAACCGCTGACCCGCGCCGACATCCGCGGCCGCTTCGCCGGCCTGCGCCCGCTGCTGAAGACCGCCGACGACAGCACCGCCGACATCTCGCGCGAGCACGCGGTACTCACCTCCCCCGACGGCGTGATCACCGTCGTCGGCGGCAAGCTGACCACCTATCGGCAGATGGCCCAGGACGCCGTCGACGCGGCCGTCGCGCACGCCGGGCTGGCCGCGGGCCCGTGCCGGACCACCGCGCTGCCGCTGATCGGCGCCGTCTCCGGGGCCGCCCGCGACCGCATCGACGCGCCGCCGGTGCTCATCGAGCGGTACGGCAGCGAGGCGGGCCACATCGTGTCGGCGTGGCTGGCCGATCCGGCCCTGCGCGAGCCGGTCGCGCCCGGCATCGATGTCACCGCCGCCGAGTTCGACTTCGCCATCACCCACGAGGGCGCGCTCACCGTCGACGACCTGCTCGACCGCCGCACGCGTATCGGCCTGGTGCCCGAAGACCGCGCCGCCGCCCTCCCCGCCGCAGAGGCCGCTTTCGCCAGGAACGCCGTCACCCGCTGACCTCACGAGTCGCCCGTCGGAGCTGTCCTCGACGGGCTCCCGTCCATCGCCCGGCCCACGCGAAACCGCGAGTCAGCCTGGTCCGCACGGCTCTCGCGCATCCGGGCGCCGACCGGTCTCGTCGAGCCCGACGTCCCGAGATCAGCCCTCGATCCACGTGGCGAGCTCGGCGCGCATGCAGGCGCGTGGCCATTCGTCGAGGCCGTGGGCGATCTCGGCGGCGCGGATCGCGCGCAGTTCCGGCGTCTCCTCGGAGACGGGGACGTAGGCGAAGCCGAGGCGGGCGTAGTAGGGACCGTTCCACGGGACCTCGGTGAAGGTGGTGAGGGTGATCTCGTGCAGCCCACGGTCTTTCGCCCAGCCCACGGCGTGGTCGATCAGGCGTTTGCCGATGCGCTGCCCGCTGTGGGCGGGGTCGACGGAGACCTGGTCGATGTGCGGCTGCCCGTCGACGAGTCCGAGCACCAGGTAGCCGATCGGGCGATCGGTCTCGTCGGGCCACACCCAGGCACGCTCGGCGGCGAGGTACTCGCGCAGGGTTTCGGCGGCGGGCGGTTCGTCCTCGGCCACCGCGACCATCCCGATCTCGGCGAACGGCGCGCCCGCGCGGCACTCGATCTCGCGCAGCCGCTCGATGTCGTTCTCGCGGGCGGGCCGGATCGGGCCGCCGAACACCGGCGGCCGGGTGGTCTGCGGCTTCATCGCGCGCCCACCGGGGTGGCGACGATCCCGTTGAGCAGCGCGCGCAGCGCCCAGCGCGCCCTGGCGTCACCGTCGCCCGCCAGCACTTGCGCGCGGAGCGCGACCAGGGTCGGATACCGCTCGGCGGGCAACGCGTCGAAGCGCCGGCCCAGCTCGGCGATGTACCGCGCTCGGCCGGCACCCGCGGTGTCGTGGGCGGACTGTTCGGCGGCCGCTGCGGTGAGATGCAGGTAGATCAGGTCGACGGCCCAGGCGGCGGTCGCCGGGTCGAGCCCGCCCGCGCGCAGCAGCGCGAGCAACCGCTCGACGAGGCCGAGGGCGTGTTCGGTGGCCGGGAAGCGGCCGAGGGCCACCAGGGCGAGGCCCTCGTGCCTGGCCAGGACGTCGACGGTGTCCTCGACCAGGGTGGTCAGGCGTTCGCGCCAGTCGCCCTCGGCGGGCGCCGGCACGGTGGACAGGACGTGGTCGAGCATGCCGGACATCAGGTCGTCGCGGTTGGCGACGTAGACGTAGAGCGAGGCGGCGCCGGTGTCGAGTTCTTTGGCGACCCGGCGCATGGTGAGCCCGGACAGGCCGTCGGCGTCGAGAATGCGCAGACCGGTCTCGAGCACGACCTCGCGGCTCAGCGGTGCCTTCGCCGGTCTGGCCCGGCGACTGACGGGTGCGGCGTTCATGCGCTGATCATACGCAGCGCCCGAACGACGTTTGGCACGAACATTGTTCGCGGGCACAACCCTCATCCCTCGCCCGGCGGGGATCTATGCTGGCAAAGGCCAGCCCGACAAGGAGGCAGTGATGCGCGCGCATTCGTCTACCGTGGCCATCGTGCCCGGTACCGGGATCGTCGCCCGATTCGGCGACGTCGTCATCTATCTCGCCGGGGAGACCCCGTCCACCGATCGACTACTCGGCGCCGTCGAGACCGTCGCACTCAGCACCGCGGCGTCGGCGCCCGGTGCGGCCCTGGCCCAGCGCCTGGCCGGCGTCGTCTTCGGCGGCGCGTCGGCGCCGCCGCCGTTCGGCGTCCTCGCGCCCACCGCCGACGGGATGCTGATCCTGTTGCGCGGCGCGGTGATCGCCGAAGTCTCGGGCGCCGAGGGCAACCGCAGGGTGGCGGGCGACCGCGCCTTCACCTGGGTCGACGAGATCATCCGCGAACCGGTCCGCCGGATCGCGATCGGCGCCGAGATGGCCGATCCCACCAGCGCCAACCCCCGCACCGATCTGCGCGCCGGCATCGTCACCGGCAACGGATTCGTGCTCACCATGGGCCGCAAGCGCAACCCGGCGCCGCGCCGCGTGGAGACCATCGACGAACCCGCGCCCACCGAGGCCACCGGGTTCCGCGCGCTGCGCGCGCCGGGGCGTGCCGAGGACGGCGGGTCCCGCCCACCCACGGCCGGTCTGCAGGTGAGCACAGAGACGGCGGCCCCCGCCACCGGATTCGTGCCGTCCGCCGACGCGGGCGCGCCCGACGGGGAAACGGTGAGCACCGGCGCGCGACCCACCACGATCGAGGGCGAGACCGTCAGCACCGGCCCGCGCAACTCCCCCGCCACCAGCGCGCCGCTGGCCTGGTCACAGGCGCTGGACGCCGCGAAGCTGGCCGAGCCGGTCGCGCTGGGAAAATCGTCCGGGCAGTCCAGCCCGCGTGGCGCCCTGGTCACCGAGGACGGGCTCAGCTATCCGCTGGACCGGTCCTATGTGCTGGGTCGCAACCCCTCCGGGGACGAATCGGTGCGGGCCGCCGCCGCCACACCGATCCTGATCGAGCGGGACCGGCTCGTCTCCCGGGTCCATGCCTTCGTGGCCCCCGAGCGAGGCAAGGTGTTCGTCCGGGAGGCTCCCGCCACCTCCGGCACGTTCTTCGCCGCCCCCGATTCCGAGCGCTGGTCGCGCGTCGGCACGCTGCCCATCGAGCTCCAGCCGGGCTGGCGCCTGCGGATCAACGATTTCCTGCTCACCTACTGCGTCTGAACCCCGGCCTGGGCCGAACTGTCCCGACGCCCGTGGCGTGCACGCTGTGCGTCCACGGGCGTCGGATCGCTGGTCGGCTCAGGCCTCGAGGGCGTCGAGCAGCGCCGCGCGCTGGCGGGCACCGAGCCCGCCGATACGACGATCCTCGGGGATCTCGGCCTGATCCATCAGCTTGGCCGCCTTCACCGGACCGACGCCCGGCAGCGCCTTGATCACCGCGGCCACCTTGGTCTTCTTGACCAGGTCGTCGCTGTCGGCCTTCTTGAGCAGATCGGCGACGGTGACCTTGCCCTCCTTCACCTTGCCGATCAGTTCCGAGCGCGCCTTGCGCACGGCAGCCGCTTTGGCCAACGCCTCGGTGCGCTGTTCGGCGGTCATCGTAGGCAGTGCCATGTCTCCTCCGCTTCCACTCGTCACTCGAACATCTGATTGACGGACCGAGTAAACAGCACCCGAACGGCGGCACCAGTCCGACACACCGCGAGGATACGCCGATGAGTTTTGCGCGACGGGCCCGTCGTTACGGGTGAACGCCCTGCAAGACGGACCAAACGGACGTAACACCTGGCTCGTCGGCGGCGACACATCAGCAGAAGCACCACACGGGATCAAGGTTCAACGGCGAACCACGGAGGATCAACGACGCTCCTCGACCCCGGGCGCGACCGTCACCGACAGTCGTCACCGTGTCCCCGGTGCTCAGCGAGAACAGCTACACAGTTGTGCGCCAGACGTTTCCGGCTCGCCGCGGGCCGGAGGGAAATCGGCCCGCGGTTGTGCTCGCCACGGCGCGATGCGCAAGAATGACGCGACCCGGCGAACCCTGAGCTGTCTGGAGTTGCGATGCGCGAGGAACACCCGCTCGATAACGAGGTCGTCGCCCTGCCCGTGCGGGTGGAGCGCGCCCGTCGGCGCATCGAGTACCAGTCCGACCCCGCGCTGACCGACGCGCTGTCCGAGGACGAGCTGCGCGCCGAGCGGGAACTGGCCGAGAAGATCCGCACCTACGAGCGCGACCAGCGCTGGAAGCAGATCAAGGCCGCCTCCACCCATGCCGACCGCCTGCGCGAGACCACGGCGGCGATGGAGCGGGCCGAGATGGCCGATCTGATGCTGGCCCGCAAGGCCATGGCCGCGCAGCGCCGCGAATCGAACCCGCGCGCCCGGCTGGCCTCGCTCTACCAGCACCGCACCTGGTCGCTGCGCGCGCTGGCAGGCGTGGTGATCGCGGGCATGCTGTGGTCGGCGGTGAACGTGCAGCACAACATCGCCCCCGGCGGTCCAGGCGACCCGCTCTACTGGGCCAGTTTCGGCCTGGAGGCGATGATCAGCGTCTGCCTGATCATCATCATGATCGGCACCACCCGCGTGGCCGAGTGGGGCGTGATGGGCAACCGCACCCAGGTGCTGGTGGCCGAGCTCTTCCTGCTCACCCTCACAATCGCCCTCAACACCTACCCGCACCTGAGCGCGGGCAACTGGTACGACGCCGCGGTGCACGCCGTGGCCCCCGTGATGATCGGCGTCGCCCTGATGATCCACAACGCCGCCAGCGCCCGCTACAGCACCGCCATCGCGCGCGCCTCCGCCGACATCCCCGCCGACGAGGAGGAAGACATGCTCGCCGCCGCCCCCTCCTTCCGCGACAACTAGTCCTGCCACACGAAAGGGCCCGTCCAGCTCGGCACTGAGCCGAGGGACGGGCCCTTCTCGTAGATCGGGTGCGCTAGGCCGACTTCTCGCGGCGCTCGGTGCGCTGGGTCTTGCGGGGGACGATCGTCGGAAGGACGTTCTCGGTGACCGTGTCGGCGTTGACGACCACCTTGGCGACGTCGTCGCGGCCGGGGATGTCGTACATCACCGGGAGCAGGACTTCCTCCATGATGGCGCGCAGGCCGCGGGCGCCGGTGCCGCGCAGGATCGCCTGGTCCGCGACGGCCTCGAGGGCGTCGGTGGTGAACTCCAGGTCGACACCGTCCATCTCGAACAGCCGCACGTACTGCTTGACCAGCGCGTTCTTCGGCTCCGAGAGGATCTTGACCAGCGAGTCCTTGTCCAGGTTCGTCACCGAGGCGACGACGGGCAGGCGGCCGATGAACTCGGGGATCAGACCGAACTTGATCAGATCCTCGGGCATCACGTCGGCGAAGTGGTCGTCGGTGTCGACCTCGGCCTTGGAGCGGACCTCGGCGCCGAAACCGATCCCGCGGTGCCCGGTGCGGTCGGAGATGATCTTCTCCAGACCCGCGAAGGCGCCCGCCACGATGAAGAGCACGTTGGTGGTGTCGATCTGGATGAACTCCTGGTGCGGGTGCTTGCGACCGCCCTGCGGCGGCACACTCGCCTGGGTGCCCTCCAGGATCTTCAGCAGCGCCTGCTGCACGCCCTCGCCGGAGACGTCACGGGTGATCGACGGGTTCTCGCTCTTGCGGGCGATCTTGTCGACCTCGTCGATGTAGATGATGCCGGTCTCGGCGCGCTTGACGTCGTAGTCGGCGGCCTGGATCAGCTTCAGCAGGATGTTCTCGACGTCCTCGCCGACGTAGCCCGCCTCGGTGAGCGCGGTGGCGTCGGCGATGGCGAACGGCACGTTCAGCATCTTCGCCAGCGTCTGCGCGAGGTAGGTCTTGCCGCAGCCGGTGGGCCCGAGCATCAGGATGTTCGACTTGGCCAGCTCGACGGTCTCGCCGCGCGAATCGCGGCCCTTGTCGCCGGCCTGGATGCGCTTGTAGTGGTTGTACACCGCCACCGCGAGGGTGCGCTTGGCCGTGTCCTGGCCGATGACGTAGTTCTCCAGGAAGTCCCGGATCTCCGAGGGCTTGGGCAGCTCGTCGAGCTTCACCTCGCTCGACTCGGCCAGCTCTTCCTCGATGATCTCGTTGCAGAGGTCGATGCACTCGTCGCAGATATAGACCCCGGGGCCCGCAATGAGCTTCTTGACCTGCTTCTGGCTCTTTCCGCAGAACGAGCACTTGAGCAGATCGCCGCCGTCTCCGATGCGCGCCATCTCGTAGGTCCCTACTTCCTTGTCCGAGTGCGACCGTCGTCCCCGATTGGGCCGGAAAATACGTTTCGGTGCCGTCAATCAGAGCAATGGTCCCTGAGTCGACCGTACCTGCTGTGCGCGAGAGAGGTCGACAACTCGCGCATGTTTCTGTGAAGGGTTGTGCGGGTTCTCACCATTGTGAGGCCCACGGTGGAAAAAAGGTGGGCCCGCCGCCCAGATCAGGCGACGGGCCCGGGCGTGTCACTTCTGTCCGCTGAGCTTCCGGTAGTCGAAGACCTGGTCGACGATGCCGTAGTCCTTGGCCTCCTCGGCCGTGAGGATCTTGTCGCGGTCGGTGTCCTTGCGGATCTGCTCCTCGGTCTTGCCGGTGTGGCGCGAGAGGGTGACCTCCATCAGGCGGCGCATCCGCTCGATCTCGGCGGCCGCGATCTCGAGGTCGGACACCTGGCCCTGCACACCGCCGGAGGACGGCTGGTGGATCAGCACGCGGGCGTTGGGCAGCGCGGCGCGCTTACCCGGCGCGCCTGCGGCCAGCAGCACGGCCGCGGCCGAGGCGGCCTGGCCGAGGCAGACCGTCACCACGTCGGGGCGGACGTACTGCATGGTGTCGTAGATCGCCATCAGCGCGGTGAACGAGCCACCGGGCGAGTTGATGTACATGGTGATGTCGCGGTCGGGGTCCTGGGACTCCAGCACCAGCAGCTGCGCCATGATGTCGTTCGCCGAGACGTCGTCGACCTGGTTGCCCAGGAAGATGATCCGCTCCTCGAACAGCTTGTTGTACGGGTCCGAGGTCTTGACACCGAACGACGTCTGCTCGGTGAACTGCGGCAGGATGTAGCGCGACTGCGGATTCGCGGCGGCAGCGCCACCGAGGCCGCGCGGGTCGATCAGATTGGCCATCTTTGTCTCCAAGCTTGTCTCGAGTGGGTGGGGCGCGGTGGCGCTACTTCGCCTGGTTCGCGTGGGCGACCACGTGGTCGATGAAGCCGTACTCGAGGGCTTCCTTCGCCGTGAACCAGCGGTCGCGGTCCGCGTCCTCGGTGACCTGCTCGACGGACTTGCCGGTGTGCTGGGCCTGCAGCTCGTTGAGCTCACGCTTGGTGTGCGCGAACTGCTCGGCCATGATGGCGATGTCGGCCGCCGAACCACCGATGCCCGCCGACGGCTGGTGCATCATGATCCGGGTGTGCGGCAGCGCGAAGCGCTTGCCCGGGGTGCCCGCGGTGAGCAGGAACTGCCCCATCGAGGCGGCCAGCCCCATGGCGACGGTCTTGATGTCGCACTCGGCGAACTGCATCGTGTCGTAGATCGCCATGCCCGCGGTGACCGAGCCACCCGGGGAGTTGATGTAGAGCGAGATGTCCTTGGTGGGATCCTCGGCCGAGAGCAGCAGGATCTGCGCGCACAGCTTGTTGGCGATGTCATCGTCGACCTGGGTGCCGAGGAAGATGATGCGCTCGCGCAGCAGCCGCTCGTACACCGAATCACTGAGGTTGAGACCAGCAGTAGCGGCTGTCATGACCCCTGCCTGGTTGATTGTCACGGATACCTGCCTTCTCTTCTCACCGATTGCTTACGGCCTACGGTTCGTCGTCACAAACACTAACGAAGCAGGGCGGCACCGAACTCCCGGTACCGCCCTTCTTCGCTCACAGCGCAATCCAAGCACCCCCGTGGGGGAACCGGTCACACCGGCATCGCAGAACTTATTCGGCGGCGGCCTCGACCTGTTCGGTCTCGGCGGAATCCGCGGGGTCACCGAACATTTCGGTGGTGTCGACCACGTTGCCGTCGGAGTCGGTGACCTTCACCTGACCGACGACACCGGCCAGCGCCTTGCCGCGGCGGACGTCGGCGAACACCGCGCCGAGCTGACCGGCCTGCTGCACCTGCTGGATGAACTGCTCCGGCGACATGCCGTAGCGCTGGGCCTGGAACAGGATCCGCTCGGTCAGCTCCTGCTGGCCGACCTGGGTGCCCTCGGCCTCGGCGATGGCGTCGAGCAGCAGCTGGGTCTTCACCGACTTCTCGGCGGCTTCCTGGGTGTCCTTGTCGAACTCCTCGCGGGAGGAGCCCTGCGCCTCGAGCGCCTCGGCCAGCTTGGCCTCGTCGTGGTCGAAGCCGTGGACGGCGTCGTGCAGCACCGCGTCGACCTCGGCCTTGACGACGGCCTCGGGCAGCGGGACCTCGACGGTCTCGAGCAGGGTGTCGAGCACCTTGTCGCGGATCTGACCGGCCTGCTCGACCTTCTTGGAACGCTCGACGCGGCCCTTCAGGTCTTCCTTCAGCTCGTCGATGGTGTCGAATTCACTGGCCAGCTGGGCGAACTCGTCGTCGGCCTCAGGCAGCTCGCGCTCCTTCACCGACTGCACGGTGACGGTGATGACGGCTTCCTTGCCCGCGTGCTCGCCCGCCACCAGGGTGGAGGTGAACTCGGCGGACTCGCCCGCCTTCAGGCCGGTGACGGCCTCGTCGAGGCCCTCGATCAGCTGACCCGAACCGACCTCGTGCGACAGGCCGGTGGTGGCCGCCTCGGGGACGTCCTCGCCGTCGACGGTGGCCGAGAGGTCGATCGAGACGAAGTCGCCGTCCTGCACGGCGCGCTCGACGCCGGTCAGGGTGCCGAAGCGCTGACGCAGCGAGGTGAGCTGCTGCTCGATGTCGGCGTCCTCGATGGTGAAGGAGTCGACGGTGACCTCGAGGCCCGAGTAGTCCGGCAGGGCGATCTCGGGGCGCACGTCGACCTCGGCGGTGAACGCCAGCTCGTCGCCGTCCTCGATCTTGGTGATCTCGATCTCGGGCTGGCCGATGACCTTCACCTCGGTGGCCTGCACGGCCTCGGCGTAGCGGGCGGGCAGCGCGTCGTTGACGACCTGCTCCAGCACGGCGCCGCGGCCGACGCGGGTCTCGATCAGCTTGGCCGGGGCCTTGCCGGGACGGAAGCCGGGGATGCGGACCTGCTGGGCCAGCGCCTTGTACGCCTTGTCGAAGTCGGGCTTCAGCTCCTCGAAGGGCACCTCGACGTTGATCCGGACCCGGGTCGGGCTCAGCTGCTCGACGGTGCTCTTCACGGACATGCTCCTTGGTTCGTAGTTCAGTGGTGTCCCCGCATGGGGCGACGCGCCCTTGGTCGGTGCGGCGCACGCATCCCGACCAGGGTAGTTGACCGGCCTCGCGGTCGTGCAATCGGCGGTTGTCCAGCCGGCGAACTAGCCGCCGACCTGCACCGCGTCGGTGACGAAGACCAGCGTCTCGTTCGGCGCGACGCCGTTGCCGCCCGAGCCGTAACCGAGCTCCGGCGGCACGATGAGCAGGCGCCGGGCGCCCTGCTGGACCCCGAGCAGGCCCTGGTCCCAGCCCTCGATGACCTGGCCGGCGCCGAGGGTCAGGCCGAACGGCTTGCCGCGCTTGAAGGAGCTGTCCAGGGTCTGCTTGTCCGACCAGGTCACCAGCGCGTAGTTCATGGTCAGAGGCTGCCCGGCCGCCGCCCCGGGGCCGGTGCCGGGCACCAGGTCCTTGACGACGAGGGTCTTGGGCGGGTCGCACGAATCGGGGATGGTGATCTCCGGCGCGTCGCCGAAGCCGCCCTCGACCTTGATGTCGTCCGCGGTGCACTCGCGGCCCTTGCTCGCCGTCGGCCCGCCCGCGGCGGCACTGGTGGTCGCCGACGAGGTGCTCGCCGATTCGGTGTCCGAGCCGCAGGCCGCTGTCGCGATCGCGGCGGCCGCGACGAGTCCGATGCCGAAAATCCTGCCGAGAGAATGCATGGCCCGCACAGTAATCGACCGCGCGCACGGCGCGGAGTACCGGCACGGCGGTAGGCTCGGCGGTGCGTTTCCGCACCGGTGGCTCCGGATGTCGAACGGCGCCACGGGCACTTCCGGCGGCGCCCGGCGCCGCAGCGCACCGACTGCGAGGAGAGTCCGCGATGACCAGCGATCTCGAACGCGACACCGCCGCCGACACGGTGGGCGGCGGTGAGGGCGAGACCGTCGCGCCCGAGCCGTATGTGCTCACCGAGGCGCCCGGCCCACTGACCCGCCCCGAGCTGGTGGCGGTGGACACCTGGTGGCGGGCGGCGAACTATCTGGCGGTCGGCCAGATCTACCTGCTGCGCAATCCGCTGCTGCGCGAACCGCTGCGCGCGGAGGACGTCAAACCGCGGCTGCTCGGGCACTTCGGCACCGTGCCCGGCCTGAATCTGGTGTGGGCGCACGCGAATCGGGTGATCCGGGACCGCGGCCTGCACGCGGTGTTCGTGGCGGGCCCCGGCCACGGCGGACCCGGCCCGAACGCCTGCGCGTGGCTGGAGGGCGCCTACGCCGAGCTCTACCGCGACATCCCGCGCGACGAGGCGGGCATGCGCAGGCTGTTCCACCAGTTCTCCTTCCCCGGTGGCGTGCCAAGCCACTGCGCGCCCGAGACCCCCGGTTCCTTCCACGAGGGCGGCGAACTGGGCTACAGCCTGCTGCACGCCTACGGCGCCGCGCTCGACAATCCCGACCTGACGGTGTTCTGCGTGATCGGCGACGGCGAGGCCGAGACCGGGCCGCTGGCGGGCAGCTGGCACGCGAACAAGTTCCTCAACGCGGGCCGCGACGGCGCCGTGGTGCCGATCCTGGCGCTCAACGAGTACAAGATCGCCAATCCGACCATCTTCGCCCGCATCCCCGAGGCCGAGCTCGTCGAGCTGCTGCGCGGTTACGGCTACCAGCCGATCGTCGTCTCCGGGTCCGATCCGGCGCAGGTGCACCAGGACATGGCCGCGGCGATGGACAGCTGCCTGGCGCAGATCGCCCGGTTCCAGCGCGCCGCCAGGGAAGACGGCGACACCTCCCGCCCCCGCTGGCCGATGATCGTCCTGCACACGCCCAAGGGCTGGACCTGTCCCCCGGTGGTGGACGGCGAGCGCGTCGAGGGCACCTTCCGCGCGCACCAGGTGCCGCTGCCTGCGGCCCGCACGAACCCCGAACACCGGCGCGTGCTGGAACAGTGGCTGCGCTCGTATCGGCCCGAGGAACTGTTCGACGAGACCGGAGCGCCGGTGCCCGAGCTGCTGGCCCAGATTCCCGAGCGGCCGATGAGCCTCGATCCGGTGGCCAACGGCGGCCTGCTCGTCCGCGATCTCGACCTGCCCGACTGGCGCGAATACGGCGTCGAGGTCGAGCGGCCCGGCGCGGGGACGCACGAGGCGACCAGGGTGCTCGGCGGCTGGTTGCGTGACGTCACCGCGCGCAACCCCGGCAACTTCCTCACCTTCGCGCCCGACGAGCTGGTCAGCAATCGCCTGCAGGACATCCTCGAGGTGACCGGCCGCGACTGGCAGGCCGAGGTCGGGCGCTGGGACGTCGCCCTGTCGACGAGCGGGCGCGCGGTGGAGGTGCTCTCCGAGCACATGTGCCAGGGCCTGCTCGAGGGCTATCTGCTGACCGGCCGCCACGGCGTGTTCACCTGCTACGAGGCGTTCATCCACATCGTCGACGCCATGTTCAACCAGCACGCCAAGTGGCTCGACGCCAGCCTGGCGGTGCCGTGGCGGCGCCGGATCCCCAGCCTGAACTACCTGCTCACCTCGCACGTGTGGCGCCAGGACCACAACGGGTTCACCCATCAGGACCCGGGTTTCCTCGACGTGGTGACGAACAAGAGTCCCGAGATCGTGCGCGTGTACCTGCCGCCGGACGCGAACACCCTGCTGTCCACCTATGACCACTGCCTGCGCTCGCTGCACTACGCGAACGTGGTCGTGGCGGGCAAACAGCCGGGGCCCGACTGGCTTTCGGTGCCCGAGGCCGCGCTGCACTGCGCGCGCGGCGTCGGGATCTGGGAGTGGGCCTGCCACAACGACGATCTCGGCAGCACGCCCGATGTGGTGCTGGCCTGCGCGGGCGACATCCCGACCCTGGAGACGCTCGCCGCCGCGGCGATCCTGCGCGATCGGCTGCCCGAGCTGCGGGTCCGGGTGATCAATGTGGTGGACCTGATGCGTCTGCTGCCCGCGGAGGAGCATCCGCACGGGCTGTCCGACGCCCATTTCGACACCCTGTTCACCACCGACGCCCCGGTGATCTTCGCCTTCCACGGCTATCCGTGGCTGGTCCACCGGCTCACCTACCGGCGCGCCAATCACGCCAACCTGCACGTGCGCGGATACAAGGAGAAGGGCACGACCACCACCCCGTTCGACATGGTCATGCTCAACGACCTGGACCGCTTCCACCTGGTGCTCGACGTGATCGATCGGGTGCCCGGCCTAGGCGCGCGGGCGGCAGGGCTGCGCCAGGAGATGGTCGACGCGCGGCTGACGGCGCGGCGCTGGACCAGGGAGCACGGCGAGGACATCCCCGTCGTCGCGGACTGGGTCTGGCCCGAGGCCGCGATCCCCACGGTGCCGTAACGCGGTTGCGGCGCGGGGCGCGCCTGCACGACGATGGACCCGATGACCGAGCCCCGCCCCCTCGACGCGCTCCCCCGGGATCGCCGTGACCTCACCGGACCGTTCGACGTCATCGGCGATGTGCACGGCTGCGCCGGCGAGTTGACGACCCTGCTCGGCGAACTCGGCTATCACCTCGACCGGGACGCGCACGGCCGCGCCGTCGGCGCCACCCATCCGGCGGGCAGGACCGCGGTGTTCGTCGGCGATCTGGTCGACCGTGGGCCCGATACGCCGGGCGTGCTGCGCCTGGTGATGGGCATGGTCGCCGCGCGAACCGCCCTGTGCGTCACCGGGAATCACGACTACAAGCTGGTGCGCGCCCTCGACGGCCGGAATGTGCGGATCGCGCACGGCCTGGAGCGCTCGCTGGCCCAGCTGGCCGAGGAGGACGCCGAATTCCGCGGCGCCGTCCGCGCTTTCCTGCACACGCTGCCGAGTCACTACCTGCTCGACGGGGGCAGGCTGGTGGTCGCGCACGCGGGCCTGCCGGAAAGCCTGCACGGCAGCGCCTCCGGACGAGCCCGTTCGTTCGCCCTCTACGGCTCACCCACCGGGGACTACGACGAGCACGGCTTCCCCATCCGCTACGACTGGGCCAGGGACTACCGCGGCGCCGCGACCGTCGCGTACGGGCACACGCCGGTCACCGAGCTGGCGTGGGTCAACAACACGCTGTGCCTGGACACCGGCGCGGTGTTCGGCGGCGCGCTCTCGGCGCTGCGCTATCCGGAGATGAGCACGCTGTCGGTCCCCGCCGAACAGGTCTGGAGTGAGCGCGCCGGCATCACCCCGACCGGCTGACCGCCCAGGATCGTCGCCGAATCGTCAACTCGACACTCCGCGCCCACCGGCCGCGCCTGCCCGAACGGGCTTACCATCGGCACCGGACGACCCGACTCGCCGCTGAGGAGAGGTTCATGCGCCGTACCTTGCTCGCACTGTCCGTGCTCTGCCCCCTGGTCGGCGCCGCAGCGGCGGCGGCGGAGCCGGTACCACCCGGCGCCGGAACCCTGTCCATCCACACCTTCACCGGCCGCGAGCCGATTCCGGTCAACCGGGCCGATGTCGCGGTCACTCCGTGCGGCGCGAAGCAGGTGATCGCCACCGTGGTCAGCGGCGCCGACGGCCGCGCCACCACGACACTGCCCGCGGGCTGCTACGAGGCTGTGGTCGCCAAGGTGCCCGGCGGCTGTGCCCTGGCGGACGAGGCGCCGGTGCGCGTGACGGTGACGGTGGGCAAGGACGCCGAGGCCGGATTCCGTTTCCGCTGCGCCTGATTCACCGGAACCGACAGGCGCCGCCCGGCCCGCTGCGCGGGCGAACGAGTGGTGATGGTCGGGGTGACAGGATTTGAACCTGCGACCCTCCGCTCCCAAAGCGGATGCGCTACCAAGCTGCGCTACACCCCGAGGCCTCGCAGGCTGCGACGCCGTCGAGGGAATTCGTGTTTGAGCGGGTGACGGGAATCGAACCCGCACCATCAGCTTGGAAGGCTGAGGTTCTACCATTGAACTACACCCGCAGGCATACGACATCGATGGGATCGCCACGATGTCGTGTGCGCCACGACTGTACCGAATCCCGCGCGCGAAACGCCAATCCGCCCCCTGGGCGAGCCGGGCGACGCGCCTCCTCCCGCGGTGACGACACCCCCGCGGCGATGCCCGATTAGGGCCTAATGACTCTATCCGCCGAATCCCGCGGACGGACACGATGGTGGGCACGCGTCTCGGGGGAACCAGCGCTCGCTTCACCGGGGGAATAAATAGGAGTTTTTTCCTTGAAAACCTGCCGTGGGGGCGGCGCGTAGGCCACCATGAGATGGCGCGTGACGGACCGAGCGCCATCGTCACGATCAGCCCCCGTGCCAGGAGGAAACCGCATGGCGAACCAACGCCCCCCACCGCGAGACGGGCAACACGCTGCACGTTTCGGTGCTCCCAAAGTTTTTTCGGGAAATGTGTAACGCCGGAGCTTCTGCAGCGATGTCATACCCGATCGCCATTCGCGAGAGGCCTGCAACGCGTTCTATATCGCGACTTTTAGGTCTCGGGTGGCTTGCTAGGATCCTTTTTGCCGGACGGGGGTATCTGGAAAGGGGGCGGTGAGCGTGTGCCGAACTCGGTGGACTCAACCGCGTAGCAGTGCGAACGATCGAGGTGGCAAGACCGTCGCCACCTTCCGCCGGTGATCTCGATGACTGTCCACATCGAGCCACCGGTCGCCGCGATGGCCCGCGCCTGGGCTCGCGCGGTATGCGCCGAACCGGGTTCCTCCACGGCGCCGCACCAGCTGGAGCCGGTGCTCGTCGAGATCGTCGAGCGGCTGCTCCACCTGGCCAGGACCGAACCGTTCCCGGTGCCGCAGGCGCGCATGCTCGGCGCGCGACTGGCCGAGGCGCCCTTCGAACGAACCAGGATGCTGGCGCACGCCACCCGCTGGCTGCTCGGCTTCCCCTCCGGCGTGCCGGGTTCGCTGGTCGCGACCCGCTGGCCACTGGTGGCCAGCCAGGCCATCGACAGCTACGCGCAAGCGCTGCAGGAACGCGCGCTCGCGCAACAGGAACAGAACATCTCGGCGAAAGTGTCGCTGCGCGTGCAGGAGATCGCCGCGCTGCAGCACCGCTTGCGCCACGAGGCGACCCACGACGCGCTCACCGATCTGGCCAACCGCACGCTGCTGCAGGAACGAGTCAGGGCCTTCGCGGCCGACCCGACCCGCGGCGTCGGCGTCCTGGTGGTCGACCTGGATCGGTTCAAGCAGATCAACGACGGCTACGGACACGCGATCGGCGACGAGGTCCTGGTCGAGCTGGCCAACCGGCTGCGCGAGGTGTGCCCGCCCGACACGGTGATCTGCCGGTACGGCGGCGACGAGTTCGTGGTCGCGGCCAATCCGCGCCGCGACACCCTCGGCGAGCTGGCCCACCGCGTGGTCGCGGCCCTGCGCGACCCGGTGTGGTCGAGCGCGGGGCCGGTCCCGGTGTCGGCCAGCGTGGGCACGGCGTTCTGCGCGCCGGGAAAGACGTGCGATTTCACCGACCTGCTGCGTCGCGCCGACCGCGCGATGTATTCGGCGAAATCCGCGGGCGGGCGGCGTTTCGCGCTCGCCGAATCGGGCGACCCGGAACTGGGAACCGCGGTCGCGGGCTGAGTCGGATCGCGAAGCCTGCACTTCGCGGTCCGGCTCAGTCCTCTTCGGTACGCGACCTCCCCGGCGGCACCGGGTCCGCCGGTCAGTGCGACTGACAGGTGGGGCACCAGAACAGGTTTCGGGCGTCCATGACCTTGTGCGCGACGGGGGTGGCGCACACGCGACATGGTTCGCCCTGGCGGCGGTAGACGTAGGTGCGGGGGCGGTCCTTGGCGTAGGACGGCGCGCCGCTGTCGTGTTCGGGGCGCACGACGTGCATGCGGCCGGTGCGCACACCGATCGGCATGAGGTCGACGAGATCGGCCCACAGGGCGTCCCATTCGGCGGCGGTGATCGCGGTCCCCGGCCGGAACGGGGAGATCCCGTGGCGGAACAGCACTTCCGCGCGGTACACGTTGCCGACGCCGGCGATGATCGCCTGATCCATCAACAATGCGCCGATCGCCCTGCGGGAGCGACGGATTCGCGCGCCTGCCCGGTCGTGGTCGGCGTCGGGGCGCAGCGGGTCGGCGCCCAGGCGCGCGATCAACGCGTCGACCTCGGGCGGGTGCAGGATCTCGCAGGCGGTGGGCCCGCGCAGGTCGGTCCCGAAATCGGTGGCGGCGCCGATCATCCGCATCCGCACCTGCCCGACGGGCGGGCCCATCGGCAGCTCGGCCTCGCTGAACGTGCCGTACAACCCGAGATGCACGTGCACGCTCAGGCCGGACTCGTAGTGGTGCAGCAGATGTTTGCCGACCGCCTCGGCCCGCTCCAGCACCTGCCCGTCCACCAGCGCGGCGCCCTCGGCGAACCGCCCCTGCGGACTCGAAACCCGTACAGCACCACCGGCGAACCGTTCGTGGTGCAGGCGGGCGATCCGATGAAGGGTGTGTCCCTCAGGCAAGGAACACACCCTTCCCGACACTCATGGGGTGCTGACTCAGTACGCGGGGACCTCGGGGGCCTCGCCGGACTTCTCGTAGTCGGCGAGGATGTCGATGCGGCGCTGGTGGCGCGGCTCCTCCGACCACGGCTGGGCGAGGAAGGCGTCGACGATGGCGAGCGCCTCGGCGGTGGTGTGCATGCGGCCGCCGATGCCGATCAGCTGGGCGTTGTTGTGCTCGCGGGCCAGCTTGGCGGTCTCCACGCTCCAGGCCAGGGCGCAACGGGCGCCGGGGACCTTGTTGGCGGCGATCTGCTCGCCGTTGCCGCTGCCACCGAAGACCAGGCCGAGCGAGCCCGGATCGGCCACGGTGCGGCGGGCCGCCTCGATGCAGAACGCGGGGTAGTCGTCGAGGGCGTCGTATTCGAGAGCTCCGCAGTCGACGACGTCGTGTCCGGCCTCCTGCAGATGGGCCTTGACGTGATTCTTCAGTTCGAAACCGGCATGGTCGGCACCCAGGTAAACGCGCATGGCTGCGATTGTGTCAGGCGCCTTTAGAGTCGTTTCATGCACCCGCACGAACCGCATTCCCCGCATTCGGCAGGTCCACCGCCGCAGCCTTCGGGCCGGCCCACCGATGCCCCGCAGTACCCCGTCACCTATCCCCCGGCCCCGTACGGCGGCTACGCGCCGGGCCACTACCCGCCCGGCGGCCCGCCGATGCCACCGCGGCAGGCGCCGCGCGGGCTCTCGCCCTACGGCATGCCCGCGCGGCATCCGTGGGAGATCCCGTTGCTGGTGGTGGTCATCATGCTGACCGGGGTCGCGTATCTGCTGGTGCTGCTCATCCTGCTGGCCGAGTTCGTCGCACCGCCCACCGTCGACGAGAACGGCAAGCCGGAGGACACCGGTTCGATCCTGACGAGCCCGTATGTCCTGCTGTTGTTGTTCGCGCCGGTGCTGCTGTGGGCCGGGCGAGGCATGAACTACGCGCGGATGCGGATCAACGGCGTGAAGATGTCGCCGACGCAGTTCCCCGAGGGGTATCGGCTGGTGCAGGAGGCGGCGGCGCGGTTCGGGATGGCCAAGGCGCCCGACGCGTACGTGGTGCTCGGCAACGGCCAGATCAACGCGTTCGCCTCCGGTCACGGGTTCCGCCGGTTCGTGGTGGTCTACAGCGACCTGTTCGAAGTCGGCGGCACCGCACGCGAACCCGACGCGCTGGCGTTCATCATCGGCCACGAGGTCGGTCACATCGCGGCCGGACACGTCTCGTACTGGCGACAGCTCGGCATGTTCGTGGCGCCATGGCTGCCGCTGCTCGGATCATCGCTGATCAGGGCGCAGGAGTACACCGCCGACAATCACGGCTACTGCCATCGGCATCAGGGCGCGCCGGGCGCGATGGCGACCCTGGCGGCGGGCAAGTACCTCAACACCGAGGTCGGCTTCGACGAGATGGCCGACCGCGCCGCGACCGAACGCGGCGGCTTCGTCATGCTGGTCAACGCGATGTCGAGCCACCCGGTGCTGACCTGGCGGATGTGGGCGCTGCGCGACCGCAGCAGGCCGGGCCCGATGTTCTGGCGCCCGAGCGCTCCGCAGGGAATGATCCCGCCGCCGGGCGGCTATCCGGTCCAGACCGGTCCCCCGGCGCTGCCACCCAAGGTGTGAGCGCCGCGGGTTCCGTCTGGGCGGAACCCGCGGGCCCGGTGGGTCAGTCGAACTCGGGATCTTCGGTGCGGGTGCGCTTGAGCTCGAAGAAGTGCGGGTAGGAAGCGAGCGCGACCACGCCGTCGAAGACCCGGCCGGCGTCCTCGCCGCGCGGGATGCGCGAGAGCACGGGACCGAAGAACGCGACACCGTTGACGTGGATCGTCGGCGTGCCGACGTCGGGACCGACCTTGTCCATCCCCGCGTGGTGGCTCTTGCGCAGCGCGGCATCGAATTCGGGATCGGCCGCGGCCGCCGCGAGCTCGGCGGGCAGATCCAGTTCGGCCAGGGCGTCGTCGATGATCGCGGCGAAGGTCGCCTCGGCGCTGTCGCGCTCGTACTCGGCCCTGCGGTTGTGGAAGCGGGTGCCCAGCGCGGTGTAGAGCGCGGGCAGGATCTCGTCGCCGTACTTCTCGGCGGCCGCGATGGCGACCCGCACCGGTCCCCAGCCCACCGACATCAGCTCGCGGTACTGCTCGGGCAGGTCACGGCCCTCGTTGAGCACCGACAGGCTCATCACGTGGAAATTCGTCTCGATGTCGCGCACCTGCTCGACCTCGAGGATCCAGCGCGAGGTGATCCAGCACCACGGGCACAGCGGATCGAACCAGAAATCGACGACGTCCTTCTTCGTGGCTTGATCGCTCACGAGCATGTTCCTCTCGGGTCACAGTGGGCAGGCCGCGATGCCCCGCCGGTTGATGCAACCGCGGCACGCGCGGAATCGTTCCCGCGCGGCGCCGGGCGCACTAGGCTCGACGACGAGGAGTCCCGGTCGCCCGCGAGAAGGAGTCCGTTCATGAGCTCGAATCAGCATTTCGTCGTCATCGGCGGCGGGCTCGGTGCCGCCAAGCTCGCCGAAGCCTTGCGCGCCAACGACTTCGACGGCCTGGTGACGGTGCTGGCCGCCGAGGAGGAGCTGCCCTACGAGCGGCCCCCGCTGTCCAAACAGCATCTGGCGGGCACGCAGCAGCTGCCCGATTTCACCGTCGACCAGGGATCCTGGTACCGCGATCACCACATCGACCTCCAGTTGGGCACCACCGCGACGGCCTTCGATCCGCGTGCCCACACCGTGACGCTGCCCGACGGTTCCACCCTGGGCTACGACAAGCTCGCCCTGGCCACGGGTTCGCGCCCCCGCACGCTGCCCGTCCCCGGCGCCGACGCGCCGAACGTGTACACGCTGCGCACCATCGGCGATTCCGATGTCCTGGCCGAGGTGCTGCGCGAGGACCGGCAGCTGGTGATCATCGGCGCCGGCTGGATCGGGCTCGAGGTCGCCGCGCAGGCGCGGGCCAGGAACGTCGAGGTCACCGTGTTGGAGGCCGCGGAACTTCCCCTGGTCGGTGTGCTCGGCCCGGAGATGGGCGCCTTCTACGCCGACGTGCACCGCGCGCACGGGGTGGACCTGCGCACCGGCACGAAGGTCGACGCGATCCGCACCGACGACGGCGTCGCGACCGGCGTGCAACTCGGCGACGGCACCGTGATCCCCGCGCAGGCGGTGCTGGTCGCGGTCGGCGCCCAGCCCAACATCGAGGGCGCGGTGGCCGCCGGGCTGGCGGTGGACGGCGGCGTCCTGGTCGACGAGGCACTGCGCACCAGCGACCCCGACGTGGTCGCGGTCGGTGACATCGCCGAGCAGCAGCACCCCGTGCTGGGTCGCCGCGTGCGCGTCGAACACTGGGCGACCGCGCTCAACCAGCCCGCGGTGGCCGCCCTGACCATGCTCGGCAAGCCCGCCACCTATGACCGGCTGCCGTACTTCTTCAGCGACCAGTACGACATCGGAATGGAGTACACCGGCTACGTCGGCCGCGGCGACGACGTGCGCGTGGTCGTGCGCGGTGACCTGAGCGAACGCGAGTTCGTGGCGTTCTGGCTCGACGCGGACAACCGGGTGCGGGCGGGCATGAACGTCAACGTCTGGGACGTGACCGACCGGATCAAGCAGCTGATCCTGTCCGGCGAGCAAGTCGACCCGGACCGCCTGGCCGACCCCGACACTCCACTGTGATCCAGTTCACTTCCCGGATGTGTCGAAGCGGCCGTGGTGGCTCCGACCTGTCAGCGAGCGCGCCGCCGGGCGCACCGACAACGAGGAGCCACCCATGAAGTACATGCTGGTGAAGACCTACGGCCCGACCGCCCACTGCGACGTCCCGATCCACGAGTGGGCACCCGAGGACATCGCCGCCCACATCGACTTTCAGCGGACGCTGGGTGAACAGCTCGCCGCCGCGGGCGAACTGGTCGACGCCCAGGGGCTGGCCGGTCCCGAGCAGGCGCTGATCGTGTCCTCGGACGGCCGCTCGGCGCCGGTGGTCACCGACGGGCCCTTCCCGGAGACCAAAGAGTTCCTGGCCGGGTACTGGATCGTCGACGTCGACTCCCCCGAGCGTGCGATCGAGATCGCCGCGCAGGCCTCGGCGGCACCCGGCCCCGGTGGCGCGCCCATCGGCGAGTACATCGAGGTCCGTCCGGTCATGAGCGCCCCCACCGAGTGACCGGGACCCTGACCCCCGGCACCGAGGACCTGCTGCGCACGCTGGCGCCCCAGGTCCTCGGTGTGCTGGTCCGCCGGTTCGGCGATTTCGATCTGGCCGAGGACGCGGTGCAGGACGCCCTGCTGGCGGCGGCGACCCAGTGGACCGCCGAGGGTGTGCCGGAGAACCCGCGCGGCTGGCTCATCCAGGTGGCGCAGCGCCGGATGGCCGACGCGGTCCGCGCCGAGGTGGCGCGGCGGCGCAGGGAGACCGCGGTGTTCGTCAGGGACGTGCCCGCCGAGGCGAGCGACCACGACGACACCCTCGACCTGTACTTCCTGTGCTGCCACCCCGACCTGCCCGCCGCGGGCGCGATCGCGCTGACCCTGCGCGCGGTCGGAGGCCTGAGCACCGCCGAGATCGCCGCGGCCTTCCTGGTGCCGGAAGCGACCATGGCGCAACGCATCTCGCGGGCGAAGAAGCGACTTGCCGAGGCGCCGCGGCCGTTCGCCGACGGCGCGCACGACACCGCCCGCCTCGACGCGGTCCTGCGGGTGCTGTACGTGATCTTCACCGAGGGCCACACCAGTACTTCGGGCGCGGGACTGCGCCGCGCCGACCTGTCGGCCGAGGCCCTGCGCCTGACGCGCGCCCTGCACGCCCTGCTGCCCGACGACACGGAGGTGAGCGGCCTGCTCGCGGTGATGCTGCTGTCCGACGCGCGCCGCGCCGCGCGCTCCGGCCCGCACGGCGAGCTGATCCCGCTGCACGAGCAGGACCGCGCCCGCTGGGACCGCGCCCAGATCACCGAGGGCCTGCGCCTGCTCACCGCGACCCTGTCGACGGGATTGACCGGGCCGTACCAGATCCAGGGCGCCATCGCCGGGCTGCACGCCCAGGCCGCCCGCGTCGAGGACACCGACTGGCCGCGAATCCTCGTGCTGTACACCATGCTCGAGCGCCTCACCCCGAACCCGATGGTCACGCTCAATCGCGCGGTGGCGACCGCCATGGTGCACGGGCCCGCGGCGGGACTCGCGGTGGTCGACACCGTCGCCGAGCCGCTGGCGCGCTCACACCGCTTGGCCGCCGTCCGCGGCCACCTGCACGAGATGGCCGGCGAGCAGGCCGCGGCCGTCGCCGAGTATCAGCGCGCCGCGAGCCAGACGGCAAGCACGCCCGAGCGCGACTACCTGCTGCTGCGTGCGGCGCGCGTGCGTGCCGCCGGGTAACCACAGACCGGCGCCGATTCGAGATTCGCGATCATGGTGGCGAGAGTCGCGGTGACCACCGCGAATTCGTCGTCCGAGACGCCGGTGGCCAGGCGATGACGGATGGCCGCCACGGCCTGCCGAGCCCGCTCGTGTGCCGCGTGTCCCTCGGCGGTGACGGCGTACCGGTGACCGTCGCGCACGATCCACCCGCGCTCGATCAGCGCGCCGGTGATCACGGCGACGGAGTCGTCGGTGGTCTCCCAGAACGGGCGCAGGGCATCGACGAGGTCGGCGCCGGAGTCGCCGACGAGCGTGTTCAGCGTCTGCCATTCGCGACGGGACATCCCGGCAGTGTCGATCGCCCGGCCGAAGGTCGCCTCGATGAGCTGATCCAGGCGTTTGACCTGGTAGCCGATCAATCTGCGCTCCGCCATGACTGTACATACCTTTCGACAATTACATGTCCTATGACATGCACATGCTCGACGGTAGCATGTGGCCGTGGACGAGGTCGAGCGGATCGAACGGGCGATGATCGCCATCCGGCGGCGCCAGACCCGGCGCGCCCTGGGGACGGATCAGCCGAGCGGGCAAGCCTTCGACGTGCTCGATGTCGTCGAGGACGCGACGGCGCCGACCGTGTCCACCGTGGCCGCCGCGCTGGCCGTCGATCAGCCGAGGGCGAGCAAGCTCGTCGCCGCCGCTGTCACCGCCGGATTCCTGCGCCGGGAAGCGGACCAGACCGACGGCCGCCGTTCCCTGCTGGCGCTCACCGACCGCGGGCGCGAGGTGCTCGCGCACGCGCACCGGCGCCGCCGCACCGCCTTCGACCGGGCCATGACCGATTGGTCCGGCGCGGATCGGGTCACCTTCGCCCGGCTGCTCGACCGCTTCGTCGACGCGCTCGACTGACGGCCGTGCTGGCAGACTCTCTGCCGTGACGGAAGTTTTCAGCGCGGGGGTGCTGGTCTATCGCCGGGGGGCGGCCGGAACCGAGGTGCTGCTCGGGCACATGGGCGGCCCGCTGTGGGTCAAGAAGGACGCCTCGGCGTGGTCGATCCCCAAGGGCCAGTACGTGCTCGGCGAGGAACTGCCGCGCGTGGCGGCCCGGCGCGAGTTCACCGAGGAACTCGGCCTGCCCGTGCCGGACGGCCCGTGGGTCGACCTCGGCGATGTGCGCTACGGCAGCGGCGGCAAACGCAAGAACCTCACCGTGTGGGCGGTCGAGGGCGATCTGGATCCGGACGAGATCGTGCCGGGCACCTTCGAGCTGGAGTGGCCGCCCCGCTCCGGCCGGCTCCGCGAGTTCCCGGAGATCGACCGGGCCGGCTGGTTCGACCTGACCACGGCCTCGGAGAAACTCGGCAAGGGACAGCGCCCCTTCCTCGGCCGCCTCGCCGAGTACCTCGACTGACCCGGGCGCGCGGCCCGGCGCGGGGGTAGATTGCGGACATGCCCACCGATTTCCAGCTCAAGGCCATGAACGGCGTCCACCGTGCCCTGCTCAAGATCACCGGTGGCCGGATCGGCAACCGGATCTTCGGGATGCCGTCCCTCGAACTCACCACCGTCGGCCGCAAATCCGGTGTCCCGCGCCCGGTCATGCTGACCACGCCGATCATCGACGGCGACACCATCGTGGTCGTGGCCTCGCGCGGCGGCGACCCGACCCACCCGGCCTGGTTCCTGAACCTGCGCGACAACCCCGAGGTCGAGGTGTCGCTGGCCCAGGGGCCGCGCAAGCCGATGCTGGCCCACGTCGCCACGGCCGAGGAGCGCGCGGAGCTGTGGCCGCGCGTGGTGGCCGCCTACAAGGGCTACGGCGACTACCAGACCAAGACGACCCGCGAGATTCCGCTCGTCCTGCTCACGCCACGGAATTAGACCAGCGCGGAACGGAATTCGGTCGGGCTGGCGCCGCGCGAGCGCTTGAACGCCGCGCTGAACCCGAACGCGTCGGAATAGCCGACGGTCGTCGCCACCTGCGCGACGCTGCGCGCGGGATCGGCGAGCAGGTCCTCGGCCTCGGCCATCCGCCATTCGGTGAGGTAGGTCAGCGGCGGTTCGCCCATCACCTCGGTGAACCGCCGGGCGAACAGCGCGCGCGAGACCGCCGACTCGGCGGCCAGACCGGCGACCGTCCAGCGCTGGAAGGGCCTGGCGTGGATGGCTTTCAGCGCCGGACCGACCACCGGGTCGGCCATCCCCCGATACCAGTTCGGTGCGCACTCGGCGTCCTGGGCGAGCCAATCGCGCAGGGTGCAGACCAGCGCCCAGTCCATCAGCCGGTCCATCAGTGCCTGCGACCCCGCGCTGAGCCGCACCGCGTCGGCGGCGGACTGCTCGAGCCATTCGCACACCTCGGTGCCGCCACCGACCACCATCACCGCCGGGAGCGCGCGCAGCAGCCGCTCGTGGCGCCGGTCGGACGCGCGATAGGCGCCGACGACCAGCGAAGCCTGTTCCGCCGCCGGGTCTTCCGTGACATCATCGACCAATTCCGGTGTGGCGCATTGGAGATCGGCCTCGCCGAAGCCGTCGGGCAGGAAGCAGGACAACTCGTATTCGACGGCGGGCCTGCTCGAATCGCCGGTGACATCGGTGAGTTCGAAGGGCTGGTCGGCCTGTACGAGCGCGGTGTCACCCGCGACGAGCCGGGTCCGCGACCCGTCGGCCAGCACCAGGGTGCCGCCACCACGGATGACGCTCATCATGATCAGGGGCGCGCGGTCGGCGAAGCGGATGGTCCACGGTGCGCGCAGGACGGCGTGGGCCACGACCGAGCCGTCGGCACGGACGCCGTTCAACAGGGAACTCAGCGGATCCATGTCACCATCGTAGACGATCTCCTATCAAGAGAAGATGATCGTCCATAGACCGTCCACCCGTTCGCGCGGTTGACTGGATCGTGCGGGACGAAGGGTCCCGCGTCGCCACCGATCAGGGAGCCCACCGTGCCGCACGAAACCGCCACCCGCACAGCGCTCGTCGTCCTCGCCCACCATCGCGCCGATTCCCTGTCCGCCCATCTCGCGCGCCGGGCCGTGGCCCGGCTCACCGCCGCGGGATACACCGTCGACCTGCTCGACCTGCACGCCGAGAACTTCGACCCCAGAATGACCGTCGCCGACCAGCCCGACTGGGGCGATCGCGAGAAGCGCTACTCCGACGAGACCGAGGCGCACATGCGCCGGATCCTCGACGCCGACGTCCTCGTCGCGGTGTTCCCGATCTACTGGATGAGCGTGCCGGCGATCATGAAGGGCTGGATCGACCGGGTCTGGAACTACGGTTTCGCTTACGGCCGCAGCAAGCCCCGGCTGGCGGGCAAGCGCATCCTGTGGCTCGGCCTGGCCGGCGCGACCGCGGACGACGCGATCGTCCCCGGCATGGAGCAGGTGCTCGCGACACAGCTCAGCGAGGGACTGGCCTACTACTCCGGGTTCGCCGATTCCCGCGTCCGGGTGCTGCCCGATGCCGAGGAGCAGCCGCAGACCCTCGACGCGCACGGCAATTTCCAGGTGGGCGAGGCCATCGCCGGGGCGGCGCGCGAGGCACACTACGCCGCGTTCGTGGCGACCGCCGAGGGCCATGTCGACGAGTTCCTCGCCGCCGAACTGGTCGAAGCCTGAACCCGCACGCGCGCGGTGGCTCTCCCGGGCCATCGCGCGTCCGCGCGTCTCACAGCCCGGTCAGCGTCCGGCGCAGCACTCCGAAAAGCTCGGTGGGATTGCCGGATTCGACGGCCGCCTTGTCGATCAGGTCGATGGCGGCGGCGGTGAACTCGTCGCTCTGCACCTGCGTGAAGTCCTCCGGCATATCGATGCCGACGGCGTCCGCGGCCAACAAGGTCGCCATGGCCTGGAGGAAGGGAGTCATCAATTCGGCCAGCCGGGCCGCCGAGCCGCCCACGCTGCGGACCATCAGTCCACCCTGCTGGAAGGCCGCGAACATCGCGTACATGCCGCCCAGGATCGAGACGTCGTACATGGCCGCCGCACCGAGGTCGGCGCCGACGAATTCGGGCTTGCCGAACAGCTCCAGCACCTGCCGGTACCGCTCGAACTCCGCCTGCGCGCCGCTGTAGAGCACGAACGCGCCCGGCGTCCCGATCATCGCGGGCACGGCCATGATGCCGCCGTCGATCAGCGCGATGTCGTGCTCGGCCGCCCAGCGGCCCAGCCCGCGCGCCTGCTCCGGTGTGGTGGTGGTCAGGTTCACCACGGTGCGGCCGCTCAGGCGCGCCGCCGCGGGCTCGACGTGTTCGCGCACCGAGGCGTCGTCGAGCAGGCACAGGATCACCAGGTCGGACGCGGTCAGCGCCTCCTCGGCGGTCGCGGCGGCCACGGCGCCCGCGTCCGCCAGCGCCTCGGCCTTGGCGGCGGTGCGATTCCACACCGTCACCTGATGGCCGCCCGCGAGCAGCGCCTTCGCCAGCGCGGTACCCATCGCGCCGAGACCGAGCACCGAAACCCGCTGTGCCGTCGCAGAGTTGGTCATGTTTCCCCTTGGTTCGAAGCTCCCGTCGCCGGTCGGCGACACACTCCTAGATTCGCCGGTAGCGCTACACTGCACAAGAACCGACAATAAAGTCGGATACTCACCAAAAAGTAAGTAAGGCGAACATGAGGCAGCGAGAGCGTCCGTATTCCTGCGGTATCGATGCCGCGCTCGACGTGGTCGGCGGCAAATGGAAGGCGCTGATCCTGTGGGCCCTCTCCACCGGCACCCAGCGCTTCGGCGACCTGAAACGGCTGGTGCCCGGCGTCACCGAGAAGATGCTGATCCAGCAGTTGCGCGAGCTCGAGCACGACGGGATCATCCACCGCGAGGTCTATCCGCAGGTGCCACCGAAGGTGGAGTACTCACTCACCGAGCTGGGCGTCTCGCTCAACGCCGCGCTGACCACGCTCGGCCAGTGGGGAAATCAGCACATGGACCACATCTGCGCGGTCAAAGACGTTCCCGCGCCCGTCCACTGAGGGGCGCGGGAACGGGCCTCACGCCTGGATGCCGGACCAGGTGTTGCCGGTGATGCGCTCGTAGGCCTCTTCGTACTTGCGCCGGGTCGCCTCGACCACGTCGGCGGGGATCTCCGGGCCGGGGTATTCCTTGTTCCAGCCGGTGGAGGTCGACCAGTCACGCACGAACTGCTTGTCGAACGAGCGCTGGGCGCGGCCGGGCTCCCACTCGTCGGCGGGCCAGAAGCGCGAGGAGTCGGAGGTGAGCACCTCGTCGCCGAGGGTGAGAACGTCACCGTCCCAGCCGAATTCGACCTTGGTGTCGGCGACGATGACGCCGGCCTTCGCCGCGTGCTCGGCACCCCGCGAGTAGATGTCGAGGGTGAGCTCGCGCAGCTTCTCGGCGACCTCGCGGCCCTCCTGGTTCACCACGTCGGCGAAGCTGATCGCCTCGTCGTGCCCCTCGGACGCCTTGGTGGACGGGGTGAAGATCGGTTCGGGCAGCTTGTCGCCGTCGCGCAGACCGGGCGGCAGCGCGATGCCCGAGACGGTGCCGGACTGCTGGTACTCCTTGAGACCCGAGCCGGTCAGGTAGCCGCGCGCGATGCATTCGACCTGCACCATCTTCAGCGGCTTGACCCGGATGCCGCGCCCGGCGAACTCGGCGGGCACGTCGGTGGCCGAGACCACGTGGTTCGGGATGCCGGTGAAGTACTCGAACCACCAGTTCGACAGCTGGGTCAGCAGCGCGCCCTTCTCCGGAATCGGCGTCGGCAGCACCACGTCGTAGACCGAGACGCGGTCCGACGCGACGAGCAGCAGGGTGTCGCCGTCCTCGTAGAGGTCACGAACTTTCCCGGCGTGCACATGCTTCAACGTCGAGCCTCCGAATCCTGGATGGGCTTACATACTCGGTATGTGAAGACTGTACCGGCCGCTCCTGGCACCGAATCCGGCCTGGTCACCACGACGCGAGGGCGGTCACATTCTGTCCGGCGCGCTCTCGCCCAGGCGAGGGTTCCACCGCGTGGGCGGTCGCGGACTCATGCCAGGCCCGGCCGCGGTTCCGCCGCGATGGCGCTCGCCCGATGCGCATCCGGACCGGCCGCGGCGACGTCGGGTCGTCGGTCAGGCAGTCGCACGCTCACCATCCGCGAGGCGGAATGTGCGACGGTACGCCAGCGGGGCGACGCCGACCGCAACCTGGAAATGCTGGCGCAGTGAGGCACCGGTGGCGAAGCCGACGCGGCCGGCGATCTGCTCGACCGACAGTTCGCTGGCCTCCAGCAAGTGCCTGGCCCTGGACACCCGTTGCTGAGTGAGCCAGCGACCGGGACTGATTCCCACCTCGTCGACGAAGCGTCGGGCGAAGGTGCGTCTGCTCATCCGCGCGTGCGCGGCCAGTTCGGCCATGGTCAGCGGCAGGTCGAGGTGTCCCAGAGCCCAGTGTCTGGTCGCCGCGGTGCTCGCCACCGCGGGATCGGGGACGGGCTGGTCGATGTACTGCGCCTGCCCGCCGTCGCGCCACGGCGGCACGACACACACGCGCGCCACCTGATTGGCCACCGCGCTGCCGTGATCGGCGCGCACGATGTGCAGGCACAGGTCGATGCCGGAGGCGGCACCCGCCGAGGTGAGCACGTCGCCGTCGTCGACGAACAGCACGTCCGGGTCGAGGGCGATGTGCGGGAACCGGCGCCGGAACGCTTCGGCCAGCCGCCAGTGCGTGGTCGCGGGGCGGCCGTCGAGCAGGCCCGCTGCGGCCAGCACGAACGCGCCGGTGCAGATCGAGACGATGCGGGTGCCGGGCCGGATCATGGCCAGCGCGTCGAGGGTCACCTGGTCGAGCTCGCCTTCGGTCATGGCCGGATCGCACGACGGAATGATGACGGTGTCGGCGGTGGCCAGCAGGTCGGGGCCGTGCGCGACGGTGATCCCGTAGTCGGCGCAGGTGCGCACCGCAGCGCCGTCGGCCGAGCAGGTCAGCACCTCGTACCGATCCGCGAGATTGCCGAAGATCCGTCTCGGGATGCCCAGTTCGAACGGGTACACGCCGTCGAGCGCGAGAACCACCACGCGATGCATGGCACGATCCTATCGGATGATGACATTCATGCCATTTCCCGGACGATCCCTGTGCGGCACCGTGAACGGCATGACCGAAACGATGCGCGCCATCAGTCAGGACACCCTCGGCGGACCCGAGGTCCTGCGCGAAGTCGAACTCCCCCGCCCCGACCCGGGCCCGAGCCAGCTCCTGGTCCGGGTGCGCGCCGCGGGCCTCAACCCCACCGACTGGAAGCACCGCGCCCTGCCCGGATTGTTCCTGCCCGCACCGCCTTTCGTGCTCGGCTGGGATGTCTCCGGGGTGGTCGAGGCCGTCGGGCCCGGCGTCACCCTGTTCGCGCCCGGTGACGAGGTGTTCGGCATGCTGCCGTATCCGCACGGGCACGGGTCGCTGGCGGAGTACGTCGTCGGGCCCGCGCGCGCGTTCGCCCACAAGCCCGCCGGCGTCGATCACATCGTGGCCGGCGCGACGCCGCTGGCCGCGCTCACCGCGTGGCAGGCCCTGGTCGACACCGCGCGGATCGAGGCGGGGCAACGGGTGCTGATCCACGCGGCCGCCGGTGGCGTGGGGCACCTGGCGGTGCAGATCGCGAAGGCACGCGGGGCGTATGTGATCGGTACGGCGAGCGCGGCCAAACACGACCACCTGCGCGCGCTCGGCGCCGACGAGCTCATCGACTACCGGACGGTGGACTTCGCCGACGCGGTGCGCGACGTCGACGTGGTCCTCGACACCCTCGGCCCGGAGAACTGCCGCCGCTCGCTGCCGACGCTGCGGCCCGGCGGCCTGCTGGTGAGCATCCTGGCGCTGCGCGACGCCGAGCTGCCCGCACTGGCCGCCGAGCGGGGCGTCCGCTTCGCGTCGCTGCTCGTCGAGGCCGATCACGAGGGGATGCGCGCGGTGGCGGGTCTGCTCGAATCGGGTGCGCTCAGCCCGACCATCGCCGGGGTGTTCCCGCTGGCGGAGGCGCCGAAGGCGCATGCGCTCGGCGAGACCGACCGCACCCTCGGCAAGCTCGTGATCACCGTCGACTGAGCCGTCGCGCCCGCGCCTGGTCACGTCGTCTCGGTGAGCACCGCGCGCAGGCGCACCTCGGCCCGCTCCGGATCACCCCGCCGGGGCGGGCCGAGGTTGCCGCCGCACGAGGCGCGGCGTCGAGCCGGGCACGCGACGGCCACCGCCGGGCCGTGCCGTCGGCGCCATGGAGCCGGGCCCGCGCGGACACCCGGGGAAACTCGGGAGCGGGTGCCGACGGCAGGTGGCATTGTGGACGCTGACGCGCGCGCCGGTGCGATACCGGCGCGCCGAAGTGTGCCGTGTTCGTCGACGACGAAGGAGATCTATGTCCGCCCCGAATCTCACCCGCGACCAGGCGGTCGAACGCGCGGCCACCGTGGCCGTGCAGAACTACCGGATCGAACTCGACCTCACCGACCAGCCGCGCGGCGCCGGTTCGGAGGTGTCGGACACCTTCGGTTCCACGACCACCGTCACCTTCACCGCCACCCCCGGCGCGAGCACGTACATCGATCTGGTCGCCTCCCGCGTCCGCTCGGCCGTGCTCAACGGCACCCCGCTGGACGTGAGCGGCTACGACGAGTCGACCGGCATCGCGCTGCCGGATCTGGCCGCCACCAACGAGCTCGTCGTCGAGGCCGACTGCGAGTACTCGCACACCGGCGAGGGGCTGCACCGGTTCGTCGACCCGGCCGACGACAAGGTCTACCTGTACTCGCAGTTCGAGACCGCCGACGCCAAGCGCATGTTCGCCTGCTTCGACCAGCCCGACCTCAAGGCCACCTTCGACGTCGTGGCCACCGCGCCCGCCGACTGGCAGGTCGTGTCCAACGGTGCCACCGCCGAGGAGCACAAGATCGGCGCCGTGGTCCGGCACACCTTCGCCACCACGCCGAGGATGAGCACCTACCTGGTCGCGATGATCGCCGGTCCGTACGCGAAATGGACCGACGTGTACCAGGATTCGCACGGCGAGATCCCCCTCGGTCTGTTCTGCCGCGCCTCGCTGGCCGACCACATGGACGCCGAGCGGCTGTTCACCGAGACCAAGCAGGGCTTCGGCTTCTACCACGAGAACTTCGGCGTGCCGTACGCCTTCGGCAAGTACGACCAGCTGTTCGTGCCGGAGTTCAACGCGGGCGCGATGGAGAACGCGGGCGCGGTCACCTTCCTCGAGGACTACGTGTTCCGGTCCAAGGTGACCCGCGCGTCCTACGAGCGCCGCGCCGAGACCGTGCTGCACGAGATGGCGCACATGTGGTTCGGCGACCTGGTCACCATGAAGTGGTGGGACGACCTGTGGCTCAACGAGTCGTTCGCGACCTTCGCCTCGGTGCTGTGCCAGGCCGAGGCCACCGAATACACCAGCGCCTGGACCACCTTCGCCAATGTGGAGAAGTCCTGGGCCTACCGCCAGGATCAGCTGCCCTCGACCCACCCGATCGCCGCCGACATCCCCGATCTGCACGCGGTGGAGGTGAACTTCGACGGCATCACCTACGCCAAGGGCGCGAGCGTGCTCAAGCAGCTGGTCGCCTACGTGGGGCTGCAGCCGTTCCTGGCCGGTCTGCGCGATTACTTCGCCGAACACGCGTACGGCAACGCCACTTTCGACGATCTGCTGGCAGCGCTGGAGAAGGCCTCGGGCCGCGACCTCTCGGATTGGGGCGCGCAGTGGCTCAAGACCACCGGCCTCAACATCCTGCGCCCCGACTTCCTCGTCGCCCCCGACGGCACCTTCTCGAGTTTCGCCGTGGTGCAGGAGGGCGCCGCGCCGGGCGCCGGTGAGCACCGCGTGCACCGGATCGCGGTCGGCGTGTACGACGACGTCGACGGCAAGCTGGTGCGCACCAAGCGCGTCGAGATCGATCTGGACGCCGCCGGGCGCACCGAGGTGCCCGAACTGGTCGGGGTGCCGCGCGGCCAGCTGGTGCTGGTGAACGACGACGATCTCACCTACTGCTCGCTGCGTCTGGACCCCGATTCGCTCGAGGTCGCCGTGCAGCGCATCGGTGACATCGCCGACTCGCTCCCGCGCACGCTCGCCTGGTCGGCGGCCTGGGAGATGACCCGCCAGGCCGAGCTGAAGGCCCGCGATTTCGTCGCGCTGGTGCAGCGCGGGATAGGCACCGAGTCCGAGATCGGCGTGGTGCAGCGGCTGCTCATGCAGGCGGCCACCGCCATCTCCAGCTACGCCGATCCGGTGTGGGCCGAGCAGGAGGGCTGGCCCGGGTTCGCCGACCGGCTGCTGGAACTGGCCCGCGGCGCGGTGCCGGGCTCGGATCATCAGCTCGCCTTCGTCAACGCGCTCACCGGCGCCAAGCTCGAGCCGCGGCACACCGGCGCGCTGGCCCAGCTGCTCGACGGCGATCCGACCGCGGCGGGACTGGCCGGGCTCACCGTGGACACGGATCTGCGCTGGCGCATCGTCACCGCGCTGGCGGCGGCCGGGCAGATCGACGCCGACGGTGTCGACTCCCCGACCATCGACGCCGAGCTCGCCGGTGATCCGACCGCGGCGGGCAAGCGGCAGGCCGCCGCCGCCTCGACCGCGCGGCCGATCGCCGAGGTGAAGGCCGAGGCCTGGCAGACGGTGATGGGTGACGACTCGGTGCCCAACATCACCGCCCGCGCCATCGTCGGCGGCTTCGCCCCGGTGGGTCAGGCCGAGTTGCTGGCGCCGTACGTGGACAAGTACTTCGCCGAGATCCCCGCCGTGTGGGAACGCCGCTCGAGCGAGGTGGCCCAGACCGTGGTCGTCGGCCTGTACCCGCACTGGGCGATCACCGAGGACGCCGTCGCCAAGGCCGACGAGTTCCTCGCCGGTGACCACCCGCCCGCGCTGTACCGCCTGGTCTCGGAGGGTCGCGCCGGGATCGAACGCTCGCTGCGCGCACGGGAATTCGACGCCAAGTAGCCGCGGACCCCGATGGCCCCGATCCCCCCGGATCGGGGCCATCGGCCGCTTCGGCGACGGATGGACCGTGCGGCCCGCGCTGCGGCCATCGGACCGGCTGGCCGCCTGCTGCTGTGAGCGGATCCGCTGACGGCAGCAAAGGGCGCGGAACACGGTGCGGGCGCGGCACCGTGGAGACATGGCACACGACGACAAGACTCCGATGTTCAGCTGGCGGGCGCGCGAGCAGCTGTTCGGCCGCCGGATCCTGGTCCTGGACGGCGCGCTCGACGACGACAACGGCACCCTGCTCATCACCCAGATGCTCACCCTGGCCGCCCAGTCGCCGGAGGCGGCGATCTCGCTGTGGATCCACTCCCCCGGCGGCTCGGTGCCCTCCATGCTCGCCATCCGCGACGTGATGCGGCTGGTCCCGTGCGAGGTGTCCACCCTCGCACTCGGGTTGGCTTGCAGCGCAGGGCAATTCCTGCTGTCCTCGGGCACGCCCGGCCGCCGCTACGCGATGCCGCACGCCCGCATCCTCATGCACCAGGGCTCGGCCGGGATCGGCGGCAGCGCGGTCGAGGTCGAGGTGCAGGCCGACGACCTGCGCTACACCGTCGACACCGTGCTCGGCCTGATCGCCGCCGACACCGGTCAGCCGTTCGAGCGTGTCTACGAGGACTCCCTGCACGATCGCTGGTTCACCGCCGCCCAGGCCCGCGAGTACGGCTTCATCGACCACATCGTCGAGTCGTTCGACCAGGTGATCCCCAACCGCCACCGCATCGGCATCTCGGCGTGAAAGCCGCTGCCGCGCCCCTGATCCGGACGGAGCTCCGATGACCAGCTACACCATCCCGAACGTCGTCTCCCAGCATCGCGGCGGGGAACGCATCACCGACATCTACTCGCATCTGCTGAGCGAGCGCATCGTCTACCTGGGCACCCCCATCGACTCCGGCGTCGCCAACGCCCTCATCGCCCAGCTGCTGCACCTGGAGTCGGACAGCCCCGGCCAGCCGATCAGCCTCTACATCAACTGCGAGGGCGGCGACCTGTCGGCCATGCTCGCCGTGTACGACACCATGAGTTTCATCAAGGCGCCGGTGCACACGACCTGCGTCGGCCAGGCCATCGCGGTCGGCGCGGTGCTGCTGGCCGGCGGCGCGGCAGGGCATCGATCGATGCTGCCGCACACGCGAATCGTGTTGCATCAGCCGGCGACTCGCGGCCAGGGCACCATCCCCGACCTGATCCTGCAGGCGGACGAGATCGTCCGGATGCGCGCGGCCATCGAGGCGATCCTGTCCAAGCACACCGGCCAGACACCGGAGACCCTGCGCCGCGACACCGACCGCGACCGGGTGTTCACCGCCGAGACCGCACTCGAATACGGCCTGGTCGATCAGGTGCTGCACGAGCGGGAGTGATAACGGGCGCGCCTCGACCCCGGCGGGTGAGGCGCGCCCGGAATCAGCCCGCGCTCACTGCTTTTCGATGCGGTCGAGGTAGGCGCGGCGCACCTTGTCGTCGACGCGGGTGATCGCGGCGTCGTCGTGAGCGGCCTTGCGCACGACCTTCAGCAGCGGCTCCGGGACCAGCCCGGCCGCGTTGGCCACGAGCCCGACATAGCCGGGCACCGAGGTCTCGGCCGCCCTGGTCTTGACGGAGCGGACCACCGCGGCCGCGATGTCCTCGGGGTCGACGGCGGGCAGGATGCCGTAGTCGATGCCCGAGCTGAGTTCGGTGCGCACGGCCGAGGGCAGCACCGCGCTCACACTCACCCCGGTCGCGTCCATCTCCAGGCGGGTCGCCGCGGTCAGCCCGACCACGGCGTACTTGCTCGCGTTGTACACGGCCAGGCCCTTGATCGGGAACTTGCCCGCCAGCGAGGCCACGTTCACCACGTGGCCGCGACCGCGCTCGACCATGCCGGGCAGTGCCAGCCGCATGCCGTGGATCACGCCGTAGACGTTGACGTCCATGGTGAGCTGGTCGATCCGGTCGGACTGCGCGAGGAAGGCGCCGTTGGGCATCACGCCCGCGTTGTTCACCAGCACGTCGAGCGGGCGGCCACGCCACGCCGCGGCAGCGTCGAGGAACGCCGCGTACGAGGACTTGTCGGTGACATCGAGGACGTGCCCCATCGCCCGGTCCCCGAGCTCGGCGGCGGCCTGCACGGCCAGCGCCTCGTCGAGGTCGCCGAGCGCGACATGCGCTCCCTCTGCGACGAAGGCCCGCGCGGTGGCCAGCCCGATGCCGCGTGCGGCGCCGGTGATCGCGACCAGCGCGCCGTTGAGGTCGATCCGTGGGTAGCTCATGCGGTGACCGCCATCTCGTCGTCGTGGGTGATCGTGAAATCGGTGGGATCGAAGGCGCTGACCCGACGGATCAGCTCGCCGGTCGACCACGGCCAGCTGAAGCTGTTGCGGCCGTTGGCGTCCAGGTAGTAGCTCTGGCAGCCGCCGGCGTTGTAGACGGTGCCCTGCAGTGCCGCCTGCACCTGCTCGACGTAGCGGGCCTGCACCTCGGGGCGCACGTCCAGGATCGCCCAACCCTGTCTACGGGCGCTCGCGATCGCCGAAACCAGCAGGTCGACCTGGGCCTCGAGAATCGCGAAGGCCGAGGAATGGCCGGTGCCCAGGCTCGGCCCCAGCACACTGAACGCGTTGGGGAACCCGGTGGTGACCGTGCCGAGGTAGGCCTCGGGTGAGCCCTGCCAGTGCTCGGCCAGGGTCCGGCCGTCGGTGCCGCGCACGATGTCGGCCAGCGGGGTGTCCAGGATGTGGAAGCCGGTTCCGAGGATGACGGCGTCCACCTCGGCGGCCGTCCCGTCGGCGCCGACCACGGTGCTGCCGCGGAATTCGGCGACGGCGGTGGCGTGCACGTCGACGTTGTCCTTCGTCAGCGACTGGAGGTAGCTGTTGGAGAACAGGATCCGCTTGCAGCCGAGCAGGTAGTCGGGGGTCAGCTTGGCGCGCAACTCCGGATCACGCACCACCGCGCGCAGATACGCCGAGCCCACCGTCTGCACCGTCTGCATCAGCGGGCGCGGGTGGCGGAACGCGACGCCGAGGCCCTCCATCAGGGCGTACTCCACCGAGCGCAAGGCCTTGTGCGCGAACGGCAGTCGCCGCATCACCCGCTTCTCGAAGCGGGGCACCGGGTGGTCCAGCTTCGGCAGCACCCACTGCGCGGTGCGCTGGAACAGATGCAGCTCGGCCACCTCGGGCTGAATGGCGGGCACGAACTGCACCGCCGACGCGCCGGTACCGACCACGGCGACGCGCTTGCCGCGCAGGTCGTAGTCGTGGTTCCAGCGCGCCGAATGGAAGACCTCGCCGGGGAATTCGGCCAGGCCCGGGATGTCGGGGAAGCGTGGCTCGTTCCAGGGGCCTGCCGCGGAGACGACGAAACGGGCGGTCAGCGCGCCGTCGCTGGTGTCGAGGTGCCAGCGCCGGTCGGCGTCGTCCCAGCGGGAGCCGAACACCTCGACACCGAACCGGGTGCGGGCGGCGAGCCCGTGCTCGCGGGCCACCCCGTCGACGTAGGCCAGGATCTCGGGCTGGGTCGCGAACAGCCGCGACCACTCGCTGTTGGGCGCGAACGAGTACGAGTACAGACCCGACGGGACATCGCAGGCGCAGCCGGGATAGGTGTTGGCGCGCCAGGTGCCGCCGAAGGTCTCGGCCTTCTCCACGATCACGACGTCCTCGACGCCCGCCTCCGCGAGCTTGATCGCGGCGCAGATGCCCGAGATTCCCGCCCCGATCACGACCACTTCGTGGTGGCTGCTCATACGTTCTCTCCTTCGCGAACGGACGCCCGGATCGCCTCGGCGACCCGGGCGGGGACGGCACGGCGGGCCGCGGCCAAGGTGGCGGGGCGCCGGGTGGAATCCATGAAATTGGGGCCCATCGCCGCGAGTTCGGCGGGGCCGGGTTCGACCCGGATCACGCGCGTGCCCGCCGCGCGCAGCGCGGCCACCTCGGCGTCGAGACCCTTGGTCATCTGGGCGCGCAACAGCCGCTCGACGCGGCTCAGCCCGGTGGCGGGGGCGCCGCCCGCCGAGGTCATCGGGGCGATGATCACGACCTCGTCGAGGTCGAGCGGTACCAGCAGATCCGCCGAGACCGACGAGACCGCGCCGCCGTCGACGAACGCGCGACCGTCGATCGGGACCGGCGGGAACCAGCCGGGAATGGCCCAGGATGCCGCGATCGCCGAGCCGAGGTCGACGCGGGGCGCGCGCGGCGAGCCGAAGGCGACCCGTTCGCCGGTCCGCGCGTCGGCGGCCACCAGCCAGGTCGCTGGGTGTTCGACCCAGCCGCCACGCGGCGTCAGCGCGCGGCCGTAGGCACGCAGCCAGTTCGCGTCCCCGCGGCCCGTGGGCAGCACGCCCGACAGCGCGGTGTAGACCGAGCCGCGCCGCACACCGGCGCCGATCAGCCCCAGACCCGGCAGCCCGAGTCGCGGCAGGGGTGGCATCGCGCCGGGATCGACCGCGACATGCGCCGCGAGGAGGGGATCGGCGGCCGGCGCCTGGTCGAGCGCGTCGAGCAGGTCGCCGGGCGTACGGCCCGCGCCCAGCGCGGCCACGATCTCGGCGCCGGCGGAGGTTCCGATCAGCACGTCGGCGGAGCGGGCGTCCCAGTGCAGCGCCCGCTCGACGGCGTCGAGGGCCACCGCAGTCCAGGCGAACCCGAGGACGCCACCGCATCCGATGGCGAGTCCACGTCGTCGTGTAGTCATGATTCGAATACTAACGGTATTCGAGTTCTGACGGTACCCCGAATTTGCTAGACTTCCGTCGTGGCCCGGATGACACGTAAGGAGTCGCACGCACTCACCCGCGAGCGTTTGATCGAGACCGCCAAACGGCTCTTCCTGAGCGACGGATACAACGTGACGTCGCTGGACAAGGTGGCTGCCGAGGCGGGCTTCTCGAAGGGTGCGGTCTACTCGAACTTCGCGACCAAACACGAGCTGGGCCTGGCCGTGATCGATGTCGTGCACGTGGAACGGGCCCAGTCGCTGTCCGAGGCAGTCATGGGACACGACGACATGGACGCGCGGATCGAGGCGTTCGCCCGGTGGGCCGACGAGAACATCGGCGACGTCGGCTGGACCGCGCTCGAGGTCGAGTTCGCGACGAGCACCCGGCACCTGCCCGAAGTCCGCACCGAACTGGCCGCCCGCAGGCGATCGATGACCGCCCTGCTCGGCTCACTGGTGCAGGTGCAGGCCGACGAGATGGGCTTCGAGCTGCCGATCCCCGCCGAAGACGCGGCGCTGCAACTGCTCTCACTCGGCATCGGTCTCGGCGTGCAGCGCGCGATCGATCCGGAGATGCCGGTGAGCGCGCTGGTCGACATGCTCCGCGGCCTGGTCGACGCGGTCCGCGCGGGCTGAGCTGTCGCCGTCCGGCGAAAGACGCGCGTCGCTCGGCCACGCGGGGTCCGCTGCCACCGGCACCGGCGAGAACGCGTCCGCCCCGACTCGTTCCCCGGCGGGCGAACGCCGTGGCGGGCGGATGCGTCGCGCCGGGGTACGCCGAGAGCTCAGGCGGCGAGCAGGACCGCGTTCGGGGCGGTGAAGTTCTGGACCTGGGCGGGCCGCACAGGGGTCCTCAGGCGGCGATCGCCGCCGAGGACGACCGCGCGGGCGGCGACCGGCCGCATCGACTCGGCGACCTGCGCGACCAGCTCACTCAGCGAGGTGCCGAGGGCCCCGGCGAGTGCCGCGATCATCTCGCTAGAGGGTTCCTTGCGGCCACGCTCGACCTCGGACAGGTACTGCGGGGAGATCCCCGCCCGCCCGGCGGTGTCGACGAGGGTCGAGCGCTGCTCGAGCCGCAGGGCGCGCAGCCGCTCGCCGAGCGCCTCCCGCCAGAGTGGTTCGGGGCGCGTCCGCCCGTCACCGCGCCCGCCCGGAATCACCCGCAACCCGTTGTGCTCGCCCATACTGCGAGGGTAGGGACTCGCGTGCCGACACACCCGGTTCTTCTGCTGTCGGCGTAATCGCCTCAGCGGGTGATGCCGAAGCGGCTGTCGACCCAGCCGAGGGCGTCGGCGAAAGAGGCGCCGATGATCTCGCTGTGGTCGGTGCCGTCGTATTTGCGATAGTCCACCGTCTGACCGCGCATCTGCTGTTCGGCGACCATCGCGTCGGTCGACTTCAGCGGCACGGTCATGTCGTCGCGGCCCTGCAGGACCAGCACCGGGGTGGTGAACCGGACGCCGCTGGGATCGTTGTCGTCGAGCACCCGCAGCAGGCCGGACAGGTCGCCGTCCTTGCTGAACACCTCGCGCGTCGAGAGCCCGCCCCAACGGGTCTGATCACGCAGCCCCGCGACGCACTCGGTGTCGGCGCTGGGCAGCAGGGCGACGGCGCGGTCGGTGAGGAAGCGGCTCGGGTCGATGTCGGTGACGGTCTGCGCGCCGCGCACCAGCAGCGGCACGAACAGCGCGATGTCGCCGACGCCGAGCTTGCCCAGCGGGTTCGACACCGTCCACTTCGCCATCCGCACCTGTTCGGCGATGTGCGAGACCGGGGCCAGCGCGACGGCGCCGAGCAGCGGGGTTTCCGGCGCCCACGCCGTCGCCGCGCCCGCCGCGAAGAGGGCGGCGTGACCACCCTGCGAGTGCCCCATCGCCACCCAGCGTGCGCCCACGGACTTGTCGACTTCCCGTGCGGCCGTGGCCAGGTCGGCCATCGCGCGCTGCTCGGTCTCGCCGATCAGGTAACCGTGGTTGCCCGGCGTGCCGAGGCCCTGATAGTCGGTCCTGGCCACCGCGTACCCCTTGGCGACCCAACGTGCCTGCTCGTCGATGCTCGGCGAGGACCCGCTGGAACGCGAGGGGGCGCAGACGTCGGCGACCCCGCTGGTGCCGGGCGCCCAGGTGATCAGCGGCCAGCCGCCCGCGGGCGGCGTGCCCTCCGGCACCGCGAGCGTGCCCGAGACCGCGACGGGCTTGCCCTGCGCGTCGACCGAGCGATACAGCGTCAGGTGATTGCGTGCGCCGGGAACGACCCGCGCGCCGGTCAGGGGCTGGCTGCGGATCACCGAACCGTGCTGTCCCGGAATCGATTCCGCCGGTGGATCATAGAAATCCGCCTGCGGTGTGCCGACCGCGACGCCGGCCGCGTCGGCCAGATCCTCGGCACAGGCCGAACTGGTGAGCGCCAGGCAGGCCACCGCGGCCGCCGTGATCACCCGAGCGATTCCTGTCCGCATGTTCCCCCCGTGACGCCGATGGACCGCCGATCAGGGTACTCGATGCCGCGACGGCCGGGCGTCGCGCGGACGCCCGGCCGTCGGCCGGTCAGCGCGCTACCCGCCCGAGGAAGTCGCGGATGAGCGCGGCGATCTCCGGTCCGTGCGTCTCCAGGGCGAAGTGGCCCGCGTCGAGCAGGTGCAGCTCGGCGTCCGGCAGATCCCGCAGGTACGCGCGGGCGCCGTCGGCGCCGAAGATCTCGTCGTGCTCACCCCAGGCGATCAGCGTCGGCGGGCGGTGCTCGGCGAAGTACTTCTGGAACGCCGGGTAGCCGTCGAGGTTGTTCTTGTAGTCGGCGAACAGCTGGAGCTGGATCTCCGTGTTCCCCGGACGGTCCAGGTACGCCTGATCCAGCGTCCAGGTGTCGGGACTGACCAGCGCGAGCCGGTCGGCCGGAACACCGTGCGTGTACTGCCATTTCGTCGCGTCGAGGGTGAGCAGCTTACGCACCTCCGGCTCATGCGTGGCCCGGTCGTTGGCGTGCGCGAACAGCACCTCCCAGAACGGGGTGAAGCCCTCCATGTAGGCATTGCCGCTCTGGGTGACGAGGGCGGTGACCCGCTCGGGGTGCGCCGAGGCGATGCGCAGTCCGATGGGGGCGCCGTAATCCTGGATGTAGAGCGCGAACCGGTCGACGCCGAGGTGGTCGAGCAGGCCGAGGGTGAGTTCGGTGAGATGGTCGAAGGTGTAGTCGAATTCGTCGACCGACGGCATCGCCGACTGGCCGAAGCCGAGGTGGTCGGGGGCGATCACGTGATAGTCGGCGGCGAGCTCGGGAATCAGCGCGCGGAACATGGCCGAGCTGGTCGGGAACCCGTGCAGCAGCACGATGGTCGGCGCGTTCGGGTCACCTGCCTCCCGGTAGAACAGGGACTGACCCTGGATCTGGACGGTGTTGTGGCGGACCTGGTTCATGATGGATCTCTCTTTCTGGTGGGGTGTTTCGTCAGGCGGTGACCGGCACGCGGGGGCGGACCGGGGAGATCAGCGCGGCGGCGACGACGGTGAACAGCAGCGCGAGCGCGAAGTAGCCGCGGTAGCCGTCGGTGACGGCGTGGACGAGGGTGGCGACGCCGAGTCCGGCGGCGGCGGAGAGCTGGTGGATCACCCAGGCCGGAGCCAGGGTGCGGCCCATGCGGGCGGGGTCGAGACCGCGCGACAGGATCGCCATGGTGAGCGGGATGACGGGGAACGAGGCGATGCCGAACAGCACCGCGACGAGCACCAGGACCTCGGGTCCCGGCACGAACACCGCGGGCGCCAGCGCGACCAGCCGCACCGCGAACAGCACTCGCAGCAGGGTCTCCGGCGGATGGCTGCGCAGCAGGCGCACCATGGCCGCCGAGGTCAGACCGGCTGTCAGCGCGGCCAGTGCGACGAGCCTGCCCGCTCCGGCCACCGACCATCCCTGTTCCACAGCGTGTTTCGGCAGCATCAGCACGACGACGTAGAGGGTGGCGGCATGGAAGCCGAACGACACCAGCACCTTCCACCGGTCCGCCAGCGACTCCCCGGCGCCCGCGGGCGAATTCGCTCGCTGATCGGTGGGCAGCAGCCGCCACAGCACCGCCGTCGCGGTCAGGCCGATCGCGCCGAGCAGCGCGAAGGTGCCCCGCACGCCGATCGGGTCGAACAGCGCGGTCGCCGCCCATGGCGTGATCAGCTGCCCCAGGTTGATGCCGATCGCGGCCCTGGCCATGGCCGGTCCGGCCTGCGCGCCGTGCGCCCGGCCGAGCAGGGTGGTGACGGTCAGCGTGGAGGAGGCGGCGAAGCCGAGTCCGCCGAGCACCATGTAGGCGGCGACGAACTGCCAGGTCTCGGTGACCGTGGCCAGCACCAGATAGCTGCCCGAGATCAGCGAGAGTCCGCCGATCAGCACGAGTTTGGGCCCGAGCAGGTCGAGCAGCCTGCCGATGCCCTGCTGGGCGAGACCCGTCACCGCGGTGCCGAGCGCGGCGGCGACGGCCAGCGCCGTCGCCGAGACACCGTAGGCCGCGGCGGTGGGCGCGAAGAACACGCCCATGGTGAAGTTCAAGCCGAAGGAGACGGTCATCGCAGCCAGACCGGCCCAGGCAAGATGCTCGCGTCGCATCCCGTCACGTCCTAACTATATAAATTGGTTTTAACGGTTACGTGTGGACACACCTCGGTCGAGACCGAACCGAGTCAGCGGTCAGCCTTTGGCGAGATCCGTTCGGAGCCGGGCGTTCTCGGCTTCCAGCTCGGCGATCCGCTCCCGCAGGACCCCCATCGCCTCCGCGACGGCGGCCCGCGGGTACAGCGCGGGAATGTGCTGGCGGCAGTTCCAGTCGTAGGCCTCGACCTCGATCACCACCGCCCGCTCGACGTGTGCGCGATACCCGTCGACCGCGAGCGAGGCGACCAGCTCCGGATCGTCGGCGGCCTCCACCACGCGCGCCCGTCCGAAGATCTTCATCCGCGCCTGGGCGGCGTAGTCCATGAGGAACAGCGAGACCCGATTGTCGTGATCGAGATTGCCGCGGCTGATGTACTGCTTGTTGCCGCGAAAGTCGGCGAAGGCGAGGTTCCGGGAATCGAGCACCCGCAGGAAACCCGGTGCGCCACCGCGATGCTGGATGTAGGGCCACCCGGTCTCGCCGACCGTCGCCAGATAGAAGCTGTCCCGCTCGCCGATGAACGCGGCCTCGTCGGGCCCGATCCGATCCGCCTCGGCGGGAACCTGCGCCATCCGCTCGTAGCTGCGCAGGCTGCCGTGCGCACGCTGATGTTCACGCACCAGCGGCGTGAACGCGACCTGCGCGTAGTGGCCCGTCATGCCGCACCGCCCGTTCCCATGTAACTGTTCATACCAGCTTTAACAGTTAGAAGCGAGCCGATCATTCCCGATGTACGAGAATTCGTGCCGGGAAAGACGAACGGCGCGTTCACCTTCGGAGGTGAACGCGCCGTTCGGCGGGAGAACGAACTAGCGGCCGATGGAGGCGGCCATGACGCGGACGGCCGAGATCAGCCCGTCGATCAGGTTGCCCTGCCGGAACGAGGCCAGGGCGGCGGTGACGCCGAGCTGGCAGATCCGGTCGTTGGCGCGCTCGGCGACATTCGCGCCCGAGCGCACCTCGATCGCGCCCTGATTCGGGGAGACCGCGATGAGCACCGAGTCGGCGGCCTCCGGCGTGTTCGGCAGCAGCGCGTCGGCGCCGGTCGCCGGGTCGGACCCGAGATCGCCGAGGTAGATGTTGAAGCGGACCTTGGTCGCGCGGGTCGCGTCGGTGAGCGCGTTGTCGAGGGCGACGCGCTCCCGATCGGTGAAGGGCACCTCGTCGAAGACGGCGCCCGGCTCGTGCACACCCGAGACGCGGCCGCTGCTGGTCAGCGCGAATCCGTGCGGCAGGTCGGCCTCGACCACCGCGGGCCACTTAGAACTTGCCACTTGCCCGGCCTCCGATCAGCTCCGCGTTGGCGGCTTCGAGAGCCACATGACTGCCATGCGACTCGGCGGTGTGGTGACCCGCGGAGGTCACCTCGTCGGTAGCGCTCCACAGCACCGGCCGGTGGGTCCACTTCTGCCCGAGCGCGAAGTGGGCCGGCTTATCACCGGGAAATGGCTTACCGAGATAGGACAAACCCGCGATCGCGAAGTAGATCGCGGCCGGGATGCCGACGAAGATCAGCACTGTCTCGAGAATGCTCACGGTCCAACGGTAGACGATGCTGTGTAGTAGTTCATCCTCCGGTCATGTCGAAGGCCCGCGTGTCCGCCCGGTTCAGACCAGCCAGGCCGCTGCGCTCGCCGGCAGCCGGTCGTCGGAGACGGGCGCGCTGGCCAGCAGCACCTCGCCCGGCGGCAGCTGGATCGGCCCGTCGGAGGCGTTGAGCACGCACACCAGCCCGCCCGGCCTGCGGAAGGCCAGGCACCCGTCGGGGCTGCCGTACCACTCGATCCGGTCGCCGGCGAATTCCGGCCGGGTCCCGCGCAGGTCGATCGCCAGCCGGTACAGCGACAGCGTCGAGTGCAGGGTCTCCAGCTGGGCTTCCACCGTGCGGTCGGCCCACTCGGCGGGGATGGGCAGCCACGACTCGGCGCCGTCGGTGAAACCGAACGGCGCCTGCGTGCCCTCCCACGGCAACGGCACCCGGCACCCGTCGCGGCCGCGTTCGGTGTGGCCGGAACGCTCCCACACCGGGTCGCGCAGGGCGTCCTCGGGCAGGTCGTCGACGTTGGGCAGACCGAGCTCGGCGCCGTTGTAGAGGAAGACCGCGCCGGGCAGGGCCAGCTCCACCATCATCATCGCCCGCGCCCGCTCCACGCCGGTCCGTCCGCCGCCATAGCGGGTGACCTCACGTTCGATGTCGTGGTTGGACAGCGTCCACGTGGGTGGCGCGCCGACGCCGCTCACGGCCTCGAGCGAATGCGTGATGGCCTCGCGCACGCCGTCGGCGGTGAACGGGGTCTCGGCCAGGCGGAAGTTGAAGGCCAGGTGCAGCTCGTCGGGGCGCACGTACTCACCGAAGCGGACGTTGTCGTCGACCCACACCTCGCCGATCGACACCGCGTGCGGGTAGTCGTCGAGCACCGTGCGGATGCGGCGGTGGATGGCGTGCACGCCGGGATTGTTGAAGCGGGGATCGTCGTCGTCGTGCACCAGCATCTTGGTCTCGACCCTGGCCATGTCGGGCAGGCCCTCCGGCTTGGCCATGCCGTGCGCGACGTCGATCCGGAAGCCGTCGACGCCGCGATCGAGCCAGAAGCGCAGCGTCTTCTCGAAATCGGCGGCGACCTCGGGATTGTCCCAGTTCAGGTCGGGCTGCTCGGGCGCGAAGATGTGCAGGTACCACTGGCCGGGCTCGCCGTTCGGCTCGGTCACCCTGGTCCAGGCCGGGCCGCCGAAGATGCTCGGCCAGTTGTTGGGCGGCTCGGCGCCGTCGGCGCCCTTGCCGTCCCGGAAGATGTAGCGCTGTCGCTCGGGGCTGCCCGGCGCGGCCTCCAGCGCCGCGGTGAACCACGGATGCTCGACGCTGGTGTGGTTGGGCACCAGATCCATCGTCACCTTGATCTCGCGGTCGTGCGCCTCGGCGATGAGCTCGTCCAGCGCGGTCAGGCCGCCGAACAGCGGGTCGATGTCGCGCGGATCGGACACGTCGTAACCGCCGTCGGCCTGCGGCGAACGCATCACCGGACAGATCCACAGCGCGTCGACGCCGAGTAGCTCCAGGTACCCCATCTTCTCGCGCACACCACCAAGGTCGCCGATTCCGTCACCGTCGGAATCCGCGAACGAGCGTGGATAGACCTGATAGAACACGGCGGTTGTCCACCACGGAGCGGTGCTTGCTTCCCCCGGCACCGGCGAGGCAGGTGTCTGTGTCACACCCGCAATATTGCCAAAGATTGCCCGGGATATTCCTCCGGCGCGAGACTTTCTCGGAATCCGGCAAATCGTCAGCGTTTCGCCACGCCGGACCGAAACGTCGCGGTAACTCCAACGATGGTCACGGAAGGGCCACCACCTGCGGGTCAGCAGCGAACGCGGGGCACCCAGACCTCAGCCGGGCGTGTTCTGGAGGGAGGCCGCGGGAATACGGTGCATGGCTTCGGATCAGCCCGGCGTGTTCTGGAGGGAGGCCGCGGGAATGCGGTGCACGGCTTCGGATCAGCCGGGCGTGTTCTGGAGTGAGGCCGCGGCCATTTGGAAATAGTCGAGCAGGGCCTTGCGGTGTTCGTTGTCGAGGACCGACGGTTCGATCTCGCCGATCGCGATGGTCATGCACCGCAGCCAGGCGTCGCGCTCGAGCGGACCGATGGCGAACGGGTGGTGGCGCATGCGCAACCGCGGGTGCCCGCGCTCGTCGGAGTAGGTGCGTGGACCGCCCCAGTACTGCTCGAGGAACATCCGCATCCGGCGCTCGGCCGGGCCCAGGTCTTCCTCCGGATACAGCGGGCGCAGGATCTCGTCGGCGGCCACCTCGCGGTAGAACACCGAGACGAGACGACGGAACGTCTCGGCTCCGCCCACCGCTTCGTAGAACGAGGTCGCTGTCTGCTCACCGGAAGTCACAGGCTCCATTGTGCCTCCAGGACGAGCGTGGTCGCCCTTCAGCCACAGTTCACCCGATAGTTTGAAAAATAGCCGTGCAATACGGGGCGAACCATGGTCAACTGGGGGCAGTATCGGCCCCAGATACCACATGATCCTGCCAATCATGAAATTGAGGTCAAGATGAAGCAGCGACCCAGCGCCCGGTCACACGAGGCGCGAGCGCATCGACAACTCCAGCCCGCCGACGTCCACAATCGTGGCTCGGGGGCCATCCCGCTGCACATCGTGTCCGACCATCAGCCGCATCACCCCGCGCCTCTGCACCTCGCCGGAGACCACGACGCCGCCGCTTGGCGCAAACGCCGGGTTCTCCTCCTCAACGCCACCTACGAACCGCTCACCGCCCTGTCCGCGCGCCGCGCGGTCGTCCTGCTGATCTGCGCCAAAGCCGACGCGGTGCACGACAATCCCGAAGGCCCGGTCCTGCATTCCGCGGGCGCCGAAGTGGCCATTCCCTCCGTCATCCGGCTGCGTACCTACGTCCGCGTGCCCTACCGCGCCAGGGTCCCGATGACCCGCGCCGCGCTGATGCACCGCGACCGGTACCGCTGCGGCTACTGCGGCGGCAAAGCCGAGACCATCGACCACGTGATCCCCCGCAGCCGCGGTGGCGAGCACTCGTGGGAGAACTGCGTCGCCAGCTGCGCGCCGTGCAACCACCGCAAGGCCGACAAGATGCTCACCGAGCTGGGCTGGACCCTGCGCCACCCGCTGGTCTCCCCCAAGGGGCCGCACTGGCGGCTGCTGTCGACCTCGGCCGATCTGGATCCGGTCTGGTTGCAGTATCTCGGCGAGGGAGCCGCCTGAGTCAGGGGCTCTCGATCACCATCGAGGCCCAGGTCCCCGGTTCGAGCGCTTCGAAGATGTGCGGCAGATCGCCGAGGTAGCGCACGTAGTCGCCGGGGCCCACCTCGATGGGCTCATCCGCAGGTCCGACCAGCGCGCGTCCTGCCGCGAGCACCACGTGCTCGACGACGCCGATCTGGTGTGGGTCCGAGCGCCGGGTGTGCCCGGGTTCGGCCGCGACCCGGTACACGTCGCAGCGGGTGTGCGACTGCCCCGCTGCGAGCAACGTCACCCGGTAGTCCGCGTCGGGTGAGGGCACCGGCGCGCCCTCGTCGGCGCGGATCACCTGGACGTTGGGCCGTGGCGGGTCGAGCAGTCGCGAGAACGGCATCTCCAGCGCGACGCACAGGGCCCACAGGGTCTCCAGGCTGGGGTTCCCCGTGCCCGATTCCAGTTGGGACAGTGTCGATTTCGCGACGCCGGCGCGATTCGCGACCTCGGTCAGCGACAAACCTGCGCGGGCGCGCTCGCGCCGCAGCGACGCCGCGATCACCGCTTGGGGTGGTCCGGCGACCGGGTCCTGCCGGTCCATCTACGCCTCCTGGGGAGCTGGCGATGTCGGGTTGACTTTACCCAGCGCCGCCGTTCACCATGTAAAACATGCGTTCGATGTACCGAACACTCGACCGGGGCACGCTGGCTGCCGTGGCCGCGGCCTGCCTGGCCGTCGGCCTCTTCGGCGTGTCCTACGGCGCGTCTACGATCGCCGCCGGTTTCCCGGTCTGGATGCCGATCGTGATGGCGGTGACGGTGCTCGCGGGCGGCTCGGAGCTACTGTTCTTCGGCATCGTCGCGGCCGGCGGGAGCCCGCTGGCCGCGGTGGTCGCCGGGCTGCTGCTCAACGCCAGGCATCTGCCGTACGGGCTGTCCGCGCCGGAGGTGTTCGGCCGGGGCTGGCGCCGCGTACTCGGCGTCCACGTGCTCAACGACGAATCGGTCGCGTTCGCGGCGGCGCCCGGCGATCAGGAGCGCAAACGGGCCGCGTACTGGGCGTGCGGCATCGGTGTCGCGCTGTGCTGGCCGCTCGGTGCGACCCTCGGCGCCGCCCTCGGCTCGCTCGTCCCCGACACCTCGGCACTCGGCCTGGACGCGGTGTTCCCGGTGATCCTGCTCGCCCTGATCCTGCCCGCTCTGCGCGATCGCGCCACCCTGCGCCCGGTCCTGGTCGGTGCCGCGCTCGCCGTGGTGGTCGCGCCGTTCGTCCCCGCCGGCCTGCCCGTGCTGATCGCGCTGCTCGGCCTGGTGTTCGCACTGCGCCCACCGGAGGCGCCCGCGGACGCCGACAGGGTGGTGACGAGTTGACGGCCACTCAGCCGACCGGCGGCAGGCGCGCCGGACACCTGCCGCGCGCGTCCCGCCGCGAACCACGCACCGGGCGCCCGGCGATCATCCACTCACCGAGTGGACAGGACACTCCGCGCTTCGGCATTCGTCGCCGACCGCTACGGCCGTGTCCGACCGGCGCCTATGTCGTCGTGCACGGGGCTGCGGCGATCGGAGGGACGTCGTGAACGCGCCATATCTGCTGCCCGCGATGCTCGCCCTGGCCGTCGGCACCTATGCCCTGCGCTGGACGGGTCCCGCACTGCGGCATCGACTCCGCCTGTCGGCCAGGACGATCCATCTGCTCGATACGGGCGCACTGATCCTGCTGGCCGCGCTGGTGGCGACCGCTACTCTGCCCACCGGCTCCGGCGAACTCGGCGTCGCCCTGCCCGCGGGCGTCGGCGTGGGCGGCGTGCTGGCCTGGCGGCGGGCACCGCTGCTGGTCACGGTGATCGCCGCCGCCGCGACCACGGCGGTGCTCAGGCTCGCGGGCGTGCACTGACCCGCCGCACCGTCCCGTCACCCGTGGCTCGCACAGCGAGCACAGGCGCAGCGGAACCACCCGTCACCCGGCCGGACCGCAGGCGCGATCAGCCGTCGACGGACCATCGAACCCACCGAGCCGACTACCAGAACCACCGCTCTACAGTCGCCGGCGCACTCCCGGACCGACAGCGCTCAGCGCACCACGCGGCACATCGGCCTCCGTCACCAGCCGCGCGGAGACAGAGCCGACGCCGCGGCGAACCGCGTCAGCGGGACCGGTAGGTCAGGCAGCGCGCCGAGTGTTCGGCCGAGCCCGCGCCGACGCGGATCTCGGTCGCCGCGCATTCGAGGTCCCGGTTGTGGACACAGTCGGCGCGCTGACAGGCGCCGACCATGCTGGTGACGGTGTCGAGACCGCCTTTCACCGACAGGGGAACGAATGTCTCGCAATCGGCGCTGCCGTTGTGCCCGGCGACGTTGATCGCGAAGGCGTGGCAGCCGTCGTGGTTGTAGGAACAATCGCCGACCGTGCACTCGGTGACGTGCGGCATTTCGATCGAAGTCATATCCAGCCCTCTCACCTGCTCGATGGTCACGCTGTGTCGGATATCACTCTAGGCCGCCGCAAACGCTAATCAAGGCAGGTCAGGCTAGCCTTATCAGCACTGCCGGGCCGTGCGGCACCGCCGTCCACCGCCGGCTTCAGCTGGGCGACAACGGGATTCCGCCGCCGAGGCGGCGCGCGACCGAGCCGTAGCGCGCGTCCAGCCGCAACCATGTGCGTGTCGCGCGGACGCGCACGAGCTCGGCAGGCTGGATGCGGCGCGACTCGGTCTTCTCCCCCGCGTGCGGAATGAAATCCATCGCGGTGAGTGCGAAGACCACCCGCATCGGCACATCGACGGTCAGCTCGTCCGCCCCGGTCACCGTGAGCACCGACTGATCGAGCAGCGACGCGGGCGGGCCATGGGCGCCGCCGTGTTCGCGCGCGAGATCGGCGCCGCGCTCGGCCAATTCGACCAGGGCGCGGGCCGGCACGTCGTCGACATGGGTGAAGCCATCGGTCGGCGGCAGGGCGCCGCGCCAGGCCGAGTCCATCGAGTAGCCGAGATCGATCGGATGGCCGGTGCGCAGGCCGGCCAGCACGGCGTCGGCGCCGACGGTGACATCGTCGACGCCGAGTTCGGCGGTCACCGTGCGCACCGCGAGCGTCTCGAAACCCGTTGCCACCCAGGCCGAAACCAGGCTCGAGCCGCGCCGCCGCAGGCGCACGACGGCGGCGGGGTCGAGCCGGATCGCCCGGGTGAGGAAGGTGGCGAGGTTCTCGCGTTCGGCCGGATCGGGGGCGTGCAGCACACGCTGTTCGGAGCTCACGTCGTCAGATCCGCCACAGGGCCAGGTAGTCGCGTTCGGCGTCGGTGAGCCTGCGCAGCCGCTGGGTCTCGATGTCGAACGCGGCCAGCTGGGTCGTCGCGGTGACCGCGGGCGGCGAATCCGGCGCCGTGCCGTTGGCCCGCACCTCGTAGCCGATCGTGAAATCGACCGCCCGCAACTGCTTGATCCACATGGTGATGTCGAGCGGGGTGTCCTCGTGTCGCAGCTGGCCGCGGTACTTCACGTGCAGGTCGACCAGCACACAGCCCTGCCGACCCATCGACGCCGTCGGCTTGTCCCCGTCGAACAACCACGGTATCCGCGCCTCTTCGAGCAGGGTCACCATCCGCGCGTGGTTGACGTGCTGATACACGTCCATGTCCGACCAGCGGATCTCGACCTTGGCATGAAAAGGCGAACTCGTCACCGTGGTACCTCCGATTGGGCGCCCACCCCGCTCACCATGCTCCGCACCTGTCGCGCGGCGACCGACAGTGTGGCGAGGTCGTGGGTCCCGGACTCGAACAGTTCCGACAGTGCCGCGCGCGCACGGCCCAGCCGGGACTGGTTTTTCGACTCCCAGTATGCAATTTTCTCGTCGGCGGTCTCCTCCGGGTCACCCGCGGACAGCACGTCCAGGGTGAGCGAGCGCAGCGAACCGTACATGTCGTCGCGCAGCGCGAGCCGGGCCAGCGCGTGCCAGCGGTCGCCGCGTTCGAGGTGGCTCACCGCCTCGAGCAGCCAGTCGATCTTCAGGTGCTCGTTGAGCGCGTAGTACAGCGCGCCCACCTCGGCGCCGTCGCGGTCGGCGATGTCGGCGATGTCGACCACGTCCAGCAGCGGGTAGAGGCCGAGCAGACCGAACACCTCGGTCGCGAGATCGGTCGGCGCGCCGCGCGCGATCAGTTCGGCGGCGCCCTGGGTGAGCGAGGTGACGTGGTGTCCGCGCAGCCAGCCCGGCACCTGGGGCGCCAGCTCCTGCACCCGGCTGTGGTACCGGTTGATCTCCGCGCCGACGGCGATCGGCTGCGGGCGGTTGCTCAGCAACCAGCGCGAGGCGCGGTCGAGCGTGCGCTTGGATTCCAGCTCCAGCAGATCGCACACCCCGGCGGGCGCGTCGGCCGTGCGGATGCGGGCCCACACGTCGTGCAGTTCGAAGATCTCGGTCGCCGCCGCGAAGGCGCGCACGGTGTCGGAGGTACTGGCCCCGACCTCCTCGTTCAGCCGGTGCGCGTAGGTGATGCCGCCGTAGTCGACGACCTCGTTGACCAGCATCGTGGTGACGATCTCGCGGCGCAGCCGGTGCTTCTTGATCTCGGTGCCGAAGCGCTCCCGCAGCGGCGTCGGGAAGTACAGCGGAAGCCGTCGTGCGAAGTACACGCTGTCGGGCAGGTCGGTGTCGAGCAGATCGGCCTTGAGTCCCAGCTTCACGTGCGCGAGCAGATTGGCCAGCTCGGGCGAGGTGAGGCCGCGCCCGTCCTCGGCGCGCCGCTTCAGCTCGGCATCGGTCGGCAGCGCCTCGAGGTCGCGGTCGAGGCCGCGGCGTTGTTCCAGATCATCGATCACGCGGGCGTGCACGCTCACCATCTGCGGTGCGTCGGTGCGGGCGATACCGATCAGCACGTTCTGATCGACGTTGTCCTGCAACACCATCCGCGCGACCTCGTCGGTCATCGAGGCCAGCAGCGGGTTGCGATCGGCGGGCGCCAGCGCGCCGGCGCTCACCACACCGTCGAGCAGCACCTTGATATTGACCTCGTGGTCGGAGCAGTCGACACCGGCCGAGTTGTCCAGCGCGTCGGTGTTCATCTTGCCGCCGTTGCGGCAGAACTCGATGCGGCCCAGCGCGGTGGCGCCGAGGTTGCCGCCCTCGCCGATCACCTTGACCCGCAACTGGTTTCCGTCCACGCGCACCGCGTCGTTGGACTTGTCGCCCACCTCCGCGTTGGACTCCGTGCTCGCCTTCACATACGTGCCGATGCCGCCGTTCCACAGCAGTTGCACCGGGGCGAGCAGGATCGCGCGCACCAGTTCCGGCGGCGAGAGCGCCTGTACCGAGTCGGGCAGGCCGAGCGCCGCCCTGGCCTGTGCCGAGATCGGCACCGACTTCACGGTCCGTTCGAAGACGCCACCGCCCGCGCTGATCAGGCTGCGGTCGTAGTCGGCCCAGGAGGAGCGCGGCAGCGCGAACAGCCGGGCGCGCTCGGCGTAGGAGGTGGCCGCGTCGGGGTTGGGGTCGAGGAAGATGTGGCGGTGGTCGAACGCGGCGACCAGGCGGATGTGCTCGGAGAGCAGCATGCCGTTGCCGAACACGTCACCGCTCATGTCACCGACGCCGACGACGGTGAAGTCCTGGCTCTGCGTGTCGATGCCCATCTCGCGGAAGTGGCGCTTGACCGCTTCCCACGCGCCCCTGGCGGTGATGCCCATCGCCTTGTGGTCGTAGCCCGCCGAACCGCCGGAGGCGAAGGCGTCGCCGAGCCAGAAGCCGTAGCGGGTGGCCACGTCGTTGGCGATGTCGGAGAAGCTGGCGGTGCCCTTGTCGGCGGCGACCACGAGGTAGGTGTCGTCACCGTCGCGGCGCACCACCCTGGCGGGCGGCAGGACCGCGCCCGTGGCCAGGTCGACATTGTCGGTGACGTCGAGCAGCCCGGAGATGAAGGTGCGGTAGCAGGCGATGCCCTCGGCCACGCTCGCCTGACGGTCGGCGGCCGGATCGCCGGTGGCGGCGGGCGGACGCTTCACCACGAAGCCGCCCTTCGCGCCGACCGGCACGATCACGGCGTTCTTCACCGCCTGCGCCTTGACCAGGCCCAGGATCTCGGTGCGGAAGTCCTCCAGTCGATCCGACCAGCGCAGACCGCCGCGAGCGACCGACCCGAACCGCAGGTGCACGCCCTCCACGCGCGGCGAATACACGAAGATCTCGAATTGCGGTCGCGGCTTGGGCAATTCGGCGATCTCGCGCGGCTCCACCTTGAACGAGAGGTAGTCGCGCGGGCGTTCCTCGGCGTCGAGGACGTAGTAGTTGGTGCGCAACGTCGCCTTGATCAGGCCGAGGATGGCGCGCAGGATGCGGTCGGCGTCCATGCTCACCACGTCGTCGATCCCGGCGCGCACCATCGCCTCGATCTCGTCGGCGGTCTCGGCGGAGACGGTGTCCGGATCGAAGCGGGCCGCGAACAGGTCGACGAACGCGCGCGAGACCTCGGGATGCGCCAGCAGAACGCGGGCGATGTTCACCTGGCTGTACGGGAAACCGGCCTGCTGCAGGTATTTCGCGTAGGCGCGCAGAATCGACACCGAGCGCCACGGCAGCCCGGCCCGCAGCACCAGTTCGTTCAGCCCGTCGGCCTCGGCCCGGTCGTACCAGACCGCCTCGAAGGCGTCGGTGAACCGGGAGTGCAGCTCGTCCTCGCGGCCGGCCTGCTCGAGCAGTTCGGCGTCGAGATCGCCGCCGAGGGCGTTGCGCAGCAGTTCGGGCCTCGCCTGCAGACCGAAGTCGTAGATCCAGCGCTCCGCGCCACCGTCGAGTTCCAGCTGGTAGGGCCGCTCGTCGACGACCTCGACGCCCAGGCTCTGCAGCACGGGCAGCACCTGGCTCAGCGAGACGCCGGACCCGGCGATGTAGAGGCTGAACCGCCACGAGCCGGGCGCGGCCTCCGGCCTGCGGTAGAGGTACTGGTCGATGCCGCCGTCGGTGAGCCGTTCCAGCCTGCCGATATCGGCGATCGCGCGGTCGGCCCCGAAGTCTTCCTTGTAGCTTTCCGGGAAGGCCTCCGAATACCGTGTCACCACAGCGGGATCCAACGCGGCGGAGGTGGCGACCTGTTCCCCGATACGGTCGTCCCAGGTGTGACTCGCGGCGTTGAGCAGGGCCTGCAAGCGCAGCCGGTTGTCCTCGGAGGTGTCGGGCGCCACCGCACCCTCCCCCGGCAGCATCACGGTGAAATACACACTGGCGAGCTCACTTTCGCTCACCCGCGCCGAGTAGTCGATATCCGACCCGCCCAGCTCGCTGACCAGGATCTCCTGCATGTGCAGGCGCACCGCGGTGGTGTAGCGATCGCGCGGCAGATACACCATGCACGCCACGAAGCGGCCGTACCTGTCGCTGCGCAGGAACAGGCGCACCTGCCTGCGCAGGCCGACGCCGAGCACGGCGACGGCGGTGCGGCGCATGGTCTCGGTGTCGGCGGAGAACAATTCGGTCCGCGGGAAGGACTCGATCACCTCGAGCATCGCCTGCCCCGAGAACGAGTCCTTGTCGAACCCGGCCGCCTCGATCGCGCTGCTGACCCTGGTGTTGATGACGGGGATGTCGAGAACGTTCTCGTGCACGGCGCTGACGGTGAAGACGCCGATGAACAGGTGCACACCGGCGACGGCGCCCGCGTCGTCCACGTCGGCGACGCCGACGAAGTACGGGTACACCGAGCGGTGCACGGTCGCGCGGACCAGCCCCTGGGTGAGCATCAGCAGCGGCCGGTCGCCGCCGTTGATCGGCACCTGGAAGTCGGTGCCGATGTCGGCGCGCAGGACGCCGAGGCTGGCCCCGGGGACCGGGGTCGAGACGGTGTGGCCGTGGTCGGTCTCGCGCCGGTAGCGGGCGTAGCCGAGCAGGGTGAAGTTGCCGCCGGCGAGCCAGCGCAGCAGGTCCGCGCACTCGGCCAGGTCGGCGGCCGGGAACGGCGCCGCGCCCTTGCCCGCGGCCCGGTCGAGCTGGTCGGCCAGCGAGCTCTGCACCGCGGTCATCGCCTCGGTGTCGTCGATGACCTGGCGGACGTCGGCGATCACCTCCGGCAGGGTGCGCTCGATCTCGTCGAGCTGGGCCCGGCTCGTGGACGGATGCAGTTGCAGATGCATCCACGACTCCGGTTCGCCCGGCGCGTTGTTGCCGTCGACCTCGTGCGGCGCGGCGCCGACCAGCACGCCGTCGGCATCGCGGGTGACCTCGAAGATCGGGTGGATCACCTCGGAGACGTTCACCTGCATGCGGCCCAGGGCCGCGGTGATGGACTCGACCAGCAGCCCCATGTCGTCGGTGACCACCTGGACCGCCGCGCCCATCCCCGATCCGTCGTCGGGATGATAGACCCGCACCAGCGCGGTGTGCGCCGGGCGGCGAGCGGCCAATTCCATGTGGCGGCGGAAGATCTGGTTGATGCCGGTGACCGGGAAGTCCGCGTCGCCGGCGTCCACGTGTCGGAAATACGCCCCTTCGAGTGTCGCGAGATCACCGCGCAAGCTTTGCGGCATTCCCGCGGCCCACGCCGCGCTCGACATTTCCGACGAGACCGTCATCGTTTTCGCCCACTCCCATGGATTTGGTTCGCTTCGATTCCGCAACTTCGGTGACGCATTTTCGAGACTAGCCGGGGGTACATGGACACGCGGAGGGATTTCCGCCTTGCCGCGCCGGTAACTTGACCGGCGTTCGGCGAACGACGAGAACGGCCCGGCGGGGCCGATCGTTCGCCGATCAACTCCGCCGGGCCGTAGCGCTTTTCGCGAGGTCAGTCGCGGGTCAGCTTGCGGTGGGTCACCCGATGCGGGCGAGCCGCCTCCGCGCCGAGGCGGTCGATCTTGTTCGCCTCGTAGGCCTCGAAGTTGCCCTCGAACCAGAACCACTTGGCCTCGTTGTCGCTGTCGCCCTCCCACGCGAGGATGTGGGTGCAGGTGCGGTCGAGGAACCAGCGGTCGTGGGAGATCACGACGGCGCAGCCCGGGAACTGCTCGAGCGCGTTCTCCAGCGAGCTCAGGGTCTCGACGTCGAGGTCGTTGGTCGGCTCGTCGAGCAGGATCAGGTTGCCGCCCTGCTTGAGGGTGAGCGCCAGGTTCAGCCGGTTGCGCTCACCACCGGAGAGCACACCCGCCGGCTTCTGCTGGTCCGGGCCCTTGAAGCCGAACGCGCTGACGTAGGCGCGCGAAGGCATCTCCTGGTTGCCGACCTCGATGAAGTCGAGCCCGTCGGAGACTACCTGCCAGACGTTCTTGTTCGGGTCGATGCCCGCGCGGTTCTGGTCGACATAGCTGAGCTTGACGGTCTCGCCGACCTTCACGTCGCCGCTGTCGGGCGCCTCCAGGCCGACGATGGTCTTGAACAGCGTGGTCTTACCGACACCGTTGGGGCCGATGACGCCGACGATGCCGTTGCGCGGCAGCGTGAACGACAGATCCTTGATCAGCTGACGGTCGCCGAAGCCCTTGTCCAGGTTCGACACGTTGACCACGATGTCGCCCAGGCGCGGACCCGCGGGGATCTGGATCTCCTCGAAGTCCAACTTGCGGTGCTTCTCGGCCTCCGCGGCCATCTCCTCGTAGCGGCCGAGGCGGGCCTTGTTCTTGGCCTGACGGGCCTTGGCGCCCGAGCGCACCCAGGCCAGCTCCTCCTTGAGGCGCTTCTGCAGCTTCTGGTCCTTCTTGCCCTGGACCTCGAGACGCTGGGCCTTCTTCTCCAGGTAGGTGGAGTAGTTGCCCTCGTATGGGTAGGCGCGGCCGCGGTCGAGCTCGAGGATCCACTCGGCGACATTGTCGAGGAAGTACCGGTCGTGGGTGACGGCCAGCACGGCGCCCGGGTACGAGGCCAGGTGCTGCTCGAGCCACAGCACGCTCTCGGCGTCGAGGTGGTTGGTGGGCTCGTCGAGCAGCAGCAGGTCGGGCTTGCTCAGCAGCAGCTTGCACAGCGCGACGCGGCGGCGCTCACCACCGGAGAGGTTGGTGACCGGCTCGTCCGGCGGCGGGCAGCGCAGCGCGTCCATGGCCTGCTCGAGCTGGGAGTCGACGTCCCACGCGTCGGCGTGGTCGAGGAACTCCTGCAGCTTGCCCATCTCGTCCATGAGCTCGTCGGAGTACTCGGTGGCCATGAGTTCGGCGATCTCGTTGAAGCGGTCCAGCTTCACCTTGACCTCGCCGAGGCCCTCCTCCACGTTGCCGCGGACGGTCTTCTCCTCGTTCAGCGGCGGCTCCTGCTGCAGGATGCCGACGGTGGCGCCGGGCGCGAGGAATGCCTCGCCGTTGTTCGGCCGGTCCAGTCCCGCCATGATCTTCAGCACGCTGGACTTACCGGCGCCGTTCGGGCCGACAACACCGATCTTGGCGCCGGGCAGGAAGTTCAGCGTCACGTCGTCGAGGATGACCTTGTCGCCGTGCGCCTTGCGAACCTTGATCATCTGATAAATGAACTCAGCCATATGAGAAAGCCTATCGGTGCGGGGTAACTGGGTGCGATGCGGAGCGGGCCGGATGCCGCGGACCGCCCCTCAGGCGTCGACCTGCGCGGGCGTGCCCGGGTTCGGCACCGCAACCGGCGATCGCGCCGGGAGGGAATCCGCCGCGGTCGTAGAGGCTACGGCAGTGTCTTCGGTCGGCGCATATCCGGCCGGTTCCTCGGCGCTCGGTGCTGCAGCGCCACGGCGGCCGGAAATATTCCGCACCGCGTGCGGCGCCGGTCGCGCGGCGTCGGCGCGCCGCACCACCGACGCGGTGCAGCGGGCCAGATCGGGCCCGACGGCCACCGCGCGCATCTCCAGATCCCGCCGCTCTGCGCCGTCCTTGCCGCGATATTCGTGCGAGCGCAGCTGCCCGTAGGCGATCACCGGGTCGCCGCGGTGCAGCGAGCGGTCGACGCCGGTCACCAACCGGCGCCAGCAGGAGACCGTGAGATACAGCGTCCCATAGTTCATACTGCCCACATGAGCTATGTGGGACTGCGCGCCGTTGTCGGCGCTCGGGTGTCAGTGTTGAAGGACGAAGGCAAGGTTTCCCACCTTGCCCAGCATGAGACAGGCGGGAACTGGGTCGACGCGCAGGGGGCCAGTGTCGTCGGGACGTTCGAAGACCTAGACGTGTCCGCCTCGGTGTCACCGTTCGATCGGCCGGACCTGGGCCGCTGGTTCAAAGAAGAGTTCGCAGACTCGTTCGACATCTTGGTGTTCTCGAAGATCGACCGGGCGTTTCGTTCCACCCGGCACATGGTCAAGGTGGCGGAGTGGTGCGAGCAGCACAAGAAGATCCTGGTGTTCGCCGAGGACGGTCTAGTGCTGAACTACTTGAACCCTGCACCCGGCCTAGAGGGCATGTTGGCCGAGTTGTTCGTGTACATCGGTTCCTTCTTCGCACAGCTTGAGCTGAACCGGTTCAGCACCCGCACGAAGGACGGGCACCGGATCATCCGGCAGACCGATCGGTGGGCGTACGGAGTCCCCCGGTTCGGATTCAAGACCGCGCCGCACCCTTCGGGCAAGGGCCGGTGCATCGTCCAGGACCCGACAGCACAGCAGGTCCTACACGACCAGATCAAACCCCGGTTGTTCGCCGGGGACTCACTGACGGCGATTGTGGCCCATCTGAACAAGTGCCCTCACGCTCTGCGGGACCAGGAGTGCCCCGGACCGTGTCAGGGGTCGGCGGTCCTGACTTCGTTGGAGCGATCGCGTGTTGAGTCGGGCAAACCCCGGCTCCGGCGGGAGCCATGGACACACTCGGCGCTGCTGGGGATTCTCACCAGCCACGGCACGCAAGGCATCAAGGTGGATTCGAACGGGAATCCGGTACTGACTGCGGATGGGTCCATGATCCAGATGACAGACCCGACGTTCTCGGATGACGAGTGGGACCGCGTCCAAGAAGAAGTCCAGAAGCGCAAGGTGTCGGGCAAGAAGCGGGTCAACTCCGAGAACCCGATCCTTGGCGTTGGGTTCTGCGGCAAGTGCAAGCGCCCGTTGTCGCAGCATGTGCCGAAGACGCGAGACCACGTTTGGTACTTCCGGTGTGCGAACAAGCCGGACCGGGGGTGCAAGGTATTGGTTCAGTCCGGCATTGTCCTGGGTGCGCTAGAGGAGAACTTTCTAGACCACTACGGCCCCCGACCGGTCACCCGCCGAGTGCTGATCCCCGGCAGCGACAACCGGGCCGATCTGGAGCGCGTGAAGGACGCAATCCAACGCCTTCGCGACGAGTCCGACGCTGGGTTGATCGTCACGCCCGAGGACCGGGCACAGTACATCGACCGATTGACGGGGCTCACTGCCCGGAGGACGGCCCTAGAGGCGTCGCCGGTCACCCCGCCTCGATACGAGGTCGAGACCACCGGAGAGACCTACGCAGAGGCTTGGAACCGGCTGGACCCGATCGGACGCCGTGACATGTTGCGAGACGCCGGATTCCGGTTGGAGATCCACTCCAAGCACGAGTGGCACTTGTTCGACACCGGCGACACCGAGGACGGCTACCAGGAGTGGCTAGGAAGGATCTCGGACTAGTCGGTTCTCCGTACTCGGCTGAAATATCCGGTACATGTTTTGAAGTCCACCAGATAGACAGAACCCCCCGGTCCGTAGCCGGGGGGTGCTGCCGGACCAGACTACCGGAGTCCGACCGAGAGAGAACCTAAGCGGACCGGGGGCCTGCCCGCGGAGCGGGCCGGCTGCCGGATCTCAGCTGGTCACGACGATTCGGAGCCACCACCTAAACGGACCGGGGGTGAGATCTCATCCATGAGCATTCGCAGTGTCAGAGAGTGTTTCTCGGGTGGCAGCGCGTCAAGTGCGGCCCTGGCGTATGCCCTACCGCCCTCGCGGTCACCGGCACGGACCAGCATTAGCCCTCGGTGCATCTCCAGATGGGTTGCGAACCGGGGCAGCGTCGGCGGCAGATACCGGCGCGCTTCGTCCTGGGCCTCGATTGCCTCGGATTCGTCACCGAGCCGGGCCCGGAGCAAGGACCGGAACACACCGAGCCGCCAATACGGCACGGCGTAGTCACTGGCCTCGGAATCCTCCGAGCCTGCCAGATCGAACACGCGGCGGCCCTCTAAATCCAGGGCCCTCGCGGTGTCATGGTCCCCGGTGATCGCTGCGGCATGAGCCTTGCCGTACAACGCATTCAACCGACCGAGCGACGGCCGGTCGTCTATGGCTAGCGCCTGGTCGGCGAACATCGTTGCAATCGGCAGTGAGGCACCCTCGTAGCCGAGGGCGATAGCGGCCCGTCCGCGTACCCATACCCGAGTGTCAACGTCGCCGGATCGGTCGGCGGATTCAGCCGCCATCCGGTACCACGTAACAGCTTTCGACCCGTCCGAGCCGGGGAACGTCTTGGCGAACAACGTCATGAGCCGCGCGGCGTGCGTCCACATCTGCGGTGTGTCGCATTGTTGTTGGATCACAGCGAGATCCACGGCTAGCCGCTGTTGGATCTCAGCGGCCCCGGAGGTCATGTAATCGGCCCCGTACCCGGTGAGCGTGTGTGCCCACTGATCGACCGAGGGGCCCATACCCCTCAGACGCGCCGAGAACCCCTCAGCGAGCAAATCAGAGGCCACAACAGGGGCCACCACGGTAGCGGCCATCGTGGATAGGAACTGTCGGCGTTGCACGGTGTCGGACTCCATCACAGCAAGGGGCACATCCAGAACGGCGGCTAGGTGCCTGAGCCAGAACGGCGACGGCACCGACTTACACGACTCCCACCGGCGCGAGATGTATTCGCGCGTGATCGGTTGCCCCGAGTGCTTCTCGAGTTCGTGAGCAAGGCGACCTTGTGACCACCCGCGAGCCTGCCGCAGATCGCGGATGAGCTTGCCCGTGTGCATGAACTCATGATGCCCCGGTACGGACCGGTTCGCTTGTGTGCCACTACGAATGCCACCCCGTGGCACTACCGATGCCACTGCCCAGGAACCTCGGTGATCCGAAGGATTGACGGCACGGGCCGCCCGGCCGACTACGGCCGGTCGGGTGGGGCTCGCCAACCGAGGGGAACCGATGAACACGATTCGTCAGCAGCTAGAACCGTTGGTCGACCGCGCCGCGTTGAGGTCGCTCACGATCAAGCCGTGCCCCGAAGGGTGCGAGCTGGCAAGCCCGTGGCGCGTGGTGTGCGTCGGCACCCTCGACGACATAGACGCATGGCTCACCGCTGCGGAGTCGTACCGGTGATCGCCCTCGGGTGGACTCTGGTAATCGGCCTGCCGCTGGCGGTGGTGGTCGGCGTGATCCTGTGGCCGGAACAGATTCCGCAGGATCGGACCGTGGATGCGATCCGCGACAGAATCGACCGTGAGGATGCCGGTCCGTTTAGCGGTCGGTGAGAAATCTGTTTGACCTCGGGTTACCCGGTCGCCGGCCCGCTCCGCGGGCAGGCCCCCGGTCCGCTTAGACCGGCACGAATACGATTGCGAGAGTCAACCAGAGCAAACAGTCTGGCTTGCCGACCGAAATACCCCGAAGGGCCCCCGACTCACGAGGTCAGGGGCCCATTTTCGTCACATGACGCAACTAGTCGCCATCCTTGGTTAGGATCTCCTCCGCCTTCGGGGTCAACTGCCCCCCGGCGCGGCCGGGTATCGAAGTCAGTAGTTCCGCCTTGCGTGCCCGCTTGAGTTGCTGGAGAACCCCCGACGGAGTTCGGTCGACCATTTCCGCGAGCTTGCCCGCGACGTTCTTTTCGCCGGTCTGGATGAGTAGTAGGTACGTCTCGGACAGGGTCGCCAGGTACACATCCGTCACACCATCGGCCAGCATCCGCCGCAGCGACCTGGCCCGTGTATCGAGTTCGTCTTGCAACGACGTTGGTTGCAGGTCTGACATGTCCAGCTGGAGCACCATAAACGCATGTCGGAAGTTGATCTGACGTAGCACGGTCTGAGAGATCCCCCCGGCGAGATCCTGTGTTGTAGCGCGCTCGCCCGGAACTATCTCCAGCCGTGTCGGGCCGCCCTGAGTAGCCCCCTTCGGCCACGTAAACCGGACATCCCAGGGACCGATGTGCTCGGTGACTGCCTCCTCTTCCATGCGTCGACCATACTCCGCCATCCCAGGTATGCCCAACATGGTGTGAACTGTGTCACTAATCGCCAATCTGGCTTGACGTACCAGGTATGTCACACCAAGTATTGAGGCACAACCAAACAGCGTAGGGCCGGAGAATCCGGCACCGAACACCACGGAACCCCCGGACACGCGGCTACGGCCAGAAGTGACCCAGCCAGGGCGACTACGAAAAGCGACGACAACAGAGAGGAACGACTATTGAACATCCAACATCCAGGGTTCCTGTACGTCGTTGAAGCCGACGAACACGTGACCGTGTATCGGTCGGCGGTAGTCCAGAACACCGACGACATTTACCGGCCGATCTGGGACCGGTTCGGCACCTCGGAGCCGGTTGTACGGGTCCAGGTCGAAGACCCAGACATGATGTACGCCGCTGCGGAACTGCTGATTTACGAGGTGGCGGCGTGACCGTAGTAGCTGAACCGGTGACCGTGTTCGCGGCTAGCGCCGTAGGTCGCACCGGTGACCGATTCCTAGCTCTGTGCGAGTACGACGAAGACGGTCTAAGCATCGCTACCCGGCAGGCGAACGGCTCGGTATCTGCACATCGAAGGATCGCCCGCGAGTACTTCGGAGTTCCGGCCGACCGGGTTCTAGACACTTCGTACATGTCATCGGCCGGTGAGGTCATGGCACTTACAACCTGGGTACCAAAGCCGGGACGTACACCGATCCCACGTCAGAGCGTGGTCAACCCAAATTGACAAACATCTCAGATCCCCCGGCGTCCGTAGCGCCGGGGTTTTCTGATCAGTACATAAGAGAGAAACCGCATGATTGACATTGCCAAAAGGTTCCCGCGAACCACAACCCGCGAAGCGTACGAACGATCCAAACAACATGAGCGATGGATTTTTCCCGACACTATCAGCTCTTCGGTCACGATGATTTACGGCCGGTCCAACGTTGGGAAATCCTACTTGGTTAGCTCGCTCCTGTTGTCCCTGCTCGTTGCCGACCGAGAATTCCTCGGGATGCAACCCACCGACAAAACCAAGCTATGGAAGCCTGCGATTCTTTGGACCGATCCCGGATCGGACGAAGAGTACGGGGAACGAATCCACAAGGCGATACCCGAAGGTGTGGACGTAGATGTTCCGGTGTTCCATATCGGCCGTACCGCCCGCGCGGATGAATGGGAAGCCCTGGCGGATCACCTTCTCAGTGAGGGGCACAATTTCGTCGTAGTGGACAACCTTATGGGTGTCACCGGAGATACCAACGATGCTGCTGTGGTGGCAACCGTGTTCGACGGATTCACCCGCCTCACGAACCACGGTGTCCCGGTGGTGGTCCTGCACCACGAATCCGAGAAAGGTGCTGTGGTGAACGGTGCGCCACCAATGGGTGCATCCACATCGGTCCAGAAATCCCGCGTATGGATTCAGGTACGCCAGACCGCCAAGCGACGACTACGCGGCGGGAACACCGCACTTATCGTCCAATCGAACTTGCTGGACCAGCCGCAACAGATTGTGGCCGAACCCCGGCAGGGCCCGGACTACCGGGTTCTACAACGTGGCCCCTGGGTCGACAAGAGCGAAGCGGCAGAGTCCACCGAGCCGAAGCCGAAGCGGTCAGCCGTCACCCAGGATCTGAACGCGAAGGCAGCGGCGTACGTGGTCGAGCACTGCCAGGGCGTCGGGATGAACCAGGCGGCTACCAGGCTCGCCGAAGAGTTCCCGGACCGGTCTAGCGCAACGTGGAAAGACCAGCTGAGTCGGGGCGGAGTGTCCAAGCTGGTCACCCGCACCGGCGACGACAAGGCGACTGTGTGGGAGCTGGTCGCGTAGTTGGTGGTGGTGGTGTCCCCCTATATGTGTGGTTCGTTCCTCACCACCCACCACCCCCACTTTGAAGCCCTCCCTTGCACCGGGAGGGCGAATCATCTGGACCGCTCCCCGGCGGTCCCTGTACCTGTACCGGCCTCGGTGGCCGGTGTCATGACTGGGCGGCTGAGTGGCCGCCCTTCACTCGATATGGACCGCTGCGGGCGGTCCTCCACATGAGCCGCTGGAGCGGCTACGGGATCGGCCATCGGAGCCGATCCCTAACCGGACCGAGGGCCTTCCCGCGGCCCTCGCCGGCATGACCATTCCCGCTGATCACAGCGGTTCACACCCGGTCCCTAAACGGACCGGACTACATCTATCGCGGCCCGGTGGCCGCAGAGAGGCGCGTACGCGCATGTTCAATCTTCCACTGATCTCACCAGAGGACCGCGCCAATGCGGTCATTCCGTTATCGCACCAGGAATCCAGGATGGTGCGAAACAAGGTCGACGTGTACCGAGAAGCGAACCCCGACGAGTTCCACACGTGGACCACCAGGTACGGGTGCGTTGTCCAGTTCTGGGGACACCGCGTCTACTACGGCCGGTGTCAGGATTGCTCGGGCTTGGTGACGACCCGCCGGAACATCCGGCGGTACCGGCATAAGCCAATCACCCAGATCGGCCGGTGGCCCTCCCGGTGCCCGGAGTGCGCCGAGGCTGCATGGGAGAAACACAACGACCAAGCTCGTTACCGTATGGCTCGACTCAGAGCCCGGCGGAAATGCTCCGAATGCATGGTCGACAAATACTGCCCTAACCATGCGTGATGTTCCAGTCTTTTACATATCTATTGAGGGGGTAAAGCTCCGGTCCGTAGCCGGGGCTTTCTCTTTTGCCTGTATCGACTACACCTATTCCATCAAAGGAGGTGAACCATGCCGACACCACGATGCACCCGCCATACCCCGAGGACCGCCGACTCAAACGGTCGGTGCATTCAATTCCAGCGCGAAGCGCGCCACCGATACCGTGTCGCGTGCCGGGATGCACGACGACGAATCAGGGACTCAGGAATCATCCCCTAGCCCCAAGTACCCAAAGCCTATTTTCGGGCCTCAGCGTTGAAGCTGGGGCCTTTCCCATGTCCGGGGCAAGGTGCCCCACCACCCGAGCCGACACAGTCGGCAAACCTGGCGAACGCCTAGAGCGATTCGCCCGAGAGGAAACACCACATGTACACCCGTCCTGTTGACGTTGCCGACGCCGTTGCTAGCTGGACCTCGCTCGGTGTCGAGCTGCCGAAGGATCTCACCAAGGCGATCAACACCTACGAATCGCTCAAGTGGATCGAAACCGGTCACAACCCGATTTTCGACCTGTCAAAGGTCACCGACAAGAACGCCGAGGACATGGTCAGGGCGTATGCCGCAGAGCTGGCCCTCACACGTACGACCACAAACAGTGTCGGCGCTACTTCGTCAGCCATGAGCGACGCCAAGGCTGTAGCGGTCGACCAGGCCGCCCGTGCGGTGATTCGCGCCGGTTCGGACGCTGTAGACGAGATCCGCGCCCAGTTCGAACCCGAGTTCGTGAAGGCCACCGGGGCTTACGCGGATGCGGTCGCCAAGCTCCCCGAAAACGTGACCTCTGAAATGCTGGTCGCTGCCGGTGGCGATGTCGTCGACGCCTACCAGACGGCACGCGAAGCCGCTGCCCGTATCGAAGCCGCCACGGTGTGGCTGAACTCCACCAAGAACCTGCCGGGCCACGCTGCTGCCCGTATGGACCCGGCTCTGTCTGTGTTCAACCCTGTTACACGTGCGGAACTGTCCGCGCTCGACGCTGCGGAAGGGAAGAACGCCGATCCCGCCGAACAGGCGATTGGCCCGGTTCTGCTGGCGGGTGTCCGTGAGGGCATCGCATGGAAGCTCAATACACCGGCCGAGGCCGCTTCGCTGCGGGCGAATATCGAGGCGACCCCGATTAGCGGCTAATCGAGCTTGTGAGCGCCTGGGGCCGCCAACCCAGGCCCTTACATCAAAACACTGTGAACGGCCCTCAGCGTGCCAGCTGGGGGCCTTTCCTGTATCCGGGAGGGCAAATGTGAATTGGTATGAAATCGGATGGAAAGCGAAGTCGCCCGAAGATCGGGAGATCGCTTATCGAGCGTGGCTCGAATCCAAGAAACTGCCAGATGAACCGGTGCGCCGGGAAAAGTGGATGCAGCGATACCAGCGGCCAGCGCCGCCCGCATCCGTGACCTTGAAGACTCTCGCCGAAATTCGCGGCGAGTCCAACGATTGGAAGTAGTGAACATGAGCCGTAGGCCAATGCACCGGCAGACAGGAAACGCCGCCGGAATGCTCCGTGACGCAATCAAGCGCCAGGACCAGGAACACGCCGTCAAGGGATCTGCGGCCGGAATGCTGCGGGCCGCTATGGCTCCGGCCCCGGTTGACGACTCAGACGACGAAGTCGCCCAGCTCCGGGCGCGCATTGACGAGATCAACCGTCGGCACACCGAACCGGCGAAGCCTACCGCCGACATTCTCCGGGAAACGATCCAGGGCGGAAACGGCCAGCACATTCCTTTGAATGGTGCCGGTGTCCTCCGCGCGATGCTGCGCGGTATCGGCGGGAAGGGGTCGATCAATGGCGAGTGAGATCCCACCGTGTGAGGCACGGAAACGAACCGGCGACCAGTGGCCCACACACAAGCGGAAGCGACGGAGGCAGAAGAATGGCTGACCGCAGATGCGCCAGTGAGGGGTGTCCGCGACGGCGGTCGAACAAGCGTACGTTCTGCTCATTGCTTTGCCAGGAACTCCATATGGAGCTGTTGCGTATCGAGGCGTTCTTGCGCGAGACGCCCGGACGCGGGCCGAACTATGACGGCTTGTGGCCGACCCTGGTTGATGCCTCAGACCAACTCAGCGAAGCGTTTCGGCTCCGTGAGAACATGCGTAAGAAAGGGGCGCGGTCCGTGTTGATGGACCATAACGAACTGCTCCGCGCCGACCTAGAAAGGCGCGGAATCTCGCACGCCTAATCCGAACACAAAGAACCCCCGCCGACTACGGATCGGCGGGGGTTTTTCGCGTATCAGAGGATCAACCCTCGATGTATCCGTACAGCGGTGCCAGCGCATCCCACTCGGGGCCGCTGGGCAGGAACATGTAAGGCGGTGCCATCGGCCCGACCTGGCCGTCACCCATCCACGCTCGCCAGCAAGGCATGTCTTCAGTGCAGGTCACGGACGGTTCAACCGGGGCCGCGTACGCGGTGTCTGTGACACCAACGCCGAGCAGCAGGCCAGCGAGCAGGGCGAGAATCATGCGGATCATTTCGTACCTTTCATCGGTGCCGGAACCTGTTGGTCCGGCGGAGTCGGCCAGAGCGGATGCTCTGACGCGCGTCCGATCTTTCGATCGGGTCGTGCCCGGCGAGGGAGTCGAACCCTCGCTACGACCATCCGGGCTGTTGCCTAATCTGCGGCCATTGCGTCGACCCATTCGAACGGGTCCATGCCGTCAATCGTGTAGCCGGTTTCTTCCGAGTACTCGATCTCCCCCGGCATGATCGCGATAAAGCGATCTGCGGCGTAGCTGCGGATTGTGCGAACCATCATGTCTAGGTCCTTTCTCCGAGGTCGTAAGCCCTTCGGCCGAACCGGCTCAATGCCGGTCGGGGTGGGGGTGACCCCCGGTCGCTACGGACGACCGGGAATCAATCAACGGATGGTGGCGAACAGCTCCGCGACAGCGGCGAGATCGTTGCTCACGACTCGCATAACCAGCGCCTCATTCCTGGCGTACTGAGAATCCGAGAACTCATCATGAGTCGCGGCGCTCAACACGTCGCGGAGTTCGTTCGTGCCCTCGTAACGCGAGTGCGACCATTCTTCGTTCTCGGTCGCGGTGAACTGCGCGGACTTGTTCTTTTCGAGGGTGATCATTTCGGTGTCTCCGTTTCGGTCGGTGTTGCTGACATGAACGAATCTAGGTTTGCCAACCCAGGTTTGTCAAACATGAGTTTCGGGCAATTCAAGTATTCGCAGATGGACCGGGAGAAATTCGCCGACCGGACTGCCGCACCGATCCCCCAGATTCGGCGCTGAGTACGCCCCTGCCGGACTAGGGCCAGCACTGGGGTACGTGGGATGTGGGTGCACGTGCTGAGTGGCAGGGACAGGGCTAGGGCCTGCACTGGGTGTGCAGGCAGGGCAGGGCTAGGGGTGTGGGCACCCCCGGCAGGGGTGCCGGGGTGCGGGTGGACACTGGGTGCGTGCCGAGTACGTGGGTTGACCTGGGATTGCTGGGTGTCGCTAGGTTGCGTGGGTCGCGCTGGATTCGACCAGCGACGACGGGTGAAGACACCAGATCTACCGACGAGTAACGGGCTCTGACCTGCGGATACTCCGGCCGGCATCGGCCGTGTAGGTACCCAGGGGGGTATACCCTCGCCCCCGTGCTCAGGATCGCGTCGTAATGCGGGTGCCCCTAGTTGTACGGGTTTTAGAGTCGTTCGGTTTTAGAAACCGAGGGCTGGAACGTCCTCGACTTTTGATCGCAGGTGTGCATCTGCGATTACCAGACCCGCGCTGGATACTTCAACATCCTTGAGATTGGTATCGTCCCAAACTGAAATCAATTTCTTGATTTCAGGGATACGGCTAGTAATGTCCAGCTCAGCTCTTGCTGCATCGAAGAGGTTGGATCGCTGAAACTGCTTAAGGACATCCTCGACCTCAGTCGAAAAGTTGTTTTGCTCAAACACTCGCGAAAGATTCGCGGTAGCTATTACGCTGAGCTGTTTTCGATCGGGGTCACGCAAGGCATCGACAACTGCACCTTCGATAGACTGGACCACCGATGGAACCTCGCCGGGGAGGGTGCCGAGAGTGAACATTCCAGGGTACATATCCAACAGCAGTCCAGGGAGGCTGGCACGCGTACCCGCGCCCATCCAGGACACTCCAACGCCTTGCATGTGACGATAGTCCAACCCGCCATCTGGCAACTCGCCGATAAACGGAACAACTAGGCGCCTAAGGCCGTCGTACATATCCTGAAGGGTTGACCAGCCCCAGGTTCGGAGCCTGAGTGTAGTCACAATTGCCAGGGCATTCATTTGAGCCGTCGTCAACTTGGGGGCTATCGAAATAGCTTCGGTAATGCTGGTTGCATACACGGACTGGCCATCTTGTTGAGAGAGATCTACCACGAGGTCAACTAGAACACTTCCTAGATCAGCTTCCCCGCTGGTGGCGTATTCAATCTGCGCAGACTGTAGCGCGCGCTGCATTCGCGGCTGCTCCATGGAGATTGCAGATTCGGGCGCAACCTGCGCTTGCCTGGACATGTAGTTGTATAGAAATTCCTGTGCCCGTTCCTCAACTACAACGCGCGCGGCTGTTGAGAATTTCTCGAATTCCGTCCGCATCAAGTCGGTGCAGATTCGGACAACCTCGTCGGGCCTCACACCTTCGCTTATGTATACATCACGGGCAGCTTGTATCTGGCGCGAATTGTCCCCGGCACTCTGGCCTTGACGAAACCAGTTCCTCACTGACGGTCCCCCATTCCGCCCTCCAAGTGCACATCACGGGCAGATTGGATCGAACGTGAGTTATTGCCTGTCGTCAGCGTCTGACGAATATTCCTATCGGCCTGGTCGGCCTTCCCGCCCCAGGGGAACATGAAGAACGCGGCCACTACCGCCGACACGCCGATCGCGACGAAGATCCAGCGGGGCCAACTGTCAATGAATGGCACGAGGCCGACAACTAAAGACACGATGGCGAGGAAGACAGTTCCGAACCACTTGAAGTACACCATGCTCGCCACCCCAGATCTGTCGGTTGCCCAGCCAAGTTTCGACCGAATCATACTCTCGCGCTCGGGGTCGCAGGGTCGACAGGACGACCCGGAATCAGCTCGGCTCGATGAGGTCCCCGGAATAGGCTCAACGCCTGACCTCAGCCGCTACCGGCGCTGCGGCGGGCCGTGGTACGGTCCCGGGTACAAGTCAGGCCCCGGAGGTGCTACCAACACCGCCGAGGCCCTGGGCGAGGATCTGGGACTAGCAGACCGACGCCGTAGGCACGCAGCCTACCGCATTCGGCCGTTCGGCCATCTTCCCCGCTTGCTGCGCTGCGACCGTCGTAAACCCCACGGTTGGGCCGCTTCACTAGCGGTGCCGTCGCCCGTCAGAGGGGCCGGTGCAACCTTTCCGATGACACAGAGCCGCGCGTAAAGGCGGACTCGGAGTGCTGCCCCGTGGTTGGGGCATGGTCGTACGTCGGCATCCCCGGTCCGGGGCTCTGTGGCGTGCGCCGGGCTCTGTGCAGTAACCCAGTCCCGGCGGCCCGAGTAATCCCCGTGGCCGCGTGCAACCGAAGCAACGACACGACCGACCGACCGGCGGATGTCGAGCGCTAAGGGTGTTCCCGTACTTCGCGGTACCGGGGTACCCCTTCGCTGCCTCTCCTCGCTCACTCCCAGCGGGTTACGCACTTGCGAGTGGGCAGTGGTGGAAACCGTGTGCCGTTGTCGATCCATTCGCCCGCGTTCGCGTCGAACCGGCGGGAATTGCTCGCCATCCGGAAGGTGAGCACCTGCTCGCCGTTGGCGAGATCGCGCCGGACCGGATGGGTGACCACTGTGCCGATCACCGTCGCGTTTGCCTCGTACATCGAACCCGCCCCCGCTCGCTCGTCGTTGTGCTGACCATCCAAGGATGGCCGGGTCACGGGACGAACGGGCGGCCGCGAACACAACTGGGGACAACTCAGTGGGTTGTGGATATCTCCCGTGTCAGACAACGGGGAGTTCGGTGTTCGCCCCGCACAGGACGACGATGGGCCGGACGCCCTGGTCCGGGCGGTAGACGCCGCTCTGCACGGCGGCCAGCGCGGCCGCGCCCTCGAGCTCGACGACGACGCGGAATTCCCGCCACAGGTATTCGCGGGCGGCGGCCACGGCGTCGTCGGCGACCGCGAGCACCGGCATCCGATGTCTGCGGGCGATGTCGAGCGCGATGTCACCGACCCTGGTCTCGCACTGCGGCTCGCTGACACCCGAGCTCTCGCGCACGTCGACCGGCTTGCCCGCCGCGAGCGCGGCCGACAGCGCGGGCAGGTGTTCGGATTCGATGCCGACGATCTGCCTGCGCCTGCCGAGCGCGGCGCCGAGCCCGGCGATCAGGCCACCGCCGCCGACGGCCGCCAGCACCGGCGGCCTGCCACGCACCTGTTCTTCCAGTTCCAGCCCGATCACCCCGGCGCCGGCCACGACGTCAGGCATGTCGTAGGCGTGCAGGTGCGCGGCACCGCGTTCGTCCGCCAAGGTCACCGCCCGCGCCTGGGCCTGCGCGTAGGTCGTCCCGTGCCACAGGACCTCGGCGCCGTGGGCCCACATCGCCGCGACCTTGGTGTGCGGCGCCGATTCCGGCACCACCACGGTGCAGGTCTTGTCCAGCTGGGCCGCCGCCAGGGCGACCGCGATGCCCGCGTTGCCCGCCGAGGCCACCACGACATGCTCGGCGCCGTCGCCCGCGGCGAGCAGCGCGTTGAGCGCCCCGCGCACCTTGAAGGTGCCGCCGTGCTGCAGGAACTCGAGTTTCAGCGTCACCGGCACCGGTCCGTCGGGCCCGTCCACGCTGGTGTGGAAGACCGGGGTCTTGCGGACCCGGCCGGTCAGTCTGCGCCGCGCCGCCCGCACCTCGGTCCGCAGCACGCGATGTGGTCTGCCGTCGGGTGAGGATTCGGGCTCCGGCTCACCGCATCGGCTCACCGGCGCACCTCGCCGTCACGCCGCGCGAGCTCGGCGTACATCGCGTTGTAGGCGGTGAGCTCGGCGTCGTTGTCGCGATCGGCGGCGCGGTCGGTGCGCTTGGCCAGGCGCTGGTCACTGCGCGACCACTGGATCAGCAAGGCGAGCATCACCACGACCAGCGGCACCTCGCCGCTGGCCCAGGCGAAGCTGCCGCCGTTGCGCTGGTCGGCCAGCAGGTCGATGTTCCAGCCCAGGTCGAGGGTCCGGTAGAACCAGCCGCCGAGCACGGTGTTCATGCTCATCAGGGCGATGCCGAAGAAGGCGTGGAAAGGCAGGGTGCCGAAGACCATCGCGAGTTTGGTCAGCGGCGCGACTTCGCGCGGTTTCGGATCGATGCCGATCACGACCCAGTAGAACAGGTAGCCGCTGATCAGGAAGTGCGCGTTCATCATCAGATGGGCGGCGTGCGAATCGACCACGGCGTCGAAGATCCCGCCCAGGTACAGCGCGTAGAACCCGGCGACGAAGATCACCGAGGCCACCACCGGCTGGGTCAGGAACCGCGAGACCGGGTTGTGCACCGCGGCCAGGATCCACTCGCGCGGACCCGGCACCCCCTCGCGTCCCGCGGGCGGCAGCGCGCGCAGCGCCAGCGTCACCGCGCCGCCGAGGGCGAGCAGGATCGGCGCCAGCATCGACAGCGCCATGTGCGCGCCCATGTGCACGCTGAACATGGCGGGCGCGTACCGACCGACCCCCGACGACGTGGCGAGCAGCAGGACGAGACAGCCGCTGCACCAGGCGATGGTCCGGCCGACCGGCCACGCGTCGCCGCGCTTGCGCAGTCGCCACACGCCGAGCAGGTACAGCGCGGCAAGGACGATCGCGAGGGTGCCGAAGATCAGGTCGAACCGCCAGTCGAACAGCAGTCTGCCGACCGACGGCGGCCCGGCGAGGGTGTACCCGAGTTCCACCTCGACCGGCGTCGGGATCGAGACGGGCGGGGGCGGCGGGGTGCGGCCGAGACCGACGGCAAGGCCGATCGTGGCCGCGAAGATCAGCATCTCGACCCCGGCGAACCGGATCAGCGCGGAGCGGTCGCGCGGGTCCGCCGCCAGCGCGGGCAGGGCCGCCCTGCGCTGCAGATAGCCGAGCACGCCGAGCACGAGCAGCGCCGCCGCCTTGGCCAGCACCAGCTTGCCGTAGGTGGTGCTGAACAGGTCGGAGGCGGGCACCCGGACCCAGGCGTTGACCACGCCACTGAGCCCGATCACCACGAACGAGATGGTCGCCGCGAGCGAGAACCGTCGGGCGGCGATGTCGACGCCGGGACCGCCGCGCAGCGCGTGGGCCAGCACCGCGATGAGGCCACCGACCCAGACCGCGGCCGAAACCATGTGCAGGATCAGCGAATTGGTCGCCACGTCGTGCGACCCGCCGGAGGACGAGTGGCCTGTCAGCGCCAGCGGCATCATGGTGATCAGCGAGCCCGCCAGCAGCAGCGGCGTCCAGCTCCAGCGCAGTGCCAATCGGCACAGGACCACCAGGATCAGCGCGAACACGGTGGTCGTTCGCCAAGCGCCCGCCACCTCGACCTGCGTGATGACCGGCCACAGCACCTCGGGCCGCCAGATGTCGCCGACCGGCTGACCCGTCGTGTCCGAGACCGTCAGCGGCACCAGCAGCGCCGCGCTCACCGCCCACACCAGCGCCGCGTGCCCGGCCCTGCGCACCGCGCGGTACCCGCCTGCCTCGAGCAGGCCGCTGTCGCGCGGCGGCAGGAGGAACGCGGCGAACAGCAGCGAGCCGACCGTCACCGCGGCGGCCAGATCGGCCACCGCCCGCAACGCGGGCAGTCCATAGGTGGTGATCGGCCCCGGATCGGGTATACCCAGCAGACTCAGAGCTTGCGCCGCCGACAACCCGACCACGATCGCCGCCACGAAGGCGGCCATCGCACCCGCGACAACACTGAGCACCCCGAAGGACGCGGCGTTCCCTGCCGGCGCCGCCCGACCCGGTTCCGCCGGTGTTGCGCCGTCCTCGGCGGTTCCAGCGGAGGGGTCTTGCGATAACGACATGCCAACGAGGGTAGTTCGGCCTGCTCGGAGCCGCCCCGATGGGGCATCGCTCCCAACCCGCCTCCCGACCTGGTCGGTCGCTATACTTTTCGCGCTGGACACCGGGGCCGAGTTCGGCCAAGGTGGATGCGGACTGCCTCCGTAGCTCAGTTGGATAGAGCAAGGGCCTTCTAATCCCTAGGTCGCAGGTTCGATTCCTGCCGGGGGCGCAACACGGCCCTGACCAGTAGAAATACTCGGTCAGGGCCGTTGTCGACCCGGAGCGCTCCGATGATTCGGGGCGGCGGCCGCTGATCGGCGCGACGAGTCAGGACTGGTGATGCCGAGAAACAGACGCCCCCGGGATCGGGAGGAGAAGCGCGCCGAGATCGTCGCCGCCGCGCGGCGGTTGTTCACCGAACTGGGATACGACGCGGTCCCCGTGAGCAGAATCGCCAAGGACGCCGGGGTGGTGTCGAACACGCTGTACTGGTATTTCCGTGACAAGGACGCGGTGTTGACAGCGGTGCTGGAGGATGTCCTGGCCGACGCGATGGCCCGGTACGCCGAGGTCCTCGACACCGACATCGTCGATCGACTGGTCTGGGTCGTCGCCGAGTTGGAACAGGTGAGCCGGTTGGTGACCACCGTGCACGCTCGTGCGAAGGAATCGGAGGCTGTTCGGGACTGGCACGAGCAGTTCCACGCGTTGGCCGAGGGTTTGTTCCGGGCGGATCTCGCCATGATCGGGGTCCCCGCCACCGAGTTGGACGCGATGACCTCGATCGGGGTGTTCGTGGTCGAGGGACTTCTGATGCATCCGGTCGACGACGCGCGCAAGCGCGCGGTGATGGAAACGCTCGTCCAGAGCGCCCGCGGAATCGCGGTAGCCGCCCGCTGACGTGCTCAGCGGACGGCTACCGGCTTCGCGTCGTGCGGATTCAGGTGGCGTCGGCGAATCGCTCGGTGAGGAAGTCGATCTGGTCGCGGACGGCGTCCTCGAAGTGGGTGCCGAGGTAGATGTCGAAGTGGTCGCAGGGGTAGGTCTGCACCCGGACATGTGCCAGGCCCCGCGCGCGGAGCTTGGTGGTTTCGGCGGGGGCGGCGGCGTCGTTGTCACAGACGCACAGCAGGGTCGGCACGCTGGAGTGGGCCATGGCCCGGCCGGGGCGGTACAGCGGTAGCCGCAACACCAAGCGGGCGGCCAGTGCGTTGGCGGCGTCGAAGTCGTTGTCCGGGCCTCGGAGCACGCCCCACATCGAGTCGCGGCCCACCGTCGTGACGGGCTCGCGTTCGTCGGCGACCGTCAGTTCGATGTTCTTCGACAGCCGCGCCCGCACCGAGGGCAACCTGCCCAGGAGCGCGCTGGAACGCCGGGACAACCGGGTGCCGGGCGGCAACAGCGCCGACGCGCCCGCGATGGCGTCGGGAGAGGCCACGAACGCGGGCATCCACGAGGTTCCGGCCATCGGCATGAGGACGGGCCTGATCCCGAGCCAGGAGAATGCGGTGTCGAGGATGCCCACACCCATCAGCGCGACAGCGCTCAGCGGCCCGGTCCGCAGTCGTGCGATCAGCGAGGCCGGTCCGTCGGTGAAGGGACATTGCGCGACGATGGCTGCCACCCGCGGGTTGCCGCTGCCGACCTGCAGGACGTGTCCGCCACCGAATGAGGTGCCCCACAACGCGATCCGGTCGACATCGACCTCGGGCAGGGTGCGCGCGAAGTCCACAGCGGCACGCCAGTCCGCGAGCTGGCGATCGATGTCGAGGAGCTGACGCGGCTGTCCGCCACTGGCCCCGAGGTGGCGGTAGTCGAAGACGAGCACCGACCAGCCGTTGGCGGCGAACCGCTCGGCGAACGCCGCCAGGCGCATCTCCCGCACCGCCCCCAGCCCGTGCCCCATGATCACCATCGGTCGAGGCCCGGACGCGCCGGGCGTGGTGTACAACCACGCCGCGCACGGCACGCCGTCGGAGAGGAACTCCACATCGCGCCGCTGAATCGCCGCGGTGGCCTCACCTCGATCGATCGACTCGTCAGCCATCTTTGGTCCTTCCGCTCAGCGAATCCAGCGTTCTTGAACGTCACTCAAGAACGGCGTCGCGACCACGGTAGGCACTTCTTGAATGCCAGTCAAGAAGATGTCGCCTCGGTGATACCGGATTCTCGCGAGAACGCGCTCGCGTGGAAGTCGGCGAGGGAGAACAGCGCCGTCCGCCGGGAATACTCCGAGACCAGACCCGGCCAGTTGCTGGAGATCCGACCGGAGGCGGATTTGTACCAACTCACACAACCCGACCACGCCGAGCCGCCGAGGCGTCGCTGGATCTCCTCGTCGTAACGCTGTTCGACCTCCGCGCGGATCTCCAGAACCCCACCCGGGTTTCGCGCCAACACCTCGACCGCTCGGCGGATGTAGCGGGCTTGGCATTCGAGCACGTAGATGATCGAACCGGTGCCGAGGTTGGTGTTGGGGCCGTACATGACGAACATGTTCGGAAACCCCGGCACTGTCATGCCCAGATGAGCGCGGGCACCCTCGGCCCACGCGGCACCGAGTTCGCGGCCCACGCGCCCACGCACCGCCATCGGTCCGAGGAACTCCTGGGTGGCGAATCCGGTGCCGTAGATGATCACGTCGACCACGTGCTCGACGCCGTCGGCGGTGCGGATTCCACCGGCGGTGATCTCGGCGATGCGTTCGGTGACGACCTCGACGTTGGGCTCGGCGAGAGCCGGGTAGTAGTCGTTGGCGAACAGCACTCGCTTACAACCGATCGGGTAATCGGGGGTCAGCTTTTCCCGCAGGGCCGCCGAGGCCACCTGCCGTCGCAGTTGCCACCTCGCCGCGGCTTCGACCGCGGCGCTGATCCGCCGGTTACCGGTGATACCCAGCGTCCACACCTCGCCCAGAGTCCACCACAGGCCGCGTTCGAGCTTTTGCAGCAGCGGCAGCCGCCGGAAAGCGGAGTGATGGATCGATCGGTACTCACCGTCGGGTTTGGGCAGGATGTAGGGCGCCGAACGCTGGAACAGAGTCAACTGCGCCACCTGCGGTCGAATCCGCGGCACGAACTGGATGACGCTAGCGCCCGCGCCGATCACCGCTACCCGCCGTCCCCGCAGGTCCACTTCATGACGCCACTGCGCCGAATGAAAGGACGTGCCCTCGAAGCGCTCGCGTCCCGCGATATCGGGCCATGCCGGACGAGACAGCTGCCCCGTCGCCGGCACGAACACCCGAGCTCGTACCGAACCGCCGTCGGCGGTGGACAGGACCCACAGCCCCTCGGACTCCTCGAACCGGGCGGCTGTCACGTCCACGCCGTACCGAATCCGGTTCCGCAGATCGGGTCTGGACGCGATATCGGTCAGGTAGCTCTCGATCTGCGCCTGACCGGCATAGCGCCTTGTCCAGTCCGGCTTCGGAGCGTAGGAAAACGAGTAATACGGCGAGGGCACATCGCAGGCGGCGCCTGGATAGGTGTTCTCGCGCCACACCCCGCCCGCCCGATCCGCCTTCTCCAGGATCACGAAGTCGCTGATCCCCGCCCGCAGCAGCTCATTGGCCATCGCCAGTCCGGCGAACCCCGCACCGACGATGGCCACCGATACCGTGTCCGCCACGCTTGTTGTCCCGTCTCGCATGGTCCTCGACGCTAACCACGGACCATCGCGCGACGTAGATCCACGCGGCCAGAGAATTGACAATTTTGGCCAAACCTTCGGCGGGTTTGTAAACTCGCTGGTCATGACGGGATCCATCCCGGCCGCAGCGGTTTCCAATCACCTGTTCCCCCGGTCGGCTGCCAGCGTCGCCCTGATGTCCCAGTTCGGCCGCGACCGCGGACTCTCCCTCGAGCAGACACTCGACGGCTCAGGACTCACCGCGGCCCACCTCGCCGACCCGCACGTGCAGGTTTCGGCGGCACAGGAACTCGCCGTCGCCACCAATCTGGCCACCGCGCTCACCGGGGAAGACCATCCCGGACTCGACCTCGGCCGTAGATACCGCACGACCACATTCGGCATCTTCGGATTCGCCTGCCTGGCCAGCCCTACCCTGGGCGACGCCCTGTCCTTCTTTCTCCGCTACTTCGACCTGACCTTCGCCTTCTGCGTTCCCCGCGTCGAGGTGTCCGAGGCCGAGGTGATCGTGCGACTCGACGACAGCGCCCTTCCCGCACCGGCACGACAATTCCTTCTCGAACGCGACGCGGCGGCCATCCTCACCGTGATCGAAGACCTCTTCCCCGGCGAGTTCTCCCCGGCGCGAGTCGAGATCCGCCGCCCGCCACCGGCCTCGCCTACGTCGTTCGAGGACGTGTTCCACCAGCTACCGATCTTCGACCGGCCCGAGAACATCGTCGCGTTCGACCCGAGCCTGCTCACCCAGCCGCTCCCCCGAGCCGATCCACGCACGCTCGCCCAATGCGAAGAGCAGTGCAGGCAACTCGTCGCCGCACGCCGACACCGCCACGGCGTCGCGGCCCGGGTAAGAGACCTGCTCACCCACGTCGACCTGGACGCGACAGGGCCAGACGAGGTCGCCCGCGCACTCCACCTCAGCACCCGGACCATGCGCCGACGACTCGGCGAAGCGGGCACCAGCTATCAAATCCTGCGCGACGAGGTCCGCGAGACACTCGCCGAACAGATGCTCAGCACCGGCGCGCTCTCGGTTCACGACGTGGCCATCCGCCTCGGCTACGCCGAATCCGCGAGCTTCATCCACGCCTTCAAACGCTGGAAGGGGTTGACGCCCAGGCAATTCCAGATCACCGCCTCCACAGCGACACCACCGACTTCACCGCGCGGCTAGTACGAGCCGGCAAGCCGAACGGAGTGGGCCGATCCACGGTGGCGGGACCACAGGATGGCTGACAGGCCTTCCCGTCGATCGGCGAAGCAGTGTCTGCCGCTACAAACCGCGGGCGTATCGGACCGACGCGACGACGGCTTCCATGTCGAGAGGCAGATCGCCGTCACCCAGGGCCTCGCGAATCTCCAGGACCGCGTCGTCGACAGTGCCGCGACGGGCCGAGGTGATCAGTTCTTCGCGCACGTAGTCGCTCAGCGGCATCCCCGCGGCCGCGGCGCGGGCATCGAACACACTCCAGACCTCAGCAGGCAGGTCGTAGACGTTGATCATGGCCAGAGCTCCCGTATCGACCTCGGCCGCGGCCCGCTCGGGTCGCTCTTCGGCGAGGAACCGCACCACCGCGTCGATGGGTGCCTGCCGGGCTGCCAACGTGACCAGCTCTCGACGCACGTACTGCCGCACCGGAACCCCCGCCGCCTGAGCACGCCGTCGCAAGACCCCGGACGTCGTCGCGGGCAGATTCTCGATATCGATCAACGCCATGCCAGACAAGGTAAGCACGGCGCGAGCGATCAGCAAGAACTCCGCCGTCCTCGTCGCTCGAACCACCCACCCGAGCGAGACACCGTTACAGGCGGTACGACATCTCGTTGTACGGTTGGCGGATCATCGACCTGCGCTCCGGTGTCCACATCGAGGACGCGGAATGTATTTCGAGTCTGCCGGAGCGGCGAATTGCCCAGACGTCGCCGGATTCCAGGAAATAGACGATCATGTCGCAAGGCATGGCGGCGAACAGCTCGGTCGCGACGAATACCACGTCGGTGACCTGGTCGTGCAGGGCTTCGGTCTTGTTCAGCCGGAAGAAGATCGACACTGTCGGCCGGATCCCGAATCCGTCTTCCACCGGGTCACCCCACGCAGGAGACCGGGTGGCGCTGACGCGAAGATAGAGTCCACGCCGAGCCGCGACGCCGTCGAGGAGGCTCTCCGCACCCACGCCGGCAGAAATCATTCTCGGGACAGCGAGCGCGTCGACCGAGGTGGCGATTTCGGCCGCGCTTCGGTCTGTCGCGATCGCGATCATGTAGTCCAGCGCCATGTTCGGTTTCTCCCGCCGGTTGTGTGCTGCCGCTACCACCAGCCGAGGATCGGCTGGAGGGCTCGCCCCAGTGGGCCTGCGAGGGAGCGGGAGTAGCTGGCGGTGAGGTGGTGTTCGTCGTGGTAGATGAGGATGTTGCCCTCGGCTACCGAGCAGAGGGTGGGTTCGCAGACCGCGTCGGACAGGTCGATGGGGAAGACGCTGGGGAAGGCCGAGCTCGGGGCGAGGGCGGGGTTGACCGGGGAGAGGGCGTCTTCGCGGCGCATGCCGCAGGTGACGCGGTCGCCGCCGGCCGCCAGGCAGTCGGTGGCCTTGTAGCGGACGGTGCCGCGGCGTAGCCAGGGTGTATCCCGGACCGCGACCACGTTGAGGCCGCGGTCCGACAGCGCCGACCACACGGCGAGGTAGTCGTCGGGGGTCTCGTCGCCGCCCTCGTCGCGGGGCCGGGTGCCGGTGGTGAACACCCAGTCGGGACGTTCGGCGCCGAGGCGGTCGATCACCTCGGCCGACCAGTCCCGGCAGTCCGGGTTCGGCTCGCCCATGTACAGCGCGTCGACGGCCATCGTGAGCGGACAACCCATCTTCAGATACACCTGGACACGGAACGCGTGCTCCTCGGCGAGGACCTGCAGGGCCGGGAGCCAGTGCTCGGCGTGGGAGCTGCCGACGAGTGCGAGGGTGCGTTCGGCGGCGGGGTCGCCGTAAGCGCAGGTGACGACTTCGCGGGTGTCCCAGTCCGCGATGCAGCCGTCCCGGGTGGGCGGTGGGACGTCGGCGGCCGCCTCGAACAGGGTGGGCCGCAACGGTTCCACCGAGGTGGGCACTCCCGAGGCCAGGGCCTCGGCGCCGGGATACCGCTGCGGATTCTGCGTTTCGGCCGCCGCGGCCGGGCTCACGCGCAGGGCACCCTGCCAGCCGACGGTGATCGCGGTCGTGGCGGCGAGCAGCAGCCCCACCACGACCCAGACCGGACGAGTCGCCACCCCGCGTCGCAGCGGGCGTTCGACCAAGCGGTGGGTGAGCCAGGCCAGCACGAGCGAGATTGCGATCACCGCGCTGCCCTCGGCGAGATCCGCGTGCGCGCTGCCGCTTTCGGCGAGGAAGAAGATCAGGATCGGCCAGTGCCACAGGTAGAGGGGATAGGCGTGGTCGCCGAGCCACCGCATGACCGGATGCGCCAGCATCCGGTTGGGCCACGGCCGGTCGGCGGGCGGCAGGTGGGCGGCAGACAGGATCACCGCCGCGGTGGCGGCGACGGGCAGCAGCGCGGCCGGTCCGGGAAAGTGATTGGCGCCGTCGACGATCAGCCAGCCGCAGAGCACCACGCCCGCGAGCCCGGCCGCGGCCAGCACGCCACGGACCCAGCGCGCGGGGACGACATGGGGCGCGAGGACGGCGAGTCCGGCGCCGGCGAGCAGCTCCCAGGCGCGGGCGAACGTGTCGTAGTAGTTCCAGCCCTGGTGTGTTGCGGTGCCCGACGCCGCGTAGCCGAACGAGGCGAGCCCGGCCGCGACGACGACCGCACCGAGCACGAGCCGGGTGCGATCGATCCGGCCGCACAACCAGGCGAGCACCGCCACGGCCAGCAGGACGGCCACATAGAACTGGCCCTGCACCGACATCGACCACAGGTGCTGCAGTGGGCTGACCGACGGGTCGGCGGCGAGATAGTCCGACCACGTCCACGCCAGCTGCCAGTTCTGGAAATACAGCATCGACGCGAGAACCTGTGCAGCCGTGGACGACCACTGCGTATAGGGCTGCCACGCGATCGTGGCCGCGACGACCGCGGCGAGCACCACCGCCATCGCGGGCACCAACCGCCGCGCGGTCCGCCGCACCACCGTCCACACCCACGGCGAACCCGCGCGCTCGGCTCGCCGCAGCACCAAGCCCGTGAAGAAGAAGCCCGACAGCACCAGGAACACGTCGACGCCACCGGAGACCCGGCCGAACCACACGTGGAAGACGACCACGAGCGCGATCGCCAGTCCGCGCAGGCCGTCCAGGTCGTCGCGGTATGCCGAAGGGGTGGAACGACTCTCGGCCCGGGTGCGCACCGCCCCGGCGTGCCCGCCGGTCATCGCCGTCGACTCCGGCTCGTCGAGATCGGCTCGGGCAGTGGCGAACCCGAGTGTCGGCGACGGGGAGATGACCAGGACATGACTAGTCTCCTACCACGCCCCGATCCGCCGGGTCCATTTGCGACCGAACGACCGGTTCGACCCGGCGAAGGTCAGAAGACGAAGCCGCGCAGGGCGAGAAAGCGCAGCCCGCCGACCGCGGCCATGACAGCGAGCACGGCGCCCGCCTGCGCGGCGTCGGCGAGTCCGGGCGTCCAGAAGTCCAGGCAGGCCAGCGCCGCCGTCGTGGCGAGCAGTCCGAGCAGCGCCAGCCCGCCGCCCTCCCACTGCGCGGTGAACCAGCCGACCCGGCCCGCCGCGCGGAAGGTGAGCCTGCGGTGCAGTTCGTTCGCGACCGCCGTGCTGACGACCGATCCGGCGAGATTGGCCACCAGCGCGCCGGTTCCGTTCAGCGCCAGGAACAGCAGGACATAGGCGACGTTGCTGAGTCCCCCGACCAGCGCGAAGCGGATCAGCTGGGCAACGACGTGACCGCCGTTGAGGTAGCGCACCACGCGAACGAGCCGGCCCCGGTAGGCGAAACCCGTGGCGGCCCACAGCGTCGACAGGTCGGCGCCGGGGAGCACTCCCGGGCGGGTCAGCGGCAGCGTGGTCATGGTTCTTCCGATCGAACGCGAGGTCGTCGTCGCCGGTGCGACGGCAGGACTGACTATACGTAGATGTATACGTACACGCAAGATCGCGTGGGCGGCGGAACCGCCACGCCGCTGTTTGGCCCGGTGGCCGCCGGGCATTGCGCCAGCGAGAACCGGTTCACGTGCCGGCGGCCATTCACCTACCGGTGGCCGCTCACCTCGACGAACGGAGTTCCGCGTTGCTGATCGCCACGGTTTCCGAACGCCAGAGCCCGCCGGGCGCCGAAGGCCACGACCGCCCGATCCGCGTGGGTGGTCACGAGCACTCGACGGCACCGTCGTGGCCATGACCACGACGGTTCTGGTCTGGCACGTGCACGGATCCTGGATGACATCGTTCGTCCAGGGCCCACACCGCTCGCTGATCCCCCACGACCCGCGCTGGGGCACCTGGGCGCTGGGACGATGCGGGCGACCGTGGCCGGACCGCGCCGAGGACATCACCCCCGAGGCACTGGCAGACGAACACGTCGACGTCGTGGTCGTCCAGCGACCACGGGAACTCGAGCTCGCGCGGCGCTGGCTGCGCCGCACCCCGGGGGTGGATGTACCGCTGATGTATGTCGAGCACAGCCCGCCCACCGGGCATGCCGCCACCACCCGGCATCCGATGGCCGATCGCGACGACCTCACGCTGGTCCACGTCACCGAGTTCAACCGGCTGATGTGGGACAACGGCGACACCCGGGTCCGGGTCGTTCCGCACGGCGTCCTCGACCCCGGCGACCGCTACACCGGCGAACTCGAACGGGTGGCGACGATCGTCGACGAACCGCTGCGCCGCTGGCGGGTGACCGGCACCGATCTGCTGGCCGATCTCTCGGACGCGGCGCCGGTCGACGTGTTCGGCGTCGACACCGAACAGGTCCACACCGCCGTCGGCCGTCCGCGGGAGCGGGTGTTCGGGCACGGCGACCTCCGCCAGGACCGGGTGCACGCCGAGATGGCCCGCCGCCGCGTGTTCGCGCACACGCCGCGCTGGACCTCGCTCGGGCCGTCCGTGCTCGAGGCCATGCATCTCGGGATGCCGATCGTCGCCGTCGGCACCACCGAAGCGGCCGCGGCGGTTCCGCCCGAGGCCGGGGTGGTGTCCGCCGACGCGGCGGTGCTGGCGCGAGCAGTCGCACGGTACGTGCGCGAACCGGACCTCGCCCGGCTCGCGGGCAAGGCCGCGCGGCACTGGGCGCAGGCCAATTTCGGTATCGCGCAGTTCGTCGAGCACTGGAACGACCTGCTGGCCGAGGCCGTCGAGGACGGCCCGCGATGACAACGCACCACAGCATGGGAGGCACCGTGACTTCGCATCCAGGACCGATTGTCGTGCTCGGCGATGTGTTCCTCGACATCGACGTGGACGGTCACTGCGAGCGCTACGGCCAGGACGACGCCCCGATCGTCGACGTCACCGCCACCAGGTACCGGCCCGGCGGCGCCGGCCTGGCCGCCCGCCTCGCCGCGGGCGACGCCGACGAGGTGGTGCTGATCGGCGGCTTCGCCGACGATCACGCCGGTCATCAGCTCCGCGCTCTGCTCGAGCCCTATGTCCAGGTCATCGGCGTGCCGCTGCACGGGACGACGATCTGCAAACAGCGGGTGTGTGCCGACGGCTCGTGCGCCGGCGGTGTGGGCGGCGAGCGGAGGGTGCTCGCCCGGTGCGATTCGGGCGACGGGAAGGTGGCGCCGGGACCGATGCCCGCCGAGGTGGATACGGCGCTGGCCAGGGCCTCCGGCGTCCTCGTGTCCGACTACGGCCACGGTATGACCGCCCATCCCCAGATCCGGTCCCTGCTGCGCACCTTGGCCCACCGGATCCCCGTTGTCTGGGATCCACACCCGCTGGGATCGCTGCCCATTCCCGACACCGCGATCGTCACCCCGAACCGCGGCGAGACGATGCGGCTGCTCGGCTCCGCCTCGACGATCCGCGACGCCGCCACCCTGGCCCGGAGGTGGTCGGCACACGCTGTCGCGGTGACCCTCGGCGCCGAGGGTGCCTACCTGTGCGGCGAGAGGTTTCCCGCCGCGCTGCGCGTGCGGGTGCCGCCGGAGCGCCGGGCGGGCGCCGGCGCCGACAACTGCGGCGCCGGTGACCGGTTCGCCGCGGCGGTCACCGTGGTGCTCGCCGAGGGCGAGTCGGCCGAGCCCGCGGTACGGCACGCGGTGCACGCCGCCGCGGAATTCGTGTGTCACGGCGGGGCGTCGTCGGTGGCCGAACCCGAACCGGCGGCGGTCGCTGCCATGGCGGCGGCCGCGGACGTGGTGGGGTGGCGGTGAACCCGGGTCCCGGATCCGGCGTTTACCCAGCTCATCAGCGGGCAAGCGCACGTCGTCCACGCAAGCGGCCCGCCGGGCCCACACGGCCGGCTCGCCACGCGAAAGGAGACCCGCTGTGTCCACACGTGTAGGCGGAACGCCGACCGCGCGTTCGCCGATCCAGCTCGCCGCGCTCGCGGTCGGCGCGGTGTTCCTGCTGGTGGGAGTCCTCGGCTTCATCCCGGGCGTCACCACCGAGTACGACAGCCTCGAATGGGCGGGCCACGAGTCGCACGCGAAACTGTTCGGCGTCTTCACGGTGTCGGCGCTGCACAACATCGTGCACCTGCTGTTCGGCGTGTTCGGACTGGTCGCGGCCGCGAGCGCGGCGGCGGCCAGGGCCTTCCTGCTCGGCGGCGGCGTGGTCTATCTGGTCCTGTGGCTGTACGGGCTGCTGGTCGACCCACACAGCGACGCCAACTTCGTGCCCCTCGACGACGCCGACAACTGGCTGCACCTCGGGCTCGGCCTCGGCATGATCGCGCTCGGCGTGCTCCTCGGCCGCCGGACCACGACCACGGCGGGGCGGCGCCCGTGATCGACAAGCAGACCCTCACCGACCTCCCGAACACTCTGGTGCGCACCGCGTTCGAGACCGGAGCGCGGGTCCGGCAGGCCAGGGTGTTCCACCCCACGGGCATCCGGCTGGCCGGGCGCTTCCACGCCGCGGGCGAGTTCGAGCAGTGGTTCGGCGCGGGCGAGCGCGCCGTCATCGCGCGGCTGTCGAAGGGATTCGGCGCCCCGGGTGGCGTCCCCGACGTGCTCGGTCTGGCCTTCCGCGTGCTCGATCACGACGATCACCCATGGGATTTCGCGCTGGCCACCACCGGGCGCGGCGCCCTGGGCCGGTTCGTCATCACCCCGGCCCGCGGCTGGGACGGCGCCCGCTTCGGCTCGCTCATGCCGTACCGCTTCGGCGACGGCTCGCCGGTCTGGGTGTTCGCCGACCCCCTCGATCGCCACGACCTCCCCGAGGTCGCCTCGCTGCGGGCGCTGGACGACCATCTCGGCGACGGCCTGCTGCGATTCACCCTCACCGCCGACGGGCTCGGCCGCCCGGCATCCACCATCGGCGAACTGGACCTGCGCCGAGCCGAGCCGGGCGAGCACCGCACCGATTTCTTCGACCCGATCCTCAACCGGCCCACCGGCGTGGACCTGGTCCCCCGGCTGGTCAACCGCCTCCGCGAAGCCGCCTACACCGGAAGCCGACGCGGTCGCGGGAACTGAGCCGGGGCCGAACCTCTTCGTACCCTCGTCCGGGCAGCGGCGGCGGCGGGGAGCCCGCCGTGACCTGCGACGACGACAGGTCACGACGGCCTCGTGTCCGATTCGGGCAGTGCGCCGCCGGAGGGTCGGTGCGGGCCGGGTAACCTTCCCCCTCATGTGGACAATTCTCGCCATTTCCGTGGTCAGCTCCGTGATCATCGCGATCCTGTTCGCGACCGGCTTCCCGGAGCACTGAGCGACATCTCGTAGCTGACTCGTTGCTGTTGACCCGCGTCACGCGGGTCGGGTGAGAAGATCACTGGGTGCCGACCAGTAGCCAGCCCAGTGCGCGGTCCGATGACGGCCGCTCGTTCGTGGTCGCCGATGCCAGCGGCAGCGCGCTCGTCGCGGGGTCGCTGGCGGTGATCGTCGCCGACAGCCGACGGCAGTTGGTCCTCGTCGAGGATCGGTCCGAGACCACCCCGGTCCGGTTGCGCGGCAGACTGATCGGCGAGGTGACCGAGGACGGTATCGATACCCGCGCCGGCTATCCCTTCGCCGAGGGCGCCGTCGAACTCGTCGACGCGGCCACCGTACAGACCCTGCACGACACCACCGGCGCGGTACTCGACGTCGGCGTGAACCTCACCCCGCCGGGCGGACCGGCCCGGCTGCTGCCCCGGCGCTTCAACCGGCACACCTTCTGGTGCGGCCAGAGCGGTTCGGGCAAGACCTACGCGCTCGGCGTGGTGCTCGAGCAGCTGATCGCGCACACCGCGCTGCCGGTGGTGATCCTCGACCCGAACTCCGATTTCGTCCGGCTCGGCGAGCTCGATCCCGCCGCGAGCGGACCGACGGCCGCGGCGCTGGCCCGGCGCGACATCCAGGTCCTGCGCCCGCACGGCGAGAACCCCTTGCGCGCCCGCTTCACCGACCTGCCGCTGGCGTCGAAAGCCGCCGTCCTTCGCGTCGATCCGATCGCGGACCGCGAGGAGTTCAACGAGCTGATCCACCTGGCCGACGAGCTCGCCGCCGCCGAACTCGACCAGGCGCTGCCGAACCTGCGCGTGGCCGAGTCGGCGGCGCAGCGCCGCCTCGCCCTGCGGATCGAGAACCTCGGCCTGCTCGACTGGGAGGTCTGGGCGCGCGGCGACCGCGCGGTCACCGACGTGATCGCGCGGCGTCCCGACGCGACGGTGCTCGACCTCGGCGGATTCTCCACGGCCGCACAGCAGTTGGTCGTGGCGCTGGCCCTGCTCGACGAGCTGTGGGCGCGGCGCGAGGAACGACGACCGGTCCTGCTGGTCATCGACGAGGCGCACAACCTGGCCTCACCGCGGCTGGAGTCGCCGATCGCGGTCGCGGTGCGCGAACGGCTGATCCAGATCGCCGCGGAGGGGCGCAAATTCGGGCTGTGGCTGCTGTTGTCGACTCAGCGGCCGTCGAAGGTGCACCCCGGCATCATCTCCCAGTGCGACAACCTGGCCCTGATGAAGATGACCTCGCCGGTCGACCTCGCCGAGCTCGGCACCTACTTCGGGTACGCGCCCTCGGCGCTGCTCGACCGCTCCCCCTGGTTCCGGCAGGGCGAGGCGCTGTTCGCCGGCGGTTTCGTCCCGGCGCCCGCGCTGGTGAAGGTGAACCAGCGCATCACCCCGGAGGGCGGCGCCGATGTGGGCGTCCCGATGCGCTGACCGGTCGCGATGGTGCCGTTTTCGTCCGTATTCGCCGGAAACGGCCTAGAGTTGACTGATTGTGCGGGGCGATGTCGAGGGGAACGGACGAGTCGCCCTCGCGGTGTTCCGTCGGCGCAGGCCGAGCACGGTCGGCGTCTATTGGACGTTCGCGCGCGCAGGATTCAAACGGCAGGCGCAGTACAAGCTGGCGATGTTCGCCGGGCTGTTCACCAACTGCGTCTTCGGTTTCGTGCGTGCCGCCGTCCTGGTCGCCGCGGTCCGCGCGGCCGGTGATTTCGGCGGCTACACCGAGGGAACCATCGGCGCCTATGTGTGGCTGTCGCAGGCGCTGCTCGGCGCGACCCAGTTCATGGGGCCACCGCTGGACCTGGTCGACCGGATCAAATCCGGCGACGTCGCCATCGACTTCCTGCGCCCGGTCGACATCCAGCTGAGCTACCTCGCCACCGACATGGGCCGCGCCGCCTGCACTTTCCTGCCGCGCGGCGTCCCGAGCATCATCATCGGCGCAGCCACCTTCGGGCTGTCGATGCCTGCGACGCCGGTCGCCTATCTGCTCGGGCTGGCCAGTGTGTTGCTCGCGGTGGCGCTGTCGTTCCTGTGCCTGTTCGCGGTGGCGCTGATCGGGTTCTGGGTGGTGGAGATCCGCGGGATCCGGGTGCTCTACCAGATCGTCGGCACCTTCCTCGCCGGGCTCTTCGTCCCGGTCCACATGTTTCCCGACTGGTTGCGCGTCGTCGCGATGACGACGCCGTTTCCGTCCATTCTGCAGGCGCCGATCGATACGCTGTCGGGGCGGGCCGCCGGGACACAGGCGTTGACCACCGTTGCGGTGCAGTGCTTCTGGGTCCTGGTGATCGGACTGCTCGGCAGGGTGTTGCTGCGGGCGGGACAACGCAGGTTGGAGGTACAGGGTGGCTGAACCGGATTCCGCGCGCATCGTGTCCGGGACCTGGTTCACCCCCTATCTCGCAGTATTGCGTTCGCGTGTGAAAGCACAGCAGGTGTACCGGCTCTCCTTCGCCAGCGAGGTGTTCTCCGCCTTCCTGATCGGCCTGGTCGAGTTCGCCGAGGTGTGGGTGATCTTCCACAACGTCGGCGTGCTCGGCGGTCTCGACACCGACGCGGCTCTGCTGCTCTTCGGCCTGTCCAACACCTCGTTCGCGCTGGCCCAGGTGCTGGTCGGGCATCTGGACTCGCTGCCGACGATGATCCGCATGGGCACCCTCGACGCCTACCACCTGCGCCCGCAACCGCTGCTGCTGCAGTTGATCACCAGTGACATCTCGTTACGCAGGCTCGCACGCGCGGCCGTCGCGGTGATCGTGCTCGCCATCGGGCTGTGGCGCAACGATATCGACTGGGGCATCGCCCCGGTTACCTTGATCGTGATCACCCTGCTGAGTGGAATCGCGCTGTTCTGTGGCCTTTTCGTATGCGCGGCGGGACTACAGTTCTTTCTTATCGACGGTGCCGAGCTCACCAACAGCTTCACCTACGGCGGATCCTTCGCCGCGATGCAGCCGGCGTCGGTGTTCCCCGCGCCGTTGAAGCTGTTGTTCGGGTTCGCGATTCCGGTCGCGTTCACCGCCTACGTGCCGACGATCGCGTTGCTCGGTCTCCCAGGGCCGCCGCTGTTGCCGGCGTGGTCGGCCTGGCTGACCCCGATCGCGGCGGCATGGGTGTGGTTTTTGGCGTTCGCGGCGTGGCGGATGGGAACGAGGCACTATCAGGGAGGAGGGGGATAGCGATGCACGAGCACGGCACCGAACCGATCATCGACATCGACGACCTCACCCGCCAGTTCACGGTCTATCGCAAGAACGGCAGCCGCTGGCGCAGACATCGCGACACCATCACCGCCGTCGACCGGATGAGCTTCCGGATCGAACGCGGCTCCGCCGTCGGCTACATCGGCGCCAACGGCGCGGGCAAGTCGACCACGATCAAGATGCTCACCGGAATCCTGGTGCCCACCACCGGCACCGTCCGCACCTGCGGGCTCGAACCGGTGCGCCAGCGCAGGGAGCTGGCCGCGCGGATCGGCGTGGTGTTCGGGCAGCGCTCCCAGCTGTGGTGGGATCTGCCGCTGCACGAGTCGTTCTCGATCCTCGCGGCGATCCACCGGCTCGATCCCGACATCGCCGACAAACGCACCCACGAGCTGGTCGAGCAGCTCGAGATGGCCGACACGCTCGACACCCCCGTGCGCCAGCTCTCGTTGGGGCAGCGCATGCGCGCGGAAGTGGCCGCCGCACTGCTGCATTCGCCGGAACTGGTGATCCTGGACGAGCCGACGATCGGCCTCGACGTGATCTCCAAGCAGCGGCTGCGCGAATTCCTGCGGGCCGAGCGGATCGAACGCGGGACGACACTGCTGCTCACCACCCACGACATGGGCGACATCGAACGGCTCTGCGAGCGGGTGCTCGTCGTCGATCACGGCAGGCTGGTGTACGACGGTTCACTCACCGGACTGGGCGCCACTGTCGGCGCGCGCCGGGTGCTCGTGGTCGACCTGGCCGCGCCCGCACCGGATCTCGACGACCTGCCGTGCGGGGCGCAGCTGCTCTCCAGCGAGGCGGGCGGGATGCGCCAGCGGCTGGCCTTCGACGCCGAGCACACCACCGCGGCGGCGTTACTGGCCGCGGTGTCGGATCGGGCGAAGGTGCGCGATCTGTCGATCGAGGAGCCCGGCATCGAGGACGTGGTGCGCCGCATCTACGAGTCGGCGCGGTGAGCGGGTTCAGCTCGGCGCGTGCGGGTTTCCCGAGTACAGACTCACTTCGCCGTTCTCCCCGAGGAAGGCGTTTACCAGCATGATCCGCTGTTCGCGCAGGTCGGTGGCCTCGGGTGCGCTGGTGGTGATCGAGATCTGCGGGATGGCGGCCCAGTTCACCACATAGCGTTCGGGCGGGCCCGCGTCGTCGGACAGGCGCGCGATCCGGAACACCGAGATGGCGCGCCGCTCCATCAGATCGCCGACGACATCGGCGATTCGCTGCGGGTCTTCCAACGCGAACAGGAACCCGAAGGTCAGTTCGGGTGAGGACACATAGGCGGGCACATTTATCGAGGCTAGTCCATACGCGCGGATTCGCGGCGGCCTCCGTGGATCCGATTGCCGGAAGTGCGCCGCCGCGTCACACCGAAGACGTCCGCCGGTGACACCGCCGTAACGGTCGATAACGATTTCCACTGCCCCGGCGTTTTGTACACCGCACTATTGCGCGGGCGCGCCGAATCGCGCTTTCCTGAGAGGGTCCCGATTTCCCGGGTCGTCTTCCTCGCCGCAGCGTCGCGGATATTCGTCGACGCCCGGGGTGGGGCTGCGTCGGCGCCGGGGAGTACACGTCTCGAGTCCTCTCCGGCTCCGCGTATCCGCCAGCTCGATATTTCCCAGGGGCGTGCACCATGCCGATCGATCCCGGCCTCCGTGTGGATACCGCGCAGATTCCGCCGCCGTCGGCGTTGATACGGGCCTTCCTGGAACGCGGCGGGCCCGATGACGGGCGACATCCCGTGCTCGACGCGGCGGGCGGACTCGCCCGTCACCACGAACGCAGGCGTGCCGCGATCGAGACGGCCCGGGTGCCGGGCATGCCGAGCAGCCGGGTGGCGGCCTGCGGCAAGGTGATCGACGACATCGACCGCGAGCGCGCCGGCCTGATCGCGCGGATCGATGAATGGGTCGCGGTCCATGTCGCCCACCGCGCGGGCGCGTCGCTGCACACCGAGACGCTCGGCGCGGTGATCGATCGGATGGCAGCGAAATGGATCGCCGCCCAGCAGGCGCTGGGCGGCGATCCGGTCGAGATGACGACACCGCGGCAACGGGAGGCACGCACCCATCTGCACTGGTGCCGGTTGGCCGAGTTGACCGACGGCTACCGGGACCTGATCACCGATGTCACCGAGCACCGCAGGCGGCTGCCGGTGTGGTGAGCCTCAGGCCTTGTCGGCCTTGTCGCCGGGGGCGACGTCGGCGTCGGCGAACACCGTCGGCGCGGGCTCGGTCGCGGCCGGCTCGTCGAGGTCGACGGCTCGGCCGAACTCCGGCTCCACGTCGAGATGCTGTTCGGCGTCGCGGCGCGCGGCCGCGGCGGCCTCGTTCATCTCGATCGCGTCGGTGACGAACTCACCGATCTCCCTGGCGACCTCGGCGACGACCCCGGTGATCAGGGCCGCGATGTTGCCGACATGCCTGGCACCGGAGGACGTCAATTCCTGGACGAGATCTTTGTTGCTTTCGAATTTCCCGATCATTTACACGCCCACTTCGGTTGCCTTCCGATTACGCATCACGATAACACCGGGCTTGGGCGCCCTCTTGACGAAGCGATCCGGCACCGACAGCAGGAAGATCTTGGCCCAGACCGAGCCGATCTGCTTCGAGAAACGGCCGGTGTTGTAGGGCAGGCCGTACTTCTCGGCCAGCGCCTTCACCTCGGGCGCCATCTCCGGGTACCGGTTGGCCGGGATGTCGGGGAACAGGTGGTGCTCGATCTGGTGCGACAGGTTGCCCGACATGATGTGGAACAGCTTGGACCCCTTGATGTTGGCCGAGCCGAGCATCTGCCGGACGTACCACTCACCGCGGGTCTCGACCTCGGTCTCCTCCTTGGTGAACGTCTGTACACCGGCCGGGAAGTGGCCGCAGAAGATGATCGAGAAGGTCCACAGGTTGCGCACGAGGTTGGCCGCGGCGTTGCCCGCCAGCGTGTGCAGGAACAGCGGGCCGGTCAGCGCCGGGAAGACGACGTAGTCCTTGAGGACCTGCTTGCCGGCCTTCCTGGCCTGCCCCTTGAGCAGCGGCTTGAGCTCGGCCCAGGTGCGCTTGCCCTTGACGATGTTGTCGGCCTCGAGGTCGTGCACCATCACGCCCCACTCGAACAGCACCATCAGCAGGAAGGCGTAGAGCGGGTTGCCCAGGTAGTAGGGGTTCCACTTCTGGCCCTCGTCGATGCGCAGGATGCCGTAGCCGATGTCGCGGTCCATGTCGTGGACGTTGGTGTAGGTGTGGTGCATGTAGTTGTGCGAGTGCTTCCACTGGTCGGCCGGGCAGACCGTGTCCCAGTCGAATTCGCGGGAGTTGATGCCGCGCTCACGCATCCAGTCGTACTGACCGTGCATGACGTTGTGGCCGATCTCCATGTTGTCGAGGATCTTCGACACACCGAGCGCGGCGACGCCGGCCAGCCAGAACGGCGGCAGGAAGCCGAGGTACATCAGGCCGCGGCCGGCGATCTCGAAGCCGCGCTGGGTCTTGATGATCTTGTAGATGTAGTCGCGGTCGCGCTCGCCGAGGTCGGCCTCGATGCGGGCGCGCAGGTCGTCGAGCGCCTGGCCGAGTTCCTCGACCTGGTCGGGGGTCAGGATGACCGGGCCGTCTTTGCCTTCGGTGAGAATCGTCATGGCTGTGTCTCCCCTTGGTTGTGTTCGGTCGTCTAGAGAGCGATGTCGACGTCGCCGACAGCGGTGTTCACGCAGATCTGGATCTGCTTGTCGGGATCGGCGTCGAGTTCGCCGGTACGCAGGTTGCGGGTGCAGCCGGAGACCTTGGTCGCCGTGCAGGAGAAGCAGATCCCCATGCGGCAGCCGTACTCCGGGGTCAGGCCCGCCGATTCGGCCTGTTCGAGCAGCGATGCTCCGGTGTTGTCGGCGGCGACGGCGCTGTCGGAGAAGGTCACGGTGCCGGTGGCCTCGGCCGGGTCGGTGGGCACCGTGGTGAGGGTGAACTCCTCGCTGTGCACCCGGTCCTCGAGACCCTCGGCCTCGAAGATGGTGCGCACGGCGCGCATCAGCGGCGGCGGCCCGCAGACGAAGGTCTGCGCGTCGGCGAACCAGGGCGCCACCCGCTCGAGCTCGTCGTAGTCGAAGAACCCACTGCCGGTGGAGGTTTCGCCGTCGACGACGGTGCCCGGCTCGACCGGGTACCGGTACTCGACCCGGACGTTGGGGCGGCGATTGGTGATCGCGGTCAGTTCCGCACGGTGCGGCACCAACTCGGGCGAACGCGCGTAGTGCAGGAAGGTGACCTCGCCGTCGAAGCCCTCGGCATCGAGGGTACGCAACATCGACAGCACCGGGGTGATGCCGCTGCCGCCGCTGATCAGCAGCACCCGGTCGGGGCGCCGCTCGGGCAGCGCGAACACGCCGGCGGCCGGCGCCAGGTCGACGACCATGCCGGGCTTGGCGTGCTCGTGCAGGTAGTTCGAGACCAGCCCACCGGGGTGACGGCGGACGGTCAGCTGGATGAAGCGGTCGCCGCGGCTCTCCGGGTCGATCGGCGAGTAGCAGCGGGTGTGGCGCACACCGTTGATCGAGACGCCGATCTGCACGTACTGGCCCGCGGCGTGGCCGCGCCACTGCCGAGACGACCGCAGGGTGAGGGTCACCGAGTCCGGCACGGCGTGCGAGACGTGGGTGACCTCGGCGCGCAGCTCCCTGGCGGTGCGCGCCGGGCTGACGAGCTCCAGATACCGGTCCAACGGGTGCGGCGTCGTCAACGTCTGCACCAGATCGATCAGGCCAACCATGCGTCTTGCCCCTCTGCGGAAGTCCTTCGGCATGCCATTCACATTTCAGTGCACGCCTGTACACTCACTAGTGTGCCGGATGGCCCCGGCCCACTGTCAACCGGCAAAGATGTGAGCCGGGCAACATCTCGAGGGAAGCGACTATGGTGCACGGATGTATGCTCACCGATGTGACTGAGCAGGCAGGAACCCGCAACGAGCGCAAAGCGCACACCAGGGCGGCCCTCCTCGACGGCACCCTGGCGCTGGCCGCCGACCGCGGGTTCGCGGCGCTGAGCCTGCGCGAGATCGCCCGCTCGGCGGGGATCGTGCCGACCGCGTTCTATCGCCATTTCGCCTCACTCGACGATCTCGGCGCCACCCTGGTCGACGAGGGCGTGACGGCGTTGCGGCTGGCATTGCGCGAGGTCAGGCGCAAGCCGGACGCGCATCTGGCCGATACGGTGCGGTTCGTCTTCGAGCAGGTGGGAGCCAAGCGCGCGCTGTTCGGCTTCCTCATCCGGGAGCGCCACGGCGGCCCGGCCGCACTGCGCCAGGAGATCGCGCGGGAGATGCAGCTGATCGTGCGCGAGATCGTGGCCGACCTGTCCCGGCTGCGCGCGCTCGACACCTGGAGCACCACCGAGCTCGAGATCGCGGCCGACCTACTGGTCACCACGGTCACCGACGGGATCGCGGCCTATGTCGCGGCGACACCGCGCGAGGAGGCGGCGGTGGTCGAACGCACCGTCATGCAGATGCGCCTGATCGCGCTGGGCATCGGCGGCTGGGTGCCCAAAACCGCTGACTGAGGGGTGTTTCCGGTGCTGTGGCCGCATGCGGTCCATGGTGTAACACACCGCACACCGGGCATAGCCTGAAACTCAGAGTACGGGCGTACACACAACACCGGTCCCGCACGCGTAGTGAAGTACCACTATTTCGCGTCGTGCGCGGTGGCGGGCGCGCGCACCGGCAGCAGCACGAGCAACCCCGCGGCCAGCACGACGAGCAGCCCGGCGATCCCGGCGCGATCGCTGTGGAACACCGAGACGAACACCCCGAACAGCGCGGGCGCGAGGAACGACACCGCCCGCCCGGTGGTCGTGTACAGGCCGAACAGCTGACCTTCGCGCCCCGGCGGCGCCAGCCGCGTCAGGTACGAGCGCGCCGAGGCCTGCGCCGGGCCGACGAACACGGTGAGGGCGAGCCCGAAGATCCAGAACATCAGCGATCCCGAGACCACGAGCAGCACCAGCCCGCACAGCAGCATCCCGATCAGCGAGGCCACGATCACCCGCTTGGGCCCGAGCCGGTCGTCGAAGCGTCCCGCCGCGATGGCCGCCGCGCCTGCCACCACATTGGCGGCGATCCCGAACAGCAGCACGTCGGCGTCGGCGAAGCCGTACACCTGCACCGCCAGCACCGCGCCGAAGGTGAACACCCCGGCCAGTCCGTCGCGGAAGACCGCGCTGGCGAGCAGGAACCACACGGTGTGCCGGTCGCTGTCCCACAGCTCGCGCACGTCGCGCCACAGCACCCGGTAGGAGCCGAGGAAACCCGCCCGCGCCGCGCCGGGATCGGCGGTGGTGCGCGGCAGTTCGGGCACCGCGAACAGCACCGGCAGCGCGAAGACCGTGAACCAGACCGCGGCCAGCACGATCGCCAGCCGGACATTGAGGCCCTGATCGGTGGGCATCCCCAGCACGCCGCGGCTGTCGCCGTCACCGGCCAGGAATCCCACGTAGCAGATGAGCAGCAGCACGATGCCGCCGAAATAGCCCATCGCCCAGCCGAATCCGGAGACCCGGCCGACCGTCGCCGGCGTCGACACCTGGCGCATCATCGCGTTGTAGGGCACCCCGGCCAGCTCGAACACCGCCGAGGCGAAGGCCAGCAGGGCCAGGCCGAGCCAGAGGTCGTGGTAGTCGTCGTGCACGAAGAACATCAGCGACATCGCGCCCACGGTGAGCGCGGTCAGGGTCGCCAGCGCGCGTTTGCGGGAGCCCACCGCGTCGAAGTACTGCCCGCAGACCGGCGCCGTCAACGCCACGACCAGGCCCGCGGCGGCCAGTGCCCACCCCAGCCAGGCGCTGGCCGGAGTGTCGCCCGGCAGGTCGTCGCCGACCTTGTCGGTGAGATACACCGAGAACACGAAGGTGAGCGTGACGGCTTGGAAGGCCGACGATCCCCAGTCCCACAGTCCCCACGCCACTACCTGCCCGCGTCCGGCCGCCTCGCCGACGGTCGCGGACGCGTTCACCTCGGTCATGGCCGAAGCGTAATGCGCGCCGGCCCGCACGGCAGGACACACGCGCGTTTCGGCACGCCGCCGAACATATGAACCTGGTTGCATAGTACCGAGCGTTCCGGATACGCTCCCCCCATGGCACTCGAACACGCGCTGCTGGTCTCGCTCAGCGAACGCGCCGGGTCGGGCTACGAGCTCGCGCGCCGATTCGACAAGTCGATCGGCTACTTCTGGAGTGCCACCCACCAGCAGATCTACCGGGTGCTCAAGCGTATGGAGGACTCCGGCTGGGTGACCGTGGAATCGGTCGAACAGCAGGGGAAACCCGACAAGAAGGTGTATTCGGTGGCGCCGGCGGGCCATGCCGAACTGGCCCGCTGGATCGCCGAACCCACCGAGTCGAGCCCGGCCAACTCCGAGCTGGGCGTGAAGGTGCGCGGCGCCGCGTACGGCGACCTCGACGCCGTCTGCGCCGAGGTCGCCCGCCACCGCGAGCAGCACGCGCGGCGCCTCGACGAGTACCAGCTCAGCGAGAAGAAATTCTTCCCGGCGCCGGATCAGCTCTCCGGCACCGCTCTGCACCAGTACCTGGTGCTGCGCGCGGGCATCCGCGCGGAGTCCGGCTACGTCGAATGGTGCGACGAAGTACTGCAGGCCCTGCGACCGCGAAAAGGTGACCATCGCCCATGACCGCATACCCCCACCTGTTCGAACCACTCGACCTCGGCCACACCACCCTGCGCAACCGGGTGGTCATGGGTTCCATGCACACCGGTCTCGAGGACCGCGCCTGGGACACCAACAAGCTGGCCGCCTACTTCGCCGAACGCGCCCGCGGCGGCGTCGGCCTGATCATCACCGGCGGCTACGCGCCCAACCGCACCGGCTGGCTGCTGCCGTTCGGCGGCAAGCTCACCACCAAGACCGAGGCCTACCGGCACCGCCGGATCACCAAGGCGGTGCACGCCGAGGGCGGCAAGATCGCCATCCAGATCCTGCACGCCGGCCGCTACTCCTACATGCCCACCAGCGTCTCCGCCTCGGCGATCAAGTCCGCGATCAACCCGTTCAAGCCGCGTGCGCTCTCGGCCAAGGGCATCGAGAACACGATCGACGACTACGCCCGCTGTGCCGAGCTGGCCAAGTTCGCCGGGTACGACGGCTGCGAGATCATGGGCGGTGAGGGCTATTTCATCAACCAGTTCCTCGCGCCACGGGTGAACAAGCGCACCGACAAGTGGGGCGGCACGCCGGAGAACCGGCGCCGCCTGCCGGTGGAGATCGCCCGGCGCATCCGCGCCGCGGTCGGCCCCGACTTCATCATCGTGTTCCGGCTGTCGATGGCCGAGCTGGTGGAGAAGGGCCAGACCTTCGACGAGATCGTCGCGCTGGCACAGGAATTGGAGGCCGTCGGCGTCGACATCCTCAACACCGACATCGGCTGGCACGAGGCGCGGGTGCCCACCATCGTCACCTCGGTACCGCGCGCGGCGTTCGTGGAGTTCACCGCCAAGATCGCCCGCAAGGTGAACATCCCGGTGTGCGCGTCCAACCGCATCAACATGCCCGAGATCGCCGAGGAGATCCTCACCCGCGGCGACGCGGCGCTGATCTCGCTGGCGCGCCCGCTGCTGGCCGACCCGGAATGGGCCAACAAGGCCAAGGGTGACCGCACCGACGAGATCAACACCTGCATCGCCTGCAACCAGGCCTGCCTGGACCACGCCTTCGGCAACAAGAAGGTGTCGTGCCTGGTCAACCCACGCGCGGGCAGCGAAACGACGCTGCAGCTGCTGCCGACGCGACGGGCCAAGCGCATCGCCGTGGTCGGCGCGGGCCCGGCCGGGCTGTCGGCGGCGGTGAGCCTGGCCGAGCGCGGCCATCACGTCGACCTGTTCGAGGCCGACGACAAGATCGGCGGCCAGTTCGACATCGCCCGGCGCATCCCCGGCAAGGAGGAGTTCGACGAGTCGATCCGCTACTTCCGCCGCAAGATCGAACTCACCGGCGTCACCCTGCATCTCGCCAAGCGCGTCACCGCCGAGGAACTCCTCGCGGGCGGCTACGACTCGGTGGTGCTGGCGACCGGCGTGCGCCCGCGCATCCCGAACATCCCCGGCATCGACCACCCGATGGTGCTGTCCTACGCCGAGCTGGTGAAGGAGGCCAAGCCGGTCGGCAAGAAGGTCGCGGTGATCGGCGCGGGCGGCATCGGCTACGACGTGAGCGAATTCCTCACCGTCGAAGGACATCCCACGCTCAAGCTCGACGAGTGGAAGGAAGAGTGGGGCGTCGACTCCGAGGACGAGCAGGTCCGCGGCCAGCTCAAGCAGCCCAAGCCCGCCCCCGCCGCCCGCGACGTGGTGCTGTTGCAGCGCAAGTCGACCCCCTTCGGCAAGGACCTCGGCAAGACCTCCGGCTGGGTGCACCGTGCCGCGCTCAAGGCCAAGGGCGTCGAGCAGGTCGGCGGCGTGAACTACGAGCGCATCGACGACCGGGGGCTGCACATCAGCTTCGGCGAGAAGCACGAGAAGCCGCGCGTCCTCGAGGTCGACAACGTGATCGTCTGCGCCGGACAGGAATCGGTGCGTGAGCTGGAGGAGCCGCTGCGCGCGGCGGGCGTCGACCTGCACCTCATCGGCGGCGCCGACCTGGCCGCCGAACTCGACGCCAAGCGCGCCATCGACCAGGGCACCCGTCTGGCGGCGCGCCTGTAGTCCCCCGAGCCCGGTCGTCCGACGCGACGGACGATCGTCGCACCGCCCCGTCCGCCGAACTCGCATCCGGTGGGCGGGGCGGTGCTCTTCTCGGCGGGTGCGCGCGCGGCGCCACGATGAGCCACACCATTGCGCGGCCGGAGCTGCCCGAGTCCGCCACGCGGCAGGGCCCGACGGCGGTCGCCCGGCGTGGTGATGTCGAGGGGAACCGGGCGAGCGACTTCTCGGGTCACCCGGCGGCACAGTCGCGGACGAGGGCGCGCAGCGATCGGCCCGCCGGTGTGCGGAACCAGGCGAGGTGACCGAGCAGCCAATCCTGGTAAGCGATGTCGGCATTTCGGGGTTCGCCGGCGACGGTGAGGAAGTAGTCGATCTCCGAGAGCTCGTAGCCGATGTGGACCAGCGGGAGCAGGTCGGCGAGCGCGATCTGTTCGGCGCGGTCGAGCGGGCGCACCGATCGGTAGCCCTCGAGCAGAGCGCGCACCTGGTCGTCGCGAACATGCGCGGGACCACTGTCGCGCAGCGAAACCCAGTCCACCGCAGTACGTTCGACGGCGGTGGCCAGGTCGAAGACGGCGGCGGTGCGGTCGGCGAGACCGAAGTCGAACACGGTGGACACCTCGTCGCGATCCCAGAGCAGGTTCGTGGGATGCCAGTCACCGTGCGTCCACAGCGGCGCCACCCCGGTGAGATCGACTCGCGTCTCCGGGATCTCGGCACGCCGGTCGCGGTCGGCAAGGAATCGCGCCAGCGCCGGGCGCCGGGCGAGGTGCCAGTCGAACGCACTCGCGACACCGTCTCCGTGCAGGCTCGCCACCAGGGGGCGCGCGGGACGGGCCGGTGCGTCATAGCCCTCGGCGGCAAGGTGCAGGCGCGCCAGCATGGCCCCAGCTCCCGCCGCGTCGGTGTCGTCCCGGTACGGCGTCCACGAGAAGTCGGCCCGGTACCGGTCCTCCCCCACCCCCGCCCGCTGGACTTCGTAGACGAACCTCGCGGGACCGACGGCGGCACGGACTTCGGGCACCGGAATGCCCCGCGTGCGCAGGTGCGCCATGAACCGGTGTTCCTCGGCGAGGGCTGCCTGGTCACGCAGGCGCAGCGGGAGCCGCTTCACGACCAGCCGCGCCCCGTCGGCCAGCCGCACACCCACCGTCGACGACAGCGGGCGCGCACTGCGCCATTCGACCTCCGCGGGCCCCGGTCCGCCCCAGGTCGCGGCGACCGCCCGGACGATCTCGTCCTCGGTCAGCGCAGGCCAGGTCGGCGCAGCCATCGGCTCGTCCCCCATCCCGAAGACCTGCGATCCGGTCATGATCTCTCGCCTCCGCTCGCCCCCGCGGCCGACCCACCGGCGCTCGCAGCCACCGACCCTTCGGGTGGGTTTGGATACCGGTGCCGTCATGTCGACTGTCAGCCTATGACCGGATCCCCCGATCCCGGCTCGGTCGGCGCTGTCAGGGGCAGATCCCCTAAGCTCGCCCGGGTGAGCTTGCCCTCCCCCACTGCAGACAATCGTGCCGTCGTCACCGGCGCGTCCTCCGGTATCGGTACCGCGCTGGCCGCCGAGCTGGCGGGGCGCGGCTACTCGTTGATCCTGGTCGCGCGGCGCGGTGAGATCCTCACCGAACTGGCCCAGCGGCTGACGCTGGCGCACGGGATCACCGCCGAGGTGCGCGCGGTCGACCTCGCCGATCGGACCCAGCGGGCCAGCCTGGTCGACGAGCTCGCGGTGCGCGACATCGCGGTCCTGTGCAACAACGCGGGCATCGCCACCTTCGGCCCGGTCGCCGAGCTGGATTTCGCCTACGAGCGCGCGCAGATGGAACTCAACGCGACCGCCGTGCACGATCTGACCCTGGCCGTGCTGCCGGGCATGCTCGAGCGCAAGGCGGGCGGCATCCTGATCAGCGGTTCGGCCGCGGGCAACATGCCGATCCCGAACAACGCCACCTACGCCGCGTCCAAGGCGTTCGCCAACACCTTCTCCGAGTCGCTGCGCGGCGAGCTCAAGGGCACCGGCGTCCATGTCACGTTGCTGGCCCCGGGCCCGGTCCGCACGGAAACACCGGCGCCCGAGGACGAGTCGATCGTCGACAAGATGGTCCCCGACTTCCTCTGGGTCTCCTCGGAGTACACCGCCAAGGTCTCCATCGACGCGCTGGCCCGCAACAAGATGCGCATCGTGCCCGGCCTGATCAGCAAGGGTATGAGCGTGGCGGGCAACTACGGCCCGCGCGCGGTGACCGCCCCGATCGCGGGCGCGTTCTACAAGAAGCTCGGCGGCTGAACGACCCCTGACGGGGCGGCGGTGTCAGCAACCCGTCAGGAACGTCCGGCCGGGGGTCAAGGACTCGTCAACAGCGCGTCCGGCGGCCCGCCAACGGCGTAGTCCTGGAGTCGGCCCCGCCGTCGGAGCGCGGGGGCGTCCCCAGGAGACACCGTGACGTTGCTCGAGATCTTCCCTTCGTTACGCGCGACCACCGTGCCGCGGCTGGATCCCGCCGTCTGGCCCGCCGACACCCATTACGACGACGAGGGCCGCGTCACGCTCGGCGGGGTCGCGCTCAGCGATATCGCCGACGAGTTCGGCACCCCCGTCCACGTGGTCGACGAGGCCGAGGTGCGGGACCGCTGCCGCGCCTATCGCAAGCACTTCCCCGACGCCGAGATCGTCTACGCGGGCACCGCCCTGATGGTCGGCGAGGTGGCGCGCTGGGTCGCCCAGGAGGGGCTGTCGGTGCAGGTCGGCTCGACAGGCGAACTGTCGATCGCCCTCGCCGCCGGCATCGATCCACGCCGGATCGTCATGAACGGCAATGGCAAGACCTCCGACGAACTGCGGGCCGCCATCGAGTGCGGCGTGGGACGCATCGTCGTCGGCTCGCTGACCGAGATCACCCTGCTGGCCGCGCTGGCGGTCGAGCCGGTGCAACTGCTGCTGCGCGTCGACCCCGGCATCGATGTCCCGGGCAGCTCGCATTTCGGCTTTCCGGTGGGCAGCGGATCGTTCGAGACCGCCGTGGCCAGGATCGCCGCCCAGCCCGCTCTCCGGCTCACCGGCCTGCATTGCCATCTCGGCGCGCAGATCCACAATCCCGACCACTACGGCGAGGCGATCCGCCGGATGATCCGCGAAATGGCCTGGATCGACCACGAATACGGCCTGCTGCTCACCCACCTCGACATCGGCGGCGGGCACGCGGTGGCCTATCGCGGCGGCGACGCCGAACTGAACCTGCGCGAGCTCGCCGACATCCTCGACGACGCCCTCGACGCCGGCTGCGCGCGCCACCGCTTCCCCCGCCCGATGATCACCATGGAACCCGGGCGCGCGATCGTGGCCAGGGCAGGGGTCACGCTCTACCGGGTGCTCGCCGTCACCGAGACCGCCGAGGGCGGGCACCGCGTCCTCATCGACGGCGGCGGTTGCGGCCGAGGCCGCGGGCACGACGGCGCGGTGGTCGTGAACCGGCACCCCACCGGCGCCCAGCGGACGACGTCGATCGCGGCCAGGGACACCGAGTCGGGCGAACTCCTCGCCACCGGCGTGCGACTGCCCGCGGATCTGCGTCCCGGTGAAGTGCTCGCCGTGCCCTGCACCGGCGCCTATCACCACGGCCTCGCCTCGACCTACCGCACCGTCGGCCGACCGCCGATCGTCGCCGTCAGCGGCGGCCGGACCAGGCAGCTGCTGCGCCGCGAGACGACCGCGGACCTGCTGATGCGCGAGGTCACGGATCCGCCTCGGCCGGGCGCGCCCGCGGCGGTGTAGCGGCGGGCATTGCGGCCGAACAGCGGCTTGCCGGGCTGGTGGTCGGCCCGGTCACACGCCTACGATCGAGGTGGTCGGGGATTGTCAACCACACTCGACACACGGTGCGTGAAGTCCGGTGACCAGCGCACCGGAAGAGGCGATCATGAAGACCGAGACGACACACGAGGCCGGTCTGCGCCGGCTGATCCTGTGCGCGGCGGTGACCGGTGCGGCGGCCATCTTCCCGCTGACGACGGCGGCGCCCGCCGTCGCCCTCCCCGCAGCCACGCCCTCGGTGGTGCACGCCAACCCCCACCACCCGCGCTGCGACAACTGGAATCATCACGACTGGGAGTACTGCGACCGCGACCGCGGCCACCGGTGCGACAAGGACTGGGGCCGCAACCACTGGAACGACCGCGACTGGGACCGCTGTGACCGCGGCCGCGGCGGCCACCACTGGTTCCCCTGGGGCTGGTTCGGCAGCAGCTGACCGAGACCATGGGCTTTCGGGCGCGCTAACGCCTGCGGGTACCGAACAGACTACGGCTGATCTCCCGGCCCGCCGCGCTCGCCGCCGAGCGCAGGAAGCTCTTCACCGCCGGGTTCTTCATGATCCGTTCGGCCGCGGAGTCCTCCTCCCGCTGCGCCTGCGCGGGGCCCGGCGACTGGGGCGCGGCCGGCTCCGGTTCGGCGGCGGCGACGCTCGCCAGCAGCATCTCGTAGGCCGACTCCCGGTCGACGCTCTGGCCGTACTTGCCCTGCAGCGGGCTCGACAGCGCCTTGGACTTGATGGCGTCGTCACCGATGGTGTCCATCAGCGAGCTCGGCGGCGCGATCCTGGTCCAGGCGACCGGCGTCGGCGCGCCCTTCTCCGAGAGCACGGTGACGATCGCCTCGCCCGTGCCCAGCGAGGTGAGCGCCTCCTCGAGGTCGTAGACCGCCGACTTCGGGTAGGTGCGCACCGTCTTCGACAGCGCCTTCTGATCGTCGGGGGTGAAGGCGCGCAGCGCGTGCTGCACGCGGGCGCCGAGCTGGGACAGCACCGGATTCGGGATGTCGGTGGGCAGCTGCGTGCAGAAGAACACGCCGACCCCCTTGGACCGGATCAGCTTCACCGTCTGTTCCACCTGCTGCAGGAACGCCTTGGACGCCTCGGCGAACAGCAGATGCGCCTCGTCGAAAATGAAGACCAGCTTGGGTTTGTCGAGATCGCCCTCCTCGGGCAGCGTCTGGAACAGATCGGCGAGCACCCACATCAGGAAGGTGGAGAACAGCACCGGCCGCGCGGCCTGCTGACCGAGTTCGAACAGTGTGATCACGCCCTGACCGCCCGCGGTGCGCAGCAGGTCGGCGGGGTCGAGTTCGGGTTCGCCGAAGAAGGTGTCGCCGCCCTCGGCCTCCAGATTCACCAGCGCGCGCAGGATCACTCCGGCCGTCTGCGCCGAGACCCCGCCGATGCCCTTGAGGTCTTCCTTGCCCTCCGGGCTGGTCAGGTGGGTGATCACTGCCCGCAGGTCCTTCAGGTCGAGCAGCGCGAGGCCACGCTGATCGGCCCAGTGGAAGATCAGGCCGAGCGTGGATTCCTGGGTGTCGTTGAGGCCGAGGACCTTGCTGAGCAGGATCGGGCCGAACGAGGTGATGGTCGCCCGGATCGGCACGCCGATGCCGCCGGTGCCGAGCGAGACGAACTCCGTCGGGTACGAGCGCGGCGCCCAGTCGGTCGCGCCGGTCTCGGCGGCGCGCGCCCTGATCTTGTCGTTGTCGGCGCCGGGTTCGCTCAGCCCCGACAGGTCGCCCTTGATGTCGGCCATCACCACGGGCACCCCGGCCCGCGACAGGTGCTCGGCGATGCCCTGCAGCGTCTTGGTCTTGCCGGTGCCGGTGGCCCCGGCGACCAAGCCGTGCCGGTTCATCATCCGCAGCGGAATGCGCACGCGCGCAGCGGGATCCGCGGCGCCACCGACCATCACGGTGCCGAGTTCGAGCGCGGGTCCGTCGAAGGCGTAGCCCGCGGCGATCTCGGCGGCCTCGCTGGAAGCCGCGGGCGCTGGCGATGATTCGCTGCTCGCGGCCGCGGCCTCCTGCTCGGCGGCCTCGGCGGCGGCCGCGGCCTCCGCGGCGACCCGGGCCGCCTCCTCGGCCGCCTTGCGGGCCGCTGCCGCCTTCTCCTGGGGGGTGGTCATCGCGCGTCCTCCGTCTGGTCACAACTGCCGTACGCAAGAAATGCTCGAAACGTGGTGCGGGGAGATCAAGGCAAACTGTATCGCCGCCGGTCAACTCCTGGTCCCGCCTCGCCCGCACGACACACCTGCCGCCCGGGCGCGCCCGCCCACCGTTAGGGTGGCTCAGGTGTCCGACAAACTCCTGGTCTGGATGGATTGCGAGATGACGGGGCTCCGTCTCGACAGCGACAAGCTGATCGAGATCGCCGCGCTCGTGACCGACAGCGACCTGAACATCCTCGGTGACGGTGTCGACATCGTCATCCACGCCGACGACGCCGCGCTGGCCTGCATGCCACCGGTCGTCGCCGAGATGCACGCGAAATCCGGTCTCACCGAAGAGGTTCGGCGTTCCACGGTGACGCTCGAGCAGGCCCAGGCCGAGGTGCTCGCCTACATCCGCGAGTACGCGCCCACCGCGCGCACGGTTCCGCTGTGCGGCAACTCGATCGCCACCGACCGCGGCTTCATCGCCCGCGACATGCCCGAGCTCGACGAGCACCTGCACTACCGCATGGTCGACGTGAGCTCGATCAAGGAGCTGTGCCGGCGCTGGTACCCGCGCATCTACTTCGGGCAGCCCGAAAAGGGTCTGGCGCACCGGGCGCTGGCCGACATCAAGGAATCCATCCGCGAGCTCGAGTACTACCGCCGCACGGCGTTCGTCCCGCTGCCCGGGCCGTCGACCACCGAGATCGCCGCGGTCGCCGAAGCGGTCACCGAGGCCGTGGATGTCACCGGAACAAGCCCCCGACCAGCGGATTAGGGCCTGACGCCCGAAACACGCTAGTATCTACGGCGCCGGTGATTCACCGGCGATGGTGAGTGTAGTTCAGTTGGTAGAGCACCAGGTTGTGATCCTGGCTGTCGCGGGTTCGAGTCCCGTCACTCACCCCCACCGAGGCCCAGGCCGGGAGCGATCCCGACCTGGGCCTCACTCGTTGGTCTTCGGCTCGAAGAGTTCGATCGGGTTGCCCGCCGGGTCCTCGATCACGGCCTGCCGCCCGCCGCCTCCCCCCACGACACCCGTCCGCACCGGCACACCGGCGCGGTCGAGCTCGGCGAGCGCCTCGTCCACATCCGGCACGGCGAGCTGGAATCGGTTCCAGCCGCCCGGTTCAGGGGGTCTGCCTCGATCATCGGAGCGACCGGCACCGCCGGCGCCGGGGCGATTCAGCAGCAGCCGCAGGCCCTCGCGATCGAGCATCGCGAAATCCGCCGGTGCGTGCATGACGACGGCGAAGCCGAGCCGCTCGGTGTAGAAGCGCACGGCCACGTCGACATCGTCGACGATGTAGCGAACGTTGATCATGTCGACCTCCTTCGACGGTCAACTACGAAACGGTAGCGTCTCGCTATAGAACGATACCGTACGATAGCTTGATGGACCAGGCCGAGAATCGCGTCGACCCGCGGATCACCGCCTCCCGGCGCCGCGTGCTCACCGCCGCGCTGACGGAACTGGCCGAAGCCGGCTACGGCGGCTTCGCCATCGAGTCGGTGTGCCGCCGCAGCGGCGTCGCCAAGAGCACCGTCTACCGGCACTGGCCGGGCAAACTCGCGCTCATCGCCGACGCACTGCGCTCGCTCAACGTCCAACCCGGCTCGGCCGCCGATCCACTGTCCGACCTGACCCCGCGCCAACGCGTCGTCGCCATCGTCGATCACCTGGCGACGGCGTTCACCGGCTCGCTCGTCGCCGACTGCACTCCCGCGCTCATCGACGCCGCCGAGCGCAACGACGAGCTGCGCGAGCTGTTCCACCGCTACAACGCCGAGCGCCGCGCGACGCTCGTGGCCGCGGTCCGCGACGGCATCGCCGCCGGGGACTTCCCGTCCGGCGCCGACCCCGAACTGGCCGCGACCGCGCTCGCGGGCGCGGTGATCTACCGGCGGTTGATGACCCCCGACGCGCTCGACCCCACCGAGGTCGATGACCTGGTGGACACCGTCCTCGGACCCGGTGTGTCACAGTCGCCTTCCCCGCGTCGTCGACTCGGTGAAGCCACGAGGGAATGAGGAGAACATGGGAATCGACGCGCTGCGCACCGCTGTCCGCGGGACGGTCCTGCTGCCGGGCGAGGACGACTTCGAGCAGGCCGCGCGGCCGTGGAACACCGCCGTGCGCCAACCGGTCGCCGCGGTCGTCACGGCCGCCGACGCCGACGACATCGCGCGGGTCGTGCGCCACGCCCAGCGCACCGGCCGCACCGTGGTGACCCAGCCGACCGGCCACGGCGCCACCGGCGACATCGCCGGCGCCATCCTGCTGCGCACCGGCCTGCTCGACGAGATCAGCGTCGACCCCGACCGGCGGACCGCCCGCGTCGGTTCCGGCGCGCAGTGGGGACGCGTCCAGGCCGCGGCGGCCGCCCACGGGCTCACCGGCCTGGCGGGCAGCAATCCCGTCGTCGGCGTGACGGGCTACACCCTGGGCGGCGGGTTCGGGTGGTTCTCCCGCGCGCACGGCTGGGCGGCGAACGCGGTCACCGCGCTCGAGATCGTCGACGCGGCGGGCGAGCGGCAGCGGATCAGCGCCGACACCGACCCCGAACTGTTCTGGGCGCTGCGCGGCGGCGGTGGCGACTTCGGGATCGTCACGGCACTGGAGTTCGACCTGTTCGAGCTGCCCCAGCTCTACGGCGGCCGGGTGAGCTGGCCCGCCGACCGCACCGCGGAGGCCTTCGAGACGTTCACCGCGCTCACCACCGGGGCGCCCGCCGAGCTCTCGGTATGGCTGCAGCGCTATCAGCTCCCCGGCGCCGCGCCGACCGTCGCCATCGACTTCGCCTTCCTCGGTGACCCCGCCGAGGGCCGCGCGCTGACCAGCTCGCTCGACACCATCGCGGGCGCGCTCACCGACACCCGCGGCGCCATGACGCCCGACCGGATCGGCGCCATCACCGCCGAACCCACCGACCCGACCCCGTCCCTGTCCCGCGGCGAGCTGCTCACCGATCTCGGCGACGCGGTCGTGAAGACGATCATCGAGGCGCCGGTCGCACCCCTGCTCAACATCCAGATCCGCGGCCTCGGCGGCGCGCTCGCCGCGACCGGCCCCGGCGGCGACGGGGCGCGCGGGCCGGTCACCGAGCCGTACGCGCTCTACCTGCTCGGCCTGGGCCTACCGCACCTGGCCGATGACGTGCGGGCCGGCTTCGCGGCCATCGTGGACGGGCTCGGCACCCACATCACCGGCGCCAAGCCCTACACGTTCCTCGCCCCCGGCGAATCGGCGAGCACGGCCTTCGACCCGGCCACGCTGACCAGGCTCCGCGAAATCAAGCGGGCCCGCGATCCGCACGGTGTCCTGCGCGCCAATTTCCCGGTGCTGGAGTGATCACTGTCCGCCGGGCCGCGACGCCGGTCCCGGCGGCCATCGCCATCCGCCGCGCGCCACCGAATTCGGCGTGCCCTCCCCGAGTAGGCGCGGATTCCGCGCTCGGCACCCGCGCCGCGTCACCCGGCGCCGCGCGTCCCGTCACCCGGCGCCGCGCGTCCCGTCACCCGGCGCCGCGCGTCCCGTCACTCGGCGCCGCGCGACCCGTCACCCGGCGCCGCACGACCCGTCACCCCGCGGCGCGCGCGGCCCGATGCCTGCGCACCGCCGAGCGATTCGCGCAGGCCGGGCTGCAGAACCGCTGCCTGCCGTTGCGGGAGATGTCGGCGTAGGCCCGCGCGCACCCGTCCGCCGCGCAGACACCGAGCCGGTCCATGCCGAGCCCGGTCAGATGCAGCGCGGTGCCGACGGTGATCAGCGCGGCGATCTGCCGATCGGTCGCGACGCCGGGGTCGCGGAAGTGCAGGTGCCAGCCGTCGCCGACGTGATCGGTGAGCCGGGGCGCCGAGGCGTATTCGGCCAGCAGCGCGTTGAGCAGCTCGGCGCGGGCGGGGCGGTCGACGCACTCGACCACGCGCCGCCAGCGCGCCAGGAACGCCGTCACCGAGGCCACGTCCGCGTCGGTGGGCGGGACGGACAGCACCAGTCCGGCGGCCGCGCAGCGCTCGGCCAGTTCCGCCGCCGAGGCGCAGGGCTCGTTGAGCAGCTCGATGCCGAGCTGCACGGGCTCACGTCCGTAATGGTTGTAATGCACAATGCCATTACATCAGACTCGGGACATGAGCAGCCACACCTCCCACACCTGGTGGATCGAGTCGTGTCATCGGACCAGCGAGGGTCTGGTCGCCTATCAGCGCTGCCGCTGCGGCGTCCGGCGCGTGGTCGTCGGCGATCCCGGCGTCAGCATCTCGGCCGAGCTCCGCGGCCCCGAACATGGCCTGGCCGCGACCGCCTGACCGGCCCCGCCGGTGTCATGACGAAGATCACGTTTGCCCGCTACACTCTGGACCACCGCCCAGTTGTGCGGCATCTCTCGTCAGGTTCGACCGGAAAGACCCCTTGATGAAGCGTTCCACCGTCGTCGCCGTCCTCGCGGCCACTGCCGCGCTCGGCCCGATCGCGGGGACCGCGGCGGCCGAGCCCGGCCTGCCCCTGTCCCCGTATGTCGCCGCGGCGCCGACCGGCGATTTCGGTCTGCCCACCGAGCAGCCCGAGTCCGGCTCGGCGCAGAGCGGTTCGACCACCGGCCTGGAGACCACCGGCTCCTCCGGCACCGGCTCGGCGGGCCTGCCCAACCTGGACCGCCTGCTGTTCGGCGGCCGCATCCTCTGCGGCGCGCTCGGCAGCGCCCTCGCCGTCGCCGGCGAGGCGATGATGGACTGCAGCGAGCTGCCCACCCCCGCCTGAACCTCCCGCGAAAGACGAAGGGCCACCGGAAACATCCGGTGGCCCTTCGTCTTTCGCGCGTCAGGAGACGTCGGCGTTGCCCGCCTTCCATTCCGGCCACGGGATGTTCCAGTCGCCGAGGCCGTCGACGCCGGACAGCGTGCCGCCGACCGTGTTCTTCACGATCGTGATGTCACCGCGCTTGGCGTTCTCGTACACCCAGCGGGCGTTGGCCGGGCTCAGGTTCAGGCAGCCGTGGCTGGCGTTCGAGTAGCCCTGCTGCCCCACCGACCACGGCGCGGAGTGGAAGAAGATGCCGCTGTAGGAGATTCGCGTCGCGTAGTCCACCGGGGTGCGGTAGCCGTCGGGCGAGTTGATCGCGACACCGTAGGTCGAGGAGTCCATGATCAGCTTGTCGTGCTTGTCGGCCACGATGTAGATGCCGTTGTCGGTGGGCGTGGAGTCCTTGCCCATCGAGGTCGGCATGGTCATGATCACCTCGCCGTTGCGCTCGACGGTCACCTGATGGGTGTTGTCGTCGGCGGTGAAGATCTGCGCGTCACCGATGGTGAAGAACGAGTGGATGTTGTCCTGGCCGAACAGACCCTTGCCCAGGTCCTTGCCGTAGACGTTCACATCGACCGTCACCTTGGTGCCCGGAGCCCAGAAATGCTCGGGGCGCCACCGCACTTCGCGATTGTTCACCCAGTAGAACGCGCCCTCCACCGGCGGCTCGGTGGTGATCTTGATGGCGTCCTGCACCGCGCGGCGGTCCGGGATGTTCTCGTCGAACTGGATGGCCACCGGCTGACCGATGCCGACCACCTCGCCCTCACCCGGCATCAGGTAGGGCTTGGTCTGGTTGTTCGGCGAGCTGGTGGTGAAGCTGAGCGTCGAGGCGTTCGCGCCGCCGAGACCGATCGCCGACGCCGTCAGCTGGTAGGTCTTGCCGTACCCGAGCACCTCGGTGGTCGCCCACGAGCGCCCGTCCGCGGCGAGCTGCCCCGCGACCGCCTTGCCCTCCTTGTTGGTGAGCTTCACGTCGGTGAACTTGCCGTCCTCGACCTGGAAGGCCATCGGCATGCCGGGCGAGACACCGACCTGCCCGTCCTTGATCGCCGACACCAATTTCGGCTTCATCAACTCGGTGATCGGGTTACGGTCGATCGCGACCTCGACACCGGCGCCCTCCGCCGCCGAGCAAGCGCTCGCGCCCAACGCGAACACCGCCAGCAGCACCACCGGGACAATCGTCCGCAGCGACCGAGGTCGCCCCCGCTTCTTACTCATGTCAACCCCGTTTCCATACCGACGCAGTCACTGTGCGCCGCAGATCCCACCGACGGTCCACGCCCGTGCCATCCACGCCGGCTGGGGCGTCCGGTTCGTCGTCCCAGCCATTCTGCCAGTCAGCCTGGCCGGGACAAACGGGAAAGCCCCCGCGACACGACCAAGTCACATCCCTTAGATACGCACTCGGCCCCCGATCGTTAACAACGCTGATCGCCCGCCATCGTCGCTGGTCAGAGCCCGATTTCACTTTCCGGCCCCAAGCCTGTTAATGTTTGTTCCGCACCGGAGAGCGGGGCCGAGAGAGAAGCCGAGAGGCTCTCTCCTAGAGTCGCGATCCAAGCAAACCAAGCGCCATTAGCTCAATTGGCAGAGCAGCTGACTCTTAATCAGCGGGTTCGGGGTTCGAGTCCCTGATGGCGCACAATAGAAGCAGGTCAGGCCCGGTCACCGGTCCTGACCTGCTTCTTTTTGCGGGCCGAGACCAGAAATACACCAAGATTTCCGCGCCGACCCCCTTTCTGGCCCGGACCAGGTAGGCCCATGGACGAGTTCGCCGCAGCTCACGTCGGACCAGTTCGGCCCCCGAGCAGTCAGATCAGCTACCGGGTAGCAGTTCTGCCACCTATCCGGCGATACACCTTCGCTTCGAGCAAGACATGTTCTTCGTCACAGTCGCAGCGACACGGTCACGCGCAATCACCGGTGGGCGGATCGCCCAGCACGCCGGGGACAGCCAGGGCCACCCCGCGTTCGAGTTTCTGATCAGTGAGCTACCTTCGCCGTGGGCGATCGCTGCGCGGCACCGGCCGAGGTCGCCGAGGTGATATCGATCGCCATCTGCAGAGACGCTATCGCCGCGTTGAGTTGTGCAATGGCATTGTCTACCCACGGGCCACCGGGCAGCATCCGCGCGAACGGCAGCACTGTCCCCTTCAGCAGGCGAATCAGTCGCTTATGAATCGCGTTGGCGATCGCGCCTGTGTACGTCCTGACGGCATCTGGGTCTTCCGATAACTGATAGCCGTTCGCGCGCGACCAGACAAGAGGTTCGCCGTGGGCCAGCGCGGATTCTTCCCGGATCTCGACCAGTCCGTCACGAACCTGGCTCGGCGACAGCCCTGTGACGTCGGCCAGGCGTTTGGCCGACAGCCCGTTCGGCCGTGCGTCGACCAAGGCGATCCGCACTCTCTCGCCCTTGACGTGTCGAGGGATTCCGCGTGGCATCTCACTCACCTCCGAGAAGGCGAGCCAGTTCGTCGTCCATCCCGACGTTGCCGGTATCGACGGCGCTCTCGATCCAGTCGGCGGTAGCGCGAACACGCACTGTGTTGGCGTGCACTCGCTCACGTTCCTCGTCGGTGAAGTCGTTGCCGCGCAACGCGGGGACGAGCCGAGAGGCCGCGGCGACGAATTGCTGGCAGGTCCCGACGAGGTCCACATACTCGGCGGAGTGTTCTGTTCGCCGAACAGCCGGCGTACTTCGCCGTACTCGATCCAAAGCATCCCGGGTTCGATCGATCTGCGCGGCGTTCACCGCGTGGCGTGCGGTGTGGTCTGCCATCGCCTCGTACGCAACCGTCGGCCGACGGAGGAAGTCGGTGATCACCCTGGTAGCGACGGCGTCGTCCTTCGCCAGATCATGGATTCGCTCGACACGTTCCTGCTCGGATTCCGCATGCGAGGGTCGCCACCCGACCCAGCGTGCGGCCGAATCGACCGTCCACCTCAACTCACCGGTCCGCTCGTCCTCGGGAGGATCGAGTATCAGGTCGTGGCGCTCGGTCGGGTCATCGGCATCACCGACACCGGCGAAAATCTTGTGGATGTAGTACGAGACATCAGGAGCCCGGAACTCCTCAGGCCAACGGGATGCCACCCAGCGGTAGTCCGCCAACGTGGATTCGGGAATGCCCACATCCTCGGCGTACATCCGAAGTCCCCATTCAACTGTCAGAATCTCGTCGCCGGGCGCGACCGGCCCGCCATGCCTGGACCGTAGCGGCTCGATTTCGAGGGCGTTCTCACCGAGTTTGAACTGACTGTAGGTCTGCTGCGCTACGAGGCCGCGGCCTTCTTTCACGAGACGGTCGTAGCGCCGCTTAGTCACCGCACCGATCTTGGTAGTCATGTCGATCTCCTCCGCGCCCGACCTGACCGCTCCCAGACGTTCTGCCACCGATAACGTCGTCCGTGTCGGCTATTGAACGGATCGCGGGCACATAGCTAGATTCTGCTCCCGCCGTGTCACCGTTGACAAGACATCTTGAGACCTATATCCGCAGATCAGAGACTGTTTTTCAGAGAAGCTAGAAGCGTCGACAAGAAGTGTCACTGTGTCGGATATTACGAACGGCTACCCCGCCACGCACGCGTTCGGCAACGGTGGGAGCAGTACTGCGCGTCGATTCGGTGGTCGACTCCAGCGATCCACGTACCGCCGCACTGCGGGCACCGTCGAACCGAGGCACGGTCGTGCAGGGCGTGAACCTTCGTTTGTCCTTGCTTGCGCCATCGCCAGTACCGCGACCGGCACTTGGAAGAGCAGAACAGCGCGTCGGCGCGCTGCTCCGGCCGTAGCCGGGCACCGCAACCGGGGCAGTAGCCAACAGAACCGCGTGAGCGCCCGCTCATTCACCCAGCCTACGGTGGCCGTGGTGCGGGGACGCGACACTCGGACGACGCTCCGAGTGGGTCGCTACCAGGCCGATCCGCTCGGACCATGCGGACTCCACCCGGAGAGAAATGGTTTGAGATCCTCTGGTCGCGGGTCTGGTACGTGGGGGACGATTCTCGACAGGTTCCGGACGGGATCCAGGCGATCGATTCGTTCTTCCGCCTCATCGAGCTGCCGCATGATGTCGCTGCGGAGTTCGCCCTCGTACAGTTCAGCGTGCTTTCTCGCCGCGGCCAGGAAGTCGCGGTGCTGGTTCACGAGCCGCCATTCGCTCGACCGCTTCGTGAAGTGCTCCCACCGGGCGTTCTCCGCGTATCGCTCGGTCGCGGCCGACATTGCGCTTTCCCACCGCACTCGTCGCTCAGCTGCGGCCCGCTCGAGCTCACGGCGGTTCCAGTCTGCTCGAAGCGCGTAGATCTCCAGTGATCGGAACAGCTGCGGCAGCTTGTCTTCGACCTTGATCGACTTGGCATCACGGTAGTGGTCGCCGTTGTAGGTGCTGCCTGGCCCGTGGACTGTCAGTTCGAGCTTGCCGGTGCTGACGAATTCTCGGCTCCGCGTGGCGATCCAGCCCGGTACCGATCCACGCTTGGAATACGGCACGGGCGACACTTTTGGCGTTCCCGCGAGGGGTATCTCCTTGATGTCGACCCCGTACGCTCCGTGCGAGGTACCCAGCACCAGTCGGCCTTTGACCCGTCTTTGGGTTCGGCCCCCGCCATCGCCGTGCACTTCGGCTGGTGTCTGTACGCGAATACCGCGGTGAGCCGCTTCGGTGGCGATCGCCTGCAGGATCCGCGCCGCGCGGAGAACATGCTCGCTGCTGACGTGCTTCCAATCCTTGTCGTCGAGGAAGGCGCGCACTGCCGGATGGTATTTCGCGACGTGCTCCGGGACGGGGACCGGGCGGGGCTCTACCAAGTCGTCGAAGTGCTCGGTGAAGACGATCGCGTACTCGTTGGATCCGTATCGCCCGATCGGCTTCAGCTCCAGCTTCTTACCCCTGGGTCGGGCAGAAGAGCGCAGGCTCCGGTCGACGAGGCGTCGGTAACCTTCTTTCGCTTCGTGTGCCAGTTCCATAGTGAGTTCACCGTCAGCGGCGAGTACCTGTGCGATCAGCTGATCGGCATCGGCGTCGGCGCTGCCACGTCCAGCAGATGCGGGGAGATTCCACTGCTGACCGGCCTCGGTCATCGTGACCGTCCAGGATGCACCCTTACCGCTGATGACGACCAATCCACGCCGCTCCAGCGCACGCGCGACAACACGATGCTGAAAGTCCGTAAAGACGCCGTCAGGGCAACCTTTACGCACCCATCCGAGGACATCGATCTGCCTCTGGTTCAACTCGACTGGGGCCTTGCTCATGCGAGCTCCTCGTGTATACAACTACTCAAGTCGTTCGAGACGGACATCGGCCAGCACGACCCGTCGCCTACCACCAGCGGCGGCCACGGGTCTTGACATAGATGACCTCTCGCTGGTGCGGCGGAACAGGCCGATCGACAACCGGCCGCACGTTCTCAGGGAGGATCCGCTCAGTATCCATTTCCCGCTCGATACACTCCGCCCACCGCTCGTCGGATTCCTTGACGATGTCGATGGTTCGAATCAGCAGACCTTCCAGGCGCTTCACCTCGGCCTCGGCTGCGGTCAGCCGCTCTTGGAACGTGACCGCGCGATGCCCGCACCACTGCCTCAGCAACTCGTGGGTCGGGCGCCAGAGTTCCAGATAGGAAGCGTACGACTGCTCCGGATATATCGTTCGTTCCTCACCTCTGAACAACTCAACTGTCCGCACACGTTTACATTCCTCGCGCTTCTCCTCTTCTTCCTTCCGGACGACATCGAGGATCGGCATCGGATTGGCCCGACACGCCAGCTCGCACATCAGCGGCACGAAACTCGGCGAGACGAAGAGCGATCCGTCGGTGTCGAAGTGCTCGAACCGTGACAGGAGACCATCGAGCGAGACGTCGAGGATCCTCTCCAGCGCAACCCGATCGCGGATCGCCACCGAGTCACGGACCGGACCGGGTCCGCACTCGGCGACCTCCGGCGCAATCAACGAGTCGAACACCGTCACGACAGCGAACTCTTCCGCCCGTGTCTGCTCGTACTCGTCGGACGCCAGCCGAGCCCAGTTCGCCCAGAGCTCGTCGAACGCCGCGACCTCCGCCCAGGGAGCTCTAAGCCGGCCACCTGGGACTTGCCGTCGTGTGCCGGCATCGGCGCCGTCCAGAAACTCGATCTCGACCCGCGTCGAACGCGGGCGTCGCTCTACCTCGATCACGCGGACATGCTGCGACTTGGCGAAAGTGCTTTCACGATAGACATACTCATGTCCCGGTTCCACAACGACCATGGTCGCGCAGAGCAACGGCGCACGCTGCGGAATCCACAGACGGCCCTCCGGACTCGAGCAGAGGACCGATCGGAGCGGTCGTGCCGACAGCGCACCCGATAGACGGTTCGCGCACCCGACGATTGCCACGCACAACAAGGGTTGCTGCGCCAATCAAGCCCCCTGCTCATCCGTCGTTGCTGCTTGCCCACCGACGCCGTACTCACACCCCGCCGCCGGGCCGCCTCCGCGGCGCTCATCTCCCCGGACAGCACCGACAACACCACTCGCACCTTGTCCTCGACCGGGATCTTCAATCGCCGTGACCTCGCCACGAATCGGCTCCTTCCTGGCTCGATGTTCTCGGAGCGTAAACCGGGCAACCCTGCCAAGAAGTCTGACGCGCGAGACACACACCAATGGGAACATACGTTCGACTATAGTATCGATCATGCAGGTAGGAGACTTAGTCCGTATCGGCACGAACGGCATCTCGCAGTTCGGAATCCTCAAGATCGACGGCACTCACGCCCGGATCGAGCCGACCTTGCAGGCCCCCGGCGCTTATGCGTTTTCGATGCGCCTCATCGACCTCACTCCCTGGGCGGAGTGAGCGCAATGAGCGCGGACAGGGACGAGTCGAACTGGGTCACCCGGACTGAGGGGACTTCCCCACAGCGGTTGTACCCACAAACGGAGGGACACTTCGCGCGCACCGTCGTGGAGTCGCCGAAGCCTGTGTGGGTGCGTCTGGACGCCATCGTCATCCGCGATCCCGGGACGCCCCGCCACCTCAACGGCGCTGGGCTGGACATGATCGGCGAACGTCCCGGTCTGCTCTCACATTGGGTTCCCACCTACGCCGGTGAGTGGCTGGGCCGGGTCACCTACTCGATCCCCTTTGCCGACGGACGCCCGCCGCTACAACTGAGCGACCAGCTCGTTCCTGCCTATGCCCTGCGGCCCCGAGCAGCAGGCCGCAGTGATCGAACATCACGCTGAGTGCGTAGTGGTCACCACGTATTCGGTGCAGCGTGACACCCGCGCCAATCCCTACTGTTGCCGAGCAGAACAGGTAGGTAGGATGAACCCGGCCGGGAGCGCAGACCCGTCTCGCTCAGTCCAGCTCGAATTCCGCTTCGATCACCAACTGGCCTGAGCAAAACCCCTGGTCGCGCGCGTTCCCATCTTCGATGTGCCCCGCCGAGGGCACCAACCTGCGACCATGTTCCGCAGCTCATCGCGGTTTCTCAGAGTTGCCGGTTCAATTCCCCCAGCGGCACGATCCCGCTTCCGGACATCTGCAGTTCGGTTGGTTCCACAGCCGTTCGGCTCCGACGCGATCCGCGGTCCACTCGCCGGAACTGCTGTGCCCGCGCTGATTCTCAGGTGAGATTGGTGATGCCTCGGGCGGTGAACAGGATCCCGAAACCGAACAGCACCGCGACGGTCAGGGTGTGGTTGTGGGCCAGCATCCATTGTTTCGCGGCGTCGAGGGCGTTGCGGGCGCGCTCCCCCAGCGCGAGATAGATGCCGATCGGAATCAGGAAGTCCAGCGCGGCAGCGGCCAGCAGCGCGACGGTGGCCAGGACCGCTTGGCTTGTCGTGGTGTCGGAGCTGGCGATCAGGCTCATGCCCGACATCATGATGACCAGGTTCGGATTGACGATCGCAAGTACGAGCCCGGCAGCGAATGCCTGACGCGGGCCGGCATTCTCGAGCTCGGTGAGGAACCTCGGTGGGGACGCGCCGGGGCCGGGGCGACGCATCGCGATCCCGGCGCCGCAGGCGAGGAAGACCAGGCCCACGATCAGACCGGCCCAGTGCGACACTGTTGCCGAGGTGGCGCCGGGGTCGGAGGCGCCGCCGAGCAACGCGGCGACTCCGACCTGGGAGTAGACGAGCACGAACGCGGACCCGAACGAGGCCGCGTTCGCCAGCGGGCGTTGCGACTGGAGCAGCAACACGCATCCGGCAATGGCGGCCGGAGTGATCAGCAAGCCCAACATCTCCGGCAGCAACGCCAGTATCAGCTCACTCATCAGGTGTCCTTCCCGGCCGGGGTCCGCAGTGTGGGTCGGTGAGCCCGAATCAGGCAGACACAGGCCTAGGCCGTGGCGGGCGCAGTGGTCGTGTGGCGACGGCCTGGCCCGCCCGCGCGGGGTCGAGCCTTGCCGGGCGGGCCGTGGTCGTCGCGGTCAGGGAGTCACGATCGGGAAGGACGTGTCCGGGGTGTCGAGCAGATCGAACAACCTGGCCAGGACCGCGGTGTCGCCGGTGTGCTCGACGCCGTCGAGACCTTTGCCGGCCAGCACGCCGAACAACTGGTTCTTGGTCAAGGTCAACGTGAGGTCGACGTCGGGGTTGCTGCGTGGATCGACGGTCCGAATGAGGACTCCGTTGGAAAGGCTGAGCCGGATGGCCTTGTCGAGATCGGTGAAACGCCAGTCGATGCGGAAGGCGTCTTTCGCGGCGCGTGGACCGTTCACGCGGATCGCGACGGTGTCGAAAAGCTGTTCGACGGTCAACGCGGCGGCCATGCCCGCACTGGTGTTCACTGGGTTCGGGGCTATCCCGTCGCGGAGTTCCATGGCTCCGGTCAGGTAGAAGCTGCGCCAGGTGGCGTTTTCGGCGCCGTAGCCGAGCTTGGTGAAGACCTCTGCCAGCGCGGTGGTGGCGGTGGTGTTGCCGGGTTCGGCGAATACGGCGTGTTTGAGAAGTTCGGCGGCGAATCGCAGGTCGCCGCTGTCGGCGTAGGCGGTGGCCTTCGCCATGACGGCGTCGATGCCACCGAGAGCCTCGGTGTAGCGCTCGGCGGCGGCCTGGGGTGGATGCTGCCACAACGATGCCGGGTGACCGTCGAACCAGCCCAGATAACGCTGGTAGATCGCCTTGACATTGTGGCTGACCGAACCGTAGTAACCGCGCGCCGACCAGGCATCGGCCAGACCCGGCGGGAGCTCGATCTCCTCGGCGATCTCGGGGCCGGTCAAACCACTGTTGAGCAGCCGCAGCGTCTGATCGTGCAGGTACATGTAGAGGTCACGCTGCACGGTGAGGAACTCGACGATCTCGACCGTTCCCCAGGTGGGCCAGTGATGGGAAGCGAAAGCGACCTCGGCGTCGGCACCGTATAGTTCGATGGCCTCGTCGATGTACTGCGACCACGCTCGCGCGTCCCGTACCTGGGCACCGCGCAGGGTGAGCAGATTGTGCAGATTGTGGGTGGCGTTCTCCGCCAGGCACAGCGCACGGTGGTCGGGGAAATAGAAGTTCATCTCCGACGGCGCTTCGGTCCCCGGCGTCAGCTGGAAGGTGATCCGCACGCCGTCGAGGGTTTCCTGCTGCCCGGTATGGGTGATGTCGACCGTCGGAGGAATGAGCCCGATCGTGCCCCCTGAACCACGAATACCCAGGCCCGTCGAGACCTGGCCTTGCGGGCTGATCGGCAGCTGGTAGCCGTACATGTAGATCGCGCGCCGGTTCATCGCGTTGCCCGCGTAGACGTTCTCCGAGACGGCTTCGGCCATGAACCCCGCCGGAGCCAGGATCGGGACCTCGCCCCGCCCGTCGGGCAGCACCCCTCCGACACCGCCGAAGTGATCGACATGGGAATGGGTATAGATGACCGCGACCACGCGACGATCGCCACGGTGCTCACGGTAGAGCTTCAACCCCGCCGCGGCGGTCTCCGCGGAGATGAGCGGGTCGATGACGATGACGCCGGTCTCCCCCTCGACGATCGTCATGTTGGATAGGTCGAAGCCGCGGATCTGATAGATCCCGTCCGTAACCTCGTACAGTCCGTGTTTGCGTACGAGCTGTGCCTGCCGGAACAGGCTGGGGTGGACTGTTTCCGGGCGTTCGCCGTCGAGATAGCCGTAGCCGGAGGTGTCGAATACCGGCTCTCCGGCGGAGTTGGTGATCACCATCGGATCGATGGTCGCGATAAACCCCCGATCCGCGTTGTCGAAATCGGTGCGGTTGCCGTAATCCAGTGCCATCAGTGCTCCACTCCTCGAGGCCGCAAGCGCGTGCGGAAGTGTCTATAGCGAGATCCTGACCCCAGCGGCCGATGAGCACCTCACCCGAATCGAGTGAACTCGAATCCCGCCTTCGGGTACCTTCCAGCGGATCAGTGCACGGCGGTCAGTGGTGGGGGTGCCCAGCCGCCGCCACCGACGAAGCTCTTGGGGACATAACAACGGAAGGTCAGAGAGAAGGGCTGGCCGGGGGCCGAGGGCAGCCAGTTCGATTCCGGGACACCGGCAACGGGTTTCGGACCGATGCCGATGCGCAGGGAGCCGTCGGGCTCGTAGGTCAGCGGCGAGTAGTTGTTGAAGTTGTAGCGGTGCAGCGCGTTCGGAATGACCCGGAAATCGGGGACCGAGACCAGGATGACCGACCAGTAGCCGTCCACAACGACCGAGTCCGGCAGGCCCTCGGCGGGGAAATCGATGACATAGCTGTCAGCACCGTCGAGGGGTTTGCCGTCCGCGGCCCGGCTGGTGTTGAAATAGACGACCTCGTCGGAGGTGTTGGCCCAGATACCGAGCAGGTTGACGATGGTGCGCACCGTGTAGTCGGCACCGTAATTGCCCGAGGGCGATCCGCCCATCCAGCGGTTCACATACGGTGCGCCCTGGGTGAGCGCGTACTCCTTGAACTCCGGCACCACGGTCTCGCGCAGGAAAGTGTCGACCCGCTCGCGCGCGCCCGGGTCCGCGGCCAGGTATCCAGCGATCGACTGCGCCAGCACCTGCATGGCGAACGCGGCCGGCGAGACGTCAAGAGCGCTGCCCAGAACGGCGCCGAGGTTGTCGAAGATGTCGACACCGAGCAGGTTCGCGTTGTCGAAGGCGGGGATCTTCGGTGGCTCGGCAACCTCGATCGGGCCCAGCGGTGTCGCCGCGAACTTGCGCTGGAGCGCGAGCGCGCCGTCGGGATCGTCGCCGATCTCGACTCTGGCGAGCATTTTGGCCTTGGCCGAGTGCAGGTCGATGCGAGTGGCACCGTCCGCGATCGCGGGGTCGGTACCGGGTTTGACGAGTGCGAAGGTCCCGAAGGGTTTCGACGGCGTGGTGCGTTCGTTGATATTGAAGATCACCTCGCCCCACTCGTCGAGGACCTGGGCGGTGTAGTAGCGGCCGCGCACCTCGGGGACCTCGAGTAGGACCGCGGTGTCGTCATCGACGGCGAACCACGCCTCGAGGTAGGCGACGTCGAAGTTGGGGTTGACGAAATCGGCCGAGCCGAGCGGGTTGTATTTGATCCGGTTGTAGGCGAAGCCGTCCTCAGCGCGATCGGTCAGCTCCTGGCGGATCACCAGAAAGCGGGAAAGCAGATAGATGTAGCACTGGCGGATCTGGTCCTCGGTCGGCGCCCATGTACTCGCGCGTTCGGCCATCGCGGCTGCTCCTTCGCTCCCGGGAGTCCCCTTCGTACAGGGGATCTCGGTGCGACGCTGCCAGGGAAGGGCGCAGCGCACCTCACCCGGCACGGGTGAAGTCATCGCCACGGCACGATCGGTGATCAGCTAGCGGCCGGACCCGATGGCGAGCCGGGGAGGTCTGCGGCGGCCTCGGCGACGGTCGGGTACACGGGAATAGGAGTCGCGCCCTCGACAGCGGAGCCGAGCGCAGCGCCGAACTGTGCCACCGAGCGGGCGATCCGAAAGTCGATATGCCTGCTGGCCAGGTCTTTTCGCAAGCCCAGCAGCATGTCGGCGGCGGTTACATCCAGCGATGGTGATGTCTCGGCGTCGAGGACGACCAGCCGGGTGTGCTCGGTGCACAGTGCCTCGATGCGATCGCGCACGGTGTCGGCATTGGCGAAGAACAGCCCGGATTCGACGCGCACCACCAGCAGGTCGGGCTGCGTGGGGATGTCGGAATGCGTGGCCTTGTCCACCCAGACCGTTCCGGCCTTGGCCAGTTCGGCGACGTGCGGACGCGAGGCGCGGTAGACCAGCAGCAGAATCGCGACGCCGATCCCGATCAGCAATCCGGGCAGACCGAGCGTGGGCAGGCCGGAGTCGATGTGCCCGACGATCGCGACACCCTTGTCGTCGAGAGCGAACACGTGCACGGCGGCGACACCGAGTACCACGGCCAGCAGTGCGCCCGGCACCACCGGCAGCCAGCGCCGAACCGCCAGGACCAGAACCAGGCTGAGAAAACCGACAGTTGCTGTGCGCCCATCGATGTCACCGAGATTGCTCAGGACACCCCAGGCCTGTTCGAAGAAATTGCCCTCGTGCTTGTGCAGCCCGAGCAGCTTGGGCACCTGGCCGATGATGATGACCAGGGCCAGCCCGACGATGAAGCCTTTCAGGACGGGTTCCGAGATGAAGCTGGCGATGAATCCCAACCGGATCATCCCGGCCAACAGTCCGACGATTCCGGTGCAGATGGCGAGTCCCGCCGTCAACGCCAGATAGCGACCTCCGTCGGCACCGGCCACTGGGGCGACAATCGCCGCCGACAGCGCGGCCGTGGCAGACATCGGGCCGACCACCAGATGACGGGAACTACCCACCATCGCGTAGAGCATCAGGGCGGGCACCGCCGCGTATAATCCGACCACCGGCGCAACTCCCGCGATGGAAGCGTAGGCCAGCGCTTCGGGCACCAAGACCGCCCATACTGTGAGCCCAGCGATCACATCCGGACGCACCCACGCGCGGGGATAGCCCCGCAACGACGAGAAGACCGGGACCGACACCGGGTTCCTCACCGCAGCCCGCCGAGTCCCTTACCGAGGACCACCGCTCCCATGATCAGCAGCAAAATGGCCATCACGGCGTGATTGTTGTCCTGCAACCAGACCCGCAGCCGGTCCAGCACGGGCCCGAGTCGCTGCGCCGCCATCAGATAGCCGAGAACCACCGTCAGCACCGTCGCCGAGGCCAGTACCGTGAAGACCACGATCGCGCCGATCGTGCCGCCGGTGCCGAGACCAGCCGCCCCGATCGCGACACCCGCCGAAACGCACAACAGCAGGTTCTTCGGGTTCGCTCCAGACAGCAATGCCCCGAGTCCGGTTGCCTTGACCGCGGTGAGGGTATCGATCGCGCGCATCCAGCCGGGCACCTCCGTCTGCGAGCGCGCCTGCCATTGTTTTACCGCCAATCCCACGAGCGCCACCCCGAGGGCGATCTTGATCCACGCGGCCGCGGCGCCGGGCTCGTTGTCACCGGGCCCACCGAGGGCGCCGGCGAACAGCGTCACCACCCCGGTCGCCCCGAGGATGCCGAGCACCCATCCGGTTGCGAACCCGATCGCCGCGCCGCTCCCACGCGCCGACAGAATCATGAGGATCGCCGCCACGATCGGTATCGGCGACAACGCGACACCGACGGCAAGCGGCAACAACTCTCCGATTACCGGACCCATGGCGTGACACTAAAACGCACCGTAACTCGCCCGCCTCACCCACAAAGGGTGACCTACCGAGCGGTCCCAGATCATCCGGGACAGGCCAAAGAAGCGGGAACGGAACCAGTACCCCACCGGCCGCGTCAGACGGATCGTCGCAGTGGTGTCACAGAATGACGGTTTCCCCTTCGGTCGCCCAGCAAGAAGTCGGAGGTAGAAACATTTCACCGCGCTACCCAGAGACGCCACAGCAACCCGGGAAGCTCGGCGGAACATGGAGTACCCGTTTGGATCGCGGGTCGATCGTGTCAGACGGACCGGATTTCGCGACGGCGACTATCGTCAGCGTATGGGCGGCAGATCCAGTGTGCGTTTCGCCAGTAGCGACGCGCCCGACAGCGATGTCGTCGGCTATTGGGAGGCATCGGTCAGCGCCGCCTTCGGCCCGACCTGCATCGATGTGCTCCCCGATGAACCGTTCTACGGGTCGTTTCGATCACTGTGGTCAAGCCCCGATGTGTTCGTCGGGCGCAGCGTCATCTCCGGGCACGGTTTCCGCCACGCGCGCCACCAGATCGCGCGCACGGACCGTCACGCGTTCACGATCATGTTCGCCGAGGCGGGGCGCCGAGCCGTGATCGATGGCGACTCCACCCGCATCGTCGGACCGGGCGGGGTCACGATCGTCGACAACGCACACCCACACCGCTTCTTCCCCCTCGAACGCACCAAAGCGCTGGTCGCCGCGGTACCGCGCGAAGCGCTGCTAGCCGGCGCAGGTTTCGACGACCGCCCACTGCCGCCGATCACGCTGCCCGCAAGTGCCGCTGTCACCGCCACAGCCAACTTCCTCCGTGAGGCCCAGGGCGAGCAACTCGACGCGCGCAGAGCAGTCGAGCTGCTCGCCGAACTCGTGCGCCGCGCGGTCGCTCCTGATGAACCAGGCGGCAGTGAGAGTCTGCGGCGCGCCGCGATCATGGACTATCTGAGAGCGAACTGCACCCGTGCGGATCTGACCATCGATGAGCTCGCGGCAAGATTCCATGTGTCGCGCCGCACGCTGTACCGGTCCTTCGTCGCCGACATGGACGGCCCGGCACAGATCCTGCGACGGCTGCGCACCGATCGCGCCCGAGCATTGCTGATCAGCTCGCCCGGGGTGCCGATCGCCACGATCGCACAAAGGTCAGGGTTCGGTTCCGAACGCCGCCTTGCCCGCGCATTCACAGCCGTCATGGGCGTGACGCCCGGCGAATACCGGGCCACACACTCACTCGGCATAGCGCTCGCGAAGGCCGAGCAGGACTCCGAGACACCGTGCGAGGACCGACTACAGGCGAGCGGCTTTCCGACCGGCCCCTTCACGATCACGAGTAGGCGGACGGGTTGCAGGCTGCATGCTGTGCGAACAGCTCCCGAGGCGGTCAGCGTCGGCGCCTCGTGCACGCGGCTTGTCCTCCGCGACAGCGGATCCGATCCGTGCGCATGGGAATTCCAGCCGACCTCGACCGGTCGCCACGGTCAACCGATCGGTCGTATTCACACAGCCTGCACCCATCACCGGTCCGACCGGCTGTACTTGAGCATCCGCGCCGGGTACATCCCCCGTAGTCCCCTGCGCCGGGCCGCGTTCGGGTCCCACACAGCGAACCATTCGTCGGCCCCCGACCTGGACAGGTATAGCTGGCCGATCCTCTTGACTCACAACGACAACGGCCTCGACGCCCTCTGGCAAACCGACGGCACCTTCATCTGGGCTGCAGCCGACCAACCGAAACTTCCTGCCGCCCAGACCTACTGGACTGGAAACAACAACCGACTCCACGGCGCTAGCCGCCGTGATCGGGACCAGGCCTGGATACTCGCACCGGCCATCGATAGATAGTTTCGGCAGATCAGATCGTGGACCGCCACAAGTTCACGACTCGCGCTCACAGCTCGACGCCGCTGCCTGACAGATCCGAACATCGGACGCCCGCGGTTCCCCGCCTGGGCAATCACGATTGGAAACGAATCGGCGCCAAGTTGTCAGATCGAGCGCTCACGATGACCAGGTGTTTTCGGTTGCCAATGTTCGGCGGGGCCTGCAACTTCCACGGCAGTCCCAGCTGGTCGACGACTGCAATGGGAGATCCGCCACGTTCCGCCCGCTCGGCCCGTCTTCGGAACCCTTCGACCGACCGTTCCCGATAGGCGAGACGTGTGGCCACGACGGCGGAATCGGATTCGACCCGCACCAAAGTTACACCAAGAATTCGGGGTGATTGCCCGTGACCGTCCGTGCGCAACCATGTACCTGGTTTCGGCGTCGCGCCAGGTAGAAGGACAATTGCGATCTCCCGTGATCGGCTGTGAATGTCCGCCAGACCCCGAACCACTAGCAGCAGGTTCGGGGTTCGAGTCCCTGATGGCGCACAGCAACCGCATCCCGGCAGTTATCGCAACTGCCGGGATGCGGTTTTTCTGTCTCCGGAGAGCGGACATCCGATGGTCACGGCACCGTGATCGAACGGCCATGGACATCGGCCCGGCAAGCCACTGGAGTCCCGATCCAGACACGCTGGAGCTGCGCAAACGCTCGTGAAACCCGATCTGGGCAAACTTTTTCTGTGAGGCGGGCCACACTGATCGCGGCCGCAAACCCCCTGCATACATAACGATTCCGCAACTGCCAGAAGAAGCGACCAAGATCGGCATCGTTTGCCGTTCAGGTCCCGTTCACCTTCTGTTAACCAGTCGTGACCATTCTGCAATCAGGTCAAAAACGGACCTGCGGTTTGGTCAGCCCGGGAGTATCCAACCTCCGGAGCCAGGGATCGAACAGCGCGTGGTCTCCCCGCAGCCAGCTGTGGAGCACCGTGCGACGCGCGGACCGCCCTCGAGCGAGTCCGACCCCGACAGCGTCGCACATTCCCATACAGACAGAAACAACACATCGCCTGACCGGCGTGCGCCGCCGCGTGCGCGCTGCGCGATCCACCGCGCCCTCATCGGGGCCGGCGGTCGCCAGACAGAGATGAAGGAACAGAAAAGCAATGCTCAACAAAGACAAGCTCAGCACCGTTGTCGGCCGTCGTTCGCGCCGTGAGGCGTTCACCGTGGCGGTCGCCGCGGTCGGTCTGGTCGCCGTAGCCGCGTCCTCCGCCGTCTCCTTCGCGGACGACAGCGTGCCCGAGCGTGCTGCCATGGTCGTCGAGCAGGCGGAGAACATCCCCGCCGTCGGCGCCGCCCCCGCCGTCGAGGCGATCCCGGCTCCGGCCCCCGCGCCGGAGGTCGCCCCCGCGCCCGCTCCGGAGCCCGCACCGGCCCCGATGCCCGAGCCCGCGCCCGCCCCGCCGACCTACCCGGACAACCTGGACGGCTGGATCCGTCAGGCCCTCGACATCATGGCCGCCAAGGGCATCCCCGGCAGCTACGACGGCATCTACCGCAACATCATGCGCGAGTCGACCGGTAACCCCCAGGCGATCAACCTGTGGGACTCCAACGCCGCGATGGGCATCCCCTCCAAGGGCCTGCTGCAGGTGATCGACCCGACCTTCGCCGCGTACCACGTCGAGGGCACCCCGTTCGACGTCTGGAACCCGGTCTCCAACATCGTCGCGGCCTGCAACTACGCCGCGCACCGCTACGGCTCGATGGACAACGTCAACAGCGCGTACTGAGCCACCTGACGGGTGAACGCCCGCGCCCCGGTCACCACCGACCGGAGCGCGGGCGTTCGTCGTAGAATCGCCCCCGTGCCAGAGAGCGCCGATCAGGCACCCGATCACGCGCATTCCGACGCGGCCACCGCGAGCCGCGTCGCCAAGGCCCGCCGCCTGGCCGCCTACGTCTGGGCCCGCGACATCCGCAGCGCCGAACTGCTCGCGCTGCCCCCGGCCACGCTGCGCAAGCTGGCCAGGGCCGCCGACACCAATCCGCCGAGCACCGGCGAGACCTGGCGCGTGGTCGCCGACCTGCTCGACCAGAAGGACGCGTGGGCCGCGCGCAATCCCGCGCACGCCGCCGCCGTGCGCGCGCACGCGGACGAGAAGCTGCTGTGGGTGAAGCCGCCCGTCACGCCGTGGTCGGGGTCCTGATCAGGCCAGGAGCAGACCGGCCGCCAGCGTCAGCATGATCGCCGCGATCACCGAATCGAGGATGCGCCAGGCGATCGGTCGCGCGAACAGCGGGGCGAGGCGGCGCGCGCCGTAGCCGAGCGCCAGGAACCAGAGCACGCTCGCCAGCATGGCGCCCGCGGCCAGGAACCACCGTTCGGGATCGGCGTAGGTGCTGGCGAAGGAGCCGAGCAGCACCACGGTGTCCACGTAGACGTGCGGGTTGAGCCACGTCAGCGCCAGACAGGTGAGCACCGACGCGCCGACGGCCACCGACGCGCCCGCGGCCTCGGCGATCAGCGTCGACGAGGTCAGCGCCCGCCGCACCGCCAGCACGGCGTAGCCGAGCAGGAACGCCGCCCCCGCGTACCTGGCCACGGTGAGCAGGGCGGGCATCGCCTCGACGATCGTGCCGAAGCCGGCGACGCCCGCCGTGATGAGGACAATGTCGGACACGGCGCACACCGCGATCACCGGCAGCACGTGCTGGCCACGAATGCCCTGACGCAGCACGAACGCGTTCTGGGCGCCGATCGCCACGATGAGCGAGAGCCCGAAGCCCAATCCGGAGAGGGCGGCCAGTGCCGCAGAGGAAGCCGTCACCCGTTCGACGTTAAGAGACCGTACATTTTCAGACCAGCTAATGATTCTTCAGCACCATTAGAATCTCTTATGTGGACTTCCCGCTCGACCAGTTGCGCGCGCTCGACGCGGCGCTCACCGAGGGCACCTTCGACGCGGCCGCCCGGCGGTTGAACGTGACGCCCTCGGCCATCAGCCAGCGGATCAAAGCACTGGAGGAAGCGGCGGGCCGCATCCTGCTGCAGCGCTCGAAACCGGTGCGCGCCACCGACTCCGGGCTCGCCGTCCTGCGGCTGGCCCGCCAGGTCGAGTTGCTCGCCCGCGACACCGCCCGCGAACTCGGCGACGCCGATCGCCCCGCCGGACGCGCCGCCCGCATCCCGATCGCGGTGAACGCCGACTCACTGGAGACGTGGGTGATGCCCGCGCTCGCCCGCGTGAGCCACCTGGTGTGTGTCGAACTGCACCGCGAGGACGAGGAACACACCACCCGCCTGCTCAGGGACGGGACCGTGATGGCGGCGATCACCGCCACGGCCACGCCCGTGCAGGGCTGCCGGGTCGAGCCGCTGGGGGCCATGCGCTACCGGGCGCTCGCCCGGCCGGACTTCGCGCGGCGCTGGTTCCCGGACGGCGCGCGGCCGGAGGCGTACGCGCACGCGCCGATGATCCAGTTCGACCGCAAGGACGACCTGCAGTTCCGTCACGTGCGCGGCCGGTCCCCCGACCCGATCGACCCGCCGACCCACTACGTCCCGTCCTCGAACGCCTTCGGCGACGCGGTCCGACTGGGCATGGGCTGGGGCATGCTCCCGGACCTGCAAACCGAAAAGGACAGGGCAGCGGGAACTCTCGTCAACCTGGACGGCTACGCGCACATCGACGTCCCGCTGTACTGGCAGCAGTGGAAGCTCGACTCCCCCGCCCTGAGCGCCGTCGCGCAAGCCATCGCGGCAGCCGCCGCCGCGGCCCTGATCCCGCCGCCCTGACGGCGGCTCAGGCCTTCTTCACGACGCTGGACTTGAGCTGCATCGGTCCGATGCCGTCGACCTTGCAGTCGATGTCGTGGTCGCCGACGCCGTTCACCAGTCGGATGTTGCGCACTTTCGTGCCCGCCTTGATGCCGGTGGGGCTGCCTTTCACCTTGAGCGACTTGATCACCGTGACGGTGTCGCCGTCGGCGAGCACATTGCCGACAGCGTCGCGGATCACGGCGTCGCCGGTGTCGTCCGCCGCGGCGGGCGCCCACTCGTTGGCGCACTCCGGGCACACCAGCAGGGCGCCGAGTTCGTAGGTGTACGCACACGAGCACGCGGGACAGGGCGGGAGCGAGTCGCTCATGGGAGTCCTTCGAGGGGATGATCAGGCGGCGGTGAGGAATTCGACGAGGACGCGGTTGATCTCGTCGGGCTGTTCGAGGTAGCCGTAGTGCCCGCAGCGTTCGATCTCGGCGTAGCGGGCGTTCGGGATGGCCTCGGCGACTTCGCGGCAGAACCGCGGCGGCACCATCTGGTCGTCGGCGAAACCGACCACCAGGCTGGGCACGGTGATCGCGCGGTAGGCCGCGCGCCGGTCCTGCGAACGGTCGAGTCCGAGCTGCGCCCGGGTGCCGGGAGTGCCCTTGCCGGATGTGAATTCGAAGATGTCGAGCCATTCCTGCGCCTTGGCCGGGTCGGCCAGGGTGTGCGGGGAGAGGTTGAGCATGGCCTTCACCGCGGCCGCGTACTCCGGCGGCAGCTGGATGCCCTTGTCGAACAGCGCCTGCTCGCCCCGGTTGAGCGTGCCCGAGACCGGATGTGGGCGCGCGGTCGCGGCGAACATGACCGCCTTGCCAAGCAGGTCGGGACGCGCCAGGGCGAGTTCGGCGACGACCCGCGAGCCCATCGACGTGCCGACCACGTGCGCGGGCGCGCCCAGGTGCTCGATCAGCGCCGCGGTGTCCCCGACGAGATCGGCCATGGTGATGCCCGCCGCCGATTCCGACGACGGCGCGATCCCCCGATTGTCGACGGTGGCGACCCGGAATCCCGCCTTGACCAGAGCGGGCACCTGATAGGTCCGCCAGACCCGACCGGGGCTGCCGCTCCCCATCACGAGCAGGACCAGCGGCCCCGAGCCGGTGACGTCGTAGCTGAGCTGGATGCCGTTGAGCGAGGCGATGGGCATATCTCTCCTGTTAGCCTGTTTGCTAAAGTTAGAAAACACCTTACCGCCACAGCAGGACGGGGTTCACCACGGTGCCGGGACTGAGCAGGCCGCTGTACCAGATGAAGGCCGACTTCTTCAAAACCCTCGGCCATCCGGTCCGCATCCGGGTGCTCGAGCTGCTCAGCGAGCGCGAACACGCGGTCTCGGAGATGCTGCCCGAGGTCGGCGTCGAGGCGGCGAACCTCTCCCAGCAGCTGGCCATTCTGCGCCGGGCCGGCTTGGTCACCGCGCGCCGCGAAGGCCTGTCGGTGACCTATGAGCTCACCTCTCCGCGCGTGAAGGAGTTGCTGGTGGTGGCGCGCGCCATCCTCACCGGCGTCGTCGCCGGCCAGGCCGAACTCCTCGAGAACCCCAGCGAGCCCACCGTCGCCTGACCGGCGCCCGATCCGTCCCCGACCACGCCCACTGATTGCATATTTTCTAAACTAGCAAGTTGACCAGGAGGACATCCGTGACCGCGAGCACCGAGCAGACGACGGTTCCGACCGAGCATCCCGCCATCACCCGCTGGGTCGAGGAGATCGCCGCGCTGACCACGCCCGACCGCGTCGTGTGGTGCGACGGGTCGCGGGCCGAATGGGACCGGCTGACCGACGAGCTCGTCGAGAAGGGCACCTTCGTCCGGCTCACCGGCAAGCCCAATTCCTTCTGGTGCGCCTCGGACCCCGACGACGTCGCCCGGGTCGAGGACCGCACCTTCCTCTGCTCCGCCGACCCCGCCGACGCGGGCCCGACCAACAACTGGGTCGACCCCGTCGACATGCGTACCGAGATGAGCGAGCACTATCGCGGCGCGATGACCGGCCGCACGATGTATGTCATCGCCTTCTGCATGGGGCCGCTCGACGCCGCAGAGCCGAAGTACGGCGTGCAGATCACCGACTCGCCGTATGTCGCGGTCTCGATGCAGGTGATGACCCGCTCGGGCACCCCGGTGTGGGAAAAGCTCACGGGCGACACCGAATTCGTGCAGTGCTTGCACTCCGTGGGCGCCCCGCTCGCCGCGGGACAGGCCGACGTGCCGTGGCCGTGCGGGCCGACCAAGTACATCGCGCACTTTCCCGAATCGCGCACCATCTGGAGCTACGGCTCCGGCTATGGCGGCAACGCGCTGCTCGGCAAGAAGTGCTTCGCGCTGCGGATCGCCTCGGTGCTCGGGCGGGACGAGGGCTGGCTGGCCGAGCACATGCTCATCCTCAAACTCACCTCCCCGCGCGGCCGGACGCACTATGTGGCCGCCGCGTTCCCGTCCTCGTGCGGCAAGACCAACCTGGCCATGCTGGAACCGGCACTGCCCGGCTGGCAGGCGGAGACGATCGGCGACGACATCGCGTGGCTGCGTTTCGGCGCCGACGGCAGGCTCTACGCCGTGAACCCGGAGGCCGGGTTCTTCGGCGTCGCGCCGGGCACCGGCGCGCGCACCAATCCCAATGCGATCGCCACCATCGACCGGGGCAACTCGATCTTCACCAACACCGCGCTCACCGACGACGGTGACGTGTGGTGGGAGGGCCTGACGAATCAGCCACCCGCCCACCTCACCGACTGGCGCGGCAACGACTGGACGCCCGCATCGGGAACCCCTGCCGCGCATCCGAATTCGCGCTACTGCACGCCGATCGAGCAGTGCCCCTCGGTGGCACCGGAGTGGAACGATCCGACCGGAGTGCCGCTCTCGGCGATCTTCTTCGGTGGGCGCCGCGCGAGCACGGTGCCGCTGGTCGCCGAGACCTTCGACTGGGTGCACGGGGTGTTCACCGCCTCGGTGCTGTCCTCGGAGACCACCGCCGCGGCGACCGGCGCGGTCGGCGTGGTGCGCCGCGATCCGATGGCCATGCTGCCGTTCCTCGGCTATCACGTGGGCGACTACTTCGCGCACTGGCTGCGTCTCGGCGCGCAGGCCGACCCCGCGAAGCTGCCGAAGATCTTCCAGGTCAACTGGTTCCGCCGGGACGCCGACGGCACCTTCCTCTGGCCCGGCTTCGGTGACAACGTGCGCGTGCTGAAGTGGGCGCTGGAGCGGCTCGACGGCGGCGCCGCGGCCGAGTGGACCCCCATCGGCTACGTCCCGACCGCCGATGCTCTCGACCTGTCCGGCCTCGACGAGGCCGACCGCGCCCTGGTGGACAAGGCGCTGGCCGTGGACACCACCGAATGGGTCGCCGAGACCCGATCCATCGACGAGTGGTTCGCCGGGATCGGCGGCAACCGCCTCCCGGACGAACTCCGCGAGCAGCTCGCCGCCCTGAAACTGCGTCTGCTCGGCAACCGCTGACCATGCGGGCCCTGCTGCCGACCTGGTCGGAGTGGAAGCCCGCCTTCCGGGCACCGGGCACGGACCTGTTGTCGGGGCTGGTCGTGGCGCTGGTGGCATTGCCGCTGGCGCTGGGATTCGGCATCAGCTCCGGGCTCGGTGCCGCCGCCGGGCTGGCGACCGCGGTCGTCGCCGGCGCGCTCGCCGCCGTCTTCGGCGGTTCCCGCTTCCAGGTGTCGGGCCCTACCGGCGCGATGACCGTGGTGCTGGTGCCGATCGTGCACGAACACGGCGCGTCCGGCGTGCTGACCGTCGGGCTCATGGCCGGGGTGCTGCTCGTCGCGCTGGCGTTCGCCGGTGTCGGCCGGGCGGTGCGATTCATGCCGGCTCCGGTGATCGAGGGGTTCACCGCGGGCATCGCCGTCGTGATCGCGCTGCAGCAGGTCCCGGGTGCTCTCGGGGTGTCCGGCGCCGAGGGCGAGAAGGTCTGGCAGTCGGCGTTCGACGCGGCACGCCGGTTCGCCGAGGACCCGCACGCGGGCGCGCCGGTGACCGCGCTCGTCGTGGCGGTGGTCATCCTGATCGGCGGGCGATACCTGCCCAGGCTGCCGTTCGCGCTGGTCGCCGTCGCGGTGGCGACCGTGCTCGCGCGCGTCTTCCACCTGCCGCTCACCACCATCGGAACGATCCCGGCCGGACTGCCCGCGCCCTCCCTCGGCTTCCTCCGGCCCGACGAACTCACTGCTCTGCTACTGCCCGCGCTGGCGGTCGCCGCGCTGGCCGCGCTCGAATCGCTGCTGTCGGCCACCGCCGCCGACGCCATGGCTGTCGGCACCCGCCACGATCCGGACCGGGAACTGTTCGGGCAGGGCCTGGCCAATATCGCCGCCCCGCTGTTCGGCGGTGTGCCCGCGACCGGCGCGATCGCGCGGACGGCGGTGAATGTGCGTTCGGGAGCGCGGACCCGGCTCGCCGCGCTCACCCACGCGGTGATCCTGGCGGGCATCGTCTACCTGGGCGCCGGCCTCGTCGCCGACATCCCGATCGCGGCGCTGGCCGGGGTGCTCCTCGCGACGACGGTGCGGATGGTGGAGGCGGCCTCGCTCGCCGCGATCGCGCGGGCCTCGCGTGGGGACGCGATCGTCATGGTGGTCACCTTCGTGGTGACCGTCGCTTTCGACCTGGTCACGGCAGTGGTGATCGGAGTCGGCTTCGCGCTGGTGCTCGCGGTGCGCGCCATCGCGCGGGAGGCGAACCTACGGCAGGTCCCGCTCGACGAGTCCGATCACCTCGGCGAGGAGCACGCGCTGCTGCGTGATCACATCGTCGCCTATCGCATCGACGGCCCCTTGTTCTTCGCCGCGGCCCACCGGTTCCTGCTGGAGCTGTCGGAGGTGGCCGATGTGCGGGTGGTGATTCTGCGGATGTCGCGGGTCACCGCGCTCGACACCACCGGGGCGCTGGTACTCGCGGACGCCGTGGACAAGCTGGAGCACCGGCACATCACCGTCCTGATGTCCGGTCTGCGCGACGACCACCGCGCCCGCCTGGCCACGATGGGCGCTCTCCCCACAGGGGGCGACGACGCCGTGTTCCCCGACACCGGCTCGGCCATCACCTACGCCCGGCAGTTTCTCCCCCACCGAGCCCACTGAAAATCAGGCGCCGGATCACGCTGTCCTGGCACAGAATTGGGTGCGGTAGGCGGTCGGGGTGAGGCCGGTGGCGGCCGCCAGGCGCGTGCGCAGGTTGGCGGTGGTGCCGAGGCCGCACTCGGCGGCGATGCGCTCGATGGGCAGGTCGGTGGTTTCGAGGAGGCGGCGGGCGTGGTCGAGGCGGCGGGCGGTGAGCCAGGCCAGCGGGGTGCAGCCGAGTTCGGCGCGGAAGTGGCGGTGCAGAGTGGCCACACTCACGCCGGCGCGGGCGGCGAGGTCGGCGACCGTGAGAGGCTCGGTCGCGTGGTCTTCGGCCCACTCCAGGGTCGCCGCCAGGGACGGGCCGGGGGCGCTCGGCACGGGGCGCTCGATGAACTGGCGCTGGCCGCCGCGACGGTGCGCGGCGAAGACGAGGCGGCGGGCGACGGCGGTGGCGATCCCGGTGCCGTGGTCGCGGCCGACCAGGTACAGGGCGAGGTCGAGGGCCGCCGCGCTGCCCGCCGAGGTCAGGATGTCGCCGTCGTCGATGAACAGGACCGTGTCGTCGACCTCGGTGTCGGGGAAGCGGCGGCGGAACTCGTCGGCCCACTGCCAGTGCAGCGTCACCCGCCGACCGCGCAGTACGCCGGCGTCGGCCAGGGTGAACGCGCCGCTGCACATGCCGACCAGCCGGGCGCCGCGCGCGTGCGCTCGCGCGATCGCCGTGAGTACCGCCGGATGCCGCGGGGCTGCGGTGTCCGGCCGATTGGGGACGATCACCGTGTCGGCCGTGTCGAGCAGGTCCAGGCCGGCCAGCCCGGTCATGGTGAAGAAGTTCTGCCGCATCGGCACCTCGCGCTGGTGCGCGCACAACCGGAAGTCGTAGAGCAGCCCGCCCACCTCGGGCCGCTCGATGCCGAACACCTCCGTCATGCAGGCCAGTTCGAACGGGTTGGAGCCCTCGTCGACGAGGGCGGCGACCCGATGCAGACCCGGCTGCGAGAAATCTTTCGACATGTGCCATTCATCGCACTGTCGCCGCGGTCCGCGCAAGCGCGACCATGAGCGCATGACCGATCGACCGAGGAACATCGACACCGCGCTCGCCGCCTTCGACGAGCTGTGGAGCCCCCGCATCCTGACCCGCGTCAACGACTGGGACGTGCGCCTGGCCAAGGTGCGCGGCGAGCACCTGTGGCACGCCCACCACGACACCGACGAGTTCTTCCTCGTCCTCGACGGCGCGCTCGACATCGACCTGCGTGAGCCGGGCGCGGCGCCGCGACGGGTCACGTTGCGCCGCAACGACACCTACGTGGTTCCGCGCGGCGTCGACCACCGCCCGTCCTCGGCCGAGGGCGCGACCCTGCTCCTGTTCGAACCCGCGGGCACCCTCACCACCGGTGACTACGCGGGCGAGGTGCCCGCTCACATCACCGCGACCATCGGCACGGCGCTGTCCTAGGCGGCGCCGACCCGCCGTCAGGCGGGCAGGGCACCGCGCGTGTCGCAGGCGTCGACCACCTTCGCCGCCAGCGTCCGGATCGCGGTGCTCTCCGCCTCGGACAACCGGTCGACGAACACCGCGCGCACCAGTTCGACGTGCTCGGGCGCGGCACGGCCGAGGACGGCGCGACCCTCGTCGGTGAGCGAGACGACGATGCCGCGCGCGTCGTCCTCGGCGGGACGCCGGTCGACCAGGCCGCGCGCGGCCATCCGGGCGAGCTGCTTGGAGAGCCGGGACTTGTCCCAGCACACCTCCGCCGCCAGTTCCTTGGCCCGCATGCACCCGTTCGGCGTGGCCGACAGCGCCACCATCAGCTCGTAGTCCGGCATGGACAGGCCGTGTTCGGCCAGGCCCGCGGCCAGCGCCGCGTCCAGACGCTGGCGCATGCGGATGTACGCCTGCCAGGTCTGCTGTTCTTCGTCGGTCAACCATCGGGTCACGGGAATGATCCTAGAACGCATTTGGTTGACATGGAAACAAAGCCACTCGACCAGGAGGCGCATCCCATGCCCGCAATCACCGTCGACGACATCATGGTGCTGCCCCGGCTGCCCCGCCCCGACGTCACCGCGACCCAGCGACCGGTCCGCCGGCTCGTCACCGCCGCGCGTCAGCAGGAAGGCGCGGGCTTCGAGGTGACCCGGCCGTTCCCGAGCCTGGACCTGCGCTCGGCCGATCCGTTCATCCTGCTCGACCAGATGGGCCCGGTGGCCTACGAGCCGTACGAGGCCAAGGGCGCGCCGTGGCATCCTCATCGCGGCTTCGAGACCGTCACCTACATGCTCGACGGCACCATGGTCCACCACGACTCCCAGGGCGGCGGTGGCGTGATCGGCGAGGGCGACACGCAGTGGATGACGGCGGGCTCGGGCATGCTGCACGACGAGCTGCCCGAGGAGAAGCTCGTCATCTCCGGCGGCACCTTCCACGGCATCCAGCTGTGGGTGAACCTGCCGCGGGCGAACAAGTTCGCCACCCCGCGCTACCAGGATCTGCGCGCAGGCGAGCTGACCCTGGTGAGTTCGCACGACGGCGGCGCCCTGGTCCGGGTGATCGCCGGCGACCTCGCCGGTTTCGCGGGCCCCGGCTCCACCTACACGCCGATCGCCTACGCGCACGCCTCGATCAGTCCCGGCGCGCAACTGGAGACGCCGTGGCCGACGGACTACACCGCGATGGCCTACGTGCTCGCGGGCAGCGGCACGGTCGGCACCGATCGCAGGCCGATCCGCGCCGGTCAGCTGGCGGTCTTCGGCAAGGGCGACGCCATCGCCCTCGCCGCCGACACCGACCAGCACACCACCACCGGCGACCTCGAGGTCTTGCTGCTCGGCGGAATGCCGTTGCGCGAACCGGTGATCCAGTACGGGCCGTTCGTGATGAACACCAAGGAGGAGATCATCGAGGCCATGGAGGATTTCCAGGCGGGCCGGATGGGGACCGTCCCCGCCGAGCACCTCACCGGACGACGCCTGGGCGAATGACCGGCCACGGGCCGGGACACGCGCGCGGTTGACAACGGGCGGCCCCGTCACAAAGGTGGACGGGGCCGCCCGACGCGTGAAGTGTCCGGGCCCACAACCGAAACGCCGCAGACATCGAGGAATCCATGAACGTTCGTCGGCTGACCGTCAGCCTCGCCGCAGTGGGGATTTCCCTGCTCGCCGTCCCCGCCGCCCACGCCAACGTGCCCACCGGCTCCGCGGGCACCGGCTCCTCCAGCTTCGACTCCCTCCTCGGCGCGACCGGCTCGGCCAACCTGGTCCAGTCGGGCTCGGCGGGTGGCGCGTTCCGCAGCTGCGACGACGCCTACGCGCAGGGTCGCGCTCCCCTGTTCCGCGGCGAGGCGGGCTACTCGCCCCACCTCGACCCCGACGGTGACGGGCTGGCCTGCCCCACGCAGTAATTCCGCGTGCAGACGACAACACCCGATGCGGCCGTGCCGCATCGGGTGTTTCGTTTCGTGGCCGCGATCGTCAGCGGCGGAAGATCTTGACCAGAACCAGGCCCGCGACGAGCGCGCCGGCGCCGATCAGGGTGTATTTGACCTTCGGCTCGTTCAACTTGGCGACCACGACCGCCTTGGTGTCCTCGGCGATCCGCTGCGGATCGGCACGCACCGCCAGTTCGTCGAGCGTCGTCGCCAACCGGGTGCGCGCGATCTCGATCTCACGCTCGATCCGGTCGGTGTCGTTCTTGGCCACCGTCACCTCCAGTATGTGTCTGCTGCTCGCCGACGAGTCTATCCATGCCCGCGCCGGACCCGGTCGGTTACCGTGCGGTGGTGACCGACAACCATCGCCTCTCCCCCGGAGACACCGCACCCGATTTCACGCTGCCCGACGCCGACGGCAAGGACGTGTCGCTGTCGGACTATCGCGGCCGCAAGGTGATCGTCTACTTCTACCCCGCCGCGAGCACCCCCGGCTGCACCAAGCAGGCCTGCGACTTCCGCGACAACCTGGCCGAGCTCGGCGGCGCCGGGATCGACGTGGTCGGCATCTCGCCGGACAAGCCGGCCAAGCTGGCCAAGTTCCGCGACGCCGAGGGACTGACCTTCCCGCTGCTGTCGGACCCCGAGCGCACCGTCCTGCAGGAGTGGGGCGCCTTCGGCGAGAAGAAGATGTACGGCAAGACCGTCACCGGCGTGATCCGTTCGACCTTCCTCGTCGACGCCGAGGGCAAGATCGAGGTGGCCCAGTACAACGTGCGGGCCACGGGACACGTGGCCAAGCTGCGCCGCGACCTGTCGGTGTAGCCGCTCAGGCGAAGGTGCGGACGAAGACCTCGTAGCCGTCCAGCAACCGCGCCAGACCGAATTCGAAATCGGCTTTGCCCCAGTCGATCTCGTCGTCGTAGAAGGCGGAGGCGGATAGTGCGGCCGTCACCGAGGGAAAGCGCTGCGGGTCGAGCACCCTGGCCAGCACCCCGGCGAAGTCGCCGTCCGCCTCCGTCTGCAGATCGCGCACCGCGCGCTGCTTGGACACCACGAACATCGACAGGTTCATGACCAGCTGGAGCTTGATCGATTCGGGCACCGCGGTCGCGCCCAGGGTCCGCAGCCCCGCGTCCAGCCAGGCCATGTTGTTCGGCCCCAGCGGTGGCCGGTTCAGCGGGATATCCACCCACCACGGGTGGTTCCCGATCCGCTCGAATTCCGCGTGCGCCCACGTCTCCAGGCCGGCGCGCCACGGGATGTCCGGGGCGATGTCCGGCGGCGGACCGACCACCCGGTCCACGAGCAGATCGACCAGGGTGTTCTTGCTGTCCACGTAGCGATACAGCGACATGGCCGTGAAGCCGAGTTGCTTGGCGACCCGGTTCATCGACAGTGCCGCGTAGCCCTCCGCGTCGGCCACGGCGATCGCGGCGTCGAGGATCTGGTCGAGGGTGAGCCCGCGCCGGGGCCCGCGGGAGCCCGCCTGCTCCAGCCCCCACATCAGCTCGACCGCTTTCGGTAGCGCCGTGTCGCCGGATGTCGTCATCTAGTCCCTGCCTCCTCCGCGTCACCCGACTCTAGCGCCAGCGGGCCCTTGCGCCCGAGAACTGCTTACTCTATAAACAATGTTTATCACATAAACAGTTTCTCGATCGGAGCGAACTCATGACCACCGCACCCGCCCTCGCGATCCGGGGGTTGCGCAAATCCTTCGGCGCGCACGTCGTCCTCGCCGACCTGGACCTGGAGGTCGCGCCGGGCACGGTCTTCGCCCTCCTCGGCCCCAACGGCGCGGGCAAGACCACGCTCGTGCGCACCCTCACCACGCTGATCCGCCCCGACCACGGGCAGGCGCGGGTCTTCGGACACGACCTGGTGACCGAGGCCGACACCGTCCGCGGGCTGATCGGCGTCACCGGGCAGTACGCGGCGGTCGACGGCGTCCTCACCGGCACCGAGAACCTGCGCATGACCGGCCGGCTGCTGCATCTGGGCACGAAGGAGACGGCCCGGCGCGGCGCCGAACTGCTCGAGCGGTTCGACCTCGTCGAGGCCGCGAGCCGTCCGGTCGACTCCTACTCCGGCGGCATGCGCCGCAGGCTCGACCTGGCCATGAGCCTGATGGGCAGGCCGCGCATGGTCTTCCTGGACGAGCCGACCACGGGCCTGGACCCGCGCAGCAGGCGCGATCTGTGGACCGCGATCAGGGAGCTCGCCGCCGACGGCACCACCATCGTTCTCACCACCCAGTACCTCGAGGAGGCCGATCAGCTGGCCGACCGGATCGCCGTGCTCGACGGCGGCGTCATCGTCGCCGACGGCACCCCCGACGAACTCAAACGCCGCGTCCCCGGCGGGCACCTGCTGCTGCGCTTCCCCGACCACAACCGACTCACCGCGGCGCGCCACGCAGTCCCGGACGGGCACGCCGACCCCGACCAGCTGACGCTGCAGGTACCGACCAGCGGCGGCACCGCGCGGATCAAGGACCTGCTCGACCGGTTCGCCGCCCTCGACATCACCGTCGAGCAGCTGACCGTGCACACCCCCGATCTCGACGACGTCTTCTTCGCACTCACCGACCGCGACCACGTCGCGGCCTGATCCACCGAACGAAAAGAGCCACCGCCATGTCCCTTTCGCCCGCGGCCACGCTCGTGCGCGCCGCCCAGGACTCCACCACCATGCTCGACCGCAACATCCGCCACACCCTGCGCAGTCCCGACACGATGATCATGACGATCGCGCTGCCGGTGATGATCCTGCTGATGTTCGTCTACGTCTTCGGCGGCGCCATGGATGTGGGCCCCGGCGCCTACATCGACTACGTGGTGCCCGGAATCATCCTGCTGTGCGCGGGCTTCGGCGCGTCGACCACGGCGGTCGCGCTGTCCACCGACCTGGCCGAGGGCATCATCGACCGGTTCCGCGCCATGGCCATCGCGCGTTCGGCGGTGCTCACCGGGCACGTGGTGGAGAGCGTGCTGCGCAACCTGCTCACCTCCGCCATCGTGATCGGTGTCGCGGTGGCGCTCGGATTCCGGCCGACCACCGATCCGCTGCGCTGGCTCGGCGTGTTCGGCGTGCTGGCGATGTTCGTGTTCGCGCTGTCGTGGCTGTCGGCCGCGCTGGGACTGCTGGCCCGGAACCCGGAGGCGGCCAACGGCTTCACCTTCGTGTTCATGTTCCTGCCGTACGTGAGCAGCGCGTTCGTGCCGACCGAGTCGATGCCGACGTGGCTGCACGCCTTCGCCGAGAACCAGCCGGTGACCCCGGTGATCGAGACGACACGCGGCCTGCTGATGGGCACGCCGATCGGGGACAGCGGGCTGCTGGCGGTGCTGTGGTGCGCGGGCATCGCGGGGGCCGGATTCCTCGCCGCCGGTGTGCTGTTCCGGCGTCGCACCAGTGTCTGAACGACCAGGAAGGACGAGAAGGGCCGCGCACATCGCGCGGCCCTTCTCGATGGTCTCGGCTCAGTCGGCCGATTCGGTGCGCGGGCCTTCCGGCAGCACCGGCGCCTGCGCGGGCTGCATGCCCATGGGAATCCCGGTGCCCGGCACCGTCTGCGCCGCGGCGGGGATCTGCGGGACCACCGGGGCCGGCTCGAGCGGCAGCGGGTCGTCCTGCGGCGCATCGCCGTACAGCTGGGTGGGATAGTCCAGCGGGAACTGGCCGGGTTCGATCAGCTGCGGATTCGGCGACAGGTGCTCGTAGGTCGAGGTGTCGGCGACACCCCCCTCGACGCCACTCTGCGCGCCGCCGCCGGTGTCGGCGGCCTCCTGCGTCGCGGGTCGTGGAACCACCGGCGCCGGACCGGCGGCGGGTTCCGACGACACCGCCGTGTTGTCCACACCCTGCGGATCACCGTTCATCACCGCGTACGCCCCACCGGCGACCAGACCGCCCGCCAGCAGGCTCGCTGCCGCGGCGACCAGCGCGGTGCCGCGCCTGGACTGCGCCGTGATCGGGACGGGCGCCTCGGTGACGTCGTTCAGCGCGACCAGCGCCGCGCCCGCGGCGGGCGCGAACGGCGCCAGCCGGCACGGCAGCACCGGCACGCCGAATCCGGCGACGGCCTCGCGCACCGCGGGCGCGTCGGCCGAGGTGCCGACCAGCACCACCGCGCTGGGACGCACATCCGCGGCCTCGAACTGGTCCCACGCCGAGGACACCCCGGCCTGCAGCGCCCCCGGGGTCGGCGCGCCGGTCTGCGCCGAGGCGGCCAGCACCCGGTGCCTGCCCGGGTCGAGCAGCGTCATCGCCTGGTGGCCGGGCACGGCCTCGTAGACGAGCAGATTGTCGAACTCGTCGAGCCAGGTCATCGCCCCCGCGAGGAACAGATGCGCGGACTTCGCCGAGACCAGCGAGGCCGTGTGCCACGGGGTCGACGCGAGCCTGGTGACGATCGCGCGCCGCTCGACGGCGTCGCGGTAACTCACTGCCACTCCGGCGATCTCGTGCTCGTCCTCGAGTTCGGCGGCCATCGTGTCCAGCGCGGTCTGCACCGCGGCGGCGATGTCGGCCTTTCCGTCTCCACCGGCACGGACCGTGCGCCGCAGCAGCATCCGGTCGGTGAGGGAGGCGCCCGAGTCGGCGAACGCCACCGCGTGTACGGCGCCTCGCTCGGTACTGACGCCGAGCGTGATCACAGATCCTGCAGCCACTAGTCAAGCCTTCCCTGTGCGAAACGATGCGGGACGGACCACGCGGGGCCCATCACTTCGCGGTAGGTCGGTTGCGGCAGGAGATCGCCGCGAATGAGCACGCGGATGCACGCACGCTCATCTGATGATTCGTCACCATCCGCCGCCCGGATGGGAGGATTTTCGCCCAGTTGTTGACACGCTGTCGGTAGACGCGTGTCGCCGGACTGTGTATACCGCTAGCCTGGATGGGTGGAGGTACACGCGCAGGCCCGGTCGAAGCAGAGCCGTCTGGACCCTGCGCTGGAATTGCAGGACGACCCGCAGGAGCTGATGCCGCGCAAGCGGCCCACCCAGGAACGCAGCAAGCGCAAGTTCGACGCGCTGCTGCAGTCGTCGCGGGAACTGCTCGTCGAGGTGGGCTTCGAGTCGTTCACCTGTGAAGAAGTGGCCCAACGGGCCGAGGTGCCGATCGGCACGCTGTACCAGTTCTTCGCCAACAAGTACGTGATCGTCTGCGAGCTCAATCGGCAAGACCTGGTCGCGGTTTCGCGCGAGCTGGCCGACTTCCACGGTGAGATCCCCTCGCTGGACTGGCTGCGGCACATGAATCAGTTCGTCGACCACCTGGCGAACCTGTGGACCACCGATCCCTCGCGGCGCGAGGTGTGGCTGGCCATGCAGTCCACGCCCTCCACCAGGGCCACCGGCGCGCTGCACGAGAAGGAGTTCGCCGAGGTCGTCTCGCAGATGCTGCGACCGCTGACCCCGCGCACCCCGCGCGCCCGGCGCACGATGATGGCCGAAGTGCTGGTGCACGTGGTGTATTCGATGCTGAACTTCTCGGTCCAGGACGAGCAGACCAACGCCGACGCGGTCGCCGAGCTCAAGCGCCTGATGGTCGCGTACCTGCTCGTCGCGGAAAAAGAATCGCGGACCGCGCACGAGAAGTGAGCGGTCCGCGATGGTCTAGCGGGTGGTTTCCCTGCCCTCGATCAGATCGGCCAGCTCGCCCGGATCCTCCAGGACGACCATGGCCGCGGCCGTGTCGCCGTCGTGGGTCAGCGACAGGTGCACGCGCACCCGGGGCAGGAACTCCGCGGCCAGGCCGTGCAGCTTGATGCTCGGCCTGCCCCAGGCGTCGTTGACGACTTCGATCAGCGGATACGGGTTGTCCCCGATCTGCGGGCTGCGCGCGAAGCGAGACGATGCCCAAGCCTTGAGCACCGCCTCCTTCGCGGCCCAGCGTGCGGCGAAGCTGCGGGCCGGGTCCGTCTGCTTGCTCTGGCAGTAGCGGCGTTCACCCGCGGTGAAGCTCTCCCTGAGCATCGTCGTCCCCGACCGTTGCAGCTGCTCGGCGAACTCGGAGATGGTCACCAAGTCCAAACCGATACCGAGAATCGTCACGAAGCGGCAGCCTACGACGCTTCGCTCGGCTGCGGAGCGGAACCGGGCTGTCCTGCGCCGCAACCCCATCCGTTCGCCCGGTACAGGCCTTCGCTGTCGAGCCGGGCCTCCGGCGAGAGCAGCATGTCGGCCTCGAGCTGACGGATCTGCTTGGCCGGGGTGCCGTCGGCACCGAGGCGCCGATCCGCCGGCTTCTCGTAGAGCGCCGCGCCGCCGCAGATGGCCTCGGCGAAGCGCTGCCTGCCCGCGAGCTGACGCGCCTGCGCCCGCTCCTGGTAGTCGGCGCGCGCCGACGGCTCGATCGCGGCCAGGAAAGCCTGCGGATGGACCACCGCGAGCAGACCGGACACGTGACCGAAGCCGAGCGAGGTCACCAGACCCGCCTTCAGCGCGAACTTCTCGCCGAAGCGCAGCGGTTCGCGGGCCCACACCAGGTGCGGGTAGGCCTGCATCTTCTCGTCGACGCAGTCCAGGCTGCGGTTCGGCGGCACCACACCGTTCTCCAGCACCTGGCACAGGCCGATGAGCTGGAAGGCCGCCGCGCCGCCCTTGGCGTGGCCGGTGAGGCTCTTCTGCGAGACCACGAACAGCGGGGCGCCGTCGGTGCGGCCCAGCGCGCCGGCGAGCCGCTCGTGCAACTCCGACTCGTTGGGATCGTTGGCGGCGGTGGAGGTGTCGTGCTTGGAGATCACCGCGATGTCGTCCGGGGTGACGCCGAGCTTGCGCAGTTCGGCGGCCAGTCGCGAGCCGCTGCCGCCGCGGCCGGCGCCCAGCGCGCCCAGTCCCGGTGCGGGGATGGAGGTGTGCACGCCGTCGGCGAAGGACTGCGCGAAGGCGAGCACGCCGAGCACCGGCAGGCCCATCTCCACGGCCACGTCACCGCGGGCCAGCAGCACGGTGCCGCCACCCTGCGATTCCACGAATCCGCCGCGACGGCGGTCGTTGGCGCGGGAGAAGTACCGGTCGCTGATCCCCTTGGCGCGCATGGCCGCCGAGTCGGCGGTGGCCGACATGTCACCGAAGCCGACGATGCCCTCGATGCCGAGATCGTCGTAACCACCGGCGACCACGACCTCGGCCTTGCCGAGCCGGATCTTGTCGACGGCTTCCTCCACCGACACCGCCGCCGTGGCGCACGCCGCGACCGGGTGCACCATGGCGCCGTAGCTGCCGACGTAGGACTGCACCACGTGCGCCAGCGCGACGTTGGGCAGCGCCTCCTGCAGGATGTCGTTCGGGCGCGGCTCGCCGAGCAGGTTGTCGACGTAGAGCGAGCGCATCGAGGACATGCCGCCCATGCCGGTGCCCTGAGTGTTGGCCACCAGGCTCGGGTGCACCCAGCTCATCAGCTCGTCGGGGCTGAAGCCGGCGCCGACGAACGCGTCGACGGTGCAGACGATGTTCCACAGCGCGACCCGGTCGATCGAGGCGGCCATGTCCGCGGAGACACCCCAGATCGTGGGGTCCCAGCCGGTGGGGATCTGGCCACCGACCACCCGCGAGAGCTTCGCCTTGCGCGGCACCCGGATCTCGGTGCCCGCCTTGCGAGTGACGGTCCAGTCGCCGGAATCGGCGACGGGGGTGATCACCGTGTGCTCCGGGTCGGCGGTGTGGAAGGCACGCGCCTCGGCCTCGTTGGCGACCGTGAAGCTCAGGTCCTGGTCCAGGAACACCGAGGTCAGCAGCGGCGCGGCATTGTCGACCATGGCCGCGTCGTCCTCGTAGCGGCGTACACCGCAGCGTTCGACGACGGTGTCGTGGTAGCGCTCGGCGACCTCCGACTCCGGCACGAAGTCACCGGATTCGGTGTCGTACCAGCCCGGCTTCGGGTCGTTCTCCCAGCGGATCAGACCGGTGGTCCAGGCCAGCTCGAGCACGCCCGCGGCCGAGAGCTTGTCCTCGACCTCCATCTCGAAGCGGGTCCGCGAGGAACCGTACGGGCCGAGCTCGGCCGCGCCGACGATCACGACCATGTCGCTGAGATCGGCGGTGACGTCGCCCCACTCCGGCACCGGCAGCGCCGAGCTCAGGGTGGGCGGGGCGGGCAGCGCGGCGATGGTCGCGGCGGTGACCGCTTCCTCCTCGGCGGCGGCCGCGGCCTCCTGCGCCTGCTTGGCCAGCGCGGGCAGGTCCAGCTTGGCGCGCGCCAGGCCGCCGGTGAGGTCGATCTGCTGCGGACCGGTGACCGTCACCTGACGGGCCCGCGAAGTGCACCACTTGAGCAGCTCGTCGGCCATCTCGCCGGTCGACCAGGTGTGCACGCCCGCCTTCTCGACGGCCTCGACCATCGGGTCGTTGTGGCCCATCAGCCCGGTGCCGCGCACCCAGCCGATCAGCGCGTGCACCATGGTGACCCGGGTGGCCCAGGACTTCTCGGCCTTCCACTTGGCGACGATCGCATCGAGCGCGGCCTTGGACTCGCCGTAGGCGCCGTCGCCGCCGAAGAGGCCGCGGTTGGGCGAACCCGGCAGCACCACATGCAGTTTCGCGTCGACGTCGTGGTCGGCGCCGAGGGCGGACAGGCCGCCGATCAGCCGCTCGACCGACCAGAGCAGGACCCGCATCTCCATCTCCGCGCGGGCGCCCGCGTCGGCGAGGTCACCGGCGACGCGCGGAGCCGCGAACGGCAGCAGCAGCGTCGGGGTCATCGCGTCCTTGGTCTTGATCTTGGCGCCGCCCGCGTTGTCGACCTGCTCGGTCCCGACCCACTCGATGAGCGCGTCCAGGTCCTGGTAGGAGGCCATGTTGGCGGGGACCACCCACAGCGCCGCGCCGTGGCGGGCGTTGTCGCGGTAGAGCGAGCGGTAGAACTTCAGCCGCTCGTCGTTGAGCCCGGAGGTGGTGACCACCACCGTGGCGCCGCCCGAGAGCAGCCTGCCGGTGACCGCGGCAGCGATGGAACCCTTGCTCGCGCCGGTGATCACGGCCACGTCGTCGGACCACAGGCCCGGGTCGGTGGTGTCGACGGCGGCCTCCGCGATCTTCGCGTAGACCCCCGCCAGCACCGAGCGCGCCTCGCTCATGGCCCGCTGGCGCCACCAGTTGGCCTGCGCGGCAACGGCTTCGCCCGCGCCGACGTAGCCGGCGATCGACTGCTCGGCGGTGGTGGCGTCGTCGCCGAGCCACATGGTCGCGAGGTCTTCGCGGGCGGTGGCCCAGCGGTCGTCGATGAGGACGGCCTTGCGGGCGTCGAAGGCGGGCGCGACCAGCCGCGGCCAGTCCGCGCCGAGTTCGGCGGAGACCAGGTCGACCAGGGTGTCGGGCGTCGTCTCCGGGGCGCTGGCCTGCTCGCTGAGGCCGAGCTGGTCGAGGATCACCCGCGCCGCGGTGGCGAGCACGCCGTCGCGGCCGGTGATCTGCTCGGTGAACTCGCCCAGCGCCGCCGCGTCGACGGTGCCGCCGGACGCGCCGCCGGCCGAGGGCAGCGAGACCGCGACGCCGCGCCGCGCGGCGACCGCCTGCACGGCCGCGTCGATCGCGGCGTCGACCGAGGCGGCGTCGGACAGCGCGCCGCCGACGAGTCCGCCGAGGTCACCGCCGCGCACGCTGGCGCCCTCGCGGGTGCCGAGGGAAACCTCCGCGGTGACGTGGCTGGCCCAGCCGTCGCCGAGTTCCCAGGTCTTCTTGACCCGGTCGGCGATGGCGGCGGGCCGCTTGCCGGAAGGACCGAAGACCTTGCGCAGGTGGTCGCCGATGGCATCGGTGAGCACCGTGCCGAACGGCTTGTAGGTGCGGGCCAGGCGCTCGACCGTGGCGGACAGCGCGCCCATGTCGGCGTCGGCGGCGCCGTCGATGGCGCCGAGCGAGAGCTCGGAACCGAGGTCGACGAGCAGCTGGTTGCGGCGCGAGGACACGCCGTCGCAGAGGCCCTCGATGGTGTCGACCGCGCCGATCTGGTCCAGCCGCAGCTTGGTCCACAGCGCGATGAGCACGCGGGTGGCGTCGGCGGCGGTGAAGGCGATGTCGTCGGGGCGCGGGCCGCCGGTGGCGACCGGGGCCGCGGCGACCGGGGCGGCGGGGGCGGCAGCGGCGGCGGGCGCCTCGGCCGGGGTCTCCTCGACGTCGTCCTCGACGGGCGCGGGATCGGTGTCGGTGGCGTAGACGACCGCGGCGTCGCGCTCGACGTTGACGACCTCGACCGTCGCCCCGCCGAAGGCGGGCAGCTTCAGCGTCTGCGAGGCCAGGTTGGCCACCGTCGGGGTGGCGCCGAGGCCCACCTCGACGAAGCGCTCCACGCCGAGACCGCCGTGCGCGGTGTCGGTGAACAGCAGGTCCTGGGTCTCGATCCAGCGCACCGGGCTGGCGAACTGCCAGGCCAGCAGCTCGATCAGCACCACGCGGCACAGTTCGGCCTCGCGCTGGGCCCAGCTGTCGAAGTCGGCGAGCACGGCGGCCAGCGGCTCCGAGGGCACGAGTTCGGCGATCTCGGTGAGGAATTCGCGCTCCAGCGAGAACGGGCGCGGCACCAGGTTCGGGATGTAGCGACCGACGAGCACCTCCGGGTGCACCTCGGCGGGCAGCAGCTGCTCGAGCTTGTGCCGGAACTCCGGCACACCGTCGCGCAGCACCGAGGAGTGGAACGGCACGTCGATGCCGGGCACCAGGATGAACGCGCGCTTGCCGCCGAATTCCGCACGGCGCCGGTCGATCTCGGTCTCGAGCGCCTCGAGCCCGGCGACCGTGCCCGCGATGGCGTACTGCGAGCCGCGCAGGTTCAGGTTCACGACCTCGAGGAACTCACCGGTGGCCGCGCCGATGCCGTTGACGAAGTCGATGACCTCGGCGTCGGGCAGCCCGATCTGCGACGGGCGGATGGCGGCCATCCGGTAGTCGCTGCGGCCCTGCGCGTCGCGCGGGACCAGCTCGTGCATGGCCGAACCGCGCTGGAACACGACCTCGAGCACGGCCTCCAGCGGCAGCACGCCGGCGACGGCGGCGAGCGCGTTGTACTCACCGACCGAGTGCCCGGCCAGCATCGCGCCCTCGACGAACGCGCCCGCCTCCCGCAGCTCGGCGACCTGGGCGACGCCGAGGGTCGCCATGGCGACCTGGGTGAACTGGGTCAGGTGCAGCACGCCGTCCGGGTGCCGGTGTTCGACACCGCGGGCCTTGAGATAGGTCGGGTTGTCGCGCACCACCGCCAGGATCGAGAACCCGAGGGCCTCGCGGGTGTGCGCGTCGGCGCGCTCCCAGACCTTCTTGGCCGCCTTCGAGCGGGTCAGCGCGTCCAGACCCATCCCCTTGCGCTGGATGCCCTGGCCCGGGAAGGCGTAGACGGTCTTCGGGGCGGCGGTGCGCCCGGTCGCGGTCATGACCAGGTCACCGTCGACGCGGCAGGAGACCTCGATGATCTCGCTGCCGGCGTCCACCGCGATCCGCTCCACCCGCACGTCGACGGTCGCGCCGGGGCGGACCATGCCGAGGAACCGGGTGGTCCAGGCGGTGAGAGTGCGTGCGGGAACGGAGCTTTCGGGATCCACGGCCACGACCGCGTGCTGGGCGGCGGCGGAGAGCCACATGCCGTGCACGATCGGGCTGCCCAGGCCGGCCAGCTTGGCGGCGGCGTCGGAGGTGTGGATCGGGTTGTGGTCGCCGGAGACGGCGGCGAAGGCGTGCATGGCGCGCGGGGCGGCCATGCTCACGTCGCGACGGCGGCGGCGCGGGGTGTCGGTGGCGGCGTCGGAGACCGCGCCCGCCGCGCGCGGCGGATCGGTGAGCTCGCCCGCGCCGTTGCGGCCGCGGATGGCGAAGCGCTCGACCAGCCGGGCCAGCGGGGTCGGCTCGAGGCCCTGATCCAGGATCAGGCCGACGGTGACGCCGACCTCGACGACGCGACCCATGTCCGTGTCGACCACGGCGCCGCTCTCGGCGCGCACCACGAGAATGCTGGTCTCGGCGGGCAGTTCGGCGAGCAGCTCGATCTGGTGGTCCAGGTGGACCAGGTCGAGCATGCCCTCGATGACCGAGCCGCCGGTGCCGGTGCGGGCCGCGCCGAGCACCGCGAAGACCGCGGGCCAGCAGGCGCCGACGAGCACGTCGGGCGCGGTGCGGCCGAGGGTGCTGAGCGAGTCGGGCAGGCCGGAGCCGGTGACGCCGGCGTGGTCGGCGACCAGGTCGGGCATCCAGGCCAGGTTGAGGTGCGCCACACCGGCTTTCACCTCGGGCAGCGACTGGCCCGCGGCCACGCCGAGCAGCGCCGACATGGCGGTCTCGGCGTCGGCCTCGGTGATCACGGGCGCGCCGCCGGAGTACACGCTCACCGGCACGGTGATGCGGATCTTCACCGCGTCGCGGCCGAGCAGCGGCACCGCCAGCTCGACGTAGCTGAAATCGGCTTCGGGACCGGTGGTCTCGGTCAGCGTCGCGCCGGTGCCGCGGTGCACCGCGCTGCCCTGCTCGACGATCCACTCGGTGACGGCGCCGAGCCGGTGCACCGGGTTGACCGTGGTGCGGCCCGCCCACTGCACGTCGGGGGCGGCGAGCACGGTGTCGATCGGGCCTGCCACCACGCCGGCGACGCGGCGGGCGTCGACCGGAGCGGGGGTGACGCCCGCCCGCACCAGGCTGTAGGCGGTGTCCTGCTCGAACCGGTCGAGCAGTTCGCCGACCGGCTCGTCGACGCGGGTGATGCCCGCGACCGCGACGGTGCCGGGGATGACGCACACCTGGTCGGCCGAGTAGCGCGGGTCATGGGCCTGCCACAGCGAATCCGAGCGCCACCAGCGGCGCACGTCGGCGTCGACGACGGGCACGAAGTTCACCGGCTTGCCCGGGGTCTTGCAGAGCGAGACGAAGAACGGCACGTCGGCCGGGTGCAGCACGGTCTCGGCGACGGCCGGGTACTGCTTCTTCAGCGCGCACAGCGCCTGCACGGGGTGCTCGAAGGCCTCGTCGTCGGCGAACAGCGTCTCGATCTCGCCGCTGTCGGCCGGGTGCAGCCGGGCCTCGGTGCGCCGCATCATCTCCGCGAACCGGTCGCGCCAGCTGATGTCGAGCCACTCCGAGCGGGTGGCGTCGATGATCGCGTCACCGATGTCGGAGCCGCAGTCGAAGGAGATCGGGACCTCGCTCGACACGGCAAGCGACACGTAGCGTTCCAGCCACTGCTGGTAGGTCATGGTGGCGACGTCGCCGAAGTAGGGCTTGGCGGTGGCGTCGAGCGCGGCGATGATCTCCTCACGCCGGGCGGCCACGGCCTCGGCGTCGCCGGCGACCTCGTCGAGCAGACGGCCGGTGCGCGAGGCGGCGTTGTCGATCTCGTGGATGTCGGCGCCCAGCTGGCTGCGGCCCGAGGCCATGCCGCCGCTGGCGGTGCCGGCGCCGACCCAGTCGGGGGTGCCGGGGGTGTCGACGAGCAGCTGCTTGACCTCGGGGGCGGTGGTCGCCTCCAGGGTGGCCATGGCGGCGGTGCCGACGAGCACGCCGTCCAGCGGCATCGCCGGGTAGCCGTGCGTGGTGGACCAGGTGCCGGTCAGGTACTCGGTGGCGCGCTCGGGCGTGCCGATGCCGCCGCCCACGCAGACCACCACGTTGGCGCGGCCGCGCAGCTCGGCGTAGGTGGCCAGCAGCAGGTCGTCCAGGTCTTCCCAGGAGTGGTGCCCGCCGGCCTTGCCGCCCTCGATGTGCATGATCACCGGGTAGTCCGGCACCGCGTCGGCGATGCGCAGCACGGCCCGGATCTGGGCGACGGTGCCCGGCTTGAACGCGACGTGGCTGATGCCGACCTCGGTCAGCTCCTCGATCAGCGCGACGGCCTCGTCGAGCTCGGGGATGCCCGCGGTGACGATGACGCCGTCGAGCGGGGCGCCCGCCGCGCGCGCCTTCTGCACCAGGCGCTTGCCGCCCAGCTGCAGCTTCCACAGGTACGGGTCGAGGAACAGCGAGTTGAACTGCACCGCGCGGCCCGGCTGCAGCAGCCGGCGCAGCTCGGTCATCCGGTCGGCGAAGATCTGCTCGGTGACCTGGCCGCCACCGGCCAGCTCGGCCCAGTGGCCCGCGTTGGCCGCCGCGGCGACGATCTTCGCGTCGACGGTGGTCGGGGTCATGCCCGCCAGCAGGATCGGCGACCGGCCGGTGAGCTTGGTGAACGCGGTCTCGACGACGATGCGCCCGTTGGGCAGCCGCACCGGCTTCGGTGCGAAGGCCGACCACGGGGTCGACGGCTCGGGCGCCGCGCCCGGGGTGAGCAGGCTGCGCTGGCCGGGGCGGGTGGCGGCGGCGATCACGCCGACGCCGGTGCCCTTGAGCGAGCCGCCGGTGACGCGCGAGAGCAGGTCGCCGGGGCCCAGGTCGAGGATCCACTCCGCGCCCGCCTCGACGACGGAGTCGACGGTGGCGACCCAGTCGATCGGGTCGACCAGCACCTGCTGGGTCAGCGCGGCCGCGAACTCGGCGTCGAGCTCGCACTGGCGGGCCCAGCCGCTGACCAGGTCGACGGTCTCGGCCAGCGCCGGGTGGTGGAAGGCGACGTCGACGGAGATGTCCTCGAAGACCGGCGCGAACACCGCGCCGCCGCGAACCTTGTTCTCGCGCTCCTTGGTCTGCTCGTCGTGCAGCTGCGCGCACCTGGCCCGCACCCGGTCGATCTGGGCCGGGGCGCCGGAGAGCACGACGCGCCTGCGGCCGTTGCGGATCGAGACCACCGCGGCGATCGCGGGGTCGACACCCTCGGCGACCTCGGCGACGATCGCCCGCAGCTGCTCGGGATCGACATTGGACACCGCGACCATCGGCGAGCGCTCGCCGACCGGCATCAGCCCGCGCCTGCGCGCGATCAGGCCCGCGGCGGCGCCGACGAGCTGGGCGATGGCCAGCAGCTCCGCGTCGCGCGCGCCCGCGGCCTCGACCGCGGCGGCGGCGAACAGGCCCTGCGAATGTCCGACGACGGCGACCGGCGGATTCTCGGCCGTGTCGAGGCCCTGCAGGCGCAGCGCCCTGGTGGCCGCGAGCTGGGCCAACAGCACACCCGGCATCGAGACCGGGGCCGAGCGCAGCACCGACTCGGCGGGCGCGGAGGACGGCTCCTCCGGCTCGTCCAGCTCGCTCTCCAGCATCCAGCCCATGGGATCGAAGCCACCGGGGCGAACCACCAGCAACTGCGCCGCAACCGGTTCGATCAGCGCCTCGGCCTCGTGCACGAGCGCGGTGAGCTCGGACTCGAGCGCGCTGTCGCGCCCGATCTCCTCGAGCTCACGCAGCCACTGCGCACCCTGCCCACCGAACGCCAACGCATAGCCCACCCCGTCACGCAGCTGCTCGAGCAGCGGCGCGCGGACACCCGCCGCCTGGCCGCGACCATCGGCTTTCGCGGTCGCCCCGCGGCCCATCTCGGTGCTCTCGTTGATCGTCAAGACGCTCGACTTCCTTCTCCTGGCGCTCCGCCCACCGACGGACCACACACGTATCCGGCAGCCCCTCGGGCCTGTATGGGAGCCACGATCGCACAAAATCATGAGGAAAGCCTCACGTTTCCCGCCCCCACGCCAGCTACCGCCGAGTATTTCGGCACGGCCGTACCAAAATTATCTGAAACATGACCCTCCCTCACGTTTGAACCCGCAGGTGAGGCCTGTTACTTCGCTTCGCAAACATGAGTGGCCCTCACATTGGGAGTTACCGAATCGTTATAACCCCAGGTCGTGTTACCCACGAGTACGCCACGCCGCCCCCCTGCTTCGCGTAGCCGGTTTTGCCCGGTAGAGTTTGGACGGTCGTACACATCCAGCGCGAGTGGCGAAATTGGCAGACGCGCCAGATTTAGGTTCTGGTGTCCACGGACGTGGGGGTTCAAGTCCCCCCTCGCGCACAGATTCCTGGCTTTCGGGCCAGATCAGGGCTTCCGCGTGTTCGAGTGCACTCGCACACGGAGGAGACACGATATGCAGGGACCTGACCTGCGTGAACAAGATTCACTGGGTGGCATCCATGCCACTTTTCACACCTTCTTGGCACCCGGCCGCGGGCGTGGTGATCGCCGGTGATCGAGCCACTCATTCCGCCCCAGACCGCACTCCAGGACCGCATCCACGGACCGCTCCCGGTGTGCGTCGTCCCGGGAACCGCCGACCCGGATCTCGCCTACGGCGTCGCCGTGGTCGGTGATGCCGGCCGTGTTGCCGACCGCGCAGTGCTTTCGGCGCTGAACTGGTCTCCGGGGACCCGGTTGACGATGTCGTGCACGGAGGGCGGCCTCGTCCTTGTGCACACCGTCAGCGACGGCCCTGTCCAGGTGACCGGTGCCGGGTTCTTCCGAGTTCCGTTCCGCCAGCGCCGACGCGTACGGCTACTTGAAGGCGACCGGGTGCTGCTGGTAGCCCACCGCGAACGAAAGCGGTTGTTGATGCCGCGCTCGACGCCCTGACTCGTGAGAGCCGACGAATCCTGGAGGACTCGCTGTGACGATCCAGAGCCCTGTCCGCCCTGCCCCCACCGCAGATACCTTGGCCGCTGCACAGTTGCTACTGACCCAGATGGGCATCACCGCGGCGGACCTCATCGGCAGCGCCCCCGCAGCACCGACGTTCGCCGAAGTGATCCCGCGTGTACGGGCACGGTTGTCGGCGGGCACTGCCCGCACCTACGGGACCCATTTGGACCTACTCGAATCCCGTTGGCCGGACCGGTCGTTGACCGAGCCCACCCGTCACGAACTCGAAGAACTCACACGCATGGTCCAGGCGTCCGCCCGCACCAACCGGGCATCCCGGGGCGGGACCAGCGCGGTCGAACACTTCGTGTCCGCGGTACGCGCTGTCTACCGCTACGCCGAGGAAGCCGGATGGGTTCGCCCACAAGACAATCCAGCACGGCAGCTGCCGATCCCGTCCCGCCGGGCGTCACAGCGCTACGCGATCCCGTCATCCCAGATCGCCGAGATCTGCCAGGTCGCGGCCACCTCCGGTGACGACCCCGAACTCGACAGCCTGATCCTGCGGTTCCACCTCGAGACCGCATGCCGTCGCGGCGGCGCGCTGGCCTTGCGCCCGCAAGACCTCGACCGAGACCAGTGCCTGGTGTACCTGCGAGAGAAGGGCGGCTCGGATCGCTGGCAGCCGGTGTCACCAACCTTGATGCGACACCTCGACGACCACGCGACCCGACGCCAGGCGCCCTTCACCGGCCAGTTGCTGCGCTATGGGTACGGGCGCCCGATCACCGCCCGCCGATACGACCACATCTGGGCCCGGGTCGGCGAGTCACTGCCATGGGTAACCGCCCAAGGTGTCACGGCACACTGGCTACGCCACACCACTTTGACGTGGGTCGAAAGAACGTTCAGTTACGCGGTGGCTCGGGCCTTCGCCGGACACCACGGCAAGAGTTCCGGCACGACCGACACCTACGTTAAATCCCATCTGCACGAAGTTGCCGCCGCACTGGCGGTCCTCACCGGCGAGCCACACCCTCTCGCGCGCGGGGCCGGGCACCCGGCAGGAACACCGACTCGCGATCACCGGTTCACCGAGCTCGACCTCCCGACCGCGTGACAGCCCTGAGGGCGGTCCGAATGGATTGCTCAACCGGCTCGCCCTCGGCTGCACTCGCGCGGAGGTTCGGGTTCTTCGCTCGTAGCGGTAGGCGCCGTCGCGGTCCGTGGCGGCGGGCAGATTGGCGCGGTACATGTCGCATCTGAATGCCCCGGACGCTCACGTTGTGGTGAGCAACCGGGGCCGTTCGGAGTTGTGCTGTTCTTGTGCTCCGCAGCAGGATGCGGGTGCCGTCGTCAGAAGCGCAGTTCTCGTATCGTGTTGAGGTCGATTCCATGGCGTGCGTAGATCTTGATCGTGTTCTCGCCGGTGAGATCTGCTTCGGCAAAGCCGAACAGTTCGGCGACACGGATCACGTCGGCCTTGGTTGCGGCCTCGATCTCGAGATACGGCGGGATCCTGGGCCAGGTATCGAGTTCCAGCTGTGCACCGTCGAGGGTGAAGCTGACCCGCTTGTTTTCCTGGTATGACTTCGCAGAGAATCCCATCATCTCGAGCAGGGCGTTGGTCGCGGTGAAGTCATCGACACTCACCTCCACCTCGTGTGTGCCGTCGATGGCGTCACTGGTGATCTCTTTCACCGCGAGTGTGGTGCGATCTCCGTTGTCGCGCAGCCTGATCCACTTGCTGTCGACCCCGGGGGCGATGTCGTAGACGTAGCGGCGCATGAATCGCTTGCCAAGCTTGCGGCCACCCTTGTCCAGGATGTGACGCTCGATGGTGTCGGGGTCGATGTCGAGGATCTTCGCTTCGTACTCGATGGGCACGGGGACTCCTATGGGGGCGGTAAGGCTCGACGCCGCGGTTCTCAGGATCGCGCGGGTCGCGGCAAAGTAGCACGTTCCCAACTGTTCGTTTCTGGACCAACCGAGGACGAATGAGCTGCATGGAGGACCGGGGAACGTAGAGTTTCCCGTGAAGGTTTCGAGCTCTTCGGGACCGTCTTCCTAGTCTGCGGAGGACAGTGATGAGTAGCGCTGCGGAACTGCTGGATCAGCTTGTCCTGCTGGCACCCGCCAACGTCGAGGACTGGCTGCGGGAGCGTGCGCCGTCGTCGGCTGAATCGAACTGGCTCGGGCTGGCGGAAGTCGCCGGACAAGAAGCGATGCGCATCGAGGAAAAGACCGCTCTCGACTGGGCCCGTGTCTCGATCGCGGTTCGAGAACTGATCGCCAAGACGACCGACGACAAGTCCTATCGGCAGAATCAGGTCCGGAATGCCATGACCCTGCGTGTGGCCATGATCAACAGGTTCGGTCCCGCCATCGACGATCCAGTGCGCGACAGTGCCTCCATCTACCGATGGTTTCTCGATCGCCACTCCGGTCAACTCGATCGCGCAAATTCCGACTCTTCGCGCTGGCAGAGTTTGTCGATCGAGCGGATCCGTGAGCTCCGGCAAATCAAGAACGAACTCATCGTGCTTCGAGATCTTCAACACAGCAGTGAAGCTGAGGCAGCCGAAGTGCATGGTTGGATGGAGATCTGGCCACGTCTCCCGTGAGAATTCAGCTGGCATCCGCGGGGATGTCTGGTTCTGACGTGGGATGCTAGCTAGGTGGCGAAGTCTTCCCCCGCCACGCTCTGCAACCACCGAAAGACCCTCAACTCGGCATTATCGGATGTTGCTGGGTAGCAATCGCGCCTACAGATGAGATACGCATTTCGGCACTCGGTCAGGGCGCAACCCACCTCCACGGCCGCAAGCCCCGGTGCCCATGAAGGCAGGCCAGCCGGTAGTCGGCCTGGCGGCGGGCGTGGTCGGAGACCGCAGCGTGTCGTAGCGCGAACAGGCACAACTCGAATGATCGGACGTCGCGGATCACCGGGTACCCCTCCCAGTCGGTGACGTCGGTGCCGTAGGCATCGGCGAACTGCTTCCATCGCTCCGGTGGGTCGGAGAGAGTGTCGGACTGGAAGGCGACGGTGGCTTGGTCCCACTGTGGGGGGCCGATGCAACAGCGCTCTAGGTCCACGACGTGTCCTCCGGCGTCTGCTGCCATGGTGTTGGCTGGGGACGGGTCGCCGTGGATGACACACCACGGACTCGGCCACTCCAGCGCGTTCCACCGTGCGGCAAGGTCGCTGGCGTAGCGACGCAGCCACGCCTTGTCTGTATCGCTGGTGAGGCATTGGTGGATGCGGTTGGTGAAGTCGGGCAGGGTGAAGTTGGGCAGCCCGAGGTGGCTGGGCACACGCAGGGAGTGCAGGTGTGCGAGCATCGCCCCGGTTTCGGCGGCCTCGGCGGGTCCGCCTGATCCGAGGTCTTCCCAGAAGGTGACCGGGTGTTCGGCGACTACGACCGGGTCGGGCACCAGTGGTTCGGGTGCGCGGACGTGGTGGGAGCGTAGCCAGTCCGCGGCGCGTAGTTCCCGGACCGCGGTCGCCAGTTCTCCGCGTTGGTGTATGCGGATGATGGTTGCGGTGTCGGTGCGCAGCATGGCGTTGTCGCGCAATCGGATCGGTTCGATCCGGGCGGCGGGGACCTGAGCCTGGGTGCAGGCTGCTCGGGCCAGTGCCACGATGTCTTTGCTTCTCATGGTGTTTCGTTCCTGCCGGTCAATGACCGGCGGCGAGGGCTGCGGCGGTTTCGAACAGGCCAGCGGAGTTGGCACCCTTGATCAGGACGACGTCGCGACCGCGCAGACCTTCGGTGAGCAGTTCCAGCACTTCGTCTTTGGCTTCGACATGGGTGACTTGTGCGGAGCCTGCGTCGCGGGCGGCGGCGGCCATGAGTTCGGCGTGGTGGCCGCCGACGGTGATCAGTGTGCCGATGCCCAGATCTGCGACCTGACGACCGATCTTTTGGTGCAGGGCCGGTGCGGTGTCGCCGAGTTCGCGCATCTCTCCAAGCACCGCGACGGTGGGCCGCAGGGTGGCCGCGATCGTCGCCAGCGACAACAGGGCGGCTTCGACGCTTTCCGGCGAGGCATTGAACGCGTCGTTGATCACCGTCACTCCGTCAGGGCGTTCGGTGACCTCCATCCGGCTGCCCGATACCAGCGAAGCGTCGTTGAGTCCTTCGGCGACGGTGGCAAATCCGACTCCGGCGCTCAAGGCCAGTGCGGCTGCGGCGAGGGCATTGGTCAGGTGATGCACGCCCACCACGCCCAGAGCGATCGGGGCGGCATCGTCGCCATGGCGCAACGTGAACCGCGCGCGGGCGCTGGCGTCGAGTGTGATGTCCTCGGCCCGGACGTCGGCGTCGGGTCCGGTGCCGAAGCGCAGGACCTGGGCGCGAGTGTGGTCGGCCATCTCCGCCACCAGTGGGTCATCGGCGTTGAGGACGGCGATACCGGAGGTATCGAGGGCTTCGACGAGTTCGCGTTTGGCGACCGCGATCGCCTCGCGGCTGCCGAATTCGCCGATGTGGGCCGAGCCGATGCCCAGGACTGCGCCGATCTGCGGGCGGGCGATCGCGGCGAGGTGGCTGATGTGGCCGCGCCCGCGCGCGCCCATTTCCAACACGAGGAAGTCGGTGTCGGCTTGGACCCGCAGCACGGTGTGTGGGAACCCGATCTCGTTGTTGAACGAACGCTGGGTGGCCACGACACTGCCGTGACGGGACAGGATCTGGGTGAGCAGGTCTTTGGTGGAGGTTTTGCCCGCCGAACCGGTGATGGCCAGCACCCGGCCGGTGTAGCGGGTGGCCACGTCGTGGGCCAGATCGCTCATGGCGGTCACCACGTCGTCAACGATGACCGCCGGGGTACCGGTCGGGCGGGTCGCCAAGACCGCGACTGCGCCGTTGTCCATTGCGGCGGTGGCGAAGTCGTGGCCGTCGACGCGTTTGCCGGGCAGCGCGGCGAACAGTCCGCCAGCCTCGACCTGGCGGGAGTCGAACGCAGTCGGTGCAGTGACGGTCACTTGGTCGTCGTTGACAGAATCGAGCCGACCGCCGACCGCTCGAGCGACCTCGGCGAGGGTCATGGAGATCATGGGTTTCCAACCTTTCGAATTTCGATAACCACTGTGGTGTCAGGGTCTGGTGCTGGCCCCTGCGCCGGCGGCGAGATCGGCTGTGCGCCACGATCATGCTCGCCGCCGGACCCGCCTGATCGCCCGGACTACATCGACGTTGCGCAAGCGGGCGATGTCGGGGCCGGGTCAGGAGCAGTCGGGGTCGCTCACGTGGGGTCTCCTTTCTGCGGATCGAAATTGGTGTGCCCCGGAGATTGCCGGGGAACGACTCCGGGGCCGCCCGTCCGGCGCGGTCCGGTCAGGTGTCGTTCGGGGGCGTCGAGCACGGCTTGCCGGTGCAGGCGGGCGGTGACGGTGTCTTCGGTGTCGTCGGGAACCTCGAGCGCGGAGACGCACGCGCTGATGACCGCGCGGGCATAGGCCGAGGTTTGCAGTAGCCCGGGGATCAGGTCGTAGCTGTAGCCGCGCTGGTTCGTGGTGGCGTCTTCGAGGTCGATGAGGCTGCGTTGCAGGCTTGCCAAGCCCCCGGAGGTCGCGGGGGCGGCGTCCTCCGGGGGACCTCCCCGCCCTCGAGGCCGGTCGGTCTCAGCGCTGGGATCGCTGCGGCGTCAAAGCCATTCAGGTGGTCAGACCGCGCGCGTGGGTCGCGTGGGTCAGGGGTGGGGTAGGTCGGGGCGAGGCTCGGCCGATGCCAAGCACCTGCGCACGCTGCGTAGAACGCTTTTCGCCGAGGGCCGGAACGGGGTGGCGGTCGGGGCGACCCAGGTTCTGGCGATCCACTGGTCTGGCGCCGGTGAGGGCAAGACGATGTCGCCGTCACGGATGACGATCACTCGCGCGCGCCGGAACTGTGCGGCCACGGTGGGTCCGACCGGTTCGGCGTCGGTGCGCACGAGGAAGCTCCACATGCCCGCTTTCGGGTGGCCGATGATCGGGTACGGGCTGTTGATTGCACGGTCCAACTCGAGCTTGACCCGGGTCGCCAACTGGATCGGCATCATCACCGCACCTTCGGCCCCGGCGCGCATCGTGATCGCACCGGTAACCGGGTCGACGACGGTCGGCAGGCCACAGAGCTTCCGGTAGAACAGGCTGCGCGACTGCGGCGAATCAAGCAGGGCAGGTTCGGGTTCCGCGTGCGTCACGACTCACTCCTCGTGCGCACAGGGGCCAGGTGTCGCGCCAGTCGGTACATGCGGCCCATCATCGAATCCTGTTGCAGGGAAATAGATGTGACAGGAAGCCAAGGCGGTAGCGATGCTGAGGACACACCACGGGACAAGGACTCAAAGGACTCGTCATCGGTGAGGTCAGCGGTGCCGGGAGACGATTCATCCCGGCACCGCGACGGTTGTGAGGCCCACTCGCGGACAGCAGCGGCGACCTGGGATAACTCAGTCACCGGAGCGCCGATGTAGTTGGTTGGAGTGGGGCCGAACCCGGCGAGATGGCCTCCGGGATCGCGCTGGGGCAGCAGGTCTGAGTGGATCAGCCCGAGGCTCTCGAGGCTCTCCAGCAACTCGGCAAGCTCGCGACCGCCTTCGCCATGGGCAGAGGCGGGTTCGATAGAACGCGGGGGAGCCAGCGGCCCAGTCTGGACTGTGTTGGTCTGACCTGCTGACGGGTCGGGCTCGTTCATCGTTCCTCCGTGTCATCCATCTCGGATGTCCGTTTCTGTGACGAGGCGGGCTGCTAGGGAAGCTCAGCGGAACCGCGAGAACAACATTGACCGATTGCATCGGCCGAAAGAAGGACAAACAAGAGGACATATCGCGGCCGTGAGCAAACCTGCACCTCGTCAAATGTCCTGAGAGCGGACTATTCTCGCTCGCATGGCAAACAATGGGAATGCGGCTTTGCGCGCGGCCCGGCAAGCATTGGGGTACCGGTCCCAAGCGGCTCTGGCTGAGGCGTTGACCGACGCTGCGCGCGTGATCGGACTCCGCATCGAGGTAGCCGTACGCACCGTACGACGCTGGGAGTCAACAGACCCACCGTGGCCGCATCCAGAACACGCCGCCGCCCTGGAAGCTCTGTTCAAACGTCCCATAACAGAGCTTGGATTCACGCCACCGTGGCCGAATGGCGCGGATGGGCGGAGGTCGCGAGAGTCGTTGACTACCAATGGAAATCAGAAATCTGGACGCAATCGGCGTGTGATGGGCGGCGTAGAGCTGCCGGCGACCGTCGCGAAGAACTATGTGGCGATCACGGTCGCTCATCGCGGGATGTACTGGTCACTGCCAGCAAAGCAGCTGCAACGATCCGTCTCTGATCATGCTCGGCTGGGGGCCGATCTCATCCCACAGATCGACGTACGCGCTACGACCTCCCTGGCCAGAGCCGTGTCAGAATCGGCGCTGCTCGCAGGCCGCCTCGAGTTCTTCGACCTCCAACAGCCCGAGGAGGCGCAGGCCAGTTTTGTTCTCGCACTCCAGGCTGCCCACGAAGCGGCCGATGCCTTGCTGGGCTGTGCGGTGCTTGCGCACATGGCTTTTGTCCCTGCGTTCTCCGGTGTAGCCAAGCGAGCCGAGGAAGCGAGGGAGCGCGTTCGTGCGGCCCGAGCATTCGCACGGCGGGGCGACGGAAACCATGAGCTGACTGCCTGGCTCGATGCGGTTGAGGCCGAAGTCGAGACTCGGTTCGGCAACACTCGTCAGGCTCTGAGTCTGATCCGACACGCCGAACAGTCCTACGTCCAGCATGATCCGCAGGATCGGCCGTCGCCGGAGTGGCTGGATTGGTTCTCCCCGACGCGGCTCGCGGGCTTCAAAGCCAATACCCTGATATCGGCGGGTGATGGCCGCTTGGCGTTGGAGACGCTGCGGCAAGTGCTCGACGAACTTCCTGCCGAATCGGTGAAACAGCGGTCGGTTTACCTCGCCGATGCCGCCGCTGCGTGTGTGTTGGACAAGCTTCCTGAGCAAGCGTGCCGCTTCCTCGAGGATGCGTTGGACGGGATCGGTGAGTACTGGTACGCAACGACTCTCGACCGAATCAAGGTGGTCCGGCAGGACCTGCGAAAGTGGGACTCCCTGCCTGAGGTGAGGGCGTTGGATGAGCGGTTGTACGACTGGCATACAACCGTCAACTCCCTCTCCGGCTAGCGCTCGACCTTCACGATGTCGGGGAGCTCGGACAGGCTGTCGATTCGCCAGTCCGAAAGCTCCTTGACATCCTGCCGGTCCCGGTGAATCCATCCCCACGGCCCGCGCTGGATGTAGGCGGTCCGCATCCCCACCTTCACAGCAGGCGTGATGTCGTTGTCGATGCGGTCACCGACGTAGATGATCTGATCGGCCGGGCATCCGGCGACCTCGACAACCTTCTCGAAAAACGCGACATCAGGCTTGGCCACACCCCAGTCATCGGAGGTCGCGATGAAGTCGGTCGGCAGATCGAGCCCACGCAGAAGGCCGCCAGCGCGCACAGTCTGGTTCCCGACGATGCCCACCCAGACACCCATCTCACGCAGCTTCGACAGGGCAGGGCGCACATCCGGGTAGAGGTCGTCCTCACCGAACCACTCGGGCTTACCTGCATCCGCGCGCGCCTGGCGCTGCTGATCCAAATCGAAACCCGGCTTGAACACCTGGAACGTCTCCCGGTAGTCCAGCCCCTGGGCGATCACCGCGCCGAACACCGAGACAAAGGTGTGGCGCGGAACGCCCAACCAGTCCGCCCAGGTGCCGTACTCCCGGGTCTCGTCTACAAGGGTCTCGCCGACATCGAACACAACAGCCTGGATCACCACAACTCCTACTTCGACCGCCTATCGCGCGGCACCGACCTTGCCCGAGCCAGTGTAGGGCGCACAGACAGGACGGGTATGCCCCCAGCTCCGCTCGTTGTCACCGGGCCTAACGACGGCTACCAGTCCAGGTCGTAGCCTGCTCCGCGCTGATGGTCCTGATCGGTTCCGGGCTCGAAATCGGCTTCGAAATCGGAAACGGCTGCGCTCGCGCCATGGCCGAATGCGGCAGCGGCGTTGACCGCAGCATCGATGGAAGCGCCGGGTGCTTCGGTGGGGGTATCACTGGTCTCAAGGCTGGCGGGATCGATGTCCAGGCGGGTCCAGAGTGCAGCTGCGGGCATCTCATCGGGCAGCGGCCGGGTCCGGCTGGCCTCGGTGAGCTGGTGTTCGATATCGATGCCGTCCTGGGCCGCTGCGTCGATATGGGTGGCGATGACAGGCCAGGTCGGGTCGGCACTGATGCGGGGGTCGATGCGGTCGACGGTGGCTGCCCATCGGCGTTGGGGTAGTTGGGTGTTGCCGTCGACTTCGAGGATGCGGCGTTGCAACCGTTGTTGGTGAGCGCGTTCGATCGCACTGTGTCTGGTAGGTCCGGTCGGTCGGTGGTCGGCCTCGGGCACGTGTAACCCTGCGCGCCAGATGGCGAGGTCGGTGAGTAGTTCAGGATCTCGGCCGAGTAGCGGTCGTGCCCACTTAGGGGCGGTACCAGGGGTCCACTTGCGGGCGGTGTCGCTGACCTGTCGGGCGAGTTCTGCCACGATCCGTTCTCGCGCTTGCACCGGCGCGAGGGTGTCAGGTTCAACCGCTGAGGTCGTGCCAGCAGGGAGTCCGGGCGTCCAGGCCAGCGGGCCAGATCCGGTCGAGTGCTTGCCGGTGGGGTCCAGTCGCCAGTCGAGGACGGCGGCGGGGTCGGTCACGGTATCGAGTTCCCGCGCGGCGATGGCTGTGCGTAGTTCGGTGATCGGGTCGGCCCCGGCAAGGGCGAGCATCGCCAAATGCTGCCGAAGAACCGAGTAGGCAGGGCTGTCGGTCAGCCCCGGAACGAGGCGGTCGGCTATTCGGTCGATGGTGTCGAGTCGTCTTGTGCCGATGGCGTGTTCGGCGGTCATACCGAGTGTGTCGAGATAGATGTCAACGGCGTGGCCAATGCGGCGGGTGGGGTCGAGTGCGTCGCGGAGTTCGGTGTGGGCGGATTTTCGTGTGCCATCACGGTCGAGGATGTGGGTCAGGTGTTCGACGGCGGTGCGTGGGTAGTGGGCGGTCACGGTGTAGATATCGCCTTCGGCGCCATCGAGTGCGGTGGCGATGTAGGCGTGGTTGGTGTGGCGCCCGCGGGTCATCCCGACGTAGAACTGTTGGCGTGACTCACGCCCGGATAGGGCGACGTGGCAGGAATCCGCGGTGATGCCTTGCGCGGAATCGATGGTGGTGGCGTAGCCGAGGTGCAGATGTTCACGCACGTACTCACCCGGTAGACGCACGACGGCGGCGGTATCGCGACCGTGTACGCGCCGCACGACGGTCACCGACTCGTCTGTGTGAACCTGCCGGATGGTCCAGGTGTAACCGTTGCGTACCCAATCGTGCTCACCCAACCGGAGCTGACGATCGTTGCGGCGCGTGCGCACGGTGTCACCGGCTGATGCCACCAACCCGTCGCCAAGGAACACGTGCGAGTCGGCGGCGGTTCCCGTGGGCGGGTCGCTGTGGGCGATCCGGTGTGCGCGGGCGCGGACGTTCAGCGCGGTCGCGATGTCGTGGGTGGGTGCGAGCATGACCGCATCGGAGCCGTTTGCGGTGTCGGCGGCCCAGGCTTGGTAGGTGTCTTCGTAGACGCTGCCGAGGTGTCCGGCGTGGATTCGGCCGTTGTCGAGGTACCACGCCAGGGCGGTCGGGTCGCCCTCGCGTATCCCTTTGGAGGCCAGCGCTTCTCCTCGATGGGCGAACCGCACCGCGTCGGACAGGGCGGGTGTTTGTTGTGGTGAGGCGTCGGCCATGTCGGCGTCGACGCCACCGGCGTTGATCGCTGGGAGCTGCTGGTCGTCGCCGATGCATCGAACGGTCGCTCCCCGTCCGGTCAGATACCGAAGCAGTTGCAGGCGTTTGGCGGTCGGCAAGGTGACGTGTTCGTCGACGATGACCAACGTTGTGTGGTCGATGTCGAGTACCCACTGCGGCAGGACCGGCGGGTGTTCGGTGGTCGCGGTGTCGCTGTGGTGTCGGTCGATGACGTGGAGAAGTTTGTCCACGGTTTCGGCACGGGTGCCGATCGACTCACCCAACACTGACGCGGCGGCCGCCGTGGGTGCCATGCCCAGCACGGTCCCCCCGGCGGATTCCCATGCGGTGGTGAGGACTTCCATGGCGGTGGTCTTGCCGGTTCCGGCGGGAGCGTTGGCGGTCTGCACGCGCATTCCGGCGGTCGCGAACGATTCGATGACGCGGATTTGGCCGGGCTTCAGTGGTCCGTCGGGGTGTGTCGTGTTGTAGTCCGCGACCGCGATAGCGACGTGTCCTGGGTCGAGGATGCGTCCGCCGGGTTCGACCGAGAGCGCGATGAGCTCGGCTTCGTCGGCCAATGTGGATTCGGTGGTGTAGATCCGCGAATTCGCGCGGGTGTGCATCGGGGTGCCGTCGCTGCGGCGAAGCCAGGTCGGGACCGCGCGTAGGTCGGGTTGCTCGGTCACGTCGGGATCGCCGCGCGCGATGGCCGAGGTCGGCGAGAGTGCTTGTTCGACAACCTCATCGACGACGCGTGGCCAGTCGTCGGGGGCGACGTTGCCGCGGATTTGGCGTTCGACTTCGGCACGGAGGTTGAATTCGCGCCAGGTCGCGCGCCGCTGGGAAACCGCCGCCAATGCTTGGTCGGCGATGTGGGTGATAAACGCACGATCCGGTACCGGACGCGGCGTGTGTCGGGCGGCCAGGACAGCCGGGATGATGGCGTCTACCGCGTCGGGGCCGCCTAGCAGCGCTTCCGCTTCGGCCCGCCAGGCGGCGCGTTGCTCGGTGCGAGAACCCGGAACATGCTTCTTGGGACGGGTTTCCAGAGTCGCACGCTGGGCCAGATGGTGTACCTGGCCCGGTCCGGGTTCATGCCCGAACGTGGCCTGCCATTGGGCGGTGAGGGTGTCGAGTCGGTCGGTGATCGCGGCAGCGCGCCGGGACCAATGGTGGATCAATTCCAGAGGGACGCCGATGATTTCGCGGACTCGGACTTGGTCGGGGGTGCGGTCGGGGCGGGTTTCGAACCGGATTCCCAGCGCGATTTCCAGGTAGTGCTCGACGCGGGTGTCGAAGATTTCCGAGACCGTGACGACGCTTTCGTGCAGAGTTTTGCCGTCGACGGTGCGCCACTTGCCGTCGCTGGTCAGGACGCGGTTGGCCCAAAGGACATGGATGTGCAGGTCGGGATCACCGGCGCGGGAGTCGCGATGCTCGAACGTCGCGGCGATCATGCCCTGCACATCGACTTGTCGGACACCGTTACGGCCCAGCCGAGTGAACAACGCATTGTCCTCTGCCCAGGTCAACGCGTCGGTGGCCGCGCGGCGGATGGCGGTCTCGATCACCGTCCGAATTTCCGGTGTGCCGATCGCCCACAGCACCGAGATGCTTTTCACGGTGCTGAAGGTGAAGTCGTAACCGGCGACCGCGGTGCGGTCCGGGCGTGAGTTCTTGGCGATCCATCCCGACAGTTCGCGTGCGTCCAGCGGTGCGCGTTTGTATTCGGTGGTGAACATGGCGGTGGCGACGTCGGTGCGCATGCGGGCGCGGGTGTCGTCGGGAATGTGGGCGGTGACGCATGCGCCCACGCTGGTGTTGTGGTCGCGGTATGCCTGTGACTTGGCCTTTCGGTAGTCGGAAACCGTTGTGTAGACGGCATATCGGTTGCCCAGGCGGGTAGCCCTTTCGGCGCGGCGGGCTGCATCGGACGGCTCGATTCCGGCATCGAGGTGCTGGGCTTTGACGCGTTCGCGGACCTCATCAGCGTTCGGGTGTAGCCCCTCCCCGAACAGGTTCTTCATCTGATCTTCGGTGACCTCCGAACCCTCGGCGATGCCGAGTGCGGAGAGTCCGGTGCCGTACCAGGTTCCGGGGGCTTCGCCGTGTTCGTTGTAGTACTCCGACAGGGAGGCGCGCCCGCGCGCGGTGGTGTCGTTGGCGGCGGTGTTTCGCATGTAGTACTCGTAGCCGTTGCCTGCGGCGACTTTATGCATAGTGGCGACCATGTCTCCATGAGGCACCCCTGAATTCGACTGCCGCAAGGGCGAATTGATGCGACCCAAGTCACTCTGAGCAACGATCGACAACTATAGGCAACGTTGGGCAACTTTCGACATTGGGCGTAATCGAATTGTGTCCGGCCAGCTGGCCCAAGAACTCCGAGATGCAAGATGTCTGATCGCTTAAGGGGGCGGAGAGTGGAGGTTGGGGTTGGGGGTGGCGTGAGAGTAGCGGTGGAGTGTGGGCAGCGTGGGCTAGCGGTGCAGCGGAATGTTGTGCGGAAGTGTTGGGCGCGGAGTGATTCACGTTCCGCTTGATACCGGCGGATAAGGGTTGAAAGCCAGAGCTCACCCAGGCGTGACAACCAACGACCGGCGACGGCAATCATGCAATGCGCATACGTATTACCGGTCCCGCTTAGGTCGGCGGCCTTGGCCGGTTGATGGCGCGAGCGGTCGAGTTCAGGTCTACTGGAGTGCGGAAGAGCCGTTGATCGGGCAGAAAGGTTGTCCGATGTTCATTCATGCTCTTCTCGGTCTCGGCTCGGCCGTGTGGAATAGTGACTGCGGCGGATTCCGCGTGGTCGCGGTGGTCGCGGTGGTCCGGAGTCTGCGATGACTGAGTCTCCGCACAACATCGCGCGACGGCTTCTCGAGCAGCTCGGTGTTCAAGCCGAAGACCTTGTGTCCAAATCGAATCCCGGACCGGTCCCGACGTTCGACGAGTACATCGCGCGCATCATCCCGACGGTCCGGGCGGGAACATTGCGGACCTACCGGCCGTACTGGCAACGACTGCGCGAGGACTGGGGTTCGCGGCGCATCGACGACCCAACGACGTTGGAGATGCAGGCGTTGGTCGAGCAGACCCGCGCGCGGGCGGTGTACCGCCGCAATTCTCGTGACGGTCGGTCGGCTGCCGAGCACATGGTCGGTGCGTTGCGGTACCTGTATCGCTATGCCGCCAGCGACGGCTATGTCAGAGCGGCCAATGCTGCCATGGAGTTGGCGAAGCCTCGCCGGCTTCCGAGCCCCCGCGGTGCCATCGCAGCCGATCGGCTGGGTGCGATCATCGATGCGGTGACCACGACGGGCGACGACAAGGAACTCGACACGCTGTTGCTGCGTCTGCACCTCGAGACCGCGTGCCGCACGGGCAGCGCTCTGGCGCTGCGGCCCTCCGATCTGGACGTCGGTCAGCGGTTGGTGAAGCTGCGCGGTAAGGGTGGCACGGTTCATTGGCAACCGGTCTCGTCGACATTGCTGGCGATGCTCACCACCCACGGCGATCGGGGCGCCGCGCCGGGCGAGCAGCTGCTGCGCTACCGGCACGGCCGTCCGATCACCCGCCGCAGATATGACCACCTGTGGATGCGCGCGGGCCGAGAGCTGCCCTGGGTTGCCACACAGCAGATCAGTACCCATTGGCTTCGGCACACGGTGCTGACGTGGGTGGAGCGGAACTTCGGTTTCGCCGTTGCGCGTGCGTATGCCGCTCACGCGGTCCACTACACTCCGGGCGGTGCCACGCTGACCTACGTTCGGGCGAGCGTTCACGAGGTCGCGGGGGCGCTTTCTGCGCTCACGGGCGAAGTCCATCCGCTGGCGGAGGGCCAGTCGACACCTCCGCCTGTGTCTTCCCCGTTGCCTCTGCCGGAATGGCCACCCGGAAGCGTTGCCGGGCGCTGACAATATGAGTCTCTGTGCCGCTGTCGGGCGCCTGTCGCGGCAGCAGGGCTGCGTGGTACCGATATGGACGACGACAAGACGGGGACCGAGGCGGTGCTGATCAGCTGGCGGGTAGCGACGAAGGTTCGCGCGCCAATAGACCGAACCGCCTACGGCGCTGGGGCATCACGACCAGCGCCGCGCCGGCGGAGGCTGTCGCGAGTGCGTGTTCCATCGGTTCGGAGACGAGTTGCTCCCTCAGCGGAATGTCCGGGTTCGCGTATCGCCAGCGGCACAGCGGGTCGTCGGCATCAGTAGCGCGCGTTTGCAGACCGTCCGGGTCGACGGGCAGGACAGTCAGACCGAGACCGATCCCGTGGCGGCGAGCTCGGGCGAACGCAACGTCTAGGCCCGCGGCTGCCGCGGGTGAGCTGTCGTACGGGAAGACCACGCGGCCGGTCGATCGGCCGAGGTAGACCACGACCAGCGCGGTCACGGCCACGAAGCTGACCAGAACCCGGCACTGAAACATCGGATCCCGGTCAGGCCTGGCGTCGCAGTCCGTCCATGACAACGGCCACCAACCGCTCGACCGCCTGATCATCGGCCAGGGCATCAGCTGCCGTCAGCGCGTGCAGACAATAGGTCGCCAGCTCGTCGGCCGTGACGTCGGAACGGATCTCCCTCGCCCGGCCCGCGTCGGCGAGCAGGTCGGCGACCAGCGCATGCAACTGACGCTGCGCCGCCTCGACCTGCCCATCGGAGCGATGGAGCAAAATCGCCAGTTCACTGCCATGGGGCTGATGCCGGTGATGTTGCGCCCGGCGACGCTGATGGTGACCGTAAGCACCGAAGACCGCGTGAAGGCGTTGCATGGGACCGGTTGCGCCGTCGCGAATCTCGCCGAGATAGGCGACCTGCCGGGTGATCTGGCGGTAGTGCCAGGCAGCGAGGATGGCTTCGACATCGGGGAAGTACTTGTACAGCGTCGCCCGGCCGATTCCGGCTCGCTCGGCGACCTCCGACATCTTCACCGAGGTCGGGCCACGCTCGTTCACCAGCGCCCAGGTGGCGTCCAGGATCGCTTCGCGGACACCACGTCGATGCTCCTCGATGGTGTCGTTCCAGAGTTTCGACATACTCAATTATACGCAACGACATAGTCTGGACGATACGTATTGACAGAGACAGTTTGTATAGCAAAGACTGGTGGCGTCGAGAATCCTCGAACCAGGAGACGACCATGAACTACCAGACATCCGAGCCGCCCAAACGTCGCGGCGTCCCGCGCTGGGTGATCATCGGCGGCATCGGCCTCGCCGTGATCGCCATCTTGATGGTGGTGATGATGCT
>NZ_QGTL01000007.1 GCF_003182135.1 Nocardia neocaledoniensis | reverse complement strand
TTCGGTTGTGGCCCCGGGGTTTCGGGGCCGCTTCGTTCGATGAACACACTCTGTCCGGCCGTGCTGACACGGACCTGACGTCACGCTGACAGCCGCGCTGAGATCACCGGGAAGGCGTTGCCCACCCCGATGACCTCGACCGCGGTCGCGCCGTGCCGACTGCCCTGCCTGCCGACCTCAGCCGGCGGCGGCGAGGAGGTCGGCTACCGGGGTGGTGGTGGCGAGTTTGGCGCGGAGCTTCATCACCTGGCCGGTCAGGCCGGCGCCGAGGACAGCGGTGAGGATGCCGTCGCGGGAGTAGTAGGCCAGGAACTTGCGGCCGTCGTCGGTGACGACGGTGACGTCGTCGGTGGGCGAGGGGGTGCCCAGGGCCTGGATCTTGACGTCGTACTGGTCGCTCCAGAAGTACGGCACCCTGGCCGCGGTCGGGGCCGCGCCGCCGAGCAGCGCGGTGACCAGCAGCTTCGCCTGTTCACCCGCGCTGGTCCAGTGCTCGACGCGCTTGCGTTCGCCGCTGTCGTGCTGCCAGGCGGCGACGTCGCCGACCGCCCACACGCCCTCGGCCGAGGTGCGGCCCACCTCGTCGGCGAGCACACCGCCACCGGCGGCCGGTTCGGCCAGGTCGATGCCGGAACCGGCCAGCCAATCGGTGACCGGCACCGAGCCGACCCCGAGGACCACCAGGTCGGCGTCGATGTCGGTGCCGTCGGTGAGCAGCGCGCCGCGCACGTGCCCGGCGTCGTCGGCGCGCAGCGTGTCGACGCCGACGCCGCAGCGCAGGTCGACCCCTTCGTCGCGGTGCATCCGGGCCACCAGACCACCGATGCGCTCGCCGAGCACCGAGGCCAGCGGCGTCGGCTGCGGCTCGACCATGCTGACCGCGATCCCGGCGGCCCGGAAGCTGGCGGCCAGTTCACAGCCGATGAAACCGGCGCCGATGATCAGCGCGCGGCCCGCGCCGTCGAGTTCGGCCCGCAGGGTCTCGGCGTCCTCGTGGGCGCGCAGCACGTGCAGACCGGCGACCTCGGGCAGCCCCGGGAGCCTGCGCGGACGCAGCCCGGTCGCGATGATCAGCTGGTCGTAGGCCAGCGTGGAACCGTCGGCCAGGGCGATCGTGCGCGCGGCCGTGTCGACTCCGGTGGCGGCGGCCCCGAGGCGCAGCTCGATGTTCTTCTCCGCGAAGAACTCCGGCGGCCGCAGCGTGGTGTCGTCGGTCTCGCCGCGGACGAACTGCTTCGACAGCGGCGGGCGGTCGTAGGGCGGGCGCGACTCGTCACCCAGCAGCACGACGCCACCTTCGTACCCGGCTCGGCGTAGCTCCTCCGCCGTGCGCAGGCCCGCGAGGCCCGCTCCGACGATCACGATGGGCGCGCTCATACGTGTGTCCTCTCGGCATGTGCGGGGTCGTCCGGGCTCGCGCGAGCCATCGCCGCCGGCGACCGGCCGCCCATGCTGTGTGTCTCTGTGTCGGGGACCACTACGGCCCCCAGATGTTTGTACCAGTGCGCCCGGCCGCGAGTGATACCCACGTCGCAACCCAACCGTGCCGATTCCGATGTCGACCGGGCGGTCAATCAGGAGTAGACCGAGGTCAGCAGCATTTTTCGTCTCATCGAGGAGGCATCCCCCATGTTCACCGACAGCCGCGCACAGGATCTACTCGCCGTTGTGCTCGGCGCATTCACCGCGTTGTCACCCCTGTGGGTCGACACCAACGACAACGCCCGCTGGAGCCTCATCGTGCTCGGCGTCCTCATCGCCGCGACCGGGTTGATCCAGATGGCGAGGGCGAGCATGTCCAGCGCCGACTACGCGATGGGCCTGTTCGGCGTCCTGCTCTTCATCTCGCCGTGGGCGATGGACTTCACCGCCTTCCGCGGCGCGTCCTGGACCGCCTGGGTGGTCGGGGTGGTCACGGCGGTGGTGGCCGTCGCCGCGCTGCCCGCGATGAACGAGCGCCTGCACAAGATGGCTCCGCATCACTGATGCCGGGCCGACGCGTCGGGCGCCGCGACGCGAGACGCGATGGCGACGCCCGGCAACTCATTCTGGATGCCGCCGAGAACCTGTTCGCCGCACAGGGTTTCGACGCCACCCCCACCGCGGCGCTGGCCGCGGCCGCCGGGGTGCCCAAGGGCCTGGTCTTCTACTACTTCCCCACCAAGAACGCGATCCTGTCCGCGCTCATGCGCGAGCGGGTGCCGGATCAGCCGCTCGACGATCTCGACGCCGTGGTGGCCCCCGGCGATCCGGCCGCGAGTCTGGTCAACCTCGACACCGCGATCAACCTGCGCGACAACCATTCCTCGGTGCTGCGGGTGATCATGTGGCGCGAGGCCGACACCCATCCCGATGTGCGGCGCAGGCTGCGCGGCCTGCGCGACCAACTGCTCGACGTCACCGCCAGGGTGCTGCAGGCCAGCGTGCCCACCCCGATCCGCCCGAGCACCCTGCACGCCTGCGCGGCGGCGTGGGTCTCGGCCATGTTCGCCATCGCCAGCACCGATCGGCTGCAGGCGCTGGACGGCATTCCGTTCCCCAGTTCCGAGGACCTGCTCGACGTCGCCCAGGTCGTGGCGGCGGGGATGACCCAGCTCGGGTGACCCTGATAGATCTCAGGGTGCCGGGTCCGCCGATCGGAGGACGACGGCAAGCACGTTCGGCGACAGCATCATTCGTATGTCGATGAAGTCCTTCGCCGGTGCCATCCTCACCGCGCTCTGCCTGGTCGCGACCGGTTGCGTGGCGGCCGATGGGTCGCGAATCCCGGCCGCGGACCTGGTCGCGCAGGCCGACGCCGTGCCGACACCGCAGCCGTCCTGGGCGCCGTGTGCCGAGGAAGAGTTGCGGCGCTACGACTGCGCCCGCGTGCCCGTGCCCTTGGACTATGCCCGCCCGGACGGACCGACGCTCGAGCTCGCGGTGGTCCGTCAGCCCGCCGGCGACCCCGGCCGTCGCCTCGGGACCCTGTTCACCGCCGCCGGTGGGCCCGGCGGTTCCGGGATCGACTGGGCCGCGGGCGGCGAGATGTTCCCCGGCGAACTGAGCAGACGCTTCGACGTGGTCACCTTCGACCAGCGCGGTGTCGGCCGCAGCGCCCCGGTCCGCTGCTTCGCGGGCTCGGCCGCCGCCGCGGACTTCTGGCGCGGCATGACCGTCCCGCCCGTCGACGATGCCCAGCACCAGGCTGTCGAGGACCGAAGTCGAGCGCTGGCGGCGGGGTGCGCCGAGCACAGCGGCGCACTGCTCGCGCATCTGACGACCGTGGACGCGGCCCGCGATCTCGACCTGCTGCGCCGCGCCGTCGGCGCCGAGCAGCTCACCTTCGAGGGTGGTTCCTACGCCAGCTACCTCGGCATCGTCTACGGCTCCCTGTTCCCCGAGCGGGTCCGCGCACTCGCCCTGTCCTCGATCGTCGACCCCACCGCCTACACCACCGACACCCGCGCGCACATCGACACGACCGCCCTCGGCACCGAGGAGGTCCGCGCGGAGTTCCTCCGGTTGTGCGCCGCCGCAGGACCCCAGCGCTGCGCCTTCGCGGGCACGTCGGCCGAGCCGTGCGCTGCGGCCGGGTCGGCGCCGTGCGCCTTCCCGGCGGATTCGCTCGTGGCACGGGAGAACGCACTGCTCGCACGAGCCGCGGTCGCGCCGATCCGGGTCGGCGACGGTCCCGACGCCGTGTCGGTGACGTACAGCGAGGTCGTTCAGGCGTACGCGACGCTGCTGTACGACCCGGACCGTGGCTGGCCCGCGCTGGCCGCGCTGCTCGCCGAACTCGAGCGGGGCCAAGCCGGGTCGCCCGGGGTGGTGCGCGAAGTGCTCGCGGCCGCCGAGATGAGTCCCGAGTTCCTGGACTCCTTCGTCGCGATGTCCTGCGCGGACAACTCCTTCCCGCGCGAGCCGCACCGCTGGCCGGAGTACGCACGCGAATCCGCCACCCGCGCCCCGGTATTCGGGCCGTTCTGGCTCTACCTGCGGCAGCCCTGCGCCGCCTGGCCCGCACCCACCGACGGCTATCCCCAGCGCTACACAGGCCCGTGGACCCAGCACTCCACCACCCCGGCCCTGCTGCTCAACAACCGCTTCGACCCGGCCACCCCGGTCGAGTCGGCCCACCGCGCGGCCGCCGCGATGGGCACCGCACGACTGGTGGTCGTCACCGACGGCTACGGCCACCAGCCGACGGGCGACTGCGTCACCACCCTCCGCGAGCGCTACCTCATCGACCTGGAGGTTCCGGCCCCGGACACCTCGTGCGTCCTCGGACAAACACCGTTCGACGAGTAGACCCGCGACCTCGATCTCTCGGCCACCGCGCCTCGGCCACCACTTCGGAACGGCCTCCGCACCGGGACGTGACAACCGGGGCGAGCCATGCGAATCAGGCGCGGCCGCACCATCATCACCGCGCCGCGACTGAAATGGTCTCCTTCTCCCCCACCGGATCACTCACGGCGGCACCACCAACCCGCAGGACGCGCAGCGCGATCACACCCAGGATCGCGTGCAGGGCACCCGCGACGAGCGCGACCACACGCAGTCCGTCGACGAAGGCGGCGCGTGCGTCATCGAGCGTCGCGGGGACCACACCGGGGAGGCTCAGGGTCTCGCCGAGGGTGGGCGCGAGATCGGGGCCGTGCAGGCGGAACAGGACGGCGGCCAGGGCGCCGAACAGGGCGATGCCGAGGGCATTGCCGAGCTCGTTGCCGGTTTCGGCGAGGGCGGCGGCCGAGCCGGCGCGTTCCGGCGGGACCGCGGCGACCGCGATGTCGGCCACCACGCTGAACGAGATGCCGTAGCCGATCCCGGCGACGGCGGTCGCGGCGAGGTACCAGCCGATCCCACCGTGCTGGCCGGTCGGCAGCAGCAGGAACAGGCCTGCGGCGATGCTGAAGTGGGCCGTGATCAGCGCGGCGGAGCGCCCGATCCTGGTCACGATCGCCGGGGTGACCACGGCAGCGACCGTGAGGACCAGCGCGCCGGGAACGGCGAGCAACGCAGCGTCGGCGACGGAGAGGCCGAGCACCGACTGCAGGTAGGTCCCGGCGAGGTAGGCCGTCGCCGACCACGCGGCCAGCGGCAGGAACCCGGTGACGATGGCGATGGCGAACACCCGGTTGCGGAACAGCCCGAAATCGATGAGCGGGTTCGCGATCCGCCCCTGCCTGCGCCCGAACCACCCGAGCAGCGCGGCACCGACGAGTCCGATCCCCAGCGTGGAAGCCGAGAACCCTTCCGCCGCAGCGTGCTTCACCGCGTACAGCACCCCGAGCAGACCCGCCGCCGACGTGAACACGCTGGCCGCGTCGATGCGCCCCACCCCCGCCGTCCGCACTTCACCGAGCAGAATCGGCGCGAACGCCAGGAACAGCACGACCACCGGCACATTGATCAACAGCACCGACCCCCACCAGAACCGGCTGAGCAGCTGGCCGGCGACCACGGGCCCGAGGGCGAAACCCGCGGCGAAGGTGGCCGCGAAGATCCCGATGGCCTGTGCCCGCCTGCGCGGATCGGTGAAGAGGGTGCCGAGCACCGCCAGCGCGGAGGGCAGCAGGGTGGCGCCCGCGACGCCCATCAGCACCCGGAAGGCGATCAGCGGTTCGGGGCCGGTCGCGAAGGCCGCGCCCACCGAGCCGAGGCCGAACACGGCCGCGCCGATCAGCAGCAACCGCTTGCGGCCGTAGCGATCGCCGATGGTGCCGAACGCGATGAGCAGCGAGCCGACGGCGAAGCCGTAACTGTCCAGGATCCACAGGGATTGGTCGGCGGAGGGCGAGAGCGCGGCGGTGACGGCGGGCATGGCGAGGAACAGCACCGAGCCGTCCATCGCGACCAGCAGCACGGGCCCGAGCACGACCAGCAGTCCGAGCCAGGCCCGCAGCTCGGTGGACGTCGTCTGGAGTCGATTCATGACCCAACCCTCGAACCGCGTGGTCCGGCCTGCCAGACCCCTGCCGCGGGTATACCTCGCGGGGATACCCTCGCCTCGCGCGCGGTCCCTACGATCGAGGGTATGGAGTTGGAGACCCTCGGCACGTTCCTCAAGAACCGGCGCGATCGGATCACCCCCGAACGGATCGGTCTGAAGACCTTCGGGGTCACCCGCCGGGTGCCCGGCCTACGCCGGGAGGAACTCGCCCAGCTCGCCGGGGTCACATTTCGGTTACACACTCCTTATCCGTGACGGTACGTCCGGCAGGAACTCCGTCACTTTGCCCACCGTTGGCCTCCTACACAGGCGGTATCCGATCCCCGAACTCGGTTCGGATATCAGCGAGCAGGATGTCGACCTCGTTCCCGAAGGTTCGGGCGGCCAGGAGGAACGCGAACACGGCAGCGATGATCGGGTCGGGCTTCTCGACGGCGTAGGACACGGCATTGACCGCACAGGAGGGGCGGTGGATGGGTCCGTTGTCGAACGGATTCGGTTGCTTGGCCGATCCGGTCGTCGCGGTTGCAGTGCGGGTGTCGTATGGGAATTCTGCTTCGAAGCGCTTGTGGGTCGCGCCCATGCTGTGAAACGGCGGTGGCAACTCATCGCCAGCCCGCAGCGCCGCCATCGCGGGAGCGATCCAGGGCAGCTCGGCGAGTCCGGCGCATTCGTAGGCGCGCACCGCGCAAAAAGCGGCCAGGCGGCGCAGGTCGGGTTCGTCCATTACCGCGATAGCTTCCGCAAGGGGGCGGTCATAGCGCACCCAATCGAGGCCGGTGGGCAATTCGGCCAGGGCGGGGATTGGCTCCCCGCCCCATTCGCGGCGCTCCTGTTCAGCATCCTCGGCTGGAGCGACTTCCGGCGCGGGGGTAGTGGGTGCCTTCCAATGCTGGGCGGGAAGCGGGTCGGTGCCGTCGTCGGGCCACAGGCGAATGCGCCACGAATCAGCGGGTCCGTCCGGGCCGGGGTCATCGGCGAACCCGCGCCCGGCCATCTCGACCAGGTAGTCGCCTTCCTCGACCGGAGAGACCTCGGTCCAACCATCGACCGAGGAACTCAGCACCAGACTCCGCCGCGGGCCGACATGTAGACGCGCTTGGCTGACTTGCTGCCACTGTTCACGGTCGTCGTTGTCGGGCGGCGCGTCGAATATCTCCACAGTCACCGGCATACCGAAGTTGCATTGGTACGGGCTCGTCACAACGACCATCCGGCCGTCTCCCGCGCTCGGCGGTTCGACCTGAGCCCGATCGAGCAAATTCAGATGGCGTTCCTCGTCGTCAGCGCCGATACCGTGAAGACAGAAATGGCCGTAGTCCATCATCAACTCGACCGAGAACTCGTTCACAAGCTGGGCATTCGCGCTCATCGACCTATCGTGTCATAGCCCTGTCCTCGCTTGCCCCGTGTCGGCAGGCGCTGAGTTGAAGGCGCTTGTCAGAACCCCCTACTCGGATCGTCCGGCATGTTCCACGGCCGTGCCGTATCGGTCGGTGCCCGGTCCTGGTCTGCTGCCGTCGTTGGACCGATCGATCGTGCCACCATCCGCCGGACGCGGACGACAGCGGATAGGGGGTAGGGGGTAGGGGTACGACTGCGCTGGCGGCGTATGGACACGAGCGGACCTGAGCTCGTTGCACGTTCATCCTGCGTCTCGTCAGCACGTCGCCGAACGGCTGCGGCAACGCAGTGGTGGATTTCGATGGGGTGTGATGTTGGTTATACACTCCCCCTCTTGCGATCGTGGACCGCATGGGCACATCTCGCGAACCGCTATCGCACCCAAGCAGGAACCACCGGCCCGACCACGGACAATGCCGGTGACCGCAATCCCACAGCACCATTCAAACGGAGACAGAGGATTCGCCCCCAACCGGGGCGTGATGAAATTCGTGCGGCTCCGCAGCGCCTTGTCGGATCACCGGCAGCACGATCGGATCGCGGGAGTCCCTATCAGCACATATCGGCCTCAGGCAGCCATCCTCGTCGTTAGCACGGTTAGAAACTGCACGGCTTTGCGTTTGCCTTCATCAGTCAAATTCAGGGCACCATTCGAAGTTCTCGTTTCAGAGTCCAGAATTTCAAGTGTGGAATTCCATGTTTTGACGCGGACAGCAAAGCGAACCTTGTTCGATGGATTATCCCGATCGGACCGAAGATCATAAACCCACACGCCGTTGCCAAACCTGTCTTCCCTTTTGTACCCCGCCTGCCCCGCAGTCGGGTCGGTGTCGCTCGGCGCGGCGCGCGCGACGAAATGACCAATCACGTTCTGATCTTGAGCCAGCTCGCAAACGCCACCGCCCGAGAGTCTCGCATCAACCGAAACATTAGGAATCGCCCGAACTTCGACAGCTCGCAACTCCTGTAGGAAGAATTTCTCTAGCTCACCGCACAACTCCCCTTGCGTAATCGAAGCCGGTGCAGTGGTAGCCACAGGCATCTCCGCAGGTGGCGGCGAAGAGCATCCGGCGGCGAACATCATCGCAACGGCACCCCAGACCACAAATTGGTACCTCATTGGACAACACTCCAGTCCGACTTGTCACCGTCATTTACCGAAGCATCGCCGATCGCCTCACGAATACCGCCGATTCCAGAGCCGTATGACGCCTTTGCCCCGGTCGGCCACTTGTTGCCCGGCAATCCCTTCTGAACAGACACCACCTCAGCGATCTTATTGCCCTCGATCATGTTGTTCTTGGCGGCGTCTGCCATTCCTCGCACGGTTGCGAGAATAAACGTATTGGCCGCCTCTACAACCGTAGTCAAGGCCTTTATCTGCCCGAGAGCGCCGTCGATCGTCAGCAATGCAAGGGCGGATTTCACATAGTCGACAGCCGTTTCCTCGACTTTGACAACCAGGTCATTGGCTTTCGTGGCCAGCTCGCCATACAGAGTCAGCTCCGAAGAGGCAATCGTTTCCAGGCTCGACGCAATCTTGTCAAACTCCAGAGGGAGGGCGTCTAACGCCTCCTTCTGTCTCGGTCGCATATCTGCATATCTGGTAGCTGCGTCACCTTGCCATTCACCGGTAAGCGACGTCTCCACGAAGCTATTCCCGGCCGCGACAACATTCCCCCGGAGAATTCTCCATTCATTTGCGACATCGATGAACTTTACAGGAACTTCGAGGTCTCCATCGATATGCGTGAGTTTGTTCCACGTCTCCCTAATGGCCGCGTTAATCTTGTCACGCTCGTTCCATATCTCGTCCACCGTTTCTTCGACGGTGAAGACACCGAACGGGGCGGATGCAACTCCTCCGTACCCGACTTGCCGCACGTGCGCGACGAGATGTCCTGCGTAGGAATCGACTTTCCCAGGGAGATTCCCTATTCGGTCTCGCTTCTCTCTGATATATGAAACTTTGTCGAGAAGACTCGTTCGATCGTCCGTCACATTTCCCCCTCGAGCCTTACCAGCTTGCCCTTATTGGTCAAGTCTTCTGCCTCATAGGTGGTACGCGCTTCCGTCAGCACGGTAGCAATGTCTTGAAAAACGACCACCCCCTCGCTCAGCCGGTCTCGAAAATAGGCTGGTGCAGGCTGATATTTTGCCAAGGCTTCAGCGAAGGTCCCTGCCTCAGTGGACGCAATTTCAAGCTTCCACGTCGTCGCGACTCCCGCCTTCAGGTTCGTGGCGCCTTCGCTCCACTTAGCGGCCGCAATTCTCATGGAATCCAGGGCAACCGCAAGCAAATCAGACACTATCTCTTCCTTTCATCGAGCAGCCTTAGGCGATGGCGGTCCAAGTGATATTCCAGGTCCGCATCCGAGTAGCGCGAGTAGTCGCGGTCAGGGGAAAATTTTGGACGTAAACGTCTTATGGAATCTACACACTGCATTACTTCATCTACAATCTGGCTCGGGTGTACACTCTCAGCCCAATCGCTCCAAATATCAATCGATCTCATGTACGCACGATCCCCTGTCACAGTGACAGGTTTTCCCCCTTGGAAAGATGCGCTACTCGACACCTGATAGCTGGCGCTGGTTATCATGTCACTGGATATGCTGCAGTACTGTTCCCACGTCTCGGCCTCTAGCAGCACCATCATTATTGTCCGGAGGTCCGGAGCCGCATCACCTGAAAGTTCCTGCGGTGTTGGCCAGTGTCCAGACGAACAGAGCTTGCGTGTTCGATCTGAGACCGAGGCACGATACGCTGCCATGAGCTCGTCACCGACTTCATGTGGGCCGACATATGTAGGCCAACGCGGACTCAACACAATACGCACCGGCAAGTACCCGGCATCTAGATCCATCGATGCAAATGAGGAACCAACTCGGGATTGCGGCCCAGAGCCAGCCGGTCCCCGGGAAGCATCGACCGGCTGAGTACGAAGCTGGGGGTCTTCACGGTAGAACTCGTGTTGCGATCCATTCGCCGGTGACGTCGAGACAGGATGGGAACCAGTAGATTTCAACGGGACCAGCGGCTCGTCATCCCAGAATTCGTCAGGTTCGTCATAGTGGTTGAACCAACCTTGAGTTGCCAATTGATATCCAATCTCTGTTTCACTACAGCACCAGCGTCCGATCCTTCTGCAATGCCGCAGCTACACTCCCTACCGATTGACTGCCTCGCGTTGCCGTTCCAATGCGCGGTCAATCCAGCCCGTCACGATCGTCGCGAGAGCTGCGGTATCACCGGATTCGATGGTGAGTCGCTCACGCGTTCTGTGAACGATATAGCGCCCGTCATCGGCCATGTCGAGCCATTCGATATATCGCTCTGGGTCGGTGCGAGTGTTGATGTCGCCGGTTCGGATTGCGGCGGACCCCGAACCGGAGCGAGGGTGGGCGACCACACGGTTGTACCGCTCGATCGGAGTGTTGTGCGCTACATCGGTGAAATGGTTGTTGTAGTCGGGTTCCAGATCGCGGGTAAAGAATTCTTCAGCTCGCCGTCTACCAGGTGCACATGGCGGGATTCGTGAGGCGATACCTTTCCCGAGATTCTCTGGTCGGCCACGGCGTACCCAGATCGGGCCATCGACTCCGTCGATGACTGTTTGGGCTGCGATCACGGCGTTGTGGAGATCCCTGGCACCGACGATTCTGTGGACGTGGCTGCCGGAAGGGCCTGTCTCGGCGAAGACTTCGACGCGGATGGTCGCTGCTGCAAGGGTGTTCAGGGCGAGTTCGATGGCTGAGGATTCCTCGCCGGTGTACCGCGCACGCACCCCTCGGGCGTGGGCGTCGAAGTCCTCCCGATAGCGGAAGCGACTGGTGAAATGTAAGGGGCGAGGGAATCGGTCGCGGCCGTCGTTGAGCCAGAGGGCTGCGAAATCGTCTGGATCCCAGGTCCATTCCGACATCAAGTATCTCCCGACGTGCGGTCCGTACGTGGCGGGTTCGCGGAGGGGAAGTGGCTACCGAGGACTCCACCACGCACTGCCGAAGGCAACTCGCCGATCAGCTCGCTGGTGTTGGCTTCGGTGATCAGGTAGTCGGGAATCTTGTGTTCGGATTCGTCGTCTTTACCCCGGCCCGCGCCGGCGCCCATCATGCCTGGCATGCCCGTCATTCCGCGGGATCCTGCTGCTGCTGCGTTCGCTGCGGCGGCCGCGGCGGCAGGTGCGGATGTCGCAAGACCGCCCGGCATCGCGGTGCCCGACTTCGGGGCGGTTGGTGAGCCGGTACCCGGCGAACCGCCTGTCCCGCCGGAGATACCTGACCCACCTCCTCCGGATCCGCTCCCGAGCCCGGTCGGCTGGTTCGTAGTGGCCGGACTTGTCGCAGCAGGTGAGGTCGACGGAGAATCGGTGCCCGGGTCGGTTGTTCCTGCAGCGTCGGTGGAGTCGTCTTCTTCGGTGGAGGTCGGAGCCGACGAGGACGGATCCCCGGTCGGAGAGGACTCAGTCGGGTCTTGTTCGGTCGGGTCCTCGGTGTCTGTCGTTTGTGCCTGTTGAGTCCCACCGTTCGTGTCGGGTTGGTTGCCGCCACCATTCGTGTTATCGGTGACGGTGCTCCCGCCGGGGTCCTCGGTGGTCTGGGTGGGGTTGGCCGGGCGGGGTAGGACGGGGATCGCGCTGTCTGTTCCTGCGAAGGGCAGCACGTACTGGTTGCCCATGACGTCACGTGCGTCGTCCTCGGCATCCTCGCGCTGGCCCCGGACAACGGCCTTGTTCCACGGCATGCTGTCCAGGAAACCGGGATCCACTTCACCGGGCAGCGCTGATTTCGTCTTCACCGCTGCGGCAGCGGCAGCGGTGACCTGATCGCTCATGGTCGTGAACGCGGGAGTGAGTTTGTCCGCGTCGGAGGTGTACTGGCGGATCGCGTTGATCGATGCTGTTGCCGAGTCGCCTTCCCATGCCGATGCGATCGAGACCTGCATGCGTTGGCGGAACTGCTCGAGGGCGGTGGTCCACTTCGTTCCGGACTCACGGTATTTCGTTGCCGCGCCGTTCGCGGGGTCGGTGGCGACCTGCTCGAACGCCTTGAGAATCCCCTTGTGGGTCCAGCACAGTGGCGTCTCGGTGGCGGGTGGGATCTTCACGGGCTCGGTACCCGTCATTTCGAACCACCCGCATCCAGCGCGGCGACTTCGGCGTTGAAGCGTGCTGCCCATGCCTCGTCCTCGGCCATGAACCGATCGCGGATCACCTGATGGAGAACACGAATGTCCTCGACGATCTTGTAGTGCTCTTCGAGCACATCGTAGAAGGAATCCTCGCCGCCCCGCGCCTTCGTCCTGAACCTGTCAGCCATAACCCTCGCCGACGACAAACCAGAGTTCGCGTGATCACCGAAACCCCACGTCGCGATCTTCGAAATGTCAGTCATCGATTGCTGGATTTGCCCGATCGTTGTCTGGAACTCGGTGCATTCGCGATCGATTCGAGCGAATTCCTCGGGCTCCATCCGAAGATTCAGGCTCCCCACCCGAGCCTGCTCAATCATGCCTGAAAATACGCTTTGGCCATCGTCTCCCGCCAAGGAACCCCTCCTACGCCGATATCAACTGCTACTCAAAGAGTTTCGGGAATTAACGGCACAATCTTCTCGGCCAACGTGCGAGCGATTTGACAGGAGTCCAGGTGGCCGGTATCTCGACGTGACGGCGGGTTGACAACGTTTACTTCCACGCTGCCGCCGCGCACAGCCACATTGATATCGCAGACTTCGTTGACGTTCGGTCCGTCGAACTGCCGAGTGGAGATCGCCTCGCGTTCGCCGACCACAAAGTCGGTCGCATCTTGAAAGTTTCGATCCCGCACCATCTGCACCGTGAGATTTGTCACGCGGATACTCGCCGAATATCCGCCGCCGCCCCGATAGACCCAGTCACAGCCCTTCCAGATCACGCCCCCTGGTGCTTCGGTGAGGTCTGGTTCCTTGCTGCCCAGTCGCTCCTCTATGAGGACTTCCTCTGGGATGTCGATGCAGGGATCGAACCCTGAAGGGACGTCCTCGGCCAGCTCACGTCCGTTCACCGACAAGGTTGATGTCGGAGTCGTTCCGGTCTCGCCCGAGGAATCGCAGCCGATGAGGGCCGCCCCCGCACAGGCGAAACCAAGCCCAGCAGCCAACCATCGCGTCAGCCGAACCATGTCCTTCCCCTCCCCGACTCGTCAGCAGCGTACTCACCCTAGTACACGGGCGCTATCTGTCTCGCGCCTCGGTGGACACGCCGATGCCATCGATGGACTGTGTCGCAGCGATTGACGCGAACACCTTGTCCGCCGGGCCCTGCACCCAGCGTCGAGCCATAGCGCGGCGGCGTGTGCATGTCGTCGCGGTTCCCGCCTCGGGGCCCATCCGCCCGACGCAGTGGACCCCGGGCGACTCCGGTGCCGTGACGAAGGGGCGCACGGCGATGAGGAGTTGCCCGGGGTCGATTCAGTGTGGTCGGTGACTGGAAAGGTGGTGACGCGGTCGACAAACGTCCCGGTTCGAGTCACGCGAGGCGTCATCACCTGAGACCTTGTGCGCAGTCCAGGAGATCGAAGGCCCCTGTTCGGGTGTCCGCGACGGCTTCGGTGAGGCGGTTCTGATCACGCGGTGACGGTCGCCGTATCAAAGGGCGTGACGCTTGTTGTTAGAGCGCGTCATTCGGCATTGATCGCGATTCTGCCGTTGTCGCCGGGGTCGTCAAGGCGTACGGATGGGTGCGGCGAGCATGCGGGGAGGCCCGAGGGCGTCGGGTGGATGGTGGTTGCCGTCATGGTTGTAGATGCGGTCATGGTTGTAGATATAGGCGTTCGGCCGGGAGGCGTGGGAGCCCGTCACACGGGCGGGTATCGACGGCGACGAGACAGAGTCGGCGGGTGCCCGCCTCGCAGACGAACACCATCGCCGCTGTCAGACATGCGGCGAATTCCATGCGTAGCGTGGGGAATTCGATGGTGAGGTGGATGTCGGGTTCGTAGGGACGCGGTGAGGGCGGGCTTGGGGTCATTGCCTGTCCTGCTGCGGGAGGTGGGCGACGACGGTGTCGAGGATGAGCGTCCCCGACGGGATCGGGTTGCTGGCCGGGGAAATCCAGGTGCGGATCATCAGCGGGTCCGGCACCGGGGAGGGCAATGCGATATCGCCGTCTCTGATCACCACTATCCGCGCTTTCCACAGCGCCGCTAGCACGGTCGGGTCACCGATCGGGCGGATGTCGGACCGGACCAAGAAGCTCCACATGCGGGCTCGGGGATGGCCGATGATCGGTAGGGGCGCGGCGCCTCGATCGTCGAGGATGTTCTTGACACTCACAGCCAGGGCGGTGGGCATCATCACCGCGCCGACCAGTCCGGCGCGCATCGTGATCCGCCCGGTGACCGGGTCGATGACCGTGGGTAGGCAGCACACCTGCCGATAGAACGCACACCGCGCGCGAGCGGCTTCGGCGGAGGGCGGGTCGGGTAGGCTGGTCTGTTTCATCGCGATTCTCCAATCACGGTGTCGCGCGGCCCGATCCCGACAACCGGGCCGGGCTCGGGTGAGAGGGTCGTGGTGATCCACCCGGCCTCGCGCATCGCCTCGAGAGTGGCGACCAGGTCAGCGATTTCGGGCCGGGGAATCGGCGACGGTGAGGTGAGGTGGGTCATCGGTCCGCCTGTCGTTGCGGGCGATGTTGCTCGACCGATACCTGCCACTGGTCGCACCGGTTGCAGAACGCGGCGCCGTCCTCGCGCAGGGCGCGCAGAGCACGCATGACGCGCCACTTCGGTACGCTCAGGTTGCGGGCGATCGTGTCGGCGGTGAGCATTCCGCCGGGCCGGAGGACAGCGAGGATTTCGAATTCGAGGGTGTTTGTCATCGAATTCGTCCTTTGTTCGGCTTGGTAACCGTTGGGGCCGAGGTGCGCGGATGCGTTTTCTCGCTCCGGAGAACGTCGGGGCATGCTTTCTCCTTGGTGGCCGATATGCCCGCGCGGATATTGTGGATTCGAGTCCTTGGCGCGGTGGCGGCGCTGGCTGGTTCCTATTCGCCGACCACCGTGGCGCGTGGGGCGGTATCGCCGCGACGCCTGGAATGTCTGATCTGAATCCTTCGGTACCCGATACGGTTTCTTCTATGGCTCATCTGAGCTACGATCAGCCGGACGGGTCGCATGATGACGAGGGGTTGACGCGTGGGAACAGTGCTCAAGGCTTTGCTCCAGAAGCGACACCTGCAGACAGTGTCGGCGTTCAATCGCGAATACGATGTTGTCGCGTCGAGAATCGATCCCACAGCAGTCGGCGCCGGTCCCAAGAAGGCGCAATTCTATCGGTGGCTGTCGGGCAATATTTCCACGCTGCCCTACCCGCATCACTGCCGAGTGCTTGAAACGATGTTCCCCGGCTGGACCGCTGACGAGTTGTTCATGAATCACGCCGAGGATATGAACCTCTCCGACCGGACGCGGACAGTTGCACGGGATACGAACGACCGCGGCGAGACTTCGGATGTCGAGAGCGTTTTCGCGCGACGCGCCGACTTTCTCAGGGTGAGTCCGCCGCAGAAGTTGTTCCGAAATGCGAGTACGATCGACCTCACGGGACTATCGCTGAACATCTTGTGCCAGCAGTGCTCGGACACTGAGGTTCTGCGGATGATGCGGGGCGGCACCAGGATGCGGTGCTTGTTCCTCGACCCAGAGGGCTCGAACATCGCAGAACGAGAGTTAGAGGAGGGACATGCGCCGGGCGCACTGTCGGGCCTCACCAGACTCAACATTCATATGCTCCAGCGTGTGCAGTCGCACTGGACGAGCGCGATGAACGGAAGGATAGAAATCCGCGTCTACGACGCCCCGGTCCGGTTCAATATCTGCATCATCGATTCAGAAACATGTGTCATGCAACCGTATTTGCCGTTCGCTCGCGGACTGGAATCACCGACATTCGTGTCCAAAAGGCAGGAGCGCGAGGGAACTTTTCAGACGTTCACGGAAGTTTTCGAGGAAATGTGGAGAAAGGGAACGGACTACGTCATTGAACGCAACTAATAGGAGGTCACTGCTCGATTTGGCGCGCCGCGCGGTAGCTGACGGTGTGTCAGTCATTGAATCGAGAAGTGTCGGGTCCATTTCATCCAAAGGTGACCGAGATTTCGTCACCGATATCGATGTCGCGGTTCAACAACGTATCCAAGACTTCCTGCACTCGGAGACACCGAACATCGGGTTCCTCGGCGAGGAAGGCGATGATGTCCGCCGCGAACGCGGCAGCTTGTGGGTGCTGGATCCGATTGATGGGACGTCGAATTTCATTCATGGGCTCCCGCTCTTCGGTGTGTCTCTCGCACTCCTGGAAGGCAATGAGCCGACCATTGGCGTGATCGCTTTCCCGTCATTGGGTCTCGAATATTATGCAGCATTAGGGATGGGGGCATTCCGCAACGGTGAATCCATTCGCGTCGGGACCGCGTCGCTGCTTTCGGAGTCGATTGTTTCCCTTGGGGACTACGCGGTGGGTGGGGACTCGGCAGAGCGTAACCGGCCGCGCTTGTCGCTGACAGCGCTGCTGGCCGCGCAGGTGGAGCGGATCAGGATGTTCGGCTCCGCTGCGTTCGACCTCGCGTGCGTGGCCGACGGCCGTACCGACGGTTGCGTCATCTTGTCGAACAACCCGTGGGATATCGCGGCGGGTACGGTCATCGTGCGCGAGAGCGGAGGACTCCTCTACGACTCCGACGGCAGCACCCACAGCGTCGCTTCACGGCACACGATAGCCGGAAATGGGTTCACCGCCAACGAACTCGTCGGGCTGGCGAGCCGGGCCCATTCCGATTCACTCTGGTAGACAGGGGCAATCCGACTGAGCTCGCGGACCCCTCTGTCGGGCCCGTCGGGATCTCCTGCCTGGTTTCCGCCGATCACCTCTGACCACACTCACGCCGGCGTCCGGTTTGAGCCTTGTGAACGAGTCTGCCAGCTCGCACCCGTCAAGCTGCCCGGCTCTTCTGGCCACTGCGATCGTGTTTGCAAAATAGTTGCAGAGCGGAGTGGGGTGACGGATTTCCGTGGCGGTCAATGCATGGGGTCTTGTGTGGGGAATTCTGTGCGGTTTTGTGGGGGGCGATCAAATCACGCCCCTTGGGTGCCGCCTATTCGCAGCGTAGCGGGCACATCCGTGTGCGGATGTCATCCAGGATTGTCTATTATTCTATTGATAATAGACATCCGTGCCCAGCGCTTGCCGTTGACTGCCGGGGTTCATGTGGGCCCGATGCCTGGGTGTAGTCCTGCCGTTGCGGCACCGTCGGCGAGATCGGTCCGGGCGAGGTGGCGAACCTCTGCCAGGTATTGAGGCGTGCCGCGCCAGGACTGGTGGTTCACCGAGGTGGGGGTGGGTTGATCGGTGAGTGCGGCGATGATCATTTTTCCGTGGCATGTTCGATGGTGAGATCACCTGCACTGTTCGGTGGGCGGATTAAGCCGACGCACCCGCGCACGGTGTTTCCGCTGGTCAGTGGCCGTATATCCGTGCGGATATCAACGTGGATTGTCTATACATTCACTATGTATAGACATCCGTGCGCGGCCAGTTCCGCGGCAACAGTTCACGCTTTCAACCGCTGAATTCCCGCCGATCGGCAGGTGACATCGTTCGATGTTGTCGCGGGAAGTCTGGTCGTTCACCAGACCTTGCGCGGGAGTTCGTTCTCTGCCCCGAATGATGGCTGACCTGCACGGATTCGATCGTTACCGAATCGTCATCGCTTGCTGTGTCCCAAATCGGCGATTTTCGCGGCAGTAGAGAGGTGTACACGCACCCTTGTGTCCAGGCGCCGCGCACGAGCCCGGACACGCCCTTCAGGCAGGAGAGCTGTTCATGCCCGCTGATCCCGAGAACGTTGCCAGTCTCGACGCTGCCCGCACCCGCCACGCACACCACCGCCGTACCCCGAACCCCGCACCGGGAGCCGTTGACGGCGCTGCGGGCGAATCCGGCCGTGAAACGGCCACGCCCCGCACCAGGGGGATGTGGGTGGGGCCGACGAGTGAGGAGACCCGCCGCCTGGTCGCCGAGTCCCGGATCCGGCAGGGACTGCCCGCCCGCATCGACAACCCCGCCGTCCTCGAGTCACTGGCCCTGTTCGTGCGCAACGCGCTCGACACCCTCGACCACGACCGAAAGCGCGACCAGGGGCGTTGGCGTGATGCGGCCTGACCGAACCCGGCCCGGCTACAGTTCCCGCCACACGATCTGCACCGAAGAGGTGTCGAACCGCCACGGTTTGCCGTTCTGGTCCGCCCACTTCGCGGCATAGATCTTCGCCGGATACACGATGACCTTCTCCACCAGTCGCGCGGTCGCTTCGTGCCGCCACCGCGCACCCTTACTCGTCCACGCCCGCCGCAACTCGCCGGGCGTGGACCCGATATCGGCCAGCACCGCTAACGCTTGCGCTCCCCGCAGCGAGTCCTGCTCGGCGCGTAGCGTTTTCAACGACAGTTTCAAACTCGTGATCGTCCGTTCGATCACCCGCAAGTCGTCAGCGTCCCCGGCACCGGTCAACACCTCGGCACGCCGGTCGGTCTCGGCGTCGAGATTGCCTTCGGTGGTCTCGATCCGCCGCTGCAACACAGCGATCCGCCCGGCGTTGTCGTTACCCCGATCCAGCCGCGTCAGGATCCGCGGGTCCTCATACGCCGCGATCACCTGCTGGGCCACCCACATCTCGAGCGCGCCCGCGTCCCGGAACACGCGCCCACACCCACACCGCACCCTGGCCGCGTCCTTGGCCTGACACCCATACCGACGCTGCACCACCGTGCCGTACTTGCGCTTGCGCTCGAGCGAGGACCCGACCATCCACCGACCACACGACTGTCCCGCCCGCGCGGTGGTCTCGGGCCAGGTTCCGCCGCATGCGGCCAGCCCGGTCAGCCAGTACTCGCCGTTGCGCTGGCGGGGGCGGTCCGGGTTCTTCGCCCGACTGTGCGCCTTGATCGCCGCCCGCATGGCGTCGTGCTCGGCGCGGGTGAACACAGCGGGCCACTGCGCCCGATGCCGGGTCCCGGTCCGGGCATGCACCCGGATACCGTTGCCTTCGGGGTTGTTCAAACACTCGCACCGTGCGCCGGTGGCTTCGGTGTGCTCGCCCAGGTCATAGGCGACATAGGCTTCCAGCAACAACAGCTGCGACAGTTTGCCCACCCGCCACAACCCACCCTCGGAGGTGGTGATGCCCCGGGCGTTCCAGTCGGTGATGATCGCGGTTTGCGACTCGCCGTTGATGATCCGGTCCCGGCCCTCGCGCAACACCGCGACCTCGTCGTCGCGTAACGCGTACCGGTCCAAAATTTCCGTGCCTGTGATTGGGTGCGTGCCAACGACTTTGCCGTGCCCGAACCGGCGCGAACCTCCTTGCATCACCCCTTTCGCGGCTTCCTCGCTCATGCGGTCGAGGAGGTTTTCGGTGTTGGTCTCGCGGTACTCGGCGGCCTCGGCGACCTTCACCATGAAGTTCTTGCGCCCCGCGCCCGTGGTCAGGTCGTAATCGGTGTCGCGGACGAACACATACCGCACCCCCTCGTCGCGACCGAGTTTCATCAACTCGTTGCCCAGGTCGTAATCGCGGGTCAACCGCGCCACATCGCGGGCGAGGAGCGTCTTCGCCGGGCCAGCGGCAACCAACCCCAACACTTCCCGCAACCCCGGCCGGTCGGCGTCGGCACCCGAAAGATCGTTGTCACAGAAGATCCGCGCCAACGCCAACCCCTTCCGGCCCGCGTGCGCGGCCTGGTTCTTGGCCTGCAGCTGCACCCCCTCGGCCCGGTCCTTCTCGTCCCGGGAAATCCGCACGTACCCGTACACCCACTCCGCAGGGTCCACCCCGGCCACTGCCGCAGCCAACGCAGTATTGATCTCGGTGAGCCAACCAGGTTCCCTGACAACCGTTTTCGCCATACCCCAACGATACGGAAGGAATGTATAACCGCTAGGTCGCCGGGGTGAGTCCCGGCTATTACACCCGCCTCGAACAGGACCAGGCGGGCACCGCGTCGCCGCAGGTCATCGATGCCCTCGCCCGCGTGCTGCAACTCGACCAGGCCGAGACCACGCACCTGCGCAATCTCGCTGGCCGCGGCGCCGTCGCGCGGCTGGTCCGGGACGAGCCCGAGCAGCCGCATCCCCGGGTGCTCACCCTGCTCGGTTCGCTCGGCGACACGCTGCCCGCGATCATCCTCGGCCGCCGCGGTGACGTTCTCGCCTGGAACCGGCCCGGTCACGCCCTGATCGCCGAGCATCTCGACCTCGCGGCGCCCGAGGACCCCGAGCGCCGGCCGTCGATCCCGCGCCTGTTCTTCCTCGATCCACTCACCCGCGATCTGTACCGCAACTGGACCGAGCTGGCCCGCATCCACGTCGCCTACCTGCGGCTCACCGCGGGCCGCTACCCCGACGACGCGCGCCTGGCGGAACTGATCGGGGAATTGGCCATGCGCAGTACCGAATTCGCGACGCTCTGGGCGAGCGGTGATGTCGCCGACTGCACGGTCGGCCCGATGGACCTGCGCCATCCGACGGTCGGCCGCGTCGACGTCGACTACCAGGTGTGGTTGCAGCCCGACAGCCCCGACCATCGCCTCGAGGTCTACACACCGCGCGACGCGGCCTCCGCCGACGCGCTCCGGCTGCTCACCGGCGCACCGGCGGATTCGTCCTCCGTCGCCAACTCCTGAGGCTCCGGTGGCGCCGCACCGCGACGCCACCGGGCTCACCTCAGCCGCCCGCGATGATCGACTCCACCAGCGCCGACGGCACCGGAGCGTAGGAGTCGAACACCATCGAGTAGGTGGCCCGGCCACGGGTGCGCGAACGCAGATCCCCGATGTAGCCGAACATCTCCCGCAGCGGGGTCACCGCGCGCACGACATGCGCGCCGCCCCGCTCGGCGATCTCGGTGACCCGGCCGCGCCGGGCGTTCAGGTCACCGATCACCTCACCGACGTACTCCTCGGGCGTGACGACCTCGACGGCCATCACCGGTTCGAGCAGCACCGGCTTCGCCCGCGCGACGGCGGCGCGCACCGCCGCCGCGCCCGCGAGCCGGAAGGCCGGTTCCGACGAGTCCTGGACGTGGGCGGCGCCGTCGAGCAGCGTCACCTTCACGTCCACCAGAGGGAAGCCGGCCAGCGGGCCGACCGCCAGCGCGTCCTGCGCGCCCGCGTCGACCGCGGGGAGGTACTCCCGCGGCACCCGCCCGCCGCTCACCCGGCTCTCGAACTCGTAGATCGCGCCGTCTGCGGCCACATGCGGCGCCAGCGCGATCGCCACCTTCGCGAACTGCCCGCGTCCGCCCACCTGTTTGCGATGGGTGTACTCGAGCAGATCGACCGCGGTGGTGACGGTTTCGCGATAGGCCACCCGTGGCGCGCCGATCTCGGCCTCGACCCGGAACTCCCTGCGCATCCGGTCCACCAGGATCTCCAGATGCAGCTCGCCCATGCCGCCGACGACCGTCTGACCGGTCTCGGCGTCGACGCGCACGGTGAACGTCGGATCCTCGTCCGCCAGGCGAGCCAGGGCCACGCCCAGCTTGTCCTGGTCGGCCCGGGTTCGGGGTGCGATCGCGACCGAGAGGACCGGGTCGGGGAAGCTCATCGGCTCCAGCACGATCGGTTGGTCCGGATCGCACAGGGTGTCGCCGGTGCGCGTCCGCTTCAGACCGATCACGGCACAGATCTGCCCCGCTCCCACGCGCTCCACGGGGATCTCGGTGCTCGAATGCATCTGGAACAGCTTGCCCACCTTCTCCTTTCGTCCGTTCGTCGAATTCAGTACCACCGCACCGGGTTCGATCCGGCCCGAGTAGACCCGCAGGTACACGAGGCTGCCGAAGAACGGGTGCGCCGCGATCTTGCACGCCAGCGCCGCGAACGGCTCCGCGATCTCCGGCGCCCGCTCGATCGACTCGCCCGTCAGCGAGAAGCCGTGCACGGCGACGACATCCGCCGGTGAGGGCAGGTAGTCGACGACGGCGTCGAGCAGCGGCTGCACGCCGATGTTGCCCAGGGCCGAGCCACACAGCACCGGGTAGGCCCCGGCGTCGAGCGTCAGCGTGCGGATGGCCGCCTTCAGCAGTTCGACGGGGATCTCGCGACCACGCAGGTAGCGGTCCTGGAGGTCCTCGTCGGCCTCGGCGAGCACGGCCACCAGCGCCTCGCGGTGCTGTTCGGCCTTGACGCGCAGGTCGTCCGGGATCGGCACCACGTCGAAGCGCGCGCCGTCGCCGGTGTCGCCCCGCCACACCTTGGCGTTCATCTCGACCAGGTCGACGATGCCATCGAACTCGCGCTCGGCGCCGATCGGCAGCTGGATCACCAACGGCCGCACGCCGAGTCGCTGCGCGATGGTCCGTACGGTGAACGCGAAATCGGCACCGAGCTTGTCCATCTTGTTCACGAAGCAGATCCGGGGCACGCCGTAGTTGTCGGCCTGTCGCCACACCTGCTCCGACTGCGGCTCGACGCCCTCCTTGGCGTCGAACACGGCGACCGCGCCGTCGAGTACCCGCAGCGTTCGATCCACCTCGGCGGTGAAATCGACATGGCCAGGGGTGTCGATGATGGTGATCTCGTGCTCGCGCCACGCGCAGGTGGTGGCCGCCGCCGCGATGGTGATGCCGTGCTCGCGTTCCTGGATCATCCGATCCATGGCGGCGGTGCCCTCGTGCACCTCGCCGAGGACGCGCGTGACGCCGGTGTAGAACAGGATGCGTTCGGTGATGGTGGTCTTGCCCGCGTCGATGTGGGCGGCGATGCCGATATTGCGCAGGCGGGTGAGGTCGGTGCGTGGTCCGGTCATGATGGGAATCCCCCAGCTGGTCGCGTCGATGGATCGACGCTCGCCGGTGAGGCGTTCCGGAAGACGGCACGGGCGTCGGATCACGCGGCGCCACATCGGCGCCCGAGGACCCGATGCGAGCTAGAACCGCGACTGCGGACGTTCCGTAACCATGTGACAAGTTCTACGCGCCCGGTCGCCGCGCTGTCGACGGGTTTTCCGGCCGGGCATAAATTCGGCGGCGCGACGGTTCGTCACGACGAGGGGAGGGTTCGTGTCCCCGATCAGCGTCCGGCACACAGAGGAGTCCGCACCGATGACAGCGGCGTTCGATCCACACGACCTGCTCGAAACGGCGAAACTCGGGGTGCTCGCCACCATCAAGTCCGACGGCCTGCCCCAGCTGTCGCCCGTCACCCCGTACTACGACCGCGCGGCCGGGATCGTCTACGTGTCGATGACCGAGGGCCGTGCCAAGACCGTCAACCTGCGCCGCGACCCCAGGGCCGCGCTCGAGGTGACCGCGCCGGACGGCTGGTCCTGGGCCACCGCCGAGGGCAGCGTCACCCTCACCGGTCCCGGCACCGACCCGAACGGCCCCGAAGTCGAAGCGCTCGTCGACTACTACCGCGCGGCCGCGGGCGAGCACCCCGACTGGCAGGAGTACCGCGACGTCATGGTTTCCGACCGCCGGGTGCTGATGGCGCTGGCCGTCGACCGCGTGTACGGGGCCAAGATCCGCTGAGCACGTAACCAGCTCGCCGCCAACAGGTCTCAGAGTTCTGCCAGGGACCCTCGGTACCGTGGGCGGCACGTGCTCGTTCTTCCACAGGCAGGAGAAGCCGTTGAGTCAGGAATCGTTGTTGGCCCGCGTTGTGCGGGGCGCCAACGCCGGCGTCGTCGCGCTGGCCGAGGCGCCGATCATCGGCAAGCTGCTCGGCAAGTCGTTCGCGCAGATCAGCTACACCGGTCGCCGCTCGGGCCGCACTTTCAGCACCCCGGTAAACTACCTGCGCCGCGGTGACGAGTACGTCATCGGGGTGGCCATGCCGGACAAGAAGAAGTGGTGGCGCAACTTCCTCGGGGAGGGCGGTCCGGTCACCCTGCGTATCGCCGGTGTCGACCATCGCGGTCACGCGGTCACCCACCGTGACGGTCGCCGCGTCACCGTCCGCGTCCGGCCCACCCCGGCCTGAAACGGCCGACGGTGCGCGCGCTGCCGTCGTGCGAACAGCACGCTGTGCGCACGGCCGGCTCCTCGACGCGCGTCAGTCGGCCTGCTCGTCGAGAAACGCGGTGACCTCGGGCGCGAAGCGCGGGTGCTTCACCGCGCCGAGGTGCGAGGTGTCCGGGTAGACGACCAGGCGGGCGTCGGGGATGCCGTCGGCGGTGTGGCGGAAGGTGTCGACGGAGTAGAACTCGTCGCGGTCGCCGCCGACCACCAGGGTCGGGGCCGTGATGTCGGCGAGCCGGTCATCGAGGTCGAACGCGTCCTCGGCGCGGACGAAGGCGAGGGTGTCGGCCGGATTCTTCGGCCGTACCAGCGGGTCGGCGAGCCATGCCACGGCACCGATCAGCCGCGCTTTGAGCGGTGACTCGATGCCCTGCGTCACCATGTGGTGCAGGCCGCGGCGGCCCTCGGCCACCGCTGTCGCGTACTTCATCTGGGATTCCCGCGCGGCATTCTCGAGCCGATATCCCGACGACGCGACCACCAGCTTGCGCACCACCTCGGGATGATCCGCGGCCAGCTGCAAGGCCAGCGACCCACCCGACGAGATCCCGAGCACGTCCACCGGCTCGCCGAACTCCGCCGTCAACGCCTCCGCGTGCTCCCGCGCGATATCGGCCATCGTCGTCCCCACCGCCATCCCCGGCGCCCGATTCACCGCGTACACCCGACAATGCCGGGCCAACGGCGCCAAGGTCTTCACCTCCGACTTCCGCATCCACCCCTTCGGATTCGCGTGATCCGGCGTGAACCACCGCAAGAACACCAACGGCCGCCCCTCCCCGAACACCAGATAGGGCATCCCACCCCGAAGCACCCCTTCCCCCACCTCGAACCCCTGCACAACACCCACGCCGCCTCCGATCCACCCGAACATCTACCCCGCGAACGCTACCCACCCCACATCATCAACGCGATGACCTCCAAGGTCATGGCCCGCATCACCCGGTTCGGTGTCAGAGGTGGATCAACATGATGGCACCAATGCCCTCCCCGCAGGCTACCGACCAACCGCAATATCAATCGCCGACGGTTGCCGCGTTGGCTACCTTCGGTCACGTGATCTATCCAGGTTGGGATTCGATGTCGCGAGTGGCACTGCTGGCGAACGTAGCGCACGAGAGTTGGATGCAGGATTGGCCGATCGAGGTCGCCGATCCAGAACGACTGGGTGAGTTTCTTGATCTCCTGAATGCGAAGAAGGCAGATTGGGAGCTGAGCTTCTGGCTGCTGGATCTGGTGCTCGAGTCGGCGAACGACCGGATACCCGAACAAACCGATCCGCTGACGTGAATGACAACGTGAGCGGAAGAGCAACGCGATCGGTGCAGGACATCGAGGGTGACATCTGGCCGGCCGCCTCTCCGAAGGACACCTACCTGGTTCAGACCGTCCACCGGCTGCGGCAGGTGCCGATCGTGGAGCTGGGTATCGAAGACCTGCGAATCCTGTTGTCGCAGAACGTGGGAGCAGCGGCGATCCTGCCTCGCGCGCTCGATCAATTGGAGGCGGATCCGCTTGCCGCCGGTCACTTCTCTCCGGGTGCCCTGTTGTGTGCGGTGCTCAGGCTTCCTCAGGACCGATGGTCCGGCTCCGGCGAAATGACGGACCAGGTGCGGGGCATTGCCCGGCGAGCGGATGCGCTCGTCGTGGAACTGGAAGGCGCACAGGTGCCAGAGCTGCGCGGCTTGGTCCGGAAGTTTCTGTCCGACCATCCCTAGCTCGATCCGGGTCGATCGCACTGACCTGCCGTAGACCCCGGAAACGCCGAACGGCGCCGCTCCCGGAGGAGCGACGCCGTTGCGGTGTCAGGGATTCAGGGAATCACTTGACGATCTTGGTGACGCGACCGGCGCCGACGGTGCGGCCACCCTCACGGATCGCGAAACGCAGGCCCTCGTCCATGGCGACCGGCTGGATCAGCTTGACGGACATCTCGGTGTTGTCACCGGGCATGACCATCTCGGTGCCCTCGGGCAGGGTCACAACGCCCGTCACGTCAGTCGTACGGAAGTAGAACTGCGGACGGTAGTTGTTGAAGAACGGGGTGTGGCGGCCGCCCTCGTCCTTCGACAGGATGTACGCCTGGCCCTCGAACTCGGTGTGCGGGGTGGTGGTGCCCGGCTTCACGACGACCTGGCCACGCTCGACATCTTCGCGCTTGATGCCACGAACCAGCAGACCGACGTTGTCGCCCGCCTGGCCCTGGTCGAGCAGCTTGCGGAACATCTCGATACCGGTGACCGTGGTCTTGGTCTTGTCCGGACGGATGCCGACGATCTCGACTTCCTCGTTCACGTTGATGATGCCGCGCTCGACGCGACCGGTGACGACGGTGCCACGACCGGTGATCGTGAAGACGTCCTCGACCGGCATCAGGAAGGGGAGCTCGGTCTCACGGACCGGGTCCGGGATCGACTCGTCGACGGCGGCCATGAGCTCGAGGACCGACTCGGCCCACTTCTCGTCGCCCTCGAGGGCCTTCAGGCCGGAGACGCGCACGACGGGGGCATCCTCGTCGAACTCCTGCGAGGCCAGCAGCTCGCGGACCTCCATCTCGACGAGCTCGAGGATCTCCTCGTCGTCGACCATGTCCGACTTGTTCAGCGCGACCAGGATGTAGGGCACGCCGACCTGACGGGCGAGCAGCACGTGCTCACGGGTCTGCGGCATCGGGCCGTCGGTGGCGGCGACCACGAGGATGGCGCCGTCCATCTGGGCCGCACCGGTGATCATGTTCTTGATGTAGTCGGCGTGACCCGGGGCGTCGACGTGCGCGTAGTGACGCTTCTCGGTCTGGTACTCGACGTGGGAGATGTTGATCGTGATACCACGAGCCTTCTCCTCCGGCGCCTTGTCGATCTGGTCGAAAGCGAAGCTCTCGTTCAGGTCCGGGTACTTGTCGGCCAGCACCTTGGTGATAGCAGCCGTCAGCGTGGTCTTGCCATGGTCGACGTGACCGATGGTGCCGATGTTGACGTGGGGCTTCGTCCGCTCGAACTTCGCCTTCGCCACTGTGGTCCTCCTGGACTAGTTAGTGCGTGCTTTTTTGCAGCAGTGCGGTTATTAAGGGGGGTCGTGCTGACGCCCGGTTGCCGGGGCCAAGCGTACTTGGCCCCCGCAAGCGAATTACTCGCCGGTCGCCTTGGCGATGATCTCCTTGGACACGTTGGCCGGAACCTCAGCGTAGGAGTCGAACACCATGGAGTAGTTCGCGCGACCCTGGGTCTTCGACCGCAGGTCACCGATGTAGCCGAACATCTCCGAGAGCGGAACCAGCGCCTTGACGACACGGGCACCACTGCGTTCCTCCATGGCCTGGATCTGGCCACGGCGGGAGTTCAGGTCGCCGATCACGTCGCCCATGTAATCCTCGGGCGTGATGACCTCGACCGCCATGAGCGGCTCGAGGATCACCGGACCGGCCTTGCGGGCCGCTTCCTTGAGGGCCTGCGAGCCCGCGATCTTGAAGGCCATTTCCGACGAGTCGACGTCGTGGTACGCGCCGTCGAGCAGGATGACCTTCATGTTCACCAGCGGGTAGCCGGCGAGCACGCCGTACTGCATGGCGTCCTGGGCACCGGCGTCGACCGACGGGATGTACTCACGGGGCACACGACCGCCGGAGACCTTGTTCTCGAACTCGTAGTGCGCACCGTCTTCGCCGACGAAGGGCTCGACCGCGATGATGACCTTCGCGAACTGGCCGGAGCCACCCGTCTGCTTCTTGTGCGTGAACTCGAGCTTCTCGACCGGCTTGGTGATCGTCTCGCGGTAGGCCACCTGCGGCTTACCGACGTTCGCCTCGACCTTGAACTCGCGCTTCATACGATCCACGAGGATGTCGAGGTGGAGCTCGCCCATGCCGCCGATGACGGTCTGGCCGGTCTCCGCGTCGAGCTTGACCGAGAACGTCGGATCCTCGCGCGCCAGCTTCTGGATCGCGGTGCCGAGCTTCTCCTGGTCGGACTTGGTCTTGGGCTCGATCGAGACCTCGATGACCGGGTCCGGGAAGGTCATCGACTCGAGGACGACCTGGTTCTGCGGGTCGCAGAGGGTGTCACCGGTGGTGGTGTCCTTCAGGCCGATGACCGCGTAGATGTGGCCCGCGGTGACCTCGGGAACCGGGTTCTCCTTGTTGGAGTGCATCTGGAACAGCTTGCCCAGACGCTCCTTCTTGCCCTTGGTCGAGTTGACGACCTGGGCACCGGAGGCCACCGAACCCGAGTACACGCGGATGTAGGTGAGCTCACCGAAGAACGGGTGCACGGCGATCTTGAACGCCAGCGCCGAGAACGGCGCGTCGATGCTCGGCTGACGAGTGATGATCTCGTCTTCCTTGCCGGGCACGTGGCCCTCGACGTTCTCCACGTCCAGCGGGGACGGCAGGTAGTCGACGACGGCGTCGAGCATGGGCTGCACGCCCTTGTTCTTGAACGCCGAACCACACAGCACGGGGTAGAGCTCCGAGGCGACGGTCATCTTGCGGATGCCGGCCTTGATCTCCTCGATCGTGAGCTCTTCGCCACCGAAGAACTTCTCCAGCAGCGCCTCGTCCGACTCGGCGACGGTCTCGACCAGTTCCTGGCGGTACTGCTCGGCCTTCTCCTTGAGGTCGGCCGGGATCTCCTGGACCTCGTACTTCTCGCCCAGCTTGGTCTCGCCGGTCCACACCTTGGCGTTCATCTCGACCAGGTCGACGATGCCCTCGAAGGTGTCCTCCGCGCCGATCGGCAGCTGGATGACCAGCGGCTTCGCGCCGAGGCGGTCCTTGATGGTCTGCACGGTGAAGTAGAAGTCCGCGCCGAGCTTGTCCATCTTGTTCACGAAACAGATGCGCGGCACGTCGTACTTGTCGGCCTGACGCCACACCTGCTCGGACTGGGGCTCGACGCCCTCCTTGCCGTCGAAGACGGCGACGGCGCCGTCGAGCACGCGGAGCGAACGCTCCACCTCGACGGTGAAGTCCACGTGACCCGGGGTGTCGATGATGTTGATCTGGTTCTGGTTCCAGAAGCAGGTCACGGCGGCGGAGGTGATGGTGATACCACGCTCCTGCTCCTGCTCCATCCAGTCGGTGGTCGACGCGCCGTCGTGCGTCTCACCGATCTTGTAGTTGACACCCGTGTAGAAGAGGATGCGTTCGGTGGTGGTGGTCTTGCCCGCATCGATGTGGGCCATGATGCCGATGTTGCGGACCTTGTTCAGGTCGGTGAGCACGTCCTGTGCCACGGAAATCTTCCCCGCTCGTTAGCTAGTTGGGATTCTCGGGAACGACCCTGGTTCGGGTCGTCACAATGTCAACGCCGGGGGCGGCACCGAAGTGCCGCGTCCCGACTGAAAGCCTTCCGGCGCCGACACTAGCGACGGGCCGGGCGGCAATCACCAGCGGTAGTGCGCGAAGGCCCGGTTCGACTCGGCCATCTTGTGGGTGTCCTCGCGACGCTTCACCGAAGCGCCGAGGCCGTTGCTGGCGTCGAGGAGTTCGTTGGCGAGACGCTCGACCATGGTCTTCTCGCGACGGGCGCGGGAGTAGCTGACCAGCCAGCGCAGCGCCAGGGTGTTGGCGCGGCCCGGACGGACCTCGACCGGCACCTGGTAGGTGGCGCCACCGACGCGGCGGGGCTTCACCTCGAGGGCGGGCTTGACGTTGTCCAGCGCGCGCTTGAGGGTGACGACCGGATCGGTGCCGGTCTTCTCACGCGCCTGCTCGAGGGCACCGTAGACGATGCGCTCGGCGGTGGACTTCTTACCGTCCAGCAGGATCTTGTTGACCAGCTGAGTGACCAGCGGCGACCCGTAGACCGGGTCGTTGATCAGCGGACGCTTGGGTGCGGGGCCCTTGCGTGGCATATCAGCTCTTCTCCTTCTTGGCGCCGTAGCGGCTGCGAGCCTGCTTGCGGTTCTTCACACCCTGGGTGTCCAGCGAGCCACGGATGATCTTGTAGCGCACACCCGGGAGGTCCTTCACACGACCGCCACGCACGAGCACCATCGAGTGCTCCTGCAGGTTGTGGCCCTCACCGGGGATGTAAGCCGTGACCTCGACCGCGCTGGTCAGGCGAACACGCGCGACCTTACGGAGCGCGGAGTTCGGCTTCTTCGGGGTCGTGGTGTACACGCGAGTGCACACGCCACGACGCTGCGGGCTCCCCTTCAGGGCCGCGGTCTTGGTCTTGGAGACCTTGTCGCGGCGACCCTTGCGGACCAGCTGGTTGATGGTTGGCATAGACCGGCTTTCCTTATCGGTTATTGCGGCTGTCGGAACGTGTCTTCAGTTCATCGAGCTTTCACTCGCACGTCCGACCGTGTTTCGCTTGACCCGCGGTCGGGCGTGTCGCGCGCAGCTCAGGGCCCTTTTTCCGGGCACGCTGGAACGTACCGGCCGCTCTCGCTGGCCTACGTTCACGCACGAACTTGCCCGTAGCAATCCGGGCACAGCGATCCACGATACGCGCCCGCCCGAACCGGGGTCAAAGCGGGGTCGTGCGTCAAGGCTTCTACCGGGCCAGATCCAGGGTCAGCTCCACCAGTTTCTGGGCGCCGGCGCACGGGTCGGGGTGTGCCGAGCCGGGCCGGTAGTTGATCCACCAGCCGACGACGCCGACATCGGCCGCGGGCGCGGTGACGCCGCAGGAGTCGTTGTCGCCCGGCCTGCGCACCTGCAGGGCCCTGCGGCCCTGCACCGTGATGTCGCCGGTGAGGTAGCCCAACTTGTCGTTGGTCGCCTTCTCGTTGTTCAGCGTACCCATCTCGTACCAGTTCAGGGTGGCCATGGCCCCGCCGCCGGGGGCGTCCTCGATGTCCCACATGCACACCGCGCCGCTGAAGGAGGTGTTGACGTAGGTGGCGTTGCCGATGATCTCGCCGATCTTGTCGGTGGCGACCACATCGCATTCGCGCAGCAGCTTGTCGAAGTCGGTGTTGATCGACTCACCGCCGCCGCCGCTGCCCAGCGGCTGCGCGTTGCCCTGCACCTTCTCGCCGCACCCGGCCAGCGTCGCGGTGAGCAGCAGCGCCGCCGAAGCCGCGACCACGATCCGGCGCGCGCTCATCCGAGCCGCCCCACGGTGAGTTCGGCCAGCTTCCTGGTCTTCTCGCACGGATTGCCGCCGGTGGCGAACAGGCCGGTGGAGATCGACCATTCGAAGAAGTCGTCGTCGAGCTGCACGGCGAAATCGCACACCGTGCCCTCAGGATCGAGCGCCTCGAAGCCGGGCTTGCCGCCGACGTCGATGGTCTGCGGGTTGCGGCCGACGCTGGACACCCAGGCCTTCTCCCGCTCGATCGGGCTGCCCCGATAGGAGGCGAACGTCACGCTGGGCGAGGACAATCCGGCCGCCTGCCAGTTGCAGCCGGTGGCGTTCTTGTAGACCCGCGAGATCTGCCCGAGCCCGGCCAGGGTGCGCACCTCGTCGTCGGTGACGTGGCCGCACTCGCCGACGAACGGCCCCAGCGAGGCGACCTTCGGTGGTGGTTTGCCCGGTCCGGTCGGCGTATCGGAGTCGCCCCCCGATCCGCACGACGTCAGCATGACGACCAGGGCCATGCCGGTGATGATCGCCGAGGGGATCCGCATGCCATGAACTCTAATCGCATGCGGGCCGGCGCTACAGGTTCCCGCGGGCCTCCTGTTCCCGTTCGATCGCCTGGAAAAGCGCTTTGAAATTGCCTTTTCCGAAGCCGAGTGAGCCGTGTCGCTCGATGAGTTCGAAGAAGACGGTGGGACGGTCGCCGATGGGACGGGTGAAGATCTGCAGCAGATAGCCGTCCTCGTCGCGGTCGACCAGGATGCCGCGTCGCTGCAACTCCCCCACCGGGACCCGGACGTGCCCGATCCGGGCGCGCAGTTCGGGGTCCTCGTAGTAGGTGTCGGGGGTCGCCAGGAATTCGACGCCCTCGGCGCGCAGCGCGTCGACGGTGGCGAGGATGTCGCCGGTGGCGAGGGCGATGTGCTGGACGCCGGGGCCGCGATAGAACTCGAGATACTCGTCGATCTGAGAACGCTTGCGGCTCACGGCCGGTTCGTTGAGCGGGAACTTGACCCGGTGGTTGCCGTTGGCGACGACCTTGCTCATCAGCGCGGAGTACTCGGTGGCGATGTCGTCGCCGACGAACTCGGCCATGTTCGTGAATCCCATGACGTCGCGGTAGAAGTCGACCCAGCGGTCCATCATGCCGAGCTCGACATTGCCGACCACGTGGTCGATCGCCTGGAACAGCCGCCCGCCGCGCTGCTCGCGGGTGGAGGTGCGCGGGACGTAGCCCGGCAGATACGGCCCGTGATAGCCGGAGCGGTCGACCAGCGTGTGTCTGGTCTCGCCGTAGGTGGCCAGCGACGCGGAGCGGACGGTGCCGAATTCGTCTGTCGCGTCGTGCGGTTCGACGAGGATGCGCGCGCCGTGCTCGCGGGCCCAGGCGACGCAGCGGTCGACGTCGGGCACCTCGAGCGCGATGTCGACGACGCCGTCGCCGTGGCGGTCGTGATGGGCGACGAGCGGGCTGTCCGGGTCGACGGCGCCCTGGACGACGAACCGTGCCGACCCGCTGCGCAGCACGAACGCCTTGTGGTCACGGTTGCCGGTCTCGGGGCCGGAGTACGCCTCGAGCCGCATCCCGAACGCGGACTGCAGGTAGTGCGCGCACTGGGTCGCGTTGCCGACGACCCACACCAGCGCGTCCCACCCGATCACCGGAAACGGATCGACACTGTCGTCGTGCTCGATGAGCCCGACGAGCTGCTGCTCAATGGTCATGACCTAGGAAATCCCGCGATCACGCAGCTGGGCAACTACGCCATCGAACCCTGGGCAAGCTGACACGAGAAGCCACCGGAAACGGCTCGATGGTGGACAATTTGAATAGCACCCGAGCAGGAGGTCTTCCGATGCGCACGCCCGCGAAACTGGACGAACTCGATCTGGCGATCCTGTCCGCGATGCACGAGTACCAGAAGGCCGGAATCCTCGAGCTCTCGCGCCGCACGAAGGTCGCGCGGGCCACCGTGCAGGCGCGGATCAACCGGATGGAGGAGTCGGGGGTGATCGCCTCCTACGACCCGCAGATCGACGTCACCGCGGCCGGTTTCGATGTGCAGGCCTTCGTGACGCTCGAGATCGCGCAGGGTGCGCTGGACACGGTCAGCGCCGAGCTCGAGGCCATCCCCGGTGTGCTCGAGGCCTACGCGACGACCGGGTCGGGCGACGTGCTGTGCCGGATCGGGGCCGACTCGCACGCCGGCCTGCAGGCGGTGCTGCTCAGCATCGACCGGACCGGCTCGGTGGTGCGCTCGCACAGCGTGATCGTGCTGTCGACGGTGATCGCCCGGCGCACGATGCCGCTGCTGCACACACTCACCCCGGCGGGCACCGCGAAGGCGCCCGCCTATCGCGACCAGCGCTGAGAAGCCCGCCGATCAGGCCCGATCGAGCCGGGTCAGCAGACCGTGGACGTGCGCCTCGGCGGCGGCACGGGCCGACTCGGCGTGCCCCGATTCCAGTGCCTCCACGATGCGGCGGTGCTCGCGCAGGGCGACGCGGCGGTTGCGGGCCGAGCACCACAGGTCACCGCGGTAGAGGTGGGCCTTGGCCTCGAGCCGGGCCAGTTCCTCGCTCAGGCAGCTGTTGCCGGAGGCGTCGCGCAGGAAGGTGTGGAATTCCAGGTCGAGCTGGGCGTCGCGGGCCGCGTCGGTGGCGTCGTCGAGGTTGGCCTCCTGGGCGGCGATGATGCTCGCGAGCTTGTCCAGATCGGCCTCGGTGAGGCGGGTGGCCGCCGCCGCGGCGGCGAGCCCGTCGAGGACGGCGCGGACCGCGAGCACCTCGCGGATCTGCGCGTCGTCGACCGCGGCGACCTTCGCCCCGGCGTGCGGCGCGCTCACCGCCAGGCCCTCGTAGATCAGCTGCTGCACCGCCTCACGGACGGGACTGCGGCTGACCCCCAGCTGGGTCGCCAGCGCGGGCACGCTGAGCGGTCTGCCGGGGGCCAGCTCGCCGGCGAGGACCATCTGCCGGATCTGCCGATGGACGGATCGGCCGAGCAGCGCGGAGCTCTCGTCGGTCATCACGATGGTCCTTTCCGGGTGCTGTCCCGATTATCCCTTGGGCTGATAGTTCGCCTGCACACGCTGCGTGAGGAAGTCGGCGGCGGTGACGGGCGGATATTTGCCTGCCGGGCCCTGGATGATCGCGTCGCGGTCGGCCTGGGCGAAGTAGGCGATGCTGTAGCGCTCGCCCTGGTATTCGCCCTCGCCCGGGCTGCGGACGCGGTGGAAGTTCGACGGCAGCAGGTCGTCGCTCCAGCGGGTGAGCATGTCGCCGATGTTGCAGGTGATCAGGCTCGACGAGGGGGTGATGGAGGTCCACTCCTGCTCGGCCATCTCCTTGCCGGGGCACACCTGCAGCCCGCCCTGACCGTCGCGCTGGAACAGCAGGGTCAGGCAGTCGAAGTCGGTGTGCGCGCCCGCCCGCCACCGGCCCGGCACGCCACGCAGCTCCTCGGGCACGGCGAAGTAGTGCAGCAGCCGCAGCGTGCTCTGGTAGTCCGGGGAGGCGGGATCGTGTGCGGCGGTGAAGTGTTCGCGCGGCAGGCCGAGACGGTCGGCGAAGCAGGACAGCACCCGCATCGCCACCGCCCAGGCGCGGGACTCGAAATCGAGGACGCGGGAACGGAATCCGGCCAGTTCGTCCTCGCTGGGCCAGAGCTCGGCCATGTGCGGCCGGGTGACCTGGTAGGACTCCTTCTGATCCGGCACGCCGATGGACGGGCGCACCTGGCTCAGGCTCTCCCACCCCGCGTTGTTCTTCTTGACCAGCGGGTATCGGCCCTTCACGGCCTCGGGGAGCGCGAAGAAATCGGCGGTGGCGCCGAACATTCCGTCGATCAGGTCCTGCGGGATGCCGTGGCCGGAGAGCTGGAAGAAGCCGATCTCGGTGGCCGCGTCCCAGAGTTGCTCGGTGATCTCGGCGCGCCGGTCGTCGAAGTCGGTGAGGTCGATGACGCGGATCTCCCGGGCGTCGGTCTCCTTGCCGAGCCCGCCCATCGCCTTCTCGCGCGAGACCTCGGAGAGGTCGTAACTGGTGGTCATTGGTGTGACTCCTTATCCGGTGACGGAGATGCTGGGGTCGAGGAATTCCTTGGTGACCAGGTCCTTCGCGGTGAGTCCCGCGGGCACGTCCGCGCCGCCGGTGCGCAGGATGGGTCCGAATTCGTCGATGATGCGCTGGACGCGGGCCTCGTCGAAACTGCCGAGGACGCCGTCGGTGTCGTTGCCGATCAGGCCGCCGTCGATCAGGGCCTTGGAACCGAACGCGGCCAGTTCGGGGCTGTAGGGACTCAGCTTGGGATTCTGTTCGACCACGTCGACGACGACGTCGTTGACGTGCGCGGGGTCGGCCCGGAACCGGGCCGTGGCCTGCTGGATCATCGGCACCAGCTTCTGCAGGCAGGGCCGCAGTTCGGCGAGCTTGTCGGCGCGCACGTTCACCGTGCGGGCGTAGCCCTCGTAGCCGACGTCCTTGAGCAACTGGTAGGCGACGGGCTTGTTCCAGGCCCGCACCTCGTGCTCGTAGGTGTAGGGCTCGGCATTGGCGAAACCCTGCTGCGCGAAGGACGGATCGGTGACGAACCGCGAGGGCGAATTGTCGTAGGACGCGTCGATCTGGTCCTGCTTCACCAGCCCGCGGGCCACCAGCCAGTTCGGGTACAGCTGGCCCTTGGACACCACGATCGGCTTCCCCGACCTGCCGATGTCGGCGATGTCCTGCCAGCCGGGGTTGGTCTTCGGGTCCCACATCAGCATCTGCGGGCTGTTGCGCAGCAGCGTGGTCACCGCGACGATCGGCTGCTGACCGGCGGCCGCGATGGCGTGCTCGGAGTGCGCGAGCCCGAGGGTGATGCTCTGGTCGACATACATCTGCGAGGGCACGGTCTGGAAGCCGATGGCCGGACCGCCGGCCCGGATCTCGAGCTCGACGCCGGTGTCCTTGCCGTCGGCGACGAGCGGTCCGGTGATCTTGTTGTTGTCGGCGTCGACCCGGTAGCCGGGGCCGAGCAGGCCGAAGATGGGCCCGGAATCGGTCTCCGGCGCCCACTGCAACTGGACCACCACGGTGGCCGGGCAGGCGCCGGCGAGCTGCTGCTCGGCCGGGGCCGGTTCGAGGGCGACGGCGGGGCCTTCGTCGATGTCGCCGGAACAGGCCGACGCGGTCGCGACCAGCGCGATGGCCAGTGTCGCGAGGCGGAGGCGGCGCGCGGGAAATGACTTCATGGTTGATCCTCTTGTGCGGGTGACGGCTAGTGCGCGGAGTTGTGCCAGCGACCGACGCTGACCTTCTGCACCACGGTGAAGACGGTGAACACGAGCACGCCGAACAGCGCGGCCAGCAGCAGCGCGCCGATCAGGTCCTCCGATTGCAAGCGGGCCCGGTAGGTGTCGAGCAGGGTGCCGATGCCCGGTTTGCCCTGCGCGAAGAACATGTCGCCGATGATCGCGCCGGTGACGGAAAGCCCGGCGGCGGTGCGCAATCCGGTCAGTGTCGACGGGAGCGCGGCGGGCAGCTGCAGCGACCACAGCCTGCGCAGCCGTCCCGCGCGACCGAGTGTGAACAGTTCCTGGAGGTTGGCGTCGACGGATTTGATGCCGAACAGCGTCATCGCGATGATCGGGTGGATGGCGATCAGCACGCACACCGTGGTGCGCGCGGCGAAGCCGTAGCCGAGCCACAGACCGATCAGCGGCACCACCGCCAGCACCGGAATAGCTTGCAGCACCACGGCATACGGGTAGACGACCTTTTCGATCGGCTTGGCCTGGCTCATCAGCACCGCGATGGCGACGCCGAGGACGGCCGAGATCAGCAGGCCGGTGATCGCGACCCTGGCCGTCACCGCCAGCGCCTCGCCCATCACCGCGAGCTTGGCGGGGTCGGCCAGCGATTCGCGGAACACCACGTGCGGTGGCGGCAGCAGGAACCGGCGGCTCTCGCTGAGCAGCAGCATCGACACCGCGTACCAGGCGCCGAGCGCCAGCGTGATCGAGACAGCGGGCGCGACAAGCGATTTCCCGATCGCGCGGATCGATGCCGTCGGCAGCTTCGGGCGCGCGGCGGCGGGGGTGGCGGCACGGGCCGCGATACTGACCATCAGGCAGCCTCTTTCAGCGAGCGCGAGACGCGCGAGACGAGGGCGGTGAAGGCGGGCTGGAAGCGCAGCTCCCGGTCCCGCGGGTAGGGCAGGTCGACGTCGATCACCTCGTGGACACGGCCGGGCCTGGCCGACATCACCACCACGCGGGCGGCGAGGAACACGGCCTCGGAGACCGAGTGGGTGATGAACAGCGCGGTGAAGGCGTTGTCGCGGTAGAGCCGCAGCAGTTCCTCCTGCATGTTCAGCCTGGTCATCTCGTCGAGCGCGCCGAAGGGCTCGTCGAGCAGCATCAGCCGCGGTTCCAGTGCGAGCGCTCTGGCCAGCGACACCCGCATGCGCATGCCGCCGGAGAGCTGGTGCGGCAGCTTGTTCGCGAAGTCGGCCAGCCCGACGGCCTCGATCGCCCTGGCGACCCGCTCGCGGCGCACCGACCTGTCGATGCCGGCGAGTTCGGCCGAGAGTTCGACATTGCGGCGCACCTTGCGCCAGGGCAGCAGGGTGGCCTCCTGGAAGATGAAGCCGATCGAATCGGTCTTCACCGCGACCGATCCGGCGCTCACCGGTTCCAGGCCCGCGGCCAGGCGCAGCAGCGTCGACTTGCCGCAGCCGGAGGGTCCGACCACCGCGACGAATTCGCCTTCGCGCAGATCGAGGTCGATCTCGGTCAGCGCGAGCGTGCCCTGGTCGCCGCCGAAGCGCTTGCTGACACCGGCGAAGGAGACCTCCAGGCCGGAGAGCAGCGTCCTCGCGTCGGCGTCGTTCACCGTGCCGTAGAGCGTCACCGTGATTCACCTTCTCTGCGATATTGCGTGCAACCTTTGGTCGACATCAGTCTGACTTCACCGAATTACATGCAATGTGTGGTTCGTTTCTGGCGTATTAACAATCAGCGCATGCGAATCAGGCGCTGCGTGAGGTCGTCGGCGTCGACGCGGGTGCTGCGGCCGTCGCGGAGGACGGCCTCACCGTCGACCCACACCGTGTCGATCACGCGCGGCGAGGCCGCGGTGAGCAGGGTGGCGCCGGGGTCGAGGACCGGCAGGCAGGCGAAGTCGCGATCGAAGCGGACCAGGGTGAGGTCGGCGCGATCGCCGACGGCGATGCCGGTGTGGGTGGGGCCGCCGACCGCTCGGCCCGCCGCGCCGGTCGCCATCCGCAGCATCTGGTGGGCGTCGAGCAGATCGGCCCGCCGGTGTGCCGCACGCTGCAGGAACGCGCCGAGGCGCAGGGCGAGCAGCATGTCCTGGGTGTCGTTGCTCGCGGCGCCGTCGACGCCGAGGGTGACGTCGATGCCCGCGGCCAGCATCTGCGGCACGGGCGCGACGCCGCTGCCGAGCCGCATGTTGGACACCGGGTTGTAGGACACCGTCACGCCGCGCTCGGCGAGGACCGCGCGTCCCGCGGCGTCGAGGTTGACGCAGTGCACGGCCAGCGTGCGGTCCCAGAGGAAGCCGCTCGCGTCGAGGTAGTCGACGGCGCCGGTGCCCGCGTGCAACCGGCACATGTCCTCGTCGGTGGTGGTCTCCAGCAGGTGGATCGACACCATCTTGCCGGTGGCCCCGGCGTATTCGCGGGCGGCGGCCATGCCGTCGGGAGTGAGGCAGCGCGGGTTGGGCACGGCCAGTGCCGTGGTGATCCGGGTGCCGACCAACTGCTTGTCCAGGGCGTCGACGTGCGCCAGCGCCTCGTCGAGTGGTTGCAGCAGGCGCGGGTCCAGGCCCCACTTGCGGGTGCTGTCGGCGCGATCGGCGATGCCGCGGCCGAGCACCACCCGGATGCCGAGTTCGTCGAGGGCCCGGATCATGGCCTGATGGATCTCGTCGGAGGGGTTGGGCCACAGGTGCTCCACGACCGTGGTCACGCCGCTGCGCAACAACTCCAGGCCACCCGCCAGCGCCGAGAGGTAGGTCTGTTCGGGAGTCGCGGCGACGGTGTGTTCGCCGACGCAGCGCAACCATTCGAGCAGCGGCAGGCCCTCGCCGACGCCACGCAGGACCGCCTGCTGCAGGTGGGTGTGGGTGTTGACGAAGCCGGGGAGCAGGTAGCCGGAGCCGCCGTCGAAGCGGGGCAGGTCGGCGTGTTCGGGCCCGGCCGCCAGCGCGACGACCACACCGTCGCGGACGACGACTTCGCCGGAGGCCCAGCCCTGTTCGGTGTAGACGGTGACGTCGGTGACGACGACGGACGCGGAAGAACCCATGCGCGCACCTCTCTCGGATGCGGCTGGTTCGCCCGCCGGTCTCAGCGGTGCACGTCGTCCGTTGCAGCCATGAACGTCGTGGGGAAGACCTTAGGAACCGAGTGTTGCCCCGACGTTAAAGCCGTGTCACGGCCGGACGTCCGCGCCGGGTTCCAGGATCTCGACCGCCGGCGCCGATTCGGGTTCGAGGAAGGCCAGCAGGGCGGCGGCCTCCGATTCCACCTGCGCGGCTTCGGTTCTCGACCATTTCCTGGTCGGGCTGATCCGCAGGCGCGCGGTGCCCGACTTCACGAAGACCTTGTACATGCCGGCCAGGAAACCGTCGATGAGCACCGGCGACACCCACGAGGCGAAGGCACGCATCGGCGGTGCGGTGTCGTCGCCGGTGATCCGCGCGCGGTCCTGATGCGACAGCAGCGCGTTGTCGTACCAGCCGAGCAACCGCACGGGCGCGGGCTGCTCGGGGTCGGCGAGTTCGAGGTCGGCCGCGTCGTAGAGGGTGCGCCCGCGCTCGTCGGTGTAGGTGCGGACGCGGTCGCCCAGCTCGGCCACGGCCTGCTTCATCGCGGGCAAACGCGACCAGGTCTGCATGTCCATGGTGGTGGCGGGCCCGAAGGCGCGCAGATAGCGCAGGATCAGTTCCGCCACCGGATAGCCGGGGTCGAGCGGCGCGCCGAGCCACGGCTGCACCCGGGACCAGACCGGCTTGCTGCTGTCGCGCCAGCGGCCGCGCGGCGGAGTCTGCAGGACCGGCAGCTGGTACAGCCAGGTCTGGACGACCACGCCCGCGTCGCGATCCGGGTAGAGCCGGGCGGCCTCGGCGCGCAGCGCGGCCGCGGACATCGGCTCGTCACCGAGCACCGCTTCGCCGTGCGCGCGGACCTCGTCGAGGTCGAGCCCGACCATGGCCCCGTAGTTGAAACCCTTGCGCGCGGGCACTTTCTCCAGCTCCGGCTGGATGAGCGGTGCGATGCGCAGCGCGTCGGGCGGGGTGACGAGGTGAATGGTGCCGCGCATCAGGGTGATCCGGACCAGCGAGCGGTCCTCCAGACCAGCCGACACCGCCGCCGGATCGAAATCCTGGATGCGACTCCACAACCCGACGAACGGCGGCGGCACGTCCTGGGCCTGCAGGCCGATCAGGTGCTCGCACATCCGCGGCACGCTCAGCGTCGAGCGTTCGAGCAGATGCTGGCGCGCGAGCAGCGTTCGGTTCAGCACCCTGTTCGACAGTGGCATGCGGCTCCTCCCCTTGGCGTGCTGGACGATACCGACTGCCTCCGACACACCCGTGCCGTGCCGGGTTCCCTGGTCAGCGCAGCTGCACGACGACCTTGCCGGTCGCGGTCCGGTTGTCCAGCGCCGCAACCGCTTCGGCGGTCCGCTCCAACGGGTACAGCACGGGCTCCGGCGCCGGGATGGCGCCCGAGGCCAGCAGCGGCTCGACCTCGGCCCACTGTTCGGCGAGGTAGGTCGGGTGGCTCATCACCCATTCGCCCCAGGCCGCGCCGACGACCTCGACGTTCTTGAGCAGCAGCCGGTTCACCTTGACCGTCGGGATCTCGCCCGCGGTGAAACCGACGACCAGCAACCTGCCGCCACCGGCCAGCGAGCGGACGCTGTCGGTGAAGCGGTCGCCGCCGACCGGATCGAGCACGATGTCGACGCCACGACCCCCGGTGAGCTCCTTGACCGCGGCCAGCCAGCCGTCGGCGAGCACCACGTCGGTGGCGCCGTTGGCCTTGGCCACCTGGGCCTTGGCCTCGGTACTCACCACCGCGATCACCCGGCCCGCGCCCAGCGCCTTCGCCATGCGCAGGGTCGAGGTGCCGATGCCGCCCGCGGCGCCGTGCACCAGCACCGTCTCGCCCTGGGCGAGCCGGCCGCGCTTGGTGAGGCAGAAGTGGACGGTGAGGTCGTTGAACAGGATTCCCGCGCCCGCCTCGAGCGAGACGTTGTCGGGCAGCTTGAACACGGCGTGCTCGGGCGAGACGGTCACCTCGGCCACGGCATTGCCGAGCATGGTGAGCGCGGCGACCCGGTCGCCCGGGCGCAGCGGCGAGCCCTCCGGCGCGCTGCGCACCACACCGGCGACCTCCCCGCCGACGACGAACGGCAGCGCCGGCTTCATCTGGTAGAGGCCGCGGGTCATCAGCACATCGGGGAAGGCGATGCCCGCCGCGTGCACGTCGATGAGGACGCCGCCCTGGTAGGCCGCCGGTTCCGGCAGGTCGACGATCTCGATCGCGGACGGTCCGTCCAACGTGGCGACCTGTGCTGCGCGCATTCCTGACACCTCTTCTTCGTGGCACCTGACACCGCGAACATATCCCGGTGGACAGCTCAGCGGTAGGCGAATTCGGTCACCGGCTCGCTCGCGAGCACCTCACCGTCCTTGGTGATCACCAGCCCGGTGGCGGTGAGCAGGTAGCGGGTGCCGTCGGTGGGGTTGGTCGCGGTGAAGCCACCGTTGCCGGTCGGCACCGGATCGTCGAGTTCCAGCCCGAGTCCGTCACTGGCCCTGGCGCCCTTGTAGTAGTAGCGGCCGGCGCCGGTGTGGCAGATGACCACCTTCGAACCGGTGGTGCGGGCGATCGACATCGCGGCGTCGTTGTCGTTGCAGCGCGGGCCGGACAGGAAGCCCTGGCCGTCGGCGCCGGAGACGCTCGACTGCAGCGGCGGCACGGTTGTCGTGGCGGGCGGCGGCTCGTACGGGGTGGTCGGCACGTCCTGGCTGACCGTGTCGATCACCGGCGGCGGGAGGGTGGCCCCGACCGTCGACGTGGGACCGGCGACGGTCTGCTTGTCGTCCGCGACGTCGAGCATCACCCACACCGCGACGCCGACCGCGGCGACCACGATCAGCGCGCCCAGTGCGCCGGCCAGCAGCGGGGTGGACGTATTGCGTTGCGGCGGAAGGGGTAACGGTGCGGACGGGTGGGTGTATCCGCTGGGCGCTGGTTGTCGCACCGTGGCCGACGGGTAGGCGGGACCGGGCGCGGGTTGCCGCATGGTGGCCGATGGGTGCGCGGGTCGCTCGGCCGGCGTCGGTTGCCGCACGGTGGCGGACGGATGCGAAGGGCCGGTGGTCGGCTGCCCGTGCTGCCCTGCCCCGGTGCGGTCGACCAGGATCTGGGGCCCCGAAACGGTCGGCGGCGGAGGCACTTCCGACCAGTGCGGCTGCGCGGTCGCCGGGGTGACGGGCCCCGGCACCCGCGGGCCGGGCACCGTCGAGGGCGCCGAGCGCTCGGTCTGCACGAGCGCGGCCCTGGCGGCGCGGCCGAGATCGCCCGGGGTCGCGTAGCGCTCCCCCGGCCGCTTGGCCATCCCGCGATCGATCACCGCGTCGAAGGCCGACAGCGCGGGGTCGACGGCGCTCGGGCGCGGCGGCGGCGCCATCTGATGCGAGCCGATCGCCCCTGCGAGACTGTTCACCGGGTACGGGACCCGCCCGACCAGGCTTTCGTAGAGCACGCAGGTCAGCGCGTAGGTGTCGACCGCGCCGGTCAGCGGGGCCTCGTCGAAGCGTTCCGGCGCCATGTAGGCCATCGAGCCGACGGCGCTGCCGGTGCTGGTGAGCGCGGGGTCGGTGGGGGTGTGCGCGATCCCGAAATCCACCAGGTAAGCGAACAGGTTGCTGGTGAGCAGGATGTTGGCCGGCTTCACGTCGCGGTGCACGAGGCCGGTCTCGTGCGCGGCGTCGAGCGCGGCGGCGATCTGCTCGATCACCTGGACTGCTTCACCGGGGGTGAGCCTGCCGTGCCGCTGCAGCCGGTCCTTGAGGTCGGTGCCCTTGACCAGACGCATGTCGATGTAGAGCACGCCGTCGATCTCGCCCCAGTCGTGCACGGGGATCACATGCGGTTCCTGCACGCTCGCCATCGCCTGGGATTCGCGGCGGAATCGCTGCACGAAGACCGGGTCGGCGGCCAGTTCCCGATTGAGCACCTTCACCGCGACAACGCGATTCTTGGAGGTGTCGTAGGCCTCGTAGACCTCCCCCATTCCGCCGACTCCGAGAAGTCCACGCATTTCATAGCGGCCGAACATCGAGCCCGCCATCGCCCCGGCGACCATTCCTGCAGGCTACCGGGAGCGGGTAGGTCTGTCATGGTGTGATCCACGACCCGTAAAGTCGTCTGCAGAACTACGCAAGAAGTCGCGGCGCGCCCCGGTGCGCCGCGCAAGGAGCACAAGTGTCACTCGATCAGCCACTGGCCCCGCTTCCCCAGGAGGGCATGGGCTTCGCCGCGGCGTGGCCCGTCCGGGCTGGCGACGTGGATCCGTATCACCGGCTGCGCTTCGACGCCGTGGCGCGCTACCTGCAAGACATCTCCTGGGACGAACTGCACCAGACCGAACTGCATCGCACCGACCCCACCTGGATCGTGCGACGCACGGTCATCGACGTCATCCGGCCGATCACCTGGCCCGATCAGGTGCACCTGCGGCGCTGGTGCGCGAGCATGTCGACCCGCTGGACGAACATGCGCACGCGGATCAGCAGCGACGGCGGCGGCCTCATCGAGACCGAGGGTTTCTGGATCAACCTCAGCGAGTCGAGCAACCTGCCCGCCCGGATCTCCGACGAGGGCCTGGCCTACCTGGCCAGATCCACCGACGAGCACCGGCTGCGCTGGCGGCCCTACCTCACCGATCCGGCCCCGCGCGAATCCGACACCGACCTGCCCTTCCCGGTGCGCGCGACCGACATCGACCAGTACAACCACGTCAACCACACCTGCTACTGGCAGGCCGTCGAGCAGTTCCTGGTCGACTACCCGAAGCTGGTCGCGGGACCGCACCGCGCGGTGATCGAGTACGTGGCGCCGGTGCTGGCGCGCGAGCACATCACGGTGCGCGCGCGGCACGAGCCGGGTGACCGGACCGGGCGCCCGGTGCTGCGGCTGTGGTTCGTGGTCGGCGGGATCACGACGACGGTCGTCAAGATCATGCCGCTTCCGGAGTAGCCCCGGCCCGTCACCGGACCGGGGCCGTCGGCTAGCCCTTGGCCGCTTTGAGCAGGTCGGCGCGGGTGGTGAACTTGACGCGCGGCCTGCCCGCCGCCTTGCCCGCGGTCTTCTCGGCCTGGTCGATGGTCTTCCAGCCCTTGCGGTCGACCAGATCGGGCTGACGCTGGGCCAGCAGCGCCTGCAGCGCGGCGCGGTCGCCGGTGGGCGCGGTCAGCTTGCCCGCGATGAAGTCGGCGATCAGCGCCTCCACCGTCTCCTCGGCGTCGACCCGGTTGGAGCCGATCACGCCGCGCGGACCGCGCTTGATCCAGCCCGAGACGTACACGCCCGGCACCGGCTCGGTCGCGTCGATGACGCGGCCGTGCTCGCTGGGCACGGTGCCGCGCCGCTCGTCGAACGGCAGGCCGGGCACGGGAACGCCGCGGTAGCCGATCGAGCGCAACACCAGGCCGGTCGCGAGGGTCTCGGTGCGGTCGGTGGCGGTGGCCACCAGCTGCCCGTTCTCCTCGGAGAGTTCGTTGTGCGCGAACTCGACGGCGGTGACGTGGTCGTCGCCGTGCACCGCGGTCGGCGTGGCCAGGTAGCGGAAGACGATCCGCTTGTGCGCCGGGTCGTGCGCGGCGGTCGAGTACTCCTCGGCGAGGGTGTACTTCAGCCGCAGCGACGGCTCGATGTTCGGGTCGTCGAGCAGCGCCCTGCTGTGCGGGTCGAGCTCGAGATCGGCCGCGTCGACGACCACGTCGACGTTCTTCAGATGCGTGAGGGCCAGGAACTCCGGGGTGCTGTAGGCCGCCTGCAGCGGGCCGCGCCTGCCCAGGATCACGACCTCGCGGATGTTGCTGCGGCGCAGGGCGTCCAGCGCGTGGTCGGCGATATCGGTCTTGGCCAGCTCGTCGGGGTCGACGGTGAGCACGCGGGCCACGTCGAGCGCGACGTTGCCGTTGCCGACGATCACCGCGCGCTCCCCCGACAGGTCGAACTCGCGGTCGGCGAAATCGGGGTGGCCGTTGTACCAGGCCACGAACTCGGTGGCCGAGTGGCTGCCGGGCAGGTCCTCGCCGGGCACGCCGAGCTTGCGGTCGCTGGAGGCTCCGACGGCATAGATCACCGCGTGGTGGTGGTCGAGGAGTTCCTGATGGTCGATGTGCTGGCCCACCTCGACGTTCAGGTAGTACTGCAGCGTGTCGCGGCGGAAGGCCGAGTCGAACATGTTGGCCACGTTCTTGGTGCCCGCGTGGTCGGGCGCGACGCCGGCCCGGACCAGACCCCACGGGGTCGGCAGGCGGTCGAACATCTCGACCTCCACGTCGCTGCGCCGCAGCAACTCGTCGGCGGCGTAGCAGGCGGCGGGCCCGGCGCCGACGATGGCGACGCGCAGCGTGCCCAGATCCTTGGGCGGGCGCGTCGGCGTGGCCAGCGGGTCGAAGTTCGACTCCAGCGGGTGGCGCTGGAAGTAGGCGGCGTTGATCTCGCGGTACCTGGCCAGCGAGGCGAGCAGATCGTCCTCGGAGAAGATCGCGTCCACCGGGCAGGCATCGACACAGGCGCCGCAGTCGATGCAGGTGTCTGGGTCGATGTACAGCATTTCCGCGGTCGCGAACTCCGGCTGGTCCGGGGTCGGGCGGATGCAGTCGACCGGGCACTCGGTGACGCAGCTGGCGTCGTTGCAACAACGCTGCGTGATGACGTAGGCCATAGTGTGCAGATCCTCGAAATGTGTGTGTCGGTGGCTCGAGACGTCGGCCGAGCGGGTCCGCGGCGGGTGTGCCACGAACACATCTACGGTGACGCAGCTTTCAGTGTGCCTCGAGTGTGACCGCCAACTCACCGGCGGTCGGGATTACCGTGGTTCCATGGCGTCGACCCTCATCCTCATGCGTCACGGAAAATCGGCCTATCCCGACGGCGTGGGTGATCACGCCCGGCCGTTGGCGCCCCGTGGACACCGCGAAGCCGCGCTGGCGGGCGACTGGCTGCGCGCCACCCAGCCCGCCGTCGACGCCGTCCGCTGCTCGACCGCGACGCGCACCAGGCAGACCCTGGCCGCGACGGGGATCGACGCGCCGGTGGAGTTCACCGACGACATCTACGAGGCGAACCCGCACACGCTCATCGAGCTGATCCAGCTCACCGACGACGCGATCGGCACGTTGCTCGTGGTCGGGCACGTCCCCGGAATCCCGTGGACCGCTTGGGAACTGGCGGCCAACCGGGAGTCCGATCAGGCCACCGAGCTGAGCCGCAAGTTCCCCACCTCGGCGCTGGCCGTGCTCGCGTTCGACCGGCCGTGGGCGCGGATCGACCCGGGTACGGGCGAACTGACGCATTTCCACGTCCCCCGATGAACTCGTCGGCGGCCTACTTCAACAGCTTGCCGCCGATGACGATGCCGACCCCGAGCAGTACCAGCAGGACGAAGGCGACGAAACCGTTCGTCAGCCACCAGACCACGCCGAGTACCAGCACCACCGGCGCCACCGCGATCGCGGTGATCACCGGGCTCTCCTTGACCGTCTCCCAGGCCGAGCGCGCCCTGATCCGGTCGATGTCCTTACCAGCCATGTGATCCACACTACGTTTCTGTCGGTCCCCGGTGCCATGCTTGTGCGCATGGACTGGAAAATCGAACTCGTCGCCATCCCGGTCACCGATGTCGACCGGGCCAAGGACTTCTACACGAGCATCGGCTTCAACGCCGACCACGACCACACCCCGAGCCCGGACATCCGCTTCGTCCAGCTCACCCCGCCGGGTTCGGGCTGCTCGATCTGCATCGGCCGCGGCTTGACCAGTGCCGCGCCGGGCAGTGTCGAGGGCATGCAGATGGTGGTCCCCAGCGCCCAGCAGGCCTACGAGCAGCTCGTGGCCGCCGGGGTGGAGGCCAGCCCGGTCCAGGACATGGGCTGGGGCCTGTTCACCTTCTTCAAGGACCCCGACGGCAACCAGTGGGCCGTCCAGGAGTTGCCGAAGTACAACTGACGGCGCTCGTCCCGCGACAATGGGTCTTGCTTGGAGTGCACTCCAGGTGGCTAGCGTCGGTGGGGTTCCACGAGAGGGGACGAGCACGATGGATCACGACACGGCTCTGCTGACCGACAGCACAGACGACGAGCGGTCGCGCCCGCGGTACTCGATCGGCGAAGTGGCCGAGCGCTCCGGGCTCAGCCGCGACACCCTGCGCTGGTACGAGCGGATCGGCCTGATGGGCTACATCGGCCGCGACCACACCGGCAACCGCCGCTTCACCGATCGCGACCTGGAGTGGCTGACGCTGATCACCCGGCTGCGGATGACCGGCATGCCGGTGGCCGACATGATCCGCTACGCCGAACTGGTCAGGGCCGGGGAACACACCTATCCGGCCCGGCTGGAGATGTTCCGGCAGACCAGGTCCGACGTGCTCGACAAGATCGCGGAACTCCAGCAGACCGTGGCCGTCCTCGACTACAAGATCGCCATCTACGAGGGCCGATCCGACGCCGGGCGACCGGCCACATGAGCACCGTCGCGCCACTGCCCCGTGGCGCCCGGAGCTAGCATCACAGGGTGAGCGAGCAGCGCGAGCGGGTGTGGGTCGACAAGCAGAGTCCGGCGATTTTCAAGGCGATGAGCGCGACGGCGGCCGAGATCCGCGCCGCCGCCGCGGCCGCGGGGATAGATCGGCGGTTGATCGAACTGATCAATCTGCGGGTCTCGCAGATCAACGGCTGCCCCTACTGCCTCGACGTGCACGAGCGCGCGGGGACAGGCGCCGGGCTGACCGCACAGGAGATCGCGGTGCTGCCCTCCTGGCGGCGCGGCGGCCCGTACTCTGCGGCCGAGCGGGCCGCGCTGGGGCTGGCCGAGGCGGTCACCACGCTGCCCGACGAGGAAGCGACCGATCGGGAATACGCGATCGCGCGCGAGCATTGGTCCGAGGAACAGATCTCGGTGATCATCTGGATCGCCATCGCGATCGGCGCGTTCAACCGCGTGTCGATCCTGAGCGCGCACCCGGTTCGGGTGCGGAAGGAGCGCAAGATGTCCGAGGCAACTCCCGCGTCGCAGCCCACCTCCACCGAACCGGAGCGCCGGGTCGTGCGCAACGCGGAGAAGAACCGCTACGACGTGTTCTACGGCGGTGAGCTGGCCGGCTTCGCCGAATACATCGAGCGCGACAACGACACCGATTTCATCCACACCGAGATCGACGGCGCCTTCGCGGGCAAGGGCATCGGCAGCGTGCTGGCCCGGCTCGCCGTCGAGGACGTGATCGCCCGCGGGCGCACCATCACCGCGCACTGCCCGTTCATCCGCGGCTGGCTCGACAAGCACCCCGAGTACGACGCGCACGTGGTCGGCAAGGGCATCGCTCGATGAGCGATCTGGAGACCGACCCGGCGGAGGCGCTGTGTGAGCCGTCGCCGAGTCCCGGTCCGGTCGCCGAGCTGTATCCGGCGCGCGAGGTCCCGCTCGGCGGCGTACGCGGGGTGTACGTGGAACGCACACTGCCGCAACGTGATCTGCCGACCGTCGGCGCCTGGTGCTTCCTCGACCGATTCGGCTCGCCGACGGTCAAGCAGACCGGCGCCTCCCCTGACATCCTCCCGCACCCCCACATCGGCCTGCAGACGGTGACCTGGCCGTTCGACGGCCGCATCCGGCACCGTGATTCCGTGGGATCCGACGTCGAGATCGAACCGGGCCAGCTGAACCTGATGACCTCCGGTCGCGGCATCGCGCACTCGGAGTTCGGGGTGCCCGGCGCGCACGCGGGCAACGGCCTGCAGCTGTGGATCGCCCTGCCCGGCACGGCGACCGGCGTCGACCCGCATTTCGAACAGCATCGCGCGCTGCCCGTCTACGAGGAACCGGGCCTGCGCGCGACGGTGCTGATCGGCTCGCTGGGCGGTGTCACCTCACCGGCGAAGGCGTATACGCCGATCGTCGGCGCCGATATCGTGCTCGAGGCCGGGGCGCGGGTGCGTCTGCCGGTGGAGCGCGCGTTCGAGCACGCGGTGCTGGTGGTGCGCGGGACGGTCGTGGTGGACGGCACCGAGCTCGGTCCCGGCCCCCTGCTCTACCTCGGTACCGATCGCGCCGAGGTGGAGTTGTCGAGCACCGAGGGCGCGCATTTCGCGCTGCTCGGCGGCGAGCCGTTCACCGAGGAGCTGGTGATGTGGTGGAACTTCGTCGGCCGCAGTCACGACGAGATCGTCGCGGCCCGCGAGGCCTGGGAGGCGAGGGACACCACGCGTTTCGGCGACATCGCCGGGCACGGACCCGACGAGCGGATTCCCGCGCCGCCGCTGCCGCCGCTGCGCCTGAAGCCGCGCAAACGGGCCACCGGCTGCACCCACACCTGATCCGGCACCGCCTTCCCCGCGGCGCCGGATCAGCCGGCGGGCTCAGCGTCCGCCGGCGAGCAGGGCGTCGAGGGCGCGATAGCTGTCGTTGAGGCCGACTTCCATGCCCGAGGCGAGCATGCCCGCGCATTCCTCGGCGGTGTGGAAGACGCTGTCGGTGACCACGCGGGCGCGGCCGTTGCCGAGGTCGACGAAGGTCGTGGCGTCGATGGAGATGTGCGCGGGCATGCCGTCCCATTCGAAGGACTGCACGATGCGCTCCTTCGGGGTGATCTCGCGAAAACGGCCTTCGAAGCCGTAGGACTCGTCGCCGTCGTGCTCGACGAATCGCCAGTGCCCGCCCTTGCGGAACTCCCAGCGCTCGACGTCGACCACGTGCCCGCGGCCCCACCAGCGGGACAGCTGCTCGATCCGGCTGTAGGCGTCCCACACCCGGTCGAGCGGGGCGTCGAAATCGCGTTCGATGTGGACTTCGCGGTCCGAGGTGGTGGTGATGACCGCGTCGTTGGTGGTTGTGCTCATCGCTCTGGCTCCGTTCGTTCGAGGAATTCACCGAGACGGTCCATGCGGGCCTCGAGCATCTGCCGGTACCCCTGCATCCACGCCACCTCCCGATCGAAGACGTGCTCGCCGATCCGGCAGTACCGGACCCGGCCACGCTTCTCGGTGACCACCATGCCCGCGTCCTCGAGCAGTCCGATGTGCTTCTTGATGCCGGTGAGGGTCATCTCGAAGCGCTCGGCCAGCTCGCTGACGCTGGCGGGTCCACGTCCGAGCCGCTCGAGTATCCCCCGCCTGGTGGGGTCAGCGAGCGCGCCGAACGAGGCGTCTAGGAAGTCATACTGAACCATCTAGTTCAGTATTGCGGGGCCGCACACTCACGTCAAGAGCCGAATTTCGAAAAGCCTGGACCCGCCCGCGCTTTGACTACTACGCTTCGTCGTAGACATTGGCTTCCGAGGGGGAAACTCATGGACAAGACCACCTGCTGCATCGTCGGCGGCGGGCCGGCCGGAATGATGGCGGGCCTGCTGCTGGCACGCGCGGGCGTCGCGGTGACCGTGCTCGAGAAGCACCCCGACTTCCTGCGGGACTTCCGTGGCGACACGGTCCATCCGTCCACGGTGCGGCTGCTCGACGAACTCGGGCTCGGCCCTGCCTTCGCCAGGCTGCCGCAGTCCGCGCTGACGAAGATGCGCATGTACGCGGGCGACCGCATGGTCGTCGCCGCCGACCTCACCCGAATCCCCGGGCGGTACAAGCACATCGCGATGGTGCCGCAGTGGGACTTCCTCGACCTGCTCGCGCGCGCCGCAACCGTGGAGCCGAGCTTCACCCTGCGCATGCGCTCGACCGTCACCGGACTGATCGAGGACGGCGGGGCGGTGCGTGGCGTGTGCTGGCGCGATGCCGACGAGGACGTGCACGAGCTCCGCGCCGATCTCGTGATCGCTTGCGACGGGCGGGATTCCGTGGTGCGCGAGGCGGCGGGGCTGCGTCAGCGGATCGCGGACGTACCGATGGACATGTGGTTCCTGCGCATCCCGAAATCCCGCGACGACATCGACAGCGGCGCCATCCAGGCCCGCTTCACCAGCGGCAATTCCGCCGTGGCGCTCGATCGCGGCGACTACTACCAGACCGGCTACATCATCGAGAAGGGTCACGACGCGCGGCTACGGGCCAGCCACGACATCGGCTGGCTGCGCGATCGCCTCGCCGAACTGTTCGGCTGGCCCGCCGCCGCGATCGCGGCGATCCGCTCCTGGGACGACGTGAAGCTGCTCGAGGTGACCGTCGGGATGCTCGACCGCTGGTACCGGCCCGGCCTGCTGTGTCTCGGCGACGCCGCGCACACGATGTCGCCGGTCGGCGGCGTCGGCGTGAACCTCGCGGTCCAGGACGCCGTCGCGGCCGCGCGCATCCTGGCGGGGCCCCTGCTCGACGGCACGGTCTCCACCGCCGAGCTGGAGAAGGTGCAGCGGAGGCGGATGCTGCCCGCCAGCTTCACCCAGCGCTCCCAGCGCGGCGAACACGAGATGCTCATCGCACCGGCCCTGCGCGGCACCCTGCGGACCGCGCCGCTGCCGCTCCGGGTCGTCGACGCCGTGCCGGTGCTGGCCGGACTCACCGGCTATCTGGGCGGCATCGGCCTGCGCCCGGAACACGCGCCCGAGTTCGCCCGGCGCGCGCCCGGCGGTGACCGCTCGCCCGCGGCCGGTTGAGCGAGGCGGCTACGACTTTCCGAATCGCCGTGCAACGGTTAGGTTTGCCGCGATGAAACGGGACGATTCGGTCCCAGGCGATTCAGCGGGAGGCTTGCGGAATGAGGATCGGCACTGCGCTCGGTGCGGCACTGCTGGCGGTGGGGGTCACCCTGTCGGCCACCGGAATCGGGGCCGCCGAGCCCGCTCCCGTCGAACCCCGGCCGACCCAGGCCGTCGAGGCCGCGCCGGCGGGCATCCAGCTGACCGGCGTCGACAAGGATGTGAACTACCAGGTCGGACTGGCCGAGGATCGGCGCGCGGTGGTGACCACCCTCGACGCGGGCCGCTTCCAGCTCGCGCACGACGCGAAGGTCGTCGCGATCACCGACGCGTCCGGCGCCGTGATCGCGGCGCTGCCGATGCTCGTGCGCGTCGGCGAGCACAGCGTGCCGCTGACGCCCGCCATCGACGCCGACGGCACCCGGCTCACCCTGACCCCGGTCGGCGGCACGGACGCGCCGCTGCGCGACATCAGCGCGCAGGAGCGTTTCTTCGCCGAGACCCAGCGGTTGCAGCCGGAGATCATCCAGGGCGCCGCCATCGGCGCGGCGATCGGTTTCGTCCTGGGCTTCCCGCTCGGCCTGTTCATCCTGGACTTCATCACCGTGCCGGTCGCGACCGTGGCGGGCGCCGCGATCGGCGCGCTGGCCGGGTACGCGATGGCGGGTGGTCAGCCCGCGATCGACACCGCGATCGCGTACGTCACCGGGGCACCCTGACCCTCACGCCGGACTGAGCCGCTGGGTACCGATCACCCGCAGCAGCGCCATCTTCTCGGCGGCGTCGGTACCCGGCCGCGGCAGGTAGACCAGCAGCCGTTGCGCGGCGTTGCGGGTGACCAGGACTTCGCAGACGGTGTCGATCAGACCGATCTCCGGATGCGCGAACCGCTTGATGTCGGTGACCCGTACCGCCACTTCGTGTTCGTTCCACAGCTGTTCGAATTCGGCGCTGGCGCGCCGTAATTCGGCGATGAAGGTGTTCACCTCGGCGTCGTCGGCCCGGCGTGCCGCGGTCGCGCGCAGATCGGCGACGTGACTGCGGCCGAGCCGGTCCCAATCCTCTTCCGGGAAAACCGTTCTCGCGGTGCGGTCGGTGAACCAACGCCACGCGTAGTAGCGATCGAGACCGACCCGGTCGCCGTGATCGCCCGCCAGCAGGGTGTGCATGCGGTTCTGGACGAGCACCTCCCCCAGCTCGGTGACCACCGCGGCCGGGGTGTCGTCGAGCTTGGCCAACATGTGCAGCAGGCCGGGCCCGACATGCTTGTCGCGCAGTTCCCGATCCGGCGACTGATGTCCGCAGAGGTGGAACAGGTGGTCGCGTTCGTCGGCACTCAGGCGCAGCGCCCGCGCCAGCGCGGCAAGGACCTGCGTCGACGGTCGCGGACCGCGCGCCTGCTCCAACCGGGTGTAGTAGTCGGTGGACATCCCGGTGAGCAGAGCGACCTCGTCGCGACGCAGGCCGGGAGTCCGTCGGCGCACGCCGGGTGGCAGGCCGACCTCGGCGGGCGTGAGCTGGTCACGATGCCTGCGCAGGAAGTCGGCTAGTTCGGCTCGGTCCATGTCCCCATGGTGCGCGCACTCGGCCGTCCCAGCCAGGGATCGGCGGTCCCCCGATGAGCGGTCTCTGCCGCGCCGGGCGCGGGCCGCCCAGGCTGGAGGCATGACGAACTCGATCTCCCTTCCCCGCGTCGGCCTCGGCGCGACCGGTCCCCGGGTCGGCCGCATCGGCCTCGGCGCGATGGGCATGTCCGGCATGTACGGCGCCGCCGACGACCGCGAATCCCGCGCGACGATCCACGCCGCCATCGACGCGGGCGCCGACCTCGTCGACACCGGCGACTTCTACGGCGCGGGCCACAACGAACTGCTGATCGGCAAGGCCATCGCCGAGCGGCCGAGGGCCGATGTCGTCCTCAGCGTGAAGTTCGGCGGACTGCGCGGCCCCGACGGCTCGTGGGGCGGCTTCGACGGCAGGCCCGCGGCCGTGCGCAACTTCGTGACCTACAGCCTGACCAGGCTCGGCGTCGACCACATCGACATCTACCGTCCCGCGCGGCTCGACCCGGACGTACCGATCGAGGACACCGTCGGCGCCATCGCCGAGCTGGTCGAGGCCGGCTACGTGCGCCATATCGGCCTGTCCGAGATCGGCGCCGACACCTTGCGGCGGGCGCACGCCGTGCATCCCATCGTCGACCTGCAGATCGAGTACTCGCTGCTCACGCGCGGCATCGAGCGCGAGATCCTGCCCGTCGCCAGGGAACTCGGCATCGGCATCACCGCCTACGGCGTGCTCTCCCGCGGCCTGCTCAGCGACACCTTCCGCACCGGCGGCGCACCGGCCGACGCCGCCGACTTCCGCACCCACAGCCCGCGCTTCCAGGGCGAGAACCTCACGCGCAACCTGCGCTTGGTCGAGTCGCTCGCCGAGATCGCCGCCGCCAAGGGGGTTTCCGTCGCCCAGCTCGCCATCGCCTGGGCACTGAGCCGCGGCACCGACATCGTGCCGGTGATCGGCGCGCGCAGCCGCGCCCGGCTCACCGAGACCCTCGACGCTCTCCGGATCACGCTGAGCCCGGCGGAACTGGCCGAGATCGAGGCGGCCGCTCCCGCCGACGCGGTCGCCGGGCAGCGCTACGCCGCGGCGCAGATGGCGGCACTCGACAGCGAGCGCTGAGCCCGGTCACGCCCTCCGCTACCGTTGAGGCAGGAACAGCGCGCTGACCGTGAGCGCACGTTGTGAGTGGGTGGTGAGAGACGTGTTCGACCCGCTGGCCGATATCGATCGCGCCCTGGCCGAGCAGGCCGGATGGACGTGGTTCGACGACTACCTGCTGTACACATGCGGGGTGGTGGCGCTGCTCACGGCCGGGCGCGCCGCCGAGATCCCGTCCACCCCCACGCGGGTGCGGCTGGAGCCGGGCGAGACCTGCCTCGCCGACGGCGGTGTCCACTGGTTCACCTGGCGCGGCCTCGGGGACGGCCGGTGGACGCGCGGCCAGGTGCGCGCCGACGGACGGACACCACTCGGCGTCGCGGCGCACCTCGGCAACGGCATCCGCAACGAGACGCGGCGATCCCGCGCCGAAGCCGCCGCGCGGCCGCGCTGGGTGGCCGAGCGGCCCGGCTCGGCGATGATCTCGAATCGGCGTGTGCACCTTGCCAATCCGGATCAGTCCTTCTCGCTGTACTGGTCGGCGCTGGAGAGCGTCGACCTCACCGGGCCCGATCTGCTCGGCTGCCGGTTTCCCGACCGCGCCGGCACGCTGCAGCAGTTGCAGATCCGCACCGCCTGGGCGCCGCTGATCTTCACCACCGCCGCCCTCCAGCACTTCCCCCAGCATCCCCAGCTGCGGAAGGGGACGTGGCTGCCCGCCGGCTTCGAGGACAAGTGTCACCTGGCGGGCAAGAAGTGCCCGAAGGTGCGCTGACCGGTCAGCGCTGTCTGGCGCGGTACGCGGCGACCGCGTTCCGGTTACCGCACGCCGTGCTGCAGTAGCGCCGCGAGCGGTTGCGCGACAGATCGAGGACCAGACCCGCGCACGAATCGTCGGCGCAGACCGAGAGCCGGGTCATGTCGTCGGCGCGGATCACGTCGATCATCGCCATGGCGGTCTCGACGGCGATGCGGACATCGAGCGTGGCCGACGCGGGCACCGCGTGCACGTGATAGTCGACCGCGCCGTGCCGGACCAGCTGCGGGACGGCGCGGTGGGTGGCGAGAATCCGGTTCACCAGGGTGACCGCGGTGTCGCGATCGCTGGTGAGCAGTTCGCGCAGGGCGGGCCGCAGGGCCCGGACAGCGGCGAGTTCCGTGGCGTCACCGGAGCGGACGCCGGTGTAGTCGTGCCGGCGGAAGAACTCGGCCAGCTGGGCCGGTTCGGTGAGCGTGTCGGGGTCCTCGGCGGAGTTGACCAATTCGACTGCCGCCAGCAGCGCCGCTTCGGTGTCATGAGCGAAAACCACATTGACACATTACCGCAAGCTGCTTACCGTCATTAGTCATGGCGACGTTGACTCATGACGCAACCGCGCGACGGATGCGCACCGGCCTGCTCTTCGCAGTGGCCTCGGCCGCGTCGTTCGGGCTGTCCGGCTCGCTCGCGCGCGGACTGATGAACGCGGGATGGAGCGCGGCCGCCGTGGTCGCCGTGCGCGTCCTGCTCGCCGCGGCGGTCCTGCTCCCGCTCGCGCTCCCCCAGCTGCGCGGACGCTGGAACCTACTGCGGGAGAACCTGACCCTGGTCATCGCCTATGGCCTGATCGCGGTGGCGGGCACCCAGCTGGCCTACTTCAACGCGGTCGCGCACATGGAGGTCGGCGTCGCGCTGCTCATCGAATTCGCCGCGCCGATCGCGATCGTCGGCTGGCTGTGGTTGCGGCACCGGCAACGCCCCGGCGCCGCGACCGTGGCGGGCGCGCTGCTCGGGATCACCGGCCTGCTCCTGGTGCTCGACGTGCTCTCCGGCGTCTCCGCCGACCCGATCGGCATCCTGTGGGCGCTGGGCTCGATGGTCGGCGCCGCCACCTACTTCCTGCTCTCGGCAGAGGGCGGCGAGCTGCCCGGCACCGTCCTGGCGGCGGGCGGCCTGCTCATCGGCGGGGTGGCCCTGCTCGTGGCGGGCGCCGCGGGCATCGTCCCCCTGCGTGTCACCACCGAGACCGTGGTCTTCGACGATTTCAGCACGCCCTGGTGGGTGCCGATCCTGCTCATCGGCATCGTCACCGCCGCGATCGCCTACGTCACCGGCATCGCCGCGACGCGGCGCCTCGGTTCGCGACTGGCGTCCTTCGTCGCGCTCAACGAGGTGCTCGCCGCACTGCTCTTCGCCTGGGCGCTGCTCGGCGAGGCGCCGCGGCCGATCCAATTGCTCGGCGGGGCACTGATTCTCGTCGGCGTCGTCGCCGTGCGGCTCGGCGAACCGGAGCCGCACGCCCTCGGCGATCCCGAGGCGCCCGCCGTGGCGCCCGAGGTTCGCTCGTGAGTCACCAGCGGTAGTCGAGGAACTTCCCGTCGAGGGTGATCACCACACGGTCGCCGTCCGGGTGTGGGCGGCGGGCGATGTCGATGTTGAAGTTGATGGCGCTCATGATGCCGTCGCCGAACTCCTCGTGGATCAGCGCCTTGAGCGCGGGACCGTAGACCGAGACGGCTTCGACCAGGCGGTAGATCGTCGGGTCGGCCAGCTGGGCCGGGTCGGCGCCGCGTGCGGGTTGCAGCCGCAGACTCTCGGCGACGGTCTCGTCGAGGTCGAGCAGCGCGCAGACCGCGGCCGCCTGTTCGGCGGTCATCGGGTGCTGACCGAGCAGTGCCGCCGTCGTCCAGACCAGCGGCGCGCCCAGCGATTCCGCGATGGCGGCCCACGTCAGCCCCTTGCGGATGCGGGCGGCGACGACGAGGTCGGCGGCGGCGGACTTGCTCATGATCGGTTGCATGCGGGCTCCTGAGATCGGGGACGCCGCCAGCCTGCCACCCGTCGCCACACCCCCGCCATAGTGGCATACCACTATTTACGCAGCGGCAACCTTCAGTGATCGGCAGGCAATCTCGGCCGCGAAAACTACTGTGCTGGAAGCACTACGAATGGGGTTGCATGTCCTACCTGAAACCGGCCGACTTCGTCGAGAAGATGATCGACGCGGGCGAGGCCAAAGCGTTCATGTCCACCCGCGACACGGTGATCCGCGCCTACATGGCGGGCGCCATCCTCGCCCTGGCCGCCGCCTTCGCGGTCACCATCACGGTGAACACCGGCGAGCCGCTGCTGGGCGCGGTGCTGTTCCCCGTCGGCTTCTGCATGCTGTACCTGCTCGGGTTCGACTTGCTCACCGGCGTTTTCACGCTCGTGCCGCTGGCCCTGCTGGACAAGCGACGCGGCGTCACGGTGCGTTCGATGCTGCGGAACTGGGGCTGGGTGTTCGTCGGCAACTTCGCCGGTGCGTTCACCGTCGCCGTGATGATGGCGATCATCCTGACCATGGGCTTCTCGATGGACCCCAGCGCGGTCGGCGAGAAGCTGGGCGAGATCGGCGAATCCCGCACGGTCGGCTACGCCGAGCACGGTGGCGCGGGCATGCTCACGCTGTTCATCCGCGCGGTCCTGTGCAACTGGATGGTCTCCACCGGCGTCGTCGCCGCGATGATGTCGACCTCGGTGTCGGGCAAGGTGATCGCGATGTGGATGCCCATCATGCTCTTCTTCTACATGGGCTTCGAACACTCCATCGTCAACATGTTCCTGTTCCCCTCGGGCCTCCTCCTCGGCGGCGACTTCTCCCTCGGCGACTACCTGATCTGGAACGAGATCCCCACCGTCGTCGGCAACCTCGTCGGCGGCCTCACCTTCGTCGGCCTCACCCTCTACGCCACCCACGCCCGCACCGCCCCACCTCGCTCCCGCCCCACCGAAACGACATCCGACTGATCACGCCGACATATCATCAGTTAGCCAATAACTGATGGTAAATCGGCGGAAGGCGAGATCGACGAGCGTCTGCTACTGGACATGCACGCCGCGCTGATGGTCCACGAGCCGGAGACCGCAGGCCGGTGGCGAACCCAGCAGGTGTGGATCGGTGGCGACAATGCAGGGCCGCATGGGGCAGCGTTCGTCGCGCCCCACCACTCCAGGCTGCCCACCGCGATCGATGATCTCCTCGGATTCATCCGCCGCGACGACATTCCAGCGCTGGCCCACACCGCCCTCTCGCACGCGCAGTTCGAGACCATCCACCCGTTCGTCGACGGTAACGGCCGCACCGGCCGGGCGCTGATGCATGCGATGCTGCGATCGAAGGGCGTCACCGAGCTGGCGGCGGTTCCGATCGCCGCCGGGCTCCTGTCGCGGGTCGACGACTACTTCGCCGCCCTCACCGCGTACCGCGACGGCGACCCGGCGCCGATAGTGCGCGAAGTCGCGGAAGCGACGTTCACCGCCCTCGGCAATGCCCGCCTACTGGTCGAGGACATTCACCTGATCCGTGCGCGGTGGGAGTCAGCGATCCGGGCCAGGCGCGGCTCCACGCCGTGGCGATTGATCGACATCGCCCTGCGCCAACCGGTTTTCGACGCGACGACCGCGGCCGAGGCCCTCGGCATCGCCGATTCCAACGCCGTTCGCGCGATCAACGTGCTGGTCGAGGCCGGCGTCCTCACCGAGTTCACCGGCATGCGCCGCAACCGCCTCTGGCAGGCCCGCGAGGTCCTCGACGCGCTCGACGACTTCGCGCGCCGCGCGGGCAAGCGAGCCCAGGGAGCCTGACCCCTCGCGCCAGGGTGAAATGCGATTATTTCAATTCTTCGAACAGGGGCCTACCTGGGTCGATACTCTCTGGCTCACCCACAGCAGTGGGACAGCGCGAATCAGGAGTACCTCATGAGTTTCACCCTCACCCGGCGGGCCGGCGCCGGTCTGACGGCTTTCGGCGCGGTCGCGGCGGCCGCCGTGCTCGTCGCACCGCAGGCCTCGGCGCTCGTCCAGTCGATCGCGGTCAGCGGGACCACGCACTACGTCGACACGGCCTACACCGTGACCGCCGATGTCACCGCGACCTCGTTCCTGTTCAAGGTGACCTTCACCGACAACGGCACCCAGATCGGTGAGCCGGTGTCGGTGTCCAACGGCAAGGCGACCATCACCTGGACGCCGAAAACCACCGGCACGCACGAGATCAAGGCCGTGCAGGAGCTCATCAGCTCCAAGACCGTCACCGTGAACGTGGTCCCCAAGCCGACCAACCCGGGCCCTGGCGACGGCGACAGCGGCTCGGGCGGCCTCGGCGGGCTGCTCGACGCGCTGACCGGCTCAGCGGGCTGACGACCCCGAGCGGCCGCTACCAGCCGCTCGACCGGAGAAACGACGAACGCCCCGCCCCCTCGAACAGGGGGCGGGGCGTTCGCGCTATCGACTAGCGGTAGTCGCTGAAACCGTAGTCGTCCAGCGGCACCGCGGCACCGGTGGAGGAGCCGAAGCTGTCCGGCGAGTAGTAGGTGTCGTCGTAGGACGGCACCGCGTACGCGGCGGCACGGGCTTCCTCGGTCGGCTGCACCTGGATGTTGCGGTAGCGGTTGATACCGGTACCGGCCGGGATGAGCTTACCGATGATCACGTTCTCCTTCAGGCCGATCAGCTTGTCGGAGCGGCAGTTGATCGCCGCGTCCGTCAGCACTCGGGTGGTCTCCTGGAAGGAGGCCGCCGACAGCCACGAATCGGTGGCCAGCGACGCCTTGGTGATACCCATCAGCACCGGACGGCCGGAGGCGGGCTCGCCACCCTCGGCCACCACGCGACGGTTCGAGGCCTCGAACTCGGCACGCTCGGTGAGCGAACCGGGCAGGAACTCGGTCGCACCCGAATCGATGATCGTCACGCGACGCAGCATCTGGCGCACGATGACCTCGATGTGCTTGTCGTGGATCGACACACCCTGCGAGCGGTAGACCTCCTGGACCTCGTGGACCAGGTGGACCTGCACCTGACGGGGACCCATCACACGCAGCACCTCGTGCGGATCGGCAGCGCCCTCGAGCAGCTGCTGACCCACCTCCACGTGGTCACCGTCGGCCAGCAGGCGCTCGGTGCCGTCGTCGTGCTTGAACACCCGCAGACGCTGACGCTTCGAGAGCTTGTCGTAGACGACTTCGTCCGACCCGTCATCAGGGATGATCGTGATCTTGTAGAAGCGGTCGTCGTCCTCGAGGCGCACCCGGCCCGAGACCTCCGCGATCGGCGCCTTGCCCTTGGGGACACGGGCCTCGAAGAGCTCCTGGACACGCGGCAGACCACCGGTGATGTCGTCGCCGGCGACACCACCCTGGTGGAAGGTACGCATGGTCAGCTGGGTACCCGGCTCACCGATGGACTGGGCGGCGACGATGCCGACGGCCTCGCCGATGTCGACCAGCTTGCCGGTGGCCATCGAGCGGCCGTAGCAGGTGGCGCAGACGCCGGTACCGGTGGTGCAGGTCAGCACGGAGCGGACCTTCACCTCGGTGATGCCGGCCTCGAGCAGCGCCTCCAGGGCCGGGTCGCCGAGGTCGGCGCCCTTGGCCACGACGACGTTGCCCTTCTCGTCGACCGCGTCGGTCGCCAGGGTGCGCGCGTAGGTCGAGGTCTCGACGTGCGCGTCCCGGATGAGCGATCCGTCGGCCTGCTTCTCCGCGATCGGCACGACGATGCCGCGCTCGGTGCCACAGTCGTGCTCGCGCACGATGACGTCCTGCGAGACGTCCACCAGACGACGGGTCAGGTAACCCGAGTCGGCGGTACGCAGCGCGGTGTCGGCCAGACCCTTACGAGCACCGTGGGTGTTGATGAAGTACTCGAGCACGGTCAGGCCCTCACGGAAGGAGGACTTGATCGGGCGCGGGATGAACTCACCCTTCGGGTTCGTCACCAGGCCCTTCATACCGGCGAGGGTACGGGTCTGGGTGAAGTTACCGGTCGCGCCCGAGTCGACGATCGTGATGATCGGGTTGTCGGCCGGGTAGTGCGAACGCAGCGCCGTACCGACCTCTTCGGTCGCTTCCTGCCAGATCTTGACCAGGGCGTTGTTGCGCTCCTGGTGATCGAGAGCACCACGCTGGTACTTCTTCTCGATCTGATCCGCCATGGCCTCGTACCGCTCCATGATCTCGGCCTTCTCCGGCGGAACGAGCACGTCCGACATGGAGACGGTGACACCCGAACGCGTGGCCCAGTAGAAGCCGGCGTCCTTGAGCTTGTCGACGGTCTGCGCGACGACGATCATCGGGTAGCGCTCGGCCAGATCGTTGATGATCGTGGCCTGCCGCTTCTTCGGCATCGGCTCGTTGATGAACGCGTAGTCCGCCGGGAGCAGATCGTTGAACAGCACGCGACCCAGGGTGGTCTCGGCCAGCCACGCGTCACCGCGGTGCCAGCCGTCCGGGAACAGCTCCGCCTCGATGTCCTTCGGCGGGCGCTGCTCGGTGAGCCGCACCTTGATCATCGAACGCACGGTGAGCTCACCGCGGTCGACGGCCATCTGGGCCTCGGCGGGCGAGGAGTACACGCCCTGCTCCGGCTCGTCCTTGCCCGCGGCCTGGTAGGTGCCGACACCCTTCTCGTCGAGACGGGTCAGGTAGAACAGGCCGGTCACCATGTCCAGACGCGGCATCGCCAGCGGGCGACCCGACGCCGGGGACAGGATGTTGTTCGACGACAGCATCAGGATGCGGGCCTCGGCCTGCGCCTCCGCCGACAGCGGCAGGTGCACGGCCATCTGGTCACCGTCGAAGTCGGCGTTGAACGCCTCACACACGAGCGGGTGCAGCTGGATGGCCTTGCCTTCGACCAGCTGCGGCTCGAAGGCCTGGATGCCGAGGCGGTGCAGGGTGGGCGCGCGGTTCAGCAGCACCGGGTGCTCGGCGATGACCTCTTCGAGGACATCCCACACCTGGGGACGCTGACGCTCGACCATCCGCTTGGCGGACTTGATGTTCTGCGCGTGGTTGAGATCCACCAGACGCTTCATGACGAACGGCTTGAACAGCTCGAGCGCCATCAGCTTCGGCAGACCGCACTGGTGCAGCTTCAGCTGCGGGCCGACCACGATGACCGAACGGCCCGAGTAGTCGACACGCTTGCCGAGCAGGTTCTGACGGAAACGACCCTGCTTGCCCTTGAGCAGGTCGCTCAGGGACTTCAGCGGGCGGTTACCCGGACCGGTGACCGGGCGACCACGACGGCCGTTGTCGAACAGCGCGTCGACGGACTCCTGCAGCATCCGCTTCTCGTTGTTGACGATGATCTCGGGCGCGCCCAGATCGATCAGTCGCTTGAGGCGGTTGTTGCGGTTGATCACGCGGCGGTACAGGTCGTTCAGGTCGGAGGTGGCGAAGCGGCCACCGTCGAGCTGGACCATCGGGCGCAGCTCCGGCGGGATCACCGGAACGGCGTCGAGCACCATGCCCATGGGCGAGTTGCCGTTGGCCTGGAAGGCCGCGACGACCTTGAGGCGCTTGAGCGCGCGCAGCTTCTTCTGCCCCTTGCCGGAGCGAATGGTCTCGCGCAGGCTCTCGGCCTCGGCGTCGATGTCGAAGTTCTCCATCAGCTTCTGGATGGACTCCGCACCCATGGCGCCGGTGAAGTACTCGCCGTAGCGGTCGACGAGCTCGCGGTAGAGCACCTCGTCGACGATGAGCTGCTTGACGGCCAGCTTGGTGAAGGTGGTCCAGATCTCGTCGAGACGATCCAGCTCACGCTGGGCGCGGTCGCGCAGCTGACGCATCTCGCGCTCGCCGCCGTCCTTGACCTTGCGGCGGACGTCGGACTTGGCGCCCTCGGCCTCCAGCTCGGCCAGGTCGGCTTCCAGCTTCTGCGCGCGGGCCTCGAGGTCGGCGTCACGCTGATCGGCGACAGCCTTCTTCTCGACCTCCATCTCGGCCTCGAGGGTGCTGAGCTCGTTGTGGCGCAGCTCCTCGTCGACACCGACGATGACGTAGGCGGCGAAGTAGATGATCTTCTCGAGATCCTTCGGCGCCAGATCCAGCAGGTAGCCCAGGCGCGACGGAACGCCCTTGAAGTACCAGATGTGGGTGACCGGCGCGGCCAGCTCGATGTGGCCCATCCGCTCACGACGCACCTTGGCGCGAGTCACCTCGACGCCACAGCGCTCACAGATGATGCCCTTGAAGCGGACGCGCTTGTACTTGCCGCAGTAGCACTCCCAGTCCCGGGTGGGGCCGAAGATCTTCTCGCAGAAGAGCCCGTCCTTCTCCGGCTTGAGCGTGCGGTAGTTGATGGTCTCCGGCTTCTTGACCTCGCCATAGCTCCACTGGCGGATGTCTTCAGCGGTGGCCAGGCCGATCCGGAGTTCATCGAAGAAGTTGACGTCTAGCACGTAACTTCCTTTCCCCTGTTCGGGTCGAATTCGAGCAAAAAGTTCACTAGTTACCGATCGCGGGTCCGCGGGCGGCTGCCGGAGCAGCCACCCGCGTCACCACCTAGTTCGCCAAATCGTCGACGGTGGCCGCTTCGTTCCTGGACAGGTTGATGCCCAGGTTCGCCGCGGCGCGCTCCAGATCCTCGTCGTCGCCGTCGCGCATCTCGATCGCGGCGCCGTCCGAGGACAGCACTTCCACGTTGAGGCACAGCGACTGGAGTTCCTTGAGGAGCACCTTGAACGACTCCGGAATGCCCGGCTCCGGAATGTTCTCGCCCTTGACGATCGCCTCGTAGACCTTCACACGGCCCACCACGTCGTCGGACTTGATGGTCAGGAGTTCCTGCAGCGTGTACGCCGCGCCGTAGGCCTGCATGGCCCAGCACTCCATCTCACCGAAACGCTGACCACCGAACTGCGCCTTACCACCCAGCGGCTGCTGCGTGATCATCGAGTACGGGCCGGTCGAACGGGCGTGGATCTTGTCGTCGACCAGGTGGTGCAGCTTCAGGATGTACATGTACCCGACCGCGACCGGGTACGGGAACGGCTCACCCGAGCGGCCGTCGAACAGCGTGGCCTTGCCGTTCTCGTTGACCATGCGCTCACCGTCACGGTTCGGCAGGGTCGAGCCGAGCAGACCGGTCAGCTCCTCGTCGCGCGCGCCGTCGAAGACGGGGGTCGCGATGTTGGAGTCGGCCGGGGCGCCCAGCATCTCCTCCGGCAGCGACTGCGCCCAGTCGGGGCGAGTGCCGTCGGCGGCGACGTCGACGTTCCAGCCGGCCTTGCCGATCCAGCCCAGGTGGGTCTCCAGGATCTGGCCGATGTTCATACGACGCGGAACACCGTGGGTGTTCAGGATGATGTCGACCGGGGTGCCGTCGGGCATGAACGGCATGTCCTCGGTGGGGAGGATCTTGCCGATGACGCCCTTGTTGCCGTGGCGACCGGCGAGCTTGTCGCCGTCCTGGATCTTGCGCTTCTGGGCCACGTACACGCGGACCAGCTCGTTCACGCCGGGAGGCAGATCGTCGTCGTCCTCGCGCGAGAACACGCGGATGCCGATGACCTTGCCGGACTCACCGTGGGGCACCTTCAGCGAGGTGTCGCGCACCTCGCGCGCCTTCTCACCGAAGATCGCGCGGAGCAGGCGCTCCTCGGGGGTCAGCTCGGTCTCGCCCTTCGGGGTGACCTTGCCGACCAGGATGTCGCCGTCGCGGACCTCGGCGCCGATGCGGATGATGCCGCGCTCGTCCAGGTCGGCCAGCACCTCGTCGGAGACGTTCGGGATGTCCCGGGTGATCTCCTCGGCGCCCAGCTTGGTGTCGCGGGCGTCGATCTCGTGCTCTTCGATGTGGATCGAGGTGAGGACGTCCTCTTCCACGAGGCGCTGCGACAGGATGATCGCGTCCTCGTAGTTGTGGCCTTCCCACGGCATGACGGCGACGAGAAGGTTCTTGCCGAGCGCCATCTCACCGTTCTCGGTGCAGGGGCCGTCCGCGAGGACCTGCCCCTGCTCCACCCGCTGGCCCTCGTCCACGATCGGACGCTGGTTGGAGCAGGTGCCCTGGTTGGAGCGGTTGAACTTGCGCATCCGGTAGGACTTGCGGCTGCCGTCGTCGGCCATCACGGTGACGTAGTCGGCCGAGACCTCCTCGACCACACCCGGCTTCTCGTTCACCACGACATCGCCGGCGTCGACCGCGGCGCGCAGCTCCATGCCGGTGCCCACGATGGGGGCCTCGGAACGGATCAGCGGCACGGCCTGACGCTGCATGTTCGCGCCCATGAGGGCACGGTTGGCGTCGTCGTGCTCGAGGAACGGGATCATGGCCGTCGCGACCGACACCATCTGGCGCGGCGAGATGTCCATGTAGTCGACCTGCGACGGGTGGACGAACTCGACCTCTTCACCGGCGCGGCGGACGAGGACCTTCTCCTCGACGAAGCGGCCCTCGGCGTCGACCGGCGAGTTGGCCTGCGCGCGGACGTAGCGGTCTTCCTCGTCGGCGGTCAGGTACTTGACCTCGTCGGTGACCTTGCCGTCGACGACGCGGCGGTACGGGGTCTCGATGAAGCCGAACGGGTTGACCCGCGCGTACACCGACAGCGAGCCGATCAGGCCGATGTTCGGGCCTTCCGGGGTCTCGATCGGGCACATGCGGCCGTAGTGCGACGGGTGGACGTCACGAACTTCCAGACCGGCGCGCTCACGGGACAGACCACCCGGGCCCAGCGCCGACAGGCGGCGCTTGTGGGTCAGACCCGAAAGCGGGTTGTTCTGGTCCATGAACTGCGACAGCTGGGAGGTTCCGAAGAACTCCTTGATCGCGGCGACGACCGGGCGGATGTTGATCAGGGTCTGCGGCGTGATCGCCTCGACGTCCTGAGTCGTCATCCGCTCACGAACCACGCGCTCCATGCGGGACAGACCGACGCGGATCTGGTTCTGGATGAGCTCGCCGACGGTGCGCAGGCGACGGTTGCCGAAGTGGTCGATGTCGTCGACCTCGACGGGCACCTCTTCGCCACCGGGGGCGGTCATCGTCTTGTCACCGGCGTGCAGACGCACCAGGTACTCGATGGTGGTGACGATGTCTTCCTTCGTCAGCACCGAGCTGGTGACCGGCTCGTGCACGTGGATGCCGAGCTTCTTGTTGATCTTGTAGCGACCGACGCGCGCCAGGTCGTAGCGCTTCTCCTTGAAGAACAGGTTCTCCAGCAGGGTCTGCGCGGACTCCTTGGTCGGCGGCTCGCCCGGACGCAGCTTGCGGTAGATGTCGAGCAGCGCCTCGTCCTGGCCGGGCGTGCTGTCCTTCTCCAGGGTGGACATCATGATCTCGGAGAAGCCGAAACGCTCGACGATCTCCTCGGTGGTCCAGCCCAGCGCCTTGAGCAGCACGGTGACCGGCTGGCGGCGCTTGCGGTCGATGCGGACGCCGACGGTGTCGCGCTTGTCGACGTCGAACTCCAGCCACGCGCCGCGCGAGGGGATCACGCGCACGCTGTGCAGGTCCTTCTCGGTGCCCTTGTCGATCGAGTGATCGAAGTAGACGCCGGGGGAACGCACCAGCTGCGAGACGACGACACGCTCGGTGCCGTTGATGATGAAGGTGCCCTTGTCGGTCATCATCGGGAAGTCACCCATGAAGACCGTCTGGCTCTTGATCTCGCCGGTGTTGTTGTTGATGAACTCCGCGGTGACGAACAGGGGCGCCGCGTAGGTCATGTCCTTCTCTTTGCACTCCTCGATGGAGGCCTTGACCTCTTCGAAGCGCGGGTCGGAGAACGACAGGGACATCGAGCCGGAGAAGTCCTCGATCGGCGAGAGCTCCTCGAGCACCTCCTCCAGGCCGCCTGCGAGACCGACGTCGCCGCGTGCGGCCGCCTTCTCACGCCAGTCGGGGGTACCGACCAACCAGGCGAACGAGTCCGTTTGTAGGTCGAGAAGTCCGGGCACCTCCAAGGGCTCACGGATCTTCGCGAACGAAACCCTCAACGGGGCTCCGGGGATTCCAGCCTTGGTCTGGGTGGAGACTGCCAAGATGCGTCCTTCCAGCACCTCACGCGCGTCGCGTGGTGGTCCGCGACCGTCGCTTGTCTGCTACGAATTCCGCTGGTTACAACCCGAACGAAACCCGAACAGGCAGCAGCGGAAGTAACACCGGAAGGTGGAACTTTCGTGTGCGAATCAAGGTGTGGACAGGAGGCAGCCAGCGCAACGTCCAAACTTACACCCATATATAAGGGGGTGTCAACATACCATCCGTGCGACCGCTCACACGGCAAACGCGCCGAACTCCCGTGGACGCTGGCCGCGTCGGGTGCCCTGGGCGCTGTGCCCCTGTAACAGCTGACGCTGCTGTGAATAGGGTGACGGTTCGCGCCCGGCTCGTCAAGTGGCGCGGCGGGGTCTGTCCGAGAAGTGAGATCGCCTGGCGCGCTACACATCCCCGCGCGGAACCGCGGCTATTTTACCCGCGACACGCCGTCGGCGCCAACCGGCAAAACGCCCGTTCAGAGGGCGTTTTTCGGCCGGGCACGACGAAACCCCGGTCACGTGGACCGGGGTTTCGGGGTGACTCGCCGGAGGTGCTCAGCCGTTGATCTGGCCGTGCGGAATCGTCTTCGTGTCGAACTGCTCGGTCGGCTGATCGGCGCCGTAGGCCGCCATCACCTGGGTGTCGTCGGACTCGGCGAGCGACTCGCGGATCGCGACCTGAGCGGCGTGCGGGAGGGTGTGCATGATCTCGCGCACCCGCGCCTGCCGCCGGAACACGGCCTGGCGGGCGGGCATGCCCGGCTCCGCCTTCATCTGCGGGATGATGCCCTCGATCTCCTCGGCGCCACCGTGGTGGTGGCCGGCGTCGACGAGCGCCTGCTCGCGCGCCATCTGCGCCTCGTCCTTCTCCTCCGACATGCCGATCGGGCCGATCATGCGGCCGTTGAGGAACTGCTTGACCACCGGCTCCTCGCTGGTCAGCAGCACCTCGCGGGGGCCGAACATGACCAGCTGGCGACGGAACAGCATGCCGATGTTGTCGGGCACGGTACGGGCCAGGTTGATGTTGTGCGTCACGATCAGGATCGTGGCGTCGATCTGCGCGTTGATGTTGAGAAGCAGCTGCGCCAGGTACGAGGTACGCACCGGGTCCAGGCCGGAGTCGGGCTCGTCGACGAGGATGATCTGCGGGTCGAGCACCAGCGCGCGGGCCAGACCGGCACGCTTGCGCATACCGCCGGAGATCTCGCCGGGCAGCTTGTTCTCGGCGCCGAGCAGACCGGTCAGCTCGAGCTTCTCCATCACGATCTGCCGGATCTCGGATTCCGACTTCTTCGTGTGCTCCCGCAGCGGGAACGCGATGTTGTCGAACAGGTTCATCGAGCCGAACAGCGCGCCGTCCTGGAACAGGACGCCGAACAGTTTGCGGATCTCGTAGAGCTCCTTGTTGGAGCAGGTGGTGATATCGGTGCCATCGATGAAGATGGAACCGCGCTCGGGCCGCAGCAGACCGATGAGCGACTTCAGGAACACCGACTTACCCGTGCCGGAAGGCCCGAGTAGCGCGCTCACCTCACCCGAGGGAAGCGTGATCGACACGTCCTGCCAAATTCGCTGAGAACCGAAGGACTTGGTTACACCCTCGGTCCTGACCTCGACGCCCACGCCTACCTCCATTGATCCCTGCGAGCACCCCACCCCGCTCCCGCACGCTCACATCACGGCGGCGCGTCACGGCTCTGTGGGTCCGGTCACTGTAACCCATCAGTGAGACGGGGCACACCCCTACATGACTGAAGAGTAACCCGGACCTCGCGGTACAGCGTGTATCACCTTCCCATGTCGGGAGAAATAACAAACGGGCGGCCCCCGAAAGGGGACCGCCCGGCTGTCGAACGCGAAGCGCTGAATTACTTGACGGACACCTTGGCGCCGGCCTCTTCCAGCTTCGCCTTGGCGGCCTCGGCGGCCTCCTTGGCGACCTTCTCCAGGATCGGCTTCGGGGCACCCTCGACCAGGTCCTTGGCTTCCTTCAGGCCCAGGCCGGAGACGATCTCACGGACCACCTTGATGACCTGGATCTTCTTGTCGCCGGCACCCTCGAGGATGACGTCGAACTCGTCCTGCTCCTCGGCGGCGTCAGCGGCGGCCGGGGCGGCACCCGCGGCGGCAACGGCGACGGGGGCAGCGGCGGTGACCTCGAACTTCTCCTCGAACGCCTTCACGAAGGAGGACAGCTCCAGGAGGGTCATCTCCGAGAAAACGTCGAGCAGCTCTTCGGTGGACAGCTTGGCCATGATTGTTCCTTTCGGTAGTGAATGTCTGTGTGCGCGGGCGGTAACACCCGTGCGGGGGTATTACTCGGCAGCGCCTTCGGCCTGCTTCTTCTCCTGCAGCGCGGCGGCCAGACGGGCCACCTGACCGGCAGGAGCCGAGAACAGCCCGGCAGCCTTGGACATGTTGCCCTTCATCGCGCCGGCCAGCTTGGCCAGCAGGACCTCGCGGGTCTCCAGGTCGGCGATCTTCTCGACCTCGGACACGGACAGTGCGGCGCCGTCCATGTAGCCGCCCTTGATGACGAGCGCCTTGTTGTCCTTGGCGAAGGTCTTGAGCGCCTTCGCGGCGTTGACCGGCTCACCCTGGATGAAGGTGATGGCGGTCGGTCCGACGAACAAGTCGTCCAGGCCCTCGACGCCCGCTTCCGCGGCCGCGCGCTTGACCAGGGTGTTCTTGGCGACGGAGTACGTGGCCTCGGCGCCGAGGGCGCGACGCAGCTCGGTGAGCTTGCCGACCGACAGGCCACGGTATTCCGTGACCACAGTGGCCGTCGAGTTCTTGAACTGCTCCACGATCTCCGCGACAGCGGTGACCTTTTCAGGCTTCGCCATACTTCGCCTCCTCTCTGATGTCGGTTCGTGAACGCGCACTACCGAATTCAGGGGCCGGCGACAAAACTAACGCCCCGGACGCAAGGCGTACCGGGGCGCGAAAGAATAGACTTCTTCTGCCTCAGCTCTCCCTGCGTGGGCCGCCGGCAATGTCGCCGGACCTTCGATCGATACCGCGCGAACGGCATCGACGACCAACGGTCTTCGGTAGAACGAATGGGTAGTCATCGAACAGGTCGATGACCGGAGTCCACTGTACCTGGACGCACCCTCATCTGCCAAAACGGGTCGCCCACGCCGGAATGGCCCGAATATCCAGTGATCCAAGTCACTTTCATTCCTACACTGTGGTAGCAATCGCACCTGAAAGGTGTTACGCGCGGTGACAGTAACCTGATTCACTCCTGGCTATGACAACCTCGCTAGTCGCTCCACCAGTGTTGCTGGACCGGCGTTCGCGGCGATTCCTCGCACTCGCCGTGATCTGCCTGGCCGAACTGCTGGTGGTCCTCGACAACACCATCGTCAACGTCGCCCTCCCCTCCATCGGCGTGCAGCTCGCCACCGGCGTCTCCGGCCTGCAATGGGTCGTCGACGCCTACACCCTCACCTTCGCCGGACTGCTGCTCGCCGCGGGCAATCTCGGTGACCGCTACGGCCGCAGGCGGATCATGACGATCGGCCTGGTCGGCATCGCCGTGATGTCGGTGGGCGGCGCGCTCGCCGAGTCGATGACGCAGGTCATCGCGGCCCGCGCGGCGATGGGCGTCTTCGCGGCCGCGGTCTTCCCCGCCACCCTCGCGCTGATCATCAACATCTTCACCGACCGGCGTGAGCGCGCGCTCGCCATCGCCGCCTGGACCGCGATGGCAGGCTTCGCCATCGCCATCGGCCCGATCTCGGGCGGCTGGCTACTCGAGCACTTCAGCTGGCACTCGGTGTTCTGGATCAACGTGCTGGTGGCGCTCGCCGCGCTCATCGCGACGCTGCTCTGGGTGCCGGAATCGCGGGCCGACCAGGTCGGCAGGCTGGACCTACCCGGCATCGGGCTCTCGATCGCGGGCATCACGCTGGTGGTGTGGGCGATCATCGAGGCACCGCACAACGGCTGGCTCTCACTCACCACCCTGTGCACCGCCGCGCTGGGCGCGGTCCTGCTCGCCGCCTTCGTGATCTGGGAATTGCGCACGCCCGCACCGATTCTCGACATGCGACTGTTCCGCAATCGGCGATTCTCGTTGCCCGCCTTGGCCATCGCCATCGGCTACTTCTCCATGTTCGGGTTCCTGTTCCTGATCACCCAGTACTTCCAGGGCGTGCGCGAGTACACGCCGCTCGAATTCGGCATCGCCTCACTGCCGTTCGCGTTCTCGGTGGCGGTCGGCGCGCCGGTCGCGACCCTGCTCGCGCAGCGCGTCGGCACCACGGCCGTCCTGGTGCTCGGCCTCTGCCTCACCGGATTGGGGCTCTACCTGGGCGGACAGGTCACCGTGGACAGCAGCTACCTGATCGGGGTGCTGCCGTCGATGGTGTTCATGGCGCTCGGCCTCGGCATCGTGCAGGGCCCGGCCACCGAATCGATCATGTCGGCGCTCCCGCTGGAGGAGGCGGGCGCCGGGTCCGCGGTCAACGACACCACCCGCGAGATCGGCGGCACCCTCGGCGTCGCGGTGCTCGGCTCGATCGTCGCCTCGTACTACACCAGCCGGATCGCCGCGCGCATCGACGCCATCCCGGTCGGGATCATGAACGACAACGAGAAGAGCCTGGTCAAGGCCAGCCCCCTCAGTGTCCTGGAGCTGCGCAAACGCGAACTGGCCCCGTTCTTCGAGACCCAGCGCGAGAACCTGATCGTCGCCATGAAGACGGCCACGCTCCAGGGCGCGCACACCGCGTCGCTGGTCGCGACCGGCGCCGTCCTGGTCTGCGCGGTGATCGTGGCGATCTTCCTGCCGTGGAAACCGCACGGCGGCGAATCGGTGCTGCTCGCCTGGCGGGAGATCGACAAGAGCGAGGACTGACCTGACGCGCGCCGGGCGACATGGCCCGGCGCGCCGGTTCACTCCCCCGGCGTGTGCGCGACCAGCGCGGCCAGCACCTGGCGCGCACCGCTGCGGAACTCCGCGGAGCCGACCAGTCCGTCGTCGCCGACATCGGCGCCGAGCACCGGCAGTCGCGTACACGCCGATTCGACGATCTGGGCGCCGACGTAGCCGAGCACGGTCGACAGGGTGGCCTCGGCGCCGCCGCCCCGGCCGGGCACGGCGACGGTCAGCCACGCGGTCGGCTTCTCGTACAGATCTGCCGTGCCCACGGTCCAATCCAGCAGGTTCTTGATGCTGCCCGGCAGGGTGCCCGCGTATTCCGGGGTGCAGATCAGGACGGCGTCGGCGGCGGCGAGTTCGGCGCGCAGGGCGCTCACCGCGGGGTATTCGGCGGGATCAGCACCGGGGACGAAGGCGGGCAGCTCGCGCAGGCCGGCATAGAGCTCCGTTCGCACCGACGGCGGCGCGACAGCCGCGATCGTGCGGAGGGCGGCGGTATTGGTCGATCCGTCTCTGGTGCTACCGGAGATCAGCAGAATCCTGGTCACACCCGTGCGCAACCGGGGCCGCCGAGCGAATAGTCCCCGGAAAACCACGAGGGTGGGAACGCAGTGCGTTCCCACCCTCGTGGTCGATCAGGAGCTACCTGTCAGCTGAAGCTCACGCATCCTCGTCGAGGAGGTTGCGGGTGCGGTTCGGGTCCACCGGGATGCCCGGGCCGGTGTTGGTCGAAACCGTGATCTTCTTGACGTAGCGACCCTTGGCGGTCGACGGCTTCACACGCAGGATCTCGTCCAGCGCGGCGCCGTAGTTCTCCACCAGCTTGGCGTCGTCGAACGAGGCCTTGCCGATGACGAAGTGCAGGTTGGCCTGCTTGTCGACGCGGAAGTTGATCTTGCCGCCCTTGATGTCCGCGACGGCCTTGGTCACGTCGTTGGTGACGGTGCCCGTCTTCGGGTTCGGCATCAGACCACGCGGGCCGAGGACACGCGCGATGCGGCCGACCTTGGCCATCTGATCCGGGGTGGCGATCGCGGCGTCGAAGTCGAGCCAGCCGCCCTGGATCCGCTCGATCAGGTCCTCGGCGCCCACGGCGTCGGCACCGGCGGCTTCGGCCTCGGCGGCCTTCTCGCCGGCGGCGAACACGATGACGCGGGCGGTCTTACCGGTGCCGTGCGGCAGGTTGACGGTGCCACGGACCATCTGGTCGGCCTTGCGGGGGTCAACGCCGAGACGGACGGCGACCTCGACGGTCGCGTCGGTCTTGGTGGTGGCGGTCTCCTTCGCCAGGCGCGCGGCGGCCAGCGGGGAGTACAGCTTGTCGCGATCGACCTTCTCAGCAGCGGCGAGATACGCCTTGCTTCGCTTTGCCATGTTTGTCTGTCCTTAATCTGGTTCAGAAGTGGTTGTCGGGCCTGGCCGGCCCTCCCACTCGGGTTGCTGGAAGATCAGCCTTCGACGGTGATGCCCATCGAGCGCGCGGTGCCGGCGATGATCTTCGCGGCCTGCTCGATGTCGTTGGCGTTCAGGTCTTCCTGCTTGGTCTTGGCGATCTCCCGGACCTGGTCCATGGTGACCTTGGCGACCTTGGTCTTGTGCGGCTCGGCCGAGCCCTTCTGCACACCGGCGGCCTTGAGCAGCAGCTTGGCGGCGGGCGGGGTCTTCAGCTTGAAGTCGAACGTCCGGTCCTCGTACACCGAGATCTCGACCGGGATGACGTTGCCACGCTGCGACTCGGTCGCGGCGTTGTACGCCTTGCAGAACTCCATGATGTTGACGCCGTGCTGACCGAGCGCGGGGCCGACCGGAGGGGCCGGGTTCGCGGCGCCGGCCTGGATCTGCAGCTTGATGATCCCGGCGAGCTTCTTCTTCTTGGGGGGCATCTTTCTTCCTTGGGTTTCGGTTCCTTACGGTTGCCGTAAGCCTGTTGCGGGATCGCTCCCACGCCGGGTCCAAGCCCGGCATTCGCGCACGACCGTCACACCGGACGGAAAACGCCTGGAGGGGGTCTACACACGAACTGTCACACTCTACCGAACCGCGTCGTGCACACCGTCAGCGGGGCAGGTGTGACAACGAAAACGGCACCGCCGCAGCGATGCCGTTTCCGAAGGTCGGGATTGGTCAGATCTTGGAGACCTGGGTGAAGTTCAGCTCCACCGGGGTCTCGCGACCGAAGATCGAGACGAGCACCTTGAGCTTCTGCTGCTCGGCGTTGACCTCGCTGATGCTGGCGGGCAGCGTCGCGAACGGGCCGTCCATCACGGTCACCGACTCGCCGACCTCGAAGTCGACCTCGATGATCGGCTTGGCCGACACCTCACCGGTCGACTCGCCACCGGCGGGCGCCGCGGCGGCCGCGGCGGCCTTCTTCTGCTGCGCACCGGCCGGGACCAGGAACTTCACGACCTCGTTGATGGTCAGCGGGGTCGGCTTGGCGCCGGGGCCACCGCCGGTCATGCCGACGAAGCCGGTGACACCGGGGGTGTTGCGCACCGCGCCCCACGACTCGTTGTTCAGCTCCATGCGGACCAGGATGTAGCCGGGTAGCACCTTGCGGTTGACGTGCTTGCGCTGGCCGTTCTTGATCTCGGTGACCTCTTCGGTCGGCACCTCGACCTGGAAGATGTAGTCCTCGAGGCCGAGGTTCTGCACGCGGGTCTCGAGGTTGGTCTTGACCTTGTTCTCGTAGCCGGCGTAGGAGTGCACGACGTACCAGTCGCCGGGGACGCGGCGCAGCTTGGCCTTCATCGACTCGACCGGGTCGGCGTCGGGGTCTTCCTCGGTGGCGACGGCTTCGACGGCGGCCTCTTCGGCCACGTCGGCGTCAGCGAGCTCGGTGGTGGCCTCGACCTCGTCGGTGGCGGTCTCCGCCACGACAGCGTCGTCAACCGGGAACTCGGCGTTTGTTTCGTTCTCCGGGGTGCTCACTGAGGCACTCGCTTCCTGTGTCGTCACGTACATCTCTGGGCCCGGTCGGGGCGCGGAGCGCACTCCGCCCGGGATCGGCTACCGGCGGCGATGCTCGGCGATCAGCCGAACAACCAGTCGACACCCTTGACGAACGCTATGTCGATCCCGGCGATGAACGCGACCATGAAGACCACGAACACCAGAACGACGGCCGTATAGGTGACCATCTGCTTCCGGTTGGGCCAGATCACCTTACGCAGTTCCGCGATGACCTCTCGCAGGAACTTGAGCAGCCGCTTGAACGGGTTGCCCGTCTTGGCCTTACCGGCAGCCTTGTCCTTGCGCAAGGAGGGCCGGTCCAGCGTGGCCACCGAACCGGTGTCCGCCGGAGCATCCGACGTGCGCGCGCGGCGAGCTGTCCGCTTGCCGCTCGGCCGAGTGGCAGCGGCGGTGTCGTCGCCGTCTTCGGCGCGAGTATCCCGCTCGTCCGTCACGTCGATCCTTCCTCGTCGCTGGCATTCAGGGCAGGGGCGACAGGACTTGAACCTGCAACCTGCGGTTTTGGAGACCGCTGCTCTGCCAATTGAGCTACGCCCCTTCGGTTGGACCAGCCTGAGCCGTTGACGCCCAACCACAGTGTCGATATTCGATTATCGAGCCCTGGTGTCACACAACATGCGCGCCGCTTCCATGGGAGATCTACTCCCGGGGAAGATCAGCGCGCAGCAGCCGGTGACCCCAGAGTCCCGAGTGTACGTTACCGCGTGCCGTATTCGCCAATCCGGCACAGGCGACCAGGTCAGGACAGCTGAACGGTTGCCGTGGCGCGCCCGAAGATCTTCTTGCCCGCCGACTTCGCCGTGATGGCGACGACCGCGGTCCTGGCCTCCGGATCGACCGACTTCACCTTACCGGTGAACTCGACCTCGGCAGGCGCGTCGGAGCCGACGTAGACGGGGCTGGTGAAGCGGACGTTGTATTCCTTCACCGCGGCCGGATCACCGAGCCAGGAGGTGACGAAACCGCCGCCGAGGCCCATCGTGAGCATCCCGTGGGCGACCACGTTGTCCAGGCCGACCAGCTTCACGATCTCGTCGCTCCAGTGGATCGGGTTGGCGTCGCCGGACACGCCCGCGTAGTTCACCAGATCGCCACGGGTGAGCCGGACTGTGCGCGGCGGCAGTTCGTCTCCGGCCGACACGCTGTCGAAGGGCAGGGCGGTGGTGCTGACATAGGGCTCCGGCATCTTGGTGACCGGATCGGGGGTGATCTCGGCGTGCACGTCGAGCGGGGCGTGATGCGCGGGCTCTTCGTCGCCGAGGCCGTGCATCAGGATGTTGCGCACCGCGTCCGACATCGTGGGATCGATGTCACCGCCGCTGCGGCCGATGAGGGTGGTGTAGGTGGTGAGCACCAGCTCGTCGTCCTGCGCGGTGACGATGTTCTTCGTCACGATGATGTCGCCGCCGAAGGCCTGCCGGAACGAGTGCAGGTACACGTCACAGGTCAGCTGGTCACCCACGCGGATCGGGCGGTGGAATTCCAGGATCTGATCGGTCTGCATGATCTGGCTCAGGTCGTAGCCGGTGACGATCTCCTCGAACAGCTTGCGCTGGGCGAGGATGCCGACCAGGGAGATGAAGGTGAGCGGGGCGAGCAGACCCTCGTGACCGTTCGCACGCGCGACGTCTTCGTCCCAGTGCACCGGGTGGTAGTCCTGGACGGCACGGGCGTATTCGCGCACCTTCTCGCGGCCGACCTCGTAGTAGTCGTCGACACGGTAGTGGTGGCCGACCATCGCCGCCGCGTGCGCGGCTGGATCGAACGGTTCGGCGGCTGCGGCGGTGACCGCTTCGTCGGTTCCGGTGTTCACTGTCACAACTCTGGACCTTACTCACACGTAGCCGATCACGAGGTCGACCGGGGTGTGATCACCGCCGCGACGGGGTACTGTATCGACCCCGGAAAAGCACAAAGGCCGGACTCTCGTCCGGCCTTCGGCAGATGTTCTGGTGAATCAGCGCGACTCGCGGTGCGCCCGGTGGGTTCCGCAGTTCGGGCAGAACTTCTTCAGCTCGAGGCGGTCCGGGTCGTTGCGCCGGTTCTTCTTGGTGATGTAGTTGCGATGCTTGCACTCTTCGCAGGCCAAGGTGATCTTTGGCCGGACATCGGTGGACTTCGCGGCCACGATATGCCTTCTTTCCGGTCTGGGCTGAGTCGTTATTGGTAGCGATGGCCGGACTTGAACCGGCGACACAACGATTATGAGTCGTTTGCTCTACCGACTGAGCTACACCGCCACGGCGGACCTATTACGGTGGATGCCGGCGGGAAAGTCGGTCACCACACCGGCAATCCGGCGAGCCCCCTAACGGAATCGAACCGTTGACCTTTTCCTTACCATGGAAACGCTCTGCCGACTGAGCTAAGGGGGCATGACTACGTGGCACAAGGTCTTGATCGGCGGGCCGATCAGAGCGACCCCGTGCTCCGGCGTCCTGAAAGAGATTACACACCCTCTGACGAGAGCACCAAATCGCCTGTTCAGAGCGGGTTTTTGCGCGGTTTTCCGTACCGCTGAGCCCACCGGTGCTGGGCTGGCTGCCCCGAGAACCAAAGAACCCCGCCGATCAATGATCGACGGGGTTCGATGTGGCAGATGTAGGATTCGAACCTACGTAGGCTCTCGCCGACAGATTTACAGTCTGCTCCCATTGGCCGCTCGGGCAATCTGCCTTGTGCGCCGTCTCCGGTGCGCTGAGAAGCTTACAACGAACCCACCCCGGCAATGCAAACTGCCTGCACAGCACCCCTGCGAGCAGTGGTGCGGCACCGGTGCGGGTACAACTGTCTCGGTGGCCGGTAGACCTCCGGCCCCGGAGTTCGTCGGACCTTCATGGACAGGAGCGCAGTGTGGCTGATTCGTCATTCGACGTGGTGAGCAAGGTCGATCGGCAGGAGGTCGACAACGCGCTGCACCAGGCAGAGAAGGAGCTGAACTCCCGCTACGACTTCAAGGGCACCGACGCGGCCATCGCGTGGTCGGGCGAGGAAGCCATCGTGCTCACGGCCAACGCCGAGGAGCGGGTCAAGGCCGCGCTCGACGTGTTCAAGGAGAAGCTGATCCGCCGCGACATCTCGCTCAAGGCGTTCGACGCCGGCGAGCCGCAGGCCTCCGGCAAGGTGTTCAAGATCACCGGCACGCTGGTGCAGGGCATCGACGCCGAGAAGGCGAAGAAGATCTCCAAGAAGATCCGCGACGAGGGCCCCAAGGGCGTGAAGGCCCAGATCCAGGGCGAGGAGCTGCGCGTCAGCAGCAAGAAGCGCGACGACCTGCAGGCCGTGATCAGCCTGCTCAAGGGCGAGGACTTCGGCATCGCCCTGCAGTTCGTGAACTACAGGTAGGTGGGCCGGCGGCGCTCAGTGCAGGTGAGTGCCGCCAGCCATCTCTTCCAGGCGCTTGATGCGCTCCTCCATCGGCGGGTGCGTGGAGTACCAGCGGGCGATGCGGTCGCCCGCCCGGAACGGGTTGGCGATCATCAGGTGCGATTCACTGGTGAGCTTCGGGTCCGGCGGCAGCGGGGCCACCTGCACCCCGCGCTCGATCTTGCGCAGCGCCGAGGCCAGGGCCAACGGGTCGCCGGTGAGTTCGGCGCCGGACTGATCGGCCTGGTACTCCCGCGACCGCGAGACCGCCATCTTGATCAGGCCCGCCGCGATCGGGCCGAGCAGTGAGACCAACAGCACCCCGATGACGTTCGGACCGTTGCCGTCCCTGCTGCCGAACGAGCTCGCGAAGAAGGCCATGTTGGCCAGGCCCGTGATGATCGAGGCCATCGCGCCCGCGACCGAGGAGATCAGGATGTCGCGGTTGTAGACGTGCGAGAGCTCGTGGCCGAGCACCGCGCGCAGCTCCCGCTCGTCGAGCAGCTGCAGGATGCCGCTGGTACAGCAGACGGCGGCGTGCCGGGGGTTGCGGCCGGTCGCGAACGCGTTGGGCGCGTTGGTCGGGCTGATGTAGAGCCGCGGCATGGGCTGGCGGGCCGTGGTCGCGAGCTCCCGCACGATCCGGTAGATGACCGGCGCCTCGAGCTCGCTGACAGGTTGCGCGTGCATCGCCTTCAACGCCAGCTTGTCGCTGTTGAAATAGGCGTACGCGTTCATCCCGACGGCCAGCACGATCGAGATGACGAGGATGGCCGGGCTGCGGAACATCGCCCCGATGGCGACGATCAACGCCGACAGCCCGACCATCAATCCGAAGGTCTTGATCCCATTGGGCATGTTGAGAAAACGTGCCTGACCCGGCAATAGTTCCTGGTCAGCCGACCCGTTCGATGGTGTATCTGACCAGGCGGGTGAGGGCGTCGTTGGCCGGGCCCGCGGGCAGGGCCGCCAGCTCGGCGTCGGCCAGGTCGGCGTATTCCTGCAGCTTCTCCTTGGCCTTGACCATGCCGGGGGAACGGCGCAGCAGCTCCAGCGCCTCCTCCACCTCGGCGTCGGCCTCGAGCGGGTTCGCCAGCAGGGTGCGCAGGCGGTCGCCGTCGGCGCCGGACTCGCGCAGGGCGTACAGGACCGGCAGGGTGTGCACGCCCTCGCGCAGGTCGGTGCCCGGGGTCTTGCCCGACTGCTCGGCCGAGGACGAGATGTCGATGATGTCGTCGGAGATCTGGAAGGCGGTGCCCACCGCGTCGCCCAGGCGCGCCAGCCGCTCGACGTGCTCGGGGCCCGCGCCGGAGAAGGTGCCGCCGAAGCGGCCCGCCGCCGCGATCAGCGAGCCCGTCTTCTCCCAGACGACGCGCAGGTAGTGCTCCACCGGATCCTGGGACTGCTTGGCGCCCATGGTTTCCCGCATCTGCCCGGTGACCAGCTCGGCGAAGGTCTCGGCGATGATGCGAACCGCGTCGGGCCCGAGCGTCGAGGTGAGCCGGGAGGCGTGGGCGAACAGATAGTCGCCGGCCAGGATGGCGATGTTGTTGCCCCAGCGCGAGTTGACGCTCTCCGCGCCGCGGCGCTGGGTGGCCTCGTCCATGACATCGTCGTGGTACAGGGTGGCCAGGTGCACCAGTTCCACCACGGTGCCCGCCGTGACCAGCGCGGGGTCGGTGGGATTGGGGCCGAGCTGGCCGGTCAGCACGGTGAACAGCGGGCGGAAACGCTTGCCGCCCGCGCGGGCCAGGTGCAGCGCCGCTTCCTGCAGGAATTCCTCGCCGTCGGAGAGTTCGTCGACGAGCAGCTGCTCGACCGCGGCCAGGCCGTCGCGCACGGTGGCGGCGAGTTCGGGATCGACGAGGTCCACCCCGGCGACCACGGTGCTCTCGTCGCTCACAGCCGATGTGCTCATTATCTTCTCCCAGCGATGCGTCCGACCCCGACGGGTAGCAACCTAGCGTGTTCTGGCGCAAGGGCCGATGAACACGGTCACACAGTGACTATTCCCGGTGTACCCGACACTCTCGCACAGCGGCCGGGGGTGCCAGTATTGAGCCATGGGTTCACCGGATTCCGCCCCCGCAGAACAAGCCGTCCTGCCCAGCGCCGTCGAGGTGCTGGTCGTCGGGGCCGGGCCCGCCGGTTCGGCGTCGGCCGCCTGGGCGGCGCGCGCCGGACGCGATGTGCTGCTGCTCGATTCCGCCGTGTTCCCACGGGACAAGACCTGTGGTGACGGGCTCACCCCGCGCGCCACCGCCGAGCTGGAGAATCTCGGCCTCGGCGAATGGCTGCGGGCGCACACGGTGAACCACGGCCTGCGGATGGCCGGCTTCGGGCGCGAGGCGCTGCTCCCCTGGCCGGGCGGGTCGTTCCCCACCTATGGAAGCGCCGTCCCCCGAACCGAACTCGACGACAAGCTGCGCGAGACCGCGGTGAAATCCGGTGCGCGGATGGTCGACGGCGCCAAGGTCATCGAGGTGCTGCGCGACGGCGAGCGGGTCACCGGCGTGTCGGTGCGCATCGGCGCGGACACGCACACGGTCCGCTGCCGGGTGCTCGTGGTGGCCGACGGGGTGCGCTCCCCCATCGGCAAGCAGCTCGGTCGCACCTGGCATCGCCGCTACGCCTACGGCACCGCCGCGCGCGCCTACATCAAGTCCGGGCGCAGCGACGACCAGTGGATCTCCTCGCACCTGGAGCTGCGCAACGCCGAGGACGCCCTGGTGCCCGGTTACGGCTGGATCTTCCCGCTCGGCAACGGCGAGGTGAACATCGGCGTCGGCTCGCTGGCGACCGAGGCGCGGCCCTCCCATATCGCGCTCAAGCCGCTGCTCGAGCACTACACCCGGCTGCGACGCGAGGAATGGCAGCTCGAGGGCGAGCTGCGCGCGGTGGCCTCGGCGCTGCTGCCGATGGGCGGCGCGGTCTCCGGCGTGGCCGGGCCGAACTGGCTGCTGGTCGGTGACGCCGCGGGATGCGTGAACCCGCTCAACGGCGAGGGCATCGACTACGGGCTAGAGGGCGGGCACATGCTGTCGGGCCTGCTCGACGAACCGGACCTGAGCCGGGTCTGGCCGGAGCTGCTGCGCGCGCGGTACGGGCGCACGTTCTCGGTGGCGCGCCGGATCGCGGGGCTGGCCACCCACCCGAAGATGGTTCCGCTCGGCGGGCCGCCGGTGATGCGGTCGAAGTACCTGCAGCGCACCGCGGTTCGGGTGATGGGAAACCTGGTCACCGACGAGGACGTCGACTTCACGGCCCGTGCGTGGCGCGCGGCGGGCCGTGCCTCCCTGCGGGCCGACGACCGCGCGCCGTTCAGCTGACACCGTGCGCGCGAGCACACCGGTGAGGTGCGAACGGGCGGATCGGATACCGGCGCGCGACGAGGCGTGCCGATGAGCGGGCCGCGTGATCGGGCACCCGTGACCGACGGCATCCCGGGGTGCGACCGCGGGCCGGTGCGGGCGCCGTCATGAGCGCGATGGCCCGTCGACCGGTGCTGGCGCTGCTGCCGCATCTGCGCACCGCCCACGATCTGATCGACCGGAATTACGCCGATCCGCTCAACCTCGATGAATTGGCCGGTGCCGCAGGTGTTTCCAAGTACCACTTCCTGCGCGCCTTCGCCGCCGTCTACGGCCGCACCCCGGCGGTGTATCTGACCGAGCGCCGGATCGAACGGGCTCAGGACCTGCTGCGCGCCTCCAATCTCACGGTGACCGAGGTGTGCATGATGGTCGGCTATTCGAGTCTCGGCTCGTTCAGCGCCAAGTTCCGTCAGCTCGTCGGGGTCTCGCCGAGCGAGTACCAGGCCCGCTTCGCCGACGGGGCGCCGCACATTCCCGGCTGCTACGTCTTCATGCACGGGCTCTCGGATCGGGTGCGGCCCGACACCGCAATTTCGGAGAAGCCGGGTGAGGAGGCCACGCCATAGCCTCGGATCATGACAACGATTACGAACGTTTCCCTGGTCACCGTGTACGTCACCGATCAGGACGCCGCCAAGCGGTGGTACATCGACAAGCTCGGCTTCGTGGAGACCGCGGATGTGAGCATGGGCGACAACGGCTTCCGCTGGGTCACCCGTCGCGCACCCCGATCATCGCGAACTCGAGGTCACCCTGATGGTGCCCGGACCGCCGCTGACCGACGACATGGCCGACGCCGTCCGGCGCTCACTCGCGTCCGGCACCCACGGCGCGCTCGGCCTGCGGACCGCCGACTGCCAGAAGAGCTACGAGGAGCTCACCGCGAAGGGCGTCGAATTCATCCAGCCGCCGTCGGAGCGCCCGTACGGCACCGAGGCCGTCATCCGCGACAACTCCGGCAACTGGCTGGTCCTGGTCGAGCCCCGCGAGTGAGACGGTGCCGCCCGGACGCGGCGGCACCGTCGACGCCTACAGCTTGGCGAACCAGCCTTCGATGAACTTGCGCTCGCTGTTGAGCACCCGCTGATGCAGTTGCTCGGCCAGCGGCTCGATCGCCCCGCCGACCAGCGGCACCTTCACGGTGACGGTGCCGACGACCTCGATCTCGCTGCCCTCGGCGGTCGGGCGCAGTTCATAGGTGCCCGACATCTCGGTGTTGATGCCGCCGGTGTGGCCGGTGAAGCTGCCCTTGGCGACCTCACCGGTCAGCGGCTGCCAGTTGTCGGTGCGCGAGAGCACCAGATCACTCTTGAGCACCTTGCGCACCAGGCCGGGAACCTTGTCCTGGCCGGGCTTTTCAGTCATATGGAGGCGAATCGAACCCGGCCCGTCCGGATGGGAGAGTTCGAGGGTCGCGGTCTCGGCGCCGGCGAAGCGCTCCTGCCAGACCGCATCGTCGACGAGTGCCCGGTGAAGATCTTCGACCGGGACGGCGTAGGGCACGGTGAAGCTGAATTTTCGGGACATGCGCGCAACGGTACTGTGTGCCGGGTGTCGGAAGTGAGCCTGTCGGATCGGCGATCCAAGCGCCTGCGACGGGCGCGCACGTCGGTGCTCGGCATCGCCACCGTGATCAGCGTGCTGATGGTGTTGCTGGTGCTCGCGGCCTGGCGCAACGACTACGAGATCGAGCGGCATCGCGGCGTCACCTCCGGTGAGGTGCTCTCGGCGGGACGGCTGCGCTCGGCCGTCATGTACGTGACGCCCGACGGCGTGACGCACAACCCGAAGGTCGGCATTCTCTATCCGACCAACCTGACCGCGGGTCAGCGGATCAACGTGGAATACAGCACCCGCGACCCCGATCTGGTCCGGGTCGCGGGGCGCGACGCGCAGGTGGCGATCATTCCGGCGGCGTCGGTCATCGTGGTGACGTGGGCGCTGGCGCTGCCGGTGCTGTGGCTGATCCGGCGCAAGCAGCGCGAGGCGTAACTTCTCCTGCTGTTCGTCCCGGCTTCACGTCGGTGTGGGGGTGTCGCGCGGTGTGGCGGTCACCCTGGAATCGTGCGCGTAGCCATCGTGGCGGAGTCCTTTCTGCCGAACATGAACGGCGTCGTCAACTCCGTGCTGCGGGTGCTCGATCACCTGGATCAGCACGGGCACGACGCGATGATCGTGGCGCCCGACACCCTGCGCGGTGTGCCACCGGCCCCGCGTTTCCACGGCAGATTCCCGGTGCACCGGGTGCCGGCGATGATGGTGCCCAAGGTCAGTTCGCTGCCGGTGGGGCTGCCTCAGCCGGGCATCACCGCCGCGATCGCCGCCTTCGATCCGGATGTGGTGCACCTGGCCTCGCCGTTCCTGCTCGGCGCCGGCGGTCTGGCGGCCGCCACCCGGCTCGACCTGCCTTCGATCGCGGTCTATCAGACCGACGTGGCGGGATTCGCCAAGAGTTACGGGCTCGGGCTGGCCACGCGGGCGGCGTGGGCCTGGACCCGCCGCATCCACGAGGGCGCCACCCGCACCCTCGCGCCGTCCTCGGCGGCCGCGCAGGACCTGGCCGACCACGGCATCCCGCGCGTGCATCGCTGGGGCCGCGGCGTCGACATCGACCGGTTCAACCCGGCCGCCCGCAGCGACGAGTTGCGCGCGAGCTGGCTGAGTTCGAGCGACAAGCTGGTCGTCGGGTTCGTCGGCAGGCTCGCGCCGGAGAAGCACGTCGAGCGGCTGGCCACCCTGGCCGGTGACCCGTCGATCCAGCTCGTCGTGGTGGGCGACGGTCCGGAACGGGCGCGGCTGAGCAGGCTGATGCCCGACGCGATCTTCACCGGCGAGCTGGGTGGCGGCGAGCTGGCCACGCACTACGCGAGCCTGGACGTGATGGTGCATCCCGGCGAGCACGAGACGTTCTGCCAGGGCGTGCAGGAGGCACTGTCCTCGGGCGTGCCCGTGATCGGACCCGACGCGGGCGGGCCGCGCGACCTGATCGCGCACTGCCGCAACGGGTATCTGCTGCCGGTCGATCGGTTCGCCGAGCTGCTGCCGAGCGCGGTGTCGGCGCTGCGCGATGCCAGCCAGCGGGCACGGTTCGCGGCGGCGGCGCGCAAGTCGGTGCTGCACCGCACCTGGCCCGCGATCTGCACCGAGCTCATGACGCACTACGCCGACGTCACCGGGATGCGCGACCAGTTGCGGCGCTCAGCCTAGAGCGCCGCGCCCACCGACGGATAAGCTCGAATCGTGGCGACAACAGAGCAGCGTGAACCGATTCGGGCTTCGCTGGACAAGCAACCCCACGAGGTCGCGTCGATGTTCGACGGTGTGGCGAAGCGCTACGACCTCACCAACACGGTCATCTCCGGTGGCCAGGATCGGTACTGGCGGTGGGCGACGCGGCGCGCGCTCGCCCTGCGCCCCGGCGAGCGGGTCCTCGACCTGGCCGCGGGGACCGGGGTCTCGACCGTCGAACTCGGCAAATCCGGCGCCTGGTGCGTGGCCGCCGACTTCTCCCAGGGCATGCTCTCGGCGGGCCGGTTCCGGCAGTTGCCGATGGTGGCGGGCGATGCCATGGCCCTGCCCTTCGCCGACAACTCCTTCGACGCGGTGACCATCTCCTTCGGACTGCGCAATGTCGCCGACATCGACGTGGCACTGCGGGAGATGCTGCGGGTCACCAAGCCGGGCGGCCGCGTGGTGGTGTGCGAGTTCTCCACCCCGGTGTTCGGGCCCTTCCGCACCGTCTACATGGAGTACCTCATGAAGGCGCTGCCGAAGGTGGCGCGCGCGGTGAGCTCCAACCCCGACGCCTACGTGTACCTGGCGGAATCGATCCGCGCGTGGCCGAACCAGCGCAGGTTGGCCCGGCGGATCGCCGACGCGGGCTGGGACTCCGTGCAGTGGCGCGACCTGACCGGCGGTGTAGTCGCGCTGCACCGCGGCTACAAACTGGGCTGAATCCGCTGCGGAGAGCGGGGTGAGAACGGTCACCCCGCCAGCGGCGCCCGCAGGTTCCCCTGCGCGGAATGCGCCCTGATCAGGGCCGATATTCCACACCTCACCTCACCGCGGAAATTCTGGTGTGTGAGGTCGATTGTCACCTGGACATAACGTTCGGTAAATCGAGCGCAACGCCGGGTACGGATGATCGGTGGCATGACAGCCGACTTCCGCGACTCAGGCACTGTGCGCACACAGTGCTCGTATTGCGGCGTCGGGTGCGGCATTACCGTCCAGACAAAGACTGATCAGTCGGGTGCGCGGCTGATCGCGAAGGTCAGCGGGGACAAGCTGCATCCGGCGAACGCGGGCAGACTGTGCACCAAGGGCGCCACCCACGCGGAGATGATGGCCGCCCCCGGCCGGATGGACACCGCCTACCACCGGCCCGAACGCGGACAGGTGCCCGTGCCGTTGCCGGTCGACGAAGCCGTGCACGAGACCGCCGCGCGGTTGCGCGCGATCCTCGACGAGCACGGTCCCGACGCGATCGCCCTCTACGTCTCCGGGCAGATGTCGCTCGAGGCCCAGTACCTGGCCACCAAGCTGGCCAAGGGCTACCTGCGGACCAAGCACATCGAGGCCAACTCGCGGCTGTGCATGGCCAGCGCGGGCACCGGCTACAAGCAGTCGCTCGGCGCCGACGGCCCGCCCGGCTCCTACGACGACTTCGAGCACGCCGACCTGTTCTTCGTCTCCGGTGCGAACATGGCCGATTGCCACCCGATCCTGCACCTGCGGATGGCCGAGCGGCTCAAGGCCGGCGCCAAGCTGATCGTGGTCGACCCGCGGCGCACCGAGACCGCGGCCCGCGCCGACCTGTTCCTCCAGATCGCGCCCGGCACCGACCTGGCGCTGCTCAACGGCCTGCTGCACCTGCTGGTCGCCGAGGACGCGATCGACCCCGCCTTCATCGCCGAACACACCGAGGGCTGGGACGCCATGCCCGCGTTCCTCGCCGACTATCCGCCCGACCGGGTCGCCGGGATCACCGGGCTGGCCGAGGCCGACATCCGCACCGCGGCGCGGATGATCGCCGAGGCCGGCGAGTGGATGTCGCTGTGGACGATGGGTCTCAACCAGTCCACGCACGGCACCTGGAACACCAACGCGCTGATCAACCTGCACCTGGCGACGGGCGCGATCTGCCGCCCCGGCAGCGGCCCGTTCTCGCTGACCGGCCAGCCCAACGCGATGGGCGGCCGTGAGATGGGCTACATGGGCCCCGGCCTGCCCGGTCAGCGCAGCCTCCTCTCCCCCGCCGACCGCTCCTTCGTCGAAACCGCATGGGGTCTGCCGGCCGACACCCTGCGCACCGAGTCGGGGCCGGGCACCATCGAGATGTTCCGTGGTCTCGCCGAGGGCGCGATCAAGGCCGCGTGGATCATCTGCACCAACCCCGTTGCCACCGTGGCCAATCGCAAGACGGTGATCGCGGGCCTGGAGGCAGCCGAACTCGTCGTCGTGCAGGACGCCTACGGCGAGACGGCCACCAACGCCTACGCCGATCTGCTGCTGCCCGCGACGCTGTGGGCCGAGTCCGACGCGGTGATGGTGAACTCGGAGCGCAACGTCACCCTGCTGCGGCAGTCGGTCGATCCGGTCGGCGACGCGCGACCGGACTGGCTGCTGATCGCCCAGGTCGCCACGGCCATGGGCTTCCCCGGCTTCGACTTCGCTTCCAGCGCCGAGGTTTTCGCCGAGATCACCCGGTTCACCAACCCTGCGACCGGCTACGACCTCAGCGGCATGAGCTACGACCGGCTGCGCGAAGGCCCGATGCAGTGGCCCTGCCGCGACAGCGCGACCCCGCGCAACCCGATCCGCTACCTCAACGACGGCGTCCACCAGCCGCTGCACGTCGACGCCGACGGCACGACGCCGCGCCTGGCGTTCGCCACCCCGAGCAGGCGCGCGGTGTTCTTCGCCCGCCCGCACCTGCCCGCCGCCGAACTCCCCGACGACGACTATCCGTTCCTGCTCAATACCGGCCGCCTGCAACACCAGTGGCACACCATGACCAAGACCGGCAAGGTCGCCAAGCTGACCAAGCTCAACGGCGCGCCGTTCGTCGAGGTGCACCCCGAGGATGCGCGACGTCTGGACCTGCGCCAGGGCGATCAGCTCGAGATCGCCTCCCGCCGTGGCCGGGCCGTGCTGCCGGTGCAGATCAGCGATCGGGTGCGGCCCGGCGATTGCTTCGCTCCTTTCCACTGGAACGACGAACAGGGTGAGTATCTGACCATCAATGCCGTGACCAACGACGCCGTCGACCCGGCCTCGCTGCAGCCGGAGTTCAAGGCCTGCGCGGTGGCGCTGCGCCGCGTCGGACCCGCCCCCACGCCTGAACAGGAACCGGCGCAACCCGTCGCGGTGGGAGTGCACCCGTTGGCCGGGATCCTCGGTCTGGACGCGCCCGCCTCCCCGACGCTCGCCGAATCCGAACGCATCTACCTGGGCGGCTATCTCGCCGCACTGCAATCGCTGCCGGTGACCGGGCAGCCGGTACTGCCCACCACCGCACCGCTGTCCGCCCAGACCCGCCTGTGGGTCGACGGGCTGCTGGCCGGAATGTATTCGCGCTCCACCGGATCCGTCGCCGAACCCGCGACCGGTGCAGCCGCACCCACGCCACCGGTGACGGTTCTGTGGGCTTCCCAGACCGGCAATGCCGAGGAGCTCGCGGCCACCGTCGCCGCCCGGCTGACCGACGCCGGCTTTCTCCCGTCCCTGCTGGACATGGACTCCTGCGACCTGTCCACCCTCACCGGCGACGTCCTCCTCGTCACCAGCACCTTCGGCGACGGCGGACCACCCGACAACGGTGCCGACTTCGCCACCCGCCTGGCCGACAGCGCCACCCGTTTCCCTGCCGTCCGCTACGCGGTCTTCGCGCTCGGCGACTCGTCCTATGACGACTTCTGCGGCCACGGCCGCACCCTCGACCGCTTGTTCGCCGAGCACGGCGCGCAGCGCATGCTCCCCCGCGTCGACTGCGAACCAGACTTCGCCGATGCCGCCGACCAGTGGCTCGACGATGTCCTGACCGTGCTGTGCGAGCCGGGGCCCGGTCGTGAGGGGACAGCGCCCGCCGGTGCGCCGACCCAGCCGACCGGTTCGGCGCCGAGCGACGACCTTTCGCCGACGGCGGGCGGACCGAACGGCGGAGCATGGACCTCGTCGGCCCACCCGTCGTCCGCCCCGCTGACGACAGGCCCGGGATCCGCGGGGTCATCCGCCCCGGGCGGGCCGCACGCCGCGCCCGCGGCGCGCACATCGTGGCCGACCGGCTCACCGAGCTCGGGGTCAGCGCGTGGGGGTGTGACCGCCCCCGCGGCACGGTGGCCGAGCGGCTCCCCGAGCCAGGCGACAGCCCGGGGAGGCGCGACCACGCTGCAACGTGTCCCCGCCTCCTCGCCCGGCCGCGTCCAGCGTGGCACTCCGATGCCGTTCACCCGGCAAGCCCCGGTCCGGGCGACGCTCGTGCGCAACGACGTCCTGAGCGCTCCGGGCTCGCCGAAAGAGGTGCGCCGCTTCGGTTTCGACCTGCGCGATCTCGAAGCGAGCTACGAGGTGGGCGACTCGCTCGGCATCCTGCCCGAGAACTGCCCCGGTCTCGTCGAGGAATGGCTCGCCGCGACCGGCTTGGACGGCCGTCGTGTGGTCGAGCTCGACGACCGCGACCTGCCCCTGGCCGAGGCACTGCGCACGCACTACGACATCACCAAGGTCAGCCAGGATCTGCTCGGTTTCATCGCCGAACGCAATCCCCATCCGCAGCTGGCGAAGCTGCTGCGCCGCGACAACCGCAATGAACTCGCCGGCTACCTCTGGGATCGACAGGTCGTCGACGTGCTGCGTGACTTCCCGGTGCGCACCGATCTGGTCGACTGGCTCGGCACCTTGAAAAAGCTGCAGCCGCGCCAGTATTCGATCTCCTCCAGCCCGCTGACCGACCCCGATGAGGTGCAGCTGACCGTCGGCGTGGTCCGCTACGGCGAGCCGAGCGGCGACACCGCCCGCCGCGGCGGCGTGTGCTCGACCTTCCTGGCCGACCGGGCGGGTACCGAGGTGCCGATCTTCCTGCAGCGCGCGCCGCATTTCCGCCCACCACTCGACCCGAACACACCGATGATCATGGTCGGCCCAGGCACGGGTATCGCTCCCTTCCGTGGTTTCCTGCAGGAACGCCGGGCCGTCGGCGCGACCGGACGCAACTGGCTGTTCTTCGGCGACCAGCACGCCGCCCAGAACTTCTACTACCGCGCCGAGCTGGAGGACATGTTCCGCTCGGGCTTCCTCACCCGCCTCGACCTCGCCTTCTCCCGTGACCAACGCGAGCGGATCTACGTGCAGCACAGGATGATCGAACACGGCGCCGAGTTGTGGGCCTGGCTGCGCGACGGTGCACACTTCTACGTCTGCGGCGACGCGGCGCGCATGGCGAAGGACGTGGACGACACCCTGCTCCGGATCGCCCAGATCCACGGGAAGCTGGACGAGGCCGGCGCCCTGGCCTTCAAGAAGCAGCTCGTCGCCGAGAAGCGGTACGTGCGCGACGTGTACTGAGTCAGGCCGCCCGGACCGCGGGCGGGTTCAAGCGGGTGAAGTCGGGCAGCCGGTGGTACGGGTAGTACGGGTACGGCGGGGTCGTCGCGCTCGCCGCGTCGAGGGCGGCGCGATGCTCGGCGTCGAGCTGCCAGCCGATGGCTCCGAGGTTCTGCCGCAACTGTTCCTCGTTGCGGGCACCGATCAGCACGGACGCGACGGTGGGCCGGGTGAGCAGCCAGTTGAGGGCGATCTGCGGGACGCTGCGCCCGGTCTCGGCGGCGATCCGGTCGAGCACGTCGACGATGTCGTAGAGGCGTTCGTCGTCGACCGGCGGCCCGGCCTGGGCGGTCTCGTGCAGTCGGCTGCCCGCCGGAAGGGGTTGGCCGCGACGGACTTTGCCGGTGAGCCTGCCCCAGCCGAGCGGGCTCCAGACCACCGCGCCGACGCCCTGATCGGTGCCGAGCGGCATCAGTTCCCACTCGTAGTCGCGCCCCACGAGCGAGTAGTAGACCTGGTGGGCGACCGGCCGTTCCAGCCCTAGTTCTTCGGCCGTGGCCAGCGTCTTCATCAGCTCCCAGCCGGCGAAGTTGGAGACACCGAGGTAGCGGATCTTGCCCGCGCGCACGAGATCGTGCAGCGCCGTGAGGGTTTCGACCAGCGGGGTGCCCGCGTCGAAGGCGTGCAATTGGAACAGGTCGAGATAGTCGGTGCCCAGCCGCCGCAGCGACGCGTCGACCGCGCGGATCAGCCGGGCCCGGCCGGCACCGGCCTCGTGCGGGCCCGGTCCGGTGGGCAGCGCCGACTTGGTCGACAGCAGAACCTGTTCGCGCCTGCCCTTGATCGCCGCGCCGAGCACCTCTTCCGAAGCGCCGTCGGAGTACACGTCCGCCGTGTCGAACAGCGTGACGCCCGCCTCCAGACTGATGTCGACCAGGCGCCTGGCCTGTGCCGCGTCGGTATCGCCCCAGGCACTGAACAGGGCGCCGCGGCCGCCGAAGGTGCCCGCGCCGAAACCGAGCGCGGGGACGTGCAGACCCGATGCGCCGAGTCGCCGGTACTCCATGAGAACTCCTAAAGGGTCTATAGTTCCGTTAACAAGAGCGACAGTACACCCGATTCGCGCTAAATGAAACAGGAGTTCCATTATGGACCACGACATCGCCTGGCCGGGCTCTGTTCGCCCAGGTGGGCGCACCGCCCGCGTCCGCGAGTCGGTACTGCAGGTGGCGGGCGATCTGCTCGCCGAGCACGGTTTCGCGCAGCTCGACCTGGCCACGGTGGCCGCCACCGCCGGCGTCGGCAAGACCACGGTCTACCGCCGGTGGCGGAACCCGGCGTGGCTCGTGGCCGATCTGCTCGTCGACATGGCCGAACAGTCGCTGCCCCGGGTCGAGACCGGCAGCCTGCTCGACGACTTGACCGCCAACGCGCGCCTGGTGGCGAAGACCCTCGCCGATCCCAGGCAGGGGAGGCTCTTCCGCGCCGTCATCGCGGCGGCGACCACCGACGAGGTCACCGCGACGGCGCTGCACCGCTTCTACGACACCCGCCTCACCGAATGGGCGCCCTGTGTCGAGGACGCCGTCGCGCGGGGCGAAGCGCCACCCGGCACCGAGCCACGGGCCGTCCTGTCCGCGGTCTCCGCGCCGCTGTACTACCGATTACTCGCCTCCGGCGACCCGATCGACGAGGCGGCCGCCGACCAGTCGGCGAGGGCCGCCACCCTGGCGACCCTCGGCGGCGCGTTCGTCCGCTGAGCCGGCGGGTCTCTCGACGGCGTCCGGTGACGGGCTCGTCCGTCGGCGTCGGACGACAAGCGTCGGGCGACAGGCTACAGATCAGACCCGCCGGTCGGCACCGACCGTGGGTCGCCACCCGGGATCACGCCCGGTACGGCCGAGGATCTGGTCGAATTCGGGAGCGTCGGCAGGCACGCTCACCACCGGCCCGAACAGGCCGGGCGTTCCTTCAGGATCGGTATCGCGCAGGAATTCACGCAGGATCGGCAGGTAGCCGACATCAACGGCGACGTCCTGCCCGGTGGCGACCGCGAGATCCCAGGCATGGATGGTGACCTCGTCGAGCGCCACGACGGCCATCACGGCGGCGGGCATCTCGACGCCACCCGCCTCGGTGTCGCCGTCCCACGCGTCGGCGCTGCGCCAGGCCGCCGTCAGCGCGTCGAGCTGTCGCGGGATCAAGGTCCGCCAGTCCGGGTCGAGGTCGTCGTCGAGGTTCGGCTGCGCGGAGCGGCCGACGGACTCCTTGGTCGCGGCCTGCCGAAACGCCTCGGTGAGCCCGACGACGTGCGCGAGCAGGCCACCGACGGTGGTGTCGCCGCACGGTGTCGGCCCGGCGAGCTGGTCATCGGCGATGCCGGCGAGCACCCCGGTCAGGGTGCGGGCGGCGGGGGCGAAGTCGAACTGCGGTTCCATGGACGCTCCTCAGCGAGATCGGGCTGCCGTACTCGTACAGACGACGCGCCCGCGCCGAACTCATCGGTTGCCGAGAAGCCGTGTTCGGCGCAATCTGGAAGGCGTAACGATCAGTGACCACGCGAGGCGACGACCGAGGAGCACCGATGATCGACTACGAGTCCGCCCGACCGCTGGACGAGGTCCCCGAGGCCGATCGGATCGAGCAGGAGCAGTCGGCCTTCCTCGCCGACGATCCCGACGACCCGGCCTTCTCCGATGCCGCCGACTACCGCGACGACCTGACCTCCGTCGACCGTGAGGCCGACCCCGCCGACCTGCTCGAGCAGGCCATCCCGGTCCCACTCGACGACGAGTTCGTCGAGACCGAGGAGGAGTAGGGCCTACCCCGCGATCTTGGCCCGCACCGTCGCGTGCAGCTCACGCAGGCTGGACCGCTCGGTGGCGACCTCGAGCACCCGCAGGCCGTGCGCGTCTGCGGCGAGCTCGAAGGCCAGTTCACCCGGGTCGACCTGCTGATGCGGGATGCGGTAGGCCGCGCACAGGGCGGCCAGGTCCATGCCGTGCGGGGTGCCGAAGACGCGCTCGAAGACGCCCGCGTACTGCGGATCGCCCTGTTCGAGCAGCTCGAAGATGCCGCCGCCGTCGTCGTTCGCGACGACGATGGTGAGGTTGTCGGGGCGCGGTTCGCCGCGACCGATCAGCAGGCCGGACGCGTCGTGCAAGAAGGTGAGGTCACCCATCAGCGCGATGGTGCGGCCGGGGTGGGCCAGCGCGGCGCCGACAGCACCGGAGACGGTGCCGTCGATGCCGGCGACGCCGCGATTGGACAGCACCCGCACGCCGGGCCGTGGATGCGAGACCAGCGCGGCGTCACGGACCGGATTCGAGGCGCCGAGCAGCAGCTGATCGCCCTCGCGCAGCGCGTCCATCACGACGGCGGCCACGTGCAGGCCGGTCGCCTTCGGGTGTGCCGCGAGCTCGGCGCGCACCACCGAGTCGGCCTGCCGATTCAGGTCGGCGCAGCGGGCCAGCCAGGCCGGATCGGGCGCGCCGGTGGTCACCGCGCGCGTGCCGGTGCCGACGACATTGCCGGACACGTCGGGCCAGCGCGGACCGGTGGTGAGCGCGAACACGGTGACCTCGGGATCGGCGAGGACCCGGGAGACCTGCCGGTGCAGCGTCGGCCGCCCGGTGATGATCGCCTGCTTCGGCTTCAGCAGCGACAGCGCGAGCGGATGCAGCGCGGGGCCGTGCATCGGCGCGGTCGGTTCCGCGACGGTCGGCAGCGCGGCGAGCTCGGGCAACAGCCGGGCACCGTGCCCGGAGATCACCACGGTGTCGGGCGTCAGGTCGATGTCGAGCGGCACGTCGAGGGTGGCGTACTGGGTGGCCGTCCACGGCTGGTCACCGGCCCGGCCCGCAGGCAGCGGGTCGTCCGACAACTCGGGCACCAGCGGCTCGCGCAGCGGGATGTCGAACTGCACCGGACCCGCGTTGCCGGACCGGGTTCCGCGCGCGGCGGCGAGCACGCGGCACACCGACGAACGCCAGACGCTGTTCTGTCGCGGATACGCCGACTCCCCCACCTCGGTTTCCGCGAGCCCGAGGCTGATGGTGGCGCGTACCTGGCTGCCGAACAGGCCGAGCTGTTCGACGGTCTGGTTGGCGCCGGTGCCCAGCATCTCGTAGGGCCGGTTCGCGCTGACGACGATCAGCGGAACGCGCGCGTAGTTGGCTTCCAGCACGGCGGGCCCGAGGTTGGCCACGGCGGTCCCCGAGGTCATCACGACCGGCACCGGCCGCCCGGACGACACCGCGAGCCCGACGGCGAGGAAGCCCGCGGTGCGCTCGTCGATGCGCATGTGCAGCCGCAGTCGCCCGGCCGCATCCGCCGCCTGCAGCGCGAAGGCCAGTGGGGCGTTGCGCGATCCGGGACACAGCACCACTTCGCTGACCCCGCCGCGCACGAGCTCGTCGACGACCACTCGTGCCTGCGCAGTTGACGGATTCACAATCCCAGACTGTCAGACCGGCGCACCCTCGTCTGCCCCCGGCCCGGGTTGTCTCCGTCACCGTCGCGGACGGCGCCGGGGCCGAGCGCGGACACGGACAGCGCGAAACAGATTTCCAGCGGGTAGCTGGAAATCACTCCGACGTCATTCATGGGAATGCAAAAAGAATTCAAGAGAACAGAAATCCGGCGGCGGAAACGAGTCCACCGCCGGATTCCGGGGCCGGCCCCGAAGGGGGCAGGTCAGCAGCTCACTCGGCGGGCGCGGCGAGCCCCTGGATGCCGGTGATCGACTCGATGATGTTGAGCACGGCGGAGGTGGCGCTGTCGACGGCGGAGCTGCCCGACTCCAGCACGCTCGAACCGGCGGACGAACCGCTCAGCACGTCGGCCGAGCCGCTCGACAGCTCGGCGAGCTCAGCGGAGCCGCTGGCAGAGCCCTCGGCGTTGGCGACGGCGGCCGGGCCGAAGAAGAGCGCGGCGGCGGCCGCGGTGGCACCGGCGGTGGCGATGGTCTTGCGAGAGATCATGAGAAACCCTGACTTCCTTTTCGACCTGCGCAATGCGGTCATGTGCATCCGTACCGAGCGGAATCCGCAATTCGCAACAATAGAATTGCGATCCCCGAATTCGCTCGAGGGCAACGTAACCGATCCGGTATGGCGGTAGCCAATCGTTCGCGAGATCGCAAAGGACAGGAGGAATAGGTGGCAACCCACGCTTTTCCTGTTGTTCACGAAGGGGGTGCCGTGCCTCACATCCGCGCCGCCGGAATTTACCGCCGACCGGGAAAGAGTGTGGCCTCGTCCGCCTCGCGGCCCGCGACGTGAGTGTGGTCACTCCGGGCATGCGAAAGGCCGGTGCGGACTCGCACCGGCCTTTCGGACGATCGCGGCGGGGGCCACCCCGCCAAGGGCTCAGCCCGCGTGCTTCTGCACCAGATCGGCCACTCGCGGCAGGGCCTCGACGACATGCTTCTTGGCCGAGCCACGCATGGACGAGTACACCTTCTGCAGGGCCGGACGGCTCGACGACTCGGCGCGGGCGTCGGTGACGGCCAGCAGCGACTCGGCGACCTCGTCGGACTTGGCGGTCAGCAGGTCGGCGAAGGTGCCGGTGCCGGAGGTGGTGAACTCGGCCCAGTACGGCTGGAGCTGATCGAGCAGCTTCGGGGCCAGCGAGGCGAGGGCGTCGGGGACGATGGTCGGGCTGATCTTCTTGACCGCCGCGTAGCCACCCTTCACGGCCAGGCCGGACGCACCACCTTTGTCCGAGACCTCGGCGTCGAGAACCTCGACGGCGTCGGCAAGGAAAGCCGCACGCTTGGTGTCGTCGAGCAGGGATTCAGACAGCGCTGCAACCACTTTCAGGTTCCTCCGGATCGGTTCGTTGAACGAGCACGCGCAACTATACGCATCGGGTCACTCGGATACGCGGCGACCGCTCGACCTGCGGGGTCACGACCTCGTACCGGACTCGAGAGGCATAGGGCAATATCGTGGTCGTGACTTTCGATCCGAAGCTGTGGCGGCCCGTCCCCGGGTTCGAGGACCTGACCGACATCACCTACCACCGGCATATCGAGCAGGGCACGGTGCGGGTGGCGTTCGACCGGCCCGAGGTGCGCAACGCGTTCCGCCCGCACACCGTCGACGAGCTCTATCGCGCGCTCGATCACGCGCGGATGTCCTCGGATGTCGGCGCGGTGCTGCTCACCGGCAACGGGCCGAGCCCCAAGGACGGCGGCTGGGCCTTCTGCTCCGGCGGTGACCAGCGCATTCGCGGCCGCAACGGCTATCAGTACGCCAGCGGCGAGACCGCCGACACCGTCGACGCGGCGCGCGCGGGCCGGCTGCACATCCTCGAGGTCCAGCGGCTGATCCGGTTCATGCCCAAGGTCGTCATCGCGCTGGTCAACGGCTGGGCCGCGGGCGGCGGGCACAGCCTGCACGTGGTCTGCGACCTGACGCTGGCCTCGCGCGAGCACGCGCGGTTCAAGCAGACCGACGCCGACGTGGGCTCCTTCGACGGCGGTTACGGCAGCGCGTATCTGGCCAAGATGGTCGGGCAGAAGTTCGCGCGGGAGATCTTCTTCCTCGGCAGGCCGTACACGGCCGAGGAGATGCACCAGATGGGCGCGGTGAACAAGGTCGTCGACCATGACGAGCTGGAGAACGTCGCGCTGGAGTGGACCGCCGACATCAACGGCAAGTCGCCGCAGGCCCAGCGGATGCTGAAGTACGCGTTCAACCTGCTCGACGACGGTCTGGTCGGCCAGCAGCTGTTCGCGGGCGAGACCACCCGGATGGCGTACATGACCGACGAGGCGGTCGAGGGCCGCGACTCCTTCCTGGAGAAGCGCAAGCCGGACTGGACGCCCTATCCCTGGTACTTCTGAGGACGGCCATGGAGATTCTCAACAGCCGGATCATCGTGCGCCCCAGCGACTACGCGCGGACGCTGGAGTTCTACCGGGACGGACTCGGCCTGGCGATCGCGCGGGAGTACCCGGGCGGCACGGTGTTCTACGCCGGGCAGTCGCTGATCGAGGTCGCCGCGCACGGCGGCAGCGGGCAGCCGGGCACCTTCGACGGCGCCATCTGGCTGCAGGTGCGCGAGATCTCCGACGCGGCCGCGGAGTTGGCGCTCAAGGGCATCGCCATCGAGCGCGCGCCGGTGCGGGAACCGTGGGGACTGTGGGAGATGTGGGTGCGTGATCCCGACGGTGTCCCGATCGTGCTGGTTCAGGTTCCCGAGGACCATCCGATACGGCGGGATCAGCGCTGGTCGCCGGAGTGAGCGGGCCGTCGGGGCGGTCGAGCCGAGTTGCCGATCCCGGTCCGGCCGCGCACGATAGCTGCGAGCAAGCGCCCGACCGCCGTCGTCCGGACCGCAGTGCGAGAACTGTCCGTCTACTGAATCGCAGTCGCTATGCCTGGCATTTCCGAGCCGTTCCCCGGCAAACCGACCCGTTGGCCGGGTCATGTCGGTCGCATGACACGATCGAAGCCGTGAGGGCGCGCGGCGAGCTGTATCCGGAGGTGACAGGGTGAGCAAGACCCTGCGGACGCTGCAGATGCCGACCGGTTCCGGTGTCGGGGAAGTACTTCCCCATCTGCGGCAGGCACTCGACGGCAACGGCCCCGCGTGGCTGCCGATCCCGACCACGGATCGACGCGAGGCGCGCAGACTCTCCGACGCGCTCAAGCCCGGCGACCCGATCGACGACGACGTGGCCCTGGTCGTGACGACCTCCGGTACCACCGGCATCCCGAAGGGCGCGCTGCTCGGCGCGGAGGCCCTGCGGGCCAGCGGCAACGCCACCCACGACCGGCTCGGCGGGCCGGGCAGCTGGCTGCTGGCGCTGCCGACCCACCACATCGCGGGCATCCAGGTGCTGCTGCGCAGCATTCTCGCCGGCACCGAGCCGACCGTGCTCGACGTGTCGGGCGGGTTCCTGCCCGAGGCGCTGGCCGGTGCGGTCGCGGCCATGCGCGGTCCACGCCGCTACACCGCGCTGGTACCGACCCAGCTGATCAAGTCGCTGGATTCGCCGATCGCGGCGAAGGCGCTGGCCGAACTCGACGGCGTGCTCGTCGGCGGCGCGGCGACGCCGACACCGGTGCTCGAACGCGCGCGCGAGGCGGGCATCACCGTGGTGCGCACCTACGGCATGAGCGAGACCTGTGGCGGATGCGTCTACGAGGGCGTGCCCCTGGACGGCACCCAGGTCCGCATCGAGGACGGGCGGGTGCTGCTCGGCGGGGCGATGATCGCCCGCGGCTACCGCAATCTGCCCGATCATCCGGCGTTCGCCGAGCCGGGGTGGTTCCGTACCGAGGACGCGGGCACCTACGAGAACGGGGTGCTCTCGATCACCGGGCGCCTCGACGAGGCGATCATGACCGGCGGGCTGCTGGTGATTCCGCAGGTCGTCGAGGCCGTGCTGGCCACGCATCCCGGGATCAGCGAGTGTGTCGTGCTCGGTCTGCCCGACGAGCGGCTGGGTCAGCGGGTGGCGGTGGCGATCGTGCCGGTGCCGGGGGCCGAGCCGACGCTCGAGGAGATCCGCGCCCACGTGGTGGCCGAGCTCGACTCGATCGCCGCGCCGCGTGAGCTCGCGGTGCTGAGCGAGATCCCGCTGCGCGGACCGGGCAAACCCGACCGGGCGGCCCTGCGCCATCACCTGCTGGCGAACTCGCGTCATTGATCTTGCGCGGCCTTGCGTGGCCGGCGCCATCGTGACGCAAGGGCCGTGCAAGGCGGTCCGGGCACCGTAGGTCGCATGACTTACACACCCACTTCAGCGCTCGCCGTCGAGGCGAACGATCTGGTCAAGGTGTTCGGCAAGCAGCGCGCCGTGGACGGGGTGAGCCTGGCGGTGCCGCGCGGCTCGGTCTACGGGGTGCTCGGACCGAACGGCGCGGGCAAGACGACGACCATCAAGATGCTCGCGACGCTGCTGCGTCCCGACGGCGGCAGCGCGCGGATCTTCGGCAACGACGTGGTCGAGCGGCCCAACGCGGTGCGCTCGCTGATCGGCGTCACCGGGCAGTACGCCTCGGTCGACGAGATGCTGACCGCCACCGAGAACCTGATCATCTTCGGCCGGCTGCTCGGCCTGAGCAGGCCCGCCGCCCGCCGCAAGGCCGTCGAACTGCTCGAGGAGTTCGATCTCGCCGAGGCGGCGAACAAGCCGCTGAAGAACTTCTCCGGCGGCATGCGCAGGCGCCTGGATCTCGCGGCCAGCCTCATCTCGACCCCGCCCCTGCTGTTCCTCGACGAACCGACCACCGGTCTCGACCCGCGCACGCGAGCCCAGATGTGGGACACCATCCGCAGATTGGTGACCGAGGGCGCGACCGTGCTGCTCACCACCCAGTACCTCGACGAGGCCGATCAGCTGGCCGACCGGATCGCCGTGATCGACCACGGCCGGGTGATCGCCGACGGCACCGCCGACCAGCTCAAGGCCTCCATCGGTGGCTCCTCGGTGCACCTGACGCTGCTCGACCGCGACCAGCTCGACGAGGCCCGCCGCATCGTCGGCGACTTCCTCGGCGTCGCCGCCCAGATCAGCCCGGAGGCGGGCAGACTCACCGCGGCGCTGCCCGATCCGAACCTCACCGCCGAGCTGCTGATCCGCCTGCGCGACTGGGAGATCGGCGTCGAGGAGATCACCGTGTCCAAGCCGACCCTCGACGAGGTCTTCCTCACCATCACCGGCCATCCGGCCGATTCCGACGACACCGAACGGAGCGCGGCATGACCGCAGTCCTCACCGCTCCCGCGCCCACCGACGACCTCGCCCAGGTCAGCGACCGGGTGGGCCCGCGCGAGACGATCTCCACCTCGTTCACCATGGCCTATCGCGGCCTGCTCAAGATCAAACACAATCCCGAGCAGCTCTTCGACGTGACGGTGCAGCCGATCCTGTTCACCGCGCTGTTCACCTACATCTTCGGCGGCGCGATCTCGGGCAGTGTCGCGGACTATCTGCCCGTGCTGATTCCCGGCATTCTCGTGCAGACGGTGGTGCTCACCTCGGTGGTCACCGGTACCCAGCTGCGCGAGGACATGGACAAGGGCGTGTTCGACCGCTTCAAATCGCTGCCCATCGCCCGGGTTTCGGCGCTGGCGGGCGCGTTGCTCGCCGACATGGTCCGCTACGGCATCGCCTCCACCCTGACGATCATCGTCGGCCTGTGCCTCGGGTACCGGCCCGGCGGCGGCTTCGCCGGTGTGGTCGTGGCCTGCCTGGTCGTGGTGGTGTGCTCGTTCGCGATCAGCTGGGTGTGGGCGCTGGTCGGCGTCACCGGCAAGAGCGCGGCCTCGGTCCAGGGCATCTCGATGATGGTGATGTTCCCGCTGACCTTCATGTCCGGCGCGTTCGCCCCGGTGAGCACGATGCCGGGCTGGATGCAGGCGATCAACCACGCCAACCCGGTGTACTACATGGTCAACACCTGCCGGGACCTGATGAACGCCAACATCTACAGCAGCGACCTGGTCTGGTCGCTGGTCGGTGCGCTGGTGGTGATCGCGGTGTTCGCGCCGCTCACCGTGCGGGCCTACATGCGCAGGGCCTGAATTCCCCGGCAGCGGCGGCCGATCCGAGCGGATCGGCCGCCGTCGTCGTGTCAGCGCAGGCTGTTTACGATCTCGACGATGCGGACGCCGGCGTCGAGCCGTCGTGTGCGCGCGGCGGCCGGGTCGTTTCGGTGCCCGTGCAGGGCGATGTGGCGGGCCAGTTCCATCGACGGATAGTCCTGGCGCGCGACCGAAGACGCCGCCAGCGTGAGCAATTCGTGGCCCTCCGGCCGCCGCGGCTCGGTGGCCAGCAGATAGGAGCCGACGGCGCAGGCGACCGCGCCGATCTGCGGGAGATCGAGGTATTGCGACAAGCGCTGCTCGGTCGTCTCGGCGATCTGGGCCATCAGGTCCGCCGCGTCGGCGGCCCGGCCGTGCAACACGTGCGCGCTCACCGCGGCGGCCGAGACCATCATCGCGCCGGGCCCGGGGCTGAGTTCGTAGTCCGGCCAGCCGAGCAGGTCCAGCGCGCGGCGGTAGTGCCGCAGCCCGGCGTCGATGTCGCCGTCGGCGAGTTCCAGTTCGGCCACCGCGGTCGCGACGGTCGAGAGCCGGTGGTTGCGGCGGATGGTCGGGTCGTCGACCTGGCGCACGCCCGCGTCGGAGCGGAGGACGAAGTCCAGTTCCGCCCTCGCCCGGTCGCGCTGACCGCTGCCGATGAGCGCGACGATCAGGAAGCAGCGGCTCTCCAGGATCTCGTCGTGCACCCGCAGCATCGTCATCTGCGCCAGCGCCCTGCGGTAGTAGGTCACCGCCTCGGCGTAGCGGGCGGACTGGCCACACAACTGCGCCAGATGCTGGCACACCATCGAGATGCCCCAGACGTCCTCGGCGCCGAGATCGTCGAGGGCGCGCAGCGAATCACGGGTGGAGCCTTGCACATTGCCCGCGTTCTCCCAGAAGTTGGCGCGCGCCACCAACGCCGCGATCCTGGCCGACCGTGCGGGCGACCTGACACCGTCGGCGAGCAGCCTGCCGATACGGAAGCCGTTGATACGCACGGAGATCAGCTCGCCGAGCAGGCGCAGCCCGGGGTCCAGTCCCGGATGCGCGAGCAATCGCCGAGCCCGTATCCGCGCCACCGCGACCGGACGGATGTCACTGCCATGATGGAACATCAGATGCAGACAGGTCAGCATGTGCGCGACCATCTGCAGGTCGGCGGCCTCCCCCGAGGTCGGCAGCGGGGGCGGGATCGCCACCAGACGAACGGCCCAGCCGATGAATTCGAGATGCGAGCCGCGCATCACCCACAACGTCGCGGCCAGCGGGAACACCGTGTACACCGTCTCCGCGTCGGCCCGCGCGGTTGCCGTGCGCAGGATGGCGACCAGATTGTCGAGCTCGGCAGTCACCGCGAGCACCATGGGCACCTGCTCGCCCGTGCGGTGTTCGCGGACGGCGGCCAGCGCGAATTCCCGCGCCCAACCGGCCATCCGGTCGATGACCAGCGCCGTCTCCGCTCCTGCCGACTCGGTGTCGGCCGCGGCGAGCTGTTCGGCGCCGAACTCGCGCACCGTCTCGAGCATGCGATACCGGATCCCGGCGCCGTCCGGGTCGTCGAGGGTGGTCAGCAGCGACTGCCCGACGAGGCCGTCGATGGCTGCGGCGACATCAGGTCCCGCCGCGACGGCTTCCGCGGCCGACAGCGTGAAACCGGCGGGGAACATCGACAGTCTGCGGAGCACGATCCGCTGGTCGGGGTCGAGCAGGTTCCAGCTCCAAGCGATCACCGCGTGCAGCGTGCGATGCCGCTGCGGGGCGGTGCGATCGCCGCCGCGCAGGAGGGCGAACCGGTGTTCGAGCCGGGTCTCGATCTCGGCCACGCTCATGGTGCGCACCCGCGCCGCGGCGAGCTCGATCGCCAACGGCAGCCCGTCCAGCGTGCGGCACAGGCGGGCCACGACCTCGGGGTCGAGCCGCACGTCCGGCCGCACGGCGCGGGCCCGCGCCGAGAACAGGTCGGTCGCGGGCGAACCGGCGGTGTCGATCGTCAACGGGGCCAGCGGGTAGACGGATTCGGCCGTGATGGCCAGCGGCGAGCGACTGGTGGTGAGCACGGTGAGCTGCGCGCACGCGCCCACCAGATCGGCCACCACTTCGGCCGCGGCCTCGATCACGTGCTCGCAGTTGTCCAGGATCAACAGGGTCGGGCGCGCGGCGAGCGCTTCCCGCAACCGTCGGCGCGCGTCGAGCTGGATGCCGGGCCGGAAACCGCCGGGCTCGCGAATCACCTCACCGAGGCCGATGACGTGCCCGACCGCGGCCTCGATGTCGACGCGCGCGTTCGCCCCAGCCGACTCGGGCTGCACCGAAGCCAGTTCGACCAGCACCACCGGCACTGTCCCCGTGAGCCTTTCACCGACCGCGTTGGCCACCCTGGTCTTGCCCGTACCGCCGGGACCGAGCACGGTGGTCACCCGGGAACGTCGGGTCAGCGCCGCGATGGCGTCCAGATCGTCTGCGCGTCCGAGCAATTCGTTCGGTGCGGCGCGGAGGCCGAGCGCAGGGACCGGGCGGCCGGCGCCGCGTGATTCCTCGCCGACGGCGGGATTCGACGCCGGGTGCGTGATGTCCGGTGCTCGCGTGGACCAACCATCCGACGAGGCTGCCCATCGCGGGTCAGCTGCCGAGCGAGCATCATCGGCGGCCATGGGCGCGGGATCCGCAGAGGAGTCCGGTCGGCGCGGCTCTTCTCGGCCATCCGGCGGGGCTACCGGACGAGCATCATCGGCGGCTATGAGAGTGGAATCACTCTCCGGTGCAGAGGAATTCGGCGAGCAGTCCTCTTCGCGGTCACCTCTTGCGAACGAAGTTCCGGGCAGCGTCGGGGCGCCGGGCACGGCGGCGTCAGACGCCACGGAAGCGTGACCCCGCAGCGCCGGGGCACCGGGCACGGCGGCGTCAGACGCAACGGAAGCGTGACCCCGCAGCGTCGGGGCACCGGGCACGGCGGCGTCAGACGCCACGGGAGCGTGACCCCGCAGCGTCGGGGCGCCGGGCACGGCGGCGTCGGGCGCAGCGGGCGCGTGGCCCGGTCGGCGCGGATGATCAGCCGCGGCCGTTTCCGGGACTGCCGAGTCGAGGGGTTCGCCGGGGATCTGTGCCTCGGTGCCGGGCGGTCGGGTCGGGACATCGGCCGGATGACTGTCGGAGCCCGGGCCGCGGAGTGCCGTCGAGCCGGGCGTGGCGCTGCTCGCGGCTCGGGGGCCGGGGGCGGCGGGACTCGCGGTGCGTGGGCTGGGCGTGCGGCGGGAACCCGACGGGGTGATGGGCTCGCCGCGCAGGATCGCCGCGTTCAGGGCGACCAGGGTGGGGCCGGGCTCGGCGCCGAGTTCCTCGATGAGTCGCAGGCGAAAGGCGGCGAAGACCTCGAGTGCCTCGGTGGTGCGGTCGGCGAGCGCGAGGACGCGGACCAGCGTGGTGTGGGCGCCCTCGTCGAGGAGGTTCGCGGCGGCGGCCGCGCGGGCGACGGGGATCGCGGCGGCCGGGTAACCCTGGGCGATACGGGTAGCCACCTCGATACGGTCCAGGTCGCCGAGCACGTGGAGGGCGGCGGCGCGCAGGTCATCGGCCTGGTCCGAATCGGGCAGGTCGGCGCCGGGCTCGCCGCGCCACAGCGCACGGGCCGCGGTGACCGCGGCGAGGCTCGCGGCGGCGTCGCCCATCATCAGGTGCTCGTCGGCGCGGCGGGCCAGGTCGGCGGCGGCGGTGAGGTCGACCGCGTCGGCGGGCAGCGTGAGCCGGTAGCCGGCGGGACCGATCTCCAGCGCACCGTCGGGCAGCAGGGCGCGCAACCGGGAGACCTGGGTGTGCAGGGCGTTCATCGGGGCGCGCGGCGGCTGCTCGCCCCAGATGTCGTCGACGAGGGCCTGGGCGCTACGTGCGCGGCCGGGCCGGATCGCGAGCGCGGCGAGCAGCGATCTGGCCCGGGCGCCGGGCAACGCGACGAGGGTGTCGTCGCGCCGGATCGCGATCACGCCGAGCAGCCCGACGACGACGCGGGAGGCGGTCGCCGGTCCGGCGGACGAGGACCCGTCGGGGCCCGAATGAGGTGCAGACATGCCGAAAGACATCGTAGGCGAGGGCGGCGCGCGGGCGCTGTCTCAGCACGCGCACCTCGCCCGCGGCACACCCGTCGCCGCGACACCGCCGTCGTCGCCACGAACTTGTCGCCCCGGCGGCTTAGGCTGTCGCGCATGGGCGACTTCGAGGTGACCCGGCGCACGACCATTGCCGCCGAACCCGCACGCATCCACGGTTTCATCGACAACTTCCGCCAGTGGCGTCTGTGGTCGCCATGGGAGGACGCCGACCCGCAGCTCGCGCGCACCTACACCGGGCCCGAATCCGGCGTCGGTGCCCGCTACACCTGGCGCGGCAACCGCAAGGCGGGCGCGGGCGCGATGGAGATCAAGGCCGACGCCGAGCGCGAGATCGGCATCGAGCTGGCCTTCGAGAAGCCGTTCAAGGCCACCAACTTCGTCACCTTCACCCTCGTCCCGAGCGGCGCGGGCACCGAGGTGACCTGGACGATGACCGGCACCCACTCGGGCCTGATGGGCGTGCTCGGCAAGGTGTTCCCGATCGACAACATGATCGGCAAGGACTTCGACAAGGGCCTGGCCCGGCTCAAGACCATCGCCGAGGCAGCCGGTTCCTGACGCCGGGGCTAGGCTTCGATCCATGGCTACAGCTGCGGAATGGATCGAGGGCGCCCGGCCGCGGACGCTGCCCAACGCGATCGCGCCGGTCATCGCAGGCACCGGCGCGGCCGCGTCCATCGATGGCGCCGTCTGGTGGAAAGCGGCGCTGGCGCTGCTGGTTTCGCTGGCGCTGATCGTCGGGGTGAACTACGCCAACGACTACTCCGACGGCATCCGCGGGACCGACGACGTGCGCGTCGGGCCGCTGCGCCTGGTCGGGTCGAAGCTGGCCTCCCCCACCGCCGTCCGCACCGCCGCCGTGCTCAGCCTGGCGGTCGGCGCGGTCGCCGGGCTGGTGCTCGCCGTGACGACGGCCTGGTGGCTGGTCCTGATCGGCGCCCTGTGCCTGGCAGGCGCGTGGTTCTACACCGGCGGCAGCAAGCCCTACGGCTACAGCGGTTTCGGTGAGATCGCGGTCTTCGTGTTCTTCGGGCTCATCGCGGTGCTCGGCACCCAGTACGTGCAGGCGCTGCGCGTCGACTGGGTCGGGCTGCTGCTGGCGATCGCCATCGGATCGTTCTCCAGCGCCGTGCTGGTCGCCAACAATCTGCGCGACATCCCGACCGACACCGAGGCCGGGAAGGTCACGCTCGCGGTGAAACTCGGCGACGCGCGCACCCGGACCCTGCACCTGGTGCTGCTCGCGGTGCCGTTCGTGATCAGTCTCGCGCTGATCGCGCGCACGCCGTTGGCGTTGGCCGGACTGCTCGCGCTACCGCTCGCGATCCGGGCCAACGCCCCCGTGCGCACGGGCAAGGGCGGGTTGGAACTGATTCCCGCCCTGCGTGATTGCGGCCTGGCGATGCTGGCGTGGTCGGTGCTCAGCGCGCTGGCCGTCGGGTTCGGCTAGTCGTCGCCGTCCGGGACGATGATGCCGAGGACCCAGTTGACCAGCGAGATGATCACGCCACCCCACAGGGCCGCCCAGAAACCGTCGACACGCAGGCCGTAGTCGGACAGTTCGGTGATCTTCGCGGTCAGCCAGAGCATGCCCGCGTTCACGATCAGCAGGAACAGGCCGAGCGTGAGGATCACGAACGGGAGGGACAGGAGCTTCACGATCGGCTTGATGACGGCGTTCACCGCGGTGAACACCGCCGCGACGATCAGGATCACCAGGGCCTTGCCCCAGTTGCCCGAGTCCGCCGGGGTCAGGATGTCGATCTTGTCGATCCACGCGGCCGCTGCCCAGATGGCAATGGCGTTGATGACCAATCGAATGGCTAGCTGCATACAGCCATGCTAGGCCGGAATTCGGACATCACACCGGGTCTGACACACACCGGCGGCAAGAATTCACGCCGCGCGGTCGAGCATCCCGTCGATGTCGGCGCGCAGCGCGGTCACCGCAGCGCGCCCGCCGAGCAGTGCGGCCGAGCCCGCTTCGTCGGCCCGCAGCACGCCGAGCAGGAGGTGGGCCGCGCGGATCTCGCGGTCCTTGCGATGCACCGCCTCACGCAGGGAGAGCTCCAGCGACTTCTTGGCGGCGGTCGTGAAGGGGATGTGTCCCCAGTTGCCGCCGAGCAGCCTGCCGAACACGCCACGCTTCGGTTCGGGTTCGGCGTTGTCCCACGCGTCGGCGCCGAAATTCTCGGCGACGCTGGCCTGCACTGCGGCGAGGTCGATGCCGACCGAGCGCAAAGCCTCGGCGTCGTCGATCCCGAGCGGGTCCGCCTGCGCGCGTTCAGCGACGCCGGCGCGCACCTGTGCGGCGGTGATGCCACGCGCACTCAGCACGGCGGCCAGGCCGGGATCGGCATTGCCGACGAGACTGATCAGCAGGTGCTCCGGCCCGATCCGCTTCGCGCCGAGCTCCCTGGCCTCTTCCTGCGCCAGCACCACGGCCGTGCGGGCATGCTGCCCGAACCTCTCGAACATCAGCGGGTCCCACCTTTCCGGTTGTGTTTCTGATGGACCGCCTGCTTGCTCACCTCGAGCGCCTCCGCGATCGCCTGCCAGGACCAACCGTTGGCCCTGGCATTGGCGACCTGGATGGCTTCGAGCCGGTCGGCCAGCCTGCGCAGCGCGAGGACGGCCCGCAGGCCGACCGCCGGATCGGGATTGCCCGCCGCCGAGGCGAGTGTCGTTGCATCGGTCATGTCGTCAATTTTGATTGACGACATGAGCCGTGTCAAGAAAAATTGACGATCTCAGCTCAGGTGATAGACCAGCTTGGCGAACTGACCCAGCTTGGCCACGTCCACCAGTCGCAGACGGTCGGAGAGAATCCGGCGCGGCAGCAGCGGCGCGCCGCCGCCGAGCGTCACCGGCGTGACGCCGACGATCACCTCGTCCAGCAAGCCCGCGTCGGCGAACTGGCCCGCCAGCTCACCGCCGCCGACGATCCAGATGTCGCGACCTTCCGCCGCCGCGATCATCTGCTCGTGTACCGGGCCCACCTCGCCCTGCACGAAACGCACGTTCGCGCCGGGGATCTCGGGCAGCACACGATGGGTGAACACCCAGGCGGGCCGGTCGCCGTAGTTCTCGCGCCAGTCCTCCGGCGGATTGTTGGCCGCCATCCATTCGTAGGTGGTCGCGCCGAGACACAGCGCGCCGACCTCACGCAGGAAGTCGTCGATGTCGCTCGTCGCGGTGTCGGCGTCGGCCACGGCCATCAGCCAGTCGAGTGAATTGTCGGCGTCGGCGATGTAGCCGTCGAGGCTGCTCGCGGTGTAGTAGCGGGTCGTCATGAAGACCGATCCTCACATCGAAACCTGACACCGCCGGTCAGGTTTCGGCGCGCGGATCAGCCGTTCCAGCGACCCGTCGCCGCGAATTCGGTGAGGACGGCGGTGGGACCGGTGAGATCCAGCTGCTGGCCCTCGACCCAGGCGTCGTCGAAATAGGTGCCCGCGTAGCGATCCCCACCGTCGCACAGCAGGGTGACGATGCTGCCGCTGCGGCCCTCCCGCAGCAACTCCGACACCAGATGGAACGCGCCCCACAGGTTCGTGCCGGTCGACCCGCCGACGCGCCTGCCCAGGACGGCGCTGGCGTGGCGCGCGGTCGCCACCGATGCCGCGTCCGGCACCACGATCATCCGGTCGACCACCTGGCCCACGAACGACGGCTCGACCCGGGGCCTGCCGATGCCCTCGATCCGCGACGGCATGCCCGTCTCGTAGCCCGCGTCACCGGTCTCGTAGCCGCCGAAGAACGCCGAATGCTCGGGGTCGACGACGGCCAGCCTGGTCGCGTGCCTGCGGTAGCGGATGTAGCGGCCGATCGTGGCACTGGTGCCGCCGGTGCCTGCACCGACCACGATCCACTCCGGGACGGGATGGGTCTCCAGCGCCAGCTGCTGGAAGATCGACTCGGCGATGTTGTTGTTGCCACGCCAGTCCGTGGCCCGCTCGGCGTGGGTGAACTGGTCCATGAAGTGCCCGCCGGACTCGGCGGCCAGGCGCTTGGCCTCGGTGTACATCTCCGGCGCGCGCTCGACGAAATGACAACGGCCACCCTGGGCTTCGATCAGCGCGACCTTCTGCGGCGAGGTACTCGCCGGCATCACCGCGACGAAATCCAGGCCGAGCAGCTTGGCGAAGTACGCCTCGCTCACCGCCGTCGACCCCGACGACGCCTCCACCACCGTCGTACCCTCGGTGACCCAGCCGTTGCAGATCGCGTACAGGAACAGCGACCGCGCCAGCCGGTGCTTGAGGCTGCCGGTGATGTGGGTCGACTCGTCCTTGAGGTACAGCTGCACCGGCCAGTCGGCGGGCAGGGGGTAGCGCAGCAGGTGGGTGTCGGCGGAGCGCTGGGAGTCGGCGTCGATCAGCCGCACGGCGTTGTCGACCCAGTCCCGCGGCGCGCTGCGGTCGAGGTACTTCACGCCTCGTCGTCACCCCGCAGCCGGGCCCGCAGCTGCGCCTTGTCCTGCCTGCGGCGGGCGTCGACGATCGCGATGTCCTCGTTGACGCGCGTGCGCAGCTTCTTGAACAGGGTCAGCGACAGCGGCATCGCGACAAGCAACGCGAACAGCGCCGCTACGATGATCGGCACCTCGACCCCGATGAGGTACGCCACACCCATGATGGCCGCGGCGATCAGCACGACGAGCCCGAGCCGGGCCAGCGTGTAGAGGGCCAGATTGCGGACCAGCCGCTTCCCCGCGCCAGAACCTTGCTGACCAGTTGCTTCACTCACCAGAACAGCCTAACCCCAGCACAGCTGGACTGATGAGGCCCTGTTCGCGGCTTTTGTCTATTACTTCCCCTTTACCAACAGTAGGTGGTTCGACTAGGTGGGGGTCGCAGTGCGACGATGACGCCATCTGATGAGGGAACTGTCGAGAACGGGAGAGGTTAGCTATGACTGCGATCACCGTCGGCGGCCAGGACACTCTGCTGACACCAGGCCAAGTGGCCGCAATGTTCCATGTAGACCCGAAGACCGTCACTCGGTGGGCCCATGCGGGCAGGCTCGGTTCGCTGCGCACGCCGGGCGGACATCGCCGATTCCGTGAGTCCGAGGTTCTGCAGTTGCTCAAATCGCTCACCACCGAGGCAGCGCCCCGCTGACTCCCTCCGGCCGACGCGAGTCCGCATGGGCTCGCGTTCGCCGGAAATTTCCCTTCCGTTGCTCATGTGCACACGGCGCGGACACGGCTACCCTCGATAGCAGGAGGTGAGCGACGTGACGTACCTGTTGGCACTCATCGCGATCGTGGCCGTAGCGGTGCTGTGCTGGAAGGCGTTCGGCCCCGAGAAGCCCCGCCCGCATTCCGGCCCCGGCCGCAGACCCATCCTCGGCCCCGACGACGATCCGGAATTCCTCTGGCGCCTCGGCAAGCAGCACCGCGACGACTCCGGCGACCACTGAGGCGTGAGCTCTGGCACATACCCCCCGGTGCACCGTGAAAAACCTGAATAGATAACGTATTCCGGTGATCGATGTGCAGCAGGGTTCCATTCCGACCACTTGGCGCGCGGCCGACGGCAGCGCCGTGACGTTCACCGAGGCCAGGTCGGCGTGGACTCGCGCGGCACACGAGGTGCTCGCCGAGACCGCGACCCGGTTCAACAACTTCATCGTCAACACCGAGCTGGCCGAGCTGGTCCAGGAGGAATCCGGGATCCGCACGCAGGTCAAGTGGCAGCACTGGCTGCCCGTCGTGCTCGACCGGGTCGCCGAGTACTGTCACAAGAACAACGAGCCGCCGCTGAGCGCGCTGTGCGTGCGCAAGAACCAGACCGTCGGCACCGGCTACCGCTACATCCTCGAACTCGCGGGCCTGCCCATCCCCGACGACCTCGAGATGCACGCCGCGGCCGCCCGCTGGCAGTGCTATCAGCACTACGCCACCGACCTCCCCGCCGACGGCGGCCTGCCCACCCTCACCCCCAAGGTCGCGGCCCTGCGCCAGCAGACCACCCAGGCTCTGGCCACCGCCGAAGCCGCGGAAGCCGCCACCAAGCCCAAGCGCACCTCCGCCTCCTCCCCCCGCGTCACCGTCCCCAAGCCGGAACCGGTCCGCAAGCCCGTCTGCCTCAACTGCCACGTAGAACTCCCGGCCAACAAGATCTGCTACTACTGCTGATCGCGGGTCATGGCTCGATATCGACGGCGCGCACAACAAAGCGGACCCGACCGGTCGTCGACTCCGACCAGCGCAGGTCTACTTCGCAACGGCCGTTCTCGAGGTGGTCGACGAGATCGACCTCGATGTGGCACGGAATCGGATACTTCGCGGCGGAACGCAGCTCATGTGGGGCCGACGGGAAGATTGGCAGCTTGTCGACCACCGCATGTGCGACGCCCTCGGCATCGGTGAATTCGACCTCGATCACGCCGCCCGCGGTGACGTCATCCGCGACCCATCGCTTGGCTTTTCCCCGCAGTGTTGCCACGCAGGGATTGTTCCACCGAACTACTCGCTCGGGCCATGTGGAGCGATGCCGAAGACCGTCTCCACGGCCTGCCAGAACAGCGGCACCGCGTCGTCGACCGGGGCTGTGTACTGGTTCGGGTGGGTTGCCGACAGGCATTCGATCACCACGGTGCCGTCGGCGACCGGGACCAACGATCCCGGAGCGCGGACGACGACCTCCTCGATCGCCGTTTTTGCTACGGGATGGGTCGTGACGATGATGTCGAGCATCGCCATCGTGGCGGCCAGCTCCTCAGCTCGACCCGAGCGCATCACGCTGTCCACGATGGCGGTCAGATGCCGAGCCCGAGAATCCCCGCCGGTCATCTCTTGAATCCAGCGCGCGACTTCGCTCCACGGCAGGACGGGGAACTCCCCCGTCCACGGACTCAACCTGTCTGTCCTCACCAGCCGAGCCTAGCCGCCTCGTCCGGGAAGTCCCGGGCCCCAAGAGTTCCGGGACTTCCCATCCTCAGGAGGCGTTGGCCGTGCAGACGACCTCGCTGATCTGGGTGTCCGACTTGTCGGCGGAACCGACGTTGGCCAGGAATGCCGGCGGGTGGAACCTGGCCAGGCTGGTGTGGGCAGCGAACAGCGCGGCCGAACTGTTGAAGCCCGCGCCGGTGCCGACCGCGCCGTCGGTGTAGACGAGCGCCCCGCAGCCGTCGGACCAGTCCACCAAGACGATGCAGTCGGAGGCACCGTCGAAACCACACCAGAACAGCGCTTCGTCGATCGCGTCTTCGCGGCTGAAGGCATCGACGCTGGTGCCGTAGTACCACTGCTCGCCACTGAAAGCGATTGCCCCGTAGAGGTTCTCCTCCGCATTCGCCGCACCGGCACCGATCACCGACCCGGCCGCAAGACCCACCGCCGCCGCCGCGACAACAGCCTTACCCATGACCTTCATCAAGTACTTTTCCTCTGCGAACACGCGTGGACATGAAATCGCACGAATCATCGCGGATATCTGTCCGTTTCGCCCAGAGTTCGCTGGGAGATCACACCACCCGCCACACTGCTATGACCTCGTGCCGCAGAACCGAAGCTTGGACTCGCACAGCTGTGCAGATCCGAAAGATCACTGATCTGATGATGACTACCTGTCCGATGCGTCTGCGCCCAGTCGCCGCGGCCATGGTGAAGTAGCGGGATGGAGAAACCTGCGGACCTCGATGCACATTTCGCCGGGCTTGGACGGGCCAGGGAGTGGGACCCGTTGGACCCAGACGATCCGACAGAGCGCGAGTACCTACTGCAATTTGCCGCGCGCCCAGGCATGTTCATCGGATTCACCACCGTCCGTGGTGTGACGTGTTTCCTGGAAGGTTACGACTACGCCGCACACCGGTTCGGGGGCCGAGGACTGGACGGCTTTCGCGAGTGGCTTCTCACCAACCACCTTCTTCGCGAGAGCAGCCTCTCCTGGTCGAGCATGATCACGCAAATCGCATTGCCCGAGCGAGACGCTGAAACAGATTTCACTCCCGAGCAGGAAGTTCGCATCCTCGAGGTGCTGTTCGACCTGCTCGATCGTTTCCTCGCGGAACGTGAATCCATTCAATGACCCAACGCCCTGCAAGTCAGTGCCCGAGTGATAGACGCTGGTATCTCAGGCCCGCATAGCTGTCTCGAAGCGCGAGGTGGTCACCGAAACCGGGTAGCCAACCACGACCGTCAGTGACATGATCCAGCGCGGTGACAGAGCGGAACGGTTGGTGGATTGTTGTGGCGGATCTTGACATGGACACGATTGAGCGATGGGCCGCACAGGTGTCCTCAGCGGCACGCGATCGCGTGGTCTCCCGGCACATTGATGAATTCGGGCTCATCGCGGAAGATCTGCAAGATCCCGGCCAGCTACTTGCCAGCTGCGCGCGCGCCTTCGCAGCACTCTGCAAGGGTGTCGACTGGCCGAATCGAGTTGGTGTCGCGGCAGGTCTGGTCCTTCCGCTAGAAGAAACGCTTGTGCTGCCGTCGCAGAAGTCCCTGCGTGCGGGAATCGACTTCCTGCGTGGGCACCTGCACCGAAAAGAGGCACCCGGTCTCTACCTTCTGCCTGCGAACTACCTGAACCAATGGTCTGACCGCGACGAGGACTATCGCTACCCTTTCGATCCCCGAAGTGTTGTGGACATTCCAGTTGATTCGGCGTTTGTCCGGTACAGCAGGAGCGCTGCCGACTTGGTAAACGACGACGTCTACTCTGCGGCGATCTATCTGATCCGATCGGCCGCGGCTACTACGCGTCGCTGCTAAGCCGTACTCACTTTGTACCGAAGCCGATCAGCAGCCAGCAGCCGATGACAGACACGACCCGAACGCGCTGGTAGAAGCCGTTTAAGTCAGACCGGCGTAGCTGTGCAACCCGCTGATCACCATGTTGATGATGAAGAGGTTGAAGAGCATGGCGACGAAGCCGGCGATGTTGATCCAGGCGGCCTTGGTGTCGCGCCAGCCCGAGGTGGCTCGGGCGTGGAGGTAGGCGGCGTAGAGGACCCAGGCGATGAAGGAGCAGGTTTCCTTCGGGTCCCAGCCCCAGAAGCGGCCCCAGGCGGCTTCGGCCCAGATGGCGCCGAGGATGACGCCTGCGCCGAAGAGGGGGAAGCCGATGATGGTGGTCTTGTAGGCGAGCTGGTCGAGGGTGCGGGCGTCGGGGAGGCGGCGGGCGATGACGCCGAAGATGCTGTCGGACTCCTCGCCGGCGGGCTGGCGCATGCGGTAGAGGTACAGCAGGCTGGCGACACCGGAGACGAGGAAGACGCCGCTGCCGACGCTGACGATGGTGACGTGGATGGGCAGCCAGAACGAGCGCAGCGCGGGGACCACGGGGGCGGCGTCGGCGTAGAGGACCGTGCCGGCCAGGAACATCAGGATCAGCACCGGGACCAGCAGGAACACCCACATGGACCGGTAGCGCTGCTCGCGCAGGAACCACAGACCGATCACCACGGCGGCCGCGGTGGCCATGGTGGTGAACTCGTACATGTTGCCCAGCGGGAAACGGTTGGTCGCGAAGCCGCGCAGGACGATCGAGACGACGTGCAGCACCGCGCCGACCACCAGCACCGAGAACGCCATGTTTCCGAGCCGTTCGGCGGTCGGCTTGTCCGGCGTCTCGATGCGACCGGGCAGCGACGGGTCGGCGGGCGCGCCCGCGGGCACGAGCTCGCGCGCCGCGACCTGCTTGGCCCGCGCCGAGGCGTACTGCACGAGCAGCAGCACCAGCGCCAGGGCGTAGATCGCCATGGCCGACATGAAGGCGAAGTCGCTGTAGCGCGCCACCGTTTCGTCGATCGGCATCAGTTCTCCGTTCCCAGCAGGCGCGCCCGCAGCCGGTCGAATTCGCCGCCCCAGCCCGCCTGATCGCTTCTGGCCAGACCGCCCATCTCTACTACGGTCCGTCGTTGATCCACGGTACCCGCCGCTTCCTCGGCCGGGTACGCCCGCACCCAGATCCGGCGCCGCTTCACCAGCAGCGAGACCAGCAGACCGGCCATCATCGTGAGCGCGGACACCAGCACCCACTGCTGCGCGGGGTCGTGCGAGACCTGCAGGTTCACGAATTCCTTCGCGCCGTCGAAGGTGACCTTCGCACCACTGGGCAGCGTCGTCGACTCACCGGGGCGCAGGTTCACGCGAGCCTCCTTGGTGAGGCGGCCCTGCTTGATCATCTCCGAGTCCAGCGCGAACAGCGACTGCGAGCGGCCGGTGTCGAGACCGGTGTTGCCGCGATAGATGTCGACGGCGACGGCCGGATCGTCCATTCGCGGGAACGACGAGGTGAGCAGGCTGCCGTGGAACAGCGCGGTCGGCGCGAACAGGCCCTCGATGGCGATCTGGTTCTGGCGGCGTTCCTCGTCGGTGGCGTACATGCCGCCGGGCGGGTCGATCCGCAGGACACCGCTGGACAGGAAGGTCTGCGCGTCGTCGGGACGCCACTGGATGGTCTCGGTGCGGGTCTCGCCGTTCGGGAAGGTGACGGTGAACGTCGGCGCGAAACCGTGGCCCTGCAGATAGACGCGGTCACCCTCGACGCGCAACGGATGGTTGACCCGCAGCTCGGTGTCACGCCAGGTGTCGGTGCTGAGATCCTCGCCCGCCTGGTACTCGATGTTGGAGGTGAACATCTCGGCCTGGCCGGTGGGCAGGTAGTCGGCCTTGAAGTCCTTGACACGCACGCACAGCGGCGTCATCCCGGTGCCGTCGTTGACATTGCCCGCGCGGAACGAGTCGAACACCGCGGGCGAGGTGGTGCAGAACCCGGGCCCGCCGTCGGCGATCACGATGACATTGCCCTCGTAGCCGAACAGCTTGCCGAGCGCGATCGAGGCGAGCAGCCCCACCAGCGACAGGTGGAACACAAGGTTGCCGAACTCGCGCAGGTAGCCCTTCTCGGCCGACAGCGTCACCTCGCCGTCGCGCTTGCCGGGGCGGATCTCGGTGCGCCAGCCGCGCAGCTGTCCGCGCGCCCGGTCGACGATCTCCTCGGCCGAGCCGTCGACGGTCTCGCTGGAGTGGTGCGGCAACCGGCCCAGGTTGCGCGGCGCTGCGACGGGCGGCGTGCGCAGGGCCTTGTAGTGGTCCCAGCAGCGCGGCAGGATGCAGCCCACCAGCGAGATGAACAGCAGCACGTAGATGGCGGTGAACCAGAAGCTGCCGAACACGTCGAACAGCTCGAACCGGTCCATCCACGGGCCGAGCGTCGGCCGGTCGGCGATGTACTGCTCGACCTTCTGCGTGTTCAGGCTGCGCTGCGGCAGCAGGGCGCCGGGGATCGCGGCCAGGGCCAGCAGGAACAGCAGCACCAGCGCGGTGCGCATGCTGGTGAGCCCGCGCCAGGTGTTGCGGACCAGCGCCCAGGCCCGGCCCGGCAGCGACTGCCGAGCGGGCGGGGCGGGGGTGGTGGGAGGAGTCAGTGTGTCAGTCATCAGATCGGGAGAGTCACCTCGGAGACGAACCCGTCGCGCACCCAGCTGACGAACTGGTCCCAGGCCCCCGTGACCAGAGCGACGCCGACGACGACGAGCAGAACACCCCCGATTACCTGGATGGTGCGCGAATTGCGCCGCAACCATCCGACCCCGCGCAACGCACCGGCCGAGCCGAACGCCAGCACCACGAAGGGCAGGCCGAGCCCGAGGCAGTACGCCACGATCAGGGCGACGCCGCGCGCCGCGGTGGTGCCGTCGGTTCCGGCGGACACGGCCATCACGCCCGACAGCGTCGGGCCGAGGCACGGCGTCCAGCCCAGCGCGAACACCCCGCCGAGCAGCGGGGCGCCGATGATGCTGGTGAAGCGGCGCGGCTCCATCCTGGTGTCGCGCTGCAGCGCGGGCACCAGACCGATGAACACCAGACCCATCAGGATCGTCACCACACCGCCGACGCGCTGCAGCAGCTCCCGGTTGACGTTGAGGGTCTGGATCAGGCCGAACACGGTGGCCGTTGCCAGCACGAACACCACCGTGAACCCGGCGACGAACAGTCCGGCGGCACCGGCGACCCGCAGCTTGGCGCTACGGCGCTGCGCGGTGAGCGTGCCGACCTGGGCGACGGAGGCGGGCGGCGCCTCGGCGCCGACCAGCCCGGCCAGATACGACAGATACCCCGGCACCAACGGCACGACACACGGTGAAGCGAACGACACCAGGCCCGCGAGCAGGCAGGCACCCAGCGCCAACAGCAACGGACCCGATGCCGCGGTCTGCTGGAACGAATCCCCGACTGCGGCGAGCACCATCACTCTGTGGTGTCCTCGTCACGCTGCTCGTCGCGGGGCAACGACAGGGTGCGCTCGGTCTCGGCCGGTTCGGCCGGACCGAAATCGAACAGGCCCGCACCGGCGACACTGCGCGGGACGGTCGCAATGCCCGCCCAACGATCGTCGACGGTCCAGCCAGCTCCCATGCGGCGGGCACCCTGGCGGGGGCGACACGCGGTCAGATTTCCGGGACGACGACGGCTCACTGCTTCTCCTCGGCGGCGATGCGCTCGACCACGGGCTGCAGATCCTCTGCCAGTAGCGAGCGAAGGAAGACCGCGGCGACCCGGTGCTGACGATCCAGGATCAACGTGGTCGGAATGACACTGGTGGGAAAGTTTCCGCCGAGCGCGAGCAGAGTTCGCATCGACGGGTCGTAGATGGACGGGTACTCGACCTTGTTGTCCACCACGAAGTCCTGAGCTTTGTCGCGCTGGTGGTCGCGGACGTTGATGCCCAGGAACGCGACGCCCTTGTCTTTGGTCGCCGCGTAGACCTTTTCGAGCGCGGGCGCCTCGGCGCGGCACGGGCCGCACCACTGCCCCCACAGATTGACGACCACGATCTGGTCCGGGAAGTCCTCGACCGAGACGGTCTTTCCCTCGTTCATCAGATCGGGTCCGGACAGCTTGCCGATCGTGCCGCGCTGGGCGGGCGGATCGTAGAAGATGTCGGTTTTGCCACCGGGCGAGACGAACTCGAAGGTGCCGCCGCCGGTGGCCACCGCGTCGGTACCGGTCGAACAGCCCGCGGCCGCGACGATCACGAACAGGGCGGAGACGACGGCGGTCACCGCCCGCAGCCGATGGCTGCGGACGGGTGCCGAGGCGGTGGAGCGTGTCATGCGCCGTGGACCGAGGGGTCGGAGGCGCCGGCTGGCTCGGAGTACACGATGTCGACCAGCGTATCCCCGTGGTAGACCAGCGAGGTCAGCGAGGCCAGCGAGCACTGCCGGTTGCGCGGGTCGTGCCAGAGCCGCTGGCCCTGCAGGAACCGGCGCAGCGTCCACACGGGCAGCTGATGCGAGACCAGCACCACCTCGTGCCCGGCGCCCTCGACGCGCGCCTTGTTGACCGCGGCCAGCATGCGGTGGGCGATCTGCAGGTACGGCTCGCCCCAGGACGGAGTGAACGGGTCGCGCAGTTTCCACCAGTGCCGCGGCTTGCGCAGCGCGCCGTCGCCGACCGAGACTCGCAGGCCCTCGAAGGTGTTGCCGGCTTCGATCAGGTTCTCGTCGGTGCGCACGATGACGTCGTGGGCGGCGGCGATCGGGGCCGCGGTCTCCTGGGCGCGCTGCAGCGGGGAGGCGATCACCAGGGAGATGTCGTGATCGGCCAGCGAGCGGGCGACGGCGGCGGCCTGCGAACGCCCGGCCACCGACAGGCTGAAACCGGGCAGGCGGCCGTAGAGGATGCCGTTCGGATTGTGCACCTCGCCGTGGCGCAGCACGTGCACGATGGTTTCCACGGTCGCCGGGTCGTCGTCGAGGGCGGGCGGTGCTGCGGCGGGCGCCGGGTGCGGCGCCTCGTCGATGGCGAGTTCTGCGTCGGGCTGGTCGGAGCTCACGCTGGGGATCCTTCGGGGGTTGCGGCCGCGGCCGCGAGGGCGGCGGCGGGCAGAGCGGCGGCGATACGGTCGAACGCGTCCTCGTCGAGCGCCGCGGAGACGAACCAGGCCTCGAACGCGCTCGGCGGCGCGTACACACCCGCGTCGAGCAAGGCATGGAAGAAGGCTGGGTAGCGCCAGGTCTGGCTCGCCTTGGCGGCGGCATAGTCGGTCACCGGGCGGTCGGCGAAGAACACGCTCACCATATTGCCTGCGAACTGGACCTGGTGCTCGACACCCGCTTCTGTCAGGGCTTTCGCGAACAGCGCGCCGAGCCGGTCGGCGTTGCGGTCCAGCGCCGTGTACACCTCGGCGTCGGCGGCGCGCAGGGTCGCGAGCCCGGCGGCGACGGCGACGGGGTTCCCCGAGAGCGTGCCCGCCTGGTACACCGGGCCCAGCGGCGCGAGGTTGTTCATGATCTCGGCGCGGCCGCCGAACGCGGCGGCGGGCAGGCCACCGCTCATCACCTTGCCGAAGGTGTAGAGGTCACCGGCGACGCCCTCGCGGCCGTACCAACCGGACGCGCTCACGCGGAATCCGGTCATCACCTCGTCCATGATGAGCAGCGCGCCGTGGTCGTGCGCGAGCGTGCGCAGGCCCTCGTTGAAACCGGGCAGCGGCGCGACCGCGCCCATGTTGCCCGCGGCGGCCTCGGTGATGACGCACGCGATCTGGCCCGGATGCGCCTCGAACGCGGCGGCGACAGCGGCCAGATCGTTGTAGGGCAGCACGAGGGTGTCGGCGGCCTGCGCGCCGGTGACACCGGGCGAGGTCGGCAGGCCGAGGGTGGCGACGCCGGAGCCCGCGTCGGCCAGCAGCGCGTCGACGTGGCCGTGGTAGCAGCCGGAGAACTTGATGATCTTGGACCGGCCGGTGAACCCGCGGGCCAGCCGCACGGCGCTCATGGTGGCCTCGGTGCCGGAGTTGACCAGGCGCACCCGGTCGACCGGCTCGACCCTGGCGGCGATCGCCTCGGCCAGCTCGATCTCGGCCTCGGTCGGCGCGCCGAAAGACAGTCCGCCGGTGGCGGCCCGCTGCACCGCCTCGACGACGGCGGGATGGGCGTGGCCCAGGATCATCGGGCCCCACGAACACACCAGGTCCACGTACTCGTGGCCGTCGGCGTCGACGAGGGTGTAGCCGTCGGCCGAGGCAATGAAGCGGGGCGTTCCGCCGACCGAGTTGAACGCGCGGACCGGGGAATTGACACCACCTGGGATCACCGAAGCGGCCCGCTCGAAGAGCTGGGCGGAAACCGGCACCGATGACCTGGTCGCGCGCGCGGAAGAACTCACGGATTCCAGTCTCTCAGCTCGCCTCGGCGCGCCGGACGACAGGGTGGGGCACAGTGACCCAGACCGCAGCGACCCACCGGCGACACGCCCGACACGCCGCCGTCGCGGGCCGATGATGTCGATCCGGGTGCGCTGGCCTGCGGCTACGCTGCGGGCTGCTCGCGCACGTCATCAGCAATCAGCGGAAGGGTATTTCATGCGTTTCGGCGTCACCAGCACTGCCCTCGGTACCGGGTTCGTCGCCGCCGGAGTGATCCTCGGCGCCGGCTCGGCCGCCGCGTTCGCGCCCCAGGCACAGCCGGATCGGATCGGCGCCCAGCTCAACCACGAGGAGACCGTCGCGCTCGGCGCGGGGCCGATTCCGGCGCTCACCGCGATGTTCGTGCCTGCCAACCGGATCGGCGCCGGGCTGCACAGCGAGACGAATCTGCACCGCGACGCCGACGGCGGCATCCGCGCCACCCTGCGCCAGGTGGTGACGGAGGCGGCGAGTCATCCCGACGGCACCGTCACCGTTTATCTGAACGCGCCGGGCGCGCGCGGCGGCCGCGTCGTCGACGTCTACCAGCAGTGGGCCGGCTAGGTGTACTGACCACGGACGTTGGTAACGGCGTGGCGAGCTGACATGGCGAAGACCTCCGAGTGAAGTGCGAGCTGTCTAGGAACGCATTCACGCCTCGGAGGTCTTCGTGTCACACCGTAATGCCCCACTCTCGGAGTTGGGTCGGCTACGTCTTGCTCGTTGTGTCGTCGAGGACGGTTGGCCACTACGCCGAGCCGCCGAACGATTCCAAGTCTCGCCCACCACAGCGTCTCGGTGGGCGAGCCGATACCGCCTCCACGGCGCAACCGGCATGGCCGACCGGTCCTCACGACCGCATCACAGCCCCGCCCGGACGCCCACACGCACCGAACGCCGCATCATCAAAGTCCGTGTCCTGCGCAGGTGGGGCCCAGCTCGCATCGCCTACCTACTTGGCTTGCACCCCTCTACCGTGCACCGGGTCCTGACCCGCTACCGGCTCGCACGCCTGCGCCTGCTCGACCGAGCCACCAGCACGCCAGTGCGCCGCTACGAGCACGACACCCCCGGCGATCTGGTCCACATCGACGTCAAGAAACTCGGCAAGATCCCCGACGGCGGCGGGTGGCGCAAGCTCGGCCGCGCCTCAGGCAACCGAAACTCCCAAGCGCACAAACCAGCCGGGGACCGCAACGCTTACGGCAACCCGGTCCGCGGCTACCACTACCTGCACACCGCCCTCGATGACCACTCACGGCTGGCCTACACCGAACTACTCGCCGATGAACGCAAAGACACCGCCGCCGAGTTCTGGAAACGGGCTCAGGCCTGGTTCAGCGGAAACGGCATCACCGTCGCGAAAGTGTTGACCGACAACGGTTCCTGCTACAGATCACGCACTTTCGCCGAGGCCCTCGGGCCCGTCGTCCATAAACGGACACGACCCTACCGGCCTCAAACCAACGGCAAGGTCGAACGGTTCCATCGCACGCTGGCTGATGAGTGGGCATACGCACGGCTCTACCGCAGCGACAGCGAACGATGCGCGGCCTTCACGACCTGGCTCCACACCTACAATCACCACCGCGGCCACACCGCACTCGCAGGCCACCCACCAGCCAGCCGCGTCCCTAACCTCTCAGGTCAGTACAGCTAGGTGTACATGCAGGGGACTTCGGCCGAGATCGTGTGCAGCTGACACATGATGCCGTTGTAGATGCCGCCCGAGCCGGTCTCCGGGGCGAAGCCACCGGCGGCCGGCTCGGCGTAGGGGGTCAGGGGCAGGCCGGTCGCGGCCTGGGCGGGGCCCGCGGCGAGCGCGATCGCGGCGACGGCGGTGAACAATCCGGCGGTGAGTCTGGTCATCCGGGTCTTCCTTCGTGAGATGTCGGTACGAAATGTCCCGAATCCCAACGTGCACATCGAGATTCGACTTCCCTCAGTGCATCGCTCGAACGGCGTCCGGCGCTACAGATCGGGTCACGATCCGGGCGATCGCGTCGATCGACAGCACCCCCGCGACGATCACCAACGCCGTGGCCAGCACCAGCATCGGCGGCGCGTACCGCACGGCCTCGAAAGCGGGATGGTCGTCGGCGGTCACGAATTCGGTGGTGCGGCGCGCGTGACTCCAGCTGTAGACCGCTCCGGCCAGGCAGAGCGCGGCCAGGCCGAGTTCGATCAGCGCCGCGACGATCCAGCGTCTCATTCCCGCGATCCTGCCAGGGCGCCGGTCAACGCGGCGCGCAGACCCGCGTGGTCGATCGCCCAGGCCCGCACGATCCGGCCGTCGACCAGGCGCAGCCCGATGCCGCGGCGGCGGCGTGGCACCCCGGTGAGCGCGCCGAGCGGCCTGGCCTGGGCGACGTCGTCGTCATCGGGCGCAAGCACCTCGGCGATGTCGGCGAGCGGGAGTGTCTCCACGCCTTGACGCAGGGTGGAATCGGTCAGTTCGACGCGCGCGTGGGTGCGTCCGGCGATCACCTGCAGAACGGTGAAACCACCGATGGCCACGGCGCAGAAGCCGAGCGCGAACCCGTGCAGGGTGCTCCCGAAGACCCATTCGATCAGCAGCATGCCCGCGCAGAGCAGCGGGCCGTAGGCGACCGCGCGCCAGCGCGCGCCGGGCTCGGAGAACAACACCATGCGTGTGCGATACCGCGGCGCCTCGGCGCCGGCGGATCAGCCGACCAGACTCGGCAGCAGAACGAGGGCGATGGTGACGAGCGCGAGCAGGACCATCAAACCGATGACCAGCAGATCGCGCCGCAGGCTGTGTGGCTGCTCGATCACCACGCGCATCATTGCCTCCGCTCCACCGGTTCCCTACCGGCTACATCACAGTGGGTACCCCGAAATCACTGTGACCATGCTCACCATACACTCTGGCCGGTCGAGCCCCCAAAACGGCGGCGTTCAACCTCGCGTTCACCGACGGTTCAGCTGGAAGTATTTCGTCGATTCCGGGCGGTAACTCAGATACGCCGCGCCGACCGCGAGCACGCCCTGCACGATCGAGGTGCCGCCGGCGATCATCGTCGCGACGCTCGATTCGCCGGAGAAGGCGAACATCGTCGCGATCGCGCCCATCCCCAGCCAGACGGCCACGACCATGAGCACCGTGCGAGCCCACTGCTTGCCGCGACCGAGTTGCTGGGCGATCAGCACCGTCACACCGGCGAGCACCACGCCGACGATCGCGGTGAGCACGAAGACCGCCAGCACCATCACGTCGACGGTCGAGGCGGGGAAGTTCGGATCCGTCTTGTGCATCTCGTCGAGGAACTGCTTGCTCAGCTCGTCGCGCTGACCGGTCATGGTGGCGATTCCGGCGCCGGTGTACACGATGCCGAGCCCGGCCACCGCCCACCACAGCTGGCGCGCGGTGCCGACGTCTTCGGGCATGGGCGGGGTCTCGGGCTTGTGCGGTGGAACGATCACAACAGCCAGTGTGCCGCCTCGGTCGCCCAGTAGGTGAGCACGATGTCCGCGCCCGCCCGCCGGATGCCGATCAGCGACTCCAGGATCGCGGCCCTGCGGTCGATCCAGCCGCGCTCGGCGGCGGCGGTGATCATCGAGTACTCGCCCGAGATCTGGTAGGCGGCCACCGGGACCGTCGACCGGTCGGCGACGTCGCGCAGGATGTCGAGGTAGGACATCGCGGGCTTCACCATCACGATGTCGGCGCCCTCGGCCAGGTCCAGGTCGAGTTCGCGCAGCGACTCGCGCCGGTTGGCGGGATCCTGCTGGTAGGTGCGACGATCGCCCACGAGCGAGGAGCCGACGGCCTCGCGGAACGGGCCGTAGAAGGCGGAGGCGTACTTCGCGGCGTAGGCGAGGATGGCGGTGTCGGTGCGCCCGACCGCGTCGAGCCCGCGCCGGATCGCGCCGACCTGGCCGTCCATCATGCCGCTGGTGCCGAGCAGGTCGGCGCCGGCCTCGGCCTGAGCCAGCGCCATCTCGACATAGCGGTGCAGAGTGGCGTCGTTGTCGACCGCGCCGTCGGTGCCGAGCACGCCGCAGTGGCCGTGATCGGTGAACTCGTCGAGGCAGGTATCGGCCATGACGACCGTCGAATCACCGACCTCCTCGGCCAGTGCGCGCAGGCCGCGGTTGAGGATGCCGTTCGGATCGCTGGCCTGGCTGCCGGTGGCGTCCTTGTCCTCGGGCAGCGGCACGCCGAACAGCATCAGGCCACCGACACCGGCGGTCACCGCCTCCACCGACGCCTTGCGCAGCGAGTCCAGCGAGTGCTGGTACACGCCGGGCATCGAGCTGATCTCGCGCGGTTCGTCGATGCCGTCGGCGACGAACATCGGCAGTACCAGCTGGCGCGGCTCCAGGGTCGTTTCGGCGACGAGCCGACGTAACGCGGGGGTCCTGCGCAACCGCCGCGGGCGGTCGAAAGCGGTCATAGCCCGCAGAATACGCCTGCGCGCTCACCCTCGCTCCGGCGCCTACACGCCCTTGCCGCGGCGGGCGACCTCGCCCAAGATCGACTCGAACGTGGCAAACACCGGGAGCGGCCCGGACGAGCTCCACGTCTGATTGGTGAGCAGGATGCCGGTCACCTCGCCGTCGTTGGACCAGGTGGACCCGAGCCCGCCCGACCACCCGTAGGAGCCGGCCCGCGGACCGTCCGGCAGGTCGCTGAGCAGCACACCGACGCCGTAGCCCCAGCCCGCGCTGCCGTCCCCGTTCGGCCCGCCCGCCGCGAGTTGCTCGGCGGTGAGATGGTTCGCCGACAACGTGGCGACGGCGCGCTCGCTCAGTATCCGGACGCCGTCGAGTTCACCGCCCGCGCGCAACATGCGGGCGAACCGGTGGTAGTCGGCGAGAGTGGAGACGAGTCCGTCGCCACCGCCCTCGAACACCGGCGGTGTGCTCCACTGGCCGTCGACCGGATCGAAGAGCACGCGCGCGCCGTCCCGGTCGGTGTAGTGCGGGCCGAAGCGTTCCAGCTTGCCCGCGGGGACGGAGAACCCGGTGTCGACCATGCCGAGCGGCTCCAGGACACGCTCGGCCAGGAATTCCGAGAGCGGCTTCCCGGCGGCCCGGCCGACCAGAAAGCCCAGAATCGGCGCGCCCACGTGATAGAGCCACCGCTCCCCCGGCTGATATTGCAGCGGCAGGGTGCCGAGCCGGGCCAGCCAGGTGTCGGGATCCGGCATTTCCGCCGGCGTCGGCGGGCCCCAGCCGAGGCCGAGCTCGCTCCACGCGGCATCGAGCGGCTTCGGCGTGAAGTCGGTGAAGTCCATGCCCCACCCGAGCCGGAACGTGAGCAGGTCGTCGACCGTGATCGGGCGTCTGGCGGGCACGGTGTCGGCGATCTCGGCGCCCGGGTGCGCGAGCACGCGCCGGTCGGCGAGTTCGGGCAGCAGGCGGTCGACGGGCTCGGCGGGGTCGAGGACGCCGTCGTCGATCAGGATCGAGGCCGCGACCGCGGTGAGCGGCTTGGTCATCGAGGAGATGCGGAAGATCGTGTCGGTGCGCACCGGCGCGGCGCGCTCGGCGTCGAGATGGCCGATCGCGCCCGTGGCCACCTCGTCGCCGTGCGCGACGAGCCAGGCCAGGCCGAGCAGTTCGTCGGCCTCGACGTGGGCGCCGAGACGCGCGCCGATCTCGTCCACCGTCATCGTGACTCCTCCCGTGTCATCGACGCCAACTAGATCACAGTGGTCCGACAGGTGCCCGGCGACAGGCCGTGCGCGCCCTGTGGATAACATCGAATCCCACTGGAGCTCAATGGCTTCCGCGAGAGATCGCCGAAACTTGTCGGACCCCCTCGCTACAATCGAAAGCGTGTTCGAGGGTTCCGACGACCGGGGGCGGAACCCATTCGCGACGGGAGGACGCCATGCACGCCATTGCCACCGCACCGAAGTCCACGTTCATCACGGGACCGTATGTGCCGCTGGAGAAGAAGCGGCTGCCCGCGGGCAGGCCGCGTCGCTGGTACGTGGCGCACAACCGCAGGCTCAAGGCCATGCGGTTGACGATCGCGCTGCTGGATTCCGGTGTATACCTGCCGAATCAGGCCACCAACGAGACCATCCGGCGCACCGCCGAACAGATCGAACTGCGTCCGCCGTCCGATGCCACCTGCAGGCTGGTCCGCACGTTGCTGCGCTACAGCCGATGATTCGGGAACGCCGAAGGCCCGCCACAGCGGGCGGGCCTTCGGGGTACCTCTTGAGCCTAGCGGCTGCTGCTGCGGCGGCTCTTCTTCCGCGGCGGCGGCAGCAGGCCCTCGGCGCGCAGGCGCGAGGCGTGCTCGGCCAGCGCCTCCACCAGCGGACCCACCTGCGCGGTCTCGGGCTGCACGTCCACGCGCAGGCCGAACTCGATCGCGGTCTCGGCCGTCTTCGGGCCGATGCAGGCGACGATGGTGCGCGCGTGCGGCTTGCCCGCGATACCGACCAGGTTGCGGACCGTGGAGGACGAGGTGAACAGGACCGCGTCGAAACCGCCGGTCTTGATCATCTCGCGGGTCTCCGCGGGCGGCGGCGAAGCGCGCACGGTGCGGTAGGCGGTGACGTCGTCGATCTCCCAGCCGCGCTCGCGCAGGCCCTCGGCCAGGGTCTCGGTGGCGATGTCGGCGCGCGGCAGCAGCACCCGGTTCACCGGGTCGAACACGTCGTCGTAGGGCGGGAAGTCGGCGAGCAGGCCCTCGGAGGACTGCTCACCGCTCGGGACCAGTTCCGGGTTGATGCCGAAGGAGCGCACCTTCTCCGCGGTGGCCTCACCCACGCAGGCGATCTTCACGCCGGAGAACGCCCGCGCGTCCAGACCGAACTCGGCGAACTTCTCCCACACCGCGCGCACGGCGTTGGTGGAGGTGAACACCACCCACTGGTAGCGGCCGTCCACCAGGCCCTTCACCGCACGCTCCATCTGCGCGGGGCTGCGCGGCGGCTCGACAGCGATGGTCGGCACCTCCATCGGGATGGCGCCGTGGGTCACCAGCCGCTCGCTCATCTCGCCTGCCTGGTCCTTGGTGCGCGGCACCAGCACGGTCCAGCCGTAGAGGGCACGCGATTCCCACCACGACATCTTCGACCGCTTGTCGACCTCCTTGCCGACCGTCACGATCAGCGGGCCGACCAGCTCCGAGGCCGCGTTGTTCAGGGTGGCGAGGGTGGCCTCGATGGTGCGCTGCTGACGGGTGGTGCCGCGCACGGTCACCGCGACCGGGGTCTGCGGGGCGAGTCCGTGCTCGACGAGCGCGCTCGCGGTCTCGGCCAGGTGCCCGGAGGTGGCGCTGAGCACCAGCGGACCGGGCGCGGCGGCCAGGGCGGCCCAGTCGACCTCGCCGCGCACATCGGCCTCGGTGTGGCCGGAGCCGAGCGCGATGCCCGCGTAGCTCGGGACCGCGGAACCGTTGGGCAGGCCGGGCAGCACCTCGAACACCATGTGCGAGCGGGTCACCGCGTTGACCTCGTTGATCACCGAATCGGTGGTCAACGGGTCACCGGCGACGACGCGCACCACGTCGTGTCCGCCGCGGGCCTCGGCGATCAGCGTCTTGGCCACCTCGGCGGGCTCGCCCAGCGCCGGACGCACGTCGACGGCGCGCTCGCCGTCCTCGCCCGGCTCGACGGCGAGGCCGATCAGGGCCAGCACGCCCTTGTCGACATCGGGATCGGTGAACGCCAGCGTCGCCCGCTCGAGCACCTCGCGGGCGCGCACGGTCAGCAGGGCCGGGTCGCCGGGGCCGGATCCGACGAAAAGGATCCGCCCTGGTTGCTTCTTGGTGGCTCGGCTGCTCATCGGTTGTTCTCCATCGGGCTGGAATTGGTGAAGTCTGAGGCGGGGGTGTTCACCGCCTGTGTGGGGGAACCGACCTCCGGTTCCGGCTCGTCCGCGACGCTCAGCAAAGCGCGAGCGCCCAGATCCAGCAGATCGCGCGCGAGGGCGACGCCGAGCTCCTCGGCATCGCGCGGCGCGCCGACGATCGAGGCGCGCAGCACGTCGGAGCCGTCGATCGCGGCGGCACAGGCCCGCAGCGACAGCTCCTCGAAGATGCGCCCGTCCTCGTCGATCGACTCGACGACCTCGGCGATGGCGCCGATCGGGGCGGTGCAGCCCGCCTCGAGCTCGCCGAGCAGGGCGCGCTCGGCCAGGACCGCGGCCCTGGTCGCGGCGTCGTCGAGGCCGGCGAGGATCTCGATCAGCTCCGGGTCGTCGCTGCGGCATTCCACGGCGAGGGCGCCCTGCGAGGGCGCGGGCAGCATCTGCACCGGCTCGAGCGATTCGGTGATCGCGTCTGTGCGGCCGATGCGGGACAGCCCCGCGCGGGCGATGACGATGGCGTCGAGTTCGCCCTCGCTCACCTTGCGCAGGCGCGAGTCGATGTTGCCGCGCAGCGGGACGATGTCGAGGCCGAGGCCGAGGGCGCGCAGCTGGGCGGCGCGGCGCGGCGCCGAGGTGCCGACCTTGGCGCCCGCGGGCAGCTCGCCGAGCACCAGGCCGTCGCGGGCCACCAGCGCGTCGCGCGGGTCCTCGCGGGGCGGGATGGCCGGGATGACGAAGCGCGGGTCCTGCGCGGTGGGGAGGTCCTTGTAGGAGTGTACCGCGATGTCGATGGTGCCCGCGGCCAGCTCGTCGCGCAGCGCCGAGGTGAACACGCCGACGCCGATCTTCTGCACGGGATCCGACGACAGGTCGCCCGGCGTCTTGATGACGACCAGCTCGGCGGGCTGCCCCGCGGCGATCAGCGAGTCACGGACGGTGCCGGCCTGCGTCAGCGCGAGCAGGCTGCCGCGTGTGCCGATCCGCCACGGCGCACGAATGCTGCCTGCGGTCACGGTGTCCTCTTCCTGCACTGTCGTGGTCATGCGGATTCCTCCTGCGCACGCCCGAGTGGTCCGGGCTTCGACTCGGTCATGCGGACCTGCGCATCGCCGAGGTGTCCTGCGGTGAAGTCGTCGGCCAGCGCGGCCTCGGCCGCGGCGACCTCCATGGGAGCGGCAACCGCCTGCACCGCACCGGGTTTCAGTTCGAACAGCTCACGCAGCGCCTCGGCGTAGCTGTCGCCGCCCGGCGTCGAGGCCAGTTGCTTGACGCGCACCGTCGGCGCGTGCAGCAGCTTGTCGACGACGCGGCGCACGGTGCGCGCCACCTCGTCGCGGGCCGGGTCGGCCAGGTCGGGCAGGCGCGAGTCGAGGCGGAGCAGTTCGGCCTCCACCACCTCGGCGGCCCGCTGACGCAGGGCGGCTACGGTGGGCGTGACCTCGGCCATGCGTTGCCCGGCAAGGTATTTGGCGAGTTCGTCGGCGACGATCTGGCGCGCGGCGGCGGTGTCGTCGGCCGCGGCGCCCGCGGCCGGATCGCGCTGCAGCGATTCGATGTCGATGACGGCGACGCCGGGCAGGCCGGCCACGGCGTGCTCCACGTCGCGGGGCAGGCCGAGATCGCAGAAGACCAGCGGCCGCTCGGCGGCCTCGGTGCGGGTGCGGTCGGCGAGTGCGCGGTGAGTGTCGGCCAGGGTCACGACCGCACCGACCGCGCCGGTACAGGTGATCACCACGTCCGCGCTCGCCATCGCCGCGGTGAGGTTCGACATCTCCACGGCCTCGGCGTCGACGCCGTGCATGGTGCGGCCGGTCTCGGCGAGGCGCTGCGCGCGGTCGAGGGTGCGGTTGACGACGGTGATCTTGCCGATCCCGGCGCGCGAAAGATGCGCCACCGCAAGGCCACCCATCGCTCCGGCGCCCAGCACCACGGCCGTCCGGCCCGCGAGGTCACCGACCACGCCGCGCGCCCGATCCAGCGCGACCGACACGACCGAAGCGCCCGCCCGGTCGATCCCGGTCTCGGAGTGCACCCGCTTGCCGACCCGCAGGCTGTGCTGGGCCAGCTCGTGCAGGGTGCGCCCGACCGCCTGCTGTCCGTCGGCGCTGGCGTAGGCGCCGCGGATCTGGCTGAGCACCTGCTGCTCGCCGACGACCATCGAGTCCAGGCCGCTGGCGACCGCGAACAGGTGCTCGGCGGCGGCCTCGCTGTAGCGCACGTACGCGTGCCGGGTGAGATCGCCGAGCGGGAGCCCGGAATGCTTGGTGAGCAGGTCGCTGACCTCGCCGAGCCCGCCGTGGAAGGCGTCGACGACGGCGTAGACCTCGACGCGGTTGCAGGTGGAGACGATCATCGCTTCGGAGACGTGGCTGGAGGCCAGCAGCCGGTCGACCAGCTTCGGCCGGTCGGCCTCACTGATCGCGATCTTCTCCAGCACCGAGACCGGTGCACTCCGGTGCGAGATTCCGACCAGAAGAACACTCATGGTGTGATCACCGATCCCTTGGTGCTTGGCTCCGTTGCCGAATGCGGGGTGGCCGTGTGCGGCGCGGTGCGTCGCGTCGGCCTGCCGCGCGCCGGCTCGACCGGCGCGGGGTGCGTGAGGGCGGGATGGTTCTGCGAGGGCACCCGGCGCGCGATCCGGCCGGACCCGGCCTGGGCGACCTCGGGCAGCGCGGGCGCGTCGTTGCGAGCGGCGTCGAAGGAGAGCATCTGCAGCTCCATCGCCAGGTCGACCCGGCGCACCTCGACATGGGCCGGGGCGGCCAGCTCGCACGGGGCGAAGCTCAGGATCGACGGCAGCCCGGCGGCGACGAGCCGGTCGCACACTTCCTGGGCGGCCTCGTCGGGCACGGCCAGGACCGCGATGGTCGGCGCGAGCGCGGGGATCTGCGCGGTGAGCTGCTCGACATCGCGCACGACGAGTCCGGCGTACGACTGACCGATCACCGCGCTGTCGTTGTCGAAGATCCCGACCACGGTGAAGCCGCGTACCCCGAAACCGCCGTAGCCGACCAGTGCGCGGCCCAGATTGCCCGCACCGATCAGCACCACCCGATGTCCCTGCGACAGACCGAGCACGTCTTCGATCCTGGTGCGCAACTTGGCTACGTCATAGCCGACACCCCGCACACCGTTGGGTCCGAGGAAGGAAAGATCCTTGCGCAGCTTCGCCGAATTGACACCCGCCGCGACAGCCAGTTCCTCACTCGATACGATGGCTACACCCTCGTCGGCCAACCCGGCGAGAACCCGGAGATAGGTAGCGAGACGAGTCACCGTGGCCTGGGGGATGTCCCGCTGAAGAGCCTTGCCGGAGACGCCACCTGGCGTCTCATGCTGCTCTGTCACGTCGTCGGCTCCTCGTGCCGGGCCTGATCGCGGTCCGGTTCCTGTCGTTCGTTCACCGGTGTGGGTCGCCGCATTGCGAGAGGGCGACCGGTGTGCCATGTGGGCTGTACAAACCCGGTCACCGCCGCTGCTCGGTGCGGCGGTGCGGATTGCGTGCCACCACCGTAACCGCTTGTGCAGGCGTTCACAAAGTCGGTGAAATTGGCCTCATTTTCCGCCGCGACCAGCGAAACGGCTCAGGTCGGCCCGCAAACGTGGCTCGTCGACGTCGAAATAGCTGTGTTCACGGCCGTCCAACAGGACCACGGGCAGCCGATCGCCGTATTCGGCCCGCAATCCGGGGTCGGTCGCCGCGGCTTCGTCGACGTCGACGGTGGCCACCGGGAGACCGAAATCACCACAAATGGTCTCCAATTGCGCCAGTGCCACGGTGCACAGGTGGCAGCCGGCGCGAGTCAACAGGGTCACGGTGGGTGTGGGATTGGTCATGAGCCCTATTTAATCCCCGAGCCCGCCGCGGCTTGTCGGTGAATCCGGTTACTGTGGACATGGTTCGCGCGACTAGCGGAGGGTACTGGTGCCGGAACGTTCGAAGGTGGCTAGGGCCGGATTCGTCGCAGGGCGATTCGGGGAGTTCCCTGCGCGGTGGCAGCCCAGCCGCCTCGGCCAGGAACTGCAGGAACAGTTCGCACGGCTGCCGCGCAGCCCGTTCGGGCCGAGCGAGGAGGAGCTGCGCGCCAACCTGGCCGGTGAGGCCAGCGCCGACGCCGCGCTCACCCTGCACGACGCCGAACTCGCCGAACAGCGCGAGACCAGCGGCCCCGAGGTCCCCCGCGACCTGACGGCGGCGGCGTTCTTCGACGTCGACAACACCCTGGTGCAGGGCGCCTCGATCGTGCACTTCGCCCGCGGGCTGGCCGCGCGCAAATACTTCAAGACCTCCGACCTGGTCGATGTCGCCTGGAAGCAGGTGAAGTTCCGGGTCACCGGCAAGGAGAACTCCTCCGACATGGCCTCGGGCCGGGAGAAGGCGCTCAGCTTCATCGCGGGCCGCCCCACCGCCGAACTCGCCGCGCTCGGCGAGGAGATCTACGACGAGATCATCGCCGACAAGATCTGGCCGGGCACCCGCGCGCTCGCGCAGATGCACCTGGACGCGGGCCAGCAGGTCTGGCTGGTCACCGCGACGCCGGTGGAGCTGGCCAATGTGATCGCCAAGCGCCTCGGGCTCACCGGTGCGCTCGGCACCGTCGCCGAGAGCGTCGACGGTAAATTCACCGGCCGCCTGGTCGGTGACATCCTGCACGGCCTCGGCAAGGCACACGCGGTGCGCACCCTGGCCGTTCGCGAGGGCCTCAACCTCAAGCGCTGCACGGCCTACTCCGACAGCCACAACGACGTGCCCATGCTCTCGCTGGTCGGCACCGCGGTCGCCATCAACCCCGACTCCGACCTGCGCGAAGTGGCCAAGAACCGGGGCTGGGAGATCCGCGATTTCCGCACCGGCCGCAAGGCCGCCAAGATCGGCGTGCCGACCGCCCTCGCCCTCGGCGCGGCGGGCGGCGCGGTCGCCGCGGCCATCACCCGCAAGCGTGGTTGAGCGGCGCACCTGCCGCGAGTACGTCAGCGCCACGTATCCGGCGGGCGGGACCGCCGAGGACCATCGGCGACTGCGTGAGCTCGCCGAGGTGTTGCGACCGCTGGTCGCGCCGATCGACGGACTCACCTGGCGTGCCTCAGCGTTCCGTACCGAGGACGAACTGACCGGGGAACTTCTCGACCCGGCGGTGCTGATCGAGGCCGCGGGCGGGCTACCGCTGCTCTGGCTGAATCTGACCTACCCGGTGGGCGCATTGCCCGCCGGATTGCTCGACGGCGTGATCAGCGAGTTCGACCTGCGCGGTCTCGGCGAATTCACCGAACCGCGATGACCGTTCCTAGCCCAGGACGGTGTTGCGGCGCTTGGCGAGCAGCTTGTAGAGCGTCTGCTGGATGGTCTCGCGGACCTGGTCGGTGACCTCGAACATGGTCATCGGGTCGTCGGCGTCCTCGGGCTCGAAGGCCGAGGTGGAGATGGGCTCGCCGAATTCGATGTACCACTTGGACGGCATCGGGATGGCGCCGAGCGGGCCCAGGTGCGGGAACAGCGGGGTCACCGGGAAGTACGGCAGGCCGAGCAGGCGGGCCAGCGGCTTGATGTCGGCCAGCTTCGGGTAGATCTCCTCCGAGCCGACGATCGAGCACGGGATGATCGGCACGCCCGTGCGCACCGCCGCCGACACGAAACCGCCGCGGCCGAATCGCTGCAGCTTGTAGCGGTCGGCGTAGTTCTTGCCGACGCCCTTGAAGCCCTCGGGGAACACGCCGGCGATCTGGCCCGACCGCAGCAGCCGTTCGGCGTCGGGATGGCAGGCCAGCGTGTGCCCGGCCTTGCGGGCCAGCGCGCCGAGCATCGGCAGTTCGAAGATCAGGTCGGCGGCCAGCAGGCGCAGCGCCCGGTGCTGGGGGTGCTTGTCGTGGATGGCCAGCTGGAGCATCAGGCCGTCGAGCGGGACGGTGCCCGCGTGGTTGGCGACGATGAGGGCGCCGCCCGCGGCCGGGATGTTCTCGATCCCGGCGACCTCCACCCGGAACCAGTAGTCCGAGAGCGGGCGCAGCGCGGGCAGGATGAGCGACTCGAGCAGGTGCTCGTCGTAGCCGAACTCGTCGATCTGGTAATCGCCGGTGAGCCTGCGGCGCGCGAACTCCGCGGCGTTCTCGATCTGGTCGGCGACGGCGTCGCGGACGATGTCGCCCAGGGTCTTCGGTGGCTTGGCGGGAATGCCCGGCCTGCGGTCGCTCAGCGAGGTGACCGGAGTGGCCGGGGTCGGCTGCTCCGGCCAGCGGCGCGCCGCTGGTCGTTGACGGGCCTCGACATTCACGTCGAGACGAATGACTTTCGCTCCCTCGTTCATGTGTGCGCTCCCGAATCGGCCTTGATGAGGCCGAGCAGTTTGGTTTCCGCGGCGTCGATCCAAGCCGGATCGACGACGGGCCGCAACGCTGCGCCCGCGATGTAATCGTCGAAAGCCTGGACCGTGGTCCAGCGTGGGGTGAAACCTAGTTCGGTTCGCATACGGGTGGTGTCGAGCCCGCAACCGAAGTGGAAGTAGTCGGGTTGTTCACTGCTGAATCCGCGCATCACCGGTCCCATCAGTGTGCGCCCGATGGTGCGGAAGAAGAACAGCGGCACCGGTGCGGCGAAGCGCCCGGCCCGCCGGATGGCCTGCGACATGGCGAGCGCGCCGTCTCCGGCCACGTTGACCGTGCCACCGTGCACCCGGAAGGCCGCCTGGACCAGCACGGCCACGGCGTCTTCCTCGTGCAGCAACTGCATCCTCGCCTCGCGGCCGAGCACGGTCGGGGTGATCGGCGAGCGCAGGTATTGCATGCCGCGGTCGGCCAGGCGCGGGCCGACGATCGGCGCGAATCGCAGGATCGAGGCGGAGATGTCGGGCCTGCGCCGCGCCATCGCGCGCACCAGCGCCTCGATATCGATCATGTCGCGGGCGAACCAGCCGTTCGGCGGGGTGCGCGCGCCCATCTCCTCGGTGAATTTGGCCGGGTCCTTCGCGCTGCAGCCGTACACCGCCGAGGACGACCGGACGACCACGCGCCGCACCGACGGCGCCTTCTGACAGACCGCGAGCAGCTGCATCGCGCCGAGCACGTTGAGGTCCTTCATCACCGCGCGGCCGCCACCGGCGGGCGGGCGGGTGAGGACGGCGGGATGCACGACGGTGTCGACGCCGTTGTTCTCGACGACCTTGCGGATCAGCGGGTTCCTGATATCGGCGCGCACGAACTCGGCGCGGCCCATCCGGCGGCGGAGTTCGCGGCTCGGGTTCATCGTGTCGACGGCGATCACCCGCTCGACACCGGGTTCCGCGGCGAGCCGGGACGCGACATTGCCACCGAAGAAGCGGCTGGCTCCGGTCACCAGCACTACCTTCGGTTCGTGTCGTTCCCGTGTGTCGGAACTCGGACCAGACCCCACTCAAAGCCCCCTGCTTCTCATGTTTCCGCGTACCAGGGTAGCCGCATTCGCGCCACCCGCCGCCACGATCAACAAGCTTTTAACGTGGACGCCGCGAGAACACACGAGCCCGCCACCGAAACGGTGACGGGCTCGCGCGGGCACGCAGGCTTACTTGCCGAGTTTGCGCCGCTGAACACGCGTGCGGCGAAGCAGCTTGCGGTGCTTCTTCTTCGACATGCGCTTGCGGCGCTTCTTGATCACAGAACCCATAGGGTTTCCTCGCGTTTCTCTACTCGGCATGCACACGCGGTGTCGCGTGCGTCGTCTGGCATCCGCGCCGCCGGGGCGCACCGGACACCACGAAGCGGTGCCACCGGCAGGCGGACACGAACCGAGGGTTCATCCTACCGGGACACCAGAGCAGCGACGAAACCGCCCTTGTACCTGGCTGACTATCTCAGCCGGCGTCGAAGTACGACGTTTCCAGGTAATCGTGCACGGCTTTCGCGTGCACCCGGAACGAGCGACCGACCCGCACCGCGGGCAGTTCACCCGAGTGCACGAGCCGATAGACCGTCATCTTCGACACCCGCATGAGATCGGCGACTTCGGCGACGGTGAGAAATTGAGTGCCACCGCCGATCACCGGTTGTCCCTGCGTGGCCCGTGGACCGGATGAACCCGATCCACCGCCCGACGCCGGTGAATTGCTTGCAGACATTCTGTTCGCAGACATCATGGCACCATTGACCTCCGGCACGTCCGCGCCGCCGGCTTCCCCACCGGCGGAACAGACACGCACGTGCTTCTACGAGCTTAGCGGGACCAGTGGGATTACTGCGACGGGTGTGAGAAATCGGTTTTCATCCCGGGTACCCGGTTGTCATTCGTTCGACGCGCCCTGTTCGGCGGAGCGTTGCTTCGACGCGTGCAGCGCCTCGGTGAACGCCGAGCGCAGCGCATGGCGCTCGAGTACCCGCAGCGCGGCCGCCGTCGTCCCGCCGGGAGAGGTGACCGCGGCCCGCAGATCGACCGCGTTCTGGCCGGTCTCGTCCAGCAGCGCGGCCGAGCCGATCATGGTCTGCACGACCAGCTGAGTGGCCACCTCGCGCGTCAGCCCCAGGCTCACGCCGGCATCGATCATCGCCTCGACGACGAGGAAGAAATACGCCGGCCCGGAGCCCGACACCGCGGTGACCGCGTCCATCTGGGATTCGGCCACCGTCACCACCTTACCGACGGCTTCGAGCATCTCGCCGACGAGCTCGAGCTGCTCGGGGTCGGTGTAGCGGCCCGGCGAGATCACGCTCATACCCTGCCCGACCAGCATCGGGGTGTTCGGCATGACCCGGACCACGGCGAAGCCGGCGGGCAACCGGGACTCGAGCCGCGCGGTGGTGACACCGGCGGCCAGCGAGACGAGCACCTGCTCGTGCCCGGACTCCAGATCGGCCTTGGACAGATCGCTCAGCACGGAGTCGACATCACCGGGCTTGACCGCGAGCACCACGATGTCGGCGCCGACGACCGCGTCGGCGATCGAGCCGGTGACCCGGATCTTGAACCGCTCGGCCAGCTGCGCCGCGCGCGGAGCCACCGGCTCGGCGACCACGAGATCCTTGGTCGCGCGGCCGGATTCCAACAATCCGGCGACCAGCGCCTCACCGATCCGCCCACCACCGACAACCGCGATTCTCGTCATGGGTCCAGGTTAGGGTGCGCGGTCGGTCAGCGCGCCGCCGGTATCAGCGCCAGCTGCCTGCTCTGCGCGACGACGGCGCCGGTGGAGTCGATGACCAGCTGATCCTCGTCGAACATCCGCTCACCGACCTCGCGGGCGGTCGCGATGACGCGCAGCCAGCCCGGCGCGGGGATGCGGCGCAGATAGGTGGTCATCTGGACCGTCGGCGACCAGCCGAAATGGCCGAGGTTGATCGGCACCGGCGGGCTCATGTCGGCGGCCATCATGGCGAAGGCGGCGCGCACGCGCGGGTCGGCCTCGTCGCCGTCGAGCGGGCGGATCCACAGCCGCGCCCTCGGCTCGCCGGTCTCGCCGCGCGCGAAGTCGGCCCACTTCGCGTCGAGGAAGACCCTGGCCACCTCGCCGACGTGGACGACCTTGCCCATCGGCGAATCGGGGGTGTACTCGTGCGCGGTGGCGTCGGGCTCGGCGGGCATGTCGGTGGCGGTGTCGCTCCAGCGGGTGCCCTCGGTGTCGAGGTGACCGAAGGTGAAGGCGGTGCGCACCAGCGTGCGGCCGTTCTGGATCAGTTCGGCGTCGGCCAGGCAGATCTGGCGGCCCTTCTTGCGGATGTGCACCGCGTACTCGACCTCGCCCGGCTCCGGCGCGCCGAGGAAGTCGGAGCTGCCCGCGATCGGGGCCATGCCGGCCAGCGACTCGTCGGCCTCGGTGAGCCAGCGGGTGGCCGCGGCGGCGCTGGCGGCGACCATGGTGCCGCCGTGCACCTTGGGGCCGATGGTCCAGGTGGGCGCGATGACGCCGACGTAGCGCCCGGTCTCGGTCGTGGTGGTGGGGAGCTCGGTCAGGTCGCAGACCTGACTGAACGGCGCGTCGGTCGCGAGTTCTCGCGTCATCGTCACTCCTGGTCGAGGTGCACAGCAATTCGTACAGCGTACAAGCAGGGCGCGGCCTGAACTATTCCGTGTGCGCGTGATCTCAGGAGCGGTCGGCGTGGGTCGCGCCCGTGAGGTGCCTGCGGGCGAAGTCGAGGGTGCGGGCCAGCATCGCCGAGCGCTGCGCCGTCGTCCGCGCGGTCTGGGTGTTGATCTCGGCGACCGCGTGGCCGTGGAAACCACTGTGCACCAGGTGCTCGCACAGCTGCGCGCACGGCTGGGTGCCGTCACCGGGGACGAGGTGTTCGTCGTGGGCGGCGCCGCGGCCGTCGGCCAGATGCAGGTGCACCAGGCCCTCGCCCATCCGGCGCGCCAGCTCGATGGCGTCGGTGCCCGCGGTCGCGGTGTGCGACAGGTCGAGGGTGTAGTGGTCGAATCCGGTGTCGGTCGGATCGAAGGAGGGACTGAACGCGCTCACCGCGGGACCCGGTCCGGACCGGCGCTCCAGCCTGCGGACCGCACCCTCGCGGAACAGCGTGTCGGCCCGCATCGGGAACATGTTCTCGACCGCGACCTTGACCGGGTAGTGCGCTTCCAGCTCCCCCACCTGGTCGGCGAAGCCGCGCGCGTAGCGACGCTGCCAACGGAACGGCGGATGCACCACCACGGTGTCGGCGCCGAGCGCCTGCGCGGTGCGGACACTGCGTTCCAGCTTGGCCACCGGGTCGGCGCCCCACACCCGCTGTGAGATGAGCAGGCACGGCGCGTGCACGGCGAGCACCGGGACGCCGTAGCGCTTGACGTAGGACTGCACGGTCGCGATGTCCTGGCTGGCCGGTTCGGCCCACACCATCAATTCGACGCCGTCGTAACCCAATTCGGCCGCGTAGCGGAACGCCGCCTGCGTGTTCTCCGGATACACCGACGCCGTCGAGAGCCCGATTCCGATGTCCGCCCGCACGTTCCCCACAGCCCACTCCCTGCGATCAGCTGGTACTGAGGAGAAAGGCTAGCGGTCCCAGCGTCACGAAGACGCCCACGACGACGGCGATCACAGTGCTGTAGATGTCGTCGGTGCGGCGCAGTATCCGGACCAGCGCGACGAGGCCGAGGATCACGACCATCGCGAGCGCGAGCGCCACCCACGGCAGCGTCTCCCACATCGTCTCGAAACCCTTGAACAGCAACATTCCGGCGACCGCGGCGCCGAGGCTCTGGCCGCCCAGGATCAGCCACTGGCGGCGGTTCTCCTCCTCGGCGCTGCGGGCCGCGACGCGCGACCCCGCACGACCCGCCGAGACGCGGCTCGCAGTGCGCGACCCGGCCTTGGTCGAGGCCATCCGGCTCGCCGCCCGGGACTTGGCCCGGCTGGCGACCTCGGCCGCCCGTGCCTTGGCGGCCGCCCTGCGACCGCCCTTGGCGCGCTTGGGTTCCGGTTCGTAGTCGTCGTAGTCGTCGTCGTACTCGCCGTCGGCGTAGTCGGCGTCGGAGTAGTCGTTGTCGGCGTAGTCGCGGTCGACGTAATCGGATTCGGCGTAGTCGTCGGTGTCCGGCTCGGCTCCGGGGCGGTGCGGCCCGAGCCGGTAGACCTCGGTGCGCGCGTCGGCGTCCTGGTCGGCCTGCTGACGCAGCAGGTCACCGGCCACCGACTGCCCGGCGACCAGCGGCTGTTCCTGGCTCACCGGCGACCACGCGGCCGTCGGGAACCCGCCGCTCTCCGGCGCCGGATCGGGGCGGTGCCGACGCGCCGACCACGACGGCAGCCCACCGGACTTGCCCGCCTCGGGCGCGCCGCGGCGGCGATCCAGTTGCGGCCGCTGATCGGGCTCCTGCGGCCACGCGGGCGGAGCCTCGGGGGTGAAGGCCTGGGTGGCCTCGACAGGCGCGGAGCCGAACGCCTGGGCCGGTTCGGGCGGCTGCGCGCCGAAGGCCGGAGCCGGCGGCTGGTAGCTCTTGAACCCGCCGTCCTGATAGTCGTTGAAGCCCGGCGGCACGCCGTACCCGGCATCCGGCCGACCGTCGAAACCGGTACCGAAGCCCGGGTTGAACGGTTCCTGCCCGAAGGGCGCCTGCGGTCCCGGCCCGTACGGCGCGTCGAAGGACGGCGGCGCGTAGCCGGTCGGCTCCGGGGACGGCGACCAGGCGGCAGGCGCCGCGGGGGCCGCGGCTTCTTCGGCGGCCTCGGCCGCGCGTCGGCGCGCGGCCCTGCCACCGGCGACGGGCGGCGGCTGCGGCGGTTCCTGCGTCTCCTCCGGATCGGCCCTGCGGCGCCGGCCGCCGCCGGTGCTCGGCACCTCCGGCAGCGCGCCGGAGCCGAACAGCTCGGCGATCCCCGGATCGACCGGCTGGGCGGGACCGGGAGCGCCGAGCCTGCCGGGGCCGCGGCCGTTGGTGGGCGCCGCGGTGTCGCGGGCCTCGGCCCGGAACGGGCCGAACGGATCGGAGGACGGACGCGAACCCGTCACGCCGAGCGGATCGTTCGGATCGGGGGCGGAGAATCCGGAATGGGGATCGAAGCGGGTGATGGGCCCTGACATCGGCGAGTACGCGGGTTCGGCGGGACCGGGCGGCGGATAGGGCGCCGGCTCATAACTCGCGGGGGGTTCGTAACTGGTCGGCGCCGGTTCCGGCGCGTAGGTGGGGCTGGGCGCCTGCGGCTCCGGCGCGGGGGCGGCATGCGAGCTCGCGGGCCGGACGGCGGCGTTCTCCCCGGTCAGATCGGTGACCGAGAGACCTCGCCCGCTGCGTCTGCGGCGGCCGCCGCCACCCGAGGGCGGCGTGGCGCCCTGCGCGGCGTTGCGCGCGAGCAGTTCGGCGACCGATAGCTGCTTGGAATCCTCACTGCTCATGCTGTCTCCACTCGGCATGCTCGGGCGCCCTCCGTGGTTACGCGAGCTGCCGCCTCCGGACGCTGACCGATCATGCCGACTCCGCTCTCACCACCGGCTCGACCGGTGGCACGGCGGTCGAGCTCCCGTTGGGTTCGGCGTCCAGCTTGCGCAGGATCAGCCCTTCGCGCAGCGCCCATGGGCAGATCTCGATGCTGTCGAGCGACAACGCCCGCATACTCGCCTCCGCGACCAGTGCGCCGGCCACCAACTGCTGGGACCGGTCCGAACTCACGCCTTCCAGCTCCGCGCGGTCGGCCGCGGTCATCCGGGAGATGAACGCGATCAGCTGGCGCAGACCGGAGCTGGTCAGTGTACGGCGCACCCGCAGGCCCGCGGCCGAGGGTGCCGCCCCGGTGAGCCTGGCCAGCGAGCGGAAGGTCTTCGAGGTACCGACGGCCAGATCGGGTTTGCCCGCTTCGATGATGGTCTTGGTCGGGGCGACCAGTTCGGCGTCGAGCCAGTCCCGCAGCACCGCGATCTTGCGCTTGCCCGGCGGGTCGTCGCGCAGCCACTCCCTGGTCAGCCTGCCGGCCCCGAGCTGCAGCGACAGCGCGACATCGGGTTCCTCGTCGCCGCCGTTGGACAGTTCCAGCGAGCCGCCGCCGATGTCGAGGTTGATGATCCGGCCCGCGCTCCAGCCGAACCAGCGGCGCACGGCGAGGAACGTCAGCCTGGCCTCGTCGTCGCCGGAGAGCACCTGCAGATCGACGCCGGTGATCGTGCGCACCCGCGCGAGAACTTCCTCGGAGTTTGTCGCCTCGCGCAGCGCCGAGGTTGCGAACGGCATCAACTCCACGCAGCGCGAATTGCGCGCCAGATCGGCGAATTCGGCGATGGTCGCGATCAGCCGCGCCTCGCCCTCCTCGGTGATCCGCCCCTGCTCATCCATGTTCTCGGAGAGCCGCAACGCCGACTTCGTCGAACTCATCGGCATCGGGTGACCACCACGATGCGCGTCCACCACCAGCAGGTGAACGGTATTGCTTCCGACATCGAGAACACCAAGCCGCACACGAATACGTTACTTGGTGATCCGGTACTACAGGCCAGGCGACTGAACTGTTAGCGTCACAAGTTGTGACCGAAGCCGCATCCGGCGCCCCGGAGACCGGGCTCCGACCTGGGCGAAAGATCGATCCGAGCCCCGAGGTCGAGCTCGACTTCCCGCGCGAATGGATCGAGTTCACCGATCCAGCAAACGACGAGCACCAGATCGTCGCCGATATGACCTGGCTGCTCTCGCGGTGGTCCTGCGTGTTCGGCACGCCCGCCTGTCAGGGCATCATCGCCGAGCGCCCCGACGACGGCTGCTGCTCGCACGGCGCCTTCCTTGCCGACAAGGACGACCGCAAGCGCCTGGCAGGCGCTGTGAAGATGCTCACAGCCGAGGACTGGCAACTGATGGGCGAGGCCACCGAGAAGGGCAAAGTGGTCAAGAAGGGTTATCTCGAACTCGACGAGCTCGAGGACGAACCCGCGCTGCGCACCCGCCGCTTCGACGGCGCCTGCATCTTCCTGAACCGCCCCGGGTTCGCCGCGGGCCCCGGCTGCGCGCTGCACATCATGGCCGTGCGCAAGGGCATCGAGCCGCTCGAGGTGAAGCCGGACGTGTGCTGGCAGCTGCCGATCCGCCGCACCCAGGACTGGGTGGAGCGGCCCGACGGCGAGCAGATCCTGCGCACCGTGGTGACCGAGTACGACCGCCGCGGCTGGGGACCGGGCGGTCTCGATCTGGATTGGTACTGCACCGGCTCCCCCGACGCGCACGTCGGCGCCCGGCCGGTCTGGCAGTCCTACGGCCCCGAACTGCGCGAACTGCTCGGGGCGCCGGCCTACGAGGAACTCGCCCGGCTGTGCAGGCGGCGCGAAGGCCTCGGCCTGATCGCGGTGCATCCGGCGACCGTGGAGGCCGAACGCATCGGCGCCGAGGATCGCATTTCGGATCAGTCGGCGTGAAATCCTCGCCACCTGCCCGTTCATACGTAGGTAGTGCAAATGTCATCCGGGTGGGGTTTGATCGCTGACCATGTCCAAGAAAGCGATCTCCCTGGCGACCCTCGTGATCGGCGCCACCCTCTCCATGACCGGCCTGGCCAACGCCGAACCGAACGGTGACCCGACCCGGTACGCGGACTTCACGGCGGAATTCGTGAACTACACCGACCCCGCGGCGATCGATGCGGCCAAGAACGGCAAGTACATCATCGTCAGCACGATGGGCACGTCCTCGACCATCGCCTGCCGCGGCACCGGCACCGACGTGCCGATCTACGACTGCATGCAGGAAGACGCCTTCGGCTGGGTCTCGCTGAAGAAGATCGAGACCCCGCTCGGCACCGCGTGGAGCGCGATCTGAGTTTCCCCCGGACGAGCGAACCCGGCGCCACCCTCGCGGTGGCGCCGGGTTTCTGTTCGGCGGTTACGCCTCGAGCTTGTAGCCCAGGCCGCGCACGGTGACCAGGTGCTCCGGCTTGGCCGGGTCGGCCTCGATCTTCGAGCGCAGCCGCTTGACGTGCACGTCGAGGGTCTTCGTGTCGCCGACGTAGTCGGCGCCCCAGACCCGGTCGATCAGCTGACCGCGGGTGAGCACGCGGCCGGAGTTGCGCAGCAGGTATTCGAGCAGGTCGAACTCCTTGAGCGGCAGGGTGACCTGCCCGCCGTTGACGTGCACCGTGTGCCGGTCCACATCCATCCGCACCGGGCCTGCCTCGAGCACGCCGTTCTCGCTGCCGGAGTCCAGCTCGTCGCCGGCGCCGCGGCGCAGCACGGCGCGGATACGGGCGATCAGCTCGCGCGCCGAGTACGGCTTGGTGACGTAGTCGTCGGCGCCCAGTTCCAGGCCGACGACCTTGTCGATCTCGCTGTCGCGCGCGGTCACCATGATCACCGGCACGCCGCTGCGGGTGCGCAACTGCTTGCAGACGTCGGTGCCGCTCATGCCGGGCAGCATCAGGTCGAGCAAGACGATGTCGGCGCCGGAGCGATCGAACTCGGCCAGCGCGGACGGGCCGTCACCGACGACGGTGACGTCGAAGCCCTCCTTGCGCAGCAGGAACGCGAGCGGCTCGGCCAGCGAATCCTCGTCCTCGACGATCAGAACACTCGTCATCTGCGTGCCTCCACACCGTTCGCTCGTCCAGCGGGGGGACGCTGGACGATGGTTTCCCTCGTCGTGAGCTCCGTCGGCTCCGCGTCCTCGTCCCCATCGGTTTCCAGATGGGCGGGGATGCGCAGCGTGAACGTCGAGCCGGTGCCCAGTTTGCTCCACAGGGTGATCTCACCGTTGTGGTTGGCGGCCACGTGTTTCACGATGGCCAGGCCGAGCCCGGTGCCGCCGGTCGAGCGGGAGCGGGCCTTGTCGGAGCGGAAGAACCGCTCGAACACCCGCACCTGGTCTTCCTTGGCGATGCCGATGCCGCGGTCGGTGACGGCCATCGCGACGTGATCGCCACGCAGCGACCGGCTCACCGACACGTGCGAGCCCTGCGGCGAGTACGCGATGGCGTTCTCGACCAGGTTCGACAGCGCGGTGACCAGCAGGGTCTCGTCGCCGAGCACTTCCAGCCCGCTGGGCCGGTCGGTGCTGACGGTGATCCCGGCGGCCTCGGCGGCGGTGCGCGACCGGTCGACGGCCTGCTGCACCACGGTGTCGACGTCGACGACGGCCAGATCCGGCAGCTTCTCGGCGCCCTGCAGGCGCGAGAGCGCGATCAGCTCGGTCACCATCTTCCCGAGGCGCCGGGATTCGGCGAGCACGCGGGAGCCGAAGTGGCGGACGGCCTCGGGGTCGTCGGCGGATTCCAGCATGGCCTCGGCCAGTAGGCTCATCGCACCGACGGGGGTCTTGAGTTCGTGGCTGACGTTGGCGACGAAATCGCGCCTGGTCGCCTCCATGCGCGCCTGCTCGGAGTCGTCGTCGGCGAACAGCACGACGAAGCTGGTCTCCTCGCGGGAGAGTTTGCGGGCGACGCCGCGCACGGCGATCCGGCCGCGCCCCGGCAGCGGGTTCTTCGCGGTGAGGTCGTATTCGGCGGATTCCCCGGTCGCCAGCACCTTCTCCACCGCCGCCCACGCGCGTTCGTCGAGCAACCGGTTGCGGACCAGGCCGAGTTCCTCGGCGCGCGGGTTCACCAGCACCACGTCGCGGTATTCGTCGACGACGGCGATGCCGCTCTCGGACGCGAGCACGATCAGGTCGAGCACCTGCGACATCGTCAGCCCGGTGTCTTCCTGCGTGCGGGCGGCCTGCCTGGCGTTGACGAACGGGATCAGCAGGCCCCCGACTGCCAGTCCGACGACAGCCGCGAGGACTGCCAACAGCACGGCCTGCGGAACACTCACGCCTTTGATCGTACGAGTGCCCGGGGACATCACGGTGGCGGGTCGGCGAAGTTTCGCGCAGGTCACAGGCCCTTGGCGTGGTGTTCTCGCGCCGTTCACCCGATAGGCACCTGGGGCCGTCCCGGGCGTGTCAGTCCGGCGGGTCGCCGTACATCGCGGTGGTCACGGCGGCCCCGTGCCGGGTCGACCCATGCGCCGAGCGCATAAATCGGCTGCAGCAGATCGCGGCCCGCTTCGGTGAGTTCGTATTCCACCCGCGGCGGCGCTTCGGCGTAGCGGCGCCTGCGTACGAGCGTCATCTGTTCCATGCGGCGCAGTGTCTGCGTGAGCATCTTCTGGCTGATGCCGCCGATGGCCGTCAGAAGGTCACTGTGACGAAGCGGACCCTCCCGCAGCATGTACACGATCACGGGTAGCCAGGAGTTTCCGAACAGGTCGACGCCCATCCTGGCCGGACAGTCGGCCTCGTAGTCGCCGTAGGGCGGATATTCGGAACGTTCGGCCGGTGCGGCGGTCATGGGGACCAGCCTGGCACCGGCGTGAGGCACCCGCGAGTGCCTATCGGAATTCCTAGCGTCTGTGGTGCCGCGATCGTCGGCACTCGGAAACTCAGGAGTTGATATGCGAATCGGAATCATCGGCGCGGGAGCGATGGCGGCTGCACTGGGCGGCGGGTGGGCCGCGGCGGGGCACGAGGTGGCCATCGCGGCGCGGTCGACAGACGCAGCGCAAGCACTTGCCGAGCGGATCAGCGAGTCGCGAGACCCGGCCGTGCGGCGGCTCGACACCGGTAGGGGTGCCGGAACCGTCGCCACGCACGAGGGAAGGCTTACTCAGCTCGACCCGAGCTCGGAACCGGTCGAGCCTGCGCCACAGCGCGCCGACGAGACCGGCGTCCAGCCCGACACGAGTTCGGCCGCCGGAGGTCGACCGGTCGCGCGGATCACCGAACAGTCGGGCGACTCCGGGTCGGTGGCACCGACCCCGGTGCGCGCGGGCCCTATCGGTCTGACGATCGAGTGGGCCGAGGTCGTGCTCATGGCCGTACCGGTGGGCGCGTTGGCCGAGTTGCTGCGCGCGCACGGCACCGCCCTGGACGGCAAGGTCGTCATCGACTGCACCAATGCCTTCCTGCCCGATGAATCGGCGCCCGACGGCACGACCGCGTTCGTATTGAGCGAGGACGCGGTGGCCGAGCGCATCGCGGCCGGGGCGCCGAAAGCCCATGTGGTCAAGGCTTTCAACCTGCTCGCCGCCGAGGTGTGGGCCGGGACGGACCGCGTGTTCGACGGCGCCCGGCTCGCCGTACCGCTCTGCGGTGACGACCCCGCCGCCATGCGAACCGTCGCGGCCCTCGCGGAAGACCTTGCGCTACAGCCGTTCCCAGCGGGCGGGCTGCACCGGGCCAAGTATCTGGAGGCCACCTCGGTCTTCGCCGTCGGCCTGTGGTTCGCCGGAGCCGATGCCAGGGCGATGTTGCCGCCGCTGTCGGCCGCGTTCGCCGTCGAGGACTGAACGGCGCCGGTCAGGCCTGGGTGAGGGCGTAGAGCAATGGGCGAAGCCGGCCTTCACCGTCCTGGCCGTCGCGCCAGAGGAGACGCAGCCGCAGGGGCGGCGCCGGAACGTCGACGGCGGCGAGCCGGCCGGAGTCGAGGTCGGCCCGCACCGCGAACTCGGGTAGCAGGGCGATGCCGCGGTCGGCGGCGACCCATTCGCGAACCTGTGCCAGGCCACCGACGGCGGTGAGGTCGACATCGGGTCCGAGCCATCGCCGGGTGGCCATCCAGAAGGAACACCGTGGTTCGCGGCCGATCAGACCACCCGTGCGCTGGATCTCCGCCATGGTCACCCGACGTCCGAGCAGCGGATGCCCCGGTGAGGTGACGACGGCCATGGCGACCTCGCGCACGTCCAGGTGGGCGAGGTCCGGCGACGGTCTCGGAAACCCGAGATCGCCGATGTGCTCGCCGGTGTCGAGGAGGACGACGGCGTCGGTCTCGCCGCGTTCGAGCGCGGTGAGGAGTCGATCGCGATCCGTGTCCGGGCGCAGCTGGACGCGCAGGTCCGGGTGCGCGCGCCGCAGCTCGTCGAGGACGGCGGGGAGCAGTTCCGCCACGATGGAGGCCTGCGCCCCGACGATGAGATCCGGTGTCGCGCTGAGCTGTTCGGCCGCGCGGTCGAGGGCGTTCAGAGCATCGGCCGCGGCCGTGAGATAGGAGCGGCCCGCCGCGGTGGGGTGCATGCCGGCCCGGTCGCGGGTGAACAACGCCGTCCCGAGCTCGGCCTCCAGCCTGCGCACCCGATCGGAGATGGTGGACGGCGCGAGGCCCTGCGCCGCGGCGGTGTTGTTGACCGTCCGATGCCGCACCAACGCGATCGCGGTCCGCAGTTGCTCGGTGTCCACCCGCTCACCCTAAGCCGGTGTTCGGATATTCCGAATGCCCGTGCGGCGGACCCGGTCGAGTCCGTGACGACGGCGACGGAATCTGTGGGGCGTCCCGTTCGTCCGCGTCAAGGAGATTCGATGTCCGCGGAACCACCCGTTCGTCGTCCGCACACCCAGTTGATCGGCGTCTCACTGGCCTATTTCATGGTGCTGCTCGACATCACGGCCCTCGCCGTCGCCGAGCCGAGCCTGATGGCCTCGCTGCACATCGGCGTCGTCGGTGTCGGCTGGGCGACCACGATCTACACGATGACGCTGGCGGCCGCGCTGGTGCTCGGCGGCAGCCTCGCCGACCGGCTCGGCGCCTATCCGGTCTTCCTCGGCGGCGTGATCGGCTTCGCGGCCGCGTCCCTCGGGTGCGCAGTGTCACCCGGCCTGGGATCGCTGCTCGTGTGCCGGGCGCTGCTCGGCCTGTTCGCCGCAGCGATCGTGCCCAGTTCGCTGGGCCTGATCGCCGGCCTGTACGCCGAGCCGAGGGCTCGCGGGCGCGCCATCAGCGCCTGGGCGGCGATCAGCGGTGCGGCGATGGCCGCCGGTCCGGTACTGGGCGGGTTTCTCCTCGTTCGCTACGACTGGCGCGCGGTGTTCCTCATCAATGTCCCGATGGCCGTGCTCGTTCTCCTGCTGTGCCGGACCCCGATCGTCAGCGCGCGGCACGTCCGCCGGATCTCCTGGCTGCCGCACCTCGGACTGGCGGCGACGCTGGCCACGGCCACTGTCGCGATCACCCTGGTGGGCCAGCGGAACTGGCCGGCGGCCGCGGCGTGTGGGCTCATCGCCCTGACGTGTGGGTGCGGAACCGCCGTCGCGGATCGCACTTCGACCGCACCGATCGTCGCGGCCTCCGTGCGCCGTCAGCGCGCGGTGTGGCAAGCCTTCGGGTGGGGCGCGGCGGTCAACTACGGCCTGACGACCGTGCTCTTCGCCGTTCCGCTGCTGCTCGACACGACCGCCGAGCGGGCGGGCATGACGCTGTTGCCGATGACTGTGCTGATAGCGCTGAACCCTTTGGCCACTGGGCGTCTCGTCGCGGCCTACGGCCCACTGCTGCCGATCCGGATGGGTTTCGTCGCCTTCCCGGTCGGCCTGCTCATGGTCGCCGTCGCGAGCGTGGGAGAGGAGCAGCCTGTGGTGCTGGGTGTCGGCCTGCTGGCGTGTGGGCTCGGGGTCTCCTGGACGCTGCCCGCATTGGTCGGGTACGCGGTGGACCACGCCGGGGTCGAGGCCGCGGGCTCCGTCGGCGGCGTGCTCAACGCGACCCGTCAGGTCGGCGCCACTCTCGCCGCGGCGGTCGCCGGCGTGGCGTTGAGCCAGCGACACGGCGGCGGCACGGCGGCGATCCCCTTCGTCATCGCCGCCGCCATCTGCGTGCTGGGACTGGTCGGCGCGGCGATGCCGAGGCGGCCAGGCGACCCGAAAATCGCGGTGCCGAAGCGGAATCCGTTCGGCGGAGCGGCGGCGAATCGCGGAGTCAGGGTTTGACGGCGTCGATGAGCGTGCGCGAGGAGTAGGCGACGAAGGGGCCGTCCGACTCGATGCGCCGATACAGGTCGCGGAGCCGGTCCCGGTAGGCGTCGACGGTGAAGCCGGGCACCATCCAGATCACCTTGCGCAGGAAATAGACGACAGCGCCGATGTCGCCGAATTCCATCCGCAGCCGCTCGGTCCGCAAATCGACGATCTCCAGACCCGCGGCCCGCGCGGCGGCGGACTCGTCGTCGGGATGCCTGGCCCGCCGGGCCACCGGCTGCGGCCCGAGAAAGAACTCGACCAGCTCGAACACGCTCGCGGGCCCGACGTGCTGGGCGAAATAGGCACCGCCGGGCCGCAGCACGCGGGCGATCTCGTCCCACCAGACGGTGGCCGGATGCCGGGCGGTCACCAGATCGAAGGCGTTGTCGCCGAACGGAAACGGCGGCTCATCCGCCGTCGCGACCACCACGGCCCCGCGCGGATGCAGCAGCGCGGTCGCGGCCGCCACATTCGGCGGCCACGATTCGGTGGCGACCATGGTCGGCGGAAACTCCGGCACCCCCGCGAGCACCTCGCCCCCACCGGTCTGCAGATCCAACGCGGCGGCAGCACTTTTCAACCGCTCCCCGAGCAACCGCTGATACCCCCACGACGGCCGCTCCTCACTCGCCCGCCCATCCAGCCACGAGAAATCCCACCCGGCCACCGACACGGCGGCCGCCTCGTCCACCAACTCCTCGAACCCCATGCGGCCCACCCTGCCAGGACGGTCCGCCGGAGCCCAGGTGCCACCATCGCTGGACCGGGTACGGCGCCGGATCGCTGTTGAGCCGGGCGCTGACTTTCCCTCAGTCGTCGTGAGCGGCCACTGTCGCGATGGCATCGATCGCGTCGATCAGCCGCTGTTTGCCCGCGGGCTCGAGATGTAGATCGCGGTATCGCCGGTAGGTCAGGTAGCGGCCGTCGCACGCGACGTCGAGCCAGGTCAAATACCGTGGCGGCGCCGGTCGTTCGTTGTGCAGCCCGCCCCTGGACTCGATCCGTCCGGATGCCACGCGGGTGGCGGTGGCCAGCCGGTGCATCCGGGCGGCAGTGGAATCAGCTGGGCGCTGCCAGGATTCGAAATGCGCCCCCAGCCGGTCGATGTCCTCGACGAGGTGCCCCGCCTGTCCGGCGGGCTGCTCACCGAGGAAGGCGGCGAAGGCGCGTGTCACCATTCCCGCACTGCCGGAGAACACTTCGACGCTGTTGTCGTCGTACTGCCGGATCACGACGCCACGATCCCCGGAGCGGGCGCCGTAGGCTCGCAGCCTCGGCCCGGTCTCGCTGAACGCCGCCAGCGCTGTATCGGGACGGGCCGCGTGTCGTAGTACGGCGGTCAGGTCGAGATCGGCGCCGGTAGGCCAGCGCGACGCGGCCGCCCGTGCGAACTCCTCATACCCGGTCTCGGTGACCGCGGCCGAGTGCAGCGTGAGCGGAAAAGGATATCGGTCGTAGCCGGTTTCGCGCTGCCACACAGAGGCGAACTCGTCGGCCGTGAACGTCCAGCTCACGACGCGCTACCGGCGTCCTGGTCGGCGAGGCGAGTCGCGGGCGCGTCCGCTCCGATCGCTTCCGGCACCGCGGGCTGGTCGGCGCCGAACAGTTCGGGCTGCACTCCGCGCAGGTAGTCGGGCGCCTTGTGTTCCTCGTCGTCCTCGCCTTTGCCGCCGCGCGCGCCAGGCGCGCCCATCATTCCCGGGCTCATGCCGCGCGTAGCTGCCGCCGCACCGGAACCTCCGGCGGCCACGGCATTTTGACCCACACCCGCGCCGGAGCGCCCAGCTACCGCCCCGCCGGGAGCGAGCGTGCCGCCGCCCGGATTCGAGCCACCGCCCGCGCCACCACCACCGCCGCCCGACCCGCCGCCCCCGCCGGTGCCGGGCGCGACCGAGGACGGTGACGTCGCGGCGGGATTGGTGGCCGTGGGGTCGGCACTGTTCTGCCCCTGCGAGGTGGTGTCGTCGTCGGACTCCCCGGTATCGGTTCCCGCCGCGGCGGTGTCGTCGCCGCCGTCCTCGGCGGTTTCAGGTAGTGCGGTGTCCGCAGTGGCGGTGTCGGGAGTTCCTGCGTCGGCACCGTCGCCGGTTCCGGAACCGGTGCCGTCACCGGTCCTCGAACCACCATCACCGGTGCCCGTACCGGTATCTCCTCCGGTACCCGGCTGCGTCGGCGCGACGAAGGTCGGAACATTCTCACCGGCGGGCCCGTAAGTCGGCTTGTAGGTCAGGTTCATCGCCGCGATCGCCTGCAGCCGGCGATCCTCCTTCTCCCCGCTCGAGCGCCGCGGACTCGCCGGGAACCGCGAGTTCGACCAGGGTCGCGGGCACCGACGTCCCGGTGTCGACCGCGACACTCGAGTTCACCGGCTCCGGCACAGCCACTTTCACCGCTTCGGCGCCATAGGCGGCGGCCTTCACCCGATGCCCCACCGCCGACAGCACCGTATACACGTCGGTGGCCTCGGTGACGAATTGCCGCCCGGCGGCCTCCCCCGCCGAAGCGAACGCGCCGTGCAGGCTCGAAGCCGCCCGTGCGGTCTGAATCATCAACCCGGTCACCGCACCGGAGATCTCAGTGAACATCGTGACCCACTGGTCCCCGAACTGCTGCATCACCCCCGGCTGCATCTGCTGCACCGCACTGTAGATTTCCTCGTGCGAAAGCCCCTCGAAGACTTCGAAATCCGCGATGTACTTCGGATCCGTACCCCCGTGACTGAGCGACTCCTGCTGCTGCTCGGCCCCCGACTGCTGCTGCCGCCCACTCGCGGTCGGCTCGAGCGGCAGTCCGGATGTCGTCGACAGAACCTCGATCAGCGGATCTTGTCCCCCGTCCGCCATCGTCAGTTCTCCTTACCGATGGATTTCTCTACTACCGAGGCGATTTCCATGATGTTCGCGCAGGGGTCGAGGTTCTGGCTCCGGCCAAGGCTAAGGCTGTGAGTCCGGACAATGACGACTCCGACTTTCGTCCGCAGGTGCACTCTGCACAACGACTCGTCGCCCTTCTCGCCCCGCAACAGTCCTGCTTGGCGGCCGTTTACTGTCGTCGGCTCCAGCACATGCCCGTTCTTTTGCAGGTCCTCCTCCCATGTGACGTTTCCGGAGTCCAGACCGAGCGACAGCGCGCTGTCCGGTGTGCGGAAATCGCAGGTCAAAAACGTGTACTCGGCGACAAGATCCGATCCACGCTTCCGGGACCCGGGGCGAAAACCCACGGACTCGATGTCTGCGTCACTGATCCAGGTGCACGGGTCGAAGACCACCTTCGGTCGGTTGGTCGATTGCGTGTACTCATTGTCTTGCGACGGCGGCTGGAGCCTCGGATCCGTCAACGTCGGACGAGCCGCTTGCGTAGCTGTCGAACCAGCCGATGTACCCAAGCCCGAGGGATCGGCGTTGTCGGTATCCGTCGACGGACTGCAAGCAGATGCAGCCAGTGCGACGAGGACACAACCTGTGATCGTTACGGCTTTCATGTTGCCTGCCCAGCAATCGCGCTCAATGCTGCTGCGTTGAGCTGGTCCGCCTCGGCAAGGATTCCCGCAGCCTGCAGGTATCCATCTGCCATCTTTCTCGCTGCTGACTCCAGCTGCTCGAGAACTTGCCTCGCGGCTGCTGCCTTGACCGAAAAACCTCGCTGTAGCTGCAGAGCAGAGTCCAGCGCCCCGAACCCATGAATGTCCTGCAGGCGCCCAGCGTCGTCGGACCACGTGCCACACATCGCCGCGAACCGCAGATATGCCTAAGCCACTTCCCGAGCAGCATCCGGCTCCATCGTCAATTGCCCCGACGACGCCGCACTCCACAGCTGCGCCGCGGCATCCCCGCCGATAGCCACTGGGCCCTCCCCCGTCGATGCATCAACAGGCAGTCCAGCGCCGACTCGACCTCCCCGGGCCGGCGGCACGAAAAACATCGCCCTGACCTGCAGGTATAGCCTTTCGGATTTGCCCGATCTCGACGAGGAAGTGTGCTGCGCCCCCGCATCTACGGACAAAATCGTACGGAACCGATCAGTGCTACGTTGCGTCCAATTAGACATGTACCACCGACAGATGATGGAGGCACCGGTCGATGTCGCTCGAAGTCAGTCCTGACAGCCTGCGGCAAGCGGCCGCGGCCCTTGCGTTACTTCCCAACGACATCGACAAGGCCAAGAAGCTGGGAGCCGCCCCGGTCGCGGCCGTATTGAAAGGCTCCGCCGTCGGAACGGCCCTCGAGGGATCGGACCCCCGCAGCAAGACCGCGAAAGACGTCTTGATGGCACGGTTCAATCACCTCTCCGGGCTGATGGCGTTGTCGGCGAACAAGTACGAGGGAACCGATCTGGATGCTGCCCGGCGCCTCGCTGCGGTCGCCGACCTGAACTCCGGCAACGCCCACGAAGGAAAGTGATGATGGCGCCACCTGTCGATGTCCTCACCTGGGATTTGTCGAACCTGCCAGCGGTGGCAACCAGCGCAGGCGAGATCGCCGACGCGATCGTGACAGCCGCGGGCACAATGCACAACACGATCCACAACGGCCTGGCATGGAAGGGCGACGCGAAGACGGCGGCCGAGGACAAAGCCGACGAGGAACAGACCCAAATGCGGGCGATCGCTGTAGCCTACGACGACCTCGAAGCAGCCTGCAACGGTGCCTACCAGGCCATGAACCAGCCACTCGCCGACATCAAGACCATCTACAAGACCTACGTCACCGGCTCGGTATCAGTGACCGACGACTGGAGCGTCTACGGCGTCGACGACTGGGACTCCGAGGCGGGGATCCAGCTGGCTCGACTGCCCGGACTGGCATCCGCTCTGATGACCGCCGACGCAACCTGGGGTCAGAAGATCGCCGACGCCAACAGCGAGCTCGATCGCATGGCCTCGACCTCAACGCTGAACGCCATCACGCAGGCAATCACCGACATCAAGAAGGAAGACCCCACGGCGATCCCCGACGCGATCGCGAAATCTCCAGCATCGCATTGGGCACCCGACAAAGAAGCGATGACAGCCGCCGCGATCGCGGGTGCTATGACCGACGGCACCCGAATGGGACTCGAATCCGCGGCGAAGGACGCGGCCGACAAAGGCGTGCTCAAATGGGTCGAGAGCTGGGGCAAGATCGACGACGCGGGAAAGTACACCACCGGGCTGAGCAGGCTGGGGATCGTCGGAAACGTCATAGGCACTGTCCCCGCCATCGCCAACGACATCAACGGTGGCATGAGCCCTGCCGAAGCTATCGTGAGCGAAGGTGCGGGTACGGCGGTCGGCATGGCAGCGGGTTCCGCCGCTGGTGTGTGGGCGGGTGGAGCGGCTGGGGCCGCATTGGGTTCGGTCGTTCCGGGAGCGGGGACCGCGGTGGGGTTCGTCGTCGGCGCGGGAGTCGGCGCCGGAATGGCGTACCTGACGTCCAAATCTATTCAGTGGGTCTGGTGAAATGACCGAATATCTCTCTACACAACCGCCGGTTGTGCCTGTCGTGCGACAGTGGAACGAACGGGCGTCGCGAGGGGTCATCGCTTTCACCGCCGTCATGGCGGTCGCGCTTCTGGCCGCCGCATCGGGGTGGCTGGTGATGGCGATTCGAGACGACGGCGCCGAAAACTTCGTGACAATCCTTGGACACATCGGGGCGATCGGCCTATTTCTCGGCGCCGCAGGGCTGTTCGGCGCCAGGTTGCTGACGATGTTTCCCCGTGCGGCCGAAACCGTGGCACCGACGGCTACTCGAAGCGTCGACTCGGAGTGGGGTTCGGGGATACGCCTACGACAGGAATCCAGCCTGCTGTCGCTGGAACTGACTCTCGCCGGATGCGCGCTGTTCGGCTTCGCGGCCTGGTGGGAGTGGCACTCGGGTGGCACCGACGGCTTGCTGCCGTTCTCCCGCAACAACAGTGGTGGCGCCATCGGCGCACTCGTATTCTCGACCGTTGCTCTTGCGGCCCTCGTTCTGATGGTTTTCGCACGCTTCGCACGAGTCCGGTGGGAGTTGTATCCGGCAGGAATCATCTGCCGGATGCCGATGCGTGGAGTATCGCGGATCGGCTGGTCGGAGATTTCGAGCATTCGCGGCGATGTCTGCAAACTCTCGGCGCAATACAACGCGGCGCCGGTCGTGCTGGCGACGCTGACCGACAGCTCCCGGCCGGCGAAGCACAAGTTGTTCGACAGAGTCGGCGAACTCGGGATACCGGCCTGCATCCTCCGGTGCGATTCAGATCTCCTGTTGGCATTGGTGAAACATCTGCTGGCGGAGCCGGACTCGCGAGATCTACTCGCCACCGAGGCCGCGGCCGCGTGGTTCACCGGGCGCTATCACCAACTGCCGACAAACTGACACGAGCAGGGGCACAGCATGAACCAGAGTATTGCCGAGTACGTTCACGCTCGCGGTATCCGAATGATCCCCGTGCACACCGACACCATCGGAGCACCGGAGGTCCACGTCGCCCCGCCGGAGGGCTGGCTCGCGATCGGCCAGGATGCGATGCCCGGCGCCTATGCGGCCTGGGCGAATCCGCCAGCCGGCGGCGGCGAGTGGGCAGACAACGTCCTGGTCATGGTCGGGCGGCTCACCGAGCGGGTCGACTCGTCAGAGCTGCTGGACTGCGCGTTCGTCGACTCGCGACGGCTGCCGAACTGGATCGAGCAATCGGCCGAGTTCGTGGACTGTGACGGATATCGGTCGGCCTCGATCTCCGGCCTCTACACCGGCGGTGAGCTACGCGTCCGCACCAGAACCCGATACCTGCTGATCGACGTTCTCGACCACGACTACCTGGTGCAGTACACCGCTACCGTCGCAGCGGACTCGGCCGATTGGGAGATCATCGACCAGCCGTCACCCATGTCGGTGGTGTGGCCATCGCGTCGCTGATCAAGCGTCGGATGGTCGCGTGAGCGACGATCGTCAGTAGCTTCTCGAGACCCCCGTAATCATCGGGGTTCGTCGTGAACAGCGGGAGGTCTTCCGCGATCGCGGTGGCGGCGATCATCAGGTCGGCGGCTCGTCGATGTGGCTCGCTGCCGACGGCCACCACCGCCGCCAAGACTCGGCCGTAGATCCTGGCCGCCTCGGCATCGAATGGGATCGGGTCGAATTCGCTCTCGACCCGCGGCAGGACCTCGAGGCGCCGGGCGCGTTCTTCGATTTCGTCGTATTGGCTCTGTTCGGAGTTCGGGCGCACCTGATGCGGGCCGCTGGACAGCTCGGCGAGGATGACGGCACTGATCGCCATCTGGGCGGGCAACTCCGCCGCATCGATGCCGCGGCGCAGGATGAGGATGTGGTGGAGAGCAGTCCTGCTTCGTGCGCGTCAGTGGTCATACATCGCCTGCCGCGTCGTCGATCGCGATTTCCTGATCCGCGCGGAACGCGGCGACGTCGATCGCCGGGCCGGTCCGGGACATCGCAGCGAAGTCAGCGCGGCTGACGAATCGGCGCCGACGCCGCAAGGGGATCAGTTCACCGATCTGATGGCCGTCGCGGGTGACAGTGAACGACGTACCGTGCTGGACCGCGTCGATGATTTCCTTGGACCGGTTCCGCAGATCTCGCTGGGTGATCTCGGGCTGGGCACTCACGTACCCAGCATGACGAGACTGTGGCACCCTGTGCTACCTCGCGCCGCGGCCGGCCGAGCAGGTCAGGCGGACAGGCCCAAACCCAGGGCGACGGCGACCGGGGCGAGGTAGAGGATCGGGAAGGCGACGGTTTTGTAGGAGCGGGCGCGCAGGACCGTGATCACCGCGCCGGTGAAGTACAGGATCAGGGCGATCGCGGCGGCGATGCCGAGGGCGGGGATCCACAGGCCGAGGAGCAGGCCGAGGGCACCGGCCGCCTTGGCGAGGCCGAGGGGGGTCCACCAGGTTGTCGGGACGCCGTAGTCGACGAGCGGGTCGACCACGAAGGGGGCGCGGCGCAGGAGGGAGACGGCCGAGAAGCCGACCCAGAGCGCGGCGACGACGGTGACGATGACGTAGGCGGTGTGCATGGCGAGTCTCCTTCGGCGGCCGCGCTTCTCGCGGCTTCTGCCGAGGTGACGACGTAGCGTCGGGGAGTGTGACATCACAGGTTTCCGGCCCCGTCTGCGGCTTACACTGAGTTCGGACCCGGTGGAAAGGGTGGGAGTCATGACCACTGCCGAGCATTCACGCTGCACCCCGGTGCAATGGTTCCAGGGCCTCGGCTGGCTGGCCGCGGGACTGGTGGCCGGGTGCGTTCTGCTGGTCGCGGGGGTGTTCGCGCTGTGGCCGTTGGCGATGTGGGGCGTGGTCTACGGACCGATCCTGGCGATGACCGTCTGGCTGGTCGGCGCGTCGATCTACGTGCTGCGCACGCACGGGAAGCCACGCGATCCGCGGCGCAGCCTGTTCACGGCCGGTGCCGGTGTCGCGCCGGTCTACTACGGCCTCATCATGCTCGCCGCGCACATGGCGGTCTGACCGCGAGACGGTTCGGCCCCGCACCGACGAGCACGATGCGGGGCCGAACTGAAACGAACGACTACTTGCCGCCCTGGTTCGCCACGGCGGCGGCGCCCGCGGCGGCGGCCTCCGGGTCCAGGTACTCGGCGGCCTTGACCGGGCGCAGGTTCTCGTCGAGCTCGTAGCGCAGCGGGATGCCGGTGGGGATGTTCAGGCCGGAGATGTCCTCGTCGGAGATGTTGTCGAGGTGCTTCACCAGCGCGCGCAGGGAGTTGCCGTGCGCGGCGACCAGGACGGTCTTGCCGGTCTTCAGCTCCGGGGCGATGGTGTTCTCCCAGTACGGGATCATCCGGGCGACGACGTCCTTCAGGCACTCGGTCTTGGGGACCTCGATGCCCGCGTAGCGCGGGTCGCCTTCCTGGCTGTACTCGTTGTCGTCGGCGATCGGCGGCGGCGGGGTGTCGTAGCTGCGCCGCCACAGCATGAACTGGTCCTGGCCGTACTGCTCGCGGACCTGCTCCTTGTTCTTGCCCTGCAGGTCACCGTAGTGCCGCTCGTTGAGACGCCAGTCGCGCACGACCGGGATCCAGTGCCGGTCGGCGGCGTCGAGCGCGTTGTTGGCGGTGCTGATCGCGCGCCGCAACAGCGAGGTGTACACGATGTCGGGCAGCACGTCGTGCTCGGCGAGCAGCTCGCCGGCCCGCTTGCCCTCGGCGATGCCCTTGTCGGTCAGGTGGACGTCCACCCAGCCGGTGAACAGATTGAGGGCATTCCATTCGCTCTCGCCGTGGCGCAGCAGCACGAGGGTGTAGGTCATGGGGGTCATTCTGGCATCAGGCGCGGTGGCGCGGGCACGCCACCTCGTCGAACCCGAGCGGCGCCGGCCCGACCGTCGTCGTAGCCCGATCGCGGGGAGCGGCGCGCTATCGGGACTTCGCGACCGCCGCTTCGTGCGCGAGCACGCCCGCGCCGACCAGCGTCGCGCCGTCGGTCAGTGCCGACAGCTCCACGGTGAGACCGTCGAGGAAGGACAGCCGGGCGTGCCGGTCCACGGCCGCGCGCAGCGGTCCCCACAGTGGTTCGCCCGCGTGCGCGAAGCCCCCGCCGATCACCACCCTGTTCACATCGAGCAGCGCGGCCGCCGAAGCGACGGCCCGGCCGAGCGCGGTTCCCGCTCGTGCCAGTGCCGCGACCGCCACCTCGTCACCCCGGCGCGCCGCCTCGGCGAGTTCGATGCCGGTCTCCCCGATCCACCCACGCGCACGCGCCCAGCGCACCGAGGACATGCCGCTCGCCACCGCCTCGACACAGCCGAATCCGCCGCAGCCGCACGGTGTCTCGTCGCCGGGGACCACGAGGTGGCCGATGTGCCCGCCGTTTCCGGTGCGGCCACGCAGGACCCGCCCGTCGGCGATGATGCCGCCGCCCACCCCCGACGACACGGTCAGCGCCAGCCCGTTGCCGACCCCGCGCAGCCCGCCGATGCGGTGCTCGGCCAGCACCAGACAGGCGCCGTCGATCGCGAGGTCGACGACGGCGCCGGGGAACAGCTCGCGGACCCGCTCGACGATCCCGAATCCGTCGCGCCACGGCGGCAGGTTCAGTGGCGCGATGACGCCCGCGGGCACGTCGACCGGTCCCGCCGCACCGATGCCGACGGCGGTGACGACGCTGTCGGCCGCCACAGCGAGCAGCAGATCCCTGCACGCTGCCCACGGGTCGTCGGCGGCCGCGGGCACGCGCCGCACGCCGCGCAGGGTGTAGTCCGGATCGACCACTCCCACAGCGAATTTCGTCGCTCCGATGTCCAGCGCGAGCATCGTCATCGCGGCTGCTCCTCCCCTGCTCGCGGCATCGGCCCAGCCCAGGGTCCGCCGATGTGAGTTCTCACAAAGTGTGGTACTCGACACTTTGAGTACTGAGTGGTACGCGTGGCCTATTTTCGTTGGATACTTCACCCCGGGTCGGGTGATTGTCAGTTGGGCAGCACAACTCTGATGAAGGATAGCTGTGTCGAAATTCGTTGTTCTGGTGTTGAGCCTGCTGTCGGTGGGCTTCCTCGCCGCGCCGGCGGGCGCGAACCCGCTGTATCCGACCCCGGATCCGGATCCGTTCTTCCACGCGCCGAGCGACATCGGCGCGCTCGCGCCGGGTGACGTCGTCCGGAGCCGACGCATCGACACCATCCTCTACCCCGGTACCGAGGGCTGGCAGGTCGCGTTCCGCTCCACCAACTCGGCGGGCAACCCGATCATGGGCGTCACCACCGTGCTGATGCCGATCGGGGTGAAGAACCCGCCGCTGGTGTCGTACCAGGCGCTGATCAATTCCATCGGCACCCAGTGCAATCCGTCGAAGTCGCTGTTCAACGGCGAGCTGCAGGACGCGCCGGGCGCGATGCTGCCGATCGGGCGCGGCTGGGCCGTCTCGGTGCCCGACTACCTCGGCCCGACCGTCGCCTACGGCGCCGCCAAGATGAGCGGCATGGTCACCCTGGACAGCGTGCGCGCCGTGCAGAAGGTCGCCGAGCTGGGCGTCGGCAATTCGCCGGTCGCGCTGGCCGGGTACTCCGGCGGCGGCATGGCCACCGCGTGGGCGGGTGCGCTGCAGCCCACCTACGCGCCGGAGCTGAAGCTCGCCGCCGTGGTCTCCGGCGGCATCCCCGCCGACCTCGAACTGATGGCCGACGCCCTCGGTTTCGCCCCGCACCCCGGCTTCGGCCTGGCCTTCGCGGCGGCGATGGGCATCGAGCGCGAGTACCCCGAGCAGGTGCCGGTGTCGGATCAGCTCAACGAGAACGGCCTGTGGTTCCGCGAATTCACCAAGGACGCGTGCCGCCGGTTCCTGCTGTTCCACGGCATCTTCCGCAACGCCGAGCAGATGGCCGCCTCCAAGGAGCTGATGTCGAGCCAGGTCGCGCGCGGCGTGCTGCGGGAGAACAGCATCGTCCACTACCAGGGCGCGCCCACCGCACCGACCTACATCTGGCAGGGCAAGTACGACACCCTGACCCCGTACGGCCCGGTCGCCGAGACCATCGGCCACTGGTGCTCGGCCGGCTCGCCGGTGCAGCTGTCGACGATCGAGATCTCCGAGCACATGACGGCCGCCGTCGCCGGTTTCGTCGATGCCTGGAACTACGTCGAGTCCCGTTTCCGCAACGACCCGGTCCCCTCCAACTGCTGACCTGACCCGACCTGAATGGCCGGTGCTGGGCCTCCACCGCCCAGCGCCGGCCATTCGGCCGTCACGTCTACGACCCCGCGACGCGCGGTTCGCGCACAAGCCCATACCTCGCTTGCCGGTGCGATAAACGCGCGGCGGGTTGTGGAAGGTGGGAAGATCTGCCGATGGACGAGCGCGCAGGGGACGCTGTGGTCGCGGGCGATGCGGCGGTGGGACCGGCCGATCGGTTCGGGTCGCTGATCGAGCGGAACGACGGGGCCGATTTCCCGTACTACGCCGGGAAGCCGGTGGGGTTGTCGAGTGGGCAGTGGGCGCTGGCGTGGGCCGCGGTGGCCGTGGGGTTCGCCGCGCTGGTGCTGATACCGACGTCGGACAACATCGGGATGCTCGTGCCGCGGATCTTGTTCGTCACGATTCCGCTGGTGGTCCTCGGTTGGGTGAGCCGCAATCACTGGCAGGCGCTGTTCCGGCGGGTCACCGGGCGCGATGTCGGGCTCATGATCGGCTTCGCCGTGCTGAATCTGCTGGTGACAGTCGTGCTCGCGTTCGTCGTCAACGCGCTCTTCGGGTCGGCCACGAACCAGGCCGCCGAGGACGCGGGCAAGGGCGGCGCGGTCGATACCGTCGCCTTCTTCGTCGGCACCGGGTTCCAGCTGGTCGGTGAGGAGGTCTTCACCGTCATCCCGTTCCTGGCGGTGCTGTATTTCGCGGTCGCGAAGGCGGGCCTGTCGCGCCGGAACGCGATTCTGCTGGCCTGGCTGGTGAGCTCGCTGTGGTTCGCCGCGGCGCACCTGCCGACCTACGACTGGAACTTCGCCCAGGCCTTCGTCGTGATCGGCGGCGCCCGGATCATCTTGACGCTGGCCTACATTCGCACCAAGAACCTGGCGGTCTCGGCGGGCGCGCACATCATCAACGACTGGACCCTGTTCGGGCAGGCGGTGGCGACCAACGCCGCGCTCACCCTGTTGTGACCCCGGTCAGACCTTGTCGTCTTCGTCGATGAGGTGCTCGAAGGCGCGCAGGTTCTTGAGGGATTCGCCGCGGGAGACGCGCCACTTCCATTCCTTACGGATGGATTCGGCGAAGCCGAGTTCGAGCAGGACGTTGAAGTCGGTGTCGACGGCCTCGAGGATCTGGCCGAAGAGGCGGTCGAGTTCGTCGGGGGTCACCGACTCGACGGACGTGCGCCCGACGAGGTAGATGTCGCCGACGTTGTCGAGGGTGTAGGCCACGCCGTAGAGGCGCCGGTTGCGCCGCAGCAGGTACTTGTAGACGCCCTCGAAGTTCTCGTCGGGCTTGCGGCAGACGAACGACTCGATGCGCACCCCGTGCTTGCCGACGGTGAGCATCACCGTGGTCTTGAGCTTGCGCTCGCCGGGCAGCACCACGATGAAGGTGTCCTCGGCGTGACGGGTGTATTCGATCTCGCGATCGCGCAGGGTCTCGTCGATGAGCTGCGATACGGCGTTCACCTGCGTACTCCTGTCCGGCGCCGCCACAGCGCCCGCGATCTGGCCTGACTGGTCTCCCCCGCGAGCAGGGCGATCCGGCCGCGTTCGGCACGGAACCCGGCCATCGCGGCAGCGTAGCTGTCGAGCAGCCCCTCGGCGGTGTGCGCCCAGGAGAACCGGCTCGCGTGCTCGACCGCGGTGGCGCTCATGCGGGCCAGCCGGGCGGGGTCGTCGAGCAGCGCGGCGAGCGCGTCGGCCCAGTCGGGGGTGCGGTGTCCCGGCACCAGCAGACCCGATTCACCGTGCCGCACGGCCGTGCCGAGACCGCCGACGTCGGCGGCGAGCACCGGGGTGCCGCTGGCCTGCGCCTCGATGGCGACCAGACCGAACGATTCGTTGTAGCTGGGCACGGCGACCACGTCGGCCGCGCGATACACCTGGACCAGCCGGTCGGCGGGCTGCGGCGGCAGGAAGGTGACCTGCTCGGTGATCCCGAGGTCGGCGGCCAGCTCGATGAGCGCGTCGGGCCGCGCCAGGCCGCTGCCGGATGGGCCACCGACGATCAGCACGCGCAGCTTGCGGCTCCGGTCGCGGCGCAGCAACTCGGCGGCGGCGCGGACGAGCACGTCCGGGGCCTTGAGCGGCTGGATGCGGCCGACGAACGCGACGACCTGCTCGTCGGCGCGCAGGCCGAGTTCGGCACGGGCCGCGAGCTTGTCGCCGGGCCGGTAGCGGGTCAGGTCGGCGCCGGGCGGCACCACGTCGATGCGCTCGGGGGCGGCGCCGTAGAGGTCGACGAGCTGGCGGGCCTCGTCACCGGTGTTGGCGACCAGCCGGTCGGACTCGGCGATCACCTGCTTCTCCCCGATCACCCTGGTCTCGGGTTCGGGGGCGTCGCCCTCGGCCAGCGCGGCGTTCTTCACCGCGGCCAGCGTGTGCGCGGTGTGCACCAGCGGCACCCGCCACCGGTCGCGGGCCAGCCAGCCGACCTGGCCGGAGAGCCAGTAGTGCGAGTGCACGAGGTCGTAGTGACCGGGCAGGTGCCGCGCCTCCTGGCGCAGCACCTCGGCGGTGAACGGACAGAGCTGGGTGGGCAGGTCGTTCTTGTCCAGGCCCTCGAACGGTCCGGCGACCACGTGGCGGACCAGCACGCCCGGCCCGGCCTCGGCCACCGGCGGCAGATCCGAGGAGGTCGCGCGGGTGAAGATCTCCACCTCGGTGCCGCGTTTGGCCAGCTCGAGGGCGGTCTGCAAGACGTAGACGTTCATGCCGCCCGCGTCGCCGGTTCCGGGCTGCGCCAGCGGCGAGGTGTGCACCGACAGCACCGCGATGCGGTGGGGCAGAATTTCCGGGCGACGCTGACTCACACACTCCAGTGTGCACGCCGCGACGCCGCCGCCGACATCCCTACCGGGATCGGTGACGGTCGTCACACGGAATTCGTGAGTGAGTTCACGACGAGCCTGCCGGACCAGGACCGCCGACGCCAGCGAATTTCGGACATCACGGTCACTGCCGTTCGCGCGCCAGCGCGGCCTCGAACATCGGCCACGACTTGTGCAGATCCTGCTCCCAATAGCCCCACGAGTGGGTGCCGTTGGGCCGCAGATCCACCGTCGCCGGGATGCCGAGCGACTGCAACCTGTCGCTGAGCTGGCGGGTACACAGCGCGGTGACGGCCTCGAGCGAGGCACCGAACAGCAGCTGGGTGGTGAGCTGCACCGGATCGCCCTGCGCGGCGACCAGATTGTCGTAGGGCCCGGGAATCCCGTTGCCGGAGGACACGTACACCTCGGTGCCGCGGAACGCCTCGGCGTGGAGGTAGGGGTCGTGCGCCGACCACGCCGGATCGCTCGGCGGCCCCCACATGTTGGCCACGTTGCCGAGCCTGCTGCCCACCACCGCGCTCACGATCGCTTGTCCGCGTGGATCACTCGTGCGCACGCAGCCGCTGTAGGAACCGATCGCCCGGTACATGCCCGGCGCGGCGAGCGCGAGCTGGAACACCGAGGTGCCCGCCATCGACAGGCCGGCGATGGCGTTCGCGCCGGTGCCGCCGAACTCGGCGTCGATCACCGGCGGCAGTTCCTGGGTGAGGAACGTGGTCCAGCGCTGTTTGCCGAGCACCGGGTCGACGGCCCGCCAGTCGGCGAAGTAGCTACCCGCGCCGCCGAACGGGATCACCACGTTCACCTGCTTGTTCTTGAAGAATTCGACGACATCGGTGCGGTCCAGCCAATTCCCGTCGCTGCCGCCGCCGACGCCGTTCAGCAGATACAGCGTGGGCGCCGGTGAATGCGGATCGGCGGCCCGCAGCACCCGCACCCGGGTGACGATATCCATCGCGGGCGAATACACGCCGACATCGATGGTGCGGTCCGGCTCGACGCGCTGATCTTCGATCCGCGCGTGTTCGGCGCTCGCCGATGGCGCTCCCACGACCGCGCCGACCAGCAGTGCGACTGCCAGGAACACGATCCGAACGCCACCTGCCCGACCGAACATCATCGAACTCCACTCTCGACGCCGAACCCACTTCCCTTCGCATCAAACGGCATTCCCGCACGCTACACACGTATTCACGAAAAGATTGTGACAATTACCAGAAGATTTTCCGCGCCCCTGTGCGAATTGTGCTCGTTTGCCCTCGAGAACAATCACAGTCTTATCACATCGGCTTCGGCGACTAATTCTATTCTGGTTCGACCGAAAGCGACCGGTCGTTTTCGGCGCGAAAGCGCAGCTCAGTCCAGCGCGTCGAGGAACGCGCTCACCTCGGCGACGAACCGGGCGCGGTCCTCGATGAAGAGGCCGTGCTGGGCGCCTTCCCAGTAGGAGGCGCGGGCGCCGGGGACGTTGTCGACGATGTAGCGGCCGTTCTCGACGGGGACCACCGGATCCTCCGTCCCGTGCAGGACGAGGACCGGAATGTCCAGGGCGCGCAGGGTTTCGGTGTTGTCGACGGTGCGATAGAACAGGGCCTTGCGCACCGAGGGCGCGGTGGCGAGGCTGCCGCCGAACAGGCGCTGGGCATCCGGGCCCTTGTCCTCGCCCGGACCGGTGTTGGCGTTGCCGAACACCGCGAACGCGCGCACGGCGCGGCCCGCGGCCTCGTCGAAGACGCCGGGAATCGCCTTCGCCATGGCGGGGCCGGGCGCGGCGCCGGGCACGTCCTTGCCGATGTGAGCGGGCGCGCCGCAGTAGACGACGCCCGCGATCGCCGCGGTGCCCTCGGTGGCGAGGTAGTCGGTGGCGACGATGCCGCCGTAGGACCAGCCGAGCAGCACCGCGCCTTCGACCCGCTCGGCGGCGAGCACGGCCGTGACGTCGGCGGCCCACGCCTTGGGGTCGTCGTAGCCGGTGCCGGGATCGTCGGAGTATCCGTGGCCGCGCAGGTCGACCGCGATCACGCGGTAGCGCTGGGCCAGCTCGTCGGCCGCGGCGCCCCAGCACCGCAGGTTGCCGGCCCAGCCGTGCAGCAGCACCAGCGGCCGCCCGTCCTCCGGTCCGGTCACCCGGTAGACGATTCTGGTTCCCTCAGCGCTGACCGCGTCACGAATAGCCATGCCGACAGGCTAGCGCCGGTCGGATTCACGATGATCCGAGCCGTGGCGAGGCGAAATCGGCGGCGCATAGGATCGGTGCACATGAGCACTCGCATCGCCGTCGTCACCGGAGCCAGCTCGGGCATCGGGGAGGCCACCGCCAGGGAACTCGCCAAGCAGGGGTATCACGTGTACGTGGGCGCCCGGCGGTTCGACCGGGTCCAGCGCCTGGCCGCGGAGATCGGCGGCACCGCGGTGGAACTCGACGTGACCTCCGAGGAGTCGGTGGCCGCGTTCACCGAGGGGCTCGAGCGCGTCGACGTGTTGGTGAACAACGCGGGCGGGGCGAAGGGTCTGGCCACGGTCGCCGAGGCCGACCTCGACGACTGGCGCTGGATGTGGGAGACCAACGTGCTCGGCACGCTCCGGCTCACCAAGGCGCTGCTGCCCAAGCTGATCGCCTCCGGCGACGGCCTGATCGTCACCGTCACCTCCATCGCCGCCATGCACGCCTACCCCAACGGCTCCGGCTACACCTCGGCCAAGCACGCCCAGGCGGTGCTGCACCGCACCCTGCGCGACGAGCTGCTCGGTCAGCCGGTCCGTCTCACCGAGATCGCGCCGGGGGCGGTGGAGACGGAGTTCTCGCTGGTGCGCTTCGACGGCGACGCCGACCGCGCCGCCAAGGTGTACGAGGGCATCGATCCGCTCTACGCCGCCGACATCGCCGAGATCGTCGGCTTCGTCGCCAGCCGTCCGCCGCACGTGAACCTGGACACGATCGTCGTGAAGCCCCGCGACCAGGCCGGTCCGGGCAGCTTCGCGCGCCGCTCCTGACCAGCGCCGATCAATCCCCGGGTCGGGCAACCGAATCCGGGGCTCCCGCGCTGTCCGAGTGGCGCTCGCCGCGTGCGGAATTGATACTGCCGGAGGCCGGTTCGCGCCTCCGAGTGCGGTAGCCACGAATTCGCTACCGGGTGAGACGGCCGATAACATCACCACGTTTGCCAATAGCCAGTCTCAGGAGTGCTGCACTGATGCGCGTTATCAAGTCCGTGTTCGGCGGGTTCAAGGATTTCCTCATGCGGGGCAACGTCGTCGACCTCGCGGTCGCCGTCGTGATCGGCACGGCGTTCACCGCCGTCGTCAGCTCGTTCACCAAGGGGCTCATCGACCCGCTGCTCGCGGTGTTCGGCTCGACCAACGAGCTGGGCCTCGGCGTGCAGCTGATCGCCGACAAGCCGGCGACCTTCATCCAGATCGGCCCGATCATCACCGCGTTCATCAACTTCTTCATGGTGGCGGCGGTCCTGTACTTCGTGCTGATGCTGCCGATGAAGTCGCTGAAGAACAAGTTCGGCACCACCAAGGCCGCCGAGCCCACCGAGACCGAACTGCTCATCGAGATCCGCGACCTGCTGGCCAAGCAGCAGGGCCTGAGCACCGCGCAGACCGAGACGCTGAGCAAGGAACGCGCCGCCGAGTCCGTCTAGCGGATACTGGCCCGTATGAGCACACCACCCGACGGCCTGCCGATCTATCGCGTCCTGACCGGCCCGGACGACGAGACGTTCTGCCGCCGCGTGAGCGCGGCGCTGGCCCTCGGCTACACACTGCACGAGGGCCCGGCCGTCACCTTCGACGGCGAGAACGTCATCGTCGCCCAGGCCGTGCTCTGGCCTACCGCCGCGGCAACAGCAGCGCCGGGATCATCGCCAGCGCGATCATGACCGGCGCGATCAGGTAGGTGTGCTGGAAGGCCTCGGCCAGGGCGGGGGCCAGCTCAGCGCGCTGAACCGCGTCCATCCCGTGCAGAGCCTGTAGGCCGCCGGTCACCGGGAGCAGGGCGCCCAGGGTCACCGAACTCACCGCGGTACCGATCGCCATGGCGGTGGTGCTGATCATGTTCAGCACCGTCGATCCGGCCGGCTGCTGTTCGCGGCTCAGCGGGCGGGTCGCGGTGGTGATCACCGGCATCATCGTGCCGCCGCCGCCCGCGCCCATCAGCAGCATGGTCAGGCACAGCGCCCAGTACGGCGCGTCCGCGTCGAGCTGGATCGCGAACACCACGAAACCGGTGAGCGCCACCGTGATCGAGACCGGCAGATAGCGCCCGGGCGGGATGCGGTCGATCAAGCGGCCCGCCACCTGCATGGTCGCGCCGGAGGCCAGCGCGAACGGAATGCCGAGCGCGCCCGCCAGCAGCGCGGATTCACCGCGCACCACCTGGAAGTACAACGGCAGCAACAGCATCGAGCCGAAGTAGCCGCTCGCGAACAGCGCCAGCAGGGCCGCCGAGATGCCGGTCGTCCGGTTGCCGAGGACCCGCAGATCCAGCAGCGGCACCGGTGTGTTCAGCGAGCGCAGCACGAAGGCGACGATGAGTCCGGCGCCCGCCAGCAGCGGCACCAGCGCCGACGGCGTCGCGAAGCCCGCGCTCTCCCCCGCCGCCGTCACGCCGTAGATCACCAGCGCGAGACCGGGCGACATGAGCAGCAGACCGATGACGTCGAGCGGGCGTGGCGGCTCCGGCGCGTCGTCGGGGACCACCCGCGCGGCCAGCACCAGCACCAGCGCGCCCAGCGGCAGGTTCAGGAAGAACATCCACCGCCACGACACCTCGTCGATGAGGTAGCCGCCGATCACCGGGCCGAGCAGCGGGCCGACCAGGATCGCGAGTCCGAGCGTGCTCATCAACCGGCCGAGCCGTTCCGGGCCCGCCGCGCGCAGCAGGATGGTCATGGCGACCGGCATCAGCAGCCCGCCGCTGGCGCCCTGCACCAGGCGAAAAGCGATGAGCGACTCGATGTTCCAGGCCAGTCCGGCCAGCACCGAACCGAACGCGAACGCCGTGATCGCGGCCAGGTACAGCCGCTTCGCGCCGAAGCGGCCGACCAGCCAGGCCGAGGTGGGCACGACCGCGCCGAGGGCGAGCGAGTAGCCGGTGGCGACCCACTGGATGGTGCTCAGTCCCGCGTCGAATTCGACCGAGAGCTTGTTGATGGCGACGTTCACGATCGTCTGATCGAGGGTCGCCATGATCATGCCGACCACCAGGACCAGCGCGATGCGCATGGGGTTTCGGGTGGTGACCGGTGGAGTCTGTGTCTGGGTGAGCACGGCGGTCACTTTCCGTACGGGCGGACGGCGCGGGCGGTGCGCAGCGCCTCGCCCCACCAGATCAGCTGATCGAGCAGGGCCGCGGCGGCGGTCTCGGCGGAGTCGTCGCGCAGCACGCCCGCGTCGTCGAATCTGCCCCAGGGGTTGGGCAGGGCCACGCTGTCGCGCACCGTCACCGCGTGCAGTTCGGCGAAGACCGAGCGCAGGTGCTCCACCGCGCGCAACCCGCCGGAGATGCCGCCGTAGGAGACGAAGCCGACCGGTTTGGCCTGCCATTCGGTGTGGTGGCTGTCGATCAGGTTCTTGAGCGAGCCCGGGTAGCTGTGGTTGTACTCGGGGGTCACGATCACGAAAGCATCTGCCGCGGCGAGCTTTTCGGTCGCCTCGGCCACAGCGGGGGCCGGTGCGCCGAAGACGTGCGGCAGTTCGGTCGTGCCGGTGTCGACGATGTCGACGATGAGCGCGTCGCGCGGGGTCGCCTGCCGGACGAACCAGTCCGCCACGGTCGGACCGAATCGGCCCTCCCTGGTGCTGCCGATGACGACGGCGACCCGCAGCGGACGGATCTCGGTGCTCACGTGCTCGACCGTGACGCTCATGTGCTTCCCCTTGCTTCGGTGGCGATCCTCGATCGCCGCTGCGCACCACGGTGCTACCTAAACCATCCTTGAGGTCAAGTCGGCACGATCGGCCGCTTGACCGGAATACCCCCTAGGGGTATATAGTTGCATCTATACGCAGATAAGCGATAAAGTTCGCCTCAGGAGGGCCGACGTCATGACCACCGCACTGTTCGCCCACCGCGACTACCGATTGCTGTTCACGGCCCAGGTCGCGGCCCTGTTCGGCACCGGCCTCACCACCGTCGCGCTGGGGCTGCTCGCGTATGAGCTGGCCGGTGGGAACGCGGCCATCGTGCTCGGCACCGCGCTGACGCTGAAGATGGTCGCCTACGTGACGGTCGCCCCGATCGCGGGCGCCTACGCCGGGCGGCTGCCGCGCAGGCAGTTCCTGATGGCGCTCAACGGGATCCGCGGCGCGATCGTGCTCGCGCTGCCCTTCGTCGACCAGATCTGGCAGATCTACGTGCTGATCACCCTGCTGCAGATCGCCTCGGCCGCCTACACCCCCACCTACCAGGCCGTGCTGCCCGACATCCTGCCCGACGAGCGCGACTACACGAAGGCGCTCTCCGCCGCGCAGCTGGCCGCGACCATGGAGACGCTGCTCAGCCCGATGCTGGCGGCGCTCGCGCTGAGCGTGCTCAGCTTCCACTGGCTCTTCGTCGGCACCGGCATCGGCTTCGCGGTCTCGGTCGCGCTCGTGCTGGCCGCGCGCATCCCGAACGCGGTGGCGGGCGAGGGGGCGATCACCGAACGCCTGGTCGCCGGGCTGCGCCTGTTCGCCGCCACCCCGCGACTGCGCGGCCTGCTCGGGCTGAACCTCGTGGTCGCCGCCGCCGGCTCGGTGGTCATGGTCAACACCGTGAACTACGCGCGGGATGTGCTGGGCGGCAACCAGTCCGGGGTCGCCGTACTGCTCGCGGCGAACGGCCTCGGCACCATGTTCATCGCCCTGACCCTGCCCAAGATCCTGGACCGGCGCGACGAGCGTTCGGTGATGCTCACCGGCGCCGCGGTCCTGGTGACCGGTCTGGCCGCGGCGATCGCGCTGTCGACGGCGCCGATCGGCGCCTGGAGCTGGCCCGCCGCCCTGACCACCTGGGCCACCATCGGCGCGGGCACCGCCATGGTGCTCACCCCCACCGGCCGGGTGCTGCGCCGCTCGGCCCGCGCCGAGGACCGGCCCGCCCTGTTCGCCGCCCAGTTCTCGCTCTCACACGTGGCCTGGCTGATCACCTACCCGATCACCGGCTGGCTGGCCACCACCGCGGGATTCACCACCACCTGGGTCACGCTGGCCGTCATCGCCGGCCTCGGCGCCGTCGCGGCGGTGCGGCTGTGGCCGCGCAAGGACCCGGCCGAGATCACCCACGTCCACGAGCTCGGCACGGTCGACCCGGCCATCCTCGCCGACGCGATCCAGGTGGGCCCCGGCCTCTACCAGCACACCCACGCCTACGTCATCGACCGCAACCATCCCCGCTGGCCGAGCCGGACGCCCGCGCTGGTCTGATCGGCAGCACCGCGCCCCACACGCACTCGCCGTGTGGGGCGTCGTGCTGTATCGCCTACCGCGGGCCGGCCGCGGCCCCGGACGGCGTGGTCGTACCCGCCAGCGCCGACATCGACTGCCAGGTGGGCCAGTCGAGCGCCCAGTCGTAGATGTCGCCGTCGGCCTGGGACAGCGCGATGGACGTCCCGGTGACCTCGACCGGGTCGCCGTACAGCGCGGTCGGGAAGTACGCCTGGGCATCGGACGGCGAGAGGTTGATGCAGCCGTTGGTGACGTTGGAGGCGCCCTGCGCGGACAGCGATTCCGGGTTGGCGTGGATGAATTCGCCGTTGTTGGAGATGCGCACGGCCCAGCGCTCGCGGACATTGGAGTAGTACGGCGGATTCGACATCAGGAAGTCCTCGTACTTCTCGGTGACCACGTGCACGCCCGAGCGGGTGACATTGCGCGGCTCGTTGCCTTCCCCGTAGGAGACCGCGAAATCGAAGATCGTCGCCCCCTCGCGCACGACCTGCATCCGGTGACTCGGCGCGTTCGCGACGACGATCTGGCTGCGGCCGATGCTGAAATCGGAGGTGAGGTCGGAGTCACCGTAGGCGCCGCCGCCCAGGTCGAGTCCGTACAGCGGGGCCGAGACGTGCACAGTGGTTCCCGGTGTCCAGTAGTTCTTCGGGCGCCAGTGCACGCGCGAACCGCCGTCGTCGGGCAGCCACGCCCACGAGCCCTCGGTGGGCGGGTCGGTGGTGACGGTGAGCGCCTTCTCCACCGCCGCCTTGTTCGCCACCGGCCCGGTGAACTTCAGGATGATCGGCGCGGCGATGCCGACCTCCTGGCCGTCGCCGATGTTGAGCGTCGCCGGGGTGGTCGATTTCGGGCGCAGGGTCGTGAAGGTCCCGTCGATCGGCACGGGCTTGCCGTCGGTGCCGATCGCAGTGCCGGTCCAGGTGTAGGACGCGTCGTAGCCGAGCGGTTCGGTGATCTTGTAGGTCGCGCGATCGGGGCTGAACTCGCCGGTGACCTGTTTGCCGTTGGCGTTGGTGAGCGCGATCTGGTCGATCCGGCCGTCGCTCACCGTCACCGAGACGGGAGCGCGGGGCGCGACATCGGCCGCGTCCGGCGCCGGGGTGATGGCGACGCGCGCCACCGGACCGGCGGGTTCGGCGTCACGGCCGGGGCGGTCGATCGTGCACCCGGTCAGCACGACGAGTACCGCCAGCAAGATCACCGCAACCACGGGCCTGCCACGCCGAAATCCGACGCCACGCCCGTCGGCGGCCGCTCGCCGCCGCACAGCTCGCACCGCCGCCCCGTGCGCACGCAACGAGGCGGTTACCGAAAGTTTGCTCACGGCATCGAATGTACGCCGGGCTACCGACCGGCCCCAGGCAGCGCCCAGCCCAGCGAGCGAGATCACTCCGCTCAGCGCGAGATCGTGCACTGCCCGGCACACCGAGCCGGACCGCCGGCAGCCGGACTCACAGGGTCAGGCCGACGGTCACCGGCTCCGGTTCGAGGCGCACTCCGAAGCGTTCCTCCACCCCGGCGCGCACCGTGCGCGCCAGCTCGACGAGGTCACTCGCGCACGCGGCGCCGCGATTGGTGAGGGCGAGGGTGTGCTTGGTGGAGAGCCGCGCGGCCGCCTGCTCGCCGGGGAAGCCCTTCGCGAACCCGGCCCGCTCGATCAACCAGCCGGCCGACAACTTCGTGCCGTCGGGCGCGGGGTAGGTCGGCACCGACACCTCGCCGAGGTGCGCGGTGATCGCGGCGAGTACCCTGGGCAGTCGCTCCGCGCTCACCACGGGGTTGGTGAAGAACGAGCCCGCGCTCCAGGTGTCGTGGTCGGCCGGGTCGAGCACCATGCCCTTGCCCGCGCGCAGCCGCAGCACCTCGGCCCGCACCGCGGCGGCCGGGCGGGTCTCGCCGTCGGCGGCGTCGAGCACCCTGGCCAGCTCGCCGTAGCGCAGCGGGGCGCTCTGCCCCGAGGGATCGAGCGCGAATTCGACCGCGAGCACCACCGCGGCGTCGCTGTGCTTGAGCACACTGGTCCGGTAACCGAAGCCGAGTTCGGCCGGTTCCACCCAGCGCACCGCACCGCTCGCGCGGTCGAGCAGCCGCACCCGGCGCAGCAGCGTGGCCACCTCGACGCCGTACGCGCCGACGTTCTGCACCGGCGTGGCCCCCGCCGAGCCGGGGATGCCGGACAGGCACTCGAGCCCGCCGAGACCGGCGGCGACGGTCGCCGCGACCACCTCGTCCCAGACGGCGCCCGCCTCCGCGAGCACGCTGTCGGCGCCGATCTCGACCGCCGTGTTCCCCACCCGCACGACCACGCCGTCGAACCCGGCATCGTCGATGAGCAGGTTCGATCCGCCCGCGATCAGCAACACCCGCACATCCGCCGCGTCCAGCGCCGACACCGTGGCGATCAGCGCCTCGGTGCTGCCGCATTCGGCGACCAGCGCGGGCCCGCCGACCCGCAGCGTCGTCAGTTCGGCCAGACGCACCGATTCCCGCACCACCGCGCCGGTCCCGGCGAGGAGGTCACGCAGCTGATCGGAGGACACCACCCGTGTTGTACGCACGGGTAGAGACGGTAGCGTGTCGCGCATGGCTACACCTCTGGCGTTCACGGCGCGCTACTCCCATTCGGTCGAGGCCGTGCGTGCGGCGTTCGCCGACGAGCAGTACTGGAAGGCTCGGATCGAAGAGGTCGGCGGCCCCGGCGCCCGGCTCGATTCCTTCGCCGCCGACGCCGCCTCGGTGCGCGTGCAGATGGTGCAGTCCATCCCGGCCGACCAGCTGCCGCCCGCCATCACCGCCGTGCGCCCCGGTGACCTGATCATCCCGCGCACCGAGACCTACAGCGGCACCACCGGCACGGTCGAGGCGCACGTCGACGGCGCGCCCGCCAAGGTCACCGCCACCGCCACCATGACCGACGAGGGCACCGGCGCGGTCGTCACCGTCAGCGGCACCATCGAGGTGAAGATCCCGCTGTTCGGCGGCAAGATCGAGGCGGCCATCTCCGAGCACCTGCTGGAGCTGCTCAACAACGAGGCCGCCTTCACCGAGCAGTGGCTCAACCGCTGACGGGTAACGTGTAGGCCCATGGCACGTCGACTTGACTACTCCGCCCGGTATCCGCTGCACACCACCGAAGAGCTGTACGCGGCGCTGCGGAGCAGGGATTACTGGGAGGCTCGCGTCGCCGAGATGCGGAAGTACGCCCCGCACAACGAGGTGATCAGCCACGAGGTGACCGATTCCGGCATCGACGTGGTGCTGGCGCACACCCTGCCGCGGGAGATGCTGCCCGAGATCGCCCAGACGGTGATGCGCAAGGACATGGTCATCACCCGCAAGGAGAGCTGGGGTCGCTTCGACCACGACGAGACCGAGGGCCGCTTCTCCGCGTCCATCCCGGCCGGGCCGGGCAGCCTCAACGGCACCATCCGCCTGTTCCCCACCGAGACCGGCGCCACCATGCGCTTCTCCCCGACCGCCAAGGTGTTCATCCCGATGGTCGGCCCTCGGCTCGAGCAGCTGATGCTGGTGAACCTGGTCGACCTGTTCCGGGCCGAGCAGGAGGAGACCGCGCGGTGGCTCGAGGAAGCCGCCGCGAAGAAGACCGTCTGACGCGGCGCGGTGGAACCTCGCGCCGGCCGCGACACCCCGGTCGGCACGATCACCCGCGGCACGACCGGCGTCAACCGGCTGCGCCGCAGCGACCGCTGGCTCGTCCATGACGAGCTGGTGACCTCGCGCCTGCGCGCGGCCGCCGACCCGCTGGTGGTCGACCTCGGCTACGGCGCCGCGCCGTGGACCACCTTCGAACTCGCCACCCGCCTGCGCACCGTGCGCCCCGACCTGCGGGTGGTCGGCCTGGAGATCGATCCGGCCAGAGTGGTCGAGGGCCGCGACGGCGTGCGCTTCGCCCGCGGCGGCTTCGAACTGGCCGGGCTGCGTCCGGTGCTGGTCCGCGCGTTCAACGTGCTGCGCCAGTACCCGGAGGACGCGGTGCCCGGCGCGTGGTCACGCATCCAGGCCAATCTCGCCCCCGGCGGCCTGCTGGTCGACGGCACCTGCGACGAACTCGGCCGCCGCTGCGCCTGGGTGCTGCTCGACCGGCAGCGCCCGCTCTCGCTGACCCTGGCCTGGGATCCGTTCACCGTCGAGCGGCCCTCCGACATCGCCGAGCGGCTGCCGAAGGTGTTGATCCACCGCAACATTCCGGGCGAGCGCGTGCACGCGCTGCTCACCGCCGCCGATCGCGCGTGGGACCGTTCGGCCGCGCTGGCGCCGTTCGGGCCGCGGGTACGCTGGCGGGACGCTGCGGAGATGTTGCGCGCCAACGGTTTCCCGGTGCGCGAGTACCGGCGCCGGATGCGCGACTGCGTGCTGTCGGTGCCGTGGCAGGTGGTCGCGCCGAACGGCTGGTCAGACGCCGGTTAGCGCCCGGCGTACCCGCTCGGCCGCGCGCGGGGCGAGTTGCTGTCCGCCCCACCAGATCTCGTCGGTGTCGCAGCGGTGGATGGCGACGGCGTCGGCGACCACCTCGTCCAGCGCCGACTGCGAGATCTCGGTCTCGGCCAGATCGAGCACCGTGCGCACCGGCGTGGTGACCAGGAACGGCCCCGCCGATTCCACATCGGGCCCGCCGAGTCTGCGCCGGGTGAGCACCAGCCGCGGCGTCACCGGCGGCCGCCCCGCCGACACCGACAGGTGCAGGAACCGCGGCGCCAGCCTGCCGATCCCGTGCAGCTCCGCGGCGCTCTGATACGACACCGCAGCGGCCCCGTCGAACCAGGCCGCCCACATCGCGTACTCGTCGAGCGGACCGGCCCGCCACCGGGCCAGCCGCATCATCCCGACCCCGGCCCTGGTCACCGATCCGTCCCCCAGCGCGGCCCTGACCTGCGGTTCGCAGCCGGTCCGCAACACCTGACGGGTCGTGAAGAACCCCGCGTGCCGGCCGGCGAGCCGCTGTAGCACCCGCCACCGATGATCCGCCGACCCCTGCACCCGGCGCACACCCTCGCCAGTCATGGATCCAGGCTACGCCGCAGAAAGTGCGTCAGGCCACACTTTGCTGCGAAGGCTTTCAACCCGTCCTCAGAGCAGACACAGAAACGTGCGGAAGAATCCGAACCCATGAGCACGCAGACGCCCCAACGCCCGAAGGTCGGTCGGCGCACGCTGGTGATCGCCGTGGTCGTGGTCGCCGTGCTACTCGTGGCCGCGATCGTGAGTACCGAAGCCTATGCCCGCCACCAGATCTCGCGCTGCATCAGCAGCTCCTTCGAGCAGCAGATGGGCTCGAGCATCGACGTGAGCTTCGGGCCGAAGCCGATGCTGCTCACCTATGTCGACGGCAAGGTCGGCTCCGTACGCATCGAGAGCGAGAACAACCGGTTCGGTCCCGCCGTCGGCATGGACGTGCGGGCCGAGTTCGAGGACATCGAGCTGGTCGACCGCGGACGCGGCGGCGGCACCATCGGCAGCTCCTCGGCCGAGGTCACCTGGAACAACGCCGGCATCCAGCAGACGCTGGGCGGCATGGTCAGCGGCGTGCAGTCCTCGGCCGGCAGCGACGTGCTCACCCTCGACGTGATCGGCGGGCTGGCCCAGCTGCAGGTGCAGCCGATGGTGCGCGGCGGCAATGTGGTCGTGGAGACCAAGTCGGCGCAGCTGCTCGGCATCGGCCTGCCCACCGACCTGGTGCAGGGCATCGTGGAGACCTTCACCCAGAGCCTGCAGAGCTACCCGCTGGGGCTGCGCGCGCAGGAGGTCGAGGTCACCGACGACGGCGTGATCGTCCGGCTCGAAGGCGGCAAGACCCCGCTCGAGACCACCGACACCACCGGTCGGCAGGCCGAGTTCACCTGCTGATGCGGCTATTCGGCGAAGCCGTCGAGCACGGCGGCGGACTTCGACAGCCCGAGCCGGGTGGCGCCCGCCTCGATCATCGCCGCGGCGTCCTCGGCGGTGCGGATGCCGCCGCTGGCCTTGACCCCGAGCCGCCCGCCGACGGTCTGCGCCATCAGCTTCACCGCGTGCACGCTGGCTCCGCCCGCCGGATGGAAGCCGGTGGAGGTCTTCACGAAATCGGCGCCGCCCTGTTCGGCGGCCCGGCACGCGCCGACGATCGCCTGGTCGGTGAGCGCGGCCGACTCGATGATCACCTTGAGCACCGCCCGGTCCTCGACCGCCTCGCGCACGGTGATGACCTCGGTGAGCACCGCGTTGAAGTCACCGGCCAGCGCGGCGCCCACGTCGATCACCATGTCGACCTCGGCGGCGCCCTGATCGACGGCCAGGCGCGCCTCGGCACCCTTGACGAGCGAGTGGTGCTTGCCCGACGGGAACCCGGCGACGGTCGCGACGACCAGCCCCGGCGCCCGCACCGGCAGCATCGACGGCGACACGCAGATCGCGTACACGCCGAGCCGGCGCGCCTCCGCGATCAACGCCTCGACATCGGCCGGAGTGGCCTCCGGAGCCAGCAGGGTGTGGTCGATCATGGCGGCCACATCGGCCCGGGTCAGCGGCGTCGAGACGGTCATGGTCCCGAGCATGACACACCGCGTGCCGCCCGCCGACGCGCAGGCCGCCGGCGAATCGTCGTTGCGCCGCCCTACCCATATCCGGGAGACTTATGCGTGGCGGTTCGCCGACCGCCGCCACAGACACGGAGACGATTGTGCTGATCCGTCGCGAGACCCCAGCGGATGCCGCGGCGATCGCCGCGATCCACCGAGCCGCCTTCGCCCCGCACTACGCCGAGGACGTCTCCATCACCGAACCGCCGGAACCGGCGCTGGTCGAGGCCCTACGCACGGACGAGTCCTGGATGCCGACGCTGTCGCTGGTCGCGCTGGAGTACGACACCGTCGTCGGCCATCTCTGCCTCACCAGGGCGGGCATCGGCCCGTTTCCGGTGCTGGCTCTCGGCCCGCTCGGCGTCGACCCCGACCATCAGAAGACCGGTGTCGGCTCGGCCCTGATGCACGCCGCGCTCGGCGCCGCCGACGCGCTGGACGAGTCGGTGGTCGGGTTGGTGGGCAGCCCCGAGTACTACTCGCGCTTCGGCTTCGTACCGGGCGCCCGGCTCGGCATCGTGCCGGATCAGGCCGACTGGGCCGAGTACTTCCAGGTCCGCGCGCTCACGGCCTACGATCCGGCCGTCACCGGCGAGTTCCGCTACCCGGCGCCGTTCTACGACCTGTAAGCCCTATTCGAAGACGACCGTGCGCCGGCCGTGCACGAGGATGCGGCCCTCGAGGTGCCAGCGCAGGCCACGGGCCAGCACCACGCGCTCGATATCGCGGCCCTGGCGCACCATGTCGCGCACGTCGTCGGCGTGATCCACGCGGATCACGTCCTGCTCCAGGATCGGTCCCGCGTCCAGCTCGGCGGTGACGTAGTGGCAGGTCGCGCCGATCAGCTTCACGCCGCGCGCGTAGGCCTGGTGGTACGGGCGGGCGCCGACGAACGAGGGCAGGAAGCTGTGGTGGATGTTGATGGCCCGGCCTGCCCAGTGCTCGCACAGCTCGGCGGGCAGCACCTGCATGAAGCGGGCGAGGACCACGGCGTGCGGATCGTGGGCGTCGACCAGTTCGCGCACCTGCGCGAAGGCGGGACCGCGTTCGGCCGGGTCCTTCGGGAACGGCACGTAGTGGAACTTCACGCCGTGCGCCTCGGTCATCCCGGCCAGGTCCGGGTGGTTGCCGATGACGGCCTCGATGGTGGCGGGCAGCTCGCCGGCCGCCGCGCGGCCGAGCAGGTCGTGCAGGCAGTGCCCGTCCTTGCTCACCAGCAGCACCGCTCGGCGCGGGGCGCCGGAGTCGTGCAGCTGCCAGTCGGTCTCCGGCCCGAACTCGGCGGCGACCTCGGCGAAGCGGGTGCGCAGCTCGTCGATGCCGAAGGGCACGGTCGAGGCCTTCACCGCCTGCCGGGTGAAGAACCAGCCGGTGTCGCCGTCGGAGTGGTATCCGGCCTCCACGATCGAGCCGCCGAAATCGGCGATGAACGAGGAGATCCTGGCGATGATGCCGGGCCGGTCCGGGCAGCCGAGGGTGAGCACGAACCGGCGGTCATCCGAGGTCAACGGGGCGGAACTCATCCGCCCATCCTCGCAGGCGGCTATGCGAGCGCGCGTGCGGGCTGCCGCACGGCGGCGAGCACCTTGCGCAGTTCGGCGTTGAACAGGTCGAAGCGCTCGACATTGCCGAGGTGCCCGGTCGGCAGCACCTTGAAGCCGGCGAGGGTGCCCGCCTGGCGCAGCAGTTCGGCCAGGCGCTCGGCGTGCACGGCCGGGGTCATGTCGTCGCGGTCACCGGCCAGCACGGTGGTCGGCACGGTGAAGTTGCGCGCGGCATCGCCCAGGTGCAGTTCGGCCAGCAGCAGGCCGTAGCGCGCCCTGGTCATCATCGGACAGCCGCGCACCACCGAGAGCGCGTAGCTCAGCTTCTCCGGCGTGGTGTCCAGCGTCATCACCTGACGGGCGAAGATCCAGCGCACCGGGGCGATCGGCGGGAAGACGACGGGCGTGCCGAGGATGAGCTTGCCCAGCCAGTCGGGCGAGGGCAGCGCGCGACCACGCAGCAGCCGCAGCGGCTTGTTCAGACCGGGCACCATGGTCGAGACCTCGACCAGCGAGTGCGCGCCGGTGTTGGTGAGCAGCACGGCCTCGGCCTGTTCGGCGACGCGTTCGGGGTAGCGGCCCGCCCAGGCGATGAGCGTCATGCCGCCCATGCTGTGGCCGACCAGCACCGCGCGCTGCCCGGGCAGCAGGGCCGCGTCGAGCACGTCGCACAGGTCGTCGGCGAGCAGATCGGTGCTCGGGCGCGCGTAGCCGTTGGTGCTCTCGCCGTGGCCGCGCTGGTCGTAGGCGATGACGCGGTACTCGCCGGCGAAGGCGTTGATCTGGGCGTTCCAGTATTCGATCGAGCAGGTCCAGCCGTGCGCGAACACGATGACCGGCGCGTCGACCGGGCCGTAGGCGTGCACGCGCAGCCGTGCGCCGTCCGCGGTGACCACGGGGATCACCTCGTGGGGGATCGACGGCGGATCGAAGGCCGCCAGGCCATGGGTCCGGGTCCGCAGATCGGCCCGGTGGGCCGCCAGGACCGTTTTCACGGTGGTGGACGCCGAGCCCACCAGTTCGATCAGAGCCGTCGGCAACTTCGCACGCATCGGCACACTCCTTTGTGTTACTGCTAGATACAGTAACACCGTGTACCACTGAACGCGAGACTTACCAGCGCGGGCCGCGCTGCACCTCGTCGATCTTCGGACGCACGTCCGCGAGGTAGACACCGGTCGCGATGATCGCGATGAACGAGGTCAGCATGCCGAACCCGGCGATGCCGAGCAGCAGGAACACCAGCGCGCCACCGAGGATCGCCAGCCAGATCGGCTTGGTCATCTTGTCCACGGCGGTGAACGCCTCCGCCCGCTGGCGCACGGCGTGGATGAGCGCGAACACCGTCGCGCCGAAGGCCGCGACCCACAGGACCAGCAGGATCAGCGACGTCAGACCGTTCACCATATTCACACCCCCATCATACGAACAGCGGCTCCGCACACCAGGGGTGTGCGGAGCCGCTGCCTGCAGGGGGAACTACTTGGCTTATCAGGCCTTCTTCGGCGCTGCCTTCTTGGCGGGGGCCTTCTTGGCCGGGGCCTTCTTGGCGGCGGGGGCCTTGGCGGCCGGAGCCGGGGCGGGCTCCTCGGTCACCGTGACGACCTCGGCGTCGACGACGGCCGCGGCCTGCTCGGCGACAGCCTCGGCCTCGGCCTTGCCACGGCCCAGCAGGTCGTTGACCTTGGCCAGGGCGTCCTCGGCGCGGGCGGAGGCGTCCTTGTACAGGCTCTCCACGCGACCGATCTGCTCGTCGACGGCCTGGTTGGCACGCAGCCGGTCGACGGTCTCCTCACCGCGGACGGCGAGGTCGGCGTAGATGTCGAGGGCCTGGCGGTAGTACTGCTCGGCCAGCTTGCGCAGCTCCTCGGGGGTGAACTTCTCGCGCAGCTCGGCGAGGTCCTCCGGCAGCTCCGACGGCAGCCCGGCGATGCGCTCGCGCAGGGTGTCGAACTGGGCCTGCACGTCGGCGGGCACGTTGGCGAAGCGCTCACGGGCCTCTTCGACGCGGGCCTTGGCATCGGCGGTCGCGACGCGCTCGCGCACATCGGCGACGACCTCGTTCACGGCGGTGTAGATCGCGTCACCGGCGCCGACGGTGGCGAACAGCGGCTTGGTCACGGTAGCGGTCTTCTCGGTCATCAGTCTTCGTTCTCCTGGTGTGGCGGAGTGTCAGTTGTCGTGAACGAAACGTCGCTGTCCCGTTCGATCCCCCCTGAGCCGGCTTCTTCCCCGTTTTCCCGGCGAAACGACTCATAGATTTCCAGCAACACCTGTTTCTGCCGCTCGGTCACCGAAGTGTCAGCGAGCAGGGCGTCCCGGACCGGACTGTGCGGGCGCTGCTCGAGATATCCGGCCCGCACATACAACACCTCCGAGGAAACGCGCAGTGCCTTGGCGATCTGCGCGAGTACTTCGGCGGAGGGGTTGCGCAATCCGCGTTCGATCTGGCTGAGATACGGATTACTCACCCCCGCCAGTGCGGCGAGCTGACGTAAGGACACCTGCGCCGCTTCGCGCTGGGACCTGATGAACCCTCCGATGTCTTGTGCCGCGTGCGCTACACGTCCCTCGGGTTGGTCTGCCATCACTCACCTTCTGGCGGTTGTACGGTCAATACTAAGTCAGGGTGCTAGCAATTGCAAGCACTTCTGTTAGCACAGGTTCGGCTAACGCTCCCAGCTCAGTGGAACAGCAGCTGCGAGATCGTGTAGATGGCCAGGCCCGCGAGCGAGCCGACGACCGTGCCGTTGATCCTGATGAACTGCAGATCGCGACCGACCTGCAGTTCGATCTTCCTACTCGCCTCGTCCGCGTCCCAGCGCGCGACCGTGTCGGTCACCAGGGTCGTGATCTCGGCCGAGTAGTTACCGACCAGATAGCGGGCGCCGCGATCGATCCACCCGTCCACCTTGTTCCGCATGGCCGGGTCGTCGCGCAAGCGTTCACCGAGCTGCTGCACATTCTCGGCCACCTTGCGGCGCAGCGTGGAATCGGGGTCCTCGGCCGACTCGAGAATCAGCCGCTTGGCCGCGCGCCAGGTGGCCTCGGCCATTCCGGTGATCTGCTCGCGGCCCATGATCTCGGCCTTCACCTTTTCGGCCTTGGCGATCATCGCCTCGTCGTGCTGCAGGTCGTCGGCGAAATCCTGCAGGAACCGGTCGGCGGCCTGACGCAATTCGTGATCGGGATTCGACCGCACCTTCCAGGTGAATTCCACCAGTTCCCGGTAGATCCGCTCCGAGAGCAACGTGTTGACGAATTTCGGCGCCCACTGCGGGGCATCGCGCATGACGATCCGGTCGATCGTCTCCTGCGAACCCAGCGCCCATTGATGCGCGCGTTCGGCCAGCAGATCGATCAGCGGCAGCTGCCGGTTGTCGGCGATCAGTTCCGAGAGCACCCGCCCGATCGGCGGGCCCCACAGCGGCTCGGCGATCCGCTTGACGATGGTGTTGTCGATGATCTGCTCGACGTCCTCGTCACGCAGCACCCCGACCACCGCGGTCAGGATGGTCGCGCTCTCCTGCGCGACCCGCGCCGCGTGGCCGGGGTCGGCCATCCACCGGCCGACGCGCAGCGAGATCTGCGCGGACTCGAGCCGGGCCGACACCACGTCGGGCGCGAGGAAGTTGGTGCCGACGAAGGCGCCGAGACTCGAGCCGAGCTGGTCCTTCTTCTTGCGGATGATCGCCGTGTGCGGGATCGGCAGGCCGAGCGGATGCTTGAACAGCGCCGTGACCGCGAACCAGTCGGCGAGCGCGCCGACCATGCCCGCCTCCGACGCGGCGCGCACGTAACCGACCCACTCGCCGCCGCCACCGCGCGACTCGAGCCAGCGGCACAGCAGGTACACCACGCTGGCCACCAGCAGAAACCCGGTAGCCAGCGCTTTCATCTTGAAGAGGTCACGTCGTTTGCCCGCCTCGTCGGTCATGACCGCGAAGCCCGCGGGCTGCGCGGCGGGCTCGGTGCGCGGCGCGAGAACCGCCGTGTTGCCGGGAGCTTTCTCCATAGCCCCCATTCTGCTGTGCGTACCACGACCGCGCCGCCGCGAGTGTGGTAAATGCCGCAACGTCGACCAAACGAGCGCTACCACACAGACACGCGCCTAAGCTGTATGACCAGAGACGCCACATCGATGCCAAGGGGGCTGTTCTGTCCACCGAAGACCTTGTCGAGATCGGCGAGCAGACCGGGCGCGCCGCCGGTGTTCGCGGCGGCGGTCCTGTCGACGGCCGCAAACGGCGGTGGCGGCAGCACAAGATCGACCGGCGCGAGGAGCTGGTCGACGGCACGCTCAACGCGATCCGCGCCCGCGGCAGCCAGGCGGGCATGGACGAGATCGCCACCGAGATCGGCGTGTCCAAGACCGTGCTGTACCGCTACTTCGCCGACAAGAACGACCTGGTGCACGCCACCATGCAGCGGTTCATCGAGACCACGCTGCTGCCCCGCGTGTACGGCGCCATCAGCCTCGACGCCGACGAGTACCAGCTGGTGCGCGCCGCGATGACCGAATACGTGGGCACCGTCGACGACGACCCCGAGGTCTACCGGTTCATCATGAGCAACTCCGCGGGCGACAAGTCCTCGCTCGCCGAGTTCGAACGCCTCTTCGCCGAGGTGGTGACGGCCGTGCTCATCGACCGGGCCGGCGCCAAGGGCGTACGGACCGACGGCGCGATGCTGTGGTCCTACGTGCTGGTCGGCGGTATCCAGCTGGCCACGCACTGGTGGACGACCACCGACAAGGCGATGCCGCGCCAGGACGTCATCGACTACCTCACGATGATGGCGTGGTCGGCGATCGAGGGCATCGCCCGCGCGGGCGGCTCGCCCGAGTATTTCAGCGCCCAGCCGCACGCCCTGCCGGAGATCCCCACCCTGCCGTCCTGACCTGGCACTTCGTCGCCGAGGGTGGAGCCGGGCTCGACATTACCGGCCGGTTGGTTACGCTGAACCGAGTGTGACGCTGTGGCTCGCGTCACCGGGGGCGGCCGCGTGCCGCCGTGCCCGTCGGCACCAACGGAGGTACCTCGATGGCGAAGAACGTGCCGACATCCCGGCTTGCCCGTGGGACGAAGCTGGGGGCGGTGGCGGCTAGCTCGGTGATCCGCTCGAAGAAGACCAGACTGTCCATGCGCGGGCGGTCCGAGGCGGTCCGGGCGAAGATGGCCGAGGAGTCGATGATCCGCACCACCGAACAGGTGGTCATGGTGCTGGGCACCATGAAGGGCGTGGCCATGAAGCTGGGCCAGATGATGTCGGTACTCGATCTGGACCTGGTGCCGCCGGATCATCGCGACCGGTTCCAGCAGCGCCTGGCCGTGCTCCGCAACGCCGCCCCGACGGTGTCGTTCGAGGCAATGCGCGCGGTGATCGAAGAGGACTTCGGCCGACCGCTGGCGGAGGTGTTCGCCGAATTCGATCCCGAGCCGATCGCGGCCGCCTCGATCGGCCAGGTCTACCGGGCCGCGTTGCCCGACGGCCGCGCGGTCGCGGTGAAGGTGCAGTACCCCGGTGTCGACGCCGCGGTCCGCGCCGACCTGAAGAACCTCACCATGTTCCGCCGGGTGCTGGCCTCGGCGATGCCGTGGATCACCCCCGCCGTGCTGGACGAGCTGAAACTGAACATGGAGGCCGAGCTCGACTACGTGGCCGAGGCCGCCACGCAGGCCGAGATCGCCCGGCTCTACCGCGACCACCCGTTCATCGTGGTGCCCGACTCGGTGCCCGAGCTGTCCACCACCCGGGTGCTGGTCACCGAGTTCATCGAGGGCACCGGCTTCGACGAGCTGCGCACACTGCCCGCCGAACAGCGCGACCGCGTCGGCGAGATCATCTACCGGTTCTACGTCGGCTCGCTGTTCACCTTCAACGAGTTCTGCGGTGACCCGCATCCGGGCAATGTGCTGCTCGCCCGCGACGGCCGGGTCGCTTTCCTCGACTTCGGCCTGTTCAACCGCATGGACCCGAAACTGGTGCACTTCGAGATCCTCTGCCTGCGGGCCGCCGCGGAGGACCGCGCGGAAGATCTGCGCCAGTTGATGATCGAACGCGGCGTGATCGACTCCCCGGAGGAGATCGGCGCCGAGGAATGCCTCGAGTACGTGCTCTCCGCCTCGGAATGGTGCCTGGTCGACGAGGTCCTCACCATCACCCCGGAACTGGCCAGCGGCGCGTTCCTGCTCGCCGTCGACCCAAGGGCCAGCGAGTTCACCGGGATGAAGCAGCAGAACCTGCCGCCGGAACACCTGTTCTCCCGCCGGGCCGACTTCCTCACCTTCGGCATGCTCGGCCAGCTCGAATGCACCGCCAACTGGCACCTGATCGCCAGGGAATGGCTCTACGACGAGCCGCCCGTCACCGAACTCGGTCTGGCCCACCGCGATTGGCTCACCACCCACCCGCCGAAACCGGCGAAGAAACCGCGTGCCCGCAAGACGAGCACTCGATGAAAGGCTCCTCGATGCCGCAAGACCGTGAGTTCGACCTGACCCTCTTCGGCGCGACCGGGTTCGTCGGCAAACTCACCGCCGAATACCTGCTCACCGCCGCACCCGCCGACGCGCGGATCGCGCTGGCCGGCCGCTCGGCCGACAAGCTCGCCGCCGTGCGCGCGGAGCTGGGCCCGGCCGCCGCGAACTGGGAGCTGGTGGTAGCCGATTCCACCGATCCGGCCGCGCTGGCGAGGATGGCCGAGCGCACCAAGGTGGTCGTCACCACCGTCGGCCCGTACCTGCGTTACGGCATGCCGCTGGTCGCGGCGTGCGCCGCGGCGGGCACCCACTACGCCGACCTCACCGGCGAACCGCTGTTCATCCACGATGCGATCGAGCAGCACGAGCAGACCGCGATCGATTCCGGCGCCAAGATCGTGAACTCCTGTGGCTACGACTCGATCCCGTCGGACCTGAGCGTCTACGAGCTCTACCGCGCGAGCGTCGCCGACAACACCGGCGAGCTCGAGGACACCACCCTGGTGGCCTACCTCAAGGGCGGAATGAGCGGCGGCACCATCGATTCCGGCCGGGCCATGATGGAGGACGTCGCCGCCGACTCGCGCCGTGGCCGCATCCTGGCGCATCCGTACTCGCTGAGCCCCGACCGCAGCATGGACCCCGACGTGGGCCGCCAGTCCGATCAGGCGCTGGCCAGGGCCGACAGCATCGATCCCAGCCTCGACGGCTGGGTCACCACCTTCATCATGGCCTCGCACAACACCAAGGTCGTGCGCCGCACCAACGGCCTGCTCGGCTGGGCCTACGGCAAGCAGTTCCGCTACCGCGAGGTGATGAACGCGGGCAATTCGGTGGCCGCCCCGCTGGTCGCGGCGGGTATCGCGGGCGGCATCGTGGCCGGGATGGCCTCGGGCGCCGTGCTCTCGCGAGTTCCACTGGGCCGCAAGCTGCTCGACCGCATCCTGCCCAAGCCGGGCACCGGCCCCAGCGAACAGGCCCGCCGCAGCGGCTGGTTCACCATGAAGACCTTCGCGCGCACCAGTTCCGGCGCCAAGTACCAGGCCACGTTCTCCGGCACCGGCGACCCCGGTTACCAGGCGACGGCCGTGCTGCTCGGCCAGAGCGGGCTCTGCCTTGCCTTCGACGAACTCCCCGCGCGCGCAGGCGTGCTCACCCCCGCCTCGGCGATGGGCGAGGCGCTCACCGAGCGGCTGCGCGCCGCCGGGATGACCATCGAGGTCGCGCGGCGGTGAATCTGGCCCGTGTCGCGATGAACGTGCCCGCGGTGGCCGCGGTGTACGAGCATGCCTGGCGACCCACCCTGTTCTACCTCGCGAGCGGCCGCACCACCGGCAGCGACCGCCGCGAGGCCGTCGACACACTGCGCTTGCGCGGCGGCAAGAAGGTGCTCGATCTCGCTTGCGGCCCCGGCAATTTCACCAGGTACCTGAGCGAGTTCCTGACCGGCGACGGTTACGTCACCGGCCTGGACTACTCCGAGCCGATGCTGGCCAAGGCCGTGGCCGACAACGCGGGCCCGCGCGTCGGCTACGTCCGCGGTGACGCGCGCACGCTGCCCTTCGCCGACGGAACCTTCGACGCGGTCTGCTGTTTCGGCGCGCTGTACCTGATCCCCGATCCGATCGCGGCCACCCGCGAGATGATCCGGGTGCTCGCGCCGGGCGGGCGCATCGCCATCACCACCAGCTACCGCGAGGACAACCTGTTCGGCAAGGCGAGCACCGCCGCCGCCGGGCTGAGCGGGCTGCGCCTGTTCGATCGCGACACCTTCCCGAGCCTGTTCGCCGAGGCCGGGCTGATCGAGATCGACCAGCGCGTACACCGTTTCATGCAATACGTCGACGCCACCAAGCCCGCCTGAGCGATCCCCGGGTAGCCCGGCGGTAGCCTTCGCGGCATGGACGCGGTGAATTCGGTAGTCGTCGACATCAACGACGTGTTCTGGAACTGGTTGCTGATCCCGCTGGTGATCGTCGCCGGGTTCTACTTCACGCTGCGCAGCGGTGTCGTGCAGCTGCGGATGCTGCCGGAGATGTTCCGGACGGTCACCGAGAAGGGGAAGACGGCCGCCGACGGCAAGAAGTCGGTGTCGGCGTTCGGCGCGTTCAGCATCTCGGCCGCGGCGCGGGTCGGCACCGGCAACATCGCCGGCGTCGCCACCGCGATCAGCGTCGGCGGGCCGGGCGCGGTGTTCTGGATGTGGGCGATGGCGACCCTCGGCGCGGCCTCGGCGTTCGTCGAGTCCACCCTGGCCCAGCTCTACAAGCGCCCCGAGCACGAACCGGGCACCTTCCGCGGCGGACCCGCCTACTACATGGAGCACGGCCTGCGCCGGCGCTGGCAGGGCCTGACCTTCGCCGTCATCATCACCGTGACGTTCGGTTTCGTCTTCAACGCGGTGCAGTCGAACACGATCATCGCCACCTCGCGCGCCTCGCTCTCCGCGCTGGACGGTGACTGGTTCGCCCCGCTCGTCGGGCTCGGGCTCGTGGTTCTGCTCGGGCTGGTGATCTTCGGCGGGGTGCGCCGGATCAGCCACATCACCGAGGTGCTGGTCCCGGTGATGGCCGGGGTCTACCTGGTGCTCGGGATCGCGGTGGTGGCGCTGAACATCGGCGATCTCCCGCGCGTGGTCGCCGACATCGTCGGCGGCGCGTTCGGGCTGCGCGAGGTGGTCGGCGGCGGCATCGGCACGGCCATCGCGCAGGGCATCCGGCGCGGCATGTTCTCCAACGAGGCGGGGCTCGGTTCCTCGCCGAACGCCGCCGCCTCCGCCGATGTCTCGCACCCGGTCAAGCAGGGGCTCGTGCAGTCGCTCGGCGTATACTTCGACACCCTGCTGATCTGCTCGATCACCGCGTTCATCATCCTGACCAGCGATCCCGACCTGTCCGAACGGCGCAGCGCCGACCTCACCCAGACCGCGCTGCGCACCGAACTCGGCAGCTGGGCGGGCCACGTGCTCACCGCGGTGGTGTTCATGCTCGCGTTCAGCTCGATGATCGGCAATTTCTACTACGGCCGCGCCAACATCGAGTTCATCACCGACAAACCGCAGGCGCTCACCGCGTTCCGGGTGCTGGTGCTGGTAGCCGTGTTCGGCGGCGCGCTCGGGTCGGTGGCGCTCATCTGGAACCTGGCCGATGTGTTCATGGGCGTGATGGCGCTGGTGAATCTGGCCGCGATCATCCCACTCGGCGCCGTCGCGTTCCGGCTGCTCGCCGACTACCGCGCGCAGAAGGCCACCGGTGCGGACCCGGTCTACGTGCACCGGGCCGAGATCGCCGATCCGGCCGGGGTGGCGTGCTGGCAGGCAACGATTCCGTCGAGCTTGCCGGTCGATCGCACCCGCTAGTGGTAGGCATGGGAAATGGCGAAACACTGGGCCGAACCGGTCACCTCCGTACTGCGCGCCGACGGTCAGCGCGTCGTCGACCTCGACCCGTCGACCACCCCCGGTTTCACCGGTGACAAGCAGCTGGGCAAGAAGCTGCTCGTCGAGCGCGGCCTGGTGCTCTCGGACCTGCAGGAGCGGTTGTTCGCGAACGGCCGCACCGGCGATCGGCGCAGTGTGCTGCTGGTGCTGCAGGGCATGGACACCGCGGGCAAGGGCGGCATCGTGCGCCACGTCATCGGCTCGGTCGACCCGCAGGGCGTCGACCACGCGTCCTTCGGCGTGCCGACCGAGGAGGAGAAGCAGCACGATTTCCTCTGGCGCATCCGCAAGCGGCTGCCGGTGCCGGGTCAGATCGGCGTCTTCGACCGCTCGCACTACGAGGACGTGCTGGTGGTCCGGGTGCACAACCTCGTACCGCCGTCGGAGTGGGAGAAGCGCTACGGCCTGATCAACACGTTCGAACGCGAGGTCGCCGACGCGGGCACGACGATCATCAAGGTGGCCATGTTCGTCTCCCTCGACGAGCAGAAGCGCAGGTTGCGCGAGCGACTGGAACGCCCCGACAAGCACTGGAAGTTCAATCCCACCGACATCACCGAGCGCGCCCACTGGCCCGAATACCAGAAGGCGTACCAGGTGCTGCTCGACCGCACGAACACCGACTACGCGCCCTGGTACGTGCTGCCCGCCGACAGCAAGTGGTACGCGCGCCTGGCCGTCACCGAACTGCTGATCGACGCGCTGACCGGGCTCGATCTCGACTGGCCGAAGGCCGATTTCGATGTCGCCGAGCAACTGCGCCGACTCGACGAGTCCTGATCTCGATCGTTGAAGAAACTCTCAGGTTCGGCCCGCATGATGTCCGAGGTGGGGAGACTACGAGCGAAAGGCGTGTGACAACGGTGAGCACCGGGAAGCAGAACCCACTGGCCGCGGCCGAGGCGGCCGACAAGCGGCGCAAGATCGCGATCCAGATCGGCGTGGCCGGTGTGCTGGTCGCGCTGGTCGCCGCGATCGGCGTCGGGATCGCGGTCAACCGCTCCGACGACGATTCGTCGGGGTCGAGTTCGGTGGCGCAGCTTCCCGCGACGGGCGGCTCGGTGACCGAGACCGGCACGGTCCGCATCGGCGATCCGAACGCGAAGGTGAAGGTCCGCGTCGTCGCCGACCTGCAGTGCCCGGCCTGCAAGCAGTTCGAGGCCGCCAACGGCGAGGCGCTGGCGAAGGCCGCCGCCGACGGCACCGCGGTCGTCGAGTACCAGGTCATCTCGTTCCTGGACAAGGCGTCGACGAACCAGTACTCCTCGCGGGCGGCCAACGCGTCGTTCTGTGTCGCGAAGTCGGATCCGAGCAAGTACCAGACCTGGCTGCAGACCATGTTCGCCAAGCAGCCCGCCGAGGGCGGCGCCGGCCTGTCCAACGAGCAGCTCGTGCAGATCGCGACCGAGGTCGGCTACACCGATCCGGCCGTGGCCACCTGCATCAACGACAAGCCGTACAACGACTACATCACCCAGGTCACCCAGCAGACGCTGAGCAGCGGTGTCGAGTCCACGCCGTCGGTGTTCATCAACGGCCAGCTCAACCAGACCGACGCGATCTTCACCAAGGACGGCCTGGCGTCCGTGATCGCCGACGCGGCGAAGTGATCACCGCCCCCGCCCGCTCGGCGTGGCTGCTGCTGATCGCCGGGTTGGCGGGGTGGCTGGCGTCGTTCACGCTCACCGTCGAACGGTTCAAGCTGTTCGTCGACCCGAATTACGTCACCTCGTGCAGTATCAACTCGGTGCTGTCGTGCGGGTCGATCATGAAGACCGACCAGGCGGCGGTGTTCGGTTTCCCCAATCCGCTGTTCGGCATCGTCGGTTTCTCCGTGGTGGTGACGCTCGGCGTGCTCGCCGTCGTCAACGTCGGTTTCCCGCGCTGGATCTGGGGCGGGTTGTGGATCGGGACCGTGCTCGGTGTCGCCGCGATCTGCTGGCTGATCTTCCAGAGCCTGTACCGGATCAACGCCCTCTGCCCGTACTGCATGGTGGTGTGGGCGGCGACCCCGATCCTGTTCGCGGTCACCACCCAGGAGACCTGGGGCCGTTCCCGCGGCATCATGGGCATCCTCGCCGAATGGCGCTGGACCCTGGTCGTGGTGTTCTACGCGATCGTCCTGCTGCTCGTCTTCCTGAAGTTCCAGGACTACTGGCTCTCGCTGGTCTAGTTGGGCGTGCCCCGGGCGAGTACCACCTCGACCACGCGGGTGGTGCCGTCGGGGGCGATGATGTCTAGCCGGATCCGGTCGGCGGGTCGGCGCATGTTGATGGCGGCGCTGAGGGCCTTCGCGGTGGTGATCGCGACGCCGTCGACGGCGGTGATCACGTCGCCGGTGGTGATCCCCGCCGCGCGGGCGGGCTGACCGTAGAGTGCCCAGCTCACCTCGGCGCCCGCGGGCCGCGCGTCCACGATCTGCACGCCGAGCGTGGCGGTCGGGCCGATGTGCACGGTCTCGGTGGGCACGCCGGAGCGGATCTGGGTGACGATCCGCATGGCGGTGTCGATGGGCACGGCGTAGCCGGTGGCCGGGGTCTCGCGCTGGCGAGTCTGGCCCCGCTCCCCCGAGGCCGCGGTGATCACGCCGACCACGGCGCCCCCGCCGTCGACCAGCGCGCCACCGGACTGCCCACCCACCACCGGCGCGGCGATCTGCACCATCCCGCGCAGCGACTTCCGCGACATGTCGGCCGAGTTCATGGCGACGATGCTCGCGTCCAGGTCGGTGATCGGCCCGGCGACCGCGGTCGGCGCGCCGCCGTCACCGCCCGCGTCACCGATGGCCAGCACGTCCTGCCTGATCCGCAGCTCGGACGAGGTGCCGAGCCGGGCCGTCGGCAAACCGCTCGCGCCCGCCAGCGACAGCAGGGCGATGTCCGCGGTCGAGTCGTAGCCGAGCACGGTGGCCGGGTAGACCGCGCCGTTGCCGATATCGGTCACCGAGACCTCGTCGGCGCCCTTGATCACGTGATGGCTGGTCAGGATCTGCCCGTCGGCGGTGAGCACGATCCCCGAGCCCGCGGCGTCGGCTCCGAACAGCGTGGCGTCGACGGAGATGTTGACCAGCGCGGGCTCCACCTGTGCCGCGACCAGCACCGGATCGAGCGGAACCGGCGGCGGTGGCTCGGCCACGGCGAGATACTCCTCGGCCCGCGGCTGCCACGGCAGCACCAGCTCGCCGCGGTACCCCAGGAACGCGCACACGCCGATCAGCGCGACGACGAGCGTCACGAACACCCGACCCACAGCGTGCACGCGCCAGTCCTCTCTCGCGAGCCGACTCCTCCATTGTGACCCGGAATCCGGGCGGTCCGGTCTCGATCCGGGCGTGCCGGTTGGCAAACGACGCATGCGACGGTAGGCATGACTCCATGAGCACCGCTGCCGCCTACGCCCTCCCCGCCGCCGACGGGTCCTTCGAGAAGGTCACCATCGAGCGCAGGGACCTCGGTCCCGACGATGTCCTGATCGACATCAAGTACGCGGGGATCTGTCATTCCGACATCCACACCGCGCGCGACGAGTGGGGCGGCGCGAAGTACCCGTGCGTGCCCGGTCACGAGATCGCGGGCATCGTCGCGGCCGTCGGGTCGAACGTGCGCAAGTACCAGGTCGGCGACCGGGTCGGCGTCGGCTGCCTGGTCGATTCGTGCGGCAAGTGCGTGCCCTGTCTGGCCGGTGAGGAGCAGTACTGCACCAGGGGCGCCACCTGGACCTACAACAATCCGGTCCCCGAATCCGTGCAACCCGGCGGGTACACGATGGGCGGCTACTCCACCCAGATCGTGGTGACCGAGAGCTTCGTCGTCGCCATTCCCGAGGGCATCGGCCTCGATGTCGCCGCGCCCCTGCTGTGCGCCGGCATCACCCTGTACTCGCCGCTGCGGCACTGGAACGCCGGGCCGGGCAAGAAGGTCGCCATCATCGGCATGGGCGGGCTCGGGCACGTGGGGGTGAAGATCGCGGCCGCGCTCGGCGCCGAGGTCACCGTGCTCAGCCAGTCGCTGCGCAAGCGCGACGACGGCCTGCGGATGGGCGCGCACCACTACTACGCCACCAGCGACAAGGAGACCTTCCGGCAGCTGCGCGGCTCGTTCGACCTGATCATCAACACCGTCTCGGCCAACCTGCCGATCGACAACTACCTGCGCCTGCTCGCCCTGGACGGCACCCTGGTGATCCTGGGCCTGCCCGATCAGCCGCTCAGCGTCACCGGCCGCCACCTGGCCGCGTTCCGGCGGTCGCTGGCCGGTTCGATGATCGGCGGCGTCGCGCAGACCCAGGAGATGCTGAACTTCTGCGCCGCCAACGGCATCGGCGCCGAGATCGAGCTCATCTCGGCCGACGAGATCGATGCCGCCTACGACCGGGTCGTCGCCAGCGACGTCCAATACCGCTTCGTCATCGACACCGCCACGATCTAGCCCTCGGCGGGCGGACGGCCCGCGCCGCGCTCGGCTTCGAGCACGTCGGCCAGGGCCGCCCGTTCCGCCTGGTGCCTGGCCAGCAGGTCGGCGCTGAAGGCGGTCCAGGCCGCGTCCTGCTCCGCCGTCATCCGCGCGTCGTCGACTTCGAACTCGATTTCGGGATGCAGGTCGGTGAACCGCGCGAAGAGGCGGCCCATCTCGATGCTGTGCGTGCGGTTGAGCGCGATGCGGCGCGGGTCCATGGCTGGTCCTTCCGTCGCCGCCAACGATAGGCATGATCGTGCGCGCCGCAAGGCCTTCGCGGGGTGATCTCGGTACCGTTGTCGCGTGGCTGCCGACGACGAATCGACTTCTGGCCCCGCGGCACCGGTGGCGCACACGCTGCCGCCCACCTGGTCGGTGCGCACGCCACCGCGGTGGTTGCCGCGCGCGCTGCTCTATGTGGCCCTGGCCGCGGCCGGGCTGATCACGGCGTTCTGGGTACTGGCGAAGGTACAGGGCCTGCTCACCGTCCTGATGGTCTCGCTGTTTCTGGCCTTCGCGATCGAACCCGCGGTGAATTGGCTTGCGGCGCGCGGTGTCCGGCGCGGCGCTGGCACCGGAGCGGTGTTCGGCGTGTTGCTGGTGGTGATGGTCGCGTTCGTGTGGACGCTGGGCGCGCTGCTGGTCAGCCAGGTGACCATGCTGGTGAAGAACGCGCCGGACTACATCCAGGACGTGGTCGACTGGATCAATTCGACCTTCCACCAGGACCTGTCCGGCGACGACCTCACCAAGTACGCCTCCGAGTGGAGTTCCACGATCGAGGGCTATCTGGTGGGCCTGGCCGGAAACGTCTGGGGCATCGGCACCGTCGCGATCGGCGCCATCTTCCAGATGCTCGGCGTGCTGCTGTTCACGTTCTATTTCGCCGCCGACGGTCCGCGCTTCCGCACCTGGGTGTGCTCGTTGCTGCCGCCCAAGCAGCAGAAACACGTCTTGCGGGCGTGGGACATCGCGGTCGAGAAGACCGGCGGCTACATCTATTCGCGCGCCCTGCTCGCGCTGTGCTCCGCGGTCGCGCACTACGTGGCGCTGCGGGTGCTCGACGTGCCGTCGGCGTTCGCGCTGGCGCTGTGGGTGGGCGTTGTCTCCCAGTTCATCCCGACCGTCGGCACCTATCTGGCCGGGGCGCTGCCGGTGCTGGTCGCGCTGGTGCACGACCCGATCTCGGCGCTGTGGATCCTGCTGTTCATCGTCGCCTACCAGCAGTTCGAGAACTACGTGCTGCAGCCGCGCATCACCGCGACCACCCTGGACATGCATCCGGCGGTGGCCTTCGGGGCGGTGATCGCGGGCGCGGCGCTGCTCGGGCCGACGGGCGCGCTGCTGGCGATTCCGGTCACCGCCACGATCCAGGGCTTCGCCGGCGCGTACGTCCGCCGCTACGAGGTCGCCGAGGAGGCCGAGGCGCCGCCGCCGAAGAAGAAGCGCAAGGACCGCAAGCGGCCCGCCGCCGAATCGCCGAGCGAATAGGCCCGGCCGATGGCGATCGTGCTGTCGCTGGTCTCGATGCTGTCGACACTGCTCGGCGGCTTCGTCGCCATGCGCATCGGCGACCGCAAACATCTGGTGCTCGGACTCGCCGCGGGCGTGATGCTCGGCCTGGTGGCGTTCGACCTGATTCCCGAGGCGCTCGAGCAGACGACCGCCGAGGTGTACGGGGTGCCCGCGGTGCTCATCGCGGCGGTCGTCGGCTTCCTGAGCCTGCACATCATCGAACGCGCCGTCGCCATCCACACCGGCCACGAGCAGGAATTCGGCGCCCACCACCACGGTTTCGAGTCCGTCGGCCTGCTCGCGGCGGCGGGCCTGATCTTCCACAGCACACTCGACGGCTTCGGGATCGGCCTCGGCTATCAGGCGGGCGCGACCGTCGGTCTCTCGGTGGCGATCGCGGTGATCTGCCACGACTTCGCCGACGGCTTCAACACCTTCACCATCCCCACCCTCTACGGCAGCGCCCGCAAGCGCGCCTTCACCCTGCTCGGCCTGGACGCGATCGCCCCGGTCGTCGGCGCCATCCTCGGCACCATCATCAAGGTCCCGGAGCAGTGGATCGGTTTGTACCTCGGCTATTTCGCGGGGTTCCTGCTCTATCTCGCCACCGCCGACATCCTGCCCGAAGCCCACGCCGAGCACCCCTCGCGGCTCACCCTGCTGCTGACGGTGCTCGGCGTCGGCGCCATGTTCGTCGTCGCCGCGCTCAGCCACTGACGGGCGCGACGACCCGCAGCACCGCCTCGACCGACGCGTCGACGAGCGCGTCGTCCAGCGGCAGATGCCCGAACAGCGCGCGGAAGTAGATCGGCGCCGCGACCGTGTCGAGGACGAAATCGAGGTCGATCCCCGGGTCGACCTCGCCGCGCGTCATCCCTGCCCGCAAGGCCGCCGCCGTGGTCTCCCTGCGCGGCTCGAAGACGGTGGCGAGGAAGTGTTCGCGCAGTTCGGGATCGTTGGCGAGGTCGGCGACCAGCGCGGGCAGCACCCGATCGAGCGAGGTGTCGCGCAGTGCCGCCACCAGCTCGCGCAGGGCAGCGGTGAGATCGGCACGCAGGTCGCCGGTGTCGGGCGTGGGCCGCGTCCCCAGCATGTCGGCGACCACGGCCACCACCAGATGCCGCTTCGACTGCCACCGCCGGTAGATGGCAGGCCGGTGCACCCCCGACCGCGTGGCCACCTCCCCGATCGACAGCTCCGCGTACCCGTTGTCGTCGAGCACTTCTCGCGTCGCGGCCAACACCGCCGCGTCGATCCGCTCCTCCCGCACCCGGCCCGCCATCAGAACACCGGCCGCGGCACGAGCATCACGATCCACCCGTCCGGATCGGGAAAAGCCATGCCCCCGTTGGCCGCCCAATACGGATTCTCCGCCGCCACCGGCTCCACCCCGAACTCCCCCAGCCGCTGCACCGCCTCGAACATCGCGGTCTCCCCGTCGAAATAGAGGACGAGCAGATTCTCCGCACTCGGCGCCGCCCCCGGACTCCCGTCCACATGCGTCGTGAACTCGAGGTGATAGTCCGTCCCCGGCAGCCCGACCATCACCCCGTCATACCCGGCATGGTTCTCGAACCGATACAGCTCCCGCAACCCGAGCCCCTCGACGTAGAACCGCACCACCTCCTCCAGCCGATCAGTGGGCCGCGCAATCCGCACCTGCGCAACCCGCAATGAATCCGGCCAGGTCATCGTGTTCATGCCAAAACAGTACAGTACGTACCGAATCGAATCAATGCGCAAAAAACTGCTCCCCGGGGCGGAACTGAAAGTCTCAGTTCGGCTTTCCGGGGAGCAGCTACGAGCGGTCTTACTCCGCGGTGGCGGATTCTGCTTCGGCGGCCAGGGCTCGGCGGCGGATTCGGCGGGCGGCGGCGACCATGTTGCGCAGGGACGGGTCGAGCTGCCAGTAATGGCGGGTCTTGAGGCCGCCGTCGGGGTTGGCCCAGAGGCGTTCGGGGGTCACGGCTTTGGCGGCCTGGGTGAGGAGTTCGTCGAGTTCGTCGATGTCGGGGATCCGCGCCGAACGGCTCTCGTAGACGCCGGGGCCGACGCCGTGGCTGAGGCCGTGGCCGGTGGCGACGTCCTCGGTGAGGGCCTGCATGACCCATTCGATCGAGCGGGTCGCCACGATCGCGGTGACATCGGCGTCTAGCTGCTCGATCGCGTCGACCACCTCGGTGCGGCCGGAATAGCCGATGTGCGTGTGGATCTGGGTGTCGGGCCGCACGCCGGAGGTGGCCAGCTTGAACGCGCCGACCGCCCAGCGCAGGTACTCCTCGCGGCCCTGCGGACGCGGCGGCAGCAGCTCGCGGATGGCGGGCTCGTCGACCTGGATGATCGCGATCCCGGCCTTCTCCAGGTCGACCACCTCGTCGCGGATGGCCAGCGCCACCTGGTCGGCGGTCTCGTAGAGCGGCTGGTCCTGGCGCACGAAGGAACGGGCCAGCATGGTGACCGGCCCGGTGACCATGCCCTTGACCGGGCGATCGGTGAGCGATTGCGCGTAGGTGGTCCAGTCGACCGACATCGGCGCGGGCCGCGACACGTCACCGTAGATGATCGGCGGCCGCACACAGCGCGAACCGTAGACCTGCACCCAGCCGAAGCGGGTGGTGGCGAAGCCGTCGAGCTGCTCGGCGAAGAACTGGATCATGTCGTTGCGCTCGTGCTCGCCGTGCACGAACACATCGAGACCGATGTCCTCCTGCAGGCGGATCGTCGCCTCGATCTCGGCCTCGACCTGCTTGCGGTAGTCCTGCTCGGACAGCCTGCCCTGGTCCACCTCGTGGCGGGCCTGCCGCAGCTTGCCGCTCTGCGGGAACGAGCCGAGCGTGGTGGCGGGCACCAGCGGCAGGTTCAGCCGGGCCTGCTGCGCGGCGCGGCGCTCCACGTAGGGCTCGCGCTCGCGCATGTCCGGGGTGATCGCGTACACGCGCTGGCGCACGGCGTGCTTCTGCTTGAAGTGCACCTCGGTCGGGCGCTTGCGCCAGTTCTCCGACGGGCCCTCGGTGAGCGCCTTGGCCAGCGAGACCACCTCGCCCACCTTCTGCTTGGCGAAGGCGAGCCGGTCGGCGACGTTGCCGTCGATGTCGTATTCGGCGAGCACGTCGTAGGGCACGTGCAGCAGCGTGGTGCCGGTCGAGACGACGAGGTCGGGGCACACCTCGGCGATCGAGTGCAGGTAGTTCAGCGTCACGTAACGATCCGCGCGCCACACATTGGTGCCGCTGATGACGCCGGCGTAGATCCGCTTGCGCTTGATCCCGGGGATCGCCGCCAGCTCCTCCGGCGTCATCCGGTAGGAGGCCAGGTCGAGCCCGATGGCCTCGACATTGCTCGCGGCCAGGATGCGCAGCGCCTCGCCGAAGTCGCCGTACTGGCCGGTGACCAGGATGCGCGGGCGCAGCGGTGCCTTCGCCAGGCGCTGGTAGGCCTTCTCGAACGCGGCCAACTCGGACTCGGAACGCTCACCGGTGAAGCAGGGCTCGTCGAGCTGCACACAGGTCGAGCCGCGCTTGGCCAGGATCTCGAAGAGCTCCTCGTAGAACGGCAGCAGCTTGTCGAGCAGGCTCAGCGTGTCGAATTCGGCCTCGCCCGGCACGTGCCCGGCCTTGGACAGCAGCAGCAGCGACACCGGCCCGAGCACGACCGGACGCAATTCGATCCCGCGCGCCATCGCGCGGTCCCACTCGTCGAGCAGGGCCTCGGGGTGCAGCGAGAACGTGGTGTCGGCGTCGAGTTCGGGCTGGCGGTAGTGGTAGTTGGAGCCGAACAGGCGGACCAGTTCCAGCGGCGGCAGATCGGGATTGCCGCGGGCCATCAGGAAGTAGAAGTCCAGCGGGTCCATGCCCGCCTGGTACTCGGCGAACCGCGACGGGATCGCGCCGAAGAGCAGCGCGTTGTCGAGGATGTGGTCGTAGAAGGAGAAGGTGTTGCCGGGAACCTGGGTGAGTCCGGTCGCGGCCAGCTCGCTGAACTGACGCTCCTGGATGTCGCGACCCACCGCGAGCAGCTCCTCGCGTTCGAGCGACCCGCGCCAGTACGACTCGAGCGCGCGCTTGAGCTCGCGGTGCGGACCGATCCTCGGGTATCCGAGAACGCTCGACCCGAATCCATCGGTGACGTTGACCATGACCGCCGATACTCCCTTTCGATCACCTGCGCGTCGTCCGGACTCCGCCGGTCGCCGCGCATCGCTGCGCTCGACATAGCGCCGGGCCGCGCGAGCAGCTCCGGCTACAGCAGCTTAGGCCGCGAGCACGGCCCTTCGCCGTTCCCCCTGCAAACACCCCTGAAAAGGCCGAAGGCCACCGTCATCGCGCTTCGGGTGATGACGGTGGCCTCGGTCGAGCAAACCTATTTGCCGTACTGGTAGAAGCCGGCGCCCGTCTTCTTGCCGAGCAGGCCCGCCTCGACCATGCGCATCAGCAGCGGCGGCGCGGAGTACAGCGGCTCCTTGAACTCGGCGTACATCGAGTCGGCGATGGACTTCACCGTGTCGAGGCCGACGAGGTCGGTCAGCGCCAGCGGGCCCATCGGGTGGGCACAGCCGAGCACCATGGCCTTGTCGACGTCTTCCTTGGTGGCGAAGCCGGACTCGACCATCCGGATGGCCGAGAGCAGGTACGGCACCAGCAGCGCGTTGACGACGAAACCGGAGCGGTCGGCCGAACGCACGACCTGCTTGCCCAGCACGTCGGCGGCGAACAGCTCGGCGCGGCGGGCGACCGGCTCGCTGGTCTTGAGCGTGGTGACCAGCTCGACCAGCGGCAGCACCGGCACCGGGTTGAAGAAGTGCAGGCCGACCACGCGCTCGGGGTTGGCGGTGGCCACCGCGATCTTCATGATCGGGATGGAGGAGGTGTTGGAGGCGAGCACGGCGTCGGGGTCGGTGACCACCTTGTCCAGCTCGCTGAAGATGGCCGTCTTGACCTCTTCGTTCTCGACAACGGCCTCCACGACCAGCTGGCGATCGGCGAAATCACTGAGGTCGGAGGTGAAGCGCAGCCGCCAGGCCGCCTGCTCCCGCTCGCGCTCGGTGATCTTGCCGCTGCTCACGCCACGATCCAGCGAGCGCAGGATCCGCGCACGACCGGCGGCGGCGAGTTCACGGGTGGTCTCGTAGACGAGGACGTCGACGTGCGCGCGTGCGCACACTTCCGCGATGCCCGCGCCCATCTGTCCGGCGCCGATGATGCCGACGCGCTGAATCTTCTCGCTGCTCACGTCCCGCTCCTGCTGTGTGTCTGGCTCTGGGGTGGCTGGGGAGGTCATGACGACCAAAGTATAGGGATGCCCTCCCACGCCGGGGCTGTTCGGCGTGGGAGGGCGTACACCCCTACCGAGGTAGAGGAAAGACGTTGCTACTCAAAGCAACCCCTGGGGGATCAGTGGAACTGACCCTCTTCGGTGGAGCCCTTCAGGGCGGCCGTCGAGGTGTTCGGGTCCACGGTGGTGGCGATGGTGTCGAAGTAGCCGGCACCGACCTCACGCTGGTGCTTGATGGCGGTGAAGCCACGCTCGGCGGCGGCCTTGAACTCGCGCTCCTGCAGGTCGACGAACGCGGTCATGCCCTCGCGGGCGTAGCCGTGCGCCAGGTCGAACATGCCGTAGTTCAGCGAGTGGAAGCCGGCCAGGGTGATGAACTGGAACTTGAAGCCCATCGCGCCGAGCTCACGCTGGAACTTCGCGATGGTCGCGTCGTCCAGGTGCGCCTTCCAGTTGAACGAAGGCGAGCAGTTGTAGGCCAGCAGCTGGTCCGGGAACTCGCTGCGGACGGCCTCGGCGAACTTGCGCGCGACCTCGAGGTCCGGCACGCCGGTCTCCATCCAGATGAGGTCGGCGTAGGGGGCGTAGGCCTTGGCACGCGCGATGCAGGGCTCGATGCCGTTCTTCACACCGAAGAAGCCCTCGGCGGTGCGGGTGCCGTCCAGGAACTCACGGTCGCGCTCGTCCACGTCGGTGGTGAGCAGGGTGGCGGCCTCGGCGTCGGTGCGGGCGATGATCACCGACGGCACGTCGGCGACGTCGGCGGCCAGACGCGCGGAGGTCAGGGTGCGGATGTGCTGCTGGGTCGGGATCAGCACCTTGCCACCGAGGTGGCCGCACTTCTTCTCCGAGGCCAGCTGGTCCTCCCAGTGGACACCGGCGGCACCAGCGGCGATCATCGCCTTCTGCAGCTCGTAGGCGTTCAGCGCGCCACCGAAGCCGGCCTCGGCGTCGGCCACGATCGGGGCCAGCCAGTTCTTGACCGAGGTGTCGCCCTCGACCTTGGAGATCTCGTCGGCGCGCAGCAGCGCGTTGTTGATGCGACGGACCACCGACGGGACCGAGTTCGCCGGGTACAGCGACTGGTCGGGGTAGGTGTGGCCGGACAGGTTCGCGTCACCGGCGACCTGCCAACCCGACAGGTAGATGGCCTTCAGGCCGGCGCGGACCTGCTGCACGGCCTGGTTGCCGGTGAGGGCACCGAGGGAGTTGATGTAGTCCTCGTTGTTGACGAGGTCCCACAGGATCTCGGCACCACGGCGGGCGAGGGTGTGCTCCTCGACAACGTTGCCCTGCAGGGCGACGACCTGCTCGGCGGTGTAGTTGCGGGTGATGCCCTTCCAACGGGGGTTGGTGTCCCAGTCGTTCTGGATCTCCGCAGCGGTCTTCGGGGTGCCGACAGTCGACATCTCTGACTCCACTTCCTCGGTGTGGTCGGTGCCCTGCGGTGCGGGCCGTGAATCAACCGGTGGCTGAACGCTTTCGGTTGCGCGGCTCGTACTGCTGGCGCAATTTGCAGGCTTGCTAGGACTAGCCAATGCCTGAGGGGTGTACTTCCACACGATGGCACACCTGGAAATAGCCGTCTACCTGTTGCTTGTGTGAATCTCAGCTAGGTTTGCCGCCGCTGTTGCTAACTTTGCGAAATTTGCCTTGCGATTGCAAGCACCGCGCCTACCGACCGGTAGCGCTGACCAGGAGTTTTAGCATAACGCCCGTACTGTTTGCGCCGACCGCTCGGGTACCGCCCGACACGCCCAACCCTTCCACCTTGTGAGCTGTTTCACAGACCACGCCGGGCGGGAATGGTGTGCGTGTCGTCACTGCCCCGCCTGTTCTGGACACTCGTCCGCGAAGGCGCGAAAGTGACCCCATGAGGATTTCGAGGATCGCGGCCACGTCGAAGGTCGCGCTGGCGGTGGTCGCGGCGACGGCCGCGGTGAGTCTGGTCCCGACGGCCGCGAGCGCGCAACCGGGGGCGGGCAGCGTGGTCGGCGTCGAGGCGCTCGCCACCGCGGCGACGCCACCGGGCTCGGCCCGCGCCGAGCGGTTGATCTACCGCTCGACCACCGTCGGTGACCAGCCGACCACCACCAGCGCGGCCGTGTACTTCCCGGCCGGACCCGCGCCCGAGGGCGGCTGGCCGGTGATCGCGTGGGCCCACGGCACCGTCGGCCTCGGCGACGACTGTGCCTACAGCGTGGCCGGTCCGGCGGCCGTCGAGCGTGACTGGGCCTACCTCGGCACCTGGCTGAGTCAGGGCTACGCGGTCGTAGCCGCCGACTACGCCGGGCTCGGCGGCCCGGGTGAGCATCCGTATCTGAACGGAGTCGTCGAGGCGCACAACGTGGTCGACGGGGTGCGTGCCGCCACCGAGCAGTACGGCGAGCTGTCCAACCGCTGGGCCGTGGTCGGCCAGTCGCAGGGCGGCGGCGCCGCGGTGTTCACCGCCCGCTACGCGACCGAATTCGGTGGCCCCGGCCTCGACTACCGGGGCGCGGTCGGCACCGGCGTGCCCGCCTACATCGAGGACGTCGTCCAGCTCATCGGCCCCGGCATGCCGCCGATCGCCCTGAGCTCACATCTGTCGGCCTACGTGCTCTACATCCTCAACGGCCTGCGCACCACGTTCCCCGACCTGGACATCGAGGGCCTGCTCACCGAATCGGGCCGCACCTGGCTCGACCGCGCGACCACCGGCTGCATCGGCCCCCTGGGCGACGAACTCGCCGCCGCGAAGCCGTCGATCGGTAGCATGTTCGCCCGCCCGCTGTCCAGCATTCCGGACCTGCACGGCCTGCTCGCGCGCTACATGGGCCTACCCGAATCCGGCTTCGACCGCCCCCTGTTCCTCGGCCAGGGCCTCTACGACACCGACGTGGTCACCCCCGAAACCCTTCGCTACGCGGCCACCCTCACCGCCACCGGCGAACCCGTCACCTTGCACACCTACCCCACCGACCACGACGGCGCCGTCAACGCTTCTCTCCCCGACTCCCTCCCGTTCGTTCGAGGGTTGTTCGCCTGACTGCACGAACGCTCGCCCCGCTCGATGCGGGGCGAGCGTTGGAGGCGGATCAGGCGATACCGAGATCGTCGAGGGATTTCGCCGACAACAGTCGCCCGGTCCAGATATCGAGCTGATCCTCACTCGCCCCACGCATCGCAGTGACGACACGGGCGGGAATCGGCCCGAACTTCTGCGTCATCAAACGCAGCAGGACTTTGACCTCTCCTTCGGCACGGAGCCGACCGGCGGTGGTCATGAACGCCTCCTTCGCCTCGGGACCGATGTCGTCGACCAGGGTCTGCAGATCGCGATCCGCAGTATCGCCTTCACTGAGAATGTACGTCAGAACGGCCACGAGTTCATCCGCGTCGATCCGCCTCAGATCAGGCTCCAACATCCGCAACTCCAGGTGAAGCCTGGTATTGCCCGGAACTACCTTGAGCAGGACCTGAAGGATCCGGGTGGCGGGAGTGCCGGGGCGGGCGAGGATCTCGGCCAGCGGGGTGGCGGTGAGGTCATTGAGCAAGTAGCCCAACCGAGGCAGGTAGGGGTCGAGTTCGATACGAACCTCGTCGTCGACGTCGATCAGGTCGGCGAGCTGAGTACCGGCCGTCCACGAACCACCCTTCGGGTTCGCGTAGGTCACGATCGGCAGCACGAACGGGAGCACATCAGATCCCCCGGGATGGGTCTTACGGTGGTGCTTCCAGATCGACAACACATACTCGAGCAGTCGGAACGCCATCAGCTTGTCGACGCTGGACTGATGTTCGTGCAGGACATAGATGTAAGCCGGCCGGTCATCGTCGATAGTGCTCCGGTACAGCACATCACTCTCGGTGTGCGAGAGATGCTTCGACACGAACGTCACCGACTCACGTTCGAGCTCCCCCCAATTGATCCTGTTCGCGAGGATCGGCGCGACGCCCGCGACGATCGGCCGAGCCAGAGCAGCCGCGTTCGCCGGCTTGCTCAGCGTGTGCTTGACGAGACCATCGTGCGGATGATGCACCGAATCCCCCATAGCGACAAGCTATCTCCCCGGGCGTGGGACTTCCAAACGACGGAGCTTCTCGGCATCACCACCCAGGCCGTTCGTAGTGAAGGAGGAGACTGTGGTCGTGCGGGAGCTCGCGGATCGATGGATTCTGCGGTTGCGCAGGCGATTCGGTTGTCGATATCGACTGGGGCCCAGAGCATGTCCACTTGATCCTCGACAGTCAGGTGTCCATCGCCGTCGGCTACGGGACGCACCTGACGCCCGGCAACGGAAGCGCACTCGATCGCGATGCCAGGCCGCTGGCCGACTGGGAGCGGAGCGTGGCCGACGAGGCGATGCGGGGGCGCATCGTGTCCTCCGTCGGGTTCAGACAGAATCAGGCGGCAGTGTAGGAGGTGGCGTGGGAATATCTATCGCTGTGCAGAACCAGATCCATGAGCTGGTGCGGAGCTTTCACGGGCCGGTTGCGACGACGCTGGCAGAGATGGCTTTGGAAGCACCGACGGGAACCATGCTCGGTGGGATTCACGCGTACGCGGACACAATGTTCAACTCGTACCAGCTGACGTTGTTGCTGGATGAGCTCTCGAAAACAGTGACTCGAAACGAGCGCGAGGACGAGGTCGTGCATGTGCTGCGAGAAGCGGCGCGGGATGCGATAGATCGCCACGGATACCTCTGGTTCAGCGGTGATTGACGCCGCAGCTGAACCAACCTCGGTCCCGCGCCTGATCGAGTGTACGTAAGGTCTTGGGCGTGAATATGATTCGTTCAGGGTTGCTTGCTGCTGCTGTGCTGATGGTCGTGCCCGCGCTCGCGCATGCTGATCCGCCGCCGATCTTCAGTCAGGAAGAGCAGTGTGAGACGACTCGGGCGCTGGTGGACAGTGTGCGGGCGAGTGAGCCGGGGGCGACGCCGGAGCGGGTCGCGGAGGTGTTCGTGGAGCGGATGGATTCGATGGGGGCTTACAACCGGGTGCCGCAGGCGAAGGAATCGGATCGGCAGATCACGATCAGCAATATCGAGCGGTGCGGGCTGGCCTGAGCTGCGAAACGGCCGCGCATCGAAATGCGCGGCCGTCCAAGGTTCAGACCTGGGGTGGGTGCACCTTGCGCCAGTGTTCGGCGATGTCGATGCGGCGGGTGATCCAGACGCCCTCGTGGGTTTGGACGTGGTCGAGGAAGCGTTCCAGGGCGGCGGTACGGGCGGGGCGGCCGGCCAGGCGGCAGTGCAGGCCGATGGAGAGCATCTTCGGGTTGCCTTCGGCGCCTTCGCGATACAGGACGTCGAAGGCGTCGCGGAGGTGGGCGAAGAATTGTTCGCCGCTGGGGAAGCCGGCGGGCGAGGCGAAGCGCATGTCGTTGGTGTCGAGGGTGTAGGGCACGACCAGGTGGTTCTGACCGTGCACCTCGGTCCAGTAGGGCAGGTCGTCGGCGTAGGAATCGGAGTCGTAGACGAAACCGCCGTGCTCGACGACCAGTTCGCGGGTGTTCGGTGAGTCGCGGCCGGTGTACCAGCCCAGCGGGGGCGCGCCGGTGAGCTCGGTGAGGATGCGGACCGCCTCGGCCATGTCGGCGCGTTCGGTCTCGCGATCGACGAGCTGATACGACTTCCATTGCAGCCCGTGACTGGCGATCTCGTGGCCGAGTTCGGAAAAGGCCGCCACCGCTTCGGGATTGCGCTGCATCGCCCTGGCGACCGCGAAGATGGTGAGCGGCAGGTCGCGGCGTTCGAAGGCGCGCAGCACCCGCCACAGCCCGGCGCGGGAACCGTACTCGTAGAGCGATTCCATGCTCATGTGCCGGTTCGGGAACGCCTCGGCGGGGGTCATCTCGGACAGGAACGTCTCCGAATGGGGTGACCCGTCCAGGACGTTGTTCTCGCCGCCCTCTTCGTAATTCAGCACGAACTGCACGGCGATGCGCGCACCGCCCGGCCACTGCGGATCCGGGGGATTCGGCCCGTACCCGACGAAATCGCGGACCTCGTTCATGCGCTCAACTCCCCGTAGAGGCGCAGCCGGGCCAGGCCACCATCGGGGTAGATGTCGAGCCGGACCTCCTCGACCGAGGCCGCCACCGCGTCCAGCGCGAACCGGTGCCTGGTGTCGGGCAGCAGATCGGTGCGCGGTAGGAGTTCGACTTCGGTTCCGTCGCTGGTGAACCCGGTGAGCGAAGCGGCGCCGGGGCTGTTGCCGAGGAAGCAGGACGTGTCGATCTCGGCCAGCCGGATCGCGCCGGGGCCCGCCAATTTGATACGCACCCAGTCGTTTCCGTCGTCGCGGCGGCGCGCTGTCTCCCAGCCGTCGCCCATCACCCTGGCCAGGCCGGGGTAGAGCATCTGATTGGGTGAGCTGTAGAAGCGGTTGGAGCAGTCGAGCACGAGGGCGCCGTTCTCCAGCGCGGCCAGGTCGAGCGGGCCGAGGCCGAGCAGCGCCGGGTCGGGCCGCCCCTCGCCGTGCACCCGCAACCGGGCCACGCCACCGTCGGGATGCATGGTGAGTTTCACGTGGGTCCAACGGTTCTCGTCGTCCACGGCGAAGGGGTTGCGGCTGTCGCCGCCGACCTTCACCCGGTCGAGCAGCGTGACCCAGTCGGTGCGCGCGGCGATCTCCTCCGCGGGCGGGTAGCCCTCGATCGCCAGCGCCGCCACCGACACCTCGGGCGGATAGTTGCCCTTGAACCAGGCGGTGTCCACGACGACGCCCCTGATCACGCCGGGCACGCCCAGTCGCACGACGGCGCTGTCGTCGCCGGGCCTGCCGCGATGCCTGCGCGTCTCCCATCCGTCGTAGACCTGGCCCTTGTGCCCGAAGGTCGACGGCTGATACTCCGACGGCCCCGGCTTGATCAGGTTCTCCTTCTCGGCGAAGAACTCGTCGTTCGCCCAGATCACCGAACCACCCAGCGTGCGGACCGCCAGGTCGGGCAGCAGCGTGAAGTCCTCGCCGTGCTGTTCGCTCACCGTGCCTCCTCTTCTCCGTGCGCGGCGATCACCGCGCACCCGTTGTCCACTTCCGCGCCCGGCCGCGTCAGGACGGCGGCGTGCGCCGCGCGGCCAGGGCCTCGAGCACCTCGACCGTGAGTTCCGGTGCGCTCGTATCCAGTTCGGTCGCACCGCACCGCAGCCCGTGCAGCACCGTGGTGGCGAGCGCTTCCGCCGTGGCCGGCTCGTCGACGACCCCGCCCGAACGCCGCTCCAGATACGCCTGGAGCCTCGGCACGGCGACCTCGGTGGCGGTGCGGAAGAAGTCGTAGGTCGCCAGCCAGCGGGTGATCAGGTGTCCGGGATGCATGTCCCAGCCCTGGTAGTAGCCGCGGCGCAGGGCCCGCGCCACCAGGCGGTGATGATTGGCGATCGCGGCCTCGGGGTCGGCGTCGGGGACGATCTGGGTGGAGCCGTCGCAGATCCACACGCCGGTCTGCGCGGCTGCGACCTGCATGACCGCCTTGGCGTGGTCGGCGGCCGGGTGGTCCAGCGCCTGATCGGTGGCGGCGATACCGCAGGCCGCCGTGTAATCGTAGGTGCCGAAATGCAATGCGCTGCAACGACCGTCGGCGAGCTGGATCATGCGGGCGATCGGCGCGGTGCCGTCGGGGGCGATGATCGCCTGCGGGCTCTCGATCTGCAGTTCGAAGCGTAGGGTCCGGTCCGGCAGGCCGTAGCCGCTCTCCAGCCCGGAGCACAGGTCGACGATCGCCGCGACCTGTTGCGCCGCACGGATCTTCGGGATCGTGAACACGAACCCGTCCGGGACGCCGCCCGCCGCGTCGAGCACGAGATCGAGGGTGCGCAGGGCGCGGCGGCGTTCGTTCGCCGCGAGCCCCTTGGTACGGATGCCGAACGAGGACGGCGCCCCTGGCTGACCCGCCCAGCCCGCCAGCACCTTGCCCGCCGCGATCGCCGCCGCGTCCTCCTCGTCGTCGGCGCGGAAGCCGTAGCCGTCCTCGAAGTCGATGCGCAGATCCTGGATCGGCTGCTCGGTGAGCCTGCGCCGGACCGCGGGCGTGCTGCCGGTCGCGTCGAGGCCGGCGAGGAACTCGGCGTGGCGGTCGAGCAGGTCGAGGGCGGTGGCGCCCCAGTCGGCGGGGGTGGCGGCGGTGACGCGGTCGGCGGCCACGTAGGCGGTGTGCACGGGCTGAACCCGCTCGCCCGCGCCCGGATAGCGCGTCCGCAGTTCGGCGTCGACAGCGTCGAGCACCGCATCGATGCGGGCGTGGATGTGCGCGGGAAGATGGGCGTTCACCCGGCGGCTCCTTCCTGGATGAGCCGCCACACGCGATCGGCGGTCATCGGCAATCGGTCCGGTCGGGCGCCGACGGCGTCGCGAATCGCGTTCGCCAGTGCCGGTGCCACCGGGTTGTACGGGGACTCACTCATCGATTTGGCACCCAGCGGGCCCAACTCGTCAGTGGTTTCGGCGAAATAGACCTCGGTGCGGGGCAGATCCGCGACCTGCGGGATGTGGTAGTGACGCAGGGTCCTGGTGGTCACGACGCCGTGGTCGGTGCGCATGTCCTCGTAGAGCGCGGTCCCGATCGCCTGGGCCACCCCGCCCTCCACCTGGCCGCGCAGCTGCACCGGGTTCACGACGGTGCCCGCGTCGGCCACCTGGATCGACTGCAGCACGCGCACCTCGCCGGTGCTCGGCCGCACCGCGACCCGGAAGGCGTGCACATTGAAGCTCACCGACCTCGGGGTGCCCGCGTGGGTGCCGTGCGCGCGGAGTTCACCGTCGGCGAGGAGCAGCTCCGGGGTGATCAGGTCGGCGCCGCAGCGCACCCCCTCGGCCTCGAGCACGCAGTCGCGTTCGGGGTGGCCGGAGACCTTGGCCGCCCTGGCCAGCAGCATGGCGTGCAGTTCCAGCGCGGCCGCGTAGGTGGCCTTGCCCGCGACCATGGTGCCGGTGGAGCCGAAGGCGCCGGTGTCGTGGCCGACGACGTCGGTGTCGGAATGCCGGATCCGGATGCGGTCGGCGGTCGTGGCGAGCGCCGTCGCCGCCAGCTGCGCGTGGACCGTCGTGGTGCCGTTGCCGAATTCCGCTGTGCCAACACCGATCTCGTAGGCCCCGTCGGCACAAAGGGCGGCCGTGGCGTCGGCGTGGTGCCCGCGCGGCGGGACGGTGGCGATCATCGCGACCGCCATGCCCTCGCCGGTCCGCCAGTCCGGGCCCGGCGCGGTGACGCCGTTGCCGCGGCGTAGTGCCCGCTGCGCGGTATCGAGGCACTGGTCCAGGCCGTAGCTGCCGAAGGTCAGGTCGCTCTCGTCGACCTCGGCGCCGGTGAACCGGTCGCCGGGCACCACGACATTGCGGCGGCGGAACTCGAACGGATCGATGCCGAGCTTGCGGGCCAGTTCGTCGATGGCGGATTCGACGCCGAAGATCACCTGGCCGAGCCCGTAGCCACGGAAGGCGCCGGAGGGAACATTGTTGGTGTACACCGCTTTCGCGTCGACGCGCTTGTTCGCGCAGCGGTAGACGGCCACCGATTCGCCGACGGCGTGGAACATCACGCCGGCACTGTGGTTGCCGTAGGCGCCCGCGTCGGCGAGCACGTCGACACCGAGCGCGGTCAGCACGCCGGACGCGTCGGCGGCCGCGGTGACCTCGACCCGCATCGGGTGACGGCAGGTCGCCGAAGTGAACTCGTCGGTGCGGGTGTACTCGTACTGCACCGGATGCCCGGTGCGCAGCACGGCCAGTGCGATCAGGTCCTCGGCGAGCATCTCCTGCTTGGCGCCGAAGCCGCCGCCGACCCTGGTCGCGAACACGCGCACCCGGTCGCGCTCCAGCCCGAAGACGTGACACAGTTCGTCGCGGACGAGGAACGGCACCTGCGTGCTCGACCGGATGACCAGCCTGCCCGCGTCGTCGAGCCAGCCGACGCCGCCATGGGTCTCCAGGTGGACGTGCTGGACGCGCGGCGAATGCCACACGCCGCGAACGACTTCGGACGACCGCGCGATCGCCACGTCGAACTCGCCCACCCCGCCGTGGATCTCGGCAACGAGGTTGCGGTCCGGATCGGCGATCCGGGCTGATCTCTTGTCGGCGTGCAGCTTGGGTGCCGAGTCGGCGAGAGCCTCCGCCGGGTCGAAAACAGCGGGGAGTACCTGGTATTCGATCCGCAGCGCGCGCACCCCGGCGCGGGCGGCGGCGATCGAGTCGCCCACGACGGCGGCCACGCGCTGCCCGGCGAAGCGGACGGTTCGATCGAGGACGAAGGTGTCGTCCGGATCGTCTTCCCGCAGCTCGTGGCGCGCGGTCGAGAAGGCGGTGGTGGGTGCGTCGGCGTGGGTGAAGACCGCCCTGACGCCCGGAATATCCTGTGCCGCAGCGGTATCGATCGACACGATGTGTGCGTGCGGATGCGGGCTGGTCAGCACTGCCAGGTGCCACGGCGCCACGGGCGGCTGCCTCTCCCCCGCGCCGGGGACCACATCGAGGGTGAACGGTTCGGCTCCCCGCACGATCCGAGGGCCCGCAGGGGCACGCACTCCGTCGCCGATTCGCCCGGAGCCGTGCCCCGCCTCGACCCGCGCCTCGACGGCCGCCAGCGCGGTCTCACCCACCTCGGGACCGTCGCCCACCGAGACGGTCGTCCGCTCGGGCTCGCCCTCGGAGTACGAGTCGGCCCCTGGACCTGCCACGATCGCGGGTTGTTCGACGGACCCGCCGGCATCGGCTGTGCGCACGGAGCGCGGCGGGGTTCCCGCGGGGGCCCCGCTGGCGTGAACCGATCCAGCCTCATCTCTCAGGCCGGTGTCTCCGTCCGCTGCCGAACCGCATGTCGGGCCCCCCGAGCCCAACCTCCGTCCAGGTGAGCGTGTCTCGCCGGACCCTTCTGCCGCGGGGCCGCTGGTCCCCGTCAGCGAGCCGGCGTCGTCGGCCGACGCTGACCCGCGACCAGGATGGCCCGCGCCGGAACCCGGCTGAGGCGGGTGGGCATCGCCCGGGACTCCTGCCGCGAGGTCGGTGGGGTCGGGGGTCCCCGTAGACCAGGCGGCCGGGTTCGCGGCTGCGGGAGTTGTCCACAGGGATGCACAGGAATCGGCGATCGCCCGGTAGCCGGTGCAGCGGCACAGGTTTCCCTTCAGCAGCTCGGCGAGTTCGCCGTCGGCGACAGCGGATGCCGGCACCTGCGAGCTGCGCCTCTCGGCGCTGCGGCCTGGGACCGCGGGGTCGTCTGCACCCTCGGCAGCGGCGGTCGAACCCGCACTTTCGGCGCCGATGGCCGCCTTGTCGGGCGAAGCAGGCCCTACCTCGATGGCCAGGTCCGGTGCGTCGGTGGGCCGGTTACCGGCAGCGCGCGCCGACACCAGCCCGGTCGCTGTGACGACCATTCCCGCTGTGCAGAAACCACATTGGAAGCCGGCGTGTTCGAGGAAGCCGCGCTGCACCGAGTTCGGGCCGTCCGCGTCGCCCAGCCCCGCCGCGGTCGTCACGTCGTGCCCGTCGGCGCGGTGGGCGGGGATCAGGCAGGAGTGGACCGGCTCACCGTCGAGCAACACCGAGCAGGCGCCGCAATCGCCGGAATCACAGCCCTTCTTGACCGCGAGCTCGCCCGCTTCCCGCAGCAGCGTGCGCAGGCACTGTCCGGGCCGGGCGGTCACCTCGACCGCGCGGCCGTCGACGACGAGCCTCATGAACCACCTCCCGGCGCCGTGGTGAGGACGATCCGCCCGCGCAGGCCACCTTCGGCGAGCCGGGTGTGGGCGCGGACGGCCTGTTCGATGGGCAGGGTGTCGGCCACGCGCAGGGTCAGGTCGTAGCCGGCGAGGGTGGCGAGGGCGGCGCCGTCGGCGCTGATCCAGGTGTGGTGAACACGGATGCCGCGCAACGGGATCGGGTCGGCGCCGCCGACGACGGTGACGAAAGATCCCCGATTGCGCACCGCCGCCAGCGCCCCGGCGCCGAGCCCGGCGGTGTCGAGCACGGCGTCGACGCCACCCGGCACGAGGGCGCGCACCGCGTCGGCCAGGTCGACGGCCTCGCGCGGCACCACCCATTCGGCGCCGAGCCGCCGCACGAGTTCGGCATCGGCGTCGCCCGCCTGCGCGATCACCCGCAGCCCGCGCCACCGCGCGGCGATCTCGACCGCGAAACCGCCCACCGCGCCCGCCGCGCCTGTCACCAGCAGGGTGTCACCCTCGGTGAGTGCGAGCTGGTCCAGCGCCTGCAGCGCGGTGAGCCCGTTCAACGGCAGCGTCGCGGCTTCCACCGCGGACCGCCCGGCGGGCGCGGGCGCCACCGCCGACGCGTCGAGCACCAGGTAGTCGGCATAGCTGCCGAGCGAGCGATCCAGCAGGTCGCGCAGCCCGATCACCCGCTGTCCCAGCGTGAATCGGTCGACGCCGGCACCGAGCTCGTCGATCTCGCCGGCTACGTCCCAGCCGATTCCGGTCACCGCGCGCGGCGCCATCAGCCCGGCCTCGACCAGCGCGCCCGCCCTGGTCACCGCGTCGACCGGATTCACCGCCGCCGCCGACACCCGGATCCTGACCTGCCCAGGTCCCGGCGTCGGCACGGCGACGTCGACGAGCTCGAGTGCTTCCGGTCCGCCGAAGGTGTGGACGACCACTGCGCGCATGATGCTTTCTCCTCTTCCGTAGGTATCTCCGAACCTAGGGAGAGCTACTCTCTATCAGGAAGTACGCACTGCGAAGTGCGTACCGCACGCGAGGGAGAGCGATGAGCACGCGCACCGCCGCCGAGCGCCGCGCCGAGGCGGGCGCGGCCTACAACGCGTATCTGGCCGAATGCCCGGCGCGACAACTGCTGGACCGGATCGGTGACAAGTGGGTGAGCCTGGCGATCAACGCGCTCGCCGACGGCCCACTGCGCTACAGCGAGGTCAACCAGCTGCTGGCCGGCGTGAGCCAGAAGATGCTCACCCAGACCCTGCGCAATCTCGAGCGCGACGGACTGGTCACCCGCACCGTGCTGCCAGAGGTCCCGGTCCGCGTCGAGTACCGGCTGACCCCGCTCGGCGAGGAACTGCTGCCGGTGATGCGCACCATCAAGAGCTGGGCCGAACAGCACATGGGCCAGGTGCTGAGCGCTCGCGCCGCCTACGACGCACGGACCTGAGTTCACGCCGCCTCCCCGAGTTCGGCGGCCACCTCGGCGGCCAGCAGCGCGGTCACGTGGGCGCGCCAGTCGGGTGCGCCGTGCGGGTCGTCGAACCACACGTCCGGCTCGAGCTCGGCCAACGCGGCAGCGACCTCGAAGTCCGCTGGCACGGCGGCGAATTCGAGGACGACGGGGCGGGTGGTCGCGGCCGTAACGGTGATGGCGCAGCGGCCGTCGGCGGTGCGGCGGCCCATCACCACCGCGCCGGAACGCCCGAGGGGAGCCAGGGCGATCTTGCGGAAGCTGGTGCGCGCCAGCAGGCTCGCCGTGGGAACCAGGAAAGAGCGGACCACCGCGCCGGTGGCGAGGATGTTCTCGCCCGGACCGGTGACGAAGTCGCGCAGGGGGATCCGTCGCTCGCCGCCGCCGCGCGGCCAGATCACCGCCGTGGCGTCCAGAGCGACGAGCGCGCCGAGTACCGCGCCGGCGGGCAGCGACAGGCACACGTTTCCGCCGACGGTCGCGGTACGCCAGATCTTGTGCGAGGCCAGCAACGCCCGGCAGGCCTGCGCGAACAGCGCGGTGCCCGGCCAATCCGGACGCAGCAGCGCCGAGCCGAGTTCCCGGCCTGGCGCGGCACCGGCGAGTTCGGCGAGGGTGCAGGTCGCGGCGATCTCCAGGCCGTCGGCGTGTGCGCGCAGTGGCGCCCAGCCGAGCGCCGTGATGTCGATCAGGCGGTCGAGGTGATCGTGCGGTTCGGAGAACAGGAACGTCCCGCCCGCCAGGACGGCGCTGCCCGCGTCGAGCTGTGCCAGATCGGCGCGGTCGCGGGCGAGAACCACCTCCCGGACTGTTTCCAGATCCATGTTCACCTCGCTTACCTCACCAGCCACAGTAGGGGCCGTGAGTTGCCACGATGTTGCGCGACACCCGCCGTGGATTGCGGGGCGGTTAACCCGGTGTACGCCATCCAGTGTGCGCCGATCACGCCATCGCCGCAGCTCAGCGGGCGAGCTCACCGCCCACCGACCACTTCGGGCAGCAACGCTCCACCCCACCCGCCACCCACGGCCCGGGCGCTCACCCGGCCGACCAATGGCTGAGCAGCATCGGCTCCCCTGTCCACCAGCCACCAGCGGGCGACACGTCGCGCGCCACCCGCCACCGAACGCGCGAGCGCGCACCCACCGGTCAGCATCGCTGCCCCGTCGGCGGTCCTCACCACCCAGCCGCGCACTCAGCGTCCCGCGACCGACGCGGCCCGCGGGGGCGACACCAGCACCCACGGCCCTCTCACCAACCGTCGCCGGCACTGCCTGCACCCTGGGCAGCCTCGGCACCCACGGCGCCCCGCCGACCGTCGCCACCACGCCGCACATCACCCACCCGCAACCAGCACGGCCTGCGCCTGAGCGACATCCGCGCCGACGGCGTCCTCGTCGACGGTTGTCACCACCCCGTCGCGCACCACCTCGCGCCCGTTCACCAGCAGCGCGGCCAGTGGCGGCGCCGAGCCGAGCACCAGGGCGACCACCGGGTCGTCGATCCCGGCGTGGGCGGGGGTGTCGAGCCGCCACAGGGCTAGGTCAGCCAGTTTGCCGGGCTCGATCGAGCCGATCTCGGTCTCCCGGCCGAGGACGCGCGCGCCGCCCATGGTGGCCAGTTCCAGTGCGGTCCGCACCGTCATCGCGCGCGGCCCGCCGACCGCCCTGGCGTAGAGCAACGCATTGCGCGGCTCCTCGAGCATCGAACTGGACTCGTTGCTCGCGGCGCCGTCGACACCGAGGCCGACCGGTACCCCGGCCGCCACCAGCTCCGCGGTCCGCGCGATTCCGGCGCCCAGCCTGCCGTTGGAGGTCGGGCAGTGCGCGACACCGGTGCCGGTGCGCGCCATGGTGGCGATCGCGGGATCGTCGAGGTGCACGGCGTGGGCGAACCAGACGTCATCGCCCACCCAGCCGAGCCGCTCCATGTACTCCGCGGGGGTGCAGCCGAACTTGTCCCGGCAGAACTGCTCCTCGTCGACGGTTTCGGCCAGATGGGTGTGCAGCCGCACCCCCGCCGACCTGGCCAGCGCCGCGGATTCGCGCATCAGATCGCCGGTCACCGAGAAGGGCGAGCACGGCGCGAGGGCGATTCGCACCATCGCGTCGAACGACGGATCGTGCCACTGCTCGATCGCGGCGGTGCTGGCGGCGAGGATGTCGTCGATCGACTCGACCACCTCGTCGGGCGGCAACCCGCCCTGGCTCTCGCCCAGGTCCATCGAGCCGCGGGTCGGATGGAACCGCAGTCCCACCGTCGCCGCCGCACCGATCTCGGCCGCCAGCAGGTCACCGCCGCCGCGCGGGAAGACGTAGTGGTGATCCGACGAGGTCGTGCAGCCGGTCCGGGCCAGCGACACCAGCGCTCCGGTCGCCGCCACCCGCACCGACTTCTCGTCGATCCGCGCCCACACGGGATACAGCTTCTGCAGCCACTCGAACAGCGTGTTGTCTGCGGCGAGGCCCCGGGTGATCCACTGATAGAGATGGTGGTGGGTGTTCACCAGGCCCGGAGTGAGCAGGCAGCCGCGACCGTCGATGCGTGCCACGCCCGCCCCGAAGTCAGGCGCCCTGCCCGCGCCCAGCGCGTCGATCCTGTTGCCCCGCACCGACACCCAGCCGGTGCGATGCTCGGTGCCTGCATCGTCGACGGTCACGACCGCGCACCCGTCGATCACCAGATCCGGCGCGCTCACGGCAGCCACGCGAGCCCCGCTTCCGGCGCGTCCGCGCGCTGCAACGTCGCATGGATGGAGCCGTAGGGGCGGTCGGCCGCCCAGAACACCTCGCCGGCGTTCTCGACCCCGAATCTGGCCAGGTCGTAGTCGAAATGGTGTTTGTTCGGCGCCGCGAGCCGGATCTCGGCGAGCATCGGGAAGCGTTCCAGCACAGCGGTTCCCATGGCGTGCAGGGTCTGCTGCAAGGCCTTGGAGTAGGTGGTCGCAAACAGTTCGAGCAGCGTGGCCTCGATGCCCGCGTACACCTCGTCCCAGTCGAAGCCGGCGGTCTCGGCGAAGCGCCATCCCACATCCAGCGAGGTCGCCAGCACGCGATCGTGGGTCGGGGCGAGGGTGGTGTATTCGTCGGTGAGGAAGTCGGCGAATTCCGAACCGGTGGACTTGAGCACCACCAGGTCCTTGATCCCGCCGAGCACCCAGGTCTGCCGATCCGCCCCGCTGCCCGCCACCGTCACCGCCGCGGTGCGCACGTCGGGGCCCTGCCTTTTCCAGGTGTGGTCGTGCTCGGAGCCATTGATCGAGACCCGCTGCCAGCCGAACGATTCCACGTCGATTCGCGCGCTCGACACCGGCTCGACGGTGTCGACGAAATGCGTGGCCAGCGCGATCGCGTATTCCTCGATCGTGTCGAGCCCCGGCCGCTTCGCGAAGACGAACGCCGTGTTCTTCTGAGTATCCGTAGGCAGGACGTGACGCTGATCACCCTCGGTATAGGCCGCCGCGAAATCCCCACGCAGCGTGGTGGAGACATTCACATCCCGGATCTCGTGGCGCGCGTTCTCCTTGTAGAAGCGCACCACCCGGTTCTCGGCCTTGCCATAGCGATTGTCGGTCAACACGATCGGGCCACTCAATGCCATCGGGGTCCTCAACTTCCTCGGTAGGTGGAATAGGCGAACGGCGACAACAGCAGCGGCACATGCAGATGCGGCTGCTCACCCACCGTGAACGTGACGCGGACTTCGGGATAGAAGGTCTCCACACCCTGCGCCGCGAAATAGCCGCCGGTGTCGAAGAACAGGTGATAGTCGCCGGGATTCAGGCCGGCGGCGAGCTCTTTCACCCGGCCGTCGGCATCGGTGAGCGCCTCGGTGAGCCGCTGTTCGCCGCGGACCAGCCAGACGGCGACGCCGGCGGCGGGCACGCCGCGCACCGCGTCGAGGACGTGCGTGCTCAGGCTGGTCACGATGCCACCAGCCGGGTGAGCCGCAGACGGTTGATCTTCGCCAGTTCGGTGCGCATGACCTGCCTCTCGGTCGTCGGATCGTTGTCCAGCCGCGCGCGCAGGACGGCGAGCAGCTCCTCGCCGCTTCGCCCCGCCGCGCAGACCAGGTAGAGATGGCCGAACTTCTCTTCGTAGGCGCGATTGCCCTCGCTCAGCGCGGCAAACACCGCCGCGCCGGAAACCCCGGACTGCTCGCGCGCCGAGGCCGCCGAGGTCGGCCGGTCCCCGATCCGGGGGTGCCCGGCCAGCGCCTCGTCGATCTCGGCCTCGTCGAGCGCGGCCAGCGCCGCGTCGGCGGCGGCCAGCAGGTCGTCCACGCTGTCGTACGGCCGCGCGGCGGCGACGGCCCGCGCCCAGCGTGGCGCCGAGCAACAGGAAAGCAATACCGCCTCGGCGGCCTCGGCGGGCAACTCGTTGAAACCCGCGAGGCCGGTCGCTTCGCTCGTCATCGATCCAGCATCTCCCCATCTCCGGGGCCCCGCCAGCGTGTGTGGTCGGTCACGTCGGCGTGTCGTCGCCCTCGCGCTCCCCTGCTGTAATCGAGCGGCAACATGCGCTGATTAGCGTCGCGCCCATGCCCCCACTGGAACCGCCGCCCGCGCACGCCTCGTGCACGGGCATCGTGCTCGCGGCGGGCGCAGGGACACGGTTCGGCAAACCCAAGGCACTCGCCGCAGGCGGCGCCTGGCTGCGGGGCGCGGTCACCGCACTGCGCGACGGCGGATGCGCACCGGTGATCGTGCTGCTCGGCGCGACGGGTCCCGATCCGGCGACGGTGGCGCTGCCGCCCGGCACCGAGTGGCGCTGGGTCGCCGACTGGGCGACGGGATTGTCGGCGACGGTGCGCGAAGGGCTGCGCGCGGCCGCCGAGGCGGACACCCGCTATGTGGCGTTCCTGCCCGTCGACGTTCCCGATATCGGCGCCGAGGTCGTCGCCCGGGTACTCGGCGCGGCGGCCGCGAGCGAGAGCGGACTGGCGCGTGCTGTGTTTCTCGACACACCAGGCCATCCCGTTGTGATCGAGAACAAGCACTGGAAAGCGGTTTCCGCTGTTGTCGGCGGGGATGCCGGTGCCGGTTCCTATTTGGGCGGCAGACAGGATATGGTGTGCGTCACGTGCGGCGACTTGGCGACAGGGACCGATCGCGATTTCCCGGAAGACGACGCACGGTGATCGGAGTTTGAGATATGCGCGATATCGTCGATGACCTTCTGCGAGTGTGGCATTCGGGCCGTACCGGCGGCCTCGCCACCGTGGTCCGTACCATCGGCACGAACGCGCTGCCGATCGGGTCGGGGATGCTGGTCACCCCCAACGGCGGAGTCTTCGGATCGATCGCGTCGGGGCGTCTCGAGGAGACCGTGTACGCGGCCGCCATGGAAGCCGCGCAAACCGGGATCCGGCAACTACGTCGCTACAGCCTGATCACCGGAATGGAATCCGGATCCGACGAAGGCGAACTCGTCGATATCTTCGTCGAGCCGTTCTCCTGCCGCGATTTCCCCGAATTCCCGGCCATCGCCGCCGATATCCAGGCCCATCGCCGGGTCACCGTATTCACGGTCGTGTGGAATCAGGATCCGGATGTGATCGGTCAGCATCTGGTCACCGATCGCAAGCACGCCACCGAACTCGTCGCCCTGCCCGAATCCGATCTGTTCGTCGCGTCCTACTGCCCGCCGCCGCGGCTGATCATTTTCGGCGCCAACGCCTACGCCGCGACGCTGGCCGCGCAGGCCAGGATGATCGGCTATCGCGTCAGCATCTGCGATTCGCGGCCCGAGTTCGCCGACCCGGGCTCGTTCCCCGGTGCCGAGGTCGTCGTCGACTGGCCGCACCGCTACCTCAATACCCTCTCGGCCGCCGGGGAGATCGACAGCAGCACCGGCATCGTGGTGCTGGCCAACGAGCCGCGCTTCGAGATCCCGCTGCTCACCGTCGCCCTGCGGTTGCCGGAACTGGGCTACCTGGCCGCGCTCGGCTCGCCCGCCGACCAGGCCCGCCGCCTCGACGACCTGCGCGCGGGCGGCTTCGACGAGCCGACCCTGGCCCGCCTGCACGTGCCCGCCGGGCTCGAGTCGGGCCCGCGTACCCCGGCCGAGACCGCGGTCTTCGTCACCGCCGACTTCCTGGCCTCGCGGGCCGGCCTGCGCCTGTCCGCGCGCCGCGACTTCGGGTCGGCCACGGTGGGCATGGCCATTTAGTCACACTCACCCCCGCGATTCGCGAGCCGGTAACGATTCGGTCGCGCGGGAGGACATAGAGTGTCGACAGGTATCTGACAGCCCCGTCGGCGCCGAGCCGTGCTCGGCCCTCGGGGGGAAGCATGCGATGACGGGTCCGCGATGGGCCCGTGGACTGGAACCGACTGTTCGATGAAGCTCTCTGCACTACGTACCGTGGCCGCCCTGCGAACCACCGCCGTGGCTCTGACCGCCGCGATGTCCGTGGCGGTGATCGCCGGTGGCGGCGCCGCCTCGGCCGAACCCGAGAAGTCCTCGTCGGTGACATCGGTCGTCAAGGACGGACGCACCTGGCATCTGAAGGTGTACTCGGCGGCGATGAAGAAGGACATCACGATCGACGTGCAGCGTCCGGTCGACGAGTCCAAGCCGGCACCGAACTTCTACATGCTCAACGGTCTGGACGCGGGCGAAGGCTCCGCCAGCTGGGCCGCGCAGACCAACGCGCTCGGCTTCCTGGCCGACAAGCAGGTCAATGTCATCCAGCCGATCGGTGGTCGCGGTAGCTACTACACCGACTGGAAGCAGGAGGACCCGCGCCTCGGCCTGAACAAGTGGACCACCTTCTTCACCCAGGAGCTGCCGCCGCTGCTCGACGCCACCCTCGGCTCGACCGGCCTGAACTCGCTGGCCGGCCTGTCCACCTCCGGCACCTCGGTGCTGCAGCTGGCCGAAGCCAAGCCGGGCCTGTTCAAGTCCGTCGCCGCCTACTCCGGGTGCGCGCAGATCGCGGACCCGATGGGCAAGCAGGCCGTGAAGTTCTCGGTCGAGACCTGGGCAGGCGGCAAGACCGCCAACATGTACGGCGCCGACAACGACCCGGCCTGGGTCGAGAACGACCCGGTCATCAACGCGGAGAAGCTGCGCGGCACCAACCTCTACATCTCCAGCGGTAGCGGTATGCCCACCAACGCCGACGTGGCCTACTACCTCAACGGCTCGCCCGGCCCGATGGGCGTGATCAACCTCGGTCTCGGCGTCGGCATCGAGGCCGCGACCAACGCGTGCAGCCAGAACCTGAAGGCCAAGCTGGACTCGCTGGGCATCCCCGCGACCTACCAGTTCACCCCGATGGGCACCCACTACTGGCCGTACTGGGAGCAGGCCCTGCACGAGTCCTGGCCGCTGCTGGCCCAGGGCATGGGAATCTGATTTCCCCCTGAACCGAAAACGGGAGGCATCCATCGGATGCCTCCCGTTTTTCGTCGGCTCAGGTGGGCAATGCGGTCGGCCGGACCGAGAGTCCCGACCGGATGAAATAGGCGATCTCGTCACAGATCTCGTCGACCGAAATCGCGTCGCCGGGCACGGTGGCGTGCACCATCTCCTGTGCCAGCGAATTCACCGCCCCGATCAACGCGAGCGTGAACAGGTGCACGCTGCGCGATTCGGCTTCCCCGCGGGCGGCGGCGCGCTGCGCCTCCCTGGTGAGCAGCCCGGACACCGAGCGCCGTTGCGCGCGGCGCCACTCCTCGACCGCCGGGCTCACCCCGACCACCTCGACATAGAACACGCGAGCGGCGCGGCGATCGCGGCAGGTCACGGCAAGAAACGCGCGGAAGCTCTCCACCACGCGCACCACCAGCGGCTCCTCGCTGGTGCGGGCCAGCGCCTCGTCGACGCGGCGCAGCGCGGCCGTGTTCAGCCGGTCGACCAGGGCGATCAACAGCGCCTCGCGGCTGCCGACGTCCTCGTAGAAACTGCGCGTGGAGACATTCGCCGTCGCGCACAGGCGCTCGATCGACGTCGAGGAATAACCCTGGGTACCGAATAGTTCCAGCGCGGCGTCGGTCAATCGATTACGCCGCAGCGCCACTCGCTGCTGCCGCGATAATCCACCATAATTACGACCACTATCGGTTTGTTGCGCACGCCGAACCACCCGTGCATGCTAGCGCGCGAACGCGGCACAGCCCGGGGAATCGAAAACTGTTAAAGCTCACCGTCATCGAGTGGCTCGGCCAATGGCCAGCCGCCCGCGGCCAGATGCGAGGCCACCCGCGCGACATCGGCGGGCGCCGGCTGCTCCTTCGCGAAATCCGCGATGGCCGCTTCGATCTCGGCCTCGCTGATCGCCTCGCGTTCCGGATTGGCCTCGATCAGCTTCGCACCGATCGCGCGCACCTCGTACTCGGTGAGATGACGGTGCAGCACCGCGTACAACGCGACATAGTCGGACTGCGGAATGCCCTGCGGATATCCCGCGCGCAGCCAGCCGAGCACGCGCGCGAGCAGATTGCGGCGAACGGCCGGCGTGGGTGACGGATCGGTCATCGGTTCCTCGCTCATGATTGGCCGAACAGCTGGATACCGAACTGGTGGGCGATGAATGCCTTGGCGGTGAACAGGATTCCGGTGATCACCACCACGACGATGAGAATCAGGCACAGCAACGCCCCGGTGAGCGCCGGGTAATTCCGGTGCACCCGGCCCTCGGCGTCGACCGTCTCGGCCTTGGCCCACCAGCGCACCGCGAGGGCGAACACGGCGGGCACCCCGGCGCCGAAGACGAGGGCGGCCAGCACCACTTCCCACAGTGAACTCAGATTCGTGATCACGGATTGCACGATCGCTCCCTTCTAGCCGGCGTGGTTCTGTTCGGACGCGGACCGCGGCGCGTCGCCGGGCCACTCGTTCACATTGTGGGTCCCGACCGGATCGCGCCGGGACCACAGGTAGATGCCGAGCGAACCGCTGATCAGGATCGCGAACACCACCAGCACGCCGGGCAGGCCGCCGATGAAGTGGGCGATGGCCCAGCAGATCGCGCCGACGATACCCGCCATCGGCAGGGTCAGCAGCCAGGCGACGGCCATCCGGCCCATCACACCCCAGCGCACCTCGGCGCCCTTGCCGAGGCCGGTGCCAAGGATCGAGCCGGTGGCGGTCTGCGTGGTCGACAGCGGCAGTCCGAAATGCGCCGAGGTGAGGATGATCGCGGCCGAGGTCGACTCGGCGGCCATGCCCTGCGGCGACTCGATCTCGACCAGGCCCTTGCCCATCGTGCGGATGATGCGCCAGCCGCCGAGGTAGGTGCCGAGCGCGATCGCGACCGCGCAGACCGCCATCACCCACAGCGGCATGTGATCGTCCTTGTCGAGCGTGCCGTGGGCGACCAGCGCGAGGAAGATGACGCCCATCGTCTTCTGCGCGTCGTTGGTGCCGTGCGCGAGCGAGACCAGCGAGGCCGAGCCGATCTGTCCCCAGCGGAAGCCCTGGGTCGACTTGTCCGCGTCGACGCCGCGGGTGATGCGGTAGACGAGAAAGGTGGCCACGGCGGCGACGCCCGCCGCGATGACCGGCGCCAGCAGCGCGGGCAGCACGATCTTGACCAGCACGCCACCCGAATCCGAGGACCAGATCACCCCGCTCCAGCCGAGCGCCGCGATCGTCGAGCCGATGATGCCGCCGAACAGGGCGTGTGACGAGCTCGACGGTAGCCCGAGCAGCCAGGTGAGCAGATTCCACAGAATGCCGCCGACCAAACCGGCGAACACGATCACCAGCAGGTCGTGGCCGGTCACTTCGTCCAATTTCACGATGCCCTTGGCGACCGTCGCCGCCACCGCCACCGACAGGAACGCGCCGATCAGGTTCAGCACGCCCGACAGCGCCACCGCCACCCGCGGCCGCAGCGCACCGGTGGCGATGGAGGTCGCCATGGCGTTGGCCGCGTCGTGGAAGCCGTTGGTGAAGTCGAAGACGAGAGCTGTGATGATGACGATCAACAGGACCATTAGTTCGGCGCTCACCCGAACAGTGTGTCGTATGCCGGTCCGGGTTCAGCCGAGAGCCCGCACCGTGGCGATGGTGTCGGCCTGCTGTGGCTCCTTGTCCGGGCGATATCGCACGACCCGCGCGAAACGCAGGGCGACACCGCCGGGATAGCGCGTGCTCGTCTGCACACCGTCGAGCGCGATCTCGACGACGAGTTCCGGGCGCAGGAAGACCGCGTGCCCGTCGGTGCCGGATTGATAGCGCGGGAATTCCGCGGTCTGCCAGCGCAGCAATTCGTCGGTGAGGCCCTTGAACGTCTTGCCGACCATCACCGGTTCGCCGGTCTCCTCGTCGCGCGCGGCCAGGTGCAGATTCGACAGGAAGCCGGTGCGGCGGCCGTATCCCCATTCGGCGCCGATCACGAGCAGATCGAGGGTGTGCGCGGGTTTGATCTTCTGCCAGGATTTGCCGCGCCTGCCCGCGGCGTACGGCGCGTCGAGCGATTTGATCATCACGCCCTCGTTGCCGACGGCGAGCGCGTCGTCGTAGTAGTCGGCGGCGGCCTCCGCGTCGGGGGCCACGAGGGCGGGAATGGCGTGCTCACCCGCCACCAGCTCCAGCGCGGTGCGCCGCGCCTGCAGTGGTTCGTCGAGCAGGTCGCGGCCGTCCAGGTGCAGGCAGTCGAAGAAGTACGGATGCAGCAGCAGCTCGGTGGTGTCGGCCACGGTGGCGAAGCGGCTCATCGTCTCCTGGAACGGGCGCGGCCTGCCGGCGTCGGTGAGGGCGAGGGTCTCGCCGTCGAGCACCACGCTGGTGCAGGCGAGCCCGCGCACGAGTTCCACCAGCTCGGGCACGCCGGCGGTGATGTCGCGCAGGGTCCTGGTGAAGATCCACACCTGCTCGCCCTGGCGATGCACCTGGATGCGGGCGCCGTCGAGTTTGTGCTCCACGCTCACCCGTGGCCCGAGTTCGGCCAGTGCCTCGTCCAGCGAGCCGCCCGGCGAGGCCAGCATCGGCGCGACGGGCCTGCCCACCTCGAGCCGGAACGCGCGCAGCGCCGCCTCGCCGCCGGTGATCGCGACGACAGCGGTCGCGGGCAGCTGCCCCGACAGCATGTGCGCGCGGCGCACCACCTCGATCGGGATGCCGGTGGCCTGCGCCAGCGCCTCGACGACGATCGCGGTGAGCGCGCCCTGGCGCAGTTCGCCGGTGAGCAGGCGCAGCAGGAAGGACTGCTCGTCGGCGGTGGCGGCGGTGAACAGTTCGGTCAGCAGTTCCCGTCGGCGCAGGGCGGAGCCGGTGCCGCTGAGCCCCGTGAGCTGGGTGAAGACGGCGTCGACCGCCTCGACGGTGAGACTCGCCTCCGCGCTGGGCGGGGTGTCCAAGCCGGTGACGGTGCGCCACCCGGCCCCGATCCGGCCCTGCGTCAGCTCGCCGGAGAGCCAGGCCACCACCGTCGCGATCTCCGTTGGCCCGGCGGACGCGAACAACTCGGCCAGCGCGGCGATCTTCGCCTTGCGTGACCTGGTCGCGCGCACGGCCGCCGAGGCCGCGACCACTTCGCTGAACAGCACCCGCTGACGGTAGCGCGCGGGTGTGACACATCGCTCACCCCACGCTGTTAAGGTTCCGTTGGCAAGTCTGCGAAAGCGGCCATAAGCTGGACACATGGCCAAGACCTATGTCGGTGCGCGGCTGCGCCAGCTGCGGACCGAGCGCGGTCTGAGCCAGGTCGCTCTGGCCCAGAAACTGGAGATCTCGGCCAGCTATCTCAACCAGATCGAGCACGACGTGCGCCCGCTGACGGTGCCCGTGCTCAAGCGGATCAACGAGGTCTTCGGCGTCGATCCCGCCTTCTTCTCCGCCCAGGACGACACCCGGCTCATCGCCGAACTCCAGGAAGTCGTCATGGACGCGGAGCTCGGTATCGAGGCCGACACCCAGGAGATCGCCGACATGGTCTCGGCGCATCCGAGCATGGCGCGCGCACTGGTCGCCATGCACAACCGGTACCGCAACACCAGCGCCCAGCTGGCCGCCGCCACCGAGGACCGCTTCTCCGACGGTTCCGGCAGCGCCGCGATCTCCAAGCCGCACGAGGAGGTGCGCGACTACTTCTATCAGCGCCAGAACTACATCCACGAACTCGACACCGCGGCCGAGGAACTCACCGCGCGCATCCGTTTCCACGGCGGTGAGGTGAGCACCGAGATCGTGCGGCTGCTGCGCTCGCACGACGTGCGGATCGTGGAGCGGATCGATCTCGGCGAGGGCGTGCTGCACCATTACGACCCCGAATCCAAGCAGCTCGAGATCTCGCCCCACCTGTCCGGCGGACAGCGCACCTTCAAGCTGGCGGCCGAGCTGGCCTACCTGGAATGCGGGCCGCTGCTCGAAAAGCTGGTCGAGGAGGGCAATTTCGCCTCCGAGGCCGCGCGCAAGCTCGCCATGCTCGGCCTGGCCAACTACTTCGCGGCGGCGACGGTGTTGCCCTACAACCACTTCCACGAGGTGGCCGAGGACTTCCGCTACGACATCGAGCGGCTGTCCGCGTTCTTCTCGCAGAGCTACGAGACGATCTGCCATCGCCTGTCGACCCTGCAGCGGCCCAGCCTGCGCGGGGTGCCGTTCTCGTTCGTGCGCGTCGACCGCGCGGGCAACATGTCGAAACGCCAGTCCGCCACCGGTTTCCACTTCTCCGCCAGCGGCGGCACCTGCCCGCTGTGGAACGTCTACGAGACCTTCGCCTACCCCGGCAAGATCATGACCCAGATCGCCCAGATGCCCGACGGCCGCAAATACCTCTGGGTGGCGCGCACCGTCGAACGCCGCGCCACCCGCTACGGCCAGCCCAGCAAGACCTTCGCCATCGGCCTCGGCTGCGAACTGCGCCACGCGGGCCGCGTCGTCTACGCCGACGGCATCGACCTCGGCGAGGCCTCAGCCACCCCCATCGGCGCCGGCTGCCGCGTCTGCGTCCGCTCCAACTGCCCCCAGCGCGCCTTCCCCCCACTCGGCAAGGCCCTCGACATCAGCGAACACCGCAGCTCCGTCTCCCCCTACCTGATCAAGTAGCGCGTCAGAAGGCTTCCTCCGGGATGGACATGATGTCGTTGTCGAGGGTGGCGAGGATGGTTCTGGTGGCGGTGAGTTCGGGGAGGACGTTCTTGGCGAAGAAGGTGGCCGCGGCTACTTTGCCCTGGTAGAAGGGGCGGTCCTTCGGGGAGGCGTCGGCGGTGAGGGCCGCGGCGGCGACGTCGGCCTGGACGAGCAGGCGCCAGGCGATGAGCAGGTCGCCCATCGACATGAGGAAGCGCACGGAGCCGAGGCCCACCTTGTAGAGCTCGGTGGGGTCGGTCTGGCCCGCCATGGCGTAGCCGGTGAGGGTGGCGGCCATCGCCTGGACGTCGGACTGGGCGGTGCGCAGCAGGGCGCGCTCGGTGGCGAAGCGGCCCGAGTCGTTGTCCAGGTACGCGGTGATCTGCGCGTTGACGTGCGCCAGCGCCGTCCCGCGATCACGAATGATCTTGCGGAAGAAGAAGTCCTGAGCCTGGATCGCGGTGGTGCCCTCGTAGAGGGAGTCGATCTTGGCGTCGCGGATGTACTGCTCGATCGGATAGTCCTGCAGATACCCGGAGCCGCCGAAAGTTTGCAGCGATTCGGTGAGCAGCTGGTAGGCCCGCTCGGAGCCGACACCCTTGACGATCGGCAGCAGCAGATCGTCGACGCGGTGCGCCAGCTCCGGATCGGCACCGGACACGAGCTGGGCCACGTCGGCGTTCTGGTGCGCCGCGGTATACAGATACACCGCGCGCAGCCCCTCCGCGTAGGCCTTCTGCATGGCCAGCGAGCGACGCACATCGGGGTGGTGGGTGATGGTCACCCGCGGCGCGGCCTTGTCGGCCATCTGGGTCAGATCCGCGCCCTGCACCCGGGTCTTGGCGTATTCGAGCGCGTTCAGGTACCCGGTGGACAGCGTTCCCGACGACTTCACGCCCACGGTCATGCGCGCGTTCTCGATCACCTTGAACATCTGCGCGATGCCGTTGTGCACGTCGCCGACCAGCCAGCCCTTGGCGGGCACCGAGGTCCCACCGAAGGTCAGTTCGCAGGTCGGCGACGACTTGATGCCCATCTTGTGCTCGACCCCGGTGACGTACACGCCGTTGCGGTCGCCCAGCTCCATCGTCTCGGGATCGAAGAGGAACTTGGGCACATAGAACAGCGACAGCCCCTTGGTGCCGGGACCGGCCCCTTCCGGCCTGGCCAGCACCAGGTGGAAGACGTTCTCGGCCACCTCGCCCACGTCACCACCGGAGATGAACCGCTTCACGCCCTCGATGTGCCACGACCCGTCCGGCTGCGGCACGGCCTTGGTGCGGCCCGCGCCGACGTCGGAGCCCGCGTCGGGCTCGGTGAGCACCATGGTGCCCTGCCAGCCGCGCTCGAAACCGCCGCGCGCCCAGCGCTTCTGCTCCTCGGTGCCGACCTCGAAGAGCACCGACCCCATCAGCGGTCCCATGTTGAAGAAGCTGGCCGAGGGGTTGGCGCAGATGACCAGCTCGTTGAGCGCCCACATCAGCACGTTCGGCGCGGGGGTGCCGTCCATGCCCTCGGGCATGCCGAGCCGGTACCAGCCCGCCTCGTGCACCGCGGCCACCGTCTTGCGCAGCGGCTCCGGCACGGAGATGTCGAAGGTGTCGGGGCGATAGACCACCGGATCGCGATCGGCGGCGGCGAAGGACTCCGCGATGGGCCCCTCGGCCAGCCGCTTCACCTCGTCGAGGATCTGCCGCACGGTGTCGGAATCGAGATCGCCGTAGGCGCCGGTGTCGAGGAGCTTGTCCAGGCTCAGCACCTCGAAGAGATTGAACTCGATGTCACGCACGTTCGCCTTGTAGTGCCCCACTGGGCTCCTCCTCGACTGACCATCCGCGGCCCGAGCGCCGCGAGATTCGGCTGTTCGACGTCGTACGAAATCGAAGCGTGCCGCACCGCGGTCTCCCTACGCAAGCGTAGGCGCGCGGGCCCGCCGTCCCGGCGCTGAGCAATTGTTCACGCGGACGAAACAGACGAAACGGGCACGTGACCGAGAGATATTCCGGTGCAACATGTTCCCTCTACTGTTCCGCTCACGAATACAGCCGCTGTATACAACCCGGTGTACACGGGCGCAGCGGTGGTGTTCGTTGTGGCGCGCATGGCGCCGCCGTAACACCTGATGAGGAGAACCGTCCCATGTCTGATTCCCGTGTGGTCAAGGCGCTCGTCGCGCCCGCCGCGGTGGCCCTCGCCGGCCTGTTGCTCACCGGTTGCGGTGCCCGTGACGACGCGTCGTCCGGCTCGACCGCCGCGTCCTGCCTCGACACCTCCAAGGACACGATCAAGGTCGGTTCGCTGCACTCGTTCTCCGGCACCATGGCCATTTCCGAAGTGACCGTGGCCAATTCGACCAAGCTGGCGATCGACCAGATCAACGCCGCGGGCGGGGTGCTCGGCAAGAAGATCGAGATCATCAAGGAGGACGGCGCTTCCGACCCGAAGACCTTCGCCGAGAAGGCGGAGAAGCTGATCAGCTCCGACTGCGTGGCCGCGGTGTTCGGCGGCTGGACCTCGTCGAGCCGCAAGGCGATGAAGCCCAAGTTCGAGAGCCTGAACTCGCTGCTCTACTACCCGGTGCAGTACGAGGGTCTCGAGGACTCGAAGAACATCTTCTACACCGGCGCCACCACCAACCAGCAGATCGTGCCCGCGCTGGACTACCTGAAGCAGAAGGGGATCACCTCCCTCTACCTGGTGGGCTCCGACTACGTCTTCCCGCAGACCGCCAACCGCGAGATCAAGGCCTACGCCGCCGCCAACGGCATCGAGATCAAGGGCGAGGACTACACCCCGCTCGGCTCCACCGACTTCTCCACCATCATCAACAAGGTCCGTAACGCCAAGGCGGGCGCGGTGTTCAACACCCTCAACGGCGACTCGAACGTGGCCTTCTTCCGCGAGTACACCAACGCGGGCCTGAAAGCCGCCGAGATGCCGGTGGTCTCGGTGTCGATCGCCGAGGAGGAGGTCGCCGGCATCGGCGCGCAGAACATCGCGGGCCAGCTGACCGCCTGGAACTACTACCAGACCGTCGATTCCCCGGCGAACAAGAAGTTCGTGGCCGACTACAAGGCCGCCTTCGGCGCCGACAAGCCGACCTCCGACCCGATGGAGGCCGCTTACGCCTCGGTCTACCTGTGGAAGAACACCGTAGAGAAGGCCAAGTCGTTCGCGGTGGCCGACGTGCAGGCTGCGGCCGACGGCGTCAGCTTCGACGCGCCGGAGGGCACCGTCACCATCGACGGTTCCAACCACCACATCACCAAGACCGCCCGCATCGGCGAGATCCGCCCGGACGGCCTGATCTACACGGTCTGGGATTCCGGCAAGGCCATCACCCCCGACCCGTACCTGAAGTCCTACGACTGGGCCAAGGGCCTCAAGTAAGTCGCCCGAGACGGTGTGGGGCCGCGTTCTGCGCGCCCCGCACCGCCCCCAGTTCGCAAGGAGTCCGCTGCAATGGACGTGCTGATCGGCCAGCTCTTCACCGGGTTGAGCCTTGGATCAATTCTCTTGCTCGCCGCGCTCGGCCTGGCGCTGACCTTCGGTCAGATGGGCGTCATCAACATGGCGCACGGCGAGTTCATCATGGCCGGTTGCTACACCACCTACGTTGTGCAACAGGTCTTCTCGTCGGCAGGCGTCTCGCTGGTCGTCTCGCTGCTGCTCGGCTTCCTGATCGGCGGCCTGCTCGGCGCGGCCCTGGAGATGGGGCTGATCCGGTACATGTACGACCGGCCGCTGGACACGCTGCTGGTCACCTTCGGCGTCGGGCTGGTGCTGCAACAGGCCGCGCGTGACATCTTCGGCGCGCCGGCCAAGAACGTGCTGGTGCCCGAATGGCTCAGCGGCGGAATCACCATCGCGGGCGCGGTGGTGCCCAAGACCCGGATCTTCATCCTGGTGCTGGCCGTCGTCGCGGTGACCGCGCTGGCCGCCGTGCTCAAGGCGACCCCGATGGGTCGGCGCATCAGGGCCGTCGTGCAGAACCGCGGCCTCGCCGAAACCTCCGGTATCTCATCGCGATTCACCGACATCAGCACGTTCTTCATCGGCTCTGGCCTGGCCGGTGTCGCCGGTGTGGCGCTGACGCTGATCGGCTCGACCAGCCCGACCATCGGCCAGAGCTACCTGATCGACGCCTTCCTGGTGGTCGTGATCGGCGGGCTCGGCCAGATCAAGGGCACGGTGATCGCGGCGTTCGCGCTCGGCCTGCTCAACTCGTTCATCGAATACTCCACCACCGCCTCCATCGCGAAGGTGATCGTGTTCGTGCTGATCGTCATCTTCCTGCAGGTCCGCCCGCAGGGCCTGTTCACCGTGCGGACGAGGAGTTTGGCATGACCGCACTCATGGAACGTCTGCGCGCCCATCCACGGGCCACCCCGCTGGCCGGCTTCGCCGTGGCCGCGATCCTGTTGTTCGCCGTGGCGCCCGCCGTGCTCAGCGACTTCCGGCTCAACCTGCTCGCCAAGTTCCTGTGCTTCGCCATCGTGGCGGCGGGCATCGGATTGGCGTGGGGCCGTGGCGGAATGCTCACCCTCGGCCAGGGCGTGTTCTTCGGCATCGGCGCCTACATCATGGCCATGCACATGCAGCTGGCCGATGCCGCCCGCCTCGGCAACGACGTGCCCGAGTTCATGGAGATCTCGGGCATCAGCGAGCTGCCGGGTTTCTGGCAGCCGTTCAGCTCGGCGCCGGTGGCGATTCTCGGCATCCTGGTGCTGCCCGGCCTGATCGCGGCCGTGCTCGGGTACGGCGTGTTCAAGCGCCGGGTGCGCGGCGCGTACTTCGCGATCCTCAGCCAGGCGCTGGCCGCCGCGCTGGCGATCCTGCTGACCGGTCAGCAGGCGATCGGTGGTTTCACCGGACTCTCGGACTTCCGGTCGTTCTTCGGCTTCAAGTTGTCGGACCCGGCCAACCGGCAGATGCTGTTCTTCATCGCGGCGGGCACGCTGCTCGTGGTGGTGGCGCTGATCCGTCAGCTCAACAACAGCCGCTACGGCGAACTGCTGGTCGCGGTGCGTGACGCGGAGGAGCGAGTGCGCTTCCTCGGGTACGACCCCGCCAACATCAAGATCGTCGCGTACGTGGTGGCGGCGTTCCTGGCCGGCGTCGCGGGGGCGTTGTTCACGCCGATCGTCGGGATCATCTCGCCCGCCGACATCGGCGTCGTCCCGTCCATCGCGTTCCTGATCGGTGTCGCGATCGGTGGCCGCACCACGCTGCTCGGCCCTGTCCTCGGCGCGATCGGGGTCGCGTGGGCGCAGACATCGCTGTCGGAGTCGTTCCCCTCGGGCTGGACGTATCTGCAGGGCGTGCTGTTCATCGTGGTCGTCGGCTTCATCCCCGCCGGCCTGGCCGGACTGTGGCCGCTGCTGAAGGGCTGGATCGACGACCGGCGTAAGCCCGCGGCCCCGGCGCCGCCGGTGGAGCCGGCCGTCATCGAGGAGAAGGTGGAAGCGCGATGACACACGAACCCAAAGCGGGCGGCAACGCCGGCATGGACAGCGACTACCTCGAAATCCGTGGCCTCTCGGTCAGTTTCGACGGATTCAAGGCGGTCACCGACGTCGATCTGACCGTGCTGCAGGGTGACCTGCGGTTCCTCATCGGGCCCAATGGCGCGGGCAAGACCACGCTCATCGACGCCATCACCGGCCTGGTCCCGGCCACCGGCTCGGCGCAGAAGTCGGGCACCGAGCTGATCGGCAAGAAGGTGCACCAGATCGCCCGCCTCGGCGTGGGCCGCACCTTCCAGACCGCGAGCGTGTTCGAGCAGCTCACCGTGCTGCAGAACCTCGACATCGCCGCGGGCGCCGGACGGTCGGCGCTGACCCTGCTGCGCAAGCGCAAGTCGGTGCTGCCCGCCATCGAAGAAGCCTTGGAGACAACGGGTCTCACGGCCTTGCGCGACAAGCCCGCGGGCGTGCTCGCGCACGGGCAGAAGCAGTGGCTCGAGATCGGCATGCTGCTGGTACAGAACGCCTCGGTGCTGCTGCTCGACGAGCCGGTCGCGGGCATGAGCGCGGAAGAGCGCGAGGAGACCGGAAACCTGTTGCGCCGCATCGGCGGTGACCGCGTGGTGGTCGTGGTGGAACACGACATGGACTTCATGCGCGCGTTCGCCACCTCGGTCACCGTCCTCGCGGGCGGCAAGGTGCTCAGCGAGGGCAGTGTCGAACAGGTGCAGGCCGATCCGAAGGTGCAGGAGGTGTACCTCGGCACCGCGGCGCTCGCCGAGGACACGACAGACAGGGAGTCGGCCGATGCTTGAACTACACGAGGTCCGGTCCGGTTACGGGCGCACCGAGGTGATCCACGGGCTGAGCATGACCGTGCCCGACGACAGCGTGGTCGCGATCATGGGCCACAACGGCGCGGGCAAGACCACCCTGCTGCGCACCGCGGTCGGCCTGCTGCCGACCAAGTCGGGCAGGATCACCTTCGACGGGGACGACATCACCAAACTCGCTCCGTCACAACGGGTCAAGCGCGGCATCGCCTATGTGCCGCAGGGCCAGCAGAGCTTCCCGCAGCTGACCACGGCCGAGAATCTGCAGGTGGTCGCCGACGGACGCAAGCGCGGTAAGGCGCTGATCGAGGAATCGCTCACGCTCTTCCCCGCGCTGCGTGAGCTGCTCACCCGCAAGGCGGGGCTGCTCTCCGGCGGCCAGCGCCAGCAGCTCGCCATCGCGCGCGCCCTGATCACCGAGCCGAAACTGCTGATCCTGGACGAGCCCACCGAGGGCATCCAGCCCTCGGTGGTGGCCGAGATCGAGCGCGCGATCATCGACCTGACCAAACGCGGTGGGCTCAGCGTGCTGCTGGTCGAACAGCACATCGGCTTCGCGTTGCAGGCCGCCCAGCACTACTACGTGCTGCATTCGGGTCATCTCGGCTCGTCGGGTGCGGGCGGGGCCGGCGCGGAATCCGCGGTCCGCGCGGCGATGGCGATCTGAACGCAGGCCGGCGCATGGCGGGCGAAGGTGCCGGCGGGCGGAAGCGGTCCGGGCGGGTGCCACTGGCCGAGCGCGTGTATCTGGCGCTGCGGGACGACCTCGCGATCGGCGCGCTCCAGCCCACCGAACGGCTGCGCGCCGAACGGCTGGCCCAGCGGTACGGCGTCTCGCGCACTCCGGTGCGCGAGGCGCTGGCCCGGCTCCAGGCCGACGGGCTGGTCCAGCGCCACACCGACGGCCTCTACCCCTACCGGCTGCGTCTCGCGGAACTCGACGAGCTGTTCGAGTTGCGAACAGTGCTGGAGGCGAGGGGTTTTCACCGGACCGCAGCGCATGATCTGTCCGCCGTGCGCGTCGAACTGGAGCGCTGGCGCGGATTCCGGGACGCACCACCGGAACCCGGCCCCGAACTGGTGGCCGCGGACGAGCGCTTCCACACCGAACTGCTGCTGGCCGCGGGTAATTCGGCGCTCGCCGAAGCGTTGACGACGGTCCACCTGCGGGTGCGCCCCGTGCGCACCATGGACGTCGCGAACGCCGAACGAATCGCCACCATGACCGCCGACCACATCGCCATCGCCGAGCAACTGCTCGCCGGGGAACGCGAGCGGGCGCTGCGCACCCTCACCGCGCACCTCGACTCCTCCCGCGCGCACGTCCGCGTCCGCGCGGAGCGGGCCATCGCCTTCACCAAACTCGGTCGCGCCGTGCGGGATTGATCAACACTCGGTCTGGAACGGGAAGCACTCGACCTGGCGCTGGGTCGTCGGCACTATGACGCGGGTGGTTGTGGTGGTCTCGGTGGTGGAGCGTGGGGTCGGCGCGTCGCGCAGCAGGGCCTGGCCGACCACGAGGAACACCACGAACACGCCGAGCAGGGCGGCGGCGAACACGATCGGGCCGACCAGCTTTCCGCGCCGGGACGGCTCGGCCGGTGGCGGCGGCGCGACGGGTTCGGCGAATCTGCGCGGCTGGGCCGGGATCGGCGCCGGGGCGGGACGGTTGCCGTCGAAGCCGTCCTCGGCGAGTTCGGCCTTGGACGGCGCCAGGTCGGCCACCCCCAGCGCGGTGCAGGTGTTGAGCACCCGGTCGATGGTCCATGCGCGCGGGCCCGCGGAGAATCCCTCCAGGTAGACCCGCAGTTCGTGCGCGTCGACGGTGTTGGCGACCAGCACGTCGAGCCCGGGCCGCAGCGCCGTGCGCGCGGGACGCACCACCACGCCGCGATACGGCACCAGCACCACCGCGCCGCTGACATGCCTGCTGTCCTGCAGTGCCTGCTCCAGCGCCACCCGCACCGCGTGCACGCCGTGTTCGACCTGGTCGGTGAGCCCGGCGGCCGGATCACCGGCCAGTTCCAGCGGGTTGTCGCTGATCGTCCACGTTCCCGCGGCCAGCGAGAGCAGTCCGCTCTGCCGTCGCCGGAACCCCTTCACCTCGATGACCGTGATCCCCCGCGGTGTCACCACCACCGCCCCGAGCCGTCGATCCCCCACTCGGCAATCGACCAGCGCGAGCCCTGTGCTCGGATACGCGCGCAGGCAATCGACGAACTCGCGCTCGGCACCGGCGAGCTCCGGCCCCGGCCTGATCCGAACCAGCATGTGCTTGTGTTCCCCTACCAGTGCTGCGTCCTCCACCGCCGCTGCGCGCTGCGGTACCCCCCGATCATGACGCGCCAGCGGTGCGAAAACCACTGGAAACCAAGAAAACCGGCGCGACTGCGGGAGTCCGCTCCGAAATTCGATACCGGCGAGTACGCTCCGACGCATGGAGTCCGCGGGCCGACCACGTATTTCACCGGGACGCTTCGGCGAGCTCGGGCCGATCAACTGGGTTGTCTGGCAGGTGCTCTCCCGCGCGTCCGGCACCGACGACGCGCATCTGTTCAGCACACTCGGCCGCACCGGCGGCCTGTTCCGCGGCTGGCTGCATTTCTCCGGCAAGCTCATGCCCGGTGGACGGCTGCCCCGCGCCGAGGCCGAGCTGGTGATCCTGCGCGTCGCGCACCTGCGCGACTGCGCCTACGAGACCGACCATCATCGCCGTCTCGGCCGCAAGGCCGGGCTCACCGGCGTGGAGATCGATCGGGTCGGCGCCGGGCCGGAGGCCGAGGGGTGGACGCCGCGCCAGCGCGCCCTGCTCACCGTCACCGACCAGCTGGTGCGGACGAGAGACGTCGACGACGTGGCCTGGGCCGAACTCGCCGCGCACTTCGACGAGCGGCTGCTGATCGAGATCGTGCTGCTGATCAACCAGTACGAGGGCCTGGCCGCCACCATCACCACTCTGCGCGTGGACCGCGACACCTTCCAGTGACGTAGGTCATAGAGCGGAACCGGCGTCCTCGCGCCATCGTTTAAAGCGTACAAAGTACGGAGTTAACGCCAGCGAGGAGACCGCATGCAGATCACCGGCTCAGCCATTTCGCTCAACGTCGCCGACCCGACGGCCTCGGCGCGATTCCTCATCGACCATCTCGGATTCACCGAGCAGATGGCCGCCGACGGATTCGTCTCCCTGGCCAGGCCGGACGCCGGGATGAACGTCATCTTCCTGCGCACCGGCCTCGGCACGTTCAAACCGGCGCGCATCGCGGGCAGCGCCGGTGACGGCACGCTCGTGGTGTTCACCGTCGACGACATCGACGCCGAGTACGAACGCCTGCGCGGCGCGGGCGTGCCGATCGAGACCGAGATCGAGACCGAGGAATGGGGCGAGCGCTACTTCCAGATGACCGACCCGAACGGGATCGTCATCCAGCTCGTCCAGTGGGTGTGATCAGCGGCGCGCGATCCGCAGCGCGGCGACGATCAGCGGGATCTGCAACGGCAGCCGCGCCAGCACACCGGCCTTGAACAGGCCGGGCGACTTCGGGTTCTTGACGACGTCGACCGCCATCTGGATGTTCGCCGGGAACACCCCGACGAACAGCGCCGCCGCCAGCCACCCGCCCAGGCGGCGGGTGCGCGGCACGGCCAGCGCCGTCGCCACGCCGAGCTCGGCGACCCCGGACCCGTAGGTGTAGGCCCGCGGGTCGCCGGGCAGCTGCGGCGGCACGATGCCGTCGAACGGCTTGGGCGCGACGAAGTGCAGGGCGCCCATCACGAACAGCAGCCCACTCAGGTAGGAGTGCGCGCGTCGACGGGGAGTTTCGGAAGCCACACCCGAACTCTGCCACACCGCTCCCCGTCGGCCCACCCCGAACTCAGCCCAGGATCGCGCGGAAGGCCTCGGCGGGCGGAGTCACCGGGCGGCCGATGAGCTTGGCCAGGTCGCCGGTGCGCACCTCGAGCAGGCCCTCGGCGATGCCCGAATCGGCGTCGGCCAGTGCGACCGCGACCGGCTCCGGCAGGCCCGCCTGACCGAGGACGGCGGCGTAGTCGGCTTCGGTCAGGTTCTCGTAGCGCACCGGCTTGCCGGTGACCTCGGTGAGCACGGCGGCGATGTCCGCGCCGGTGAGCGCCTCGTCGCCGCCGAGCTCGTAGACCCGGCCCGCGTGACCGTCGGTGGTGAGCACGGCGGCCGCGGCGGCGGCGTAGTCGGCGCGCGGGGCGCCGGAGACCTTGCCGTCGGCCGAGGCGCCTGCCAGCACGCCGGTCTCGGCGGCGTGCGCCGCGCCGGCCGCGTAGTTCTCCCAGTACCAGCTGTTGCGCAGCAGGACCGTCGGGACCGTGGCGGTGGCGAGCACCTCTTCGGTGCCGCGGTGCTCGCCAGCGAGGATCATCCGGTTGTCCTGCGCCGCCGGGATACTGGTGTAGGCGAGCAGCTCGACGCCCGCACGCTCGGCGGCCCGGAGGACATTGGTGTGCTGGGCGACCCGGGTGCCGAACTCGTTGCCCGAGATCAGCAGCACCCGGTCGACGCCCGCGAGCGCGGCATCGAGCGCGGCCGGGTCGTCGTAGGTGGCCTGGCGTACCAGCGCACCCCGTTCGGCCAGGTCGGCCACCTTGGCGGGATCGCGCACGATCGCCACCGGCCGCTCACCCGCTTCCAGCAGATTCTCGACGACGAGCCTGCCCAGTTGTCCACTCGCTCCGGTCACCGCGACGGTCATGATTCTTCCTCCAGGGGTCCGTACAGATTCTCTAGCACTAACTATTCGTAAGCACTACGCATTCCGCAGGCACTCTGGTCAAGGGGGGTACGATCAGCAGCATGAACACGCGGCCACCGTCGACCGACGACGATCAGGCGCTGGAAGCCGACGTCTTCGCGCGGAACTGCACCTCGCGGCCGGTCCTGCAGAACGTCGCCAGCCGATGGGGCGTGCTCGCGCTGGTGGCACTCCGCGAGGGGCCGTACCGGTTCAGCGCGCTACGCAGGCGCGTCGACGGCGTGAGCGAACGCATGCTCTCGCAGACCCTGCAGACCCTCGAACGGGACGGCATGGTCCATCGCGAGGTCCTCGAAGCGATCCCGCCGCGCGTGGAGTACACGCTCACCGAACTCGGCGCCCAGGTGGCCGAGCGCCTGGAATCGCTGATCGTGGTCTTGGAGGCCAACATGGACACCGTCCGCGAAGCACAGGCGAATTACCACCGGGCGGCCACACCCACCAGCTGACCCGTCTGTCAGTTCGCGCGTTTCAGCAGGTCGGAGACAGTGGTGAACTGGTAGCCCTGGGCGCGCAGGCCGGCGACGACGGCAGGAAGGGCGGCGAGGGATTCGCTGCCGTGCATCACGTGCAGCAGCACGATGGAGCCTGGCCTGGTCTGGGCGAGGGTGTCGGCGACGATCGCGTCGCGGGAGGCGCCGCCCGCCGAATCCGGCTCGACGTCCCAGGTGACGGTGGTGCGGTCGTGCTCGGAGAGGTAGCGCGGCAGCGACCACAGCTTCTTGCCGTAGGGCGGACGGAAGGTGATCTCGCCCTGGTAACCGGTGCGGCGGATCTCGGCGTCGGTGCGTTCCACCTCGTCGCGCGCGGTGTCACCCGAGATCAGCACCATGCGGCGGTGGGTGTAGCTGTGGTTGCCGATCTCGTGCCCGGCGGCCGCGATGGCCGCACCGTAGTCGGGGTGGGCGGCCAGGTTGTCACCGATCAGATAGAACGTGCCGGTGACCCGCAATTCGGCCAGCGTGCGCAGAATCTCGGGGGTGCGATCGGTGGGGCCGTCGTCGAAGGTGAGCGCGACGAGTTTCTCCTCGGTCGCGACCCGGTCGACCAGCCTGCCCGCCAGCTGATAAGTCCGCGAATTCATCAGGACATACAGCCCGGCGGCCACTGCCAGCACCGTCACGAGGGCAGCGGCCCCGCCGATCAACCACTTACGCACATGGTGATTCCTACACGATCACCTGGGTGATGTCGCCCGGGTTCAGGTAATCGAAGAATCGGTGCGCGCCGTCCTCGGTCATCCGCACACAACCGTGCGACTGCGAGTTCACCGGGCCCACGTGGAATGCCATGTCACCGTTGAAGAAGGTGGCCCAGCGCATCGGCGCGTCGTGCATCGTGCTCCAGTGGAATTCCCGCTTGAAGGAAATCCGGGTCACCGCGGGCGGGGTCTCGTATCCCGGCATGCCGTGCGAGATCGGGGTCGGGCCGAACACCACGCGCCCGTTGTCGACCAGCCACGCCTCGTTCGTCGACAGCCGCATGCACGCCCTGGCCTCGACCACGGGGCACGGCGAAGCCGTCGGCACGATCGAACCGACGCCGGGAACATCGGGGCCACCGGGGAAAAGGGGTTCGGCCATCGCCGGGGCCATGGTGCCGAATCCGGCCACCGCCACCAGCGCCGTCACACGTGCTGCCCAACCGAGAATCCGCTTCACAGGTTCGCTGCCTCTCAACCGTGCCCGCCGCCGCGAGCATTCGGGCGAGGGGACCATCTCATGGAACACAAACATGTCGAACACGAGCCAGAACTGTCACCAGAGGTGCCAACGCATCATCTGTCACACAAACGCAATTCACCAAATCACCGCCCGGAATTTTGCCGAAAAGAAATAAGGTTCGGGTCACCCCCAGCGACTGATCATCCGGCGAACCTCATCGGTGAAGTCACCCGGCGACGGAGAGTGCGCATACTGAGCTGACTCCAGGGTGCTGACCGCGGCGGCCAGCGGATCCGCGTTGGTCGCCTGGTGCAGGCACAGCCAGAACCAATAGTTCACCCGATCTCCGAGCCGGGACTTGCGCGCCCTCAGTTCGGCTTCGGGAGTGAGAGCACGGGTCGCGATGCTGTCGACGACATCGTGGTCGCCGGCCAGCCCGACGTGTTCAGCGGTTCGCTGGACTACCCACCAGGCGAGGTCACGCTGGCGATCACGGGGAAGTTCGGTCAGCCGATCGGTGTCGGCCCCGAGGGGGCCGCTCCCGAACGCGAGGCGCGTGCCGTCCGGGCGCAGTGCCGCCGGGTGGAGATCGTCGAGCAGCGGGACAACCGCGAAGCCGACCCCCTCGGCTTCTATTCGGGCAAGGTGGTCGGCGGTGAATTCGGTATCGGTGAAACGGGCGACCGCGAGCAGCCCCTTGGCCAGCCGGTGACGGAACTCGCGGAAATCCAGATCGCGCAAAAGCGGTTCGATGGAGGTTTCGTCGCACTGCTCGCCCAGCTCGAACGCCGCGAGCAGTCGGCCGTCAGCGGCGAACGAGAGCCGGGTGACGCCGTTGACGTTCCAGTAGAGCGAGGCGGCGCGGGTGCCTGCGGACAACGCGCGCAGCTCCGCCGCGTGACTGCGCTGGTAGCCGTTGTCCTCGACCGCCATCACGCCGCCGGCGACCGGCCCGACCGCGATCCATGGATCGCCGTGCGTCATGGCCGTGTCGACGAGCTGCTGGATCGGCTCGGCGGCGGCTGGGTCCCCACCGAAGGAACGGATCACCGACTCCGGATCACCTTGCGCGACAACGGTTATTGTTCCCGCCTCCGCGATCGCCGACTTCTCCACCCAGGTGTAGGCGTCCGCCGGTCCGGTCTCGCGCCGTGGCTCTGGTTCGCCACGCAATCGGTGGCCGAGCCGATCCTGTCGTTTGTGCACAACCGGCTCGGCCGCAGGGGCCTGCCACACTGTCAGCCGGTACGTTTCCTGGTCGTCGTCCTCGTCGCGGTTGGTCGCGCGCACACGTACTCGATAGGTTCCCGGCCATGGCGGGGTCAGCTCGGCACCGGATCCGGCGTCGTAGTCACCCGGGGCGGGTGGCCCACCGAGGATCGATGCCAAACCTCGCTCGGCTCGCCATGTCACCTCGACGACCTCGTCCCACACCGAGAAATCGTCATAGGCGGGTTCGCTGTCCAGCACTTCGACCACGATGTAGACCCGCCCGTCGGATGTGCCCGTCCTGACAACGATGCCGCCGGGCACTACAGCGACAAGACCGTTCTCAGCGAAATCGGATTCAGCGGGGAACTCGGACTCGGTCAGGGCGAATCGGTGCTCGTGTACTCGGACCTGGCACGCATTCTGACGCGGATACAGATACTGCTGCCGGATCTTCTCGATCCGCGCGGCCTCGTACTCGGCGGGCATCGGTGCGACGCGGAGCACCTTGGTCGCGGCGATCACACCGGCACCGATCACCGTGGCCGGATCGTCACCGAGACCGAGGGCCCGCAGCACCAGCGCCGCAACGGCAACACCGGCTGCCAGCTGGGACCGGCCGTGCGCGGCGGCGACAGCCTCCTCGCTCAGCCCACTCGGTGACGGCGGGCTCGGGTGACCGACAGCGCCGGCGCGCTCAGCCAAACGTGCGGTGGCAGAGACGACGAGATCGAGCGCGCCCGGGCGCATCGCCGCCAGCTTGGCGACGGCCGCCTGCGTTTCTCCACCACCGCCCATCGTCGCGAAGCCGTACATGCCGTCGGGAGGTGGCGGCACCAGCGCGGCGACCGCCGGCATCGGCGGAGTGTCGAGATCGGCGACGGCCATTTCCAGCGCGCCGAGAATTCGCTCCGGCAGCAATGGACCGAGTGCGGACAGCTCAGCATCAGGTCGCTCGGCAATCGTCGCGGAAAAGCCGGGCCGGAAATCGCCGTGCGAACCATCTCCCGGTAGACCCAGTCGGCCGAGCGCTGCTGCCGGGCGGTCGGGTATCCGCGACCGTAGCCCGCGTGCCAACTCCAGCACGATTGGTTCCAGCTCATCGACTACCGGCTCTGGCAGTACCGACACGTGCCCCTCCTCCATCGCGGCGACCTGTTACGCGCCGGAAGATACGCGCCGACACCGACGCTGCACACCTGCGCGTACCAGCCGCGTGTCCTCGAAGAAAGGCACCGAGCACCGGTCGTCACAGCCTGTCCGCTGATCAGGCACCGTCTCGCAAACGACGAAACGGTGCCTGATCGACCTGCCCCAAGGGCACTACCTCGAGCGCCCCGCGAATCAGAAGTTGATCATGTGGCCGGCGAGGCCGTGGATCGCTTCCTGGAGTGCCTCCGACAGGGTCGGGTGGGTGTGCACGTTGCGGGCCAGCTCGTTGACCGTGAGGTCCCACTTCTGGGCCAGGGTCAGCTCCGGGAGCAGCTCGGAGACGTCGGGGCCGATGAGGTGGCCGCCGAGCAGTTCGCCGTGGGTGTTGTCGGCGATGAGCTTCACGAAGCCGGTGGGGTCGGCCAGGCCGTGCGCCTTGCCGTTGGCGGTGAACGGGAAGGTCGCGACCTTCACGTCGTAGCCCTCGTCGCGCGCCTGCTGCTCGGTGAGACCGAAGCTGGCGACCTGCGGCTGACAGAAGGTGGCGCGCGGCATCATCCGGTAGTCGCCCAGCGGCATGGTCTCGGCGCCGCCGATCGTCTCGGCGGCGACCACGCCCTGCGCCTCGGCCACGTGCGCCAGCTGCAGCTTGGCGGTGACGTCACCGATCGCGTAGATGTGCGGCACGTTGGTGCGCATGTAGTCGTCGATCGCGATGGCGCCGCGGTCGGTGAGCGCGACACCGGTGTTCTCCAGGCCGTAGCCCTCGACGCGGGGCGCGAAGCCGACGGCCTGCAGCACCTTGTCGACGGTGACGGTCTCGACCGAACCGGACTTGTTGTCCTTGATCTGGACGGTGACCTTGGAGCCGTCGTCGTCGATCGTCTGCACGGCGGCACCGGTGGTGATGGTGATGCCGAGCTTCTTGTACTGCTTGGTGATCTCCTTGGAGACGTCGACGTCCTCGTTCGGCAGCGCGCGGTCGAGGAACTCCACGATCCGCACGTCCACGCCGTAGTTCTTCAGGACGTAGGCGAACTCCATGCCGATGGCGCCCGCGCCGACGATCAGGATCGAGCCGGGCAGGTCGCGGGTGAGGATCTGCTCCTCGTAGGTCACCACGTTGGCCGAGAGCTGGGTGCCCGGCAGCAGCTTGGTGGTGGTGCCCGTGGCGATGATGACGTTGTCGAACGTGATCGACTCGGTGCCGCCCTTGGTGAGGGCCACATCGAGAGCGTTCGGGCCGGTGAAGGTGCCGAGACCGTCGAACTCGTCGATCTTGTTCTTCTTCATCAGGAAGTGCACGCCCTTGACGCGCCCGTCGGCCACCTTGCGGCTGCGATCGAAGGCGGCGCCGAAGTCGAAGCTGACCTCACCGGAGATGCCGAAGGTCTTGGCCTCCTTGTGGAAGATATGGGCCAGCTCGGCGTTGCGCAGCAGTGCCTTGGACGGGATGCAGCCCACGTTCAGGCACACGCCACCCCAGTATTTCTGCTCGACAATCGCTGTTCGCAGGCCGAGTTGAGCGGCACGGATCGCGGCGACGTATCCGCCGGGACCAGCGCCGAGAACGACGACATCGTAGTGGGAAGTCACGACCCCGAGCCTAACTCTGTTTCGGGGAGTTCACCCACCCGTCCCCCACATAGGTGAGGCCGCGCGACGGGTACCACCGAAGTGACCGATCGGTAGTGTCGGGACGGTGAGCGCTCGCCGAGACCGACCGCATGCGGGACCGGAACCGAGTCCCGGCAGTCGGCTCGACGGCACCGTCTCGGTCCAGCTGATGCGGATGCTGGTTCGGGCCGCCGAGGACGCCGGGGTGGACGCGGCGCAGCTCGCCCGCGTGCCCGGTACCGACTCGGTGGCGTTGGGTGGCGAGTTGAACCGGCTGCCGATGCGCTCGCTGCTGACTCTGTGGGAGCTGATCGCCCAGGCGCGGCCGGGAGCGGGTTCCGGTGCCGCGATCGCGGCGGCCGCGCCCCTGGGGACGCTCGACACCTGGGACTATCTCGTCACCACCGGCGCCTCGCTCGCGGATTCGCTGCGCGCGGCCCAGCCGTACCATCGGCTGGTCACCGCGGCCGCCGAGGGCTTCGACCTGTCCGGCGACAGCGATCTCACCATCGGCTACCGGACCACGGCCGACGATCCCGCCGTCGCCTCGGTGGTCAACGAATACGTGCTCGCCTACTACCTGCGCCGCGCCAGGGAGGCCACCGGACGCCCGCTGGTGCCGACGCGAGTGACCTTCGGTCACCCCGCACCCGTCGACCGCGGCGGCCTGATTGCCGTATTCGGCACCGACGCCATCGAATTCGACGCCGAGGCCGACGCCATCACCTTCCACGCCGACGACGCCCGCGCCCCGCTCCCCCGCGCCGACCCCATGCTGGCCAAGCTGATGCGCAGCCACGCCGAGCTGGTGCTCGCCTCCGCGCGCCCGGTCGCCGACCCGCTCGACCGGTTCCGCATCGCCCTGGCCGCCGCCGTCGACGCGGGCGACCCGGCCCTGGCCCGCGTCGCGCAGGCCCTCGCCATGAGTCAGCGCACTCTGCAGCGTCACCTCGCCGAACACGGCACGTCCTGGCGAGCCGAGCTCGACGCGATCCGCTACGAACGCGCGAAAGACTTACTGGCCCAGGGACACAGCACGGCCACCATCGCCCACCGCCTCGCCTTCACCGACGACCGCGCGCTCCGTAAGGCCTTTCACCGCTGGACCGGCAGCCCACCCACCGCCACTCGCGGCTAGCTCAGGGAACGGCGATCGTCTGGTGTCGGCGCTGCCGGACCGGCGACGGGTGTGCCCGCGACGGCGGATCTCATCGGTGCGCGCGGCCGTCGTGGTCCTCAACTCTGGTCGCGGGGCGCGGTTCGGCGGGGCGCAGAGTCGTACCGATCTCGTCGGCGAGGAGCAGGCCGGCCAAGCCGTGGGCATGCTTCTCGCGGCGCACGAGCGAGATGATGTTGACGCTGAACGCGTCCCGCACCGGACGGAAGACCAGGCGCCCGTCGCGCAGTTCCTCGGCGATGTCGAATTCGCTGAGGAAGGCGATGGCCTCGCCGGACATCGCGAGGCGTTTCATCGTCTCGATCGAATTCGTGTGGAACGCGGGCTGGATATCGAGGTCGGCGTTGGCGAAGGCCTCGGCGACGATTCCGTGGATCACCATGGAACGGTCGGCGAGGATCAGCGGAAACGGCGTGCACCGCGCGAGCGGAACGGTATCGCTCTGCGCCAGCGGATGATGCGGGGAGACAACGACTCCGAGCCGGGTGTTCATCTGCCAGCACACCTCGAGTTGCGTCGAGGACGGGATATTGAAGCCGAGCCCCAGATCGGCCTCGCTGTTCTCGATCGCCGCGACGATATCGAGCGTCGACATGGTGCGAATCGAAATGCGGACCTGCGGATGCCGAGCCCGGAACGTCGACGCCGCGGTGGCGACGACACTGCTCGCCAGGCCGGTCATGGTGGCGATGACGACCTCGCCGCTGCCGAGCGCGCGCAGATCGCGGATGTCGGCGACCGTCTCCCGGTACTGCCGCAGCGTCTGGCGGATGTGCGCGACCAGCGCCTCACCGGCCGGGGTCAGGCGCATGCCGCGCGGCAGCCGTTCGAACAGCGGCTGGTCGAGCTCGGCCTCGAGCAGCAGGATCTGCCGGTTGATCGCCGACGGCGCGACATGCAGCCGGGCGCCCGCGGCGCGGATCGAACCGAGCCGCGCCACCTCGTCGATGTACTGCAACAAACGCGAATGGAGCACCGCGCCACCTCCTGGCCAGAGTGTACGAAAATTGCGCACACCTCGTACGAAAACGAATGCTTGTGGGCAACAGTCCCGATCGCGTCCAATCGATACACGCTCAGCGACAGCGCATATCGAGATGAGGACCGCAATGCCCGCACAGAATTCGACGACCGGCACCACCGAGGTTTCCGCCCAGGACGCGCACGTCCGCACGATCTTCGCCATCCTGGAGGGCGAGCAGGAAGCCGACCTGCTGCTGCGCAATCTGCACATTCTCGACGTGCACAGCGAAACCGTTTATCCAGGAACCCTTCTGGTGCACAACGAGCGCATCATCGCGCTCAGCCCGGACGAATCCATCGTGCGTTACCGCGAATCCTTCGACGGCGGCGGCCTCTACGCGATTCCGGGTCTCATCGACGCGCATCTGCACTTCGAATCCCAGCTCGCGCACCCGGCGGCCTTCGGCGAGGCGATCGTGCCGAGCGGAACGACGACCGTCTTCGGTGAAACCCTCGATTTCGCCAGTGCGGCAGGCGCGGAGGCGGTCGACGCCGCGCGGGCCCTGTTCGCCGAGCACGACAAGCTGCCGTACCGGCTCTACGCCTTCGCCCCCGGTAAGAAGTCCGCACCCGAGATCACCGAGGCGATGCTCGCCATGGATCCCGTGATCGGCCTCGGCGAACTGGCGCACCTGTCGTACATGACCGGCAACGCCGACGATTTCCGCAAATCCGCACTCGGCCGGGCGAACGCGGGATTCGTGAACTGCCACTGGGGCGTCACCTCATTGTCGGACATGCTGCTCAATTACATGCCGGCGATCGGCGTCGACAACAATCACGACGTCTGGAACGAAGCCGATATCGAGAAGAGCATCCGCTACGGCCTGAACACCCAGATCAAGTTCGGTGTCGGCAGTCCGGAAGTGATCCGAACGATGTTGCGCGCCATCGTGAAACGGCGCTGGCCTGCCGAGAACTTCCAGCTCTGCGCCGACAACATCTCCGTCGACCGGGTGTTGCGGCAGGGCCATATCGACTGGGTGATCTCGCTGGCCGTGGAGATGGGTATGCCGCCGATCCAGGCGATCAAGATGGGCACGCTGTACGCCGCGCGCTCGTTCCACAAGGACCGCGACCTCGGCTCGCTGAGCCCCGGCCGCTTCGCCGACATCGTGCTCACCGACAGCCTCTCGAAGATCAACCCGCGCTATGTCTTCAAGGGCGGCAAGCTGGTGGCCAAGGATCGGCGGCTGCTCGAGCCGGTCGGCATCGACTATTCGGTGCTGGCCAAGCGGCCTCGTCCCGGCCTCGGTGACCTGCGGCCCGAGCAGCTCGACCTCACCCCGCTCGAGATCTCTTCCGACGGCACCCAGGCCAAGGTACTGCTCTTCGACGTGTACGGGCGCGGGCATCTGAAGTTCGCGCAGGAGGTGTGGGTGCCCTGGCGCGACGGCGCGGTGGTCCCCGAGCTCGACGGCGCGCGGCTCAACCGGATCTCGGTCGTGCAGCGCTACGCCGACGGCGCGCGGCACACGGTGAACGGGCTGTTCAAGGGCGTCTCGATCGATCGCGGCGCGGTCTCCACCTTCTGGCCTGCCCCCTCGGCCTACTTCGTGGTCGTCGGCTCCGACAGTGCCGAGATGCGCGCCAACCTGCGCGAACTCGACCGCCTCGTCGGCGGCTGTGTGGTCACCGAGGACGGTGCAGTGAAAGCGGCTCTGCCGCTGGACTTCTACGGCGTGATGGCCGACATGGGCCTCGCCGAACTCGTCGAGGCGACGCGCTCGATCGACGACGCCCTGGCGAAGCTGGGCCATCACAACGAGGGGGAACCGGTCGTCAACAAGCTGCTGACGCTGTTCATCTCCCTCGACCGCTTCGGCTTCATGAAATAGCCTCGGCCACCCAGAACAAGGGATCCACCGTTATGCAGCACGACAAGAACGCGGCAGTCATCGACAACGGAAACAAGGTGCGCCGCTGGATCACCTACGTCGCGGGGATCTACATCCTCACCCTCGGCCTGAGCCTGGCCATCAGGGCGGGCATCGGGATCTCTCCGCAGAGCAGCCTCACCCGCACGATGACGCTGGTGTTCACCCCGCTCAGTCAGGGCAATTACAACCTCATCCTCGAGGTCATCATGCTCGGGCTGACCTTCCTGGTCCGGCCCAAGGCTTTCAAGGCCAGCTATTTCCTCTCGATGATCCCGGCGCTGGTGCTGGCCCTGCTGCTGGACTTCAACCTGTGGGTCACCAAGGGGATCCATCTGGAACCGTACGCGGCCAACGTGGTGTTGCTGGTCTTCGCCGACGCGATGCTGGCGCTCGGATTGTTCCTGATGATCCGCGCGAACCTGATCCTGATGCCGATCGACCTGTTCGTGAACACGATCCAGCAGAAGACCGGGCGCAAGTGGGGGAACATCAAGACGGTGTTCGACTGCACGCTGCTCGCGTTGTCGGCCTGCATCGGGCTGTTCTTCCTCGGCGCACCGCATTTCATCCGCGAGGGCACGATCATCAACGCGATCCTCGTCGGGCAGTACGTGAAGGGGTACTTCTTCCTGTACGAGAAGTTCGTGGCGCGCAAGCGCTCGGCACCGCTGGTGCCCGTCGCCGACTAGTTCGCCGCGTCGCCGCCCGGTCCTGTCGTGAACGGACCGGGCGGTGACGTGCGCGGACCTGGGTTGACGCTCCCGGCCGCCATAGCGTGGTCAGCACCGGCGAGAAACACCGGTTGACCTCGAAAGAAGGCGCGATCATGTCGAACACGGCCACCACCACACTGCCCACCCGTACCCGCGAGATCCATCTGGCCGCGCGCCCGGACGGCGCGCCCGTTCCCACCGATTTCGCCCTGGTCGAGCGCGACCTGCCCGAGCTCGCCGAGGGGCAGATCCTGGTGCGCAACACCTGGATGTCGGTCGATCCGTACATGCGCGGCCGGATGGACGACAAGGAGTCCTACATTCCGCCGTTCGAACTCGGTGCGGCACTGGATGGTTCGGCGATCGGCGAGGTGATCGCCTCGCGCGCCGCCGAGATCCCCGTCGGCAGCACGGTCTCGCACTTCGCGGGCTGGCGCGAGCACGCTGTCGTCGAGGCCGCCACCGCCACTGCAATCGACCCGGAACTGGCCGCGCCACACCACTTCCTGGGCGCGCTGGGCACGACCGGCCTGACCGCCTATGCGGCGCTGACCGAGATCGCGCCGGTCCGGCCGGGCGACACCGTGTTCGTCTCCGCTGCCGCGGGCGCGGTCGGCAGCGTGGCGGGTCAGCTGGCCGAGGCGCTCGGGGCGAAGCGGGTGATCGGCTCGGCGGGCGGGCCGGTGAAGGCGCGAAAGCTGCTCGACGAGTTCGGTTTCGACGCGGCCATCGACTATCGAGCGGGCGATCTCGGCGGACAGCTCGCGGCAGCGGCGCCAGAGGGCATCGACGTCTACCTCGACAGTGTGGGCGGCGAGCACCTGAAGGTGGCGATCGAGGCGATGAAACCGCGAGGCCGGATCGCCCTCGTCGGCGCGATCAGCGGCTACAACGGCGCGACCGCCCAGCAGACCCCCGACCTCTACCTCGCGGCGACGAAGGAGATCTCGCTGCGCGGCATGCTGGTGACGAGCTACCTCCCGCTCTTCGGCGAATACATCCCCAAGGCCGCCGCCTGGCTCGCCGACGGCACCCTGCGCACCACCGAAACGGTCTACGAGGGCCTCGACCAGGCCCCCGCGGCCTTCCTCGGCGTCCTCACCGGCGCCAACACCGGAAAGATGCTCGTCCGCCTGGCGTGATCCGGCCGAACCACCGCGGCCTGGCGGACGAGGTGTGGCGCGAGCGCCCGCCACGTCTCGGGAGTAGCGGCCTGCGGGTGGCCCCGGACCGGACCGCTCCACACACCGGCAACGACCCGGCGAGCCACTCCGTGCGGGTCCTGGCGCCTAACCGGCCCGGCGGGCTCGCCGCAGGGCCAGGGCACCCAGGACGGTGGCGATCGCGCCGACCAGGATGGCGACGAACGCGCCACCGAGGCCGTTGCCGGTGCCGAGGCCGCCGTCTGCGGTGACCGCGACGACGGTGCCGACCGCGAGGGCGAGCAGACCGGCGAACAGGGCGATGGTGGAACGGGTCGCGCTGCCGGAGCGGGCGAGGGCGAGCCCGCCGAGAATCACGCCGGCGATGCCGACGAGAGCTGCCGAGGACGAGCCGAGCCGACCCACGCTCAGGTCATAGACGTCGGCGGCGAAGGAGGTCGTGGCTGTCGTCGGTCGCGAGAGGGCGGTCGACGTCGAGGCCGTGGTGGCGAGACCTGCCATGGCGACGATGGCGAGGGGGCGGACGAACATGAGGGTGCTCCTTGGTCGAAGGACGGGGTGTGTCTCGATGATCGGCGCCGTACCCGTCATGGGACATCGCGCGCCCGTGGACAATTCACGCTGGTACCGCCGCGGTACGGGCTACTCCGAGCGTGGTGGGACGCGGCCGGATACCGCGCTCGTGGTAGTCGCGGATTCATCACCGTGCGGGATTCGGCCGCGCGCGCGGCGGGTTACTGTGCACAGATGAGCAGGGCACGGATCACCGACTGGGTGGTCGCCGTCGGCGTGGCGGCGGTCCTGCTGGTCACCGGGCTCGGCCGGGCGCACATCGGGCCCGGCTGGCTCGGCTACGCACTGCTCGTCGCCGGAGGTCTGGCCTTGGCGGAGCAGCGGCGGGCGCCGGTCGCGGTGCTGGCGGTCACCGGGCTGTGCGCGGTGGGTTATCAGGCGCTCGGCTTCGACGTGCCCGTCATCGCGTTCCTGTTCGCGGTGTATTTCGCGGTCCGGGCCGGACACCGTCTGGCCGTCGTCCTGGCGGCGGTGACGCTGATCGTCGCGCTGCCGCTGGCCGCGCTGGTCACCCTGGACGACACCGGAGCGGCGCTGGCTCGCGGCCGCGATGCGCTCGAACTCGCCTGGCTCATCGCGGCGGGCGCGGCCGGGGAGGCGCTACGGCAGGCCGAGCGGCGCGCCGACGAGGCCGAGCGCACCAGGGAGGAGGTCGCGCGTCGGCGCGCCGACGAGGAACGCCTGCACATCGCCAGGGAACTGCACGATTCGCTCACCCACCAGATCTCGGTGATCAAGGTGCAGTCCGAGGCCGCCGTCCATGTGGCGCGCAGGCGCGGCGAGGACGTGCCGCCCGCGCTGCTGGCGATCCGGGAGGCCGGGCGCGAGGCGGCCCGCGACCTGCGGGCGACACTGGCGGCCCTCCGGGACGACGAAGCGCCACGCCCCGGCCTCGCGCACGTCACCGACCTGGTGGACAAGGCCGCCGCCGCGGGCATCACCACCACGCTGACCATCGAGGGCGACCACGCCGACGTGCCCGCCGCGGTCAGCCGGACCGTCTACCGCATCGTGCAGGAATCGCTCACCAACATCGCCAGGCACGCGGGCGCCGCGACCGCGACGGTGCGCATCGACCGCCGCCCCGACGCCCTCGTCGTCGACGTCGAGGACGACGGCACGGCCACCACCGCCGTGGCGCCGGCCCCCGGCGTGGGGCTGCTCGGCATGCGCGAACGGGTCACCGCGCTCGGGGGACACCTGCGCGCCGCACCGCGCCCCACCGGCGGATTCGCCGTGCACGCCGAATTACCTTTGGAGCGGCCATGATTCGCGTTCTCCTCGTCGACGATCAACCTCTGATCCGCAGTGGGTTCCGCGCGCTGCTCGACATCGAGGACGACATCGAGGTGGTCGCCGAGGCCGCCGACGGCCACGCCGGGGTGGAACTGGCCCGGCGGCACAAGCCCGATATCGCGCTCATCGACATCCAGATGCCCGTCCTCGACGGCATCGAGGCCACCCGGCGCATCGCCGCCGACCCCGAACTCGCCGACGTGCACGTCGTCATCTTGACCAACTACGGCCTGGACGAATACGTCTTCGACGCGCTGCGCGCCGGTGCGGCGGGGTTCCTCGTCAAGGACATCGAGGCCGAGGACTTCCTGCACGCGATCCACGTCGCCGCGCGCGGTGACGCCCTGCTCGCGCCGTCGATCACCCGCCGCCTGATCACCCGCTTCGTCACCCAGCCGCGCGTGCGGGCTCCCGGCCCCGGACTCGACGAGTTGACCGCGCGCGAACGCGAGGCCGTCGCGCTCGCCGCGCAGGGCCTGTCCAACGACGAGATCGCCGCGCGGATGGTGATCAGCCCGCACACGGCCAAGACCCACATCAACCGGTCCATGACCAAGCTGCATGCCCGCGACCGGGCCCAGCTGGTGGTCTTCGCCTACGAATCGGGCCTGGTCACACCCGGCTGACCACCGCGCCAGACCTGGCCCGCCACCCTGGCGAAGTTGCCGCCGAAGATCGCGGCCCGCTCGTCGGGGGCGAAGCCGCGATCGGCGAGCAGCTCGTCCAGACCGGGCACATCGGATTCGCCGAGGAAGTCCTCGGGCGGCGTCCAGTGCAGCGGGCCCCACCGGGTGTAGGACTCCGAGAACGCACCGGGGTTCGCACGGATCTCCTCGTTGAACTCGTCGCCATCGAAGGAGTAGTCCGAGCTGACGCCGATGTGCTCGATGCCGACCAGGTCGACGCCGTAGCGGATGTGATCGGCCATGGCCGCGACGCGTTCGGCCCGCGCTCCTGGCTCGTTGTGCCCCAAGAAGATTCCCACGCCGTTGACGCCGATCACCCCGCCGGTCGCGGCGCAGGCGCGGGCCTGCTCGTCGGTGATGTTGCGCGGATGTTCCCACAGCGCGGCGAAATTGGAGTGGCTGTAGATCATCGGGGCGCCGGTGTGGGTGGCGATGTCGAGACCGGTGCGGCGGGAGCAATGCGAGCCGTCGGCGAACATGCCGACCTCGTTCAGCTTGCGCACCAGGTCTTTTCCGTAGCCGGTGAGTCCGGTGTCGTCGGTGTCGAGGCAGCCGCAGCCCGCCGGGTTGGCGTGGTTGTAGGTGGGCAGCAGCGAGCGCACGCCGAGGTCGTAGAACAGTTCGACATTGTCGAGGTCGCCGTCGAGCGGGGCCGAGTCCTCCAGATCGAAGGCCAGCGAGATCACCTCCGGCGCACCGATATCCGCCGTCGAGGCGACGAGTCGGAAGCGCGGATCCGCCGCCGCGTCGGCGCGGAAGCGATGCAGCAGAGCGAGTGAATCCGCCTTGGTCTGCGCCGAATACCCGACATTGACCGACAGGTACGAGCCGAGCGGATACCGGGCGAGCTCGTCGATCCGCGCGGTGTGGTGCAACGGCAGGCAGCAGTGCTGCTCCCACAGGAACGGCGCCATGGTCACCTCCGGTCATAGTCCGTGACCTGCGATCCTACGTTTCGCGGCCCAACCGGAACCGCAGCGACGCTAACGCGCCACCAGCGGCCTCCGATCAATGAGTACCTTCCTCCCACTGCCACGTAAGGCGGTGCGACATGCGTCGCTTCCTCATCCTCCTCACCACGATCGTGGCCTGCGCGGGCCTGTGGACGGTCCCCGCCGCGGCCGCCCCGGCCTCCTGCGACCTCACCTGGGGTTCGCTCGACGAGAAGAACCCGGCCTACTCGAGGGCCACCGTCACCGACGTGCGGGCGGGCCGCCACGACTGCTTCGACCGGCTCGTCGTCGACCTCGCCGGCCCGACGGCGGGCTACCTCGTCCGCTACGTCGACACCGTCACCGAGGACGGCTCCGGCCACCCCGTCCCGCTGCGCGGCGGCGCCTTCCTGCAGGTCACCGTGAACGCCCCCGCCTACGACGACGCGGGCGGCGCGACCTACCGGCCCGCCGACCGCACCGAACTCGTCGACGTCACCGGCTACCGGACCTTCCGCCAGGTCGCCTGGGCCGTCTCGTTCGAGGGCCAGTCCTCCCTCGGGCTCGGCGTCCGCGCCCGCCTCCCCTTCCGGGTGCTCACCCTCGACGACCCGTCCCGCGTGGTGATAGACGTCGCGCACCACTGGTGACCGCTGTTTTCCCGCATCGGCAACAATGTGGGGATGAGCGGCGTTGAGCAGAACGTGACCGATCCCTATCTCTGGCTCGAGGACGTGACCGCCGAGGCGGCGCTGGACTGGGCGCGCGCCCGCAACGACGTGGTGCGGCGCCGGTTCACGGCGACCGACCGGTTCACCGACCTGGAGCGGCGCATCCTCGCGATGCTCGACGACGACACCAAGATCGCCTTCCCCGGGCGGCGCGGACAGTGGCTCTACAACTTCTGGCGCGACGCCGATCATCCGCGCGGGCTGTGGCGGCGGACCACGTTCGAGTCCTACGCCACCGACGATCCCGAGTGGGATGTGCTGATCGATGTCGACGCGCTCGCCGAGGCCGATGGTGAGAACTGGGTGTGGGCGGGGGCGGCCGTGCTGCGGCCCTCGCAGGAGCGCGCGATCATCCATCTCTCGCGCGGCGGCGCCGACGCCACCGTCGAGCGCGAATTCGACATGACCACACGGCGATTCATCGCGCCCGAGGACGGCGGATTCTTCCTGCCGGAGGCGAAGTCGCGCATCGGGTGGATCGACGCCGACACCGTCTACGTCGGCACCGATTTCGGGCCGGGCTCGCTCACCGACTCCGGCTATCCGCGCATCGCCAAGCGGTGGCGGCGCGGCACCGAACTCGCTGCCGCCGAAACGGTGTTCGAGGGCAAGCCGAGCGATGTCTCGATCAGCGCCGGGTACGACCGCCATCCCGGTTTCGAGCGGCACTACCTGCATCGGTCGACCGACTTCTTCAACTCCGAGGTCTCCCTGCTCGACAACGGCGAGTGGCGCCTGATCGAGACCCCGACCGACGCTGATGTCGACTGGTACCGCGACTGGCTGCTGGTGCGGCTCAAGACCGAGTGGACACCCGGCGAGACCACCTTCGCGCCCGGCAGCCTGCTCGTCACCGACATCAACGACTTCCTCGCCGGCGGGCGGGAATTCGAGGTGCTGTTCGCGCCCGACCCGCACACCTCACTCGAGTCGTGGGGCTGGACCGAGAACCACCTGATCCTCACCACCCTGCGCGATGTCCAGACCGGGCTGCGCGTGCTCACGCCCGGCCCGGACGGCTGGACCAGCAGCGAGCTCGCCGACTCCCCGGCCATGTCGAGCACCTCGGTGAACAACCTCGACCCGCTCGAGGGTGGTGACGAATTCATGCTCACCACCACCGGTTTCACCACCCCGACGACCCTGCTCAGCAGTGCCATCGGTGAGCAGGCCACGATCCTCAAGCAGGCGCCCGGCTATTTCGACGCCGAGGGCATCGAGGCCGAGCAGTACTTCGCCACCTCCGACGACGGAACAGCCGTGCCCTACTTCGTGATCCGGCATCGCGACCGGCGCGGCACGCCGGGTCCGACGATCGTCGACGGCTACGGCGGGTTCGAGATCTCCCGGACCCCGGCGTATCTGGGCGCGGCGGGTATGGCGTGGCTGGAGAAGGGCGGCACCTTCGTGATGGCCAACATCCGCGGCGGCGGCGAATACGGGCCCGAATGGCACACGGCCGCACTCAAAGAGCACCGGCACCGGGCGTTCGAGGATTTCGCGGCGGTCGCGCGGGACCTGGTCGACCGCGGGATCACCACCCCGGACCGGCTCGGCGCCAAGGGCGGCAGCAACGGCGGGCTGCTGATGGGCGTGATGCTCACCCGCTACCCGGAACTGTTCGGCGCGATCGTCTGCCAGGTGCCGCTGCTGGACATGCGGCGCTACCACCTGCTGCTCGCGGGCGCGTCCTGGGTCGCCGAGTACGGCGATCCGGACAAGCCGGAGGAGTGGGCCTACATCAGCGAGTACTCGCCGTACCAGAACACCGATCCCGCGCGGCAGTACCCGCCGATCCTGCTCGCCACCTCCACCCGCGACGACCGGGTGCATCCCGGGCACGCGCGGAAGATGGCGGCGCTGCTGGAATCGGAGAACCGCACCGTCTGGTACTACGAGAACATCGAGGGCGGGCACGGCGGCGCGGCCGACAACAAGCAGGCCGCGCACCTGTCGGCACTGGTCTACGAGTTCTTCACGCAGATGCTGATGGAGGGCCGCCGCTCGGCGTAGGCCCTCAGCGGTCGCGCAGCCACTTCTCGACCGCGTCGACGGTGGTGTCGGGGTTGGTGATCCAGCCGTTGTGCCCGAGGGCCTCCGGCTGGAACCATCTGGTCACCTGCGCGGCGGGCAGTTTGCCGAGCAGGTGATCGGCCGAGGACTGCGGCGCGAGTTCGTCACCCGCGATGGTGATCGACAGGACGGGGAACTTCAGTCGCGAGATCCGTTCCTCGTAGTCGATGTCCGCGCCGACGGGCACGAACCGCCCGGTCCTGGCCAGGCGCGCCCAGTCCGACATGAGCACCTTGGACTGCCTGCCGAACGCGCGGCGGCCGAGCATGTCGCCCGGCCAGAACCCGGCCAGGTTGGAGGCGACCGCCACCGCCGCCGTGCCGACCAGCATGCCCGGCGCGAGCACACCCCGATAGCCACGAAAATACGGTGTGCCCGAGGCGATCAGGATCAGCCCGGCGATCCGGCCGCGCGCCCTGGCCGCGTACATGACCGCGAGCTGGCCGCCCATGCTGTGCCCGAGCAGGTAGGGCGTGCTGCCGGGGAACCGGGCGCGCACCGCCTGGAGCATGGAGGGAAGGTCGACCGAGGCCAATTCGTGGTAGCCGTAGGCGCTCTCGGCGTCGGGGCGATGGGTACTGTCGCCGTTGCCGCGCAGTTCGCCGATGGCCACGTCGAAGCCGCGCTGGGCCAGGCGGTCGCCGAAGTACTCGTAGAACTCACCGGGCACGGCGAGGCCCGGCACGATCACGACCACCGGCCGTGGCGCGTCGGGGGTGACGGTATGGCGATGCGGGCCGCGGGCCGGAATCAGCCGCACCGGCAGGGTCGTGCCGTCGGGAACCTGGATCGGGACGAGCTCGACCCGGGGCATCAGGCCCCTACCGCACCGAGGATCACCCGGCTCAGCACCTGGATCACATCGTCGAGCGGCGGCCGCGGGTCCGAACCGCTCCAGCCGTCGACCACGTAGTTCACCGCGCCGATGATCGCCAGCACCCGCAATTCGTAGTCGCCCGCGGGAATCTCGCCGTGCATGGCCGCGTCCTCGGCGGCGCTGGCAAGTAGCGAGCCCCACACCCGGCGCAGTTCGAGCCGGTACTTCTCCACCTTGGGTCCCGCGCCGACCACCTCGACCAGGGCCACCCGCGCCTTGCGCGGATCGGTGCCGATGGTCTCGACGTAGGCGCGCACCGCCGCGTCGATCGACTCGAGCACGGTGGCGTCGGATTTCGCTTCGAGAGCAGTGGCGACCGCTTCGCGCGATTGCCGATCGATCTGCTCGTACAGTTCCAACAGCAGCGATTCGCGGCCGGTGAACTCCTCGTAGAACTGCCGAGACGAGAGCCCGGCGTCCTTGCAGATGGCACCGACCGAACTGTTGGCGTACCCGTCGCGCGCGAAGACCGTCAGGCCTGACTCCAGAAAACGCGCACGCCGCTGGCGTTGCCGGTCCTCTACGGGCTGCCCGGCATACATTCGTCCCGTATTCGCATCCTGTGACATTGTCGCTGACAATACCGAAGGGCCCGATCCCCTCGTCATGGATCGGGCCCTTCGGCTGCCCTCCCGGCTTACCGCGCGTTAGCCGAAAGTTGGCTGGTGTCTGCTCAGTTGCCGGAGGTCTGGGCCGAGCCGGTGCTCATCGAGCTGCTGAGCAGGCCGAGCAGCAGGCTCAGGATGCCGCCGTCGCCACTGCTGCCACTGTTGTTTTCGGTGATGTAGTAAAGCATGGTGCAACTCCAGTTGATGCTTTGTGACGTCGCCGTCACTGGCCATTTGCCATCTCGGACGATACTCAGCCCTAAAGTGAAGTGAGGCCGTTTTAAAGGAATTCCCTAGAACTTTCTTGCCGCTTGTGCGCGTCCGACAGGAGTTGGCAGGATGGCGACCACATGACGACGATCGATATCGCGAACGACAGCCTCGACGGACTGTCGGTGGGAGACGCACTGGGGGCACAGTTCTTCGTTCCGGGCCGCTCCGTGGCGGAACTTCTGGCGGGCCGCCCACCCGCGGGGCCGTGGGAGTGGACCGACGACACCGAGATGGCCTGCTCGGTCCTGAGCGAGTTGCGCACACGTGGCCGGATCGATCCGACGGCCCTGGCCGCGGTCTTCGCCGACCGGTGCGAGCCCTACCGCGGCTACAGCGGTGGCACAGTCGCTCTGCTGCACCAGATCCGCGACGGCAGGCCATGGGCGGAGGCCGCCGCCGCCCTGTTCGACGGTCGCGGCTCGTGGGGCAACGGCGCCGCGATGCGCGTGGCGCCACTCGGCGCGTTCCTCGCCGGCGATCTCGACCGCGCCGCGGCCGAGGCGGCGTCGTCGGCCGAGGTGACGCACGCGCACCCGGAGGCGATCGTCGGGGCGATGGCGGTCGCCGTCGCGGCGAGTCATGCGGCGAATGCTCGCGGACGGGACTGTGCGCCAGGGGAACTGGCGATCACGGCGTGCGTCGAGGCCGGTGGCGACGCGGACACCACCGCCGCCATCGTCGGCGGGATCGTCGCGGCGCGGACCGGAATCGGCGGCGAGGGCGGTGTGCCCGCGGGGTGGCTCGAGGCACGGGAGGAGCTGCCGGACTGGGGCCGCTCGTGATGAAATACGACCCTGGGGGGAGGAATGCGGGGGCCGCCCTACCTATGCTTACTGAGACCGACCGTCACACGCATCCCGGAGGCACCGTTGCCCAACAATCTCGAAGCCAGCATCGATATCGCCGCCGCGCCGGAGAAGGTGTGGTCGATCCTGGCCGATCTCCGTCGGGTCTCCGAGCTCAGCCCGACGACGCTCAAGATGATCCCGCTCGGCGGCGTCCGTGACGGCGTGTTCACCGTCAACGTCAACAAGGTGGGCTGGAAGGTCTACCCGACCACCTCGCGCATCGTGGCCTTCGAGCCCAACCGGTCCTTCGCGTTCCGGATGAACGAGAACCGCACGGTGTGGCGCTACGACCTCGAGCCGACCGCCACCGGCACCCGCGTGGTGGAGACCCGCACCGTCGACGCCAAGGGCCTGCCCGGCTGGCTGCGCGGGACCATCAAGGTGGCCATGGGTGGCGAGGAGAAGTTCGAGGCCGACCTCGTCGCCGGTATGGAGGAGACTCTGCGCAAGGTCAAGGCCGCCGCGGAGCGCTGACCCAGCGATATCCCGAGAGCCCGCCGGATCCGTCCGGCGGGCTCTCCGCGTTCTAGGGCAGGTCCTGCCTGACCTCCTCGAAGGCCTGCGCGGTCCGGGCCAGCAGCGCGGTCAAGGTGGCGAACTCGTCGGCGGTGAAGCGGTCGCCGACGGCGCGCTCCACGGCGATCGCGCGCGCGTCGGCCGCGGCGGTCAGCTCCTTGCCGCTCTCGGTCAGCCGCGTCTCGAGCACGTTCTTGTGCCATTCGTGCGGTGAGCGTTCGACCAGGCCGCGCTCCTGCAGGTTGGTCAGGACGGTGTTCATGGTCGGCGGCGTCACCCCCGCCAGGCGCGCGAGGGCGGCGGCCGAGATGCCGGGGTTCTCCGCGAGGTACATCAACGCGCTGAACTGCGGAACCGTCAGCCCGGCCGGTTTGAGCGCGGCCGTCTTCGCCGCGATCATCGCTTGCTCGGCACGCTTGAGAAACGTGCCCAGCCTCTCGGTCGAGGGCATGGACGTCATGGGGGCATGGTATCCGTCGACTCGAGGTAACGCTCTTGACGATCATTAGAGTTCTAATCTACATTTCTGCTCGTTGCATGATGTCTGGCATTACATGAACGAGAGGCTTCATCATGATCAGGACCGGTACGACCCTCGCGGTAGCCATCGCTTGCCTGGCCGTCACCGCCTGCGGTACCGATGCCCCGGCCGCCGCACCCACCCTGAGCACCGCCTATGAACTCCCCGGCGCCGCCGTCTACCCCGAGGGCATCGCGGTGGACGCCCGCACCGGCGACAGCTATGTCGGCTCCTATGCCGACGGCACCGTGTACCGGGCCGCCGGTGCCGCGACCCGCGCCGAGGTGTTCCTGCCCGCGGGCGCCGACGGCCGCAAGACCACCAACGGACTGCGCGTCGACCGCGCGGGCAGGCTGTGGGTGATCGACTCGACCGCGGGAGTCACGGTGTACGACACCACCTCTCGTGCCCTGCTCGCCCGATTCGATGCGCCGGGAACGGCTCCGCGCTTCGTGAACGATCTCGCCTTCGGCGCCGACGGCAGCGCCTACCTCACCGACAGCGTGCGCAACGTCGTCTACCGCGCGAGTGCCGACGGGATCGCCACGGGCCGAGGCGAATTGACCGTCGCGTTCGATCTCGCGCCGATCCTCGGACCGCGCGATCCGAAGACGTTCGAGCTCAACGGAATCGTGGCCGACGAGGCCGGGACCCACCTGCTGGTCGTGGCGATGTCGGCGGGCGAGCTGTATCGCATCGACCTGTCCGGCGCCGAGCCGATCCGCAAGGTGGCGCTGAGCGGCGGCGACGTGCGCCACGGCGACGGCATGGAACTGCGCGGCGACACCCTGTGGGTGGTCCACAACACCGACAACACCATCAGCCGCTGGCGCGTCACCGACAACGGCGCCGCCGCGACGCGGGAGCGGGAATTCCACGATCCCGCGCTGAGCATCCCCACCACGATGGCGCACCGCGGCGACCGCGCGCTGATCGTGTCGTCGCAGTTCGACAAGGGCGGACCGATGGGTGGGGACGCGAAGCCGGGGCCCTTCGTGGTGTCAGCGCTCGACGGACTCTGAGCGCACGAAATCCTCCAGTACCGTGACGAATTCGTCCGGCTGCTCGACCTGCGGGGAATGACCCGCGTGCTCGACCAGATGGGTGCGCGCCCCCGCCGCGGCGAAGCGGGCCAGCGTGGCGGTGCTGTCGTAGAGGTGATCGTGTCTGCCGTGAATCGCCAGCACGGGCAGGTCGAGGGCTGCCACGCGCTCGTCGAGCGGGTGCGCGGCGAGGTCGTCGGCGCGGCCGCTGACGGCATAGGCCATGGCGGCCGGGACAGCGCCGCGGAAGTCCCGGACCACCGCCTCGGCCAGGCCGGGCGCGGAGTCGTAGCGGAAACGGGGCGCGAAGACACTGCGGTTGGCCAGCCGGATCAGCACGCCGGGGGTCAAGCGTTGCGCCCACCGCACCGTCGACGGGCGGACCACCCAGCGGGCGACGCCGGGGATGTTCGCGGCGCGATAGTCCGGCGCCTGGCCGACCAGGACCACCCGCCCCACCCGCGAGGTGGTGGTCGCGAGTTCGAGCGCGATCTCGGCGCCGAAGGAATGACCGACGACGGTCACATCCGTCAGCTCGAGCTCGTCCAGCAGCGCCGCGATCGGGGCCGTGCGTGACGCCGCGTCGAACCGGCCCGTCTCGGCGCCGTGATCGCGCACGTCGACGCGGATCACCCGGAACGAGCGCGCGAGCCGTTCGGCGACGCCGGCGAACCAGTCGACCGAGCCGGGGATGCCGTGGACGCACACGATCGCCGGAGCGCTCCGTTCACCTTCGTCCACAAACACCACGATTCACCCTAACGCGCGTCCGAGGGCATGCGCCGCGGCCCGGATCTAGGCTGTCGCTCATGGTCACCGCCCTGCTGTACGGCCTCGGTACCGTGGTTCCCCTGCTGATCGGCGTCGCGATCGGCCTGCGGTGGTCGCTGCCGAGACCCGTGCTCGGGGCGCTGATGGCATTCGGCGCCGGCACCATGATCGCGGCGGTCTCGGAGGAACTGTTCGAGCCCGCGTTCCGTGGGCAGGGCGCGCTCGTCGCCGGTGGCGCGCTGTTCCTCGGCGCCGCGGTGTACGTCGTCGCCAACTACTTCATCGAGGAGAAGCTGGGCGCCGCCGCGATCGGCTGGGCGCTGCTGCTGGGCACGGTCCTCGACGGGATCCCGGAGAACACCGCGCTCGGCGTCTCGCTCGCCGGTGGCGGCGGCGTGGTGCTGGTGGTCGCGATCGCGGCGGGCAATGTCCCGGAGGCGCTCAGCGGCGCGACCCTGATGCGCGACCGGCACGCCTTCGGCACCGTGCGCATCTTCGCGCTGTGGCTGATCACCGGCGCGGTGCTCGTGCTGGTGACGGTGCTGGGACATGTTCTCGCCGAGGACATCTCACCCACCGCCATCGGCGCCGTCCAAGCCTTCGCCGGTGGCGCGACCATCGCCGTGCTTGCCGATTCGCTCATTCCGGAGGCCTATCGCGAGGGCGGCTGGTGGGTGGGGATGGCCACGGCAGCCGGGTTCTTCGTCGCCTTCGCGCTGGGGTGAGTCAGCGGGTCATGCGGCGTCGCGCGCGGGTCATCATGCGCGGCACGAGCCGCCGGTGGGCGAGGCCGGCCAGCGCGAAGTAGATCCGGCCGAACCGATTGCGGTAGCGCACAACGGTCGTCAGTGTCACCGTGCCGTCGACGACGCGGACCGAGGCGACGAACTCGAGCATCGGCATGGTCTTGCCGGTGAGGTGTTCGGTATCCGAGCGCGCCTGGTCGGGGAAGGCATTGCGGCCGAAGATGGCGCGCGTCCACGCGGCGGGGTCGGTGCTCGCGCCCGGCGGCACCGCGACGGAATACTCGTCGACATAGTCGGGGTCGACGATGGCCGCGGCGGCGAGCGGCGCCGAGGAGGAAAGCGACATGTCGCCCACGGTAGTCGCGCCGGTTGAACACCCATTGACAGCCGCTCAGCTGCGAATATTCTGCGGGCAGGTATCATTCGCCGCCTAGCAGTAGCGGTAACGGGGCGCGTCGAATACGCTTCGCCGCGGATGAAGACGCCTCATGGAGGGACGAGTGATCACTCCGCACAGGCCGGAGGACGTGGCCGACGCCCGGCATACCGTGCCATTGACCCAGCTGATACACCTGATGGCGGAGTATCAGCAGCTCGGCGCACACCGTGACACCTTCCTCGCCACGCCCGCCGACGACACCTTCGTGCGCGGCTGCGGCATCATCGCGGGCACCACCGCGACCATCGGCGTGATCACCGCCGCCGTCGGCTCCTGGCAGGGCGGTGTGGCGCTGCTCGTGCTCGCCGCTGTGCCCGTCCTGCTCGCGCTGCGGCGCGGAATCCTCAACCGGCAGAACCGGGCCGCGCGGATCGACCTGTTCGACAACGGGGTCACCGTCTATCGCTCCGGCCAGCGCGTCGCCGGATTCCGTTGGGACAGTACCGAAGTGCGCCAGCAGATGATCCCCTTCCACGACACCGCGGCCGTGTCCTACGTGCTCGAACTCACCGGACCCGGCACCGCCGAGACCACCATCGACGAAGAGGGCTTCGCCCGCGCCCGCGAATGGGCCCGCGCCATCCAATCCGCCGTCACCGCAACACAACTCCCCCTCGCCGTCGCCGCCATCGACAACGGCGAAACCGTCGCCTTCGGCGACCTCGGCCTCTCCCTGGACGCCCTCACCTGGCGCGGCGAATCCTTCCCCTGGGAGAACATCCAGCTCATCGACGCCCGTAGCGGCCACATCCGCGTCAAACACGCGGGCACCTGGCTCTCCCTCACCCCCGTGAGCACCATCCCCAACTTCTACATCTTCAACGAACTCGCCGAGAGATTGCGGTTGACGCCGGTGGGCTGAGGTTAGTGGTCAGCGCTTTCCCCGTCAGCCGCTTTCTTCGACAGACCGATCAGACTACCCACGCCCGCCCACAGCAGTACCGCTCCGACACCGATCTTGGCCCAGTCGATCGCGTTGTTGGCGAACCTCACGTCTTCGTAGCTGCCACCGGATTTCGCCGTTGCGCACGTTTCGCCCGGGCGCAGGTCATAGCCGGAGAAGTCCAAGAGAAAGACGTTCCAGGTCGGGCAGGTAACCACGTCGTTGAGCAGACCGAACAGCCCCGACAGGACCAGCCAGCCGCAGATGATTGCCAGCAACACACTGAACACCCAGTACTTGCGCACCGTTCGCACGATCGCCATGTCAACTCCCGATTATGCGAAGGCAAGCGACCCGACAAACCGGATGCGCCCTCGCTACCCTCTTGGGGCCGCCCGATACACGGTGACCGGTAGTCATGGTGCCAGAGCCCGCTCACGAATCGCGCGGGACCCCGGTGCCCGTAAGCAGCAACAGGTTCAGCACCGGAGATTGCAGGCGCTCTCAGCGCGGAGCTTGCCGCTGTAGGCGTGGCAGCCCCTACTCAGATGCAGACTGATAGGTTCGGTGCGACGGAGAGGGGAGAGAAGTGAGCGAGACTTTGCTTGCCGTGCCCAGCGAAATCGCTGGCCTGGGCAATCTCACTAGCGAGGTGGGCGCAGATGCGAATAGCGCAGCACATTTCATAGGACAACACGGCCAACCTGCCGATTGGCTTCACGGCCCGATCATCGATGACTTGATCCAGCCGTTCATCGAAGTCGCCAACGCCACGAAAGTTCGCATGGCGCTCGCCGCCCGCACAACGCAGGACACCGGCACCGAACTCAATAAAGCTGCCTGGATGTATCACGACCAGGATCAGCAGAACTACAACGCACTCAACAGCCACACGATGTACATCGACGATGGTCAATCGTCGAGTCCCAATGTCGAGCGGTCGGGCATCACCCAGCAATATGATGGCGCGGCCACCTACAGCAAGCCCAAGAAATTCGAACTGAAAGAGCCGCAGGCAAACAAAGAAGACACAGCCGAACTTATCGGCCAGATCGCGCCGACGCTCAAAGACGTCAACGACACCATCAAAGATGTCGCTCGCATGGCGGGCAAGGACATCGATCCGCTAGGCATGTGCCTCGACAAGATCCCCGGAAACTGGAGCGAAATCCGGCGGATCGGAGAAGCCCACAAGGCTGCCGGAAACGGCATGGAGGCCTGCGGCGACAATCTCGAGTCCGGCATGAAACAGGTCGACCGCTCCTGGAACGGCAAGGCAGCCATTTCCTTCAACGACTGGGCCAACAAGCAGATTCCCGCCATGAAATGGGAAGGCCCCGTCGGCCGAGTTGTGAGCGATGCTTTCGGTGTTGTCGCCAACGAGATCCGGGAAGCAATCCGAGTTGTTCTTACCAAGCTGTGGGATGTCATCAACAGCCAGATCGATTTCTCGGACCTGAAGGGCGCCTTCAAGACAGTCTTCCGGAAGGTTCCAGGGGTCGGGACGGCCTACGAATTGATCTCCCTCGGCTTGAAGTTCGCCGAGATCGTCCAATTCGCGATCGATGCTGTCAAGAAGATCAAAGAACTTGTCGACAAGGTGATCAAACTACTCGACTTCCTGAAGGACCCGGTTGCGGGCGGAAAACAAATGTTGAACGACTACATGGCACCCGTCATGGACAAAGTCGCCGACGCCACGCACAAAGCTGCCATCGCACAAGACGTCGCCAAAATATCGCAAGTGAACGACACTCTCAACAGTCCCGATACCGGATATGAAATCGGGTCCGGTACAGAACCGTGGGCAGACTCATGAATCAGCGTTCCGAGTCTCGAGTCCGAGCAGACCAGCTAGCCGCGGGCACGATCGTCGCTCTGTGTGCGGTGATGAGCGCGTGTGCAACCAGCGAAACGAGCGAGACCGCATCGACACCGACGCCCTCGGGATCTTCGCTCACCAGCACATTTGCCCGTCCGGTATCGCCCGGGCCGCCGCAAGCGGGACTGAAGAAGCCCGTCACTTTCGACCCGTGCTTCCGTATCGGCGATGACCTTGTAGCCGAAGCCGGTTTCTCGCCGATTACTCGTGCGCGGTCAGCCGGCGAGTCCGCCACTGACTCGATGGTTGTCATCGGCTGTTCGTTCTATCGCGTGACGACGGTGGATGGCGAAGAGACGATTCTCGCAGGTCTCACCGTTCAGGCGACCAATACCGCACTGTCCGAAGTCGAAACCAGTTCAGAGTTCCAGGATGTCGTCGACAAGTACGAAATCAACGGCCGACGTGCTGTCCTGTACACGTTGAAAGCGCTGCCTGAAACGTGTACCGCAGCTGTCGACACCGACGAGGGCATGTTGCGGATGACATACATGCCAGTCGCGGAAGATTCCGTCGGGCCATGTGACCAGGTGCGCACTGTGGCTCCCATACTGGCCGCCAGCCTGGATTCGAAATAGTCCACACCGCCGAAAGGAAGATGATGACCTCACCACAGTGGCGCAGAAGATCAGAGGCGAATCTCGACTCCGGCGTGGAGGCGCTTGTGCGCGAGGTGATGGGCGCCGTCGACGATCTGCGGACGGCACGCATCCAACTCGATAATCTCGACGTCGATGCGCTGATGACGGAACCGACGATGGTGGATGCCGAGTTCATGTCGGCTCTAGCAGCAGCAGACCAAGCCTCCCCGGCGCTCGTCGCATTCGCCGCCCGCGTGCGGGAGGGCGACTGCACATGGGGCGAGATCGAGTTCACAGCCGGCACGGTGCCACCGGAGGTCTTCGAACTGAAGAACTCGCCGCAATTCGTGTGGCAGTGGGCTTCTCCGGCACCACCCGAGCCACCGTCCGTTCCTCGGACCAAACTCGAGCCTGACGCCGTTGGCCCCAGTGATTGGCCGGATGACTTCGACGAGTACCCCGATGGCGGGAGGTCGTGGCTCGTCTGACCGCGGACAGACCGAAGGCCGGTCCACTTGGGGTGGACCGGCCTTCGGGTGTTGCGGGGGCTAGCTGATCCGGGGGATCAGAAGTCCATGCCGCCCATGCCGCCGGTGGGGTCGCCCGCGGGGGCGGCCTTCTCCGGCTTGTCGGCGACGACGGCCTCGGTGGTGAGGAACAGGGCCGCGATGGAGGCCGCGTTCTGCAGGGCCGAGCGGGTGACCTTGACCGGGTCGGCGACGCCGGCGGCCAGCAGGTCCTCGTACTCGTTGGTCTGGGCGTTGAGGCCCTGACCCGCGGGCAGGTTGGCGACCTTCTCGGCCACGACGCCGGGCTCGAGGCCGGCGTTGAAGGCGATCTGCTTCAGCGGAGCCGACAGCGCCACGCGGACGATGTTGGCGCCGGTGGCCTCGTCGCCGTCGAGCTTCAGCTCGTCCAGCGCGGGGGCCGACTGCAGCAGAGCCACGCCACCACCGGCGACGATGCCCTCTTCGACGGCAGCCTTCGCGTTGCGGACGGCGTCCTCGATGCGGTGCTTGCGCTCCTTGAGCTCGACCTCGGTCGCCGCGCCGGCCTTGATCACCGCGACACCGCCGGCCAGCTTGGCCAGGCGCTCCTGCAGCTTCTCACGGTCGTAGTCGGAGTCCGAGTTCTCGATCTCGCTGCGGATCTGCGCCACGCGGCCCTTGATGGCCTCCGCGTCGCCCGCGCCCTCGACGATGGTGGTCTCGTCCTTGGTGACGACGACCTTGCGCGCCTGGCCGAGCAGCTCGATGCCGGCGGTCTCCAGCGAGAGGCCGACCTCTTCGCTGATGACCTCGCCACCGGTGAGGATGGCGATGTCGGCGAGCTGGGCCTTGCGGCGGTCACCGAAGCCCGGGGCCTTGACGGCGACGGACTTGAAGGTGCCACGGATCTTGTTCACGACGAGGGTCGACAGGGCTTCGCCCTCGATGTCCTCGGCGATGATCAGCAGCGGCTTGCCGGCCTGGATGACCTTCTCCAGCAGCGGCAGCAGGTCCTTGACGGTCGAGATCTTCGACGAGACCAGCAGGATGTACGGGTCCTCGAGGACCGCTTCCTGACGCTCGGGGTCGGTCACGAAGTAACCGGAGATGTAGCCCTTGTCGAAGCGCATGCCCTCGGTGAGCTCCAGCTGGAGCCCGAAGGTGTTGCTCTCCTCGACGGTGATGACGCCTTCCTTGCCGACCTTGTCCATGGCCTCGGCGATCAGCTCACCGATGGACGCGTCGCCGGCCGAGATACCGGCGGTAGCGGCGATCTGCTCCTTGGTCTCGACCTCCTTGGCGGTGTCGAGCAGCTTGGCGGTGACGGCCTCGACGGCCTTCTCGATGCCACGCTTCAGGCCGAGCGGGTTCGCGCCGGCGGCGACGTTGCGCAGGCCCTCACGCACGAGCGCCTGGGCGAGCACGGTGGCGGTGGTGGTGCCGTCGCCCGCGACGTCGTCGGTCTTCTTGGCGACTTCCTTGACCAGCTCGGCGCCGATCTTCTCGTACGGGTCCTCGAGGTCGATCTCCTTGGCGATGGACACACCATCGTTGGTGATCGTGGGGGCGCCCCACTTCTTCTCGAGCACGACGTTGCGACCCTTCGGGCCCAGCGTCACCTTGACAGCGTCGGCGAGGGCGTTCAGACCCCGCTCGAGACCGCGACGGGCCTCTTCGTCGTACGCAATTGTCTTGGCCATTGCGTTGAGATCCTCCACATGTCTATGGCTGACACACGAGACGACCACAGGTTGGATCGCCCCAAAGTACGCTGGCCAGGTGCGGTGCCCGCGACGGACGACCGAGGGTGTCGATGGAACCCGGTCTCACCGTCCCGACCTGGCACTCAACAGATGCGAGTGCCAAGCCATTTTTAGCACTCGGGTGGTGAGAGTGCAAGGTTGCGCCCGGCGCGCGGGGCCGCGGCCGGGCGCGAGGGCGAACCTCAGTCCTGCTTCTCCGGCGCGGCCAGGAACTGATTCAGCAGCTCGACGAGTTCGGCCTCCACGACAGCCTTGTCCAGACCGAGGCCACTGAGCACGCCCGTGCCGTTCTCCTGCTCCAGCAGCGCGAGCAGGATGTGCTCGGTGCCGATGTAGTTGTGGCCGAGGCGCAGCGCCTCCCGAAACGTCAGTTCCAGCACCTTTTTCGTGTCGCCGTCGAACGGGATGAGGGCGGGAACCTCACCGTCGGTGACGGGCAGCGAGGCGACGGCGGCCGCACGCACGGCGTCCAGCGAGACACCCCGCGCGACGATCTCGCGCGCGGCCAGCCCCTCGGACTGGCCGATCAGGCCGAGGATCAGGTGCCCGAGCGCGATCTGACTGCTGTCGGTCTTCCTGGCCTCTTCCTGCGCGCCGACGACCACCTGCCTGGCGCGATCGGTGAACTTGGCGAAGCCGGCCTGCGGATCCATGGCGGCGGTGTCGCTCGGCCCCTTGGGGACGAATCGCTTCTGCACCGCCTGCTTGCTGACGCCCATACTGGCGCCGATGTCGGTCCAGGACGCGCCGGAGCGGCGGGCCTGGTCGACGAAGTGGCCGATCAGATGGTCGGCGGTCTCGCCGAGGTGGTTGGCGGCGACCACGGCGTCGGAGAGCTGGTCGAGGACGTTGTCGGGACGGGCCTTCTTGATGCCGTCGATCAGATCGTCGAGGCGGAAGTTCGGAGTGCTCATGTCGTCAACTCTAAGTTGACGAACCGCGGCCGTCAACCATTAGTTGACGATTCGGACATGGCAGAGTTGTCGGCATGGGGAGAGGTCGGAGCGCGGCCCGATGGGGACTGCGCGGCGTGGGGATCGTGGTGACACTGGCGTGCGTGGTCGCCGCCTGCCGGTTTCTCTGGCCGCAGCCGGACATCACCGCGCAGCCGGGGTCGACCGAGCGGCAGCTGGCCTTTGTGCGGGCCGCGCTCGACGACGGGGCGGATACCGCTGCTCAGCAACAGTTTCCGGAGGGCCACTTCTTCCTCAACGCGCTCTACGGCCTGGCGTGGGTGCAGGCGGCCCACACCGATCCGACTTTGCGCGACGAGGCGCTGCGGGAATCACGGTGGGCCCTGGCCCGAGTGGAGTCCGAGCAGGGCCGCGCGGTGTTCAGCCCTGCCCTGCGGCCCGCGTACGGGATCTTCTGGGCCGGCTGGACCAACTGGTTGCGCGGTGCGATCCTGACCCTCGATGCCACCGATCCCGTTGCGGTCCAGCGATTTTCCACGCACAGTGAGGAGATCGCCCAGGCCTTCGCCGCGTCGGCGACACCGTTCCTGCAGGCCTATCCCCGGCAGGCGTGGCCGGTCGACTCGACCGTGGCGATGGCCTCGCTGCGGTTGCACGACCACCTGTTCGAGGACCGGTACGCCGCGGTGACGGCGCGATGGCTCGACGCGGTGCGCGCCCGCCTGGATCCCGCCACCGGACTACTGCCGCACGAGGTTTCGCCTGACGGCGCCCAGCTCGACGGAGCACGGGCCACTTCGCAGTCCGTGATCCACCGGTTCCTGCCGGAGATCGACGCGGCCTTCGCGCGCGAGCAGTACACCGCGTACCGCGACCGGTACCTCGCCCACCCGGGCGGGTTCGGGCCTGCCCTGCGGGAGTATCCGCGCGGTGTCGACGGGGTCGGCGATGTGGATTCGGGTCCGCTGGTCGCCGGAATCAGCCTGTCCGCCACGGTCGTCGGGCTCGGGGCCGCCCGGGTGAACGGCGACAGCGAACTGGCGGCCGCGATCGGCGCCGAGGGTGAACTGCTCGGGTTGCCGGTCGACCTGCCCGGCTCCAAGCGGTACGCGCTCGGCGCGGTGCCCATCGGCGACGCGTTCGTGGTGTGGTCGTCGACCGCCCGGCTGCTGACCACCGAGCCGACCGTGGGCGACTGGGAGACACGCTGGTGGTGGCGCGTGCCGTGGCTGGTCTTGCTCGGCTTGATCGCCGTCCTCCCCTGGACAGGGCGACTCGTCGCGGCGATCCGCAACACATCGGGACGGGAGTCCGCACGAAAAGCGAAGGGGGCCAACAGCAGCGCCAGCGCCCGTTGGGGCCCTTGAGCTGGAACCCGGTGCGACCCCCACGCGCTGCGAGCGCGCGACCCGACGGCCCGTTCCGGCCGAGTGCCGCCGTCGCCGCGAGCAGACGCGGCGCGGGCCGGGTACCGCTCACACACACAGGGGTGATCGGCCCCGCGCCCCACGCCTTCCGGTCTCCGAGGCCGGGACCGGGCCCGCGATCAGCTCAGCGCAGGCCGGCGGCCTTGCCCGCGAAGCGGACGATGTTCTCCTTCACCCACGCCCCGGTCCGGCCGCGGATCACGCGCTCGGCCGGGGTGTCGTCGGCGTTGAGGAGCTGGATGACGGCGTCGTGGCGGCCGAGGCTGAGGCACTGCAGGTGGTAGCGGAAGGTCATCGGCTTCGGTTCGGTGCCGCGGGCTCGGGCCTGGATCGCGCGGGCGACGTAGGAACCGGTGGGTAGGGCTGTCGCGCAAGCCATTCGGAGGGGGCGGTCGCCGGGGCCCGCGACGAGCGCGGCATCACCGGCGGCGTAGATGTCCGGATGCGACAGCGAGCGCAGGGTTTCGTCGGTGCGGATGCGGCCCTGTTCGTCCACGTCGAGACCGGCGCTGCGAGCCAGATCCGGCACGGTGAAACCGGCGGTCCAGACGACGGCCGCGGCGGACAGCACGGTGCCGTCGACCAGCCGCACACCGTCGGGCAGCACCTCGGCGACCTTGACACCGGCACAAATCTCGACGCCGAGACGGGTCAGCGTGGCGCGGATGTGCTCGACAGCGCGCGCGGAGAGCCACGCGCCCGGTTCCTCCGCGCCGAGCAACGTGACGGCGGCCCACTCACCCGCAGGTCGGTTCGCCTGCTCGCCCTCACTCGAGCCGTCCGAATCCGGAAGCGCCCCGCCCGGTTCCGCCGCCGACGCGCCATTACGCACCCGGGCCGAATCCCGGCGCACCCCGGCCGGTTCCGCCGCCGACGCACCATCACGCACGCCCGGATCCCGGCGCGACTCAGCCAGTTCCGCCGCGAGCTCGATGCCGGTCGAACCCGCGCCGACCACGATCACCGGACCCGCGGGCAGGGCGCGCACATCCTCGGGGGTCGCGACGAAGTGCGCGTGTTCGGCCACGCCGGGCACGCTGGTGCGATCGGCGGCGCTGCCGAGGGCGTAGACCAGGGTGTCGTACCCGATGGACCACTCACCGTCGAGATGCACCCGCTTCGCATCGGGATCGATGGCGGTGGCCATGGCCCGGATGTACTCGATCCCCTTGCGCTCCAGCATCTCCCGCAGGTCCCAGCGCCGAATCCGCTGGCCTGCCGCAGCCTGGTGCAGCCGCACCCGTTCGACGAATTCCGCGCGCGTATCGACCACGGTAATCGTGGTGTCGCGCGCCTTCGCCAAGCGGCGCGCGGCGCTGAGTCCCGCGTACCCCGCGCCGAGGACGACGATTCGCTGCTGCCCGGTCATGTGTGGCTCCTCTCGACGTTGCCGATACGGACCAGACCGCGCAGCCGCCGGATTCCTGACAACTCGACGGAGTGATCCGGCTCACGCGCCGGTGGCGACCAGAAATCCCAGCTTGTCGGGGTTGACCACGATGCGCACCGTGTCGACCAGCCCGGCGCCGTCGACGGCGAAGAACATCACCGAACTCGCGACCACACCGTCCTCGCGCACGATCAGCGCCAGTTCGCCGTTGACCTCGGCGAAGCCGAACGTGCTGGCCGGGGTGAGGAACCTGGTCAGGCCGAGCAGGTAGCGCGCCACGTGATCGGCTCCGGTGACCGGCCGGCGCGCCGCGGTGACCTTGCCGCCGCCGTCGGCCGTCGACACGATGTCGTCGGCGAGCAGCGCGCGCAGACCGGCGATGTCGCCGGTCGCCGCCGCCATCAGGAAGCGTTCGATCAGGGTGCGGGCCGCATCGGCGGGCACCGTGTAGCGCGGTTTGTCCGCGCGCACCCGGGCGGCGGCCCGGTGCAGGATCTGCTGGGAGTTGGCCTCGGAGATCTCGAGCATCGCGGCGATCTCGGCGTGCGGATAGCCGAACGCCTCGCGCAGCACGAACACCGCGCGTTCCACCGGATTGAGCCGCTCCATCGCGGTGAGCAGCGCGAGCGACACCGACTCGCGCTCCTCGACCGTCTCCAGCGGGCCCAGCGCGCCCGAACCGGTCGGCACCGGTTCGGGCAGCCAGGGGCCGATGTAGGTCTCGCGGCGCGCCCGCGCCGAGACGAGCGCGGTGCGGCAGAGATTGACGGTGACGGTGGTCAGCCACGCCTCGGCGTTGACGATCTCGCCGCGCTCGGCGTCGGCCCACCGCAGGTAGACCTCCTGCACCACGTCCTCGGCCTCACTCGCCGCACCGAACATCCGATACGCCAGCGCGAACAACCGCGGCCGATGCGTGAGGAACTCCTCGACCCCGCCGGACTCCACCGCTCCTCCTCCGCGCACGAACCCGGGGATTCAGTCGCGCGGACGACGCAGCCGCAGCCGGGCCGAACCGCGGATCGCCGGACGGCGGATCTGCGGCATCTTGCGCTGGGCCCGCCGCTGCGCGCGGCGCTCCGACGGCTTGTGCTGCCAGGTCTCCGGCCGGGCCGCGACCCAGCGGGCCGAGCGCCAGGCGAACGGGATGTGTACCAGGTACAGGCCGACCAGGATCAGCAGCAGCACGATCGGGTAGGTCACCAGCAGGGCCGCCGCCAGAGCCACCAGCACCAGCAGACCGGCCGCCGCCTGCGGAGCCACCGACACCGACTTCATCGCCAGGGTCGGGATGGTGCTCACGCACAGCAGGGCGGCGAAGATCGTCCACGCGGCGACGAAGGTGAAGCCGGTCCACCAGCCGTCCCCGAACTGCACGTGCAGCGCGATGGGGACCAGCGCGATCAACGCGCCCGCCGGCGCGGGGACCCCGGTGAAGTACTCGCGCGCCCAGTTCGGGCGGGAGTCGTCGTCGAGCAGGGTGTTGAACCTGGCCAGGCGCAACACCAGACTCACCGCGAACAGCAGCGCCACGATCCACCCGGCGCTGTTGCCGTCGAGCAGGGTGACGTAGAGGACCAGCGCGGGCGCGACGCCGAAGGAGATCGCGTCGGAGAGCGAGTCAAGTTCAGCGCCCATCTTGCTGGTCGCGTCGAGCATCCTGGCCAGGCGGCCGTCGAGGGTGTCGAGCACGGCGGCGGCGCCGACCATGGCCAGCGCCACTTCCAGCTCGCCGTCGAGGCCGAACTTCACCGCGGACAGGCCGGCGCACAGGGCGAGGATGGTGACGACGCTCGGCAGCAGCCGCACCGAGCGTGGGCGCTTGCGGCGGGCGGCCTGTTCGATCATCCCAGCACAGCCAGCACGGTTTCGGCGCCGATCGTGCGCTGCCCCGGGGCGACGAGCAGTTCGGTGCCGACCGGGAAGTAGGTGTCGACGCGGGAGCCGAAACGGATCAGGCCGTAGGTGTCACCGATGGTGAGCACGTCACCGGCGCGGGCGTCGCAGACGATGCGGCGGGCCAGCAGCCCGGCGATCTGCACGACCACGACCTGCTTGCCGTCGGCGGTGTCGATGACCATGCTGTTGCGCTCGTTGGCGTCGCTGGCCTCGGGCAGGTCGGCCGAGAGGAACTTGCCCGGCTGGTGCTGCACCTCGCGCACGGTGCCCGACACCGGCACGCGCTGCACGTGCACGTCGAGGACCGACAGGAAGATGCTCACGCGCGGCAGCGGCTGATCGCCGAGGCCGAGCTCGGCGGGCGGCACCGCGGTGTCGACGAGGGCGACCTCACCGTCGGCGGGCGCGACGACGATGCCCGGCCGGTTCGGCGGCACGCGGTGCGGATGCCGGAAGAAGGCCGCGCAGGCCGCGGCGGCGCCGAGACCGGCCCGGCGGACCCACTTGTTCCGGCCGCCGACGACCGCGACCGCCAGCGGGACCGCGACGAACGGCAGTCCGGCGGGGTGCAGTGGTGGGACGGCGGCCCGGACCAGGTCGACGACATGGCCGATGCCGGTGGTTTCGGGCGTGCCGGGCGGAGTGGGGCGGCGGGCCACGGGCTCCCTCTTTCGTGGGGTGACGACAACACAAGCGTTCACACCTTACGCCGAGCCCACCGTCAGCCACCGATGGGCGGTGCGCGGCCGATGTGACCGAAGCCACGAATTCGCCGGCCGGACGCGCTAATATGAGGAAGCCTCATGTCTGCCCGTTCACATGTTGTCCATACGGGGGTCATGGGCGATGAGCGACAGATTTCGATGCTTCAGGTACACCCAGCGGTGCGACCGCAGGTTGACAGGTACATAGGAGACGCACAATGGCTGCTCGAATCGCCCAGACGACTGGGGCTGAGCACACCGCGATTCTCGGTTTGGGCGTCTACCGCCCCGCCCGGGTGGTCACGAACGACGAGGTGGCGGGGCCGATCAACTCGAGCGACGAGTGGATCCGCACCAGATCGGGCATCAGCACCCGGCGGTTCGCCTCGGCCGAGGAGACCGTCAAGTCCATGAGCGTCGCCGCCGCCGAGGGCGCGTTGGCCTCGGCGGGCGTCGCCGCCGATCAGGTCGACTGCGTCATCGTGGCGACGTCGACCCATCTGTTGCTGACCCCCGCCATCGGGCCGCAGATCGCCACCGACCTCGGCATGACCGGCGCCGCCGCCTTCGACATCTCGGCGGGCTGCGCCGGGTTCTGCCATGCCCTCGGCATGGCCTCGGACCTGGTGCGGGCGGGCACGTCGAAGAACGTGCTCGTGATCGGTGTGGAGAAGCTCACCGACACCGTCGACTTCACCGACCGCTCCACGGCGTTCCTGTTCGCCGACGGCGCGGGCGCGGTGATCGTCGGTCCCGCCGAGGAACAGGGCATCGGCCCGACCGTGTGGGGCTCGGACGGCACCCAGCACCACGCCATCCGGCAGAGCAAGGACTGGATGGAGTTCTTCACCGAGATCGAGGAGAAGGGCACCGACGCGGTGCGCCCCTACCTCGCGATGGAGGGCACCGCGGTGTTCCGCTGGGCCGCGCATTCGCTGGAGAAGGTGTGCCGCGAAGCCATCGACAAGGCGGGGCTCACCACCGACGACCTCGACGCGATGATCCCGCACCAGGCCAACGGCCGGATCATCGAGATCATGGCGCGGGTGCTGAAGCTGCCCGAGGACTGCGCGCTGGCCAACGACATCGAGGAAGCCGGCAACACCTCGGCAGCATCGATCCCGCTGGCGATGGAGGCGCTGCTGCGCAAGGGCGAGTCGAAGCCCGGCGACACCGCGCTGCTGATCGCCTTCGGCGCCGGACTCTCCTACGCCGCACAGGTTGTCACCATGCCGGCCTGGCGCTAGCCGACCAGCAAATCCGCCCACCGCGGCGGCGGTCCGCCCCGAGCGGACCGCCGAGCGGTGGGCTCGCCGTGTCCACCTCGTCCCAGTTGCACCAACCCGGACATGCTGGCAAACTCTTCGCTAATCGACGTTGCTGACCGACGAAGCTCAGCCACCGCGTCCCTGTCGTCGAACCGAGGTGATCGGCCGTGAAACTGCGCTCCTTCCTGCCACGCAGGAACATCAACGACGTCCCGCTGCTGCCCACCATCGAGCCGGACGACAGCTCCGCGCTCCGCGCCGCCCTCACCCGCCGCAAACGCGACGAGCGCCTCGAACGCCTGCTGACACCCAGCGAACTCGACCTGGTGCTGCACAACCAGGTCTGAGCACGCGCGGGGGCGAAGGGGGATACTCGACGGGTGAGCACTCCCGCGGTAACCAAACCGGCCATCCTGAGCGTTGACGACGATCCCGGGGTCTCCCGGGCCGTGGTGCGCGATCTGCGCCGCCGCTACGGCGCCGACTACCGGATCCTGCGCGCCGAGTCCGGCCCACAGGCGCTCGAGGCGCTGCGCGAGATGAAGCTGCGCGGACAGCCCGTCGCGGTGCTGATCGCCGATTACCGGATGCCGGGCATGGACGGCATCGAGTTCCTCGAGCAGGCGATGGACCTGCATCCGTTCGCGCGGCGCGTCCTGCTGACCGCCTACGCCGACACCAATGCCGCGATCGACGCGATCAACGTCATCGACCTCGATCACTACCTGCTGAAGCCGTGGGACCCGCCGGAGGAGAAGCTCTATCCGGTGCTGGACGAGTTGCTCGCCGCCTGGCGCAGCGCCGAGCACCGGCCGGTGTACGAGACGAAGGTCGTCGGTGACCGGTGGTCGCCGCGCTCCTCGCAGGTGCGGGAGTTCCTGGCGCGCAACCAGTTGCCCTATCGGTGGTACCCGGTCGACGAGCCGGAGGGCGCGCGACTGCTCGAGGCCGCGGGCGCCGATCCGCTGCGCTGTCCGGTGGTGATCACCGCCGCGGGCTCGGCGCTGATCCAGCCCAGCGACAGCGAGCTCGCCGAGAACGTGGGGCTCACCGTGGAACCCAGCGGCGACTTCTACGACCTCATCGTGGTCGGCGGCGGCCCGGCGGGGCTCGGCGCCGCCGTGTACGGCGCGTCGGAGGGCTTGCGCACGGTGCTCGTCGAGCGCACCGCCACCGGCGGGCAGGCCGGGCAGAGTTCGCGCATCGAGAACTACCTCGGCTTCCCCGACGGCCTGTCCGGCGCGCAGCTGGCCGACCGGGCGCGCAGGCAGGCGGCCAAGTTCGGCGCCGAGATCATCACCACCCGCGACGTGGTGGGCCTCGAGGTCAACGGTTCGGCGCGCACGGTGCGCTTCGCCGACGGCGGCAGGCTGTGCGCGCACACCGTGCTCATCGCGACCGGCGTGGACTATCGGCGTCATCCGGCGCCGGGCGTGGACGAATTCACCGGACGCGGCGTGTATTACGGCTCGGCCATGACCGAGGCGGCCGAGTGCGCCGACCAGGACGTCTACATCGTGGGCGGCGCCAACTCGGCGGGCCAGGCGGCGGTGTTCCTGTCGCGCAACGCGCGTCGCGTGCACATCGTGGTGCGGGCCGACGCGCTGGAGAAGTCCATGTCGCACTACCTCATCCAGCAGATCGCGCAGATCCCGAACATCGTGGTGCACACCGAGACCGAGGTCGTCGGCGTCGACGGTGACGATCACCTCGAACGGATCATCCTGCGCGACAACAAGGCGGGCACCGAGGACAAGGTCGAGGCGCACCGGCTGTTCCTGTTCATCGGCGCCGCGCCGCAGACCGGCTGGCTCGACGGGGTCGTCATCAGGGACGAGGCCGGTTACGTCGTCGCGGGGCCGGACCTGATGGTGGACGGCAACCGCCCGCCCGGCTGGGAACTGCCGCGGCCGCCACACCATCTCGAGACCAGCGTCCCCGGCGTCTTCGTCGCGGGCGACGTACACGCCGAATCGGCCAAGCGGGTGGCCTCCGCCGTCGGCGAGGGCGCGATGGCCGTCATGCTCGTCCACCGGTACCTGGCCTAGGAGTGGCTGTGAGCGAATTGATCTGCGATCCGAACGAACTGCGCACGCTGTTCCTGTTCGAGAAGCTCGACGACGACCAGCTCGCGCAGCTGTGCGCGGTCGGCCGGATCGAGTACATCGACGCGGGCCAGGTGTATCGCGAGGGCGACCCGGCGACCTGCTTCTACGTCCTGATCAACGGCGAGGTGCGGCTCACCAAGCTCTCGGGCGGGATGGAGATCGAGATCAACCGCACCGACCAGCGCGGCGTCTACGCCGGCGCCTGGATGGCCTACCTCGGCGACAAGGTGAGCCAGGACTACGCCGGGTCGATGTACGTCGAGCGGCGGTCCCGGTTCCTGGTGCTGGCCGCCGCCGACTTCGCGCGGATGGTCAAGGACTGGTTCCCGATGGCCGTGCACCTGCTCGAGGGCGCGTTCTACGGCGGGCAGAAGTCGAGTCAGCGGATCGCGGAGCGGGAGCGGCTGCTCGCGCTCGGTTCGCTCTCCGCCGGGCTCACCCATGAGCTCAACAACCCGGCCGCGGCGGCGGTCCGCGCGACGGCGGGCCTGCGCGAGCGGGTGGCCGGAATGCGGCACAAGCTGAAGATGATGGCCGAGGGCAAGTTCCAGCCCGAGGCGTTCGTGAAACTCGTGGAACTGCAGGAACAGGCCGCCGAGCAGGTCGCCAAGGCGCCCGACCTGTCCCCGCTCGAGGCGGCCGACCGGGAGGACGCGCTGGCCGACTGGTTCGACGAGCACGGCCTGGCCGACGGCTGGAACCTCGCGCCGACCTTCGTCCAGGCCGGCCTCGACGTCGACTGGCTCGAGGGCGTGCACGCCACCCTCGAGGCCTGCCAGGCGCAGGTGTTCGAGGGCGCGATCCGCTGGCTGAACTACACCATCGAGACCGAGCTGCTGATGAACGAGGTCGCCGACTCGACGACCCGCATCTCCACGCTGGTCGGCGCGGCCAAGCAGTACTCGCAGATGGACCGCGCGCCGTACCAGGTCGTCGACCTGCACGAACTGCTCGACTCCACGCTGGTGATGCTCAACCGCAAGCTCGGCGACGGCGTCGCGGTGGTCAAGGACTACGACCGCGCGCTGCCGCCGGTGCCGTGTTTCGCGGCCGAGCTCAACCAGGTGTGGACCAATCTGATCGACAATGCGGTGTACGCGATGGGCGGCACCGGCACCCTGACCGTGCGGACCTACAAGGAGAACGACTGCGCCGTCGTCGAGATCGGTGACACCGGGCCCGGTATCGCGCCCGAGGCCATCGGCCGGATCTTCGAACCCTTCTTCACCACCAAACCGGTCGGCGACGGTACCGGGCTCGGCCTCGACATCTCGTTCCGGATCGTGGTCAACAAGCACCACGGCGACATCCGGGTCGAGTCCGAGCCGGGCGACACCCGATTCATCGTCCGGCTGCCGCTGGACCCACAGGCAGGAGATCAATGATGTCGGAAGAGTTCGACGGTATCGATCCGAGCGTGCCGCCCAGCGGCGCCGGGTGTGTGGAGTGCGACGCCGCGGGCGGCTGGTGGGTGCACCTGCGCCGCTGCGCCGAGTGCGGGCACATCGGCTGCTGTGACAGCTCGCCGAGCCAGCACGCCACGAAGCATTTCAAGGCAAGCGGGCATCCGTTCATGCAGAGCTACGAGCCCGGCGAGGACTGGTTCTACAACTTCTCGACCGAGGAGATGTACAGCGGCGGTCCCGAGCTCGCCGCGCCGACGAGTCACCCGATCGGCCAGACGGTGCCCGGCCCGGCCGACCGGGTGCCCGCCGACTGGCAGTCACACATCCACTGATCAGCCCTGCGGCTTGATCCCGGCGGCCTCGGCGACGGTCTTGTCGGCGTTGCCGGGCGCCAGGCACACCAGCTTGGCGGTGCCGAGCGCCACGTTCGGGCTACCCTCGAAGGGGCCACCGGGGTTGGCCGCGAGGATCTCGTCGATCGCCTTCTTCTCGCCCTCGCCGTCGAGGGTCTTGAACTGCGCGCAGGTGATGTCGGCGCCTGCGGCGGCAGGCGCCTGCGTGGTGCTCGCCGCCGGCTTGGTGGTCGTAGCACTCGCGCTCGCGCTGGATGACGGCGTGCCCTTGCGGAGCCCGCTGGCGTCGGCGGACTCGTCGGAACCGCACCCGGCCAGTGTCAGGCAGACCGCGCCGGCGGCCAGGACGACGAGGGAGATTCGATTCATCTGCTGCATTCCCCGGTGGATCTCGGCGCCGGAACCTCCGGCGCGTCCGATGCAGCGTACCGGCTGGTAGCGGTGGAGTGTCATGTCAGTCACTCTGGCCGTGCGCGCTTGCCGCCCGCCAAACGTTTCCTGATCGTCCGAGCGCGCCGGCGCCGAGGCGCGGCAGAATGACACGGTGGCTGAACTCTCGCTGACCGCCCGGCTCAATCCCTCGGCAGCCGATGCCCGGCGCGGGGTGGTGCGTCTGCACCCCGAGACGCTCACCGCGCTCGGCCTGCGCGAATGGGACGGTATCGCGCTGATCGGCGCGCGCCGCACCGCCGCGGTGGTGGCGAAGGCGCCGGCGGGCACCGCGCCGGGGGTGGCGCTGCTCGATGACGTGACCCTGTCGAATGTCGGGCTACGGGAGAACGCGGCGGTGACCGTCACCCCGGTGACGGTGTACGGCGCGAAGCAGATCTCGCTGAGCGGTTCGGCGCAGGCGACGGCCAGCATCCCCGCGGCCACGCTGCGCCAGGCACTGCTCGGCAAGGTGGTGACCGTCGGCGACACGGTCTCGCTGCTGCCGCGCGATCTCGGCCCCGACATCAGTTCCGCGGCGGCGACCCAGGCCCTCTCGCGCGCCTTCGGCATCGCCTGGACGACCGAACTGCTCACCGTCACCGCGATCGATCCGATGCCGGGACCGGTGAGCGTGCAACCGAATTCGGCCGTCGGCTGGGGCCGCGGGCCCGCCGCGATCATGCACGCGGTGGAGCGCGACACCGACGCGGGCGCCAACGGAGCGCCGGAGAGCGCGGTCTCGGTGAGCTCGGGCAGCGCGGCCATCCCGGTCGAGGACCTGGCGGGCGTCCAAGCCCAGGCCGCCAAGCTCGCGGAGTGGCTGAGCCTGGCGCTCGACGAACCCGAGCTGCTGAAAACCCTCGGCGCGCCCGCGCATCTGGGCGTGCTGGTCACCGGCCCCGCCGGGGTCGGCAAAACAACCCTGGCCAGGGCGGTGGCCGCGCCGCGCCGGATCGTCGAGCTCGACGGGCCGAGTGTCGGTGCGATGGAGAGCGGTTCGCGGCTACGCGAGGTCGCCGAGGCGGTGGGCGACGTGGCCGGTGGACGCGGCGGCGTCCTGCTCATCACCGACATCGACGCGCTGCTGCCCGCCGAAGCCGAGCCGGTGGCCACCCTCATCCTCGACCAGCTGCGCGCGGCGATGAAGGCGCCGTGCGTGGCCCTGCTGGCCACGACCGCCCATCCCGCGCAGGTGGATTCGCGGCTGCGCGCGCCCGACCTGTGCGACCGCGAACTCGCGCTGCCGCTGCCGACGGCCGCGATCCGGCGCGCCCTGCTGGAACAGTTGCTGCGCAAGGTGCCCGCAGGCACGCTCGACCTCGAGGTGATCGCTTCGCGCACGCCGGGTTTCGTGGTGGCCGATCTCGCGGCACTGTGCCGGGAGGCGGCGGTCCGGGCGGCGGGGCGGGCCAGTCGCGAGCAGTCCGAGCCGGAGCTCGCCCAGGACGACCTGGTCGGGGCACTCGAGGTCATTCGGCCGCTGTCACGTTCGGGGACCGAGGAATTGGCGATCGGCTCGCTGGACCTCGACGATGTCGGCGACATGGTGGAGACCAAACAGGCGCTCACCGAGGCGGTCCTGTGGCCGCTGCGCCATCCCGACTCCTTCGCCCGCCTCGGCATCGATCCGCCGCGCGGCCTGCTGCTCTACGGACCGCCCGGCTGCGGCAAGACCTTCCTGGTGCGCGCGCTCGCCGGGACCGGTCAGCTCAGCGTGCACGCGGTGAAAGGCGCTGAGCTGATGGACAAGTGGGTCGGCTCCTCCGAGCGGGCGGTACGTGAGCTGTTCCAGCGGGCCCGCGACTCCGCGCCGTCGCTGATCTTCCTCGACGAGGTCGACGCGCTGGCGCCGCGACGCGGCCAGAGCAGCGACTCCGGCGTCTCCGACCGCGTGGTCGCGGCGCTGCTCACCGAACTCGACGGGGTCGAGCCGCTGCGCGATGTGGTCGTCCTCGGCGCCACCAACCGGCCCGAGCTGATCGACCCGGCTCTGTTGCGTCCCGGCCGGCTCGACCGGCTGGTGTTCGTGCCGCCGCCGGACGCCGACGCCCGGCTCGACATCCTGCGCACCGCGGGCCGCTCGGTGCCGCTGGCCGACGACGTCGACCTGGCCGCGCTGGCCGCCGACCTCGACGGCTACTCCGCCGCCGACTGCGCGGCGCTGCTGCGCGAGGCCGCGCTGGCGGCCCTGCGCCGCGACATGGCAGCGGCCGACGTCACCGCCGACGACGTGGCCACCGCCCGCGCGACGGTGCGACCCTCGCTCGACGCCGCCCAGGTCGAGTCACTGCGCCGGTACGCGGAGAGCCGGGCCTGAACCACGCGCGCGTTCCCCGCCCGCCGGGCTGACCACCGGTATCGTCGACAGGGTGCCCCGGATCGGCGATGATCTGCTGGACGCGGTCGCGGCCTTCGCCGGGGCCGCTTCGGCGGGGATCGCGCTGTTCTTGCCGTTCACCTTCGGCGCTCGGTCGGAGGTCCATTCGGCGTTCCACGTCACCAGCCTGCTCAACAGCGTGCCGCGCGCGGCGGCGCTCGGGCTCATCGTCGCCATGGTCGTTGCCGTGCTGGCCAGGCCCATCACCCGGCCAGGGCTGATCTGGCTCACCGCGGCGGGCGGGGCGGCGGCGCTGGCGCTGAACTACTTCATCGGCACAATGATGCATTCGGCCGACGTACTCACCAGCCAGAACTACCTCGATTCGCTGTGCGGCGGCGTGCTGTTCGGCGCGCTCGGGATCGTCGCGCTGCGACGGCGCTGGTCGGCGGTCGGGTTCATGCTCGGCACCGTGCTGGTGTTCGTCTACGGCGAGGTCGTCGGGGTGTTCAGCGCCACCGATTCGAGCCTGGAGGCCTCCTACACGCCCGCCTGGCTGGTCGGCACCGCGGTCGTCCTGCTGGCCGTCAACGCGCTGCGGCACCGGCACGGGATCATGCTGCCCGCGGTGCCGCGCCTGGCCGCCGACCTGCCGATCAGCCCGATCGTGGCCGCCACCGTGCTGTCGGTGTCGGTGCTGCTCGCCACCGAGTGGCTCGCGCGGGAATGGGACGGGCGCGACGGGAGTACCTGGCAGATCGCCGTCGCGGTGGCCGTCACCGTCATCGCGGCGTTCGTCGCCGCCACCCTGCTGCCCGGCCGCGACGGTGCCTGGCTGCTCCTCGCGGTGGGGGTGGCCGCTGCGGGTGACGCGCTCGGTGACGCCGCGCGGCTCGGCTGGTACCTGCTCCTGGTGCTCGGCCTCGGCGCGGTGACGATCCTGGCCGGGCTGCGCCGGTCGAGTCCGCTGCTCGCCATGCTCGCGGTCGGCGCGCTGTGCGTGTTCGCCGCGCTCGCGCCGCGCCTGCCGTGGTCGCTGGCCTGGCCGATCGGCGCCGTCGCGTTGGCCTGCCTCGCCGGGTACACCGCCGGGTCGATCCGGTACGAGTACCTGCCCAGCGCCGTGCTCGCCCTGGGCGCGCTGTACCTGCCGTCGATCCTGTGGTCGATTCCCACCCGGCATCGGGACTGGCCGACGGCAGGCACCCCGGCGGCGGAAAGCCTGCCGGGCCGCGCCGGACTGGCCGTCACGCTCGGCGCGGCGCTCGCGCTGGCGCTGCTCTACCGGATCCGTCCACAGCGGCAGGCCGCCGAACAATAGCCGCGCGCCGGTCGACATGGCCGACGCGACAGCTGTGGTACCGGGAAACGGGCCGCCGACGCCCGTAGGATCGCAGGCGCCTGACCGGAACGCTCTCGCGCTGACGAAGGAGGATCGTGCTCGCCGTCCTCCTCGCCCACGCGCTGGCCGCCGCGCTCGCGCCGGTCGGCGTCCGGCTGCTCGGGCGCAACGCCTTCTACCTGTTCGCGCTGGTCCCGCTGGGCAGTCTCGGCTGGGTGCTCGCGCACTGGGGCACCACCGTGCGTTCGCACACCGCGTGGGCGCCGCAGATCTCGATGGACATCGACCTGCGTTTCGATTCCCTCGCCGCGGTGATGTCGGTGCTCGTCCTCGGTGTCGGCGCGCTGATCCTGGCCTATTGCGGCCGCTACTTCGACCGTGGGGAGGCCAGGCTCGGGGTGTTCGCCGCCGAGCTCATCGCCTTCGCCGGCGCCATGTTCGGTCTGGTCACCAGCGACAACACGCTGCTGCTCTTCGTGTTCTGGGAGATCACGACGGTGCTGTCGTTCCTGCTCGTCGGGCACTACGCCGAGCGCGCGATCAGCAGGCGGGCCGCGATCCAGGCGCTGCTGGTGACCGGCGCCGGTGGGCTGACGATGCTGGTCGGCATCGTCGTCCTCGGACTGCGCTACGACAGCTTCCTGCTCTCCGACATGCTCGCCACCCCGCCGCCCGACGGCACCGCGGTCTCGGTCGGCCTCGCGCTCGTGCTGGTCGGCGCGATCAGCAAGTCGGCCATCGTGCCGCTGCACTTCTGGCTCCCCGGCGCCATGGCCGCGCCGACGCCGGTCAGCGCGTACCTGCACGCCGCCGCGATGGTGAAGGCGGGCATCTACCTGGTGGCGCGGCTCGCGCCCGCGTTCGCGCAGACTCCGCCGTGGCACCTCGTGCTGCTGCCGCTCGGCCTCGCGACGCTGCTGCTCGCCGGATGGCGGGCGATGCAGGTGCACGATCTGAAGCTGGTGCTCGCCTTCGGGACCGTCAGCCAGTTGGGTCTGCTCATCACGATGATGGCGGTGGGCACCCCGGACGCCGCGCTGGCCGGGCTGACGCTGCTGGTGGCGCACGGCCTGTTCAAGGCGAGCCTGTTCATGGTCGTCGGGATCATCGACCACGGCGCGGGCACCAGGGATCTGCGCAGGCTGTCCGGGCTCGGGCGGCGGGCGCCGTGGCTGTGCGCGATCGCGGTGACGGCCGCGCTGAGCATGGCCGGGCTGCCGCCGTTGCTCGGGTTCGTCGGCAAGGAGTCGGCGCTGGGCGCGCTGTGGTCGGCCGACGTGCTGAGCGATCCGGTGCGGGTGGCGATGCTGGCAGCGGTGGCGGTCGGGTCGGCGTTCACCGTGGCCTACAGCATCCGGTTCGTCTGGGGCGCGTTCGGCGTCACCGCCAATCCGGATCCGTCGATGCGCTGGCACGCGCCGGGTCCCCTGCTGCTGGGTCCGCCCGCGGTGCTCGCGGTGGCCGGTCTCGCGGGTGGGCTCGGGGCCTCCGCGATGGATGGCTGGCTCAGCCCCTACGCCGCGACCCTGCCCGGGGTCCTGGACACCCATCTCGCGCTCTGGCACGGCGTCAACGGCCCGCTCGTGCTGACGGTGTTCGTCATCGCCGCCGGTGTCGCGCTGTTCCTGATCCGCAGCCGGATCGGCGAGCCGGGGCATCCACGCCTCGGCAACGCCGATCGCAACTACGACGCGGCCCTGCGCGCGATGGACAAGCTCTCGCTGCGCATCACCGGTACCGTGCAGTCCGGCTCGCTGCCGGTCAGCCAGGCCATGATCCTCGGCACGCTGATCGTGCTGCCGACCCTCATGCTCGCGCTCGGCACCCGCACCGGCGTCGAGCTGCGCCTGTGGGATTCGCCGCTGCAAGCCGCGATCGGGGCGATCATGGTCGCGATGGCGCTGGCGGCCACGGTGCTGCGCAATCGCCTGGCCAGCGTGCTCGTCGTCGGCGTGACCGGCTACGGCTGCGGCGTGATCTTCGCGCTGCACGGTGCGCCCGACCTCGCGCTCACCCAGTTCCTCGTCGAGACGCTGACCCTGGTGATCTTCGTGCTCGTGCTGCGGGCCTTCCCGGCCGAGATCGCCGAGAACCAGGCGACGGCGTTCAAGGTGCGCCGGGCCCTGCTCGCGATCGGCGTCGGTGTCGCGGTCGCGGTGCTGGCCGCCTTCGCGAGCGCCGCCCGGCACAGCGAACCGATCTGGACGGCCATCCCCGACGCGGCCTACACGATCGGTGCCGGTAAGAACGCGGTCAACGTGCTGCTCGTCGACATCCGCGCCTGGGACACCCTCGGCGAAATCTCGGTGCTCGTCGTCGCCGCGACCGGCGTCGCCTCGCTGGTGTTCCGCAGCCGCCGCTTCGGCAGCGCGCCAAGGGCCGCCGACGCGCCGGACTACGACCCCGACAAGGTGAGCTGGCTGCCCGCGGCCCGGCTCGACGACCGCCGCGAGCGCTCGATGGTCCTGCAGATCACCACCAGGCTGATCTTCCCCACCATCATGGTGCTGTCGGTGTACTTCTTCTTCTCCGGGCACAACGCGCCGGGCGGCGGTTTCGCCGGTGGCCTGATCGCCGGACTCGCGCTCACTCTGCGCTATCTGGCCGGCGGCCGCTACGAACTCGGTGAGGCGCTGCCCGTGGACGCGGGACATCTGCTCGGCGCCGGGCTCACCCTCGCGGCGGGTACCGCGACGGCCTCGCTGCTGCTCGGCGCCCCGCCGCTGTCCTCGGCGATCATCGAGGTGACCCTGCCGGTTCTCGGCCACATCAAGCTCGTCACCGCGCTGTTCTTCGATCTCGGGGTGTACCTGGTCGTCGTCGGCCTGGCCCTCGACGTCCTGCGCAGCCTGGGCGCCCGCTTGGACAAGGAACTCGTATGAGGGAGCGCAGCGAGCGAATCATGTGCCAGCGCGCATCGCGCATGCCGCAGCCGAGCGCCAGCGAGGCGGAGGCATGAGCGGCAACCTCATTCTGTTGATCGTCATCGGCGCGCTCACCGCGTGCGGGGTGTATCTGCTGCTCGAGCGGGTCGTCTCGAAAATGCTGCTCGGCATGATCCTGCTCAGCAACGCGGTGAACCTGCTGATCCTCACCGTGGGCGGCGGTCCCGACGGCAAGCCGCCGATCCTCGGCGGCTCCGACACCTCGCCTGAGGGCATGGCCGACCCGCTGGCCCAGGCGATGGTGCTCACCGCCATCGTCATCACCATGGGCCTGGCCGCCTTCGTGCTGGCCCTGGCCTACCGCTCCTACATGCTGACCACCTCCGAGGACGTGCGCAACGACCCGGAGGACGAGCAGATCGCGGCCACCAGGGAGCAGGAGGACCCGGAAGAATGACCCTGTCCCCCGACCTGCTGCCCGCCCTCGCCGCCCTGCCGGTGCTGGTTCCGCTGCTCGGCGCCGCGGGCACGCTGGTGTTCGGCCGCAGGCCGCGCATCCAGGCGATCATCTCGCTGACCGCGCTCTCGGCGGTGCTGGTGATCAGCGGTTTCCTGCTCTACCTCGCCGACCGCGACGGCACCACCGCCGTGCAGGTCGGCGGCTGGCCCTCGCCCATCGGGATCACCCTGGTGGTCGACCGGCTCTCGGCGGCGATGCTGCTGGTCTCGGCGTTCGTGCTGCTCGTCGTGTCGATCTACGGTGCGGGCCAGAACATCTCCGACGGCGACGAGCACCAGCCCACCTCGATCTACCGGCCCACCTACCTCGTGCTCACCGCGGGCGTCTCGGCCGCGTTCCTCGCGGGCGACCTGTTCAACCTGTTCGTCGCGTTCGAGATCCTGCTGGCCGCGTCGTTCGTGCTGCTCACCGTCGGTGCCACCGAGGAGCGCATCCGCACCGGCATCGCCTACGTGATGGTGTCGATGGTGTCGTCGCTGATCTTCCTGATCGGTATCGGCCTCACCTACGCCGCCACCGGCACCCTCAACCTCGCGCAACTGGCGGTGCGGCTCGAGGCCACGCCGAGCGGCGTGCGCACGGCCTGCTACGCCGTGCTGCTGGTGGCGTTCGGCATCAAGGCGGCGGTGTTCCCGCTGTCGAGCTGGCTGCCCGACTCCTACCCCACCGCGCCCGCGCCGGTGACCGCGGTGTTCGCCGGCCTGCTCACCAAGGTCGGCGTGTACGCGATCATCCGCACGCACACGCTGTGGTTCCCCGACGGCGCCTTCGACAACATCCTGCTGGTCGCGGGCCTGGCGACGATGCTGATCGGCATCCTCGGCGCGATCGCGCAGAACGACATCCGGCGTCTGCTGTCGTTCACCCTGGTCAGCCACATCGGCTACATGGTGTTCGGCATCGGCCTCGCCAGCAAGGCCGGTCTCACCGGCGCGATCTTCTACGTCGCCCACCACATCCTGGTGCAGACCGCGCTGTTCCTCACGGTCGGTCTCATCGAACGCCAAGCCGGGTCGGTGTCGCTGCGCCGCCTCGGCGGGCTGGCCGCCGCGAGCCCACTGCTGGCCATCCTGTTCCTGATCCCCGCCCTGAATCTCGGCGGCATCCCGCCCTTCTCGGGCTTCATCGGCAAGGTCGCGCTGCTGGAGGCGGGCGCCGCCGACGGCAGCGTGCTGGCCTGGGTGCTCGTCGGCGGCTCGGTGGTGACGAGTCTGCTCACGCTCTACGCCGTGGCCAGGGTGTGGAGCAAGGCGTTCTGGCGACCGCGCGAGGACGCGCCCGAGGGCCACCTCACCGCCGCGAAACCGCCCACCCTGGTGGAGGATTCGACCGACGTGTACTACGAGGACCGCACCGACCCCGGCCGGATGCCGGTGCTCATGGTGCTCGCCACCACGGGCCTCGTCGTCGCGGGCCTCGCGCTCACCGTGCTCGCCGGGCCCGTCCTCGGCATCGCCGAGCGCGCCGCCGACGACCTCGACGATCCGTCGGTCTACATCGGCTCGGTGCTCGGCCCGGAGGCGCGATGAGCCGACTGGTCAACCGCGACAACGTGCTGCGGGTCAGCGTGCTCGGCTGGCTCACCGCCGTCTGGGTGGCGCTGTGGGGTGATCTCAGCGCCGCGAACGTGCTCGCCGGTTTCGCCGTCGCGTTGATCGTCGTGTTCGCGTTGCCGCTGCCGAAGGTTCCGGTGGCAGGGCGCTTCCACCCGCTGTCGTTCCTCCAATTGATCGCCACCAGCGCGTATTACGCGCTGGAGTCGAGCCTGCAGGTGGCCTGGTTCGCGATCAGGCCCGCCGGGCCACCGGTCTCGGGCGTGCTGCGGGTGCACCTGAGCATCCAGTCCGATCTGGTCCTGGTGATGGCGACCGACATCTTCAACCTCATCCCCGGCACCATGGTCCTCGAGGTGGACCGGGCGCGCTGCGTCATCTACGTCCACGTGCTCGACGTGGGCAGCGAGAAGTCGGTGGTGAAGTTCTACTCCACCACCCGGCGATTGGAGCACCTGCTGATCAACGCCTTCGAACGCCCACGCGAACGCCGCCGCCTCGGCCGGGAACCGGAGGCGCTGTCGTGACCGTCGTCGCCGTCATCGCCGGGGTGCTGCTCACCGCCGCGGCCGTGATCACCAGCTATCGGGTGCTGGCGGGACCGAGCACCCTCGACCGGGTCGTCGGGATCGACTCGCTGATGGCCATCGCCGCCTCCGGCCTCGCGGTCTGGGCGGCCTACAGCGGCGACACCACCGTCATCCCGGCGATCGTCGCGCTGGCCCTGGTCGGCTTCCTCGGCTCGGCCGCGGTCTCGCGGTTCCGCGTGCGGGACGACCGATGACCGGCTGGGAGTGGGTGTCGGCGGTGCTCATCCTGACCGGCTGCGCGCTGGCGCTGACCGCGTCGCTGGGCATCGTCCGCTTTCCCGACACCTTGACCCGTATGCACGCGGCGACCAAACCGCAGGTCGTCGGGTTGATCCTGGTGCTGGTCGGCACCGGCATCGACATCAGGCACGACGTCAACGTGTGGATGCTGGTGCTCACCGGGCTGTTCACGATCATCACCGCGCCCGTCATCGCGCACCTGCTCGGCCGCACCGCCTACCGCGAGCAGCGCCACCGCGACGGCCTGCTGCGCGTCAACGAATACGACCGCGACGACTAACCGGCGACCGCCGTCGGCGCGGCCACCCGGGCGGGCGCGGCGGCGAACCAGGTGGCGTGGAACGCGATCGCCACGCCCGCGGCCGCCCCGATGACCAGCGCGCCCGCGACCACCGGATACTCGGCCATCGGCACCGCGAGGTACCGGTACGAGAGCAGCAGGCCGGCGAACACCGCCGCGCCGAAACCGACCATCCGCCACCGGAACGCGCCCCACCCGCGCTCGGGCGCGCGCAGCGCCGACTCCACCGTCAGGCACAGCACCGCGCCCGCGATCAGGTCGACGCCGTAGTGATATCCGAAGCCGAGCGTCGCGGCCACGGTCGCGGCCAGCCAGAACGCACCGCCCCAGCGCAGCCACGCGGGCGCGCGTGTCCCGTCGATGTCGCGGCGGGTGTGGATGAACAGCGACAGCGCCCACGCGGTGTGCATCGAGGGCATGCAGTTGCGGGGGGTGAACTCGTCGAACGGCAGCGCGGCCGGGCTGTGGTCCAGCGGCGGCAGGGCCATCGGCCAGAAGTCGCCCACCTGGAAGCCGTGCCCGTCGGCGCCGTAGGCGAACATCGGCCCCACGACCGGGAACAGCACGTAGAACGCGGGTCCCACCAGCCCGAGCACCAGGAAGGTACGTACCAGGTAATGCGAGGGCCACTGCCCGGTCGGCACCACCCGGCGCAGCTGCCACACCGCGACGACGATCGCCGCCACCGGCAATTCGATGTAGACCCAGTGCAGCACCGCGTACACCTCGGGTCCGAGCGCGTCGACCACCCGGCCGAGCACCCATGACGGATCACCGAGGGCGTGATCGGCCAGCAGCAGGTATTCGTCGAACACCGCGGGCCGGGCCGCCGAGGTGACGTGCAGCCACACGTCACCGACCTTGGTGGCCAGGATCAGCAGCGCGCCGAGCGCGGCCGCCTTCACCGCGTCGGTGCGTTCGCGCCCCTGCCAGCGCACCGCCGCGACGACAGCCAGCACGGTCAGCACGATCGTCGGCCCGTTGCCGACCGTGAACGGCTTGCCGTCCAGCATCCGCAGCGCGGCATACACCGCGTCGATCGCCACCGCCGCCGACACCGCGTACACCCGCCTGCGCGCGTTGACGCCGACCAGCGCAAGCACCAGCCCGGCCCACGGCACCGACATCGACTTGGGGGTGCCGATGTAGTCGCGCGCCAGGCTTGCCAGCGGCCCGTCGAAGCCGTTGAGCGAGGCGGCCACCTGCAGTCCGATGAGCAGCGCGAGCACCGACGACACCCCGACGGCGGCGAGCACGCGTGGTTCACGGAGGCGGTCCCAGGCGGCGACACCCCCCGCCGCTGAACGCGGATGTTCGACAAGCATCCAAACATCGTAAACGGCGGGTGAACGCCACCCCGCCGGACAGCTGAACGCTACTGATCCAGCTCGCGCACCAGGGCATCGACCACGGCGACGAGATCGCCCTGCGATTGCGCGGCCACCCGGCGTTGCCGCTGGTAGGAGGCGCCGTGCTGGGGAATCTCGGCGACGGCGGCCAGCTCGTCGGCACAGCCGAGGCGGGCGGCCGTCGGCTCCAACCGGTTGAGCAGATCCATCAGATCGTCTGTGACCAAACGCTCATTGCTGGCGTCGTCGACGATCACGATGGCGTCGAGCCCGTAGCGCGCGGCCCGCCACTTGTTCTCCTGCACGTGCCACGGGGGCAGCGTCGGCAGCTGCTCGCCGTTGTCGAGCCTGCGTTCGAGGTCGACGACCAGGCAGTGGATCAGCGCGGCCACCGCGGCCAGCTCGGCCCGGCTGGACAGCCCGTCGCACACCCTGATCTCGATCGTGCCCCACTTGGGTGCGGGCCGGATGTCCCAGTGCATGCCGCCGAGTTGTTCGAACACACCTGTTTTGAGCTGGTCGTGCACGAAACCCTCGAACTGGCCCCAGTTCTCGAACTGGAAGGGCAGCCCGGCGGTCGGCAGCTGCTGGAACATCAGCGCCCGGTTGCTGGCGTAGCCGGTGTCGTCGCCGGACCACATGGGCGAGGACGCCGAGAGCGCGAGCAGATGCGGGTACGACAGCAGCAGCGAGTTCAGGATCGGAAAGACCTTGTCCCGGTGCGAGACTCCGACATGCACGTGCACGCCCCAGATCAGCATCTGGCGGCCCCACCACTGGGTGCGCTCGATCAGCTCGTCGTAATGCGGTGAGCGCGTGAGCTGTTGGGCCGACCACTGGGCGAACGGGTGGGTGCCCGCGCAGAACAGGTCGACGCCGAGCGGATCGGCCGCGCGGCGCACCGCGTCCATCGTCCCGCGCAGATCCTCCACCGCGCCGCCGACCGTGTCGTGCACGCCGGTCACCAATTCGACGGTGTTGCGCAGCAATTCCTTGGTGACCTGCGGCGTGCCGTCGTGGGCACGCCGGTCACCGACGGCGTCGAACACCGCAGCCGCGGTGTTGGACAGATCGCGCGTCACCTTGTCGACGAGCGCGATCTCCCATTCGATACCGATGGTCGGCCGCGGTGAGCCGGGGAACGGTACCGACTGGGCTGCCCCGGCCATGCGCGTCTCGCTAACCGACGACGCCGCAGGCGACCCGGCTACCGGCGTCGCCCGTGGACAGCGTGGCCTCGTCGGGGCCGGTGCCGCCCTCGCGGGAGTACCGGGGCGGGATGTTGCCGAAGTTGTCGGCGCCGGAGTGCACGATCAGCGCCTTGCCCTTGACCTGGTCCAGGGTGACGCTGTCGGTGGTGGTGACCAGCTTCGCGGTGCCGTCGGCGCCGACCTGCAGCGAGGACAGATCGCCGCTGGCCGGGTGCGCGTTGGCGGCGCCGACCTGCAGGTGGCCGCCCGCCGAGGCGAAATCGCCCTCGCAGGTGCCGTTCTGGTGGAAGTGCAGGCCGTGGAAGCCGGGGGTCAGACCGTGCGCCTCGACGGTGATGACCAGGTGGCCACCCTCGGAGGCGATGGTCGCGGTGCCGACGCCGCCGCCGGAGCCGTTCTTCAGTTCCGCCTTCAGGCCGCCGGCCGCCGGGGTACCGTGATCGCCGCTGCCGCCGTGGCTGTCGGCGGTGGTCGGCGCGCCGTGACCGCCGCTACCGCCGTGGCCTTCGCCACCGGGCGCGGGCGAGCTGGTCCACACCGGCGGCGTGGTCCCCTTGACGTCACTCGACTCCTGGCTGTTGGTGCACGCAGCGAGTCCGAACACGGCAACCGCGAGCACCGGGGTGACGGTGCGCCAGGACGGGCGACGGGTTGTCGACGTGGCCATCAGGGAACTCCTTCAGTGCAGGGGCTGTACCGCTCAAGATGATGCCACAGCGCTTTCACCGCGCACGGCACGGCGTGCCGCGCCCGTCGTCAGCTGCCGGTCAGCACGACGACGACGCCCGGCGAGGTGTCACCGGTCTTCGGCGCGACCGTTCCGCCGATCTCCGCGGCGATCTCGGTGGCGGCGGCCTTGTCGCCCGCGCCGCCGCCGTAGAACACCGTCGTCGCGGTGAGATTCGCGCCGGAGTAGTTGCCGGTGCTGACGTTGCTCCAGCCCGAGGAGGTCAGCTGGCTCGCGGTGCGCGCGGCCAGCCCGGCGACCAGGCTGTTGTTCAGCACCCGTACCGGCACACTCTGATCCACGGCACCGCCGGACGCGGTGGTCGTCGGCGCTGTGGTTGTCGTGGTGGTGGTCGGCGCGACCGTCGTGGTGGTCGGCGCCGCGGCGGCGCTGGTCGTCGTCGGCGCGGCCGTGGTGGCCGGCGCCTGCGCGACCGCGCTGGAGCTGGTGGTCTCTGTCTGTTCGGCCGGGTCGGCCGCCTCGGCGCCGGAGTTCGACAGCGACATCGCACCCAGGCCGGCGAAGACGATGGCCAGCGCGATCAACACCATCGCCAGCGCGCGCAGCGGTGGGCCGCCGGGGGTGGGATTCGGGTTGCTCACCCGCGCAACCCTAGTCGCAACGAGCCGAGTGTGGCTGTCATGTCAGACCTGGAAACCGAGTCGGCGGGCCGCGCGGGCCTTCTGCCTGCTGGCCCGCAGCCTGCGCAGGCGTTTGACCAGCATCGGGTCGGCGGCCAGGGCTTCTTCCTTGTCGACGACCGCGTTGAGAACCTGGTAGTACCTGGTGGCCGACATGGCGAACAGTTCACGGATCGCGTCTTCCTTGGCGCCCGCGTACTTCCACCATTTTCGTTCGAAGTCGAGGATCTCGAGCTCGCGGCGACTCAGGCCGCCGGGCTCGTCGATGGTCGCGTCGTGCGAATTCCCAGCTTCGATGTTGCGAGCTGCTGCGCCGTCCATCTTGCTCCCTCGCCGAGTATCACGAGATGAAAATGACGCTTGCACGTCGCGGATCATTGAACCACGGGTGCGGCGGATCGTAGGAGCCATGTCTCGGCGTGTTGGCCGCGGCGAGCCACGGCGGGCCCGGAGGCGGTAGCGCAGTGTAACCACGCAGGGCCCTCGAGGGTCGGCGCCATAGACCCAGCGCCAGTAGGTGTCGTGTCGGCCACAGGGGTCGGCGCCGCCCGGCGCACGGGTCCGGCGATAATGGCGGCCATGGCAATTCTCCCGATCGTGATCGTCGGCGACCCCGTCCTCCACACCCCCACCGCACCGGTGACGGAGACGCCGGCCGAGCTGGCCGAGCTGATCGCGGACATGTACGACACCCTCGCCGAATCCAAGGGTGTCGGCCTGGCGGCCAACCAGGTCGGCGTCGGCAAGCGGCTGTTCGTCTACGACTGCCCCGATGTCGACGGCTCCGGCAAGCCGGTGCGGCGCAAGGGCGCGGTGATCAACCCCGTGCTGGAGACCTCCGCGATCCCGGAGACCATGCCCGACCCCGACGACGACGAGGAGGGCTGCCTGTCCGTGCCGGGTGAGCAGTTCCCGACCGGCCGGGCCGACTGGGCCAGGGTCACCGGCACCGACGAGCACGGCGAGCCGGTCGACATCGAGGGCACCGGGTTCTTCGCCCGCATGCTGCAGCACGAGGTGGGCCACCTCGACGGCTTCCTCTACGTCGACGTGCTGATCGGCCGCAACGCCCGCGCGGCGAAGAAGGCGATCAAGCGCAACGGCTGGGGCACACCGGGTCTGAGCTGGATCCCCGGCACCGTGCCCGACCCGTTCGGCCATGACGACTGAGATCCCCCTCGGCCGCCGGGTGGTGATGCGGTACCAACTGCCCGAGGGTTATCCCCAGCCGCTCACCGATGTGATCGGCGAGCTGGTCTCGGTGGATCCGCCGTCGGTGCGCACCGCCGAGGGCGAGCTGGTCTCGGTGGCGCCGGACCGCGTCGTCGCGCTGAAGGCCCTGGGGCCGAGGCCGATTCGCACCAAGGAGATCCGCTCGCTGGAGACGGCGGCGGCGGGCGCCTGGCCCGGCGTCGAGCACCTGTGGATCGACGGCTGGCTGGCGCGCGCGGGCAATTCCTACACCGGCCGCGCGAATTCCGCGGTGCCGCTGGGTGAGTCCGGCGTGCCCGCGGTGCTCTCGATCGACACCATGCGCCGCATCGCGGACTGGTACACCGAGCGCGGCCTTCCGCTGCTGTTGCAGCTGCCCGATCGTCTCGCCCCGGTACCACCCGGCTGGAGCACCTGGAACGAGACGGTCGTGCTCGGTCTCGACATCGCCAATCTCGTCCTGCCGCAAGGCCCGTCGATGGTGCGGATCGCGGCCGAACCCGACGACGGGTGGCTGGCCGTGCACCGCTACCGCGGCGAGATCCCGCTGGATCCCGGTGTGCGCGAACCGGATCGGGCCGTCCTCGGCGCCGTACTCGACGGCACCCTCGGCTTCGCCTCGCTCGGCGTGCCCGACCCGCTGGCCATCGGCCGCGGCGCGGTGACCACGGCGCCCGACGGCCGCCGCTGGGTCGGCCTGACCTGCGTCGCGGTCGCGACCGCGCATCGTCGCAACGGGCTGGCCGCGCTGCTGTGCGCCGAGCTGATCCGCTGGGGCGCCGAGCACGGCGCCACCCACGCCTACGTCCAGGTGGAGGTCGGCAACGCCGCCGGTCTCGCGCTGTACCGCGAGCTCGGTTTCCTCGAACACCACAGCTACCGCTACGCCGCGCCGCCGAGCGCGGTCTAGAAAGGACCTCCGTTGCGTCTCGCCACCTGGAACGTCAACTCGGTGCGCTCCCGCGTCGACCGGGTGATCGCCTTCCTGGACCGCCACGACATCGATGTGCTGGCGCTGCAGGAGACCAAGTGCCGGGACGACCAGTTCCCGTACGAGCGGTTCGACGAAGCCGGCTACGAGGTCGCCCACGTGGGCCTCAATCAGTGGAACGGCGTGGCCATCGTGTCCAGGGTGGGGCTCACCGATGTCGAGATCGGGTTCCCCGACCAGCCCGGCTTCGACAAGAACGCGGGCGATTCGCTGATCGAGACGCCCGTCGTGGAGGCCAGGGCACTGGGCGCCACCTGCGGCGGGGTCAGGGTGTGGAGCCTGTACGTGCCCAACGGCCGGTCGCTCGACGACCCGCACTACGCCTACAAGCTGAGCTGGCTCTCGACCCTGCGCGACAGCACCGCCCGCTGGCTGGCGCAGGACCCCGCCGCCAAGATCGCGCTGGTCGGCGACTGGAACATCGCCCCCACCGACGAGGACGTGTGGTCGCCTGCGTTCTTCGCGGGCAAGACCCACACCTCCGGCCCCGAGCGCGCCGCCTTCCAGGCGATGCTCGACACCGGCCTGCGTGACGTCGTCCGCTCGTTCACCCCGGGCGCCTTCACCTACTGGGACTACACCCAGCTGCGCTTCCCCCGTAAGGAGGGCATGCGCATCGACTTCATCCTGGCCTCCCCAACGCTGGCCGACCAGGTCAAGGACGCGTCCATCGACCGCGAGGAACGCAAGGGCAAGGGCGCCAGCGATCACGCCCCGGTGATCGCGGAGTTCACCGACTGACCACGCCGTCGGCGGTACCGTGGAAGCAGGTCCATCCGGCCTGCGACGTAGCGGGAGGTGTGCTTGTGGCGTTCTATCGGCAGGTGGGGAATGTGCCCCCGAAGCGGCATACGCAGCATCGGGACGAGCACGGTCACCTCTACTACGAGGAGCTGATGGGCGAGGAGGGGTTCTCCGGCGACTCCTCGCTGCTCTACCACCGCGGCATGCCACCGGCCATCGTCGACGCGACGGTCTGGGAACTCCCCGACCAGACACTGACCCCGAATCATCCACTGCGCCACCGGCATCTGCGCCTGCCCGACCTGTTCCCCGCCGACACCCCGGCCGCGACCGACCCGGTGACCGGGCGCAGGCTCCTGCTCGGCAATCCCGATGTGCGGATCTCCTACGTCGTCGCCAAGGGCGCGTCGCCCCTGTACCGCAACGCCATCGGCGACGAGCTGGTGTATGTGGAATCCGGTGCGGCCGTGGTGGAGAGCGTGTTCGGCACGCTGCCGGTGCGGCAGGGCGACCAGGTGATCATGCCGCGCGCCACCACCCACCGCTGGCTGCCCGCGGGCGAGGAACCGTTGCGGGCGTACGTGATCGAGGCATCGAGCCACATCACCCCGCCGAAGCGGTACCTCTCCAAATTCGGTCAGCTGCTGGAGAATTCGCCGTACTGCGAGCGCGACCTGCACGGGCCGGCGAGCCCGCTGCTCGCCGAGGGCACCGAGGTGGAGGTGCTGGTGAAGCACCGGCCGGGCGCCGAGGTGGTCGGCACCAGGATGGTCTACGCGACGCACCCGTTCGACGTGGTCGGCTGGGACGGCTGCCTGTACCCGTACACCTTCAACATCGCCGATTTCGAGCCGCTCACCGGCCGGGTGCACCAGCCGCCGCCGGTGCATCAGGCCTTCGAGGCGATCAACTTCGTGATCTGCAATTTCGTCCCGCGCAAGGTGGACTATCACCCGCTGTCGATCCCGGTGCCGTACTACCACTCGAATGTCGACTCCGACGAGATCATGTTCTATTGCGGCGGAAACTACGAGGCGCGCAAGGGTTCCGGGATCGCGCAGGGCTCGGTGTCGGCGCATCCCGGCGGCTACGCGCACGGACCGCAACCCGGCGCCTACGAGCGCAGCATCGGCGCGGAGTTCTTCGACGAGCTGGCGGTGATGGTCGACACCTTCCGGCCGCTGCAGCTCGGCGAGGGCGCGCTGGCCTGCGAGGATCCGGCCTACGCCTGGACCTGGTCGGGTCGCGGGCCGGGGCTGCGATGAGCGCGCGGCTGCTGCGGGTCGAGGTCGCGCCGGACTCGCTGTTCGGGCCGGAGAACCTGCCCTACGGCGTCTTCGCGCCGCCGGGCGGAGAACTCCGGGTGGGCGCGCGACTCGGCGACACGGTGCTCGATCTGGTGGCGCTGCTGGGTGATCCGATCTTCGCGCGGCCCGACCTGAACGCCTTCCTCGCCGCCGGACCCGACCGCTGGCGCACCGTCCGCGCCCGGCTGCGCGAGCTCGCCGACGCCGAACTGCCGATCGACGCGGTGCACCCGATCAACGGCGTCGAGCTGGCCCTGCCGGTGCGCATCGGCGATTACGTCGACTTCTACGCGAGCATCGATCACGCCACCAATCTCGGCCGCCTCTTCCGGCCGGACAGTGAACCGCTGCTGCCGAATTGGCGACATCTGCCGGTGGGTTATCACGGGCGGGCCGGGACGGTCGTCGTCTCGGGGACGCCGGTGATCCGGCCGCGCGGTCAGCGCCGAACCGATTCGGGGACACCGGACTTCGGGCCGTCGCGGCGGCTGGACATCGAGGCGGAGCTGGGATTCGTGGTGGGCGCCGGGTCGCCGCTCGGCGTTCCGGTGGGGGTCGACGAGTTCGCCGAGCACGTGTTCGGCGTCGCCCTGGTGAACGACTGGTCGGCCCGCGACATCCAGGCCTGGGAGTACCAGCCGCTCGGCCCGTTCCTCGGCAAGTCGTTCAGTACCTCGCTCTCGGCCTGGGTGACGCCGATGGACGCGCTGGCCGCGGCCCGGATTCCACTACCGACCCAAACCCCGCAACCGCTCCCCTACCTGCGCGGCACCGAGGATCACGGGCTCGACATCGAGCTGGCGGTGGCCTGGAACGGCGAGGTCGTCGCACGGCCGCCCTACGCGCGGATGTACTGGTCGCCCGCGCAGATGCTGGCGCATCTCACGGCCAACGGGGCCTCGGTGCGTCCCGGTGATCTGTTCGCCTCCGGCACGATCTCCGGCCCGGAACGCGACCAGCGCGGGTCCTTCATCGAATTGTCCTGGGGTGGAGCCGAACCCATCACCGTCGGCGACGCGGAGCGCACCTTCCTCGCCGACGGCGACGAGGTCGTCATCACCGCGACCGCGCCGGGAACCGCGGGCCGGCCGATCGGCCTCGGCGCGGTCAGCGGCCGGATCCTGCCCGCGCGCGGGTAGTGGCGCAGCCCCCTGGCATCCGCCCAGGGGCGGAGATGGTACTCGCCTCATCTCCGCCCCGAGGGGGTATCGACGAGATTCCGTGCGGGATACGGTGACTTTCGACGTTCCCTAGAGAGAGCCCCCGACGATGTTGACGAGAATCGCCCGCGCCGCCGTGGGCAGACCACGGCTGGTGGTCGCGGTCGCCCTGTTGCTGATGATCCTGTGTGGCGCGATCGGCGCCACGGTGCACTCGCACATGAAGTCGGGCGGGTTCGTCACCGACGACCTCGACTCGGTGCGCGCGAGCCAATACTTGAGCGAGCACTTCCCCGGCAGCGAGCCGAACTACGTCCTGCTCGTGACCGCCGACGAGGGCGCCGACTCCCCGGCCGCGCGCGCGGCCGCGGAGAGCGCGATCGCCCAGCTGGGGACCCATCCCGACATCGTCAGCGGTGTGCAGTCGTACTGGACCTCGCGGCCCGATCTGAAGCAGGCCCTGCGCAGCAAGGACGGCAAGCGCGCGCTGATCATGGCCAGCATCGAGGGCGACGACGCCGAGTTGCCCGTGCGCGCGGCCGCGCTCAGCGAGGAACTGCAGGTCGACAGCGGCCCCGTGACGATCGTGCCGGGCGGCCTCGCGGCCTCGTTCTCCGACATCAACACCCAGATCAGCAAGGATCTGGTGATCGCCGAGGCCGTGGCGATCCCGATCACCGGCCTGCTGCTCGCGCTGGTGTTCGGCAGCCTGGTCGCGGCCGCGCTGCCCATCGCCATCGGCCTGTTCGCGATCGCCGCCGCGCTCGGCATCCTGCGGGTGCTCACCGCGGTCACCGACGTGTCGATCTTCGCGCTGAACATGACCACCGCGCTCGGCTTGGCGCTGGCCATCGACTACAGCCTGTTCATCGTCAGCCGGTATCGCGAGGAGCTGGCGGCGGGCGCCACCCCGGCCGCTGCGGTGCACCGCTCGATCCGGACCGCCGGTCGCACGGTCGTCTACTCGGCGCTGGTGGTCGCCCTGTCGCTGTCGGCGCTGCTGGTGTTCCCGCAGTACTTCTTCAAGTCGTTCGCGTACGCGGGCATCGCCGTCGTCGCGGCCGCGGCGGGCGCCGCCGTGATCGTGTTGCCCGCGCTGCTGATCCTCGTCGGCGGCCGGATCGACGCGGGCGATCTGCGCGCTCCGCTGCGCAGGCTGTTCCGGCTCGCGCCGCGCGCGGAGAAGCAGCCGCGCGAGACGTTCTGGTACCGCCTGGTCACCGCCGTGATGAAGCGGCCGCTGCCGATCGCCCTGGCGACCACGGCGTTCCTGTTGCTGCTCGGTTCGCCGTTCCTCGGTGTGCAGTTCGGCTATCCCGACGACCGGTCGCTGCCGACCGGCGTGGCCAGCCGCGATGTCGGTGACGTGCTGCGCACCGAGTTCGACGCCGACATGGCCGCGAGCGCGACCGTCGTGCTGCCGGAGTTCCGCGGCGCGCCCGCCGACCTGCACGCCTACGCGCTCGAGCTGTCCAAGGTGCCCGATGTGCCCGCCGTGCTGAGCAGTGCCGCCGTCTACCGCAACGGCTTACGGGTCGCCGCCGGCGTGCCGGAGATGTCGGACCCGGCCAAGGGCGCGTACCTGTCGGTCGCCACCAGCCTGGATCCGTACTCCGACGCCGGGCGCGCCCAGCTCGACGCGATCCGCGCCGTCGACGCGCCCACCGAGGCGCTGATCACCGGCCCGGCCGCGCTCAACCAGGACTCGGTCGAGGCGATCACCGGCAAGTTGCCGCTGGCCGGTGCCCTGATCGCGCTCGCCACCCTGGTGCTGTTGTTCCTGTTCACGGGCAGCGTGGTGCTGCCGGTGAAGGCGCTGATTCTCAACATGCTGTCGCTGGCGGCGACGTTCGGCGCGATGGTGTGGATCTTCCAGGACGGGCATCTGTCCGGCCTGCTCGGCTTCACCGCCACCGGCACGCTCAACCTGGCCATGCCCATCCTGATGTTCAGCCTGGCCTTCGGCGCGTCCATGGACTACGAGGTCTTCCTGCTCTCGCGCATCCGCGAGGAATGGCTGGCCGGACCCAAGACCACCGAGGGAAACACCGAGGCGGTCGCCATGGGCGTGGCGCGCACCGGCCGCATCTTCACCGCCGCGGCGCTGCTCATGAGCATCGTCTTCCTCGGCGTGGCGACCTCTGGCGTGTCGATGATGAAGCTGTTCGGTCTGGGGTGCGCGCTGGCGGTGATCAGCGACGCGACCGTCATCCGTGGGCTGCTCGCCCCGGCGCTGATGCGGATGATGGGCACCTGGAACTGGTGGTCACCGAAGCCGCTCGTGAAGCTGCACGACAAGTTCGGGCTGAAGGAAGCCGACGAGCCGGTGCCCGCCGAGCCGGCGAAACCCGAGCCCGCGGCCACCTCGGCCTGAGTCACGCGCGCGGCCCGTCCGGACTTCCCGGGCGGGCCGCCGTCGTCTCGGGGTAGGGTCGGCGACGGAAAATTTCACATGCCAACGGGGGCTCGCACCAGCGGGCTGAGAGGACGGCTAGCCCATTCGATGGGCGATCAGGGCCGTCGACCGTATGAACCTGACCGGGTAATGCCGGCGTAGGGAGGAAACACCATGGGCACAGCCACGTCTGTCACCACCGGCCCGATCGAGGGCAGCGTCAAGCACTACAGGGAAGTCGACGGTCTGCGCATTCCGGTGCGCCGGATCAATCTCACCAACGGCGAGCACTTCGACGTCTTCGACACCTCCGGCCCGTACACCGACGAGAACGCGGTGATCGATCTCGAGGCCGGGCTGCCGAAGCTGCGCGACGAATGGGACAAGCCGCGGGTCGAGGGCCCGCGTACCCAGCTGCACTGGGCTCGCCAGGGCATCATCACCCCCGAGATGCGCTTCATCGCCGCCCGCGAGGGCGTCGCGCCGGAACTGGTGCGCGAGGAGGTCGCCGCCGGGCGCGCGGTGATCCCGGCCAACCACAACCACCCGGAGCTCGAGCCGACCATCATCGGCAAGAAGTTCCTGGTGAAGATCAACGCCAACATCGGCAACTCGGCGGTCTCGTCCTCGATCGCCGAGGAGGTGGAGAAGATGGTGTGGGCCTCGCGCTGGGGCGCCGACACCATCATGGACCTGTCGACGGGTAAGAACATCCACGAGACCCGCGAGTGGATCCTGCGCAATTCGCCGGTGCCGATCGGCACGGTGCCGATCTATCAGGCGCTGGAGAAGGTCAACGGCGATCCCACCAAGCTCACCTGGGAGTTGTACCGCGACACCGTGATCGAGCAGTGCGAGCAGGGCGTGGACTACATGACCGTGCACGCGGGCGTGCTGCTGCGCTACATCCCGCTCACCGCCAAGCGCGTCACCGGCATCGTCTCGCGCGGTGGGTCCATCATGGCCGCGTGGTGTCTGGCGCACCATCAGGAGTCGTTCCTGTACACGCACTTCCGTGAGCTGTGCGAGATCCTCGCGAAGTACGACGTGACCTTCTCCCTCGGCGACGGCCTGCGTCCCGGCTCCATCGCCGATGCCAACGACGAGGCCCAGTTCGCCGAGCTGCGCACCCTCGGCGAGCTCACCAAGATCGCGAAATCCTATGGCGTGCAGGTGATGATCGAGGGGCCAGGCCACGTGCCGATGCACAAGATCGTCGAGAACGTGCGGCTGGAGGAGGAGCTCTGCGAGGAGGCCCCCTTCTACACCCTCGGCCCGCTGGCCACCGATATCGCGCCGGCCTACGACCACATCACCTCGGCCATCGGCGCCGCGATCATCGCCCAGGCCGGAACGGCGATGCTCTGCTACGTGACGCCCAAGGAGCATCTGGGCCTGCCCAACCGCGATGACGTGAAGGTCGGCGTGATCACCTACAAGATCGCCGCGCACGCCGCCGACCTCGCCAAGGGCCACCCGCACGCGCAGGACCGCGACAACGAATTGTCCAAGGCCCGTTTCGAATTCCGCTGGCACGACCAGTTCGCGCTCTCGCTGGACCCGGACACCGCCCGCGAATACCACGACGAGACCCTGCCGGCCGAGCCCGCCAAGACCGCCCACTTCTGCTCCATGTGCGGCCCGAAGTTCTGCTCCATGCGCATCTCCGCCGACGTGCGCGAATACGCCGAGAAGCAGGGCCTCACCGACGTAGCCGCCATCGAAGCCGGCATGGCCGAGAAGTCCGCCGAATTCGCCGACCACGGCAACCAGGTCTACCTCCCGGTCGTCTCCTGACCAAGTGGCCGGTTCCACTCGAGAAGAATCGCGAGCGGAACCGGCCCGCCCGGGGTAGCCAGGCGGCGACTCCTCGGTCAGAGCTGATCGACCCCGAGGAAAAGACCCCATCCGAAGCCGACACCATATCGTCGGCCCGCTGACTCGAAGACGTATTCTTCGTTCGGGTACCAACTATCGACAGACTGCAGCGGGCCGAAGAGTGCGCTGAACTCGTCGACAGTGACACTCCATGTTCCCAGGGCTGCGGGATGCAAGACAGCTGGCGGGACGCCTTTCCTACGCACATACCGAGCGTCCCCGATCATTCCGGAATTTGTTGACGCTGCTTCAAACATAAACTGTGGCCACAGCCGACTGGCATATCGGATGGAAGAATCCGCCGAGTTTGATCCGCCGATAAGTTCTTTCAAGTTGCGGAACTGCTCCGGGCTAGGACGGAGATTTTGCTGGACCTGCGACGACAGCCGTCGCGCTTCCGGCAGAGAAACATTGAACTCCGCCAGCTTGTCCATTTTCTCAACATCAGAACAGCGCATCAGCATGAGTTGATGAATCTCAAAACTCAATGCACCGACTATTGCATTCTCACTCAAATCCGCTCCCTTTCATGCCGGTATGTACTGCACGAACTGCTCTAGGTTGCCCTCATATTTGACAACCGTTCCATCTGCGTTGACGACAAATGATTTACCCAGCTGAATATACGTAGGTAGGATCATCTTACTGCCATCGGGAAGGTGGGCGACTCCACCTGTGCCCCCCAAACCCGTTTCGGTTGCCTTCTTGGTCACCGCTACTGCTTCATCATGACTAAGCCCCAGTTCGTTGACCCTGGCAACCAACGTATCCAGCTGCCCCGAGCCGCGGGGGATACGCGACACTTCGTCCCCTATATCTTGCCCGAGACGGTCGAGTTCTTCTGGCGACTTCGTGGACTTCGGGTTTTTCCCGGCCCCATTCGGGCTATCGTCATCCAGGTTCTTCGCCTCGTCTGCCTTACGCTTGGATTCTCCGAGGTCTCTTTGCTTGCGGCTGGCTTTCGCCTGCGCCCGCAATCTTCGCCAGTCTGCAACCTTGTCGGCGATCTTGCGAGCATAGTCGATAACTGTATCCGTTATCGCAGCTGCTCCGATTACCGCAGAAACACCAAAAGTAAGAAATGAGGTAGCGGCCGTGAGAACGAATCGTTCCGCAACCTTGAGCGCTAGCTCCTCGAGGATACTCCATAGCATCTGCCTACGGAGTGCCCACAGAGCATCTTTGAATTCGGTGCACATTGCAGACAACTCGCCGCATGCCGCAAGGACATCGCCGACAACACCCTCTAGACCACGCAACTTCCCGGCGATCGCGCGAGCGTCGTCGGCATCGCAGGTGTCCATGAGGTCTGCGGCCTTCGTCAGGACGGAGACGAGTTCTGCAGTGTAGTTGTGCTGTAGCCGATTCCATGCCTCCGCAGCGGATTGAAGCTGGTCGGTGTCGCCGTCCGGGATTGCGATTCCGACCTTATTGGCTAGGCCGATGACGTCGTCTGCCGCGTCACGGAGCCCTCCTTGTAGGTCCGCGCCCGCCTTGCACGGTGCACCATAGAAGCGCCTTTCCACGGTCGGCATCGCAGGCATGGCGGCCGGCGGAGAAGTCGGATTGATTATGCTGCGATAGTTAGCCAAGTACAGCTCATATCCGCAATGAACTGCGACACGACCGAGCTTCTGTACGGCTTCACCAAGGTCGGCGACCAAGGTCAGCAGTTCGGCGACTCTGGCATCGTAATCAGTGGCCCACGACTTCCCTTCTTCATCCACCCCAGCCATGCCGTCACAGTTATTCAGCTTTCCGGTTTCGGTGTTAAATGCAGTGTGCAGGTCGTCCGCGAGGCCGAAACATGCGTTTCCGACGGAGTAGTAAGCTCCGAAAGTGAGGTCCATATGAAATTCCCTCGAAATATCGCAGCAGCTCGCTACAAACCGAGCCTTTTGAGGTTCGCGGCCATCGCCGTGCTGTAGTTGGAGTGCGCAGATTGCGCCGCTTTCTCCATGACCACAAGTCCATCCTGAACATCTGTTGCGCCATCGGCCCACTCGGCGTGCGCGGTTTGATAGGCGGTCGCAGCCTCACCGCTCCAGGCGGGCATTACCGCCTTGGCCTTCGCGTCGAGTGCGGCGAGTTGATCCACGACAAAGCCTTTTAGTCCACGCATTCTCGCGGTAACCGCATCTAAGTGCTCAAGATCGACCGCGAACCCATCTTCTGAAGTACTCACGGCAGATCCAGCAACGAGATCACGGCGGCGTGGTCGCCATCCGATATGCGGAAGTTTTCAGCGGTGATTCCGAGTTTTTCCGCCAGCACGAAGAGGGTGTCCCATACGTCCAAGGCACCTCGATGCATTTCGTCCCACCCAGTCAAGTAAGAGTCTGCTGCCGCGCCTTTCCAGGTCGACATCAAGCCCTGCACTTCGGTGTCGAGGCTCGATGACGCCGAACGCAACTCCTCAGCGATACGATAGGCTTCGCGCCCAAAGCTCTGTACGTCATCTGGAATGATGCCGAGAGCCCCGGCTGCATCGATACCACTTGCCATCTTTCCCCCCGAGAATCTGCGGCCATACGCTCAATATCCGCTTTCCGTTACCATACTCCATCACGAGTCTACTGCACCCGCACCGATCTCATCGCTTCGCAACTTCGACACGTCTGGGAAGACACCGCGCTGGGAGTTCAGGAATCAGGAGACCGGAAAGCAGTCCGACCGCAGGCTCCAAACAGCTCCGGCGGCGCGATCACCAGTCGTCGAGGTAGGCGAGATCCAGGGTCACGGCGTCGCGTCCGGCGGAGATGGCGGCGGTGGTCTCGTGGCGGTCGAGGGGCCAACCCGCTATCGGACAAGTGCCCCACCAGTATTCGCGACCCTGGGCTTCTCTCCGTTCGAACGCGCACGCTCGCGTGTCCGTGAGGTGACCGCGGAGCAGAGCGGCGAGGCTGTCGGGCGACTCGGTCCCGGTGAGTACGAAGCGTCGGGCGCAGTCACTGTCGGAGGACCGGCTCGTGCACCCCTTGTCCACGGTCTCGCGCACGGACAGGCCGGCGGGCAGCGGATCGAGCGCGGTCGAGGCGGGGACGAAGGACCACCGGCCCATGAGGAAGAACACCGGCCCGAACAATACGATCCAGCTCACCGCGATGAGGCCAGCCACGAACCCGAGGCTGTAGCCGATTCGGCTGCGCCACAGGGCACTCCGGCCCTCGCCACGTTCGAGGAAGGGCCCGAACACCAGGACGGCGGCCGTGATCAGCGTGAGTGCGGCCAGCACGGTGAACTGCCCGTCGGGAAAGACCCAGCGCCTTCCGACCACGTACTGACCGGCCGCCACCGCCGCGAGCACCACGAACCCCGGCACCCACACCCGCAGCGTGGTGGCGGTCAACGACCAGATGAGCAGCGGGGCGACGAGCAGGCAGAACCACAACACAGTGCCGACCGTAGACCAGGCGCGCGACGACCCGGGTGCTGTTCATTCGATGGCGAGCGGCGGTACCGTCGAGCTGTGACCGATGCCTTCTACGTGCCCGACCCGGCGGATCCGAATCGCTTCGTCTCGACCGAGCTGACCCGGGGGCCGTGGTCACCGGACGCGCAGCACGCCGGGCCGCCGTCGGCGCTGCTCGGCCACGTCATCGAGCGATGTGCGCCGCGCGAGGGGTTCCAGGTGGGCCGTGTCGCGGTGGAAATCCTCGGACCCGTGCCGCTGGCGCCGCTGACCGCCGAGGCCAAGGTGGTCCGGTCGGGGCGCAGTGTCGAGCTGATCCAGGCGACGCTGTCCACCGAGCGGGGGCCGGTGATGCAGGCCAACGCGTGGCGGCTCAAGCTGGCCGAGCCGCCGCTGGACCTCCCGCCGGAGTTCCTGCCGAGCGGCGAGCGCACCATGCCCGCCGCGCAGGAGCCGGAGGTGTTCCCCTCCGACCAGAAGATCGGCTTCCACACCGGCATCGAATACCGCTTCGCCAGCGGCTCCTTCGCCGCGCCCGGCCCCGCGGTCTGCTGGATCCGGCTGAAGTACCCGATCGTCGCGGGCACCACGCCCAGCCCGCTGGAGCGCACGCTCGCCGCCGCCGACTCCGGCAACGGCGTCAGCGCCGTGCTCGACTGGTCGAAGTACCTGTTCATCAACACCGATCTCACGGTGACGCTGCACCGGCACCCGGTCGGCGACTGGGTCTGCCTGGACGCGGTGACCCACCCGCAGCCGCACGGCATCGGCCTCGCCGAATCGGCGCTGTTCGACGAGACCGGCCCGCTCGGCCGCAGTACCCAGACCCTGCTGATCGCCCCGCGCGGCTGATCAGCCGATGGCGTCCAGGTCGACGAGGTCGGCGTTGCCGTGCTTGCGCAACTCCGACTCGGCGGTGCTGGTGCGCCGGAACGGATCACCCACACCGGTGGTGAGCAGGCCGCGCAGACTGGTGGTGATGTAGGCCCCCCAGGCGTTGGTGCACACCTCGTAGCACTCGACCGCGGGCCGCAGACCCACATGGGTGAACCGGAGTTCGGTGCCTTCGGCGGTCTCGGTGATGTCGAAGACGATGTCGGTGCCCTCCCATTCGGCCGTGTCGGCGAGGAAGCCGAGCCACGAGTCGCTGACATGCCACACCAGGCGGCGGCCGGGCACCGATTCGGTGGTGGTCATCGTGCAGCGATGGATACCGGGGACCTCGAAAAGGTAACTGTCGCCGACGGTTCCGGTGCTTCCTCGCATGGTCTCGGACCACCAGGCCCGCACGTCGTTGACGGCGGCGAACACCTCCCCCGGCGTCTTGTCGACGGTGATGGTCACGGTGTAATCGTTGTCGCTCATCGCTTTTCCTTCCGGCTCAGCCGTCCAGGTGACGGCGGAGCGCGTCGAGAGGGCTGTCCCAGTCTCGTGCGAGGGCAGCCAGGAATTGTTGTGCCACTTGCATCGGCGCGGAATCGAGCCGGTAGCGCACCCGGCGCCGCTCGCCCGGTTCCGCGATCACCAGGCCCGCCTCGGCGAGCAGGGCGAGGTGTTTGGCGATCGCCTGCCTGCTGATGGGCAGTCGATCGGCGAGCTCGGTCGCGGTGGCCGGCCCCCGCGCGGCGAGCACGGCCAGGACCGACCGCCTGCTCGGATCGGCCAGCGCGACGAAGACCCGTTCGGCGGTGGCCTCCGGTTCAGGCCGCATCGAGGTACTCGACGAGCTCGCCCAGCTCGCTCTTCCAGCCGCCGACATTGCCCTCGAACGCCTCCTTGTGCAGGTCCTCGGGGAGCTGGGCGAATCCGGTCTCGACGACCGTGAGCCGGGTGCCGGTGCCGACGGGTTCGAGGGTGAACTCCACATAGGTGCGGCGCGGGTCCTCGTCGGGCAGCCCGTTGATCGGCCAGGTGTAGCCGAACACCGAGGGTTCCTCGACCCGCTCCACCCGCATGTCGGCCGAGAACCCTTCCTTCCAGGTCATCCGCATGTCACCGCCGGGCCGCAGGTCGATCTCGGCGGTGTTGCCGAACCAGCTCGCCAGCCCCTCGGCCGTGGTGATCGCCGCCCAGACCTTGGCCGGCGGGTGCGCGAGCTCGACGGTGCGCACGATCTGATCAGGGAATCCCATGACGCCTCCTTTGATAGCAACCAGTTGGTTGCAACTCACGGTATGGCAACCGATTGGTTGCGTCAAGGGTCAGTGTCCGCCGGTCACCCGGAAACCGCGCGGGACCAGCCACACCGCACCGACCGCGACCACCGCCACCACCGCGGCGGAGAGGTAGGACGTGGCGGTGAGAGCGGTGTCGAAGGCGTGCTCGGACGCGTCGAGGAGTTGCGTACGGGCCGGTTCGGGCAGCTCGGTGGCCACCTCGGCCGCGCCGCCGACGGAGCCCGCGGCCTGCTCCAGCTTGTCGGCCGGAACGGGCAGAGCCGTCATGTGCTGACTGAAGATCCGGGCGTGCAGGCTGCCGAGCAGCGCCACCCCGAACCCGACGCCGACCTCGTAGTTGGTCTCCTCCACCGCACCGGCCTGACCGGCGCGATCGGCGGGCACGGCCCCGACGAGGACGGCGGCCGCGGCGGTCACCGCCATGCCGTCACCGATCCCGAACGACACCAGCACCAGCGCGATCACCGGATACGTCGTCGGCTCCGGACTCATGGCCAGCAGCAGGAAACCCAGCGCCACCGCGCCGAGGCCGACGCCGAGCACCGTGCGCACCCCGAGCTTGTCCATCAGCATCGGGGTCAGCAGCGAGGCGGTGAGCAGGGTGAGCGCGGCGGGCAGCATCCGCACGCCGGCCTGCGACGGGCTGTACCCGTGGACGTACTGCAGCCACAGCGAGATCAGGAACATCGCCGCGCCGATGGCCATCATCGCCAGCAGTGTCGCGACGGCGGCCGCGGTGAACGCGCCGTTGCGGAACAGCCGCACGTCGAGCAGCGGGTCGGCCGCGGTGAGCTGACGCCGGGTGAACCAGGCCAGCGCGCCGACACCGACGACCAGGATCACCCAGTCGACCACGCTCGCTTCACCTTTCGCCAGATGCTTGATGCCCCAGGCCAGGCAGACGATGCCGGCCACCGAGAGCACCGCCGCGAACCAGTCGAGGCCGCCCGCCTGCGGCGCGCGGTATTCCGGCAGCACCCACAGCCCGACCACCACCGTCACCAGCACCACCGGCACGTTGAGCCAGAACGCCGAGGCCCAGCCGAAGTGCTCGACCAGGAATCCGCCGATGATCGGCCCGATCGTCGCGCCGACACCGGCCACCGCCGCCCAGATCCCGATGGCCATGGTGCGCTCACGCGCGTCGGTGAAGATGTTGCGGATCAGCGAGAGCGTCGAGGGCATCACCATCGCGCCGCCGATGCCGAGCAGGACGCGTCCGCCGATCAGCTGGGCCGCGCTGCCGGCGGTCGCCGCGATCACCGAGGCCACACCGAACAGCACGAAACCGCTGAGGAACAACAGCTTTCGACCCACCCGGTCGCCGAGTGCGCCGGTGGTGATGAGCAGGCCGCCGAGCACGAGGCCGTAGATGTCGATGATCCACAGTTGCTCGAGCGGGCCGACCTGGAGATCGTCGATCAGCGAGGGCAGCGCGACATTGAGGATGGTGGCGTCCATGGCCACCAGCAACAGACTGGCGCACAGCACGCCGAGCATCACCCAGCGGATCGCACCGTAGGTCTCGGTCGTCTCGCTCACCATCTCGCTCACCGCCGATTCCTGGTCATGGCCGGTTTCCGGATCCGTGGCGCTCGATCCGCTGCTCAACCTACCCAGTCGCGCGCGGTTCCGACGGCAGCGTCGCGGGCGGCGTCAGCGTCCGGGCAGCACCGCGTCGATGAGCGTGCGCGCCGCCCGGCCCGTGCGTTCGCGGTCGCCGGTGATCACCCGGTCCTGGAGGATCCCGCGCAACCCGGAGACGAGCAGAGTGGCCACCACCTCGGGGTCGTCGGCCAGGCCGGTGCGGTGCAGCGCCGCGGCGAGCTCGGCGACGAACGTGGCGATCGCCGCGTTCGCGTAGTCCTGGTACGGCGAATCGGGAGCGCACGCGGCGCCGATCACCTGCAGCAGCACCCGTGAGCTGTCGGCCTCGACGCCGATGGAGTTCAGGTCGAAGAAGCCGATCAGCCGCTCGCGCAGCTGCCCGGCCCCGGTCACGTCGGCGAAGACCGCGGCGAGGTCGGGCCGCTGCGTGGCCAGGGCCTGGACGAGCAGTTCCTCCTTGGTGCCGAAGTAGTAGATGAGCATGCGCGAGCTGGTGCCGAGCGCGGCCGCGAGCGGGCGCAACGACAGCTCGGCCAGGCCGTGCGCGGCGATGTACGCCACGACGCCTGCCAGCAGTTCGGCGCGTTTGCGGTGGTCGAGGGGGCGGGCCATGGGTTGACTGTACCGATCGCTACAGGTATTCATGACGGCATGACTGTACCGATCGCTTCAGAAACTCCGGCACGCGGCGGCCGAGGCGGTGTGCGCGGTGTCTGACGGCGTCGTCGTGACGGGCTACGCGGCGACCACCGCCCTGGCCGACACCATGGACGAGACCTGGACGCGACTGCTGCGCGGCGAGAGCGGAATCCGTGCGCTGGCACCGGAATTCCTCGCCGAGTACGACCTGCCGGTGCGGATCGGCGGACCGCTGGTCACCTCACCGGACACGGAATTGACCCGCGTCGAACAGCGCAGGCACTCCTACGTCGAACGCATGGCGCTCGTGCTCGGCCGCCACGTCTGGCAGGCCGCGGGCGCGCCCGAGGTAGACCCGGAGCGGCTGGCGGTCGCCATCGGGACCGGCCTCGGCGGCGGTGACGCGTTGATCGACGCGGTCGACGCGATGCGCGCGGGCGGCTACCGCAAGGTGTCTCCCTTGGCCGTGCCGATGGTCATGCCGAACGGTCCCGCCGCCACGGTCGGACTCGAACTCGGCGCGCAGGCAGGCGTTTTCGCACCCGTCTCCGCCTGCTCCTCGGGGTCGGAGGCGATCGCGCACGCCTGGCGGCTGATCGCCACCGGCGAGGCCGACGTGGTGGTGACCGGCGGCGTGGAGGGTCACATCCACGCCGTCCCGATCGCGGGCTTCGCCATGATGCGGGCGATGAGCACCCGCAACGACGAACCCGACCGCGCCTCAAGGCCTTTCGAGCGCGACCGCGACGGCTTCGTCTTCGGTGAGGCGGGCGCCCTGCTCGTGCTCGAATCCGAGCGGCACGCCAGGGCGCGCGGCGCGCGGGTCCACGCCAGGGTGCTCGGCGCCGGCATCACCTCCGACGCCTTCCACATCGTGGCCTCCGATCCCGCCGGTGTCGGCGCGGCCCGCGCGATGCGCAAAGCCGTTCGCACAGCGGGGCTTCGGGAGTCCGACATCGATCACGTGAACGCCCACGCCACCTCCACCCCGATCGGCGACGCCTCCGAAGCCGCGGCCATCACCGCGGTGGCGCCTGGCGCCTCGGTCTACGCGCCCAAATCGGCGCTGGGCCATTCGATCGGCGCCGTCGGCGCGCTGGAATCCGTCCTCACCGTGCTGAGCCTGCGCGAACAGATCGTGCCGCCCACCCTGAACCACGACAACGCCGACCCGGCGATCGACCTGGATGTCGTCGCCGGATCGGCGCGGGCCCAGCGCATCGACTACGCGCTCAACAACTCCTTCGGCTTCGGCGGGCACAATGTGGCGCTCGCGTTCGGCCGGGCGTGAATCAGCGCTTGTCGAAACGGGTGTCGACGAAGGACTCGAAGTCGACCTTGCCCGGGATGGCCTTGGCCTCGGTGAAGGCGTCGGCGATCTGCTGTTCGGAGGCGATCACCTCGGCGTCCAACGGGATCGGTTCCTTGATGGAGCGGGTCCAGGTGGTGCGGGAGGCGTCGACGCTGATCTGGGTGAGCTCGGCGTACTTCGTCGACCACACGTCGAGATTCTCCGACGACCACCGGGTGGCGGCGGCGTAGCGCTGGAAGAAGTCGGCGATGGCGGCGGACTTGCCCGCGTCGCCGAGCGCCTTGTTGCCGGCGGCCCAGAAGTTGTAGCCGTTGGCGGCCTGGTCGGCGGTGGCGATCGACTTGGCGCCGATCTCCTTCTCGGCGATGGCCGTGTAGGGGTCCCAGGTGGCCCAGGCGTCCACGTCGCCGCGGGTCAGCGCCGCGTATCCGTCGGCGGGAGCGAGGTAGACGGGCTCGACATCGCGCAGGGACAGGCCGGCCTTCTGCAACTGCAGCAGCAGGTTCGCGTTGGCTGAGCTGCCCTTGAAGACGGCGACCTTCTTGCCCTTCAACGCCGCGACCGACCCGATCGCCGAGTCCTTGCCGACCAGGATGGCGTCGCCCTTGCCGGTGGCCGACAGCGCGCCGACCACCCGCACGTCGGCGTCGGCCGCCGCGCCGAAGATCACCGGGGTGTTGCCGGTCTGGGCGATGTCGATGCCGCCCGCGCTGGCCGCCTCGACCAGCGGCAGGCCCGCGGTGAAGGTGGAGAACTCGATCTTGTACGGCAGGTTCTCCAGCTGGCCGGACGCCTTCATCAGGACTTCGATCGAGATCGCCTTCTGGTCACCGACTTTCAGCGTCACGGTGCTCAGGTCGACCGGCCCCGACGGCGCGGCCTCGGTGGCCGCGTCGTCGCCGCAGGCGCTCAGCGACAGCGCGGCGACGACGGCGAGGGCGAGCCCGGCCAGGCGGGACTTCGGAGTGCGGTTCACGGCGACAACTTTCGTGCGATGGAGCGGGGTTTCGGGGCGCTCAGTGCGTGACACCGAGCAAGGCGAGCAGCCGGGTCGCGTACCCGGCGACCTCGCCCGAGGCGGCGGCGCGCGGGCGCGGCAGATCGATGGGCACGTCGGCGGCGATGCGGCCCTCGTCGAGCACCAGCACGCGGTCGGCCAGGGTGATCGCCTCGAGCACGTCGTGGGTCACCAGCAGCACGCCGAAGGCGCGCTGGGCGTGCAGGCCAAGCAGCAGCTCGTGCATGCTCAGGCGGGTCAGCGCGTCGAGCGCGCCGAAGGGCTCGTCGAGCAGCAACAAGGTCGGCTCGGCGACGAGAGCGCGGGCCAGTGCCGCGCGCTGCGCCTCGCCGCCGGAGAGGGTCAGCGGCCACGCGTCGGCGCGCTCACCGAGACCGACCTCGGTGAGCAGCTCGCGCGCGGCGCGTTCGTCGGCCTTGCGATCGCGCGGCTTGGGCCTGCCGAGGGCGACATTGCGCGCCACCGGCTGCCACGGGATCAGGCGCGGCTCCTGGAAGACGATCGTCGGCCTGCCGTCGACGGAAACCTCACCGCGCGTGGCGGTGTCGAGCCCCCCGAGGATGCGCAGCAGCGTGGACTTGCCCGATCCGCTGCGCCCGACCAGGGCGACGATCTCGCCCGCGCCGATCTCGAGATCGATCCCGTCGAGCACTGCGCGTTCGCCGAAACTCTTGCGCAGACCGGTGACCCGGGCAGCGGCCAGGCGCTCGGCGCCGGGCTGGGTGGTGACGGTGGCAGCGGTCATGGTGTGGACCTCACGATCGGACGGCGGATGGCTGTGCGGTCGAGCACGGGGCGGGGTGTGCCCCGGGTCGACGGAGTCGGTACGGGTGGGTGTCAGCGCAGGGCGGCGGGGCGCCAGCGCAGTGCGCGGCGCTCGAGCACGCGCACGATGGAGTCGGTGAGCAGGCCGAGCAGGCTGTAGATGACCAGCCCGAACACCACGATGTCGGTGCGCAGGAACTCGCGCGCGTTGTTGACCACGAAGCCCAGACCAGCACTGGCGTTGATCTGTTCGGCCACGATCAGCGAGAGCCACGCGATGCCGAGACTCTGCCGCGCGCCGACCAGGATCTGCGGCAGCGCGCCCGGCAGGATCAGCAGCCGCAGCCGCTCGGCCAGGCCGAGGTGCAGCGCCTCGCTGAGTTCGAGCAGTTTGGGGTCGAGCTGGCGGATGCCGGAGTAGGTGTTGAGGTACAGCGGGAAGAACACGCCGAGCGCGATGAGGTAGATCTTGGGTTCCTCGCCGATCCCGAACCAGATGATGAACAGCGGGATCAGCCCGAACAGCGGAATCGTGCGGATCATCTGCAACGGCGGGTCGACCGCGTATTCCCCGATCCGGCTCAGCCCGGCGAGCACGCCGAGCGCGAGCGCGAGCACCGCGCCGAGCACGAAGCCGTACAGCGCGCGCTGCCCGGAGACCAGCAGGGCGTCGGTGAGCTGCCCGGACCGGTAGGTCTCCAGGCCCGCGTCGAGCACCGCCGACGGGGCGGGCAGCTTCTTGGCCGGAATCCAGCCGCTGGTGCTGCCGATCTGCCAGACGAGCAGCAGCACGAGGGGCGAGATCGCACGCAGGAACCCCGCGCGACGGTACAGCGGGGTCCGTCGCGCGTCGGTTTCGGTGGGTTTCGCCAACAGCATGCGTGCATGGTGCCCGCCCGGCCGCGCCCGCCGACAGGGTTCGAATCAGCTCGAGGCTTACTCGGCCCGGCTCGAGATCTGCTGCACCGCCCACTCGTTGCCGTCGGGATCGCTGAAGAACACGAAGCCGACATTGTCGAGCGGATGCGGGGTGGGCCGCGGGTTCACGCCCATCTCGCGCACCTCGGAGACCTCGACGCCGCGGGCCGCCAGTTCCGCGTGCGCCCGTTCGATGTCGGGCACCACCAGCTGCAGTCCCTTCAGCGAGCCGGGCGGCATCTCGGGCACCGCGCCCTTGCCGATGACGATCGAACAGCCCGACCCCGGCGGGGTGAGCTGCACGATGCGGACGTCGTCGGAGAGCACGGTGTCGTGGTCGACGGCGAAGCCGAGCTGGTCGGCGTAGAACGCTTTGGCCCGGTCGATGTCGGAGACCGGGACGATCACCACTTCCAAGGTCCAGTTCACGGGTCCGAGTCTGCCACCGCGACGGCTTCAGCGCCGCACGAACGGCCAGCTCAGCCCCGGTATTCCCACCGCCACGCGTATTCGCCGTCGGCCGGCGGTGGGCCGGGTAACTCGCCGTCGGCGGTCATGCCGTCGAGCAGCAGGGCCAGCACCCGTTGCCGCAGCTGCGCGGTGCGCGCGGGATCCGGCATGGTGACCGCGGCGCAGGCTTCCAGCAGCAGTCCGAGGTCCTGGGCGCCGAAATCCGATCGCAGCCGGCCGCTCGCGTGCGCCCGGCGCACCAGTTCCGCGGACACCTCGCCGGAGTGCGTCACGTCCGGCAGCATCGACTCGTCGGGCGGGAAGGTGCCCGCGAGTTTCACCGTCAGCGAGTGCACATCGGCCTCGACGACCCGCTGCAGGAAGCCGACGAATCCGCGCCAGCCGTCCGAATCCTCCAGTGCCGCATCGGCTTCGGCGTTGTAGCGGCGCAGGCCCTCGTGGCACAGCGTGCGCAGCAGCACCTCCTTGCTCGGATAGCGGCGATAGAGGGCGCTGATCCCGACGCCCGCCTTGGTCGCGACGGCCGCGATCGGCGCGCCGGGATCGTCCAGGAAGACGGCGCGGGCGGCCTCCAGAATGAGGCCGTCGTTGCGCGCGGCCTGCGCCTTACGCCCGGGCAGACGGGGCTGAGCTGGGGTTTCGGTCTTGTTCGGCATGCATGTCAGCTTACCACTTGAAACGGAATGATCCGTTCTGCTATGTTTGAAACAGAACGAAACATTCCGCTCCGAAGACGAGGATTCGCCATGACCGCCACGGCCACCATCACCCCCTTCCGCATCGACATCCCGCAGGCCCAGCTCGACGATCTGGCCGCTCGCCTGCGGGGCGCGCTCTTCCCCGACGAACTGCCGGGCGTCGGCGACGCCTACGGCGTTCCGGCGGGCCGGGTGCGGACGCTGGCGCAGTACTGGCTGGAGGAGTTCGATTGGCGCGCACTGGAAGCCGAGCTCAACGCCTACCCGCAGTTCACCACCGAGATCGAGGGCGAGGACATCCACTTCCTGCACATCCGGTCGTCCAGGGAAGACGCGACGCCGGTGATCCTCACCCACGGCTGGCCGGGCTCGATCCTGGAATACCTCGACGTGATCGCGCCGCTGACCGAGCCGGAATCGGCCGAGGACCCGGCCTTTCACCTGGTCATCCCGTCGCTGCCCGGCTTCGGATTCTCCGGCCCTACCCGCAGCACCGGCTGGAGCCGTTACCGCACCGCCCGCGCCTGGGCCGAACTGATGGCGCGCCTCGGCTACGAGCGCTACGGCGCCATCGGCAACGACGGCGGCTCGATGGTCTCGCCGGAGATCGGGCGGATCGCGCCCGAGCGGGTGATCGGCGTGCACGTCACCCAGCTGTTCTCGTTCCCCTCCGGCGACCCGGCCGAATTCGAGAACCTGTCGGCGGCCGACATGGCCGCGCTGCAGCATCTGCAGTGGTTCCACGAGAACAAGATGTCGTTCAACACCCTGCACAGCCAGCAGCCGCAGACGCTGGCCTACGCCCTCGCCGATTCGCCGGTCGGCCTGCTCGGCTGGAACTCCCAGCTGTTCGGCGAGTCGCTCGACGCGCACTTCGTCGTCGCGAACGTGGCGCTGTACTGGCTCACCCGCACCGCGGGCTCCGCGCTGCGCTTCTACTACGAGGACGCGCACACCACCGAGCACCCGACCGAGCCGACCGTGGTGCCCACCGCACTGGCGATGTTCGCCGGCGACTTCCAGTCGATCCGCCGCTTCGCCGAGCGTGACCACAGCAATATCGTCAGCTGGAATTCCTATGACACCGCCGCGGCCTCCGGGGGCGCGAACGACGCGGCCGGGCACTACGCCGCGCACGAGGCGCCCGAGGTGCTCGTCGGCGACATCCGCCAGTTCTTCGCGACCCTGCGCTGACCGCGCCCTCGGTGCCGCGGCCCACGCTCCCCTCATCGGCGCGTGGGTCGCGGCCCTTTCGAATCATGCACCAGCGCAGGGTGATACGCGCACCAAAGGGGGCAATCAGTGGTGTTCGTGCAGGTCACCCCAGGCGGGGAAGGGATCGGCGTAGGTCACCCACCCGGCCGGACCCGCGGCGAACTCGGCGTCGGTGAGCAGCGCGGCGTCGAGTTCTCGGCGCACCGCGGCCGCGTCGAGGCGCACGCCGATGAACACGATCTCCTGCCCGGCGGGCACATCGAGCGACGACCACCACGCGCCCGGCTCGAAGGTCAGATTCGGCCCGGCCTGCGACCAGATCGCGGCCAGCTCCGGCCGACTCGCGATCCAGCAGAAGCCCTTGCTGCGCAACATTCCCCGCAGCGTCGCCAGCGCGTCACCGAGCCGCTCGGGATGGAACGGCCGGTCGGCGGTGTAGGTGAGGCCGCTGATCCCGTACTCCTCGGTCTCGGGCGTGTGCCCGCCCGCCAGCTCCTCGGCCCAACCCTCCGCCTCGGCGGCCACCACCGGGTTGTAGCGACCGGTACCGAGCACCTCGCCCAGGTCGACGACGCCGCGTTCGGTACGCAGGATGTGGGCGCGGGGATTGAGCCTGCGGATCGTGGCCTCCACGGTGGCCGCGGCATTGGCGCTCACCAGGTCGGTCTTGTTGATCAGCAGCACGTCGGCGAATTCCACCTGGTCGACCAGCAGGTCGGCGATGGTGCGCGAATCCCCCTCGCCCGCTTCGAGTTCCCGCTCGGCCAGTGCCTGGCCCTTGACCAGCTCGGCCAGGAAGGTCGAGGCGTCGACGACGGTCACCATGGTGTCGAGGCGGGCGATGTCGCCGAGCCGGAAGCCGTCCTCGAACTCCCAGTCGAAGGTCGCGGCCACCGGCATCGGCTCGGAGATCCCGGTGGACTCGATCACCAGCTGGTCGAACCGGCCGTCGCGGGCCAGCCGTGCGACCGCCTCGATCAGGTCCTCGCGCAGGGTGCAGCAGATGCACCCGTTGGTGAGCTCGACGAGTTTCTCCTCGGTGCGGTCCAGGTGGCCCTGCCCCGCGACCAGCGCCGCGTCGATGTTCACCTCGCTCATGTCGTTGACGATCACCGCGACCCGGCGGCCGTCCCGGTTGGCGAGGATGTGGTTGAGCAGCGTGGTCTTGCCCGCGCCGAGGAAGCCGGACAGCACGGTGACGGGCAGGTTCGCGAGGGCGTCGGAGTTGGTCACGAGTTAATGATAATGGTTTTCATTTGCTTGTAGCGGGCGGGGTCTCGAAATCGGACACGCGGTCGTAGGGTTGGAGCGTGAAGATGCTGCCGCTGACCCCCGATGGCCAGACCCCCGTCCGCGCGCTCACCATCGCGGGCACCGACTCCGGTGGCGGCGCCGGTATCCAGGCCGACTCGCGCACGATGGCGCTGTGCGGCGTGCACGCGTGCGTGGCGGTGGCGGCGGTGACGGTGCAGAACACGGTGGGCGTCAGCGGTTTCCACGAGATCCCGCCGCACATCGTGGCCGACCAGGTGCGTGTGGTCGTGCGCGACATCGGGATCGGCGCGGCCAAGACCGGCATGCTCGCCTCCACCGCGATCATCGAGGCCGTGGCCGGAGTCTGCCGCGAGGTGGGGATCGGGCGCGACGCGGCAGTGCCGCTCGTGGTCGACCCGGTGGCCGCGTCCATGCACGGCGACCCGCTGCTGCACGCCGAAGCGCTCGACGCGGTCCGCAACACCCTCATCCCGCTGGCGACGGTGGTGACCCCCAATCTCGACGAGGTCCGGCTGATCACCGGCATCGAGGTCGTCGACGACCCCACCGCGCGCAAGGCCGCCGAGGCGCTGCACGCGCTCGGCGCCCAGTGGGCGATCGTCAAGGGCGGGCACCTGCGGGCCTCGGAGGTGAGCACCGACCTGCTCTACGACGGCGACACCTTCCGCGAGTTCACCGCACCGCGCATCGCCACCGGCAACGACCACGGCGGCGGCGACACCCTCGCCGCGGCCATCGCCAGCGCGCTGGCCAACGGCTACTCGGTGCCCGACGCGGTCGCCTTCGCGAAGGAATGGACCTACCGCTGCCTGGCCGCCTCCTACGATCTCGGCGCCGGCCACGGCCCCGTGTCGCCGCTGTGGCGGTTGCGCACCGACGCCTAGCGTGGCGTCGCGAACTTGTCGGTGGGCGGGTTCATACTGAACTCATCGCACCCCACCGGTTCCAACGACGTAGCCGGGAGAACAACGGAGTTCGCGCAGGGCGCGAGGGTTTTCAGCCGACAACGAAGGCGTCGCGCAGCGGCCGCGACGGGTCGATCGCGACCCCGTTGAACCGCGCGTGCGCCCGCGCCAGCGCCGAGATGCTCTCGGCGAGATAGTCGATGAACCGCTCCACCGGCATCGCCGAGACCTCGCGCTGATTGGCGCCGAGCCACCAGTCCGTCGCCGAGGCCACCGCGCCGAAAATCGAATAGTTCACCAGTTCGATCCCGGCCACGTCGATCGACTCGGTCGGCAGCAGGCCGGCGAAGAACTCCGCGGCGCGCCGCGCGGACTGCCTGGCGGCGACGAGCGCGCGTTCGGTCTCCTTGGCCTGCTGGCTGAAATGACTGTGCAGCATGAAGCGGAAGACGTTCGGATGCTCCGACACCACCGCCACGTATTCGGCGGCGGCCCGGTGCACGAGGTCGGCCACGGAGTCGTCGGTGAGGTTCACGCCGGTGAGAATGCGTTCCCACAGCATGTCGCGCACGCGGTCGACGATCGCGTTGTACAGGTCGGTCTTGTCCTCGAAGTGGCGGTAGAGCTTCGGCTTGGCGGCTCCCGCCTCCTTGGCGATATCGCCCATGCTCACCTCGGGCCCGACCCGGTCGAGCGCGCGGAACGCGGCGTCGACGAATTCGGTCCGAACCCGCACCCGGTGTTCGCGCCACCGTTCGGTACGCGCGTCGACCCGGCGGCCCTCGTCTGCCTTCCGGTAACCGCGCGTCACGGCCAGAAGCTTATTGGCGGGGTCGACCTGGGGTGTTGCCGGGGCAGACTTTGCCGGAACGGCAGCTTTTCTTGCGAGTTTTCCCGAGGGTGGCCCACCATCGAATCATCCCCGATCGACAAGGAGCACCGATGACCGAGACCGCACCGACCGCCGAGCAGTTCTGGGAGGACTTCTACCGCGAACACGACCAGGTCTGGACCGGTAATCCGAACAAGACGCTGGTCCGCGAGGTCAGCGAGCTCACCCCGGGCACCGCGCTCGACCTGGGTTGCGGCGAGGGCGGCGACGCGATCTGGCTGGCCGCTCGCGGCTGGCAGGTCACCGCCGTCGACATCTCCTCGACCGCCATGGCCCGCGGCGCCGAGCACGCGGCCGCCGCCGGGGTGGAGATCACCTGGGCGCGCCACGACCTGCACGCCGACTTCCCCGAGGGCACCTTCGACCTGGTCTCCGCGCAGTTCCTGCACTCGCCGGTCGAGCAGCCCGAGGAGCGCGCGATCATCCTGCGCAAGGCCGCGGCCGCCGTCGCACCGGGCGGTGTGCTGGTGGTCGGCGGCCACCACGGCTGGCCCACCTGGGTGACCACCCCGCCGCACCACGTCGACTTCCCGACCATCGAGCAGGTGCTCGACCAGCTCGCGCTCGGCCCCGAGTGGCAGGTGGAGACCGCCGAACTCGTCTACAGCCCGTCGACCAGCCCCGAGGGCGTCGAGGGCGAGCGCGCCGACAGCGTACTGCGCGTGCGCCGCGGCTGAGGATCCCCAGCAACCTCCCAGCTCGGTCCCAGCTCGGTGGCAGCGCCGCCGTCGAGGGTGGGTGCCATGACCCAGACCGAGCCACAACCCATGCCGAGCACCCGCGCGCCGGTGCTCGACGTGGTGATCCCCGTCTACAACGAAGAAACCGATCTCGGGCTGTGCGTGCGGCGTCTGCACGCCCACCTGCGCGCCGGGTTCCCCTTCAGCACCCGGATCACGATCGCCGACAACGCGAGCACCGACGCCACCTTCGCCGTGGCGCAGCTGCTCGCCGCCGAACTCGACGGCGTCCGGGTGCTGCACCTGGACGCCAAGGGCCGCGGCCGGGCGCTGCGGACCGCGTGGACCGAGTCGGACGCCGCGGTGGTCGCCTACATGGACGTCGACCTCTCGACCGATCTGAACGCGCTGCTGCCGCTGGTCGCGCCGCTGGTGTCCGGGCACTCCGATCTCGCGATCGGCACCCGGCTCGACGCCGCGGCCAGGGTGGTGCGCGGGCCGAAACGCGAGATCATCTCCCGCTGCTACAACCTGCTGCTGAGAACCACTCTGCGCGCGCACTTCTCGGACGCGCAGTGCGGCTTCAAGGCGATCCGCGCCGAGGTCGCGCGCGAACTGCTGCCGCTGGTGCGTGACGGCGAGTGGTTCTTCGACACCGAGCTGCTCGTGCTGGCCGAGCGGGCCGGGCTGCGGATCCACGAAGTGCCCGTCGACTGGATCGACGATCCCGACAGCCGCGTCGACATCGTCGACACCGCACGCAAGGATCTGTGCGGGATCTGGCGGCTGACCAGGGCATTGGCCACCGGCGCCCTGCCGCTGCCGGAGCTACGGGCCGCCATCGGCCGGGAGCCGCTCGTCGCCGGAGTTCCGCTCGGCATGGTGGGCCAGCTGGTGCGGTTCGCGATCGTGGGCGTGCTGTCGACGCTGGCCTACGTCGTGCTGTATCTGCTACTGCAACCGCTGTTCGGCGGGCAGGGCGCCAATCTGGTGGCGCTGCTGGTGACCGCCGTGGCCAACACCGCGGCCAATCGCGCGTTCACCTTCGGCGTGCGTGGCCGCGAAGATGTTGTCGCGCACCAGTTCCAGGGCCTCGCCCTGTTCGCCTTCGGCCTGGCGGTCACCAGCGGATCGCTGTTCGCGCTGCACCGCTGGGCACCCGACGCGCCGGTCGCGGTGGAGCTGACAGCCTTGATCACCGCGAATCTCATCGCGACACTGGCCCGCTTCGTCGGTCTGCGCTGGGTGTTCCGGAACACGGGACCACGCCATACGCCCGGTGGCGACGCGTCGGCCCACGTCGTCCCGCCCGCTTCAGCCGGTCTCCCCCGCGAGCACGAGACCGCCGCCGTGGAGGTCCGCTCATGATCCGCCCAGTCGGCGATCCCGCCGAGGTCCACGGAGGTGTGGCGATGACCGCGACGATCACGGCGCCGGTCCGCGCCGCCAGCGCGGCGCCGACAGAGCGCCGGAAGCGTTGGGAAATACCTGCATTGACGGCCCTGCTGGCCGGAACGCTCATCGCCTACCTCTGCAATCTGAGCGCCAACGGCTGGGCGAACGACTTCTACGCCGCCGCAGTGCAAGCCGGCTCACAGTCGTGGACGGCGTTCTTCTTCGGTTCGTCCGACGCGGCGAATTCGATCACCGTGGACAAGCCGCCCGCGTCGCTGTGGGTGATGGAACTGTCGGTGCGGCTGTTCGGGCTCAACAGCTGGAGCATGCTGGTGCCGCAGGTCCTGCTCGGCGTCGCGAGCGTGGCGGCGCTGTGGGCGGCGGTGCGGCGCTCGTTCGGGCCGGTGGCGGGACTGGTCGCGGGCACGGTGCTCGCGGTGACCCCCGTCGCGGTGCTGATGTTCCGGTTCAACAACCCCGACGCGCTGCTGGTGCTGCTGATGACGGCCGCGGCCTGGGCGATGACCCGCGCCGTCGCGGACGGCAGGTGGCGGTGGCTGCTGCTCACCGGCGCGCTCATCGGCTTCGGGTTCCTCGCCAAGCAGTTGCAGGTGCTGCTCGTCGTCCCGGCGCTGGCGCTGACCTACCTGATCGCCGGGCCGCCGAAGCTCGGCAAGCGGATCGCGCAACTGTTCGCCGCCGGTGCGGCGATGGTCGTGGCGGCCGGCTGGTGGCTGCTGGCCGTCGAGCTGTGGCCCGCCGACCAGCGGCCGTGGATCGGTGGGTCGCAGAACAATTCGATCATCGAGCTCACCCTCGGCTACAACGGACTCGGCCGGCTGAACGGCAACGAGACCGGCAGCGTTGGCCCGGGCGGCGAACTGCCTCCCGGCGGCAACGGGATGTGGGGCAGCACGGGCATCACCCGGCTGTTCGAGCCGGCGCAGGGTGGTCAGATCGCCTGGCTGCTGCCGGCGGCACTCGTGGCGCTGGTTGCCGGGTTGGTGCTGTGTGGACGGACGCCACGTACCGACAAGCGCCGCTCCGCGCTGATCCTCTGGGGCGGTTGGCTTCTCGTCACCGGGCTGGTCTTCAGCTACATGGCCGGGATCTTCCACCAGTACTACACGGTGGCCCTGGCCCCCGCCGTCGCCGCGCTCGTCGGGATCGGCGCGGTACAGCTGTGGGGTGCGCGCGGCCGGCCGTGGGCGCGGCTGACCTGCGCCCTCACCCTCGGGCTCAGCACCACGACCGCGTGGATCCTGTTGTCGCGCAGCGCTTCCTTCCAGCCGTGGTTGCGGTGGGCGATCCTGGTCGTCGGCGTGCTCACCACCGTGGCGCTCGCCTTTCCCCTGGCACGCAAGCAGTCTCTGGTCGCCGCGCTGGCCGCGGCCTTCGTCGGCCTGGCCGGGCCGGTCGCGTACTCCGTCGACACCCTCGCCTCGGCCCACTCGGGCGCCATCCCCTCCGCCGGGCCGAACGTCGGTGGCATGGGTGGTCGGGGCGGACCGGGGATGCGGCCCGACGGACAGATGGGTACGGGCCCGGACGGTCGTGGCGGTAACGGACAAACCGACGGCACCGCTGTTCCACCGGGCGTCGCGCCGACCGGTGGTGCGCAGCCGAACGGTGGTGCGCAGAGGGATGGCAATGCGTCGACGAACGGCACCTCAGGGAGCGCGCAGGGCGACGGTTCCGCGACCGACGGCCGCCTGCAGGCCGATGGTGACGGAGGCGGTCCGATGGGTGGGGCCGGTGGCCTGCTCGGCGGGTCACGTCCCAGCGATCAGATCGTCGGCCTGCTCGAGCAGAACGGCACCTCCTACACCTGGGTCGCCGCCACCGTCGGCTCCAACAGCGCCGCCGGATACCAGCTGGCCACCGAACTCCCGGTCATGCCGATCGGCGGCTTCAACGGCAGCGACCCGTCCCCCACCCTCGAACAGTTCCAGCGCTACGTCGCCGAAGGCGAGATTCGCTACTTCATCGCGGGCGGCCGCGGTGGCCCCGGCGGAAACAACGAGTCGACCGCGTCGGCGATCACCGCCTGGGTCACGGCCAACTACACCGCCACCACCGTCGACGGCGTCACCCTGTACGACCTCACCCAACCGAAGTCGTAGTCGCACACCGTGTTCCGGCGCACCTGGCGGCCCCGCCGGAACACGTTCGGGCGCACCGCGTGCGGTCCCGGCGACCGGAGTCGTGCCCGGCCCGGGCGGGCCCCACCATCTCCGAGCATGGCGATGGCCCACGGCGGCGGGCAGGGCCGGCATCCGGTGGCGCTGCCCGCATCCCCTGACCACACGCTCGATCACCGGGCAACCACGGCCAGCCGCCGACGCGGCACCATCCGGTCTGCCGGGGCTCGGGACCGCCGAGATCCTGCGGACGCGCTCGTGGCCGGGCAACGGCATGTTCGCCGGGTCGACCTTCGCGTGGTCGGATCGTCCCCGCGGCTACGGCAACGGGACAAGGCCGGCGACGGCGGGCAGGTCAGGGGCGGGTGGCAGCAGGTCTTCGAGGTTCGCCAGGACGGCTTCGGGCGGGAGGATGCGGTGGGGCTTGTCGGAGGGGCGTTCCATTTCGGCGCGGGCGTCGGCGATGCCCTGGTCGATGGCGGCGGGGAGGTCGGCCGGCAGGGTGGCGACCTTCTCGGGGTTCAGCGGCTGGTCGAAGCGCAGCGGGGTCGGTTCGCCGTAGTTGTCGCGGTCGTAGCCGGTTTCGATGAGGACGCGCAGGGCCGGTTCCAGGAGGGCGGCGGCGGGCTCTGTCACCGCGGTGTGGTTCGTGCGCTGGCCGACGGCGCGCAGCGGATACAGCAGGGGCAGAGTCGCTTCCGGGTTGGGAATCGTGACGTAGGTGGTGTCGCCCAGGGTCTGGCAGTTCTCGGGGTGCAGGTCGCAGTCCTGCTGGGCGATGTATTCGGCCGGGTCCCGGTAGCCGTAGACGGCGGCGCCTGCCTTCGGCTCTCCCCCGGCCCCGTTGCCCTTGGGCTGCAGGTACGAGGGGTGGATCAGCAGCGTGCCGAGCAGCGCGTTCGACACCGCGAGCGGGTTGAGCGGATAGGCCGGGAAGTCGGAGATGCCGTCGTACTGCATCGCGATGTCGGTCGTGGCGATGCCGGTGTCGGTGGGCGTCGGCGGCCCGAAGGTGATGTCGGCGACCGGGATTCCGCCGAACCGCACCGGCCGCTCGATGATGCCGCCGTTCGGGCGGTTGGGATTGGCGATCAACACGAACGAAAGCCGATCCTTGTCGGCCTGCGAGAGTCCGGCCGAGGCGGCCTTCTGCGCACTCGCCACCGTCGACCCCTGCGAGTAGCCGAAAACGACAACGGGACCGCTCGGCCCCGTGCTCAACTGCCCGCTCAGCAACGCTCCCAGACTGGCCACCCCGTCGGCCACCGACGTATCCCATTTCGCCGACGACGCCTCCGGTCCCTTCGACGAGATGACCGGCCACAGCGCGGCGTCATAGGGCACCGGAACGAAGACGACGCCGGGACACGCGTTGTCCGTACAGCCACTCGCGCCGGGCGCGATGAAGTGCTGGTAGGCGTTGCTCTCGAAATTGTGCGCCACACCCGGATCACTGGTGCCCGTACCCGGCACGATCAGCGCCGTCGTCGCGGCCATCGCCACCGCGCCCACACTCTGCGCCTTCACCCACCCCACCCCGAGCACCAGCAACCCGGCCACCCGGAGTCGCTTCCGATGACCTCTCACCGGCTCGGAATCGACGACTGACCACCTCGGCGCTCGCGGCATGGACAACCCCTTCACCAGGAAGATGAGACCCGACCTGCCGCAATCCTCCCACCACGACACCCCACCACGCCGGAGGCGAGCACCACGAATTCACACCGCAGGCGGGTGCGATCAGGAGGTGCCGAGGGTGCCTCGGGGTGCGATCCAGCGGTGGTTCAGATCGACGATCGACGCGACGGCTTCGAAGTCGGCGTCGTAGTGGTAGAGAACAGACGGTGTTCGATCGCCAAGGCGGACGCGAGCAGATCATGGATGCCGACTGCCCGATGCCGGACCGATCTCAACTGAGTCGCGCGCAGGGCTGATGTAGCGTGTGTAGTGTTGGGACCGATTGTGGCCGCGTTGAATTCAGCGGTTGCCGAGTCAGGCCGCCGGTCTGCCCGGCCGCGCCTCGATGACCGGCTGTGACCGATCAGGCTCAGCATGTACGCAGCGTTGTTCCGGGGGATTTGGAATGGTCGACCTCACTGTTGCTTTGTCGAAGCTGACCGGCTTTACGCTGGATCTCCAAGACATCGGCGCCAACTTCACGGAGAACGCGGGCCGATTGCTACCGGGTTTAGTGCTACCAGCCGGAACCTCTGGACAGCTGGCACAGCTGTCGCTACCCATTCAGCAGCTGCAAGCAACGCTTTCCGGCGACCATCAGAAGGACACGAGTGCCCTCGGCACGCTCGGCTCCGGTCTGGGGACCTCGGCCACGGCGTACCAGAATTCCGATGAGCAGCACGCTGTCTCGCTCAACCAGGCCGGGGCGAGCCTGACCGACGGGCAGAGTGTCGCGGCGACAGGCTCGGCCGTGGATATTCGCCGATTCACAGGCCTGCAGGAGCTCAGTCTACAGAACGTGGAGGAAGCCCAGTACACGGTCCGCCAGGCCGTCACCGGCTGCATCGAACTGCTCACCTCCTACGACGAGCCGCTCGGCCGGACCATCGGTATCAAGCCAATTGCCGAATACCTGGCGCCTGTGGAGGCGGATTGGGAGGCGCTGCGGGGCGTGGGTAAGCGGATCGGCCTACTCGGCATCAATGACTTCGCTCACTCGCAGAACCTGTTCGCGGGCATCGGGTGGATACAGGCCGACTGGATCGGTGCCGCCGCAACCTCGTTCGCAGCTACCGCGACGGCCCTCGGGCAGTCGCTCGACACCCGCAGCATCGATCTCGATGCCGTCTCCAAAATCGTCGAGAACGGAGCATTGCTGCTCGAACGGCTCGTATACAACCAAGCCGCGGACCTGGCAGGCTCCCTCACGAAGCGCATGACCTTCGCCAATTTCACACTCCCACTGGCCAGTTGGGCGCAGCTGATCGACCAGCCGATGGACGAGTCCGCCAAGTCGCAGATCACCTCCGCTGTCGACGAGCTGAAGAAGTCGGTCGCGACGCGCCAGGACGCGATCACGACCACGATCCAGCGGATCTCCGGCGCGTTGGGCTACGAGTCCGGCCGCGCCGCCCCCGTCTACAACGCGAGCGAATTCGAACTCCCGGAGAAGGTGATCATCGACACCGGCACCATTCGGTACGGCTATGGCGACAACGTATGGTTCGAACTGGCCGTCTCCGTCTGACCCACTGCGCCGGCCAGGTCAGTCGGGCGCGAATCCGTTGAGTTCGAATGAGATTACGACAGCGGCGACCGCAGCAGCGCCGAGGACGAAAGTAAACGTAGCCGCCAGGGCGAACACCCGCCTGCGCCGCCACCAGGACAACACCAGTCCGGCGGGAATCGCGACGAGCACCGGAACCATCCATGTTATCCAATACCCCGGCGAGATCGGTTCCGTGTCGCCGCGGTATTTCTTGGGAGTCGCCGTGGGCTCGGGCACGTCGAAGACGTTCTGCAGCATCACGACCATGGGGAAATAGGCGATCACCGCCAGTACGACGCCGATGATGGCCCCGAAAAACGCCGGGACCACGACGTCTTCCGCCCTATTGTTCCTGTCAGCCATATCCCCACCTATTTCGAACCCGACCAGGAATGCACCGCACCAGAACCATATACCAGGAACGACTTAGCGAGGCCGAGCTCCTCACTCTGGGCCATGGTGTTCACGGCAGACTGGGCCATGTTTCCGTAGTCGTCGTCGGTATGAAAATTATAGATATCACAAATGTGAGATTGCTGCCTCAGTTCGATCTGATGCGATCCGGACACACCCGGAAGGGCGACCACCACCGTGGTCGAGGCAAGGCTGTACCGGCCGAGCGATTGGACGTGATCGTTTGAGATTCCGGCAACGACGACCCAATCGGTAGACAGGATGACCTTGACCGAGTTGTGGGTGCTGTCAACTTCGGCGATCGCCCGGCTTATCGCGGCCTCCTTGTTGGCGGATATCGCCGCAGGGCAGGTCGAAACAGCGGAGCTGTTGTATGCATGACCGTCTTCGCTGATCCAATTTTCGATCGTCGATTCATCCAGCACGTAATCGTCACCGGTGACACGGTAATAGTGGTCGAACAATTTCTTGGCGACGGGCCGATCTCTCGCACTGAAATACATTCCTACAGCAGCCGCTTGCGTGGCATTTGCCTGAGTCAACTCGCCGGTAAAATCGCGAAGCGTCTTGAATTTACTCGTATCGACTATCGGAAAATTTGGATGGATCGAAGTATCGTAACTCTTGATCGGCGGAGCCTGCCCATTTTCGCCACCTAGAACTTCCTCGTACACCATATTCTCCAAGTCACAGGTCGTCGATTCTCCTGCGTGATCCGTGCCGATCGGGCCACTCCGACCCTACTTCGTCGAGGGGTCGATGGCCACTTGCGACAGCACCGAATCGGTTGCGGTGCAGTGAATCCGGGTAATGGGCAGCCGATCCAACCGCAATCCGCGCAGGGCGGACCCGGTCGGCCAGCGGCGCCGACACGAATGAGGCAGTCACCGCGAATTCGTGTCGGCGCGCGGGCGATCAGGAGGTGCCCAGGGTCCCGCGGGGTGCGATCCAGCGGTGGTTGAGATCGACGATCGACGCGACGGCTTCGAAGTCGGCGTCGTAGTGGACGAGCACCAGGCGGTGTTCGACCGCGACGACCGCGGCCAGGAGGTCGTGGATCCCCACCGCGCGATGCCGACCGGAGCGGGCGAGTTCACGCTGGATGACGAACGCGCTGTGCCAATGCTCGTCGTTGGTGGGGAGGTACTCATAGGCCTCCCGCCTACGCGAGCGAATCTCCTCGTACTCGGTGGGGTTGCGGGCGCTGTCGAGAGCCTCGGAATCCAGCGGGGCGCAGGTGGCGACCAAGCCCGCCTTGATCAGCGGAGCGAGTTCCGCGGCGACCTTTTTGTGCGGCATCCGCGCCGCGGCACTCGTATCGAGCAGGTAGCGCGCGGTCACCGCCATACGTCATCGCGCCGTTCCTTGTCGGCCATCTCGGCCATTCCGCCGTTGACCAACCACTCGACTTCGGCGGCCCGCGCGCGGGACACGACCGCGGAACTCAGCGCGGCGCGAACCGTATCGGAGACGCCCGACGTCCCGAGCGCGTTTCGAGCGGATTCGAGTAGTTCGTCCTCGATCTCGATCAGCCGTTTGGTCATGTCGGTGTCCCTCACGTTACCCCCCTCGATATACGTTCGATGAAGGAAACATATACCAGAAACGGCGCAGGTCACAAGGGTCAAACAGCGGCGTGCAGGGCCCTGTGCAGGGTCGCGGCCCACTGGTCGACGATCTGTTTGCGGCGCGCCGAGTCGTCGGTGAGGACGTCGGCGAGACCGAGCCCGCGGGCCAGATCGAGGGTCGCCTGGACCAGGTGGTGGGCGACCGGATCGGAATCGTCGACGCCGAGCGCCTGTACCGCGCGCCGGTGGGCGATGCGGCCGAAGCGGGCCTCCAGCGGGACGATGCGTTCGCGCAGCGCCGGATCGGCGGCGGCGTGCGTCCAGACCTGCAGCGCCGCCTTGAACAGCGGCGAGGTGTAGGACTCCACCAGCGCGGACACCACCGCGCGCGTGCGCCCTTCACCCTGCGCGACCTCGTTCACCAGCTCGTCCTCGACGGTCGACTGGTCCATCCGCACGTCGAACATGTACTCGAGCGCGGCGGTGATCAGATCCTCGCGCGTGGGGAAATGGTGCTGGGCGGCACCGCGCGACACCCCGGCCCGTTCGGCGACCACCGACACGGTGGCGGCGGCCCAGCCGGTCTCGGCCAGGCAGTCGATGGTCGCCTCGAGCAGCCGCAGCCGGGTGGCCCGGCTGCGGTCCTGCTTGGGTTCGTGGGGTGTCGCCATCGGACTATTGTGCCCAGCTCGGCGGGCGCTTCTGGAAGAAGGCCGTCATGCCCTCGATCACCTCGGGGGTACCGAAGAAGCCGGCCGAGCGCTGCGCGAGCTCCTCGGCCTCGGCGTCGAAGCGGGCCAGCAGCGCGGCGTTGACCAGCCGCTTGGACTCGGCCAGACCCTGCGGCGAGCCCTTGCGCAGCTCACCACACAGGCGTTTCACCTCGGCGGCGACATCGGCGGCGGCGACGGTGATCAGGCCGATCTCCTGCGCGGTCACCGCGTTGAACTTCTCGCCGGTGAGGAAGTAGCGGCTCGCCGCGCGCTGGTCCATCCGCGGCACCAGGGTGAGCGAGATCATGAACGGCGCCATGCCGATCCGCACCTCGGTGAGCGCGAAACTGCTCTCCGGTCCCGCGACGACGAGATCGCAGGCGCCGATGATGCCCATGCCGCCCGCGCGGACATTGCCGTCGATCCGCGCGACGACCGGCTTGGGCGAGGCGAGGATGCCGCGCAGCACGTCGATCATCACGCGCGTGCGCTGATCGGCCGCGGTCGCGGGATCGGCCGTGCTCGCCTCTTTCAGGTCGGCGCCGGCGCAGAAGGTGTCACCGGTGTGGGTGAGCACGATGCCGCGCACGGCCGGATCGGCGTTCGCCGCGTCCAACCCGGCCAGCAACTCGCGAACGAGCTTGGACGAGAGCGCATTACGGTTGTGCGGCGAATCGAAGGTCAGCGTCGCGAACCCGTCGACGACCTCGTAGCGGACGAACGGTGCTTCCGTCACGTCACTCATCGGGACTCCTGTTCGTCCGGGGAGAGGACGGTGGTCGCCCCACCACCGGGGCGACCACCGTGGGATCTAGTACGAGCGCGGCAGGCCGAGCGAGTGCTGGGCCACGAAGTTCAGGATCATCTCGCGGCTCACCGGGGCGATGCGCATGATGCGCGCCGCCTGCAGCATGGCCGACAGACCGACCTCCTTGGTCAGGCCCGACCCGCCGTGGGTCTGGATGGCCTGGTCCAGTGCCTTGATGCTGGCCTCGGCGGCCGCGTACTTGGCCATGTTGGCGGCCTCCGCGGCGCCGAACTCGTCGCCCGCGTCGTAGAGGGTGGCAGCCTTCTGCATCATCAGCTTGGCCAGTTCCAGCTCGATCTTGATCTGGGCCAGCGGATGCGAAATGCCCTGGTGCGCACCGATCGGCGTCTTCCAGACGGTGCGCTCCTTGGCGTACTCCACCGCGCGGTCGATGGCGTAGCGGCCCAGACCGATGGCCATGGCCGAGCCCATGATGCGCTCGGGGTTCAGACCGGCGAACAGCTGCGCGATGGCCGCGTCCTCGGAGCCGACGAGAGCGTCGGCGGGCAGACGTACGTCGTCGAAGAACAGCGTGTACTGGTGATCCGGCTCGATCACGTCCATCTCCTGGACGTTCTTCACCAGGCCGGGCGCGTCGACCGGGACGATGAACAGCGCGGGCTTGAGCTTGCCGGTCTTGTGGTCCTCGGTGCGCGAGACCACGAGGATGGCCTCGGCCTGATCGACACCGGAGATGAAGATCTTGCGGCCGTTGAGGATCCAGTCGCCACCGTCGCGGCGGGCGGTGGTGGTGATCTGGTGCGAGTTGGAACCGGCGTCGGGTTCGGTGATCGCGAAGACCATCTTCGCCGAGCCGTCCGACAGCTTGGGCAGCCAGGTCTGCTTCTGCGCGTCGGTGCCGTACTTGGTGATGATGGTGCCGCAGATGGCCGGGGAGACCACCATCAGCAGCAGTCCGGCGCCCTGCGCCGAGAGCTCCTCCTGCACCAGCGCCAGCTCGTACATGCCCGCGCCACCGCCGCCGTACTCCTCGGGCAGGTTCACCCCGAGGAAGCCGAGCTTGCCCGCCTCGTCCCACAGTTCGCTCAGCGGCTCGTTCTTGCGCGAGAGCGGCAGCACGTAGTCGCGGTAGTTGTATTTGGCCGCAAGCGACGCGACCGCCGCGCGCAGCGCCTTCTGCTCTTCGGTTTCGTGGAAGCTCATGCCTGCTCCTGCTCTTCTTCCTCGACGACCGCGAGGACGGTTCCGACCTCGACCTGCTGGCCGACGGTCACGTTCAACGCACTGAGAACGCCGGTGGCCGGCGCGACGATGGTGTGCTCCATCTTCATGGCTTCCAGCCACAGGATCGGCTGGCCCTGCTGGACGTGATCGCCCTCGGCGGCGCCGAGCCGGATCACGCTGCCCGGCATGGGCGCGAGCAGCGAACCCGCCGCGACCTGCTCGGACGGGTCGGTGAAGCGCGGCAGCCTGCGCACCGCCACCGGGCCGAGCGGGGAGTCGACCGTCACCAGGTCGTCGTAGCGAGCGATGTCGAACTGGCGACGCACCGGACCACGCTCACCCGGCACGGCGAGCACGACCCGGTTCGGCGTCGCCGAGATCAGTGCCAGACCGTCGTGGCCCTCGACCGTCACGGCGCCGGACCGGTCGAAGCGGTAGCGCACCTCGTGTGTGCCGCTGGTGCGGCTCTCGTAGGACTTGCGCTGCGGCTCGGAGGCGAGATTGCGCCAGCCGCTGGGCGCCAGCCTGCCGAAGCGGTTGGCGGCGTGGTTGGCGGCCGAATCCGCCAGAGCGGCGGCGACGATCGAGAGCGCCTCGTCGGCCTCCGACACCAGCGGCGCCGACAGCGCGGCCAGGTCGTGGGTGGCGAAGAAGGCGGTGTCGGTGTCGCCGGCGAGGAAGGCGGGGTGCCGCAGCACGCGCACGAGCAGGTCGCGGTTGGTGACCAGGCCGTGCAGCTTGGCACGCTGGAGCGCGGTGGCGAGCAGATGCGCCGCCTCGGCGCGGGTCTCGGCGTAGGAGATGACCTTGGCCAGCATCGGGTCGTAGTGCACGCCCACGACCGAGCCGTCCACGACGCCGGTGTCCAGTCGCACACCGGCCTGGTCGAGCACGGTGAATTCGCCTGCGGTGAAGGGAATCTCGATCTTGTGCACCGGCCCGCTCTGCGGCTGCCAGTCCTGCGCGGGGTCCTCGGCGTAGAGCCGGACCTCGATCGAATGGCCGCGCTGGGCGGGCTGGTTCGCGGGCAGCGGCAGGCCGGAGGCCACCTGCAGCTGGAGGCGGACCAGGTCGAGGCCGGTGGTCTGCTCGGTGACCGGATGTTCCACCTGCAGACGGGTGTTCATCTCCAGGAAGAAGAAGTCGCCCTTCTCGTCGGCGAGGAACTCGACGGTGCCCGCGCCCTCGTAGCCGATCGCCTCGGCGGCCAGGCGCGCGGCCTCGAACAGGCGATCGCGCATGCCGTCGATCTTCTCGACGAGCGGCGACGGCGCCTCTTCGACGACCTTCTGGTGCCGGCGCTGGATGGAGCACTCACGCTCGCCGACGGCCCAGGTCTTGCCGAACGTGTCGGACATGACCTGGACTTCGATGTGGCGGCCGGTCTCGAGGTAGCGCTCGCAGAACACGGTCGGATCGCCGAAGGCCGACTCGGCCTCGCGCTGCGCGGCGGCGATCTGATCCTTCAGCTCACCCAGCTCGCGCACCACGCGCATGCCCCGACCGCCGCCACCGGCGGAGGCCTTGATGAGCACCGGCAGGTGCGCCTCGGTGACCTCGGCGGGATCGAGCTCGGCGAGGACGGGGACACCTGCGGCGTCCATCATCTTCTTCGACTCGACCTTCGAGCCCATCTGCTCGATGGCCGCGACCGGCGGACCGATCCACACCAGGCCCGCGTCGAGCACCGAGCGCGCGAATTCGGCGTTCTCGGAGAGGAATCCGTAGCCGGGATGGATGGCGTCGGCACCGGCCGACAGCGCGGCCTCGATGATCAGCTCACCGCGCAGGTAGGTCTCGGCCGGGGTGTTGCCGGGCAGCCGGACGGCGGCGTCGGCCTCGGACACATGCGGTGCCGCGGCGTCGGCGTCCGAGTACACCGCGGTGGTGCCGATACCCATCCGACGGCAGGTGGCGAACACGCGGCGCGCGATCTCACCACGGTTGGCGACAAGAACATTGGTGATTGGCATGTCGTCGCGCCTCACATTCGGAAGACGCCGAAGCCCTCGGCGCCCTGGATCGGTGCCGTGTGGATGGCCGACAGGGCCATCCCCAGCACGGTGCGGGTGTCACGGGGGTCGATGATGCCGTCGTCGAAGAGCCTGCCCGACAGGAACATCGGCATCGCCTCGGCCTCGATCTGCGCCTCGACCATGGCGGCGAGACCGGCGGCGGCTTCCTCGTCGAACGGCAGGCCCTTGGCCTCGGCCGCGCCGCGCTGCACGATGGTGAGCACGCCGCCCAGCTGCGCGCCGCCCATCACGGCCGACTTCGCGCTCGGCCAGGCGAACAGGAAGCGCGGGTTGAACGCGCGGCCGCACATGCCGTAGTGCCCGGCGCCGTAGGAGGCGCCGATCAGCAGCGAGATGTGCGGGACCTTGGAGTTGGCCACCGCGTTGATCATCATCGCGCCGTGCTTGATGATGCCGCCGTGCTCGTAGTCCTTGCCGACCATGTAGCCGGTGGTGTTGTGCAGGAACAGCAGTGGCGTGTTCTTCTTGTTCGCCAGCTGGATGAACTGGGTGGCCTTCTGCGACTCCTCGGAGAACAGCACGCCGCGCGCGTTGGCCAGGATGCCGATCGGGAAGCCGTTGATCTCGGCCCAGCCGGTGACCAGGCTGGAACCGTAGAGCGGCTTGAACTCGTCGAAATCGGAACCGTCGACGACGCGGGCGATCACCTCGCGCGGATCGAACGGGATCTTCAGATCCGAGGGCACGATGCCGAGCAGTTCCTCGGGGTCGTAGAGCGGCGAGATCACCTCGGCGCGCGGCTCGGGGCCCTGCTTCTTCCAGTTCAGCCTGCGCACGATGCCGCGGCCGATGCGGATGGCGTCCTGTTCGTCGGCGGCCATGTAGTCGGCCAGACCCGAAGTGCGGGCGTGCATCTCGGCGCCGCCGAGGGTCTCGTCGTCGGAGTCCTCACCGGTGGCCATCTTCACCAGCGGCGGCCCGGCCAGGAAGACCTTCGCGCCCTCCTTGACCATCACCACGTAGTCGGACATGCCGGGGATGTAGGCGCCACCGGCGGTGGAGTTGCCGAAAACCAGGGAGATGGTGGGGATTCCGGCGGCCGAGGCCTGGGTGAGGTCGCGGAACATCGCGCCGCCCGGGATGAAGACTTCCTTCTGCGTCGGCAGATCCGCGCCGCCGGACTCGACCAGCGAGATCACCGGCAGCCGGTTCTCCCGCACGATGTCGTTGATCCGCAGGGTCTTCCGCAGCGTCCACGGGTTGGAGGTGCCGCCGCGCACGGTCGGGTCGGGCGCGACGATCATGCACTCGACGCCCTCCACGATGCCGATACCGGCGATCGTCGATGCGCCGACGTGGAAGTCACTGCCCCAGGCCGCGAGTGGGCACAGCTCCAGGAACGGCGAGTCCTCGTCGAGCAGCAGCTCGATGCGCTCGCGGGCGGTGAGCTTGCCGCGCTTGTGATGACGGGCCACCTTCTCGGGGCCGCCGCCGGCGATGGCCTTGGCGAACTCGGCCTCGACCTCGGTGAGCTTGGTCGCCATCGCCTCCGCGGCCGCGATGTACTCCGGCGACGCGGTGTCGAGGGTGGAACGGAAGGTCGTCACGACTGGAACCCCAATACTTTCGACGCCAGCATGGTCAGGATCTCGTTGGTGCCGCCACCGATGCCGATGATGCGGATGTCGCGGTAGATGCGCTCCACCTCGGACTCGCGCATGTAGCCCATGCCGCCGTGCAGCTGGACGGCCTGGTTGGCCACCCACTCCACGGTCTCGACAGCGGTGTTCTTGGCGAAGCAGACCTCGGCGATCAGGCCCTGCTCGCCGTTTTCGACTCGCTCGACCAGCGAGCGGGTGTACACGCGCGCGGTGTCGATGCGGCGGGCCATCTCGGTCAGCGTCATCTGCACCGACTGGCGGCTGATCAGCGGGCGGCCGAAGGTCTCCCGGTTACGGCACCACTCGAGGGTGAGATCCAGCGCGCGCTGAGCCATCGAGTACGCCTGCACGGCCAGGCCGACCCGCTCGCTCACGAACGCGCTGGCGATCTGCGCGAATCCGGAGTTCTCCGCGCCGACCAGGTTGGTCGCGGGCACCCGCACATCGGTGAACGACAGCTCCCCGGTGTCGGAGGCCAGCCAGCCCATCTTCTCCAGCTTGCGGGTGACCTCGAAACCCGGTGTGTCGGTGGGCACGATGATCAGCGAGACACCGGCGGCGCCGGGCCCGCCGGTGCGCACGGCGGTGACGATGAAGTCGGCGCGACAGGCCGAGGTGATGAAGGTCTTGGCGCCGTTGATGATGAAGTCGTCGCCGTCGCGCACCGCCGAGGTGGTGAGGTGACCGACGTCGGAGCCACCGCCGGGCTCGGTGATGGCCAGCGAGCCGATCAGGTCACCGGCCAGGGTGGGCTTCACCCAGCGGTCGATCTGCTCCTGATTGCCCGAAGCGATGATGTGCGGCAACGAGATTCCGCAGGTGAACAGCGACGCCCACAGACCACCGGAGGCGCCCGCGTAGTGCAGCTCCTCGCTCAGCACCACACCGTCGATCGCGGAACCGCCCTCGCCACCGGCGAATTCGGGGTACTCGATACCGAGCAGGCCGAGTTCGCCCGCCTTCTTGTGCAGTTCACGCGGGATGAGACCCTCGCGCTCCCAGGTGTCCAGATCGGGCAGGATCTCCCGCTCGACGAACCCGCGCACGGTGGCGCGCAGTTCTTTTCGTTCCGGCGTGTCCCATACAGATGTCATGCGAGCAGCTCCGTCGGCATGTCGATGTGGCGGGAGCGCAGCCATTCGCCGAGCCCCTTGGCCTGCGGGTCGAAACGCGCCTGGTAGGCGACGCCCTTGCCGAGCAGGCCGGAAATGATGAAGTTGACCGCGCGCAGGTTCGGCAGCACGTGGCGGGTGACGTCGAGTTCGGCCGTCTCGGGCAGCAGTTCCCGCAGCTTCTCGACGGTGAGCGTGTGCACCAGCCAGCGCCACTGCGCGTCGGTGCGCACCCAGACGCCGATGTTCGCGTCGCCGCCCTTGTCGCCGCTGCGGGCGAGCGCGATCGTGCCGAGCGGAACACGCGTGGTCTCCGACGGCGGCAGATCGGCGGGCAGTTCCGGCTCGGAAACCGGCTCGAGCACAGCGGTTTCGGCGGCGGGCTCGATGGCGACGCGGGTGCCGTCGGCCAGCACGGCGGTGTGCGGGACCTCGTGTGCGTCGACGAAACCGGGGGTGAAGATGCCGTAGGGCGAGCCGTTGCCCGGCAGCGCGGTGAAGCTCGCGCCGGGGTAGCTGGCCAGCGCCAATTCCACCGCGACGCTGGAGAACGCGCGGCCGACCTTGTTCGGGTCGGGATCGCGCACCACACAGCGCAAGATGGCGCTGGCCTGCTCCTCGGTCTCGGCGTCGGGCCGGTCCAGCCGGGCCAGGGTCCAGTTGAGCTCGGCGGGCCGCACCGGCAGCCAGGACTCCAACTGTCGTTGTGCCAGCGCGGCTTTGGTTTCGATGTCGAGGCCGGTGAGGATGAACGACATCTCGTTGCGGAAGCCGCCGAGGGTGTTCAGCGAGACCTTGAGCTGCGGCGGCGGCGCCTCGCCGGTGACACCGCTGATGAGCACCCGGTCCGCGCCCTCCTGGCTGAGCGTGATGCTGTCGAGCCGGGTGGTGACATCGGGGCCCGCGTAGCGCGCGCTCTGGATCTCGTACATGAGCTGCGCTTCGACCGTGTCGACGGTGACCGCGCCGCCGGTGCCCTCGTGCTTGGTGATGACACTCGACCCGTCGCGGCGGATCTCGGCGATCGGGAAACCTGGGCGGCCGAGGTCGGCGAGTTCGGTGAAGAAGGCGAAGTTGCCGCCGGTGGCCTGGGTGCTGCACTCGATGACGTGCCCGGCCACCACCGCGCCGGCCAGGGCGTCGTAGTCGGTGCGGCCCCAGCCGAAGTGCGCGGCCGCGGGGCCGACGATCACCGAGGCGTCGGTGACGCGGCCGGTGACGACGATGTCGGCGCCGGAGTTCAGGCATTCGACGATGCCCCACGCGCCCAGGTAGGCGTTGGCGGTGAGCGGCTGGCCCAGGCCGAGCTCACCGGCGCGGGCGACCAGGTCGTCACCCTCGACGTGCGCGATCTTGGCATCCAGCCCCAGGTCGGCGGCGACCTTGCGCAGCCGCTCGGCCAGCCCGGCCGGGTTCAGGCCGCCCGCGTTGGTGACGATCTGCACGTTCTTCTCGAGCGCGAGGCCGAGGCAGTCCTCGATCTGCTTGACGAAGGTCTTGGCGTAGCCGAGGCTCGGGTCCTTCATCCGGTCGCGGCCGAGGATGAGCATGGTGAGTTCGGCGAGGTAGTCGCCGGTCAGGACGTCGAGCTCGCCGCCTTCCAGCATCTCGCGCATCGCGCTGAGCCGGTCGCCGTAGAACCCGGAGCAGTTGCCGATCCGGATCAGGTCCGGGTTCGCCGAGAGTGCACTCATGAACCCCAGGATCACACCGGGTCAAGAAAAAAGCAAGCATGCGTGCTTGTTAATCGCGAGCAATTCACCAGGCAAGATGGGGACATGTCGTCCTCCACCGCCGTCATCCTGCTGTTCGCCCTCGCCGGGTTCCTCATCGGCGGTGCCTTCACCACCTGGAAGACCAATCGATCGATGTCGATCGGACTGCTCGTGGCCGCCGTCATGGCCGCAGTGGGCGCGGTGCTCTGGCTGCAGTAGGCCTCAGCTGGGCACGCTGAGCTTGAAGATGCGGACGTCCTCGGGGATGCCGGTGAGCGGGGCGGCCCAGAAGTTGCGTTTGTAGGGCTTGACGATCGCGCCGAGCTCCTCGAGGGTTTCCGGGCGCAAGGCGGCGAGAGTCGTGCTGGACAGCATCATGTTGCCGTTGCCGCCCGCCTCCATCATGCGGGCGGCGATGTTGACGTCGACGCCGAGCCAGTCACCGCCGATCTCGCGCGGGGTTCCCGTGTGCAGGCCGACGCGCATGCGCGGCCGGTACCCGTCTACCTCGACGGAGGCGAGGTTGCGACGGGCGGCCACGGCCGCGCGGACCGCGCGGTCGGGCGAGGAGAAGACCGCCATCAGGCCGTCGCCCATCCGCTTGACCACCTGACCGCCGCGCTCGGCGATCGGCGGCTCGATCGCCCTGGCGACCTTGCGCAGCAGCTCCAGGGTGCGTTCGTCGCCCGCGGCGAGCGACCAGCTCGAGAACGACACCAGATCGGTGAACACGACGGTCACCTCCTCGGTGCCGCGACCACGCCCGATCCGCTCCAGGGCGGCCTGCCACACCTGCAGCGCGCCGAAACCGATCTCCTTCGCGGCGCTGGGGGTGCCGCCGACGAACTTGTCCGCGGCGCGCGCGACGGCTCGGGCGCCACCGGGGCCGCTCACCGACAGCGGATCGCCGAACGACGGGTCGCCGGGCAGCTGCTGCCTGGCCTTGCGCACGGCGCCGATCAGGTCGGCGCGGCGGTTGGCCGCCTGCAGCTTCGACGAGATCTGGGCGCGCCGCCGACCCGATCGCGCCTCGGGCTCCTCGGAGGTCGGCTCCGAGGGCTCGGTGACGGTGGGCTCCAAGGGAATCACCACCTCCGCGGCCTTGTCGCGCCGCCGCGGATCCATCCCGCCAGAAGGCGTTTCACTCACGCACCGAGGGTATATCACCCAACGACAACCGCCGATCCGCTGTTTGTGTCCAGCGGATCGGCGGTCGTACCTTCGGCGACCGGGCAGCGGAAGCCGAAGGCCGGGTCGAGCGACCTCCCGACAAGGTCGCGACCCTGGTGGCCCGGGCACTTGCGAGGGCAGCCCGGGCTGGCTTGGTCAGGCGTCGCGGCGGTTGACCACCACGAGCGCGCCGGCGAACACGATCGCCACGAAGACGGCGAAGTAGATCAGGCTGCCCCACACGCCCCAGTGCCAGTTACCCGACACCTCCTCGGTGGTGAGGAAGCGGTTCGCGTTGGCGAACGGCAGGAACGGGTTCACCGCGCGGCCGAAGCTGCCGAACGCGCCGAGCAGACCCTCGATGAGCAGCGGCCACAACACGATCAGCGAGATCGCGGCCGCGGCCTGGCGCACCAGCACGCCGACGCCGATCGCGAGCAGCACACACAGGAAGGCGTAGATCGGAATGCCGTAGATCGCGCGCCAGTTGCCGTCGAGCACCAGCATCGGGGCCTCGTCGCCGACGATCACCTTGGCCACCACGAAGGCGACCAGCGCGAGAACTCCGGTCAGCACCGCGGCGTACACACCGACCAGGCCGGCCTTGGACACGATCACCTTCGACCGGTTCGGCACCGCGAGGAAGCTGGAGCGGATGACGCCGAAGCGGTATTCGCTGGTCACCGTCAGCGCGGCCATGATCATCAGCACCATCACGCCGAACCCGGCGACACCGGAGGCGGCCAGCGCGGGGGTGAGCGGCGGCGGCCCCTGCCCCGGCTCGGCGTCGATATTGGTGATCAGGGCCATCAGCGCGGCCAGGCCGACGCTGAGCAGGACCACGACGGCCGAGCACCACCAGGGCGAGCGCGTCGAGGTGAGTTTGATCCGTTCCGCAGCGAGCACGCCCATCAGAGCGCACCTCCCATCACCTGGTCGAGGCCCGCGCCGTGGTACTCCACGGCGCCGCCGGTCATCCGCATGAACGCCTCTTCCAGCGAGGCCTGCTGCGGCGCCAGCTCGTAGAGGGTCACGTTGTTGGTTCCCGCCACCTTGCCGACCTCGTCGCTGGTCACGCCGGCGACCAGAAGCGCGGAATCGCCCTCCTCGCGCACGGTCATGCCGTGCGAGGTGAGCAGGCTGCGCAGCTGGTCGAGCTGGGGGCTGCGCACGCGCACCGACTGCTCGGAGGCGCGGTCGATGAAGTCCTTGGTGGTGGTGTCGGCGATGAGCTGACCACGGCCGATCACGATCAGGTGCTCGGCGGTCTGCGCCATCTCCGAGAGCAGGTGGCTCGACACCAGCACGGTGCGGCCCTCCGCGGCCAGCCGCTGCATGAAGCGGCGGATCCACAGAATGCCCTCGGGGTCGAGGCCGTTGACCGGCTCGTCGAACAGCAGCACCTTCGGGTCGCCGAGCAGCGCACCGGCCAGGCCGAGCCGCTGGGACATGCCCAGCGAGAAACCGCCCGCGTTCTTGTTCGCCACCTCGGAGAGACCGACGAGCCGCAGCACCTCCTCGACCCGCGACTTGGGCAGGTCGTTGGAGGCGGCGAGCCACTCCAGGTGCGCGCGCGCCGACCGGTTCGGATGCACCCATTTGGCGTCGAGCAGCGCGCCGACCTGGGTCAGCGGGCGCTCGAGCTCCTGGTAGCTCTTGCCGTCGATCAGCGCGGAACCCGAGGTCGGCCGGTCCAGGCCGAGGATCATCCGCATGGTCGTCGATTTACCGGCGCCGTTCGGGCCGAGGAATCCCGTCACCTGTCCTGGGCGGACGGTGAACGTGAGGTCCTGCACCGCGACGGTCTGGCCGAATTGCTTGGTCAGGCCCTTCAGCTCGATCATGCCCACCAGCTTGCCGCAGATCCGTCGCCCCCGCGTCCCCGTGAGGTCGCGAGTCGGGTCATCCTCGAGGATGACCCGACCCTGAGACGAGGACTACCTCGCCGGGGAGGAAGCCTGGGCCCAGAAGCGTTTGGGGATGCGGCCCGCGAGGTGGGCGAGGTGGCCCGCGCGGACGGCGGCGGCCATGGCGGTGGCCATGAGTTCGGGCTCGCGGGCCCTGGTGACGGCGGTGGCGAGCAGCACGGCCGAGCAGCCGAGTTCCATCGCGAGGGCGGCGTCGCTGGCCGTGCCGATGCCCGCGTCGAGGATCACCGGCACGCCCGCGGCGGCGACGATCATCTCGATGTTGTGCGGGTTGCCGATGCCGAGGCCGGTGCCGATCGGCGAACCCAGCGGCATCACGGCGGCGCAGCCCGCGTCCTCGAGGCGCTTGGCGAGCACGGGGTCGTCGTTGGTGTAGGGCAGCACGACGAAACCGGCGTCGACCAGCTGTTCGGCCGCGTCGAGCAGCTCGAACGGGTCGGGCAGCAGGGTGCGCTCGTCGGCGACGACCTCGAGCTTGACCCAGTTGGTGTCGAGCGCCTCACGCGCCAGCTGCGCGGTGAGCACGGCCTCGGCCGCGTTGCGGCAGCCCGCGGTGTTGGGCAGCAGGGTGATGTCGAGGCGCTTGAGCAGATCGAGGACCCCGGTCCCGCCCGCCGCGTCGACGCGGCGCATGGCGACGGTGGTGAGCTCGGTTCCCGAGGCCACCAGGGCGTCCTCGAGCACGGCCAGGTTCTCGGCGCCGCCGGTGCCCATGATCAGGCGCGAGCCGAACTCCCTGTCCGCGATCCGCAGCGGCGCGACCTCAGCCACCCTGCACCGCCGTGAGCACCTCGATGGTCCAGCCGCGCTCGACCTGCTCGTCCCACCGCGACTTCGGGAACACCGCGCCGTCGACCGCGAGGGCGACCCCCTGACACGGCAGCTCCAGCCTGGTCAGCAGCTCGCGGACGCTGAGCGGCTCGGCGAACTCGTGGTCGACACCGTTGACGGTGACGCCGATCGGAATACTGGTCGAGGTCATCGAACTCCTCCTGAGGACGACAAACGCAACGCCGGAAAGCGTTGCGGTGCGGCGAGTTCCGCGAGCGCGGGCGACTCGTCTTCGAGCAGCGCGGGCACGAGGGTCGCGGTGAGGGCGAGGGTGAGCATGCCGTTGCGTCCGTGCCCGGTGGCGGCGACGACGCGCTCGTCGAGCGGGCCGAGCAACGGCAGGTTGTCGGGGGTGCCGGGGCGCGAGCCCGCGTTGGCCTCGGCCAGCTCGTATTCGCCGATGCCGGGCAGAATCGTCTCGGCGTCGGCGATGAGGTCACGGACACCGCCCACGGTGACGGTGGTGTCGAACCCCGCCTCGTATTGCGTCGCGCCGAGCACGAGTCCGTCTTCGCGCGGCACCAGGTAGACCGGCCGCCCGTGCACCCTGGCCCGGATCACCCGGCTCGGCGCCGGGCGCACGCCCGGACGGTGCCGCAACCGCAGGATCTCACCCTTCACCGGCCGCACCGGCAGCCCGGGCCACAGCTCGGCCGAGCGCGCGCCCGCCGCGAGCACGATCCGGTCGTGCGGCAGTTCGTCCAACGCGGCGACGGCTTGCGCGCGCATCTCGACACCGGCGGCGGCGCACCCGGCCCGCAGCGCACGCAGCACGCGGCGGTTGTCGACGGCGAGTTCGGTGTCGGCGCGCAGACCGGCCCGGACGGTGCGGGCCAGCGCGGGTTCCAGCGCGCGCACCCCCGCGCGGTCGAGCACGCGCAGGTCGTGGCCGAAGCCGGCCAGCCAGTCGGCGACGGTGCGCAGGTCGGCGGCATCGGCGCCGTCGAGCGCGACGGTCAGCGTCTCGTCGGCGACGAACACCGATTCACCGGTCACCGCGCGCAGCCGCTCACCGAACGCGGGCCAGGCCGCGAGCGCGGCGGCGCCGAATTCCAGGACCCGGTCCTCCCCCGGCCAGCCCTCCGACAGCGGCGCGAGCATGCCGCCCGCCACGTGCGACGCGCCGGAGCCGGGCGCGGGATCGAAGACGGTGACGGTCCAGCCCGCCTCGGCGGCCTGCCAGGCGACGGCGAGTCCGACGGCGCCGCCGCCAACGACCGCCAGAGTTCGCATCACCGTTCCACCTGTCTTTTTCCGCCTGCCGAGCGCCTCGGCGTTCGCGTCTCAACGGTAGCGCGACTACCGTTTGGGAGGTGCAGCCCTCCCATCCGAACCGATCCGTCCCGCCCAGGGAGCGTCTGGCCGACGCGCTGCTGTATCTGTGCACCGACGCGCGCCGCGAGAAGGGCGATCTGGCCCGCTTCGTCGACGCCGCGCTCGCGGGCGGTGTCGACATCGTGCAGCTCCGAGACAAGGGGTCACCCGGTGAGGCCGAGTTCGGCCCGCTGGAGGCCAAGGCCGAGCTCGGCGCGCTCGCCGAGATCAAGGCCGCGACCCGCAGGCACGGCGCGCTGCTCGCGGTGAACGACCGCGCCGACATCGCGCTGGCCGCGGGCGCCGACGTCCTGCACCTCGGCCAGGGCGACCTGCCGCCCGCCTACGCGCGCCGGATCCTCGGCCCCGATGTGGTGATCGGCCGCTCGACGCACAATCGCGCCCAGGCCGGGCTCGCCGCGATCGAGGGTCATCTCGACTACTTCTGCACCGGCCCGGTCTGGACCACGCCGACGAAGCCGGGTCGCCAGGCGGCCGGGATCGACCTGGTGCGTTCCACCGCCGAGGCGCATCCGACGATGCCGTGGTTCGCGATCGGCGGAGTCGACGCCGAACGGCTGCCCGAGGTGTTGAGCGCGGGCGCGCGGCGGGTCGTCGTGGTGCGTGCGATCACCGAGGCGGCCGATCCGGAGGCGGCGGCGCGGGAGCTCAAGCAGGCCTTGGTCGCGGCGTCGGCCGAATAGCTAGGTGAGCACCCGGGTGAGGGCCTCGGCCAGCTCGTCGGCGGGGTCGCCACCGATGACGACGTCGTCGCCGGGGCCGTCGGCGGTGTGCAGCCAGTAAAAGCCACGTTCGGGGAGTTCGACCGTGCGTGGCAGCGCGACCGTGGGCTCGGCGGCGAACCGCACGCGCACCGGCACCGCGCGCAGCTCGAGCCAGGCCATGGCGAAGCCGGGATGCAGCGGCAGGTCACTCACCTCGTTCTCCGGCACCCAGACCAGCTCGGAGCTCTCCCTGTTCGCGACGGTCGCCAGCGGACTCTCGGCATCGGCGACGACGGTGGTGTAGGTCCAGCCGCTCGGGGCGGTCATCGTGAGTCGTTCGGCGCGCACGCACAGCGCGTCGGCGGTGATGCCCGCTTCCTCCCATGCCTCCCGCACCGCGGCGTGTTCGGCGGTCTCGTGCGAATCGCGCGCGCCGCCGGGGATCGCCCAGGTGCCGCCCTGATGACTCCACGGTGCCCGGTGCTGCAACAGCACCGCCGAGCCGCCGCCGGGCAGCGGTGCGCGCAGCAGCAGACCCGCCGCACCGAATTTCCCCCAGTGCCGAACACCACCCGGGCTGTTGGACCAGCCGTCCCCGTCACCGCGCATCCAATACTCTTTCCTCCGTAGCAGCCGAGCAGCAACCGCTTCGGGGGTGTCTGAGGGGCTGCGCCACCAGTAAGACCACAATAAACTCCGCACCACGATGGGTGCGCGGACAGCACCGGGAGGTGAACGATGGTCGACTCGGGGAACAGGACTGCCTCGACCGAGGTGGCGGCCGTCCGTTCGGCCTCGTCGGCCCAGGCCACACCCGGTGCCAACAGCGCGGACGCCGCCGCGAACAAGCCACTGACGGGCAGGCGCACGTCGCTGCGCCGGCCCGCGATCGTCACCGAACGACCACCCGCGCCCGATGTGCGGGCCCTGCGCGCCCAGCTGCACCCGGCCCGCCTGCGCGGGTTCGTGCGGTCCTCACCGGGGCGACTGGTCACGGCCGGACTGGTGCTCATGGTGCTGTGCGTGACGGCGGGCGCGGTGACTTCGACGACCGTCAGCGACCGTCAGCAAGCTCTCGGCGTCCTGCTCGACGACACCGAGCCCGACGCGCACTCGGCCAATCACCTCTACACCTCCCTCTCCATCGCCGACGCCGCCGCGGGCACCGCGTTCCTGGCCGGTGGCCTCGAGCCGGTGGCGGTGCGTGACCGCTACACCCAGGCGATCGGCGAGGCCGCGGCCGAACTGGTGACCCAATCGGGCCATCTGTCCGAGGAGGAGGCCGCCGACCCCACGGGCGCCGACCGCAAACTCCGCACCGGGATCGCCACCGGGTTGCCGGTCTACACCGGTCTGATCGAGACCGCGCGCGCCAACAACCGCAGCGGCTATCCGGTGGGCGCGGCTTATCTCAGCGAGGCCTCGCACCAGATGCAGACCACGCTGCTGCCGATGGCCGAGGAGCTGGAGAACCATCGGCTCGACGCGGTGACCGGCGCCCAGCACCGGCACGTGCTGCCGCCGTGGCCCGCGATCGTGCTGCTGATGCTGACGCTGGCGGCGCTGCTCTGGGTCCAGGTGGAGCTGGCGCGCCGATCGCGGCGGGTGTTCAACATGGGCCTGCTGATCGGCACCGGCGCGCTGGCGCTGACCCTGGTGTGGACCGTGGCGGCCGGCTCGGTGTCGGCGGTGGCGATGATCCGCTGCCGCGATCAGGGCGCGGTGCCTGCTGCCCGGCTGGCCGAGAGCCGAATCCTGGTGCAGCAGGCCAGGTCCGCAGAGATGGTGAAGCTGGTGCGCCGCGACGCCACCGGCGACTACGACCGCACCTTCGACGCCAACACCACCCGGCTCACCGAACTACTCACCGGCTACCCGCAGGACGCGCCCGCCCGCGCCGAGGTCGCCGACGCGCGTGCCGCGCTGACCCGCTGGCAGGCCGCCCATCAGCGGATGAACGACACCCTGGCCCGTGGCGATTTCGCCGGCGCGACCGCCGTCGCCACCGGCGCGAGCGTGGCCGACTCGGCCGCACAGGTCGACGCGATCGACAAGGCCCTCGACAAGGCCGCCGCCTCGGCCCGAGACACCCTGCGCAGCAAGGTGTCCCAGGCCATCGAGGTGCTGGCGTTCCTGGCGCCCGGCGCGTTCGTACTCGGCGTCATCGGCGCGGTGTGCGTGGCGCTGGGACTGTGGCCGCGACTGCGGGAGTACCGGTGAGGCCCGGCCGAGCCGCGGCGGCGCTGGTGCTCGCGGTCGCCGCGCTGGCGGGTGGCTGTTCCGACAGCACGCCGACCCCTGCCGAACACACCGTGTACTCCGAACCACCGTTGCCCGCCAAGGCGATTCCGATCGGCACCGACACGCCGGTGCCGCCGCGCTCCGAGGTGGACTGCGGCGACCCGACGGCCAGCCTGCGGCCGAGCACCTCGCGCGGGCCGACCATCGACGCCATCCGCGCCCGCGGCAGGCTCATCGTCGGCCTGGACGCCGGGAGCAACCTGTTCAGCTTCCGCGATCCGCTCACCGGCCGGATCGTCGGCTTCGACGCCGACATCGCCCGCGAGATCGCGCGCGACCTGCTCGGCAACCCGGACCTGATCGAATACCGCAGTCTCGCTTCGGAAGAGCGCGAGCGGGCACTGCAGGAGCACACCGTCGACCTGATCGCCAAGACGATGACGATCACCTGCGAACGCAAGGAGAAGGTGGCGTTCTCCACCGTGTACCTGCGCGCCGATCAGCGGGTGCTCGCGGTGAAGAACTCCGGGATCAACGGCCTGGCCGACCTGGCGGGCAAGCGGGTGTGCGTGGCGCGCGGCACCACCTCGCTCGACCACATCCGCCGCGATCAGCCCGCCGCCACCATCCTGACCGTGCCCACCTGGGCCGACTGCCTGGTGGTGCTGCAGCAACGCCAGGTCGACGCGGTGAGCACCGACGACGCGATCCTGGCCGGGCTGGCCGCCCAGGACCCCTACACCGAGGTGGTGGGCGCGAGCATCAGCGCCGAACCGTACGGCATCGGCATCCCGAAGGGCGACGACGACCTGGTCCGTTTCGTCAACGCCACCCTCGACCGGATCCGCAACGACGGCACCTGGACCCGCATCCACCGCCGCTGGCTCGCCTCCCTCGGTGAGCCGCCGAGCCCGCCCGCCCCCACCTACCGGGACTGAGGCCATGAGCGAGAAGTCACCGAAAGACGCTCCGGCCCAGCCCGATCCGGAGTCCCAGCCCACCGAGCTGTCCCACCGCCCCGAAGGCGAGCTCCCCGGCGGCTGGACTTTGCCGCCCGCCCCCGCCGACGACGAAACCCTCCCCCTCCCCATCGTCGGCGCCCGCGCGGAACAGCCGCGCGCCGAACACGGGCAGGCCGACGCCGGTGAGCTGCCCCATGCCGCCCAGCGCGCCCAGCCCGACCAGCCGCGGGGCACCCAAGTCGCGTACCGCCCGGCCGCGGTTCCCGTCGACCCGCACATTCCACCGGCGACGCCGCGGCCCGACCTGCCGCCGGCGACCGAAGCCGCCCAGCGCCCAGACTCGGCGCAGCGCGCGCCCCACGCAGACGTCCCGCCGCCCATCCAGGCGACGGCGCGTGCGGAGTTCCCACCGGCGACCCGGGGCCACATCGACACTCCGCCCACCGAGATGACGCCGCGCACCGACCTCCCGCCGGCGACGCAAGCCGCCCACCGCCCCGACACCGCCGAAGGCACGCCGCATCCAGACGTTCCACCGCCCACCGAGATGACGCCGCGAGCCGGCCTCTCACCGGCGACGCAGGCCGCCCAGCGCCCCTTCCTGCCGTTGGGGGCGCAACTGGATGACGCGCCCGCCACGCAGCGCGCCGACGTTCCCGCCGACGACGCGCCCTGGCGGGTGACGGAACCGCCGGACACCTCGGCGACCACCGCCGAACCCGGCACCTCCACGCCGCACACCGGCCCGAGCACCGCGCGGTCGGGCCGCAGCGTGCGGACGGCGCGATCGCGCCCGACGCGGCGGCTCGGCGCCGGGCTGGTGCCGATTCCGACCGTCACGCCCGCGGATCCGCGCGCGGCCGTGCTGTCGGACCCGGTGGTGTCGGAGGGACGGCGGTTCTGCTGGCGGTGCGCGAATCCGGTGGGCCGGTCGACGCCCGCGCGCGCGGCCTCCTCAGCAGGGGTGTGCGAGACCTGCGGCGCCGCATACGATTTCCGGCCGTCCCTGCACGAGGGCGACATGGTCGCCGGGCAGTACGAGATCCAGGGCTGCATCGCGCACGGCGGGCTCGGCTGGATCTACCTGGCGATCGACCGCAATGTGAGCGACCGCTGGGTGGTGCTCAAGGGCCTGCTGCACGCCGGTGACGCGGAGGCGCAGGCGGTGGCCGTGGCCGAGCGGCAGTTCCTGGCCGAGGTGACGCACCCGAGCATCGTCAAGATCCACAACTTCGTCGAGCACACCGCCCCGGACGGCTCGAGCATCGGCTACATCGTGATGGAGTACGTCGGCGGCCGTTCGCTGCGCGACATCCTCGACGCGAGGCCGTCCGGTGAACGGATGCCGCTGGCCGAGGCCATCGCCTACGTGCTGGAGATCCTGCCCGCGCTGGAACACCTGCACTCGATCGGCCTGACCTACAACGACCTCAAGCCCGACAACGTGATGGTGACCGAGGACCAGGTCAAGCTCATCGACCTCGGCGCCGTGGCCCCCATCGAGGCGTACGGAAACCTCTACGGCACCAAGGGCTTCCAGGCTCCGGAGATCGCCAGGACCGGCCCGACCCCCGCCTCCGACGTGTACACCGTCGGGCGCACGCTCGCGGCCCTCACCCTGGCGCTGCCCACCGAGCACGGCCGCTACGTCGACGGCATTCCCGACCCGGCCACCGAACCGCTGCTGGCCCGCTACGAGTTCTTCCACCGTTTTCTGCTCACCGCGACCGACCCCGATCCGGCGCAACGGTTTCCGTCGGCGCGGGCGATGTCGGCCCAGCTGGCCGGTGTGCTGCGCGAGATCCTCGCCTACGACACCGACACCGAACATCCCCAGCTGTCCACAGTGTTCAGTCCCCAGCGCGCCAGCTTCGGCACCGAGGAACTGATCAGCCAGACCGACGCCTACCTCGACGGCGTCGGCCGCTCGCCGCTGCTCGACTCCGGCGATGTGGTCGCCGCGCTGCCAGTCCCGCTGCTCGACCCCGCCGATCCCTCGGCGCCGCTGCTGGCCGCCACGGCCAACCTCGAACCGGAGCGCGTGCTGGAGGCGCTGCACGAGGCGCGCGAGCGCGCCGAGGCCGACCCGGACAACGCGCCGGAGACCCTCGCCGGTGAGCTGGTCTTCGCCGAGGCACGGGCCCGCCTGGAACTCGGCGAATCGGCGGCCGTCCTGCACCTGCTCGACCGCGTCTCCGGTGAATCCGATTGGCGCGCCGACTGGTTCACCGGCCAGGCGTGTCTGCTGGAACTCGACTACGAGTCCGCCTTCGCGGCCTTCGAGGCGGTGCTGCGGGTGCTGCCCGGCGAGATCGCGCCCAAACTGGCGCTGGCCGCGACCGCGGAATTGATTCTGCAGCACTGGGACACCGATTCCCCCGAGCAGTGGCGCGCGTTCGCCGAGCGCTACTACGGCACCGTGTGGCGCACCGACCGCGCCGTGGTGAGCGCGGCGTTCGGCCTGGCCAGGCAGCAGGCGGTGGCAGGCCGGGTGGGCGAGGCGGTGCACGCGCTCGACGACGTGCCCGCGTCGTCGCGGCACTTCACCACCGCGCAGACCACCGCGATCCTGTTGCTACTCACCAGCGCTCCCGTCGCCGAGCTCGACGAGCAGGTGCTGCGCCTGGCCGCCTCGCGCGCCCAGTCCATCCCGCCGGGGGAGCATCGCTCGACGCTCATGCGCACCCTGGTCCAGGGCACCGCGCTGGCCTGGCTGCAGGCGGGCAACACACCGAAACGCAAGGACGCCAAGCTGTTCGGCCATCCCTTCGACGAGCGAGACCTGCGCGACGGCACCGAATCGGGCCTGCGCTCGATCGCGCGCAACGCCCCCGGCCGCGTGCACCGCTACGCCCTGGTCGACCTCGCCAACTCGCTGCGCGCGAAGTCCTGGTTCTAGCCGCCGACCAACCGGTGCGCGGCCCGCGCGATGGCGAGCTCCTCGTTGGTCGGCACCACGAGCACCGTCACCGGCGCCGAGTCCGGCGAGATCACCCGCACGCCAGGCGTTCTGGTCTCGTTGCGCTCCGCGTCGACCTCGATGCCGAGCCCCGCGAGCCCAGCCAGCGCGTCGGCGCGCACCGCGGCACTGTTCTCGCCGACGCCCGCGGTGAAGACGACGGTGTCGAGGGTCCCGAGCTCCACCAGGTACGCGCCGAGGTAGCGGCGCAGGCGGTGGATGTAGACGTCGTAGGCCAGTTTCGCCGCCGCGTCACCGTTGTCGATGAGCTGCTGCAGTTCGCGGAAATCGTTCACCCCCGACAGGCCCTTGATCCCGGAATTGCGGTTGAGCAGCTGCTCCACCGCGGGCAGATCGAGCCCGGCCGCGTTCATCAGCTGCGGCATGATGCCGGGGTCGAGATCGCCCGGGCGCGTGCCCATGACCAGTCCCTCGAGCGGGGTCATGCCCATGGTGGTGTCCACCGCGACCCCGCCGCGCACGGCCGAGGCCGACGCGCCGTTGCCCAGGTGGAAGACGATCTGATTGAGCTCGCTCGCCGGTCTGCCGAGGAACTGCGCCGCCTTCTCCGACACGTACTGGTGCGAGGTGCCGTGGAAGCCGTACTTGCGAACACCGTGCGCCGCGGCGATCTTCGCGTCGATGGCGTAGGTCTTGGCCGCCTCGGGCAGGGTGTGGAAGAAGGCGGTGTCGAATACCGCGACCTCGGGAATGCCGGGCAGCAGTTCCCTGGTCGACTCGATGCCGATCACATTGGCCGGGTTGTGCAGCGGCGCGAGGACCGACAGCTCGTCGATGGTGCGCACGACCTCGTCGGTGATCAGCGTGGGCTGCCAGAACACCTCGCCGCCGTGCACCACCCGGTGCCCGACCGCACCCACCCCGATGGTGGTCAGGTCGATCCCGGTGTCGCGGAACATCGCGAACGCCTGCCGCAGACCCGCCCGGTGATCGGCGATCTCCCCGTCGTGCACCAGCTTCCGGTCACCGCACTCGTGCACGATCCGGCCGCCGTGCGCCTCACCGATCTTCTCGACCAGTCCCGAAGCCAGCACCTCGGCCGAATCAGCGTGCAGCAGCTGGTATTTGATCGAGGACGACCCGCAGTTCAGGACCAGTACCAGGTCGCTCACGCCTGCTCCCCCTGCGCCTGGATGGCGGTGATCGCCACCGTGTTGACGATGTCGGCGACCAGCGCGCCGCGCGACAGATCGTTGACCGGCTTGCGCAGACCCTGCAGCACCGGGCCGATCGCGACGGCGCCCGCGCTGCGCTGCACCGCCTTGTAGGTGTTGTTGCCGGTGTTGAGATCGGGGAACACGAACACCGTCGCGCGCCCGGCCACGTCCGAATCGGGCAGCTTGGCGCTGGCCACGGCGGGCTCGATGGCCGCGTCGTACTGGATCGGGCCCTCCACCGGCAGCTGCGGCGCGCGCTCGCGGACCAGGTCGGTGGCGGTGCGCACCTTGTCGACATCGGCGCCGCTGCCCGACTCGCCCGTCGAGTACGACAGCATCGCCACCCTGGGTTCGATGCCGAACCTGGCGGCCGTGCCCGCCGAGGACACGGCGATGTCGGCCAGCTGCTCCGAGGTCGGATCGGGCACCACGGCGCAGTCGCCGTAGGCGAGCACCCGGTCGGCCAGGCACATCAGGAACACACTCGACACCGTGGCCACGCCCGGCACCGTCTTGATGATCTCGAAGGAGGGCCGGATGGTGTGCGCGGTGGTGTGCGCGGCACCGGAGACCATGCCGTCGGCGATGCCCTTGTAGACCATCATCGTGCCGAAATACGAGATGTCGGCCATGGTTTCGCGGGCGCGCTCGAGCGTCATGCCCTTGTGCTTGCGCAGTTCGGTGTACTCGGCGGCGAACTCGTCGAGGTAGCCGGAGGTGCGCGGATCGAGCACCTGCGCCGCGGCGATGTCGACGCCGAGTTCGGCGGCGCGCGCACGCACGGCGGTCTCGTCGCCGAGGATGGTGAGGTCGGCGATCTTGCGCTGCAACACCCGCCCGGCGGCGCGGAGGATGCGGTCGTCGTCGCCCTCGGGCAGGACGATGCGCTTGCGGTCGCCGCGCGCCCGCTCGATCAGCTGGTACTCGAACATCTGCGGGGTCACCACGTGCGACGGCGGCACCTGGATGCGTTTCAGCAGCTCCGGCGCGTCGACACGCTCCTCCATCAGTGCCAGCGCGGTGTCGACCTTGAGCGGGCTGCCCGCCCACATCCGGCCCCTGGTGCGGTGTACGGCGCTGGCGGCGTCGTAGGTGCCGAGTTCGGTGGTGAGGATCGGCAGCTTCGGGTGCAGGCCGTCCATCAGGCGCGCGATCGCGGGATGCGGGCGGATGCCGCCGTTCATGATGATGCCGGCCAGCGACGGAAAGCCCGCCGCCTCATGGGCGTTCACCACCGAGAGCAGCACGTCGGAGCGATCGCCCGGCGCGATGACGACCACGCCGTCGGACAGCCGCTCCAGGATGTGCTCGGCCGTCATGCCGCCGACCATGATGCGCAGCGCCTCGCGCTGCAGCAGTTCCGGGTCGCCGCTGTAGATCTCGCCGTCGATGGCCCCGCACAGTTCGCCCATCGTGGGCGCCATCAGCAGCGGCACCTCGGGCAGCGTCCACGACGGCACGTCGAAATCGGCGATGGCGGCACCGATCTCGTTGATCTCGTCGGGCGCGCACCGGTTCACCACCACCGCGACCAGCTGGGCGTGTTCGGCCACCAGTTCGCTGCGACACAGCTCGGCCAGCTGCTTCACCTCGCCGGGGCTGCGCTCGGCCCCGCGCACCACCAGCAACACCGGCGCGCCGAGGTTCACCGCGATGCGGGCGTTGAAACGCAGCTCGCTCGGGCTGGCCACGTCGGTGTAGTCGCTGCCGACGATCACCACCGCGTCGCACGCCTTGGCCACGTCGTGGAAGCGCATCACGATCTCGCTGATCGCGGCGTCGGGGTCGCGGTGCACGTCCTCGTAGGTGACGCCGACGGCCTGCTCGTAGCCGATGTCGGCGGTGCTGTGCTCGAGCAGCAGCTCCAGGATGTAGTCCGGTTCGTCGGTGGAGCGGGTGATCGGGCGGAACACCCCGACGCGGGCGGTGGTCGCGCACAGCATCTGCAGCACGCCGAGCGCCACCGTGGATTTTCCGGTGTCACCCTCCGGTGAGGCGATGTACACGGTGGACGGCGCTTGTTCGACCATGCTCGCGAGCTTAGTGAATTCTCGGCGATTCGGGCGTTCGGTGTGGCGCGATCGGCCACGTTATAGTCCGGCCCATGACACCGCAGTTCCCGGATCGGCAGTGGGGTTCGCGCACCTCCCTGGTCTCCCGTGCCGCCAATCGTTTCGCCGCGACCAAGCCGGGCTCCTGGCTGATCCGCACCGCGACGCCGCTGGACCGGGCCCTGCTCGAGCGCACCGACGCCAAGTACACCGTGCTCGGCCCGATCGGCGCGCCGGTGATCCTGCTGACCACCACCGGCCGCAAGTCCGGTGTCGCGCGCACCCAGCCGCTGCTCTACGTGCACGACGGCGACACCCTCTACGTCGTCGGCTCCAACTTCGGCCAGGCCCATCACCCCGCGTGGACCGCCAACCTGCTCGCGAACCCCTCGGCCACCGTCGCCATCGCGGGCGAGCGCATCCCCGTCATCGCCACCCTCGTCCCCGACGCGGAGAAGGAAGCCGTCTTCGCCCGCTTCGTCGAGATCACCGGCGCCTACGCCGCCTACCGCGACCGCACCACCCGCGACCTCCGCATCTTCGCCCTGCGCCGGGCATAGGTCGCGCCCCACGCGCGTTGCCGATGATCGTGAAGTTCGCGATCAGCTACAACACCCCGCTCTACGGCACCGACCCCGATCGGCTGGTCGCCTTCGCCCAGCACGCGGAGCGATGCGGTTTCGAAGGCCTCTACCTCCCCGATCACATCGCGCTCCATCCCGGTGCGAAGGTCGGGCCGATCGAACTGGATCCGACGCTCGCCTTCGTCGACCCGCTCGACACCCTGAGTTTCGTGGCGGCCTCGACGAGCAGCCTGCTGCTCGGCACCGGCGTGCTGCTGCTGCCCTACCGTCATCCGGTGGTGCTGGCCAAGCGGCTGGCCACCATCGACCAGCTCTCGCGCGGCCGGATGCGGCTGCTCACGGTGGGGCTCGGCGCACTGCCCGGGGAAGCCGAGGCCCTCGGTGTGGACTATCGCAGCCGGGGCAGGCGCGCCGACGAGGCGATCCAGGTCTTGCGCGCGCTGTGGTCCGGTGGCGCCGACGGCACCGAATTCCACGGCGAGTTCTTCGATTTCACCGGGCTGTGCAGTTATCCCAAGCCGTACGGGACCACCGAACTGCCCGTCCACATCGGCGGCTCCAGCCTCGCCGCCGCACGCCGGGCAGGTCGACACGGCGACGGCTGGTTCCCCGGCGGCATGCTCGCCCCGCTCGAGCGAGCCAGGCAGTGGGAGCTGGTGCGCGACACCGCGATCGAGGCGGGTCGCGATCCCGCCGCGCTGGAGTACACCCGCTGGGGTTCGATCGACATGCCGACCGAACGCGCGGAAGGCCTTGCCTCCCAGGGAGTCACCCGCATTGTCGTCGGCGCGTCGGCGAGTGAACCCGCTCGGCAGTTCGACGAGATGTCGAAGCTGGCCGAGCGGTTCGGGCTCGCGGTCAGGCCAGGGCGCGCAGGCGAGGAGCCAGGTCACGCTTGAACAGGTCGAGGAAGCGCAGCTGGTCGTGGCCGGGGGCGTGGAAGACCAGGTGGTTGAGGCCCGCGTCCAAGTAGGGCTTGATCTGGGCGACGGCCTCATCGGGGTCGCTGGCCACGATCCAGCGCTTGGCGACCTGTTCGATCGGCAGCGCGTCGGCGGCGGCCTCCATCTCGATGGGGTCGGTGATGTCGTGCTTCTGTTCCGCGGTCAGCGACAGCGGAGCCCAGAAGCGCGTGTTCTGCAGTGCCAGTTCGGGATCGGTGTCGTAGGAGATCTTGATCTCGATCATCTTGTCGATGCCGGCGAGGTCGCGGCCCACCTTCTCGGCGCCCTCGGCGACCGCGGGCAGCAGCTTCTCGGTGTAGAGGTCCATGCCCTTGCCCGAGGTGCAGATGAAACCGTCGCCGGCGCGGCCCGCGTAGCGCGCGACGACCGGGCCGCCCGCGGCGATGTAGACCGGGATGCCGCCCTTGGGCACGTCGTAGATGGAGGCGCCGACGGTGTGGTAGTACTCGCCGTCGAAGTCGACGCGGTCGCCGGTCCACAGCTCACGCATCAGGTTCACCGCCTCGCGCAGGCGCGCGAAACGCTCCTTGAAATCGGGCCATTCGCCCTTGTAGCCGGTCGCGATCTCGTTGAGCGCCTCGCCGGTGCCGACACCGAGCATCACCCGTCCCGGGTACAGGCAGCCGAAGGTCGCGAAGGCCTGCGCGATGACGGCCGGGTTGTAGCGGAAGGTCGGGGTGAGCACCGAGGTGCCGAGCATGATGCGTTCGGTGCGCTCACCGGCGGCGGCCAGCCAGGCCAGGGAGAACGGCGCGTGGCCGCCGTTGTGCCGCCACGGCTGGAAGTGATCGCTGACGGTCGCGCTGTCGAGCCCGTGCTCCTCGGCCGCCACCGCCAGCTCGACGAGCTCACGCGGCCCGAACTGTTCCGCCGACGCCTTGTATCCGAGCTTGAGATCAACCATCTCAGCCACTCCTGTCATTCGCTTCGTCGCAGCCCCTGCCGCTTCGACACTAACCAACGCCGATCCCTACTGTCTGGTCGCACGGTCGCCGGTTTTAGCCGATGATTAGCTGATGACCGCCAAGGATGAGCAGATCTTGTCGTATCTGACCGACATGGACGGTGTGCTGGTGCACGAGGATCAACTGATCCCCGGCGCCGACGAGTTCCTGGCCGAGCTGCGGAAGAACGAGATCCCCTTCCTCGTCTTGACCAACAACTCGATCCGCACCCCGCGCGACCTGCAGGCGCGTCTGCGGCACACCGGCCTGGACATCCCCGAGGAATCCATCTGGACCTCCGCGCTGGCCACCGCCACCTTCCTCGACGACCAGCGCCCGCACGGCACCGCGTATGTCGTGGGCGAGTCCGGTCTCACCACCGCCCTGCACGAGATCGGCTACGTGCTCACCGACAGCGACCCCGACTACGTGGTGCTCGGCGAGACCCGCACGTACTCCTTCGAGGCGATCACCACCGCGATCCGGCTGGTCGACCGCGGCGCCAAGTTCATCGCCACCAACCCCGACGCGACGGGCCCGTCCCGCGACGGCGTGCTGCCCGCCACCGGCTCGGTCGCCGCCCTCATCACCCGCGCCACCGGCAAGGAGCCGTACTACGTCGGCAAGCCGAACCCGCTGATGATGCGTTCGGCCCTGCGCCGCATCGGCGCGCACTCCCAGTCGACGGTCATGATCGGCGACCGCATGGACACCGACGTGATCTCCGGCCTGGAGGCCGGGATGCGCACGATCCTGGTCACCTCGGGCATCTCCACCAAGAGTTCGGTCGAGCAGTACCCGTTCCGCCCGACGCTGGTGGTCGATTCGGTCGCCGACCTGCTCAATCGCACCCGCACGCCGTTTCTGGCATAGCCGCCGGAGCATGAGACGCTGATCACATATCCTCGGAGTGCGCGGCAAATCATGGGGATCGGGTGGCCACATGGATTCGGACGGCGGTGTTGATCGGGCAGCGGCGACGCGGAGCGCGTTGACGCGGCTGGTCGCGGGCTTCGACGACGCGTGGGAGAGTTCGGGTGAGCCGCCGGATCTGGCCGCCCATCTGCCCGCTGACCGGGGGTTGCGGCGCTCGGCGTTGATCGAGCTGATCAAGGTCGATCTGCGCAGGCGGTGGCGGGGAGCGGGCACCCGCAAGCGGCTCGCGGAGTACCGGGCGCAATTTCCGGAACTGGATTCGGCGCCGTTGCCGCCGGACCTGATCTACGAGGAGATCAGTGTGCGCAGCCGGGGGCATGATCAGGACCTCGATCTCAGCGAATACGAGCAGGAGTTCGCGCCGCAGATGGCGCAGATCGCGACCCGGCTCGACACCGCGACCCTCACCTCCGACAGCTTCCGTACCACGCTCATCGCCGATCCGGCCACCGTCGACGCGCTGGACGACCTGGTCGTCGGCAGCACCATCGACGACTTCGACCTGCTGCTCCGGCTCGGGCAGGGCGCGTTCGCGCGGGTGTTCCTCGCTCGGCAACGGTCCATGCAGCGGCTCGTCGCGGTGAAGATCTCGCAGGATCGCGGCACCGAACCGCAGACCCTGGCCCAACTCGATCACGAGCACATCGTGCGCGTGTTCGACCAGCGCCGGCGCACGGACGAGCATCTGAAGCTGATGTACATGCAGTACGTGCCCGGCGGCACCCTGCTGGGCGTGTTGCGCCTGGTCCGGGCCACGCCGGTGGAACGGCGGACCGGTCAGCTGCTGCTCGACGCGGTGGATGCCGCGATCGCCGCGGACGGCGTGCTCACGCCGGTGGCGTCCACGACCCGCGCCGCCCTGGCGAAGCTGACCTGGCCCGAGGCAGTGGCCTGGCTGGGCAGCCGACTCGCGACCGCGCTGGACTACGCCGACCGGTGCGGTGTGCTGCACCGCGACGTCAAACCGGCCAATGTGCTGCTGACCGCGGACGGCCAACCGAAACTCGCGGACTTCAACATCAGCTTCAGCACCCACATCCCCGGCGCCAGCCCCGTCGCGTACTTCGGCGGTTCGCTGGCCTATATGTCACCGGAGCAGCTGGAAGCCTGCGATCCCGGCCTACCGACCTCCGCCGCGGACCTCGATACCCGCAGCGACCTCTACGCGCTCGCGGTGGTCCTGTGGGAACTGCTGACCGGCCGCAATCCGTTCGCCGACGACGTCGCGACGGGCGATTCCGACAGTGTGCTCACCAGGATGATCGAACGCCGCCGGCAGCCGATCGACGCCCGCCTGCGGGCCGCCGCGCCGCCGGACTGCCCACAGGTGCTGTGCCATGCCCTGCTGACCTGCCTGTCGCCCGACCCCGACGACCGATTCGCCTCCGGCGCCGACCTCGCCCGGCATCTCGACCTCGCCTTGGACCGCAAGGCCCGCGACCTCGTCGACCCACCCGCCCAGAGCGTGCGCGGACGGCTGCACAACCGGCCGCTGCCGGTCGTGACCCTGTCGAGCGTGATCGGGCAGGTGCTCGGCGCCCTGTACCTCTCGGCGCACAACACCGAACTGCTGTCCCTCGAACTCGACGCGGACGCGCAGAGCCAGATCACCAGACTCGCCGTGATCGCCGCCGGCATCGGCTATCCGCTGGGTGTCGCGCTGCTGCTGTACTGGTGCCGACTGGTGTTCCTGGTCCCGGAGGGACTACGGCGTGGCAAACACTACGACGATCGGACCCTCGTCAAGGCTCGCGCGGACACACTCGCGTGCGGCGATCGCGTCGCCGTCGTCGCGTTCGCCGGGTGGATGATCGCCATGGTCGTCTTCCTGATTCAGTTGCGCGAGACCGCCGATCTGTCGGCCGGGCTGTATGCCAACCTGATCGCCTCCCAGATGATCGCCGCGGCGATCGCCGTCGTCTACAGCTACTTCCCGGTGACGTTCTTCGTCCTCCGCTGGTACTACCCGGCATTGATCGCCGCCGGGCACCGATCCCCGGCCGAAACCGTTCCGCTGCGTCGCCTGGCCCGGCGCAGCCGGATCTATCTCGGCATCGCCGCGTCGGTTCCGCTGCTCGGCGTCGCCGTGGGTCTGGTGTTCCTCGACCCCACCCAGCAGCAGGCCGTGCTCGCCTCGATCGTCGCCCTCTGCGTCGGCGGCCTCGTCGCCTTCGTCGTCGCCCTGCGCGTCTACTACGCGCTCGAGTCCGATCTGCACGCGTTCGGCCGGGTCATCAACCCCTCCGCCCGTCCCTGAACGAGTTCGGGAATACGCCACGACCACCCTGAGTTATAGTTGCCATGGCAACCAAAGGAGGGCACGTGCAGTTCGGAATCTTCACCGTCGGTGATGTGACCACCGATCCCACGACCGGCCGCACCCCCACCGAGGCCGAGCGGATCAAGGCGATGGTCGCGATCGCGCAGAAGGCCGAGGAGGTGGGGCTCGACGTGTTCGCGATGGGCGAGCACCACAATCCACCCTTCGTCCCGAGCTCGCCGACGACCATGCTCGGCTACATCGCCGGCCGCACGGACAAGATCATGCTGTCCACCTCGACCACGCTGATCACCACGAACGACCCAGTGAAGATCGCCGAGGACTTCGCGATGCTGCAGCACCTGGCCGACGGCCGCGTCGACCTGATGCTCGGCCGCGGGAACACCGGCCCGGTCTACCCGTGGTTCGGCAAGGACATCCGCGACGGCATCCCGCTGGCCATCGAGAACTACCACCTGCTGCACCGGCTCTGGCGCGAAGACGTCGTGGACTGGGAAGGCAAGTTCCGCACCCCGCTGCAGTCGTTCACCTCGACGCCGCGTCCGCTCGACGACGTCCCGCCGTTCGTCTGGCACGGCTCCATCCGCAGCCCGGAGATCGCCGAACAGGCCGCCTACTACGGTGACGGTTTCTTCGCCAACCACATCTTCTGGCCCACCGACCACTTCCAGCGGCTGATCGAGCTCTACCGCCGCCGCTACGAGCACTACGGCCACGGCAGCGCCGACCAGGCCGTCGTCGGCCTCGGCGGGCAGGTGTTCATGCGCAAGAACTCCCAGGACGCCGTCCGGGAATTCCGGCCCTACTTCGACAACGCGCCCGTCTACGGACACGGCCCGTCGCTGGAGGAATTCACCGCGCAGACCCCGCTCACCGTGGGCAGCCCGCAGCAGGTGATCGAGAAGACGCTCACCTTCCGCGAGAACTTCGGCGACTACCAGCGCCAGCTGTTCCTGATGGACCACGCGGGCCTGCCGCTGAAGACCGTGCTCGAGCAGCTCGACCTGCTCGGCGAGGAAGTGGTCCCGGTGCTGCGCAAGGAGTTCGCGGCGGGCCGTCCCGCCCACGTGCCCGACGCCCCGACCCACGCATCGCTGCTCGCGGCCGAGAATGCCACGGAGGTGACCGCATGACCACCCGCATCGCGGTGGTGTCGGCCGGGCTGTCGCAGCCCTCGTCGACCCGGCTGCTGGCCGACCGGCTGGCCACCGCCACCGCTCGCGAACTGCGCGCCGCGGGCGCCGAGGTCGAACTCGACTTCGTCGACCTGCGCGACCACGCCCGCGATCTCGCCGACAATCTGCTCACCGGATTCCCGGCGCCGTCGCTGCGGACCGCGATCGACCAGGTCGTCACCGCCGACGGCCTGATCGCGGTCACCCCGATCTTCAGCGCGTCCTACAGCGGTCTGTTCAAGACCTTCTTCGATGTGCTGGAACCGGATTCGCTCGCGGGAAAGCCGGTCCTGGCCGGCGCCACGGGCGGGACCGAACGCCACTCGCTGGCACTGGAACACGCGGTCCGTCCGCTGTTCGCCTACCTGCGCTCCGTCGTCGTACCCACCGCCGTGTACGCCGCTTCCTCGGACTGGGGCGCGCGCGGCGCCGACCAGTCCCTCACCAACCGGATCGACCGCGCCGCAGGCGAATTCGCCACCCAGATCCTCGGCAGGCCCAGCGCCGGACCAGCCGACCCCTATGACGAGCCGACCCCGTTCGCGGACCTGCTCGCCGCCAACCTGCCCCGCTAGACACCGACCCACAAGGAGTTTCCATGACCACCGCACTGACCAACGGCCTCACCGCGGGCACCTGGGCCATCGACCCCACCCACTCCACCGTCGGCTTCTCGGTCCGCCACCTGATGGTGAGCAAGGTCCGCGGCCGCTTCACCGACTTCGACGGCGCGCTCGTCATCGGCGAGGACGGCACCGCCTCGGCCACCGCCGAGATCCGGGTCGACTCCCTCACCACCGACAACGCCCAGCGCGACGGCCACCTGCGCACCGCCGACTTCTTCCACGCCGAGCAGTTCCCGGTGATGACGTTCAAGTCCACCGCCTTCCGCGGCGATGGCAACGATTTCGTCGTCGACGGCGAGTTCACCGTGCGTGGCAACACCAAGCCGGTCACCCTCGAGGTCGAGTTCCTCGGCGTCAACCCGGGCATGGGCAACGGCCCGGTCGCCGGCTTCGAGGCCAAGACCGTGGTCTCGCGTCGCGACTTCGGCCTCGACATCGACATGCCGCTGCCCGACGGCGGCGCGGTCATCGGTGACAAGATCACCCTGACCCTGGAGATCGAAGCCGTTCTGCAGAGCTGAGTCCCGCTCCGACGCCCCCGTCACCCGCCCGGTGCCGGGGGCGTCGCGCTGTCCGGCGGGCACACTGGGAGAGTGGCAGCCGAACTGCGTTCTCTCACCGTCGACATCGACACCGGCCGCTGGCGTGACACCGTGCTCACGAACGTGGATCTACGGGTGCCCGACGGCCGGATCACCGCGCTGCTCGGCGGCCCCGGCGCCGGCAAGACGATGATCGCCTACGCCCTGACCGGTCGTCTGCCCGCGTCGGCACGAGTCACCGGCGAGGTGGTGGTCGACGGCAGCGTCGGTTACATCCCCCAGGACGGCATCGACGCCTTCGGCCCGCACCGGCCCGTCGGCGAGCAGCTCAGGAGCATAGCCGCCCCCGACAGAGCCATGACCCTCGACCGAGCGTGCGCCGCCGCGTACTACCCGCGCGAGGTGATGGACCTGCTGCCGAAACAGCACTCCGCGGGCCAGATCCAGCGCGCCGCGGTCGCCGCCGCCCTGCGTGCCGCCCCCGATCTCCTCGTCGCGGACAGCCCCACCGCCTCCCTCGACCAGGGCACCGCCCACGCCGTCTGGCAATCCCTCCGCGCCTACGCCGACACCGGCGCCGCCGTCCTGGTCATCACCCACGACCTCCCCCTCCTCCTCACCACCGGCTACGCCGACCACCTGGCGATCATCGCCCGAGGCCGCATCCGGCACCCTCCCCGACCTCGCCGCCACCGACGACCCCCTGATCCGCAGGAATTTCCAAGCCTCCTGCTACTGACCAGGCCGCCCCGCATCACGCGATCGTGTACGCCTCGTCGCCGAACCGGGCGACCACCTCGACCTCCCCACCAAGACCCTCGACGTACTTCCGGATCGTCTCCAGCCGCGATCGCTCGATCTCACCGTGCTCGATCTTGGAGACGGTTCGCTGACCGATCCCGATCTTGTTGCCCAGTTCGGTTTGATTGAGGTGCTTGGCTTCCCGCAATTCCGCCAGCCGATACGCCCGTTCCACGGAGCGCATCTTCTTCCGCACGGCCGCGACGCGGGCAGGATCGTGCCCGCCGGCCGGATGACGAGACCTGCCGCTCTCGAATAGTTCCAATTCGAATGCCTCGACCCGGCGAGCGTATCCACCCAGGCCATGGCGCGCAGGACGGCTCGCAGACTTCGACCGTCGCCTAGGACGTTTCCTCGGTGAGGATCGTGTCGAGGACGGTGGAGAGGTGGGTGAGGGTGGTGACGGTGGCGGCGAATTGGGTGGGGCCGAGGGCGGCGGCGAGTTTGCGGGCGATGACCGCGTGCTGGGGGTTGATCTGCTGGACGGCAGCACGGCCCTGATCGGTGGCCGCGACCAGTTTGGCGCGGCGGTGGGCGGGATTCGGGCGGTATTCGCACAGGCCCTTGGCGACGAGCAGGTCGGCGACGCGCTGCACGCTCTGGCGGGTGATGCCCATCTGCCGAGCGATCCCCGCCACCGGCAGCGGTTCGGCGAGCACGGCGCCGAGCACCTGCCACCAGGCGGCCGTGAGACCGGCCGGCGCGGCCAATTCCTCGGCGATGGCGAGGAATTGGCCGTTGAGGCGAAATGAGGTGATGGCGGCGGTGGAGAACAGTTCCTGATCGTTCATCAGGCGTGGGCGGCCTCGTACTCGGCGAGCACCGCGTAGGCCGCCGGATCCCGGTGCGCGAACAGCTGATACCAGGCCTCGATGATGCGCGGCTCGGACACCTCCAGCCGGGTGAAGACCTCCCTGGCGAACTCGAACGGCGACATGGAGTCGGCGGTGATCACGTCGCGATCCGTGACGGCGGGCGCGTCGACGTAGTGCGCCCCACCCGAATACCCGCTGTAGGCAAGGTATTCCGAGGCATTGGAGGTGTGCGCGCGATCGTCGAGCAGACCGGCGCGGGCCAGCCCGAAGGTGGCGCCGCAGATGCCGGCGACCGGCACGCCCGCCGCGACGAACCGCCGCGCCGCCTCTTCGAACGGCGCCAGCGCGTCACCCTCCCACAGGTCGGCGCCGGGCAGGATCAGCATCGCGCTGTCGGCCGGGTCGAGATCGGCGAGCGCGAGGTCCGGCGTCACCCGCAGCCTGCCCGCGGTGGTGATCGGGTCGGTGCTCAGCCCGACCGTCACGACCTGGAACGTTCCCGGCTCGCGATGCCAGCCGTTGTTGGCGATGTGCGCGGTGGCCGCGCCCACTTCCCAGTCGGCGAGGGTGTCGTACACGGCCATGTGGACTGTCTTGATCGTCATGACAGTATGCTGTCATATTCGACAGCATACTGTCAATAAGAATTTCGAAACCCGCCCGCAGGTCCCACGTCGTACGCTGACGTCATTCGGTGCGAGACAAGGAGACTCAGCGCGATGACCGACCCCGTACAGGGCCTGACGGGAACCATCACCTCCCCGATCCGTGCGGCGGGAGCGCTGGGCGAAGTGCTCGTCGCGATCCGCGGGGGCACCGAGACCTATCTCGCCCGCGCCGACGAGCCGATCGCGGCCGGAGCCACCGTGTTGATCGTCGCGGTCCACCCGGGCCGGCTGGTCGACGTCGTCGCCTGGATTCCGCTCACAAAGGAGAACTGAACATGCTGGGCTATCACGTTCCCGATCCCGACGAGGCGATGCTGGTCAGCGGCGCCAAGACCAAGGACAACGCGCCGTTCAAGGTGGTCATCGGCCGCGGCACCTGGGTGATCCCGCTGTTCCGCAAGGTCCGCTACCTCTCGCTGGCCATGTTCGAGTCCGAGATCAGGGAGCGCTGCGTCACCAAGCAGGCCATCCAGCTGGATGTGCGCGCGGTGATCGCGTTCAAGGTCGCCAACGACACCCAGTCGATCGTCAACGCGGCACAGCGCTTCCTGTCCGAGCAGGAGCAGGAGATGTCGGTGCTCACCGGCCGCATCTTCTCCGGCCACCTGCGCTCGATCGTCGGCTCGATGACCGTCGAGGAGATCATCCGCGAACGGCAGAAGCTCGCCGACGAGGTGCTGATCGCCTCGAAGGTGGAGATGAGCAACATCGGCCTGTGGGTCGACTCGTTCCAGATCCAGTCCATCGACGACGGCAACCTCGGCTACATCAACGCCCTTGCCGCGCCGCACAATGCGGCCGTGCAGCGCGACGCCCAGATCGCCCAGGCCCAGGCCGCGCAGCGCGCCGCCGAGGCCGAGCAGGAATCGCTGCGCCGCCGCGCCGAGTACGAGCGCGAGACCTCGATCCTCAAAGCGCAGTATCAGCGCGACATCGACAAGGCCAATGCCGAAGCGGCACAGGCGGGTCCGCTCGCCGACGCCATCGCCCGCCAGGAAGTGCTCACCGCGCAGGCCGAGCAGGCCCGCAAGAACGCCGAACTGCGCGAGCAGGAGCTGCAGGCCGAGGTCGTGAAACCCGCACTGGCCGAGGCGGAACGGGTCCGCATTCTGGCCGAGGCCGAAGCCGACCGCACCCGCATCCAGGCCGAAGCCGCCGCCTCCAACAACCGCATCGCCCTCGACCAGCTCCTCATCGAGCAGCTGCCCGAGATCGTCAAGCAGGCCTCCACCGGCCTCGCCAACGCCAATCTCACCGTCCTGAACGGACCCGACGGCGTCGGCGAACTCGTCAACGGCATGGTCGGTCAGGGCCTGACGGTCTTCAACTCCCTCCAGAAAGCCCTCGCCAACGGCGAGAACGACAAGGTCTGATCCACTACCGCCTCGCCGCCCTGCCCCTAGCCGTCATTCGCTTGGAGCAGGGCGGGGAAGCCAGGTGCCACAATCCGAACATTGTTGCTGTACGTGCCGGGCGGCAGCAGATCCGGACTGATATAGCTCGCCTCGCGCACGATGCCACCCTCGAGGAAGACAAGGACGTTCCCGGTCCCCAGAAATGCATCTTCCATTTCCACCTCTGCACCGACCATCTTCTCCACGTAATCGCGGCTGACCGGGTGATGCGATACGTATACCTTGTCCCACCCCGGCTCGGTGATATCCGCGAGCCGCAACGCGCCTCCGCGCTGCCGAAGGTCGGCCAGCTGCCCGGAGAGAAACTTGTCCTCTTGCAGATGATCTCCCAAGACCCCACATCCCGTCACGATCAGACCCAATATCAGCGCAAAAAGAATATGGGCTCCTCTAGTTATCACTCGTACCATAGTTCTCACCGTCGCTTCCGGGATTGTAGCCACCAGGTTTGAAGTCGATGCCATGATCGACCGGGTTGGTGCCGCCGGTAGCGGGAAGATCTGTTGCGCGGCCGGTTTGACCGAGAGCCACCGTGTCGCTCGGGACAAGTCGGCCGCTCGAATCGACTACGACCATCTGGCCGTCCTGCACGGCATCCTTGATACGTGCAGCCAATTCCTCTGGGCCAGCATCTGGATGTTCTGAAGCGATACGCCTGCCGACCTCGTTGTTATGCAGGTCCATCGCTTCGGCCGTCGCAGTGTTGGTACCAGTTCTCTCGTGGGCCGTCGCGTACTCCTCAGCAAATTCTGGACCGAATCTGTTCGCCAGCATGGCGTTCCAGTATGCATGGCGAAACGCGTCCGAATGACCGTCAGTTATTCCTTGACCCTCAAAAACGTTCTCGGACTCATGGACCGCGGTCTTGTACACGCCGTATGCATCCCGGGCTCCATCCAGTCCAATATCCGTCAGCAACCTACTTTCGCCGGTTGTCATCGGCATTGCACCGAACACCCAGCTCAACGGTGGCTTCGGCCATGTCGTCATTCCGTCGGGGTCGACTGTAACGTTGTAACGCGCCAGTAGGTCAGAGCATTGGACGTGAGGATACCCTGCATGTTCAATATCTCGATCGATAGCGAATCCAATGCGATATTCAGGGCCGCCTGGCAATCCGATCTCGATACTGAACCTTTGTCGCTGCCGCTGACAATCCAGTCATCGGATACAGCATATCCCGCCAGCGTTGCATCCGAATATTTATCCAGCGCCGCACGGCGAAGCAACCAGAGATTCGTTACCGAAGACTGTGCAGCAGTCGGGACGTCTTCAATTTCATAGAAGATGCGCCGCGACTGCTCGAAATCCTCGTCAACCCTTTCGTAAGCCGCGTTGTAGGCCACACCTTGCCAACTTGAAGCCACTTCGCCGAAGTAATTCCGCGAGGAGGTTATACTTTCCAGGAAACCATCGTTCACGGACTTGAGTTTGTTCACCCAGGCCTGCAGACCATCGAGGTCCCACCGATCCAGTTCGGACTTCTTCGGCTTTATCTGCTTAGTCAAGATCGGGCCGCCGTGTAGTCCATTTCATTCATTTTGCCCGCGAATTCCGAGTCCGTCATAGAAATCTGCGCGGCACACGTACGCATATTCGACGCAACGGATTTCATTCTCTCGGCGACTCGCAGATACGCCCCTTCAGTCTTTTCGGCTAGTTCTGCACAGAGAACCGCTATATCAGTGCCTGGGAGCGCCGGACTGGCAGTCGATCTGATGTCCAGAGCATCCACTTGATTTCCGACGCCGTCGAGCTTGTTCGCCACTTCGATGATTTGTTGAGTATCGGCTTCTAACACCGACGTGCCCCCTCTGCACGGTTGAATCCCCTGGTCGTAGCCGGGCAGCTGCATGCGCAGCCGCAGCGGCGCCGAAGAACCGCTTCAGAGTAGCCGAAGTGCGCCAGCCCACGCGACGCCAGCCCTCCCGGATGCTCGCCTGTAGACATTGGTAGATAATTCAGACCTATACTGGCGGATATGAAGTCCATCAGTGTCGGTGAGCTGCGTCAGAACCCGTCCGCCATGGTTGCCGACGTGGAGTCGGGCGAGGTCTACGAGTTGACGCGGCACAACCACCGGGTGGGATACATCGTGCCCGCCGTGTCATCGACACAGATCATTCCGCGCAAGGCGTCCGGGCGGCCCGGTACCAGGGCGATTCGCCGTCATGAGCTCCGGACGGCCGCTTCTATCGACGACTTGCTGGAGTCGGAGAAGGGCGAGTGGTGAGGTCGTTCTACCTCGACACGTCGGTGGCGATCCGGATCATTCTCGGTCACTCGCCCCAGGCCGCCGAGTGGTTCGATGATGCCGCGGGCGGTGAGGGCAGCCGGGTCATCTCCTCCCGGTTGCTGCGTACCGAGATGACCAGGGTGCTACGCCGCGAGGGACTGCCGGTTCTCGAGCGGGATCGGATCATCGACTACATCGATATCATCCCGATCGACCACGCCGTCCTCAACGAGGCCGAGGCCATCATTTCGCACATCCGGACGCTGGATGCCATCCATTTGGCTTCGGCGCTACGTAGCGGTCTGGAAGACCTCACCATCGTGACCCATGACAAGAACGTGGCCACGGTGGCCGAACAGCTCGGCTTCGCGGTGTTCGACCCTGTCGGCTAGGACTGCACGGGCAGGTCGGGGTGGTGGTGGCGGAGGGCTTCGAGGATTTGTTCGGCGGGGGCGCCGAGGGTGGATTCGGGGAGGTTGAGGCCGCCGTAGCCGAGGCGGGCGTTGACTTTCGCCAATTGGCGGGTCCACCAGGAACTCTGGGCGTAGAAGGTTTCCGGGTCTCGCAGTCCCAGCTGGACGTAGCGGACCTCGGTGCCCGAGGTGTGCTGGACGGCGATGCGCGCGTGGGTCACGTCCGACCACGCGAGGTAGCCGCCCTGGCGATGGGTCACGCCGATGTCGGTGACGGTCAGTTCCGGTCGACGCAGAATCAACCGGAGACCGGTGGCCACCGCGCCGAGCAGGCCGAACAGCGCGCCCGCGGCACCGGCGACCACCATCACCGGTGTGCCGCGCGCCATCATCCAGATGCCGGCGGCGGCGAACACCAGCGAGATCGCCAGCAGCCCCACCATGCGTGAAACAGACGGATAGAAATTGGTCGCCGAACGCGGCACTCCCCCGGTACTCATCCACCGATTCTAGTGGCCACCAGCCACTTTCACCGCCAGAAATCAGCCCCGCCGGTTCGACAACGCCTGCCGAATCCGGTGGTTCAGAACAGCAGGCCGAGGAGCCATTCGAAGAAGTTCGCGATCAGGCGGAAGATCCAGCGCAGGATTCGGGTGAGGACAGACGGCCCACCTGATTTGGACAGGCTGACGCGGCGGGCCATCCGTTTCCTAGCTCAGTGCGTGGTCGAGGTCGCCGAGGAGGTCTTCGAGGTCCTCGAGGCCGACCGAGATGCGGACGACGCCGTCGGACAGGCCGATGGTGGCGCGGCCCTCGGGGCCCATCGCGCGGTGCGTGGTGGTGGCGGGGTGGGTGATCAGCGTCTTGGCATCGCCGAGGTTGTTGGAGATGTCGATGATGCGCAGGCGGTTCAGCACCTCGAACGCGCGCTTCTTGCCGTCCTCGCCCGCGAGCTCGAACGTGACCACCGTACCGCCGCCCGACATCTGCGAGGTCGCCAGGTCGTACTGCGGATGTGATTCCAGGAAGGGGTATTTCACCCAGTTCACCGACTTGTTGGTCTCCAGGAACTGGGCGACCTTCAGCGCCGACTCGGTGGACTGACGCACGCGCAGCGGCATCGTCTCGAGACCCTTGAGCAGGGTCCACGCGTTGAACGGGCTCAGCGCGGGGCCGGTGTGGCGCATCAGGTTCTTGACCGGGCCGTCGATGTAGTCCTGGGCGCCGAGGATCGCGCCGCCGAGCACGCGGCCCTGGCCGTCGATGTGCTTGGTGCCGGAGTAGACGACCACGTCGGCGCCGAGTTCGAACCCGCGCTGCAGCAGCGGGGTGGCGAAGACGTTGTCCAGCACCACCTTCGCGCCCGCGGCGTGGGCCAGCTCGGTGACCTTGCGGACGTCGACCAGGGTCTGCATCGGGTTGGCCGGGGTCTCGAAGAACACGGCCTGGGTGGGCACCGAGAGCGCCTGCTCCCACTGCTCGAGGTCGTCGCCGTCGACGAAGACGGTCTCGACGCCCCAGCGCGGCAGGATCTCGTTGCACACCACGAAGCAGGAGCCGAACAGGCTGCGCGCGGCCACCAGCCGGTCGCCCGCCTTCAGCAGCGCGCCCAGGGCCGTGAACACCGCGGACATGCCGGAGGCGGTCGCGAACGCGGCTTCGGCGCCGTCGAGCAGGCGGATGCGCTCCTCGAACATGGCCACCGTCGGGTTGCCGTAGCGGGAGTAGACGAAGTGCTCGACCTCGCCGGTGAAGGAGGCTTCGGCCGCCTCGGCGCTCTCGTAGACGAAACCCGAGGTCAGGTACAGCGCCTCGGAGGTCTCCTCGAAACCGGAGCGGCGCAGGCCGCCGCGAACACCGAGCGTGGCGGGGCCGACGCCCTCGGGCAGTGGCTTGTCGAACGAACCACCGGTGATCATGCGTTTCTCCTTATGCCTGACGCCACGGCAGGCCGACCGCGCGCCAGCCGACGCTGCCGCGCTGCCCGAACGCGTCGGGGCCGCCCTCGAAACCGTCCAGCACGTTGTAGGACGGGGTGAAGCCCGCCGCCGTCGCCACGGTCGCCGCGCCGATGGAGCGCTGACCCGAGCGACACAGGAACACCACGGGCGCGTCGGCAGGCCGGTCGCCCAGCGCCTGCGCGAGTTGGGCCGCGAACTCGGGATTGCGGGTGCCGGTGCCGTCGACCCACTCGATGAAGTGGGCCGGGCGCCCGATGGAGCTGGTGTCGGGGATGCCGATCTGCGCCCACTCGCCTTCGGTGCGCACGTCGACGAGCACCGCGTCGGGATGCTCGGTCAGGATCTCCCACGCCTTCTCAGGGGTGATGTCGCCGGCGTAAGTCATGTCGAACCTCCTGCGTGAATCCGCTCTTGCCGTGGCGGTTGTCCAGCACACGGCCAGGTCGTCACCCGGAGCACCCCACCGCGGAGGAGGGTTGCCGACCAGCGAGCCGGGGCTTGGCGCTGGCACTCATGACCTTGCGGTCTGAGATTGCCCCGGCACAGGTCACCGTGTCAAACGGTCAGGGCGTGCAGACCAGCCAGGCACCGTCGACGCGGGTCAGGTTCCAGGTGCTGGTCGAGGACTTGTCACCGATCAGGACGGTGGCGTCGATCTTGGCGCGGTCGCCGTTGACGGTCGCCTTGTCGAAACCCTTCTTGTCGACCGTCACTTCCGATTTCGGGCCGCCGAGCCGCTCGGACAGGCCGGATGCCACCTCGTCGAAGCCAGGGCAGGCGACACCGGGCGGCGGACGCAGCTCACTGCGCGAGCGCGCGTCGATATAGTTGGAGACGGCGGCCGTGAGCCGATCGGCCTCTGTGACATTTTTCTCAGCGGGCGAGAGCAGCCCGCCGAGCACGATGCCGATGAGCACGAGGACCGCGATCACGGCGGCCGCGACGAACGGGACGATGGAACGCTTGTCGGTCTGATCCACCACGATGGGCTGGTCGTCCGACCCTTTTTGCTCCTCGTTCATGCTGTAATCCTGACAGACCCGGCGCCGGCGACCACACCGCACGCCGGACGGCCACGACACCGCAGATAGAATCGCCAGAAGTGTGGCTCGCTGCCGGGGAGAAGGCAGCTGCCGACAGCCGGATCGTCAAGTTAGCCTAGGCTGAGTTGACGCCGTCAAACGTTATCGACCAAAGGGTGCGCGTAGAAAATGACCGAACAGAGTGCAGCGACCCGCCCGCTCCGCATTGCGATCGTGGGCGCAGGACCGGCCGGTATCTACGCCGCCGACGCGTTGATGAAGTCCGATGCCGACGTGAGCATCGACCTCTACGAGCG
>NZ_QGTL01000006.1:349933-376565 GCF_003182135.1 Nocardia neocaledoniensis | reverse complement strand
ACGAGACCTGGATGTCGGGCATCGGCGTGCAGGCGGCACAGCGGATGCTGGCCGACATCGCCCAGGCGACCGGGGTGACCCTGCCCGCCGAGTGACCCCCGCAGCCGTTCTGCGGTTACCCAGTGCACGCTGCTGTGCGGACCATCCGTCCGGGTTGTGGTTTCCTTGACTCATGGCAGCGGGTGTGGAGTACACGATCGATGAACTGGCGCGTGAGGCCGGTACAACGGTTCGAAGTCTGCGCGTCTACCACGAACGCGGAATCTTGCCGTCGCCACAGGTCAAGGGACGAACCGGCTACTACAGCGACGACCACCTCAAAAGGGTGCGCACCATCAGCAGGTTGCTCGACCGCGGCATCAAGCTCAACGGCATCCGGGAACTGCTGAACGCGTGGGGACGCGGCGATGACCTGGGCGACATCCTGGGGGTCGACGAGTCCACCGAGCCGGTCGATGAGGCTCGCCCCGGCGCGACGACGATCACGGCGAGCCAGCTCGCCGATCGATTCCGCGATGTGCCCAACGGGCCCGCGCGGGGTGTCGCGGCCGGCCTCTATGAGCCGCTCGACGCGACGACCTACCGAATCGTGAACCCTGACCTGATCCGGTGCCTGGATGTGCTCGTTGACTCCGGTGTACCGACCGCCGACGCGCTCGCGGAGTTCGAGCAGCTCCGCGTGGTCGCCGACGGAATCGCCCTGCGAACCGTGGACCTCGTGCGGCGAACCGCTCTGGCACGGTATGAGGCATCGGAAGGTGGCGCAGCGGACGTCACGGAATTCGCCGAGCGGGTGACGGTGCTGCGCTCGGTTCCGAGCCGGGTGGTCGCGGACTATGTCGAGACACTCGTCGGTCGCCGACTGGGTCAGGACGTCGAACTGAGCGCGGCCCTGCCCGATGTCCCCGCTGCTCCGCCGAGCCAGGATCGGTGAGAGCCAGCCGCCGCACCCCGTGACCGGGGCGTGCCGCACCCGAAAGGTCGTGTCCGTCCTCATACCGACCGGTCTACCGATGAGATTTGCGCACCGATTGCTGCAGGCTCAGCTCGTGACATGGACGCCGGTTCGCCGGTATCGAGAAAGGGACACGATGAAGAGAATTGGCATGGTTGCAGCGATTTTCGGTGTGATCGCGACCGGATTGGCCGCGGGCACAGCCACCGCGGACACCTATGTCGGCCGCTACGCCACCGAGTGGGAGTGCGAGGCGGTGGCCAGCCAGTACCGAGGCAGTGACGTGGGCGCCAACTGCAACTACGTCACCGGCTTCGGCGATTGGATCTTGACGACGTACTCGATCGGCGGCTGATTCGGCGCTGTGGCGGTCGTGATCGACGACCGCGACCGCCACGATGCCCACCGGCGCGACGATTCGAGATGGTCGGTTGGAAGAGTGGGCGTCACCTCGCTGTCTGGGCTCGCGGGGGCAGCTGCGCAATGCCGCCGCCGGAGTTGGAACCGGGAGTCAGTGCCTGCGGTGACCCCCGGTTCCGGTCGGACGTCTATCCGCCCAGAGGTATCTGTCAGTGGTTGGACAGGTTGTCGAAATCGCCGGGTCGGTCGTTCGGTACGACCGGGTACGGGAACTCGTCGGCCGACACTTCCACGATGCACAGCGGCTCCTGCGGGGTATGCGCGCGTAGTTCTCGGGCTCGGGCCCCGCCAGGCTCGGGACCGTTGCACCCAGTCGGTACCGGAAGTTCGACATCGTCGAAGTCTCGACTCGGAAGTACATGGACAAATCCTCGCCGGTCCGGGCCCTGCAGGGCGTCGAACCGATCGGCTGGAACTCGGTAGACCGTCTGCCCCGTGTGATCGGTGAAGTAGTCGCATCCCTGGATCCGTCCTTTCACCAGCGCGCGGAACGTTGACACGTCGGTCTGGCGGCTCGCGCAGATCGCGGGCTCCCCATCTGGCACCGGAATGCCATCGGGCCTCTTCCAATACGCCTGGCGCGGCTCCAACTCTGGAATCGGATAGCGCGTGCCGTGAAAAACCACGTCCTCACCGTGCAACTTCGCAATCCTTTCCAGCGCGTCATGCCCGATGACAATCGGTGGCCCGACTTCATGCACTGGCCTTTGCGCGTGTGATGGGGCGTGGATGGCCTTTCTTTCCGCCAGCTCACATCCGTCGACGGCGCTTACTGTCTTCCGAATCTCCTGTGGGACCTCCGCGGCGAGCTGCTGCAGGTCAGCAGCAGCTCGCCGGAGCGATTCCTCGAGCTCGTGTCTGGCCCGCCTGAGGAGTTCATCGATTCTGGCCGTCACGTGTCTGCCTGGCTTGATGGCTGGACCTCCCGCCGTTGGCCAATGACGGGAGATGGGTGACGTCGTGCCAGCACTTCCATCTCAGGGAGTGTCGCCCAAGACGGCGCCTTCGCGCCGCGGGTCGGCGCCACCGATCCATCCGGTGTCGACCCTGCTCAATGCGCTGACCCCACTGGTTTGCGGCGCGATCGAGACCACGTGGCCGAGTTCGCGCAGCCGGGTCACCAGTGGATCGTGGCGCCCGTCGTCTGTGGCGTCGATTGCGGGGTGCTCGCCGCCGACCGCGGTCGTTTGGCTGTTGCTCGCGCCGAAGGAGACGCCGGAGGCCGCTTGCTGCGGGTCCAGGCGCCAATCGAGGACGCCAATCAGTGTCCGCACGACGAACTGGATGATGGCGGAGCCACCGGGTGAGCCGATGACATGGGTGAGATCACCGCGAGCCCCGTCGGCAGTCCGGTCGAACACCAGCGTCGGCGCCATCGAACTACGGGGCCGCTTGCCGGGCTGCACTCGGTTGGCAACCGGAGTGCCATCGGCACCAGTCGGGTCGGCGGCGAAATCGGTGAGCTGGTTGTTGAGCAGGAAGCCTTCGGTCATGTGGAAGGAACCGAACGCGGACTCGACGCTGGTGGTCATCGATGCGGCATTGCCGTAGGTGTCGACGACGGAGATATGGCTCGTTCCGTGCTCGGGCGGCTGCGGACCGACTCCCAGCGGAACCGCGCCCAGCTCACCGGGTTTCGCGATCCCCATACTCCGATTCGGGTTGATCAGCGCCGCGCGTTCTTGCAGGTACTTCGGCGCGATCAACGCGCGGGGCAATTCACCTGGCATCGGAACGAACTCGGGGTCGGCGACATACTTGTCCCGGTCGGCGTAGGCGAGTCGTTCTGCTTCGGTGATCAGGTGGACCGCCTCGGCCGTCGGCCTGGCACCGTCCCGCGGGTTGGATCCCGCTGCGTCGGCGGGGCGCAGCGCCGCGAGGTCGAAATGCTCCAGGATGCCGAGCGTTGCGGCGACCGTGCTACCACCGGAGGAAGGCGCGGGCATACCGCAGATCTCGTGGGTTCGATACTTGGAACAGAGCGCGGTTCGCCGCTTGGGTTGGTAGCTGCCCAGGTCGGCGGTGGTGATCCGGCTGGGCGTGCGGTCGTGTTCCGTCGAGGTCGCGGAGGCGACGATCGCCTCGGCGATGGCGCCGGTATAGAAGGCATCCGCACCCGAGCTGGCGATGGCTCCGAGGGTCTTCGCCATGGCCCGGTTCGTGAGCCGGGTGCCGGCGGATTTCGCCGAACCGTCAGGATTCAGGAAGTACTCTCTCGCGGCGCCGTCCCTGGCGAGTCCGTACGCTGATTCCGCGATCTGGGCAGCCAAGCGAGGGCTGATGTCGAATCCCTGGTCCGCGAGTGCGATTGCGGGTTCGTACAGTTCCCGCCAGCTGGTCCGGCCGCGTTCGCGGTGGGCCATCTCGAGCATACGGAGTACGCCCGGAACGCCGATGGATCGGCCGCTCGCGCGCGCATCCGGTTGCGGTGCGCGGCGATCGGTGTCGCTGACCCACCGGAGGTCGTTCTCGGTGGCTGCAGCGGGTGCGGTCTCACGCCCGTCGTAGGTGTCGACCTGTCCGCTCGCCGCGTCGTAGTAGACCAGGAAAGCGCCGCCCCCGATACCGGAGGCTTGCGGCTCGACGAGCCCGAGGACCGCCTGCGCGGTGACGACGGCATCGGCCGCCGTACCGCCATCACGCAGCACGCGGCACGCCGCCTCCGAGGCCAGTGGATTGGCTGTCGACACGGCGAACGTCGAAGTGCGGACCGCGGTCATTCCGGAGCGATAACCCGAATTGATCTCAGGGTCCGTGCTCGATGCGTTCATTGCGCGGGAGGCGGGCACAGAAGTGCCGTTGGAGATGGGGGAGCACACGGTCGATGCGGTGTTTTCGCTGGTTGAACAGCCGCTCAGCAGACCGATCGCGAGGACGGTCGCCGATGTGATACCGGTTGAGATGTACTGCGCGCGTTTCATTCCCGGACCGTAGACCGGCGCCGGCGGGGCGCTGCTCCCACTGTTGAGAATGCGCCGTATTCGCATTCGCCGGTGCTGCCGGTTCACTCCGCGCCCATTTGCCCGACGGCTGCGGGATGGCCCGGATCCAGCCATCTCGCCACAGCGTGCCAGTCCATGGTCGTCATCGGTGTGACGAGTGTTCCCTTGAGCTGTGCGCAGTGTCGGTGGATCCCGCGCTGTCGGTCCGTGTCGGAGGACAGCTCCTTGGCGCAGTGAATGCAACGGTTGCTCTTCATCTTTCTTTCCTGATCGCCGTTGTCGTGCCGACTGTCCCCTCGCTGCGGCTCGACGTGGATAGCTGTGGCGATGCTCCCGCGCGGCGATTACGGCCAGCATCGGTAACGGCCACGCAGGAGTAGTCGGCGACACGTACGTAGGCGGTCCGAGGCGCGGAATGATCCTTCCCAGCGCTGGGAATGTTTGGGTGATGTGATCCACGACCCGTTTGTTAACGTGCCGCTATACAACGGCACGTTATGTGTCGGCAGTCATATTGAGCAGTCTGGAGTCGGACATGAACACGCACGGCAAACCCTCGAGCGTTCGTAAGCTGGCGTTCGGCGCCGCGCTGATCGGCGCGATCCTCGGCGGTGCGGTGATGACCCCCGCCGTCGCGGGAGCCGAACCACGGTCGGGCCACGCTCCTGGTGGGCACGACAGCACCGGATGGGATCACATCGACCCCATGGGGCGTCACCACGAGTCCGATGACCCGCGGACACTGGCCGACCAGGACGATGCACGCCGGGAGTACTACCGCAACCATTACCGCCGTGAAGGCTCGCACCGCCTTCCCGGTACCGGCTCCAACGGGGGCTGGGTAATCTGCCCGCTGCGCGCTTCGTGGTGCTGATCGACGGAGCGGTCGACCACTTGGCAGGTCATGGATGAAGCGTGGCACCGGATCGGGATCGGCGTGTGCGCGGTCCGGTACCTCGTGACCGGCAAAGGGCTCACGGCACGGGCGATATTCGCTGATCGATGAAGCACTGGCGAGTCGGGTCGCGAGGTTCTCTTCGCGGCGAGAGGAAGGACTAGGGTCAACGTTATGGGTGCTAGAGACCGCTCTGGAAGGCCTGGCTCGCCCGTAGGTCCGTCGACATTCGTGGGCCGGCAACCGGAGCTGGATCAGATCATCACCCTGCTCCTCCGGTCGGCACGGCTCGTCACCCTTATCGGACCGGGCGGGATCGGCAAGACCCGTCTGGCCTCCGAGGCAGTGGCCAGATTTCAGCGGAGCACCCATACCCCGGTGCATTGGGTGCGATTGGCGAGACTCGCCGCCGGGTCGGGCGCTGCCGCGGTCGAGGAGGAACTCGCGCACGCGCTGATGGAAACCGACTTCTCGTCGAGGTCCGGATGGCAGGCGATCATCGACGCGCTGTCGAGCAATGATGGTCGCGCCGGACAGACGGTCCTCGTCATGGACAACTGCGAACACGTTCTCGACGGGGTGGGGGAGGTGGCCGATCGCCTGCTCGGAGAACTTCCGCATCTGAGCATCCTGGCGACCAGTCGAGGTGCCATCGGATGGATAGACGAGCACCGGTTCATTGTGCCGCCCCTGTCGGATGAGCAGGCAGTGGCCTTGTTCAAGTTGCGTTCGGAGCTGATCGGCCGCCCGGTGATCTCTCCGGACCAGCGCGAAGTCATCGCCGCGATCTGCCGGCATGTGAACAATCACCCGCTCTATATTCGGCTAGCGGCAGCACGGTTGGTTCGCCAACCACTACCGGTGATTCTGGCGGACCTCACCGGTGAACCAACCGATGATCAGCGGATGTGGTGGATGGACGCGCCGCGAGTCGGGACCGACCCCCGGCACCGTGGCGTCCGGGACGTCATTTCCTGGTCGTACGACCTGTGTGACGTGCACGAGCAGGTCCTGCTCGAGCGGATGTCGGTCTTCGCGGCCGGATACGACGTCAATCCCGAGGACTCCGCGGACGGAGCGCTCGATGTCGGCGCCGAACTCGAGGCGATCGAGGAGGTGTGCTCCGATCCGGACGGTACTGTCGCACCCGCCGCCATTACGAGGGGAATGATCGGCGACCTGCTCGATCAACTGGTGGACCGATCGTTGGTGTCGATTCACATCACGCCGACGGCGGTGCGGTACTCACTGCTGGAAAGCATCCGCATCTTCGCCCAGGACCGCCTGGCGCGGCGTTCCCGCGACGAACGCCCACGGTTGGAACGCCGCCATCTGCAGTACTACCGAGACAAGGTCGCCTTCGCCGCCACCCACTGGTGCGGACCCGACGAGCTGGAACTCGTCGACTCGGCGCGAGCCGCGTGGGCCAACATCTCGACAGCGGTCGACCGGGCCGTGCTCGACCCCGAACAGGCCGTCCTGGCACTCGAGATCTGCCGCGGCCTGCTCGAGATGAGGCTGCCGTTCCTCGGCTGTTCATTCCGCGAGATTCGCCAATGGACCGAACGGGCACTCTCCGCGACCACCGGGCTGGACACGAAGGTGTCGAAAGACCGGGAAAACGCGTTCTCCCTCCTGACATGGATCGCGCTGTGTCAGGGCGTACACGAGGATGCCGCGGTGATGCTGGAGGAGTGCGCGCGCCTGTGCCTGGGTGACCCCACCGGAAGCGTGGATTGGCGGCAGTCGGCCGCCTCGGGCAGCGGCTTGTCCGCCGCCTTGGAGTGCGCATGGGGCTTCGAACTGCTCATGGTAAAATCCGATCCTGATGCGATCGCCGTTTTCGGCCGGGCGGTCGAGAAGTTCCGCGAGGAGGGCAATATCGGGCGGTCGGTCATGGCGGAGCTCTTCGGTGCGATAGCGGCCGGCCTGTTGGGCACCGACGACGAAGCCGAAACCTTGTCGACCAGGCACCTCGCCCGTGCCGAAGGCTACGGTGGTGGCTGGCTCGTGTCCTGGGCCCGGCTGGCCCGGGCTGTGGCGCTCACCCGGGCCGGCAAGCTGAGCGAGGCATTGCATCTGGAACGCCTCGCGCTGGAGTGTATGTCGCGCATTCGGGACCAGTGGGGTGGGTTGTGGGCCGCGCAGTTCCGGATCTGGACGCTCGCGCGGGTTCTGGAGTCGATGCGGGCAGACAAGCCCGATCGGGCACGCAGAACGGATGTGGCGGTGGAAATCGCGCAACTCGCTGGCGGGACCTCGGCCTTCGTCGCTGAGGCCGGCATCCAGTTCGGCAGCCTTCGTCCCTTTGCGTCTGCGTCGGAACAATCGTTGGCGATCGCTCGGGAAACCCTCGGCGAGAAGGCGTTCGCCGCCGCCCTGGCGCAGGGCAGGGAGCTCAGGATGGATCGTCGCGAGCTGCATTCGCTGGCAATGGGTGAGCTGCCCCTGCGCCGACAGGCACCGGATCCGGCGGTGGCCTGGAACCAGCTGTCGCCGGCGGAGTCCGATGTGGCGGTGCTCGCCGCGGCGGGCTGGACCAATACCGCGATCGCGGTTCGCCGGGGGAGTTCGATCCGGACGGTGGATTCGCAGATCGCCTCGGTGTTGAACAAACTCACGATCTCATCTCGGGACGAAATCGGCCGATTGGTTCCCCCGGGCCTCGAAGACCGAGTCCGCGCTGAGGCGCTTCGCCGCCCTGAGCGTCAGCGGCGTCCCCAGCTGTAGCGCGTTGAACTGGGACTGCACGGGGACACTTCCTCGGTCGTGCGCGAAGAGGCCGTCGGAGCGCGGAGTGTGCCGACTATGTTGGCGTCATGGGCGTTCGAGACCTTTCCGGAAGGCGTGGCTCGCCGGCCGACCCCTACGCGTTCGTCGGCCGGCAGGGAGAGCTGGACCAGGTCATCACGCTCTTGCTCAGGTCGGCGCGACTTGTCACCCTCGTTGGTCCAGGAGGAATCGGGAAGACGAGGCTGGCGTCCGAGGCGACGAGTCGATTTCACCGGAGTACAGGCACCCCGGTGTACTGGGTTCGGCTCGCCCGGCTGCCGGCCGGGGCATCGGCAGCTTCGATCGAGGAAGAGATCGCCCACGCGGTGATGGAGACCGACTTTTCGCCCAGATCAGGGTGGGAGGCGATCATCGGCGCGCTGTCGGGAACCGACGGCACCGCGGAAGCCGTGCTGGTCATGGACAACTGCGAACATGTATTGGAAGCCGTGGGCGAGGTGATCGATCAGCTGCTGGCGGCGGCGCCGAACCTCAGTATCGTGGCAACGAGCCGGGGAACGATCGGGTGGACCGACGAGTACCGGGTGTCGGTGCCGCCACTGTCGGTCGACCAGGCCGTGGAGCTGTTCCGATTGCGCTCGGAGCTCGTCGGCCGTCCGTCGGCAGGCCTGGGCGAGCGTGAGCTGATCGCCGAGATCTGCGATCACCTGGACAACCATCCCCTGTATATCCGTCTCGCGGCCGCGCGATTGACCCGCAAGCCGTTGTCGATGATTCTCGACGAATTGAGCGGCGAGCCCACCGACAGGAGAATGCAGTGGTCGGATGCGCCGAGGGTGGGAAGTGATACCCGGCACCGTGGAGTCCGCGATGTCGTCGCATGGTCATACGAACTCTGTGAGGAGCCCGAACAGATTCTGTTCGAGCGGATGGCGGTGTTCGCTGCGGGCTACGAACCGAACCCCGAAGACGCGGCGGGTGGCGCCGGGCCCGACATCGGGGCGGACCGGGAGGCAATCATTGCCGTGTGTTCGGATTCCGACGATGCCAACGCATCGAGTGGCGTCACACCGGAAACGATTCCCGATCTCCTGGACAGGTTGGTCGATCAGTCGCTTGTCGCGATCCACCTCACCCCGACGACGGTGCGGTACTCACTGCTGGAGAGCATCCGGGTGTACGCCCAGTACCGCCTCACACAGCGCTCCCATCACGGCATGGACGAGCGCGCGCGGTTGGAGCACCGGCACCTGCGGTATTACCGTGACAAGCTCGCCGCCGCCACAGCGAACTGGAGCGGCCCCGGAGAGCGGGAGTACCTCGACTGGGCGCGAGCGGCATGGGGAAACATTCTGACCGCGCTCGAGCGGAGCGTGGCAGACCCCGAACATGCTGGGCTCGCGCTCGAGATCTGTTGGGGCCTCCTCGAGATTCGGTGGCCGTTCCTCGGTTGTTCCTTCCGTGAGATTCGGTTGTGGTCGGACCGAGCGCTCGCCGCTACCCAGCAGCACGGTGCCGCTGAGGCGGTTACCGGTCGCGATCGGAATCGGGAACTGGCGGATCGTCGCCTGGAAACGATTGCCCTGCTGACACGAATCACCATCTGCCAAGGGGCGCACGAGGACGCTGCGGCCATGCTGGACGAATGTGTGCGGATATGTCTCGGCGACGACGTCGCACAGGCGGACTGGCGCGCTGTCGTCGGAGCGGACACCGAGCTGCCCGCTGCCGTCGAATGCGCGTGGGGATTCGAATTGCTGATCGTGAAGGGCGATCCGAGATCGCTGTCGGTCCTGGAGCGGGCGACCGCGAAGTACTACGCGGCGGGAAATATCGGGCGAGCGGTGGCCGCCGACCTCTTCGTAGCGCTGGCGGCCGGGGTATTCGGTAGCGACGAGGCCGCCGAGCAGACGACGGCGAGATACCTCGAGCGGGTTCGGGACCTCGGCGCGTCGTGGGCGCGCTCGTGGGCGCAGTTGGCGCGGGCAGTGGCACTGACCAGGTTGGGACGGCCGAATGAGGCATTGCGATTGGAGCGGGCCGCGCTCGATGACATGATCGGCGCTCGCAACAGGTGGGGAGAACTCTGGGCGATCCAATTCCGGATGTGCACACTCGCCTCGATTGTGGAGCGGCTGCGTGTGAGCAGGGCAGACCGGACGCGGGTGACCGCGCTGTCGGGGGAGATAGGTCACCTGGCGGGTGGAATCGAGACCGTCGTCGCGGAGACCAGCATCGACATCAGCGGTATGGGACCGTTCTCCGCGAGCACTTCGAACGCCATCGGAATCGCGCGCGAGGCGCTCGGAGCGCAGGCATTCGCCGGTGCCGTGGCAGAGGGCAGGAAGCTCCGGGTGGATCGCGATGAACTCCAGTCGCTGGCCATGGGAAGAATCCCGCTCGGCCGGACCGCGCCTGAGCCCGGCTCGGTCTGGACCGAACTGTCCGACGCCGAATCCACGGTGGCAGTCCTCGCCGCTGCCGGCTGGACCAACACGCAGATAGCCGTTCGCCGAGGCAGTTCGATACGCACTGTCGATTCTCAGGTCGCTTCAGTACTCCGGAAGCTGTCGATATCGGCTCGCGAACAGATCGTCGACCTAGTCCCGCGGGACCTGCGAGATCGGGTTCGCGCCGAAGTCGTACGACGGCCCGGACGTCAGCCGAGATCCGCGAGATAGCGGGTGGCGTCCCGGTCGCAGCGCTGTCACGCGACCAGGATCGGCATGGCCGTCGAACGGGTCCGTCGGTAGATACCGATGACCTACCGATGATGTCGCCCGGGTGTTCGCGGAAGGGTGAGGCGACGGGGCTTCCCGCAATTTTTGAAAGGACATCCGATGTTTCGTGGACTCGCAACGGTCACGGTGTACGCCGACGATATCGCTGCCGCGGAGGAGTGGTACACCAAGGCGCTCGGCGTCGAATCCTACTTCTCGTTCCCACATGAAGGTCCACCCGCTTACGTCGAGTTCCGGATCGGAGACTTCGGTCACGAGCTGGGAATTGTCGATGTCCGGTTCGCTCCGCATCCCAAGTCGGAAGAGCCGGCGGGGGCGATCGCCTATTGGCATGTCGACGACTTGGAGAAGACGCTGGCGCACCTGCTGTCCATCGGGGCGAAGGACCACGATCCGGTCACCCATCATGGCGACGGCATCGGGTTCATCACCGCCTCCGTCATCGACCCGTTCGGCAACATCCTCGGGATCATGACGAATCCGCACTTCCTCGAGGTCGTCGAGGCGCGGAAGTCCGAGACCAGCTGACTCGAAGCTGAAGGAATCGGTGCCATGTCGACGAGTAATTCTCCCGCCGCCGGGTTTCGGCCGGAGGACATGCACCGACTACGGGTCGACGGCCGCGTCCCGATGAACATCTGGGACGCGGCCGCGTGTGGCCTGATCGGCGGCGCCGGCTGCGCCGGACGGCTGTCGGGGTTGGAATTCGGTTCAGAAGACGATGTACGCGAGCCGAGTCGAGACGAAGTGCGCACGGGGACCTGGTTGGCCCGGGATCCGTCCTACACTCCCTACGAATCGTCGGCCGTGCCGCGTCACGCTGCCGGTGACCGACTCGCCGTCGCGGCTATCGAGACGGTCTTCTCCTCTGAAGTCGTCGCCAGCGTATCGGCCAGTCCGCTCACAGCGATAGTGATGGCCGCGGCGGCGTCGGTCCGAGTGAATCTCTCCTCCGCCCCGGGCGGGCGATTGTTGACCGCGCTCGCGGCCGCTGCCCCTAAGAAGGGCGGCGAGATCAACCGGCTGATTCCCGAATACTGCGCGCGCAACGCCGCGACGCCCGAGGACGCCGCGACGATGGCCATTCGCGACTACTTCGCCTCGTGGTTCGCGTGGTGCTTCCCCCGGTGCCTCGACGGTCGGATGCCCGACCTGTGGGGATCGGCCTTCTGCCTCACCACCGCAGTCGACTACGTCGGCGTGGCCGACGCCGCGGGAACCTTCGGCAGCGAGGAATATCTCGCCGCCGCCAGTGAGGGGCTGGCCTGCTTGCGCGGAGATATCGCGACCCAAGTCCTGCGGGACCTGATCGTCGCCGACGCGTTCATGCAGGTGAAGGCAACCGCGGTGTCTGCCGTACGCGGCGTCGACGATCCAGCCGATTACTTCGACGCGAATGGCCATCCGGTCACACCGACCGAGGTCCTGCGAGCTCGCATCTGGGACGGTGTCTACTACGTCATCCTCCGCGCCATCATGAGCGAGTCCGGCTACCGGCACCTCACCGACCGACAGGGGAACTTCTCGGCGGCCGACCGCTGCGGAAGAATCAAACGCGCGCTCGACAATGGCATCCGGTACGACGAGATCATCGATGTGGCGTCGGACTACACCCAGGGGGAGTGGCTCAACGAGCTGTGCGTCGCGTTCGCGATGCGGGGCAGTCGAGCCGTCATGGGCTACGGGGACGCGTGTGCACGCGCGACCGACGATGCCATCGAGTGCCCGTGCGGGGAACTCGGCCATGAAGCGGCAGCGGAGGTTTCGATGGGGAACCTCCTCTTCTACCTGGTGACTCCGCGGTATGTCGTGCAGCGTCAGTTGGCCACATACTCCGAGGTGGGTGGCTACGTTCAGGAAGCCTTCGCGTGGCCGGCCGCAGGAGCAAGGCTGCTCGCCGCCGCCCGCACTCACCTGAGCTCCGGAGACACCCTCCACGCAGCGAACTGGGAGCCGCTGTGGACTGCGCAGGACGCCGCGCCCTCGGACGCGGTGTCACCGGCGCGCGAACTGGCCCGCCGAGCCGTTCGACGGAGTTTCGTGGGTGCGCCGGGCGCGATGGCGGCACGCGACTGCGAAGCCATCGCCGAGCAAATACTCACGGCGTGCGACGAACTCGATGACCTCTCGCAGCTGCGCGCGCTGGATGCACGATGGTGTGAGTTCTTCGACGCGGTGCTCGACCGATTGATCACCGACCAGTGTGCCCGCCGACAAGCCGATGCCGAACTCCGGCCACTGATCGGCCAGATCTGGCGGCAAGCCATCGTCGGCCACGACGATGCGCGCGACCGCTCCGACGAGCGTCTCTACCTCGACGTCGACGCGGCGATCCGGCGAACTTTCTCCCTCGAACCTCCCGAGGGGCTCGCCATCAGGCGGGCCTTCCTGGGAGTCACCACCGGCGCCGCCGAACTGAGCGGGCTGAATCCTTGCGCGCGGTTGTCCGATGGAGTAGCCGGACTGATGTCGGACGCCGAGGCCTTCGGCGAGACGATGTGCACCTCCTCCGCGGCGCGAGCGGGCCGGGCGTGATCGGTATGAGCACGCGCACATCGATCCGGGTCGCGCCCGGAGCCGTTCCGGTCCTGGGCCACGCCATCCCGCTGCTTCGCGACCCGATCAAGTTCCTGGCCACCCTGCCCAGCTACGGGGACCTGGTCGTCGTGCGGATCGGAGGCTCGGCGGCGATTGTGGTCTGCGATCCGGAACTGACCCGCCGGGTATTGCATGACGACCGCACCTTTGACAAGGGTGGCGCCTTGTACGACAGGGCGCGGGATGCGGCTGGGAACAACGTGATCACGTGCCCCCACGCCGAGCATCGTGAGCAACGCCGCTCGCTTCAGCCCGCCCTGCGATCCGAGCGCCTGACTGGATTCTTGCCGCTGATGCTGGACGCGATCGCCGGCGTCACCGAGTGCTGGCATGACGGCGGAACGATCGATGCGCTGGCCCAGATGCATCTGCTGTCAGTGCGGACGTTGCTCGCGACACTCTTCGGTTCCGCGCGCATGGGAGCCGCGGATCTTCCCACCATGATCGATGACGTCTCGGTGGTCACTGCCGGCATCTATCGCCGGATGCTGACCCCGCGCCTGGTACGCGACCTTCCGACACCGGGCCAGCGCCGATACAGCATCGCGAACAAGCGGCTGCGACAGGTGGTTTCGGGACTGATTGCCGATCGCCGAGCCGACGCGACCGAGGGCAATGATCTGCTCTCGATCATTCTCGCGAGCGAGTCCAGCGCGTGCGGGGCCGGGCCCGGTGATCCCGGCGTCGGCGACCAGGTCATGGCGTTCCTCATCGCCGGGACGGATACGACGGCTGACCTCCTGTCGTGGACCTTGCACGTGCTCGCCCACAACTCGGCCCTGCAGGACAGGCTCCACGACGAGGTCGCCGCCATCGACGTCCGCGGACTGAGCTTCGGCGATCTGTCGCAGTTGGTTTTCACGCGGGCTCTCCTGATGGAGACGCTCCGGCACTTCCCGCCGGTCTGGATTCTCACCCGGACCGCGACCACGGACGCCGAACTCGGCGGGTACAGCATCGCCGCGGGCACCACGCTGGTGTGCAGCCCGCATCTCATCCATCACCGCGCCGATCTGTATGAGAGTCCCGCAAGCTACGACCCGGATCGGTGGCTCGGTGAGAACCCGCGTCATCCGCGAGCAGAACTGATTCCATTCGGCATGGGTGCCCGGAAATGCCTCGGCGACAACTTCAGCTTCACCGAAGCGACGCTCGCGTTGGCGCACATTGCCGCCCAGTGGCGCCTGGAACCGACGTCCGGCCGCGATCTGCCAGCGGCGGTGCCGGGCGGAACGTTGAAACCACGCCCGGGCGCCACTCTCCGCACAGCCAAGCGTGCCAGCGCTTTTCGGCGGGTCGCGGAAATCTGATGCCTTCCCAGTGTGGGTAATGATGGTGCGGGCCGGACGAATATCGCGGTCCTAAACTGCAGCAATGGTCGAATCAAGTCATACCGGCGCTGAGAACGGAACGCGTTGGATTCTGGAGCGAGTATTCGGCGAGACGGAATCGGCGGGATTCGGCAAAATCCTTCGTGGCAATAGGGGCTATGTTGTCGCCGCGGTCGGAAGTGTGGCGACCTTCCTGCTGCTGTTCAAACCGTGGGTCGAGGCTGTGGGAGCAGACGGCAGAATCACGGTGAACCCGTTCGGGAAGATGCGGGTGTCGAGCACGCTGGTGGCACTCTGGTCGGCGTCACCGCCTCCGGCGGCCCGGATCAACGGAACCTGGGCGGTGTTGGCATCCCTGGCCGCGGCTGTCACCGTATTCGGCGTGGTTTTCGGACTGTGGTTCCGGAACAGTGGGATGGTTCGGGCCTCCGCGTGGTCATCGGTCGCGCTATCGATCTGTATCGCGCTGGCATTGGTTCATCTGAACAACAAGGCGCCGGAGGTACGGGAAATGCTGGCGGTCAAACCGATGCGGGACCTCGGAGCGCACCTCGGCCTCGTGCTCCGATGGTTGTCCGGCAACGGCAAAATCCCGGTGCCGGGCGTCAACCGGGTCACCTACACCACCGCCGGGTTGACCCCCTGGGCGTGGGTGGCAGGAGGGACGGCGGTGTTGTCGGCCTCGGCAGCCTGGTCACAGCGGTTGCGTGAACGTCGCGTCGCCCGGGAGACCGAGCGAGAACCGGCGGCGGCACCCGATGACTCGGTCGGTGGCGAGTGAGTTCGGAGCTGTTCGGGTGATCCGGTCAGCCGAACGCCCCGACAACCGCGAGGGCGATGCATCCGGCCAGCGCGGCGATCGTCAGCGCGATCGTGCGTGGCGTCGGTCGAGGGGCCTGCCGAAGGAGCTCGAATCCGGTGGGGACAAGCGCGACGCAGAGTCCACTGAGTGCGACCACCGACAGAATCTCGGTGCCCTTCAGGACTCCGAGCGGTAGCGCGCACATGAGCGCGAGGCCCACAGCTCGGACGCGGCCGAGGACTGCGCACCGGTAGGCGCCGAAGGCCAGCACCAGCCATCCGAGAGGAATGCTGAATGCGAGAAACTGGAACAGGTGCAGATCCGCATAGGACTCCGCGACGATACCGGTGGCGAACTCGGCGTCATGATGCCGCACGAGGCCGAACGCCGTCTGGTCGACTCCGGCATGAAAGGTCCTGGTGAAGAGCCCCAAGGTGACCAGCGATCCACCCCAGACCGCCAGGGTGGGACTGATGCGCCCGATATCGGCGGCCAGATGCGTGATCGCGGGCCACAGCGCGACGGTGCCGGCGGCGAAAGCGATATACGCCGCGGTCATCACCCGAGGATGTGATTGGACGGCCGCGAGCTGGTGGGTGAAGAACATCGGAAACGGCGCGCGGAGCAGCGCCGCCGCAAGGAGCAGCAGAGGCCCGACAATCATCGCCGAGCCACTCACCCACCAGCCGGGGTAGTGGAAGCCACTACGCACTACGCGGCCTCCGAGCAGGTCGCCGGTCCGTGCAGCCGGGGGTTGGCGCGTGATCGATCCGAGTCGGGCCGGTCACGACCGGTACCATCCGATCGGCCCGTCGAGTGAGTACCCGGCCTGGAACATCCCAGCGATATTGACGGGATGGTCGGACAGCACACGCCATTTGTTGTCCTTGCTGAATCGAAGCAGGCGGGTCTGGCCCGGCTGTGGCACCGAATCGACGTGGCCGACAACGCCTTCGTCGACGAACTTCGGATTGCCGATTTCATTCGCGGACACCGACAGCATGTACGACGGGCCACCGACCGCGAGGCGCAGGCGGTGGACGGCGACGGTGCCGGGGCCTGCTTTCGTGTGCATGGAGCCGATCGGCTCGGTCGCGGTGAATCCGTGCTGATGGACAGCGGAATCCGCCTCTGGCTGGCTGAGGGTGTAGAACCAGCCGGCCTCGTTCGATGTCTTGAATTCCTGGATTGCGGCGTAGTCGTCCGTGACCGGTGCGGGGGCAGCGACGGCGACGGTGCCCGACGCGCCGAGTCCCGTACCGAGCACTGCGACGAGCACTGGAACGGCGGCCATCATGGCCCTTCGAGAGATCCTGATTCCCACGTGATTCCTTTCGTGTCGGCGACACAGCAGTCGCCGGGACTGAGGCTGGCGGAGGAATGGTGGCCGTCGCATCGGTAAGCGGATCGGTAGCTGGAAGGAAGCCAGACGTCCTGAGCTACCGATGCGGAATGCGAGGAAATCGCCTGTGATCGGAGGTAGCGGGCAATCACGCCCGGCAACGACGGGAACGAGGTGTCGACGTGCTTCGAGGACTGGCAACTGCGAATTTTTATGCAGACGACCTGGAGGAGGTCAAGACCTGGTACGGCGCAGTCCTCGGTATCGAGGCGTACTATGCCTTCCCGCCCGAGGGCGAACCGGCGTATATCGAGTTCAGAGTCGGAGACTACGAGCACGAGCTGGGTTTCGTAGACAAACGCTTCGCACCTCCGGGTGCGGCAGCCTCTGCGGGCGCCATCGCGTATTGGCACGTCGACGACCTGCAGGCGGCGCTCGACCGGCTACTGGAACTGGGTGCGACGCTGCATTTGCCGATCACTCACCATGGCGAGGAATCAGGGTTCTCCACAGCGTCGGTGATCGACCCGTTCGGAAACATCCTCGGTATCATGTGCAATCCCCACTATGTCGACATCCTGAACCGAAGCAGGCACACCTGAGTGCCATGGCCTCCTCCTTCGCGCTCGGGCGCCGATGGTGATGTTCCCACCGCAGGGGACCCCCGATACTGGCCCGTGACAGCACAGGCCCGGCTATCGCGCCATGTGTGGTGCCCTGGAACGGAGGATGGACATGACCGTGCTCAGTGAGCCCGACTCGCCGGTCCCCGGGCGGCACCGTCTGCAACCGATGCCGAAGCCGCAGGGCGCTTCCCGCGAGCTGGTCGACGCGATCGACCACGGCAAGGAGATGCTCGAAGGCCTGTTGCGGCAGTTGGGCACAGGAGCCGTGGCCGCGCCGACTCATCCGCCGGGCTCCGACCTTCAAGAAGCGGTCGCGACCGGCGCCATGCGATCGTTCGGGTCGACGATGATCGAGAAGTACCGCGAGGCCGTCTCGGTTGTCGATCGAACACGGGATTCGATCCGGGACAGCGACCGGAATGTCGGCGCCGCTGCGGCCCTTGCGGCAATCGCGACTGAGAGCGCATATTCCGATATCAAGGGGTACGCCGAGGAACTCCGCGAAACGCTGGCGAACGCCCCTCCACCAATACGTGCCACGCCGACAGAGCGAAATCCCGATCCACCCTGGCACCTGGCGCCCGATGTGGAGGTGAAGCTTCTCGCGGCCGTTGCTCGCTCGGTGAGTAGGGCCACCGACCGAATGGTGGCCCTCGACTCGACACTGCAACAGATCGCGCAGTCGATTCGATCCTCGGCACCGGCCGAACCAGGCGCCGAGGCTGGTAGGCCCGCAGAAGGACCGCAATCTACGGCAAGCTCGCAGGGCGGCAGCCCCGCCACCTCGGCGGCACTGCCATCGGGCGGTAGTTCAACGGGAGGCTCGAGTCCGCTCAGCAGCAGCGCGGGTAGCGGATCGAGCGGTGGCCGACGTCGGTCGGCATCTCGGGGTTCCGGCATCAACTCCTCGTCCGCGGGCGCTCAGCCGTTGTCCGGCGGGCAGCAGGCACGGGCCACGGATATCTATCGGTACCTGACCGGGAAGTACGGTCTCACACACAACGAGGCGGTCGCGATTCTCGGCAATATGCAGACCGAATCGAACTTCGACACCGGCGCGGTGAATCACGCCGAAGGCGCGATCGGGTTGATCCAGTGGGAAGGGGGCCGCGACGATGCCCTGCGCAGCTTCGCGGGCAATCGGGTCGGGGATTGGCGGGCGCAGGTCGACTTCATGATGCATGAGTTGACGACCTCCGAATCCGGAGCCTTCGCGAAGTTCAGGTCCGCGGCTGCCGAATCGCCTGCGGCGGGTGCTGCGGCGTTCGACCAGTACTACGAGCGGAGCGCCGGAACAACGCGGCAACAGCGAATCGCCAACGCCCAGCGGTTCGCCACCACCATCGCCCCAGCGGGCAGAAACGATGCTGACGCAGGCCAAGTCGCCGTGTGACGAATCGGCCGGTCAGCGCGACTTATGAGAAAGGTAGGCCGATGATTGCAGACTCTGTGCCGATGATCGCGGGGACGGTCGCGACCGGATTCGAGCGCGTTCGCGAGGAGTTCATGCGGAACTTCACGGAGCGCGGCGAGGTCGGTGCGGCGTTGACCGTGACGGTGGCGGGCAAAACCGTCGTCGATCTGTGGGGCGGGCTCGCTGATGCCGCATCGCGGCGCCCGTGGTCCGAGGACACCCTGGTGCATGTGTGGTCGAGCACCAAGGGCGCGACAGCGTTGTGTGCGCACTTGCTGATCGCGCGTGGCGAGCTCGATATCAACGCCCCGGTCACCCGTTACTGGCCGGAGTTCGCGGCCGCGGGCAAGGCGGATGTTCCGGTGCGCTACCTGCTCAGCCACCAAGCCGGTCTGCCCGCGGTTCGCGAACCGCTGCCGCACGGTGCGTTCTACGACTGGGATCTGATGACCGGCGCGTTGGCCCGCACGGAGCCGTTCTGGACGCCAGGCACCCGTCACGGGTATCACGGCTTGACCTTCGGATTCCTGGTCGGCGAACTCGTCCGCCGAGTTTCCGGGCAAGGGCTCGGTGACTTCTTCCGCAGTCAGGTCAGTGACCCACTCGGGCTCGACTTCTGGCTCGGGTTGCCGGAATCGGCGGAGGCGCGGGTGGCGCCCACGATCGCCCCCGACTTCACCGCGCCTGGCACCGACGTCCCCGGGCTGTACCGGACTGCCATGGCAGAGCCGGGATCAGCGGCAGGTTTGATGCTGTTCAACTCGGGGGGATACATGACGCCGGGCGAGTCCGACACGAGAGCTGCCCATGCGGCGGTGATGGGCGGTATCGGTGGTGTCACCAATGCCCGCGGACTCGCCGGCATGTACCGGCCGCTCGCACTCGGCGGCTCCTTCGACGGCGTGCAGCTGGTGGCACCGAGCCAGATCCCGCTCATGAGCGCGGTGGAATCCGCGAGCTCGATCGATGCAATTCTCGGTGTACCTACCCGCTTCGCCCTCGGATTCGTGAAACACATCGACAACCGGCACCTGGCCGCGGGGGACAGGGAGGGAATCCTGTTGAGCGACGCCGCATTCGGACACGCAGGCATCGGCGGTTCGCTGGGATTCGCGGACCCGAGCGCACGCATGTCGTTCGGTTATGCGATGAACCGGCAGGGTTCCGGTCTCGGGGTGAATGATCGAGGTCAGGCTCTCATCGACGCGGTGTATCGTGCCGTCGGATATTGTTCCGCTGACGGCATGTGGTTCCGCGCGTGAGTGTCCTGCTCACTGCCTGACGGCACGGTCAGCTCTCGGATTCGTCGACAACCGAGGTGATGCCTACGTCGGCAATTCCACCACCGCACATCAACTCTGCGGTTGTGCATACGGATGACGGACACCTACCGAAAGCGTGACGCTCGACATACCGCCCAGCGTTGCGCGTGAATTTGCAGCCGAGAGCGGAACAGATCATCCGTCGGAAGCTGCGACATGTACTCACCTCACGACAATCCGCGCGACGACGTTCGTCGGGACGAAGAACTCTGCCACATTCACGTACAGTTCGACTGCTCCGCGATCGAACTCGACTTCGAGGACTATCACGCGATAGCCAGCAGTTTCGCGGCCGCGGCCGCCTCGGTCGGTGTGGTCGTCACCATCGACAAGAACATCTCCCACCGCGATCCGCCCCTCCCATGTCGCCAGTTGTGGTCCTGATCGGCGCATGCGGAGGGCGCTGACGCCACTCACGTAGGTACCAACACCGCGCGGTCGTACGCGCCTCACCGATGCCGGGACTCCCGGTGCGGGGAAGAGTCGGACTTGATGCACACAGGTGCTTGTGCCTGCTTGATCTGAACATGACGGAGGGAGGCGTGATGGTTCCGTGGATAACGGTGGAGACCTTGACCCCGGAAGCGATCGCGGTGGCGTCGGTAGGAGCCGAATCGCGGGCATTCGCTTCGTGCGAGCGCGTACTCCAACGCCTGCTGGGTAAGAACCGGGCCCTCTACGACGTGCTGACGACTCGTGATCTCGTCCACCTCATCGCCTCGGCGCGCGATCACGCGGAGGACGCGGATCTCCGTTTCGCCACAGGCGCCGGTGAGCAGCGACTCCTCGTCCGGACCGTGCCGGGGCCGAGCGGAGATGTCCACGCCGTCCGGCTGTGGCTCGGCCCTGCACTCGCACGGGTGCCCGCGCTTCCCGCGGCAGCGGGCTTGGTCTGGGATCTCCCCTCTCAGGTGATCCATCAGCCCACCGGCATTCGGCACCTGACCGGTTCAGGCGCCGAAGAATACGCGCCAAGACTCTCCGTGGCGGAGTTGTTCCAGCGGGTGTCCAAATTCGACCGGCACGTCGAGGTGCTCGACCTGCTGTATGCGCCACGAACCGGTCAGAAGCTGCAGTTCGAAGCGACGGTCGCGAGCCGGACAGGGCGCCGGGGCGTATGGCGGATCACTGTGCGGGCCCGAAGCGACGCGCAGACTCGCGGCGCATGGCTCTTGGTCGAAGATCTCACCGCCGATGCGGAACCGTTGACATGGTCCGCGCTCGACCACTTCGGGCTCCGTGAGGCACATCGCCGTGCGGGCACGCATCTGGCGATCATGCAATTGGACCAGGGCACGATCTCGCATTGGCTCACCGAGCCGGCTCCGTGGGTTCGGTGGAGCGGATTGTTCGAACCGACCGACGTATTCCATCCGGACGATCGGGTTCGGTTGCAGGCCTTGGCCGGTCGGCTCGGACCCGGCGACGCGACGGAGATCACGGTGCACACGCTGGCTCGGGATGGTGGATACGCGCCCACTGAGCTTCTGCTCTACCCCTATCCGGGGTACTCGGCGGTCGAGTTGACCATCGCGCAACTCGTCGCCGCCGAGAACGTGATCGAACGCTTGCGATCTGCGCCCGACGCGAGCCGGCAGGTTCGGAAGGAGAGGGGAAATTGGGCCGCGCGGGTACCGGCATCATGAGACTGCTTGCCAGCGTTGGGAATCCCCTACGCTGCCGTTGTCGCGAAAATCGCAGACATTCGAAGTCGGTGGGGACAGCTCGAAAGTGACGATCAGGTGAATCTGCGAACCCTTCCCTGGATTCCTGTGCGCAGGGAGAGCGAAAGCCGGGTCGAGAGCCTTGAATCCTTGTTCCGCGAAGCGCATTCGATCCAGGATCTTGCGGTGTGCCTCGTGCCGGCGGCGACCGGGTTGTGGCGGATCCTCACCGTGATCGCTGCCAGGATCACTGGATTGGACAACCCGGACCTGGGCGAACACGAATGGCTATCCCGCCGCGATGCGGTACTCGCCGATGGTCGGTTCGACGGTGCCGCCATCGGTGCCTATTTCGACAGCTACAGTTCGCGTTTCGATCTGTTCGACGCCGACCGCCCGTGGTTGCAGGACCCGCGACTTTCGCGTCAGTGCGCTCGGACCAGCGGGCTGAACACCCTGATTCTCGGCCGCCCGGCCGGAAACAATCAGTCCTGGTTGTCGCATCACCGCGACAGTGATCCGGTGCCGATCAGTGCGGGTGACGCAGCGCTGCAGTTGATCGCCCAGCTGTATCACGGGACGCCGGGCCGCTGCACGGCGCGCAGGGTCGGCGCCTGGACCGACGCCACTGCGAAGTCGGCGCCGTTGCGCGGGCTCGTTTCGTACCACCCGGTCGGCCGGTCGGTGTTCGAGTCTTTGATGGTGTCGGTTCCCTACCTGCCGTACGACGCGACGCGGCACGGTCCGGATTTCGCGTGGTGGGAGCTCCCGGAGCTTCCTGATCCGCTGATGCCACCGAATCCGGCCTACGGGGTCGGGGGAGTGCTGACCGGGCGATTCTGTCACGCGCTGTTGCTGATCGGTTCCGAAGACGGAGAACGGGTCATCGATGGCTATCGGACGTGGGGTGTGCGGGAGCCGGCTTGGTCCGCCGACGATCCGTTCCTGATCTACCAGCTCAGCAAGACCGGACGGCGGTATCCGCGCTACGCCGACGCTGATCGAGCGCTGTGGCGAGACGTGGACGGAGTACTGCTCGACGACGTCGGATACGAACACAGCAGTTGTCCTTCGGTTTTCGCGCGCGCGAAGCTTCTCGCCGACACGCAGCTTCTCGACGCTTTGCGGGTGCGTGCGTTCGGATTCGACCAAGACCGGGCCCAGGCTACCGACCGGCAGTGGTACACCTCGACCACGCCCGCTGTGTTCGGCATGGTCGCGGATCGGCAGGCGGCCGTAGCCGCCAGTCGGGCCCGCATGACCGCGGAAATGGTGGCGAGAAGACTGGATCGAGCGGTGCGCTCGGCCTGGATCGCGGTCAACGATCCATCCAACGGCGGCGTCGAGAGCGTGCCCGTCGCCAGCCCGAAAGCCGGACCCGTCCGTCGCGAATCCGACATCGCCGCCGGCCCATGGCAAGCCGCCGCGGCGGCTCGGTACTGGCCCGCTGCCGAACGTGAGTTCTGGCGCCAGATTCGCGAAGGCGACCTCGACCAGGCTTCACGGCGGTTCAGAGCTCTCGGCCTGAGGGCATTCGGTGCCACCACCGAGCGCGCGGGCCGACGGCCGCGGGCCCGGCGCGCCATCGAACGCGCACGCGCATCGATGTTCGACATCGGCGGCACGCCGTCGTGACATCACCGACGACAGGATTTGCCATGCCCGAGAATCGGCACGGAGTCGACGCGCGCGCTCGCGCGCTCGTCAGCCAGGTCGAACACATCCACCGCACGAGCAGGATCTACCGAAGCAGTCGGGCGGCCCGCGCAGAGCTTCGCCGCACCGTGGGACTCGCCCCTGATGACCCCCGTGCCCGCGGGGCCCATCGTATCGTCGCGCCACACCTTCCCTTCGGCGCCGACGCGGCGGTCGAGCGAGCGTTCTACGCGGTGGCCGCCATGATCGCGGCACAGCCCCGGCCCGGACGAGGCGGCGGCACCGCGGTCACGGTCGACCCCGCACCCCCGGTCCCGGGCGAGACAGGGTCCGACGTTCGGCTTGGCCCGCGGGGGTTGGGGAGCGATCAGTCAGCACAGCCGGAATCCGAAGGCCGACAGCAGGACAGGAGTCATCGACGATCGGCTCTCGGCCCGAGCTTCGGTGTCTCGCTCGCAAAAGCTGTCGCAGCGGGACTCAACGAAGACGCGACAGCCGCCAGGCTGCAGGTCCTGTGCCGGCAGAGCATCCGTGGCTTGCATCGCCAGGTGCCGCGGCTGGCACAACAGATTCGCGAGCGCGATGTCGAGATCTCCTGGGAGCGCCTGCTCGTGGACCTGGCCGATTGGGGATTGTCGCGCGATGTTGTCGCCCGCTGGTGGCTGCAGGACTTCTACCGCACATTGCACACCATCAACCGTCGGAAGAGCACGCCGACCGATTCCGAGGCGCAAGGAGACGAACAGCTTTGACGAGCACACAGGCGCCGCGGTTCCTCGACATCCACCTCCTGCAGACCGTGCCGTACAGCAATCTCAACCGCGACGACCTCGGCTCGCCGAAGCAGCTGGTCTACGGCGGAGTCGAACGCACCCGGGTATCGAGCCAGGCGTGGAAGCGGGTCACCCGGCACGCCGTCGAGCGGGCGACCGGCACCTACGCGGTCCGGACCCGCCGCGTCGCGAAGGAGGTGAGCCGACGGCTGCAAGCGCGGGGATGGAGCCGCGACCTGGCCGACGCCGCGGGTGTGCAGGTACTCCGCTCGGCGGTCAAGGACGCGAAGAAGGACGGGCTGGCGGTCGAAGCCAACGGCAGCACTTCAGTCCTGCTGTACCTTCCGACGGACGCCTTGGACGCCTTGGCCGCGCTCGCGGAGAAGCATCGCCCCGAGATCGAAAAGCAAGCCGCAGCGAAGAAGGCCACGGCGGCGCTGCCGACCGCGGACGTCGCCGCAATCCTCAGCAGCAGGAACGGCAGCATCCACTTGCTAGGGCGAATGCTGGCCGAACTGCCTGACGGCGAGGTCGACGGCGCGGTGCAAGTCGCGCACGCGTTCACCACGCACGGGACAGAACTGGAGATCGACTTCTTCACCGCGGTCGACGATGTGCCGTCCGAGACGCGAGGCAGCGGGCACATGAACAGTGCCGAGTTCTCCGCGGGAGTGTTCTACCGTTACGCCAACATCGACCTCGAAGGGTTGAGCACGAACCTGGCAGGTGACGCCCCGCTCGCGCGAGATCTCACGGGCGCATTCCTGACGGCCTTCGCGACAACTGTCCCCACCGGAAAACAGACCTCGACGGCGGCGCAAACCCTTCCCGAGCTCGTGCATGTCGCCGTACGGTCGGACCGCCCGGTCTCGCTCGCCGCGGCGTTCGAGGCACCGGTTCGGGCGGGTGGGCGCGGATGGGCTGAGCCGTCGCGAAAGCGACTGTCGGAGTACGCGACTCGCCTGTCTCGTATGTGGACCGCCGACACCGTCTGCTGGTCGGGGTTCGCCACCGTCGACGATGCCGACTTCGCCGGGCTCGGTAGCCGAGTCGAGTCCGTGACCGAGCTGCTGGCTGCTGCGGCGACCGTCGCCTACCCCGGCTCCAGCGCATGAGCGGTTTGCTACTGCGACTCGCGGCGCCCCTGCAGAGCTGGGGCGAACACAGTGCGTTCGCGCGCCGTGACACCCAACCGTTCCCCACCCGCTCCGGACTGGTCGGCATGTTCGCTGCCGCGCACGGCATCGAACGATCCGACGAGGCCGGCCTCGCACGGTTCGAGCAACTTCGGTTCACCATCCGCGTCGACCGCCCCGGCATCCAGCTCCGCGACTTCCACACCGTCGGTGGAGGACTCGCGGCCCGCCACACCGTAGTGACCGCGCGGGGTGGCCGTCGCGCTGCCGGAAAGGGCACTATCGTCACCCACCGGTACTACCTGTCCGATGCAGAGTTCACCGTCGCGGTCGAGGGGCCGGACGCCTTGCTCAGCGAACTCGCTGATGCGATCAACCGTCCCCGCTGGCAGCTCTACCTCGGCCGCCGGTCGTGTCCACCAGAACAACCGTTGCTGATCGGACGCAGCGAAACCCCTCTCGAGGACCTGCTGACCAGGGTGCCGATACACGCCCGGCACCGGTCCGGCATCGACGTCATCACCGATGGTCAGTCCGGAACCGGACCGTGCACGGAGGTGGCGGACGTTCCCGTCAGCTTCGACCCGCTTCGTCGTCGACACCACAGCCGTGTCGTCGTCACGTCCCACCGTGAAGCACCGCGGCGGATGTGGCGACCACGCGCGGCCGACTATCAGGACGCGTTGTTTGCCTATATGGGGGTGTCATGAGTCTGTGGCTGACTCGGATCCAGCTCGACCTTCGTGACTATGCCGTCCGGCGCGATCTCGCGAGCGCTGTCCAGCTTCATCGCACGATGATGTCGATGATGCCGGCGGGACTCGGTGACAATCCCCGGAGCCGGTCCGGACTGTTGTTCAGGGTCGAGGAAACACGCACTGCTACCTCGCTGCTCGTACAGAGCAGGTATCAGCCCGACGTGACTCGTCTCCCGTCCGGGTATCGCGACGCGATGACGAAGAGTCTCGACGGGCTGCTCGGCGGACTCGCGAACGCGACCCGAGTCCGGTTTCGTATCGTCGGAAACCCGACCAAACGGACCCCGCGCGGACATGAGAATCCAGGAAAGGTTGTCGCCCTGCGCGGTGCTGACGTGGAGCAATGGTGGATCCGGCGGGCGCGGGACTCCGGATTGATCGTCAGCGCCGTGGTGGCAACCCAGCTGAGCGATATCTCGGAAAGGCGGCACCGTCACTCGGGTCCGATCCGTCACGTCGCGACTCGCTTCGACGGTATCGCCACGATCCACGATGTCGACCTCGTCCGCAGTGCGGTTGCCGAC
>NZ_QGTL01000006.1:0-349835 GCF_003182135.1 Nocardia neocaledoniensis | reverse complement strand
GCACCGTCACTCGGGTCCGATCCGTCACGTCGCGACTCGCTTCGACGGTATCGCCACGATCCACGATGTCGACCTCGTCCGCAGTGCGGTTGCCGACGGCATCGGGCGCGGGAAGTCGTACGGCTGTGGCTTGTTGAGCTTGCTCCCGGCCAACTCGGAGGCCCCTGCAGACTCCGACTCGGCGGGCGAGGAGCGGGGAACATCCCCACATCGGTGAGGGTCAGTCGTCGTCCATGCGGAAGGTCAGTTGTGTTCCCGCGTGTTTCCCCATAGTCATGGGGGCGTCGTCACTCAGGCATGAACCGACTCAGGCCCGGCGATCTCGATCGGGGAGCTTCCTGCTTCCCGGTGGGGCTTCTTGACTGCGACGTGATAGTTCAGTGGGAACCCGTCGGGGGCATTGGCGCTCCGGTGCGTGAACTGTTCGACTTCGGGAAGGCCCTGAACGCCGTGCTGAGGTAATCGGTGACCTGGAGTCGCTCGCTCGGGCTGGTCACGAGTGTGAAAAACGCCTTCCGGCTTGGGTACGCGCTCGATGCTCGCGAAGAGGTCGGGCCACTGCTTTTCGGGAATGTGGCCAACGAATAGAGACCGGGTGACGGCATCGAAGGTGCTCGTTCGAAAGGGCAGTGTCACGGCATTGCCGTTCACGAATTTCGAACTGGAGAGCTCAGTCTTGCCGCAAGCGCTTCGCCGTGCTGCCTCGGTAGGTCGAGACAGACATGCAGGCCGCCGACAGCGGTTCGCGGCCGCAACAACGCCAACATCGCGTGCATCAATGGCCACGAGTACGGCGGCTGGGTCGGCGGCGAGATCACCTTCCCGCCGCGCTACGTCCCGCCGACGGGCAAGATCAACACGCCCGGCCGCTCCGCGCGCATCAACAATTGCTAGAACTGAGGACATGACCACCAATCCCGGTGCGCCGAAACCGTCACCGGCGGCGACAGCTCGCGCCTCGTCGTGGGCTGTCGCCGGTGTCCGCGCATTCGATGGCACCCTCGGCTCGCTGGTGCCCGCGGTTTTCCCGGCGTACGCCCGTGTATTCCACCCGGCCTATCGGAAAACCGCGAAAAGCGACGCCACACCGGTGCGGTGGAGTGAAATCGCCGCCACACACGAGCGCACGATGCACGCGTTGGCGCAATGGCATCCGATCAATCCGCCGCAGGGAAAGAACTCCGGCCACACACTGGACGCGTTGGCACCCCGCCCCGGCGTTTGGGACGACGAACCGGTGGTGGGTGCTCTGCCGTCCAGCGTCGTGACCAGGCTGAGCGGTCTGCTCACCCGCCACACCACCACACCGGGCCGCTGCTGGCTGGCGATCTGGGAGGGCTACGGCGACCTGGACCCGCGCTGGCGGACCGCGCCGTCGTTCGACCTGCCGGGCCGCCTGATGCACCTGTTGGCAGGCCCCGTGGCCGCGGCGGCGTTCCCGCTCAACGACCGACCAGGGGCCGAACCGTTCCGCAACCTGCACCCGAACCTGTGGTGGCCCGCCGACCGCGCGTGGTGCGTGGCGACCGACGTGGACATGATGACGACGTATGTGGGCGGCAGTGTGGCGGCGATCGAGGCGCTCACGGGTGATCCTGGCCTGGAGGCGCTCGCGGCCACGGCCGACGACCGAGTCACCTGGAATTCGGACACGGTGAACCGGACCACCGGCGGTTAATCCGACTGCCACTGAGGCGTCATTGGTTTGACCTGCCGGTCGTCGCCTGATGGCGGCCAGCCTGATGGCATGACGCAGCCGGAACCGCTTGTCAGCACCCCGCAGCAGGACGCGGACGCCCCCAGGTATTCCCTTCTCGTCGCCCGTGACAGCGCCGAGGTCATCGCGTGTCGCGGCTCGACGAGCTCGCGATCGACGCGGTGCAGCCGATCAGCCTCGTCGCGAAGCTGGACATCAGAGGCTGGCCGGTGCTCGGCCCGATCATCACCCGCGCCGATACCGTCTACCACCGTCACTCGGGTCCGATCCGTCACGTCGCGACTCGCTTCGACGGTATCGCCACGATCCACGATGTCGACCTCGTCCGCAGTGCGGTTGCCGACGGCATCGGGCGCGGGAAGTCGTACGGCTGTGGCTTGTTGAGCTTGCTCCCGGCCAACTCGGAGGCCCCTGCAGACTCCGACTCGGCGGGCGAGGAGCGGGGAACATCCCCACATCGGTGAGGGTCAGTCGTCGTCCATGCGGAAGGTCAGTTGTGTTCCCGCGTGTTTCCCCATAGTCATGGGGGCGTCGTCACTCAGGCATGAACCGACTCAGGCCCGGCGATCTCGATCGGGGAGCTTCCTGCTTCCCGGTGGGGCTTCTTGACTGCGACGTGATAGTTCAGTGGGAACCCGTCGGGGGCATTGGCGCTCCGGTGCGTGAACTGTTCGACTTCGGGGAGCGCGCCGAACGCGGTGCCCAGGCAACCCTCGACCTGGAGTCGCTCGTTCGGACTGGTCACAAGAACGAAAACACCTTCCGGCTTGAGTACGCGCTCGATGCTTGTGAAGAGGTCGGGCCACTGTTTCTCGGGAATGTGGCCAACGAACAGCGACCCGGTGACGGCATCGAAGGTACTCGTTCGAAACGGTAGTGGCACAGCATCGCCGTTCACGAACGTCGACTCAGCGAGCTCCGTCTTGCCACGAGCGCTTCGCAGTGCGGCCTCGGTGAGATCCAGACAGACATGCAGGCCGCCGATGGCGGTTCGCTGACGGACCCCTTCGCTCACCAGACCGGTTCCGGACGCAAGATCCAGAAGCGAACCCGACGACAGGTCAACACCGACGGACTTGATGATGTCGGCGCAGTTGTGTCCGATGGTTGGAATCCACGCGTGCTGAAGGTCATAGGGGAATCGGTGGTTGAGTATCCAGTATTCGTAGAGTTGTTTCACCTCACCTGGTGTCGCATCGATCGGCGTGTAGATGCCGCCGCCGAGTACCTTGTACTCTGCGTCACCGACTCGCTGAATTCGGTCCGGCCAGGTGTCTCCGGTCTTGGGGATATACAGGAAGGGCGGTCTGTCCCGCGACTTCAAATGCGATTCCGTCGCTCGTACCGCAACGGTGACGTCGTCGAGCTGGTCGTGCAAGTGGCGAGCTCTTCGGCTGAGGAGTTCGACGGCACCGTCTCGCACCCGCTGCAGAAATTCGTGCGTGGCGCCCCTCATCGACTGCCACGCACCGTCCCGACGTGACGCACCAGCAGCCTCCCCAGATAGTTGGGCCTTGCCAAGGATGCCAGGGGCTGACCGCTCGAGGCGACCTCGACGCTACTGCGCGTCGCCCGATCTGGAGGTGGTCACAATCCCAGCAGCGGGGATACCACTGTGATAGTCATGCCGTCGCAGCATCTTTCGCGGACCTCGTCCATCCGCTGTGATCCTCGGAGCCCGCTGCTCGCGCGACAGCTGATCCGAGGGTGATCGCTGGATCGAGGGCGTGGCGTGTCACCAGCTGCAAACCGAACGGGAGACCACCGATGCGGCCGGCCGGGACACTGATTACGGGTTCTCCGACGACATTCCAGATGCTGGTCATCGAGAGCAAAGCCTGCTTAGTGGGGACGAGCTCGCCCGCGACGAGAGAAAGGCGCTCGCCGATCGGCGGGGCGGTGATCGGCGTGGTGATTGTGGCGAGCACATCGATCTCAAACTCGAACAGTTCGGCGATCTCCGCCACCAGCATCGGGCGCATAACCATCTCCTGCCGGTACTGCTGCGGGGTCACTCGCCGAGCGCTGCGTAGGCGCTCGAGTGTGTCGGGCTGGTAGCCCTTTTCGTTGGTTCGCAACATCGTCCGGTGGACGGCGGCTACTTCGAAGCTTTGCATGGCGGCGAATGTCGCCTGCAGGCGTTGCGGTCGAGGGAGTAGCACATCGACGAGGCGGAACGAGGCCGCAGACGCCATCTCAGCCAGGAGCGAATGGCAGCGCTCGACAACCGCAGGGTCGGCTGGCCCGAGACTTGTTGGGTCGAGCCACCCTACGGTGACCTGGTCAGGTCGAAGTAGTGAATCGTCTGGTGGTTCCAAGGCGAGTTCGGCGTTCACGAGGCGCAGATCCGCAGGGTCCGCGACCAGAAAACCGACGTGGTCGAGGCTCGGCGCCAGCGGGAACACGCCGTCCGTGGAGATCTGTCCATACCGGGGCTTGAATCCCGTCACACCACAGAGTGCGGCCGGGACCCGGCACGATCCACCGGTGTCCGTGCCGACGGCGAGCGGAACGATTCCGGCCGCCACAGCAGCCGCACTGCCCCCGCTGGAACCGCCGGTCATCCGAGTGGGGTCGAGCGGGTTCCGTGAGGGGCCGACCACCGAGATGTCTCCGGTTGGCCCGTAGGCGAACTCGTGCGTCACCGTCTTCCCGAGCACGATCGCTCCGAGGTCTTCCAGCCGTGTGACAATGGGTGCCGAGACGGTGGCTGCCTTGCCGACCAGGTGCGCCGAGCCGCATTCGGTCGGCATGCCGGCGACGTCGATCACGTCCTTCACCGCAATCGGGATCCCATGGAGGGGCCCGCGCGGGCCGTGCTCCCGGATCTCGCGGTCGGCTGCGGCGGCCCGAGTGCGCGCGCCTGCTCGGTCGATATAGGTGAAGGCGTTGATCTCGCTGTTCACCGCGTCGATCCGGGCGATCGCCTGTTCGACGAGCGCTGTCGACGTGATCGCGCCGGAACGGATGTCGGCCGCTGTCTCACGGATGGATGGTGCGATTGCCGAGAAGGCTGGCCTGTACAGCGGGGTACTGCTCATGGGGTGTTTCCTCTTCGAGATCAGGCGAACAGGCCGACGGCCGGGATGATCGTGGCTGTGCAGATCGCCATCGACCCGACGCATCCCACGAAGCGGTGTATGTGGCCGGGGACTGCTTCACCGAGGTGGAAGGCCAGCGGCGGCCCGACAAGCACGCCGAGTACTGATGCCGTGACTGTGGGGATCGGCGACGCCGCGAAGGTGATGACCGCAGCCGGAGCGATCGAGACGAGGGGTACGAAGGTCGGATACCACCCGTGGACTCGCCAGCGTGCCCGCCACACGATCACCGCGAGTGCGCCCGCGGCGAGCTGGGTGCCCAGAATCAGGGGAAAAATTCCAGCGATTCCCTCCGTCGGCCGGACCATGAGGTAGGTGAACACGGCTCCGGCGATCAGCCCCGCACTCGCCCACTCGTTGCCCAGGAACGGAGCCTCGGTGAAATCGGCGAGCACCCGGCGCAGCATCCAGATGACGGACTGACGCGGGGGTTTTGCGACGGGATCCGGCGGCGGTGGGGGATCGGTATCGGCGGGCCGATGTAGCCACGGCAACCGACGGCAGAGGGTGAACGCGAGATAGGCGGTCACAGCCATAGCTGCCGTGAACCCCGCAACGGAGGGAATCCCCAGCGGCGCACAAACATAGGCCGCCGCGGCGATGGCGGCCGGCGCTGTGAGCCCGGCGCCGAGCACCGCGGCGGTGAGCGCGACTTTCCATCCTGGCCCGTACATCAACACAACCGCGGGCGTCACCGATACGAAGGCGACGAACAGCGGCTGCCAGGGGGCAGCGGGCGATCTGGTCCAACCCCAGAGGAGGTGAGTCAGCGCGAGCGCGAGCAGCCCTGACCCCGCGATCCACGGCCACAGACCCGAGCCGCACGCGACGGGGAACCCTTGCCAGCCAATGCCTTTCGACCACATCGCATGTGCGAAGGCTGCGCCCAGCACCATGAGCAGCCCGGCCACCGCGGTGCCGTAGAACGTCGGATCCGACATGCTCGCGAGGACGGCGACACCAGTTTCCTTGGCGTCTGTGAGCGCGTCGGCGAACCGCACCGGCAATTGGGTGGGCCTGTTTCGGGCGATCGCCGGCAATGCTCCGATCGCTGCGACCGACGCTGCGGCCGCGATCGCCGCCACGCCGAGTGCTTGTCCATGTTCTGCACCCCATAGCGAGCGCACCAGGGTCACGGTCCTCATCTCGGAAACCTCGCGCCGCGGGTGTAGCCGAGCATCGGGTCGTACAGGTCGGTGCGGCGATCTCGGAGCAGATCGTTGAGATCGTTCCAGATCGGCGCACTTCTGGCCGACACCAGGTCGACCGACGCCGAGATGATCGTGTCGTCGTCGTGGCCGGCGATATCGCCCAGCGGCCAGCCGTTGGTTCCGGCGATCATCGAGCAGCCGAGGAACTTGGCATCCCGGTCGGTTCCGGTTCGGTTCGCCGCGGCGATGAAAACGTTGTTGGAGTGAGCTGCCGTCATCGTCAGGTAGTTGGCCATGCAGCGTCCGGCACTGTCGAACAGCGGCGGAGGCGTCCACACCCAGTTGTTGCTCGAACAGATGATGTCCGCACCTTGCTGGGCGAGAATTCGCGGCACCTCCGGAAACCAGATATCCCAGCAAATGAGCATCCCGATGCGGCCGATACGAGTCTCGAAGACCGGGAACCCCACGTCACCTGGGGAGAACCAGAGCTTCTCCTGATTCCACAGGTGGGTCTTTCGATAGACGCCGATCAGTCCGTCGGGGCCGATGAGAGCAGCGGTGTCGAACAGACGCATTCCCTCGAGTTCGGCGAAACCTACGACGACATGTACCGCGCGGCTGGCGGCGAACTCGCACCAGGCCTCGACGAACGGCCCGTCGACGGATTCGGCGTGCGCGTAGGCCTCCGCGCGATCGGCGAAGGAGTATCCCGAGGACGAGAGCTCGGGAAGCACGATGAGGGTTGCGCCGTCGTCGGCGGCGGTCGCCGCGGCGGCAAGAGCTTCGGTGAGGTTCCGGTCGCGATGTTCGAGGCCCACCCGAGGGTCGAACTGCACGACGGCGATGGTCACGGGGCTGATTGACATGGTCTCGCTCTTTCGGCTGACGAACTGTTGCCTTTGCCCAAACGTTTGGGTTAGCCTACAGAGACCAAGCCAAACGTTTGGGTTGGGAGTGTTCAGGACAGTAATGTGATCCAAGACACTTTGTCAACATGTGGGAGGCATTCAGTGGCGACGTCGAACTCGCGCCCGGCTACGCTGCAGCAGATCGCGGCCGATCTCGGGCTGCACGTGTCCACGGTCTCCAGGATCCTCAACGCCTCGCCCGCTGACGGGGCTCGGGCGGCGTCGGCGAAGACTGTCGAACGGGTGCGTGCCTACGCGAAGGAAATCGACTACCGTCCCAATCCGCTGGGTACCGGTCTGCGGACCAAACGCACCCATCAGGTGGCCGCGCTGGTTCCCCGACTGTCGGATCTGGTGCTGTCGACAATCTTCGAGGGGATTGATGAGGCCGCCAGCGAGGTAGGGCTCTCGGCCTTCGTCACCAATACCTTCGACGATCCGCAGGTCCAGAAACAGAAAGTCGAACTCGCACTGTCACGGCGGGTCGACGGCATCATTCTCGGCGATTCGCGACTCGATGGCGTGCTCGCTGATGAGCTGCGTAGGCGGAAGGTGCCCTATGTGCTGGTCAATCGGCGAGCGCCAGGACATGTCTCCGTGGTCTGCGACGACTATCTCGGCGGCAGGCTCGCAGCCGAGCATCTCTACGGCCGCGGGCACCGGGCGGTCGGCATCGTCGCAGCTCAGCCCTACGCCAGCACGGGCGTGGATCGGTGTCGTGGGTTCGTCGACTTCTTCGCCGAACATGAATGCCCCATACCGGATGACCTCGTGGCGCACTGTGGTTTCGACGCCGAATCCGGGGCAGAGGCTGCTGACCGGCTCTTGCGTCACCATCGGGAGCTGACCGCGTTGTTCGCCGTGAACGACTTCTCGGCCATCGGCGCGATGTCCGCTGGGCGACGGCACGGACGAAACATCGGCGCCGATCTGGCCGTCGTGGGATTCAACGACATCGCGATCGCTCGGCAACTCGCTGTACCTCTCTCATCGGTGCATTCCGATATGCACGGGATGGGCCGGGAAGCCGTTGCCACGCTGGTTCGCATCATCGCGGGGGAGGAACCGCCGAGCCGTGCCATGCCCCCCGAGCTCGTCGTCCGCGATTCGTCGGACTTCGACGTCAACCAACCGTCCGCCAGCACAGAACAATGAGGTAGCGACCATGGCTGTACAGCAATTCCCTTTACAGGACTTCGAGCTCGAGAGCGGGGCCGTGCTCCCGGACGCGACCCTCGCGTATGCGACATACGGCGAACTCGATGCGGGCAGGCAGAACGCGATCGTCTTTCCCACCTGGTTCGCCGGCACCCACGAATCCAACGAGTGGCTGATCGGACCCGGTCGTCCGCTGGACACCGACCGGTACTTCGTCATCGTGCCGAACACTTTCGGTAACGGGCTGTCGTCGTCGCCGTCCAACGCGGCCCCGCCGTTCGACGGCACGCGATTTCCCGCGATCACCGTGCGGGACAACGTGGAGGCGCAATACCGCCTCGTCTCCGAGTGCTTCGACATCCAGGAGCTCGCCCTGGTGCTGGGATGTTCGATGGCGGCCATGCAAACCTATCAGTGGGCAGTCGACCATCCGGAGATGGTCCGCCGGGCGCTTCCTTATTGCGGCGCGCCGCGCACGCCCGCGCACGGCCAGCTTTTCGTCGACAGCCTGCGTGCCGCGCTGACCGGGTCAGTGCCCCGGGGCAGCGCGCTCGTGCCGCAACACGCGGCGCTGGAGACCTTCGCCCGTGTCTTCGCGGCCTGGGGGTTCTCCCAGGCATTTCATCGGCAGGAGGAATACCGCAGTCTCGGCTTCGATTCGGTCGAGGCGACCACCAGCGACTTCTGGATCGCGAACTTCGCGGGCCTCGACCGTGACAACGCGCTGTGCCAGCTCGATACCTGGTTCACCTGCGATGTATCCCGGGGCGATCGATTCGAGGGGAACCTGAGTGCAGCGCTCGGCTCGGTCAAAGCCCAGCTCGTCTCGTTGGCGTGCGACACGGACCTGTACTTCCCGCCCGAAGACGAGGCAGCCGCCACGGCTCACATCCCCGACGGGCTGGCGATGACCATCCACAGCGTATGGGGACATCAGGCGGGCGGCGGAACAGATCCGGTCGGAGCTCAGGTCATCGGAGAGCAGGTTCGGCGGCTTCTCGACTCGCCCGCGTGATCAGCGGATACTCACCGCGAATCCTCTGGATGAGAGACTCCCGAATCTGGCGGTAGCCAGCAACGGGCCGACTAATGTGAGAGGTCATGGGTGCACGAAGGCATAGCTCGCCGACAAGCCCGTCCGCGTTCGTCGGCAGGCAGGTCGAACTCGATCAGGTCGTCACCTTGTTGGTCCGGTCGGTGCGGCTCATCACCCTGGTGGGCCCCGGCGGGATCGGCAAGACTCGGTTGGCGGCCGAAGCGGTGAACAGATTCCGCCGCAGTGCCGGTGCATCTGTGCACTGGGTGCGGTTGGCAAGGCTCGCGCCGGGTTCGAGCGTGACCGCGGTCGAGGAAGAAATAGCCCACGCGGTCATGGAAACCGACTTCTCGCCCAGATCGGGTTGGCGGGCGATCGTCGACGCGTTGTCCGGGGGCGACGACAGCGAGCAGACCGTGTTGGTCATGGACAACTGCGAGCACGTGCTCGGCGCCGCCGGTCAGGTCATCGACAGGTTGCTCGCCGCGGCACCGAACCTGAGTATCGTCGCGACGAGTCGAGGCACAATCGGCTGGATCGACGAATACCGGGTGCCAGTTCCGCCCCTGACTCTCGAACAGGGCGTGGAACTGTTCCAGCTGCGGTCAGAGCTGGTCGGCCGACCGATGCTCGCCGGCGAACGCGATCTGATCGGTCAGATCTGCCGCCACGTGGACAACCATCCCCTCTACATCCGGCTCGCCGCAGCCTGTCTGGCGCGCAAGCCGCTGCCAGTTATCCTGGCCGAGTTGAGCGGCGGGGCCACTGACCGCAGGATGCGGTGGTCGGACGCGCCGCGTGTCGGGATCGACCCCCGCCATCGCGGGGTGCGCGACGTCATCGCCTGGTCCTACGAGCTGTGTGACGAGCCGGAGCAGATCCTGTTCGAACGGATGGCGGTGTTCGCGGCAGGCTACGATGCCAATCCCGAAGAGGGCGATGAGGATTGGCTCGATATCGGTGCCGACCGTGAGGCGATCATCGCGGTGTGTTCCGATCCCGACGGCAGTTCCGGGCCGGGCACCGTCACCCCGGAATCGATTCCGGACCTGCTCGATAGATTGGTCGACCAATCGCTCGTGTCGATCCACCTCACCTCGACGACGGCACGGTATTCGCTGTTGGAGAGTATCCGGGTCTTCGCTCAGTATCGGCTGGAGCAGCGCTCTGCCAGTGGAAGCGACGAGCGGGCGCGGCTGGAGTTGCGGCACCTGCAGTACTACCGGGACAAAGTGGTCGCCGCCGCCGCGAACTGGTGTGGTCCCGACGAGATCAAATACCTCGAGTGGGCGCGGGCGGCGTGGACCAACGTCCTGACCGCGATGGACCGCAGCCTGGCTGAACCCGAGCATGCCGTGCTCGCGCTGGACATATGCCAGGGCCTGCTGGAGATCCGGTTGCAGTTCCTGGGATGTTCCTTTCGCGAGATCAGGGTCTGGTCGGGACGCGTTCTGACCGCGGTTCAACAACGGGCGGCGACTGCCCAGGATCGGGAATCTGGCAACGCCTTGGAAGTGACAGCGCAGTTGGTGCGGATCGCTGTCTGCCAAAGTGCACATGACGATGCGGCCGAACTCCTCGACGAGTGCATGCGAATCATCGCCGGCGACCAGGTCGCGCCGTCCGGCTGGCGCGAATCGGCGGGCGCGGACCTCCGAGCAGCCGCAGCCGTCGAATGCGCGTGGGGGCTGGAACTGCTGATGGCCAAGCAAGATCCCCGGTCGGTGACTGTCCTCGATCGCGCGGCCGCGAAGTACGAGGCCGAAGGCAAGCCTGGAAGCGCGGTCGCGGCTGGTCTGTTCGGCGCCCTTGCGGCTGGAGCCCTCGGCACCGACGAGGAGGCTGAATCCTTGACAGCGACCTACCTCGAGAAGGTGAACCGGTCAGGAGCCCCCTGGGCATTCGCCTGGGCGCAGCTGGCGCGCGCACTGGCGCTGACACGGGTGGGGCGATTGAACGAGGCGCTGAAGATGGAGCGTATGGCGCTGGCGTGCATGATACGCATCCGTGACCAGTTCGGTGCCTTGTGGGCTGTGCAGTTTCGGATGCTGACCCTGGCCAGGATCATCGAGGGAATTCGATCGACCCCCTCGGAACGGAGACAGGCGACCGCTATCGCGGCCGAGATCGCGCAACTGGCAGGTGGGATCGAAGCCCTCGTGGCGGACCTGCGCATCGACGTCAGCGGGCTCGGCCCGTTCTCGGCGGGCACCTCCGACGCAATCGCCATCGCGCGGGAGACGCTGGGCGAGCACGGATTCGCCGATGCCAGGGCACAAGGGACCAAGCTGCGCATCGATCGTCGGGAACTTCAGTCGCTGGCGATGGGAAAGATGTCGCTGCGCCCACCCGCGCCGCGGTCAACCTCGATGTGGAGTCAGCTGTCGCAGGCCGAGGCCGCGGTGGCGACGCTGGCAGCCGCCGGTTGGACGAATTCGGCGATCTCCGTCCGGAGGGGCAGCTCTACTCGAACTGTCGACTCGCAGGTCGCCTCTGTGCTGCGAAAGCTTTCGATCTCCTCACGGGAGCAGATCGTCGACCTCGTCCCTCCGGCCCTCCAGGAACGGGTCCGCGCGGAAGCGCTGCGCCGCTCCGAACGGCAGTCGAGATTTTCCCCTTAGGGACGCTCGGATCCATATCGAACGCCGACCCGACGCTTCCAACGGGGCCGGGGCCGCTGGGGCGCCCTGGCTTCTATAGTTGTCGCCGGGAGACTTCCCAATGCTGGGATGCCAGTACGCTCGTTGCCATGCCAGGCGCATTGGTCGGCCACGCTCGTTGCTCCATCGACGCGTGACCTCACCTCCCTTGGGGAACGTCCGATCACGCTTGTTGCCGCGAGGTGATCGGTGTGCGCCTGAAAGCCTCGCTCTGCGACTATTTTCGAGCATTGCAATTTGGTGGGGTGTGTAGATGAGCAGAATCAGCCGGGCGCTACAAGCCTTGCTCGATGGTCTCAGAGGCGACGGGATACCGGGTGCTGCGCGAGTGGCAGGGCACCCGCTCTCCCGTCGGGCAGAAGGCCTTCGATCGGTAGTCTCGATCACCCGTGATGCGGACAGACTTTCCGGGCAGCCTATGAAGCAATCTTTCGTCGGCCCTGGTTCTCCGGCGGTTCAGTACGTGATCGACCGCCGTTCAGCGGAATTGAGGTTGGATACACAGGCTCATAATGCTCTGGAATCAAGTCTGTTCATCGACGAGCCAATCCATCGAATAGCCCTGCTCTCGCGAGATGGGCACCCAGAGCTCGCGCTAGGCAAATTGAAATGGGCCGGCTATCTGGATGCTCGCGCGTATGCCCGACAGTACGGCAATCGAAATCTTACGGTGCCGTTCATGTCCGAACTTCAGCAACGGCTGACACAATTCGCACCTGCTGAATCCGCAGGAACGGCCAGCGGTCGCCCCAGGTCGATCATTCTGGACCCGCTCACTACTGAGGAACGGAGGGCGGTTGCGTCGAATCCGTATCTTGCGCACCTGCGAGAGGGGTCCATCGGGGTACCACCAGGCAAAGAAGCGATCGCACATCGCCTTTCGGAGTCGCGGGCGCTGAACCGTGAACTGAGAGGCTTGGCCCGTTGGTATAATGACGCTTTCGACCTGATGCGCGAGCAGCAGAGCCTTCGGGTTCGCAATGGTATCGACCCCTATCGGCTCGCCGCAGAACTCCAGCAGCGCCATTCCTCCATCAATCCCTGGGGGGACGACTGTTCTTCCCGAATGCTGATGAATTGGTCACTGGAACGCAGCGGGTTACCGCCGAGTGCCCCGCCAGATTTCAGCAGAGCCATCGTTTCGACCACCGGCCAATGGGCCGATGCGGTTCGTACCGGTAGTGAAGCATTCGGCGAACGCGCTACCAGGCTCTCTCAACTTGAGTTTCCGGCCGACCCGATCGAGGTGTTCGGCATGCAACGGGAATACGAAACATATCGGGCGCGGGGACTCGAAACGGACTTCGCGCATGGCGTCAATTTCGACATCGAGGCGTGCAGGGACCTTATGAAATTGCTTCGGGAGGGTTGATTGGTGCCTGTCGCCGGAGGAGGGTGAATAGTCGATGCGCCATCGCGCCGAGAAAAGTATTTCGGTGAGTCTCTTCTGGTACTTCGCGACGACACGCGGACTGTGTGAGAAGGAAACACCTGCGCGACTGCCCTCCGGGTCCGTCATATTGGCTCGCGCTACGCGGTCGGGCCTGACGAATACTGGGCCATGCGAACTGCGATCTTGTCCGAGCAGCATGGGCATTCCGTCGCGATCTATCCGCTTTGCCCAATGGGGTGATGTCCATTTCCTGCGTGCGGGTATTCAGCAATACTCGCCCGCAGTTTGCCGGCTGTCCCGTCCATCTGATCTGCGACTGTTCTGCTGGTGTGACCTGTCACGCGCTCCAGGGCGAGGATGATTTTGCGTCCGAGCTTGGCGAGCATTGGAATGCCTAACGGGTTCGATCGGGTGGCGGCGAGATCCGCTGTCGTGCAGGATATTTCGCCGTGACAACGCCCTGGATCGTGGCTGACGAGTTGCGGGCGGTTATCGAACCGCTACTACCGGTGAAACCAGCGGGAACACCAGGACCGGCCCAGCCCGACCCGAGGCTGGTGTTTCCAGGGGGCATCTTGTTCGTGTTGTCCACCGGGATCGGGTGGGAAGACCTGTGCCAAGAACTCGGATTCGGGTCGGGGATGACGTGTTGGCGCAGGTTGCGCGACTGGCAAGCCGCCGGGGTGTTGGAGGCGATGCACCAAGCGGTCCTGGACCGCAGCAATGCCGCCGGGTTGATCGACTTCGACTGGATCATGATCGACGGGCTCGCATGTGCGGGTGAAGAAAGGGGGGGGGCGCCGCGACCGGGCCGAGCCCGGTAGACCGCGCCAAGACCGGGTTCGAAGCACCACCTGTTGACCTGTGGAAACGGGTTTCCGCTCGTGGTGGAGCTGTCTGCGGCCAATGTCGACGACCACCTGATGGTGGCGCCCGTGCTCGATCGGGTTCGTCCCTTTCGCGGGGGTCAGTACCTGCGCTCAGCGGGTCGGAAGGTTTCACTCAGTCGTTCATAGGCGTCGCGGACCTCGCCGGGGATGTCTTGGTGGACGATGTGCCCTTCGGCGGGGTATTCATCGAGGCGTTTGATCTCTCCCATAGTGACCGCGACGATCGACCTCGGGTGTGGTGCTGTGTCAACATCGGGCCGGTTGCCATACTTCAAATAGTTCTCCAGGGAGACGTCCAGGGTGGACATGGCGACATGATCGACCGAAAAGCGCTTGCCGTTCACATCGGCAGTACCCTGTTGCATGAGCGTGGCCCATACTCGGCGTGCGTGGAATGGGGTACACACACCGATGAGCGACGAGATATCGCGGCCGCGGTCGGCGAGGATTTGGGCCGAGAACGCAGCGTTCTGTCCCGTGTTGGCCGCCAGGGGCTCCTCGATGATCTGTCGGGGGTCGAGTTGCATCTTCTCGGCGGCCAACCGGAATGCGGCTGCCTCCCCGTTGTATCCGGAGAACACCACGGGGACCTCGCCGAGCCCACGGTCACGGACCAGATTCACGACTACCGAAGCGCCCCCGATGTCCGTGCTGCCGAAGCAGATGATTCCACCATACGCACGCACTGGATCGATCGCCCATTTCGGATCGAAACGCAGGTAATCCCACAGTTTTCCGAGGTCTGACATCGCCCGGTCGGTCTCGACACCGCGCTCATGGAGATCCCCGAGCCATGTCGTGTAGGTGGTGTCCCTGCGCCCACCGTAGATCCGATCGTTGCTGATCAACGCTCGAGCGGAGGGGTCGATCGGTATCGCAGCGGTGTGGTCCGCGCGAAGCAACATGCCGGCCGATGCCCGGGTTTCGCTGATCAGCTCGCGCCGGTTGCGGACTGTGTGTGCAATGCCAGCGGTCAAGGCCCGTGCAACTCGACCGGTTGCCTCGCGAGCGATCTCTGCCGGGCTCTTCGCGCCGGGCAGATCCAGGTCGCTCATGGGACCCCTCGAAACTCATGGGACGGACGGGGGTCGAGATCCATCGCTGCGGTCAGCAACCACCACGGCGCCCGGTGAGGTGATGGCCGGCGGAGGCACCGGGGATCGGCGCGACGACCGGGAGCGCGGGCGAGTAGCCAGGCGAGGGAACCTGGACTGGCGGTGCACCGGCACCCGACAAGTTGCCCGGCAGCGACCTCGGACGGCCCTATGTGCCCTACCTTTGTGTCGAGTTCAAGCTTTCCGAGGGCGCCGACCTGATCCGGGACAGGAACTTTCGGGTTGATCCGGTGCGATTGCGTCGGGCCGATACGCTCGGTCCGGCGCCGACGCAGTGCCAGGTCGACCTGGTCACACAAGCTCTCGGGCCCTCCGTCGGATCCCCACCCAGTCGGCCTGCACCGGACGATCCAGACCCTGGTGGCGATGGTCATGTCGTCCGGCCTCGGATGCAGCGCTGGGACAGGGATTCTCGCTGGTATCCCATCCGCACAGGAAGTGATGACAATTACTGCGCCACGGCCGCGGTGACCTGCTCGGGTGTCCATTCGCCGCAGCTCGGCAGGAAGCTGACCGGTAGCGGTCCGGGAAGCCCACCACCGCGCGGAAAAGGTTTCGGCTGAGACCGCGGTGATTCCGAGACCACGGCTGAACATATCGTTGTCGAGGCGCGTGCTCGCCGCCGATTTCGGTGCGGTCGGCTGCCAGCAGGCCGTCGTCTTGTGATCCGACCAGTGGCTCGGGTCGCCGCACCGTTCAGCAGACGTGTCTCGAGGTTGCACCTCATCCGGCAAGCGTATGGAATCGCCGTCGGCGCGACGTCCCACCGCTGGGAACAGCGCGCACTACGCGGAAGCCGTTCCCACTTCCTGTGAGAACCCTACGGGACAGCGTGTGAGGGCGGACTTCCAGCATATCGAGGACGACGGAAAAACGTTCTCGGCCAAAAGATTTGGCCAAGACAAGGAATCGCGTGTTCGGCTCGAACAGCACCTCCTGCTCCCATCGGTACGTGGAGAACGAGCGGATGTCGCGACCCGACCAGGACACGATACGTGCCAAAGTTTCGCCGCGGCGCCGGTGCGGTGTCGTACGGGCCGTGCTGGTGAATGCCGTTTCGGTGACAGTGTCGCCTGGCCGTTATCGGGCGAGGTCTGCCGGAGTCGGACTCGTTACTCGATGCACTATTCCGCGGTAGGGGGGAAGTTTTCGAATCGCGGCGACTAGATCGTCATGGTATGACCTCATCTCTGGTGGAAGTGTGGCGCCGCGCAATACTTTGTTGATCCCCCGGTAGCCGTCATTGCTGGTGTAGCGACGGATGGCAGCTCGCTCTGTTCTGGTCAGCGTCGAAGGGCGGAATCGCTGGAGGGAATCTGAAATGCGGTTGGTGTCGACGCGTATCGGTTTGTCAGCAGTAAGATCGGCATCGAGAAATAGACGCACAGCCAATTTGAGATCCCTGCCCACCAGTGTGTGTGGGTGGTGCACTGCGGTCGCGCCGGTGCCGATCAACCCAGTCAGGTGGTTGGACATGTCTTCGAAGGCCTTGCTGGTCCACGATCGACCAGTCATCGTCTGGTGAGGGGGTGCCGGCCGCGTGTGTGCGTCATGATTGCTAGGGGGAGGTTTCAGCGATTCAGGTTGCCCAGGTCCACAGGAATCTGGGCGCCAGTGATCTTCGCGGCCTCATCGGAGCACAGCCATGCAATGACGGAGGCGATGTCCGACACATCAGCGGCGTCGATCGGTAGCGTGTTCATGAAGATCGGCGCCAGTGTTGTGGCGTATTCCTCGAGCAGGGGCCCCAGCTCAGTGATTCGCATGTCGGTGGCCACGCCGGCAGGGTGCACGGTGTTCACCCGAATGCTGTGCGCACCCAGCTCATTGGCCATCGACTTGGCGAGCCCGGTGATCGCATGCTTCGAGGCGACGTAGTGCGCCATGAAGGGGTATCCCTTCAGCCCGGCCACCGAGCTGGTGAACACCACGGCGCCACCCTCGCCCTGCTCGATGAGGAAGGGAACCGCGGCCTTTGCGGTATGGAAGGCACCCGTGATGTTGACGTCGATCATCTCGTGCCACTGCTCGCCGGTGATCTGCCACGACAGGGCGGCTGAGCAGATTCCCGCGTTTGCGACTACCACGTCGAGCCGCCCGAACTGCTCGATCCCCGCCGCCAACGTCGCCGAGAGCGCCTCGAAGTCGCGGGTGTCGACTTTGCTCGCGACGATCTCGCCGCCCGCCGCCTCGACCAACCGGACGGTCTCGGTGAGATCTTCGGTGGTCGCGCTCGGGTAGGTGGTGCTGGCGAATTCCGCGCACGCGTCGACGGCGATGATCGCCGCACCTTCCTCGGCGAACCGAACGGCTTCCGCCCGGCCCTGACCGCGGGCCGCCCCGGTGATGAAGGCAACCTTGCCCTCGTAACGTCGCCTCAAGCGATACCTCCAAAATCATAGCGTGAGTTGGTCGTCCCTCGTTGCGGAACAGTGCTGCTGCGGAGAACTGTCCTTCCCTTCGGCGCCGTCAATATGGCCGAGTTTGGTTGGGGCCCGCATCGGTAGCGCCGTCGGTATGCGCGAAACTCGGCCGGAGCCGCTGTCCGTGAGCGGTGTCCTTGGTGGAAACATCGGCCGCGGCGGTATCCGCAGTGAGTACGGATCCCTTTACGGACGTGTCGATCGGGCAGTTCGCGCGACAGGCGCACATGGAGACGATTTGCGTCCTGGCCTTGCGTGCGGCGGCACTGACGCGTGAGATGTAGTGGCCGCGCCTGTTGTGCTGAGTTGCGGCTCCGGTGGAGGCATTTGCGCTGAGGACTGTTTGGCGTGTCCACGCCAAAGTGGGTCCACCAACGCCGTGGGTGGTCCACCTACGGCGATTTGAGACGGAACGCGAAGCTCGGCGGCGGGCCCTCGCCCTGCGCCCCGACTAGGACAGCGTAGAGACGACGATCCTCGGCGAGGAGGTGAGCCACTCCGATCAACAGACCTATTCAGTGTCAGCCGGTGGTGAGTGTGCTCAGCAGTTGTTCGGCAGCGGTGTTGAGTTTCCCGGCAGCGGTGTCGTCTCCGGCGAGTTTCCGGAGCAGAGCCTGTTGGAACAGCCCATCGAACGCGGCGTACGCAACACCGGAGTTCACGGCGGGGGATGAGTTGGCGAGCACGGCATGTTGACTGACGACCTGCCAGATCATCAGTTCGCGGCGTTGGTCGATTTCGTGCACATCAGGCCGGAAGGACTCCTCGAACAGGCTCTGATTGCGTAGGTCGTACCAGAGCCGGTGCAGGTGCGCGTCGGTGTCGAGGGTGGCCGCCATGGCCGTGGCGAATCCGGAACGCAGTTCCTCGGCGCTACGGGCGGTGGCGACGACAGCGTCATATCTGGTGACGCAAGCGGCCTCGTACTGGCGCACCGCGTGGGTGATCAGCTCGTTTTTGTCGTTGAAGTAGTAATGCAGCACGCCGTGGGTGAACTCGGAATTCTGGGCGATCTCGCGCAGGCTGGTTCGGGCATAGCCGAGCTCGGCGAGGGTGTACAGGGCGGCCGAAGCCAACTGTGCCCGGCGTTCGCCGAACTTGTCGATCTGGCGGCGCGAGATCCGGTCGCGTTTCGTCGCGGCGCTGTCGGTCACCGTGGACACCCCATCTTCCTGGCCCCGCACGCTGCGGCACGACTGCAGTTTACCGCATGCCCTGGACGCTTGGCGAAATTTGTTTAGACAGTCGTCAAGAAAAGTCTTGACGACTGTCAAAACAGCGCTAGGCTGTGATCCACGTCGCATTCGAAGGTGCGGCTGGGCGATGTCAGTGACTAGCCGCACGGAGAACTCATCTCGAGGAGGAGATGTCATGAATGGATGCGACCTGACCGGTCGAAAGGCCCTGGTGACAGGCGGCGCGCGCGGGCTGGGCGCGGGTATGGCGCACGCGCTGGCACAAGCCGGTGCCGCCGTGGCCATCGGCGATGTGCGCGAAGACCTTGGCAAGAAGACTGTCGAGGTGTTGCGCGAGTCCGGCGCGACAGCCGAGTTCGTCGCGCTGGATGTCACCGACGACGCCGCGTGGGGGCACGGTGTCGCCACCACGGTGGCTGCGCTCGGTGGTCTGGACATCGTGGTCAACAACGCCGGTGTCGAAATCACCAGCTTGATAGTCGATCTCGACCCCGAGGAAGTGCGGCGCATGCTCGATGTGAATGTTCTCGGGACCGCGCTCGGCATCAAGCACGCCTTCCGGGCGATGAGACCCGGTGGTGCGGCGGGCCGCGGTGGAGCGGTCGTCAACATCTCATCGGTCGCCGCGACCATCGCCTTTCCCGGGATCGCCGGGTACTCGGCGACAAAATCTGCTGTCGACCGGCTGACCAGGGTGGCTGCCATGGAATCGGGCAAGCTCGGTTACGGCGTCCGCGTGAACTGCATCTATCCCGGCCTCGTTCCCACGGAGATGGGTAGCCAGCTGGCCCAGGACGTCGCGAATCTCGGGCTGTTCGGCAGCCCCGAGGAAGCAGTCGGCGCCGTCGTTGATCTGACTCCGCAGGGGCGACTCGGCGAAGTCGCCGACATGGCCGACGCTGTGGTCTTCCTCGCGTCCGACGCCGCCCGATTCATCACCGGGGCCGGCCTGCCGGTCGACGGTGGCATGGGCATGTGACCCGAAACCGACCTGCTACCGACACTTCGAAAGGCTCCACCTTATGAGCACCACCAAGCCCGTCATCGTCTATGGCGCCTCCGGCTACACCGGCCGACTGATCTGCGAATACCTGCGCGAGTACAATCTGCCCTTCGTCGCTGCCGGACGCGATAAAGCACGCGTCCAGGAAGCGATGGACAAGATCCCCGGCATCGAGACCGCTACCTACGAGGTGGTGGAGGTCGCGCATGCTGTCGGTCCGCTGACAGAGCTGTTCACCGGCGCGAGTGTCGTCTGCAATACCGTCGGCCCGTTCGCGCAGTACGGTCACGAGGTGGTCGAAGCCTGTATCGCCGCGGGCACCCACTATCTGGACACCACCGGCGAGCAGGACTGGCTCATTGCCTGCGACGAGCAGTACGGCCAGGCGATGGCCGATCTCGGACTGTTGCTGTGTCCCGGGCTTGCGCAGATGTACACCACCGGTGAGATCGCGGCCAATATCTGTCTCGAAACACCCGGCCTGGACACACTCGACATCCAGGTCTTCTGGAAGGGCTTCCCGACGATCGCGTCGACCCGGACCATTCTTGTCAACGCGGCGTTGTCGAAGGCCTACTACCTGGAACAGAACCAGTACGTCGAATGGCCTGCCGATGCCGGCCTGTACGACGTGACGGTGCCCGGCCAGCATCAGACCGAGCTCGCGTTGCCGTGGGGCGGTACCTCGCATCCCGTGTGGTTCAAGCGGGATCCGCGCGTAGCGAATGTCAAGGTGCTCGGTGGTGTGTTCAACCGGGCACTCATGCAGGGCGTCCCGCAGATCGTCGCAGCCGTCGTGGAGCAGGTGAAAGACCTGGCCGTGGAAGAGAAGTACACAGTGCTCGCTGAACAGGCCGCAGGTGTCATGAACGAGATGCCGCCGCGGGAGAATCCGCGGATCAACACCTCGCTCGATTCGGTATACGCCTCCGGTCCGCTGGGGCGGGCGCATTGCGTGATCTACGGAAACTGCAACTACAAGCAGACAGGTCTTCTGCAGGCGTACGCGGCGCACTCGCTGCTGCAACAGGCTCCGCAGCGGGTGGGGTTCGCCTCCGGTTGCCAAGCGTTCGGCCATAGCGAGCTGCTGGGTACGCTCCGCAGTTTCGGCTTGGTCATGGAGCCTGTTCTGACCGTCCACGGATGACTGTGCGGGGCTGTCGGCGCAGATGCGCGCCGACAGCCTTTCCGTTCAGCCCCAAGTCTTCTCCGAATCGTCGATACCTGAGGATCACCAGTGCGTTTGACCGACTATCTCGACAAGGGCGCCTCGCTCGGCGTTGATGCGCCCTGCCTGACCATGAATGACGAGACGCTGACTTACGGCGCGGTCCAACGACTGTCGTGGCAGGTCGCCCGGGCGCTACATCGGTCCGGTGTGGGTCCCGGCGCGAAAGTGGCGATCTTGTCCGCCAACAATGCCCTCGCCTTCAGCTGCGTGTTCGGTGTGGCCAGGGCCGGGGCGGTCTGGTGCCCCATCAACCCAAGGAACGAGGCCGCTGAAAACCGGGACCTGCTTGACCTCTTCGACTGCTCGTGCTTGATCTTCCAAAAGTCCTTCACTTCTCTGGTTTCTGCGATCATCGACGATCTGCCGAAGTTGGCCGTCCTGGTCTGCCTTGAAGAAGCCGAGATCGCTGGAGCCGTATCCTTCGATGATTGGACATCTGGTCTGGAATCGGGGCCGTGGGAGGCAGAGCCGGTCGACGACATCGCCATGATCGTCGGGACCGGTGGGACAACGGGTCGCCCCAAAGGAGTCATGCTCACCGGGCACAACATGGAGACCATGTCGGCCCTGACTCTCATGAGTTTTCCGTTCGGAAACCGCCCGCGGTACCTCGCACTGGCGCCGCTGACCCATGCCGCAGGGGTGCTGTGTTTTCCGGTACTGACCCTCGGCGGCGAGATCGTCATCATGCCCGCCCCCGATCTGGGAGAGTTTCTGACTCTGGTCCGGCGACACCGGATCACCCACACTTTTCTCCCGCCCACCTTGATCTACTTGCTGCTGGATCACCCCGAACTCGACCGCGCGGAACTGTCCTCGCTGCGGTGCCTGTGGTACGGAGCGGCACCAATCTCCGTCGCCCGGCTGGAACAAGCGCTCGACCGCATCGGGCCGGTCATGGCCCAGCTGTTCGGGCAATCCGAAGCCCCGATGATGATCTCCACGCTCGCCCCGGACCAGCACTTCTGCGCTGACGGGTCGATCGCCCGCGATCGCCTGTCCTCGGTCGGACACCCCACACCGCTGACGCAGGTCGCGATCATGGGCGACGACGGCGCTCTGCTGGACACCGGGCAACGCGGCGAAATCGTCGTACGCGGCCCACTGGTGATGCCCGGCTACTACAAGAACGAGGAAGCCACTGTCGAGGCGAGCCGCCACGGATGGCATCACACCGGCGATATCGGCTACCTCGATGCCGACAACTTTCTCTATATCGTCGACCGCGCCAAAGACATGATCATCACCGGTGGCTTCAATGTCTACTCCGCCGAAGTCGAACAAGCACTGCTCGCACACCCAGCCGTGCGGGACTGCGGGGTTGTCGGTTTGCCCGATCCGAAATGGGGCGAATCTGTCACCGCGGTCGTCCAGCTCAGATCCGGTCACAGCGCTTCCGCAACCGAGCTGCAGGGATTCGTGAAAGAACGACTCGGTAGTGTGAAGGCCCCCAAGCGCATCGAAATCTGGCCGGATCTACCACGCTCCACGGTCGGCAAGGTGCTGAAGACCGACATCAAAGCTCAATTGACAGAGCTCCAGTCCTGAACCACGCCGCGGTCGACACATTCGCGATCGTCGCACTTGCTCGACTCGCACGACCGCTCGCTGTGCCGGTCCAACCCACGGTAGCCCGGTTCTGACTCCGACGGAGAGCAATGAATCAGTCGAGCGCACCCAGTCAATTCAGCCAGGGCGACGTCGCTCAGGACGGGGATTCGTACACACAGATGCCCGATGATTGGGTCGTCGGAACCCTGCTGCGCCCTGGATCGAACCGCCACTGCGAAATCGGACCCGCCGCCTTCCAGAAAAGGAAGCCCTTCGCATCCGACACCACCCGGTAAACGTCCTCGCTCCCGTCGATGAGTTGCGAACCGACACAGTAATCGTTGTACTCGGTGCCGGGCTGAACAGCCCCGACACTGAACAGACCGGCAGGATTGCTGGTCGCCCCTGGGTTCGGCACCACAGTCGGTGAGCCATTGCCCGAGCTCGAACGCCACTCGGGAACTCCCGAGGGTCCCGAATGGCAGGTGAAATACATACCACCAGCGACGATCTCGGTACCCGTCGAGTGCGTCGTGCCCGACCACAGGCAATGACCTCCGACATCAGCTGCAGCGTGCCCGATTCCTGCCAGCGTGGCGCCCGGTGTGATGATCGCGAGCGTAGCCATGCGCGCCATCAAGCGGTTTCGACGGCGATGATCATTCGGATTGCCTCCGGCTCGCCGCTTTGCAACCGGCCTTTCGAAGTCCGACTTGCCTGTGCACGCGTTCGAACCATTAAGAATCACATCACACCGTCCTCACATTCAGGTGCGGGAACCGTAGGACAGGTGATTGCTTCCGGGGCCCACATGCACCACCAATGGTGGGAAGGAATGCGATAGTCCTCAAGGCGGCTCGGGTCAGGTGTGGCGTCGTCCAGCGGCGAGTGACTTCGATGGCGCAAATTCCACGGTGAAGCCGACTTGCCAGCGCTGGGAATGATGGCGAGGTGCCGGGATTTCTCGCGGCTAGTGTCGAGTCGGCCCCGCTATCAGGGGATCGAAGACGGGAGTGCGCAGTGAACATCAATCCGAATCCTCGCCCGACAGCCCCGGTTGATGAACTGTCGCTGTTCGCCCGATTGCCCTTGGCCGCTGACCGGCACGCAATCGTCGGGGCCACGCTGGATGTGGTGTATGAAAACGTCGACTGCCTCGGGGAAATCGAGCTGGGAGATACCTTCCCGGCGACCGCGTTCGATGCGCGGTGGAGGTGACAGCGGTGCGCCCTTGCGAATTGACGCTGACAGCGGCCAGCGAGGAGATCGCGGCCAAACGGCTCTCTCCCGTCGAACTGACCGAGTCGGTACTCGAGCAGGTGGAACGGCACGAGGACGCGGTCGGTGCCTTCGCGGCGCTCACCGCTGAAACTGCCTTGGAGCAGGCCGCGCTCGCGACCGAGGAACTCGCGGCGGGCAGTCGGCGCGGAGCGCTGCATGGCATACCGCTCGGGGTCAAGGCTCTGGTCGACCGGGCCGGCGTTGAGACAACGTCGAGTTCCCGCACTCGACGCGGTCATATTCCCCGCGCCGATGCCGCAGTCGTCGAGCGGCTCGATCGTGCGGGCGCCGTGTTCATCGGACAGACACACAGCCACGAGTTCGCCTACGGTGTGGTCACACCGACGACGCGCAACCCGTGGAATACCGATCACATTCCGGGCGGGTCGAGCGGTGGTTCAGGCGCGGCACTGGCGGCCCGGATGGTCCTGGGCGCGATCGGCACCGACACCGCCGGCTCCATCCGGATCCCGTCCGCCGTCTGCGGCGTCACCGGGCTGAAGCCGACATACGGGCGGGTATCGCGTTTCGGCACCACAACGCTGAGCTGGTCTTTGGATCACATCGGGCCGATGGGGCGCACTGCGGCGGACACCGCCCTGCTGCTGCAAACGCTCGCTGGCTACGATCCCCGCGATCCCGCCTCCGTCGATGTCGTCGTGCCCGACTATGGAGCAAGTCTGGATGCCGGAGTTCGCGAGCTGACCATCGCGATCCCCAGTAACTACTTCTTCGACCGGATCGACGCCGAGGTCGAGGCGGCGTTCAGAGCTGCGGCCGAGACATTGGAGGCGCAGGGCGCTCGGCTCAAAGAGGTCCGCTTGCCAATGACCGATCAGTGCATGCCCATCGAGTACGCACTGCTCGTCGCGGAGGCCAGTGCCTATCACCAGAGCAACCTGCGGAAGCAGAGCGACCTGTACGAAGAGGACGTGCGGGTGATGCTCGAGGCAGGGGAGATGCTCCTGGCCACCGACTACATCCGGGCTGTGCGCGGCCGCCTGCTCTTGCAGCAAGCATGGCGGGAGGCGTTCGACGAAATCGACGCGGTATTGGCACCCACTTTGCCAGCCCCGGCCGCCCGGGTCGGCGAGGACGCGATCGCTTGGCCGGACGGTGTGATTGAGCCGTTGGTCAATGCCTATGTGCGTACCTGCGCGCCCGCGAACCTGACCGGTCTACCGGCGATGTCGGTGCCGTGCGGGATCACCACTTCCGGACTCCCCATTGGGATGCAAATCATCGGTAGGCCCTTCGACGAATCAACAGTCCTGCAGATCGGATGCGCGTACCAGGCAGAGACCGAGTGGACCGGCCTGGTCCCCGGACTCGACGGAGAAGCCTGGTTCTATGCGTAGGCTGCATCCTCCGCAGGCTCCTTGGTGGCCGCGTCGGCGGGATCTTCCTGAATTCCGCGTAGACTTCTGAATTCGACATCCTCACCGCCGTCTAAGAGCTTGCGGTGAGGATGTCGAGACGTTGGAGGCAGGCTGGTTTCGGCTCGACTCCGATTCGGTGATGGTCAGGCAACGGCCTGGTTGTAGGCGTCCACAACCTCGGCGGCGATGCGGCCGCGCGCGGAAACTTTGTGGCCGTTTTCAGCTGCCCAGGCCCGGATCGCGGTGAGGTCGTTGCGGTTTCGAGGATGCGTCGTCGGTGCCGGAGTGTTTCGGCTGGTGGACTTCGCCGTGCGGCCGGTCTTTCGTGCGCATGTAACCCATTGCGCCAGGCTGTCCCGGAGCTTGGCCGCGTTGCTGTCTGAGAGGTCGATTTCGTAGAGGGCACCATCGATGCCGAAGGTGACTGTTTCAGTAGCGGGTGTGGAACCGTCGATGTCATCGACTATTTTGACGACCACTTTGCGTGCCATGGGGCTTGTTCCTGTCTGCTCGAGGTATGGGCCAGTGCTCCGGCTTGGCGAATCCAGCGTCTGGACCACTATCTCACGTCTGAATTGCTCACGTAAATCGCGGGTTTCAGCGACCGTTGGCAGCGGGCCAAGGTGATCGGCAGTCTAGGGTGGCAGCGCGCTTGGATGTTGCGCATCCCGCATGCCTGGCTCAACCATCGAGCACACGGGGGTTGCCCGAGAAGAGGGTCTTATCTCATGCCGCGGAGAGCAAGTCGGAAGTGTCAGGACGAGCCGGAGTTTGCAGGGGTTCGTGCTTGTCGAACGAGACGGTGATCACGTTTCAGTCCGTGTCGCCCTGTATCCGACGCAATGCTGCCCCGTGCACCACCATCCTGCTCGACGCAGATGGAGTGTGGTGGACCATCATCGGCACTCCGAGACCTCTTTGGCGCCGTGGCGTTGTTGCTGTCTCGAGTATGCGGCCTGGACCGTCTTCGACGGTTTGGGGTGTAGTGGATACGGAGCAAGAGATCCTCAGCGGCACAGCACTTCATCGAGAGTGCTCGCCGATCGCGCTCTGACGGTGTCCGGAGCTGAAAGGCTCGGCGCACGAGCAGGTCGTAATCGATGGGGCCGCTCTCGAACTTGGCGCGGAGAGCTGTATCCGGGATGGGTTGCTGTCGAGATCGCCGGCCAGCAACAGTGCCTCGATGCACGCAGGCGGGCATCCTCGCGACCCGGGACGTTCAGCTTCTCGCGAGACCGCTGGACAAGGAGTACGGGCACGCATGGTTGCGTGAGTCAAGTCCTCAACGCTTCACAGGGGCGATTTCGGGTGGTGCTCGCGATTGGCACCCCGTGACACATCCGATGAAGGGCTGCGCCAGTTCAATTCGACCACGACCCGGCTGTCCGGCGGGGTCCGCGCGCAGATCGTGTCCAGACAGGTCGGTACGTCAGGAAGCTTGGTCGACGTCGTCAGGCCGACTCGGGACGATAGTCGTATCGGCGGCAATACTATCGAGACCCGGCTGTGTGGACTGTCAGCGCGCGCGGACATAGCCTGGTCGGGATGAGGGACTGGTTTCGCCGCTGATCGCTTGGCCGAACGACAGTGTGGCCGTTTCACGTTCGGGTTGCGGTAGGGGCCTTTGGAACGCAGTGGTGCGAGCGAGTCTGGAACGCAGGGAGGGCGCGGGGCGCGATGCTGGGGACAGGGATAGTAAAGGCTCTGCTGCACGCGACCGAAAAGCTGGACTTCGAGGCGTCTCGCGTGACCCGCCACCTCGCCGCGCCCGTCCGTGGCGATCGAATGGGCGCGCGGTTTCTTGTGAGCGTGGGTCGCTCATACACTCGTGTCGACGAGTTGAGCGGGGCGCACGTAGCGCACTCCCACGATCGAAGTGGGACGCGCTGGGAGGTGAATCCGGTACGGCACAACATTTCCGTGCATGGCGCCGACTCCAGGCACCATATTCCCGGGTTTTCCGTACCTGACTGGACCTGGGATGAGAAGAATGTCTACCGTCGTTGGGACGGTGCAGTTGCTGTGCCACCGGACGACGCTCTCACCGAGGGGCACCTCATCGTTGTTGCCGACGGTCCATCCGGTGCCTCGGTGGAGGCCAGAGTGGCCTACGCCGCCGAACTCGCTGCTGAGCATTCGGCTGCCAATGTCATCACGTGCCGTCGGGGGTTGGGTTCCGACTTCGGGCCTGTCCACGTGATGCCGCGCACACGTGATGACGGCCTCAAATTGCATTGGTCTAAACAGCAAGGCGGGAAGATTCACGACAAACTACTACCCGAAGAACCTTGCATATTCGACAAGATCATCGACGGCAACATACCCGCTGAAGTGACCAAACGCTGGGACAACGGGATGGCATTCGTGCCGCTGGACCCCGTCAAAGATGGTAAACACCAACTGGTCGTCGCCACCGAGCACACACGTGATATCGGCGCCCGTGTCGGCCACGATGGGACTTCAGGCCCGGATATCGCCGCCATGACAATGAGAAACTTTGTGGACCTGACCCGCGACATGGTCACTTCCCGCGGTGTGGAAGCAACTCAATCTGCTCCTCATACCCACTTCCACGCGGTCGAACGCGACGAAGGTGACGGCTTGGAATTGATGACCAGCCCCTGAAAGACGTGCCTTTCGTTGGCAACCGCCGGACCGATGCGGCACTGCTGGTCAGTGCTTTGCGGGAGGAGCCGGGGCCGATGACGCTGGTCAGTTCGACTGTGTTCACTCGTGGCGGGCAGGCGGCCGGGTCTCGTAGCCGGTAGTCTCCCGCCGAGTACGCGCCGGTGTCTGCGATGGTCACCTCGAGTACCGCCCGGCCCTTCTGGGACTGCGAGAATTGGCAGCCAGCGGCTTGCTGCCCAGCTGTGGGAATAGACGTGTCAGGTCGGCGGCGTAACGTCAGAGTGGGCGATGAGCCCATCGCCCACTAGCGAAGCCGAAGGATTGATGCACATGTCCGGTGTTGCGGTTCAGGAGACGGCTCGAGTCGGATTCGACGCGGCTGGGGACCTCGAAGACGAAGTCCTGGAATTCATTCGGTTGCAGGATATGCAGGCAACCTCACTCGCCACTATTCACACGGCGTTCTCTTCGTTCCCGACCTGCTGCTCGTAGCAGGACGACGCGCCGTGGCAACGGACAGTTCTTCGGTGAATCCCGTTGAACGGTTGGCGAGGTGGCGCAAGGGGATTCCGTTCCAAGTGGGCGGCTCGAACGGCACTGCGGAATGCGGTGCCGTTCTGAGTGGAGAAGAGCTGTGGCAGTTGCGTCTGACGACAGCCGATCTCGATGAACAGCGGCTGCTGGCATTGCTGACGGAGCCGATGCCTCAGGCGCTGGACGCGATCTCGGAGTCGCTGTGTGAAAACCCCGACAGCCCTTGGGATCAAGAGCGACCGTTTCTCGTGACGGTCGGATGCCTACTCGAGCGGGCATACAGAAACGTTTGCGCGCGTATGGACGAGCTGCTGGTCGACACGGATAGCAACGTGTCGTCTGTTTTCGCCGATCGGGAAGAGTTGGTGAGGGACCTTGTGCGAAACTCGCTGGCCGTGCGACTGGACACGATGCTGCACCGCAGCATGGTGGCGGAGCTCGCCAAAGAGCACGCGGCGAACCCGTCCGTTGCCAAGGAGCCTGCTGATCGGTTCGCCGAAGCCGTCGCGCGATTCACGGAGCCCGGGAGACGCCGCGCGTTGTTCGACGAGTTCCCGCTATTGGCGCAACGCTTGCACACCGTTGCGGAACTCTGGCAGGCGTTCGCGGTGGAACTTCTCGAACGGCTCGTCACCGACCTGCCCGAACTCCTGACAACGCTCGGGGCGCCTGCATCCCTCGGGCATCTGGCAACTGTTCGAGCGGGGCTGGGGGACTCGCATCGGAGCTCCCGGTCGGTTGCGGTGATCGAATTCTCCTCCGGCTGGAAGGCCGTGTACAAACCCCGACCGTTCGGCGTCGACGCGCATTTCCAGGATCTGCTCGAATGGGTGAACGAGCGGACTGACGGATTGAACCTTCGCACCGTGCGATGTTTCGATCGGGGCGACTACGGCTGGATGGAGTACGTCCAGGCCTGGCCGTGTACAGGGTCCATCGAATTGCGCACCTTCTATCGGCGCCAAGGCGCGCTGCTGGCGTTGCTCTATGTGTTGCATGCCAGCGACGCCAACGCCGAAAATCTGATCGCCGCAGGTGATCAGCCGGTCTTGATCGACCTGGAGACCCTGCTGCAACCGCGTCTCGAAGTCTTGCGATCCGGCAATCGGTCGGTGGCAGAGACCGCCGCAGACGAGCTGTTCGGAAGCTCGGTGATCCACGCAGGCCTGTTGCCTGCCGGCCCCTACGGCTGGGCAGACCGATCGGGGATGAGTGTTCAGGACGGGGCGGGGGCGAGTTCGATTCGCATCCCACACGTCGAAGCCCCCGGCACCGACCGGATGCGGATTCGACTGCGCAAGGCGGCGGTGCCGCGCGGTGACAATCAACCCGACCACGTTGTCCGACTGCGGGACTATGTGGATTCCGTCCTCGTCGGATTTACCGAGGTGTACACGCTCCTCGGGCGCAATCGAGACGCGTTGACGCGCCAGGACGGGCCATTAGCTGCGTTTCGCACGGACCAGGTCCGCGTCCTCCTTCGAGACACGAGCACCTACGGACTGATTCTCGGGATGTCGTTTCATCCTCGACTGCTACGGAACCGGTGGGATCTGGAGGAACACTTCGACCTGTTGTGGCGGGAGGTCGCCACCAAGCCAGGACTGGCCGCGGTGACCGAGAGCGAGCGACGTGCGTTGTGGGCTGTCGACATTCCCGCCTTCGACGCGCGAGTCGATGGCACCGAGGTTTTGGATGATCAGGGCGCTGTTGTCCTGGACACCGGTGTGACCTCCGGTTGGCAATTGCTCAACGAGGCACTTGAGCGGCTCGGTGACGAGGACCTCGCGCGGCAGATCTGGCTGATCCGGGCATGCATGTTGAGCAACGGTGTTCGTTGGGATGAACCCGTCGCGGTCGCGCGCGACGCACACGCGCCAGCTGCGACGCCGATAGACGACGAGCCGTTGTATGGGGTGGCGCAGGCCGTGGCTGAGCGCCTGGTTGATCTGGCAGTCGGCGATTCCGAGGGCGCGGTCTGGCTCGGCGTCCGGACCGGCGCGGAGACCAATTGGCAGGTCGGAGTAACGGGCCCGGACCTGTATGCAGGGGGACTCGGCATCGCGCTGTTCCTTGGTCACTATGCGGAGGTCAGCGGTGACGCCGAGTACCGCGATCTGGCGCGGCGAGCGGCCGGTGCCGCGGTACAGCAACTTCGCCGCGGTCGATTCGGCCGTGGTACGGATGTGCTGGGTCTGATTGGGCTCGGCGGCGCGGTGTACGCGCTCGCGCAGCTCGGTGCGTTGTGGGCGGACGATGGCTTGATTGCCATCGCGCGGTCGCTCGTGGCCGCGATGCCGCCTTTGATTGCTCGCGACGAGGACTTCGCAGTGATCGACGGCGCCGCAGGCGCGTTGCTCGGCGCGGGTACTTTGTCCCGGATCAGCGGCGACGCAGACATTCTCGATGTCATTCGTGACGCGGCCGATCGGCTGCTGACGGCCCAGGGTGCGGGGTCGGGGAACGCGGCGTGGATGCCGCGGCGCATGCACGAGCTCGGCCTCGTTGAGGAGCCGCTGGCAGGTTATGGTCATGGCGCGTCCGGAATCGCCTCGGCACTGGTATGTGCGAGCGAATTGCTCGGGGACGAGACCTATCTCGATGCGGCCCTGTTGGCAGTGGACTACGAACGGCGGTTGTTCGAGCCGAAACATGGTAACTGGCGCGATATTCGGCGGTTCTCCGGACACGAAGGTCCTGCCACGGAGAAAGTCGGCGACTGGACCGATACCGAAGGCAACACCATCGCCTGGTGTCACGGTGCTGTCGGTATCGGCCTCACCCGCCTACACATCCTGAGACACTGTGCCGACGACGGCGTGGAGTCCGACATGGTAGCGGCGCTGGAGACGACTCTGCGGAGCGGCTTCGGCAATGGAAATTCGCTGTGCCACGGTGACTTCGGCAGCTTGGAACTCGCTGTGACTGTCGCTTCCGATCGTGCGGACGGAGAGCTGTGGACGCGGTTGCGCCGACACGCGGCAACAGTCGTCGACTCGATCACCGAGGAAGGTTGGCGTTGCGGCATTCAGCGCGATCTCGAGGTGCCGGGTCTATACAACGGTCTGGCGGGAATCGGGTTCGGTGCTCTTCGGGTGAGCGCCGCTCCGGGTGTGCCCAGCCCTTTCCTTGTGCCTTGAGACCAAACGAGGTTCGTCGCCCTGAATATTCTCGTCGACGTTCGGACCAGACGGACCGCGAGCCCGGTTTGAGGTCGACAGGCCGGTATAAGCGGAAATGACGCGGGTCGAGTCACCGCGATCACGGCACCCGCCAACAGGCCGGAGCCTGCTCCAAGCGCGGCTGGGCTGGTCGTGTGAACGAGGCGCTTCGCGTGTGGTCCAGTTGCCACGGGTCGACTGTCGTGCAGCCGGTCCGGCTTCGGTCGCGACGACGGCCGCGGAGTCTACTGTCGTTTGGATTGAAGCACCTGCTGCCGACCTACCCTCGAACACCCTGCGGGTAGTGGACAGGCGGAAGACCTGCGTCGACGCGACCTCGGGCCGAGTGTGTCGGGTGGTTGACTGTCGTCTCCGACTTGCGCTCGACCGGAATATGATGGACTGCGGTGGGAAACGGTGCTGTGGAGGGGAGGCTGCGGATGGCGTTCGGCGTCGACGCGAGGCGTGCCGGGATCGTCGATTTCTGGTTGACCACGGAGATGTTCAACCCGCAGAAGGTGGACAAGGTCGACCAGGAGCGTCTGATGTTCGCCCTGAAGGACGGCCAACCTCTGCCGTGGGAGCCTGGACACGAGCTCGCCGGTCGGGGCCTGCGACCCAACCAGGCGTGGCAGCACATCGTCTACCTAGGCATCTACCAGCTCGAGAGGGCCGGCGAGTTGCTGGCCTCGGTATTCGAACCGGACCCGGAGAGCTACGACGAACGACCGGGTGGCGAAAGTGCCCTGGCGGCGTTCGCGGTCGGCGAGGACGGGCGAGCGATCGATGACTCCGTGGTGTTGTCGAGCTGCGGCTGGGCCGTGGCTACGGTCCTGCGGGAGGGGCCGGACCGGGATTGGGTGGCCGAATTCCAGGATTCGTCGATGGATTTCACCCGCGACTGGTTGAAGATCGTCACCGCGCCGGAATCGGCGCAACCGCAGCAACCGCAATCGGAATCAACGGCGGGACAAGCGCCGCCAGTGCCGTCCAAACAGCCGGAGCGGCGCGTCCTGGACGTGGACATGCTCGTCAAATGTCTGGAGACAGCTGCGGCAACGATCGGAATCGGCGCAGCGTTACCCCATGCGGAGATCCGGATCCAGAGCAAAGTCGTCTCGCGCAAGGCCTCCGGGCGCGCCGGCGAGACCGACTTCCTCAACAGTTTCCTGATGCAGGATCTTCGACTGGTGGCCGAAAAGGTCGGCAAGGCCGACATCGGGCCAGCGTTGGCGCACTATCTGCTGCCCATGAGCGAGATCCGGTCGTCGGCAAGGATCGACGTGCGCAACGACCTGGAAGCGGTGGCGGCCAGGACCGCGCCGCAGGCCATCCCCAGCGGGCGGTGGCTCAGCGATCCCACGCACGCACTCGCGTTGAATCAGCAACTGGCAGTCAACACCGCGCTGACCATGCCCGACACCGGGATCGTCGGTGTGAACGGTCCACCCGGGACGGGCAAGACGACGATGCTGCGCGACCTCGTCGCCGAGATCATCACCCACCGCGCGAAGCGCCTGGCCGCTCTGTCCGACCCGGCAGACGCGTTCCTCGAGCAGGAACGGCGATGGAAGACCGGTCAATACACGCGGGTGGTCCGCGAGTGGCGACCGGAGCTGACAGGGTTCGAGATGGTTGTCGCCTCCGCGAACAACGGCGCAGTGGAAAACGTCACCGACGAGATCCCCGCCGCGGACGCGATCGCCGACTGCTGGCGCGACAGTGCCGCAGAGATCGAATATTTCGCAGAGATCGCCTCGGCCCTGCTGATGCCGAAGGACCCGCCGCCACCTCCGCTGACCGACCCGCTGACCGGGTGGGCACTGGTGGCCGCCCGCCTCGGCAACAAAGACAACCGTTCACGGTTCGCCGACAGATTCTGGTACCACAAGCCAGACGAATCCGTCGCCGCCGGTGACACCGAGCCCGCCAGAGATTGGCGCGGCATGCGGCTGGTGCTTGAGGAGTTCGGACAGACCCTCCCCGCGCTGACCTGGACACAGGCGCGAGCGGAATTCACCCGGGCCGTCGAGCGGGTCGAGACCCTGCGACTCTCCAGGGCCACAGCCCACCAGAACATCGAGCGCCAGACACGCAAGCAACGGGAATTGGCCGGACTGGATGAAATGCACCCGGCGGTGGCTCGGCGCGTTGCCGCGGCGCGTCAGCGCGCCACTGCGGCGGCGGAGTCCGTTGGAGTGCTCGAGCTCGAGGCCGACAAGCTTCGTCGAGTGCGTGTGGAGGAGGCCGAGCGTGCCGTTCGCGAACGTGTGGCCATCGCCGAACAAACTCTGCAAACCCGACAGGCCCACGCCGACCGGATCAGAGACGGGCGCTTGGCAGCAGCGAAACGCGAAGTCGAAGCCCGGGAATCCGAGCTTCGACAGCGATGGGATGCCCGCGCCGCACATCAAACAGCCCGACCGGGCCGGTGGAAAACGGTGTGGACCCTGGGCGCCGCGCGCGGCGACTGGCGTCAGCACGCCGCCTGGCTCGCCACCGAATACGCAACCGCGCAACAGGACCGTCAGCAGGCGCAAGACCGATACGACGACATTCAGTCAGAGCTCGACCGCGCAAGTGACGCCGTCGAACAAGCGCGTACCGCGCTGGAATCAGAGCAGGCGCTCGCCGCCGGAGTCTCCCACCTCGCGTTCACCCACGCACCCCTGGAAACCGCCCGCTGCGACCTCGCCAGCGCGGAGGAAGAACTCGAGCAAGCCCTACATGCTGAAAGAGTCCATGACGCCGCCAGGTCCGCCTGTGCGCGCGACCTGGCGACGCTCGCACAACAACTCGACGATTCGGCTACGTCCCTGGGACGGTACTTTCCGGGCAGCGCCTGGTGGCACGACCGCGAAGCACGAGAGGTGACCGCCCCGTGGACCGATCATGAATGGAACCGTGCACGCAGCGAGTTGTTCCTCGCCTCCTTGACCCTGCATCGAACGTTCTTGCAGCATTCCGCGCAGATTCTGCAGCGAAACCTGCAGGCCGCCATCGACATCCTGGTCGGCGCAGCGCCGGCGAACATCCCGCCGGAGGCCGCCCAGGCTGCGTGGCAGAGCCTGTTCTTCGTGGTGCCCGTCGTGTCCACAACGTTCGCCTCCTACGGCCGGCTGTTCAGCCACTTGGGTCGTGAAGCACTCGGCTGGCTACTGATCGACGAAGCCGGGCAGGCCACTCCGCAGAGCGCGGTCGGCGCACTGTGGCGGACTAAACGCGCAGTTGTGGTCGGCGATCCGTTGCAGCTCGAACCGATCACCAGCCTTCCTTTCAGCGCCGAACAAGGAATCCGTCACGAGTTGGGCGTCGATGAACAATGGTCACCGAGCCGCACCTCGGTCCAGCGGCTCGCTGACCGGCTGACCGCCCTGGGTACCGAACTTCCCGATGCCGCCGGAAAGAACTGGGTCGGTGTCCCTCTGTCGGTGCATCGACGCTGCGACCAGCCGATGTTCGACATCGTCAACACGATCGCCTACGACGGGTTCATGATCAACGGCACCGGGTCAGGAGCCTCCGAGAAGTTCGCTGCCGACTACCCCACGCTTCCGGGATCGAAGTGGATTGATATCGTCAGCGACTACGCGCAGGGACATTGGATCCCTGACGAAGGCAAATACCTCGACCGGATCCTGCGCAGCCTGGCCGATCTCGACTTCGACATGTCCGAGGTCATGGTAGTCGGGCCGTTCCGCGATATCTCCCGCCAACTTCGTGCCCGCGCACGAAAATACCCAGGGCTGGTAGCAGGAACAGTCCACACCGCGCAAGGCAAGCAGGCCGACGTGGTGATCCTCGTGCTCGGCAGCAATCCCGCGAGCTCGGGTTCGCGGGCCTGGGCATCCAGCACTCCGAACCTGCTCAACGTCGCCGTGAGCCGGGCAAAGCGGCGCCTGTATGTCATCGGGAGCCGCCAAGCATGGGGCGGGCATAGATATTTCGGGACACTGGCCAAGCACCTGCCGTCGTAGGCGCACCTGATGCGCTGCAACGACCCAACTCTGCTCTGAATCGTCGCGCACCCGTCACCAGGGCGATCGCGGAGTCCCCTCACGGTGGCGCCTGCCGTGGTCGGCTCAACACAGGAGGACGCGAGAACGCCGCCGGTGGACCAGATCGGAATGTTCGAATTCCGGGCTGCCACAGGTCCACACCAGTACTCACCGACACGAGGAACGAGCAGTGCGCGTGGCGGCCGGCCGGCGATCTCGGCGAGCGGGCTCGCGTCGTTGTGCACGCGCAGGTCGGGTCGTGCCCGGAACGGTGGGCGATGCGGTTATGGAGCACCGCGGGGCGCGCAGTGGATGATGCGGATCTCGGCGCTCGACCACACGCAGCAGGTTCGGGGCTAGAGCTTGTCCTGGAGGCGGCTTCAGCGACAGTGCCGGCCCGCTGCTGCGGGCCGCTCGCCGCCAGCTCGGTGCCCTAGCGCCCTCGGCGGCGTGCGCACGCTTGCGCCGCCTCCGTGCCGCGACGAACATAAGGAACGCTCAGCGCGGCCATGCAGCGCTCGGCGAACACCCACCAGCCAGCCGCGTTCGAACCTCGCACATCAGTACACCTATATGCCAAAGGGTCCGAGTTCCACCCGTGGAGACCGGCCGCCGTCGCAGATAACTGGTGTGTGGGCCGGTCCAGAGACGCCGGACAGATCGACGAAGAACCGCAGACGCGAGCCGACAGCGGCCGCGCAGGTGATCACAGGCCGACTATGCGCAGCCGATACCGATGTGCTGGTCCTACCTATTCGCCGACGATCACACCAGGGGATCAGCCGAGAAAGGGCACGGTTATGGGTAGCATTCAGATTCTGGGAGCGGGTGAATGCGGACTGCCACTGGCGCATCGGCTGTTGCGAGGTGGTCTGCCGGTCACGCTGGTCGCCGCGCGCGACGCTGCGAGCGTTCTAGACGGTACGGTGACCAGCACTCAGCTCAAGTTCCCGCGCACCCTCGACCTGGAGGCCGATGCGGGACTTGGACATTGGCGTGCCCGGGCACCTGAGATCCGGGGCATCCGGCTGGCCATGGTGATGGAGGGTCAGCGGGTCCTGGGGTGGTCCGGTCGATTGAGCCGCCCGGCGCAGAGCGTAGATCAGCGCACCGTTTTCGCGCGGTGGCTCACTGACTACGTGGATGCAGGTGGGGAACTGGAGATCGCCGATCCTTCGACGGCCGAACTCGAGCGCCGGGCAGCTCGTGCCGATCTGACCGTGGTCACCCGCGCCTCTGCGGAGCTCGCCGCGTATTTTCCGGTCGACCCCGGATGGCCAGCGCCTGGGGAACCTGCTCGGCGGCTAGCGGTTTTCTACCTGGACGGTGTCGCGGCCGATCCCGACGGTTATGGCATGTATGTGTCGCTGCCCGGACTCGGCGAAGTCATCTCCTATCCGGGTTTCACCGGCGCGCCGGGGCAGGAACGGTGTTGCGAGATGCTCTTGATCGAAGCGCTGCCCGGGGGGCCGCTCGATGCCTTCGGTATGTATGAGTCGCCGGCCGAACGGTGGCGTCGGGCCGTACGGTTGCTCGGGGAGACGCTGCCCGCTGACCTCGCCGACCGCTATCGCGCGGCCGAACTGACCGACGGCGGCGCCGTCGCGGTCGGCGGCGTCACCCCGACCGTGCGGCGCCCGGTGGGAGTACTTCCCTCCGGGCAGCCAATCCTCGGCGGTGGTGATGTGGTGTGCCGGATGGACCCCGGCGGTGCGCAGGGCGCAAACAACGCGGCCCATTGTGCGGCTGACTACGCCTCGGCGATTTTGGCCGGTCCTGCGGGGCCGTTCGACCGAACCTGGATGGAGGCGGCCGCGGCACCCTGGCTTACCGGGACCGCTCATCCCGCAGCACGCTGGACAGACGCTGTTCTCGCTCCGCCGGCCGAACTGCAGCAGCTCCTGATGGCTGCCCAAGGAGACCCCGCGCTCGCGAACGCATTCGCTGACACGTTCGCTCGGCCCGCCGATCTGTCTCGCCTGCTCGCGCTGGGTGCGGAAACGAGTCAGCAGGTCGGATAATTTCGCGCGACCGGTCTCGGTCGGTTGCCGGATGTATGTTCCGACCGCGATGGGATCTCACGTCCGGACTTTGTGCGCCGACTGCGGTTCGGCGACCGACGAATGGCGGTGGGCTGGTCGACGGGAAGGAGCGCGTCGGCTACTTCGGTGGCGTTGACCTCGACGCTGTCAGGTCGGCAAGGCGCTCGGTGTGCTCCCCGCGCAAGCGGGGATGAGCCCATTGCTGGTGAGCTGCGTCAGATTAGCTCCACGCGCTCCCTGCGCGAATGTGCCCGTGCAGAAGCCGAAACCATGACCCACTGCGAGTCATTACATGTGCAGCGCCATCAACCTGCATCGCGGACGGGTGGGTTGTGTTTTTCGAAGTCGATGCGACCGGGAAGTGCCATCATCAGATCTTTTTTTAGTTCAACCTTACGTTTGGGAGCCCGGATCACACGAGTGCCGATGGTGAGGTCGTGGATGGCTCGACGGTCGTTGGCGGGGATGAGGGCCAGGACGCAGCTGACCAGAAATGAGCCGAAGGCAATCAACGCAACGATATTGAGGGTCGCGGACTCAGGGTAGCTGCCGGAGACTGACGTGAAGAAGAACGGCAGGAAGATGATCAACATGCGCCATGCGGCGGGACCTGATTCGAGGCGGGGGCGAGCCCAGGGGTCGGCGGGGATGACGCGTAGGCCGAGAAGTCCCTTGCCGATGGTTTGGCCGTCGCGACGCACCAGCATGAACACTTCGAGACCGATGTAGGCGGTGAAGTAGCACGCCCACGCTGCCACAGTGTAGACGCTATCTTTGTGCTTCTCGCCGACAATCGCGACGGCGACGAGAATGAGCGGGGTTGCGGGGACAGCAAGGAGGAAGGTTAGCGACAAGCAGACTATGAGGTCGATCAGGCGGGCGGTGAGTCGGCGCCAAAACGGTGCGCTGTGGTGTGGCATCTACCCTCATCACTGAATATCGATTGCGTTGGCTAAGAGTAACTCTGGGATCGCTGGAACCGCGAGGCTAGCAAATGTCCTCGGGTCAGAGGTTGGTTTCGACGGCAACTGCTGATGCTCACGGCGATGTCGCCGATCTTGGCCGTGTGGGAGAGCTGTTCGTGCAAGCCCTGTCAGCGCAGGATCCACAATATGTTGTCCCCGAAGGGATCTCGGATTGTGCTGTCACCTGCAGTGCTTCCCGGTCGACGTGTTTCCGCAAGGGTGTAAACGCGGACCCGGCTGCGCGGCGGATGTATGTGGGTAGGCACGGACCCCTCGGTGGAACATGTCTCGACTGCCTCCCGACGCAAAGCCTCGCCGACTCGGCGCCTGGCGCCGCCAGCACCGAAACTGTCGATGTCGCTCGACGTGCATGCGCAGGTATGCCCAGAAAGCATCGTTCGACGTCGGTGACGTGCGAAACCCATGGCCTGTCTGCGAATGCACGCAGCGAATGCCGTCCGTGCTCGACTTACAGTTGAACCCGAATGCCGTCATGGCGGTCAGACTGTCGCGCTGTGGTTGGCGTCCTCACTGGTCGGGGTGTACTCGGGGCCGCTTGTAGGGGTCACGGGTAGTTTGTGGCCGGGCTTCTGTGCAGTGAGGGTTAATCGTGGAAACCGGAGACACGGTCGGGCAGGACGAGATGGGCCCGCCGGCGCCGCGGCCGTGTGTGAGTTGTCCGTACCGACGCGATGTCCCCAGCGGGGTGTGGGAGCTCGTCGAGTACGAGAAGTTGCGTGCCTATGCCGGCGACATGGGTGTGCAGGCGCCTCATCTGTTCCAGTGTCACCAGACAGACGCGGGCTCACGTGTACGGAGGATGTGTGCCGGGTGGGTGGGCTGCCACGGCGGTGGTGAGTTATTGGCGTTGCGACTGGCGCTGATTCAGTCGCGGATCGGCCTGCGCACGTTCGAACAGGCGCAAGGACACGAGCCGCCGGTGCCGTTGTTCACCGCGGGTGGGGAGGCTGCCGAGCATGGACAGCGCGACTTCGACCAACCTGGATTGGATGCCCAACTAGCGATCCGGAAGGTCGCTCGAACTCGATCGGACCTGAGTATGGCTGACCCTGGATTGTTGGGTAGTCATGTGAGCGTGCCTTGTTGGCTGGCCCCAGCGGCGCAGCACTTCAGTGTGGACGCCGAGGCGGGCGGCTGCGGTTCGGGTGCGGCCGCACCGAGTGTGCCCTAGCGGGCAGCGAGCCAGTGTTCTTTCGGGGGTCGGGCAACGCGGCGGGGCTGTCGGGCCGACAGGTGACATTCGACGGGGTTGATCGCCTGGTTGGCGCACCGTGTCTCCCCGGAGCTGCCATGATGCTGCGCGCTTGGGATTCCGCGCTAGCGGGGGACACCGACTAGCCTCATGTTATGGTCTCGATCCTCCGACTGGATGATGCTGAAACGCGGAAGTGGGCATGGAGTCTCATCGATGAAGGCCGTCGAAAGATAGCAATTGAGCTGTTGGATGCCGACCGGGCGATTGTCGAACAAGGGGCAGTGCTGACGGTCTTCGTCGCCGAGCTGGAGAGTCTGTATCAGACCTCGTTCGCGAGTCGTTCACTTCGGTCAGTCGAGACGTCCGGGTTGGTGGTGGTCGCCGTCGGTCAGACGAAATCGGGCAGAAGGGTGAGTCAGGTCGACTGGCGGCACACGGTTAGTCCTGTTGCTGTACTTCGTAATCCGATACGGCTGGACGAACTCCTTGCCGACACAAAGTATGTGAATCTTCGGCAGGAGTTGGTATCGGGAGAGCGAGTTGTTCGCCTCAGGAGTTGGGATAGCGGTGGGTTTTTGTCCGCTCTGCTGGCCGCTTGCGACGACACGGATCGTGTCGGTACCAAGAGTGTCGTCCAAGCTACTGTGCGGGAGCCGGAATCTAGTCACGTGTCCAATATTCTTGCGCAAGAGCGCGATGCAACGATATCGGCAATGAAGATATCTGGAGTAGTCGACAGCTTGGCGGATTTGCAGTACGTCCCAGTAGACAGTGGAGACCCGACACCATTTCTGGGACGGGTTGAATCGCAGGGCTCGGGTGGCCGTGAACCTGGGGTGCCGCTGATCCGGCAACACGAGGACTCGATCATTGGGCTGGATGCGCGGAACCTGCTCGATTGGATCGGACGTGAAACCGACCACGCGGCGGCGATGGTCTTCAGTAATCGTGATGGGCGACAACTCACCGTGATCAACGCGAACCGGCTGGGGATTGAACAGGCTGTCGGCGCCGATCTCGTGTACTACAGTCCTAACTATCGAGCGTATGTCCTTGTGCAGTACAAGATGATGTCTGCTGGGCAGGGCAATCGAATTGATCCGTCCAACTGGAAATTTCGACCGGACAAGAAATTCCGAGACCAGTTGGTCAGGATGCGAAAAGTTGAAAGTAGTCAGCTCCAAGGTGAGGATTCTGGACCGGACCATGACAGCTATCGCCTCGGACGGTCGTTGACCTATTTCAAGTTCTGTCGGCACGACACTGGGCTGGACGCGAAGACTCAACTCATGAAGGGATCATACATATCGACAGAATTCGTCGACGTTCTTTTGGCGTCCACTTGAGGGCCTCGCGGTGGACATGTAGTCGATGGCGGAATCCTCCGGGATCGCGGCTTGGACAATGCCGCGTTTATTTCTCTCGTGCGCACATCTTTGATCGGATCTAGCGGTGCGACCTCGGACGAGCTGCAGCGAGTTGTCGCGGCCTCGCTTGCAGGAGATCGGAGTGTGGTATTTGCGATGCCGAATGAATATTCGGCGCTGTGAAGCGACCTTGCAACTTTCGTCGAAGCGTGACGAAGGCGCCTAACAAACCATCGGCCTGCGCGTTCGCAACGTCAACCACCTGCCATCGGCGTCGGCACTGAATCAACCGAGTACTAGGCTGTGCTCACCGAACTGCTGACCGCGCTATGTGGACCCGATGATCTCCTCAGATTCCTAGGGGCCCGCCGCCGGAGAATGACGACTCGACTGCCACGTGATGCGGTCACGAGCTACTCGCCGACCCAGGCCGCTTGGACGATAGCGCTCAAGCGTCCCTCGGTAGGGCGCGCTCCGAACGGTCCGACGGTGATGGCAAGCTCGTGGCGATAGTATGGCCACCGCAATCCGTCCGCTGCGCGAGGCGCGGCAGTCGTGATCCGTCGACGTGGTCCGGTCGGATAGGCTTGATCACCAGCACGGCAACAGCTTCCGATCATGTTGCCGGCAACTCTAGTGCTACTTTGGGGCAACATAGGAGATTGTTCTGGGCGCAATCGGAACGCGATCAGTGGAAGGCAACGAGCTGTGGTGGCTCCGGGAGGGGCCTGGCGCGCACGGTGATCAACCGAAGCCGCCACATGTGGTAGCGGCGCACCTGCGGAACCGCTTTGCTTTCATTGCCGACTCAGCTGAATGTAGGGGGCTGCGTGCCCCTCAGTTGGGTGCGCTACATGCGGTACTTGCCTATCGCTCGACGGAAGAGGATGACCCGATCGTGGTCGTGATGCCGACGGGGACCGGCAAGACCGAGACGATGCTGGCCGTGTTCTGCCACACCCCTACGACCACGATGCTGGTAGTCCCTTCGGATGCGCTTCGCACTCAGGCCGCGGCCAAGTTCACAACTTTGGGGGTTCTGCCTGCTATCGGTGCTGTGAGCGGCGACTTCTTCTGCCCGGCAGTGCTCGTGCTGTCCCGTGCGATCCACACCGCCGAACAAGCTTTTCAGCTCCTCGGCAGCGCGAACGTCATCGTCGCGACGGCCCAAGTGCTCCATGCATGCTCGGCCGAAGCGCGTGATGCTCTGGCTGAGGGATGTGGGCGGTTGTTTCTCGACGAGGCGCATCACACGGCCGCCCGGACCTGGCGTACGGTCGCCGACCTATTCAATGGCCGAGAAGTCGTTCAATTCACTGCCACGCCGTACCGCGAGGACGGTCGTCATATCGGCGGGCGGATCGCGTACACCTATCCGCTTCGGCTGGCTCAGAAGAACGGCTACTTCGCACGAATCAACTACCACTCCGTCATCGATCTGGCTGATCCCGACCGCGCCATAGCCGCAGCCGCGGTTGCTCAACTCCGCGCGGATATGGATGCAGGACTGGATCATCTGCTCATGGCCCGCGTCTCATCTGTCGAGCGTGCCAAAGCCGTGATCAAGTTGTACGAGGAGATGGCACCGGATCTGGGGCCGGTTCGGATCGACACCGGTCTGGCAGCGTCGACCCAGCGTGCGCGCCGCGACATGCTCAACAGCGGTTCGAGTCGGATCGTGGTGTGTGTCAATATGCTGGGTGAGGGCTTCGATCTGCCCAAGCTCAAGGTCGCAGCCATCCACGATCCGCAGCAGAGCCTTGCGGTCACCCTACAGTTCATCGGTCGATTCACCCGGCGCGGAGACGAATCCCTGGGCGACGCTTCTGCCTTCGTGCCTTTGCAGGTCAACGGTATTGACGAGCGGCTGCGAAAGCTCTATGGCGAGGACGCCGACTGGAACGAAGTCCTCTGCGACCTCACCGAACACAGTGTTGGATCGGAACGCGAGCGAAGTGAGTTCGAGGAGGCATTCAGCACGCTGCCGCGCGAGGTCGCTATGCGCAGCATCCATCCGAAGATGAGCGCGGTGACCTTCCAGGCAGACGCCGAATCGTTGGAATGGAACCCTGAACGGATCTACGATCTGTTCGAAGGCCGACTTCTGACCACGCAGCTGGGCATCAACCATCGAGACAAGGTCGTGTGGTGGGTTTCTTGCGAAGTCACGGCAGTGCGTTGGGGCGACTTCGCCAGCTTCAATGAGCCCGTCCACCACCTGCATGTCGTCCACGTCGACACCAGCAACGGCTTCCTCTACGTCAACTCGACCAATAACAAGTCCATGCATGAGGACATCGCCGAGGCCATCGGGGGAGCGGCGGCAAAACTGGTCAATGGTGAGACCGTCTACCGGGTGTTGGCCAAGGTCAAGCGTCGTATCCCCACCAATGTCGGGTTGCTGGACTCGGTCAGCCGCAATCGGCGGTTCTCGATGTATGTCGGCCAGGACGTGCTCAACGCCTGGCGAGGTGAGGGCGCTACGAAGATGAAGACCAACATCTTCGCCTACGGGTTCGCCGACGGCCGCGCGGTGAGCTTCGGTGCATCCCGCAAAGGGCGGGTGTGGAGCCACGCGCAAGCCGACGACCTCCACACGTGGGTTCGGTGGGTGCGTGATGTAGGTCCGGCGATCACGGACGAGTCGGTATCGCTCGAGTCGGTGATGTCAGGATTTTTTATCCCCGAGCCCGCCACAGCCAGACCCGAGTACGTGCCACTGGCGATCGAGTGGCCACACGACCTCGTCACCACGTCCAGCCAGGCGCGCAAGCTCGGCTACCGCGGCGAGCAGTACGCCTTGTTGGACACGGAGTTCCGGCCAACAGTCCAGAACTGCGAGGGCCCACTTCGCTTCGACGTGGTGACCCCCACGTGGAGCCTTGAGTTCGAGTTCGTCTTCGACCCCCAAGTGCCACCGACGATCCGTCCAGTCGCCGACGACGGTGAGTTCGTGAGCGCACGCGGGACGCAGAGCCTGGCCGAATATCTGACCAGTACGGGTCTGCTGGTGAGCTTCTCCGATGACGTGGTCATGCTCCCGCAGGGGATGCTGCTACGTCCGACCCGCGAGAAGTATCTGTATCCCACTGAACTGATCGAGGTGTTCGACTGGACCGGGATCAACCTCCGACGTGAGTCACGCGAGTCTGACACCGACACCACCGCGATTGCGCACCGGGTGCTCGAGGTCGTCTCTGCCGAAGCCGAGTGGGAGGTCGTCGTAGACGACGATGGCGCCGGTGAACTCGCTGACCTGGTGTTCCTGCGTCGGTTCGACGACCAGCTCGAAGTGCTACTGGTGCACTGCAAATACTCCAGCAAGGCGGATCCGGGCGCGCGGATCGACGATCTATACGACGTGTGCGGGCAGGCGATGAAGATGAATCGAGCGAAGTCGATGCCGGAACTCCTCACGCGGCGGCTACTTCGGCGCGAAGGTAACCGGCAGTCCGACGGGAGAAGCGGGATGGTGCGCGGTGACCTGCGACTGCTGGCAGAGATCGTCGACGAGGCCCGGTTCCGGAAGCTGTGTGTGCAGGTCGCGATCGTGCAGCCGGGAATGTCTCGGGCTGCTGCGAGTGTCGATATGCGGGCGCTCTTAGGGTCGGTGGAACGATTTCTCAGCGAGACCTACGCCATGCCGCTACGTGTTATCGGCAGCCCGTGACAACGCAGGCATGCTTAACGAGCGTAGGTGTGCACAGGCGGGCAACGCGACCACGTCGTCCCGATCTTCGGAGCCGCCGACGAACTGCCCCCGCGCGAGTCATCCAAGTGCTCCCGGTGCCAGCGGGATAAGCCGAATCGTCAGGCTGGAGGTGCGCTTGCTGCAGCGCCCTCGCGCGGGGATGCGCCGGGACTGCTGCAAGATCAGGTGACAGAGTGACCCGCCCCACCGGTTGGGTTCCAGCTCGGGTTGCTAACTGACAGCCCTACCGAAAGGCTGTCCCGCGTGCCACGCGCTTACCCCACCGAGTTCCGGACCCGGGCGATCGCTCTGGTCCGAGCCGGCAAACCCGCCAAGCAGACCGCGATCGAGCTCGGCATCCACCCAGTCACCTTGTCGAAATGGTTGCGCCAAGACGATATCGACCAGTGCCCCGGCTGCGACGAGGCTGTCGATCACCGGGTAGAACCGCCTTTGGGCCAGATGTGTCCTCCTCGAGGAACTTCGCGGCGTGGCGGATGATCGCGAGCTCGGTTTCCAGTTCGCGGATCCGGCGGCGAGCAGCAACGGACTACGACCAGGCAGACCGTCGGCGGAGTCGGCAGAACTGCGCGGCGACCCGGATGACTTTGCCGACGGGGTGCAGGGTTGCTTCGTCGAGGTCGATGTCGGACCAGACCAGCCCGAGCATCTGGGAGCGCCGTAGCCCGGTGGCGGCGTAGAGGGTGATGACGTCGGCGAGGTCGGCGCCTTCGCAGTAGGCGGCGACCGTGGGCGGGGTGTAGGCCTTGACCGGTGTGCCCCGCTCGCGTTCGGCCTTGGACAGCTTGCGTGGACACGGGATCTGCGAGGTGCGCACCGAGGACAGGATGAAGCGCAGCTCGTCGACGGTGAGATCACCCGCGCCGCCGGTGCGACCCTTGGCTTCGACGTTCTCGGCCATCCGAGCTTCGCGCACCGGGTTCACAGCGAGGGCTGTCCTTGCGCACGCGAACCGGAACATGCCGGAGAGCACGTTGCGTGCGGTGCGCATGTTCGACGGGCCTCGGGCGTGGCCCACGTCCTTGAGGAAGGCTTCCACCGTCGCGGTGTTGACCTCGAAGAGTCGTCTGCCGCCGAAGGCACTGTCGAAGGTCTTGGCGGCCTCGTCGTAGCGGCTGAGGGTGCCCTCAGCGCGACCGAGGGAAACCAGGTGGTCGCGGTAGTGGTCCCACAGCTGCTTGATGGTGATCGAGTCCGACAGCTCGTCATCGAGATCGACACGGATGTCGACGGCGGCGGCCATCACCGCGTCGAGAGCGCGCTGGCCGGTGCGGTCGGGTAGCGGTCGGCCTTGAGCGCTGAGCTTGATCGGGGAGAATCGGGCGACCTCGCGGCGGCGGCCCGAGGTGTCACGAATATAGATGCGTGCCTTCCAATGGCCGGGGGCGATCTCGGTGAGCATCGGTTTGCCGGGTACCCCGAGAGGCCTCGGTGGTCTACCCCGGCTCACCGTCGTGCTCGGGTGGCTCGCCGCCCGAGTTCGCCAGGGCGGATTCGAGTTCGTCTATGTCCCAACGGAATTCCCTCCCAACTCGGATAGGTTTGGGCAGCCAGGTGTGCTGGCCTGGTTGGCGGGCCCAGCGCCGCAGCACTTCTGGGTGGACGCCGAGGTGCTCGGCGGCAGTTCTCGTGTTGACCCACCGACGCAGCGGCGCCGGGGTCGGGTTCGGGGTCGAAGGATCGTCACGCATCGGTGCGTCGCTGGTCGTAGTGGACATCGATCAGCGGTGCGCGGTGCAGGCCGCCGTACCTCAGAGGTGCGGGGCAATCGCGGAGAAAACTCGCATTCCTCTTCGGGAGGCGGTGGAACGCGCAGTCCCGAAGGCTGTGTGAATCGGAAGGGAGAGTGCTCGAATCGCGGCCACGCGCGCACCTGTCCGTGGGCCAAAACTGCCCGCGGTGAGGGGCTGCGATGACTCCCGATAGCACCGCGAGAAAACGCTCGCGCAGAGGGAGCAGAGGGAGATGGGTAGTGCTTTCGTGGAATTGCATCGGGCACCTTTCGGCCCGATCAATGACTCTTCCCGTCTCCAGGAAACCTGAAATTGTGGAAGTTCGCCACCAATTTTCTGCTAGCGCTGCGAAATTGGTGCCGACTCTCGCGCACAGCCCGACGACTTCGCCTCTGTGACCGATCACAAGATCCGCCTGGTGCAGCGGCGGTAGTGTCGCCGCTGCACCAGGCGGATGTTGCTGGTGGCTAGTTGAGTTCGGGCCGCGGACACGCCACTTCTGGCGTGACTGTGATGAGCTGGACGTGGTGGGCGAGCAGCCCGTCGGTCATTGACAGCAGGTAGGACACCGGCTTGCGGTCGGCATCGTAGGCGTGCAACAGGCACCGTGAATCGCGACCATAGGAGACGCTCACGCTGGCTGCCCACAGTCGCCGAGCGTCGCTGATCGGTGTCAGAACGGAAACGAGCTCTGCGGCCTGAGCTGAGCTCCGGTGACGGCCCAGGGCGGATTTCAGCATCGCAACCGTCCAGGAGCCTTCGGATTCGGAGTCGACGACCACGCTCTTGCCCTGCTCACTCAACATCCACACCGCGATCGAGCTGGTGTCGTCGATACCGGGAAAGACCTCGGCGAACAAGTCGTTGCGCGCCAGCACATTCCAGAACGGGTCGATGAAGGCCGCTGGTATGGCGCGGGATTGGAACAGGTCGAGGTTGAGCATGAGCGACTTCTCGGCTCGGACATACCTGCGCAAGGCATCGGGTGGCGCCAGCGTGATCGCGGGGGCGGCGAGCTCACGAAGGTGTGAAGCCATGGCTCTGTCCACGCGCAAGCCGATAATGATCTTCTCGAGCGTGTCGGAAGGCGGCTTGGAATCGCCGCGTTCGAAACGCCCCAGGTGAACGGCGCTGAGGTTGAGCTCTGCGGCTGCCTGGGTCTGGGTGAGCCCGAGATCGTCTCGAATCCATCCGATGGTGGTACCGAGGTCGGGGATCGAGACCCGTGGTCGGTTGGGAGCACGTCGACGTTGACGTCCCTTGTGGGGTCGTGAAATTCGGTCGTTCATTGCATCTCCCCCCCGGGAGGTAGTGACGGAAGTCACAGATTGAGTGGTTTGAACGGAGTATTTCGACTTCGTGACGAGACCAGGTCTACCAGAGGGCGTTTCGGGCGGCAAGTTAGCCCGCAGCTGCCCGAATCGTGGACAGGCATGTTCATGACAACCTCATAGGTAAGGCTACCCGGTGACGATGGGACCGCTGCGGAAGGCGAATTCTGTTGCGCGGTAAGAAACATTTCTTGATGCGTCAAAGCGAATCTGCTGCACAGGCCGCTCTTCCTTAACTGATCATTTTGTGATCTATCAAAACTCGATCAGTTAAGAACCTAGCGGCCCAAGGGATTTCGTGGCTTGGATGGAAAGTGCAAGCCACTCCATGCATTCGAGAAAGGACATCCTGTGGATCCCATCGTGATCGCCAGCTACATCAACGCCGGGCTGGCGCTGCTCAGCAACGGCCTGGCGCTGGCCGGCAACGTGCTCAACCTGGCCCTGCACCTGCTGTGAGACCCGCCCCGTAGAGGTACCCCGGCCAGGCGGCCGCCCGCCCGGCCGGGCCTCTCCAAGCGGGCGGCTCGAATTCATTTGCCGCGCAACGTCAGCGGCACTTCCTGCATCTCAACCCTTCATCGAGAAAGGGTCTCTCCGTCATGCCTGAATCCCCCTCGACCACCTACTCGAACGCCGAACAACCTCACCTCGGCGCCCGGTTGACTCGCCGCGGTAGCGCCCTGCTGCTGGCCGCCGCCATTCCTGTCGCGGTTGCCGTGTCGGCCCCGGCCACGGCCCACGCGAGCCCACCCGCGGCCACCGTGGCCGACCAAGGAGGTGTGACCAGCCCGGCCCAACCCGGTACCGAAACGCCCGCTCCGCCGCCTCCCGTCGAACCGGCCCCCGAACCGGCACCGGAGCCGTCGCCGCCGGTGTATTACGAACAGCCCCAACAGATTCGCACCGGACAGGCCCGTCCCGCCCCCGAGGTCGATGAGCCGGTGGAACCGGTACGGATCGAGGAACTGCATCTGCCCGTTGCGGTGGAGCCGGTCGCGCCGATCGTGCCGCCGGAGAACACGATCCGGATCGGTGAGTGGCAGACGCCGAGCCCGGACTGGCTTCCGGTGGAAGTCCGCGACACCATCAACAACACCGCCGCCGGTGCCGAGGCGCAGATCGCGACAGCACTGGACTCGGTCGGTATCCCGGCCGGGCGCTCCGACCGTGTCAGCGGCGCGACCCTGGGCGGTGCCGCTGTAGGCGGCGCGGCCGGTGCGACCGTGCTCGGCGCCCCCGCGGCTGCGGTGGGCGCGGTAGCCGGAGGGCTGATCGGCGGCACAGTCGGTGGAATAGCTGGGGCCGCCGTCGGCATCGTCATCCCGGTTCCCATCATCGGGCAAGTCACCAGCGGAGTGGCGGGTACCGCCCTGGGTGCTGCCGCCGGAGCTGCCGCGGGCGCGGCGATCCTTGGGGTACCGGCTGGTGCTGTCGGTGCGGCGGTCGGTGGAACGATCGGTGCGGGATTCGGTGCCGGCGTCGGAGTCGGTCAATGACCACCGGTAGCACACGACGTGTCGCGGCCGTTGCTGCCGCGACGGTGGGGGCAGCGCTGTTCACCACGGTCGCACCGGCGGCTCCCGCGGTCGCGGTGCCGATCAACGGGTGCCCAGCCCTGTTCATTCTCGGTGTTCAGGGCACCGGGCAATCCTCACCGACCGCCGACCCGCTCGCGGACACCGGAGTCGTCGGATCGTTGATCGGGCCGGTTGTGGGTGCGGTGCCTGCCCTCGTACAGCGCGCCTACATCGGCTACGACGCGGGGTTCGGCGGCATCGTCCCTGGTGGGGGCTCTGACCCGTATGTGTCTTCGGTTTCGGGTGCGCGGGCCAACCTCGACGCGGCCGCGTTGCAAGTGGTCGAGGCGTGCCCGGACACGATGCTCGCCGGTGTCGGTTACAGCCAGGGCGCCCAGGCGATGGCGAGCTTCGCCCGCGATGTCGGCGCGGGTCACGGGCCGGTCCCCGCTGATCGTGTGGCGGGGATCGCGTTGTATGCCAACCCGGATCGTGGCGAACTCGAACCGGTCTTTCCCGGTCGGCCGGGCCAGACCGTGCCCGATCCCGCACCCGGTACTTCCGGTGCGGCGGTCTCGGCCGTGCAGGTCCTCGCGGCCCCGGCGGGCGGGGCGGGGATCGCGACCACCGGCGAAGGCTACGGAGCCCTCGTCGGGCGGGTTGCCGATATCTGCAGCGACGGCGACCTCGCCTGCTCTGCCCCCGGCCAGGCCTCGGTACTGCGGTTGGGTGCGCAGCTCTTCGCCCAGGCGGATCTGACCAATCCCGCCGCAGGCCTGTCCACGCTGGGCAACGCGTTCTCCTCGGCGCTCGGCGAGGCCTGGAACACCGTGGTACTCCACGACTTCCACCTCGGTGAAGGCACTGTCGACTACGCGCCCCAAGCGGGTTTGGGGCAGCGGCTCGTCGATGCCGGTGACCCCCGCACACCAGTTCCGGATCCCGGTGCCGCGACGGCACGGTGGAACGAGATCGTCGCGACGGTCGCGGCGAACCCGCTGGTGCTGTTGCCCAGATTGCTCGCCCAACTCTCTGCCGCGTGGGGGCAGCTTGCTGCCGAGAACACCGAGCTGATCAACCCGGTGACGTGGCTGCGGTTCGCCGACACGGTCGGACGCCACAACGGCTACGCCCTGACCGGACAGTTGAACTCGGGCATCGCCTGGATGACGGCGTTGGCCCACGACATCGCGGGATCACGGTCATGACCGGCAACGGGACAACCGGCGCCACTGCGGACCCCTTCCGTGCGAACACCGCGATCGGGTTCGACAGCCCCGGGCAGGTCCTGCGTACCCGCGAGGTCATGGTGCCCCACATCGCTGGCCTGCGGCGCGCCTGGCAAGTGGTCTACACGACCAAGACCACCTTCGGAATCGCGGTGCCCGCCTCGGGCATCGTGCTGGAACCGGCCGTGGCGTCCGAGAGCGCGATCTCGGGGACGCCGGTGGTCGTGTACTGCCCGCCCTTTCACGGCCTGGGTGGCCGCTGCGCGCCTTCGCAGTTGCTGGTCGACGGGAACGAACCCGACACCAGCAGTATCGCCGCCGCTCTCGTGCAGGGTTGGCGGGTCGCGGTCCCCGACGGGGTGGGCCTGGGCATCCATGGGCTCGGCCCGCATCATTGGCTGGCCAAGAAGGCCGGCGCCCACGCAGCGCTGGACCTGGCACGCGCGATCAACTCTCAGTCCGACGAGCCGAAACTCCAAGCACCGGTTGCTGTGTGGGGTTACGCCGACGGTGGCCGTGTCGCCGCCGCGGCCGCCGAATACCAGCCCGCCTACGCCCCGGACCTCGACCTGCGCGCTGTGGCGGCCGGTGCGGTGATCCGCGATCCCGGCGCACTCATCGAGACCCTCGACGGTGGGCCGTGGTCGGGGTTGGCGTTCGCGGGGATGGTCGGGTTGGCGCGCGCGTATGCGCATCTGCCGGTCGATCACCTGCTCACCGATGTCGGTGTCCGGGCGGTTCGGGCGGCGTCGGAGGCCGACCTGGACGCGTTGCTGGTGGAGTTCCTCTCGCCGCTGGCGGCCTGGTGCGAGCGTCCGGACCCTTGGAACGACCCGGTCTGGCACTACATCCTCACCCACGAAAACCTTGGCACCTCAACACCGTTGGTTCCGATTCACCTGTATCACGGGTTGCTCGACGGGCTGGTGCCGATCGAGTCCGGCCGCGCTCTGTTCGCCGAGTACAGCTCCCGCGACGTGGCGGTGTCCTGGTCGGAATTCGACGTCACCCACCTCGGGGCGGCCGACCTTGGCGTCCCCGACGTCCTCACCGCCCTGCGCACCGGATTCGCGCGACCGCCGCGCCATCAAGGCCTGAACCCGACCAACTGACCATCTGACCGCCTGCCCGCACCACCCCCTCCGGTGCGGGCAGGCACCACCACTCGCCAACGACCGGAAGCAAACCGATGAACCACAGCACTACCGGGCGCCGAGCGCTCGCGATCGTGGCCACCTGGCTGACCGTGATGGTCATCGGGACCGCCCCCGCCTTGGCCGAAACCACCAGTGTGCCGGCGCCGACGACGACCTCGCGTGAACCCGCCGCCGCTGCCTGCCCGGCGTTGTACGTGCTGGGTGTCCAGAGCGGCGAGGAAGGCGCATCGACCTCTGTCGACACCGGTGACACCGGGGTGCTGGGTCAAGCGTTCGGCCGGTTGGGTGCCGCGGTGGGCGCGGTGATCGAGCGGTCCTACATCGTTGTCGGCGCCGAGGTGGACTCGACGAACTATCCCGCCGCGGTCACTGCAGCGGCCGAGCAGATCGAACAACGCGCCGCAGAGGTCATCGACCGATGCTCATCGACTCAGATCGCGGTCGCGGGATACGCCCAAGGCGCTGCCGCAGCAACAACCTTCGCGGAGAAGGCCGGGAACGGTCAGTCGCGGGTCCCGGCCGACAAGGTCGCCGCGGTGGCGCTGCTGGCCAACCCTGCGCGCCGGGCAGCGGCCGGGGCCCTACCTGGCACCGACAACGCTGCGGTCCCGTCCGCGGCGCCCGGTACCGCTGGGACCGAGGTGGCCAAGATCGAGCTCACCAACATCGGATTGTCCGGGGCGGGGATCGCCGCCGCTGCCACCCCGACAAATTACGGGGCCCTGGTCGGTCGGGTGGCTGATCTGTGTGTGGCCGGTGACGCGACGTGCGATGTTCAGTCCGGGAGCCCGTTGCGGACCGCGGTCACCAACATCACCGGCCAAGCCGAGGGCAAGGACCCGGTCGCCGCGATAGCCACGGTCGCCCAAGCACTGGCCTCGACCGCGTTCACCACCGCGGTCGGGGTCGTCAACGACGACCTCACCGGCACCAGCCTGGATCAACTGTCCTACACACCGAACCGAACCCTCGGCCAGCGCATCGCCGCCGCTTCCTCACCGACAGCCACCACACCGACGGAGTCCGACGCACTGTCTGCACTGTTCAAGATCGGCACGATCGGGCTGAACGCCGTGGTCTCGGTGGCCCAGAAAGTGTTCACCGCGGCGACGATCGCCGAACTCGCCGCTGTGGGTCTGTCGAACCCTGCCGCCGCGGTCGCGGTGCTCGGCACGAAAGTTGCCGATGCCGTCGTGGGTCTGGTGCCGCCGCAGTCGATCAGTACCTGGGTCAACGACGCCTTCGAGGCGATCACCTCCACCATCACCGACCCGCAAGACCTCTACACCACCTCCGCGACCGCCCAATACAGCGACGCTACCGGGCGACGCAGCAGCTACAGCACCGTCTCGGTTACCACCGGCGGTGACACCCCGCTGGCCGCGACGACGGCGTGGTTCACCGCGATCGCCCGCGACCTCAGCGCCGCGACGCCGTCTCCAACGGAACAACCGACGCACTCGTCCACCACTGCGAAACCGACTGTCACACAGACCGGTTCGCTATCGGCGACGACCAGTCCACCGATGGCGCACCCCTAGACCCCTTCGGAGCACGACGGGCCCTGGTTCCTTCCCCCTGATCAGTGGCTCTTCCCAGCGGCGTGCTCCGAAGGGCCCGACCACCAACCGAACCACCTGACCGAGCGAGGAGGTGAACACCATGCCCACCGACGACCTGAGCCGAAGCCACGGCCTCGACTGGCTCAACAAACCAGTAACTCCACAACCCGATCCAGAGGAGCCACGGCTGCTCGGCGAGCACGTCCACCGCCGAGCCACACGACCGCGCCGGTCGCGCATCGTCGCGCTCGGCGCCGCCGCTGGGATCCTCACCGGCGCGGTCGCTGCGGTCGCGGTGGACATGGCGGGCAGCGACCACACCGACCCCGCCGCCTCCGCAACACCCACGACCTCGATCACTCCCACCTCGACAGTCGCCGCAACCGCGCGAGCCTGTACCGGACTGACCGCACAAACCGTGACAGCCGGGGCCGGGGACACCACGACTCTGGCCGGTGTGATCGCGGCGTTCGAATACGCCTACTACGTCACACGCAGCGCTGAGGACGCGCTGCGCTTGGTGACCCCCCAGGCCGGAATCACGCTCGAACCGCTGGCCGCCGCGATCACCGCGCTGCCGGCCGGCACCACCCACTGCGTCGGCATCACCCCCATCGCGGAGAACACCGCCGAGGTCCACCTGGTGGAACTGCACCCCGACGGCCGCCGTTTCGACTACCTGCAGGTGATCAACGTCGCCGCCACACCGCCAGCCGGGTTGGTTATCACCAACATCCAGAAGCGAGGCAGCTGATGCCCGCATCGACCCTCCAGCAGCATCCCCTAGCCGTGATCGGGGGCCGCCGGTTGGACCCGGTGACGGTGACCCTGCCACGCCGCGCGGCCGGTATCCGCGTAGAACCGCTGCCGACGACCCGAGCGCACCCACCGGCGGTCGCGATCGTCGGCGCTCACGGGGGAGCAGGGACCTCGACGCTGGCGCGGTGGTGGGCGCCCGCTGCGGACTGCGAACAGTCCTGGCCGGGCTCGCCACAGACCACCCAACGTGTCGTTGTGGCGGCACGGTTGTGCCTGCCAGGGCTGATCGCTTGCGCGGACCGGTTGCGGGAATGGCACGCCGGAGCAGCACCCGAAGGCGTCGAGGTCGTCGGCGTCGTGCTCAGTGCCGCCCGCCCGGGCCGAGTCCCGGCACCGGTGCGCCGCTACCGCGCGGTGGTGCAAGACCTGGCCGAACACGTGTGGGAGATCGGCTGGCATGACGAGCTCATCGAACGCGAACTCAGCGAACTCGCCGAGTTCAGCCCCTTCGACCCCGCCCCGCAACGGCGCGCCCGCCTGACCGAAGCGGTGCCGCTGGATGTCCATCACGTCGGCAGCGAGCTCATCGACGCCCTCGCCCGCACGACCAAAACCCCTATCGACCAACACGATTCGGAGAAATGACGATGTCGGTTCTATCCGTCGTGGGCGACAGCGTGACGGTGCTGGCCCAAGAGATCAAGATCAACCCGACCGTCCCGCCGGGCGGGGACAAGCTGACCAACCTGGTCGGCTACCTGTCCTGGCTGGTCATCCTGGCCGGGGTCGCGGCCCTGATCTATGCCGGGGGCAAGTTCGGGTGGGAACGCTGGCACGGCGGCGCGGTCGAATCCCCCAAGATCGTGTTCGCGGCCATGGTCGGCGGCATCATCGCCACCTCCGCCGGCGCCATCATGAACGCCGCCGTCACCGGAGGCTCCTGATGCAGGCACCCCAGTACCGTCACGAAACCTGCGGCACCGCAACTGATTCACGCGCTGTGACCATTAGCGCCGCCGACGGCACCGCGCTGACCGGAACCCGGTTCGGAAGCCTCGATGCCGCGCTGACTGTCGTCTACCTGCCCGGACCGCTCGCCGACGCAAGCCATTTCGCGCCGATGATCACGCTGATCGACCGGCATTTCCGCGCCGAGGTCGCCCAGCTCGTGTACGAGCAGCGTGGCCACGGCAACGACCTGCCGCTGCACCCCGGACCTGCCGGGATGGCCCAACTCGTCGAAGACCTGGACACCGTCATCTCCCAGGCTGACGGTCGCGTGGTGCTGGTCGTGCATTCACTGGCCGCGATCGTCATCCAGGAATGGCTCTACCACCACCGACGCGGCCCCGCCCGCATCGACGCGATCGTCGCGATCGCCCCGGTGACAGAACTACCCGATCACGACAAAGCCCTCACCGCACACCCCACGGGGGCGGCCCGCCGGGCCGGTCGACGTCTCATCCACGAACTCTGCACAGCCCTGGGCGAACACCACCTCCACACCGACGCCGAACTCGAGGCCGCCCGCCACACCCTGCGGGCGTATCGGCGATGCGAAGCCGACCTCGCGGTGGTCGAAGACCTGTTGCGCGCGACACCCACCTGGATCGTGGCCGGGCACGCAGACCCAGTCGCGTGCTACGGACGGGTCACGGAACTCGCGGAGACGGTGTGGGCCGAACTGAGCAGCCTGCGCGACGCCGGCCATGACCTGGCCCGAACCTTCCCCTGGCTGCCCGCCGCAGCAGTGTCCTCCGCGATCCGGGTGGCCCGCGACGCTGACCGGTTCGGAGGCCACTGGTGATCGCCGCACCGCTGCCCGCGCCGGTCTTGGCGCCCCTGACACAGCTGTTGAACTGGCTGGCCTGGTTCGTGCTGCTGCTGTGCGTGGCGCGCGCGATCTTCGTCGGCGGCCAACTCGCCGTCCGGATCTACCGCGAAGAAGCGATCGAAGGATTCATCGGATCCCTCGCCGCCGCCGCCCTCCTCGGCATGGCCAGCGCCCTGGCCATCGCCATCCTCCCCACCACCTGACATCACAGGACACCTCTATGCCCCACAAACTTTCGGCACCCACCAACCCGACGATGATCACCTGGCTCGCCCTCGTCCTCACCGGCATCACCGCCGCGGGCTGTGGCGGCGCCGACCTCGCCGACAACGATCGGCCGCCCACCACTGTAGAAGCGGTGGCCCCTACGGGGCTGAGCTGGCGGCCCTACCAAGGCATTGACCTGCCGGTGGCGGTGCAAGGCCCCCGCGTGATCGACGGCGCGACCGCCACCGATTTCGACCGGTCCCCGGCCGGGGCCGCGCTGGCCGCGATCCACACGACCGTGCGCATGTCGGTCGCACCCGACAACCAATGGGCCGCGGTCGGGCACCGCATGATCGCCCCCACCCGAGGCCGCGATGCCTGGGCCACAGCACGCGCCCAGGTCTCGATCACCACCCCGGCCACCGACACGGTGCCCACGATCCTCGGCTACCTCGTCACCACCTACACCGACACCGAAGCCCAGATCCAGACCTACTCCCTGTATCCGGACAACTCGACCACTCGCAACTCCGCCACCGTCATCTGGGCCGCCGACGGGTGGCGGCTGCGCCTGCCCGACACGGTGACCGAAAGCCCGGTCACCGCAGTCGATTCCGTCCCGACCGACATGGTCGCCCTGCCGAGACCCTGAGGACCAGCTGATGCGTGCCACTCGAACCCTCGTCCTGCTACTCAGCATCATCACCGCTGTCGTGATCACCGTATTCGTCCTGACCGTCACCAGCGACGACCAGACCGACACCACCCAACCCCCTGCCAAGAGCGGACAGGGCTCGACGACCGCTGTGCCATCAACGACATCGTCAGCACCACGTCCGCCGACGGTCGACATGTTCGGCAACCGCCTCGAAGTCCCTGCCGAGGAAGCCGGTGCAGCGTTGCCGCAAAGCGCCCAGGACCGTGTCGACCCGGCACGGCCGGACTACTTGAGCGCACCACCTGCGCGGTTGCAGTGGCAGCGCATCTGGGACGGCGCGGCGGTCCCCGTCTCGGGGAGCGACGGCCCTGCCCGCATCGATGCCGGTGTTGCCCAGGGGTTCGCGCGCACACCGCAAGGTGCCGCGCTGGCGGCGTTGGATGCGGTCGGGCGGGTCTATGCCGCGCCGGACCCGATCTGGCGAGAGGTCGTGCGCGAGCGCTTCTACGGCGGCGAACAGGCGTTGATCGACCGGTTCGCGCGCTCACGGGCAGACACCCCGGGTGCAGCGCGCTACGTGACCGTCCCTGAAGGTGTGCGGATTCAACCGGGCTACCGCGACGACTTGGCCGTGGTGCAGCTCGCGGTCCGGTCCACGACCGGATACGCCATCGCGACCTGGCCGATGGTCTGGGTCGAGGACGACTGGCGCGTCCGGGTCCCCGACGACATCGAAAGCCTATGGCGCCCAGCAACTCCGACCGCATCGATGACCGGGTTCGGTGATTGGAAGGCCCGATCATGAACAGTTTTCTCGACGCTGCGGCCCCGCTGGCGGCAGGACCAGCCCGAACGCAGGTCCCCGATGTCGCCTGCACTGTGCTTCCGGGAGTCCGGGAGGCATGCCAGCTCGGCGGCGTCGCCGCAGACCTAGCGGGTGACTCCGTGGTCGATGGGCTTGTCAACATCCTGCTTTCAGCGTTGACGACGCTTCTGCAAATGGGGATGACGTGGTGGACCACGTTTCCATCGCCCCAATTGTCTTCCTCGGCTGGGCAACCTGCTCCTGTTCTTACTCAAATCAGGGACTACACCGTGGGCCTGCAAGTGGTGCTCTTGACCGCGGGCATCATGCTCGCGGCGGCACGGCTGGCCCTGGCCAAGCGCGGTGGCCTGGCGGGAGAGGCACAGGAGAGCTTCCTCATGCTCGCTCGTGCCATCTTCGCGTCGATGACCTTCGCGACGCTCATCACCGTAGGCACCAATGCCGGTGACCAGTTCGCCAACTGGGTGATTTTCGACGCTACGCGCGGAGACTTCGAGAACGCCATCGGCCGGATCCTCGACCGCGACACCACGGCCACTCTCGGGCCCGGGATTCTTCTCCTCGTCGGTCTGCTCGGCGTGATCAGCATGCTGGTCCAGTTGGTAATGCTGGTGGTCCGGCAGGCGTTGCTGGTCGTGGTCGTCGCGGTGATTCCCTTGGCTGCCGCCGCATCCGGGTCCTCGGTCGGCTCGCAGGCCTACAAGCGCCTGCTGGCGTGGTCGCTGGCGTTCGTCCTGTGGAAGCCGGTCGGGGCCCTGGTCTATGCGATCGCCTTCACCGTCGTCGGCGCCGAAGAACAAACCGATCCACAACTGATGCTGCTCGGCCTGATCTTGATGCTGATGAGCGTCATCGTGCTCCCCGCGCTGATCCGGTTGATCGCACCGGCTGTAGCCACCCTCGGGGGCGGCGGAGGAGCGGCATCCGCGTTGGCCGGTGCAGGTGCCGGTATCGCGATGTCGGCGGTCGGCAGCAAGGGATCACAAGCCCGGAAGATGTCGGAGGCCGAAAGCTCTGGTAACTCGGCAGGCTCGTCGAGCGCAAGAGGCTCTTCCTCCCAGTCGGGCGGCGCAGGTGGGGCGAGACCGATGGCGGCGAATTCAGGCTCGCCACCCGGAGGATCCGCGCCCTCACCGGGCGGTGGTGCGCCGAGGTCCGCGTCGGCAGGCGGAGGTGGTTCGAGCGCTGGCCGCGCCTCAGCTTCTGGTGCCGGTGGGTCGGGCAGTGCCGCGGCCACGGGCGCGGCGGGTGCGGGGCCTGCTGGTGCGGCGTTGTTGGGAGCCCAGCTCGCTGTCGGTGCGCTGCAAGGCATCGCGTCAACCGCTCAACATGCTGTCCCGGAATCGTCGGGCCAGTTGGATCCGGATTCGCTGGGTCCTGGGGAGGTCCGGCGATGAGCACACGCATGTATGGGCGCTGGGAGCAGCCGCGCTCGGCTGGGTTCTTCGGCTTGACGTGGGGTGTTTCGTTACTGGGGCTCGGTTTGGTGATCGCGGTGATGGTGTCGTTCATGATCACCCGCTCCCTCGAAGTTGCCGGGGTGGTCCTGGCCGGGTCGGCCGTGGTGTTCGTCCCGCTGGCGGTGACCCGCCACGGGCGCACCGGGTGGGAACTGGTGCTGTTGCGGGTTCAGTTCGCGCGGGCGCGTTCTCGTGGCGAGCTGACCTACCGGTCGGGGCGGTTCTCCCGCCTGCCGGGGTTGGCGAAACTGCCTGGCTTGGCAGCTGATTCGCGGTTGACCGAGTACGAGACGCCGGGTGGGAAGCGGTTCGCGATGCTGCATATCCGGCGTAGCGATCACTACACGGTGATCGTGCGGGTGATCCCGCGCGGCAAAGAACTCGTCGACCAAGCCCAGATCGATTCCTGGGTCGAGGGATACGGCCAATTCCTGGCCTCGCAAAGCCGTGGTGGGGAAGTGGTCGCGGTGACCGCGGTGCTGGACAACGTCGTGGAGACCCGGTTGAAGCAAACCCGGGAAGTCACCCGGCTGGTCCGCCCGACCGCCCCAGATTTCGCCAAGGCGGTGATGACCGAAGCCGCCGCCGACAGCGGCGGGGTCGGGGTGCGGATCGAAGCGCGCGTCGCGATCACCTACCGGGCGATCGGCAAAGGCCGTATCCGCCGTGATCAGGCCGAGCAGGCCCGGGAGATCGGGCAACGCCTGCAATCGGTGTTGTCCCAGCTCGCCCGCGCCGGCCTGCCCGCCACACCCCTGCAAGCCTGGGAGGTGCTGGGGTTGGTGCGAAGTCGATTCGACCTCGCTTCGCAGCGTGATGTGGAGGCGGCGGGGGCGCGGATCGTGGAGTCGCAGTCGTGGGACTCGGTCGGCCCACTGGCCCATCAGGACCGGTGGGATCACTACGTCCACGACGGTGCCCGTTCGATCACCTGGGAAATGGACGGCGCACCCCGCGGCGCGGTGATGGAAACCGTCCTCGAGGAACTGCTACGGCCGCGCCCGGACGTGCCACGTAAACGGGTCGCGATCGTCTACCGCCTGCATTCGGCAGCGGAAGCGACCTCCCTGGTCGATTCCGACTTCCGCGACGCGGTCGCCGCCGAACAAACCGAACGCGGCATCTCCTCAGCGGCGGCCCGCATCCGGGTCGGCAACACCTCCGCCGCCCGGGAGGAACAAGCCCGTGGGGCCGGGTTGACCCGGTTCGGGGTGCTGGTGACGGTAACCGATCACCTCGACGCGGACCTGCCCGGCATCGAGGCCTCGGTCAAAGGAATGGCGGCGGCATCGCGGTTGACGGTGCGCCGCTGCTACGGCTACCAAGCCGCCGGCTTCGCCGCCTCCCTCGGCATCGGGCTGGTCCTGCCCGAGCATGCTTCCATCTCCGAACGGGTCTCCGGATGACCGGGCACACAAACGGGTCGCCCGGCCGAGACAAGCCCGCGAGAACCGAAGTGATCGAGGGCATCCGGGTTTTGAGCGGAACCCGTCGTGCCGAAGTCGAGCTCGCGGCCACGCAGGCCGGGTTGCGGGGTCGGCGGGCACGGATGCTGTTGTCCAGTGACGATCATCGCCGCGCGACCGCAGCACGGCGCCGCGAGGGTGCTGCTGGGGACGGGTTCGATCTGATCGCGCCGGTGTTGACCGACCGCGGCTACGCCGGTGCTGGGGGTGGTCGGGCGTCGGTGGTGCCCCGCACCCCGGAGTGGCGTGCCACGACGGTACAGGTGGCCGGGTTGTGGCCATTCTGTGTCGGGGCGAGCGCTCCGACCGCGGGGGTGCCCGTGGGTAGTCACTACATCACTGGTGCCCCGGTGCATTTCGATCCGATGTCGTGGTTTCTGCGGGGGTTCATCACCGCGCCGATCGCGTTCGTGTTGGCGCTCAACGGGTTCGGCAAGTCCTCGCTGATCCGGCGCATCATGACGGGCGCGGTCGCGGCGGGGGAGACCGTGCTGTGCATGGGCGACACCAAAGGCGAGTACCGCGACCTGGTCGAGCGCCTCGGCGGGCAAGTCGTCGATGTCGGTTACGGCCACGGCACCATCAACCCCCTCGACGTCGGCGCCCTCGGCGCCGTCATCGCCGCACTGACCGATGCTGATCAGCGACGTCAGGTCATGGCGCGGGTCGAAGCCGGTCAGATCAACATCGTCGCCGGACTGATCGAGCTGGTGCGCGGTGCCCGGGTCGAAGACTACGAGGAAGTGCTACTCGCCGCCGGTCTGCGCGAGCTCTACAGCCCCGCCGGTGGCTTCACCCACCAGAACCCGCCGCTGCTGGAAGACCTGCTGGCGGTGATCTCCGCGGGCGGGGAGCGGCTGCGGGCGTTCGCCGAAGAAGACAACGACCTCGCCTACCGGGCCGCGACGAAACCGTTGCGCCGATCGATGCGGGCCTTGGTCGAAGGCCCGTTCGGGGCGATCTTCAACGGCCCCACCGCGACCCGGTTGGATTTGTCGAGTCCCGCGATCTGCATCGACATCTCCCGCATCCCCGAAGGCGACACCAAACTACTGGCCGCAGTCCTGATGACCTGCTGGTCCGACGGCTTCGGCGCGGTCGCCGCCGCCCACGCCCTCGCCGACGCAGGGCTGGCCCCCGCCCGGACCTTCGAGGTGGTGATGGATGAGATCTGGCGGGTGCTCGGCGTCGGCGAATTCATGGTCGACCGCGTCGACGCACTGACCCGGCTCAACCGCGGCCTGGCGACGGGGCTGATCATGTGCTCGCACACCATCAAAGACCTCGCCGCCTTCGATTCCCCTGCCGCACAGGCAAAAGCGCTCGGCTTCTTCGAACGGGCCCGGGCGAAGATCATCGGCCCGGTCGGGCCCGAGGAAGCGAACCGGATCGCCGCGGTGGCGGGGATGACCGACACCGAGAAACTGCTGGTGACCTCCTGGGCGGCGCCACGCCCACCCAGCGACGACGATCTGGACACCACGCGACGCGAAACTCCGCCGGGCACCGGGTGTTACCTGCTCAAGACCGGGGAAGCCGACCAGCCCGGCATCCCATTCCGGATGGTGTTCACCCCCACCGAACGCGACTCCGAGGTCCACAACACCAACCGGCGCTTCGACAACCTCGGCCGAACCTCCGGCGGGTCGGTGAACCCGCGATGAGTACCCGTCCGAAGATTCGCGGCACCCTCGCAACTCACCGGCGCCTATTTGTTGGCGCGCGAGTTCGGTGCAGGTCCGGGTGGCGTATCGGCGCCTCGAAATCGTTTCCCAAAGGTCGAATCCATTGGAGGGCACATTGTATTGCCTGCGCAACGAGTACACCACCTCCCCGACTTAATACGAGGAAATTCGATGAACGAACCAGCTGATTTCGTCGTCCTACAAATCGGCCGCACAGCCATTTACGGGCGAGGTGATGTCGAGGACATGATGGATGTGCTCGAGGTCGACCGGCTGCGTATGCGACTATCCCTGGCCGATCGGGCCCAGGTCTGGTACGTCCCGGACGCGGAGGGGCCGAACCCGCTCAGCGAGCAGATCCTGACCCGCCTCGGATACCGCGATCCGACCGGCTGGACCGGGCCGATCGCCCTCACAACACGTCCCGAACCCTTCGACACCGCTGCACCGTTCGCAGACGACGTGCGTGAGCTGGTGAACGAAGTGGTCACCACCGCCGGTGGGGCGGTCGCCTACGCCACCGCATCGGAGACGATCCCGATCGTGAGGGCCCACACGAGCATCGTGGTGAGCGCGCATGACCGGTCAGCCGACGCCGCTGACGCCATCGACCCGCAACCGGGAATCGCGGAGGCCGTGAATGCCGCACTCAGCGACGGTGGCACAGATTTCGAGTCCCCCGACGACACCGAGGCCGACACGGCACCGCCCGGATCTACCCACGACACCGCAATCGGCCCGGATTTCGCCTGACGAAAGCCAGTTGGCACTTCACCACCGCAGATAAGTAATTCGCGCATACCCATTGATAGGTGAGAAATTAATGAAACCAAATTTCGACACATCAGCGAGAAAGAGGTGGCTCGCGCACGAAACACAGCGTGGAACACCTCATGCGGACGAAGTCGACAGAACCTGCGATGAGCACCGTTGACCGTGGCTCACGCCGATTCCGCTTCCCGACCGTCTGCGCTTGGGCCACGCGCTCTGACCTGGTGGGCCGATGAGTGGCGCCGCGCGGGCAACGACCGCGGTCATCGGTGCGGTCCTGCTGCTGGTGGTGCTGCTGTTGTTCGCCGGCAGCGCCCAGGAGTGGGGCTGCGCACCGTCCACAGCGAAGCAGGCGCCTTCATCCGGTACGGCGAGGACGATGCCGATGACTGAGGGCACCTACACCCTGACCTCGGGTTTCGGAATGCGTTGGGGCACACAACATCAAGGCCAGGACTTCGCCGCCGCACCCAAGACCCCGATCTACGCGGTCGCCGACGGGGTCGTAGTGCGGGTGGGCGAGGCGAGCGGGTTCGGGATCTGGGTGGTCATTGACCACAACATCGACGGCGAGATCGTGTCCTCGGTCTACGGGCACATGTTCGCCGACGACGTCGAGGTCGAACAAGGCCAGACCGTGCGGATCGGGCAGCTGATCGCCGGAGTCGGCTACAACGGTCAGACCGTCCCCGCAGGCCCGGACGGTGCACACCTGCACCTGGAAATCTGGACCGGCGGAGGGCGATTCGGCGGCGGCGCCGCGATCGATCCGATGCCGTGGCTGCGCAGTGGGTCGGTCGATCCGACCAGCCCGGCCGGATCGACCGACCCCGCCCCATCGACGACACCGGGCCCGAGCGGGAGCGCGGTAATCGAAGCCGCAACACAGGCAGGGTCCGAACTGCCCGCGATGCCCGCATCGATCGGGTCCGAACGCGGTTTGCAGGTCGACACAATCCGGTTGGCGCGCACCATCGTCCAGCAGTTCCCGCAGGTACGGGAGATCGGCGGGCAGCGTGAGGACCCGCTGCCGGACCACCCGAGCGGGCGGGCGATCGACATCCTGATCCCCGACCCGACCTCTGGGGAGGGCAAGGCGCTCGGTGATCGGATCGCCGACTTCGTGATCACCAACGCTGCCGCGTTGCGCATCGATTACCTGATCTGGCGTCAGACCTACCGTTCGGCCACCGGCGAGTCCAACCTGATGGAAGACCGCGGCAGTGTGACGGCGAACCACTTCGATCACGTGCATGTCACCACGCTGGGTGGCGGATACCCCGACGACGGTGCACCGATCGGCCCGGTCACCACGGACTCCACGGGGGTTGCGAGCGCGACGGTGTGTGGGCCCGCCCTCGGCGACACCGACCTGGACCCCGGCACTGTCCCCGAGGAACTGGTGGCCTGGTATCAGCTGGGTGGGACCGTGTGTCCACAGATCACCTCGCCGCTGCTGGCGGCACAGGGCAAACAGGAATCCGGGTTCCGGCGAGGGCTCACCTCCCCGGCTGGTGCCCAGGGGTTGGCCCAGTTCCTGCCCGGCACCGCGACCGCGCTCGCCACCGACGGGCAACCGTATGTGATCGACGCCGACGGCAACGGTGTCGCGTCGGTGTGGGACGACGGCGACGCGATCATCGGCCAAGCCCGCTACATGTGCGACATCGCCGACAAGGTCGACACCTGGATCAGTGAGGGCAAGGTCGTAGCCCCCCACGGGCCCGCCGAGCTCTACCTCGCCGGCTACAACGCCGGCGAACACGCGGTGCTGCAGTCGGGCGGATTCCCCACGGGCTCACCGGATTACGAGATTCAGACCCGCCCGTACGTGGCCAACATTCTCGCGACGGCCACCCAGATGACGACGACGCTGAGCTGAGGACACCATGAGCAACCGCCTTTCTCTCGCCGCTGTGACCGTCGGTATCGCTGCCGTCGTGATTGCACTCACCACGGTACTGACTGGCGGCGCCGACGACCCCGGGCCCACGTCCGATACGCACACCCCCGGTGCCGCCCACATTGAGGGGCCCGAGCCCCAGGACACCGACGCGGTGACCGTCGCCCAGATGGGTTTGGCGGCCATGTTCTCCTGGCAGCCTCGTACTGACCCCGACCCTGGTGCCGGGTTGGTTCGTGCAGCGCCGTGGCTGACCGGCGAGCTGGCCGCAGCGGCGGCGGGCAACGGCCCCGCGATCGGGTTGGCGCCGCTACTGGAATGGGCGGGGTGGCGCGACAGCAACGACATCATCTCCGCCCTGGTCGATGCCGAGCAGCCGGAAACCGGCGGGTCGGGACCGACGGTCGCGGCGACGGTGACCCAACAGGTGCTCCACCACGACGGGACCACCACCATGTACCGGCGGATGCGGGTGACCGTCACGGTGACCGAAACCCCGCAAGGGTGGCGGATGTCGAGCTACCGCATCACCTCGGTGACCGACCATGGTTGAGCACACCGCATCACGCGAACCTGTCCGCCGGGCACTGACTGCCACACCTGACACCGTCGGGCATGCCGGTTCGACGGTGACGCAACGGCGGATGGCGGCGGTCCTGCAGAACGTCACCGTCGATCTGATGCAGTTGGGGCGGGAACCACACAGCCGCATCCAGACCTTCCGGGATCTGTCGGTTGTCGGTCGCGTCGTGCATGAACAAGCGGTGGCGATCGGCTTGCCCGCCAACTGGATCGCCTACGCGCGACAGGCCGGCCAGGAAGGCCGCCCAGCAACCAGAGATGCTTCGCTGCCACCGCGCCGCCCGGTGGCACGGTCGCTGCTGATCGCCCAGCTCCACCATCAGGTCGACACACTGGCGACCCTGGCCGCGGTTCGACCGGTCCGCCGCGACCACGCCACGGTGACGCCGCAGGCAGCCGACAAGTTGAGCGAGCATCTGCGGTTGCAGTGGATGCGGGTCGCGATGGTCGCCACCGCCCTGGACGTCACCGAGGCCGAAACCAACGGTTGGTGGTCGCTCGAGGCAACCGACTGGCAAGCTCGCCTGAACCAGATCTCGCAGCAGTCGGCACCCGATCAGGGGCGCCAATGGCGCGAACTCACCCACGTGGGCCGGGTCCGGGAAGGACGGATCCGGGTCGCGGCGATGCGCATGGTCGGCATCGGCCTCGCCCACAGCGCACCCCACCAACTGCCCCCAGCCCCGCACATGCTCGAAGCCGCCGCCGAAACCATTTGGCACACAGCTCTTTTAGAACCGGACAGTGGCGCGGGGATCGGTGCCGCGATCGCCGCGACCGGCATCGAGGACGGCTACGGCATCGCAGGCGGCGACCTGTTCGACCTTCCACCTCCTGGCGAGGTTGCGCGCCCACAGCTCGAACCAGATTTCTGACCGATCGCTCGAAGGAAAACGCGATGACCACCCACCTCCGTACCTGTGCCCCGGCTACACCGACCACCCCCGAAGACATGGTCCGCGCCCGGGCAGCTGAACTGCAGACCTTCGCCACAACCGGCGAATTCGACAGCCTCGCAGCCGAATACGGCTTCACTACCAGCGACCTGTCGGACCGATACATCCAAGCCTTGCTCGATCTCGCCGGGATCGATTACGACGGTCTGCGCCAATCCGAAATCCTCTGGGCCACATCAGGTGCCAACCTGGCGCGCAAGGCCGCGACGGGCCCGGCGCTGACGGTGTGGTCGGCGGCGACGATGACCGCGTTCACCGTGTGCGGGGCCGCAGGGCGCATGATCTGGCACGAAACCTTCGATACCGAGATGGTCGATGGGGTCGAGGCGGCCACTATCTCGGCGGAGAAGGCGATCGAGTTGGCCGCGCACGCGCTGGCTGATTGGGGTGGCGACGCCGGTGTCTTGCGGCTGAACCTGGCGCGCAGTCGCGGACTGGACTTCGACCGGCTCCACAGCATCGCTACCACCGTGAGTCTGGTCCTCGACATCGCGACCGTCCCGGTGCGCAATCCCGCCGCCGAGCAGTGCACCTGGCCCGACCGAGTCCGGTGGCGCACCGTCGACCTGCACGAACTCTGGGACGCAACGTCATGAAACCCGTCGCGATCACCAGCGTCGCCCTCATCGTCCTGGCGGCGGTGAGTGGTTGTTCGTCCGCTCAGGCACCGGTGGTCGAACCAGGCTGTCGCGCCGAGGCATTCCCACCACCACACACCGAGGTCGCGCCCTGTTCGGCACCTGCGGTTCTCCAGGCCGCGGTGACCATGCTGTACCGGCTGGATCCGGTTGCCGGGGTGGACGCACGGTCGACGTTCAAGACCGCGCGACCGCTGATGCGCGCCACATATGCGACAGATGCCCGGATCGGGGAGTCGCTGTGGGCCCCGATCACCCCCGAGGCGTGGGGGGACTGGGTCGATTCCAGGGTGCCGCTGCGCACCGAGGTCGCTGTGACCGGCGATACCCCGGCGCCTGATACCGCGACCTCGTCGAGCCGGGTCTTCACTGTCGCCCTCACCCCGGCCGCCAGGACATCGATCGAGTTTTCGGTGTCCGCGCGAGCGACTCGCGCGGGGGCCGAACGTGCATGGTTGGTCACCGAAATGCGGGTGTTGTGATGAACGGGGATCCGGTCGAAGAAGGCGGGCAAGCGGTCCGCCAGGGATTTCTGCAGGCGTTGCAGACCGCGCACACCACCAACGCGTTGTTCCGGAGCAGGGGTGGGGAATCGCGGTCGCGGGCGGAGTCCGAGCAGAGACTCGCGAATGAAGCGGCCAAGAACCAGCGGTCGTGGATCGAGCACCAGGCCAGGCTCGGCAATCTCGGGACCGAGCAAGAACTGAGCATGGCCAAGATCGCTGAAGTCCGTGCCCGCATCGACAACGCGGCCAAGATCACCGAGGTCGACGTTCGTCACAAAGAGGGCCAGATCATCAGGGCTGAAACAGATTTGGCACGAAGGGAGCTCGACGGTGAGCTTTCCCGGCAGCAGAGCAGCGAGGTGCATGCCGCACGCATCGCCGGCTACACCAACCGCGAAGCCCGCGAGGTGGCGTTGCACGAGCTCGATGTCGAGCTGAAAGAGCTGATGATCGAGATCCGCCGCCGCGCGGCCGGATTCACCGACACCTTGCACCACTCGGATGAACGAACCGGCGCAGCCAAGGCCGCCGCAGCCCAGTTCGCCGCCGCCGACGCCACCCACGACCTGTCTCCAGACGCCGAAGCCGCAAGCCAGGCCTACGAAGAACGGTTCATCCACGACATCGGCCTGGACCCCGAAGACTACTTCGCTAACAACGGCGCGTATCAGTCCGACCGAAGACCCCACGGTGTCGACGACGACGTGGGCGGGCTGGCAGCCGATCTCACCATGGACGCGCACCTGCACCACGAGTTCGACTACCTCACTGGCTATCTCGCGCCCACCAACGCCCCGGCCGCCGAGACGATTGTCGACGCGGAGATCGTCGAGGACGGTGAATGGATCGAGTCCGCGGTATCGGCGACAGCGGTCCACGACATCGATCCCACCGCTGCTGATCCTGACTTGACCAGTGGGGGAGCAGACCCCACACCTGCCCGCGCCACAGGCACAGAGCTCGAAATGTGGCGCGGCGATCCCGACATGGGACGGGGCCGGTGAGATGTTCGAGCCGAGCCCGGTCCAGGCCAAGCTGCTCAAGGCCGTGCAGAACCTGGCCAGCGACAACCAGCATCTGATCGACCGATCCCGCACCGGCGACAACCAGGACCTGTCGCCGATGGCGCTGGCGCATCTGGATATCGGGCGCCGCACCCGGGAAAACCTGGAAGCGATCGCCAACGCGGTCGGGGTGCCGAAGTCGGTGATCGACTACACCCGCGCCTGCGGGGAACGCGGACACCGCTGGGCGCCCGGCCAACCATTGTTGAGCACCGAAGCGATCGACCGCGATACCCTCCTGCGCGGGCACCGGCGAGCGGTCGCGGAATTGCAGACGATGGCCGGAGTCGGGGCCGCTGCGGCGCGACAGGGCGACCTGTCGCGTGCCGGGTTCTCTGCCTTCCGCCGCGTCATGGGCGTGAGCTGGCAACAGGTCGGCGCAGTCGGGCACGCCCTGGGCTTGACCACGGTTGAACAGCAACACTCGTGGGAACCCACCGCTAGGCCGTGGACCGAGCAGGTCGCGCACACCCTGTCGAAGCTCGACCGGGCGGAGGTGTCGGCGCGGTGGCAGGCCGTCATCGACACCGATTTCGCCACGGTGTCGATGCCGGTGATGGTGCTCCAAGCCGCCGGAATCACTCCCGACGACATCAACCGCCAGCTGCCCGTCCTGCCCGACCGGATGGTCGAGCTCGCCGCAGCCGCCCTCGACACTCGCCCCACGGCGCGGGTAGTCGGCGGCGTTGATATCGACGCCGCGATCGAGGCCACCGGCGCCGGTGCCCACACCGCACACGACCCCACCGATCACCGACCGGGCCCGAACCCGGATCAACACACCGGACCCGAGATCGGGCCGGGGCCGTGAACCGCCGCGCACGGTCTCTCCAGGCCGTTCCGGGAGCACTGAACACACAGTCGAACAACAGGATTGGAGAAACCGGTGAGTCATCCCCTCTCGGGTGCCGAGGAAATGCCCTCGTGGCAGCTTCGCCTACTCGAACGAATCCAGAACACCAGCTACGACCACTACCGCACCTTGTTCCACGGGTCCCCGCAGTACTCGCCCGCCCACGGCCCGAGCGTTCAGCTCGAGACGTGGCGGACCCACCTGAGGGCGTTGGACGACGAGCGCGGTGAGATCGAGCTACACGCCCACGCCCGCGGAGTCCCGCAACGGATGATCGACTACGCCACCGACACCGGCGCCAGGGGCGCACGCTGGGGCGATACCCCCGAAACAGCAGCACTGCCGATGGCCCCGCCGGGGGCGGATCCGGCACGCCTGCACCTGCTCGACCAGCTCGCCGAGGAAGTGTGGCGCCTGGAACACACCGCGCTGGTCCGCGCGGAGTACCTGCATCGCGTGCACAGCGGTGGGTTGCCCGACAACGAGCCAGCAGAACGCCAACTCCACGACAACATGGCCGCGCTGTGGCGGCGTGCGACCGGGACCGCAGCACTGATCAACGTCCAACCGGTCGAGGCCGAGCAGCTGTGGGGCCGCAGCCCCGGCTCGTGGCAACAGGTGGCCGAGCTGACCGCAGCCTCCTACACCGATGCCGAACTGCGGCAACGGTTCACGGAAATGTCGTGGAAAGGGATCGAAGCCGACGTCTCGCGCACCTTCGATAATCTCGCCACCACGACCGTCACCGACGTCGGCCCACCGACACCCTGGGAGTTCGCCGAACGTGCCGAACACGCCTTGGCCGCAGTCAGGTTCACCGACAACCTAGGCCCGGGCGCGGGGCACGGTATCGGCACCGCGGTCGAAGCAACCGGGATCCGAACAGCAGCACAGTGGGAGCCAGACCCAGACCTGCAACCCCACCCGCCTGACCGAGGGCCGGGGTCTGGTGTGGATCAGGGGGTGTGGTGATGACCACGAGCGCTCCAGGGCCCGGTGAGTCGGTGACCCAGTGGCAAGGCCGCATCCTGCGGCGGATCCAGCAATTGGCCGCTCAGCATCGGGAGGTCACTGATGCCGGACCTGCCATGTTCGACGACGGTGTCTCCGGTGGCAACGAACAGGTGTGGAACGAGCGACTCGAACTGCTCACCGTGCAGCGCGAGCACGCCGAGTACACGGCCATGCTGGGTGGGGTCGACCCGGGTTGGGTCGTCGATGCCCGCGAACTCGGGCAGCGCGGCGCGAACGCCCCGAAGCCGGGCGTGGTGCGCCAGCACCCCGCCCGCGCGAACCAAGCCCAAGAGTTCTACCTCGACATGCTCGAGCTCGACTTGTGGACTATGGAACGCATGGCCGGCCTGGAGGCCGCCCGTATGGACCGAATTGCCACCGGGAGATGGGCTTTCGATACCGACCCGATCGCCGTCGCCCAGTTCGCCGACAACATGACGGCACTGCACACCCGGGTGACCGTCCTGGCCGCCGCCGCCCAGCTCACGCCAGCCGAAGGCGAGAGCTTGTGGGGGGCGAGCGTGGAAGGGATCCGCCGCGTACACGCGGTCACCTTCGCCGCCTACACCGAGCAAGACCTCGCTCGAGCCTGGAATGGCTATGCCCGCGCCGATCCGGCGTTGGCGGTGCCGCCGTATGTTCCGCGAGGTCCCGACGTCGGCGCCGCCCTGGTCGAGCCACCGACACCGCGCACGATGATCGCTGATGCGACGAGCGCGTTGCGGTCCCAGCTCGTCGACACCGCCATCCGCCAGGCCGAACCGACCGATCTGGCCGCCGAGAGCACCGCGATCACCGCCGTCGTCGACGCCGCCCTGGGCGAGGACAACGCGTGGTCCTGGGAACCCGATCCCGACCCGGTTCCCGGACAGGTCAGTGAGGTCGGCACTAATCGCGGCCCAGACCTATAGAACCGCAGCACGATTCGTGAAATGTCGGCGTCACGGCCAGGGGGAACTGGACCGAGACGATCGAACCTGAACCGCTGGGACCTCACCACACCCCGTTTGAGGGTGTGACGTTTTCTCGATCCGAGGAAGCACGATGCCCCACCGTCTCCGGCAACAAACACCTTCACCCTCGAACCCCACCACATCGTGGCACCTGTGCTTGTCCGGGAGCACTCGATGAGCTGGCAGACACGAGGAACCAGTTTCACCAACCCCGCCTACTACCGTGACGCCGCCGACAGCGTCGAAGCGCAACTTCGCGCCGACTTCTCCGCTCACCACCAGTTGGGTGAGATCGCCGCCTACGGGGAAACCCCAGCACAGGTCGTCGAGTACAAAGCTCGCGCGCACAACATCGCCCGTCAGTGGCTCCAGGATGCCGCGCCCGAGCACCAGCAGTTGTGGCATGAACTCGCCGGCGCGGTCGAGGCCTGGACCGCGAACCCCGAAGCCGCGCGCCGCGAGTTCGGCCAGCTGCAGCAATCGTTCATCGAGGGCGGCGCTGGGATCGACTCGAACACCATCCGTACGCAACGGCAAGCCGCGGAACTGACCGGACACCTCGAACCGGTCAACGATCGGTCGGCCCAAGACGGCGCTCGCTGGCGACCTCGCCACCTGAGCGTGGTTCCCGATCCCGGCGTGGAGGCAACACGCTCGGACAGCTTGGTCGACCGCGCGTTGGGCGGGCGAGCCACACAAGAGCTGAGCATGGCCGAGGTCGAGGCGATCATCAACGGCTCCGACGAACTCCTCGCCGCCGAGGAAGCCCTCGCAGATCTCGACACCGGTGAAGACGAGATCACCGCCCTGTTGCCGGCCGCTCAACGCAACGCCTACCTCACCCCCACCGTCACGATCGACCAGGTGCCTGCCCAGATCGGCGCCGTGCGCCGGGTCCAAGACCTGGCCGCTCAACATGCCCGGCTGGCAGCCGAATTCGACGAATCCCCCGAAGGCAGTCAGGTCCGGATCGACCAGTTGGAGCGGTTGATGGACGGCGCACGGGACGCCCGCCGCGCCGCCGCGCTCGCCGGGGCAGACCACGACGAGATCACCGGCGCCTACCAGGCGGGCCTGGCCGGGCACTACTGGTCGCAGCAGCCCGGGGCGCCGCGGCTGGCCCAACTCGAGCACGTCCTGGGCGAACGCGACACAGCCGTGGCCGAACTCGACGCCCTGCGAAGCCAACTCGGTCTGGCTCCTGACTACCCACCTGCGCTCGCGCTCGCCGCAGGCGCTGAGAACACCCACCCGGCCCCCAACACCGCCCCCCCGGGTGGAGCGGTGATGTCCAGCGCGGTCGAGGCTGCCCTGCCCGAGGCCGACCCCGCCGCCGACTGGGCGAGCCCAGAACTCACCGGCGTCATCGACGCACCCCGCTACGCGCCCGGTATCGACCCCCAGTTCTGAAAGGAATAGGTCAATGATGTTCTCTCCCCGAGAAACCCGGCGCCGCACCAAGTCCGGACTGGGTGAAGAAGCCAGCATGCTGCTGATCCTGCTGGCACTGCTTGCGCTCGTGTTCGTGCTGTGGGCGGCACTGAAACTCGGCAGCTGGCAGGCCGGGCAGTCCCTGTCGTGGAATCCGTTCGCCGCCTTGCTATCTGTGGCCGCCGGAGACAAGCGATGGCCGTGGCAAGCAACCCCGATCGCGGTGGTCTTGCTCTGCGTGACGGGCGCAGGCGCGATCCGCGGAGCACGAAAGTTCACTGCTGGTGGGGAGGTCGATGCGGCGGCGCGGACCATGCAACCGCCGGGCAAGATCCGCATCGCTCGCGCTGCCGACAACCTCGCAGACAACCAACGCCTCCTCATCGATGCCCCACCAGGAGTGCAAGCGAATCCGGGACCGCTGTTAGGGCGCACGGTCATCGGCGACATCGCACTGCATGTTCCCGCTGAACTCGGTGTCACGGTGACGGCTGGTCAGCGGACCGGCAAGACGGTGGCGTGGGCGATACCGGCGGTGCTCTCGGCGTGGGGGCCGTGCCTGGCCACGTCGAACAAACCCGACCTGTACCGGCACACCGTCTACGGGCGCGAGCAGGTGGGGCGGGTGTGGGTGTGTGACTTGCAGGCGGTGACCGGGCAGGTGGTGTGCGGGTTCTGGGTGAACCTGTTCAACCAGGTCACCGGGCTTCCGGCGGCGCGCAAGCTGGCCGGGTTCTTCGTGTCCGGGTCGGCGGGTTCGGCGAACGAGATCGCGAACGCGAAAACCGATGCCTACTTCGACGGCGGCGCCCAAGAACTGTTCGCCCTGCACATATTCGCTGCCGCGTGCGCGGGCGGGGACCTGCATCATGTCGCGGAATGGCTCGGCCGCGACCAGGACCCGACCCCGGCATTGATCCTGCGCCACTACGGCCACGACCGTCCAGCCGCCCGCATCATCGAATGCCAAGGCCTCTACGCGAGACAGCGCGACGGCCTCTACGACATGGCCAGAAGATTTCTTAACGTGCTCTCTGATTCCGGGTACGCCCAGATGGTCACACCACCGGTCCGGAAACTGTTCCAGGTCAGCGAAACCACCGCCAAACCGACGACAGCGGTCGTGCCGAGCAGGAGCGGGAAGACGGCGTCGATCCGCAACGGGGTCCTGATCGAGACCACCGAGCAGCCACGCACCCACCTGTTGCCGGAGTTCGACCCGACCGCGTTCGTCACCTCCACCGACACCCTCTACCCGCTGTCGATGACCGGCCCCGACGGGGCCACCCCCTTGACCGCCGCGTTGGTCGGGCAAGTCCTGGAAGCCGCTCTGACCGCGGCGCGGGCCCGGCCGGACGGGCGGCTGGCGGTACCGCTGTTGTGTGTGCTCGACGAGGCCGCCAACTGCGCCCGCATCAGCGAACTGCCCTCTTACTACACCTACGCCGCCGGCTGCGGAATAATCCTGATGACCATCCTCCAGGTCCTCGAACAAGGCGAAAACCTCTGGGGCGCCAACGGGTTGAAGACGATGATGGCCCAGTCGATCGAGGTCTACGGCGGGTCCATCGCCTCAAGGGACTATCTGGAGCACTGGTCGGCGATGGCCGGTCAACACGACGTCTCCGACCGCTCCCGCACCTACACCCCCGGCGGGATCCAACGCAGCCTGTCCTGGCGCGCCGAACCCATCCTCGACGTCGCCATGCTCGCCGCCCTCCCGAAAGACCGTGCCCTGGTCCGTCTTCCCGGCCACGGCCCCGTCGTCGTCCGCAAGATCCCCTGGTTCGACAGCGAGTACGCGCCGCTGGTCCGCACGTCGATGCAACGGTTCGAAGGGGAGCGGGTTTCGCTGATCAAAGCCGCTCCTGCGGCCATGGGGGAGGGGCAGTCGTGACCAGCCCTGCCCAGACCGCTGCGGCGCCGATGCCACCGCAGTTCGCGCACTTCACTGATTTCGCCGCCAGGTGGATGTTGCCGACGATCAGCGTCCGGTTGGCCCAGGCGAACCGGGAGAACACCTACACCTGGTGCCCACGATGGTGGGCCCATCGCCCGGTCGCCGTCCGCATCGCGCACCTGCACTCCGCGTTCGAGGCGATGCGCCGCGCCAAAGCCGGATCGAGCCTGAGCACCTTCCTGCTCACCCACTTCGACCCACACGCCAACTTGATCCTCGACGCCGCGAACGGCCCCCTGCACCGCTGCACCCGCACCCATCACCAAGCGACACCGTCGTTGCCGTTCGATCCTGTTCCACCGGGCTGGTTCGGCACCACCACTCCCGCCCCCGCCGCGGTGGATGATGACAAGCCGGCGAAGAAGTTCGGCCACTACAGCGAGTTCGTGCAGCAGTGGTTGTTGCCGTTGGTGTCGGTGAAGATCGCCGCGAACAACCGGGAAGGCCAATACACCTGGTGCCGACAGTGGTGGCGCCACCAATCCGTGGCCATCCGCTTCGCCGGCCTGCACGCCTGCTTCGAAGCCGCGATCAACGCCGATGACAAACAGGCGATGAGCGCCCTGTTCGTCCGCCACATCGACCCCCAGCTCCGGTACATCCTCGACGCTGCCAACGGCCCCCTGCACCGCTGCACACCTGACCAGCACATCGACAGCCCCGGCCTGGCCGGTGAACCAGTTCCCGCGAACTGGTTCGGAACCCCCGGGTCCTCGACGCCGGTCCACCGCCTCGGCTTCGGCCCGGACTTCCGAGCCTATGGCGGTGAGCGGCCATGAGCATGAAAGATGCGACCGCAGTCCACAAGCGGGTCCTCAAGGCACTGCAGAATCAGGCCGCCGACTCTCAAAAGCTCCTGACTACCCAACGTGCCAGCGGCACCGAGCCGACCCCGGAGTGGACACAGGATTTCCAGGCGCGGGCGATGCTGCACAGCGAACTCGGCGCCGCTGCCATCGCCGGTGGGGTGCCCGTCGAATGGGTCGATCAGGCCCGCGAACGCGGCACCAAGGGCATCCACTGGAACACCAACCTGTTCCTGCGCCGCGCCGCTCCGGTCGACCGTGAAGCGCTGATCGGCAACCTACGCACCGACATCGACCGGTTGGCGCGGCACACCGGAATCCATGCCGCCTACCGACCTCTCGCAGCGGCGCACAACTCCGACACCGGCAGCGTCGACGAAACACTCAACACGTTGTGGCGGCGTTCTGCCCAGGTTGGTGTCCTGCTCGGGGTCGAGGCCGATGAAGCCCGACAGTGGTGGCCTCAGGACACGTGGATCGAAACTGCTGCCTCGGCAGCGGCGGGGCTGACCGAAGCCGGACTCGCCCACCAGTGGCGGGCGATCGCGGCCACGGACATCAGCAGCTGCGCTGTGCAGGCGCGTGCCTTGGCCGAGGCCGGCATCGACCCCGATTCGAGGATCGCGCCCCCGGAGCCGAGCGCAGTGCTTGACGTTCTCGGCGACAACCACGTTCGGGTGGTCGGGTTGTTCTCCCACGGACCCGGAGCGCAGATCGACGCCGCCATCGAGGCCACCGGTGCTTCTGCCCACCATCTCGACAACGACGGGTGGACCACCCAGCCGGTATTCAGTGACCCGCAAACCAACTATCCGGGGATCGAGCCATGAGCCGCCCGGCGGCGCAGCCGCGTCTGGTCTCGGATCTACCTGCTCCGCAGGCCGAGGCACTCAATGACATCCATGACCTGGCTCGCCGTGCCGGCACGCTTCGTGGAAACCAGCCGTATGCCCCCGAACTGGTGCGGCTCGAACATGACCGCAGCATCGCCGAGATCGTGGCCGCCAGCAGGGCGGTACCGGCGGTATGGATCACCCAAGCCCGTGAATACGGGCAGGCGAACCGGGCGTGGCAACCGACCACGGTGTTGCGTGACCCGCCGAAGAACAACGTTCCCCGCCGCGGCTACGGCCGAGTCGTCGCCGACACCAACCGGCTCGTCGACATGGCCACGGTGTCGGTCCTGCGTCACCAGCATCTGCACCAAGCCGGGATCGAGACCGATCCCGAGCCCGCTGTGGCGGCGCAGCTTCGGCAAAACATGGCCGCGATCCGCACCCGCATCATCCACACCGCCGCCGCGATCAACATGAGCCCGGCCCAACGCGCGCGCAGCACGACGGTCACCGATGCCCACCTCGCAGAACGCCTCGCCACCCACCACCGGCTCGCCGTCGACGACCTGACCGCGCTCTGGCGCGACCTGGCCACCCCCGCGATCGCGGCGAGCGTCCGCTCGTCGCTGGCCAGCCTGCGCCGCACCACCACACCACCTGTCAGCGCCGACCCCGGCCTGCCGATGCCGCCCACGGTCGAGGAACTGATCACCCGCACCCACCTGCAACTGATCAACATGACTGCCGCAGATGAGGCCTTCACCGACGGGCAGCGGATCGAAACCGCAGTCCAGCTCGCCCTGCCGCCCACGGCCACAGAACCCGACCAGCACAAACCCGAGACAACGGCCGGGCCGTCACTGGATCGTCCGCTCACGCCAGGACCTGAACCGTGACGAACCGTCAGCTCGACCGTGGGACCACGACGCCCACGCCGTCGACTGATCAGTGGCCGACAACGACCCGCCAGTTGCAAACCCGATCGCAGCGCCCACGAGCATCCGCGCGAGCCGCAGCGCCGAAACCGCCCTACACCGCGGCCACCTCAGCCCCAGACCAACGTTTGGAGACCTTGCCATGACTACCGTCGATCTACCGCCGATCCCCGCTCACCACAATCGGGCGGGCCAGCCGTTTTCCCCATCCGGTGACCCGACCGCCGTCTCATTGCGCACCGCGATCCTCGGCACCGAACCAGATATGCACCAGCGCGTGCGTGCCGTCATCGCCGAACTCGGGGACCGGCCCGGCACAGGCTTGACTTATCCGGCCGAAGCCGGGCTGGCACCGGACCTGCTCCGGGCGACCATTGCGGGACTGGGCGGGTCGGCGACCGCGATCGCCGCCGACACCCGGCTGCGCGGGATCCTGTGCGAATGGGCCGCGGTCTGTGCCCCGCACCTGCTGCCGGTGCTGACCGGGCATCTCGATCTGTCGATCGGAGCGATCAGCGCCCTGGGCAACGGTTCTGCCTACCAACGTGAACTGCTCACCGAGCTCGACACCGGTCAGGCGGTCGGAGTTTTGTTGTTGACCGAGCTCGGTGGCACCAACGGCGCCGACCAGCGGACGAGAGCGGCCTGGGACGGCATCCGGGGTGGGTTCTGGCTCACTTCGCCCGACCCGGCCAGCTGGAAATTCATGCCCAACATCGCCGATCCGACAACACCGAAGACCGGAGTGGTCACCGCCCGCTTGATAATCGGAGGCCGCGATGAGGGTGTCCTGCCCTTCCTCTTGAGGTTGCGCACCGACCAAGGACTCGCACAGGGTCTGCACGTCGCCGCGCTACCGGATAAGGGCTGGGCTCCCATGGATCACGCGTTGATTGGCTTCGACAAGGTCTTCGTTCCCGCTGAGGGGTTGCTCGGCGGGACATGGGCAGTGGTGGGCGCGGACGGTTTCGAGTCGAGGGTGCCGGTGCGGTCGCGGTACCACCGAGCGATCGCGACGCTTGGACGGGGACGGTTGGACTTGGCGGGTGCGGCCGCGGCGGGTGCGCGGGCGGGGCTGGCGGTCACAGTCAACTACGCCCGGCAGCGCCGACCCGGCGGCCGGACCCTGATGGCTGAGCGGGGCACGGTGCGCCGCGACCTGGTCTCCGCGCTGGCAGCGACCTACGCCACCAGCGTGCTGGGGCGCCGCGTGCAGGACATGGCCGTGGCCGCACCGGTAGGAGACCCGCTCATCGGGGTGTGGTCGATGTTGGTCAAGCCATTGCTGGCCTACACCGCTCACGAGGTCCTGCTGACCTGCCGGCAACGCAGCGGCGCCCAAGGATCGTTGCGCACCAACTGGATCCAGGACTGGATCGGCAACACCGAAGGAATCATCACCGCCGAAGGCGAATCACAGCTGCTGTGGAAACAAGCCGGACAACTCACCTTCGACATCACTACCTTGGAACTGCCCGCGACCCCCTTGCATCTGCCCTGGCATCTCCGGCTGCTCACCGACAGAGCGACCACGATCGCGGCCGGGCTGCGACGCGACGACATCACCGCAGCCGGGACCGCACTCGATCCCGATACCGCCGCCATCGAACTCGCCGCCGCCACCAGCGAACGACTCGCGGCGACCGCGCTGTGGACCGCGGCGACCTCCGCCAACGACGACACCGCGCGAGGCCTGCTCGAATCCGCGACCGCGGTCTACACGCTGGAACGAATCCTGCACCGCGGAACCTGGTTCGCCGCGCACCGACAGATGACACCTCGGCGTGCCCAACGCGTCCACCGCGAACTCCACCATCACCGCCGGTACCTGGGAGCGCATCTGGGTGAGTTGGTCGACGGATTCGGCATCAGCCTGGACGCCTTCGACGCACCGATGGCCGCCCCCGACTACCTGAACTGGTGGCGACGCTGGACCAGTTGGTCGAACCCGCCAATCGACACCGCCACCCGGCCGGTCAGCGGCCAGGTGCGGCCATGATCACGCACAGGGTGGTCGTCGTCGGGGCCGGGTTCGGCGGTCTCACCATGGCGGCTGAGCTGAAACACGCCGGCATACGTGACTTCCTGGTCCTCGAAGAAGGTCCCGAGGTCGGTGGAGTATGGCGGGAGAACACCTATCCGGGCTGTTCCTGCGACGTCCCCGCGCACCTGTATTCGTTCGCGTTCGACCCCTACCGTGACGCCCGAGTCCGTTACCCGGACCAGCAGTCGATCTTGACCTACATGCGCGAGGTCACCCACCGCAACGGCCTGCGACCACACCTGCGCTGCAACATCACGGTGGTGGCCGCCGACTACAGCGACACCGACCGCACCTGGACCCTGACCACGAGCAGCGGTGAGCTGATCCGCACCCACGCGGTCGTGTGGGCGCTCGGTCAATTGCATCGACCCGCGATTCCTCGCATGCGAGGGGCGCAGACCTTCGGCGGGGCTGCGTTCCATTCCGCACGGTGGGACCACACCGTCGATCTGAGCGGACAGATCGCGGTCGTCGGCACCGGTTCCTCAGCGGCACAAATGATTCCCGAACTGGCTCGCATCGCGGCTGGGATCACGGTATATCAGCGAACCCCGGCCTGGGTCCTGCCCAAACCCGCCGCCGGATTCGGGCCGTTATCACAGTGGGCGCTGACCCATATACCCGGTGCGCACGAGCTGTACCGGGCAGGGATCTACCACGCCGCCGATCTGGTTCTCGCGCCGATCATGCGCGCAGGGTGGTCAGCACGACCCGTTGAACTCTTAGCACGGGCCCACCTTCGACGACATGTGCGCGACCGTGCGCTACGCGCGAAGCTCACACCGGCCCACCGGATCGGAGAGAAACGAATTCTGCTGGACAACGGCTACTTCCCGGCTCTGATCCAACCACACGTCGAACTGGTCACCGATCCCATCGACCGGCTGACCCCGCACGGAATCCGCACGGTCGACGGGACCGAACGCCCCGCCGACATCATCGTGTGGGCCACCGGATTCCAGGCCCCAGAATTCCTTGCCGGGGTGCAGATCCGGGGACGAGGTGGCGTCGACATGCACAAGCAGTGGCGTAACGAAGGACGGCCGACCGCCTTCTACGGCCTTGCGGTACACGGCTTTCCGAACCTATTCATGATCGCGGGCCCAAATTCGTTCACCCCGTCCAACAGCAACCCGTCGATCAAGCATCACCAAGCCCGCTACATCATGCGCTGCCTGGCGCTGAGCGCTCGCTGGGGTGCACCGGTCGAGGTGACCGATCGTGCAATGGCGGGCTACGTCGAAGAACTGGATTGGGGGCTCGCCCGAAGTGTCTGGTCTGATGGTGTGGCGACGCCCTGGTGGAAACGCAGCGACGGCGTGATCACCAACGTATGGCCTGCAGCCGTCAGGGGGTTCGAGCGTGCGATCCTCGCCAGCGATCCAGCCGCATCGTTCATCAAGGTTGAGAACATGGCGGCCTCGCGCTCGTTCCAGCATCAGGGCACATGAGTACCGGCGATAGGGATGGAAAACGCTTTGCGGCAAGTGATTTCGGTCGGTAGCTTGCATTGTCGCAGGTGTTGTCATGTCAGCTGGGTCCGCGTATTCAGAAGGATGTCATGCACGCAGAGTTCGATCCGACGGTTTTCCTTCCCGGTAGTGAACGACGGCTCGTCCGGGAGTATCAGGCTAGGACATTCGAGTGGGCGGCGGCCGGTCAGCGTGGCCAGGTGCCCACGCCTGTACCGAAACCGGACCCCGCACCCTTTCTTCTGATAGCGGGGGCTTCCGCCATGAAATGTGGGCGGTTGCTGAGAATACTGTCGCCTGACGTTGCGATATCGACATGGTGGGAGTCGCAATCGAAATACGCTGCCGCGCTGGGGCACCACACTCTCCTCAACAGGTTCCTGTGGGTGATGGCAGTCGGCGCTTCCGGCACTTCGGGAGACTCGGCAGTTATCGACCAGTATTTCCTGCATGCGGGACGGTGGTGGATAGCAGCGAACTTGGCTGACACCTTCAGTTCCCACGATGAGGAGCTTTCGGTCGGTCTGCAGCAGACGCCGGGACGCGAATTTTTGTCCCGAACAAGCTCTCAGAACATCAGGTTCGCGTGGGTGAACAGAATGATCTGCACTGAGATCGGACGCCAGATCGAGACTGATCCGGCATTCGCTGAAATACTGCCGGATTTTACTGTCGAGAACGTTTCGCGATCACTCGATATCGCCGACAGATTTGGGCTAAGAACCGGAGATGGTGGCAGCGGACTTTATCCCACACCGGTGACCGACTCGGCTACGAGGTTCATCGCTGATAACCTCGCAGTGCAGGCGGGCTCTCGATCTCACACAAAATTCGAGAACCTCGCTGTTTCGCCGGACATCAACGGAAGTCCTTGGGTCGAGTTCCCATCGGGCGTCGCGCCGATCGCTCTCGGTACCGTGCGGTTGGAACAAGACCGGGCCATGCTGAAGGCGATCGACGACAGGTTCCTGCGTCACCGGAACCATGGTGCACATGACCTGAGCAAAGGGGAGCTCTATGAGCGAGTGAGTCAAGAGTGTGTGCGCAGTTCGCTTCCGTGGCTGGATACACGAGAGCTGCATCGGCCAGCTGTCATCAAACTGGGTGGCAAGAAGGACCCCGACATCGACTGCATGATCAGCGACCGGCGGATTCGGGTAATCGGTGAGGTCAAGGCGATGGAAGTCTCCGATGCGATCACGACCTCATCGGCCAACTTTGAAAAGCACGTGACAAAGATCGCTACGCAGCTCCAGGTCCGCCTGGGCGCTCTCGATGCCGGGACACCGGTCACCGATGCCGATGGTCGAGAATTTGTCGGTGGTAAGGATACAGTCGGGATCGGGATAGTTTTGCACAACTACTGCGGGTCGTTGACCTTTCCTGACATGCTGCAGCATATCGACGCTGAGGTGATGAGTGACCGGACAGCTGTGGCGGAGCTCCACTCGTGGGTGATCGTTCTTTCTGCAATGGCGTCAGTCCGCGAGTTTCGGGATTACCTGCGCTATCGACACCGCCTCCATCGGCTCGGTGTGGTTGCAACCGATGAATGCGATATCGCTGTGGGTTTTCTAAATCCGCATCGCGGTGAGAATGTGATCCGCTTCTTCAAAGCACGTGCGGCCGGCAGGCCAGAAGTCAAGAAGCTATTTTACCTGAATGGGTTCGCTGTCGCAGGTGACGTCGCTTCCGAACAGTCCAAACCGGCCACCCCCGCTGAGTGGAAGCACATTCTCTACGAAGCGGCGCAACCCGTTCCGATGTGAGCGGTGGCTTATCGTCGGTGGACCAGGCATCCCATGCGGAGGTGGTGAAGCTCGGCGTGCCGACGGTAGCGTTGTGGATGTGGGCCAGGGTGGGAGCTGTCTGATCGAGTAGCAGCGAACTCGCAGTCTCGGTCTCGTGCATCGGTTCCCGCGGGAACCGGGGGACGGCGGTCGGTCACGGTGCCCGCTGATCGCAGTGCGTCACCAACACCGCCGGGGTTGTGCCGGGCCATTGAGGGGAACTCCAGCTACGAGCGTTGAGAGCCAAGGGCACAATCAGGGTCGTTCATCGATGCGCACTCGGGGAACCTGAGCCTGCGCCCGGACCAGGTGGGGGAATGTGAACGGAATCAGCGGTAGTGCGACGGTGCCGAGCCCAGGTGGTGTGGCTGATGCTCAGGCGCGGCAGGCACTGGCGCCTCGGGTGCGGTCGCATCTTGGTGAGTCGGCAGCGCGTGTGGCGACCTTCGCGGTCAACGCAAGCCTTATCTACGCGCTTTTAGCCTGCGTGGTCGCGCTCTGGCGGCTGACGAAGTCGCCGTGGGTCAAGCTCGACTTTCAGCTCATGATTGACCACAACGACGGTGCCGACCTGCTAGCCGTGTTCGCCACAGTAGTGATCGCATTGAACGTGGCCGCGTGGTGGCCCCGCTCGGTCAATACCCAACCTCGGCCTGCCGATGCCGTCCCGGACCGGGATGAGCACGATACGCAAGCGGCACTGTATGCGCGTTACCTCACCTTGTCGCAGGCGGCGCTGCTATGCGGGTTCGGCGCTATCGCCGTGGGTGAGGCGTCTTTCGTCCACGCCGTGGTGGTGAAAGGTGAACTCCTGACCGGTCTCGCCATACTTCTGGTCGCGATGGTCATCGCGGTATTCAGTCTCGACGCACAGGCCGGTCTCCTCGAGGGCAAGGACCTCGAGGACGAGGTTCGCCGAGATCGCCGCGCTGCCGACCTTGAGCGCCTACGCCGACTCGTAGGCCAGGCCCAAGGGAGCTCGCCCAGCCTCGACAACTCGCTCGCACGATGGTCGGACGCGAGGACAGCCGCGCGATGGTCCGGCAGCGCTGCAAGGCTGTGGTGGCTCTGCGAGGTTGTAGGTATCGCCGCTGTGATGCTTGTCGTTCCCACAATCGGGCTGATCTACGCCAGCCGCCGCGACGGATACTCTTGGAGTCAGATCGCCGGGACGGTGCCCCCGCTCGTGTTTCTGTTCGTCATCCTCGGCGCTTTGAGTGTCACCATGATGATCGCGACGACGGCCGCACTTGTCTACCGACATCACGTCATGGCGGCCGCGTACGCGTTGCACGTCATTGCCATTCCGACGCTATTTTCCGTACTCCTGGTCGGGCTACTCCTCGGAACGACCATATCGGTGAATCGCTGGATCGCTGTTGCGTGTGCGCTGTGGATGCTTTGGTCTCCAGTGTTGATCACGTGGCGAGCCTTGGCCAAGAGTCCACAGCAGATCGGCGTCTTCCCCGGAGGTGTGGTGCGCCGACTCGTTCGTACTGCGATCCTGTCCCGCATAAAGCAGCTGACGGCCCCATGCACGGCCGAGACACCAGCGACTCAAACGACCGGATGGAGGCTGGCGATACGGCCGTGGAGGTGGCGTTCCGCTTTCCTCCGCTGGTACGAGCATGCTTCCGGGGTGGACCGGGCATCTACCGAAAGTGGCGCTGTTTCTCCCGCCGCGGAGCAGCCAGCTTCGGCTCCGGCCGCATGATCGGCCGCTGGGCCGCCTGCGCGAGCGGACCTTCCGCCGCGACGGGATCCGATGTAGCGCACACCTCATCAACCGTTGATGTGGTGCTTGTGCGCAGCGGTCTGCAATCGTGCGTCGAGGCAGGGTTCGACCCGAGCCGGTCTGTCCGGTTTCATCGGCGATGTAGCTTGCCCACGGCGGCGTAGCTACACACCGTCGGCCGCGGCCACACCCCGAACCCGGCCAGGCACTCGTCGTCGTTGTTGTGGTCGGGCCGCCACAGGTCTGCGGTGACCAGGCCGGGATCGAGTAGCAGCAACGGTGCGAGCATCTGTTCGACCTCGTCGCGATCGCGTGGCCGATACCGGATGCCTGCCGAGGCCAGTGTTTCGACAGCGGTGTCGATGTCGCTGTCGTGCAGGTCGGCGGCGGTGTGGGTGAACACCAGCCAGGATTCGTCGGGTAGATGCTGGAGCAGTGAGGCCACCAGTGCAGGTGCGTCGGGGAGGAATTCGGCGGTCCCGGACAGGCATACCGCGATCGGTGTCGAGATATGGAGTGTCGTCGCGAGGTGTTCGGCGATGCTGGCAGGGTCTGTCAGGTCGGCGGTTGCGAACTCGGAGTTGGGGCCGGTCATCAGGGCGAGGGCGTGGGCGGCGACGTAGGGGTCGTGGTCGAGGTAGAGGGTGCGGGCGTTCGGGTTCTGGTTGATGGCGACGTCGTGGACCTGGGGTGTGTTCGGGTATCCGCAGCCGAGTTCGACGATCTGGGTTATCCCGTAGTTGCCGACGAGGTGCTCGACCGCGCGCAGCATGAAGGCGCGCGCCTGGGTGACCGCGACCCGGAAGGTGTTGTTGACGATGAGCTTGTCGGCGACGTGGCGGTCGATGAGGTAGGCGTCCTTGCCGCCGTGGATCGCATCGAAGACCCTGGCTGGGTTGGGTCTGTTCAAGTCGAGCAGGGCGTCGCGGTCGGTACGCGTGCCGGAGCGGGTCGAGGGTGGGCGGGTATCGGCCACTACGGTCCTTCGCTGATCGCGGTGATCTTGCTGGCGCCGTCGGGCTCGGTGACGGTATGGAAGAACAAGGTGGCCAACAGCTCTGGTGCGGCGTCGGGGTGTTGCTCACGGACGTGGACCTGCCAGCGTGCCGGTGCAGTCGGCACGATCGACACGCAGTATCTGGTCCCAGCCGGGACGGTGTCGATCCCGGCCTGGATCTCCTCGGCGGAGGGCACTTTCGCGTCGGTGGTGACGAATTCGCGGGCCGTGGTCGCGGATCTTTCGACGTAGTAGGCGTGTTGGAAGGCGAAGATCACCGAGACGGCGCTGGTCGTGTCACCGGGGTCGGTGCCCGAGGCCAGCGCAGGCGTGCGGGTGTTCGGGCAGTCCGCGATCGCATGCGCGGGTGCGCTCGGCGCCACGACCGAAGGTGTGGTCAAGGGCGCGGGCAGCGGTGTCGGCGGCGACTCGGTGGCTGGTGACTCGGTGTCGGGCAGTGTCAGAATGATCACGACCAAGCCCAGCAAGACGATGCCGATCGCGGTGGCGAGCCCAGCGATGACCCGGCCCGGGCCACGGTCAGTGCGCGCGGGCGCGAAGCTGCGGCCGACCTGCCGGAACCCCGGCGGCGCTGCCGGGGTGCCTTGGTCGGTGTTTCGGTGGTCGGTGGGCTCGCTCCAGTCCGACCAATCTCCGACCCACCCGTCGTCGGTGTCCCATCGGTCGTCGGGATGCTGGAGTTCGTCGTCGAGCTCGTCGTCGTTGTCGGCGCGCGGCGTGTAGCGGCGCAGGTCCAACGGGCTTTCGCTCATGACGGCACCGCCCCGATGACCGGGACGACGACACTTGCCGGGTCTGCGGCGATCGAGGCCGGGGCCGTGACTCCTGCTTGGGTTCGCGGCTTGTGCTCCTCGTCGGCCCCGGCTGCTGGCTGGGCTCCCGCGGGCGGGACCACTGCGGTCGTGGGCGCGCCCGCGGTGTTCGGCACGACTCCTGGTTGGCCGGTGCCGCCGGACCCGGTCGGTGCGGCTGGCTTCGGCTCGGCCGTTCCCGGGTCGGCGGAGGGCTCGGGTTTGGGGGCGGCAGTGGGGGAACCACCGGCATTGGTTCCGGTCCCAGTACCGGCTGCGGCGCCGCCTGAGGGTTTGTCGGAGCCGCCGAAGTTGATGACTGGTGTGGCTGGCGTGGTGGTGGGGTTCGTAGCGGTGGAACCGCTGTTGGTTGCCGCTGGTGTGGTGGTGGCGTTGTCGCCTGTGCCGGTGAGCCCTGCGGTGATGGTGTCGCCGGCTTCGGTGCCGAGGGTGTCGATGGCGTGGGTGACCACGCCTGCGCCTTCGGTGATTAGGGTGGTCAGGACTTCGGCGCCGGAGGTGATCAGCTGGGTGACCACGGTGGTGGCGGCCTCGATCGCCGCGGTCCCGAGGGCTTGTTGCATCGCGATGACTGGGTCGGTCGAGGTTGCCGTGGTATCGGGCACGGTGGCGGAAGCGTCCTCGCCTGCGGTGGTGTCGTCAGTGGGCAGCGAAGGGTCACCGGTCGAGGGGCCGCCTCCGGTGCCCAGGCTCGACTTCGGCGTCGTGTAGGACTTCTCGCCGAGTCTGTTGCTGTAGCTGTCGTAGTCGGCTTGGGCACCCGCCACAGTGGACAAGGCGTTGCCATACATCTCGCGGGCCAGATCGATCACCTGCGTGACGCCTCGGTCGTTGGGGGAGGCTTTCAGGATCTGGCGGGCCAGATCGATCACCTGCGTGACGCCTCGGTCGTTGGGGGAGGCTTTCAGGATCTGGCGGGCTTGGGTGGCGAAGTCGTCGAGTTCGGCATCGAGCGCGGCGGAGGCGGCGGTGTTGGTGCCGACCGCGGCGTCGATCAGCGTGGCGAAGTCACCGGAATCGGCACTGCTGTCGACGATCTGGGTGCGTGTGCTGCGGATCGCGGGGATCGCGGTGTCGGCCGCTGCCGAGGTCCAGGTCGACTCGAGGTCAGCGGCGCTGACCCGGTACGGGGCTTCGGTCGCGTCGAGTTGGGTGATCGCGTTGTTCAGCAGGGCGAGCGCATCGGTGGGTTCACCGGTGCCGTCGAACGCTGCCCGCAGTTCGGTGATCGGTTTCGACAGGTAGGTGATGATCGCGTCCGGATCCGGTGCCGCGGTGCTAGTGGCGGGTTTGGTGCGGGCGAGCATCACTGCCCCTCGGAGACGGTGGACAGGGCCGCGGCGAACTGCTGGTCGTGACCGACAAAGCTCGTTCGGCAGCTCTGGACGTGCCCGGCCTGGTCGGCGACCGCGTTCGCGCACCCCTCCAGGTGGGTGGCGTGCTCGGCCAGCGCAGCGATGAGCTGGGTGCGGAACTCGGCGCCGATCAACCCCAGGCCCGGCACCGCTGCCGCGGCGGCGGTCGTGGCGTGGGTGGCAGCGGCGAGGTCACCGACAACCTGGGTTCGTGTCACCGCCACGAACTCCTGCGCGGCGGTTGGGTCGAAATCGAGCGACATGATGCCCCCTTGAAATAGTGGTGTGGAGATGGACGGAGTCCGGTCGAGATGTCACAGTGACGGAGGCCGTGCACGCACAGCTACGCCTGCGGGTGGCGGCCATCGCCGAACCGGTTGGGTGCGTGGGTTCCTGCTCGGGTCCGTCGGTGCCAGCAGTGCGTCGATGTCGAAGACTTGCCACGACGCGAGGTTGAGGTGGCGGGCGCCGAGCGCGGCGGCGGCGATCGCTTCGACCAGTACGGGCCGATGGGCGCCGAGCCCGCTGCGCTGGCGCGGTCGCAGACCGTAGTGGGCCAGCAACGCGACGAGTTCTGTGCGCGCTCCGACTACGTCGCTGCTCAGGTCGAGCAGCGCTAGCGCCGTGGGACGGCTGGTGTGGCGGCGTTGCCAGCGGCGGTCCAACGCCGCGACTGCTCTGGTCGGCTCGTATCGGCGTAGCTGGGGCAGCGGGTCGAAGGCCGCCATCGCGCGAGCGCGTCGCCGCGCCTGGTTCAATCCGGTCACGAACTCGCGGTGGACGCGGTCGTGGAATCCGTGATGGATGAACACCTGCCAGGTCAACACGGCGGCGTGTATCCGGGCCTCGCGGGCGAGAGTGCTGTCGGTGGCCGGGAAGCTGAGGTCGGCCAGGGCAGTCGCGGTGGACGACAAGGCCAGTCCGGCGATGGTCGTGTGGGCGATCGTGTCGGGCAGGCACGGTTTCGACTGGCCGCGCAGGACAGAGACCTGCCGATTCGGGCGGGGATTGCGGGTCATCAGTTGCCGATCATGGCGTTCATGATGGTTCCGGCGCTGGTGGCGATGGCGCCGCCGATCATGGCTCCGGCGATCATCTTCGGCGATTCCAGGCCGCCGCCGGTCCATTTCTCCCACGCGAACTTCCCGCCCGCGTAGGTGATCGCCACGACCCCCGACAGCAGGACGAACCAGGTGAGGTACTGCACCAGCTGCAGGATCTTGTTCGACATCGGCGGCGCCTCGGGGGTGGGGTTGCTCAGCTGTGCGAGCAGGTCGTGACCGGCGGCGAGCACAACGTTCATCAGGTGGTCGGCCTTTCGGGAAGGGGATGCGACACGGTCAGCGGGTGGGGCCGCTGACGCCGGGCTGGCGTGGGATCGATGAGGTCGACGGCGCGGAGGTGTTGCGGTGGATGCCGGGTTGTTGCGGCGCTGCGACCGTGGCGGGCACGGAAGGATCTGGAGGGTCGGGGACAGCAGTCGGTGGGGAGGCAATGTGTTGGGGGGCTCCCACCACCTCACCCAGCGAGGGGCCTGGGGAGGTGGTGGGAGCGGGCAGGTCCACGTGACGGAACGTGGACGTAGTCGAGGAAAGCCCCACGGCCGGTGTCGTGGTCGGCGCTGTGGCGGTATTCGAGGTCGAGTGGCTCGCGTGCAGGGGTGTTCCGGCGGCGTCGTGGGCGGCGGCGGCCAACCACGCGCCGGCCCATGCGGCGGGGGAAGGACCGTCGCCGATCGGCCGTGAGTAGGCGTCATGACGCATGCCCGTTTGCCAGAGCCGCACCCAGGTCGTCAGGTCGAGCAGGGCGTGGTTGTCGGCGACCTCACGGCGCACCACGTCGAAGGCCGCCGCGACGAGTCGATCCGAGGTGGTTGGAGGGATCAGCTCGGTGATCGCGGTGGTGAACTTCTCACCCAGCATCGCCACTGCGGCCGCGGGGTGAGACAACCCGACCGTGCCCAGCTGGGCGAGGGTAGCCGGATTCAGGACCGAGGCCAGCAGCACGTGGACCGCGTTCAGCCCGATCACGCCTACCCGCATCACCGCCGCCATCGCCGCGTTCACCTCGAGCGGGGTGCGGGGATCGGAGGCCTCGGCCAGCCGCTGGGAGATCGACTTGGACGGCGACACTTCCCATTCGGTCAACGAGGCCCCGGAAACGTCGTCCTCGACGGCGGTCGAGACGGCCTTCAGTGAGGTGTAGGCCAGGGCTTGCCCGATCGAGACCAGCGAGGCGATCGGATCACCGGCCGACAGCAGCGACTGCGAAGCCACCCCGGCGGCCGCCCGCAAGATCGCCGACCCGGTCGGTGTGTCGCAGGCCAGATCGCCTGCGACACACAGATTCGCCACCCGGCCGGTCAGGGCGCCGTAGTCTGCGGCGATGTCGCGTTGCGGGCCGATGCCGCCACCGGAGGCCGCCGCCGGAATCGGCGCGGCGGGCAACATGGACAGATGTCGGCCGCTGGTGCCCGGTGCCGGGGCCGGGGCCGGGGCGAGGGCATCGGTTCCCGGGAAGACTGGGGCGCCGGGGCTGCGGGTCGGGTCGGCCATCAACACCACGGCCGCGACCGTCTCAGCGGCCACGACCCCCTGTCCGGCCCCGATCTGCTGGGCAACCAGGGAAACGACGTGCGCGCCTTGGGAATAGCCCAGCAGCGCGACACGGGTGTGCGGGCACGCCGAATGTAGTTGTCGCATCATCGATTCCGTGCGTGCGACGCCGGTAGCGACCGATTCCGCATACGGCACGGTTGAGTCGCCGACCGCGCCGCCGAACCCGGCCGGATACGGCACATACGCGCGGTCGACCAAACCGGGATCGCTGGCAGCGGCCATCATCGGACGCACCGCCAGCGACAGCATCCCGGTGTCGGTGCTCGGCGCGGCATCCGGTGACGATTCACCGGTACCCTGCACGGCGAAGACATACAGCGCAGGGCACGCGCCCAGCGCGAGGACGGTTGAGGGCGCCGCGGCCGGGGGCGAGGACGGTGCCCCAGCCGCTGGCGTGGCTGCCGTGACCATTACGGCCACGCCGAGGACGGCGGTGACCAGGCGGGCGGGCATCAGGGATGCTCCGGCGTGTGTGCCGTCGCGCCGAGACCGGCCCACCAGATGCTCAACGGGACGCGCCGTCGACCGGTGGCGAGGTCGGTGAGGAGTCCGTCGAGCGCCACGGCGAGCTCGAACAACGGACCCCACACCATGATCAGACTGGTCGCTGTATGGGAGTCATCGAGCCGCGCGGCGTATCCGGCCATCCGTGCGAGACTCATCGCGACGGTCTCGGTGTGTGGGGGAGTCGCGATCGACGGAACAGGCAACGCTTCGGCGACAGCGGTATCGATTCGGCGCATCTGCTCGGCCCGTGCCGCGCTAAGCCGTTCACCAGCCAGCCCCTCGGCGCGGGCGATCTCCACCAGCTCGACAGCGCCGGCCAGGATCGGGTCGGCCAAGTCCTCACCCTCGCTCCAGCCCAGGACCGCACCGAGAATTGTCATGCCGGTCGGCAACGGCGAATCCTGTTCGAATGCAGTGGAAGTCATGACGGCGGCTCCTGAAATGGCATCGATCGGTCGAGAGAGGCTGCGGGCACAGCGCTGTCGGTGTCCGGTCGGCCGGGGCCTGGCCGACCGGACACACGGTGGGGTCAGTGGCCGGTGTGCAGGGCCAGCACACGGGTGAGCAAGACCGTGGCGTCCTGGCCGTAGACGGCTTGGCCGTGCAGGCGGTCGAACAGGCGCGCGGCCAAGGCGACGTCTCGCGGGGAGGTGGTGACCACCTCCCCGGTCGCGGTTTCGGACTCCACGCGGGCGGTGTCGTGCAGGACGAACTCCGGTGCCGGACCCACGAAACGCGCGTTCAGCGGCACGATCCCGATCCGCACGTGCGGGCGCGCATCGAGCTGGTCACGCAACGCGAGGATCTGCTCGGCCATGATCTCGCTGCTGCCGACGACGTGATGCAGCGCCGATTCCCCGATCAGGAAATGGAAGTCACGCTCATCTCGGTCCAGGATCTGCTGGCGCTTCATCCGTGCGGCGACCGTCTCGTCGAGGTCGTCGGGAATCTCGAGCACCCCGAAGCACTCGGACAGGATCGCCCGCGCGTAGTCCTCGGTCTGGACGAGCCCGATCACGATGTCGGGGTTCCAGGCTCGCTGCTGGGTGACGCGTTCCTCGATCGCGATCAGGCTGCGCTGCAACGGCGCCAGCCCGTCGATGGTGTGGTCGAAAATGCTGGTGTAGGACATGATGTTCTTCCTTGCTATTCGGTGTGGCGCGACCGGTCAGCCGCGGTGTTGCTGTGGTCAGGCGGCGTCGAGTACGCCGCGGGCGGCATCGCGGGTGATCGTGTAGACGAGCTCGAAGTCGGCCAGGGCGCCGGGGCGCGGCGGGCTCAGCCATACCCGTGTCGGGTCACCCGGGGTCGGCAGCGGGATCGGGGAACCCGGCGCGGTGCGGATGGCTTGCACCTTCGAGCCGCGCGGGAAGATGTTGATCAGGCGCGGGTCCTCGGCTCGGATCGCGGTCGTCAAGAACATGCGCTGCCCTGTCGCGGTGTTGTGCACGATCGGTGTCTGAATTCGGCTGTGGCGCAACTGGTCTGCGACTCTGTCGGCGAGCCGGTTGCAGACCTGGATGCCGTGGATCTGGTCGGCGGGCAGCACGATGTTGTCGTGGCTGTCGAGCACGACCCGCCAGCCCAATTGCCGGTAGGCGGCGCAGCGGTGCGCGGGCGTCTCGGTCACGGATGTAGCCACAGGACCTCACAAGGCATTCGATGTTTCGGTAGATATCCATCGCTGACCTCGAGGGCAGTGATGGAGGGACGAGGATGGATCCGGCACTCGCGCAGAAAGTTCCGCACGGCCGAGACGCACCCGCTGAAGTCGGCTATCAGCCCGCCACTGATCACTCGCAGGTGAGTGTCGGGCTCATCGGGGCGGGGTGATCCAGACCGCGGCATGACGGGCTCCGGCGCCGCTTATCGGCAGGCCAAGATCGTGGAGACCACGACCTCAGCGCTCGGCCGATAGGGATCCAAGGGTTCGTGCGGTAGCCAACGTCGCGCCGGGTCACGGGGCGAGGGCAGCAACACCTCGTCGCCGTCGCCAGCGAGCACCGCCCCGGTACTGGACAGAGCCGCGAAGCTGGCACCGCTGCGTAGGTGAGCGGGTACGGGACCGGTGAGGATGGTCAGCCGCGGCTGGGTGGTGTCACTGCGTACGATCACCGGGCCGGGCCACGGCAAAGCCGCTACTACTCGCTGGCCGAACGCGGATTCCAACTCGATGGCGCCGACGGTCCCGACCCGCAACACGATCTGGCTCGTGGATTCCCGAACGAACACATCGAACCCGCAGGAGTTGCGGTAAATGCTGGCACGATGAACCACTTTGTCCACCGCCAGGAAACGCGTGCTGGTCATCGCGCGCCGCCCTGCTGCAGGGAACGACGGACGGCGTCGAGGACCCTGGTGGTTGTCGGTCGTTGAGGGCTGGTCGGGGGTGACTCCCATGCACGACATGAGCCCGTGTTGGTCGCGGTGGGCGTCGGGAGACCGATCCGGGCACCGGAAGCCAGCACCACGACGCCGTTGACCCACAACCGCGTGGCGTCAGGGAGTGCCTCGATCCTGCGGTCAGAATCGGTGAGGAACGTCCATGTCCCGGACTTGGGATGCGACACGATCGGGCCACAACCTACCTCGACACGCCCGAGTTCACTTCGAACCCGTCGGCCGAGAGCGCTGGGAACCATGACCGCCTGAACCCGCCCAGCCACGACAACGATCTGGCCGGAGACTGGATCAGGCACGGCCGGCAACTGGCATACCTGCTCGTAGTAGGCGCATCGCGCAGCCACGGTGACGCCTTCCAGCTGCAGGGCGTGCGCGCAGGGACCTGCGGTCGAACGCTGGGCGGGATCATCTGGGTGACATAGGGTTGTAGAGCTCGTGAGGTAGGCCGTCATCGGGGTCCTCCACGGTCGTGGCGGGTGGGTATTTCGGATCAGGTGCGAGGCAGCCCCGCACGTCTATTTCTGGCGGTGGGAGTCGACCCGTCGTACTTGGACAGCCTGCGGTCCACGGTCGCTGTCGGTGATCTCGAACTGGACATGATCGTTCTCGGAGAGCGCGCGAAAGCCCTGTCCGATGATCCCGGAGTAGTGGACGAACACATCGGGGCCGGCATCGCGCGCGATGAACCCGAAACCCTTCTCGGCGCTGAACCACTTGACAGTCCCGGTGATTGACATGTGTAACTTCTTTCGTTGAGTGACGCCCGCGCGCGGGGCCGGGCTTGTTGGGTGGGTACACCCCCCGGGGGGGAAGGACCAATCACCGTGCGGCTAGGGCTGCCAGGATCGACACCGGGGACGGTCGGTACCTATCGGTCGGGGCAGCCGCGTGCCAACGCCGAGCGGGATCATCGGGTGAGGGCAGCAAGATCTCGGCACCTTCGGCGACCATCGTGGCCCCGCACCGATCCAGGACCGTGGTGGTCGGCACACTGTGACGCACATGCGTCGGGATCGGTGCGGTGAGGAACGTCCAGGTCGTGCGGTGACCGGCAGCGAGGTTGATGATCGTTGGAACAGAGAGCTTCAGCCGTCTAGTCAGCTTCGGGGCAAGCGGAACCGGTACGACGATCGCGCCGATGCTTCCGGCCGCGACGAAGATTAATCCGCTCCCTGCGCGCAGGAATGCAGGGAGCCCGCAGACGGTGTTGTAGTAGTTCACCTGCGCCACCGCAGCGGCGGGAAGCGCGGCGCGTGGCTTCAACGTCGGGAATCGGGTCACAGCGGACCGCCCTTCGAAAGGATCTCGATGACAGCGGCGATGACCATCGAAGTGGTCGGGCGCAGTTTGAAGCGCGGGGCGACGATCCACTCCCGACGCGTCGCCGCGGGCTTGAGTGGGCTCGGCAGCCCGATGACCGCGTTGGAGGTCTGGACGAACACCCGGTTACGCACCGAGGCGGGAAGGCCAGCTTGGCGGTATTCGGCCGCACAGACTCTCGCTGATCGTGGTGGTGCGCCGAGAGTCCCGTTACTGCCGAGTGTCGATGCGGGTAGGGGCGCAAGGGCTTGGCTCATGGGTCCGGTTCTCCTAACAGTGCGATTCCGGTACCGGCGATGTCGAGGTGCGCGGGGCTGACCTTGAGCGGGTTGGCCGGCTTGCCTCTGTTCTGTCCAGACAACCAGCGGTGTGCGTCCACGCCTATGGGTTCGGCGTCCACACCGCGTCCACATCCGCGATCGCACAGCGCGATTTCTGGCCGGTGTACAAGGAGATGGGTGTGTGCCAGATAGCCGATGTGGACGTTGGCGTGGCGCAGGCCTCGGTACGGGTGGAGGAGTTGATCGCAAAGGATGCGTGGCCTGATCGGCGGGCCTTGTGCCGGGCTGAAATGCACTCGGGCGTGCAAATGCACTTGCAGGTCGCCAAGCTGGGAACGGACGAGAGTCCCGGGCTTCCACAAAGTGTCCACAGGCTGGAATGATTCGCCGGTATGGACGGTCACGCCGTTATTGTTGGTGCACAACTCCGAGCCGCTCGGGAAGCGGCAGGTGTCTCCTTGTCGGTGGTGGCTGGGGAACTACACCGGGGAAAGTCCGCGGTGGCCTACTACGAGACCGGTAAGCGCGCTGCGCCACCGGATGTCATAGCGTGGTACGAGAAGCGGTTCGGCGGGCTAGCAGATCCTGTGGCTTCCCTCGCCGACCTCGGAAAGGCTGACGTGGAACGACGTGCATTCCTGCGTAGTGGCTATTCCACCGCGTTGAGTGCTTCGATAGTTTTGCCTGGGTCGCTGGAGCGGTCGGGCCCGGTGCCCAGGTCAGTGCGGTCGCTTCGCCGGGTAGGTGCTTCCGATGTCGAAGAGGTCCGCCAGATCATGGTGTTCTTCTCCCAGATCGATCAGCGCCGGGGCGGAGGACACGGGCGCAGCGCGGTCGTCCAGTACCTGAGTGAGGAGGTTGTGGCCTACTTGCACGGGTCCTACCCCGATGATCGTGTGCGTCGCGACATGTTCTCCGCCGCGGCAGAGATGGCGTACCTAGCCGGCTGGATGGCGTTCGACAACGACGAGCACTACACCGCACAACGCTACTTCGGCACCGCCACCAAACTTGCCGCAGAGGCAGATGACGAACCGCTGGCGGGACATATCCTGCGCGCGATGGCACATCAAGCGATAGACCTCGGCCACCACAGCGATGGGCTCGCTCTCGCAGAAGCCTCGGTGAGTGGTGGTCGCTACCGCACCGCGACACCGAAGGAGCGGTCACTGCTGATGGTCGTATACGCCAAAGCGCTCAGCGCGGCCAACAACAGCCGCGCGGCGGCGACCGCGCTACGGGCCGCCGAAGAAGACCTCACCGCGGCCTCGGACACTGTCACAGAGCCAGCTCGCGTCTACTTCTTCTCCGAGGCCAGCCTGGCCCACGAGACCGGCTGCGCGCTGCGCGACTCCGGCGACCTACGCGGCGCCGCAGCACAGTTCGAGGTGAGTGTCCGCAAGCGCAAGGCATCGGCCTTCGCACGCACGCACGCGGTTACTCTCGGCTACCTCGGATCAATCCAGGCCCGCCAGGGCGATCTGGAACAGGCCTGCGCGACGTGGTCGTCGGCGCTATCAGCGATGGGTACGGTCCAATCCGGACGTACCCGCCGCGTCGCCCGCGACATCCGCGCCACAGTCGCGCCACACCTCGGCCCGGCCGTTGCGGGCGTGTCGGAGGTCCATCAACAAGCCACTGAGTATCTTGCAGCACAACAAATCTAGGGGAAGTCGTGAGTGCCGAAACATTCGAAGTCGTGCCGATCGCCCATGTCGTCGGAGGGCGCGCCGAACCGACCGACGACCACTGGGCCGGGACAGAGGCGATCATCCGAATCGATGACCCACGGTTCACCGAGGACTCCGTGAAAGGCCTCGAACAGTTCAGTCACCTTGAGATCGTGTTTCGATTCCACCTGACCGACCAGAACGACCTGCACTTTGGTGCACGCAGCGCCCGCGACAACCCAAACTGGCCCCAGGTCGGCATCTTCGGCCACCGAAACATGCGCCGCGTAAACTGGTTGGGAGTTTCCCGCACCCGGCTGCTGCGGGTCGATGGCTTGGACCTGCACGTGAAGGAGCTCGATGCCGTCGACGGCACACCAGTGCTCGATATCAAGCCATGGTTCGCCGAATTCGGACCCCGAGGCCAGATCGAGCAGGCGCCATGGTCCATCGAAATGCTTCGCGACTATTACTGACCACGGGGGTAATAGGAACATCGCCGGGATTTGGAAGTGAGTCTCGGGACAATCGCGGCCCGCCCGAACCTTGCCGCGGGCCTAACGTGGCGCCACGACATTCCGGTTATGAACTGCAGCATCGGCGGGACAGAACATCCTGTTCCACAGCCTATCTCGCCGTAGCTCTGTCAAGCTGCCAGGAATCTGGCCCGAAGCCGGGCGCCGCGGGTGGCTTGCAGGCGGTGACCTCTTCCGAGCTGCCGCGATCCTGTCTCTCGGCTGCTGGCCGACATCGAAGAACCCGGCAGGATGGCTTTGGCGCTGTCCGGGTCGGCAGTTGGGAGGCGGAGCTGCGTGGGAGCCGCGGCTAATGGAAACTGAGGGACTACCATTCCTCGCCATTGAGACGCGCGAAGTACGCGTCGTCCGCTGCTTGGATCTCCGCTTCGGTCAAGCGGGCACGTTCAGTTCTCGATGTCTGCGAGGGCTCTCCGTTCAGTCCCTCGATACCCAGTCGTAGCTGAGGGTCGGCGGTTTGGAGGAGCTTCGCGGTCTGGGTTTGGATATCTGAGCGTGCACGGCGGTGGATTTCTACGAGTGCGTGGCTTAGCTGCGAGGGGCTCCAGGACATTGCGCTGGGTGCGATCTGCAGTGAGGTGATGTCGCCGTTGGCGTCGACTTCGATGGCTACTCCTCTCGCGGTGCCACGGCCCCGTAGTCGCGACAGGACGGTGGAGAATTCGTTGGCGCTGCGCCGGAGGACGCGGAGGTGCTCTTCGAGTTCCCTGTCCCAGTCTTCGGCGGAGCTCACGGTTGCCCGTCGCCTTCGTCCTCGACGAACAGGGAACGGATCTCGGGCTTATTCGAGATCATCTGGATCAGCCACAGCGGGGACTGCCCGCGGTGATTCTCGATGTCGGCGTCAGCACCCCGGTCCCGGAGCAGTCGGACGACTTCGGGTGTGCTCCAGGGGCTGCGGAACGCGTAGAACAGTGGGGTGTCGCCTTTGTCGTCTTGGGCGTTCGGGTCAGCGCCTGCATTCAATAGTGTTGCCACGGTGTCGATCCCGCCGTATTGGGCGGCGAAGTGCAGGGGAGCGAGCCCGGCTTCGTCGCGGTCGTTGGGGTCATAGCCCTCGGCGAGCAGCTGCTGGATGTCCGCGGCGCGGGCACCGTTGGTGTCGGCGGCGGCGTAGTGCAGTTCGGTGCGTCCCGCGCGGTCGCGTTGGATTTCTGGCTTCTTCGGTTTTTTCCACACAGTCGACCCCTTTATCTCGGCGCTTCGTAGATGTGTCGGGAATTTCCGGGCGCGTCTTCGATTCGATAGAAGCTCGGATTGTTGACGTAGTCCCGGAATTCGGCCCACGTCATGTTCTGTCGCAACGCTTCTTCGCGCAGTCGCCAGAACTCGTGACCTGCTTCGTGTCCCATGACCGGTGTCGAGTTGACAGGGTACTTCATGCCGTTGGCGCCGAGATAGTACTCATTGCGTGCGTCCATCGGGAGTTGCCGGATCGCTGGGTCGGCGTACTTGCCGCTCACGGGAATGAGCACAGTGGGGTCGGTGGCGCTGAGGTAGAACTCTTGACCGTTGACGGTCACTTTCGGCGCCGCCTCCTGCACCGGTCTGGTCGTAGTCACCCGCAGATACGGCCGGGTCCGCGACAACAGCCGCAGGTCGTCTAATGTCAGGGGGTTTATCGCGCCGGTCGCCTCGGCGGTGGCCAGCCCGGCTTGGGCGGCCAGCAGCGGAGACAGTTCGGCGACCGAACGGGCGAACGCGCCCGAGGCCGCGACGACCGGCAACCCGGTCATCTGCGCGGTGGTCGCGAGGTTGCGGCACAGGGTGGCGATTCTGCTGCCAACAACCGCGGCTCGTGCGGCCAAGGCCGCGGTTCCGCCTGCGGCGGTGAGGCCGAAGCTGTAGCTGGCCAGACCCCAGGACACGACTTCGCCGATGACGAAGACCGCGGCGAACTCGCCGAGGAGGGTCAGGATCTCCTTGCGGGTGTTCTCGATCGCGAGGGCGTAGTCGGCGCAGGATTTCGCGAGGATCTTGAACTGGGCGGTGAGGGTTTTGCCCTGGTTCTCGAGGATGGTGATCTGGTCGAGGATCTGCTGGACTTCGGGGGTTTGCTGACCGCTGATCGCGTCTCGGGCGGCTTGGAAGCTGTGGTAGGGCAGCAGTTCGTCGCCGTAGAAGCTCCATTGGGTGGCGACGTTGCGCAGATTCTCCGGGTTGCCGCTGGGCCACACCTCGCCCTGGGTGTACTCGGCGATCTTGTCCCACCACGACGGCGCTTCTGAGCTGCCACCGAACAGGGCGGGCAAGGTGATCGGTTGCATCCATGCCAGTGATCCGGCGCCGAAGGCCAGGTCGGTGTCGGCGCCGCCGATGACCGAGAGTTGGTTGGCGTTGGCGTGGTTGGTCGCGGTGGCCTCGAGCAGGTCGTGCATCTGGGCGAGCCCGCTCACCCAGGCCGCGGCCGCGGTCATCGCGTCTTTTGCGGCGGGGTCGAAGCTGGCCGACCAGTCCCGGCCGGGCTTGTCGCTGCCTGCGCAGCCACCGTATTGCTGCAGGTTGGCGGCCATGGCGCGGATCTTGGCCGACGCCAGGCCGTGGGCGTTTTTGAAGACGGTTGCCGCGGTGCGGATTTCGGTGGGAGTGACGATCACCGGCGCCATCTACGGCCACATCCGGGTGTTGTGGGTGATGGCTCGGGTGTAGTTGGTGTGCGCGATGCGGGCGACCTCACGCAGTTCGTCGAGGTTTTCCTGCATCTCGTCCACGCCGGCGACCCATTTGTCGTGGGCGGCGCGCTGGGCGGTCGCGGCCTCGCTCGCCCAGCTCAAATGCAGCGCGGCGATGCGGTGTTCGACATCGGTCAACCAGCCCGCGACCTCGGCCCCGAACGCTTCCATGGTCGTGATCGCGGCGTCGAGTTGTTCGAGGTCGACTCGGAACCGGTCATCGCCGGTCACGGCAGCTGTCCGTGGAGGCGGTCGGTGGCCGCGGCGTTGGCCTGGTCTTGGGTTTCGTAGGCGTTGGCGGCCTCGAGGAGCTTGTCGGCGGACTCGGTCAACGCCGCGGCGACGGTTTCGGCGCCGGCTTTCCATTCCAGCCAGCTCTCGTCGTAGGCGGAGGCGGCCTTGCCCTGCCAGCCATCGGCGAGGAGTTCCTTGCCGATGGTGTCGTCGAGCTTGTTCACCCGGTCCCGGATCGCAGTTGCTTGGCCGGCGACGAACGCCGCGGTGCTGCGCAGCTCACCGACGTCGACATGCAGCTCACCCTTACCCGACACCAAAGATTCCCCCTCGTGCTCCAGCCGCCGCCGAACCATCCTCTTGCCCAGTTGGACGCGCCCGGTCCGGTTTCGGTTCCACAGAGTATCGGACCAGCGACGCTCGGCGAGGTCAGCGCTGTGCGCGCTCGACCGGATTGTCCTTGTTTTCGGATCGGGGTCGCAGGGCGTGGCCCAGCCAGTCCCCGGCATACGTGGGGAACCCAGTGGGAGAGCAGGCCCGGGCGTTCTTCAGTGAGGTACCCGCGGCGATGTGACCGCCCTCCAATTCGCACCAGCCAGGTGGGCGTGGCGATCAGGTCTCGCACCTGGCGGCGGTGCCCGTCCTCATCCTGCCAAGGTTGACTATGTAGTGGTGTGGCTGAACAGCAAGGTCGGCTCTGAGAGGATGTCGCGGCCGAGCTCGGCCAGGTAGATCGTGTCTACGCTGCCGAACTTCGCCTGGCTGTAGTCGAGCCCGAGGTCGGCCGCGGCCCGGCGGACCGAGGATTCGTCGGGTCCCTCGATTTCTAGGAATGTGGGCAGGTCCGGCCAGGTGTCGAGGTCGAAGACGACGTCGCCGAGGCTCCATTCTTCTCGGTAGTTCTCCTGGTATCGGGTCTGTGTGAGCCCGATCGCGGTGAGGATCTCGGCCATCGCGTGCAGGTCGCCGACGGTGGTCTCGACTTCGGTGGTTCCGTCGATGGTGGTCGAATCGGTGACGCGTTTGAGCGTCAACGTCGTTCGGGTGCCTTCATCTCGGAGACGGACCCAAGCTCCTTCGGGCACCCTCTCGCCGTCGAAGATCTTGCGGGTCAACAGGGTTCGAGGCAGCTGCTGTGTCGCACCGAGCGTCTTGAGTTTCGCTCTGATCGCTTCGACGTCGATCGCCAGGAAGGTGGCTTCGTATTCGTGCTTCATCGAGCTTGCGCCCCTTCGTCGAGGTGTTCGGACTTTGCAGCGAAAAGTACACCCATGCGGTGCGTGTGGTCGTGCAGCTGTCCGACGTGCGGCCGTTCGATGAACGGATCCGTGCTCAGCGTGAGGAACACTTCCCATGCATCACTGGGGAAGTGGCGGAACAGTTTGGCCGGGGTGGTGTAGTGCTCGATGAGGTGTTGGTGGTCCTCGACCGGCATCATGAACTCTGCGCCGAGGAGCCCTCCGGGGGCGAGGAGGTCCTTCATCCGTCCAATGAACTCACTGAGTGGACGATGGTGGTTGGCGCTGTAGTGCCACGAGCAACTCGTCCACACGGCCTGAGCACGCAACTCTGACAGCTCGGCCTTGAGGAAGTCGTGCGGAGCGATCCGTACACGACTTGTCAACCCTGCGGCCGCGACACGTTCAGCCAGACTCGGCGCATAGGCGAGACCGGACCCGGGGAGGAGAACCTCGCCGCCGTAGAGCGCTTGCGGGTCGTTCTCGACGGCGATGACCGTGTAGCCGGCGGCGGCGAGGGGCAAAACGAACTTGCCGTCGCTGGCGCCGACGACGGTCACCGTCGCACCCGGGGCGCAGCGGTGGTTGAGTTCGCGCAGGAATTGCGGAAAGAACGTCAGGGTTTGTTCCCAGAGGCTAGCTGTCTGCATGGTGTGACCCACTTCGATTGAGGGACAAGATGGTTTGGACAACTTCGGCGGGGGTGCTCGCCGTGGTGTCGATGCGATGAGTGGCCCACTCGCCGATCGCGGCGCTGAGGCTTTCGGCGTGTTGTTCGGCCAGGTCGTCCCACTTGGTTACCGCCTTGTCGCGGTGCGCCAGACGGCGGAGTCGTTCGTGCGGGGCGCAGGTCAGCTGGTAGGTCACTGGTTCGGGTAGGTCAGTGGGCAGAGTGATGCCGAGCTTGGCGCCGTACGCGCGATGAGTGGTGAGGCAGCGCGCGAAATAGCTTTCGACGACGACGGGGATCCCGGCTTCGAGATAGCGCACGATCTGGTCTGTCGCGGTCAGAAGAGCGGACAGGAACAGGCACATGCGCGCGTCGGCGTTGCTCGAGTTGTCCAGCTCCCGGCGTAGTGGCTGGAAGTTCGCGGGGACTGTCGCCACCAAGACGGCCTGGCGCGCCTGCGCCAGCAGTGGGGCGACGGTTGTTTTGCCGGTGCCCGCGATCCCTTCGATGCTCTCGAATAGCACGGGCTCAGACACGGCCATACACCACGTCAGGGATTCCGAGCGCGATCTCGTCGTGGGTCGAGGGCTGGTACTCGATGCGGTCGGAGTCTTTGTCGTACCCACCGAAAGCGCGCGCTCGGGTAGTGCAGAGTGGTGCATCAGCGATAGCGGGACTTCGCCGGCTCGGCACTCCGGGCAGCGGCACACCGTGAATCAACCTTTCGCCAGGAATACAGCACCGCGATCACCCATCCGCTTGTGAAGCTGGCGGCCATCGTGCAGCAGGGCATTGGGTGTGAACTACGAGGGCGAGGTTGGGTCTCGCCCTCGCAGTAGTCCGCCCCAGGGGCGAGGGCATTGGGAGGCGTCTCGAACCACTGTCACACGGTGATCGGCGCGCAGGAAGTGGCTTGGCATGTGGCGGTGTCCGGTGTCACCTGATCCTGCCGGGATAGGGCTGCCCGGCCAGGTAGGCGTCCATGTTGGCGAGAATTCCGGCGATCCGCTCGTGTCCCCACTCCGCGACAGACGCGTTCGCCAAGGCCCCGGTGACGAAGTTGAGCACGAAGGTGTCCCGCAGGAGCAGGTAGGGCTCGAGCAGGTCGTCGAGGTCGTCGGGCAGGGGGAAGATCCCGGCATAGCCGTCGAGGAAGTCCCGAGTGAACTTCTCGTAGGCGCCGGGAGTGGTGTGGGCGATCCGGTGGATCGAGGAGAGCACGGTCGCGATGTCGAGGATCGGGCTTCCCCATCCGCAGTCGTCGAAGTCGATGACCCCGACGCCGCCGTTCGGCAACGCGATCATGTTCTCGCGGTGCAGGTCACCGTGGATCCGTGTGTGCTCTGACGGGTCGGTCGCGAGCGCCTGGGTTACCCGGTCAGCGACGGCGCGCAGGGTCTCGCGGCCGTGGTCTCCGAGGTTCACGGTGGCGTCGGGGTCGGTCAGCGCCGCGCCTTTGAGCAGGATGGTTTCGTAATCCCATGTCGGCCGGTCGAAGGCGGGGATGTCGACGGTGGCGGCGTTGCGGTGCAGATGTGCGGTGGCCGCGCCCATCTGCGCGGCGACCCCGGGCTGCTGATACGGCGGTTCGGCGGTGCCAGGTACCCAGTGCAGCAGCGCGAGGGTGGCGGGCTGGTCGTGGCCAGGAACCGTCACCGGCACGACGTGGTCGCCGCTGGACGTCGTCACCGGACCGGGGACTGCGACGCCCCCGGATGCGGCGAGGCTTTCCAGCCAGGCCATTTCGCTGCGTTGCTGGTCGGCGGGTCGACCGTCGCGGATGGACAGGCGCGCGACGTAGGAGGTCTCGCTCCCGACGGGGGTGACCCGCCAGACGGCGTTGTCCTCGTACTGTTGGAGCTCGAGCTCGGCGGTGGCCGGGATGCCGTAGTGGATCGGCAGGGCAGCGCGGGTCAGACCGTCGAGAACATGGAGCTGGTCGCTGTGGCTGAGCTCGGAGAACGTGGTTGGTGGCACGGCTTCCTCACGGGTTGGGTTTCCCGCCCGCGATGGTGTCGGTGCTCCAGCTGCTTCCACGGCCGTGAAGATTCGCCGGCGAGGATTTCATCGAGCGTGTGGCGGGCGGCGTCGAGGGTGGTGGCTCCGCCGGAGGCGGTGAGCAGGTCGTGGACCTGGGCGTCGGTGACGGCTTGTCCACGATACAGCTGGGGCAGGGGCGCTTGGACGTAGAGCCAGCAGCACGGGTACGTGTCCGGTCGCCGAGGCGAAGATGGCGGTCGAGTCCAAGGCCTGGCACTGGATGGTGCAGGTGCGGTCACCGTCGGCGAACTCGCCGAGACGGTGCCGGCCCAGCACGCATGGCTGATGTACACGTGGGGGCTCACCATCGCCCGAGCCGACGACCCGACCAGAATCGGCACCCCCTCCTCGCTGATCCACCGCACCGTGCGCGTCCTCGAAGACGGTGTCGACAAGCTCGCGGCGGGCGCGCGCCCCAAGATGGGTGTGACCCCGCAATCCTCGCCGGCGCGCTGGAGCGCGACCTCGCCGACCTGCGGGCATGCTTGGCCCTGAACACGATCTAATCGTCCCCATCCGAAGCGGCCTCGGGGAACCTTCCTGCCACTGATTGATGGCCACGCAAGCCGGCCCCGGCCGACCTTCCGGGCGGGACCGACCTTCCTCGATTACGCAGCTCCCCAACCCAATTGGGGCAGCACTCACGCTAGCGGCTGGTGAGACCAGCGTAAATGACCGTGGTCGGGGTGTCGGTGGACAGTTCCGGATCGCTATCGGTTGTGTCGGTGAGCCGTTCCATTTCGTCGACCCGTCGTTACAGCAGGCCATGCAGAACAGGCGCAGCCGTTTCGGAGTAGTCGGGTCGGGATGTTGAACCGTGCGCGGTCACCGTTCGAGGTCCGGGGTCTCGTCGACCGCGGCCGTGGTGTTCTCGTCGGGTTTGCTGACCAGGTCATCGGTGTTGTATATGTTCGCCACGCTATGCCCCGGCCCCGACATCTCCCAGGGCGTCGTGCTCGTCGTCAGCGAGGCTGCGCGCGAGTCGCTCCACGAGCATTTCGTAGTGTTCGGCTAGCCGACTAACTTGGTCGGCGTCCAGTCCGTCGAAGACCAGGCTGCGCACGGTCTGCACGTAGCTGGGTGTTGCCTCGACTACCGTGGCTAACCCGGTGTCGGTGAGGACGGCGTCCGCGCCGCGCTGACCGGTGGTGGTTTCCCTTGTCAGGAATCCGAGGTCCGCGAGTTTGGCGATCACATGTGAGAGGCGTGATGGCGATGCGTTGGTGGTATGGGCGAGATCGCCGAGTCGTTGGCGGTGTCCAACTCTCTCCGAGAGCGCGCGGAGCACGCGGAACTCGAAATGTGTCAGGCCGCATTCGCGGTGCAGTCGGTTGTCGAGCGCGAGCGGCATCTCATTCATGAGCGCGATCATGGCCTGCCACGCGCGTTCTTCGACAGGAGCGAGCCCGTCGGTCATCGGCACGTTCGCCTGATGTGCGACATGGGAGCTCATGGCACCTCGCTACCCACATCGCTGCCTGTGACGACGAGATCGGTTGCCGCTGGGGATGTCCCGGTCGAGATCCCTTGCCGCGTCAGGTCGGTGAAGAAGTCGATCTTCGATGTCGGATACCAGTTCTGCTTGCCGCGATCGTCCACGCCGACCACGCTAGCCTGCGCCAGGCGCAACCGCCGGACCAGTGAGCGGTCGTGGACCTGTGTCGGTGGCGGCTGTCCACGGTACAGCTAGGGCAGGCTTGCTTGGCCGCTCGGACGCTCGACGGCGTGCGGGTCCTCGTCGTGACGTAGAGCCAGCAGCACGGGTACACCTGCTCGTTCGCGGAGGCGAAGATGGCGCGCGAGTTCAGGGCCGGGCATTGGATGGTGCAGGTATCGAAGAACTGGTCGAAGTGCTCGGTGCCGGGCTTCGATGCTGGCCGCTCAGAGGGGGCCTCGTTGACGAGCCGTTCGTCGGCCGGTGGCCGCAAATCCTCGACGACCGCGCTGGTGCGGTCGTCGGTCGGGGGAGGCGGCTATGCCGCCGCGGGGATGCAGTTTGGTGGTGGGCTCATACAGTGGCCGCTGGAAGCGGGCGGTCTTCCTGACGCTGAACTCGCCGATTCCGACTACCGTGGCGCGGGCGGATTCGATTTCGTGTTCGTTGTGGGCAAGGCGATGTAGTCCCTCTGGGCCCATCCGGTGGCGGCCTATTGGTGCTGGTTGAAGGTTGTCTGACGCGGCGATGCGACTGGCTTGGCCTCTGCGGCAATGGCAAAGAGCGTATGCGGGGTCGTCAGGTCCGCCGCGCTGGGGCATGATCAGCCCCACAGGCGGGATCGACCTAGTTTTCGAGGTTCTTGTTCGAGAGAGGTGAGCGGTATGTCCTTCGACGATGCCCTGGATCGGGTCATAGTGTTCGGCCTCGGGGGAACCATCGCGATGTCGGATGCGGCGGCAGGCGGTGTTGTTCCCACTCTCAGTGCGGCTGCGTTGGTCGAGGCAATCCCCGGTCTGGGTGACTCGGGGATAGACGTGGAGGTAGTTCAATTCCGGCAGCTACCAGGCGCATCGCTCACCCCCGCCGATATGTTAGAGCTCTCCGACGAGATCGGGCGCCGTGCAGATGGAGCTACAGGTTTCGTCATCACTCAAGGCACTGACACCATCGAGGAGACGTCGTATCTGCTGGACCTAGTCCATAATCTAGACCACCCGGTTGTTGTGACCGGTGCCATGCGGAGCCCATCGATGGCAGGCGCCGACGGCCCAGCTAATTTGTTAGCCGCAATCAACCTCGCCGCCGATCCGGTCGCACGAGGATTGGGCTGCCTCGTGGTGATCAACGACGAGATCCACGCCGCTCGTAGGGTGCGAAAGCAGCACACTACCAGCACGTCGGCGTTTGCCTCACCTGACGGAGGTCCGATCGGGTTCGTCGTCGAAGGGCGTCCGCGACTGCTCAATCCGGTTCATCGTCTGGGCGCAATCCCGGTGAAAAGTATTGGAAGGAAGCGTATTCCGATATATACGGCCGCGCTTGGCGACGACAGCTTCGCGGTGCGGGCACTCACGTCTCAAGCCGACGGGCTGGTCGTGGCCGGCATGGGCGTCGGCCACGTGCCCTCTGACATCGTCGAGGCGTTGGCCGAGCTCGCTGCTGAGAAGCCTGTCGCGCTGGCTTCACGAACCGGATCTGGCTCTGTTCTTCGTTCGACATACGGGTTCGCGGGATCGGAGCGTGACTTGATCGCCCGTGGTCTGATCCCCGCAGGATTTCTCAATCCGCTCAAGGCCAGGATTCTGCTGCAAGTAGCGCTGAGCGGTGATTCGGACATCGACACGATTCGCCAAGCCTTCGCCGTCGCGGGAGGCGTCGGCGAAGCCGAAAAGTGGCCTTGGGCCATCACTTGCGAGAAGGAGATGTGATGCGGGCGCATGAGCTGACGGTCGGCCGGAGCTTCGGTGTGGTCTTCGATCATGGAGATGACTTCTATGCCGCGCTGGCGGAGTTCTGTCGAATCCACGATGTTCGTGGCGGATACATCCCTTCGTTCATTGCGGGCTTTGCCGAGGCAGAACTTGTCGGCACCTGCGACCGGCTGGAGGATCCACTGGCGCCGGTGTGGTCTCGCGTGCACCTTCGCAACGTCGAGGCATTCGGCGGCGGAACTTTGGCGTGGGATCCAGAGACAGGGCAGGTCAAGCCACATATACATGTCGCTGTCGGTCTCAAAGAGCAGGCTGCCGCCGGCTACACCAGCCACCTGCTGAACGCGCGAGTGCAGTTCCTGACAGAGATGCACGTGGTCGAGGTGATCGGCCCCCAGATGCATCGCGTGCCCGATCCCGAGTTGTATGACGTTCCTCTGCTGCGCTTCCGCTAGAAACCAGTAGGTGATTGTCCGACGGCGGCGGATAATCGGCTGCCGTGGGGCAGACTTCGAAGCGACTTGATCCGTCGACGTCCTCGGCTGCGCGCTTCGGGGCCGAGTTGCGCCGATTCCGCACCGAGCTGGGGCTTTCGCTAGCTGAGCTGGGTCGGTCGGTGCACGCCAGCGGCGACCTTCTCGGGAAGATCGAGAAGGCCGAACGTCGTCCGACTGTCGATCTGGTGGACAGGCTCGATGAGAGCCTCGGCGCCTGCGGCGATCTGGTTCAGCTGGCTCATCAGCTTCCCAATCCGATCAGGGAAGCGACGAAGAACGCGCTGAGCTGTGTACGATGGGCCGACCGTACTCGGCGCCAAGTCAACGAGATTCGTATCGACACCCCGGCTGGACAGTTCTTCCGGGGCACGACTATTACTGCGTTGCTCCACCAGGGCCAGGAGCGAACCGGTGGAATCGAGCTGGTGCTCACAGACGGTCACCATGACTCCGTCTGGGATCTGCGGAGCAGCAGATTGGTGCTTGGCGCCCTGGAGAGTCGTGGCCGGACTCGCTACTTTGCGGTGGCTGCTGAGCGGGTGCGACGTCTGCCCGATCGCCGGGCTGTCCTTGAACTGCCGTGGGCGTATGAACTCGACGACTTTGCATTGGGCCTGCTGTGGGCAGTGACCAACCTCGATGATGCCCTGCTCGATGACGACGCCGCGCTCGCACAACGGGCCGCAGAATTGGGCATGGTGGAAGGCGACCGTGACGTCGTCGATGGCAGTGACGACGGCCTCTCGCACGTGTCGACAATGTGGTTGGGCTCGTCGTACTGTGCTCGACATATCCTCAGAAACGCGGAATCTCTGTCCGCGACACCACGCTACTGGACAGCGGAACGTAGCGGTGAAGCCGCCAGCGGTTGGCTGCTGTTCCGACACAAGCTCGAATACCTGAGGCGGACAGCCAAGATCGCGACAGGCTCGACCCGCCCAACGCGCACGTTCTGCCTCCCCCCAGCGTCCATCGCAGCGCTCGAACCTCCCGACCGAATCCTGCTCCTTCTCGCCGTCGCGCTCGTCGAATCCTTCGGCATCCAGGTAGTGATTTCGGTCGAAGACGACCTCGCCGAGATCCCCGGGTTTGTTCTCGACCGGGACGGCACCGCCATCCTGGCCAACTGGATCAACCCCGACAGCACATGGCAGGTCGACGTGCGCCGCGATCAGCGCACGGTCCGCGAGTTCGCCACAGCCACAGAATATTCAGTTACCACCAACCTCGTCAGGGCTGAACTGGCAATGGATCGCGTGCGAACCCTGGCGGAGTACTTGGGCATCGATTGGATCTGGCTGCGCACCCGCTGCGCCGGGTTCGCGGCTGCGGGTGTAGCCGACCTGGTCAGGCCGCGAAGTCGACTCCTCTCCCTGGCCGGAGTTGAGCGAGCCTGTGCGTTCCTCGCTGCCGAGACATCAGATGCCTCGACAACCGCAGGCAGGAACGATGGTCTCCCTGCGGATTAGCGCCGGGTCGGTGGATGTGTTGCCTTGAGGTCAGTCGTTCTCCCCGAAGCGGCCCCGCCAAGTCGCGACGTCGTCCTCGGTGATCTTGGAGAAAAGCACGTTCGGCACGGTGAACGCGGTCCCGGTCGGCAGCCAGTCCAAGGACCGGACTTGCTGGGTAGTGGGCCAGGAGGCCGCGGCCAGTTTGTCCTCATGCCAGATCCCACGAAGGGTGGCGGCGGTATCAGGTATCAGGGGTTCACTGATCAGAGCGAACAAGTGGATCAGATTCGCTGCGGTGCGCAGCGTGAGCGCCGCAGCTTCCGGGTCGGTCTTGATCTGCGACCAGGGCGCTTTGTCATTGATGTACTCGTTACCGACGCTCCACATCGTCCGCAGCGTGGCGACCGCCTTGCGCAATTCGATTGCATCGAGGTGGTTCTCGTACTCTTCGAGCAAGTCCGCCATGCGAAGCCCCAGCTCGTACTCGGGCGTATCGGGTGCGTGCCCAGCGGGAATCTCGTTCCCGAAGCGTTTGGCGCTGAACGTGAGTACTCGGTTGACGAAGTTGCCGAGGACGTCAGCAAGATCCTTGTTCGTCTGTGCGGCGAAGAGTTCCCAGGTGAAGCTCACGTCGTCGGACTCAGGAGCGTTGGCAATCATGAAGTAGCGCCAGTAGTCTGCGGGGAGCAGATCGAGCGCATCGTTGGTAAATATTCCGCGGTGCTGAGATGTGGAGAACTTTCCACCGTAGTAATTCAGCCAACTGAATGACTTGATGTAGTCAACGGTCGTCCATGGCTCGCGTACACCGAACTCGGTGGCCGGAAACATGACGGTATGGAACGGAACATTGTCCTTTCCCATGAATTGGGTGTATCGGACATCGTCAGCGTCGTACCACCACGACTTCCAGTCCGGGCGCGAGGGATCGGCGTCTGACCATTCCTTGGTGGCCCCCAGGTATCCGATCGGGGCGTCGAACCAGACGTAGAACACCTTGCCATCGGCCGCGAGGTCGGGCCATGTGTCGGCAGGAACTGGTACACCCCAGTCGAGATCACGCGTAATGGCGCGATCCTGAAGGCCTTCGGACAGCCACTTGCGTGCGATCGACGTGGCGAGATGCGGCCACTCCGCGCTGACACGGTCGATCCACGCTTCGACCTCGCCCTGTAGCTTCGACTGAAGCAGGAACAGATGGGTAGTCTCGCGGACCTCGAGTTCTGTGGATCCACTGATCGCCGAGCGAGGTTCGATCAGGTCAGTGGGATCGAGCAGTCGCGTGCAGTTCTCGCACTGGTCGCCACGGGCTCTGTCATACCCGCAATGCGGGCAGGTGCCGGTAACGTAGCGGTCCGGCAGGAAGCGTCCGTCAGCGACGGAGTACACCTGGCGCACAGCGCGCGCTTCGATGAATCCGTTCTCATACAATCGACGGGCGAAATGTTGGGTGATCTCGACGTTCTGCTCGGACGAGGTGCGGCCGAAGAAGTCGAATGACAGTCCGAACCCGTCATAGATCTTCTTCTGGATATCGTGAGCTTGGGCGCAGAATTCAGCCACACTCAGGCCAGCTTCAGTGGCCGCCAATTCGGCAGGCGTGCCGTGCTCGTCGGTCGCGCAGATAAACAACACCTCCCTACCGCGCGCCCGCATATACCGGGCATAGACATCCGCCGGGAGCATAGAACCCACCAGGTTTCCGAGGTGCTTGATTCCGTTGATGTAGGGCAGGGCGCTGGTGATGAGATGCCTGGTCATCGCGGCATTCCCCTCGGCTCGATGATGGTCTGGTGGACTGCAAACTCTACAGCGCTGCCAGGACGCATCCACGCCGACACCTGCCGCCATGCGGACCGACGCCACTGTCCGCATGGCGGCAGTGCCGCTCCCGCCCGAGCCGTGGCCTACTCGACACATGACTATGACGCCTCACCTCGACACATGCCGAACACCATTGGCGGCCAATAACTTTCTGGGACCCGACGGTCTCAGCTACGACGGGGCACGCGACCTCTTGAGCAAGGTGATCGAGGTCGGACTGTCGTTCAAGTACCGGCCGCGCTTCCTGCAGCCCCGGGATAGTGCCGCGCTGAACGAGATCGCCACCGAGGCCTTGCCCACCCAAGGGGTCGATCTCGCGGAGCTGCTGACCGATCTCGAGACTCGCTACATGCCGACAATGCCCAACTTTGCGACGCCGATGTTCGCTGGCTTTCCCGATGCCGGCAACAACATCGCAGCAGTCGCCGGGGCGGTGCTCGGAGAATTGATCGACGTCAACATGATCAACGCCGACTTCTGCTCCCGCGGCGCCACGGAAATGGAGATCGCCCTGATCCGCTGGTTGCGGACCTTGGTCGGGTTCGATGTCAGTCCCTCCCCGCCAGACACCGCGCTGGACGTAGGAGGAATCCCGACGACCGGCGGCACAGGCGCCAACTTCGCTGCAGTCCTGATGGCCCGAGAACGCGCGTATCCCGGCAGCCGGGAGTTCGGACTGCCAGAGAGCGCGCGCCCGGTCATCGTCTTGCCTGAAGACATCGGGCACTACACGGTCACCGCGTCGGCGGCGTGGTCCGGGATGGGCAACCTGGCAGCGATGTTCTGTCCTACGGTGGACTTTCGGTACGACCTCGAAGCGCTTGATCGCAGCCTTGGCGCCGCTGTTCGCGATGGCAAACAGGTCGTGATGGCTGTCTGCTATGCAGGTGACAGCAGGACCATGACGATCGAACGGCTGATCGGATTTGCTGACGTCGTGCGCACCCACTACCCCGACGCATGGTTGCATTGCGACGGCTGCCACGGAACCAGCCTGCTGTTCTCAGCTCAGCTCAGCCATCGTTTGGAGGGACTGCAACGATACGACTCGGTGATGCTCGACCCACACAAGGTGCTCAGCGTCCCCTACACCAACTCGTTTCTCCTGCTGCGCAACCCCTACGACGCGGCTCTGGTTGCCACGGAATCCGAACTGATTCTTCGCCAAGCCCGGTCCTTCGGACAGGTTACTCCCAGCACCGGCAGCCGATCGTTTCAGAGCTTGCGGACTTGGATGCTTCTCAAATCGCTCGGAGTCGAGGGAGTGGGGAGAATGGTCGAGAGTCGAATCGAGGTCGCTCATCGCTTTGCCGCCCTGGTTGACCAACATCCACTGTTCGTCCGGCTCAATACGGTAAGCATCAACTCCGTCGCATTCACCGTGCTCCCCGTCGGTGCCAGCCTTCCGCTCGACGCCGATACTGCGGCGCAATCGGCGGCCATCACCACCCGGGCGTACGAGAAGATGCTCGCGGACGGGGCGATCTATTTGCACAGCTTCGCCGTTCCTGACTCTGAGCACCGCCTCGGGCTGGGACCTGGGCACCGCCATCCCGTGTTCAGATTCATGTCCGGTAACGGGCTGATCAACGAACAGCACATGACGGCGATACTCGAAACTGTGACCCAATACGTCCTCGCTGATGAGGAGCTGGCGTCATGAAAATTGTGCCCTCTGAAACTGCCCTCGACGCGATGCGTGAGGTTGCTCGCTCAGCTTTGCCGCCGTCGACGCCCAGGACGGTCGTTGTGTACGGTTCATTCGGTCGAAACCATCAGACTCCGTCTTCGGACCTTGATGTCCTCTTCGTGGGCGAGCGTAGTGCGGGCGCGCTCGAAGCCCTGACCGCAGGGCTGGTCGACTTCAGCCGCCGCAACGGTCTGGCCCTCGACGAGGAGGTTCCCTACGCCAACAAGCTGCTGGCGGATTGGGAAGAGCTCAGTACGGCGAGCACGTGTGCGATGTTCGCTGGCCCCCCAAGACTTACGCCCGTACGACGTATGGACCGTGCCTACCTGGCGTCGAGTTACATGCGCAGACGCCTATTCGTCACAGGTGTCTTGGCTCAAAGGACTCTTGCGTGGAGTGAGAACGCCCCGCTCTTGGAGGCGCTGAAGGCACGGGCGGGAGCGGGACTTGTAGGCGCGGCGATCGACGACCTGCGATCGGCCGGAGTGACCGTTGATCCCGATTCTGTCATCGCCTATATCACAGGGGAGGCTCACGGTATTCCCGCCGAAGACTGGCTCGGCTTCGAACCCGATCCGCTCACTCGTACTCATCTGCGCTGTCTCGCCGAACAGGTGTTGTCCCGGCCAAGTCAAGCAGCGAGCTGAACTTCGCGACGTAGTGACTTACCACGGCCGGATACGGTCCCGCGCTGTCGTGTTGGAGGCGTCGATAAGAGGGACGGGTTCCCTGTGCCGTGCCGATGCTCGGGTCGGGTTCGTTGCCTCCGCGGGTGCTGGTCGTTCCGCTTGGCCAGGGACTAACGACCTCGTACTGTGGTGCGCGACAGAGATTCACGATTACGGGGGATTCGGGATGATCGAGACGCGGGTGGCAGCGGCCTGGCTTGCGGAGGTATTGGCGGATCGCCGGGCGGAGAGCGATGACGAGTTGCCCGTGCCGTACAGCGTGGAAGAGTTCCGCGCGGCGGCCGAGACCTCGATCGGTGCTGCGGCCCACGATCGCGATTGGAACGTTCCGCTGCGGGTCGGCTTCGATCACGACCCGGATCCGGTCATGACGGCTGCGCTGGACCGACTCAAGGGCGCCACCAGAGACGCGAGTGGCCGTGTGATGTGCCCGCTGGAGCTGCAGAAAACATGGGTCTGGATCGAGCTGGGGCGGGTACGCGGCGCCAACCACGGCCAGCCGCGGCAGGAGGTGCCCATTCGTGCTCTGGTCGTACTGGGTGGCGGGATGCACCCAGATGGGCAGGTCCCGCCGTGGGTCGACGCCCGCGCCGACGCGGCAGCCCAGCAATGGGCCACCGGCCGCTACGCAATGCTCATCACCTCTGGACGTGGCCCGCACCCCCAGGTGCGCAGCGAGGCCGACGCCCTGGCCGAAGCGTTGATCGAACGCGGTGTCCCTGCCGAGGTGATCGCCCGTGAGACGGCCTCGACCAGTACCGCCGCGAACGCCTGGTTCGTCGCCACCTCGCACCTGGACCCGATCGCAGCCAGTGAGGTCACGGTGGTGACCAACGGTTTTCACGCTGTCCGCACCCAACTGTTGTTCGAACACATCGCAGCCCGAGGCTGCAGGGTAGCGGTACACACCGCCAGCGACGAAGCCATCCCACCGGCAGTGCTACGGCTGCTGCGAATCTGCGATGACGCCCAAACCGACTATCTCGGCACGACACTGCTGCCGCGGATCGCCCGCAACGACCGCGCTGCATGGCGGTCGTTCCTGTTCGATCCCGCGAGCCCCCTGACTCAAACATGGCGCACCTACCGAGACGGCCACGACATCTACCGCACGGCCTGGAAGGATCTGTCTGCGCGCATGGCTGCGGGGCGGGCTGCAGTCTCGAGCTGAGTGGTCCAACGAGCCAGCGTCCGCTCGGCAAACGGGTGAGGCAGGTGCGGAGCGCGCCGGTGTGAAGTCTCCGGCTGCCTGTGGCGGCTGGGACTGCTGCACGAGTAGGTGACACGTATCGTCAGTGGTGGCCCAGGATTCAGTAGCGTTGTGACATGACGAACGACATCGATCGACAGGAATTTTGGGCTTGCGACGTATGTCAAGTGGAGACCAGCATCGAGTGGGATGAAGAACTCGAGCAAGACGTCGGCCTACCGGCCTTCGCGGCACCGTGGGACGGCCGGGTGATCAATATCTGCGACCAGTGTGCGGGCGATCGGGGGCCCCACGAGCTGACTGACTTGGCCTACATCATCGCTGAAAGCAGCAGGCCTGGAACGCGAGATCGCTGAACGTCTTCCGCCCGGGGCCTTATCCCTCGGCGCCGCGGGCGCTGACCGGGACCACAGTCGGTGGCCCGTCACCTTGAGCACGGGGTGCAGATTCGGTGACTGGTAGGCGTCATAGCAAGGATCGGCTGTTGCGCGTAGGGATGTAACAACACCTCGCGTCGTATGTTGTAGGTCACCGGCCGAGATCGGTTCCCGGTCTCGGCTTGTTTCCGTCGGGGTCGGTGTTTCGGTCTGGGCTGAAATCCTCGGCTGTTGAGCTGAGTTCAGCTCGTGCGTGGTCCTCGCGTTGTCGTTGCGGTGGGGAGAGCGTTTGTCGTCTCTGTAGTTCTGCGCGGTGGTCAGCGAGCGCGGAGCCGAGGCCGTCGTGTAGCGCCGCGGCTGCTTGCTCGCGTTCGGTGGCAGCGCTGCTGGCTGCGCGTGCTTGTTCTGCGAGACGGCGGTGTTCGTCCTCGGTGGCGGCGTGTTCGGCGCGGGCGCGTAGTTCGTTGGCGTGACGGTTCGCTGCCCGTGCGGCGTTTCGGGTCCGCTCATGTGTTTCGCTGCGTTCGCGGTGTTCGCGGACCAGGGTGTTGATGTGGGCCTGCAGGGTCTTCCGCTGGCGGCGTCGCGTCAATGGCAGGGCGTCGAGTTCCTCTCGTGCGGTGTCGAGTGCGTTCACGGTGGCGTGAAGCGCTCGGACAGCGGTTTCGAGTTCATCGGCATGCAGGTGTGCGGACAGTTGTGCGTCCTCGGCGGTTCGCCGGAGTTCGGCCACGACCGGATCAGGCATAGTGGCGATGTCGTCACGGCGAATCGGGGCGAAGATCTCGGCTTCGGTAGCGATATTGCTCAGCCGCTGGGTCAGCCCGTCGATCGCCTCGGCGAGCTCGCGATCGGAGAGACGTTGCAACGGAGCGAGGACGGGGAGTGGTTCTTCGGGGAGCGGGTTGTCCCTCAGCCATCGCTCGATGAGTCTGCGCCCGACCGGATCGAGTGTGCGCCAGTCACGGCGCAGCATCGCCAACGCCGCCGGCGCGGGATTGGTTTGAGCGATATGGGCGCAGCGTGCGGTGAGGTGCTCGGCGGGGTTGTGTTCGGGGATGCCTGGTCGTTCGTTGTCGCGGCAGTCGTGGCACAGGCCGTCGTCGGAGATCCTGGGCGGCATGGGAGAGCTCGCACTGCCGGGACGTTCGATGCTGCAATCGACACATGGAAGACCGAGGATGACGGGTATCGCGGCCAGGTCGTAGTCGACCGGAAACCCACCCGATGCCGCCCGGGCGGTGGTCGTCGACGTCGGATCGCGGTTGTCGAGCGTGTCGGGGTCGGCGAGGTAGGTGTCGACCACGTCGTTGCCCGCGGCCCGGATCGGGTCGAAGTCAGCCGGTGTGATGGTGGGGTCGACGCGTTCGCGGTGGTCGTAGGCGGGTCGGGTGCGGTTGTGGTCGGGTTCGGTGTCATGGCGAAAGACGTGCGGATCTGTCGAGGGTGTGCACGCCTGGATCAGCGCCTGGTGTTGCGGGAATTGTTGGGCGGCCCAGCGGAGTCGGGCTTGCGCGACGGGGAAACTGTACTGGTAGAGGGTTTCCGAGACGGCGGTGAGAATCGCTTGTTCATCGTGGGACAGTCCGGTGTTGAAACTGCGGAACTCAGCGACAGCGTCGCCGACTCGCCCGTTCGCGAACAACTCGGCGATGCGGTCGATGCCGGTGGGGTGGTCGCTATCGGTGGGTTCGCTGATAACAGTGGCGACAGGAGCGTCCTCGGCTTGGGGCGGGGCCGGGCCGGCTGTAGCGACGGTGACCATGGGTTCATAGTCGAGGCCCGGTGTGATCGGTTCAGGCGTTGCCGGTTCTGGGCGTCCGACGGGTGATGTCGGTATCGGGGCGTGGTGGTGTAGCGCGTCGATTCTCCAGGCCAATGCGGCGGCGAGTTGATCGGGACGCAGCGGTGCTGCGTCGACGGGTTGCGCGCCTTGGAGAAGTTCGTAAGCGGTGAAGAGCAGATCGCGGGGTGACCAGGCCTTGGTGGCGCGTTCGACGGCAGCGACGACACGAGGCCAGGCCGGTTCGGTCGTGAGCTGTTCGGTCATGTCGGTGCCCAGGACAGCATCGAGGTCAGGCAACCAGTCAGGTCGCAGCGGGGCGGTGCCTGTGATGTCGAGGGCCGAAGGTTCCAGTTCCAGGCGCGCCCACAATGCCGCGGCGGGCAACTCATCCGGTAGCGGTCGTTGTGCGGCGGCGTCGGTGAGCAGGGTGGTGATGTCGAGTCCGGCGCGGTTGGCGAGGTCGATTTTGTCGGCAACGATCGGCCACAAGGTGTCGGTGCTGATGCGAGGATCGATGTCGTCGACGACCGCAGCCCACCGATTGCGTGGCAGCGTCGGGTCGCCGTAGGCGTCGATGACGCGTTGTTGCAGGCGTTTCTGGTGCAGGCGCTCGAGAGCGATGTGGCGGACAGGGCCGGTGGGTTCGGTGTCGGGGTCGGGGACACCGAGTCCGGTCCGCCACACGGCGAGCTCGCCCAGCAACGCGGGATCGGTTCCCAGTAGTGGACGCGCCCATGCCGGTGCGGTGGCCGGTGTCCACATTCGTGCGGTGTCACGGATTTGTTCGGCAAGGGCGGCCACGATTCGTGCACGAGCCCGAACGGGCTCGGTGAGTACCTGATCGGCGACAGCGCGGGGGAGTCCCGGTGTCCAAGCGAGGGGCCCAGCGCCGGCGGAGTGGGCGCCGGTGTGGTCCAGTCGCCAGTCGAGAACGGCGGCGGGGTCCGCGGCGGTGTCGAGTTCACGGGCGTCGGCCGCAGCGGTCAGCTCGGTGATGGGGTCCATGCCGGTGAGCGCGATCAGAGCGAGGTGCTGGCGCAGGACCGGGTAGGCGGGGCAGTCGGTCAAGTTCGGATGAACGGTGTCGGCGGCGCGATCGAGGGCGGCGAGTTGGTCGGGGCCGAGGGCGTGTTCGGCAGTCATGCCGAGGGTATCGAGGTAGATATCGACCGCGCGTCCGAACCGCAGCGTGGGGTCGAGTGCGTCGCGGAGCTCGGTGTGGGCCGACTTCTGTGCCCCGTCGCGAGCCAGCACCCGTTGCAGGATCTCGACTGCTGTGCGGGGGTAGACGGCGGGTTCGGTGTAGATCGAGCCTTCGGCGCCGTCGAGCGCGGTGGCGATGTGCGCGTGGTTGGCGTGGATTCCGCGGGTCATCGCGACGTAGAACTGTTGGCGGGATTCGCGCCCGGACAGCGCGACATGGCAGGCGTCGGCGGTGATTCCTTGGGCGGAATCGATCGTCGCGGCGTACCCGAGATGCACGTGGACGCGTACGTACTCGGTCGGAAGCCGGACGGTTGTGTCGCTGTCGGTGCCGCCGCGTCGATGCGACACCGTCAGTGAACCGTCCTCGTGGGCGGCGATGATGGTCCAGGAGTAGCCGTTGCGGACCCAATCCGTCTGGCCGAAACGTAGCTTTGGGTTGTTGCGTCGGGTGCGCACAATGTCACCGACAGAGCCGCAAAGCCCGTCCGCGAGGACCACTTCGGTCTCTGGTTTCGTGCCGGTTCGGGTGAGTCTGTCGGCGCGGGCGCGGGCGTTGAGCGCGGTCACGACCTCGTGGGTGGGCGCCAACATGACCGCGTCGCGACCAGCGTTATGGTCGGTGGCCCATGCTGTGTAGGTGTCGTCGTAGACCGATCCGGTATGTCCGGCGTGGATGCGGTCGTTGTCCAGATACCAGGCCAACGCGGCCGGGTCGCCCTCGCGCAGCCCGATCGAGGCGGTCGCTTCGCCGGTGGAGGCGAACCGGACGACGTGCGACAGCGTCACGGTTTGTTCGGGGGAGGTGGCGTTCATGTCGGCGTCGGCGCCACCGGCGTCGATCGCGGGCAGCTGCCGGTCGTCACCGATGCAGCGCACCGTGGCCCCGCGCCGGGACAGGAACTGCAGCAGCTGCAGGCGTTTGGTGTTGCCGAGTTTGACGTGCTCGTCGACGATCACCAGCGTCGTGTTGTCGATATCGAGGACCCATTGCGGTAGCGAGGGCGGATGATCCCGCATCATCGTGGGCGAATCCGCGCGGACGGAGTGGCGATTGAGGACGTCGAGGAGCTTGTCGACGGTCTCGGCGCGGGTGCCGATCGACTTCCCGAGGACAGCGGCGGCCGCGGCGGTGGGCGCCATGCCGAGGACGGTGCCGCCGCTGGAGTGCCATGCGCTGGTGAGGACTTGCATGGCGGTGGTCTTACCGGTTCCGGCCGGGGCGTTGGCGGTATGGACCCGCAACCCCGACGTGGCGAAGGAAGAGATGACACCGACCTGGCCGGCATTGAGCGGCCGATCCGGATGGGCGATGTTGTATTCCGCGACCGCGCTGTTCAGCAGGTCGGGGTCCAGGGTGCGGGCGCCAGGTTCGACGGACAGTTCGATGAGTGCGGCTTCGACGTCGAGAGTGGTTTCGGTGGTGTAGATCTGGGAGTTCGGACGCACGTGAACCGGGGTGCCGTCACGGTGGCGCAACCACGCCGGTGCCGCCCGCAGCCCGGGTTCTTCGTTCAGGTCGGGATCACCGCGCGCGACCGCAGACTGCGGCGAGAGCGCGGCGGCGACGACCTTGTCGGGAACCCAGCCCCAGTCGGCAGGGCTGATCCGGCCGCGGAGCTGGCGTTCGACCTCGGCCCGCAGGTTGAACGGCCGCCACGTAGAACGCCTCTCCGACACGGCGGCCAGCGCACGCTCGGCGGTCGCGGCGATGAACGCAGCGTCCGGGGCAGGGCGAGGTATCGGTGGCACCGACACTGCGGCCACCATCACCGCGTCAACAGGCTCACGGCCGCCGAGCACCGCGGTGGCTTGGGTCAGCCAGGTTTCACGTTGTTGGGTGTGGGATTGCGGGAGGTGTTTGGCCGGGCGGGTGTCCAGCGTTGCCCGGTCGGCCAGGCCGTAGACCTCTTCGGGGGTGGGTTCGCGGCCGAAGGTTGCCTGGAAATCGGCGGTGAGCCGGTCCAAGCGTGCGTTGATCGCGGTACCGCGTTGCGACCAGGCGTGGATCAGTTCTAGGGGGACGCCGATGACTTCGCGGATCGGGACCTGGTGGACGTCGCGATCGGGGCGGGTGTCGAACTGCAGGCCGAGGGCGAGTTCGAGGTAGTGCTCGAGGCGGGAGTCGTAGATCTCCGAGACCGTGACGGCCGCTTCATGGAACAGACGCGAGTCGATCGTGCGCCATTTACCGTCCAGGGTGCGGACTTTGTTGGCGACCAGGACGTGGGTGTGCAGGTCGGGATCGCCTGCGCGGCTGTCGCGATGGGTGAAACAGGCCGCGACGATCCCCTCGACTTCGGCGTGGCGGACGCCGTTACGGCCCAGCCGGGTGAACACGGCGTTGCGCTCCAACCACGCCAACGCATCACTGATCGCGCGCTGGTGGGCAGCCTCCAACCGCCGCGCCATGTCCGGTGGGGCCAACGCCCACAGCACCGACACACTCTTCACTGGGGAGAAAGTGATCTCGAGGCCGGCTAGCGCGGCCTGGTTGACGCGCGAGTTCTTGGCGACCCAACCCGACAACTCTCTCGCGTTCAGGGGTGCGCGACCGTACTCGTCGGTGAACATTTCGGTCGCCACGTGTGTGCGAATGCGTGCGCGTTCGTCGTCGGGAATGGCGGCAGTGGGGTCCATATTCCGTGCTGAGTTATGTGCACGATAGGCCTGAGAACAACGCTTCCGATACTCCGAACGAACCTCATAGGCGGCGAACTTGTTGCCCAGTTTCGTTGCCTTCTCGGCCGCGCGGGTGGCGTCACGGTCGCTTGCGCCGAGCACGATCTGGCGTGCGTAGACCTCGGTCCTGATCTGCTCGCTGTTAGGGTGAAGACCTTCCCCGAACAGCGACTTCATCTGGGGCTCGGTCACTTCCGACCCGGCCGTGAGGTCGAGCGCGCCCAGTCCGGTGCCGTGCCAGCGTCCGGGTGCTTCGCCGTGGTCGGAGTAGTACTGCGACAGCGATGACCGCCCGCGAGCGGTTCGGTCGTTGGCAGCGGTTTGACGCAAATAGTATTGGTAGCCGTTTCCCGCGGCGACTCGATGAATAGTCGCGACCATACCTCCATGAAGCATCAATGAATTATGTTGCCGCAAGAGGCAATTGATCCGCTGAGACTACTCTGGACAACGATGGACAACTATTGACACGGGCGTTATCGGATCGGTATCCGAGATGCCAGATGTCTGCCTTTGAAAAGGTGCGGAGAAGAGGGTGTGTGGGGTGATGGGGTGAAAGGCGGGGTGCGATCGTCAGTGTGCGGTGCGTACGGGTGCGGGTGCGTAGGTGGGATGGCGTGAGCAATAGGTGATAGCGGGACATGGAAGCGGAGGGGAGGTGACCAGCCATATTGCCGAGGGCGGGCCCGCGACCGTCGCGGCGGGCCCGCCCACGGGACCGGGCGCGGCCGCAGCCGCAGGGCGCGTTCGTTCAGTCGGCTGGGAGCGCGTCCCATGACCAGGGTGTGCAAGCGTAGCGGCGGTGGTCGATGGTGACGATGTCGCCGACCGACAGGGACCTGTGGCGGTGTTGGTACCAGCGGCGGGTGTGTTCGACGTCGGCGGGGTGGGGGTGGTCGTTGAGTGCCGCGAAGATCCGGTCGAGGACCGCGAAGTCGTCGACCTCGCCGAGATTGTCGAGCAGGAACCGATCAGCCAGCAGGTAAGGGTCACCGGGTCGGTGACCGTGGAGCATCGAGCGAGGATCGGCTGCCAGGTGGACGGTGACCATCAGGTGTGCAGGGCGGTGTCGCTGTCGACGGAGGAACCGGCGGCGAGCGCGGGCGTGGCGGGTGCGGTGAAACACAGGCGGGCCTCCTCGAGGTGAAGCACAGCGGCTGGGGCACCGCGGATCTGGCGGTGCCCCAGCCGACTGCATGGTGTGGAGTGGTCAGGCCGCGACGAGTCGACGTTCGCGCGGTGTGGGGATGTGCAGGCCGAGGTGGACCCGGCACTGTGTGCAGAACCCGTCGTCGTGGACCGGGGTGTAGCGGGTGCAGCCCTCACACCGGCCGGGCCGCTGGCCGGGCGGCACCACCGGTCCGCGGCGACGCTTCGACACGGTGGGTGCCGATATGTACTCAGGATCAGCATCGTCTGCGACCGGTGGCGGGGCGCCGGGCAGGTCGGGGTGGGCGGCCAGGAACTTGTCGATCACCGTGATCAACCATTCCGGTGCCCGACGGCACACCTCGGTGATCAACCTGTAGGCGGCGTCGCGGTAGTGCTCTACGAAGTAGGCGCAGTAGGCGACGGCGAGATTGGAGACGGTGAACCCGTCGGGGAGTGCGGGCAGGCCCGTGCGGTTGTCGCCGCGGCAGTAGTCACAGAGCCCGTCGTCGCTACGCATCACCCCGTCGCGGACGTGGACGGGTCGCTGATCGGTGGTGGGGCGTTCGACGAAGCACGACACGCACCGCCACCCGGCGACCGGGGTCATCGCCGTGGCGAAGTCGTCAAGACCGTTGCCCTGGAACACGAACCCCTCCCGCCGGTCGGCGCGCGACCGCAGCCCGGTCCGTTCGGCGGCCCAAGCGTGGGAGTGTTCGGGGGACTTGGTCGTTTCACCGGCCAGGGCGCGGTCGTGGTCGCGTTGGTCGGCGACGTGCACGCAGTACTGGTGATCCCACATCGCCTCGGCCAGGTCTGCGGGCAGCGGTGCCCGTTCACCGGGGCGGCGCGGTGTCCACCCCCGGGGCGAACCGGCGGTGAGGGTGACTCCGCGCGCGATCAACTCAGCCCAGCGTTGACGCAGGCGGGCTTGCTCGACGACCTCGGTGTCGACGAACAAACTCTCCCGCACATAGGCGGTGACCTCGGCCGGTTCCGGCTCGGCGGGGCGACGCTTGCCGCGCGCGAGGACGCGGGCGCGGATCTGCTCGGGGTCCAGGCGGGCGGCGTCGATGCGGCGCGAGGCGGGCATGGTCAGGCGCGGCAGCGGGTTGCGCCACGTGCGGATCGACTGGCGGGGCATCTCGGCCGCGGCGAGCTGGACCTGAAACTTCGCGAACTCCTCGGCGACGCTCGTCTTGTTGGTTCTGGCGCGGGTTTCGATGAGCTGGGCCAAGGCGTGGTTGTCGTGGGAGTGCAGGCCGGGGTCGGTGTCGGGCACCAACCGCACCAACCGTTCCCGCTCCAACTTGTCCCCGGCGGACCAGCGGGCGCGCAGGCGCAGCAGCGCGGACTCACGCGGGTAGAGGGTGAAGCACTCGACCATGAAATCCAGGACGTCCCAGTCGGCGTCGGTCGCCAACTCCAGCGCGGGCCCGAACATCGCGATCGCGGCTTTGCGGTCGGTGTCGAAGGTGACCTCGATCGCCGAGATCGCATCCAGAAACGACCGCGTATCCGGCACCGCCACCGATGTTTCGGTGGCAGGCTGCTCGGACGGCGGTTCGGCGCCGGTGACATCGGAGGCGGACAGATCGAGCTCGTGCCAGTGCAACCCGGGCTCGGAACTGTGTGTGGTGAGGGTGGTCGTGGGGGAGACGGTAGGTGCGTGAACGGACACAGCTGTTCTCCTGACTGGGATGGCGAGGATGGTGCGGCACCCGGGCGCGCTGGAACAGCCACGCTTTTCGCGAAATAGGGGCGCCGGGCTGGGGTGGGCCCAGCCGAGGGCTGTTCACCAGGACAGCGGGCGACACGACGGCGGGAACGCGCCAACTTGCGTGCGGGGGCGAATTCCCCGCGCGCACAACCCGACCGCCGGCTGGGGCTGGGACGGGCGCGGGGGATTCGTTTCCGCCGGGCGCGGGCCCGACGGCGTGGCGCACGATGGCCTGGTAGCCCTCGAGCGGCTGGGCCCACCCCAGCCCGGTGCCCCGACCCACCACCTGCCTGCCCGCTCACCACCGCAATGGCATCGGAGAACTGGGTCAGGTCAGAAGGGTGGTTGCCCGAAATCACCCACGCCGACACCGGCCAGCACGGGCTCGGCCCACGCCTCGCTGCCCCTGCCCACCGGGGCGGAGGTGGCCCACGGGTCAGAAGCGTCCGAGGTCCGCGCAGCGGTGGCGGGCTCGGCCGTAGAGGTGGCGCGGGTAGGGTTGTCGACGCCGAACCCGTTGCCGTTGTTCGGTCTGCGTCCGGTGCGGGTTACTTGCGCCTGGGCGAACCGCAGACTCGGTCCGACTTCGTCGACCTCGAGCTCGAACACGGTGCGTTTGTCCCCGTCGCGGGTTTGGTAGCTGCGTTGCTTGAGTCGCCCGGCGACGATGACGCGTGCGCCCTTGGTCAGCGACTCGGCCACGTTCTCGGCGGCCTCGCGCCAGATGTTGCAGCGCAGGAACATCGCTTCTCCGTCACGCCACTGATTGGTGTTGCGGTCGAACACCCGCGGGGTCGACGCGACGGTGAAGTGCGCTACCGCATCACCCGCTGGGATGAAAGTCAGTTCGATATCGGAGGTCAGATTCCCGATGACTGTGATGACGGTGTCTCCGGCCATGACGAACTCCTTAGCTCAAATGGGGGGTGGATGACACTGATTCGACGAGGGGGAGGTTGTGAAGAACGGCCGGGTTCTGATCGCTGCGGGTCAGGTGATGTCGATGCCGAGGTCGGCCGCGATCACCGCTGCGGCCTCGGCGAGTGCCCGGATCTTTTGGGGTGGCAAGCGGTCGTCGAGCGCGTTTGCCAACAGCGCCGCGATGGGGTGGGTCGGGTCGGCATCGAGGGCTGCGGCAAGGGCGGTCCTGGCGAGCGCGGTGTTGTTGTGGTGGTAGGCGCTGTAGGCGAACAAGGTGACGGCCTCGGCGCGGTCGTGACCGTGGGTCGCCGCCGCGATCTGGAGCCACAGAGCCTCCGCCGCTCCGTGGTACTCGCTGCGGGCGAGGCCGTACATGATGTCGCGGATGGTTCGGTCGCGCAGCAGCGCGACGGCCCAAGCGAGGTCCTGCGCGCCGACAGGTTCTTCTTGCGCCGTGCTGATTTGAAACAGCAGCCACACGGTGCGCTCACGTCGCAGATCGAGAACGCGGTCGGGAGAACGCGCGGCAGCGAGCTCGGCCCGGTCGCGGGCAACAGCGTCAGCGAGGTGGGAGAGCACCTCGTCGACCAAGGCGGAGTTCGGGGCGACGGGGATGCTGCGGAGCTGCCGTACCGGCGATGCCTGATCGGATGCCACAGAATCGAACTCGTAACTTCGATGATCTCGGAACCGGGTGAACATCACGGGCCTCATTCCGGTTGGATAGTGAATGGGCTTCTGTCGAAGCGTGGGGTGAGGCGGTCCGAATCGATTCCGTGGATTCGGACCGCCGCTGCCCTCACGCTGCGTGCGCGAGCTGCTCCTCTTCCGGGCTGTCCTGGTCGACTGCCGAGCGCTCGTCGATGCTGGTGGCCGTCGTGGAGTCCTGGTCGAGGGGGATGGTGCGGTAGTCGAGGTCGCCGGCGGCGGCCAGTTCGACGTCGACGAGCCGGAACTGTTCGTTGCGGTCGCTGGCACGTCCCCGGCTGGCCAGGTGTTCACCGGCCGCGGCGAGGAAGTGCAGGTAGGCGGAGACTGTGGTGGCCTGCCAGGTGTTGGTGCGCCAGCAGTCCTTGTCGAGGGTTGATTCGTGGGCGGCGAGCACGAGGCCGAGGGTGATCACCCACGCCCTGCCCGCGACGGCTGATGCCGCGGTGTCGGTGAGGCCGGTGCTGTTGTTCGCGTTGAACAGGGTCACTGCCAGTGTGCGGGCGCGGGTTCCGCTGAGCAGGGTGGTGTCGCGCGCCAGTGAGGTCGCGACGAGCTCGGCGCTGCCCGGCGGTGGGGTCCGCAACGTGAGAACCCGTGCCAGGAATTCCAGTCGCCGCTTCTTCGCGGCGGCGCCGCGTTTGTTCAGCTCGATCACCCGGCGCCGTTCCTCACGTTTACGGTCGCTGTCCGCTGCCGCCTGTTCGGCAGCGGCCCGGGCACGATCACCACCATCACCCTCACCGCCACCCTCGCCGTCATCGGTACGGTCAACGCTGGTGTCGGGGTCTCGGCGGCGCAGCCCGGCGGCGTCGAGCTGATCGACGGGCAGGTAGTAGCTCGGCATCCACACGTCCCGATACACCAACCCGGTGGCGCTGCGCAGCCCGTCAGCGGGTTCGGTGTCGGGGAGGTCGGCGTCGAAATCGACGGTGTCGGGGTCGATGACCTCATCGGTGGCGGGGTCGAAGAGTTCGGCGTCCTCGATCAGATCCATCGCCACCGCCCACCGTCCCGGTTCGGCGTCGATCGCCTCCGGGGAGACCGGTTCGGCGTTGGCATCGACGAGATTGTCGACCGGCACGTAGGTGTCGAGGTCGACATCGACGGATTCCACGTGCAGGATCGAATGCCCGGCCGCGGCGTAGGGCAGGGCGGCGGTGAGCCGGTCGCGGCGTCGGGCACGGTCGGCGGCGATCATCTCGGCGTGGTAGTCGAAGTTCCACTGCACAGCCGACAGTTTCTCCACTGCGGCGTGGTCGCCGAGCTGTTCGTATCCGGCGATCACCTCGAGTTGGTCGAGACTGAACGCGCTGGAATCCAACAAGTTTCGGGCCGTGCTCGATCGGCCGATCTTCCCGGCCTTGCGAACCCGTGCGGTGTCGGTTTGCAGGCCTTCGGCGATGCGGGTGGCGGTGGCACCGAGGTCGAGCATGTAGGCCACCCCGGCCGCGCGCGCGGAATCGGTCAACTCGATGCGGCGGTCGTTGAGGTTGATCTGATCCAATGCCCGCTCGATCAACCGTTCCGGATCATCGATCGACCGGTCGGTGGTCTCGATATAGACAGGCACCTTCGCAAGGCCGAGAGTGCGGGCGATCAACGCCCGGACCTGGCCGTCGACGACCACGACGTGTCCGTCGGGGCCGCGCTGGGCCAGGATCGGATCGCGCACCCCGAACCGCCGGATCGACTCGACCTCTTTCGGGTGGGCGTCGAGATCGATCTGGTCTTCGGGCCGCACGTTGTGGCCGATGACCAGATCCGCCGGGTCCATGATCACCGCCTCGGCGGCCGCGGGCAGCGGGGCGAGCACGGTGAGGGTGGCCTCGGTTCCCGGCGAGGACTCCTGATCCAGGTCGGCGGAGGTGTCGGGCTCGATGGTGGTGGTGGACACGAAAGCTCCTTGCGTAGAGGGCGACAACGATGCGGCGATCAGCCGAAGCCGGGGCGCACCGAGAGTGGACAAAGGTCAGCGGGTAGCGCGGGAGCGGCGGGCGACGTTGAGCGGATACAGCCGCAGCGCCCCGGTCTCGTCGGGCCGGTAGGTCCAGAACCGGCCCCGCCACCCCCGCGCCTGTTCACGCCACCGTTCGATGACGGGGTTGTCGGCGAGCGCGGTGACGGGTCCGGCGGTTCCGAGGTGCTCGCGTCCGGTGAACTCGGTCCGTGAGATCGACTCCACGGCGGTGACGTCGATCGCGGGTGGGGTTGTGCTCATTCGGGACTCCTGTTCGGTCCAAGGGGGTGATCGAGTGGCATGCGCGGTGTGGTTGGCCGACGACCACCCAGTTCGGGGTTACGCTGGATGTTTGCTGGTGTCGGGTGGTGTGGAAGGGGTGTGGTGATGGCGAGGAACCGGTGAGTGGGTTGCCGCGGTACGCGCCGATGCTGGCCGCCGCGGGTGCGCTGCCGGTGGACGACGGGCGGTGGGCCTTCGAGCTCAAGCACGACGGGATCCGGGCACTGGCCTACGTCGATGAGCGGTTGCGGTTGGAATCGCGCAACGGCAACGACATCACCGCGGCCTGGCCCGAACTGGCCGGGCTCGCCCCGGCCGAACCCGGCTTCGTCGTCGACGGCGAGATCGTCGTGCAAGTCGCGGGTCGGTCCTCGTTCCGGGCGTTGGCCCCCCGCATGCATCAACGCAACCCGGCCACCATCGCGGCCCTGACCCAGACCTCACCGGCGACGTTCATGATCTTCGACCTGCTCCACATCGGCGACCGGTCCCTGACCGGGCTGCCCTACACCCAGCGCCGCGAATTGCTCGAACTCACCGGCCTGGCCGGACCGCACTGGCGAATCCCCGGCCTGCTGCCCGGCCCTGCCGCCGACGCCCTGGCCGCCTCGCAGACGCTCGGGGCCGAGGGAATCATCTGTAAACGCCGCGACAGCTGGTATCTGTCCGGGCAACGCAGTCCCGCCTGGACGAAAGTCAAAAATGTTTCCCACCAGGAGGTGGTGGTCATCGGCTGGAAAACCGGGACGGGGCGACGGGCCGGGAAGATCGGGTCGCTGCTGGTCGCGGTCCCCGACGACCGCGGCAGCCTGGAATACGCGGGCAGTGTCGGTACCGGGTTCACCGCCGGGATGCTCGCCGACTTGCACGAGCGGTTGGCGCCGCTGCAACGTCCGGACCCACCGATCCCCGGATTCCGGTCGACCCCGGCCGGGGTGGTATGGCTCGAACCGCACGTGGTCGGGGAAGTGGCATTCACCGAATGGACCGGCGACGGCCGCCTACGGCACCCGTCATGGAGAGGATTGCGCTTGGACAGGGACCTCGATGACGTCGAAACCCCCACGGCAAGACCGTGACCGACAAAAGTAGCGACCGTCGGTGACGGCCGGTCAGGCTGACACCGGGCAATCGTGCTCGCATCCGGTCCTGCTCACGAAGGCACGGGTCCGACTATCGTTGGTCTCGATCAGGATCGATGGGGGGAACAAGAAAGTGGTGGACGAGCAGTCGGCCAGCGGCGTCCAAACCGCGGGCGCGGCATCGCCCGCCTGCCGGTTCGGCTCCGCGCGGTTCACGGCGACATGGATTTCCGCCCCGTGTGGCCGGGGAGCAACTTGTCGCCACGATGCCGAGCGCGAAGGTGCGCATCATCCGAGCCAAGTATGAGCCACCGCAGGTCAACGATGCTGGCGTGGCTGAACACTGACACAGGACAACTGGTCAGTCGACGCTGGGATCTCAGCCTCCGGTCGCTCGTCAGAGGTGGATCAATACAAGAAGACTGAAAGCGTAACCGTAGACGATTCCGCCGACGACCGCTGACCAGCCAAATACTGCAAGTCTGGGTGCTGTGACCTGGATCAGTCCTGCGATCGCCAGTGCCAGCAATTGTGCCAGCACCAAGGCGTTCACGAGCCAGTGGCCGATGTCAGGGGTAGCCACCTGGAACGCGGTCCAGAACATCGCGCCGAGGACGAGTCCGACAACGGCCTGCACCCAGACCGACACGGTCCCAGCGACTGTTCTGCTCACGAATCCACCTCTTCCGATGTACACGGACCCCGGCAACCTGCGAGGACGGCAGGATGAAGCCCTCCCCGCAGGTTACCGAAGCGTTTGCTATTCGTGCAGGATGATCAGGTCGTTGCCATCCTCGTTCTCCAGCCCGACGGGATTCGGCACAATCCGAGCCTCATGGGCGTACCCCAGGCTCGTGGTGATGATCCCCTGCAGGTTGCCTTCGAAGCGCAACCCGACCGCGCGACCGGTGACGTTGTTGTACTCGTCCATCGCGTTGGACTCGGGCGCGCCTGGGGCATCTTGCTCATGCGCGTTCGCCAGACGCAGAGCGAAGTCCTTGTTGGCCATCTCGGTTGTGAAGGCTTGCCACAGGCAGTGCCGCGCGGCGTCGGCCCGGTTATCGCCTTGGTCAGGGCCAGGGAACTCCTCCGAGGAGATCTTCTGGGCGAGGTCTCGTGCGGGATAAGCGCGTTGACAGTCCGTCGGATTCGTCAAACACACATTCCGTTGGTTCTCGCCGACGCTGCTGTAGTCGTTGACGTTCTTCGTCACTCCCTCTGCGAGGGATTGGATCGGAAGTATGGTCGACGGCTCGAACTGGAATGTCAAGGCGTTGCCCGCAACTGATGCAACGACATCGACCAATGCCCCAACTGCGTCGACGGCGACCGGGAGTCCGACGGCCGCAGTGACGCTCCCATCCGGTGCGAGGAGATTCACTCTGCCGAGCTGGGCCTGCAGCGCGAAGCCGGGCGGTATCGGCAGCAGGAGCGTGAACTCGCGCGGCGCCTGCGGTGCCAACAGGTTGATGCCCAGCTCGGCCGATGTCTCGCTACGGGTCCGGAACGTCAGGTCATATCCGTCACCATGAAATACGACCATGTCGGAAGTGCTCTCGTGTGTGAGCGCGACCGATGTTGGAACGCCGAACGATAGGACGGAATCGGACGAGGTGAGGGCGAGACGCATGCCCGAGGAAAACAGCCTGCCATTCTGGAACTGCTGCTCCTCGACCCCGCCCGTGCTGATGACCGCGTCGGCCACCGGGTAGCCCAGCGAGCTGCGTTCGTAGCCCGCCGACGCCCATTGGTCGAGGATTGTGCCCGCGACAGGGTGTGCGCCGGTAGTCGGCGACCAGTAGATGACGCCGTGCTCGAACCGGTTCATTCGTCCTTGTCCGTCGGGCAGAATCACCTCGTCAGAGGTGGGATAGCCGAGCCACCCCTGCTCCCACCCGGTTTCGCCCCATTTGTCGCGGATCGCGCCACCGACGAAGTACGCCTCGTTGAGTTTCCAGTAGATGGTGCCGCCCTGGAAGTACTGGCGCCGACCGATGCCGTCGGGGTTGACCAGCTCGTCCGAAGTCGGATAACGCAGAGGACCGCCTTCCCAGCCGTTGCGCTGCCAGCATGCGAAGAAGTGGTTGGCCACAGGATGAGCGCCGGCGTCGGGATGCCAGTAGATGGGCCCGTTCATGAACACCGAACGCTTGCCGACCCCGTCGGGGTTGGTCAGCTCATCGCTGGTCGGCCACAGCAGAAAGCTGCTCGTGCCGCCGAGTTCGTTGTACTTGTCGAGGATCGCGCCACATACCTGGTACGGCGCTGGAGGAAAGGTCTGACATGCCATCGTGCTCTGCTCCTTTGAACGCTCGGCCCGCGGAGCGGGGTGGCCTCCCTCATCGAGGTCACTCTTCGAACATACATTCGAACCGCCCATCTGTCTGGCTACTTCGCCGCGAATCGGGTTCCGCCGCAGATCGTTACAACGTCGAGTCGCCTTCGTTCCTCAGCCGCAACAGCTTTCGGCGGTGAGAGATGGTAACGCCGGTCAGCGCGCAACTCGCGCCACCCAAGACTGAAGTGACGTCAAATTTCGCCGTCCCAAATCAAGATCGCCGAGCCGGACCGACGCAGCGGCGTCAGCTACCGCGACTGGGTCCTGGAAGACCCCGCAGGCAAAGGCATACCGCCGGGATCGTCGCCGCCACCGGCTCTTTCGGCAACCCGTATCTGCCTGAACTGCCCGGTCAAGACCAGTTCGGTGGCAACTTGCTGCACGTCGCCGACTACCGCCGCCCCCAGGACTGCACCGGTCAGCGGGTGATCGTCGTCGGCGCTGGCAAACTCCGCAATACAGGTCGCCTACGAACTCACCGACCACGCCACCGTCACCCTGGCCACCCACAACCCCGCCGACTTCCTGCCCCAGCACCGCGACGGACACGACATCCACCACTGGCTCGTCTCCACCGGATTCGACCAACTCCCACCGGAATGGCTCATCCGCTACGTCGGCGGCCCCTCGTCATGGACACCGGCGACTACCAGCACGCCCCCGCCACCGGACGCCTGGACCGGCGACCGATGTTCACCGTGTCGGACGCATCGGCGTCGTCGCGGGCGTCCAGTGCTGGTGGGCCGGTCCGGAGTTGTCGTGCCAGCGTGCCCGCAGTAGTGCGAGTCCGCGCTCGACCGCGATCATGCGGGCCTGAACGCCGGGGTCGTTCGGGTCGTAGCCCGCTTCGATCAGCGCGGCGCGGTCTTCGGGTGTCATGCCAGTTTGGACGGCGCTGCTTCGTTGCAGGTTCCCGGCAAATCGGACGACTTCATCCTGGTCCAGGTTCGGCATCGAAATCACCCTCCCACGATCGATGAGCGCCGACATTCGGCTGCCGGTGCCGGGCGCCTGCGGGTTGACCTATCGCCCTACGCGGCTGCCGGCTGCGGATTCCACGCCGACGGGCCTGGACGCCGCAGCGCGGGGTTGTGATCAGGTGGCGTTGCCGATACGTGTTGTCGGTTCCGCGCACTATCGTCATCACGCAGCAGCCCACCACCGCGTCAGCCCGGCCGCCGGTATCCGTTCAGCCGTCGGGCGACGGCGCTCCGACCATGGTGCGTGCACCATGCACGATCCGGCAGGAGTGGAACCGATGAGTGACGACGACTATCCGATCTACTTCGACGCGCCCTCGATCGGCGAGGACTACCAGGTACTGCCCGATGGCCGGGTTCCGTTGTGGGTGATGCTCACCGTCGGGGACGACGCGTACTGCGTCACGCCGTGGCACTCGGCTACGGCTCCGTTGGTCTTGTCGGCTGCGGTGATGGGCCGTGACTGCGACATCCCGGCGGGAGAGGTCATCGGCCGCGAGTTCACTGCAGCGGGCGGGCAAGACGAGCCGTTGCACGACTTCCGGCTCGTGCACGATCCCCGCTTGTAGTCGAGCAGGGCCAGGGCTGCGGTCGTCCGCCCGATAGCCGCGGGTCGCTCATGACGAGGACGGGTGTTCGGGATCGCGGTGAGTGTGGTCGACTCGCCAGGGGTGCACGGTCCAAGCGGATCGCGGCCGCAGTGGACGCCGCAGGCGCGGATACCTGCGGGTGTCGGATTCGGCGTAGTCGCGCAGCACCTGGGTCAACCGCACCGCGACCGCATCGAGGAGATCCGGGTCCGCCGCGACGCCGAACGCGGCGCAGGCCTTGAGCTGGCGACGGACGGTGGCCAGCGCGACGGCCGTCCGTGCGGGGCCAGGCGTCTCGGGCATGGCCCGACTCTACCCGTTATCGAACATACATTCGAGACCTGTAAGTTCGGCGGCGTGTTCGAAAAGTGGCCGGTGCAGTTCACCCCAGAACCGTGGCGAGTCGTCGACCCGCCACAGAAGGTGCTCGTCGCCGCCCACCTGGCCATCGCCACCAAGCCGAAGTACTTCCGCCAGGACCAGCTGGCCATGCGGGTGAAACTCGGTGGCCTGCGTCTGGCCGACAACGTGCCCGGCTGGCTCCATGCCTGGGTGCTGCTCGCTTCTCTGCACTTTGTCAACGCGGTGTTGCGTGAACGCGTCCTGTTGTCGGCATCGGATCGCATCCGACGGCTGCGTGGCGCCGCACGACCTCGCTGTCGTGACGGGTCAGTCGGAGCCGTTCCAGTTGAGCTCGTTCGTTCCGGCAAGCGAAGTTCGGCGGCGTAACGCCTGGAGCCCGCCGACCGGGGCGGGCGGCGTGGGCTCCGGCGTCTCGTCTATCGGATTCCGAAATTCAGTGGCCCCGGGGTCCATCGAGCTGAGCGTTCGACGGTGACGGTGTCGATTACTGCGGGGGTTGCGGTTGGGTCGAACGGCACGAGGCGGTGGATCTCGCCCCAGTTGCGTTTCCAGTCATCCTTCAAGTAGGAGGGCAGTACTTCGGTGCGGGTCACCAGCTCGGTGTAGCCGAGAGGGCCTCCGGAGGCGTGGCTTTGCCAGTTGCTGGTCATGATCGCCGCCGAGAACTCCGGGAGAATGCGGTATTCGGGGATTTCAGCCACACCGTAGCGGTGCCTCATCGGCTGCTGGCAGGGGAACTGCAGGCCGACGAGCCAATCCATAAGTACCGGCCGGGTATGCCCGACCAACTCGTCGAGGGTGCGCAGCTCCGGCACCCGCGGCGGGGTCACCGCGACCCACTGCTCCGCGTCGGAGCTGTCGACGGTGGCCGTGATGCGAACCACATCGGCGGGGGGCGGCAGCTGTTGCAGTGGAACTCGGAGGTTGCGCCACGAGGGCTGGAGCACACTGACGTCATCTGGGGTAATCCGTCCGAGTGGCTGCACCTCGGCCCCGTTTGTGCTCCCGTATTCGACCTGCACGTTCTGACCGGTAACCGGGAGTCCGTCGAGGTCGGTGGTGGCGATGCGGCCAGCGGCTGCGATCGCGAGGATCTGGCCACGGCTTGCACTGGAGTCGGGTGCAGGGAGTCGATACCAGCCGGAGACAAGCGTTTTCGTGACTCCGGGGCTGCCGTAACTGCCGAGCACAGGTGTTGCGGCCGGGTCCAGGCCGAACGGAAGCGCGATGGTGCTGCCGTTGATGCCGTGTGGGCTGGACCCGCCGAGCCCGCTATCCGCGGTGGAGCCGGATTCGGTCGTGGTTCCGGCGCTGCCGAGTGATTGGCCCACCGATGCCGCGGCGGCGTCGGACGCATCGGGGACCAAGTCGTTGGTATTCACACCGTTGGGAGTGAAACCGTCGACCTCCGCGCCCAAGGCGGTGGCTCGGTCGCCGGACAGCGGTTGCAGCATGCCTGCGTCCGGATCAGGTTCGACCAGGACCTCGTTGGCCAACGCACAGGTTTGCCCGCCGAGTGCGGAGAAGTTCGACTTTGCCAGCGAATACGCTGGGTATTGGTCGATTCCTGCCTTGATGAACGAGGCGACCTCGAACGCCACGACCAGTCCCACCGCGATGGTGAGAACCGGAATCCGGCGGTGTGAGCGGTGTTCTGCGCTGCGGAACGGTTCGCGGATGTGCAGCCACCCCGCGTACGCGAGCAAGAAGATCGCGACTACAAGTAGCGCGGTGCCAGCACTGATGCCCTTGACCGAGATCGGCTTGTCCCACCAGGGGATTCCGTAGGCGGCTACGTACCACCAACTGTTCGAACTGGTGAACGCCAGCGCCAAGACGGCAGTGACGACGGCAGCGAACAGTGCGCGGTTGCGCGGTGATCGCACGACCCGGGGGCCCGCGGCGACGGCCGCCACGACTGCGACCGCGCCTGCGAGCCCGGCGAACACACCGAAGTGGTGGGTGAACTTGGTCGGCGAGAGCGCCATCAATGGAATCGTGGCGATGGTAGTGCCCAGTATCCGACGGGTCGGTCCTGCTGCTAGGCCAGGGATTCTGCCGCCGTGACGCAATAGTGCCAGCACTGAGACCGCCAACGTCAGGAACAGCAGCAGCATCGCGAATCGGCGTGCCATCGAACCGTCAGGGCCGACTTGGAAAAGGGATTGGTAGACGAAGGTTTCGTCGTACCACGGCATGTTCGGGCCGACCACCGAGTGGGCGTCGCTCATCGCGGTGACCTCGGAGATGGGCTGGCCGATGAACACGATCGCGAGAATCGATACGCCTACCGCCACGGCCGGAGCCAGCAGCGCCAGGTAGCCCACTCGACGAGCACGTTCGACGATGATCTGCACCAGCGGGCGGGCCCCCGCGAGCAGTGCCGCGAAACAGATCACTCCAGCGGGATTGGTGACCACCGCCAATGCTGCTGGAATCAACGCCATGGCGGCGGGCGCGAGCCGTCGCGTCGCCAGGGCGCGCTCCATCGAGACCCAGGTGAGCAGGACGCCGAGGGCGACTGCGGGTTCTGGGCGCAGTCCGTTGTTGTACGGAAGCCAGAAGGCGAGCAGCGCCAGGCCGCCGGCCCAGATCGCCGCCTTCTCGTTACGCGCGGCGATGCCGAGGCGCGGCACGACCTCGCGACTGATCAGGAACCAGCACACGATGCCGAAGATCAACTCCGGCAGGCGCACCACGATGCTCGCAGTCGATATCTGCGCCAGCCAGCCGATGACAAGGTCGTAGGGGATTCCGATCGGTGTTTCAGGCACACCGAAGTAGGCGAAGTAGTTCGCCAGGTATCCCGCGTGCCCGGCCGTTCGTGCCATGCCGAGGATGTAGCCGTCATCGGCGGTACCCGCGCCGATGAGGTACCACAGAACCAGTGTGCCGACCACGACGCCGTCGACCCATCGAGGCCGCCACCAACGGTGCGGCAGAACCCGCCGATTGCCGCGGCCGTCGAGACAATCAAGCCGATGCAACGCGAACAGCGCCAGCGCTGCGGCGATGAGGACGCCGATGATCGCGATCAGCTTGAGCACCGTCGGTGAGGTCGTGAACCGAGAATCGATCTCCACGTCGGTGCGCATGCCTGCGGGCACCTCGCCAGCCAGGTCGGTGAATATCCCGACCACCTGCGGCCGGAAGTCACCCTCGATGACCACGGGCTCGGAACCGCTGATCTCAACGGCGGTTCGCGCGCCGGTGGACGCGACCACAACACGACAATCGTGGGCCAGGTCTGCCACTGCGGTATCGATCAGCGTCTTGTCGCGCAAGACGACTTGTAGGCGGCTACCGGCCTCAGTCGACGAGACGAGCACGTTCAAGCCGTAGTGCCAAGCCTGCCCGGATGCAGGCGGTACCGTCGCCAACAGGTACCCGCCACGAGCAGTCAACCCCGCTGCGGCAACACACGGAATCGCCGCGTCGACGCTGACTGGCGAATACGACACCAAAGGCGACGTCACACTGGTCGCGCGACCACCCTGCGGCCACGAGAAGGAAGCTTGTTCCTGCTGCACGGGGAGGAGCGGCACCGCCACCGCGAGCAGCACGCCCACGATTCCCGCGACAATCGCGACGATTCGCCAGGTACGGCCAGAGTCTTGCTGCTGGTCCTGGGGATCGAGTGGTTGATCGTCGGACGGCCGGCGTCGGCTGAGCAACAAGGTCACGATTTCCGATCCTAGCCAACCTGCTGCGTCGCCTTGGCTTGCCCTGAATACCCTCCGCGACAGCAGGCTTCGAGCTGCATGAGCCACCCGCGATCGGATAACCGATTTGTATGACCCGCCGCCTTGTTGGGCGTGAGCCGGTGTCGTCAACGAACGCCTCGCGGGGGCAAGTTTCGTCGTCTAGTTGGACCGGGGGGCTACGGATCGGCGTTAGCTAGCATTCGCGTCCTCGGATCGTGCAGCCAAACTCCGACCATCGCGCGGACCGTTGGCGCTTGGCGCCGATCGCATGGCGCGGCGAACAATGACGGCGTCAATGTCCTTTGGTCCTGTGTGGTAGCCCGGGCGTGCCGAGTGAAATGGTGCGAGAGGCCAATCGGCTGGCAGCGTCACGTTTGTCGCGCAGAAAGGTAAGGGTGAGGTCGATGCCTTCGATCTCACCGAGCCAGCCTTCGTTGTGCGCGCGTTGACGTCGTTCGATCAAGTCGGTTTCGATGTCCGTGAGCCGCGTGATCATCGTCGGGGCGACGTGGAGCATCGAGCAGCGAATGCAGGCGTGTTCGTGGCCGCAGGGTGTGGCGTAGGGGCGCCCGCACGATCCGAGCTCGACTTTGCGTTTGTCGAAGTGTTCTTCGAACTCGGCCCATTCCTGGTCGGTGACCGGTCGGTACTCCTCGGTCGGGCGTAATGCTCGTCGGCGTTGCAGGTGGGCCTGGTAGTGGCGGGTGACATCTTCTTCGAAGACGGCGACGTAGCCGCGGGTTGTGTCGAGGTCGAGGTGCCCGAGCAGGGCCGCGCCGATGTGGATAGGCAGCCCGTTGTTGACCAGGTCGGTGGCGAACAGACGCCGGAAGTCGTGTGGGCGGAAGTGGATCCCCGCGAACCTGGGGTCGACTTGGGCGAGGTCCTTGCAGACTGCGCGAATGCTCGTCCCGATCGCGCCGGTGGTCATCACCTCCAATCGTTGGCCGATGCGGCGTTGGAACAGGAAGGGCTGAGGTTCGCTGGTGGTGCGGTCGTAGTCGTCATACCGTGTCGCGAGCGGCACTGAAGTGTTTCCAGTGGTGATCCGGCGGAGTATGCAGGCGACGACGTGGAACAACTCGGCCGACATCGGAATGACCCGTTCTCTGTCCGTCTTGGAGGGCGCTACGACGAGAAGTGCGATGACTTCGCCGTTCGGGCGTCGGTACTGGCGCACGCTCAACTGGGACAGCTCTGTGAGCTCTTCGATGCGTAGCCCACTGTGACGGAGGGTTTCGATGATCGCCCACATCCAGAACGCGGCATCCTCGTACACGGCGACGTCGACCGTCCGGCCGAATCGCGGACTGCGGACGTGCACGCGGGGTTGGTCGCCGTCTGCGATCAAGCGGGAGTCGCCGCGAGTGATGATCCTGGTATAGCGGTGTCCCTCGTAGGTGAAGTCCTCACCGTGCCCGGCGGCGGATGCGCGTTCGAGGACACCACGCCAGTGCTCGTTGCGTTTGTCGACATAGTCGACGAGGACGGGCAACAGTGGCTGCAGCGTGCGGATCTGATGGTGGGTCTTCTCCTGGGCTCGCCGTTTGTGCTTGGCGAACTGGCGCATCTCGCTGCGAGGGATCGGGCAGGGTGCCGACCAGACTGCCCACCTTTCGGGTTCATCGACAGCCCACGTCTGGATGTCGTAGTAGAGGGCCTGCACCATGGTCAGGATGTTCCAAGGATCCGATCGGGGCGTGCCGTCCTCGCGGAAGGCCAGGGTGGCACGCCATTGCCGGTAGACGTCCTCGGACAGCCGCAGGTCGGTTTGCTCGGGGTTGATCCGCTCGATGGCCTTCCAGAAGAACCTGACGATGTTGGTACCGACCACCGTCAGGGTGGCGTACTTGATGTCTAGGGCACGTCGGTCGAGATAGTCGATGAGCATCTGTCGGATCGCTGGGTCGGTGACCTCGTTCCGGTCGACCATCTCGGCCGTGGTGAGCTGCGGCGACCGCAGCGCACCACGCAGGGTCGAGGGGGTTGCCGGTGGGAAATGGCCGATCGAGTGCATCACCTGCCAGGCGAGGTGACCGATGTACTTGCCGAGATGAAGACCTGTCCGGCTGGTTGATTCCCGGGTTTGTTGGGCGTGGTGCAGGAATGCTTCCGGTGTCAGGTCCAAGAAGGGTATTCCTTGGACGGTCAGTGCGGTGCAGACATCGCGGACGGCCCAGTTCTTGAAAGTCTCGGTGGAATCGGTGGCGTGCACGGCGGCGATATAGGCGTCGAGTGCGGGATCGGCCTCGGCGGCCACGAACTGCTCGATGTATTTGCCGAGCCTGTTTGCGCGAAACGCTGGAAGCGTCGGCTTGATGACACGCAGCGCGTACAGCGCTCCCAATGCCTGGCTGAAGTGTGCACGGGGGCCGTCGTTCTCGACGAGCTCGGTCAGAGACGCGGATCGGGTATTGAGTTCGCTGGCCTCCCAACGCTGTTGCCACGTCGATCCGGGGTATTGCAGCAGGTAATCGGTCAGCAACCGAAACCCACGGTCGCGTGCATCGTGCCGCTTGTCTGGATTGGTCCGAAACCGGCGGGCCACCTCATAGAGCGCCGCTGCCGATGCGTTGTCCAGATCGCCGTGCCGTTGCAAACGTCGAGGTGCCGGAGGCGTTGGCACGACGGTCGGTCTGACGAATCTCGTGGGCGGCGGCGTAGTGGCCTTCTGCCGTGTTCGTGCCGGGCGGGCGGTTCGGGAGCTACTCACCGAACACCGTCGCGATGTCCTCAGCCGAGTACCCGGTGGCGAAGGTCGTGGCCGGTCGGGGCCTTGAGTAGTGCTCCTGCATCTTGTCGTGCAGTTCCTCGATCCGTGGAAGTAGATAGGTTTCGGTGGTCGACAGGTGCCGGTGGCGCAGGATCGCTTGGACCTCGGGCAAGGTCAACTGCGGGTCCTTCGCCATCCGGGTCGCGGCGGTGTGCCGGATGTCATGGAAGGACCAGTTGGTGCCGAGCTCATCGTTGGCGCGCTGCAATACCCGTCGCAACGCCCAATATGTCAGTGGACGTGGCTGTCCGCGCAATGTCCGCCAGACCTGTTCCTTCGGTCGCGGGGTTCCGGATCGTTCGAAATACCTGGCCAGGAGATCAAAGGCCTCCGGGGAGGCAGGCACTACTGCGAGTTCCCGAGTTCCCTTGGAAACTACCCAGATCCGTCGATAGCCCCACTCGACGTGCTCACCGCAAATGCCCAGCAGCTCGCTAGCCCGGGCGCCGGAGGAGACAGCGAACTCGAGCAGCGCGCGGTCGCGATCATGTGTCATCGCCGCGAACAGGGCCATCCACGCGGCGTCGGGGATCGATCGAGGAGCCCGCTGTGGCTGCTTCTGCCGCATCGGCGCCCGCCGAAGCCGGGTCCGCGGGTCGAGGGGGCTGCTCAGCTGGATTCTTCGTCGATCCGATGAGGGCGGCACTGGATTCACCAACGGGCCACGTCCATAAAAGAGATGGTGCTCGTAGAACCCGTACACCACGGTCAACGCGTGGTTGATCGTCGCTGGCGCATACCCCGGCGACAGGACCGGCTTCCCCGTCTTGAGGTTCACCGATCCCGGCTCCGAGATGGACATGGGCGAGCGTCGACGCTGCGGATTGGTCGCCGATCGCATCCATCCGACCATCACCTCGACGTCCTCCCTGGTTGCGCGCTCCCACCACACTCCCAGCACCGCAAGCACTCTCCACCACCGCAGCAGATCATGCGCATAGGACCGCACTGTCAACGGACTGACGTCGGAGATGACCAAGCTCGACAAGTACGACGAGATCGGCTCGACCTCGATTCCGTCGACAACGACCCCGTAGGGCACTGCACTCTCGACGCGCTCCACGCACCCTACCGCCGGCAACTCGATGCGCCCCTGACGAAGCGCCCCACGCAGCTCGTTCAACTCACTCACCCCGTCGTCAGATCCGCAGACTGTCCGTGTAGATGGTGCAGTTAACAGGTCCGACGGAACCTGGATGGGGCTGGTCACCTTCACGCTGGTCACCGGCAACGGGCGCGGGCAACTCCAACTCCACCAGTGGTGTCCCGCGCACGCACTGAGCCCGGTCGAGCAGTAGGCGAGACGGCAGGTGCTGGGGACGGCGCCTGCGCTCGCCGAAGATTTCTGCACGGCCGTACCGGTATGGCAGCGTGGACGGTGTGAACGGGATCGAGGTCGAGCAGATCGACGGCGAGCACGCGATGCTCGCGCCGCTGCTGGTCCGCCTCGACGAACTCCACCACCTGCGCGACAGCTTCTTCGCCGCACCATCACGGTTGACCGGGATCGGTGACCCAGGTGCGGTTCGGCTCCTCGCTCGCCGCGACGGCGCGGCCGAAGGGTTTCTCGCCGGCAACCCGCAGACGGGCCACCTGGCGCTGGTCGGTGTCGTGCGACCGCGGTGCGGTGTCGGGTCTGCGTTGGTGCGCGCGTTCACCCAACGAGCCTGCGCGGCGGGCGCCGGTGAGGTGACGGTGGTCCTTGACACCGACCCGCATGGGCGGTGGGGACGGCGACAGTTCTTCGAAGCGCTCGGCTTCACCGCGGTCTCAGGCAGCGCGCTGCACTTTCACCACCGGGTGTCGACGGGTGTGAGCATGTATCCCACCAGAGACCTGCGCCGTACCTGATGTCGAATCTCACCCCTTGACCGGCTACCCGACAAGCGCCGATATTCGAGGTGGACTCGGCATCCGCACCGAGCCGCTAGAGATCCAATGATGCGGCGGCCGTACTGAAGTCGATGTCGTAGCGGCCGCCGGGGTGCACGGTGAAGATCATGATTCCGCCACGGGCGGCGTGGTGACGAATCATCTCGATCAACGAGATTCCGTCCTGTTGCTCGGTGAGGGAGATGTATTCGGAGAAGTCGTCGCCCCCGACCGCGGTGTAAGAGAAGTCGAAGTACTGCTCGTAGCCGACCGCGTACACGACCTTCGAGGAGCCCTCGGGTTTGGCAGGGTCGGCCAGTAGGCGGGGGACGCCGTTGGACAGCAGGTAGGTGCCCTGGTCCTTGGCCCACACCAACGCCGGTGGGACCGGGTCGGGTTTGTCGCTGTCGTAGTCGGGCCACGAGTGCTCTGTGGCGGCCATCGCGTGCTCGGCGATCACCGCGACCTGACGCAACGGAAACCACAGTTCGAATTTGCCCATCCGGACCGGCATCGATGAATTCCTCTCTGTTGGCGAATCATTGAGTCCTCGGCGGTGAACGCGGCCAGTCGTTGCCCGGCATCGGCGGCAAGCTGGGGTCGGCGGTGTTCTCGACCATGGCCGCGCACCCGGTCCACGCGGGCGCGGCTGGGTGCCGAACTTGGCGGCTGATGATCGGCGAGCTTGGGCTGGGGAGTGGCTGGGTGGTCAGGATGCGCGGGCGTGGTGCCCGTCGATGCCGAGCTGGGTGAATTCGATGGTGAGTGGTGCGTAGTCGGGGTGGGCGGCGACCCAGGTGGCGAAGGTCGACCATTCCCAGCCGCGGTAGCGGGCGACTTCACGGGATCTGAGGGTGCGGGTGTATTCGACCGAGGCGTGCGCGAAGGCCAACGCGGCTTGGACCTGTCGGGGTGTCAGCGAGCTGGCGAACACCCGCAGTTCGAAGGTGTCTTCGGGGTAGACGTTGATCGCTTGCTGTCGGCCGAACCCGCGATGGCTGCCGCGGGCGAATTCTCGGCACCGTTGCCGGGCGGCGGGACTGAACTGAGCCCAGGTGGAGTCGCGGCGGGCCAAGGTGGTGACTTCGGATTGGTTGCGGTGGATGAATTTCATCCACCGGTAGATGTGGGCGGGGGAGTCGAACCCGTCGCGGGACAGGTGGATGTGGATGCCGACCTCGTCGTCGGTGTGGCAACCGAGCAAGCGCAACCGGCCGAGCAGCGACCAGGGGAACTCACTGATCGCGTAGTGGTAGGTCATGGGGTGGGTGACCAGTTCGAACCCGCAGGTAATCGATCCGTCCTGTTTGAGGTAGGCCAGATCGCCGAGAGCGGTGACGGCGGTGTCGACGGCATCGGTGAAACCCTCTCTGGTGGCACGGATTTCGAGTTCCAGGCCGAGGTAGAGGGGTCCGTCGCCGTGGAAGACGGGGGTGGGCTTGTAGAAGTAGTCGAAGATCGCGGGGTGGTGTTCGGATCGGCAGTCCGAGCACTGATCGGTGCCGAAGGGCACGAGGGTGACGCAGGTGTCGCATTCGCGGTATTCGTCGGCACACGGCTCGCAGACCTCGACCTCATCATCGGTGGTGTAGGAGCGCGCGGTGCGCGCCTGGCAATCACCGCATCGCAGGTAGTCCTGCGCGCAGCTCGAGCAGACGTCGTGGCCGCTGATGACCTCGACGAGGTCGCGGACCGAACTCCGGCACTGCGGGCACTCAGACCACTCGGCCCGGCAATCACTGCAGACTCCGTCGGTGTCCGCGATGTCGACGAGGTCGGCTGCCGGGGTCGGTGTGCGGCACTGGCCGCAGGCAGGTTCTGCGAGAACCGGGGTGGGCATGGGAGGTATTTCCTTCCGTGAAATGCACTGAGCCCGCACCCGGGGTGGGGTTCGGGCTCAGTGGCCGGTGAGGAATCAGAAGGCGCGATGCTGGACCGCCGACTGCGGTGCAGGTCGGGGATCGATCCAGGGTGAGTCCGGCGAAAGCGGACCTAGCCGCGCGCGAACATCGAGTTCGGTGGCGGCGTCAGACACCGTTGTCTGCCGGAGGAGGGGTTCAGTGCGTGGTCGCGAGTGCGGCCAGCAGTTGCGCGGTGTCGGTGGCCAGGCGGGCGCGGCCGTCGTCGAGCATGGCCGCGCACCCGGCCCACGCGGGCGCGGTCGGTGTCGGGGTGGGCAGCGCGAACACGGGCCGGTCGAGGCGGTTGGCCCAGCCGACGGCGTTGAGGGTGCCGCTGCGGATCCCGGCCTCGGGCACCACCATCCCGGCGCTGGCGAGTGCGGCGATGATCCGGTTGCGGTGCAGGAACCGGTCACGGGTGGGCCGTTCGGACGGTGGGTATTCCGAGACCAGCAGCCCGCGTCGGGCGACCCGCTCGAACAGGCCGTGGTTGGCGGCGGGATAGGTGTGGCGTAGTCCGCTGGCGGTGACGACGACGGCGGATCCGTCTGTGGCGAGCGTGGCTTCGATGGCGGCGGTGTCGATGCCGTAGGCGCCGCCGGTCACGATCGTCCACCCCTGCCCGGCGGCCGCGGTGGTGAAGTCTCGGGTGGCGGTGTAGCCGTGCTCGGTGCAGGCCCGCGCCCCGACGACCGCCACACCGTGCTCTGCGAGGGTGTCGAGGCGTCCGGCGCCGCGAGCCCACAGGGTGATCGGTCCGAACCGGTTGGTGTCGGGGGCGTCGAGTTCGGTGAGCTGGCGGGGCCATTGCGGGTCCTCGGGGGTGATCAGCCTGGCACCGATGCGGTGGGCGTCGGCGAGGTCGGCTTCAGCGCGCACCGACAGGCCAGGGTTGGAGCGGGCGAGGATATCGGCGGCCTCGTCGGGGCCGTGCGCGGCGAGCAGGACCGCGACCGCACCGCGTCGGGCGAGGGCGGCGCGGGCCAAGATCGCCCATGTCAACTGCTGGGCGTATTCGGCACTGATGGAGTCCATTCTCGATGAAGCCTTTCGAAGGTCTGGACGGCGCGGCAACCGAATGCGGGTCCGGGACGGAGGACGGCTCCTGTTGTGGTTGTCCACAGAGGTATCCACAACATGTGGATATCGTGAGCGCCGCTCACCTCCCGGACCGACGAGCGGTCGGGCCGAGGGTCCGGCGCGCGACGAGCACACCGGGTTACTGGCTACTCGGGCGTGGCGGGTTCATCGTCGAGGCCGAGGGTTTCCCACAATTTGCGGGCGGCGATGACTGCGGCGAGCAAGTCCATCGGATGGGAATCGTCGGAATTCGGTGCCGGGTCGCGGACCTTGCGCAACCGCAGGAACGGCACGCCGCGCAGCGCGATCCCGGTGGCCTCGGGGCCGGATTCGTCGGCCGGCACGGTGAAGACCTCGTAGTCGCCGCGCCGGATCCAGGCCACGTACCAGGCTTCGGCCGGTTTGCCCTCCCGACCCGGCGCGGTGTTCTCGGCGGGCGCCCAGTACCGGCAGCGGCACAACGGGTCACCGCACCGGTTGAGCGGGTTATTGCCGACGGGGTTGTAGCGGTCGACCTGCCCGGCCAGCATCACGCAAGCGCGGCGGCTGTACCAGGCGCACTCGGGGTGCAAGCCGGGTTCGACGGCGACGCCGCGGAGATAGTCGGCAGGGCGGATCATCAACACCAGGGTGTCGTCGAGCCCTTCCCCGCACACCTGACAACGCTTGTGGTGCAACACTTCCGCGAGCCGGTGTGGGTCGATGTTTCCCCAGACCGGGCGGGTCCGGTCGCGGTGGGCGAGGGTGATGTAAGGGACTACGAGTCCTGACGAGATCGGTGCTTTCGCCAGGCGCGCGGGGATCGGAACACGCTCGGCCGCGGGCGGTCGGGGGCCGGGGGATCCGGGGGTTGCGGAAATGGGTGCCTCGAATCTGGTGGTTCGGTGTCAGGTGCGGTGTCCTCGGTGGGGCAGCGGTGGGCGACGAGGACGACGGTGGTCGCTTGGTCTGGGGCGAAGGGTGTTTGCACGCGGAGGTGGATCAGCGACACCAGGCTGGTGGTGGTCGGGGTGGCGGTGTTCCAGGGCTCGTAGCGGTCCTCGTCGAGGTCGGGGATCTGGGTTTGTAGCCAGTCGGTGAGTTCTCCGACGTGGGTGATCACGATGTCCAGCGTTTGCCGGTGTGCGGGTCGTGGTCGTAGACCGGCACGACGGTGGGTGCGCCGAGGGCGTGCTCGGTGACCGAGGTCGGCAGCACGGCTTCCTCGCCGCTGGCGGCCCACCACCCGAGTGCGATCACCCACCGGTCCTCGGCCAGGTGGGCGGGGACCAGCCGCCAACTGATCCCGGTCTTGGCGATACCGAAGGGGTCGGCACCCCACCGGGTTTCGCGGGTGCCGTCGGCGGTGATGGTGTCGATCGCGGTGGCGTGTTCGATGCGCACCAACGCCATCACCGGCAAGTGATCGGCGATGATCTCGGTGTGGGGGAAGACCGCGATCGGTGTTCCCGCGGCGGGGGTGTCGGCGAAGGCGGCGTGCCAGCCGATGACCAACACCTCACGCGCGGGCCGGGGGATCGGGTGCAGGCGGGCGGTCCAGCGCGACGGCTCGGCCGCCCCGACCACGGTGGCGTTCACAGCAGCCCCTGGTCGCCGTTGGTGGTGGGCCGCTGGTGTTGCACGGATTCGATGAACCGCAACGGCACGATCAGCTGCTCCCCGGCATCAGTGCTCAAGCTGGCGTGGCGGGCGCCGACAGTGTCCACGCGCAACCGGGGCATCAGGTGCCCACCCCGGGTGCGGATGGTGACGGTCAGGTTGTTGTGGCGGGCCTCGTGGAGGGCGGCCACCACCATGGTCGACTCGGTCGAACCGGTCACCGGGTCAGCGACAGGGCCGAGGCCACGCAACTGGTTCAGGGCGGCGCGCACCCTGTGGCGCAAGGGCGGAACGGTCAGCGGATAGGTCATCGAGGGCGTCCTCTCCAAGAGGGCTCCAGACGGAGCGCGAAAGAGATGAGGGTCAGGCGGTTTCGAGCGCCAAAAGGTCGGCGTAGGGGTCGGCCTCGTCAGTACCGGCGCAGCTGCAGCGCGGGTAGGGATTGAGGCACGCTTCGCAAAAGCCGCAGTACGGGCAGTGCGGACCGTCGGGGTTGTCGTACTCTGCCCCGCAGTTGTCACAGAACCCGTCGCCGAACTCGTAGTCGACGAAGGCACCGGCCGGGTATCGGCCCAGCTCATAGGTGTGGTTGGAGTACCAAGATCCGTCGCGCCAGTGCCCGCGGTGTTCGTTGAAGATGTAGGCGGGGTGCTTGTAGGCGGGATCGACGGTGAGGATGGCGGCTTTGTCGGTGCCCAGCCACCGTTCGAACCGTTCCCGCCCGGCCCAGGAATCCAGCGACCCGAACGGGTTCTGGGGCAGGAAATCCTCGGCCGCGATCCGGGTATCGGAGCGGTCGTCGCCTTTGAGGGGGTGGACGTGTTCGGGCAGGATCCCGTTGTGGGCCAGCACGCTGCGTTTGTCCCCGCCGATGGCGAAGGGGTGACAGTTGGCGGTGGTGTGGTCACCGTGGGTGGCGAAGCGGGAATGAAACAACGCCGGCCCGTCCGGGAATGATGTTCGGGCGTGCGCGAATTCAGTGATCGTGGTCTGTGGGTCCAGGCCGTGGCCGACGATGAGCCGGTCCCCGGCGTGTACAGCCCACCCGTGCCCGTGCGGGTTCGCGACCGCACCGGCGGCGAGTGCATGGAAATCGGGGGCGATGCCGGGTTTGATGACGGTCAGGATGCACATGCAAGGTCCTCCTGGATTCCGGTGGACGCGCCCTGCGGGGTTCCGGTCAGCGCGGCGAGTTCTGCAGTGAGCGCGGCGTACTCCGGTCGCGCTGCCACCCAGTCGGTGAAGGTGGCCCAGTCCCAGCCCTGGCTGCGGACGACGTCGTGAGCGCGCAGGGTGCGCGTGTATTCGACGGAGGCGTGGGCGAATCCGAGTGCGGCCTTCACCTCGCGACGGTCGAGGGAGCTGGCGAAGACCCGCACCTCGAAGGTGTGCGCGGGTCGGGTGTTGATGGCGTGATAGCGCCCCCACCCGTGGCCGCCGTGCGCGAGATGTTTGGCCATGTCGCGGATGTCGGGGTCGAAGCCGGCCCACTGCGAGTCGCGGCGCCGCGCCAGCGCGGCGACATGGGTTTCGTTGCGGTAGACGAGTTTGAGCCACCGGTAGATGTGGGCGGGAGAGTCGAACCCGGCCCGCGACACATGCACGTGGATGCCGACCTCGTCATCGGTGTGACAACCCAGCAACCGCAACCGCGTCAACAGCGCCCAGGGGAACGCGCTCATCGCGTAGTCGAAACTCATCGGGTGGGTGACCAGTTCGAACCCGCAACTGATTGACCCGTCGTGTTTGAGGTAGCCGACCCCGTCGAGGTGGTTGTTCGCGGTCGCGACCGAATCCTCATAACCGCTGACGGTGGTGCGCAGTTCGAGTTCCATGCCCAGAAACAGCGGCCCTTGCCCGTGGAAGACCGGGGGCGGGCTGTAGGCGGAGTCGTGGACACGGGAATCGTCGGGCTGGGCGCAGTCGTCGCAGTAGTACTCACGTCCCCGGACGAGGGTGCGGCACCTGTGGCATCGGGTGTAGTCGTCGCGGCAGTCCTCACACACCGCCCGATCACCGTCGACGGTGTAGGAGTCGGCGGTGCGCGCGTCGCAGTCGTCGCAGGCGGTGTAGGACTCGGCGCAGGACTCGCACACGTCGTTGCCGGAGAGGACCGCGACGATGTAGGGCGCGTAGCGGTCGCAGTCCTCGCACACGGTGCAGGGGGCTCGGCAACCAGCACACCAGTAGTCGTCCGCGGTGGTCAGCGCGGTATCGCGGGCGGGGAGATCGCAGCGCTCGCACAGGTCGAGGGCAGCGACACAGCCGGAGCAGAGTTGTTCGTTCTCGGCGGTCTCGACCAACTCCGTAGTAGGGCGGCGGGCTGAACAGGCTTCGCATTCGGCGAGATCGACCAAGACAGCGGTCGGCATCGAATTCCTTCCCTGGAAACGACGAAAGCCCGCACCAACAAGTGCAGGCTCAGGAGAAAGCGTTGGGGCTGACGACCGCCCGCTAGGTGCTCGGCGGGATCGGCGGGTTCGCCGTCGGCAGGGGCAGCGGTCGGTTGAGGGCACGGTGGCGCGTCGAGCGGGGTCGCGGTCGGTGGCATTCGCAGTGCGGGAACCGATGCTCACACGCGAAGCACCACCCGCACGTAGTGCAATACCGGCTCACCCGGTGCACGTCGACGGCCTCACAACTACGACACACCGAACGGCGATGCGAGCCGTACCGCTGCGGCCAGGGCAGGTGACTCCAATTCGAATACCAGATCCCGTTGTCCCAGTGGCCTTTCGACTCGTTGAGCAGATACACCTGCTGGTCGAAGGCGGGGTCGACGGTGAGGATCAGCAACTTCGATGACCCCAGCCAGGACTCGAGCCCCCGAAACCCTTTGTGGGTGTCGATGGACCCGAACGGCTGGCGTGGGAGGTAGTCCTCGGCGGCGATGCGGGTGTCGGATCGCCAGTCATACGGGCCCGGATGCACCCGTTTGGGCAGGACACCGTTGTGCGCCAACATGGTCCGTTTGTCACCACCGAGGGAGAAGGGGTGGCAGTTGTCGACGGTGCGGATGCCGTGGGTGGCGTAGCGGGAATGAAACAACGCCGGACCCCGCGGATGCTGGGCACGGACCCGGGCGAACAGGTCGATCACTTCCTCGGCGTTCATGCCGTGCCCGGTCACAATCACGGGCCCGGCGATAACAGCGAACCCGTGCCCGTGCGGGTTCGCCTCGGCGCCATGACGCAACGCGGACGGATCCGGCGCGACGGAGGCGGGAATGAAGGTCAAGAGGCACACAACACGCCCTCCTGTTCATCGATCAGGTCGGCCAGACGGGCCAGTTCGGCCACCAAGGGCGCGTATTCGAGGCGACGCGACACCCAGTCGGTGAACTGGTCCCAGCCCCACCCGCCCGCGCAGATCTGGGCGACGGTGAGGTCGGCGGTGTAGGCGATGGAGGCCTCGGTGAACGCCAACGCCGCCTGCACCTGGCCGGGATCGAGGGAGCTGGCGAAGACCCGCAACTCGAGGGTGTCGCGCGGGTGCGGGTTGATCGCCTGATAGCGGGGCAAACCCACGGCGTGCCGGGCGCCTTTGGCCAGGTCCTTGACCCGAGAACGGGTGTCGAGCTCGAACGGGGCGTAGCGGCTGGTACGCCGCGCCAACCGCGAAACCTGGTCGGAGTTGCGGTAGACCAGCTTCATCCACCGAAAAATATGGGCGGGACCGGTGAACCCCGCCCGCGACGCATGCACGTGCAAACCGACACCGGCACTGGTCTCACAGCCCAACCGGGCGAGCTGGCGCAGAACCTGCCACGGGAACCCGGTGAGCGCGTACTGGTAGGTCATCGGGTGGCACACGATCTCGAACCCCATGGGCCGGATCGAGGAATCCCGCTTGAGATAGCCCAGCGATCCGAGTGCGTCGGTGGCGGTCGCGATCGCGTCGTCGAAACAGTCCTCGGGCACAACGACTTCCAGTTCCAACCCGAGGAACAACGGGCCGGTGCCGTGGAAGATCGGGTCGGGCCGGTAGGTGTAGTTCCACAACGTGTGCCGATCAGCGCACCGATCACACCCGCGCCGCCCCGCCAGCAGCGTGCCGCAATCCGGGCACGCCCGGAGCTCCTGAGCGCACGTGGGGCAGGCGCGGTGGTTGCCGACGACGTAACGGCTGTGGCGTGTGAACCGTTCACACCGGAAGCACTGATCGAACAGCTGGTGCGCGCAGACCCCGCAGACGAAACCATCGGTATCGGTCCGCAGACCGGTGAACGTCACCTCCATACACGACACGCACGGGTTCAATCCGGTCGCACAGTCCGAACACAGGCGCCGGCCGACGGGACTGTCGGCGAGGGCGAGCGAGCGAACCCCGCAGCGAAAGCACTGCGCGCAGGTCTGAGCGCACCCGTGACAGACGATGCCGCCATCTACTGGGATACGGACGCCGGGGTCGCGGGATCGACAGATCCCGCACGGGTCGGGCAGATCGAGATCGGGCACAGCAAAACCCCTTCCGAAAAACGACGAACGCCGCACCCGAAAGCCGGGATACGGCGTGAAAGACAGAACGAAAACGGACAGAACGAGCTTGGCGGAAGGAGGACCCCGCGCAGCTCAGGCGGCGCGCGCGGAAGCCAGCCGGCAGTCGACCGGTTCGCCGAAATGACGGCCCTCGCAGGCGACCAGTGTCAGGACCCGGGAGGACTGTGCGAGCTTGCGGCGGGCGGTCGCCTCGAACTCATCGATCCCGCTGGCGTTGACGGCTTCGTAGTGCCTGCTCACATCGTCGCCGAGTCCGTTTACCTCAGGCAGTCCGGCTTGACGCCACATCCGTACGTACAGGCCGAACGCGGTGGTGTTCAACGGCGTCACCAAGCTGGCACGCATGAGCGACAGCACGACTTCGACCGAGGTCCCGGGCTTGGTCGAGACCCCGGTTGCGACCCGGTCGAGCAGCTCTTGGGCATGGGCCCGGTAGACGAACTCGGTGGCCATGCGTTCCTCGGTCGCGGTCAGCAGCGGAAAGCTGTGGTGCAACACATCAGCGACATCGGGGTGACGGTGCTGGGCTCGACGGATCTCGTCCTCAGCCCACTCCAGCTGGCTGAATATCGCGAAGAGGGTTTGGGTGAACTCCGATCCGGCAACTGCACTGAGAATCGATTCGAACTTGGCGAACTCGGTGGTCAATGGTGCCCCTTCTGCGGAACTGTCCGGGGGAGGAACTGTCGTGATGGGAAAGTGAAGTGGGGACCGTCAGGTGCAACACGTGGCGCCACTGGCCCGGTTGTGGCTGGTGAAAGAGGGTGTAGCACTGGTATGTTGCCGTCACGATGGGGTGAGGGTCCCGAGTCTGCGGCGTAGGATGGCAGGCGGGAGAGCCGCTGGTCGGGCCATTCTCAGGAGATCGAGATGCCCGCTGGCAAACAACGACGATCCAAGCGTGACCCCGAGTCGACTCGGCGTTTGGACGAAGTCCAGAAGTTGATGAAAGCTCGGCGTGAGGCAGCCAGGCGCCGCGAGACCGCGGCGATGGACGCGGTCCAGACCTACCTACACGCGGCAGGAGCGATCCGACAGCGCACCGGCATACACGAGCAGCGCGTCGGCGAGCTGCGCAAGCGGATCGAACAGTTCGAACGCGAGTACGACGCGGAAGTCACGCGATGGCGCGGTCAGCAAGCGGGAGCGGTGACGGCGCTGCGCGAGTTGGGCGAGACGGACGCAAGTATCGGTGCACTACTCGAACTCACCAGCAAACAACTCCGGCAACTCACGGCTCTTGCCCGAGCGGCCGAAAAATCAGCCGCTGGACCCGGCGGACAGGATGATCCGGGTGAGGTGCCAGGTGGTGGAGGTCTAGTCCCCGGAAGTGACGTCGAGGTGGGTTCCGCAGGTCCGCAGGGCGCACTGAACATTGACGCGCCAGGTCAGAGTTTGGCGTAGCCCCCGGTGTTCCAGACATGCCAACGGAACTGAGCTGGAGCGAGCGGGACGCGGTGCGGGACACCGGGCTCGGTCGGATACGGCCAGTAGGCGACACCACACCGGTGGCAGTAGTAGGCGTGACTCCACACTCCACGAGCCCTGTTACGTCCTGCCTGAACCTTACCGCTTCGATTTGAACGCTTGACAGCGGCGATCAGGATCGCGACCACCGGCACAGACAGCCCAACCGGAACCATGAACAGCCCTATCAGGTACACCATGACCTGACCGGGACTACCGCTCGGCGGATAGATCCGCAGCGAGTCAATGCACAGGACGTAGAGGAGAAGGACGAAAAGGCCCAAACCCACGCCCACGGCGAACAGCCGACTCGCCGACGGCAGAATCGGCTGCCAGGCCAGGCTTCTCGCGAGCGCTGAGCTGTGACTGTACTCGTGCGTGGATGTGCCAGCGACAGGGAACAAACCGCCAGGCGCGATTCCGACCCCGGCGTACGTACCGGTGCTGTAGCCGCCGTGGGTGCCGTCGGACATGACAGCGGGCACGTTCTGGACCCAGTCGACGCGTTGGCACTGTGGACAGGACATATCGAAGTTCACAGGTCCCCCAAGGACATGGTTTCGCTGGAGAAGAGCACGAGAAGTGTGGTACCTGGCAACGAACCGTGCATCGATCAAACACCGGACCCGAGCCACTGTCGATGTGGTGTGAACCACATCCGGCAAATGTTCAGCCCCGTGCGCACAGGTCGAAACAGTGTCTGCCCCAACCGGTCACAGGTATTGGGCGTGCGCACGGTCGAACGCAGCGTGCGCACCCCCTGGCGGGTAGTCGGGCCCTACGTGCGCACGGTTGGATCGGTGTGCGCACGGGCGGCGGCGGCTCTTGCATGCAGTCGTTCGGCGTCTCGCAGGATCCGGCTGACTGCGGACCGGCTGCGTCCGAGTTCGCGTGCAATGCGGGTGGCGCTCCAGTCATCGAGGTAGCGATGGGTCAGCACCGCAAAGACGGTCGCACGATCGCGACGCCCGCCAGGGTCTTGGTCGCAGATCGACGTCGCCAGCGCCTGCAGGTCGATGTCTGAGCTGATCCGATCGTCGAGGAATTCCTCGACGGGTTCGGAAGGTTCCGGCGGCGCGGCGGGCAGTGCTGCTCGGACACCCTCGGTCGGGCGTGGTTCGAGCGTGGGTAGCGGTGCTGGCGTCTGAGATGCCGCGTCGATGTCGGTGTTGGGTTGCTGTGCGTGCGCCAGAATCAGCAGGGCCAGTGAACTTTGGGTCATGCTTCCCTCCACGATGAGCGGCCACAGCCACGCTTCGCCGGCGGGCACGCCCGCGGTGATCGCCAGGGCGCGGAGCGCGGTGAACGACAGCCAGAAAGCGCCGCCGGCGATCACCACGGTCAGGGCGGTCGCAGCGCGACGCGCGGCGATCGAGACGGTGTCGGCGCGTGCGAGCAGCGCAACACCATGAACAGCAGCCAGCAACGCCAGGGGCGGAATGACCGCGACGGTGGCTGCGACCACGGGCAGTGCCGTGGTGTGCAGGACGGCCTGGGTCGCGTTGCCGATCACGCTGACTCCGGCGGCGATACAGAGCTCGGTCCAGAAGAAGACGTGCGCACGGTCCGTGCGCACGTCTTCACTCGTAGCGGGCTGGTTACAGACGGACGATGGCGATATCGGTTGCACAGGCTGATCCCCTTGCTTGGGGGCTTTTGGTGGTCAGTGACCGAGCACGGTGAGGCTGGAACCGCTCGGCGAGGTCGTGGTCAGCCGAGATCGAGGCCGTGAAGGGTCAACAACGGCACCGCCTATCGGCGAACCCTGCGGCCGCTGCCCGCTGGGCGAAATCACCGCCGGGCCTAGCTCGCGAGGGGTGCCTGACGATGGGCCCCGCACAGGTGCATCTGCGGTCGAAAGCTGGTTCGACGGTGAGGAAGCCAAGCTGGGATGCGCGAACCACGATTCGAATCCACGAAACCCTTGTCGGTGTCGATCGGCGCGAACGGCTGACCGGGCAGATAGATTTCGGCGGCGATCTTGGTGTCGGATAGCCAGTCATACGGGCCTGGGTGAACGCTTTCGGGTGGTTGATCCGACCTTGCCGTGGAGCTGCTTGGCCAGACCGGGCCGCCCTACACCCAGCGCCGCGAATTGCTCGAACTCACCGCCTTGGCCGCCTCGCCGGGGGCGCTCGGTGCCGAGGGAATCACCTGTAGCAATCGAATTGGACCGCCGCGGTCACATCCAAAGCCATACCGCCAGACTGCTACGAATCGGGCAGCCTGCCAACCCGCGATTGCGCAGATTTGCGCCGCGCTAGGCAGCTACGTTGGGTTGCGTGTGCGTGAGCACGTAGCGGATCAATCGCTGGTTGGAGGCTGCGAAGTCGAGGACACCGAGGCTTTCCCCGGTGAGGGAACGAACTTCCACTCGGGTGAGCTTCCAGCCGGGCCAGAACCTGCGGCGGCGAATCGACACGGTGTACTCGACAGCGGGTTGCTCGGGCAGTACGAAGGTTGCCGAAAGCTCTGAATCCGTGCGGGACATGCCATGAGCGTAAGCGATCGTCAGGGTGCGCGACCCCTCGCATTTCCTTGGTCGGACTCGAGGCGGCAGCGACGAGCTGGCCGCTACCAGCCCAGATCCGCAGTCCGCGAGATCGAGGACGCGACCACCGCTCCGGTCAAGCGCTTGTCGAGGTCCGCGGTGACTACCTCACCGCGCTCCACACCAAGGACACGCACGAGAGAACGCCGTCGCGCCCGGCGCCGCGATGGTGATCGCGAGGTCGCCGATCGGATGCGACCGCTTCGCTGGTGAGGTCACTCTGGCTGGAACGGGAACCTATACGGGGGGCATGGCCGTAGTGTCCCGGGAGGATTGTCGGCCGGTGGCGAAGTGCTCCGCGTGATGGGATTCCTGTCGGGAGGGCCGCCAGGCACTCCCCGCTTTGTCCCCACTAATTCGGCCGAATGCCCCGTTGTCCACCGTTGTCGATAGTTGTCGAGGATTGTCTTCACGATCCTGTCTCGCCAGGTCAGAACGATGATCCGATGTCCGATTTGTTGCTTGCCGTTGTCTGTGGTAGTCCGTTCTACCCGCACCGAGAAGGTCGGGGGTTCAGTTAGTTAACGCAGACGTGTTGGTGATGGGTACCACCCCCGCCCACGTACGAAGATGTGCGCACCACTGATGTGTAGCGTTGGAAACCGGGAATGGGTCGCTGACGATGTGGTGTGAACCACAGCTGGCCATGCGGGATGCTTCCTTGCCGATTCGCGACCAGGGTCATGCCTCGCGATCATGCACACCTGCGGTGATCGCCAGAGCGTGCAACGTGGACGACTGCACGAACGATGTTGATGGCGGGAAGTATCGGACGTTCGAGCCTGGTTTGCAAACCGAACGATGTGCTAGGTCGTGATGGTTCAATCCCGTCAGCCCAGAGTTGACCCCTCTGGCTTCGGTCCGCGAGGGCCTCTCGTGCGTCCGCTAACGGATCCAATCCGGCTTGCCTCGATCTGGTCCAGGCGGTGCATTGCGTCAACGACATTGTGGGGCAAGGCGCTCTGGCGCGGCGCTGCTCCGCCGCGTCCAGGCGGATGTCGCTCAATGCGGGTTGAATGGGTTTGGATCGAGGTGAATCGGTCATGGACGCTGCACGTGAGGTGGGGCGTGATCGGTGGCGGGTGTGCTTCGAGGCCTGGCGGGGCCCGTTTCCACCGCGTACTGTGAATGTGGGAGAGCTACTGAGCAGGGCTGACCTGAGAGGCTAGAGATGGCCACCAGCAGACCCCGCCCATCGAAACATGGCAGCAGCGACGCATTTCGATGCGTGGATCGTGCGTGCGATCTGATGTGCCATCGCAACGCAACCCGCGCTGCGACAGTGGAGTCTCCAGACGCCGCGGCCGCGATACCGATTGGTGCTCCAGAACGTCGAGCTGGCATATCTGGGTTAGCGACCCCTAGGGAAGCGGCGGAGTATCTGAGGACCACCGTCGGTAAGCTCGCCAATGACCGGAATCGTGGTAGCGGGCCTGCGTATGCGAAGTATGGCCGCAGTGTCCTCTATCCGTGGGACGCACTACAGGCCTTCATCGAAGAGTGCACGATCGGCGATGATTAGGGTCCGCGTGCTGCCTAAATCAGCTATCGGAGAGCTATTGTCGCAGGGCTTCCGCACGCGCCCTGGACTTCCTACGCTGGCGCAAGACGTCAAAGAGGATGGCTGAGCCCGAAGCGCACGAAAACGTCTGGAAATCGGTGACGAATGTCCCAGATCGAACTGGCGCCTGGGGTCCCGGGAAAGTTCAGTGAGCCGAAGTGGAACGCGGAGCGCAACACGTTCCAGATCCACTGCCTGGTGGGGGAGCCGTATGGGGGGCCGTCGAAGGTTCACGCCTCGGGAAAGACCAAACCGAGAGCTCGCGCGAATCTGAAAAACCGTATCGCACAATGGAAGCCGCGGGCCGGGCTGATCGGTACGTACAGCGCGAACGTAACCGTGGCGGAGCTGTGTGAAGTGTGGCTTCGCCGCTACGAGCGCGACGTCACGAAGCGGCCTCAGAATGCCAAACACTATCGGCGCGAGATCAATCCCGCGACGAAGGGGCGTGGTGACGACGGCAAGATCACGATTGCCGGTTCGGTGCTGGGGAAGATGAAGGCGTTGGAGACCAGGCCGTTCCATGTCCGGATCCACCTGGAACAGATGAACGGGACTGCGTACAAGAGAAACAGGCAGAAGTCGATTCTTCGCAACGCGTTCCAGCTGTTGGTCGACGACGGACTTCGTGATGACAACCCGGTGAGCAGCGTGGCACGGAACGGCGCCGGCCGCACGCAAGCGCCCGTCAACCGTCGTGGGATCGGCAATGCCAATCCGTACTTCTCAGATGAGCCGCGTCCGTTCAGTGCGGACGAGATGGACGAGTACTGGCAGGCGGAGCGGGCCTACTTCCCGCGTCGCAATGCCGGCCGATGGTATGAGCAGCGATACCTGGACTTCACGCTCCTTGCCTATGAACTCGCTGCTCGTCCCGGCGAAGCGCTGGCGGTGCGGCTGGACGAGGACGTCGACTACGACCGATGCGAGGTGACAGTCGCGGGAACCATCATCGACACAGAACTCAGGGCACATCAGGTCAAGAGCATCGTCGATCGCTACAACCTCGATGACGATGAGATCGTCTACCCGCGAGGCTGGCCGCGCTACGATGACGAGGACGTGGTGTGCGTGGCATTTCGGCAGCCGTTCACCAAGACCGCGAGGTCGATGCGGACGATCAAAGCAGGTCCCGCGTGCATGGCGATGCTGCGGCGCCGAAGGATCGCCGCGGCACCTGGGCACCGGTTGGTTCTTCCGTCGCGAACGGGAAAGGTGGTCAGGTCGGAGCAGATGTCGCTGACGTGGAGCAAGATCGTGAAGAGCACCGGCCTGCGGTGGTCCACGCCCAGGACGCTGCGCTCGACCCGTGCGACCCGGGTGGCGGAAAAGTACGGCTTGCCGGCTGCTCGGCTGATCCTCGGCCACGAGGTGGATTCTCCGGTGACGGCACGGCACTACGTTCCGGACGAGCGTCGGGTTGTCGATCTGGCTGATGCGCGGTGAGGATCGGTGAATCTGCGGGCCCCGGGCCCAAAACGTCCACAAAACGGTCACAAGTCGACCGTCGTGCGGGAACAAGTCCAGGTCAGGACAGAGATTGATGCACGGTGGCTATATCGAGCCGATCCTGCACCGCCGTCGTCGCGAGTACAAGGCCGCGCAGAAGTAGGACTGTCGAGTGTGTGAAAAGTAGCTGTTAGCTGCACTTTTCATCAGCGGCCCCGCTCCGGAGAAATCTGGGGCGGGGCCGCTGTCGTCACAACAGATCACCGTGTGTACCGGCTCGTCACCCGCAAAACGGTCACAGCGGGCAACTCGCCACAAGTGGTCTACGAGCTGGTTTCCGTGATCATCCGAGCTGAAACCGCAGGCGCCGCGGATGTATCCCGTTGCCACAGCCACAGTCTCGACCTGTGAGGGCGGATGCCGATGCGGCGCGCGGATGTCGGACGCTGTTTCTACAATCCGGGCGTGACGCTCACCCTCGCCGATCTCGTCGGCTACACCGATCGCGGCCTCGATGCCGACCTCGCCCGCTGGTTCCCTGACGCCGAACTGGTCGCCATTCCCGCCGAAACCCGTTCGGTCGCGCCGTTTCTCGAGAAGCTGGCTCCTGCCGATGCCGCGGCACTGGCGGCGTTCGATCGCCGGGTCCGCTCCGGCGGGCTGCCACAGTTCCTCGACATCTTCGACTGGTCCTACGCGTTCGACTTCGCCGGCAACGACTGCACTATTCTCGATGGCGACTACACCACCGAACTCACCGACGAGGACGTGTTCTCCCTCGGCGCCGACGGCGGCGGCAATCTCTACGTCGTCCTCACCAACGGTCAGGTCGCGGTGTGGTTCCACGAGGAGGACGTGCTCGAGGGTGGGACCCGTTTCGACAACCTCGACGTCTTCCTCTGGTCCTATGTGCGCTATCGAGCGGTGCGGGCGGGCAAGCTGGCCCGCGCTGATGTCGAGGCCGATTTCATCGCGCTCGGGCAGGACGGCGCACTGGCCGAGGATCTGGGGCTGCTGAGCATGATGGCCTGAGTACCTCGCCACCGTGGCCGCGACGACCTGAACTCCCACGCCGGCAGTGCTGAGGCATGTTTCGTTGCCGGGAGTCAGGCGGGAATGTCGCTCGATTCGCGCGCCGAGGCGACGGCGGCGAAGGGAGCGAAGGATGTCGTGTTCCGGGTGGCGGGGGAGTGCGCGGCCCGCGGTTGTGTCGGCACGGGCGACGTCGTCGTCGTTCGGTGCTGACCTCGACAGCTTCATCGAGGTCGAGGATTCGGGTTCTGGCTGGATGAGGATGTCGGCAGGGTGTCTCTCGCCAAGTCGACCAGTCCACCAGGGCAGCGCGCAGCCGCCACCGCTTCGACCGAAGCGGGCGAGGCGGCGCGAGCTGACGCAGCCACATCGACACGCCCGCGCGATACCCGCTGCGGGCGTGTCGATCTCGGCGTGCGGCAAGACGGACGAGAGCGTGAACAGGAACCGGGCTTCAGGAAGATCCGGCACGTGAGCTTCGTCGACGCCATCCTGAAATCGGTCACCGGCAAGATCCTGCGCAGGGAACTGCGTCAGCGCGAAGCCGGGCACTGATGGGCGACAACGCGATTCGGGCCGGACTCCGACGTCCGAGGTGACACGCCGGTCGCGGCCAGGGCGAAACTTCGCCCAGCGAATGTTCTCCTGTGCGAACGAGATTCCGCGCAGCAGCGTGAGGCATGGGACTACCAACCTGCACGCAAATCGTCAACGGACGCGTGTGCAATGTGCACCGCGAACCTCGCGAACATGCCACGACTCCACCATGGTGACCCTGCGAAGGGATGGCCATAGTGGAGGAATAGTTCGTGCGCCGACAACGGACCCGTTACGTGATCTCAGCGCGGCTTCCACCGCACCGTCATACCACGATTCGAGGGAGATCAGAAAAGCATGAGAACCGACGCCACCAGGTACAGCAATTTCACCGGTTGGATCGATCGACCGGACGATGTGCGACCCGCCTTGGACGGCGACCTCACCTGCGACATCGCCGTCGTCGGCGGCGGCATGGGTGGAATGGCGACCGCCCTGCGCCTCGCCGAGCGCGGCCAGGAGGTCGTCCTGCTCGAGGCCGAGTTCTGCGGCTACGGCTCGGCCTCGCGCAACGGCGGCCAGATCGCCGGGGCGCCGGGCGGGGACCTGCGGATGCTCGGCTTGTTCTCCGGCAGCAAGCTCTCGGTGATGGCCAAGCTGGCTGAGCATGCGGGCCACTACGTGGAAGATCTCATGAAGACCCATGACATCGACTGCGACTATGTGGCGAACGGCTTGGTGTGGGGTGCGATCTCCCCGCTCATGATGCTCAGGGTCCGCACACAGGCGGCGATTCTGCGCTCTGTCGGCGGGCAGGGGACGGTCGGCAACCGTGAGCAGCTCGGCCTTCCGACCGGCTTCGTTGGCGGCATGCGAGAGACCATCGGCGGCATGCTGAACCCGGGCAAACTCGCCCGCGGTGTACGGCGAGCCGTACTCGACTCGCCCGTCGAGCTCTACGAGCGAACCCCGGTGAGCGATGTCCGCAGGACGGGCGGCATCGTCGAACTCACCACCCCGAACGGCACTGTGCGGGCGAACAAGGTGGTGCTGGCGACGAGCGCCTACGGCGGCGAATGGGACATCACGCCCAAGAACCTCTCGGTGCCGCTGTACGTCATCGAGATCGAGACCGAACCCATCGCGCCTGAGCGGCTCGCCGAACTGGAGTGGACCAGCCGGTCCGGCATCATCACCCAGCACCAGGTCATGACCCACTACCGGCTCACCGAGCGCAACACCATCGTCTGTGGGGTCCGTCGGCCGGAGCGCGGCCCGGGCTACCCGCTGCCGGATCGGGTTCCGTCCCCGAGCCTTGTGAAGGACATGGCGGCTGACCTGGCCGACCGGTTCCCGACGCTGGCCGACGTGTCCATCGCGCAGGCGTGGGGCGGTTGGATCGGCATCAGCGCGGACTGGCTGTCCGTCGCGGGCCAGGTGGGCAACAACGTCTACTACTCGATGGCCTGCAACGGCCACGGCCTGTGTCAGGTTCCGTATGTGGGCAAGATGCTCGCCGACTACATCGTCGACGACGAGATGCCGGAGGACCTCGCGGGCATCTGGTCGGACGCCCCGAAGTACCCGGCATCGATGGACCTGGTCATGAACCCGTTCGTGCTGCGGCTCGTCTGGAGCCTGGACCGGATGAACGACTTCTTCAGTGGCAGCAAGGCGCTGGCGCGGCGGCAGCTGCGTCGCCGAGGACGCGCGAAGCGCTGACGTGAGGGCGCCCCCGCTCCAGCTCGGGCAGCTGGAGCGCGGGGCGACCCCGCCGTCGCGGGCGGGCGGCGGTCAGCCCGTGCCGCGAATCCGCAGAACCATCAACGCCGTCGCTACTTCGGTCGGCCGGTCGGCGAAGGGGCGGGGGAGGAGTTCGTCGACACGGGCGAGACGCCGGTCGATCGTGTTGCGGTGCGTGAACAGCCGATCCGCGGTACTCGACCGGTTGAGGCCTTCCGCGACGTAGGTGAGCACCGTCTGATGCAGGACCGGGCTCGCGGCCTCGAACTTGCCGAGGACATCGGTGACGAACTGATCGAGCTGTCCGACATCGGCCGACATCAAGTCGATCATCTGGACGTCCTCGTAACGGATCACGGCCAGATTCGAGCGGAGCCGCGACAGCAGGCGTTGCGCCGCCGCGGCGTCCAGGTGAGTTCGCCGGAATCCGTTGATACCCGATGCCGCGCGGCCGAGCGCCACGCGAGCACGGGGGTGCCGACTGAGCATCTCCTCGAGATCGGCGGCGGGCGGCACAGTTCTCGACGGAATCCACAGCCACTGCGCGGAGGTTCCCGCCACCACGGTGAGTCGACCCTCCGCGCCGCAGGCCCGCATCAACTGCTCGCTGACCGCTTCGAGGGCGTGCGCGTCGCGCTCCGAATCCGTCCACACCACAGCGCCGATGTGCGAGCCGGTCAGCGCGTATCCCAGCTGGGCCTCGGCGCGTGCCGGCGCGATGTCGGCACCCTGCAGCAGCAATTCGACGGTGGCGTAGCGCTGCAGCTGCGCGCCGCCGGCGAATTCTTCGCGGACATCGTCGACCTGTTGTGCCAGTGCCGCGATGGCGTCGTCGACGGAGGTGGTCAGCGAGCAGGCGGAGACCGCCACGAGCTCCTCGAGTTCCTCGAGATCGCCTGCCACCCTGAAGCATTCGGCCAGCCACCACCGCCACACGACGTACTGTCCGGCCCGCCACGAGGTGACCTCGTCGGTGGTGAGGCCGCGCAGAACGACATTGCGCGCGTAGGTACGCGTCTCCGCACTGTCCGCCGGCGGGACCCGCACGCCGGGTGCGGCGATGTTCGACGTCAGCCACTTCTTGAGGGTGAAGACCCCGACGCGGTCGCTGGCCTCGGCCAGCACGGGGTCCTGGGAGATCTCCAGGTAACGGGGATCCCGGAGCGCCGCCTCCTCCATGTCGGCCAGGATCTCCTTGTGCCTGGCGAGCATGGTCTCGGCGACATCGCGGAAGAGCTCGCGCACCCGGTCGGAGGGCGCGGGCCACAGTTCGCCGAACTCCACGGTCATTGTCCAGGAACCTCCATCGCTCGCCGTGACAACGAGTATGCGCCGCCGGCCCCGGCGATCGGGTCGACGCGCGCCGCACGAGTCGGTCGAGCCCCGGGTACTCGCCGAGCTCGCGGTAGTCGACCTGCCACAGGCCGGGCGACCCCGGCGGGTACCGTGACCGGCCGGGGGCGGGCAGGCCCTCGAGGATGACGAAGCCGTCGCGATCGACGATCGTGCGAAGCTGAGGCTGTCAGTCCGTCTTGGTCATCACGTGCTTGATGCGGGTGTACTCCTCGAGCGCGTAGATCGACATGTCCTTGCCGTATCCGGACTGCTTGAACCCACCGTGGGGCATCTCCGAGAGGACGGGCATGTGGTCGTTCACCCAGACGCAGCCGAAGTCGAGGTCGCGTGCCGCGCGTGCCGCGTGGTTGAGGTTCTGTGTCCAGATCGACGACGCCAGGCCGAACTCCACGTCGTTCGCCCACTCGAAGGCCTGGTCGATATCGGCCGCACGCTGCACGGTGACGACGGGGCCGAACTGCTCCGTCTGCACGAGTACGTCCGCCTGGCTCGGGTTCGCCACCACCGTGGGCTCCAGGAAGAAGCCGCCGCCGGGCAGGGCCTTGCCCCCGGTCACGAGGGTGCCGTCGGTCTTGGCGAGGACGTCGAGGATGGACTGCCGGTGCGCGGCCGAGATGACGGGACCCATGTCGATGTCGCCGTCGGTATGGGGATCGCCGACCCGGATCGCCTCGACCGCGGGGACCAGCGCCTCGAGCAGCCGGTCGTAGATTCCCGGGGTGGCGATCACCCGACACGCCGCGGTGCAGTCCTGGCCGCTGTTGGCGAACCCGGCGGTGGCGATGCCCGCGACGACCGCGTCCAGATCGGCATCGTCGAGGACGATGACCGGCGCCTTGCCACCCAGCTCGAGATGCGTTCGCGTGAGGTGGGCCGCGGCCACCTCGGCGATGTGCCGCCCGGTGCTGGTGTCGCCGGTCAGCGAGACCAGGCCGATGCGGCGATCGGTGACCAGGGTGTCACCGATGTCGGCCGCCGACCCCGACAGCACGTTGAACACACCGGCCGGGAAGATGTCCTGCGCGAGCGCGGCGACGTAGAGGGCGGTCAGTGGGGTCTGCCGGGAGGGCTTGAGGATGCTGCAGTTCCCGGCCGCCAGGGCCGGACCGATCTTCCAGGTCGCCATGAGCAGCGGGTAGTTCCACGGTGCGATGCCCGCGACGATGCCGATCGGCTCGCGGCGCACGTAGGACTCGTAGCCGCGCAGGTACTCACCGCCGGCGCGGCCCTCCATCGTCCGCGCCGCACCCGCGAAGAATCGCAGGTTGTCCACCGCGAAGGGCACCTCGTCGCGGGCGACCGGGAGGGGTTTGCCGACGTTGCGGGACTCCAGCACCGCGATCTGCTCGGCGTGTTCTTCGATCTTGGACGCCAGGGCCAGGAGCATCTCGGCACGTTCGCCCGGGGTGGTGCGCCGGAACGAGCGGAACGCCTGCTCGGCAGCGGTCACGGCCGCTTCGACGTCCTCCTGTCCGCTGGCGGGAACGTGGGCCAGAACCGCACCGGTCGCGGGTTCGAGGACGTCGAGCAGCCGTCCGGATGCGGCGTCGACGAGTTCGCCGTTGACGAGGTTCTTCGCGCTGTAGTCATTGGGGTCGAGCATGGTGATCTCCTTGTGTCGTTCGCGGTGGGTCAGGCGGAGGGATGGATGCTGCGCGGTCGAGGAGTCACACCGGGGCCGCCTCGGCCAGCAGGGTGCCCTTCGAGGCGATCCGCGCGACCGGGAGGTCGCCCATGGAGAGGAATCCGGGAGCAGCGTCGACGACCGCGGTCGCGACGTTCACCGCGGCCGCGATCGTGCTCACGAACGACTCGAAGCCGACGGGTGAGGACAGCTCGATCACCTGGTCGGTCCCCTCGATGCGGTAGTCGTCGCCCGCGCTCACCGGGTCGCTGCCGTCGAAGAAGCCGAACATGATCTCGAGGTCGATCACCGTTCGACCGCCCAGCGTGCCGCGCGCGGCGTGGGTGACGGCGGCGATCCGGCCCGGCTCGACGACGACGTGGTCGCCGGTCCGGACGGTGTCGCTGACGATCGCGGGGGAGACCTGGCCGACGACGATCTCGTCGAGCGACCAGCCGAGACCGGCGGCGAGCGCGCTGATGGCCTGCTCGAAGCCGTAGTGGCCGACCACCGCTCCGGAGGCCTGCGCCTCGTCGAACTGCGCGGGCGTGAGCCCGAGGCCGAACTTGGACAGGATCGCGCCGTAGCGCGACATGTTGGTCCGGCGGCGGATGACTACCCGCTCCACCCGCTGGGTGAGTGTCGTCAGCAGGAGCGGGAGGGTGTCCATCAGGACGCCGGGGTTCGCGCCCGTACCGACGACGGTGACGCCGTTGGCCTTCGCGACCTGGTCCAGGCGTCGTGCGAGATGCGGGTGGCTGGACCACGGGTAGGACAATTCTTCGCAGATGCTCATCACGTTGTAGGACCGTTCGAGCAACGGCACGAGGGTGTCGACGACCAGGTTCAGGTCCGAGGTCGTTGCCACGACGGCCAGGTCGGCCGCGGGAAGGCGGGAGGGTTCGTCGATGACGGTGACGCCGCTCGCGCCGAGGCCGGCGAGGGTTCCGAGGTCGGCGTCTGCGACGGCGGGATTGCGGTCGGCTGCGCCGACGATCCGCACGTCGGTGCGCCGCAGCAGGGATTCGGCCATGGCGAGCCCGGTGGCGCCGAGGCCGACCATGACGATGGTGTGCGTCAAAGATCTTGTCCTTCAGTGAGATTGGGTTGCCGGTCGGCGAAGGCTATTCCTGGGTTCCCGCGGTCGGTCGCAGTCGCCCGACCACGGGGCCGAGGACGAGGGCGCCGAGAAGCAGCGCGATGATGGCGACGGAGACGCTCTGCTCGGCTCCCGCGAGAAGGTCGAGATTGAGCAGCATCGCCGCCAGGATCACGAGCAGTCCGCCGAGGCCGAGCAGGGGTGCGACCAGGGTCCGCAAGGCCGAGGTTTCGTGGGGCTCGCGGCGGAAGTAGACCAGCACGGCCGAGCACGTCAGCACCAGCAGGATCACGTAGCCGACCGAGCCGAGCCCTGAAGTCCAGGTGTAGAGCTGACTCATCGGATCGAGGCCGATCGCGACGGCGAGCGCCACGACCACGACCACCGCCGCCGCCACCGCGAGCGATCCGCGGTGCGGCGAATTGTGTTCCGGGTGAACCGCCGCCAGGCGGCGCGGGAGCAGCTCACGCGACGACAGCGAGAGGGTGTACCGGGACAGGATGTTGTGCCAGGTCAGCGCCGCGGCGAAGGTGCTGGTGACGAACAGGGGCACGATCAGGTCCGCGCCGACCCGGCCGAGGTACTGCAGCGCGACCGAGGACAGCAGGCCCTCGGGATCGGCGGTGGCGGCAGCGACGACCTGACTGTCACCGATTCCGCTGATCACCGCCCACGAGGTGACCGCGTAGAACAGGCCGACGACGGTCACGGAGACGACGGTCGCCCGGCGCACGGTGCGGACGGGGTCCTTCGCCTCGTCGCGGAACACGGCGGCGGCCTCGATGCCGATGAAGCTGAGGACGGCGAAGATGAGAGCCACGCCGGGCGCGCCGCTGAAGGCGTCCGCGAGGGAGGCGACGCCGTCGGACAGGCCCTCCGGGCCGCCGCCGCGCAGGAGGATCGCGGCGTTCAGTACGACGACGAGGCCGACCTCCGCGACCAGCAGGACGCCGAGCACCTTCCCCGACACCTCGACGTTGCGGTGGCCGAGGAAGGCGATGATCGCCAGCCCGACCGCGGCCCAGACCCACCATGGCATCGAGGGTCCGCCGTACGTGGTCACCAGCGCGTCGGTGCCGATCCCGAGCAGCACGTAGAGCCCGATGTAGATGCACGTGTAGGACAGCACGGCCAGGTAGCCGGTGCCTATTCCGGCCACCCGGCCGAGCCCCGCGTGCACGTAGGAGTAGAAGGCCCCCGCTGACCGGACGAACGGCGTCATGGTGGTGAATCCGAGGACGAAGAGCAAGAGCACGGCGAGCGTCGCGAGGTAGGCCGCCGGGAGTCCCGCCCCGTTGCCGAGCGCCAGTCCGAGTGCCATCGGCCCGCCGACGACGCAGAGCGGTGCCGCGCCCGCGATGATGATGAGCGAGATCGAGAGGACACCGAGCTTGCCGTGCAGGCGGGCCGGACGTTCTGACACAGAGCTCTCGTGGGGCCTGGTGGTCATGTCTTCCTTCATGAGATGGTTCGCCGCGCTGCCGCGGTCAGGGGATCAGCAGCTGGCGCAGCTGGGCACCGCTGGCGAGATCCGACAGCGCCTGCGCCGCCTCGTCGAGCGGCCTGCGGGCGGTGATCAGCTCGTCGAGGAGTAGTTCGCCGCTCATGTACAGGTCGACGAGCTTCGGGATGTCGAACTGCGGCCGGATGCTGCCGTAGTTGGAACCGAGGATCCGCGCGTCCATCTCGGCGAGCGCGAGCGGCTCGAAGGAGGCCGTGGCGCCCGCGGCCGGGAGTCCGACGACGACCGCGGCACCACCCAGAGCGAGCGCGCGGATCGCGGCCTCGGTGGTGGTCACGTGCCCGATCGCGTCGAAGGCGAAGTCCACGCCGTCGGGCATCAGGTCGCGCAACGCCTCGACCGCGTCCGCACCGTCGAGGCCGATCGCGTCGGTCGCGCCGAAGGTCTTCGCGAGTGCGGCCCGTTCGGGGGAGAGATCGACGGCGACGATGCGCTCCGCGCCCTGCAGGCGGGCGCCCTGGACGATGTTGAGTCCGACTCCGCCGCAGCCGATCACCGCGACGGTGGCTCCGGCCGTCACCTCGGCCGTGTTGACGACAGCGCCGACGCCGGTGGCGGCGGCGCACCCCACCAGCGCGACGGATTCGAGCGGCGCGTCGTCGCGAATCTTGATCGCGCCGGTCGCGGGGACGACGACCTCCTCGGCCCACGAGGACACTCCGAGATAGTGGTTGACGCGCTGCCCACCACGGCTGAGCCGGCTGGTGCCGTCGAGCAGGCTGCCGGTCGCGTTGATGACCGTCGCGACCTGGTGGCAGCGGGTCTCGCGCCCGGCGAGGCATTCGCGACACTGTCCGCAGTACGGGTTCCACGACAGCACGACGTGGTCGCCCACCGCGAGGTGCGTGACACCCGGGCCGACCTCGGTGATCACACCCGAGCCCTCGTGCCCTGGAACCAGGGGCGCGGGGACCGGCCACTCACCGCGGACGAGATGCAGTTCCGAGTGACACACCCCCGCCGCCGTGACCTGGACGCGGACCTCGTCGCGCGCGGGCGCTGCGAGGTCGATGTCGGTGATTTCGACGGAGGTGTCCTTGTCGGTGAACAACGCGGCGCGCATGACTCGACTCCTTTGCGGGGCAATGTGATCGGCGAAACCGCGACGCTGTCCGTCATGGATCGGCTGCTGAAGCGGTGTGGCGGGGATCTCACTGTGACGGCTCGGTGGGCGGATCTGCCACAGCATGTTTCAGCCATTTACCGGGCGAAGCGGTGCAGGTTGCACTCCGAGCGCACGTCGTCGTGCGGCGCGAGCCGGGAGAGGTGAGATTTCCACCACGGCGCCGCACAAGACGCTGAGATTCGATGTGGTGGGCGCCACACAGGGACCGGCAACCTGAATACCTCACGACTCGTTCGGCACAGGAAGGTAACGAGGGGATGAGCAATACAGCACCCGGTCCGGAGTACTTCGACGTCGTCATCATCGGCGGCGGAATCTCGGGTATCGGCGCCGCGACATACATCACCCGGGAGTTCCCGAACAAGAAGGTGGTGCTCCTCGAGGGGCGCGATTCGATCGGCGGCACGTGGGACCTGTTCAAGTACCCCGGCATCCGCTCCGATTCGGACTTGCACACCTTCGCGTACGAGTTCAAGAGCTGGAAGAACGAGAACGCGATCGCCGACGCCCCGCTGATCCTCGACTACCTCGAGGAGACCGTCGAGGAGTACGGCCTCACCGATCGCGTGCGCCACCGGCACAAGGTGGTCTCGGCCGCCTGGTCGAGCGATGACGCCCACTGGCTGCTCAACGTCGACGTGACGGACGCCGACGGCACCGTGCGCCGTGAGGTCGTCAAGGCCGGGTGGGTGTTCGGCGCCACCGGCTACTACGACTACGAGAAGGGCTTCACCCCGGAGTTCCCGGGCCGCGAGGACTTCACCGGCGACATCATCCATCCGCAGCACTGGCCCGAAGGCTATGACTACTCCGGGAAAAAGGTCGTGGTGATCGGCAGCGGCGCCACCGCGATCACGCTGATCCCGTCGATGTTGCAGGGCGACGGCGCGGCCGCGCACGTCACGATGCTGCAGCGCACGCCGACCTACATCCTGACGCTGCCGCGGGTGGACGCACTGAGTCTGAAGCTCACCCGCCTGCTCGGCGAGCGTGGCGGCTACCTGGCCACCCGGTGGAAGAACATCGTCACCGACTGGACCGTTGTCCAGCTGCTGACCCGGTTCCCGAACGCGTCCCGCCGCTTCATCCGCAGCGTCAACGTCAAGGAGCTGCCCGTCGGCTTCGACGTCGACAAGCACTTCAACCCGCCGTACAACCCGTGGGAACAGCGCCTGTGCCTCGCGCCCGACGGCGACTTCTTCAAGTCCATCCGCGACGGTGGCGCCTCGGTGGTGACCGACCGTATCCGCCGGTTCACCGCCACCGGCATCGAACTCGAGTCCGGCGAGCACCTGGACGCCGACGTCATCGTCACCGCGACCGGGCTGAACCTGCGTCTCTTCGGCGGCATCGACCTCACCGTGGACGGGCGTCCCGTCGACCTGCCGAACACCGTGGTGTACCGCGGCATGATGCTGTCCGGCGTGCCGAACTGGATGAACGCGATCGGCTACACCAAGTCGTCCTGGACGCTCAAGATCGGGCTGCTCGGCAGGAGCATCATCGAGCTGCTGCGCCACATGGACACCCACGGCTACGACACCGCCGTCCCGCACGCACCCGACGGCGTCGGCACCCGCTCCATGCTCGACCTCGAGTCGGGCTACATGCAGCGCGCCAAGAACGACCTGCCGCGCCAGGGCGACGCCATGCCCTGGAAGACGGAAAACGTCTTCCTCGATGACCGGAAGATGTATCGCGGCTCCGTGATCGATGCGCACCTGCGGTTCAGCTCCCGCCTCGAGCGCGAGCTCAGCGGCCGCACCGTCATGGAAGAAGCACGGCCATGATCGTGACCGCGCCCGGACAGGCGCCCGTCGCCCTGAGCGTTGCCGAGCGGGTGCAGCGCGCCGCGTTCACCGCGCTCGGCGGCCTCCCCGGCGGTCTGCTCCGGCGGCTCGCGCCGCGGGTGGTCAACGCCGACGGCGAGGTGATGGCCCCCGAGATCGCGCTACTGCTCAAAGCCACCGCGGGCGCTCCGGACTTCAGTGACGGCACTCCGGAGCAGGCCCGCGCGATCGTCGCGAACGACTCGCGGGTGTTCGCCGACAAGGCGCCCGCGGGCGTGCTCGTGGAGCCGGAGATCGTGATGCCGACCGGTCTGCGCGCGACCATGTACCGGCCGGCGACACCCTCGAAAGCCCTGGTCCTGTTCCTGCACGGCGGAGGTTTCGTCCTGAGCAGCCGACAGGACTACGACGTGCCCGCCCGCTTGATCGCCGACGGTGCGGGCGTCAACGTGCTCTCGGTCGAGTACGGCTTGGCGCCGGAATCCCCGTTCCCCGGCCCCGTCGACGACGCGGTCACCGCGTGGCGGTTCGCCGTCGAGCACTGCGCCCAGTGGGGGATCGATCCCGCACGGATCGTGCTGCTCGGCGACAGCGCGGGCGGCAACCTCTGTGCCGTGCTGGCCGATGTCGTGGCGGGCGAGCAGGTCCGGCCCTTCCTGCAGGTGCTCATGTACCCGGTCGTGGACGCGGTGGGAAACTACGCCTCGCGCAAGGAGTTCGCCGACAACGCGGCACTGTCGGCCAAGCAGATCGACTGGCTGACCGACATGTACCTGCCGGACCGGACAGACGCGGTCGACCCGCGGGTCTCGCCGATCCTCGCCGACGACCTGTCCGGCGCGCCTCCGACCCTGATCACCGTGGCCGGTTTCGACCCCCTCCGGGACGAGGCGCTGGCCTACGCCGCGCGACTCGAGGAGGCAGGCGTCCCGGTGCGTGTCTTCCGGGAGAGCGGCCTCGTCCACGGCTACCTCTCGATGACCCGCATCAGCCCCACGGCCCGCGCAGCGCTCGACCGGGTCACCGGCGCTGTTCGCACCACCCTCGAGGAGTTCTGATGAGCACCACCCGCATGATCCTGGTCCTGCTCGCCGACCTGGCGATGGTCGGGGCCGGCTTCTACTACGGCATCAAGCTGCTGCGCGGCAACCGCAACTTCCTCCTCGGCCTCGAATGGGTCGTGATGGCGGTGTCCGGCGTGAACGTGCTGTATCTCGCCGCGATCAACGTGGACCACGAGAGCCTCAGCTACCACGCCATGGTCTTTTTCGACGCCTTCTCCCGATCGTTCGGTATGACGGTGATCCTCATCCTCGGCTTGATGGCGGTGACGCACCGATACCGCCCGAGCTGGGTGGTGGAGGCCCTGGCGATCGTCGCCGGTATCGCGGTGGGCCTCAACCGCGCCCTCGAACCCCGGGCGGTGGAACCGAGCTGGGCGATCTTCTACCTCGTGATGAACCTGGCCGCCGCACTGTTCGTGTTCGTCTACATGGTGCCGAAGCTGTGGCGCGCGGGCGATCGCGGCAATGCGACGTGGGTGGCGCTCGGTGCCGCGCTCGGCGCCTTCGTGGCCATCATCTACGACTACTTCCCGATCCCCGGCGACGACTCGGACCACACGTTGTTCTACATCATCTCGCTGACGATCTGGGCACTGATGATCGTGACCTTCTCGCGCGGCTACTTCGCACTCGAACGGATCGACACGCAGACCGACGAGCGCACGTCGGCCCGGGAAGGCATCAGCGCGCGAGAGACAACGGCTTGATCAGTTCGCCGGTCGGCCCGCGACAGGCTGTGCACCCAGCGCACGCGCAGGACAGCTCGCCGCGGGCCGAAATCTTCCCGACGCGAAGGCCGTTCCAGGGAGCCTGGAACCGCACGCCCGACCAGGCATCAGCGCTGACCGCCGACGGTGTGCACGCCGTCGCCGACAGCAGCGTGGTTGGTCGGCCGGTGTCGGTCGGGAAGGTGCTCGCCCAGACCGACCCTCTGCTGAATCCGCTTCGCCCACTGGGGCGCCCACCAGCAGTCGTCGCCGAGCAGCTTCATGATCGCGGGGACGAGCAGCATGCGCAGGACCGTCGCGTCGATGATCAGCGCCGCGATCATGCCGTAGGCGATGTACTGCATCATCACCAGATCGGAGAACGCGAACGCGCCCGTCACGACGAGCAGGATGAGCGCGGCCGCGGTGATGATGCGCCCCGTCTGGGCGGTGCCCGTGCGGATCGCCTCTGTCGTCGTGGCCCCGTGGGCGCGCGCCTCGACCATGCGGGAGACCAGGAAGATCTCGTAATCGGTGGACAGTCCGTAGATCACCGCGATGATCAGCATGAGGACCGGTGCGCTGATCGGCTGTGGCGTGAAGTTCAGTACGCCGGCGCCGTGACCATCGATGAAGATCCAGGTCAGGATGCCGAGCGTGGCACCGAGTCCGAGGGCGTTCATCAGCGCCGCCTTGATCGGCAGGACCAGTGAGCCGAAGGTGAGGAACATCAGCACGGTGGTGACCAGCAGGACCAGCGCGATCATCAGGGGCATCCGGTCGAGCAGGCTGTCGATGCTGTCGGCCATGATCGCGGGCTGGCCCGCGACATACATCCGCACCCCGTCGGGCACGTCGATCGCGCGCAGGTAGTCGATGGTCGGCTCGGCGTTGCCGGTCGGATCGACCAGGGTGGCCGAGGTGCGGTACACCGCAGGATCATTGGAGCCGGTGTTGCTCGGCACACCGAACTGGCCGACGAGCCCCGGCGCCTGGTTGGCCTGTTTCCAGGCCGCGCCGATGGCGGTGGTGTCCTCGCCGACGAAGACCAGCTGGATCGGGTCGGTCTTCTTCAGCGGGAACACTTCGTAGAAGTGTTCGAGCGCGAGCCGGGTGCTGTTGTCGGGTGGCAGGTACTTCTCGTTGATGCCGCCGAAGGCGAGGTTCCTGATCGGGATGATCAGCAACAACAGTCCGACGACGACCGCCACGGCGACCTGCAGGGGGCGCCGCATCACCCACCGGGGGAGCCTGCCCCAGAAGCTGTTCTCGATCTCCTCGGCGGACTTGGTCCTGCGGAAGCGTTTGCTGCCGAGCATGTCCACCCGCGGCCCGAGCACAGCCAGCATCGCGGGCAGGATCGTCACCGCGGTCAGCGCGGCGAGCGACACGGTCGCGATGGTGCCGTAGGCGACCGAGCGCAGAAAACCCTGGGGGAACAGCAGGATGCCGCCGAGGCTGGCGACGATCATCGTCGCGGAGGAGACGACGGCGCGACCGGCCGTCGTCACCGTGCGCCGAACCGCTGTGTGCGTGTCGTGGCCGTTGGCCAGTTCTTCGCGGAACCGGCTGACGATGAACAGCGCGAAGTCGATGGCCAGGCCGAGACCGATCATCGAGACCACAGCGGAGACGAACGAGTTGACCTCGGTGACATTCGTGATGGCCATGACGATGCCGTTGGCGCCCACGATGGTGAGCCCGCCGATGATCAACGGGAGCAGTGCGGCGACGACGCCACCGAAGACGAAGAACAGCAGGACCGCGACCGCGGGAATGGCCAGCAGTTCCATCCGGTGGACATCGGTGGCGATGGTGTCGTTGAGCGTGCCGCCGACCGCTTGCAGCCCGGAGACTTCCACGTCGACACCGTCGATGTGGAAGGCGTCGCTCACCGACCGGTAGCTGCGCAGCAGGTCGGTGTCGTTGTCGCCGACGAGCGCCACCGACGCGAACGCGTGCTTCTTGTCGGCCGATCCGAACACCGACGGCACCGCGGGCGCGTCGCCCACTCGCCAGTAGGCGCCGTTGATCTTGTCGATCTGGTCAGGGTGTTCGGCCAGTGCCCGGTTCAGGCTGTCGACGACCGTGCCGCTGAATGCCGGATCATCGATCGTCTTCCCGTCGGGAGCGTTGTACAGCACGATGACATCGGCGGTGTGGTCGCGCCCGAACGCCTGATCCGCGATCCGCGAGCCCTGCGAGGATTCGGAGCCGGGGTCGTCCCACCCGCTGGAGGTGAGGTGATCGGACAATCCGAGCCCGTACCCGCCCAGTCCCAGCAGTGCGGCACCGACGACCGCGATGACGACGAAACGACAGCGACCGACCAGATCGCCCCAACGGTTGAACACACCGACTCCTCTTCCTCCTGCGCCACCGACGCTCCCAGGCAAACCTGAGGATCAGCTGGCAAAGCTCGGCGTCAGCGGCGGTATCGGCGTGTGATTCGGAGCGCAGTGCCACCGCCGTCGTGTCGGCGATCGCCCGGCGGGGGAGCGCCGACACGACGGTGATGGGGGTGCGGGTGTCAGGAATCGAGACCGAGGTGGTCGGCGAGGTCCGCGTAATCGACCTGCCACAGGCCGGGGGAGCCGGTCGGGTACTGGGAGCGGAAGCCGAGGAGCCGCTGCACGCGCGGCGAGAGCGTCTTGGCGACTTCCGGGTCGACCAGGAACGGGTAGGCCTCCTCCGGGGTGAGGAAGCCCGGGTTGAAGGTGAAGGCGACGCCGCGCCGGTATTCGTCGGCCGTCTTGTTGGCGCCGCCACCGTGGACCACCTTGCCGCTGATGACGAGCGCGTCACCCGCGTTCATCACCGCCGGGATCGTCGCCTCCGGGGTGCCGGTGTCCTCGAAGCTCTCCCAGTGGTTGCTGCCCGGGATCACCCGGGTCGCGCCGTTCTCCTCGGTGAAATCGGTGAACGCGATCAGGAAGTTGATCGTCACCTCGGGGCCCTGCGGCCCCATTCCGATGAAGGGGTACCAGTTGCCGAGATCGCGGTGCAGCATCTGCGCGGCGTTGCCCGGGCCGATCTCGATGACCTGGGCGGTGGTCATCCAGTAGGTGCCCGACTCCTCCAGGAACACCGCGTCGCAGAGCCCGTGCACGAGGTCGTGTTCGATGATCTCGTTGCGGAAGGTCGGGCTGTGGGTGACGAGGTTGGTGAGCCGCTTGGTGTTGCTGCCGTGGAACGCGGCGACGATCTCGTTCTCATGGGTCGAACCGGGCCGCAGGGCCTGCAGCGGCGCCTCGACGTCGGTGTTGAACCGGTCGATCTGATCCTTGGTCAGAAAATTCTTGATGATCGCGCCGCCGTCGCGCTGGATGATCGCGAGAAGGTCGGCGACCGGCGTATCGGCAGGCACGGATTCCAGGGCTCGGGTGGGCTGGACAGCGGTCATGGTTTCGACTCCGTTCAGGAAGATTCGGGTGGTTTGTTCGCGAAGCCGGGCGGCGGGTGCCGCCCGGCGGACCGGTGTCAGCCGAGGCTGAACGGCTGGCCCCACAGCGTCACCCAGCTGGTGACGCGCTCGGTGACGATCTCGACGCTGACGAAGGCGCGGGCCTGGGCGTATCCGCCGCAGCCGGACAGGCCGATGGTCTGGTCGGACCAGGTCACCGATCCGCTGCCACCGGAGAACACGTTGTAGGCCTTGTGCGACTCGTTGCCGAAGTCGTCGGCCTTCTCCCGGTCGAGGATGTAGAACGACTGGGCCTGTCCGGGACCGAGGGACAGCTCACCGCTCGTACTGGCACCGGCACTGGCGTTGCCCTCCCAATCCGAGGCGCCTTCCACCCCGCCGCCGACACCGCCGCCGGCGATGTTCACCTGGCAGCCGACGACGTAGCCGGGCAGGACCAAGCCGCCGGCTTCGGCGCCGGTGCCGGCGAGTTCGACCTGCGCGGTCCCGGAGACCCACGCGTTGCGATGCACCGGCGTCGAGCCGAGGGAGGGGTTGATATTCGCCGATTCCCCGGTCAGCCGGACGGTCACGACGGTGCCGTCGGACAGGGTCTCGACGAGCTCACCGCCGGGCAGCGGGACGAAGGTGTCGGCGGTCGCGGCGGGTGTGGCGGCCAGGCCGAGCGCGAGTGCGGCGACCGCGCCGACGCCCAGGCGGGCGAGATACTGACGGTTGAACATCGAATTCACCTTGGTGGTTTGAGGTTTCGCGAGGGCGAAGCGAGGGGCGGACGGCTGGTTCAGCCGATGCTGAACGGGGCGCCGTAGAGCGAGGTCTTGGAGTAGTGGTCGCCGATGATCTCGACCACGGTGTAGGCGCGGGCCTGCGCGTAGCCCGCGCAGCCCTGGATCTCGATCTCGGCGTCGCGGTACTCCACCGAGTACACCCCCGGTTCGAGGATGTCCTTGTAGTCGATCTGCACGAACTTCACCTCGCCGGGACCGAGGTTGACCCCGATCGATCCGCCCGCGCTCACCCCGCCGGTGGAGAAGCCACCGGACACCCCGGCGCCGATCGCGTCGTCGGCGATGCTCACCTGGCAGCCGACGATGTAGCCGGTGTTCAGCTGGGAGGCGCCGTGCGTCGAAGAGTTGTTGCTGCCCGGCCTGCCGGTCGGGCCGTTGGTCGGGCCCACCTCACCTTCCGGCGTGACGGCGACGTCGGCACTGGCCCGGCCGGAGACCCACACCACCCGGCCCGCGCCGTTGGCCGCCATCGACGGCGAGACCAGGGCGTGTTCGCCGGTGCGGGTGAGCGTGATGCCCGGACCCGACTTGGTGCCGTCCGGCAGCGGCACGAAAGCGTCGGCGCCGACGGGTGCCGCGGCCGCGACGGCGCAGGACACCGCGGCGATACCGGCCACGGCCAGCGCCGTGGTCGAGCGGGTCCCTGCCCTACGAGAACTCATGATGATCCGAATCTCCTTTGATTCTGTTGCTGATTTCGGGTACGCCGCATCGACCGCTCGAATGTCGGAATGCTTCGAGCGGCGAAAGACGAAGGGGTTGTCCGGCCGCGCCGCTACGCCGGGCGCGCGGGGACCCGCTGGAGAACTCGCTCGAGGAGCGCGGCGGTCTCCTCGATGTCGGCGAGCGTGTGGGCGGTACTGACGAAGATCTTTCCGGACGGCATGAAGACGGCGCCGGATTCGACCATGCCCGCGGTGATCTCGGCCCAGAGCCCGTCCGTGCCGTGCAGACTCGTCTGCTGATCGTGCGGCGCGAACTGCAACAGCGACCCGACCCGCCGGAGACCGGCCGGTGCGCCCGCTGCGGTCAACACGTCGGTGATCGCCGTCTCGAAGGCGGCGCCCAGCTCGTCCAGCTTCGCGAACACGCCCGGCTCGGCGGACAGCTCCATCGCGGCCTGCACCGCCGCGAGCGCGACCGGATTGCCGTTGAAGGTGCCGGCGTGGGTGAGGCCGTCGTCGACGAGATCGATGATGTCGGCGCGTCCGACGACCGCGCTCTGGGTGAACCCGCCCGCGATCGCCTTGCCGAACACCGAGAGGTCGGGGCGGACGCCGAACTTCTCGGCGGCGCCACCGCGCGCGATCCGGAAGCCGGCGATGACCTCGTCGAAGATCAGCACGACGCCGTGCTTGTCGCACAGCTCGCGGATCGTCTCGAGAAAGCCGGGCGCCGGGTTCGTCACGCCCGCGTTGCTCATGATCGGGTCGATGAGCACCGCGGCGATCTGCCGTTCCTCGGCGGCGGCGAGGATCTCCGCGATGGCCGCGGTGTCGTTGAACCGGCTGATGATCAGGTCGGCGTGGGCATGCGGGCTCTGCCCGCGACCGGCGGGGACGGCCGCCTCACCCGTGTCGTCGGCCGCCATGCTCGCGTACACGCTGTCGTGCCAGCCGTGGTAGGCCTTCGCGAACTTGACGACGCGGTGACGGCCGGTCGCGGCGCGGGCGAACTTCAACGCGACCTGCACGGCCTCGGTCCCGGTATTGGTCCACACCAGCCGCTGCGCGCCCGGGACCGAGGCGAGGACCGCCTCCGCGGCCTCGTACTCGAGGCGATGCCCCATGCCGACGACCTGCATCGAGGTGATCACCCGCGTCACCGCGTCGAGGATGTGCGGGTGGCTGTGGCCGTGGACCAGCGGCCCCCAGGCCATGACGTAGTCCACGTAGCGGTCGCCGTCGAGGTCCCACACATACGCTCCGCTGCTTCGCTCCACGAAGAGGGGGACCGGCCGCATCGTGGCCCGCAGGCCGGAGCTGACGCCACCGCCCAGGCTGCGCCGGGTGCGTTCGAATGCGGTGACGGAGGAATCGATTCCCAATGGTTTTCCTTGTTCGAGGTGACAGAGGTACCGGTCGCTCCTCAGAGCTGCAGGTAGTCGCCGAGCTCGGTGTAGTCCACCTGCCAGAGGCCGGGCGAACCGGTGGGGTACTGGGAACGGAAGCCGAGCAGGCGCTGCACCCGGGGGGAGAGTTGCTTGGCGATCGCCATGTCGACGAGGAACGGATACGCCTCCTCGCCGGTGAGGAAGCCCGGGTTCAGCGCGAAGGCGACGGCACGGCGGTACTGGTCGGTGGTGACGTTCGCGCCGCCGCCGTGGACGGTCTTGCCGCTGAAGACGAGCACGTCGCCGGCCCGCATGAGCGCGGGAACGGTGGCCTCGGGCGTGCCGCGATCCTCGAAGTCGGCCCAGTGGTTGCTGCCGGGGATGACCCGGGTGGCGCCGTTCTCCTCGGTGAAGTCGGTGAACGCGATCAGGAAGTTGATGGTCACCTCGGGACCCTGCGGGCCCATTCCGATGAACGGGAACCAGTTCTCCAGGTCGCGGTGCAGGATCTGCGCCTTGTTGCCCGGGCCGATCTCGATGACCTGCGCGGTGGTCATCCAGTAGGTGCCGGACTCCTCGAGGAAGGTGGCGTCACAGAGCTGGTGCACCAGGTCCTTGTCGAGGATCTCCTCGCGGAAGGTCTTGCTGTGGGTCACCAGGTTCGTCAGCCGCTTGGTGTTGCTGCCGTGGAAGTCGGCGACGATCTCGTTCTCGTGGGTCGAGCCGGGCGCGAGCGCGGTCAGCGGCGCATCGATCTCGCTGTTGAACCGCGCGATCTGGTCCTGCGACAGGAAGTTCTCGATGATCACGCCGCCGTCTTCGGCCACGATGGCGAGGATTTCGGCGAGGGGGGTCGAGTCCGTCACCGACCGCAGGGTGGCTTTCACTGGCGCGTTCATGAGCTCCTCATTTCGGTAAACCAAGTGTTTGAATCAAATGATCTGATCGAGTGATTCGATTGTGTGACGGAAGACACGATGTGTCAAGGGTTGGCCGGGAATCACCGCGCCCTGCCCTTCGCGGCGAGGGATCGAACGGGCAGGTCGAGCATCGTGCGAAGGCCGGGCGTCAGTGTCGCGGCTTCGTCGACCACGTTGCAGGCGACGGCGACCGTCGCGGGCGCGCTGGCGAAGCCGCCGGGGGCGCCGACGGTGATGTCGCCGTCGGGTGTCCGCAGCGTCCACCGATCGCCGAGCTCGACCGCGTCCAGTTCCGGGCGGAACCCGAAGTGGATACTCAGGTCCACGACGACATCGTCACGGTACGAACCGCGCGCGCCATGGGTGATCCCGGCGACCGTGCCCGCCGCGATGCGCGCGTGCGGTCCCACCCGTTCCCGTTCGGCGAGCACGGCGATCTCCGGTGTGCCGACCTCGACGGCGTCCAGTTCGAGGCCGAGCGCCCAGGACAGCGCGCCGATCGATTCGGCGAAACCGAAGTGCCCTGGCAGGCGCCGCTCGGTCACCGCGGCGGTGAATTCCGCAGGGGTGAGCCCGAAGCCGAACTTGTGCAGGATTCCGCCGTAGGAGGCCATCTCGGCGGTGCGCCGCACGACCACGCCCTCGACGGTCGGCGCGAGCGAGGACAGCACGGTGGGGACGACGTCCATGAGCATCCCCGGATTCGCGCCGGTGCCGAGTACCACGATTCCGTGCCGCCGGGCCATCTCGTCGATCCGGTGGCTGAGTTCGGGTTGCTCACGCCACGGGAAGCCGAGTTCCTCGCAGATGGACACGACGTGTACTCCACTCGCCGCCAGCTCCGCCACGATCGGCTCGAGCTCGGCGAGCAGCGAGGTGGTGGCCACCAGCGCGGTGCGGGAGCCCGCCGCGGCGCCGAGGTCACCGGCGACGGAGACTCCCACAGGGCCGAGGCCCAGCAACTCGCCCAGATCTCGGCCGGCGAGGGCGGGGTCGCGGTCCACGGCGGCGGTCACGCTCGCGCGGTCGCGGGCAAGGAGGGTTCGGGCAGCTTCCCTGCCCACGGCGCCGAGTCCGACGATGGCGATTCCGGTTCGGCTCATTCTGCTCATTTCCTTCACTGGGGGTGCGCTCGGGCGCGGAGGTATCGCTGACGGGGTGTGCGAGCGCGGTCAGACGCCGAAGTGCTTGCGCAGGTGGAGTGCCGCGTCGGAGGCGGCGAGGGCGGCCTTGCCGATCGTGGTGACCTCGGTGAAGAAGCCGTGCAACACGCCGTCGTAGCGGCGGATCTCGATCTCGGCGCCTGCGCGCGCGGCGACGGCGGCGAAATGCTCGTAGTCCGACCGCAGGACATCCACCTCGGCGGAAATCACCAGGGTCGGCGGCAGGGCGTGGAGGGTGGGTGACAGGAGCGGGACGGCGCGCGGATCCTGATCCGCTCCGGTGTCCGCGGCGTAGTTCGACCAGAACCACATCGCATCGGCTTTGCACAGGACCGGCGCGTCCTCGAAAGCCTCCCAGGACGGGCCGGAGTGGGTGTTCGACGTCGCGGGATAGGCCAGCACGAGCGCGCTCGGCGCGGGCTGGTGCGTCGCGGCCAGGCTGGTGCAGATCGACAGCGCGAGATTCCCGCCCGCGCTGTCGCCGGCCAGTGCGATGCGAGACGGGTCGATCCCCAGCGAAGCCGCCTCGCGCTGGACCCACTCGTAGGTCCGGAGGCAATCGTCCGCGGCGGCGGGAAAGACGTGTTCGGGCGCGCGCCGGTATTCGACCGACACCACGACGCAGTCCGCCTCGAGGCTGAGCGTTCTGCAGAGTTCGTCGACGCCGGCCAGTGTCCCGACGACGAAGCCGCCGCCGTGGATGTAGATCAGCGCGGGCAGGTCTCGTGCGGCGGAGGGGCGGTAGCAGCGCACCCGGAGCGGCCCGGCCGGGCTGTCGATGGTCCGCTCCTCGGCGCTGTGCACAGGTCGCGTCGGGGTCGCGTCGGCCTCGGTGGAATCGAAGAGGGATCGCACGCCGTCCACGCCGTACCGGGAGTAGGGGGGAGCGGGCGCGTGGTCGAGCAACGCGTGGGCGAACGCCCGCTCGTCGGCGTCGAGCATGTCGATCATGGCGGCTACGGACAGGCCCATCCGATACTCCTCAGCTCTTGACAAATCAGTTGATTAGATCACATGATTCTGTCACACGATCTCGCTAGAAGTGAGCACCATCTCAATGGAGAGAGGCGGATATGCCCGAATCAGCAAGCCACGCGGTCACCGGTGAAGTGGCGGTGACCGGCGGCCCGACACCGATGGTTCTGTCGGTGGCACGGCGGTTGCGCGAGGCGATCGCCCACGGTGCGACGTTCACCGCGAACGACGAACCACGAACTGTTCGCCTCTCGTCGACGACCGACGCGCAGCAGGCCTTCCTGACCTTCGTCGGCGCGCAGATCGCCGTCGCCGCCCACGGGTCCGAGCCGGACCTCGCCTGGGAGGTGCGGTGGTCCGACCCGGCCCCGGCCGAAATCGATGGCGAGGCGCTCGACGGCTTCGCGAAGGAGGTCCAGGTCCTGCTGTCGGGCCGCGACGTCGACTGGCGCGCGGCGGCGGCGGATTTCTGGGACCGCGTGCACGCGGTGCCCGGTGTGCCAGGCGGCCTCGGCGTCTACTGCTTCGACGAGGACGCCTCCGCCGAGTTCGGTGACCTCACCGGCAACGGCTACCAGCTGCTCGGCACGTCCGCGGCGCTCGCGCGCCTGTTCGGTGGCCGCTCCCTGATCACCGACGAACTCGCCGGTGGCGAGCTCGCGGTCGACGGCTCTGTCTCCAGTTTCTCGGCGCTGTTCGGCGCCAACCTCAAGGTGGTGTTCGGTGAAGTCTGACAAGTTCGGTGACCTGGCCGCCGTGTCGAGCGTGCGGCTCGAGGCGACCAATCACGACGGTGTGCTGATCGGCAAGACGCTGTCGCCGGCGAAGTATCGCTCGTGTCGCGACAAGGGCGTCGCGGTGCCCGATCTGGTTCTCGGCCTCGACCTCGGCAACAATTCGTCGCTCGGTTACGACCACCCGCACTGGCGGCGAAACGGCCTGATCACCGATATCGAACTGCGGCCCGACGAGGACACGTTGATCGAATGGAAGCCCGGGATGGCTTCGGTGATCGGCGACCTCTGGACCCTCCAGGGCGAGCCGGTCGCGGCGGACCCCAGGCAGGCGCTCAAGCGGATCGCGGCCGCGTACGCCGAGCGTGGCCTGAACGTGCTGGCGTGTGTCGAGATCGAGGCGACCGTCTTCCAGGAGTCCATCGATCAGGCACGCGCGCAGCAGTACCAGAACCTCACGCCGCTCGGCGGCAAGAGCGGTGCCGCACTGGTGCACGCGAAGTCGCCGGACCACACGGAGTACATGGAGGCGGTCGTCGCTCGCTTCGACGAGATCGGCCTGCCCTGGGAGGCGTGGTCCGACGAGGCCGCGACCGGTCAGATCGAGTTCAACATCGCCCCGGCCGATCCGGTGACGGCCGCGGACCGGTGGGCGCGCGCCCGGCAGGTCATGCGTGAAGTCGCCTACTCCCTCGGCCGGTCGGTGACCTTCATGTCCAAGTGGTCCGCCGAATACGGGCAGGGTTCCCACCTCAACGTCTCGGTCAGCGACTCCGACGGCAACATCTTCTTCGACGCGTCCGCGCCGCACGAGCCGAGCGAGCGCATGCTGCACTTCCTCGGCGGCGTGATGGCCACGCTCGAGGCGTCGACCAGCTTCGCGCTGCCCACCATCACCTCCTACCGGCGGCTGATGGAACTGGAAGGCCCGCCGACCACGCAGACCTGGGGCATCGCGAACAAGTCGTGCGCCGTGCGCGCGGTGCTGGCAGGCCCGTCCGCCAGCCGGCTGGAGTACCGGCTGCCCGCCTCCGACTCCAACATGTACTCCACGCTCGCCGCGTTCCTGGCCGGTGGCCTGCTCGGGCTCGACGACAAGATGACGCCGCCGCCGCGCTTCGAGCGCATGGCGTGGGCGCTGGCGCCGGGCACCGTCCCCGTGGTCCCGAAGAACCTCTACGACGCCATCTCCGCGCTGGACGCCGACGACCAGCTGCGCCGGTACCTGGGCGACGAATTCGTGAACTACTGGGTCGGCCTTCGCCGTTGGGAATGGCTCGCCTTCCACACCGGAGCCGAACGCACCGACGAGCAGATCTCGGTCTGGGAGTCGCTGCGCTACTTCGAACTCGCATGACCACCATTCACGGAAGGCAGAGCACACCATGACGAACACGATCTCCGGCAGCGAACGATCGCGTGCGCTGGCCGCCGCCGTCCCGGCTTCCTTCCGGATGTGGGCGGGCGGCGAGTGGGCCGACGCGGCGAGCGGGGAGACGCTTGCGTTGCGCGATCCGTGGTCGGGCGAGCAGTTCACCTCGGTGCCCGCGGCCACCGCCGCCGACGTCGATCGTATGGTCGCCACGGCCCGAGCCACCTTCGACGGTGGGGTGTGGTCGCGGATGTCGCCCAGGGAACGCGGTCGCATCCTGATCGCCTGGGCCGACCTGATCGAGCGGGACGCCGAGCAGCTGGCCGTCCTGATCTCCCGCGAGATGGGCAAGCCCGTCCACGAAGCGCGGGATCTCGAACTCGTCTCCGCGGTCCGCAATCTGCGCTGGTACGGCGAGCTGTCCGACAAGCTGATGGACGACTCCCCTCGTGGGTTGCCCGATGTCGTCGCACTGGTCACCCGCGAGCCGCTGGGTGTGGTCGCGGCGATCACGCCGTGGAACTTCCCGATCAGCCTCGCCATGGCCAAGCTCGCGCCCGCGCTGATGGCGGGCAACAGCGTGATCCTCAAGCCCGCGCTGCAGACCTCGGCGTCCTCGCTGCGGCTGGCCGAATTGAGCAGTGCCGCCGGACTTCCCGACGGGGTGCTGCAGGTGGTGACCGGACGTGGTTCGGTCGTCGGCACCGCACTCGGCAGGCACAACTCCGTGGCCTGCGTGACCTTCACCGGCTCCACCGAGGTCGGCCTGCAGCTGCTCGGCGACGCCGCGGTGTCGAACGGCAAGACGGTGTCGCTGGAACTCGGCGGCAAGTCGCCGAACATCATCTTCGCCGACGCCCCCGATCTCGATCAGGCCGTGCGCACCGCCGTGTGGGCGTTCACCTACAACACCGGTCAGATGTGCACCGCCGGGACGCGGCTGTTCGTGGAGCAGTCGGTGTACGACGAGGTGGTGCGGGGCGTGGTCGAGCAGGTCTCGGCGCTCACGATCGGCGATCCGCTCGACCCGGACACCGCTCTCGGGCCGCTGAGCAGCCGCAGCCAGTACGACACCGTGCTGGAGTTCATCAAATCCGGTGTGGCCGAAGGTGCCACGTTGCTGACGGGCTCGGAGCAGGGACTCGACGAGCAGCGGTCCCTGGTCGCGCCCGCGGTCTTCGTAGACACCACGCCGGCGATGCAGATCGCCCGCGCGGAGATCTTCGGTCCGGTCGTCTGCGTCCAGCCGTTCCGGGACGAGGACGAAGTGCTCCGGCTCGCCAACGACACCGACTACGGCCTGGCCGCGTCGGTGTGGACCCGCGACGTCTCGCGGATCCACCGGATGGCGCGTGGGCTCGACGCGGGCAACGTGTGGGTCAACTCCTACGAGGGCGGCGTGCCGTCGACGCCCTTCGCCGGCCGGAAGCTGTCGGGCAACGGCGCCGACAAGGGCGTGTACGCCGTCGACAAGTACACCCAGCTGAAGACGACCTGGATCGCCCTCTAGCCGCGCTCATCCCGACCCATCGCGCCGCGCCGCCGGCCAGACCGAGAGAACGACATTGCCAACAACCATCACCGCGGCCGTGCTCAACACCGCGCCGGGGAAGCTCGAGCTGGAGGAGCTCGTCCTGGACGATCCGGGTCCGGACGAGGTGCTCGTCGACGTGCACTACTCGGGCCTGTGCCGGTCCGACCTGCACGAGATCGAGGGCGCCTGGCCCGCCACCTGCCCCACCCTGCTCGGCCACGAGGCCTCCGGCGTGGTGCGCCAGGTGGGCGATCAGGTCCGCACGCTCCGACCCGGCGACCACGTCGTGACCTGCTTGAGCACCTATTGCGGGGAATGCCGGTTCTGCCTGTCCGGCCGGATGACGCTGTGTGTCCGGCGTGGTTCGCTGGGCAGCCGCACCCGGCCCGTGCTGGTCAACGCGCGCGGGCAGTCGGTGCACCCGACGGCGCGCCTCGGCGCGTTCGCCGAGGCGATGGTCGTGCATGAACACTCCGCGGTCCGCATTCCGGACAGCATGCCGCTGGCGCCGGCCGCCGTGCTCGGCTGCGCGGTGGTGACCGGGTTGAGCTCGGTGTTCCGCAGCGCCCGCGTGGAACCCGGTTCGACGGTCGCGGTGATCGGCTGCGGCGGGATCGGCATCGCGGCGATCCAGGGCGCTCGCCTGGCCGGCGCCCGCGAGATCATCGCCGTCGATGCGGTCGAGGCCAGATTGACCGACGCCGTGCACTTCGGCGCGACGGCGACCGTGCCGGCCGGGACGGTCGACGCGGTGGCGGCGGTGCGTGAGCTCACCGGTGGCGGCGTCGACTACTCGTTCGAGGCCGTCGGTTTCGCCGCCACCGTGGAGCAGGCCTTCGCGATGCTCGGCCCCGGCGGCACCGCCACCGTGGTCGGCCTGGTGCCCGACAGCCAGCCCATCTCGATCCGGGGCGCGGACCTGTTCCTGCTCGAGAAGCGGCTCCAGGGCGCGCTGATGGGCTCCAACCAGTTCCCGACCGACATCCCCGGCTATGTCCGGTATTACGAGCAGGGCCGACTGAATCTCGACGACATGCTGTCGACGATCGTGCCCCTGGACCAGATCAACGAAGGATTCGAACTCATGCAGACCGCGGGCGGTACCCGCGTGGTCGTCGACATCAGGAGTGGATCGTGAAACCCGTCATCGCCGTCACCGGCAGGCGTATCCCCGCCACCTCCCTCGTCGGTCTCGACAGCCGGTGGGCCGAGGCCCAGGCCGACATGTTCTGGGCGGAGTTCGGCGCGAAGATCGCCGAAGCCGGCGGCATCTCGGTGCAACTGCCCTATGAGAGCGCGGGACCCGAGGTCATCGCCCGGGTCGACGCGCTGGTGGTGACCGGTGGACAGGACGTCGACCCGGAACTCTGGGGTGGACCCGCGCCGGAACCGGCCGACATCGGCGGACAGATGCTGACGATCGACCGGCGCCGCGACGATTACGAGATCACCCTGGTGCACCACGCGCTCGAACGCGGGATCCCGGTGCTCGGCGTCTGTCGCGGACATCAGGTTCTGAATGTCGCGCTGGGCGGAACGCTGGTGCCGGATCTGCCCCACCAGGGGATCAGGCACTATTCGCTCGCCACCTTCCCGGACCGGCGCCCGGACCGCGAACACGCGGTCGACTTCGCCGCGGGCACCCTGGCCGCCGCGCTGTACGGCCCCCGAACCCGGGTGAACTCCTGGCATCACCAGGCGGTGGATCGCCCCGGCGACGGTGTGGTCGTCTCTGGCCGGGCGCCCGATGGTGTGGTCGAGGCCATCGAGCTGCCGGGCCGACCGGTCCTCGGCGTGCAGTGGCATCCCGAGGCCAGTGTCGAGCTCGAGCCGTGCTTTCCGTGGCTGATCGAGCAAGCCAGGGTCGTCGCGGCGAACGACATCGTCGCGGCGCGGTAGCGCTCACCCAGCAGCGCCGGGTCGTCGGCGAGCTCAACGGATTAGGAGAAGGAATTGAACGACTTGGCCGAGGTCGATGTTGTCATCGTCGGCGCCGGTATCTCCGGCATCGCCGCCGCGGCGGATCTGCAGCGCAACTGTCCCGACAAGAGCTTCGTGGTGCTCGAGATGCGCGAATCCCTGGGCGGCACCTGGGATCTGTTCCGGTACCCGGGCATTCGCTCCGACAGCGACATGTTCACGCTCGGCTTCGGCTTCAAACCCTGGACCGAGCCGGAGGCCATCGCCTCCGGCGCCGCGATCAAGAACTATCTGCGCGAGACCGCCGACGAATTCGGGATCACCGCGAAGATCCGGTTCGGCACCCGCCTGACCACCGCGTCGTGGAGCAGCGCCGACGGCACCTGGACCCTCGGGCTCACCGGCACGGACGGCGAGTCGCGACTGCGCTGCCGGTTCGTGCACCTCGCCACCGGCTACTACAGCTACCGCGGTGGATTCAATCCCGAACTGCCCGGCGAGGATTCGTTCCAGGGACAGCTGGTCCACCCGCAGGAGTGGCCGGAAGACCTCGATTACAAGGACAAGCATGTCGCGGTGATCGGATCGGGCGCCACCGCCGTGACGCTGATCCCCAACCTCGCGGGGGAGACCGCGAAGGTGACCATGGTGCAGCGCTCGCCCACCTATGTCTACGTGGCGCCGACCGTCGATCCGGACGCCGAGCAGTTGCGCGCGGAGGTCGGCCCCGAGGCCGCGTTCCGGCAGATCCGCCTGCGCAACCTGCACGCCCAGCAGGAGACCTACCGCCACGCCCGGCAGTACCCCGAGGAATTCAAGAAGATGATCTTCGACGGCATCGACGAGATCGTCGGCGCCGAGGTCCGCGAGGCGCACTTCACGCCGGACTACGAGCCGTGGGATCAACGCGTCTGCGTGGTGCCCGGTGGCGATCTGTTCGAGGCCATCCGGGACGGATCGGCGGACGTGGTCACCGGCCACATCGAGCGGCTCACCCCGACGGGCCTGGCGATGCGCGACGGCACCCACGTCGACGCCGACATCATCGTGAAGGCGACCGGGCTCAACGTGGTCATGGGCGGTGAGGCGAGTTTCGACGTCGACGGCGAGATCGTCGACTTCGGCCGCTGCTGGACCTACAAGGGCTTGGCGTTCTCCGGCGTGCCGAACATGACCTACGCCTTCGGCTTCGTGAACTCGTCGTGGACCCTGCGGGTCGAGGTGGTCGACGACTTCCTGTGCCGGGTGCTCCAGCACATGGACAAGGTCGGCGCACAGCAGGTCACCCCCACGCTCGCGCCCGGCGCCGAGACCATGCCGCGGCTGCCCTACAGCGCGGGTGTGACCTCGGGCTACATGCAACGCGCCGCCGATCGGATGCCCGCGCAAGGGGATCGGGAGCCGTGGCTCAACCCGCAGAACTACGAGGAGACGCTGCGCCTGCTCGACTCGGTCGACGACGGAGTGCTGCGCTATGTCTGAGGCGGCGGCGCACGCCTGGGCGGCGATGACACCCACGGCGTTCCTCGACCGGGCCGCCGCCGCGCACGGATCCCGGGTGGCGGTGGTCGACGGCGAGTCGCGCTGGACCTACCGCGAATTCCGTGACCGGTGCCGCCGGCTCGCCGGCGGACTGCGCGAGCTCGCCGCGGGCAGGCCCGTGGCGATCATGGCGCCGAACACGCACGAACTCCTGGAAGCCCACTACGGGGTGCCGTGGGCGGGAGTTCCCCTGGTGGCGCTCAACACCCGGCTCGGTGTCCGCGAATTGTCCTATATTCTGGCGCATTCCGGCAGCGGGGTGCTCATCCGCGACGCCAGGTACGCGGACCTCGTCGAGGAGGTGTGCGCCGCGATGTCGACGCCCCCGGTGGTGATCGACGCGGGCCACCCCGACTCGGGCTACGAGGCGCTGATCGCGGGCGCCGCGCCGTTCCAGGCGGAGGTCATCGATGAACGGTCGCTGCTGGCGATCAACTACACCTCCGGCACCACGGGCGCGCCGAAGGGCGTGATGTACCACCACCGCGGCGCGTATCTGCAGGCGCTGGCGATGGCGGGTCATTTCGCGCTGGGACCCGAGTCGGTCCATCTGTGGACCCTGCCCATGTTCCACTGCAACGGTTGGTGTTTCACCTGGGCCGTCACCGCGGCCGGCGGCACGCATGTCTGCCTGCCCAAGGTCGACGCCGCCGAGATCTGGCGGCTGATCCGGCAGGAGGGCGTCACCGGTCTCAACGGTGCTCCCGCCGTGCTCGACACAATCGCGCACGCCGAGTCGGCCGCGTCGCTGTCGCACAGCGTGTCGGTGGGGACCGGGGGAGCGCCGCCCGCGCCCGCGGTGCTGCGCCGGATGGAACGGCTCGGATTCGACGTCACCCATCTCTACGGCCTGACCGAGAGTTTCGGGCCCGCGTTGCTCTGCGAGGCGGTACCCGAGTGGCGAGACCTCGACGAGGAGACCGTGATCCGGCTGAAGGCGCGCCAGGGTGTCGGCAATCTCGTGTCGTTGCCGCCGCGGGTGGTCGACGGCGCGGGCGCCGATGTCCCGGCCGACGGCGCGTCGATCGGTGAGATCGCCCTGCGCGGCAACAACGTCATGCTCGGTTACCTGCACGACGACGCCGCGACCGACGACGCTGTTCCGGACGGCTGGTTCCGCACCGGCGACCTCGCGGTGCGCCATCCCGATGGCTCCATCGAGCTGCGCGACCGGAGCAAGGACGTGATCATCAGCGGGGGTGAGAACATCGCCAGCGTGGAGGTCGAGCACGTGCTCGCGGAGCATCCGGCCGTGCTCGAGGCGGCCGTCGTCGGAACCCCGGACGCGCGCTGGGGCGAGATCCCCGTGGCGTTCGTGCATCTGGTGCCCGGCGCCGCCGCGACCGCGGACGAGCTCGTGGCGCACGTCAAACGGCAGCTGGCGCGGTACAAGGCGCCCCACCGGGTCGTGTTCGGTCCGTTGCCCAAGACGTCGACGGGCAAAACGCAGAAGTTCCTGCTGCGTGACCGGGCGGCCGAGGAACCCGGCGGGCAGGCTTCGCCGTCTTGACGCAGGCACCACTGAAACGGCCCCGGAGCGCAGGTGCTCCGGGGCCGTTGCGGTGTGTCACTGTTCTTGTGCGACAGCCTGCTTCGCGTCACGGCCCTGGTAGAGCTTGTACAGCGCGTACAGAGATTCGTTGCCGAAGCCCGCGTCGACCCCGCGGGCGAGCAGTCCCGCCGCGGCCTCGATCATGGGCGCGGGGCCGACCCGCTCGGCCATCGTGTCCCGGAAGGTCAACGACCCCGAGCGGTAGACGTCGATGGTGGCCTGATCGGTCGAGTAGTCGCCGGAGGTCAGGGTGTCGACGCACTGCTGTTGCGCGGCATGCAGGACCTCGTCCAGCTGCCGAGCCACCAGCAGCAACTCGTCGACGGAGACACCGCAGGCCGTCACGTACCTGGCAGCCTCGATGAAGCCGAGGATGCTCACACCGTAGAACGCGCCGACACCGCCCAGATCGAGGACGTTCGCGCCGTTCGCGTTCGCGGAGACATGCCGGGACGCGCCGCCCATGGCGCGCACGAGATCTCCGTGGGATTCCCAGACCTCCGGCGATCCCGCCACGAGCAGCTGACAGGCGGCGGTGCCGATCTGCTCGGGAAAGGCCAGAATGGCGCCGTCGAGATAGCGCACCCCCTGGGTCTCGGCCCATTGCCGCAGGCGGTCGGCGTCGTCGGGTGCGCCGGTCGTCACGTTGATCAGCGTGTGTCCGGCGGGCATGTCGACGGTGGCGAGGACCTTTTCGAGGTCGTCGTAGGCGCGCACACAGGCGACGGTCGTCCGGGCCGATCCCACGGCCTCGGCCGCGGTGTCCGCAGCCCGGGCCCCGTCCGGCTCGAGAGCCTGTGCCTTCTCGGGGGTCCTGTTCCACGCGATCACGCGGTAGCCGGCCCCCAGCAGGGCGCGCCCGAGGGCGGCGCCCATGTTTCCGCAGCCGAGCAGGGCTACGTCGAACGTCGGTTGCTGTTCCACGATTCGTTCTCCTCCAATGGTTTTCGGTACTGAGAAGCCGGTGGGCGCCCACGTGGCGCGTGGGCGCCCACCGGTGGGGGAGCGGCTACTGCCGCCCGATCTTGGCGTAGGTGTCCGGGCGGGTGCCGCGCAGCTTCCAGGCGTAGGCGGCGCCGACGAGAACGGATCCGTAGAGCAGTGCCAGTACGGCGATCACGACGCCGGTCCCCGCCGTGATCAGCGCGGAGATGTTCGTCGTGGCGAGCCAGAGGACGACCGCGAGGCAGCCGAGCGCGAGCCCCGGCGCGATCAGCCGGTGCCAGACGGTCGTGTCGTCGGGGCGGCGGCGGGTCAGGAACACCATGACGGCGGCGGAGGTGATCAGCATCAGCATGATCAGGCCGTAGCCGAACGCGCCGGACAGCTGTGCGTAGAGCAGCTTCGGTTCGGCGCCCCACCCGACGAACGCCAGGAACCCGATGAGCGCGAGCACCGAGATGCCGACCGAGGCCCGGTGCGGCGATCCGTGGCGCGGGTGGGCGAATCCGATGCGCTGGGGCAGCACCTCGTCGACGCCGAGGTTGAACGCGTACCGCGCCAGCACGTTGTGGGTGGCGAGCAGCGCGGCGAATCCGGCCGTGGTGAGCAGCGGGACGACGAGGTCCTCGGCGAAGGAACCGACGAAGGTGTGCAGCGTGCCGAGGAACGATCCGGTCGGATCGGCGGCGGTCGTGGCGACGGCGTCGGCGGGACCGATCGCCTGGATGATGGCCCAGGTCGACACGGCGTACACGAAGCCGATCAGGGCGATGAACGCGTAGGTCGCGCGCGGGATGTTCCGATCGGGATCGCGGACCTCGTCACGGAAGATGACGGTCACCTCGAAGCCGCCCATGCACAGCATCCCGAAGAGCAGTGCGATGCCCACGTTGCCCGAGAAGACGTGTTCCGGCAGGAAGGAGTCGGCACTGAGCCCCGTCGCACCGCCCTTCGCCACCACGAAGATGTCATAGACGGCGACGAACAGGACTTCCAGGCACAGGCACACGCTGAGCGCCTTCGCGGAGAAGTCGAGGTTGAAGTAGCCGAAAGCCCCGACCACACCCTGCAGGACCAGCGCCCAGATCCACCAGGGCAGGCCGCCGACGACGATCTCGAGATAGAGACCCGCGACCGCGTACACGGCCAGGAGCAGGATGTAGTAACAGGTGACGGCGAGGAAGGACGCGCCGAGTCCGACCTGTTTGCCGAGACCGGCGGTGACGAAGGAATAGAAGCCGCCCGGATTCGCGATGTGGCGCGACATCTTGAGAAAGCCGACGGCGAACAAGGCGACGATGCCTGCTGCGGCGAGGTAGGCGGCGGGCGCACCGATCCCGTTTCCGTAGCCGATGACCACCGGGGCGAACGCGGCCACCACCCCGAGCGGGCCGTTGAACGCCAAGACGGTGAAGACGAGCTGGATGATCCCCAGGTTGCCCCGCAGATGCTGGGCTTCCTCCGAATCCTGTTGCACCGGTGGGGCATTGGGGTCGTCGATGGTCATCGGCAAATCCGTTCGTTCAGTGGGATCGAGCAGGCCGCAGGCCCGGCCGTGATCGGGTTCACCCGCGTGGTGGATGGCGTATCGGACGGCCATCTGTGTGACCTGAGGCACATCGAACGATAGAGGTGACTAAGCGCTTGATCAAGTGATTCGACTGAATCGATTGATTCAATTGGTTGATGCGGTCTGTCTCCGGCGGCATCTTGCCCGGTCGCCGCGCCATGGCGGGCATGATCGAAAGGTGTCGCGGGGCCTGTACGCTTGATTCAGTCAAGATTGGCGGCGTCTCGAACCGCCGACGAGCGAAAGGGGTGGACCACCGTGGCTCACGTGCCGACATCGGATCGTTCCGTGCAGATTCTCGAGGCGGCGGTGCGTGTCATCGCCGAGCACGGCGTCGCGAGTGCGACGACCCGCCGGATCACCGACGCGGCCGACGCGCCACTGGCTTCGCTGCACTATTGCTTCCGGGACAAGGACGGTCTGTTCCGCGCGGTCTTCGAGAATCTCGCGGCCCGGGCCACCGAACCCTTCGCCGAGATCGAGCTGGGCGACCTGCGGGCCACCGCTGTCGAGCTCGTCCGGCATTCGGGCCGCTGGGTCGTCGAGCGACCCGACTACGCGCTGGCCCAGCTCGACCTCTACCTCTGGATGGTCCGCAACCGCCCCGCCCTCGCGGCCGAGTCCTACGACGTCTACCAGGGCGCGGTCGCCGATATTCTGCAGCGCGCGGCAGGCGCGTCCGCGCGCGCGGAGGACATTCGAGCGCTCGCCTCGGTTCTGATCTCCACCAGCGACGCGCTGGTCGTGCAATGGGCCGCGCATCAGGATCCGGAGCGCGTCGAGGCCTATCTCGACGTCTTCTGCGCGGGAATCCCGGCGATGTGCGACAGCATCGTGGGCGCGGCCCAGCCGGTCGAGACGGGATCCGTGCCGGCGTGATGTCCGGCGACCGCGCAGGTCAGTGAATCCACAGGCTCTCACACGGCATTCGCTGGGCGGGGAGCAGCCCGTTGCGGATCTCCTCGACGGTGATGCCGGGGTGTGGGCGAGAAAGCCAGTCCCGCACGAAGTTCCGGACGGCGGTGCGGCAACCACGGAAGTCGGCGACCACCGTTCCGGCGATGACCCTGAGGTGGGTGTCGGGTTCCCCGGGCCGGGGCGAGCGCTGGGCGGGCACGGCGACTCACCGGCCGCGCATGGCCGAGAGGATCGACACCGGCGAGGGACGGTAGCGGTCGGTCGGGGCGCCACCGTGCCAGCGCAGCGCCGGGTCGGCGGGGGAGGGCAGCGAGATCTCGTCACCCTCGTCGACGAGGCCGGCCCCGCACCGGTCCAGTACTTCCCTGGTCAGCGCACTGCGGCGCAGGTGGCCGGGGACGGGCGCGGTGAGCAGTGTCCAGGTCGTTCGCCGGCCGAGCCCGCGGTCGATGATGGCAGGCACCACCAGGGGTAGCCGCCGCACCAGGGTGGCGGCCTGCGCGGCGGGCGCCACGATCGCGCCGACGATCCCGGCCGGGACGAAGATCCGGCCGCTGCTCGCGCGAAGGAACGCGGCGATCCCGCAGCGCTGCTTGTAGTACCTCACCTGCGCCACCGCCGCGGCCGAGATCTCCTCGCGCGACATCGAGGTCGCTCGCCATGTCATGACGCGCTGCCTTTCGACGGGAGTCTCAACTCATCCGAGCGGATATCCATCGGTGTGCACTCGCTTCCTGAGTTGGCTCGATATCCGTGCTGTCGCCCAGAACCGGTCCCGATCGCCGGTCGTTCGCGAACTCCCTCATCGTTTCCGCTGGTGATATGCCATCTTCACAAGCCGACGCGACGGGCCGCAACGACAGTGCGCACCTTCTTTCGGCGGGCCCGGGTGCATCGTGCACCCGGGCCGGGCAGCGGGGCGCCCATGACCGAGGACCTCGCGGAAGGTCGGCTCCGCTACCGGATGGCGCGAACTCGTGGGTCCGGTCCTGTGGATCGGCGAGCCGGCGTCAAGCGACGGCTGTTGTCAGAGCGGCGATACGCGGCCCCCTGAGTGTGCTGCCCGACAAGCCCGCGCAGCACAGGTGTGTCGCGGTGGCCACAGCGTGGCGCTTGGGCACCGTGCGGCCTTCCCTGTGCCATTGCCCCGCCGCGGCGATCGCGACACCTGTCAGCCAGGAGGCGAGCAGGTTCGCGCGGAGGGGAATTTCGCTGTGCGGGTGCAGCATCCTGGCGACGGTGACGGTGAAGTCGGCCACCGCCTGTTGCACCCGCAACCTGACCGCCGGCTCACTCGGCAGAGAGGAGTCGAAGATCAGGACGTGCAGACCCGACTCGTCGTGTTCGACGAGATCGAAGAACGCCTCGACAGTGCGCTCGACGGTGTGGTGGCGAGACGATGTCGACCTCGAGGCCGCACGGACGGCATCGGTGAGTTGATCGAGATAGCGTTGGACGACGGCGAGGTAGAGCTCGAGCTTTCCGGAGAAGTGCCGGTAGAGAACGGGTTTGGTGACCCCCGCGCATGCGCTGACCCTCTGCATGGTCACCCCGTGATAGCCGCGGGTGGCGAAGGCGTGATGCGCGATGTCGAGGAACTGGTTGCGGCGCGTGAGGCGGCGCTGCGACCGCGGGGTGGAGACGATCATGGGGCACCTCGGGTTCGCGCTGGGGTCAGAAGGCGGTTTCGGCGAGTTCCATCGCATGCGGATCGGACGCGCTGATCACGGCACGCTCGGCGGTCACATGGGGAAGGACCGTGGCGGCGAAGAAGCGGGCCACGGCGATCTTGCCCGCGTAGAACTCGCTGTCGTTTGCGGAGTCGACGGCGGCGAGTGCGATCTCCGCGGCGGAGATCAGTCGCCAGGCGACGAGGAGATCGCCGACGGCGAGAAGGAACCGGACGGCGTTGAGGCCGATCTGGTAGAGCCTGGTGGGTTGTTCGGTCGCGGCGAGCAGATGCGTGGTCAGTGTCGCTGCCATCTCTTCGACGTCCTCGACGGCACAGCCGAGGAGAACCTTCTCGGGCTTCAGGCTGCCGCCGTCTTTGTCGGAGCGGGCGGTGGCCCGGACCTGGTCGAGCAGGTGCCGCAGGGCGACGCCGCGGTCGCGGGCGATCTTGCGGAAGAAGAAGTCCTGGGCCTGGATGGCGGTGGTGCCCTCGTAGAGGGAGTCGATCTTGGCGTCGCGAATGTACTGCTCGATCGGGTAGTCCTGCAGGAATCCCGAACCGCCGAAGGTCTGCAGAGATTCGGTCAGGTACTGATAGGCGCGTTCGGAGCCGACTCCCTTGACGATCGGCAGCAGCAGATCGTTGACGCGCGCGGCGAGCTCTGCATCGGCGCCGGAGAGGTGCTGGGCGACAACGGGATCCTGGTGACCGGCGGTGTAGAGATAGATCGAACGCAGGCCCTCGGCGTAGGCCTTCTGCATCAGCAGCGACCTGCGGACGTCGGGATGGTGGATGATGGTCACTTTGGCCGCGGACTTGTCCGACGCCTGCGTCAGATCCGGTCCCTGAACACGGAACTTGGCGTAGTCGAGGGCATTGAGATAGCCGGTGGACAGGGTGGCGATGGCCTTGGTGCCGACCATCATCCGCGCTTCCTCGATGACCTTGAACATCTGCGCGATGCCGTTGTGCACATCGCCCACGAGGTAGCCGACGGCCGGGACGCCGTGCCCACCGAAGGTGAGCTCGCAGGTGGCCGAGGCCTTGAGTCCCATTTTGTGTTCGACGTTGGTGACGAATACGCCGTTGCGGTCACCGAGTTCGAAGGTGTCGTAATCGAAGTGGAATTTGGGCACGATGAACAGGCTCAGTCCCTTGGTGCCGGGACCGGCGCCCTCGGGGCGCGCGAGCACCAGGTGGACGATGTTGTCGAACAGGTCGTCGGAGTCGGCGGAGGTGATGAACCGCTTCACGCCCTCGATGTGCCAGGTGCCGTCGGGTTGGGCTAGGGCTTTGGTGCGGCCGGCGCCGACATCGGACCCGGCGTCGGGTTCGGTGAGCACCATGGTGGCGCCCCAACCGCGCTCGACGATCTGCGGGGCCCACTGCTTCTGCTGTTCGGTGCCGACTTCGCCGAGCACGTCGGCCATCAGTGGGCCGGAGGCGTACATGTAGGCGGCGGGCTGTGCGCCGAGTACCAGCTCGTTGATCGCCCAGCCCACCATCGACGGTGCGGGCACCCCACCGACGTGTTCGCTCTTGGCCAGTCGTGGCCACTCGGCGTCGAGCCAGGCGCGGACCGCCTTCTTGAACGGCTCGGGCAGGCGAACCGAATGTGTGGCAGGGTCGAAGACCGGTGGGGTGCGGTCGGTTTCGGCGAACGGTTCGGCGACCGGGCCTTCGGCCAGCCGGGCCGCCTCGGCAAGCATCGTGCGCACGGTCTCGCCGTCGAGATCGCCGAAGGCGCCTGCGGCCAGGATCTTGTCGAGGTCGAAGACCTCGAACAGGTTGAACTCCAGGTCACGAACATTGCTCTTGTAGTGGCCCACCGACCGTCACCTCTCGACTGAACCCCGCGTCGAACGGGGCGGGTGCTGAACCGCGCGAGATCGCGCCGCGGTGGCCATCATGGCGCACCGTGACGAGTGACGCAAGTCTAAGTAATCCATCAATAAGCGGACTTCTGTGCTTATACAGCCTGTTCAACTGGGGATTTCTGATCGTGAAGGTCTTAAGTGATCAGTTGCTAACTCGAAGTTCAGGCAGTTCGGCAAGCGCGATTCGCTCACCGAGTGAACACAGCTCGCTGACCAGAGCGGGCCGCCGGGTGAGTCGCGGATTGCGGACCGCTTCGTTGACCATCGTGGTGACGGTGTGGATCAGCACCCGCGCGGTCGGCATGGACAACTCGGGACGCACCGATTGCAGCAGCCTTGCCCATCCGATGATGCCTTCGCGATGGATCCGTCGATACCGGGCAGCCGCGTCGTCGGGCAGGTACCGGGCCTCACCGACCGCGGTGCCGACGAGATCCGGTCTGTCCATGGCGAAATGGACGTAGTAGCGCAACACGAGGCGCAGCGATTCCCGTGGATCTCCCCCCTCGGCGAGAGCGCGTTCGGTGTAGCGCTGTATCCACTCGTTGTTGCGGTCGATGATCTCATCGAGCAGATCGGACTTGCTTTCGAAATGGTGATAGACGGCGGGACCTCGGACACCGACGGAGGTGCCGATCTCTTCGATGCTGACCGCCGCGAACCCACGTTCGCTGAACAGCTGGGCGGCGGCGGCGATCAACTGTTCGGTGCGCAGTTCGCTGTTCAGATCGGTGTCGGCCTCGCGGGATTCGGGGGAACAGTCTCCTGCTGCGTCACCGTGGATCACGCCGGTGCCGATGACCGCGTCGACCGCGGCGTCCAGGACGGTGGCGAACGTGTCGTGCGGGAGCCGGGTGCGGTGGTTGGATGGGCTGGTCACCACCGACAGGACGAGCCAGCCGAGGGCGTCGCGGTCGGCGGCACCCACACCGGAATACCGCGCCTGGACAGCCGCTCCGATCCGGTGTGTCAGCCGCACCGATCGCGCCAGGACGGCAATCCGATCGGCAGGGGTGAGGTTACGGAACTCGAGCTGCCACAGCCGCGCGAGGCCGCGCTGTTCCAGTGAGACGCGGACCAGGGCGCGGAGTGCCGCGTCGGAGGCTGCGTCACCGTCGCACGCGGAGTCGACGCGGTCCAAGACGAGATCGAGACCTTCCCGCAGGCAGCAGCCGAGCAGTTCTTGCTTGGTCCGGAAGTGTCGATACAGCGCGCCGGAGGTGATATCGAGGACGGCGGCGATGTCGGCCATGGACGTGCGGTGATAGCCGTGCTCGGCGAAAGCGTCGGTGGCGGCCCGCAGGATGGTCGCGCGGCGATTGGGCGGGCGGCGCCGCACCGGTGGCACGGCATCGGTGGCGACCGGTGTCGCGGGGGCGTCGGCTGCGCCGAGCCTGCCGAGCAGCATGCCGAGGAGTTCGTCGGTGAGCTGGTCGATGGACGCCTCGATCCAGCCCGCGCACCAGTCCCGCATCAGGCCGTCGACAGCACCGAGGAAGGTCGCCGCGGTGAGCCGGAACTCGCGGGACGGGAGTTCGCCTCTGGCGGCGAAACTCTCGAGCAGAGCGCACAGCATGTCGATCCAGCGTGAGCGGCGCTGTCGGCGTTGGGCGTCGATACGTTCGCTGATTCCGGCGACCTCGACAAAGGTGATCCGGGCACACCGCGGATCGCGGGTGATGTAGGAGAGATAGGCGCGAACCATCGCGGCGGCCCGTCCGGCGAGCGGAAGGTCGTCTACCCGCGCGACCTCGTCGAGGACGTGCTTTTCGACGATGCCGTCGATGTGGAGATGCAACTCGCTCAGCAGATCTTCGAGCGTGTCGTACTCCTGGTAGAACTGGCGCGTCGACAGCCCGGCGGCCCGGCACAGGTCGACCAGGCGCGTGTTCCGGTAGCCGGCGCCCGCGCCGAAGGTCTCCAGCCCGGCTTCCCGGAAACGCGCGCGGCGCTCGGCGCGCCTTTCCGCCGCCGAGCGGCCACCGTATCGCCCCGCCGCCGACACGACTCTCGCCATCGTTGTCCGGTCCTTCCGGTTTGGTCGTTCACCACTTTGAATACAGCAGTGTTCAAAGTACGGCAAACGGCCCTGGATCGCGATCGCCCGACAAACAGAGGTCGATGTGGCGCCCGCGAACGCGTTGCTCCGCGCACGACGGAGTAGCTGATAGATTGCCCTTGCCACGGGTCGACGGCGGATAGCGGCGTTTCGGCACTCGGGAGGATCGAGCATGTTTCTCGCGATCGCGGTAGTGATGGCGATCGTGCTGGTCTGGGCGTGCACGTCGCGAGCTTTCGGACGTTGGAGCATCACCGAGCCGGTCGCGATGATCGTCGCCGGCGCCGCCGTCGGGTTGACCGACGATCAGTGGATCTTCCCCGCCATCGACACCGAAGTCGCACTCCGTCTGGTGGAGTTTCTGCTGGCCCTGTTCTTGTTCAGCGATGCGACCGAGATCAGGGACCGAATAGCGAAGAACACCGGCGTCACCCGGCTGCTTGTCGCCTTCATGATCAGCTTGGCCATCGCCACCGTTGTCGGAAGGTATGTGCTGCAACTGGACTCGTGGCCACTGCTGTTGGTGCTGGCCTGCATCGTCATGCCGACGGACCTGGTTCCTGCCCAGTCGATCCTGCGTGACAATCGGATCACCAAGAGAGTGCGCGACTCCCTCAACGTCGAGAGTGGACTCAACGACGGCCTCGTCGCGCCTGTCATGTTGTTCGCCCTGGAAGCGTATCGGCGCAGCCTCGACTCCGAGGACGCGGTGGGAGCGTTGGGCCACGCCGTGACCGCAGTCGTCAAGTCCGTTCTGACCGGCGTTCCGCTCGGGGCGATCGCCGGTGTCGCGCTCTCGGCGGCCGCTGCCCGTGGGTGGACGGATCCGCGCACCGTGCGTTGTGGAATCCTGGCGATTCCCGTGCTGTCCTTCGCGGTGGGTGTCCTGATCGACGGCAACGGTTTCGTGGCGGCCTTCCTCGCCGGCATCATGTATCGCGCCACGCATCGCGACATTCCTGGTGAGCCATTGGATCTCACCGAGGGCTTGGCGCAGTTCCTCGGTCTCGGACTGTGGTTTGTCGTCGGTGCTATCGCGGTCGCGATCCCCAGGCTCGAATGGACCGTGATCGTCTATGGATTGCTGGCCTTGACGGCGTTCCGCATTGTTCCGGTAGCGGTCACCCTGGTCGGTTCGCGGTTCACCCCAGCGGAACGGGTCATGCTGTGTTGTTTGGGGCCGCGCGGTGTGGCGTCGATCGTCTTCGGATTGCTCGCCATCAACAGTCTGGCCGGAACCCCCGACGCGGACCTCGTCGTCGGAGCGACGTTGGTGGTCGTGTGCGGAAGCATCGTTGTGCACGGCGTCGGCGCCCCACTGATCGCGGCCGGTTTCGGCAGACGTTCTCGGCGGGTGCGAGACGTGCCCGGTCCCTCGCGTCACCGGTGATCGTCACGCCGGACCGGACGGGTTCGCCGTGAACTGGCTGACTTTCGCCGATCGCGCCACCGCGGCCGAGCAGGCCGACATCCTTGTCGACCTGCTCGGCACCTTCTTGTCGGCGCAGGCGGCGACACGTGTTCCGGCGCGGGGAGTGAGGCTCAGGGAGTGAGCACCAAGCGGATCGGATCACCGACCTTGCGTTCCAGCCGAGCGACTGCCTCGGCCGCCTCGGCGAGGGGCACGTGCGCGGTGATGGACGGTGCGAGATCGATCCTGCCGGCCGATGCGAGGCCGACCAGCTGTTCCACGTGCTCGGGTTCGGAACCGTAGTGGCCACGGACCTGGTTGACGTTGAAGCAGAAGTTGATGCTGTCGTCGATCGTGACCGGCTCCGGGGTGAGACCAGCCAGGACGAGCGAACCGAACGGCCCGAGCACGGATGCGGCCTGCGCCCGGGCCGCGCCCACGCCGGCGAAGTCGAACGCGACATCGAGTCCGCGCCCCGCCGTCGCCTCGCGCACTGCCTCGGCGAAGTCCGGTGCGAGCGGGTCGAGCGCGACGTCGGCCCCGAAGAGCAAGGCGCGGTCGCGAGCTGACGGCAGCGGGTCGATCGCGAGGATGGGTGCCGCGCCCACCATCCTGGCCAGCCGCACGGCGTGCGCGCCGAGTCCGCCCGCGCCCCAGATTCCGACCGACTGGGCTGGTCGCACGGCGCCGGTGCTCACCATGGCGGCGTACGGCGTGGATACCGCATCCGGGATGATCGCGGCCTGGTCGAAGGGCAGATCATCCGGGATGGGGAACAGTGTGCCTTCGCGGGCGATCGCATACTGGGCCCAGCCGCCGTCGTAGTCCAGCCCGCGGGTGCGTGGCCGTTGGCACATCATCCGCCGCACACAGTGGGTGCAGTCACCGCAGGCTTCCCCGGCTTGGAGCACCACGCGCTGCCCGGGCGACCAGTCGCCACGCAGGTCCGGGCCGAGGGTGTGGACGACGCCGGAGACCTCGTGTCCGAGGGTGACGGCACCGGCGGCGGTGACGGCGGGCTCCGGGTAGAACGGGCTCAGGCTGCCGTCGATCAGGTGGACATCGGACAGGCAGACGCCCGCAGCCCGCACTTCGATCAGGACTTCACCAGGTCCGGGGGTCGGAACGGGGACCTCCTCGACTGAGAAGGCGCGGGTGTCCAGGCGGAGTCGGCCGGCGAGCATCGTGCTCATGGGGGGACCTCGAATTCTCTCGACAGGGCTTGTTCAATCGAACAAGTCACTCAACTGTGTCGACTGACAATGTCGCCTGTCAAGCAGTGGCGCCGCCAACGTTCTCGTCCTGCTTTCGGTTCCGGTCGGGACCGTGTCGAGTGACACTGTCATACGACATGGTCGACTGACAATGTCGCTTGTACGCTCGGTCTCGCACAGCGCATTGCTGGTGAGCGACGAAAGGCATGGTCATGATCGATACGTCCGTAGGCAGGCTCGAGGCGATCCCTCAGCGCCCCGCACTGCCCCTGGTCGGGCACGCCCTCACCTTTCCCGGCGGGATGGACGGGGTCTACCGGATGATGAAGGAGGTCAAGGACCTCGGGCCGATCTACCGCGTGCGCTTCTTCGACACCGAGATGGTCGTTGTCGGTGGTCTCGATCTCGTGGAGGAGTTGTCCGACGAGACCCGGTTCCGCAAGAACGTGCACAAAGACCTGGTCGAAGTGCGCCAGATCGCCGGCGACGGGCTGTTCACCGCGTTCGATCACGAGCCGAATTGGCGTAAAGCGCACGACATCCTGATGCCGGCGTTCTCACTCGGGGCGATGCGCGGCTACCACGCCACCATGCTCGACGTGGCCCGATCGCTCATCGGCAAGTGGGATCGGCTCGCTGGAGTCCGTGCCGTCGATGTCCCTGACGACATGACCCGGCTGACCTTCGACACCATCGGGTTGTGCGGCTTCGGCTACGACTTCGAGTCCTTCCGCCGAGACGACCTGCACCCCTTCGTGGAGGCGATGGCCCGTGCCCTCGGGTTCACCCAGGAGAAGGGAGAATCCATCCCTGGCACCGAGTTTCTCAAACGCAAGCAGGCCCTGCGTTTCCGTGCGGATGCCGACCTCATGACCGATCTGGTCGACGAGGTCATCCGAGAGCGGCGCGCGTCCGGCGACAGCGGGACCGCCGATCTGCTCGGCATGATGCTGCACACCGCCGACTCGGTGACCGGTCAGCCATTGGACGACATCAACATCCGTCATCAGGTGATCACGTTCCTCATCGCCGGACACGAGACGACCAGTGGCGCTTTGTCCTTCGCGCTCCACTACCTGACCAAGCATCCCGCGGTGCTCGCGCGGGCCCAGGCCGAGGTCGACGCGTTGTGGGGCGATACCGACATGCCGGACCCCGATTACGCCGACATCGGCAAACTCTCCTACATCCGCCAGGTCCTCAACGAGAGTCTGCGCCTGTGGCCGACCGCACCGGCCTTCGCCCTCGAGCCGATCGAGGACACCGTCATCGGCGGGCGCTTCCCCGTCCGCAAGGGGGAGACCCTGATGGTGATCACACCAGCCCTGCACCGAGATCCCGCCTGGGGCGAGAACGTCGAGCTGTTCGACCCGGAGCGGTTCTCGCCCGAGCGCGAGGCCGCTCGCTCCGTGCACCTGTTCAAGCCGTTCGGCAACGGCGAACGTGCCTGCATCGGAAGGCAATTCGCGCTCCACGAGGCGACGCTGCTACTCGGTCTGCTGGTGCACCGGTACCGGTTGATCGACCATCGTGACTACCAGTTGAAGATCAAGTCCTCGCTCACGATCAAGCCCGACGACTTCACCCTCGAGCTTGCCCGCCGCACCAGCGCGGAACGACGTCGACCCGCACCGGCCGCCACCGACATCGCGCCCGGTGAAAACTCGGCACGCACACGCCGACGTGCGCCGGGTACCGCACTCACCTTCCTGCACGGATCCAATCTCGGCACCTGCAGCGGCCTCGCGAGCGATTTCGCCGCCGACGGAGAAGGAAACGGCTTCACCCCGACCGTCGGCTCCTTGAACTCTCATGTCGGAAAACTCGCCGACATCGAAGGCCCGGTAGTCATCGTGGCCGCCTCCTACAACGGCAGACCGACCGACGACGCCGCCGATTTCCTGACGTGGTTGGACGGGCTCGAGCCCGGCGCGCTCGACGGCGTGACCTACGCGGTTCTCGGTGTCGGCGACCGCAATTGGGCCGCCACCTACCAGCGTGTCCCCACCATGATCGACGAACGAATGGCGGCTGCGGGCGCCACGCCGCTACTCGAGCGAGGCGCTGCCGACGCCTCCGGCAACTTCGCGGGCGCGGTCGACCAGTGGAGCGACGCATTGTGGACCGCGCTGCTCGACCGCTACGGCGTGCCGACCGAGGGAACGGCCGAGATTCCCGACGTGGCAGACGCGGAGCAGGGCCTCTACGAACTGCAGGACGCCTCCGAGTCGGTCATCGCGGGCTTGACCGCGCGGCACGGGGTCCAGCCGATGGAGGTCCTCGACAGCTATGAACTGGTCGATATGGATCACGAACTCGGCCGCTCGAAGCGGTTCGTGCGGATCCGCCTCCCCGAGGGTGTCACGTACCGAACCGCCGACCATCTCGCCGTGCTGCCGAGCAACCCGAATGCCCTCGTCGAGCGTGTCGCCGCACGCTTCGGGTTGGACCTCGAGCGCACGGTCCAGCTGCGCGCGCGCCGCCGCAGCCGCAATGCCTTGCCCATCGATCGTCCGCTCACCCTGCGACGTCTGCTCGCCGACTTCGTCGAGCTGCAGGATCCGGCCACGCCGGAACGGGTCGCCGTACTCGCCGAACACACTGGTTGCCCACCCGAGCAGCGGCCGCTGGCCGAACTCGCCGCCGCCGCTCCGGAGATCTTCGAGGAACAGGTGACCAGGGCCGGACGCAGTGTCCTGGATCTGCTCGAGCAGTACCGGGCATGTGAGCTGTCCTTCGAGGGCTTCCTGGAGCTGCTTCCCGTACTGCGGCCCAGGCACTATTCGATTTCCTCGTCCTCGGCGGCCTGGCCCGGCGAGGTCGACCTGATGGTCTCGCTGCTGGCGGCGCCCCATCGCGGTGGGGACGGCACCTTCGCCGGCATCGCCTCCCATTACGTGCAGAACCTGCGGCCCGGTGACACCGTGCAGGCCAGGGTGTTGCCGTGCAGCGAATCCTTCCGCCTGCCGGCCGATCCGTCGGTGCCGGTGATCCTCGTCAGCGCGGGCACCGGGCTGGCGCCCTTCCGTGGTGCTGTCCTGGACCGGCAGCATGCCGGTTCGACCGGAACTCTGTTGTGCTACTTCGGCTGTGACCACCCCGACGTGGACTACCTGCACCGCGAGGAGTTCGAGGCCGCCGAGGCCGCCGGTGTCGTGAGCATGCGCCCCACCTTCATGCACGCGCCTGAGAACGGTGCTCGCTTCGTCCAGGACCGCATCGCCCGCGAGGGCGCGGAGGTGTGGTCGATCCTCGCGGCCGGTGGGCGCGTCTACGTCTGCGGTGACGGACGGCGCATGGCGCCCGCGGTGCGGGACGCGATCGCGGCGATTCATCGACAGTGGGCCGGTGGTTCGGACGAGGACGCCGAGCGATGGCTGGCCGACCTGGTCGAGTCCGGTCGCTACGTCGAGGATGTCTGGGCCGGCTGACAATGCGGCCGGACACAGCTTGTCGAGGCAGATGCTCTCGGCAAGCTGTGTCTTTGTGCGGAGGGCGCGCTTCAGCCGAGTCGTACGTCGGTGAACGGCAGCTCTCCACTGGCCAGTGCCACTGTCGCGGCGACCATCGCCTGCAGGCCGACATGCTCGGCGGCCTCGTCCGGGAGGCACAGGCGGTGCATCGTCAGCCCGTCGAATCCGGCGAGAAAGAATCGCGCGACGACGTCCGCGGGCCGGCGCAGCTCGAAACCGGTCCGTTCCGCCGTCTCGGCCACCAGTTTCGTGGTCACGCCCAGCATCTGACGGTAGTGGCTCTCTCTGGCCTCGCTCAGACCAGGCGTGCGCAGGGCGAACATGATGAGCTCGGTGAGCAGTTGGTAGTTGGTCGCCGGTTCCGACGTACTGCGCCACAACTCGCCGGCCAACGCGGCCAGAGTCTCCTCGAACCCGCCGCCCGACGGGGCTGCTCGCTCGAGCTGCGCCACGAGGTCCTCGGTGATCTGTTTCAACACCGCCGCGTACAGATCCTCTTTCGACCCGAAGGTGTAGTGCAGCGTCGCCTGCGCCACCCCGAGCTCGGTGGCGATGGCCCGCGTACTCCCCGCCGCGACGCCCTTCCTCGTCATGAGGTCGATCGCCGCCTTGATGAGCTGAGGGCGGCGCTCGGCCGCGGTGACATGAGCCATGCCAGGCACTATACGACTGTGTCCGTCGACCTGGTCGACCGACAAAGGTTGACAAATGAATTCGGAATCGTTGTGGCGGATGACATCGTGGATACCGTCCGGCGTGAATTGAGACCCGGTTCGCCGGTCGTGCAGCGGCTCGCGAAAAGTCTTTCCAGCACATCTGAGGTATCGGCGCCGGGGCGAGCATGTGGTACTTTTACTCACCTAACCTGAAGGCATCGCCGATATGCTGGGAGGTCTGGGCGTGGACGAGCAGACCCTGCTGCATCTCGCAGCCGATGAACTCGCGGTTCGTTCACTGCGATATCGCGAGATCGAAGTTCTGGATTACATCCCCTCGCAGCCCGATCGCGCGCTGCTCTGCCCACCCGGGGCCGTTCGGGTTTTCGTCGCCGCGCAGGGTGATCCGATTCTGCAGCGCGTTCGCGATATCGCTACCCGCAGCCACAGCGACGATGTCGACATGGTCGAAAACGAGATCGTGCCCCGGTTCGTGGACCGTAAAAGGCTTTCGGTTTATCAAGCATGGCGGTTGCTGCAGCGATCGCCGGTATTCGCGACCATTCGCTATGGCGGCAGGACCCTCGCGACGAACGTCTTCCCGCCGCAAGATCTCGGCGTGGCCATCCTGGACAATCCGTACAACGGCGGGGAGCTGAGTCCGGCTCACCTGACCCTGATCGAGCACCGACTCGAGGGGACCGACGCCGCGTTGGAAGCCGTCGCTCTCAGGCACGCGCCACCGCTGACGCCCGCCGAACGCGCCGCGTTGGTACAGGTGCCCCACGATCAGTTGGAGGCGAACCTCACGATCAACGGTGATTGCTGTCCGAATGGCACGTTCATCATGGTCACGGCCGTGGCTTTCACCACCGCCATCTGTTGCGCCGTCAGCGTTCCGCCGGCACAGATAGAACAGCACCTGTCGGATGAGCAGGTGGAGAAGTTGGGGCCGGCCGCGACGGCAAGGGAATTGCTCGATATCCGACGTGAAGCTCTCGGGCACGTCCACTGAACCACATGGAAACAGACGATGCGGTCTTCGTTCTGGTCGCCGCCGCGCTGCTGACATGGTTCCTCGTATCCGTGATCTGCCAGATTCCCCGAAATCTGGAGAGGTGGGAAGCCGGCACAATGCAGCAATGGTTTCGCGCGCGTGATGTGCTCGGGCTGTTGCCGCGCTGGCATTTCTTCGCGCCCGTTCCCGCGACCGACAATCTGCATCTGCTGTACCGCGATCGAATGGCGGACGGGCAATTGGCGCCCTGGCGCGAGATCGGCCCGCGCAGGCCCGCGAAATGTGTGGGTGCGCTGTGGCATCCGGGAAGAAGGCAGAACAAGGCACTGATCGATATCACGCTGGAACTCCTGCAAGCGGGTTTGTCGCTGGACGGTGACGCCGACCGGATACAGACGACGCTGCCCTACATCGCACTGCTCAATTTCGTCTGCAGTCTGCCCCGGGACCATCGCCCGTACGCCACCCAGTTCCTGGTCATGCGGTCCAAAGGATCTGACGAGAATCCCGAACACCAGGTGCTCTTCGTATCGGCCATGCATCCGGGCGGACCGGCCGTCACCCGAGAGGTCGCGAGCCGATGCTGACAAGCACTGCCGCGCTGCATCTTTCGGCGGCAATCGGGTCCGTCGCCGTGATCATCGGATCGTTGGAGCGGTTGGCGACGCCGCGGCTGATGGCCGACGGCTCCCTCGCCAGCTGGCCTGTCTCGGCGACGAGCATCCCGTTGTTGTCGAGGAAGTCCTTCCAGCGCAGCGTCGGACAGGTGCTGGTCTATCCGAGAGTGCTCGGACTCGTCGTCGCCTGCCTGGCCTGCGGGATTCTTCTTGCCCTGCACCCCTCGTCGGCTCTCAACGCCGCGGCCGCCGCCGTGATCGCCGCAACCTACATTCTGCTGGGCATGCGCTCACGTTTCGGGGGTGACGGGGCCGACCAGATGACGATCATCGTTTTCGCCTCGTTGGCGCTGGCGTTCGGCGTGGGACAGACTCGGGCGGACGAGATCGTCCTGTGGTTTCTGACGGCACAGGCTTGTCTCGCGTACTTCACCGCGGGCGTTGCGAAGCTGGCCGGCCGGTCGTGGCGCAGTGGCGCGGCACTACCCGAAGTGCTGGCGACACAGTCCTACGGACATCCGTGGGCCGGGCGGGTCCTGGCCCGGCATCGCGGCGTCGCGGTGGCGATGTGTTGGTCTGTCATCGCGTTCGAGTGCGGTTTTCCGCTGGTACTCCTCGGTATCGGGCCGCTGACATACGCACTGTTGATCAGCGGTGCGCTCCTGCACCTCGGAACCGCCTTCGTGATGCGCCTGACGACCTTCTTCTGGGCGTTCGTCGCCACCTACCCGGCGATCATCTTCTGTGCCACTGCTCGCGGCTGAGAAGACCGGCCCGTGCTGGTCTCTTCGTGCCGCGGCGGGTCAGCCGGTGACGGCGCCGTGGGCGGCCGAGCTGACCAGTTTGCGGTACTTGGCCAGGACGCCCGAGGTGTACTTGGGGGACAGCGGTTCCCAGCCGACCTTGCGGGTGGCGAGTTCGTCGTCGTCGATGTCGACGTCGAGGATGCGGTTGGCGACATCGAGGACGATCGGGTCACCGTCGCGGACGAACGCGATCGGGCCGCCGTCGACGGCTTCCGGCGCGACGTGGCCCACGCACAAGCCCGTTGTGCCGCCGGAGAATCGGCCGTCGGTGAGCAGCAGGACGTCCTTGCCGAGGCCGGCGCCCTTGATGGCGCCGGTGATCGCGAGCATCTCGCGCATGCCCGGCCCGCCCTTGGGGCCCTCGTTCCGGATGACGACCACGTCGCCGGCCACGATCGTGCCGTCCTCGAGCGCGTCCATCGCGGCGCGTTCGCCGTCGAACACCCGGGCCGTGCCGCGGAAGACGTCGGAGTCGAAGCCGGCGCTCTTCACCACGGCGCCCTCGGGTGCGAGCGTGCCGTGCAGGATGGTGAGTCCGCCCGAGCGGTGGATCGGGCGGTCGAGCCGCCGGATGACCTCGCCGTCGAGACCGAGTTCGATCTCGGCCAGATTCTCGGCCATCGTGCGGCCGGTGACGGTCATGACGTCGCCGTGCAGCAGACCGGCGTCCAGCAGGGCCTTCATGACCACCGGGATCCCACCGACGCGGTCCACGTCGTTCATGACGTAGCGGCCGAACGGCTTGAGATCGCCCAGGTGCGGCACCTTGTCGCCGACCCGGTTGAAGTCGTCGAGGGTGAGCTCGACACCGGCCTCGCGGGCGATGGCCAGCAGATGCAGCACGGCGTTGGTCGAGCCACCGAGTGCCATGACGACGGTGATCGCGTTCTCGAACGCCTCCAGCGTCATGATGTCGCGGGCGGTGATCCCGCGGCGCAGCAGTTCGACGACCGCGGCACCGGACTTCTCGGCGTAGTCGTCGCGGCGCCGGTCGGGGGCGGGCGGGGCGGCCGAGCCGGGCAGGCTCATCCCGAGCGCCTCGGCGGCCGAGGCCATCGTGTTGGCGGTGTACATGCCGCCGCACGCACCCTCACCCGGACAGATCGCCCGCTCGATGCGGTCGACCTCCTCGCGGGTGATCAAGCCCTTGATGCACGCGCCGACAGCCTCGAACGCGTCGATGATCGTGACGTCCTTGCCGTCGACATTGCCGGGCAGGGTCGATCCCGCGTAGAGGAAGACGCTGGACAGGTCGAGACGCGCGGCGGCCATCAGCATGCCGGGCAGGCTCTTGTCGCATCCGGCCAGCAGCACGGAGCCGTCCAGGCGCTCGGCCATCATCACGGTCTCGACGGAGTCGGCGATGATCTCGCGGCTGACCAGCGAGAAGTGCATGCCCTCGTGGCCCATCGAGATGCCGTCGGACACCGAGATCGTGCCGAACTCGAGCGGGTAGCCGCCCGCGGCGCGCACGCCTTGCTTGACCGCCTTGGCCAGACGGTCGAGCGAGAGGTTGCAGGGCGTGATCTCGTTCCAGCTGGACGCGACACCGATCTGCGGTTTGGCCCAGTCCTCGTCGCCCATGCCGACGGCACGAAGCATGCCGCGGGCCGCGGTTTTCTCGAGACCGTCGGTGACATCACGCGAGCGGGGTTTGATGTCGATCGATCGGTCGTCGTCGTGTGCCATACAGCAAGCCTACGAGCATGCCGTGCCGACACTCGCGCGCCACTCCATCGCGGTGTCGGATGAAGCCCGCTCCACCCCTGGTCCGGCCGCCGAGTCCGACCTCGTCAGCCGAGTACGTGCGAGCGGATGCCGGGTGCCCACTCCACGTATTCGACGTGAACACCGTCGGGGTGGCGCGCGTACACCACCCGACCCGTCGCCGAGACGATCGGACCGTGCGTGATCTCGCCGCCGATGCCGGTGACGAACTGCTGGGCGGCGTCGAGGTCGTCGACGATCACCGGTCCGATGGTGTCGCGGTAGTCGCTGACGGCGTCCGGTGGTCCGGCGATCACGAGGAAGTCCCCGACGGCCGCGATGTCGGCTCGCTCGAAGCGGAAGCGCAGATCGGCGGGGGTGCCGACCAGCCTTTCGTAGAGGGGGAGCGCTCGGTCCAGGTCGGTGACGAAGAGGCGGGCGTAGGTCTTGAGGATGTTCACCGGCCCGACGGTACGGTCGATGTCGGTCGCGGGTAAGTACGCACTTCGAGGTGAGAGGTCCACATGGTCGTCAGCGAGTCCGACCGGCACACGCAGGCGGCTGCCGTCGCTCGTCGCATCTTCGCGACGCTGTCGACGAAATGGGCGTTGACGGTGATCGAAGCGATCGGACCCGGCGAGCGCCGCTTCGCCGAGTTGCATCGATCGATCGACGGCATCAGCTACAAGATGCTCACCCAGACCCTGCGCGGGCTGGAAGCCGACGGAATCGTCGCCCGTCACGATCACCACTCCGCCAACCCCCGTGTCGACTATTCGCTCACCGCGGCCGGGACCGACCTGCTGACGACCGTGCACAGTTTGTGCGCTTGGTCGCGCACGCACCTGGAAGCACTGCTCGAGGCGAATCCCACGACTGAATGAGTATGCGCGCCGAGCTATCGGTCTTTGGACGAGCACGTGGCTACATCGTTGCAGGCGAGGCGTCACGAATTCGAGGCGGGCCGCTGTCGTCGGAGTTCAGAGATCGGCCGGGACCGACAGCAGGTGGAACGCGGTCTTGCCGGCGAGTCCGAAGTTGTTGTCCGACACCAGGACCAGCGAGCGAGATCCGTCGGGCAGGGTCGGACCCCAGCTCATGCCTTCGACGCACTGGGGGTCGACGCCCACCGAGGCGAAGTCGAACAACAGCGTCTTCTGCATGGGCTCGGCGTTCGCGGGTGCGGCCGTCACACCGGTGACCGCGTCCGCATCGGCGGTGGAGGTTTCGTAGACGCGGGCGGTGAAGCCCTTGCCGGGGACGAGGCCGCGCTCGAGGGTGAGGTACCGGTTGTCGTCCAGCGACAGGATTTCCGCCACACCGGTCGCCATCGCCACTCCGCCGGGCGACACCCGGTCGACCGGGTACAGGTACTCGGCCAGGTCGGTGCCGTTGTTGCGGTGGATCTGGACCAGACGAGCGCGGCTCTCGGCATCGGTCGTCGCGGCCGGTCCGTCTTGCACCAGGGCGTTCTCGCTCATCGCGACGATCGAGGAACTGCCACGGGACAGGTCCATGCTCTCGAAGCCCAGGTTGTCGCGGATCCCGGAGATCAGGGCGTCGTCGGCGTCGAGCGTCGGAGTGAACGCGGCGGGGACCGGCACGTCACGGACATAACTGCCGTCGAGGTTCGCTTCGCGGAGAAAACCTGGCCGGCCGACCGAGGCCTCGCCCTCGCTGGTGTAGAGAAATCCCTTGTGGTTGGGCAGCCATCGAATCGATTCGGTGTCGGAAGTGCTTGCACGGTAAGGGTTTCCGTCGGCGTCGCGCAGTGGGATGAGCTGGTCGAACTGCGGCTCACCCAGAGTGCCGTCGGCCCGTATCGGTAGGTTCAGGGTGTAGGCGCGCACCGGGCCTTCCTCGCCGCGGTTGTCGCTGATCGCGACGTAGGAGTTCTTCGCGGTGTCGTAGTCGATGCCCGACAGCCCACCGACTGTGAACCCACCGAATGACAGATCGTCGGACAGGGTCACCGTATTGATGTAGCGGATCGCTCCGCTGCCCTCGTCGGCGTGTGCGGTGAGCGGGACAAGCGCGACCGTGCCGAGCACTGCCGCCGTGACGCCGAACCTGTGAAGCCTCATTTGCTGCCGAAACCCTTCGCTCGTCGTGAGTCGGGCCACAGCATCGTCGGCCGGTGGCGAAACTCTCCAGCCCGGCGTCCCGCTCACCGGTCCACCTCGCATCGGCGCGTGCCCCGGTGAAGGAGTCCGACACGGGTCGGCTCCAGGGCGTGCGAGGCCGGCGTTTCGTGGTGGTGTCGTAGCGCTCCACCGGCGCGTATATTGCGGCCGATGCACACGCGGATGAGCGACAACCGGTGATCTCGCGGTGGTCTGGCACAGGGCGGTTGCGGCCCGGTGTGCTCGAGATCGAGGGTCCGCTGGGCAGTCTGCCGCGACATGCCCACCACTCCGTGCAGGTGGCCATCGCTCACCACGGCGCGTTCGTCATCGAGGATCGGCAGGGTCGTCGGCGGCTGACCGACGCGGCCATCGTTCCCGCCGGTCAGCCGCACGCGTTCACTGCCGACGAGGCCTGGGGCGTCGTGGCGCACGTCGAGCCCCGGTCCGCCCTGGGTGCCGAGCTGATCGAACTCGTGGACGAGCCGTCCGATGCAGGCTCCTGGCAGCATGCGGGACAGGTCCTGGTGAACGGTCACAGCGCGTACCTGGAAGGGCGCCTGCGTTTTCCCGAAAGCGCTGTGCGACTGCGTCATCCGGGAGTTGCCGCCGCCTGCGCGCACCTCCAGGCCGAGCTGGACTTACGACCCGTCCGGCTGCGTGACGTCGCCGCGGCCGTGCATCTGTCGGAGAGCCGGCTGTCCCATCTCTTCGCCGAGGAACTCGGGATCACCTTCCGGGCCTATGTCAGATGGCTCCGGTTGCTCCGGGCGACCACGGCGGTCGCGCAGGGCTGCTCGCTCACCGAGGCGGCGCACCTGGCGGGGTTCACCGACAGCTCCCACCTCACGCGGACGTGTCGCCGGACCTTCGGCGGCCCGCCGAGCGCGTTCGCGACGATCCAGTGGGAGATCCTGCCGATCCAGCAGGTTGGTCCAAGCCGGGCGGCGGGAAAGCGGGGAGGCTCGAGCAGACCGGAAAGGAACTGCCCGTGACCGATTCACCACTCGTCGACTCCTGCACGCCGGAGCGCGGCGGCCCCCGACTCACCACCCTGCGCTGGATTCCGAGCGGGTCGCCGCGGGCCGGCGTCGTCATCATGCACGGCCTCGGCGAGCACGCCGGCCGCTACAACAGCACGGCCCGGTTGTTCACCGCGGCCGGCTTCTCCGTGCTCGCCATGGATTACGAGGGATTCGGGCGCTCCGAAGGACGCCGCGGCGATGTCCGATACCGGTCGACGGCACGGGCGCTGGACCATCTCCTCGCGCGGGAGCGCGAGCGAACGGGCGGCGCACCGGTCGTGCTGTACGGCCACAGCCTGGGCGGGCTCTACGCGTTCCTCTACGCCGCGGACCGACCGCACGCGGACGTGGGCGCGGCGGTGGTGACCGGGCCCGCGTTCGACTCGGAGCTGCGGAACCAGCGGGCCAAGGTGGCCGTGGTGAGGAGCCTCGGCCGGGTCCTTCCCGCCCTGGCCTTGCCGAACGGGCTGCGGTTCGAGCGTGTCAATCGCGACCCCGAGGTCGTCGCCGCACGCTACGCCGATCCCTTGGTCCATGGGCGAGCGACTGCGCGCTTCGCGATCGACGTCCTGGCGCAGATGGATCGCGTGACCTCGGCTGCCACACGAGTCACCACACCCTTGCTCGTGGTGCACGGCGACGCCGACCTGATCAACCCGATCTCCGCCAGCCGCCGGGTGGTCGACCTCGTGCCCTCCGCGACACTGAAGACCTGCCCGGGCGTCTACCACGGTGTGGAGGACGAACCCGAGGGCCCGGTCATCCTGGCCGAGATCATCGCGTGGATCGACCGGACGCTGCGAGCCGGGCCCGACGCCGAGAAGTAGCAGCGGCAGCTGTTCGCGGTGCGGGTGCCCCGAGGCCGAAAGGGGTCGAGGCGCAGGTCATACGGTGGGCGGGATTCAGCGCACCTGCGTGCTGATGAACCGGTTGGTGAGCAGTTCCGCCACGGGAATCGGCGTGGGCAGCGTCGCGCCGGTGGCATTCACCATCGCGGAGAACATCAACGCGACACTGGCCGGGACGAAGTGGTCGAGGCCACGGTGCGGGGCCAGGTCCAGGCGTATCGCAGGATGGCGGCGAGAAGGATCAGTTCCAGGGCGACGCCGAGACCGTAGAAGAACAGCCAGGATTCGCCGGTCGCGTTGAAGGCCGTGACGGGGACGTAGAGCGCCGTTACGGTGAGGTTCGTGACGCGGCTCACCGTGGCGGGCAGCGTCATCGAGAGCACGATCATGGCGATCGGGACGGCCATCAGGGTGAGGGCCGTGGTCGAAAAGGTCTGGGAGAGGTCGAATTCGAAGACCTTGCCGGCGAGGATCTCGGCGACGACGCCGGGGGTGTAGAAATTGAGAATGTCCACGTAGGCGTACAGGAACATGAAGCTCGTCCATGCCGCGGCGAGCTTGGCTCGCACCGGCATCGGCTGGTCTTCCAGGGTGGTGGCTTGACGTGTAGTCATGATGGGCTCCGTGGTGGGGCGGATCGGTACGTCCACGATCGCCGAGCCCGGCCGCGGGCACACCGGCCCGGAGGCCGGAGTTCGCCCGGCCGATGGCACGATCTCGATCTCGTACTTTCGGCGGGTCCGCCGAGACGTGCCGATCCCTATGCTGAAGCCGTGGTCACTGCCCGGCGTTCCCTCTGGCACGAGCCGCGGCCCGGTGACGCCCCACCGATCGGTCGCCTCGACTGGTTGCTGGTGGGCGGGTACGCGGCCGTCGCCGTGGTCGAGAGCGTCGTTCGGTCGGGCTCGGGCTGGTGGCCCCTGCCCGCGGTGCTCGCCCTGGTGCTGGTACCCGCCCTGCTCTGGCGACGCAGCCGCCCCCTGCCGACCGCCCTGGTCGGATGGGGCGTCGCCGGGCTGCTGTCCATCCTCCAGCTGACCGCGCACGCCGGGGGTCTCGACCTCTACTCCGTGATGGCCGTCCTGATCCTGCTTTACTCGCTGGTGCGCTGGGGCTCGGGTCGGGAGATCGTCGTGGGGACGGTGTTCGTGATCGCCGTTGTCGCGCTGGGGATGTACGCCTCCGCCGCGGGCTGGGCCGATCTTTTCGGCGGAAGCGTCCTGCTGCTGCTGATCGTCGCGCTCGCGGCGGTGTTCCGCTACCGCGCGGACCTCTGGCACCGCCGGCAGCGCGAGATCCGCAATCAGGAGCGGGTGGCGCTGGCGCGCGAGCTGCACGACATCGTGGCCCACCACGTCTCGGCCATCGCCGTGCAGGCGCAGGCGGGTCGCGTGGTCGCCGCCACCCAGCCGGCGAAGGCCGCCGAGGTCCTGGCCGCGATCGAGGCCGAGGCGTCGCGGACACTGGCGGAGATGCGATCCATGGTGCGGGTACTACGTGCGGACGATGCCGTCGCCTTCGCGCCGCCGCCGGGTGTCGCGGACCTGCGCGCGCTGGCCCGCGCCGACACGACGCCCACGGTCGAGGTCTCGCTGCACGGCCCGGTGACCCGGCTGGCCCGGCCCGTGGACACCGCGCTCTATCGGCTCGCGCAGGAGTCGCTGACCAACGCCGTACGGCACGCCCGGAGTGTGACGCGCGTCGGGATCGACGTGCGCCGCGAGGGTGACGCTGTCAGACTGCGGGTCAGCGACGACGGACAGGCCGAGCCGGGGCCGGTCCCGGAGCCCGGGTTCGGCCTGCTCGGAATGGCCGAACGCGCCCAGCTGCTCGGCGGATCACTCGTCGCCGGGCCGGGGCCGGAAGGCGGCTGGGTGGTCGAGGCGGTGCTGCCGGCATGAGCATTCGCGTGGTCGTGGCCGACGACCAGGATTTGGTCAGGACCGGGCTGGTGATGATCCTCGGCGCGCAACCCGGCCTCGAGGTCGTGGGCGAGGCGGCGGACGGGCTCGCGGCGCTCGATCTGGCGACCCGGTTGCGTCCCGATGTGCTGCTCGTCGACATCCGGATGCCCGGGCTCGACGGCGTCGAGGTGACGCGGCGCCTGGCCGGGCCAGGCGTCCCGGACCCGATGGCGGTCGTCGTGATCACCACCTTCGACCTCGACGAGTACGTTCTCGGTGCTCTCCGCGCCGGCGCCCGCGGGTTCCTGCTCAAGGACGCCGGGCCGGAGCTGCTCGTGCAGGCCGTGCACGCGGCGGCGGCCGGGGACGCGCTGATCGCCCCCAACATCACCCGCCGCCTGCTGGCGACCTTCGCCGACCAGGCGCCGACCGTCCCGGTCCAGCCCACCGACGCGCTCACCGAACGCGAGGAGCAAGTGCTCGCGCTGGTGGCACGCGGCCGGAGCAACGCCGAGATCGCCACCGCCCTCTTCGTCGGCCTCAGCACGGTGAAGTCCCACGTCGCCTCACTGATGAACAAGCTCGGCGCCCGCAACCGCGTCGAGATCGCGATGTGGGCCTACGACACCAGGCGCGTGCGCGCCGATTAGCGCGCGCGGATCGCTGCCTGGGCGGCGCTGGTGCAGTCTGGTGGCCATGACGCCGTTGTGTCCCGAAACACGCCTTGCCGCATATGGTTCCGTCTCCACGACGCTGGCCCAGCTCAGCGATCACGCGCTGCGGCGGGCGCTGGATGCCGCGGTGCCACTCGGCTCGGGCGGGAATTGCGGCCGGAGAACGTCCGCTCCACGGCCACTCTCTTCGACCTGCCGATGTACGGCCACTACGGCATCGGCGGTCTCGCGTTCGGAGCATGGCGAGACTCGCCGCGCACGATGTACACGGGACAGTGGCTGGTGGCCGAGCTCTTCGGGGCCGGCCGCGATGAGCGCGCGGTCCGCCTGCGCGCGTACGCCGCGGGCCGGGCACCGACCGGGATCCCGGAGACCGCCGCCGCGATCCTCACCCGCGACGCACCCGTCGCCGTCGCGATGACGGAATTCTTCGATCTGCTCCGCTACGAGACGAGACGGGCGCCGTATCCGGCGGAGCTTTGACCGTTCGGCGGTGTGTGGGCGGCGTGAGCGGGGGTATGGCGAGGACATGAGGTCTGGTGTGCTCGACATCGGTTCGAATTGCGCGCAGTTCCTCGTCGTCGACGTGACTCCCGGAGCGCCGCCGTTGCCGCTGCACGCGGTCAAGGAGCCGGTACTGCTGGGGGACGACCTCGACGCCGAGGGCCGCGTGTCGGCCGCGGGCATCGAACGGGTCGCCTCGGCGGTGTACCGGGCACTGTGTGCCGCAGGACATTTCGAGGTCGACAACTTCTACGCCTTCGTCACCGCGGCGATCCGCGACGCGCCCAACCGCGACGACGTGCTCGACCGCATCGAAGCCGCCGCCGGTATCCGCCCGCAGTTCCTGACCGGCGTCGAGGAAGCGCGCCTGACCTACCTGGCCGTGCGGCACTGGTACGGCTGGCGGGCGGGCACCCTGCTGCTGCTCGACATCGGCGGCGGATCGATGGAGATCGTGCTCGGCCGCGACATCGAACCGCTCTTCGCGGCGTCGCTACCGCTGGGCGCGGGCAGGCTCACCCGGGAATTCCTCGCCGGTGACCCGCCGTCGAAACAGGAGCGGCGGGCGCTGCGCAGACACGTGCGTGAAGGCATCGCGCAGGTCCGCGACCGGCTGCACTGGGAGGATCCGCCGCGTCGCGTCGTCGGCAGTTCGAAGACCTTCAAGCAGCTGGCCAGACTCGCGGGTGCGCCACCGCAACGCAAGGGGCCGTTCGTCACCCGCTCGCTCACCCGGGCCGACATCACCGCCGAGGTCGATCTGCTCGCCGGGCTGCGCGCGGCCGAACGGGCCCGGCTGCGCGGTGTCTCGGTGCCTCGCGCCCGGCAGATCCTTGCCGGTGCGATCGTCGCGGAGACGGCACTGACCCAGCTCGGCGTCACCGCCCTGGAAGTGAGTCCGTGGGCGCTGCGCGAAGGCGTCGTCCTGCGTTTCCTCGCCGCCGCGGTCGACCGCGACAAGCCCGCGCTCCGCCGGTGGGGGACCCCGGCGCCGGACCCGCCGTCGCTGAGCCTGCTGCCCGGCAGCACCGAGGGCGACGAGGTTCCGACGACCGCGCAGGCACCGATCACCAGTAGTGGGGTGTGAGCCCCCAGGAGGCGAATTCGGCGGTGAGGAGGGCGCGGAGGGCGGCGCGGGTGGGGAAGCGGTCGGGGTCGGCGCCGGTCACGGCGAGGGTGACCGTGTGGCCGTCGGTGCAGAAGGACAGGTTCACGCCGGCCTGCATGCGGCGGAACAGGGCGGGGTCGTTGGTGGCGACGACCGGGCGCATGAGCACCTCGGCGGCGCGGTGGCCGCCGATTCCGGCGACGCCCTCGGCGGTCTCACCGAGGTTGGTGCACAGGCATTCCGGGGCCGTGGCGGTGCGGGCGAAGTGACGCAGGACGGCCCGGGGCAGGACCCGCTGCACGGGTTGCAGATGCTGGAGCGCCGGGGTGGTCGCCGGGTCGCGGTAGGCGGTCGCCGCGCGTCTGATCGCCGTCCTGATCGCGCCGAGATCGACGCGGTCGGTGGCGCGATAGCGGACCGAGATCGGCAGGCCGGTGGTGGCATTCGCGCGCGGGTCGTCGGCGGTGCGCAGGGAATGGGGGATGTCGACGCGGATGTCGGCGGCGTCGCCGACGCGGCCGCTGCGGCCGAGCAGACCGGCGCCGAGCGCGATCAGCAGACCGTTCGTCGTGCCGGAATGCGTGGCGGCGACGGAGTTCCACTGATCCAAGGACAGATTCACGACCACATCGGCGGGCGACCAGCGATCGGGAAGCGGGAGCAGCGGGGTCGCGGGCCGGGAAGTGCGGGCGGGTTCGGTGACGCCGCGCGCAGCGATCGCGGCCCCGATACCCGTCGCCACCGCGCGCAACTGCAAGATCGCGTCGAAGGCGTTCGCGCCGAACGTGTTTCGCGGCGCGCGACCAACCAGAGCACCTGAACTCGTTGCCCGGTCCGGGGTAGCGCCCACGCGGGCCAGCGCGTCGTTCACGGCGAACAGCACCGCGCCGCCGTCGGAGGCCACGTGCGAGGTCACCAGCGAGACCACGGTGCCACCCGCGGTGGTCGGCGCGGCCGACAACCGCCACACCAGACCGGACGCCGGGTCGAAATCCACCCGGCTCTGGGCGAAGAACCAGTCGAGCACCTCGTCGTCGGCGACCGGCACGGTGTCCCAGCCCAGCGGGATCGACGCGGTGGCGGGCAGCCAGTAGGGCCGCGCGAACGGCACCCGGACGGGCTGGACCCGGCGGGCCAGGAAGCCGTGGGCGAGCTGGGCGTGGAAGCGGTCGAGCAGGTCGCGCCCGAGTGGTTCGTCGAAGCGCCAGGCGAGCTGGTTGACCAGCGCGTTGCCGTAGAGGCTGTGCAGTTTGAGGAACAGGTCGTCGTCGGCGGTGAGCCGATTGACGGCGGTCACGGGGGTGATCGCGGGAGCGGTGCGGGTCATGGTCGCTCCTCTCAGCGGGCGCGCAGGGTACGGACGGTCAGGGGAGCGAAGACGGCGACGACGACGAGCGACGCCACGATCGACCAGCAGGCATCGGCCCCGACGGTCCCCTGCTCGGCGAGCAGGCGTACCGCCGACACCAGGTACGACACGGGGTTGTGGTCCGAGACGTAGCCGAGCCAGGTGGGCATCGATTCCTCGGGCACCAGGGCGTTGGAGGCGAAGCTGAGGAAGGTCAACACGAGCATCGACATCCCCTGCACCGCGGCCGGCCGCGACACGGTGACCCCGATGAACGCGAACAACCAGCTGATCGCGGTGGTCGCCACCACGACCAGCACCGCACCGGCCAGAAAACCCACCGGGTGCGCGGGCCGGTAACCCATGCCGAAGCCGACGATCACGACCGTGGTCGCGGCGAGGACATACCGCGTCGCGCCGGCCAGCAGCGCCCCGGCGACCGGCGCGGAACGGGCGATGGGCATGGCGACGAACCGGTCGAACACGCCGGACCGGATGTCCTCGGACAGCTGGACCCCCGTCGCGACGGAGGAGGTGAGCACGATCTGCACCAGCACACCCGGGACGAGGATCGGCAGATACGCCTCGGTGCTGCCCGCGATGGCCGTGCCGAAGATGCTGCCGAACAGCAACGGCCCGACGATGGGCAGCAGCAGGGCGTCGTAGAGCAGCTGCGGGCTGTGCCGGAAGGTGAGCAGTCCGCGCCAGGCCATGAGCAGCGACTGGGTCAGCGAGGCGCGCAGGCTGACGTGGGTGACGCGGGGACGGCGCTCGATCGTGGGCGCGGTGCGTCCGGCGGTGGTGACGGTCATGGTGGTCTCGGCTTCCGTGATCAGGCGGCGGCGCGCGCCGTGCCGGTGAGGGCGAGGAACACCTCGTTCAGGTCGGGTCGGTCGACGGCGAAGCCGCGCAGGGCGATGCCCGCGCCGCGGCAGGCCGCGACGATGTCGGCGGCGGTGCCCGCGTCGGCGAGCGCGACGGTCAGCACCCCGGCGGACGAGCCCTCGGGCACCTCGCCGGTGAGATCGGCGACGATGGCCTCCGCGTGCGCGGACTGGGCCACCTCGGCGAGTTCCAGCCGCAGCACCTGCTCACCGATCGCGGACTTGAGCTCGGCGACGGTGCCCTCGGCGACGACGGCGCCCCGGTCGATCACCGCGATCCGGTCGGCCAGCGCGTCGGCTTCCTCGAGGTACTGAGTGGTGAGCAGGACTGTCGCGCCGCGTTCTACGAGCCTGCGGATGATGCCCCACATGCGGTCGCGGGTGTGCGGGTCCAGGCCGGTGGTCGGTTCGTCGAGGAAGATCAGCGGGGGATCGGTGATCAGCGTCGCGGCCAGATCGAGGCGCCGCCGCATGCCACCGGAGAACCGGCCGACCGGGCGATCGGTGACCGCGCTGAGCTCGAACTCGGCGAGCAGCTCGGCGCTGCGCGCGGCGGCCGCGCGACGGGAGAGTCCGAGCAGGCGGCCGAACAGGCGCAGATTCTCACCGGCGGTGAGGGTTTCGTCGACGGAGGCGTACTGGCCGGTGAGCCCGATCATCGAGCGCACCGCGGTGGCCTCGCGCACGATGTCGTAGCCGAAGATCTCGGCGCTGCCGCGATCGGGCCGCAGCTGCGTGGCCAGCATGCGCACCGTGGTGGTCTTGCCCGCGCCGTTGGGGCCGAGCAAGGCGTAGACGGTGCCGGCCGCGACGGTGAGGTCGACCGAGCCCACGGCGGTGAAGTCACCGTAGGACTTGCCGAGTCCGGTGATCCGGATGGCGATGTCGGTGTTCATGGCATTCTCCCTGCGGCGTCGAGGAGTTCGGGCAGTGCCAGCGCCGCGACGGCGTCGGCGGCGCGCTCGACACCGTCGGTGGTGAAGGTGGCGGCACAGTCGGTGGTCCGGCGGCGGACCTCGGGGGTCGTGATCCGGTCGAGCAGCGCGTCGAGTCGCTCGGCGGTGAGGGTGCGGGCCGGGGTGGTCTCCGCCAGTCCGCGTCGCCGCAGCGCTTGACCCCAGTAGGGCTGGTCGGCCTGGACCGAGCAGATCACCTGCGGGACACCGGCTCTCAGCGCGGCGGCGGTGGTGCCCGCGCCGCCGTGATGCACCGCCGCGAGGCACCGGGGTAACACCTCGGCGTGATCGACCTGGTCTACCACGGCCACCTCGGCATCGAGGTGGGGCGCGATCGCGGCCCACCCCGAGGCCAGCAGGAGCCTGCTGCCGCGACGGCGGCAGACCTCGCGCAGCATGGCGACGAACTCGACGGGATCGCCGACGTCCATCGAGCCGAAGCCCACGTAGACGGGCGCGGAACCGGCGGCCAGCCACCGGCGGATCGCCGTCGTGGCATCGCCGCAGGAGGGGAGAGCGGTCGCAGCCCCGGTGAGGACACCGTCGGCGTCGACCGGGAATCCGGTGAACGGTCCGGGCAGTTCCTCGCGCAGGCCGGGGAACAGCGCGGGGTCGTACGCCTGGATGCGCACGCGGACGGGTGGTTCACCCGGCGTCAGCACCGGAGCCAGCGCGCCGGCCCGCGCGCGGGCGAGCACCGACCACCCCCAGCGGTGCACGACGCCGGGGACCCGCTCCGCCCACCGCGCCGGAACGACCGGGACGACCGAGTTGGGCTGAATCGGGAAGAAATGCATCGCCGCGAACGCCAGCCCCGCCTCGCATGCCACCGACGCGGCGGCCTCCTCGCCCGCCATGCCCGCCACCACCACGTCGTGACCGGGCACGAGCGCACGCAGGTCGGCGACCATTTCCGGCACACCGCGCCGCTGCAGGTCGAGCACGGCCCGCACCCGCGCGTACGGATTGCGCGAACCGGACCGGGGGTCGTCGCGCTGGGCGCGCAGCAGCTCGGCACTGTCGCGGCCGAACGGAACGGCGGGCATGCCGTGCGCGGTCGCGAAGTCGACCAGGTTCGGCGCGAGCGCGAGGGTCACCGCATGCCCGCGGGCGAGGAGAGTCCGCGCCAGCAGGATGCCGGGCTGGGCGTCGCCCCGGCTGCCGGTGAAAGCCAGCAGTGCTCGCATCGGCTCACACCGCCTGGGCGACGACCGGCGCCGCCACGGGCGCGGGCACGTCGAGGTGGACCGCCGCGGTGATCTCCGAGAGCGCCTCGCCGAAAGCGGTGAGGAACTCGTCCATCACCTCGGCGGGCAGTCCGGCGGGGTAGCGGGTGGAGACGTAGAGGCCGTCGGCGGCGCGCACGACCCACAGGAATACTTCGTCGCTGGAATACGATTCGGCCCGCAGGGTTCGTCCGCGCAGGTCCGCGACCAGTTCGTAGCCGGGCAGCACCCGGATGTCGAGGAACGAGATGCCGAACCGGGGCATGTCCCGCACGCCGAGGACGTCCAGCACGCGGCACCACGACGCGTCGTCGGCGCCCCGCGACCGGCGCAGCGCGGTGCGCGTGCTCTCCAGCGCCGCGGCCGTCCCCGCACCGGCCTCGACCCGGATGTCGACCGGGACGACATTGACGAACCAGCCCATCGCCTCCAGCCAGCGCAGGTCGGGCCGGGTGGCGATCGGCATCACCGTGCGCATCCGCTCGGTGCCGAACCGGCGCTGATGGGCCACGGCCAGCGCGGCGAACACCGCCACCGACATCCGATGCCGCATCTGGTCGAGGACCGCCTCGATCTGTTCGAGCCGGTCGAGCGCGAGCACCCGCCGCGACACGCTCGGCTGCGCGAGGTCGGCGGCGACGGGACGATGCGTGTGCGGGGCGAACCGCGGCATGGTGCCGTCGCCGCCTGCGAGGAACTCCCGCCAGATCGCCACCGCGGGCGAGTCGGCGTCGAGCTGGGCGGCCGCGGCCCGTTCGGCGACCGCGAAGTCCGCAGGGCTCCCGAACGTGGCCGATTCCCGGGGGCGCTCGCCCGCCAATACCTCGCTGTACAGGGTGCGCAGCTCCAGAATGAGGATGGCCTGGGAGTAGGCGTCCATCACCGAGTGATCCGCGGCCACCAGCACGGTGAAGTCCGCGGTCGCGGCATGCTCGACGGTCGCGGCGAGCAGATGCGGCCAGACCAGTGGGGACAGGCGCAGTTCCAGTGCGTCGCAGAGGAATTCGTTGATGTCTGCCCCGTCGGTGTGCGCGTCGATCACCTGCTCGACGATGCCGACCGCGGTGGCGGGCGCGAGAAGTCTGCGGGGTTCGCCCTCGGGTTCGGCACGCACCGTGGTGCGCAGCCCTTCGTGCCTGGCATGCCAGCGGCGCAGGGTCTCGCGCCACGCGGCGCGATCGAGCGGGGCGTCCATCTCGAAGACGGTGCCGATCCAGCGGCCACGGCCCGGTCGCGGATCGGCGGGGTCGATGCTCGCGCAATAGCCGGCGTGCACGCTGGTCAGTGGACGGTCGTCGGGCTGCCAGGAGTCCGCGGGCAATTCCGGCGTCCAGAGCGACAAGGTGCCGGAACGGATCTCGAATTCGGACAAATGGGTGTATTCCATGACCGGTTCACCTCGTGACGAATACATGCCGGAACGGCGGAAGGTGGATTCGAAAAAAAGGGGGCACGTCGATGTGTCACCAGTGATGCGCGGGGACTTCGGCGGCAGATGTTCCGGGAAGCCTCGGCGGATTCGATGCTATAGCCGCAGCGCCGGAATTCATGCCTGTGACGGCGGTCACGGATTGTGCTGAACAAAACTACGCTGTCCGCGGTTCTCGACGAGGATCCGGTGGATTGCGGCTGTCGCACAGAATGTTTCGAATGGAATCAGCTGCGCACAGTATTGTCCGCCGATATTTTTGTTCACCTGTAGCCGGCGCGCGGTGTCGGCGTCATCACAGCTCGGGTGATCCGTTGTCCGGCGCTGTTTCCCGGCCGTTCATCCCGGAATCGCCGCGAATGGCCAAGTCGCGTAGTCGGAGCCAATCGAGTACCGGTGGTGCGGGTGGGGTGCTCGGCCGGTTCCGCGGCACCCGCACGCGCAGCGCACCCCGTTCGATGACGCAGTGCACGGGCGTGTCGAACCGCCGGGATTCACCGTCGACGCCCACCGGGATCCGCGGCGCGTCGCTGTCGACGTCGACCCGAGTCGCAGTGTGCTGGGTGAGGCCGCGGCTGTGGGTGCGGCGGAGAAGACCGACCGCGTCGCGGGCGCCCGCGACGGAGACGGTGACCGTGCCCAGCGTGCCGAGGTCGAGCCGATCGCGGCGGCTCAGCCCGGCGAGATCGCTGGTGCGGTACGGATTGTTGCTCACCAGGATCGCCTGCGGCCCCGCGACCGTCGTGCCGTTGATCCGGGCGACGAGCCGGTGCCCGGTGTGTCCGGCGAGCAGGTCCGGCAGCAGGCGCAGGACCGTCGCGGTCTTGTCGTCGCGGTAGGCGGGACTGCGCACGATCTCGGCGTAGACGCCGAAGGACGCGTTGTTGACGAACGGCAGGCCGTTGATCCGGCCCAGGTCCACGCGCAGTTCCACGCCGTCGCGCAGCGCGTCGAGCCCTGCGGCCGGATCATCGCGATCCAGGCGCAGGTCCATCGCGAAGTGGTTCCGTGTCCCGGCGCTGATCACCAGGAACGGCAGATCGTGCGCGGCCGCGACGCCCGCCACCAGCGCCTGGGTCCCGTCACCGCCCGCGACGCCGAGCAGGTCGGCGCCCCGCGCGACGGCCTGTCGGGCCAGCGCCTCGATATCGTCGTCGCCCTCGAGGAGCGCCACCTCCGCACCCAGTTCCTCGGCCCGGCGGCGCAGGTCGAACTTCTCGACCTTGCCGCCGCCGGACCGCGGATTCATGATCAGGAAGGGGTGTCGGGCCCGCGGCGCCGAGACCTCGGGCGCGGCGGCGGGCGCCGGTCCGGCGCGCAGCGCGACGCGCGCGCAAGCTACCGCGAGCAGGGCCGCCGCGAGGGCGAGCAACACCACCCACAGCAGCCGGGCCCGGACGAACGCGACGACGACGAAGACCGGCGTGAGCACCGCGATCGCCAGCGTCACCCAGCGCAGCACTCCGTACCTGGTGACGAACCAATACACCGCGGCTGTCGTGACGACCACGCCACCGGTGCCGACGATCAGCACACCGAGGGTCCCCGCCACCCCCGCGAACAGAATCGGGATCCCCGCGGTCAGGGCCGCGAACACGAAGGCGGCCCGGGCCGACCAGATCCGGACCGGCGTCCCGGAGACGGTGGTCATCGCCCGGCCGTCGTCAGTGGCACGGTCGGATTCAGCGCACCGGTCTCCAGGTGGCGATCGCCCAGATGATCACCAGGCTGAGCGCGATGACGATGAACGACCAGGCCGGGTAGTAGGGCAAGGACAGGAAGTTCGCGACGATCACCAGCCCGGCGACGCCGAGCGCGCTGTATCGGCCCCAGGTGGCGCCGAGGACCAGCCCGACACCGACGATCAGCGCCAGCGCGCCGAGGACGACATGGATCCAGCCCCAGGTGGTCGTGTCGAACTCGTACACATAATCGATTCCGGCGACATAGATTTCGTCCTCCAGCAATGCGGAAATGCCCTGCAGGATCGAGACCGCCGCCAAAATGAGAAGCATGCACGCGGCGGTGACGGAAATTCCCTCCGCCACCGCTTGTCGTTGGAAGGGCTCTGCTTCCGGTGGCGCGCGATGCGCCGACGAAGTATTGCTGGTCATGTTCGACTCCTCGCGAAACTGAGGCCACCGGCCCGTCGCGAAATGGCGCCGCGAAATTCTGCCGACGCACCGTGGGGACGAAGTCGGCGAGCTGGATGTCATTGATGAAGAACGTGTCGATTTTACCGAAACAGCGTCCTCTGAACAAGGAATGGGACCGGCGCGCGTTCAGGTCGGCGGGGGCGCGGCCGCGGGCCGGCGGGGCAGCAGGCCGGTGCCGAACAGTGCCATGATCGCGATCAGCGCGGTCACCGCGAACGCCACCTGGAGCGCTTCGAGGCGGGCGTCGGCATTCACCGACTGCACGGTGTCGGCCGTGGTGTCGTCGACTCCGGCGTTGTCGAGGGCGTCCGAGAGCTGCCGGTCCGAGAGGAACGGCACGCCCGAGGCCAGCTCCGTGGTGGCCTGGTGCCGCACGGCGACCGGCACCGCGGGGTTCTGCTCGATTCCGGTGACGACCGAGGTGGTCAGCGTGGCGATCAGGACCGAGCCGATCAGCGCGGTCCCCAGCGAGGCGCCGAGCTGGGTTGCGGTGTTCTGGATCCCGCCGACCTCGGAGCTGCGCGAATCGGGCACGGCCGACACGGTGACCGCGCCGAGCTGGGAGGCCAGCGCACCCAATCCCAGGCCCATCAACAGCATCGGGACCGACACCACCGCCGCGTCGGCGCCGGGATCCATTCCCGCCGCGAGCATCAGTACCCCGACGATGATCACGCCCAAGCCGAGCCGGACGACCCGGCGCGGGTCGGCCTGCGGACGGAACTTGGGAATGCCCGCGGCGGCCAGCACGAGCGCGACCGACAGCGGCAGGATGCGGACCCCGGTCTCGACCGCGCTGAGGTCGAGCACCACCGACAGGAACAGTGGCACGGTGAAGAACACGCCGGCCTGGACGGCGAACTGCGCGAAGAACATGGTCGACCCGCCCACGAGCTGCCGGTTCCGCAACAGCGCCGGATCGACGAGCGGATCCCGGCCCCGGTCCACCAGGTACGCCTGTCTGCGCAGGAACAGGTACAGCGTGAACAGACCGCCCAGCAACAACCAGATGACCGCCGACAACCCGAACAGCGCCGGCGCGCCGGATTCCGGGCGTACCCATCCCCATTCGCTGGACCGCAGCACGCCGAACACGATCGCGCCGAGCCCGGCGGCCGACAGGACCGCGCCGGCCAGGTCGAGCCGGACCCGCTCGGCGGGCGCGTCCTCGACGCGGCGCAGGACGAGCAGGATCGCCACCACGATGACCACTTCGCCGACGAACACATAGCGCCACGACGCGAAGGTCGTCACCGCGCCGCCGAGCAACGGGCCGACCGCGACCGCGATCGCGCCGGCCGCCGCCACCATCCCGTAGGCCGCCGCCCGGCGCTCCTGGGGAAAGTTGCCCGCGACCAGGGAAACGATCGCGGGCATGATCAGTGCCGCGCCGACACCCTCCAGCAGCGACCAGCCCACCAGCAGGATCGCGAGATTCGGCGCCAGGCCGGTGACGAACGAGCCGAGGCCGTAGATCACGAGGCCGATGCCGAACACCCGGCGCCTGCCGACGATGGCGCCCACCTTGCCGCCGGTGATCATCAGCGAGGCCATGACCAGCGTGTAGAGGGTGATGGCGGTCTGGATGCCGGTGATCGTGGTGTCGAGGTCGGCGGCGACGGTGGCCATCGACACATTCATCACCGAACTGTCCAGGGTCATCAGGAACTGGCCTGACGCCAGCACCAGCAGAACGAACGAGCTGGATTTCACCGCGGGCGCAGACATCCGCTCCTCCTCGTGCTCAGTGGGTCAGGGCGATCTTCACCGCGACGACGGTGGTGGCCGCGCAGCCGAGCAGGACAGCGCCGAGCAGAGTCGAGCGATCGGGGCGACGGCCCTGCAGCCGCCGGATGACGAACACGATGCCCGCGATCCGGACCAGCATCACGACCTCGGCCAGGATCTGCGCCGTACGTGGTTGCAGCCACCCGAAGGCCGCGGCCGCGAGAATCGCGCAGGGCAGCACCGCCGAGGTGAGAATGGGCAGCGAATCGCGCAGATTCGCCCAGCGCGGCGCGGCCGGCACCGCCCCGCCCTGTCGCACCGATTGCCCGACACTCTCGGCGAAGGCGTGCGCGACGAACGTGGACACGGCGGTCCCGAGAACGACCAGGATGCCGACGTGATCCTCCGCGGGCGCGACCGGGATCAGCGCGGCCAGGATCAGCACGTTCCCGTAGATGTAGGCGCTGATGCGGCTGGCCGCGTTCCGCTGGTCGAGGGGGACCCGGGAGAACAGGGGCCTGTGCAGGAGCTCGTGGGGGGTGCCGTCCATCTGTCCTCACCGTGTTCGTCGGGCACTACCGGTCGCACGTCGGAAAGGTTCGCTCCCTGTGTACTGTATTCCGTTGGCCACGGCCGCGAGGATGTTCGGCCTGGGCGGTGGCGACAGCGCCGTCTCGACCTCGCGACGAATATGTCGCGGGCGAATATCGCGGATCCGAAGACACTCTCGAGAATGCGGGCCGCCGGAAATTGATCAGGCGAATCACCGGTCCCGCGCAGCACTGCCCGCATCGCGGCGATCCGCTTCGACAGAGCTCTCACCTGCTGAAATGATGATCGGATGGGCTGTGAAACGAATGCCGGCTGGGTCTGTCTGGAAATGCTCCAGTGCGTCGAGATCGCCTCGTGATCGGTCGTGACGAGTTGCTATGGTGGGCAAGCGAATCGTACATCCGAATGTAAGGAAGCTTGATGGGAAGCACTGTCCTCGACATCATGGCCCTGGTTCTCAACCGCGCCGCCGAGTTCTGGAACTGGATGGCGACCGGCTCGTCGGGATTCCCGCCGCTGTGACCGCCTGAGTCAGCCTGCGAAGCCTCCGGATGCCCTCGGCGCCGGGGGTTTTCGCTGTCCCGACGGCGAATCGCGGCCGCCGCTCCGTAGGGTGGAGCGATGGTGACCAGGGAGGCCGAAGCGCAGGCGCCGCCGCGCCGTTGGGTGTGGGCGATGCGCGCGGCGACCGTGGTCGCCGTCGCCGCGGTCGTCGCGATCCTGCTGAACGACGCGACGGAGTTCGATCTGCTCGCCGGCCTGGCGGCGGTCGCTGCGCTGTTCGCGGCCGGGGTGGTCTGGATGGTGTTCGCGCCGATCGGCTGCGCGCGATACCGCCGCTACGGCACCGTGCTGATCGCGCCCCTCGCCGTCGTCGCCGGGCTCGGCGCGTACTCGGTCGATGCGCCGGACCGTGTCGCGTGGTGGCTCTCGAAGAGCTCGTTGACCGACGCGGCGCACGGGAACTGCGCGGGCGACGGCGGGTGGTACGGCGTCGTCCGGGTGCGCTCGGTGCTGCGCGACGACGGTGGCTGTCTGTTCCGCATCGGCGACGGGATCGGTGGTCTGGCCTACTTCCCGCCCGGCGGCGGCCCGCCGCTCGGAGATAGGGGCGCGTACGAGCCGGTCTACACGCCGTACGACGGTGACTGGTACGCCTTCACCGTCGATCTGCACGGTGGGCACTGAGCGGGGTCGGGGTTGTGTCGTACCCCGGCGCTACCGTTGGCGCACAGCCCATATCGAGGAGGGTGACGATGACCGACAGTGTCGACGGTGTCCGTGAACGAGCGCGGCGGCCGGAGGATCTGAGCCGCCTGGTGGTCGAGCGGCTCAACGCCGGTGATGTGGAGGGGCTGGTGGAGCTCTACGAGTCCGAGGCGGTCCTGGCGTTGCCCGACGGCGTCGTGGCGACCGGGATCGAGGAGATCCGGGCGGCCTACACCCGGCTCGTCGCCGATCGTCCGGTGTTCCAGCCGGGCGCGCAAGCCCCGGCGCTGCGCGCGGGCGACCTCGCGATGACCTCGACCCGGCTGCCGGGCGGGACCGGCGCCACCGTCGAAGTGGCGCGCAGGCAACCCGACGGGAGCTGGCGCTGGATCCTGGACCAGCCGAACGTGCTGGGCTGAGCCGCGCGGCCGGTCCCGATCGGGAACCGCCGCCGCCCAAGGGGTTTCGTGGATCAGTTCGGGGTCAGTCCGGAGTTCAGCACGACGACCACCTTCTGGTCGGTCACCTCGGTGACCCGCACATCGGTGCCGTTGGACTCCTGCGACTGGCCCACCGGCACCGTCACGTTCTGCCCGCCGATCTTCAGCGTCACCATGTCACCGTCGACGGCGACGAGTTCGGCGTCGATCCCGAGCACCGAGGCCTTCGCGTTCACGCCGCGGTCGAAGGTCACGGTGCACCCGCTGACCGTGCACTCGGAGGAGTAGCCGTCACCCGACATGGAACAGGCGGAGGCGGCGAAGGGCAGCAGGAGGGCGAACGCGGAGAGCGTGATCAGCCGACGAACAGGCATGACGGCCAGTGTAGTGGGGATCGAAGCTGCAACGGATCGGTCTCGTCGTGTTGCGGGCGGCCCCAGCGGGTAATACCGTCGCTGACAGGTAACTGACATCGCAGCATGGGTGCCGATCGTGTCCGGTCGCGTCGGGGTGAACTGGTCGAAGCTGTCGATGGTGGACAGCCTTGCCGGTCAACCGGATGTTCGCTGGGGGCGTTGGGCGTGGATCGGGAGGTGGGCACGATGATCGCGGGCGAGATGACTGTTGCCAGCCGCTGGTGGTGGCGGCCGGGGTGGACGGCGGGACGATCCTTCTACGACTGGCAGGTCGCCCCGACCCAGCCGGTCGCCGACAAGCTGGTGGAGATCTTCGCGCCCACCCTGTCCCGGCTGCCCGGTCTCGAACCGGTCGACGCGGCCCGCTTGCGTGTCGGCGTGCAAGGGGTCGGCTTCGTCGACGGCGTCAAGGGCGTGCACCTGGCGGCGCTGGTCGAGGGGTCGCGGACCCGTCTCGCCGCGCACGCGCCGTTCCAGGTGACCTTCGGTCCGCCGGTGATCGCCCCCGATTCGATCCGATTACCCATCACCGCGCCGGCGCCGTTGCTCGCCGTCCGGGAGGAGCTGACCGAAGCGCTCACCGATGTGTGGATCCGCGAACGCGTCCCCGAATTCGGTGAGCCGCTCGAGCCCTATCTGGCGCTGGCGCACGTGCGGGAGCCGGCGCCGGTCGCGCAGTTGCGGGCCGCGTTCGCCGCGGACGGCTTCGACGACTTCGCCCTCGACGACACCGTCGCGGCGTTCACCCTGGCCGAATTGCATTGCGAGAACGGACGATACGACTTCGCCGAGGTGAGCCGCGCCGACCTGCTCCGGGTTCCGGAGCCGGTCGTGGAGCGCACCGTGTACGACGATCCGCTCTTCGGTGAGCTGCGGTGGCCCGCGGAGAGCCTCAGGGGGTGAGCCGGGGCGGTGGATTCCCGTGCGGCAGACGGGGTCCCACCGCGAGACGGGCGCCCGCGGTCCGTCCTTGCCCCCAGCCGAGCTGTTCGCGGTAGCGGCCGATCTGCTCGGTCGGCAGCTCTGCGGTGGACGCGAGCGGCGTGGCGTCGGGCGCCACATAGAGCGCGTCCGTGGGGCAGTAGGCCTCGCACAGGAAGCAGGTCTGGCAGTCGGACTGCCGGGCGATGACCGGTATGCCGTCGTCGGTGCGGTCGAAGACGTTGGTGGGGCAGGCCAGCACGCACTTGTCGCAGCCGATGCAGTCCTGCGCGCGGAGCAGTTCGATCACGACGCCACCGCCAGTCCGGAGTTGCGGGTCTCGGCGGTGCCCGTCCACGGCGCGTCCAACCCGCCGGCGAGCACGTGATGGTGTTGTGCCGGATCGAGTTCGGGATGGTCGCCGCGCTTGCTCATTCCGCGGGACTCGGTGCGCGACAACGTCGACCGGTACATGAGCCGGCCGACCGCGGTGATCGCGGCGGCCTGCCTGGCGCGTATCCGTTCGTCGCCGGTGGCACCGCCCAACCCGGCTGCCGCCGCCCACAGCTCGTCGAGACGGGCGAGCGCGGGACGCAGCCGGTCGCCGTGGCGCAGATAGTTCTTCTCGAACGGGATCAGTTCGGCCTTGGCGGCCGCGACGACCTCGGCCGCGGTGAGCGATCCGGAACCGCTGGGCCGCAACCCGACTCGACCCGCCCCGGTGAGCTGTCCGCCGCCCGCCGCGGCCCGGGCGTACCGGGCCGCCCCGGCGCCGGCCCAGCTGCCCGACGACATCGCCCACGCCGCGTTGTGGCTGCCGCCGCCGGTGAACCCACCGCAGATGCGCTCCCTGGTGGCCGCGTCACCCGCGGCGTACAGGCCGGGCACCGTGGTGGCGCAGTCGTCGTCGACGATGTCGACCCCGCCGGTACCGCGCACGGTCCCCTCGGCGAGCAGATCGATCTCGAAACGCTGGGTGAACGGGTCGATGCCGCGCCGGTCGAACTGGAGGAAGAAGTTCGGCTGCCCCACCCGCATCTGCGCCTGCACGGTGGCATCGGCGCGGTCGAGCTGGGCGAACACCTTCTCCCGCAGCAGGGTCCGCGCGATCACCGACCTGCCCCTGGTGGAGCCCGCGTCCTCGAGCACCCGGCCGTCCTCGCCGAAGAAGGTGGCGTAGCCGTAGTAGGCGGTCTTGGTGATGGTCGAGCCCTTGGGCACGATCGCGTAGGCGTTGGAGAACTCCATGCCGGAGAAGCGTGCGCCCACCTCGGCGGCCAGCAGCGCGCCGTCGCCGGTGTCGACGTTGGTGCCCAGCGCTCCGGACAGGAACGCGCATCCACCCGAGGCGAGTACCACGGCACCCGCGGTGATCCGGTAGTCGCGGTCGAGCTGACGCTGGTGTCCCGCGGCGCCGCGCACGGCGCCGGTCTCGTCGACGAGCAGTTCCAGCGCGGGGGAGTGGTCGAGAATCCGCACCCCGATCCGCTGCAGCCACGCGCGCATGCGGCGCATGTACTCCGGTCCCTGCACGCCGGTGCGTAGTGGCTCGCCCGACGCGGGGTCGACGGGGAACGGGTAGCGGCCCTCGACGGCGAGCCGATTCATGTTGGTGTAGGTCTGGTCGAGGACCCGGTCCATCCAGTAGTGGTCGGCCAGGTGACCGCCCAGCGCTTCCCTGGCCGCCTTGGCCGAGGCGCGGGCCTCGGTCTCGGGCGCGACGTACCAGACGCCGGTGCCCGAAGGCGCGGTGGCGCCACTGGTTCCGCAGTAGCCCTTGTCGACCAGGGTCACCTCGGCGCCTGCCTCGACGGCGTGGATCGCCGCCCAGCAGGCGGCCGGACCGCCGCCGATCACCAAGACGTCGGCGCTCGCATGCCAGGTTTCGCTCATCGCATCGTTCTCTTCCTCTGGTGGCGGTGCCCGGCCGGGCGGACCGGGCACCGCGGGGGATGTCAGGCGCCGGTGAACTTCGCGCCGGCGATCGGGCTGGAGGCCGCGCCGTCCACGCCGACCGGGATGTCGCCCTCGAGCGTGGTGCGGTACAGCACCCGGGTGACATCGAGATGGTCGAGATCGCTCGGGGCCAGATGCGCGGTGGCGCGGTTGTCCCAGAACGCGATGCTGCCCTTGGCCCACCGGAACCGGACGGTGTAGGCCGGATGCGAGATCTCGTCGAAGAGCAGCTGCAGCAGGGCGTCGCTCTGGGGCGGGGTGAGCCCGATGATCCGGGTGGTGAAGCCGGGGTTGACGAACAGCACCCGCTCCCCGGTCACCGGATGCACCCGCACCACCGGGTGCTCGGTCACCAGCGGTGACGCCGCGATTTTGCGGGCGTAGTCGCTGTCGGCGTCCCACGGCGGGATGCGGCCGCCGAAGCGGTGCTCGGCGCGCAGTCCGTCGAGGAAGGTGCGCAGCGATTCCGGCAGACCGGCGTAGGCGGCGGCCAGATTGGTCCACTGCGTGTCGCCGCCCTGCTCCGGGGCGAGCTCGGCGCGCAGGATCGACGCCGCGGGCGGATTGATCAGCGGGGAGACATCGGTGTGCCACTGGTTGGTGTAGCTGAACTTCTTGCGCCCGAACCGCTTCTCGTAGAGTCGGCTGTCGACGGCCAGGATCTCCGGGTACTCGGTGGGCGCGTCGTCGTCGTACGGGTGCGACGGGGTGACGGCGCCGAAGCGGCGGGAGAACGCGATCTGCTCGGCGTGACCGATGTGCTGATCACGGAAGAACAGCACCTTGTGCCGGTGCAGTGCCGCGGTGAGGTCTTCGACCTGGGTGTCGGTGAGGTCGGCGCGCAGGTCGACGCCGGTGACCTCGGCGCCGATGTGCCCGGCGACGGGCGTGATCTCGAGTGCGGTCGCGGCGCGTGGGGTTTCGATGGTGGTCATGCGTGTGGTCCTTCGGGGAAAACCGGGCGGGTGGCGGATGCTCGGTGGTCCGGACAGGAGCTGCTCACCACCCGCATGAACTCGATGTCGAGCCGTCGCGGCGGCATCAGGCGCTGACCCGTGAATCCCGCTGGGCGAAGCGGCTTTCCACCGGATCGAGGCCGTAGTGACCGCGCAGCGTGGTGGCGTCGTACGCGGTGCGGAACAGCCCGCGCTCGCGCAGGATCGGGACGACCCGGTCGACGAAGTCCTCGAGCCCGCCCGGCAGATACGGCGGCATGATGTTGAAGCCGTCGGCGGCGCCCGCCTCGAACCAGGTCTGCAACTCGTCGGCGACCTGCTCGGGGGTGCCGGCGAAGGTGCGGTGCCCGCGGCCACCGCCGAGCTTGCCGATGAGCTGGCGCACCGTGAGGTCCTCGGACTCGGCCAGCTCCTTGACGAGCGTGAACCGGCTCTTGCCGCCCTCGATCTCGCTCTCGGCGGGCAGCGGGGGCAGCGGCGCGTCCAGCGCGTGCGCGGTGAGGTCGACCCCGAGCATGGACGAGAGCTGACGCAACGCGTAGTCGGGCGAGATGAGATCGGTGAACTCCTGCTCGAGCGCCCTGGCCTGCTCGGTGGTGTCGGCGATGAACGGCACCAGGCCGGGCAGCACCTTCAGCTCGTGCTCGGCACGACCGTATTTCGCCAGTCGCGCCTTGAGGTCACGGTAGAACCGCACGCCTTCGTCGAGGGTGCGCTGCGCCGTGAACACGGCTTCGGCGCGGTGCGCGGCGAATTCCTTGCCGGACTCGGAGGAGCCCGCCTGTACCAGCAGCGGCCTGCCCTGCGGACCGCGCGGCGAATTCAGCGGGCCGCGTACCCGGAAGCGCTCCCCGGCGTAGTCGAGGGTGTGCACCCGGGTGGGATCGGCGAAGACACCGGCCTCGGCGTCGAGCACGATCGCCTCGGCCTCCCAGCTGTCCCACAGGGCGAGGGCCACGTCGACGAACTCCTCGGCACGTTCGTAGCGGCGGGCGTGCTCGGGGATCGCGTCGAGGCCGAAGTTGTAGGCCTCGTCGGCGTTGCCGGAGGTGACGATGTTCCAGCCGGCCCTGCCCCCGCTGATGTGGTCGAGCGAGGCGAACTTGCGGGCGAGGTTGAACGGCTCGTTGTAGCTGGTCGACGCGGTGGCGATGAGACCGATCCGCTCGGTGACCGCGGCGATGGCCGACAGCTGCGTCACCGGCTCGAACACCGCGAGGGTGTTGCGTTCGATCCGCGGGCCGACGGCGAGGGTGTCGGCGAAGAACACCGAATCGAGCGTGCCGCGTTCGGCGATGCGCGCCAGCTCCTGGAAATGGCGCACGTCGAGCACGCGGTGCGCGTCGGTCCGCGGATGGCGCCAGGCCGCTTCGTGGTGGCCGACGCCCATCAGGAAGGCGTTGAGGTGGAAGGTCCTGCGGGACATGGTGATTCTCCTGATCAGGCGTCGGCGGGCGAGGTACGCCAGCGCGAGAGGCGGCGTTCCAGCGCGACGAGGGCGAAATTGAAACCGAGACCGATCAGCGAGATCGCGACGATGCCTGCATACATCTGCGGGATCTGGAAGTTCTGCTGGGCGGCGGTGATGAGATAGCCGAGTCCGGCTCGGGCGCCGACCATCTCGGCGGCGATGAGCACCAGGATCGAGCCCGCCGCGGCCATCCTGATCCCGGTGAAGATCGAGGGGACGGCCGCGGGCAGGATCACCTTCTGGAACAACCGGACCGGTGAGAAGCCCAGCGACACCGCGGATTTGACCAGCAGCGGATCGACGGTGCGCACACCGGTGATGGTGTTGAGCAGGATCGGGAAGAACGTCGCGTAGCCGATCAGCGCGATCTTCGACGTCTCACCGATGCCGAGGATCAGCACGAAGACGGGCAGCAGCGCCAGGGCGGCGGTGTTGCGGAACAGCTCGAGCACCGGATTGAGGAAATCCGAGACCGGCTTGTACCAGGCGATGGCGATCCCCACCGGCACCGCGATCACCAGCGCGATCGAGAACCCGGTGATGGAGCGGGTGAGGCTGGCCGAGACGTGTTCGCCCAGTTGCCCGTTGGCGGTGAGTTCGGCGAACGCCTGGACCACCACCGAGAACGGCGGCAGGAACACCTCGTCGACCAGGCCGAAGCGGGGCGCGAGTTCCCAGGCACCGAGCAGCAGCGCGAAGGCGAGCAGGGGCTTGGTGAGGCACGCCAGGGTGGCGACCGTCGTGCGGGCCGCGCGGGTCGGACCGGTCGGGAGGGCGGGCGCGGCCGTCACGGGAGTCGGCGGCGCGGCCGGCGCGGCGGCGACGTCGCGCGGGCGGACGAGCAGGGGGACGGCGCTAGACATGGGCGGGGCTCCTGTCGATCGAGGCCGCCGCGGCGGCACTGTCTTCGGTGGCGAGTTCGAGCCGCTGGGCCCGGCTGACCTCGCCGCGCAGTTCGGTCCAGATGCGGTGGCGGTAGTCGCGGAACTGCTCGCTGGAGCGGACGTCGATCTCGCCGGTGCGGTCGATGTCGATGTCGATCACGGCCTTGACCCGGCCCGGTCGCGAGGTGAGTACCGCCACGCGCTGGCCCAGGTAGACCGCCTCGTCGATGCCGTGGGTGATGAACAGGATCGTCTTGCCCGTCGCCCGCCAGATGCGCAGCAGTTCGTCCTGCAACGACTCCCTGGTCTGGGCGTCGAGCGCGGCGAACGGCTCGTCCATCAGCAACACCTCGGGGTCGAAGGCCAGGCTCCGGGCGATCGCGACACGCTGCTTCATGCCGCCGGACAGCTCGTGCGGGTAGCGGTCGCCGAACCCGGCGAGCCCGACCAGTTCCAGGTAGTGGTCGGCGATCGCGCGGCGTTCCCTGCGCGCGACGCCCTTGGCCTCGAGCCCGAACTGGATGTTGGCGCGGGCGGTGCGCCACGGCAGCAGCGCGTACTGCTGGAACACCACGCCGCGGTCGAGACCGGGGCCGGTGACCGGCGCGCCGTCGAGCAGGATCTGTCCCGAACTCGGCGTGCTCAGGCCACCCAGCAGGTCCAGCAGCGTGGACTTGCCCGAACCGCTGGGCCCGACGAGTACCAGGAACTCGCCGGCCCCCACTTCGATGCTGACGTCCGCGATGGCGGTGAACTTCTCGGCCGCGCCGCGCACGACGAACTGCTTGCCGACCCCGTGCAGAGCGAGTTTGGTCGCGGTGCTGCTCATTTCGCGGCCACCACCTCTCCGGTCGGGCCGCTGGCCGGCTGGTAGGTGCCGTTGGCGTAGGGGTTGTCCTTGTTGGTGAACAGGTCGGTGGCGGCGATCTTGCCCTTGGGCAGTTCGCCGTTGCGCTCGAGCCAGTCGATCCAGATCTGGATCTCCTTGTCCGCGATCACCGCGCCGGGGACCGGAATGCCGGAGCTGCGCCAATAGTCGAGCAGTTTGAGGTTCTCGTTGCGGCCGCGCTGGTTGATGATCTCGGTGAACTTCGCGATCACCTCCTCGCGCGGGGTGATCTGCAGCCAGCGGGTGGCTCTGGCCGTGCCCTGCACGAAATCCTTGACCGCGTCGGGATTCTGCGCGATGAAGTCCTTGCGGAACACGTAGGTGCCGTAATCGAATTCGCCGAAGATGTCCTTGTCGGTGAACAGCGGGTGCAGGCCACCGCGTGGCACCGCGGTCTCCCGGTACACCCCGCCGAGCGCGCCGACATCGATCTGGCCGCTGCGCAACGCCTCCTCGGTGTTGACCGGTGGGACCACCACGAGCTGGACCTGCTTGATCTCGGCCTCGGTCAGGCCCTGCTGGTGCAGCCATTCCCTGGTGACGAATTCGTGGTGCGCGCCCAGGGTGTTGACCCCGACCTTCTTGCCGATCAGATCACGCGCGCCGGTGATGCCCGCGTCGTCGCGCACGAAGTAGCCCGTGAACGATTTGGCGTCGGAGCCGTAAGAACTCAGCACCGCCTGTACCGGGGCGCCACCGGCGGCGAGCTTGACCACCGCGCCGTTGAACGCGCTGCCGAATTCGATCTGCTTGGTGGCGGCGGCCTGGATGTTGGCGGGTCCGCTGGTGGTGTCGCCTTCCCATTGCAGGCTGATCTCGCTGAAGTAGCCGAGATGGTCGGCGAGTTCGTAGGGGGTGACCAGGCCGGTCTGGCCCTGGTAGCGCAGCACGGTCTTGCCGTCGGCGGTGGTGGGCGCCTCGGCGGCGCCGCACGCGGTGGTGACCACCGCGAGGGCGGCGGGGGCGACGAGCGCGGCGGCGAGCGCGCGCAGCGGACGTCGTCGGAAGAAGGTGGACAACATGATTCGGGGTGCTTTCGACGGCACGCGTGATCGCGCGGCGAGCCACCTGGGCGCACGCCGCGACGATCCGCGTGAACGGATATCCGGAGGGGGAGGGAGAAGGTGACGGCGGACGGTGCCGCCGCGTCGTCAGCGGCGACAGAATCCGGGCGACAGGCGCATGAGGTCCACCGTACGGCGGCGGACGAGCGCGGGGGATTCGATCATGTCGGGACTCTCGGGACAGGTGCGGCGGAGGCTACGCCGCATCGAATTCCATAGTGCGCCCGCTGATATCGGCGGAGCAATGGCGTTTTCGCATCGTGGAAATCACGGTGCGCCGAATCCCGTACCGGCGGCGGCGGTGTGGAAATACGGGCCGATGCGCACGGCGATCTGGTGCATGGCGGGCACGACCGCGCGCACCAGCTCCCGGTCGAGCCGGATCGCGCGGGCCTGGACGCCGAGCGCGCCCCAGACCTGACGGTCGGGGCCGAGCACGGGGACCGCGATCGCACGGATCGGCTCGTCGGCGTCGATCTCCTCCACGGCGAATCCGCGCCTGCGCACCGTGTCGAAGAGTTCGCCGTTGCCGCGATCGGTCGTGGTGGCGGTGTGCGCGAGCAGGGCATGGCCGACGGCGCTGGTGTCGAGCGGCCTGCGCTCCTGGGGAATCTGGTTGTGGCAGAAGGACACCGGTGGGCGGGCTTGGAACACGGTGAGCGCCTCGCGGGCGTCGGGGACGCTGAGGCTGACGGTGATCTTGATGCCCGCGGCGAGCGCGTAGAGGTGCGGTGCGGCGGCGTCGAGGCCGAGTCGCGACAGCGCGGGGCGGGCCAGGCAGGCCAGACCGTGCCCGATCCGATAGCGGTCGGTGGCGGGGTCCTGCTCGAGCAGCCTGCCGCGCACGAGGGCCTGCGCGAGCCGGAAGGTGGTGCTCACGGGCAGTCCCGAACGCTGTGCCAGCTCGCTCAGCGACAGTTCGGGGTCGCCGCCGTGGAAGCAGTTGAGCACGTGCACCGCGCGGTCGACGGCCTGCGCGCCGGAACGCGGGGGTTCGGTGGTGGTCATGGCGGCCTCCTCGGGACGACGTGCCGAGAACTATGGCCACTGCGGAGCGTGGGCACAATCCTTCCGCGCAGCGGTAGCGGAATCAGCCGCCGCGCGGGGGTCCGCGGAGGAGGTCAGGGGGTTGCTGGGGTGAGCGTCACCGCTCGGGTTCCGGCGGCGGCGCCGCGACGGCGCCGCTCAGCCGGATCACGCCCGCGTCGAGATCGACGGCCAGCGTCGGATCGTGGTCCTGACCGTCGCTGTCCCCGCTGCCCTCGTTCTGCAGCTTCTTGCCCGGAAACATTTCGCCCATGATGCCCACGACTCCACGATAGCCAGCCGTGGTCTCGCGGGCCTCTACTCGAGTTCGCCGATATTGCCGATCACGCGGTTGAGCTGGGCGCGGCCGTCGGACAGCTGGTAGGTGACGCAGGCGATGGCGAGTTCGCCCGCCGCGATCTTCTCGGCGACGATGGTCGACCGCTGGGAGAGCAGCAGACCGGTCTCCGCGACATGGCGCGCCTCGAGGTCGTCGACCGAGTCGAGCCCTTCCGCCCGCCCGAGCAGGATCGACGGCGAGACGCGCTCGACGACACTGCGGATGAAGCCGCCGGGGACGGCGCCGGAGTCCAGCGCGTCGATGGTGGCGCGGACCGCGCCGCAGCTGTCGTGGCCGAGCACGACGATCAGCGGCACGCCGAGCACCGCGACACCGTATTCGATCGAGCCCAGCACGGATTCGTCGACGACGTGGCCGGCCGTGCGGACGACGAACATGTCGCCGAGGCCGCGGTCGAAGATGATCTCGGCGGCGACCCGGGAGTCACCGCACCCGAACAGGATCGCCGACGGATGCTGCCCGGCGGTGAGTTCGGCCCGGTCGGCCGCGCCCTGGTTGGGATGCTGCAGCCGGCCTTCGACGAAGCGATCGTTGCCTTCGCGCAGGGTCTTCCAGGCGGTTACGGGGCTTGTGTGCGGCATATGTCCGTTCTAACACGCGCCCGCCGGACGAGTCGACCGACCCCGGTGTGCGCGGCCGCCGTGCGCCGCTCGGCGCCGTGACGTGTTCGCTAACCTGTGGGTCAGTCGCTGACCTGGATGTGCGTACTGTTCACGGCGTCGTCGCGCTGTCACTCTCGCAAGGGAATTCGCTTCGGAGAACAGGTGAGAGGACGTCGGTCGTGGGTGATCGCAATTTCGGGGTGTTGGTGTTGCCGGACGCTTCGGCGCCGGAGATGCTGGCGCGTTTCCGGCGGGTCGAGGAATTCGGGTTCGATCAATTGTTCCTGCCCGACCACATCGCGAACGTCTTCGCGACGGAACCGGCATGGCTGGACGGGTGGACCATGGCGGCCGCGGCCGTTGCGGCGACCGAGCGGATCCGGGTGGGCACGCTGGTGAGCAATCCCGTTCTGCGCGCGCCCGCGGTGCTGGCCAAAGAAGCGCTCACCCTCGATCACCTGTCGGGTGGGCGGTTCGAGCTGGGCATCGGCGCCGGTGTCGTGCCCACCGACCACCATGCCACCGGGACCGAACCCTGGCCGGTCAAGGAACGGGTCGCGCGGTTCGCGGAGTACGTCCGGGTATTGGACGAGGTGCTGTCCGCGGACGGCGAGCCGTACACCTTCGAGGGGGAGTGGTACAGCGTCCTTCGTCTCCCCACCGGGCCCGCCGCCGTCCGGCGCCCTCGCCCCCCGATCGTGGTCGGCGGCCAGGCGCCGTCCATTCTGCGCGTCGCCGCGCAGCGGGCGGACGGGTGGAACACCAACGGCAAACCGGAACTGGGTCTGGACGAGAACATCGCGGTCGTCGCGCGGCAGAACCGAGAGCTGGACGAACTCTGCGAGCGATATGGTCGTGACCCGCGCGCGCTGCGCCGTTCGGCACTGCTGTGGGCGACCACGGATCCGCTCACCGGGCCCGCGGGCCTGGAAGAACTCGTCGAGCGGCTCAGCGGCGCCGGAATCGAGGACTTCGTCCTCGGCTGGCCGGAACCGGCACAGGTCGATCGCTTCGAGGAGCTGGTCCGCGAGGTGATCCCGAAGCTGCGATGACAGCGGCACACGCGAATGCCCCCGGTCTCAGGCGGAATCGTGACATGGTCGTCTCGCACTGTCGAACCGCGAAAAGGACTACCGTCATGACGTCGCAGCACACCCCCGACTCGCTCGTCACCGAATTTTGCGCCGCCTGGGCGAACGGTACGGCCGACGAACTCGCCGAGTATTTCACCGAGGACGCGACGTATCACAACATTCCGCTCGAGCCGGTGGTCGGACAGGCCGCCATCCGGGAATTCCTGCGGGGATTCCTGGACTCCTTCGGCGGGATCGACTTCCAGGTCCGGCACCAGGTGAGCTCCGGCGATCTCGTGTTCAACGAACGCGTCGACACCTTCGTCATCGGCGGGAACACGATCGACCTTGCGGTGACCGGGGTCTTCGAGATCGCCGATGGGCGGATCCGGGCCTGGCGCGACTACTTCGACATGGCGCCGATCACGGCCGCCGCGCAGAATCAGTGACCACTGGCTCAGAGTCCGTCCTGGTCACCGACCACGACCGCTCCCGCGGTCGGTGACCAGGACAGGGTCCCGGATCTCAGGCGGCGCGAAGGGCTCTCACTTCGCCGGGAAGGGGGAGTTGATCGTGGTGAAGTACTGGATCGCCGCACCGACCGCGACCGGCGCGGTGATCAGGATCTGACCGGCGACCGCGCCCAGTGACCCCATGGCGAGGACACCGCCGAGGCAGCCGACCGCCGCGGCGGGGATGAACGGACCGAACAGGCCGATGATCGTCGCGGAGGCGACCGTCGCCCCGGCGATTCCGCCCAGTACGCAGCCGACGGCGGCGCCGCCGAGGCCGCCGACCAGCGTGCCGATCGCGGCGCCGAGCGAGATGGTGCTCGTCATCCGCGACCAGGCCGCCTGCTCCCGGTCGTACTCCGACTTCCACGGCGCCTTGTCCTCGAACGGCAGGGCGACGGGCTTGTAGACCGCCTTGTCCATCGTGACCTGCGGCGTGAGTGTGGCGGTGCGCCCGCTGATCTCGGCCGCGATCGGAAACTCGAACTCGTCGATCGTGAACGTCAGCGGCGTCGCCGCCACCACGGTCCCTGCCGTGTCGCGCACCTGCAGCGCGCCGCTGTCCACCACGAGCGAACCGTGGTCCACCTCGATGATCGAGGCGGAGTCGGTGGCGTGGGCGGCGAACGAGACCGGGTGATGCTCGGGCTCGCCGGCCACGGCGGTGGCGGTGGCGGCGGTCAGCGCGGCGAGCGAAAGCGCCGCGGTCGCAACAATATTCCTCATCAACATGCGTTCCTCATCGTGTCCCGTCGAGCGCGTGCTCGACCGGCACATACTAACGATAACGATTATCATTACCTATAGCTGGGTGGGCATGTCGAACGGTGGAGCGGGTGATCCCTACCAGAACCGCGGACTCAGCCCCCAGTCGGCGAACTCGGCGGACAGCAGCTGCTGGAGGGCGGCGCGGGTCGGGAAGCGGTCCGGATCACCGCCGGTGACCACCAGGGTGACGGTGGTGTCGTCGCAGGAGAACGCGAGGTTGACCCCCACCTCCACCTGGCGGAACAACTCGACGGGCCCGGGGTTGACCACCGGGCGCATGATCACGTCGCGGGCCCGGTGCGGGCCGAGGTCGGCGATGTTCTGGGCGGTCCGACCCATGTTGGTGCACAGGCACTCCGGGGCCTTGGCGGTGCGGGCGAACCGGTGCAGCACCGCCCTGGGCAGCAGCATCTGCACCGGCTGCAGGTGCTGGATGGGTGGAATCGTCGCGGGATCGCGGTAGGCCAGTCCGGCTGCCTTGAGCGCGGCACGGATCGCGGGCAGGTCGGCGCGTTCGCCCGCGCGGTAGGTGACGGCGATCGGCAGGCCGGTGGTGGCGTTGGCGCGCGGATCGTCGGCGACGCGCATCGAGTGCGGGATGTCGACGCGCACCTCGGCGCCGTCGGCGACGCGCCCGCTGCGCCCGAGCAGGCCGACCGCCACGCCGATCAGCAGGCCGTTGGTGGTGCCGCCGTGGGCGGCGGCGACGGCATCCCAGTCGGCGAGATCCAGCTGCACGATCGTCTCCGCCGCCTGCCACGTCTCGGCGTGCGGCAGGCGCGGCTCGGCCGGCCGGGGATTACGGGCGGGCTCGCTGACACCCCGCGCCCGGCGCGCGGCGCGCACCCCGCGAGCCACCGCGCGCAGCTGTCCCCGCGCGTCGGCGAGGTCGGCCGCGAACCGGCCCGCGCCTGCCACCGGGCCGACGAGCCGTCCCGCGCCGGCGTGGCGGTCAGGGGCTTCGCCGCGATTGAGGCGGTCGAGGGAATCGACGATCGCGTGCATCATGCCGCCGCCGTCACAGACGACATGGGAGGCGACCAGGGTGACGACGGTGCCTCCCGAGGCGGTGTGCGCGCCGGCCAGCTGCCAGACCAGTCCGCGCTCCGGATCGAACTCCACGGCGGCCCTGGCGAGGAACCAGGACAGGACGTCCTCGTCGGCCAGCTCGGTCGCCGACCAGATCAGCGGCATCGACTCGGTCGCCGGTTCCCAGTGGGCGCGGGCGATCGGGAACCGGGTGGTGCGGACCCGGCGGGCGATGAAACCGGCGGCCAGATGCTCGTGCCAGCGTCGCAGCAGGTCGGGGTCGAGCCGCTCGTCGAAGCGGTAGGCCAGCTGGTTCACCAGGGCGTTGGGGTAGAGGCTGTGCAGCTTGAAGAACAGGTCGTCGTCGGCGGTGATCCGGTTGAGCGCGGTCGGCGCGGCCGCGACGGCGGGGGACGTGACGGTCATCGGGGACTCCTCATCGGGAACGGAGGGTGCGCACGGTCAGCGGCGCGAAGACGGCGACCACGAGCAGCGAGGCCACCAGCGACCAGCAGGCGTCCGCGCCGACGGCGCCCTCGGCGGCCAGCGTGCGCACGGCCGAGACCAGGTAGGACACCGGATTCAGGTCGGACACGTGCCGCATCCAGGCGGGCATCGACTCCTCGGGTACCAGGGCGTTGGAGGCGAAACCGAGGAAGGTGAGCACGAGCATGCACATGCCCTGCACGGCGGCGGGCCGGGCGACGACGGCGCCGATGAACGCGAACAGCCAGCTGATCGCCGTCGTGGCGAACACCACCAGCGCCGCGCCGGCGAGGAAGCCCGCCGGGTGGTCGGGCCGGTACCCCATGCAGAAGCCGACGATCACCACGGTGGTGGCGGCGATCAGATAGCGCACCGTGCCCGCCAGCAATGCTCCGGCAACCGGCGCCGAGCGGGCGATCGGCATCGCGACGAACCGGTCGAACACCCCCGAGTGGATGTCCTCCGACAACTGCACTCCCGTGGCCACCGAGGAGGTGAGCACGATCTGGACAAGCACCCCGGGAATCATGATCGGCAGATACGCCTCGAGGCTGCCCGCGATGGCGGTACCGAAGATGCTGCCGAACAGCACGGGCCCGACGATGGGCAACAGGAGGGCGTCGTAGAGCAGCTGGGGACTGTGCCGGAAGGTGAGCAGCCCGCGCCACGCCATCATCAGCGAATGCCGCAGGGCCGCACCGGGACCCACCCGGGTGACGCGCGGCGCGCGGACCACGCGCGCGGCGGGGGCGGTCTCGCGGAGCGTGGTCATCGCGCACCTGCCTCGGCGGCGGCGTGTCCGGTCAGGGACAGGAACACCTCGTTGAGGTCGGGGCGGTCGATGGCGAACCCGCGCAGCGCGATGTCGGCGGCGCGGCAGGCGGTCACGATGTCGGCGCCGAGCGCGACATCGCGCAGGGCGACGGTCAGCGTCCCGGTCGACGAACCGTCGGGGATGTCACCGGTGAGATCCCGGATCAGGGTCTCGGCGCGGCGCAGGTCGGCGGTGTCGGGGATGTCCAGGCGCAGCACCTGGTCCCCGATCGAGGTCTTGAGCTCGGCGGCGGTCCCCTCCGCGACCAGCGTGCCACGATCGATCACGGCGATCCGGTCGGCCAAGGCATCGGCCTCCTCCAGGTATTGGGTCGTGAGCAGCACCGTCGCGCCCCGCTCCACCAGCCCGCGCACGATGCCCCACATGCGGTCGCGGGTGTGCGGGTCCAGGCCGGTGGTCGGTTCGTCGAGGAAGATCAACGGCGGCACGGTGATCAGCGTCGCGGCCAGATCGAGGCGGCGACGCATCCCGCCGGAGAACGCCGACACGCTGCGCCGCGCCACCGCGGTGAGCTCGAACTCCTCGAGCAGTTCGTCGCCGCGTCGTGCCGCCTCTCGCCGCGACAGCCCGAGCAGGCGGCCGAACAGGCGGAGATTCTCAGCGGCGGTGAGGGTTTCGTCGACGGAGGCGTACTGGCCGGTGAGCCCGATCATCGAGCGCACCGCGGTCGCGTCGCGCACCACGTCGAAGCCGAACACCTCGGCGTTGCCGCGATCGGGACGCAGCAATGTGGCCAACATCCGCACCGTGGTGGTCTTGCCCGCGCCGTTGGGGCCGAGCATGGCGAACACCGACCCGGCCTCGATGCTGAGATCGATCGCGCCGACGGCGGTGAAATCGCCGTAGGACTTGCCGAGGCCGCGCGTGCGGACGGCGATCTCGGTACTCACTGCGGCCTCCCGGCATGGTCGAGAACAGGTGTCGGGAACGACACGGGGACAAGGGCTTCCACCTCGTCGGCGGCTCGGGCCACCCCGCCGGTGGGGAACTCGCGCGCGTAGGCTGCCGCCCGCTCGACGACCGCCGGGTCGGCCACGCGATCCAGCAGGGCGTCCAGGGCGTCGGCGTCGAGACCCGCGGCGCGGCGGGTGACCGCGAGTCCCAGCCGGGTCAGCGCCTGCCCCCAGTACGGCTGGTCGGCCTGCACCGAACAGATCACCTGGGGCACACCGGCGCGCAGGGCCGCCGCCGTCGTCCCCGCCCCGCCGTGATGCACCGCGGCCACGCAGCGCGGGAACACCGCGGCATGGTCGACCTGCTCGACGATCGCGACCTCGGCGGTGAGTTCGGGCTCGATCCCCGCCCAGCCCGCGGCGAGCAGCAGGCGGCGGCCACGCCGGGCGCACACCGTCCGCAGCACGCGCACGAGCTCGGCGGGATCGTCGACGGTCATCGAGCCGAAGCCGACGTAGATCGGTGCAGGACCCGCGTCCAGCCACGTGGTGAGCGTCGCCTCGGTGGGACTGCTGAGGAATCCGTCGGCGTCCACCGCGAAGCCGGTGACCGGGTGGCGCGGCGGCAGTTCCGCGGCGAGGCCGGGGAACAGTTCGATGTCGTAGGCCTGGATCGAGACCCGGCCCGGCAGCGGATGCTCGACGACGCCGAACTCGGCCAGCGGCCGCGCGAGCGCGGCATCCCGCGCCCACCGCAGCCCGGACCAGATCCGCCGATTCAACCCACCGGGGATCCGGGGACCCCAGTCGGCGGGCACCACCGGCACCGACCGGTTCGGCTGGATCGGAAAGAAGTGCACTGCCGCCAGCGGCACCCCGACCCGCCGTGCCGCCTTCTCGGCCGCCTCCTCGCCCGCCATACCCGTCACCAGGACGTCGTGACCGGGTGTCAGCGCGAGCAGATCCCGCACCGCCTCGGCCACGCCCCGCCGCTGCAGGTCCAGCACCGCGCGCAGACGTTGGCGCGGACTGGGGCTGCGGAATCGGCGATCGGCGTGCTGGGTGGCCAGCAGTTCGGCACTGTCACAACCGAATTCGACAGCCGCGACACCGTGCTCGCGGGCGAAGCCGACGAGATTGGGGGAGAGGGCGAGGGTGACCGCGTGCCCGCGTGCCCGGAGCTCGCGGGCCAGCAGGATGCCCGGTTGGGCGTCCCCGCGGCTGCCGGTGAAGGCCAGCAGTGCGCGCATCGTCAGCCCGCGCTCAGCGCCGCCGACGCGGTGTCGGCGACCGGCGCGGCGACCGCCGGGGCGGCCAGCGTGGTGACCGCGTAGATGGCCCTGGCGAATTCGGTGAGGAAGCGGTCCATCACCTCCGCGGGCAGACCGGCCGGATGCCGGGTGGAGACGTAGATTCCGGCCGGACCGCGCACCACCCAGAAGTAGACCTCGTCGGTGGAGTACGACACCGCGCGCAGCGTGCGACCGCGCAGGTCGGCGACCAGTTCGTAGTCCGGGAGCATGCGGATGTCGAGGAACGAGGCGCCGAACGTGGGGCCCTCGAGCGCGCCCGCCATCGCCAGCGACCGGCCCCAGGACGCGTCGTTGCAGACGTGCGCGCGCTTGAGCGCCGACCGGGTGACCTCCAGCGCGGCGCCCATGTCGGCGCCCGGCGGCAGGACGATGTCGACCGGGACGACGTTGACGAACCACCCCATCGACTCCAGCCAGGTCAGGTCCGGCCGGGTCGCGATCGGCATGATCGTCCGGAAACGGTCGTCGCCGAACACTTCTCGCGAGGCGGTGGCCAGCGCGGCGAAGACGGTGACCGAGAGCCGGTGCCGCAGCCGGTCCAGCGCGGCCTCGACCTCCTCGAGCTGCTCGAGGCTCAGCAGGGTGTGCGACAGGCTCGGCTGGGCATGTTCGCCGTCGAGCTCGGCGACCATGCCCTCGGCGAAGCGCGGCATGGGCGAGCCCGGCGTCCCGACGAAGTCGCGCCACACGGCGACCGCGGGGGAGTCCGGGGTGAGCTCCTCGGCGGCGGCGCGTTCGATCGCCGCGAAGTCGGCGGCGCTGCCGAAGGTGGCCGAGTCGCGGATCTCGCCGCCGGTGCGGACCGCGGTGTAGAGGGTGCGCAGCTCGAGGATGAGCACGGCCTGGGAATAGGCGTCCAGGACCGAATGGTCGGCGCCGACCAGGACGGTGAAGTCGTCGGTGTCGTGCGCGACGGTGGCCACGAGCAGGTGCGGCCAGACCAGCGGCGACAACCGCAGTTCCAGTGTGTCGCAGAGGAACTCGTTGATCTGGTCGCCGTCGGTGAGTTCGGGGACCGCGACGCCGGCGACCCGGACGGTGCCGGGTGCGGTGGTGACGCGGTGGTAGTCGCCGTCGCCGGTCGGCGCCACGGTGGTCCGGAACCCTTCGTGCCGATCGTGCCACAGTTCCAGGGTGTGCGCCCACGCCCGCTCGTCGAGCGCGGCGTCCATCTCGAAGATCGTGCCGATCCAGCGGCCGCGACCCGGCCTGGCGTCCTCGGGATCGAGAAAGCCCAGGTACTGGGAGTGCACGCTGGCCAGCGGACGCTCGTCGTCGAACCAGGAGTCGGCGGCGGTGGCGGGTGTCCACAGCGTCAGCGCGCCGGAGCGGATCTGGAAATCGGAGAGATGGGTGTATTCCATCGGATCACCTCGAGGTGCAGTGCAGAGCCGGAATCGGCGCGAACGGAGAGGATTCGGTGCACGCGGACGCGGCACCTGGGTGTTGCTCTGGATCCCGCACCGGATGTAGCTGGCGAACCCTGGGCTATCCCGAGTCTATTACTCTGAGAGTTTTCTAAAACATGGGTTCTTCACATTTGGCGTATGTGAAGAAGGTCACTTTCAATTATTGGCGGATCGCCAGCGTAACCCGGTGCCCCTGAAGTAAGGGGCTCAGCCGCGGACGGGCAGCGGCTCTCCGGTGGGTTCCCCGGCCTTCGCCACCGGCATCCTGGCGTCGACGACGAGGCCGATGAGCCCCAGTGACAGGCACAGCGCCGACACCGTGACGGCGAGGGGGTCGGTCCCGCCGGCCAGTGACCCCGCCAGGATCACGGTCGAGATCGTGCCGGGCGCCGAGCCGACGACGGTCGCGAGGAGATAGGGCGCGACCCGGACCGACGACAGGCCACAGCAGTAGTTGACGATCGAGAACGGCGCCATCGGGATCATCCGCAGCGCGGCCACCGCGAGCCAGCCGCGCTGGGCCAGCCGGTCGTCGATCGCGCGCACCGCGGGATGGTGCAGATGCTCGGCGACCCGGCCACGGCCGACCGCGCGGACGCCCAGCAGCGCGAGCGTCGCACTGACCCCGGTCGCGCCCAGCGCGAGCAGCGATCCGAGGACCGGGCCGAACAACACCCCGCTGGTCACCGTCAGCACCGTGCGAGGCACCGGCGCGACCGCGACCAGCGCGTAGAAGAGAAAGAACAGCACCGGCAACAGCGGACCGGCGCCGCCGGCCCAGTCCCTGATCTGCTGCGGGCCCGGGAGCGGCACGAGCATCGCCATCACGAACAGCGCGGCGATCCCGGCCAGCGCCGCCAGGACGCGCGGGGAACGGATCAGTCGGAACACCCGGGTAAGCGTACCGGCCGGTAGGGGATGGCCCGGGCGAGCGGACAAGATGTCATAGTTAACATCGAGGTGGAACCGGGCACCTCCCGGTTCGCCGGAGCACCCGCTCATCACGCTGAGCTGGGCGAACGCGTTGGAAGAGAGAACAGCAGCTATGCCGATTGGTTCAGAGTCCGGGGCCGGACTCGCACCGGATCCGGTGCCCGAGTACGCCGCCTGGCGCAAGGGTGTGGCAGGCGTGCTGGCCAAAGCGCGACGAGTCGAGGCTTCCGAACTCCCCGCGGAGCCCGAGCACCTGCTGGACGAGACCACCTATGACGGGCTGACGATCGCCCCGCTCTACACCCGCCGTGACGAGCTGCCCGAGCAGCCGCTGCCCGGCGCCTTCCCGTACGTGCGCGGCGGCACCGCCACCCGCGATCCGCAGCGCGGCTGGTTCGTCAGCGCGTTCGCCGGCGCGGCTGATGCCGAGGCCACCAACCGCGCGATCCTGAGCGGGCTGGAGAACGGCGTGAGCGCGGTCGCGCTCGGCGTGGGTGCCCACGGTGTCACCGTCGAGGACGTCCCCGTCGCCCTGCGCGGCCTGCTCTTCGAACTGGCGCCGTTGACCCTGGTCGCGGGCAAGAACACCGCCGAGGCCGCCGCACGCGTCTTCGAGGTGCTCGACGGGTACGAGATCGCCGACCGCGCGCAGATCCGCGTCGGCCTCGGCGCCGCACCGCTCACCAGCGCCTTCACCGGCGCGGACGACCTCGACGAGGCCGCCGCCGTCGCCCTGGCCCAGCGGGCCCTCGCCCGCGCCGAGACGGTGCGCGCGATCACGGTGGACGGAATCGCCTTCCACAACGCCGGCGCCGCCGACGCGCAGGAGGTGGGCGCGGCGATCGCCGCCGGGCTGGCCTACCTGCGCGCGCTCACCGCCGCGGGCGTCGACATCGCCGACGCGTTCGGTCAGCTCGAGTTCCGCTTCGCGGCCACCGACGACCAGTTCGCCACCATCGTGAAATTCCGTGCCGCGCGGCGCCTCTGGGCCCGCGTCGCGCAGGTGTGCGGCGCACCCGCCTTCGGCGCCGCCCCGCAGCACGCGGTGACCTCCGCCGCCATGATGACCCAGCGCGATCCGTGGGTGAACCTGCTGCGCACCACCCTCGCGGCCTTCGGCGCCGGTGTCGGCGGCGCCGACTCGGTCACCGTGCTGCCCTTCGACTCCGCGCTGCCCGCGGGAGAACTCGGTGTGTCGCAGTCGTTCTCGGAGCGGATGGCGCGCAACATCCAGCTGCTGCTGCTCGAGGAATCGCGCCTGGGCCACGTGCAGGACCCCGCGGCCGGTTCCTGGTACGTCGACGCGCTGACCGACGAACTCGCCGCCAAGGCGTGGGAGTTCATGCAGGAGCTCGAGGCGGCGGGCGGCTACCAGGCCGCGCTGTCGGCGGGCCTGCTGGCCGAGCGCATCGCCGAGACGGCCGCCGCTCGCGGCGCCGATGTCGCCCACCGCAAGACCGCGGTCACCGGTGTCAACGAGTTCCCGAACCTGGCCGAGCCGCCGCTGTCGGAGCAGGCCCGTGCCGAGGCCTCGACCGTCCGGTACGGCGCCGCGTTCGAGGCGCTGCGCAACCGGTCCGACGCCTACCTGGCCGCCCACGGCGCCCGCCCGAAGGCGCTGATCGTGCCGCTGGGCCCGGTCGCCGAACACAACGCGCGCACGATCTTCACCGCGAACGTGCTGGCCTCCGGCGGCATCGAGTCGGTGAACCCCGGCCCGCTCACCCTCGACGGCATTGCCGCCGCCGCGGCGGAATCCGGGGCCCGGATCGCGGTGCTGTGCGGCGCCGACAAGCGCTACGGCGAGGAAGCGGGCGCCGCGGTCGACGCCCTGCGCGGCGCCGGGATCGACACGGTGCTGCTGGCCGGACCGGAGAAGTCGGTCGAACGGTACAGCGGCACACAGCGTCCCGACGGGTACCTGACCCTGCGCATCGACGCGGTCGCGGTCCTGTCGCAGCTGCTGGAGAAGGTGGGAGCCTGATGACCACGTCCGATATCGAGCACCGCATCGGCAGTTTCGCCGAGGTCCCGCTCACCGAACACGCGCCGGAACCCGCCGCGGTCGACGACGCGCAGGTGAAGGAGTTCGTGGCCGAGGCGGCCGCGGCCAACCACACCACCGCCGACCAGCTCACCTGGGCCACCCCCGAGGGCATCGACGTGCCGCCGGTGTTCACCAAGGCCGACCGCGATGCCGTTGTCGCGCAGGGCTATCCGCTCGACACGGTGCCCGGTGTCGCGCCGTTCCTGCGCGGCCCCTACCCGACCATGTACGTCAACCAGCCGTGGACCATCCGCCAGTACGCGGGCTTCTCCACCGCCGCCGACTCCAACGCCTTCTACCGCCGCAACCTGCAGGCCGGTCAGAAGGGCCTGTCGGTCGCGTTCGACCTGGCGACCCACCGTGGCTACGACTCCGACCACCCGCGCGTGCAGGGTGACGTCGGCATGGCGGGCGTGGCGATCGACTCGATCCTGGACATGCGCCAGCTCTTCGACCAGATCCCCCTCGATCAGGTCTCGGTGTCGATGACCATGAACGGCGCGGTGCTGCCGATCCTCGCGCTCTACGTCGTCGCCGCCGAGGAGCAGGGCGTCACGCCCGAGCAGCTGGCCGGAACGATTCAGAACGACATTCTGAAAGAGTTCATGGTCCGCAACACCTACATCTACCCGCCCAAGCCCTCGATGCGGATCATCTCCGACATCTTCGCCTTCACCAGCGCCAAGATGCCGAAGTTCAACTCGATCTCCATCTCCGGCTACCACATCCAGGAGGCCGGCGCGACCGCCGACCTGGAACTGGCCTACACGCTGGCCGACGGTGTCGAGTACATCCGCGCGGGCATCGCGGCGGGCATGGACGTCGACAAGTTCGCGCCGCGCCTGTCGTTCTTCTGGGCCATCGGCATGAACTTCTTCATGGAGGTCGCCAAGCTGCGCGCGGGCAGGCTGCTGTGGAGCGAGCTGGTCTCGAAGTTCGAGCCCAAGAGTGCGAAATCGCTGTCGCTGCGCACCCATTCGCAGACCTCGGGCTGGTCGCTCACCGCGCAGGACGCCTACAACAACGTGGCGCGCACCTGCATCGAGGCGATGGCCGCGACCCAGGGCCACACCCAGTCGCTGCACACCAACGCCCTCGACGAGGCGCTGGCCCTGCCGACGGACTTCTCCGCCCGCATCGCCCGCAACACCCAGCTGCTGATCCAGCAGGAGTCCAACACCACCCGCCCGATCGACCCGTGGGGCGGCTCGTACTACGTGGAGTGGCTCACCCACCAGCTCGCCGAGCGCGCCCGCGCGCACATCGCCGAGGTGGAGGCGCACGGCGGCATGGCGCAGGCGATCTCGGAGGGCATCCCGAAGCTGCGCATCGAAGAGGCCGCGGCGCGCACCCAGGCGCGCATCGACACCGGCCAGCAGCCGGTGATCGGCGTCAACAAGTACCAGGTCGAAGAGGACCACGAAGTCGAGGTCCTCAAGGTCGAGAACTCGCGCGTGCGCGCCGAGCAGATCGAGAAGCTGGAACGCCTGCGCGCCGAACGCGATTCGGCCGCCGTCGAGGCCGCCCTGGCCAACCTGACCCGCGCCGCGGCCGCCACCGAGGGCGGCATGGAGAACAACCTGCTGGCCCTGGCCATCGATGCTGCCCGCGCCAAGGCGACCGTCGGTGAGATCTCCGACGCGCTGGAGAAGGTGTACGGCCGCCATCAGGCCGAAATCCGTACGCTCTCCGGTGTGTACCGTGACGAAGCAGGCAAGGCCTCCAACATCGGCGCGGCGATCGCACTCGTCGAGGAGTTCGCCGAGGCAGAGGGCCGTCGCCCCCGCATCCTGGTCGCCAAGATGGGCCAGGACGGCCACGACCGCGGCCAGAAGGTGATCGCCACGGCGTTCGCCGACCTCGGCATGGACGTCGACGTGGGCCCGCTCTTCCAGACCCCCGAAGAGGTGGCGCGCCAGGCGGCCGACAACGACGTGCACATCGTCGGTGTCTCGTCACTGGCCGCGGGCCACCTGACGCTGGTGCCCGCCCTGCGGCAGGCGCTGGCCGATGTCGGTCGTCCCGACATCATGGTCATCGTCGGCGGGGTGATCCCGCCCGGTGACTTCGACGAGCTGTACGAGGCCGGGGCCGCGGCGATCTTCCCGCCCGGCACCGTCATCGCCGACGCGGCCATCGATCTGCTGAAGAAGCTGGCCGGCTCGCTCGGGCACGAGATCGGCGGCGGCACCGCCGAATGAGCGACGCGGCAGCAGGGGCCGGGGGTGCCGCGGCGCACCCTCGGCTCGGTACCACCGCGGGCGTCGGCGCGCCCCGCAACGCGGGCCGCACGGTGGCCCGCGCGGTGCGCACCATCGACGTCGACGCGCTCGCCGCGGGGATCGGCGCCGGTGAGCGGGCCGCGCTGGCCCGCGCCATCACCCTCGTCGAGTCGACCCGCGCCGATCACCGGGAACTGGCCCAGCAGCTGCTGCTGCGGCTGGGGCCCGAGCCGGGCGGTGTGGTGTCGAACCGGGTCGGGATCACCGGCGTGCCCGGGGTCGGCAAGTCGACCTTCATCGACGCGCTGGGGATGTACCTGCTGGGCAAGGGACACCGGGTGGCGGTGCTGGCCGTCGACCCGTCCTCGACCAGGACCGGTGGGTCGATCCTCGGTGACAAGACCCGCATGGCGCGCCTGTCGCTCGAGCCCGACGCGTTCATCCGCCCGTCGCCGACCGCGGGCACCCTCGGCGGCGTCGCCAAGGCGACCCGCGAGACGATCGTGCTGCTCGAGGCCGCCAGCTACGACGTGATCCTGGTGGAGACCGTCGGCGTCGGCCAGTCGGAGGTGACCGTCGCCAACATGGTCGACGTGTTCTGCTTCCTCACCCTGGCCCGCACCGGAGATCAGTTGCAGGGCATCAAGAAGGGCGTGCTGGAGCTGGCCGAGCTCGTCGCGGTGAACAAGGCCGACGGCAAGCACGAGATGGAAGCCAAGAGCGCGGCCCGTGAGCTCCAGGGCGCGCTGCGGCTGATCCATCCGCACGACGCCCTCTGGCGCCCACCGGTTCTCACGATGAGCGGTCTGGAAGGGCATGGGCTGGACAAGTTCTGGGACACCGTCCTGGAGCATCGGCGTGTGCTCACCGACGCGGGGGAGTTCGCCGAGAAGCGGCGCCGTCAGCAGGTCGACTGGACCTGGACCATGGTCCACGACCAGATCCTGCGCCGCCTGGCCGACAACCCCGCGGTGAAATCGGTTCGCGCCGAGGTGGAATCGGCCGTCCGGAACGGCACGCTCACCCCGGCGCTCGCCGCCGAGCGGATCCTCGGCGCGTTCGACTCCTGAGCCGCGCGGCGCTCAGCCCGTCGTCCAAGGGCGCAGCTTCTCCGGGTTCCGGATCGCCCAGATGCGGGTGATCCGGCCCTCGGCGATGTCGAAGGCGTAGACCGAGATGACCACACCGTCGAGCTGCGCGACCAGACCCGGCTGACCGTTGACGGTCCGTTCGAGCAGGGTCGGCATGGGCCCGCGCGCCGCGATGCGCATCCAGGCGTCGGCCACCCGCTCGCCGCCGTGGATCGGGTCGAGGAAGGCGGGCGCGAGACCGCCGCTGTCGGCCGTGGCGATCACCCTGGGGTCGAGCAGGCCGATGAGGGCCTCGATGTCCTGGGTCTGCCACGCCCGCTTGAACTCCCGGATGAGCGCGGCGCGCTCGTCGCCGGTGGGCGCCCGCGAGGTGTCGATGCGGCGCCGCGCGCTCGAGGCGAGTTGACGACAGGCCGCGGGGGAGCGCCCGACGATCTCGGCGATCTCGCCGAAGGAATAGCGATAGACGTCGTGCAGCACGAACGCCACCCGCTCGGCCGGGGTCATGGAGTCGAGCACCACCAGGAACGCCATGCTGATCGATTCGTCGAGGGTGACCCGGTCGGCCGGGTCCTCGGCGGCGGGCGTGAGCTCGGACCGGCCGGGGATCGGCTCCGGAATCCATTCGCCCACATAGCGTTCCCGCCGGGCCCTGGCCGAGCCGAGCAGGTCGAGGCAGATCCGCCCGGCGACCGTGGTCAGCCACGCGCCGGGTGTGACGATCGCGCGGCGCTGTCGCTCCGGCAGCGCGTACCAGCGGGCATAGGTCTCCTGGACCACGTCCTCGGCCTCGGCCAGCGAGCCGAGTAGCCGGTAGGCCAGATTGAGCAGCTGGCGGCGTTCGGCCATCACCCCGTCCGGTGGCGATGCGGTCATGGTCGGCTCCTCCGGTTCGCGCTGTCTTTCCCTCTTCGACGACACAGCGCCCCGTGTTGTGAGGCGGCCTGACATTCCGGAGCGCTGTCTCGTCGGACGGTCATGACACTCAGAATCGGCATCATCCTCGGCAGTACCCGGCCCCACCGTAACGGCCCGCAGGTCGCGCGGTGGGTCCTGGACTCGGCATCGCGACGCGGCGACGCCGAGTTCGAGCTCATCGACCTGCACGACCATCCACTCCCACACCTGGACGAGCCCGTCGCGCCGATGCACGGTCCCTCGCCGCACGCGCACACCCGCGCCTGGGCCGCGCGGATCGCGCCGTTCGACGGGTACGTGATCGTGACGCCGGAATACAACGGCGGCATGCCCGGCGTGCTGAAGAACGCGATCGACCACGTCTTCGCGGAATGGGCCGACAAGGCGGTCGGCTTCGTCTCCTACGGCGCTGGCGGCGGCGGTCGCGCCGTGACGCAGCTGCGTACGGTCTGCGCCACGCTCGGCCTGGCCGATGTGAGCCGCGCGGTGGAGATCTCGGTCCTCACCGACTTCGAGAACTACACCGCCTTCACCCCGCGTGAGCAGCACGCGGCCGCGTTGACGATGCTGCTGGACCAGCTGATCGCGTGGAGCGGCGCGCTGGCGTCGCTGCGCTCGGCCACCGAAGGAGCTGACCATGGCCACGTCGCCGTCGCCCGCTGACCACGTCGCCGACGCGGGGCCGCGCGGGGTCGTCGGCCGCATCGTCGAGGGACTGCGCGCCAAGGACCTCGCGGCGCTGCGCGAGCTCTACGCGCCCGACGTGGTGTCCTTCGACGTGGAGCCGCCCCTGCAGCACGTCGGCGTCGCGGCCAAGCTCGAGAACTGGACGCGTGTGTTCGAGGTCTTCGAGACCGTGGACTACGAAGTGCGCGACCTGCGGTTCACCGTGGGCGCGGACGTGGCCTTCGGACACGGGTTCGGCAGGCTCAGCGGCACGACGGCCGGCGGCGTCCCGATCGCGGGCATGTGGGTCAGGGCGACGTTCGGGCTGCGCCGGATCGACGGCACCTGGTTGATCACACACGACCAGGTCTCGGTGCCGTTCGACATCGCGAGCGGCAAGGGCGTGGCCGATCTCGTGCCGTGACGGCGCGGCCGCGGGCGGGCACCGACCCCGCCCGCGGCTCCGGGGTTGCGCGAAGCGGCACCGTCGTGAATACTTAGGCATGTGCCTAAGTATTCGAACTCCGAGCCGGACGGCGGACTCGACAGTGTCTTCCGTGCCCTGGCGGATCCGACCCGGCGAGCGATCGTCGAGCGGCTCGCCAGGGGCCCGGCCTCGGTCTCGGATCTCGCGGCGCCGTTCGACGTCGCCCTGCCGACGATCGTGCAGCACCTGAAAGCGTTGGAAGCCGGGCGGATCGTCGACTCGGCCAAGATCGGCCGCGTACGCACCTACCAGCTGGCGCCGGGGGCCTTCGGGCCCGCGATCGACTGGCTGCGGCACCAGCGGCCGCCGGCCGAGCGTCAGCTGGACCGGCTCACCGCACTACTCGTGGAATCAGCGAAGAACTCAGAGGGAGAACAACAATGACCGACACCGTGACCCGCAGCGTCAACCACGCCCAGTTCACCATCGAGCGCGAGGTGCCGGTGGCGCCCGCCGTGGCCTTCCAGGCGTTCGCCGATCCCGCGATCAAGAGCGAGTGGTTCGGCGGCGAAGAGGGGTGGGAACAGGGCGAGGTCGCCGTCGACTTCCGGGTCGGTGGCCAGGAGATCAACGAGGGCACCTTCCAGGGGAAGGTCACCTCTCGATTCGTGGCCACCTACACCGACATCGTCGACAACGAACGGCTCGTCTACACCTACGACATGTGGCTCGACGGCGCCCACATCTCCACCTCGGTCGCCACCTGGGAGTTCGAGCCGACCGCCACCGGCACCAAGCTCACCCTCGTCGAATTCGGCGCGCACCTCGACGGTCACGACACCGGCGCGCAGCGCGAGGAGGGCACCAGGGAACTGGTGGACAACCTCGTGCGCCACCTCACCGCCCGGTCCTGACCCGTGCGGCCGGCGCGCGGCGGGCGTCGCACCGGGCGGATCCCGTGCGGCGCCCGATCGCCCGTCAGCGCCGGTGACCGATCCGGTCGGCGCGGATGAGCGGGAGCGCGGCCGCCGCCAGGACCGCGCCCACCACGCAAACCGAGGTCAGGGCGGCGCCGCAGGTGAGGGTGAGCGCGGCCAGCAGAGGCGTGGCGCTGATGCCCAGCTGGAACGCCGACACCGTGGTGGCGCCTGCCAGCGTCGGCGCGTCCCCGGCGAGAGCGAACACCCGGCCGTAGAGCGCGGGATTGAGCACGAAGGCCGCGACGCCGAGCAGGAAGACCGCGGGCACCACCACCACCGCCGCCGCCGATCTCATCGCGACGGCGAGCGTCAGGGACAGGACCGCGATCGCGATCGTGCCCGCGGCCATGGCCAGATGGGGTCGCCGGTCGGCGATGCGGCCGCCGAGTGTCAGGCCGGCGAAGGCGCCGACGCCGAACAGCGCGAGGATCGCGGGGATCCAGACCGAGGGCACCGCGGTGAGCTCGGCGAGCATCGCGGCCAGATAGTTGAACGTGATCATGTACGCCGCCGTGCTCAGGATCGTGATCGCGAAGATGCCCCACAGGGCGGGACTGCGCAGCGCGCGTAGTTCGCGCCGCACATCCGGGCGCTTTGTCGGCGCGGAACCGGCTGCTGGCGTAGCGATTCCGAGCACGCACCCGCCGATGCCGACCACGGTCAGGACGACGACGCCCCAGAAGCCGCCGCGCCAGCCGGTGTAGTGGCTCAGCAGTGTGCCGGCGGGCCCGCCGGCCACCATCGCGATACTCAACCCGCTCACCACCACCGCCGAGGCGCGCGCCGTGCGCTCCGGGGGCACCATGGCGACCGCGGTGACGGCGGCGACCGCGAAGAACCCCGCGTAGGCCACCCCGGACACCACCCGCGAGACCAGCAGGACCTCGTAGCCACCGAGGATCCCGGCGGCGACGCTCGCGGCGAAGACCGCCTGCGTGCCGATCAGCGACGTGCGCCGCGGCCAGCGCAGGCTCAGCACCGCCAGCGGCGGCCCGCCGAGCACCACACCCAGCGCGAACGCGGTGATGAGCAGACCCGCGGACGAGAGCGGGACGGACAGATCGCCTGCCACCTCCGGCAGCACACCGGCGAGCAGGAATTCCGCGCTGCCCATCGCGAACAGGCTGAACCCCAGCAGGTAGACACCGGCGGGCAGCCGGTCGCGGCTGCCCTCGGCCGGGGTGGTCATGGATCTCGTTGCGGTATCCGTTGTTTCGGTCATGTCGGATCACCTCCACGACGAGCGTCGCCGTCCGCGTGCTGTTTCGGCAAAGAACGTTGCCGAAACCGGGACAAGCTCGGTTCACTGGTCGCATGGAGGATCAACCCGGCGTCGGCGCGGTGATCGACCAGATCGCGCCCCGGCTGCGGCGTGCCCGCGCGCGGCGCGGTCGCAGCCTCGCGGAACTGGCCAGGCTCACCGGGCTGTCGACGAGCACGCTGTCGCGGCTGGAATCCGGGCAGCGCAAACCGAGTCTCGAACTGCTGCTGCCGATCACGGTCGCGCTCGGCGTACCGCTGGACGAGATCGTGGCCGCGCCGCGCGTCCTCGTTGCCCGGGAGCCGCCGCGCCGTGCCGGCCGCACGCTGATTCCGCTGTCGCGTCGGCGAAGCGGGCCTCGCGCGGACAAGGTGATCGTTCCCGCGCACGACGACGAGCCGTACCCGCGCGTCCACGACGGGTACGAGTGGCTGTTCGTGCTGCGCGGCCACCTCCGGGTACGGCTCGGCGAACACGAGGTCGTGCTGGGGCCCGGCGAGGTCGCCGAATTCGACTGCCGCATCCCGCACTGGTTCGGCGCCGCGCACGGGCGTGAGGTCGAGATCCTCAGTCTCTTCGGCAGACACGGTGAACGTCCGCGCGTGCGGGCCCGCGGCGCGAGGCCCGGGTGATCCGGGTCCACCCGGCTCAGCCGTGGTGCATGCCGCCCATGTCCATTGCCCGTGGCGCCGGCGCCGTGCCCGGCGCGAGGACCAGGAACTGGCCCATCATGCCCTGGTCCTCGTGGTGCAGCAGGTGGCAGTGGTACATGTACGGGAAGGTCGGATCGGCGTGGTCGGCGAAGTGCATGGCCAGGGTGTAGGTGACGCCGGGGGCGGTGTACACGGTGTCCTTCCAGCCCGACAGCGCCGGGGGCGGCGGGTTCCCGTCGACGGCCAGGATCTGGAACTGCACGTCGTGGACGTGGAAGTTGTGCGGCCAGTTGTCCTCGTTGCGGACCGCCCAGACCTCGGTGGTGTCGACGGGGATGGTCATGTCGACGCGGTTCATGTCCATCCGCTGGTTGTTGATCATGAACCACTTCAGCTCGAAGGTCCGCGCCGGGGGCGTGGTGGCCGGGGCCAGCGCGCGGATCGGGACGAGGGCGGCGGGCAGCGCCGCGGACGGGGCGAGCGTGTCGGCGGCGCGCAGCGACAGGACGTCGAAGGTGTCGTCGAACCCGAACTCGCCGGCCCGATCGATCCCGGCGCGCTCCGCGATCGGCCGGGACCGCAGAACGGTGCGCTCGCCCGCTCGTAGGGTGACCACGATCTCGGCGCGTTCGCCGGGACTGAGCAGGATCCGTTCGAGGGCAACGGGTTCGGGGAGCAAGCCGCCATCGGAGGCGATGAGCTCGAAACGGCGATCGTCGGCGAAACCGAGGTTGTAGAGGCGTCCGGAGGAGCCGTTGAGGACACGGAACCGGACCCGCTCCGTGGTCGCCGTGAAGATGGCGCCGGCGATGCCGTTGGTGATCAGGGTGTCGCCGAGCAGACCCACATCGGTGGGATCGGATTCGTCGAGGCCGCCGTCGGCGGTGAACCGCCGGTCCTGGATCACCAGCGGAATATCGTCGATCCCATAGCTTTTCGGGAGATCGAGCGCGTCCGCGTCGTCGTCGATCAGGAAGAACCCCGAAAGGCCGCGCTGCACATGCTTTTCCGTCGCGCCGTGCGGATGCGGGTGGTACCAGAGGGTGGCGGCCTGCTGGTTCACCGTCCAGCTCGGCTGCCAGCGCGCACCGGGCGCGATCATCTGATGCGGTCCGCCGTCGCAGGCCGCCGGGACGTGCATGCCGTGCCAGTGCACCGACGTCGCCTCGGGGAGATCGTTGACGACGGTGATCTCGACGGCCTCCCCGCGCCGGGCCCGCAGCGTCGGGCCGAGCACGGACCCGTTGTAGCCCCAGGTCGCGGTCGTGGTGCCGGGCAGCATCTCGGTGGTACCCCGCTGGGCGCGCAGGGCGAAGCGGCGCACACCGTCGGCGCCGACGGTCGAAGGCGCCTGCGGCGGGATCGGCAGGGCCCGGGGAGCGGCTCCGGCCGGCGGTGGCGTCGTCCTGGCAGCGCAGCCGACCGCGTAGACGACCGGGGTGAGGGCGAGGCCGGTGAGGAATCCTCGTCGCGAGACCACGTGTGCTCCTTGTCTGTGGGGAACCTCCAGCTTCGGGCGGCCGCGACGCGGTGAACTCCGCCCCGCGGCCGGAGCGTGGCGGCGGGGTCCGGCCGCGCGGCGGTTGCGGACGCGCCGATCGCGTGCTAGCCGGCCGCGGTCGCCTACCGTGGGTCCGTGATCGATGTGCGCGCCCACCGCGACCCGCGGCCGCTGCTGCGGTGGCTGCCGCTGGTACTGATCCCGGTGTTGCTGCTCGCCAGCACGTATCCGGGGCAGTACCGCGTGCCCGCGCACTACTGGGCGCTCGCCCTCACCGCGGGTGTCGTGTTCCTCGCCGGTGCGCGGTGGCCGCTGGCGGTCTCGATCGCGCTGTCGGTTCTCGCCGTGCCGATGCTGCGGACCCCGGCGTGGGGTGTGTCCGGGCTGGTGCCCGCGCTCGGCGCGGTGGCCCTGGTCGACGTGGTGGCGCGCACGCATCGCCGGACGGTCGTCGGGGCGGCCACCGCGTGCTGGGCCGCGGCGATCGTGCTGGGCCGGGTCGGACTGCACGACACCTCGATCGGCCGCGCGTCCACCGTGGTCGAGGCCGCGGCCTATGTGGGGGTGCCGCTGCTGCTCGGGTTGTACCTGCGTGGCCAGCGCGATCTCGCCGAGAATCTGCGGCTGCGCGCCGCCGACGCCGAGGCGCGCGCCCGCGTCGACGAACGCGCCGCCATGGCGCGGGAACTCCACGACGTGGTCGCCCACCACATGGCCTCGATCATCCTGCGCGTCTCGGTGGCGGGCCGGGTGCTGCGCGCGGCCGATCCGCGCGTGGTCGCCGTGCTCGACGACGTGCGCGACACCGCCACCGACGCGCTCACCGACATCCGGCGCTTCCTGGCGGCGCTGCGCGATCCGGCGCTCGGGACCGTCTCGCTGGTCGAGGCCGACGCGCTCGGCACCGAGATCGACGCGGCGGTGCGCCGGGCCGAGGCCGCCGGCTTCACGGTCGAGACCGACCTCGACGCTGCGCTGGGTGGTCTCGACGCGATGAGCAGGCTCACGCTGCTGCGGCTGATCCAGGAGTCGCTGACCAATGTCATGAAGCACGCGGATCGGACGGTGCCCGTGCTGGTACGCATCGGCAGCGCGGACACCAGTATCGACATCGAGATCGTCAGCGGCGCACGTGGCGCGGCGTCGCCGCAGGGCCACGGCATCGTGGGCATGCGGGAACGGGTCGCGCTCGCGGGCGGCACGCTCGACGTCGGCGCCGACGGCGGGCGGTGGGTGGTACGGGCCCGGCTGCCCGACACCGTGCGTGCCGAGGGGGCGCCGTGATCACGGTGCTGCTGGTGGACGACCAGCGTCTGGTGCGGGCGGGCCTGCGGATGCTCATCGAGGACACCCCCGACCTCGCGGTGATCGGCGAGGCGGCCGACGGCGTCGAGGCGGTGCGCGCGTACGCCGAACTGACACCCGACCTCGTCGTGATGGACCTGCGCATGCCCGGCCTCGACGGCGTCGCCGCGACCAGGCAGATCCTGGCACTCTCGCCCCGCGCGAAAGTGCTGGTGCTGACCACCTTCGACGACGACGAGCACCTGTTCCCCGCCCTCGCCGCGGGCGCCGCGGGCTACTTCGTCAAGGACACCGACCCCGCGGTCCTGCTCGACGCCATCCGGCGCACCGTCGACGGCGACCTGCTCTTCTCGCCGGCGCTGCTGCGCCGTCTGGTCGATCGGGCGCTGGCGGCGCGGTCCGCGCGGGCTCCGGCGCCCGCCCCCGACCTGACACCGCGCGAGCTCGACGTCCTGCGCCTGGTGGCCGAGGGGCACGGCAACCAGGAGATCGCCGAGCGACTCCACCTCGGGGTGAGCACCGTGAAGAGCCACCTCGCGAACCTGCTCGAGAAGACCGGCACCGACAACCGCGTGCGGCTGGCCGTGTACGCGGTCAAAGTCCTGGAACCGTGACGTCGAACGGCCCTGCGCCACCGCGTGATGCGGTTCAGCGCAGGTCGAACAGGGCGACCGCGTTGTCGTGGCACACCTTGCGCAGCCAGTCGTCGCCGAGGTCGAGGCGTTCGAGTGCCCGCACGGCCTCGGCGTACGGATAGGGGATGTTGGGAAAGTCGCTGCCGAACAGGATGCGATCGCCGAAGCGGCGCAGGCGTTCCCGCTCGCCCGGCGGGAACGGGGCATCCGACTCGCTGAAATCGGTCCACACCATGGTGGTGTCCAGGCGCAGCAGCGGATGCGACTCGGCCAGATCGAGGAACTCGGTGTACTCGGGGGTGCCCATGTGGGCGATGATCAGGCGCAGACCCGGAAAGCGCCGCAGGAGTTCGCCGATGGGCACAGGACCGGTGAATTCCCCGGGGGCGGGCCCGGATCCGCAGTGGATGAGCACGGGCACGCCGGACTCGGCGAGGATCGCCCACACCGGATCGAGCAGCGGGTCGAGCGGGGAGAACGCACCGACCTGGATGTGCACCTTGAACACGCGGGCGCCACCGGCGATCGCGGCACGGACGTACTCCGGCGCCTCCGGTTCGGGATAGAACGTGGCGGTGTGCAGGCAATCGGGGGTGCGGGCGGCGAACTCGGCGGTCCACTCGTTGAGCCACGCCGCCATCCGCGGCTTGTGCGGATACACCAGCGACGTGAACGCGCGGACACCGAAGTCGCGCAGAGTCTTCAACCGCACCTGCTCGTCGTCGCGGTAGGTGATCGGCCACGGCCGTCCGGTCAGCGGGCCCGCCTGATCGAAGTAGGCCCACACCTTGCGCATCACCTGATCGGGCATGAAATGGGTGTGCACGTCGACGAGGGCGGGCAGGTCGAGGCGGCGCCGGAAGCCGGCGAGATAGGCGGCGGTATCGACGGTCATGACGGCTCCGTGGACAGGCGGCGGGCGAGGGCGCCGACGCGGGTGATGAGGCGGTCGAAGAACACCGCGGGGTCGGTGCCGATCACGATGTCGGCGTTGGGTTCCCGGCCCCACATGCCCGTCCAGTCGGCGACGGTGGTCGCCCTGGTGATGGTGCCGGTCAGCTCGACGTCGACCGTGGCGGGCCGGGTCGTCACCAGCGTGGGGTCCAGCGCGACCGCGGCGGCGAACGGATCGTGCATGTGCGCCAGATAGCCGAGGTCGTAGAGCCGATGGAAGTCGAAGTAGAAGCGCACCGCGTCGACGAGGTACCGGATCACCGGATCGCCTGCGGCCGAACGCCATTCGATGCCCTCGTCGCCGGTGAGCGCTTCGATCGGGGCGCTGCCCGCGGCCTCGGCCAGCGCCACCAGATGGGCGGGGCGCATCTCGATCGACTCGGTGATGTCGAGCGCGCACACGATCGGCCTGCGGTCCGGCGGCGCCGCCGAGAACGCGTCGAACACCTCCTTGGCGGCCTCCGGGTCGACGTGGATGTTCCATTCGTTCGTCGGGGTCGTGTTGCCGGGATGATGGAACGCCCCACCCATGATCACCAGGCGGCCCAGCAGCCGGGGCAGCTCCGGCTCGAGCCGCAGCGCCAGCGCGAGATTGGTGAGCGGGCCGGTGCACAGGCCGATCGCCCCCGGGTTGCCACGGGCCAGCTCGACCCACATCCGCGCGGCCGATCGGTCGGAGAGCCGACGCGCCGACACCGGGAGCTCGGCGTACCCGAGCCCCTGCGGGCCGTGGGTGTCCTCGGTGGTGCGCAACGGGATCGCCAGCGGTGCGACCGCGCCCGCGGCGACCTCGATCTCGCCCGCCCGCGCCAGATCCAGCAGCGCGAGGGTGTTGGCGGCGACCTGCGCCGTCGCGACGTTACCCGCCGTCGCGGCGATCCCGAGGATCTCGGCCTCCGGCGAGGCCAGCAGATACAGCAGCGCCAGCGAGTCATCGATTCCGGTATCGACGTCGAGGATGATCCGCTGCGGCACGGCTCGAGCGTAGCCGGGCCACCGTGCGCCGTGCCGCGGGCCCGGACACCCGGTCGATTACGCTCGCTGGAGATCTGCAGACCGATAGCTCAACACTGGCGAGGGTAGGTGCATCGTGAAGGCGACAACCGCTGCGAAATTGGCAGAGTTGCGAAAGAACCTGGCAGCCGCGCAGGAGCCCGCGGGAGATGTGGGAGTCGCCAAACGAGCAGCGAAGGGGATTCCCAGTCCACGCGAACGGATCGGCATGCTGCTCGATCCCGGCAGTTTCGTCGAGATCGGGGCGCTGGTGCGGCAGCCGGGGGTGCCCGACAGCCTGTACGGCGACGGGGTGGTCACCGGGCACGGCACGGTCGACGGGCGGCCCGTGGTGGTCATCGCGCACGACCAGACGGTGTTCGGTGGCTCGGTGGGGGAGATGTTCGGCCGCAAGGTGGCGACCGCGATGGATCTCGCCGCCGAGATCGGCTGCCCGTTCGTCGCGATCAACGACTCCGGCGGCGCCCGCGTGCAGGACGCGGTGACCTCGCTGGCCTGGTACGCCGCGATGAGCAGGCGCCAGCTCGGCCTGTCGGGGGTGGTCCCGCAGGTGTCGATCATGCTCGGCAAGTGCGCCGCGGGCGCGGTGTACGCGCCGATCAACACCGACGTGCTGATCGCCACCGAGAACGCGTACATGTTCGTCACCGGACCCGAGATCATCCGCGAGACCACCGGCGAGGAGGTGACGCTCGAGGAACTCGGCGGCGCGTACAACCAGGCCCAGAACGGCACCATCCACCACGTCGCGCCCGACGAGCGGGCCGCCTTCGACTGGGCCAGGAACTACCTCAGCTACATGCCGTCGAACTGCTTCGAGCAGGGACCGGTCGTCAATCCGGGACTCGAACCCGCGATCACCGACTCCGATCGCGAACTCGACACCCTGATCCCCGATTCCGACCGCGCCGGCTACGACATGTACGACGTGCTGGTGCGCATCTTCGACGACGGCGAGTTCCACGAGGTCGGCGCCTCGGCGGCGCGCAACCTGATCACCGGATTCGCCCGGGTCGACGGCCGGGCGGTGGGCGTCGTCGCCAATCAGCCGCTGGTCTTCAGCGGAGCGATCGATGCCAGGTGCTCGGACAAGGCCGCCCACTTCATCCGGCTCTGCGACGCCTTCGGCCTGCCGCTGGTGTTCGTCGTCGACACGCCCGGCGTGCTGCCCGGCGTGGAAGAGGAGAAGATCGGCGTCATCAAGCGGGGCGGGCGGTTCTTCTACGCGGTGGTGGAGGCGACGGTGCCCATCGTCACCGTCGTGGTGCGCAAGGCTTACGGCGGCGGGTACGCGGTGATGGGCTGCAAGCAGCTCGGTGGCGACATCAACCTGGCCTGGCCGACCGCGCGGATCGCGGTGATGGGCGCCGAGGCCGCGATCGGGCTCACCCAGCGCAGGCAGCTGGCCGCGGTCCCCGAGGCCGAGCGCGACGCGGTCCGGGCGCAGATGGTCGACTTCTACAACGCCGCCGTCGCCACCCCGTGGACCGCGGCCGAGCGCGGCTACATCGACGCGGTGATCGAGCCCTCGCAGACCCGGCTCGAGATCCGCAAGGCCCTGCGTCTGTTGCGGGACAAGCGGATCGAGCAGGGGCCGCGCAAGCACCATCTGATTCCGCTGTAGCGGTTCAGTAGTTCGGCAGGCTGAAGTCGTCGGTGTGGCCGAAATAGATCTTCTTGGTGATCGGCCGCATCGGACGCGACATCATGATCCGCACGTTCAGTTTGGCCAAGGCCGTCATGGCACGCGAATTGGGCAGCATCAGCGCCAGACTGCCGCCGGGAATCTCCTTCGCCTTGTCGAGGAAGGGCGAGATCACCTCCTGGTAGCGGCGTTGCGCGCCCGTCAGATCGGCCGGGGTGGCGGCGATCTCGGCGGCCAGGACGTACGCGCCGACGATGGCCATGGCGGTGCCCATGCCGGTCAGGGGTGAGCCGCAGTAGCCCGCGTCGCCGATCAGGGTGACCCGGCCCGCGGACAGTTCGGGCACGTCCACGCGGGCGACTTCGTCGAAGTAGAAGTCGGGGGTGGTGTCCAGGGCGGCCAGCACTTCGGGCGCGCGCCACCCCGCCTCAGCGAAGGTGCGCCGGATCAGGGCCCGCTGGGCCGCGGGGTCGCGCCGCAGCGCCGGATCGGGCGTGGCGCGGATGGTCATGATGGCCTTGCTGGTCGCCGGGTCGGCGTCGGGCCGGATGCCCAGCATCGCGCCGGGGATCATGCGCATCCCGAACCAGCCGGGTTCGATGCCTGCCGGGCTGGGCATGGTGAAGAAGGCGCCGTAGGCGCCGAGGTTGGTGCTGAACTCCTCCTCCGGGCCGAAGACGAGCGCGCGGGTCGCCGAGTGCACGCCGTCGGCGCCGATCACCAGGTCGAAGCGCTCGGTGCCGCCGGAGGCGAAGGTGACGTCCACACCCGCCTCGTCCTGGGTGATCCTGTCGATCCGTTCGCCGTAGCGGTAGTCGAGGAGGCCGGTGTCGGCGGCGGCGAGCGCGTCCAGGAGCACCTGGTTCAGGTCGCCGCGGGTGATCTCGATGTCGGCGACGATGCCGGCGCCGTCGAAGTCCTCCATCGCCATCCTGGCGTAGATCTCGCCGTCGCCGTCGACGTAGGACATGCCGCGCTCGTCGAGCTGGTACTTCGCGATGCCCTCGAGCAGACCCATCCGCTCGGCGGCGACCTTGCTGGGGCCGCGCAGGTCGACCGCCTGGCCGCCGGGGCGGGGAGCGGCGGCGCGCTCGACCACGGTGGTGCGAATGCCGTTGCGCAGCAACTGGAGTGCGACAGCGTTGCCCGCGATCCCGCCGCCGGAGACCAGAACGTGCAGGGGGCTGGTGGTGGCCATGATGGTGCTTCCCGTCTGAAGAACGAATGTCTGAGACATATGTCTAACAGCATCTGGCACGGATGTCTAGTACAAATGTCTAAGACATTCCGGTAGGGTCGGGGTCATGGGTAATCGGGAAGATCTGCTGGCGGGGGCGCGCAAGGTCATCATGGAGCGCGGCGTGGCCAAGGCGACCGCGCGCGACATCGCCGCGGCGGCCGGGGTGAGCCTGGCCGCGATCGGCTATCACTTCGGGTCGAAGGAGCGGCTGGTCACCGAGGCGCTGAGCGAGGCGCTGGGCACCGCGATCGGGGACGCGATGGAGGAGGTCATCGCCGACGGGGCGGGCACCTCGCTGCTGAGCGGGTTCACCCGGCTGTGGAACACGATGCCCGCGGTGTTCGCGGCCAATCAGGAAGCCATGCTGGCCAGCCTGGAGAACATCGTGCGGATCGTGCGCTCGGACGAGGCCAGAGCGCACATGGGCGACCAGCTGAGCACCGCGTGCGCTGACCTGTCCGCCCATGTCCGGGCCGCGCATCCGGAACTCGACGCGGCGCAGGCCGACGCCATCGGCCGGCTGTACTTCGTGCTGGTCCAGGGGCTCGGCGTGCTGTGGTTGCTGACCCCGGGCCAGGCGACCGCCGACGGTGACCAGCTGAGCGAAGCGCTGCTGGCGATCGCGGGGGAGTGACCGTCCGGAATGACCGGCGCCACCGGGGCGGTCAGGCGGGGCGCTTCGGCCAGAAGGGCTGCGCGGAGCCGTACGGCGGGGCGGGCGCGGGGTAGTCGGCGTACTCGGCGAAGGCGGGTGCGGCGGTGGTCACGTCGCCGTGGGTGACCACGGTGCGGGGGTCCGGTGACTCGGCGGCGGGGGGATCGATGGCGCGGTGCGCGGCGGCGAGGAGCCAGGCGCCGGTCCGGGCCAGCGATACCCGCACCTCGCGGCCGCGGCCGTCGGCCAGTCGTTCGCGCAGCGCGTCGATGATGCCCGCCGCGAGGAGATAGCCCGAACCGTGATCGAGCGCCTGTGCGGGGAGCGCGCCCGGTCGATCCGGCCCGCCTTCGTGAACGGAGATGCCCGACGCCGCCTGGACGATGCTGTCGAAGCCGCGTCGCGCGCCCCAGGGGCCGCTGTCGCCCCAGGCCGAGACACTGGCGTGGACGAGTCCCGGGTGGTCGACGGCCCGCACTCCTGCCGCGGCCAACGCGCCCGGTCGATAGCCGGTCACCAGGACATCGGCCTCGGCGAGGAGCCCGGCGAACACCTCGGGATCGGCACGCAGATCGAGCAGCGTCGAGCGTTTCCCCTGGCAGGTGTCGCGGAACTGCCAGTCGATCTCGGGCAGGTGCGGCGGATCGACGCGGAGCACGTCGGCGCCGAGCAACGCCAGCGTCCGGGTCGCGACCGGCCCGGCGAGCACACGGGTGAGGTCGAGGACCCGCAGGCCACGCAGCGGCTGGGACACGGCCGGTGCGTACCCGGCGAATCGGTGGTCACCGGGGCGCACCGCGTCGTCGTGCGTCCGGATCGGGGTGGATCGGTGCGCGGCGACCGGCTGCGCCGGGACGGCGACGGGCCGCGGCCGGATCGCGACCAATGGACCTGTCGCGGCGGCCATGCCCTGCGGGCTCGCGGCCCATTCGTCCTCGGTGTGCACGCGTACCGCGATGGCTCCCGCGGCGACGGCCAGCTCCTCCACCTCGGCGGCGGACATGGTCGCGAACCGGGCGATCGCGGCGTCGGCGGTGGCGTCGGCGGGCAGGCCGAGCGCGGCGACGAGGCGTGCGCGGTGGTGCGGATAGTTGGCATGGGTGCGGATCCAGCCGTCGCGGGCGCGGAAGAAGCCGGACAACTCGGCGAACACCGACGGCGCCCGGCCGTCGCGCCGGAACAGCCGCTCGCTGCCGAACGCCGCGGCGATCCGCGCGGGATCCAGGCGTATCGGCACGGTGGACAGACCCGCGGCCGCGCGGAGGCGGTTCGCCGACTCGGCCGCGGCGGCCACCGATCCGGCGGCCAGCGCCCAGACCGGTAGCGTGGCCGCCAGCCGGGCACCGGGATCGGGTTCGTCGGTCGCCGCCGAGCGGGGGCGGCCCAGTCCGGCCTCGTAGGCGTGCACGAGCTGCCGCGCGGTGGTCACGCCGACCAGCCTAGCGGTGCCGACAACAGGTGAGGAGTGTGGGACCAGCGTGAATACCGCTGCGACGGAATGGCTTCGGGTACTGCGTGCCGATCGGGCGCCCCGCCGTCGGCTCGTCTGCTTCCCGCCCGGTGGCGGGTCGGCCCCCGCCTACCGGGCACTGGCGGGTCACCTCGGTGCCGGTGTCGAGGTGATCGCGGTGCAGTATCCCGGCCGTCAGGACCGGCTCGCCGATCCGGTGATCACGGACCTGCACGAGCTGGCCGACCGGATCGCCGAGGATCTGCTGCGCGGGCCGGGACCGGCCCGCGTGCTGTTCGGGCACAGCATGGGCGCCACGGTCGCCTACGAGACCGCCCGCCGCCTCGCCGTCGCGGGCGAACCCGCCGCGGCGCTGATCGTCTCCGGTCGCCCCGACCCGACCCACGTCGACACCGGCCGCCTGCATCTGGCCTCGGACGACGCCCTCATCGACGACCTCGAACGGCTCGCCGCCGACCCGGCCCCGGTGCGGCTGCTGCGCACCGAGCCGGGCCTGGCCGATCTCGTCCTGCCCGCGCTGCGCGCCGACTACCAGGCGGTGGAGACCTACGCGCACCGGCCCGGCCCGGTGCTGACCTGCCCGGTCCTCGCCCTCGTCAGCACCGAGGACCCGACCACCACGGTCGAGCAGGCCGAGCGGTGGCGCGGGGTGAGCGAGGGGCCGTTCCGCCTGCGGACCTTCCCCGGCGGGCACTTCTACCTCGACGAACGCCCCGCCGAGGTGGCCGGGGAGATCACGCGGCACCTGAGCTGAGCCTGCGGTGGCGCTGCGCCAGGCGCCAGTAGCCCACCCACGACACGAGCACCGCCACCGCGGCCAGCAGCCGGACCAGACCGAGCGCGCTGTCGGGATAGATCACCCCGGTCAGATAGTGGTCGATGAACCCGGCCTCGGGCAGCTGGGCCACCCCGGCCTGCCGGCGCGCCCAGTTCTCGGCGTAGGTCAGCGGGCAGTCGAAGCCGATGAGGATGGTGCCGAAACCCCACGACGCCGCGACCAGATGGACGCCGATGGTCCGGGGCCACCGCCACGCCAGGAAACCACCGGCGACCACGTACGCGATGAACGCGACGTGGGTGACGGCGATCAGATCGGCCAACACCCGGTACGGCACCCCTCCAGGATAGGGACCCGCGCGTGCCCCCGGAATCATGATCAACATTCCGGTTCGGCATCGCTTCGGCGATCACCAGGGCGAGGGGCGATAGTCCTTGAGGAAGCAGCCGTACAGGTCGACGCCGTTCTCGCCCTGCACGATCGGGTCGTAGACGCGGGCGGCGCCGTCGACCAGATCCAGCGGAGCGTGGAAGCCCTCCTCGGCCAGTCGCACCTTCGTGTAGTGCGGGCGCTCGTCGGTGATCCAGCCGGTGTCGACCGCGGTCATCAGGATCGAGTCGGCCTCGAACATCTCCAGGGCGCTGGTGCGGGTCAGCATGTTCAGCGCGGCCTTGGCCATGTTGGTGTGCGGGTGGCCCGGCCCCTTGTAGCCGCGGCTGAACTGGCCCTCCATCGCGGAGACGTTCACGACGTACTTGCGCCGCCCCGCCGCGGCGGCCATCGCCGGGCGCAACCGCGACACCAGGATGAACGGCGCGACCGAATTGCACAGCTGCACCTCGAGCAGCTCGGTGGCGTCGACCTCGGCGACCGTCTGCACCCAGCTGTTGGTGTGCGCGAGATCGGGGACCAGCCCACCCGCGTCGATCGCCACGCCCGCCGCGATCCGCTCGGGGGTGGCCGATCCGGCGACCAGCGCCAGCTCGGCGACGTCCGCGGCCGACAGCGACGGTGTCAGCGAGGCGGTCAGCGCGGTGGGATGGGCCTGCATGGTCTTGCCGAAGGTGACCATCTCCGGCAGCGCGCCCACCGGCAGCGGCGCCGACTCGGCGTCGACCAGGGCGCTGTAGGCGCCCACCGAGCGGCGCACGGTCTGCGCGGCGTTGTTGATCAGGATGTCGAGCGGGCCCTGCGCGGCCACGTCGTCGGCCAGGGCGACGACCTGGGCGGGATCGCGCAGATCGATCCCGACGATGCGGAGCCGGTGCAGCCAGTCGGCGCTGTCCTCCATCGCGGCGAAGCGCCGGATCGCGTCGTTGGGGAAGCGGGTGGTGATGGTGGTGTGGGCGCCGTCGCGCAGCAGCCGCAGGGCGATGTACATGCCGATCTTGGCGCGGCCGCCGGTGAGCAGCGCCCGTTTGCCGGTGAGGTCGGTGCGGGCATCGCGCTTGGCGTGGCTCGCGGCCGCGCACTCGGGGCAGAGCTGGTGGTAGAACGCGTCGACCTGGGTGTAACGCTGCTTGCAGATGTAGCAGGGCCGCGGCCGCAGCAGGGTGCCCGCGCTCGCGCCGGTGGTCGCCGAACTGATCGGGATGCCCGCGGTCTCGTCGTCGATGCGCTGCGGCGAGCCCGTCGCGGTGGCGGCGATGACCGCGCGATCGGCGGAGGCGACCTGCTCGCGCGCCTCGATCCGGCGGCGCTGCTTGAGCTTTTTGAACATGTGCCCGACGGCGCGCTGCACCGCGATCGAATCGGGGTGCTCCTTCTCCAGCCGTCCGGCCTGTTCCAGCACCCGCAGACAGGTCGCCAACTCGTCCGGATCGATCGTGTTCTCGGTCATCGGGGCGCGCGGCATTCCTTCGTGCGGGAGCGGGGGACGACACTCATTGTCTCATTGGCCGTCGAGCGGACCCGCTGGGTATCGTGGTGGACCGCTGCCGCAACCGCGCGGTGGCCACCGAACCCGACGGAGCAGCCCGATTTCCCCGCTCGACACCGATACCGCAGACGCGCCGCGCAGGCGCAGGCTCGAACCCGACGAGCGACGCGCGCAGATCCTGGCCTGTGCCATCGACATGTTCGGTGAACGCCCGTACGCGGCGGTGTCGACCGCGGAACTCGCCCAGCGCGCCGGGGTGGCGCGCGGGCTGATCAACCACTACTTCGGCAACAAGCGCGACCTGTATCTGGCCGTCGTGCGCCGCATGGTGACGTTGCCGCGGCCGGAGAAGGTCACCATTCCCGAGGGCTCCCCGCGTGAGCGGGTCGACGCCATCGTCACCTGGCTGCTCGACACCATCGTCGAACACGGCACCACCTGGGTGAAGGTCACCAGCCACGAGGGCGTCGGCGACGATCCCGAGGTCCAGCAGATCCTCGACCAGGCCGACGACGCGGCCGCCGAACGCATGCTGGTGATGATCGGGCGCGCCGATCTGGCAGACAGCGCACAGTTGCGCGCGCTGGTCCTCGCCTACGCGGGCCTGGTGAAAGTGGCCGGGCGCGAGTGGATCACCCGGGGCACCCTGACCAGGGACGAGGTGCACCGGCTGCTGACCGACACGTTGCTCGCCGTCATCACCGAGACCATCCCGTCGGTGCAACCGCGTTCGGACGCGGTGGGCTAGGAGTCGAGTCCGCGCTGTCGCGGCTGCGGCATCGCGATGTCGCGCGCGCTGTAGCGCTGCGCGCCCCTGTGGCCCGGCGCGTGCCCGCTGCGGCCGTAGGACAATTCGATCCGCTGTTCGCGACGGTGCTCGAACAGCAACGCCCCGATACCGCCCAACAGGAACACCGCCGTGGCGATGCCGGCGACCACGGCCCAGCCGAGGTGGCCGGTGCCCGCGGCGACGAGCGTGCAGGCCAGGCCGACCACGCCGATCCCGCAGGCGATGATCCCGGGCACGTTGTAGTCGTCGGCGAGCAGGTCGCCGGCCTGGGCGTGCCAACTCGGCCGGTCTGCGGGAGTGGTGCTGCCGGACATTGTGTCCTCCTCGCGGGCTCGGACTGCGCGCAGTGGTTCACCTGATGACCAGCATGGACCCGCACCGGGTCGGCAGGCAAAGGTGTTTGCGGGTTCGTTACCGGCGTCCGGACCCCCGGATCGGCCGTCTGTGAGGTCTGGGCGCATTTCGCGTTTGCGCTGAAGGACGGGGCGGGAGTCCCTATCCTCTTCGCGTAACCCGGTGCCGCATGGTGTTCGTTTCGCGCCGGGGGGATCGGAGAGGGACCCGGGGTTGATGGCACGGTACGAGGAATGGGACGACGACCCCGAGGAGGAGCTCGACGAACGGCGCTGGAACGGGCAGCGCTGGCCGCACGCGACCACCGTGGACCGCGGGTCGGGCGGGGGCCGTGGGGAGCAGCCGCGGGTGAATCCGTACGCGATGGTCGCCCTGGCCGCGGCACTGGTGTTGCTGTTCCCGATCGCCATCGTCTTCGGGCTGCTCTCGTTCGGTCATCCCCGGGGGCGGGGAATCGCGACGTTCGCGTTACTGCTCGGCATCGCCGAGGTCGCGGCGGTGGCCACCGCGGGCCTGGTGCTGTTCGGTGGGCTGGACCTCGACGTACCCGCGATGGCCCAGCAGCCGGCCACCGTGACGGCGGTGTCGACCACTGTGCCGTCGCAGGGCACGCCGACGGCGACGGTCACCGGGACGGTTCCGGTGGTGAGCCCGGCGGGCACCGTGGTGGAGAAGGGCGCCGCCTGCTCGGCCGACCGGGCGGGCCTGCTCGGCGTCGCGGCAGACGGTGCGACATTGCTCTGCCTGCGCAAGGACGGCGATTACACGTGGTCGGGGCCGTTCAAGGTGTCCGGGTCGTATTACACCGCGGGGGCGAGCTGCGATCCGTCGGTCGACAAGTCGGGGCGCACCTCCGACAATCACGCCCTGGTCTGCGAGGGCAAGGCGGGCTCGGCCACCTGGGTGCCCTGGACGGAATAGGCCGCGCGCGGCGAGACCGTCGGGTCTCGCCGCACGGGAGCCGTTCAGCCCTGGCGCAGGGCGGCGAAGTCGGCGGGCAGTTCGTCGTCCTCGATCACGCGCATCTCCATCGGGCCGCCGGTGTAGGAGTCCTCGCCGATGATCATCAGGTCTTCGTCGAAGGACCAGAAGATCACATTGCGCATCCGCAGCAGATAGTTCTTGTCGGCCTGGGCGAACTCACCCGCCATCGGATGCTGCACCATCAGGGCGCCCGGCTGGATCATGGTCAGCCTGCCCTCGATGACGATGCAGTGATCGTCGACGACCATCCGCTCGCAGAAGAACTCGAGCACGTGCCCGTCGTTCTCCACGAGGTTGCGGTAGTACTCCGTGACCCCCTCGCGGGTCTTCGGGCCGACGTCGCCGGTGAGCTGCCAGAAGTGATAGTTCGTCGCCGCGCCGAGCGTGCCGACGAGGGTGTCGAGATCGCCGTCGCGCTCGGCGGCCGCGTGCACCCGCATGCGTTCGAGCATGGTGCGCTGGCGCGGGGATTCGGTCGTCGCGAGCCGGGCGGTGATGCAGTCGACGAGGTGGCTGCGATCGAGTTCGAGCATGGGTCGTGCCTTTCTGAAGGGAGTGAACGGTCGAGCGGAGTCAGGGCAGCAGGGCGCGCCGGCCGTGGGCCGCGAAGGCGGCTTCGCGGTCCGCGCGGTCCGCGGCGGTGAAGGGCCGGTAGCCGGTCTCGGTGGCGAGCAGCAGGGGATCGTCGGTGAGCCAGGCCTGCCGGCGCAGAGTCTGTTTGTCGAGCTTGCCGGTGCCGGTCAGCGGCAGATCCGCGACGACGCGCACCAGGCGCGGTCGCCACTTGGTGCCGAGATCGGGCTGGGCGGCCAGGAATTCGCGCAGCTCGGCCGGATCGAGCGTGTGGCCGGGGAGCGGCAGCAGCGCGGCCATCACCTCGTCACCGGTGCGCGGGTCGGGCACGCCGTACACGACGGCGGTCGCCACCGCGGGGTGGCGGGCCAGGATGCGTTCGATCGGGGCGGTGGTGAAGTTCTCGCTGTCGACGCGGATCCAGTCCGAGCTGCGGCCCGCGAACCAGAAGGTGCCCTCGGCGTCGCGGTAGGCGAGGTCGCCGGTCCAGTAGTCGCCGTCGCGGACCTTGTCGGCCATCGCGCCGGGATTGTTGTAGTAGCCCTCGAAGCGGGCCGCCGCGCCGCGCACCACGATCTCACCGATCGCGGCGGCGGCATTGCGCAGGCGCCCGTCGTCGCCGAATTCGGCAGCGGGACAGGGCTGTCCCTCCGCGCCGACGATCTCGAGGCCCATGGCCGGATCCGGCGTGCCGAGCGCCCCGGGCGGCGTGGACTCGGTGCGCAGGATCGTGCACACCCCCTCCGAGGACCCGTAGGACTCCACGATCCGGCAGCCGAAGCGGCGCTGGAACTCCTCGCGGTCGCGGGTGGAGGCCTCGGTGCCGAAACCGAACCGCAGCCGGTTGTCGGCCTCGTCCGGATGCTCCGGCTGCGCGAGGACATAGGACAGCGCCCGGCCGACGTAGTTGAAGAAGGTGGCGCCGAAGCGCCGCACATCGGGCCGGAATCCGGAGGCGGAGAAGCGCGGTCGCATCGCGTACGTGCCGCCGACGGCGAGGATCGGGGCCCAGGCTGCCATCAGGGCGTTGCCGTGGAACAGTGGCATGGCGTTGTAGGCGACGTCCTCGCGGGTCAGGCCGTGCACATTGAGCTGCCCGATGGCGGCGAGCCGGAACGACGAGCAGATCACCGCTTTGGGCGCCCCGGTCGAGCCCGAGGTGAACAGCAGCAGCAGGGTGTGGCCGAGTCCGGCCGGCGGTGGTGCGGTGTAGGCGGCGCTGTCGTCGACGAGGGTCCGGTAGCGCTCGCCCTCGGCGTCGATCACCTCGACGTCCGGCAGGTCGAGACCGTCGAGCAGGGCCCGATGCGACGCGCCGACGAGCAGTGTGCGGCAGTCGGTGCCGCGGATGTCGGCAGCCAGTTCCGCGCCGCGCCGGGTCGGGTTGACGCCCACCACGGTCGCCCCGCAGAGCGCGGCCGCCGCGATCACCAGCAGATACTCCGGATCGTTGTCCATCAGCACGCCGACGTGCCACGGACCGGGGCGGCGGAGCTCGGTGAGCACGGTGGCGCGGTGGGCGGCCGCGGCGACGAAGGCCCGCCAGGTGAGGACGTCGTCGCCGAACAACAGGGCGGGGTGGTCGTCCTCGGCGCGGGCGAGCAGGAGCTCGGCGACCGAGCTGGACGCGAAGGGTGATGTCACGGGCGCTCCAGGGCAGCATTTACATTACGTTGTGCTACGGAACATAAATACGCGCGCTGTGTGCCGTCTCCGTTTTCGCGATAATGGCACGCACATCGAGAGCAGGGAGGCCGAGGACCGTGAGTGGGACACCGCCCGCCGGGCGGCCGCGGGACGCCCGCATCGACGAGGCGGTGCTGGCCGCGGCCCGCGATCTCGTCGCCGAGGTGGGCTATGCCGACCTGACCTTCCGCGCGATCGCCGAGCGCGCGGGGACCTCGGTGCCCGCGATCCGGCGGCGCTGGGCCTCCAAGGCCCACTTGGTGCACGAGGCGGTCTATCCGTCCGATGCCGTCGCCGCGCCCACCGGAGCCGCCGACCTCAGGACCGAGGTGCGGGCCGTGGTGCAACGCTGCCTCGAGATCGTCGGGTCACCGGCGGGCAGGCGGGCCACGCCGGCCCTGATGAGCGAGCTGATGGCCGATCACGCGCTCGAGGAGGAACTCAGCGCCCGCCTGCTCACCTCGGGCTGGGACAGCCTCGCCGCCCGGCTGGCCGAGGCCGCCGCCCGCGGCGAGGCGCGGCCCGACGTCGACCTCGGCCTGTTCATCGAGATGGTGTTCGGCACGACGCTGGTCGCGCTCGTCCTGCGCGGCCGCTCCGCGCTCGACGAGACCTGGGTCGACGGCCTGGTCACCACCCTCGTCGACGGTCTCGCGGTGCGCTGACTCAGTCGCCCTTCTTGGCCCGGCTCGGCTGCACCCGCGGCGGCTCGTTGGGCATCTTGGGGTACTGCGGTGGCCACGGCGCGTCCATCATCCCGGCCGCCATGTCGCGTTCCGACATCGCCAGCAGCGGCTCGATCGACTGCGGCGTACGGTCGGCCCACGGATCGCCCCGCTCGGCCAGCCGGGCCGGGACGGTGGACAGCGTGAGCTCGTCGGGGACCACGGTGTCCAGATCGTCCCAGGTGATCGGCGTCGAGACCTGGCCGCCGACCTTGGGCCGCACCGACCAGGCGCCGAACACGGTCTTGTGCGGCGCGTTCTGGTTGAAGTCGATGAACACGCGCGAGCCGCGTTCCTCCTTCCACCACTGGGCGGTGATCTCCTCGGGGTGCCTGCGCTCGAGTTCGAGGGCCAGCGCCACGGCGGCGGCCCGCACTTCGTAGCCGTCCCAGCGCGGCTCCAGCGCGGCGTAGATGTGCAGCCCGCGCGACCCGGAGGTCTTGATGCGGCAATCGATGCCGAGTTCGGCGAGCAGTTCCCTGGTGCGCACGGCGGCGCGGCGCAGATCGTCGAAGCCGATGCCGGGCGAGGGGTCCAGGTCGATCCGCAGCTCGTCGGCGATCTTCAGATCGGGGACGTGATTCGGCCAGACGTGGAAACCGAGGCAGCCCTGGTTCACCGCCCACAGGATGTGGGCGAGGTCGTGGGCGACGAGCGCGTCGCTGGTGGTGCCGTTGGGCGTGGACACCTCGACTGTGCGCAACCAGTCCGGCGCCGACTTGGGCACCCGCTTCTGGAACCACGACTTGCCCGAGGCGCCGTCCGGATACCGCTCGAGCAGCAACGGCCTGCCCCCGATCACGCCGAGCAGCGGCTCGGCGACGGCCTGGTAGTAGCGCACCAGATCGAGCTTGGTCTCGCCGCGCTTGCTGAAGTAGACCTTGTCGGGATTGCTGATCGACAGCGTGCGCCCGTCGACCTCGACCTCGGTCGCCGCGCTCATCGGTCGCCGCCGAAGATCGCGCCGAGCTCGGCGGGGGCCACCTCGTCGAGCTGGGCGTAGGTGCACGAGTCGGGGGTGCGATCCGCCCGGAACCGGACCAGCCTGCCGCCGTGCCGGAACCGCCCGGACTGCACGTGCTCGTAGCGCACCTCCGCGACCAGTTCCGGCCGTAACGGCTCCCACGACAGGTCCTTGCCGCCGGTCCATCGGCTCACCCCGCCCGGCATCTTGCCTCCCGCGGTGGCCTGTGCGACGGCGTCGGCCCAGTCGCGCCAGGGATGGTCGGCCAGGGCGTTCTCCCGCAGCGGCGCGAGCTCGCCCAGCAGTTCGCGGCGCCGGGCGGCGGTGAAGCTGGACGCGACACCCACGTGGTGGAGGTCGCCCGCCTCGTCGAACAGGCCGAGCAGCAGCGACCCGACGCCCTCGCCGTCCTTGTGCATCCGGTAGCCGGCGACCACGCAGTCGGCGGTGCGCTCGTGCTTGATCTTGAGCATCACCCGTTTGTCCTGCAGGTAGGGCAGGTCGTCGGCCTTGGCCATCACCCCGTCGAAGCCTGCGCCCTCGAACCGGGTGAACCAGTCCTGGGCGACGTCGGGATCGTGGGTGATCGGGGTGAGGTGGATGCGGCCCGGCGCCGCGTCGAGCAGCTTCTCCAGCTCGGCGCGGCGCGCGGTGAACGGCTCGGTGGTCAGGTCGCGATCGTCGACGGCGAGCAGATCGAAGGCGACGAAACTGGCCGGCGTCTCCGCGGCCAGCTTGTTCACCCGCGAAGCCGCCGGATGCAGCCGCTGCTGCAAGGTGTCGAAATCCAGGCCGTCGTCGGTGACGACGACGATCTCGCCGTCGACGACGCAGCGCTCGGGCAGCGCCGCGCGCAGCAGCTCGACCAGTTCGGGGAAGTACCGGGTGAGCGGGCGGTCGTTGCGCGAGCCCAGTTCGATCTCGTCGCCGTCGCGGAACACGATGCAGCGGAAGCCGTCCCATTTGGGCTCGTAGCTGAGCCCGGCCTCCCGGGGCAGCGACGGTGTCGACTTGGCCAGCATCGGACGCACGGGCGGCATCACCGGTAGATCCATTCGATCCTCCTCGCGGGTGGGCTCACCCGTGTCGACGTCGCGGACGCGGCCGATTCATCGGTGCCGGATCGATCGTAGGGCGACCCACCGACAGCGGCGCGGACCTCGACGCCGCGTCGCTCAGCCGTCGAGCCAGCCGTGTTCGTCGGCGAAGAGGGTGAAGCGCTCGCGGATGGTGATGATCTCGGCCGCCGTGAGCGCGGGGGAGGCTTCGAGCAACAGCTCGGTGATCTGCTGCCGCAGCTCCTCCTGCCCGAGCCGTCCGTTGGCGCGGTCCTTGCGGGCCTTCGGCGCGGGCGCCGGCGCGCCCACGGCGGTCAGGTTGACGGCCTTGGGGCCGCGATCGCCCTCGGTGACGTCGAATTCGAACAGCCGCCCCTGGCGCAGTTCGTCCTCGTCGAGGCCGATGTCGTTGACATGAACGAACACATCGGGCCCGCCGTCGTCGGGCCGGATGAACCCGAAACCCCGTGACCCGTCGAACGACACCAATTTCCCGATGGACACCGACCAGCTCCTCGCTCCGCTTCCCGGGCCACTCTAACGCGGCATTTGGGCGTTTTTCCGGGAAAGCGCCAGACCACCGCGACGGGCCGGCGCGACGCGGCCCGACCGACCTGGCACGGTCACGATCCGGTCACTGATTGTTCACATCCGCTCGTTAGCGTGCCGAATCCGTTCGAACTGGTGAGGAGGCTGCGACGCGTGTTCGACCCCGGGTCGGGGATGAGGTCGGGGGGAGACGACGCCGCGCGCGGCGTGCTGACGGCGTATTCGCGTGCGGGCACGGTGCCCGCGTGCTTCCGGCCGCCCGCACCGCCGATGGCGGTGCTTGCGCCGCGACCGCGTCCGGCGCGGGTGCCGCTGGCGCCGGCGCAGGAACGCATGTGGCACGCGGCCCGGCTCGGCCGCTCCGCGGACTGGAACGTGGCCGTCGCGATGCGGCTGCGCGGCGCGGCGGTCGACGTGACGGCCCTGCGCGCGGCACTGGCCCATCTGGTGGCGCGCCACGAACCGCTGCGCACCCGCTACCCGGCCACCGAGCACGGTCCGGTCCAGCAGGTGGCCGAGCCGGCCGCCGTGGAGCTGGACGTGATCGAGAAGGAGTGCACCGGAAGCGATCTCGGTGCGGCCGTCGCCGAGCTGGCCGCGCGTCCGTTCGACCTCGCCCGTGACCTGCCGCTGCGGGCGGGGCTGTTCGTCCTCGGCCCCGGCGAGGTGGTGCTGACCCTGGTCGTGCACCACATCTCCGTCGACGGCCGCTCGATGGGCCCGCTGATCCGCGATCTGGTGACCGCCTACCTGGCCTGCCGGGCCGGGACGACGCCGCGCTGGACGCCGCTGCCCATCACCTACACCGACTACACGCTGTGGAAGCACGCCCAGCTCGGCGAGTTCACCGACGAGTGGAGCCGGGCCACCCACCAGCTGCGGTACTGGGCCAACGCGCTGGCCGGCCGTCCCGCCGTGCTGGATCTGCCCACGCGGCAACACCTGTCGCCGCCGCCGGATCCGGCCGCTGGCGCGCTGATTCCGGTCGCCTTCGACGCGCGCGTGCACGCGGGGCTGCTGCGGCTGGCCCAGGATCGGCGGGCGAGCCTGTTCATGGTGCTGCAGGCGGCCTTCGCGCTCGCGGTGGGCGCGTTCGCGCGCAACGCCGACGTCACCGTGGCCACCGCGGTGCCCGGCCGCGATCACCGCCTGCTCGACGATCTGGTCGGCAACTTCTCCGACGACGTGCTGCTGCGGGTGCGCCTGGACCGTGCCGCCGATGTGGACGACCTCGTCGATCAGGTGCGCCGCGTCGCCCTGGCCGCCTACGCCCACCCCGACACGCCCGCTCCGCGGCTCAAGCGCTGCCTGCTGCAGGATCCGGCGCTGCCGCTGTTCCAGGCCACGCTGATCCTGCAGCGCGCGCGGGCCCCACACCCGGAACCCGCTGCGGCGCCGGGCCTGTCGATCACCGAGGTGCCGACCGGCGTGGTCCGCGCCAAGCACGATCTCGAATTCGGGCTCACCGACCGCTACGACCCGGCGGGCGCGCCCACCGGGATCGACGGATCCTTCCGGTACCCGATCGCCCGCTTCGACGACGACACCGCGCGCCGCTTCGTCGACCGGTTCACCGCGATCGTGCGGCTGCTGGCCGAGGGCTACCGCGGACCGCTTCCCGCCCTGCTGGCAGCGACGGGCGGTCGCGGCCCGGTGGCGGACGCGCGCCGGGCCGCCCGGGTACTGGTGTGAGTCAGCCGCCGCGCTCGAGCGGACAGCCGGCGTCGCGCCAGGCGACGATGCCGCCGGCGAGGCTGTAGGCGTCGTAGCCCGCGCGGTGGGCCAGCGCGGCGAACCGGAGCGAGGCCTCGCCGACCGGGCACACGAACACCACGGGACGCGAACGCGGGAACGGCATGCCCTGACCGAGCATCTCGTCGAGGTGGTCGTCGCGGATGTTGAGCGCGCCGGGCACGTGCCCGACGCGATAGGCCATCGCGCCACGGGTGTCGACGACGGTGGGTCGGCCGGTCCGGTCGAGCTCGGCCAGCTCGGCGGGGGTCAGGGTCGGCGCGGTCGAGGCGTCGGGTGGCTCGGGCGCCGCGGCCTGGCCGAACAGATCGGGTCGGCGCTTGGCGATGTAGGACAGGTACGGTTCCAGCCGGTCGCAGACGATGAGCACCGCCACCAGCGGCCGGTCCGCCGGGCGGGGCGCCGCGGCCAGCGTGCGCAGCAGGGCGGCGTACCCGGCGCCACTGGTCGGCCCGGCCAGCACGCCGTAGCCGCGGATGAGTGCGAGGGTGCCCTCGATGGCGCCCGCGGAATCGACGGTGACGATCTCGTCGTAGAAGTCGGGCTCGAACAGGCCGACCTCCCACATCTCGCGCTCGGAGCGGATGCCGGGGATGAAGTCGGCACGGTCGGAGACCACGCCGATCGTCCGGAGACCCGGATGGTGGCGCAGCAGCGTGGCGGCGGTGCCGCGGGTGGAGCCGGTGGTGCCGAGGCCGCCGACGAGGTAGTCCAGGTGCGTGATGCCCGCCGCGGCGAGGTCGGCGGCGATTTCGGCGCCGGTGCCGTCGCGGTGGGCGTCGAGATTGCGCTCGTTGGTGTACTGCGAGGGGTGGAACCAGCGGCCGGGCGCCTGCCCGGTGGTCTGCGCGATCACCGCCGAGACGTCGTCGGCGGCCTGGGGATCGGGGCATTCCGAGAGCCCGGGCAGCTCGACGATCTCGGTGTCGAGCAGCTGCAGCAGCTGCCGGACCTCGGCCACCCTGATCCGGTTGGTGACCGCCCGCAACGGGATGCCGTGCAGCGCGCCGAGCACCCGCAGCGCCTTGGCCGTGTTGCCGCTGGAGGCCTCGATGAAGGATTGCCCGCCCGCGGCGACCCGCTCGACGTCGTCGCGGATCATCGCCCACGCGACGCGGTCCTTGACCGAGCCGAACGGATTGTGCGACTCCAGCTTCGCGTACAGCTCGACCCCGGCCAGCCCGTGCGCGGCGGGATCGAGGCGCAACAGCGGCGTGTCACCGATGAGTTCGGTGATGTGGTCGTAGATCATCGCGGCACCGCCGTCTCGGGCCGGTACTCCGCGTCGGGACACAGCACGAAACCGCCTTCGCGCCGGATCACCGCGACCTTGGCGGGTTCGGGGTGCATGCTCGCGCGGGCCGCGGACAGATCCGTGTGGTAGGCGGCGGTATTGGCGAACACCACCGTGTCACCCGGACCCGGCAGTGCCTCGACGCGGACCTGACGCTGCGTGATCAGATCCCGTTCCAGGCACAGGTGCCCGGCGAAGTACACGCCGATGGGGTCGGGCGGGGCGTCGGTGAGCACGATCGGATCGATGAGCACCTCCTGGTCGGCGGCGGTGACGGTGTCGCGGCTCAGATCCAGGTGGACGAGCGTGGCGCCGTTGCCCGCGCGCTTGACGAATTCGACCGTGGCCAGCGTGATCCCGGCCTGATCGACCAGCGCCTTGCCCGGTTCCAGCCACAGGTCGAGCAGATTGTCGGCGAGCACCCGGCCCAGGGCGCGTCCGCCGTGTCCCGGCAGCGGCGCGGCCAGCAGCTCGGCGAGCATGGCCGGCGCGGACTCGGTGTTGGCGTACTTGTGGAACACCGGGGCGCCGTGCACCGCGCCGTCGGCGACGTGGTAGCCGAAAGTGTTGCCGCCCCAGTGCAATCGGGCGCTCGTGTCGAGCAGACCGGCCCGCAGCGCGGCGTCGTACCGGTCGTAGGCGGCCGCGTCGGCGGTGAAGAGCTGGCGCAGGCCACCGCCGATGTCGAGCACGCTCGGCGTCAGCCCGTGCTCGTAGGCGCGCTCGACCAGACGCAGACATTCCGCGACCGCGCGCACCCGCTCGGCGGTGGCCGCCGTGTCGAGGTGGAAGGCGAAACCCAACAGCCGCAGGCGGTCTCGATGCCGGGTCAGGATCTCCCACGCCGCGCCCATGTCGGCGAGATCGATGCCGAACCTGCTCACGGCGCTGCCGGGGAACCCGGAGACCCGCAGCAGCACCGGCACCGGCACCGCCGAGTCGGCGAGTGTCCGGAGTTCCCACAGGTTGTCGACGTTGACCGTCACGCCGGCCTCGAGCGCCGCCCGCAGCATCGCCGTGCCCTTGGGACCGGTCGCCTCGATGCGCTCGGCGGGAAATCCCGCGGCCAGCGCCGCGCGCAGTTCGGGCGCCGAGGCGACATCGACGGCGATCCCCGCCGCGGCGGCGGTGGCCGCGAAGGCGGCGGACCGATTCACCTTGTGCGCGTAGCAGATCCGCGCGGCCGGCGCGGCCGCGTCCAGCACGGCGCGCAGCGCGGCCAGGTTGCCGCCGAACACCTCCGGGAACACCAGGTGCACCGGAGAGCCGAACCGGCGCAGCGCGGCGCGCACGGCGTCACGATCGGCCAGGAACGCCGCGACCGAGGGATGCACCGCGGCGGGGACGGCGGGCGGGGTCATCCCACCGCCGCGCCCGGCGCCTGCGCGGCGGCCTCGTCGACCGGGTTGTACCCGCCGTCGCGCAGGGCCTCGAAGACCCGGAAGCGGTGGCGGGGGCTGCGGATCCGGGCCTCCACGCGCTTGGACTCCAGATCGATGGCGACCACCGGGATCTCCATCGAGGTCAGCACCGCGGTGATCGTGCGCACGCAGTGCCGGCAGCTCATGTCGGGCACGTAGAACACGCCGTCGTCGCCGTGCGCGTCGCTGAGCGCAGGGTCACCGTGCTCCTGCACCACGGTGACAGCCGGAGCCAGTGCCGCGAAGGTCTCGACGAACCGGTCGACCACGGTCGCCAGCACAGGCACCGAGCTTCCGTCGATCGCGTGCGGTGCGGCCGCCAGACAGGCAGGCCTGGTTCCGGTCGGCAGCAGCGCGTACTGGCGCGAGATCAGGTCCAGCTCGTCGTGGTACTTCGCCACGGCGGACTCGGTGTCGAGGCCCTCCTCGGTGGTGGCCCTGCGCATCACGGCCCTGGCATCGGCGAGGGTGGCGTCCTTCATCGCTCGCAGCACGGCGATCGACTCGGGGGAGTAGCGCACACTGCCGTCGTGCTGCGTGACAAGCCGCACCGGGATCATCCCGCGCCGGAACGTCGAGGCCTGCAGCTCCCAGAACCAGCGCGCGGCCACCGCGGCGAAGATACCGGAATCGCGCAGGCCCTCGGCGAATTCGACGATCCCCCGATACGGCGTGTCGGCGGCGACGAGCCCGTGCTGCACCAGCGCCCGCCCCGTGGCCTCCACACCGACCCGGAAGATCTCGTGCGGCTCGTGATCGGTGGTGGTGGCCGCGAGCACCGCGAGATCCCGCGCGGGCAGGGCCGCCGACCGCGTGGGCAACCCCGAGGCCGCGAGCGCGCGCCACAGCGCCAGCACGGTCTCGCGCGCGACGACCGCCAGCTCGGGACCGGCGCCGTCGGTGCGGAAGTATCCGGTGTTGGGCACGCCCGCGCTGTCGGTCCAGGTGAGCCGGTGGGTCGCGCTGGTGACCTGCTCCGGGCGGCACGGCCGCATGAACCGCTCGAGGTACATCCGCTGGGACTGGGTGAGCGCACTGTCCGGTTCGGGCCGTAATAGCGTGGCGCGGACCGTGATCCGCACCGGCGCGGCGGGCTCGGCGGCCGCGAAGATCCCCGGCGCGGCGACCTCGGCCAGTATCCGCGACGCGGCGCGGCGGTCGTAGTGCGGGGTGGGATCGATGCCCATCGTTGCTCCTCGGGTCGGCGGACAGGGGAGTGTTCAGGACCCGGCGACGCGGGCCACGCAGGCGGCGAACCGATCGATCTCGTCGAGAGTGTTGTAGAGGTGGGTGCTCACCCGCACCGACCCGGCGCCGGGCTCGGCCGACGGCACGCAGTGCGCGCCGGTGCGGACCAGGAAACCGGCGTCGGCCAGGACGAACCCGAGATCGGCGGCGCCGATGCCGTCGAGGGTGAACGAGACGATCCCGTACCCCACCGCGCAGCCCGCGTGCGCGGGCCCCGGCAGGAACTCGAGCCCGGGCACCGGGCGCAGGCCCTCGATCAGGCGCTGGGTCAGCACTCGGTTGTGCGCGGCCACCGCCGTCGGATCGAGTTCGTCGAGCAGATCGAAAGCCGGTGCCAGCGAGAGGATTCCGGGAATGTTGTGGGTACCGCCCTCGAGCAGGCCGGGCATTCCCGAACCGACCAGTCCGTCCGTGCCGAGGCGGACCCCCGAGTGTCCGCCGGGCAGGAACGGCCGCAGCCGGTCGTGGACGCGCCGATGGCAGTACAGCAGCCCGACGCCCGGGGCGGCGAACATCTTGTGTCCGGCGAACACCGCGAAATCGGCGCCGAGGTCGAGCACGTCGACCGGCAGGTGACCGCCGCTCTGCGCGCAGTCGAAACACAGCAGGATCTCCGGATCGATCCGGCCGCGCAGTTCCTCGAGCGTGCTCAGCCCGCCGTAGACGTGATGCAGATGGCTGGTGGTGATCAGCCGGGTGCGCGGGCTCACCTGGGCGAGGATGTCGTCGATGTCGGCCTCGCCCGCCATCGTGCTGCGGTAGGGCCGCAGCACGATCCGGCGTCCGAATCGGGCCATCGTGTCGCGCAGGTGGTGCCACGGCAGCACATTCGCCGCGTGATCGGCGGGGTTGTAGAGGATCTCGTCGCCGTCGTCGAGAGTGGCCAGGCCCCAGCTGTGCGCGATCGCGCCCAGCGCCGCGGTGGCACCGGCGGTGAACACGATCTCGTCCGGATGCCGCGCGCCGACGAAAGCGGCGGCTCTGCCCCGGATCGCCTCGATCCGCGCGGCCAGCGAGGTGGCCCACCCGTAGGTGCCGCGACCCGCGTTGGCGGTCTGCCTGGCGTGGTAGGCGGTCACGGCCGCGATCACGGTGTCGGGCTTCTGGGTCGTGGCCGCGCTGTCCAGATACACCACGGCGGGGTCGGCCAGCGCCGGGAAGCGGTCGCGGATCGAGCGGGGGACCGGGGTGGGCGCGTGCGAGGTCGCCGGGACGGCTTCGAGCGCGGGCCGGACGGGGTGCACCCGATCAACGATACGCGCGGCCAACGCTTTTCGGCTCGCGGTCAGTACCTGCCCTGCAGATAGTCGACGAGATGACCGCGCTCGGTGGCGAGTTCGGTGATCTCGCTCTTCACCACGTCGCCGATGCTGACGATGCCCACCAGCCGGTCGCCGTCGACGACCGGCATGTGCCGGATCCGGTGCTCGGTCATCAGGCCGTGCAGCGAGGAGACGTGATCGTCGGGCGCGCAGGTGCGGACACGTTCGGTCATGATCTCGGTGACCGGCCGGTCGAGCAGGTCGGCGCCGCGCCGGTGCAGGTGCCGGACCACGTCGCGTTCGGAGACGATGCCGCTGATGCGCGCGCCGTCGGGGGACACGAGGACCGCGCCGATGTTGCGCTCGGCGAGCACGGCCAGCAGGGCGCGCACGGTGGTGTCCGGTGGCACGGTCGTCACCGTGGTGCCCTTGTTGCGCAGGATCTCCGCTATCCGCATGTGCCGCTCACCTGTGTCGCGCCGGTATCCCTGTCCAGGATGCCCCGGCGGCGACCCGCTGACCAGCACGGAGACGTCACAACCGGCTATTCGTCGTCCAGCCCCGCCGACAGATAGGCGGCCGCGGCCAGCCACTGGCGGCACTGCGGGCCGTGGACGTCGTGCTGGGTGAGCAGGTCGCGGGCCTGCCGATAGGTGAGCGCGTGCGGTTCCTCGCTACAGGATCCGGAGGGGGCCGCGGCCGCGCCGAGGTACCGCGGGACCTCGAGGCCGGCGGTACCGGCCTGGACCCGGTGGGGTGTTCGAAACGGCGTGCTCATTCGAGGCCCCTCGCATCCTGCAGGGGAAGGCGGGGCGGCGGGTGCTCGCCGACGTACCTTCCGTGATCTTGCTGGCCGAGTCTACGGGTCTGTCGTTTGCAGATGCAAGAACATCTGCACGCTCGAAGTGGGCGTGTCGCGCTGTAGAAGGGGTTGTGGCACTGAGGAATTCAGGGGACTGGACGTCACCTACCGGGGGCGCTCCAAGATCGTGGCCTCGGGTAAGTACCGACCGGTGCGCGGCTATGTGAACCGTGTTAATCTCCCGGGCGAACAGTGCAGATGCAAGAACATCTGCGCGTACATCTGCAAGTTTCGTACCGATGGTCATCATTCGAGATCGAGGAGTGTGGCGTGTCCGGAATGCACCATGATCAGCGCGAACGCCCGGCAGACGGCGCCTGGCGCAAGAGTACGTTCAGCAACCCCAGCGGCAACTGCGTCGAGGTGGCCGAAGCGTCGGACGGATCGGTGGCCGTGCGCAACTCGCGCGACCCCCACGGCTCGGTGCTCTTCTACACCCGGCCCGAGATCGACGCCTTCATCCGCGGCGCGAAGGCCGGAGAGTTCGACTACCTGACCCGGTGATCGGTAATATCACCGTCCATGACGGCTGAACCCGACGAGATCGGTCGCGTGCAACCCGTTGTCGATCGTGGCCCCACCGTGCTGCGTATCGCCCTCGGTGGTCAGTTGCGCAAACTGCGCGAGAGCAAGGGGATCACCCGCGAGGCCGCGGGCGACGCGATTCGTGGCTCGCATGCCAAGATCAGCCGGCTCGAACTGGGACGCACCGGATTCAAGGAACGCGACATCCGCGATCTGCTCACGCTCTACGGGGTCCACGACACCGTGGAGCGTGAGTCGTTCTTCGAGCTCGCCAGGCAGGCGAGCGAGCCGGGATGGTGGCACCGCTACAGCGATCTGCTGCCCTCCTGGTTCAGCACCTACCTCGGGCTCGAGCAGGCCGCGAGCCAGATCCGTACCTACGAGGCGCAGTTGGTGCCCGGGCTCCTGCAGACGCCGGAGTACACCAGGGCGATCGTGACCCTCGGTTTCGACGACGCCGACACCGAACGCCGCGTCCAGGTCCGCCAACGGCGCCAGGACGTGTTGCGCCGGGTAGATCCGCCGGTCGTGTGGGCCGTCATCGACGAGGCGGTGCTGCACCGGCCGATCGGTGGCCGCGAGGTCCATCGCGCGCAGCTGCGCTATCTCGCCGAGTTGTCGGAGCTGCCGCATGTCACGGTGCAGGTGCTGCCGTATTCGGCGGGCGCGCCCACCGCGGCGGGCAGTTCGTTCAGCATTCTGCGCTTCGCCGAGCCGGAACTGCCCGACATCGTCTACCTCGAACAGCTCACCAGCGCGCTGTATCTCGAGCGCAGGCAGGACCTGGCGCTGTATCTGTCGGTGATGGATCAGCTCAGCGTGCAGGCCGCGCGCCCGGACCGTTCGCGCGAGATTCTGCTGGAATACGCCGATCGCGACTGAGCCGGCGCGGAAAAGCCCGGAAAAGGATGGCGGACGCTCGGTCCGCCATCCTTTTTCTTTGTTCAGTAGCGGATACAGCCCGCGGCGATACGCCAGAATGTATCGGGAGTCAGTGTCTGCAGATCCCAATCGTCGGCCAATTCGTGCGCGGTGGTCACGATCCGGTCGATATCGAAATCATTACGTGTCGCCGCGCCGGTGGACTCCACGGCATCGATGACATACGCGACCGCGGTTTCTCTGGAGCACCGCCCGGTGACGGGGTGGACGGTGGTCGCTGCGCGATCAGCGAGGCCGGAACGGCCGTTGGTGTTGTTCATGTGAACGCCCCTGTGTGTAGACAGTGGCAAACCAGAGGCAAACATAGCCCCGGGTGTGCCGCTCGCGGCCTCCCCTGACTTTCCCCTCAATTGTGTTGCGGCCCTGAGTTTAGGACTAGGACACTTTCACTTGCAAGCACATCTGCAAGATCGATTCCGTCTCGATGCGGGGCGTTTCCCGGCTTCTGAGCGGCGAATCCGCGCCTGTGTCACCGGGTTCGCCCGGCGTGCCGCGCGGAAACGGCCGTGACCGGCGGATCGCCGCGGACCCGGTGGTCACGGGGTGTGGGGGCGGTCCGGCGCCCCGCGACTCTCCGGCCGAATTCCGTTGTGATAGTTAATTTTAAGCTATCGAATTGCCGACACGGCGGCCGAAATCGGGTCGGAACCGGAGACCAGTTCCAGGGTGTGCCGAAAAGTGTTGTCCGCGACCAAGATCGACGCGATGGTCGCGGCGACGTCGGCACGCGGGATCGGGCCGCGCGGAATCGGCGGCGAGCCGAGCGTGACCAGACCGTTGCCTTCCTCGTCGGTGAGCATGCCCGGGCGGAGAATGGTCCAGGCCAGCGCGCGCGAACGCAGATCGTCCTCGGCGCGGGTCTTGGCGTCGAGGTAGGCCGCCCAGACCTCGTCGGTGCCCTCGGCGGGTGGGCGGCCCGCGCCCATGGTGGAGATCTGCACGAACCGCCCAACGCCGGTCTGCTCGGCGGCATCGGCCAGCTGGACCGAGCCGTTGAGGTCGACGGTGTACTTGCGCGCGGCGCCGCTGCCCGGCCCCGCGCCCGCGGCGAACACCACCGCATCGGCGCCGGCCACCTCCGCGGCGAGATCGGCGGTCGTGTCGCGCTCCATGTCGTAGATGACCGGGACACCGCCGGTCGCGGTGATGTCGGCGGCCTGGCCGGGATCGCGGATCAGGGCGTGTACCTGGTCACCCCGCCGGGTCAGCAATCGGGCCAGCGCGAGAGCGATCTTGCCGTGTCCACCGGCGACGACGACGCGCATGTGGGTGCTCCTTTCGGGCGGATCGGTGGCCTCAGCGTTCCGGGCCACCGGGATTGCAGTTGGCCGACACCGTCGCCGAATAGCCGACCGCGGGTCGCCACGGCTCCAGGTTCCAGCTCGGTTTGTCGGGTGCCACCATCCTCGCCCACACCCAGTGACAGATGAACTGGTCCCGCATGCCCGGCGCGTCGGCGGCGGGGTCGAGGGCGAGCACCTCCTGCCACGCGAGCTCGTCCGCGCCGGGGGCGGCGGTGCGTCGGCCCGCGATGGTCGGGACGACGAGCAGCCGCGCGCCGTCGATGTTCTCGGTCCAGCGCACGTGATCGATCAGGGGCAGGCCGGCGTAGGGATCGACCGTCGTGGTGGGCGGCGGGATCGTGACGGGCGGCTTGCTCGTCGGCCGGACGCTGGTGGTCGCCGTGGGTGCGGCGGCGGGCGGGTCGTCGTCGGCGGGTGATCCGCAGCCGGCGAGCGCGGTCGTCAGCGCGACGGCCACGATCGCCGGGTGGTTCCACCGTGGCACCGGAGCTCCTCCCGTCGTCGCGCGTACGGCCGGGACACGACCGCCCGACCAGCCTAGTGCGGCGGGCCGGGCGGGGCCGGTGCGGTCAGTGCCAGAGCGAGCGGCAGGGGAGCCTGCGCATCCCGGGTCCCACCCGGCCGTCGACGGTCACCATCAACCCGGCGTGCACCGCCGCGGAGGTGAACTCCCAGGCTTCCGCGGGGGTCGCGGCGTATTCCAGCGTCAGGGCGTCCTGGGGAGTCGGGCCGTCGAAGTAGACCGTGATCCGGCGGGTCGGTATCTCGGTCCGGTCGATGCGATGGGGGGTGGCGGCGATGTTCTCGTCGATGGGAATCATGGCGTGCTCCTTTCGCCCCGGCGCTGAGAGCGCCTTGCTACCAGACGGTAGGGCCCGCGACATCGAGAAGAACATGTTCCTGGCGCAGCTTGCGTCCGGTCACAAGGCCGCCGGTCAGACGTTGTGAGCTCCGCCGATGTCTTTCTGTTGCGGTTCCGGCGGGCCACGCTACCGGCCAGTATCGGTGGCGACGGCAGCGACACGGGAGGACGAGCCGGATGATCTCGGTTACGGCGGCACGACACGCTCGGCCGCGCCGGACACTGCTGGCCGTGGCGGCCGCGCTGGTGCTGGCGGGCGTCCCCGCCGGCGCCCACGGCGCGCCGCTCTACCCGCGCGCCGATCCCGACCCCTTCTACGCCCAGCCCGCCGACCTGTCCGCGAGCGCGCCCGGCGACGTGCTGGACGTGCGGCCGATGCCGCCGCTGGCGATGTTCCCCGACACCACCGTCACCCTGGTGAAGTTCCGGTCGACGGACTCGACCGGCGACCCGATCGCCGCGACCACCACGGTGCTGCAACCGGTGAACCACCGCCCCGACGCGCCCGTGCTGTCGTATCAGCACATCATCAACGGCCTCGGCGTCCAGTGCTCGGTGTCGAAGGTGCTCTACACCCAGGACCCGAATCTGATGGTGCGCGAGGCGGTCGCGTGGAACTTCGCGCTGCGCCGCGGCTGGACCATGGCGTTGCCCGACCACCTCGGACCGACGTTCGCCTACGGCGCGGCCAAATTGGGCGGTCAAGTGACCCTCGACGGCATCAAGGCCGTGCGCAAGGTCGAGCAGCTGCGGGTCGCGGGGAGCAGGGTCGCGATGGCAGGCTACTCCGGCGGCGGCATGGCGACGGCGTGGGCAGCGGCATTGCAGCCCACCTACGCGCCCGACGTGGAGATCGCCGGCGCCGCCATGGGTGGGGTGCCGATGAACCTGGTGTCGATGCTGGAGGGCCTCGGGTTCGGCAGGCACCCGGTCTTCGGTCTCGCGCTGGCCGCCGGGATCGGGCTGGAACGCGAGTATCCGCAGCGCTTTCCGATCAGCGAGCAGATGAACGCCAGCGGCCTGGCCGCCCGCGCCGCGATCGCCGACGCCTGCACCAACGACATCCTCGGCGCCGGCGCCGGCCGCGGCATCCTCGACTTCGCCGCGACGACCTCGCTGGTCGAGGACCCGCAGGCCCGCGCGGTGGTGGAGGAGAACAGTCTCGAGCTCTATCCCGGCGCGCCGACGATGCCGGTGTTCGAGTGGCATTCGCCGATCGACGCCCTCATCCCGGTCGACGCGATCACCGCGACGACCCGGCGCTGGTGTGCGGCGGGCACTCCCGTGGTCACCGAATCGACGCCGACACCCGACCACCTGACCGCGGCCGTGCTCGGGCTGCCTTCCGCGCTGCGGTGGCTCGACGCGCGACTGCAGGGGGAACCGGCGCCCAGCACCTGCTGAGCCCGGGGTGATCGATCCGGATCCGCCTGCCCCGACGCGGATCCGGATCGATCACCGAGAGTTGTTGCGATCCAGGCGCACTGCGTCACGAGTCGGGCACGACGGCGGGTCGACGCGGGGTGCGCGGCGTACCGTCATGTTCTGACGTCAGGCGCACTGGGGGAGGTTCGGCGGGATTCGAAGCACCGCATCGCCGCACGTCACGACGAATCCGACGTTGCCACCCGAAGGCGTGTGTGCCATGCGATCTGTGCGTGTGTTGGTCTGCTCGATAGCGCTGCTCTGTTCCCTCGCCGCGGGGACCGCCGCGGCCGATCCGCCGCCGGCGCCGGGCATTCCGGTGCCGCACCCGGGATTCCTGCCCGATCTGCAGCAGTGGATCGACCAGGTGCTGCCCTCGCCCATCCAGCCCTCGGGCGGCACCGCCGATCCCGACGCCGAGCTCGCCGCCCTGCGCGCCGCCGTGCTGCCCGCGGAGGTCGGTGACCCGATGTTCGATCGGTGGCCGGCGAATCTGGCCGACTTCGCGCCGGGCGAGATCATCGAATACCGTGACATCGCCGCCACCGCCGCGCCGCTCACCGTCGTGCCGTTGCGCTCGGCCACGCTGCTCAAGTTCCGCACCGACGACTCCCAGGGCAGGCCGTCGTTCGCGACGGCGACCCTGCTCGTGCCCGCCGCCGACTGGACCGGCCCCGGCGATCGGCCGGTGCTGGTCAACAACCTGCCCATCGACGCGCTCGGCCGCGATTGCACGCCGGGATACACCCTGGCGCACGGGCTCACGCTGCATTCGAGCATGACGGAGTTCTTCCCGCCGACCACCCAGCTCGCGGCGCTGCGCGGCTACGCGGTGCTGGTCCCCGACCACGAGGGCCCGCTCATGGCCTACGCCGAGCCCTATGTCGCCGGGCACGCGGTGCTCGACGCGATCCGTGCCACCCGCGGGCTCGATCCGTCGACGTTCGGCGACAGCAGATTCGCGATGACCGGCTATTCCGGCGGCGCCATCGCCACCCACGGCGCCGCGAAGCTGATCGACAGCTACGCACCGGAACTGGCCGACGCGATCGTCGGCGCGGCGCTGGGCGGGGTGCCCGCCGATTTCGAGATCCTCTCGCGCAGCATGAACGCCAATCTCGCCTCCGGGATCTTCATGGCGGCGACGTTCGCGATCGGGCGTGAGCGCCCCGAAATCCTGGCCGCGATGAACAATCTCGCGCGGTGGGTCGCGACGTCGGTGATGAAGGACCAGTGCGTGAGTGTGTTCGCCATTCCGGGCGTACTGCACCTGCCGATCGATGTGGCCGCGAACATTCCCGATCCGTTGCGTTCGGAGCTGGCCACGAAAATCTATGAGATCACCCGGATGTCGGGCCTGCGGTCCAGTACTCCGCTCTATGTCTACAACGGCGAACAGGAGTTCTGGATCCCCGCCGAGGGAGCCAGGAAGCTGTACGACGAACAGTGCTCGCTCGGTGCGAACGCGGTGTACCGCAGCGTGTTCGGTGAGCACGTCATCGGCGCGGTGACCGGGTATCCGGAGGCGATGCTGTGGCTCGACGAACGGTTACAGGGGGTTCCCGCGCGCAGCGAATGTTGAGCGGGGAAAAATTCCTGTGCCGCGTCATGGCGGTTTTCCACGGCCGGTGGTGAACTGCCCAGAACACCGCGGAGAGCGAAAATACCGAGATTTCCCGGCCTTATGTTCGGTGCGGTTTCGACAAAGCCATTCGCATTTCTCGAATCGCACAGGAAGATACGCCAACGATGAAATCTCCCAGTCGCAGACGGACGCTGCACACGGCGGTGCTCACCGGCGTCGGCGCGCTCGCTGTCGCGCTCACCGGGCCGGGGGCCGCCGCGTCCCCGGCGCCCACCGAGCAGGCACTCGCCGACATCATTTCCGAGGGCCGTCAGGTCGCAGGACCGAGCGGGTCCGCCTGCACCTCCGGCAGCGGCGCCGGCTCGGGCAACGGATCGGGGGACTGCTACGGCGGTTCCGGGTCCAGCTCGGGGTCCTCGGGTGGAAAGTCCACCGACACCGTGGGACACGGGCCGGCACAGACCTCGTTCCTCGGTGCCTTCGCCTACGGCCTGGCCAACGGCGACGCGGCCCCGCCCGGGGCCAACGACTGGAACTGCAAGCCGACGGCCGAGAAGCCGCGCCCGGTGGTGCTGCTGCACGGCACCTGGATGAACGCCTACAACGGGTACGCGTTCATGGGGCAGCCCATCAAGGACGCCGGTCTGTGCACGTTCACCTTCAACTACGGCCGCTCCGGGTTGGTCGAGGGCGGCGGGCTCGGCTCGGTGCTGCCCGGTGTGATGGGGACCGGCTACATCCAGGACTCAGCGGACCAGCTGGCCGTGTTCGTCGACCGTGTGCTCGCGGCCACCGGGGCCGAGGAGGTCGACCTGATCGCCCACTCCCAGGGCGGCTCGATGGCCAACTGGTACACCAAGTTCGACGGCGGCGCGGCCAAGGTGAAGAATCTGGTCACCTTCGGGGCCACCCATCACGGCACGAGCCTCGACGGCATCGGCGCACTCGGCCGCGCGATCAACAATCTGGGCATCGACATCCTCGGCCTGATCGAGATCTTCGTCGGGCACGCGGGCATCCAGCAGACCATCGGTTCGGATTTCGTCAACCAGCTCAACGCGAACGGCGACACCGTCGCCGGCGTCGACTACACGGTGGTCGGCACCCGCTACGACGAGGTCACCAACCCCTACGACCTGACCTTCCTGAAGCCCGGCCCCGGTGCCACCGTCGACAACATCACCCTCCAGGAGGGGTGTGAGCAGGACGTCTCCGACCACCTGACGATGATGTATTCGCCGCGGGCGCTGTCGATCGCGCTGCGGGCCATCGACCCGTCGGGCAATCACGAGCTCGCCTGCACGTTCAATCCGTGGCTGATCGGAGGTGGTGGCTCGCTCTGACCCGGACGCACGCGAAGGCGCTGTCCGTGATCGGCGGGCAGCGCCTTCGTCGTGGGAGGGATCAGGCGGCGGCGCGATACGTGCGGGCGACCAGCGCCGAGCGCAGGTACCACAGACCGGAGGGCTGGGTCGGGTCGAAACCGGTGAGCTGACCGATCCGCTTGAGCCGGTAGTCCACGGTATTGGTGTGCACGTGCAGCACCCGGGCGGTGCGCTGCCGGTTCAGATTGTTGGCGATGTGGCGTTGCAGCGTCTCGAGCAGTTCGGGGTACTGGTCCAGCGGATCGAGGAGCGAACCGAGGAACTCGCGGCCGGGCCCGGGGCGGGTGAGCTGGTACTCCAGGGCCAGTTCGTCGAAGCGGTACAGGCCCGAGGTCACCTCGAGGCGCTGCACCATGTCCAGCAATTCGTGCGCCTGGTCGGCGGCGTCGGGGACGCCGGTGGTCGAGGTCTCGACCAGAGCCGCGGTGATGCCGACCTGAGCTGCCTGCGAGAGCTGGGCCACGAGCGCGGCCAGACCCTCGCGATCGAAGGTGTCGGCGGGGATGAGGACCGTGCCGCCGTCAACGCTGAGCAGTGACAACGCCGTGTCGCCACACCGCTTGGCCAGCTCGGCCTGCACCCGGCGCAGCTTGCGGCGGGCCACGACCTTGGTGTCGAGCGCGGGATTGGCCTCCTCGCGGTGCGGGGGGATGGCCAGCGCCAGCACGGCGTAGGACTCGGCGATGGCGATGCCGCATTCCCTGGCCATGGTGGAGGTGCTGTGCCCGCCGAGCAGCGCGGAGGTCAGCGTGTGCACGGCGGTGTGGTGTTCGCTCACAACGCCGCGCAGTTCGCGAACATAGGCCAGCGACACCTGCGCGGTGATGGTGTCGAGCATCTCCATCACCATCTTCACGCCGTCGACCAGGTTGTCGTAGTCCTTCACCGAGGCGTTGGACACCACCAGGTCCAGGCCCATCTTGAAACCCTCGGCGATGGAGTGGTGGATGGTGTCGATCGGCACGCCTTCGCGCGCCCAGCCGCTGGCCGCGTCCTGCAGGCGCTGCAGCTTGTTCGGGATGTCGCGCCCGTCGAGCATGCTCACGGCGAACTCGAGACAGATGCGGGTGATGGTGGTGACGTCGCCGGAGATGGCGTCGCCCGGCAGCGTGCCGCAGGGCACGACATTGGCGACGAAGTGGCCGACCATCTGCCGGGAGAGTGTCCGGACATCTTTCAACGGCGACGACATCGGCTGACCGGAAATGGTCAGCGATTGCCGAGGTCGATTGTCGACCGTCATCTGAGTTCCCTTCGCCCGAGTCCTGCTCACCCCCGCTGTCCAGCGACTTCACCCTAGCCAACCGGTGCCGATGCCGGAATGGAACGTCAGGTTCTGGGGTGCCGACGCGCGCGCGGCGGGCCCACGTGGTGACCGGTCACAAGTCTGGTCCCCGGCTATGAGTGGTTGTAGAGTTCTCCGCGCCGGAACGAACCGATAGGGGCACCACCATGCGACCTGCCGTCCGTTGTCTGGTCTGGGAACTGGACGAAACCCTGTGGGACGGTGTGGTCCACGACTCGACCAGCACCGCGCTGCGCCCTGAGGCGCTGCGGACGCTGACGAAGTTGAGCGAGCGCGGGGTACTGCACGCGGTCGCCGCACGGGGCGACCGTGCGCGGACACTGCGGACGCTGTACCGGCACGGCCTGTACGAGATGTTCTCGGCGGTCGAGGTGGGGTGGGGGCGCAAGTCGGCCTCGATCGTGCGGATCGCCGACACCCTCGGCCTCGGGCTGGAGGCGATGGCCTTCCTCGACGTCGAGCCGGTGGAACGCGCCGAGGTGTCGCGCGCGCTGCCGATGGTGCGCTGCTATGCGGCGCGCAACGTCGACATGTTGCCGCTGCTGCCCGATTTCCGTCACGACCTGCGGTCGGACCGGTTGCCCACGCCGCCACTGGGTTTCGCGCGCGTCCCCGCGCTCTGAACGTGCGAACGATGCCGATGCGCATCGCCTGCTGAGCCGCACCTGCCGCAATCTTGCATCGAGTGCCGAAACGGCGGGGGTTCAGGGTTGCCGCGGCGGCAGTGCCAGGGTGAGTTCCGCCAGCCGGTCCGGGGCGGCCACCACGTCGTAGGCGCTGATCAGCCCCGCGCGCACGGTGAACGTCACCGCGAACAACGGCCTGCCCTCGACCGCCACCACCAGGCCGGGGAGCCCGTCGACGAGCAGTTCCACCGCGTCGCGCGAGCGCTGCCGCAACGCGAGCGCGCCCTCGGCGACCTCGGCGGCGCCGCGCACGAGCGCCGCCATCCCCGGCGCCAGCGCCGCCGGATCGGCGGTGCGCACCACGTCCGGGGCGAGGATCGCCAGCAGCCCGGCCAGATCCCCCTCGCGGGCCGCGCGCAGGAACGCCGCCACCGCGCGGCGGTGCGCTGTCAGTTCGACCGCGCCCAACCGCGCCGGGGCATGCACGCGCGCCCGCGCCCGGCTGGCCAGTTTCTTGGCCGTGGCGGGCGTGCGCCCCACCATCGGTGCGAGGTCGGCGAACGGCACCGCGAACAGATCGTGCAGCACGAACGCGACACGCTCCTCGGGACCGAGCGTGTCCAGGACCACCACCAGCGCCCGCCCGACCGCGTCGGCGAGCAGGGCCTCGTCCTCGGGATCGACCCCGCGGCCGCTGGCGACGACGCCGGCCGCGACGGTGTCGGTGGTCTCCGCTCGGCGCGTACGTGTCCGCAGCGCGTCCAGGCAGATCCTGGTCAGGACCGTGGTCAACCAGCCGTCGAGGTCACCGATCGCGGTGGTGGCCGCGCGATCGAGCCGCAGCCAGGTCTCCTGGACCGCGTCGTCGGCCTCCGCGGTGGACCCGAGCAGCCGCAAGGCCAGCGCGCGCAGCCGCACGCGGCGCCGCTCGAACGCCGTCGCCAGCGAATCCGCGCGCATCGGTCACCTTTCCGTCGGCCCGTTCGTCAGGAAGACGACGGCACTCGCCGTCGCTCACCGTAGACCGGAGGAACTGTCCGATGCATACCGTCTTCGTCGTCGTCACCGTGCTCGCGGCCGTGGCCGCGCTGACCGCCGCCGCGGTCGATGTGGTCCGTGCCGACTGGGTACGCGAGAACATGCGCCACTACGGCGTCGCGCCCTGGACCCTCACGCCGCTGGCGGTGATCAAGGCGGCGGGCGGGATCGGCCTGCTCGTCGGCCTGTTCTACCGGCCGCTGGCGATCGCCGCCGCAGCCGGGCTGGTCGTGTACTTCGTCTGTGCGGAACTGACCGTGCTGCGGGCGCGCTGGTACGGCCACCTGGGCTACCCGCTGCCGTACCTGCTGCTCGCCGCCGGTTCACTGGTCGCCGCCACGCTGGTGTGACACCGGTGGTGGCGCGCAGTACCGGCGGGCCACCACCGGTGGGTCAGGAACCGGCCAGGATGAAGTCCGCGGCCTGCTCACCGATGAGGATCGCCGGCGCGTTGGTGTGGCCACGGATGATCAACGGCATCACCGAGGCGTCCGCGACGCGCAGCCCCTCGACCCCGCGCACCTTCAGCTCCGGGGTGACCACGCTGGCGGCGTCGGTCCCCATCCGGCAGGTGCCGACCGGGTGGTAGAGCGTGTGCGAGAACTGCTCGAGGCTCAACGCCATGGCCTCCTCGAGATCCTCCGGCGCCTGCGGCGGGTAGATCAGCGGCCCGAGCGCGCTCTTGAGCGCGGGCTGTTCGGCCAGGCGGGCGCACACCCGCAACCCGGCCAGCAGCGCGGCGCGGTCGGCGCCCTCGGCATCGGACAGGTACCGCGGATCGATCACCGGCTTGGCCGTCGGATCGGCCGAGGCCAGCCCGATCCGGCCGCGGCTGCGCGGACGCAACAGGATGGCGCCGAGCACCACGCCGTGCTCGGTCGCCTCGACCAGACCCTCGTGGTAGAACGGCGCGGGCGCGTAGATGAGCTCGAGATCGGGGTGTTCGAGCTCGGGTTCGCTGCGCACGAACCCGTACGCCTCACCGACATTGGAGGTGAGCATGCCGCGGTGCCGCACCAGGTAGTTGATCAGTTCGAGCGGCTTCTCCGCCGTGAACAACGAATCACCGTCGACGCTGTAGCCGAGGGCGGTGATCAGGTGATCCTGCAGGTTTGCGCCGACCTCGGGGGAGTGGGCGACGACCTCGATGCCGTGTTCCTTCAGATCCTCCCGGTCGCCGATGCCCGAGAGCTGCAGCAGCTGCGGGCTGTTCACCGCGCCACCGCAGAGGATGACCTCCTTGGCGGCGGTGACGGTGTGGGTCCGGCCCGCGTGCAGGTACTCGACACCGACGGCCCTGGTGCCCTCGAACAGCACCCGGGTGGCCAGCGACTCCGCGCGCACGGTCAGGTTGGCCCGCTTCATCGCCGGGCGCAGATAGGCGTCGGCGGTGCTCCAGCGCCTGCCGTCGCGCTGGGTCACCATCGTCTGCGAGAAGCCTTCGGGTGCGGGACGGTTCGGCGACTCGAGATCGTGGCCGGCCTGGCGCGCGGCCTCCAGGAAGGCGTGCGTCGACGCGCGCGGGCTGCGCTGGCGCTGCACGTGCAGCGGCCCGTGCGTGCCCTCGTCGGGGAACTGCGCGTCCTGCACCTTCTCGATCTTGCGGAACTGCTCCACCGCGGCCGCGAAGTTCCACTTCTCGCCGGCGAGGAGCCCCCACTCCTCGTAGTCGGCGCGGAATCCGCGCACCCACATCATGGCGTTCATCGACGAGGAACCGCCGAATGTCTTGCCGCGCGGCCAGTAGATCCGGCGATCCCCGAGAGCCGGCTGCGGCTCGGTCAGATAGTCCCAGTCGCGCTCGGTGCGGAACAGTTTCGAGAAGGCCGCCGGAATGTGGGCGAACTTGTCGTCATCGGCCGGACCGGCCTCCACCAGCACGACCGTGGTGTCCGGGTCGGCGCTGAGCCGATTCGCGAGCACCGCCCCCGCCGACCCGGAGCCGACGATCACGTAATCCGCGGACGTCCCACCTGCTTGCACTGTCCAACTCCGATCCTGTACTGCTGCTGTCGTGGCCAACTGAACGCACCGTGCGCACGGGCTGAAATACCCGTGCGCACAGCCGGACTCGTCGTCCGGCCCCGGCGTTGCAAGCAGCGTACTGACAGTGGCGGCCCGGCGGGCGGGGTGCGGTTCAGTCGGTGCCCGAGGCCGCGGCGGCCTTGCCCGCGCGGCGGCCGTAGAAACTGCCGTCGCCCAGCGAGGCCCCGCTGACGTAGCCGTACGCGCACAGCCCGGACGTGCACCTCCCCGCCGCGTACAACCCGGCGATCGGTTCGCCGCTCACGTGCAGGACGCGGGAGTCGAGATCGGTACGCAGCCCGCCGAGGGTGAATCCGGCCGTGAATCCGCGCAGATCGAACCCGGCCAGCGGCGGGGTCAGCGGACGGACCCACTCGGGCTTCTTGCCCAGCAGCGGGTCGCTGCCGTTCGCCGCGTGCCGGTTGTAGGTGTCGACCGTGGTCTGCAGGGTCTGTTCGGGCAGCCCCATCTCGGACTCGAGCTCGGCGACGGTCTCGGCCACCCACTTGGGCGGGAACCGGAAGAACGGGGTCGCGCTCTCGGTGGCGAGAGCCTCCTCGAGCGAGGCCTCGTCGATGACCAGGAAGGCCTGGTTGTCGTTCTGCAGCAGCGTGGCCTGGCCGATCCGGCCGGGGTAGGTGTCCTCGGTGACGTAGCGCTGGCCGCGCCCGTTGACGAGGATGCCGCGCGCCATCATCTGCGGATCACCGAAGATCGCGACCTCGCTGGCGTCCATGTGGGCCAGCTCGGCGCCCAGCGCCTGCGCCAGCCGGATGCCGATGCCGTCGTGTTCCTCGATGGCGGCGCCGGGACGCCCGCTCAGGCGCGGGGTGTAGCGATCGATCATCTCGGTGTCGTAGGCGAAGCTGCCGGTCGCCAGGACGACGCCGCGCGCCGCCCGCACCGTCACGGTCTTGCCGTACTTGGTCGCCAGCAGGCCGACCACGCGGTCCTCGTCGTCGACGACGAGCCTGCGGATGCGGGTGTCGTACTCGACCTCGACGCCGAGTTCGGCGACGGTGTCGGCCAGCGGCTTCATCAGCATGTAGCCGCCGCTGCGCTCGCCGGTCTTCTTGTTCGCCATCTGCGGAACGTGACCGCGCGGCGCCGGCTTCGCGATGTCGAGGAACGGCGCGGCGTTCTCGCCGCCGGAGTACATCAGGCCCTCGTCGTGCGGCGGCTCCCAGCCGGGCTCGCCCCAGAACGACTCCTTGAACGGCACACCGCACTCGACCAGCCAGTTGTAGTGCTCGACGCTGCCCGCGCAGTAGTCCTCGATCTTGGCGGTGTCGACGCCGGGGCCAAGGGCCGCGGTGAGGAACGCCGCCATGTTCTCGGGGGTGTCGTCGAACCCGAGCGCCTGCTGCAGCGGGGTGCCGCCACCCAGGTAGACGAACCCGCCCGCGAGGGCCGCGGCGCCGCCCCAGCCGCCGGTGCGCTCCAGGATCAGGACCCGCGCGCCCGCCCTGGCGGCTTCGATCGCCGCGCACACGCCCGCGATGCCGAACCCGGCGACCACCACGTCGGCCTCGAAGTCCCAGTTCGTCACCTCGTGTGCGCGCAGCGGGCGGACGGTGTCGATCCGGTGGGGTTGCTCGGTCACGGTGCCTCCGGTGCTCGGGTGTGTGTACCGAAATGGTGCCGCCTCCCCGCCGACAAAACAAGAACGTGTTACAGATTTCCCGGACAGCGGGACTCTCGCGCACCGATCGGCTCCGGTACGGTGACGATCGAACCGACACGGGACGAGAACTGGTGGTGTTGTGGTGAGTACGAACGTGAAAGACATTGCGGTGCGGACCCTGAACGGGGACGACACCACACTCGGCGCGCTGGCCGGCGACCGGGCCGTGTTGCTGGTCAACGTGGCCTCCAAGTGCGGCCTGACCCCGCAGTACACCGGACTGGTCGAACTGCAGAAGACCTACGGCGAGCGCGGTTTCACCGTCGTCGGCTTCCCCTGCAACCAGTTCATGGGCCAGGAGCCGGGCACCGCCGAGGAGATCCAGGAATTCTGCGCGGTCACCTACGGCGTCGACTTCCCGCTGCTGGCCAAGGCCGACGTCAACGGCGACGACCGGCACCCGCTCTACACCGCGCTGGTCGAGACCCCGGCCGCCGACGGCAGCGCGGGTGACGTCCAGTGGAATTTCGAGAAGTTCCTCATCGGCCGCGACGGCACGGTGGCCGGCCGCTTCCGGCCGACGGTCACCCCCGACGCGACCGAGCTGGTCGCCGCGATCGAAGCCCAGCTCTGAGCTACTGCGCGTTCGCCAGCAAGGCGTACTGCGCGGCGGCCTGCTGACGCACCCCGGTCGCCTCCGACCCGCTGACGAACGCGCCGTAGCGCCGGTAGTTCACGTAGCAGCGCACCACCGCCGGTTCGTCGCCCGCGCGCCGCTCGGCGCAGCGGGCGCCGGGGACGCGGTCGGGCCCGGCGACGGGATGCGCCGCCGCGCTGAGCGTCTCGTGCCAGGTGACGCCGAACTCGCGCGCCGCGTTCTCGTCCCGGAACCGGAACAGGTCCGTGGTGTAGGAATTCGCGACGCTGTCCACGCCGCCGCGATCCCACGCGGCGGCGAGTTCGGCGGGCGCGCTCGGGCGGAAGTGCAGGCTCGCCCGGCCCGGCCACGCGGCGTACTCGCGCGAGGAGATGGCGATCCGCTGATTGGCCGGTCCCGGGATCAGGGTGCGGCGCAACAGGTCGTCGGGATCGCGGGGGAGGTCGGCGATGCGGTCGGGCGCGCTCGGCATGAACCGCTCGAGCAGCGGTTTCTGCGCGTCCAGGATCGCGGCCACCCTGCGGGCGAGCGCGTCGATGTCGGGCGTCGGGTGCTGCAGGAACACACTCACCACGATCTCGCCCTCGGCGTAGGTCGCCCCGATGGTCTTCACGCCGGGCCGCCAGTGCGCGTGGGCCGTCGGATGTCCGGGGATCGGCACCGGCTGATTGTCCGGGCTCACGCCGAAATCGGTGGCCTCGAGTTCTCTGGCCGCGGTCTCGGCGGCGGCCGCGCCGGGGAAACGGAACAGCACGATCCGGGCGACGCGCGCGTCGGTGTCGATCGCGCGGACCTTGCTGTCGAAGGCCCGGTCGCCCCGGGCGACATCGAAGGCCACGATCATCCGATGCCGTTCCAGCGTCGGCAGATTCACGTTCGAGATGGCCGAGACGTCGGCGGCCTTGGCCGGGCTGTCGACGACATCGGTACCCCAGTCGTGGGTCAGCGCCGGGTCGACCTCGTGGGGCAGCACCACCGCGCCAGCCATCCGCAGGCCCTCCAGGACCGGTCCGTCGGTGGGTGCGCGGGCGGCCTCGACATCGGCGGGCGCGGTCGTGTACTTGCCGACCGCGAGCGTGCGGACATCGATCTCCCCGGGCGTGGCGGCGCCGTCGACGGTGCCGCAGCCGGCGAGCACGACGGCCAGCGCGCCGAGTGCCAGGCGCGAGATCACAGGGGCGCGGTGGTGAGCCATTCGTCGATCATCTCCTGATGGGTGCGACCCTTCCAATACACCTGCAGCAGCACCCGGGAACGCGGCGCCGCGTCGAACCGCACCAGCAGCCACGGCCCGTCCGAGCCGTTGAACCGGCGCACGGTGATCGCCTCCCCGTACCGGGTGCGCAGCGATTCGGATGTTCCCGGCGCGAGTGTGCCCACGTACTCGTCGACGGTCTCGGCGTCGCGATGGTCGAGGACCTGCAGATTCACCTTCTCGCGGTCGGTGCAGTTGAAGCCGTTGTCCCACACCGCGCCCGGGTTCTTCGTGGCGAAACTGCACCGCAGCGCCCGGTAGCCCTCGGCGTCGGGGCCGGCCGGGAGGAGATCGGGGAACAGGGCGATCGTCGGCCTGCCCGCCGCCCAGGCGTCGACCGCGGTGGTCGGTGTGGGCGGCGGCGCCGTGGTGCCGGTCGGGTCGCCACCGGGGGTGCCGGACCGGTCGGCGAACAGCACGACCGCGCCGACCGTCACCGCCACTGCCAGTGCCGCGGCGCCGAGTGACCACGCGATCCGGAGCCGAGGCGCGGGCCGCGCGTCCGGCGGCGGGCCGTGCGACGGGGGAGCGGGCGGCGGAGCGACGCCGGCTGTCAGCGCCGCGTTCGCCGCGGCGACCATCTCGCCGCAACTGGCGAACCGATGCGCGGGATCCTTCGCCATCGCCCGCGCGAACACCGCGTCCAGCGCGGCGGGCAGGCCGGTGCGCGCGCTGATCGGCGGCACCGGTTGCATCAGGTGGGCCCCGATCAAGGCGCCCGCGTTCGTCGCGGTGTAGGGCGGATGACCGGTGAGCAGATGGAACAGCGTGCACGCCAGCGAATACTGGTCCGAGCGAGGGCCGAGGGGGCGCCCGTCGAGCTGTTCGGGCGCGGCGTAGCGCAGCGTCGCCACGAGCGAACCGGTCTGCGTCAGCGCGGTGCCCTCGTCGATCGCCTTCGCGATCCCGAAGTCGGTGAGCAGCACCTGCTGCGCGTTCACCCCGGCCGCGTACTCGCGCAGCAGGATGTTGGCCGGCTTCACGTCGCGGTGCAGCAGCCCGGCGGCGTGCGCGTGATCGAGCGCGGCGGCGGTGGATCCGGCGATGTGCAGGGCCCACTCCGGGGCCAGCGGTCCGGCCCGCAGCACCGTCTCGACATCGCTGCCCGGCACGTACTGCATCGCGATCCACAGCCGGCCCGCCTCGGACCCGCGATCGTGAATGGCGACGATATTGGGATGATCGAGGCGCCCCGCGAGCTCGGCCTCGCGCTCGAACCGGCCGCGGAACACCGGATCGGCGGCGACGGAGGAGTGCAGCAGCTTCAGGGCCACCACGCGCGGCAGCCGCGGATGCCGCGCCGCGTACACACTGCCCATCCCACCCGACCCGAGCACCCGCTCGACGCGATAGCCGGCGAACACGACACCGGCCTGGAGCTCGTGCATGACGATCACGCTAACGCACGAGCGTCGACCCCGCGGCCGGTGCGCGGGGTCGGCCGGGTCAGCGGATCAGCGGCGGGTGCGCCGCACCGCGAGCGCGGCGAACACCGCAGCCACCGCCGAGGTCCCCGCCGCCAGCAGCTGGACCGCCTGCGCGGCCCCCACCGCCGAGGTGGCGACGAGCGCGAAGAACACCGAACCGAAGGCCGCGATCCCCACGACCATGCCCAGCTGCACGCTCGTCACGAGAATGCCGCTGGCGTCGGCCGCCACTGCGATCGGCACACTCGCCAGCGCCCGGGTCATCAAGGGACTGAACGCGAGACCGGTACCGAGCCCGAGCAGCGCCAGCGCGACTGCCGCCGCGGGACCGAGGGCCGCGCCGTCGCGCAGCAGCACCGCCAGCCAGGCCGGCGCCACCGCGCTGAGCAGCAGTCCCCCCGGAATCATGCCGGGGTGCCAGCGCGCGGGGAGCCGCTCCCAGTACAGGCCGGCCAGCGCGAAGGTGACGCCCATCGGCAGGAACTGCACACCGGCACGCAGTGCCGTGTAGCCGAGCTCGCCCTGCAGATGGATCGCCGTCGCGAACAGCCAGCCGCCGAAGCTCGTCATGATGAGCAGCAGCGTCGCCGCCGTCAGCAACAGCCCCGGCGCGGCGAGCACCCTCGGCGAGAACAGCGGCTCACCGCCGCGCGCGGCCACCCGGCGTTCGATCCCGGCGAACACCACCACTGCGAGCACGCCCGCGGCCACACACAGCCACGACCACGCCGGATAGCCGAGCTCCCGGCCGAGGACCAGCGGCACGACCAGCAGCAGCACGGTGGCGGTCAGGGTCAGCAGGCCGGACAGATCCAGCCGGCGTTCGACGCGCGGCGCGGTGGCGGGCAGCACGCGGGGCGCTACGACCAGCAGCGCCGCCCCGATCGGCACGTTCACCAGGAACACCCCGCGCCAGCCGCTGCCCGCCACATCGGCGTCCACGATCAAGCCGCCGAGGATCTGCCCGGCGACCATGCCCCCGGAGATGATCGCCGCGTACAAACTGAGCGCCCTGGCCCTGGCCGTCCCGGTGAAGGTGCGCTGGATCAGGGTCATCACCTGCGGCACCATCGCCGCCGCGCCCGCGCCCTGCGCGAAGCGGAACACGATGAGCGACACCGCGTCCCACGCGAGACCGCAGGCGAGCGAGGCGAGGGTGAACACCGCGAGCCCGGCGAGGAACGCCCGGCGCTGGGTGACCCGGTCACCGAGCCGCGCGCCGCTGATCAGCAGCACCGCGTACGCGATGACATAACCGGCCACGATGAGCTGCAGCGCCGCGCCGCCCGTGGCCAGGTCGGCGCGGATCGACGGGATGGCGACATTGACGATGGCGGCGTCGAGCACCGCCATGAACTGGCCGGTGAGAATGACGACGAGCACGGCCACGGCGCGCCTGCCCGCCGGGGCTTCGAACGCCGGTGGGGGCGCGATGGTCTGGGTCATACCCTGATCGTGACCGCGTCGGCGGGGACCGACCAGGAGTCCGTCGACACGGGTACCGCCACCACCCGGCTACCGGCGGCGAGCGGGATAGCTTCTGTACCAACGGAACCGATGCTCTACGCTGATTTCGTACAGTCGGTCCAAGCCCGGAGGCGCCCGATGTCGCAATCCTCTGCCGCCTACCCCAGCTCAGTTCCGGTCGGGGTGGACACCACACGCGCGAGCATCGCGCGTGTCTATGATGCCGCGCTCAACGGCAAAGACAACTACGAGGTCGATCGCGAGGTGCTGGCCCAGGTCCGCACGGTCGCGCCGCAGGTCAACGACCTGGCGTGGGCGAACCGCGACTTCCTCATCCGCGCGTGCCGGTTCCTCGCCAAGTCGGGCATCGACCAGTTCCTGGACCTCGGGTCCGGTTTGCCGACCGCGGAGAACACCCATCAGGTGGTGCAGCGGGTCAACCCGCAGTCGCGGGTGGTCTACGTCGACAACGACCCCTCGGTGCTGGTGCACGCGGAGGCGCTGCTGGCCAGCAACAGCCGCACCAAGATCGCCGAGGCCGACATCTTCCGGCCGCTCGAGGTGCTCGGTAACAAGACCGTGCGCAACGCCATCGACTTCACCCGCCCGCTGGCGCTGTTCCACATCGGCACCCTGCACCACTACCTCGGTGACGACGGACCGGCGCTGATGCAGACCTACATCGATGCGCTGCCGTCGGGTTCGTTCGTCGCCATCGCCCACTTCTACGACCCGCGGACGCCCGAATACACCGAGCTGGCCCGCAAGATGGAAGAGAAGTTCATCCACAGCCCGATGGGCAGCGGCCGCTTCCGTACCAGGGACGAGATCCAGGCGATGTTCGGCGACCTCGAGATGGTCGAGCCCGGCCTGGTCCGCTGCGACGACTGGTGGCCCGACGGCCCGCACCTGACGCCGCTCAACGCCGTTCGCAACTGCATCGTCGGCGGTGTCGGCCGCAAGCGCTGATCGAACCGGCAGCTGATCCGACCCCCACCTTCCGGCGGAGTGCGCCCACGCACTCCGCCGGTCGGCGTCCGGGGGTGCGCCGGAGCAACGGGATCGTCATGTCGATCGCGCCGGGGAACGGGTATCCGGGCACCAGCGACCGACGGTCCGTCCACACGCGTGGTCGGCGAGCCGGCCCGGCCTCGGTCGCGTGCGACCGGGACAGCCGGTGGCACAGCTCATCCCGGGCGGCGACGAGAGGAGTTCGATCTCGTGGAGGACATTCTTCGGCCGCTGATCGTCGTGGTCGCGACCGTGGCGGTCACGGTGCTGGTGCGGCTGGCGATCGATCGGCTGCTGCGGGTCAGCGCGCGCCGCGGGTCCGGTGGACAGCTTCCGTTGTCGCTGCGGCGCGCGCAACTGCCGCTGCAGGTCCTGCTCGGCGTGGTGGTCCTGCACGCCGCCGCGCCGCTGGCGGAACTGGATCCCCGCCACGACACCGTCGTCCGCAACGTTCTCGGCGCCGCGGTCGTCCTGGCCGCGGCGTGGCTGGTGGTCCGGGTGGCCGATCTGGTCGCCGAACATCTCCTGCGCCGCTACGCCGAACGCACCAGGGAGATCTCCCGGGTGCGACAGTTGCGCACGCAATTCGGGCTGGTCCGCCGCGTGGTGACCTCACTGCTCGTCGTGACCACCGCGGCCGTGGCGATCCTGTTGCTGTTCCCCGGTCTGCGTACGCTGGGCACCTCGCTGCTGGCCTCGGCGGGCGTGATCGGCATCGTCGCGGGCATCGCCGCGCAGTCGACCCTGAGCAATCTCATCGCCGGCCTGCAGATCGCCTTCGGCGACTCGGTGAAGATCGGCGACACCGTGGTCGTGGAAGGCGAGTGGGGCACCGTCGAGGAGATCAGCCTGGCCTTCCTCACGGTCCGGATCTGGGACGACCGCCGGCTCACCATGCCGGTCTCCTACTTCAACAGCAAGCCGTACGAGAACTGGTCGCGCGGCGGCCCGGAAGTCACCGGCACGGTCCTGCTGCACCTGGACCACAGCACCCCGATCCCCCTGCTGCGCGACCACCTGCACGCCTACCTGCGCACCCGCCCCGAATGGGACGGCCGCAGCGCCAACCTCCTGGTCACCGACAGCACCCCGACCAACATCGTCGTCCGCGCCGCCATGTCCACCCCGAACGCCGACGACGCCTGGACCCTGCGCTGCGCCGTCCGCGAGGAACTCCTCGACTGGCTCGGCACCCACCACCCCCACGCCCTCCCGAAGATCCCCACCTCGGTCGTCACCACGAGCACCGACGCCGCCCTGCCGTCGAGCGGCTTCGACCACGACGAGATCCGAGCACGCTGACAACCGCGACGATTGTTCCGCGGCCGCCGAGGCGTGCTCCTCTCGTCACGTCGTCGCCGGGAGCCGAGGGGTGAAGCGCGAAACCGGGATGCCGGTGGGCGGCTGGGCTACCGTGGAAACGAGGAGAGGATGGTTGCCCATGTATCCGCCCGGCCCCCGCGCTCCCCGGATTCTGCAGACGATCCGGTATGTGCTTGCGCGAGAACGGTTCCTGACCGCCGCGACCCGCCGGTACGGCGACACCTTCACCGTGCGGATGGTGCCGCCCTATGCCCGACACCTCGTCGTGTTCACCCGGCCCGAGCACATTCGCGAGATCTTCGCGGCCTCCCCGGCCGACCTGCACGCGGGGGAGAGCAACGGCATCCTGCGCCCGCTGCTGGGCGACCATTCCGTGCTGATCACCGACGAAGCCGAGCACGCTCGCGCCCGCAGGCTGCTCATGCCCGCCTTCGCCGGGTCCGCGCTGGCCGGTTACCGCACGATGATCGAGCGGATCGCCGCCGCGCGGGTCGAGAGCTGGACGGTGGGCACCCCGGTACACAGCCTGGACGCGATGACCGAGATCACCCTCGACGTCATCGGCGAGGTGGTCCTCGGCGTGACCGATCCGGGCAGGCGCGCCCTGCTGAGTGCGCCGATGCGGAGAATCACCGACATCGCCCCGCTCACGCTGCTCGGCTCGCGCTATCCACGCCTGCAGAATCACGGACCGTGGAAACGCTTCGGCCAGGACAAGATCCGCCTGGACGACCTGCTCTATGCCGCGATCGACGCACGCCGCACCGCGAGCGCGGACGAGGGCACCGACGTGTTGTCGCGGCTGCTGGCCGCGGGCGCGGACACCGATACCCCGCTCAGCTCCGCGGAACTGCGCGATCAGCTGGTCACCCTGCTCGTGGCCGGGCACGAGACGACGTCCTCGGCCCTGGCCTGGGCGCTGCACGAGCTCGCGTCCGATCCCGCGCAGCAGGAGCTCGCTCGCCGGGCGGCGCTCGACGGCGACACCGCCTACCTCGAAGCAGTGATGAAGGAAGCGCTGCGGTACCACTGGGTGATCGGCGGCATCGTCCGAAAACTGACCCGCGACATGACGATCGGCGGCCACGAGCTCCCCGCCGAGACCGTCGTCGCGGCCTCGATCATGCTCGCGCACAAGCGTCCCGAAGCCTACCCGGACCCGGTGTTCCGGCCCCAGCGCTTCCTCGACGGCAGCGTCGCGCCCAACACGTGGCTCCCGTTCGGTGGTGGTGTGCGGCGCTGTATAGGTGCGGGTTTCGCCTTGATGGAGGGAGCGGCGGTTCTGCAGGAGATCCTGCGCAGGCACACCCTGACGCTGCCCGCGGGCGCGAGCGCGGCGGGCCGGGTCCGCAACATCACCCATGTGCCGGTGCACGGTGCGCCGATCCTGGTGAGTTGAGCCCGGAAACGGGTACCAGCACCACCTGGATACCTGGATCCGCGTGGGCGACGATGGGTCGATGAGTGACGTGGTCGACATGCGCGCGGTGCGGACCGAGCGGAGGGCACAGCTTGGCGCGTTCCTGAAGTCCCGGCGGGCCAGGATCGCGCCGGGAGATGTCGGGCTGCCGCCGGGGCCGCGCAGGCGTACGCCGGGATTGCGCCGCGAAGAGGTCGCGCAGCTGTCGGGAATCGGGGTCACCTGGTACACCTGGCTCGAGCAGGGCAGGCCCATCAACGCCAGCGTGCAGGTGCTCGACGCGGTCGCGCGGACGCTGTGCCTCGACCCCGTGGAGAAGGCGCATCTGTACCGGCTGGCCGATGTGCCGACGGTGCCGAGTGCCGCGGCGCAGACGGTGATGCCGCCCGGGCTGCCGATGATCCTCGACCAGCTCGGCCCGCTGCCGGCGGCCCTGCTCAGCGCGAAATACGATGTCCTCGCCCACAACGACGCGTATCGGGCGCTGTGCCCCGGATTCACCGACGGGGAGCGCAATGTGCTGCGCCGGGCGTTCCTGACGCCGGAGTGCTGCAACCCCTACGAGCACAACGAGGCCGACCTGCGCCGGATGGTGGCCTACCTGCGTGGTGCCTACGTCCGCCACCTCGACGATCCCGCCTGGCAGCAACTGGTCGAGGAACTGTGCGGCGCGAGCGCGCTGTTCGCGGCCCTGTGGGCCAGCAACGACGTGGCCGTCCCGGCGAACATCGTCAAGGTGATCCAGCACCTGGCGATCGGATCGATCTCGATGCACATGACGAGCATGTCGCTGCCGGTCATCGAGGGCGCGTGGATCCAGATCTTCACTCCGGTCGACGACAGGGCCGCGGCGAAGCTGGCGAAGCTGCTCGCGATGCCCGACGAGGAGCGTCGCCGACCGTTCACCGAGCACGTCCGGCAGGCCCACGCGGTCGGCTGACCTGCGGTGATGATCGAATCGCAGGGCTCGGGGCGCCCTGAAAACTCTTGTGCTCACTAGCAAGTCGCAATCTTCGATCCTGCGGTACTATCGCCGTCGGGGGAGCGCGAGATGTCCGATCGTCTGCTTAGTATGTCGCAGGCGCCGGCAGCTTCGGCTGCCTCACCAACGCCATACACGACATCTCCAGGGGATGAACTTGATCGAATCGACATCGCACGCCGCCCCCCGGAGCCGCTTCGCGCGTCGCTCCGGCATCACGTCGATCGTGGCGGCCGCCGCGCTCGCCGCGGCCCTCGTCACCGGCTGCTCCTCGTCCGAGGACACGCCCGCCGCTCCGCCGACCGGCGAGCTGCCCGACGGCGCGCAGATCGTGAAGGAGTCGGCGAAGACCACGCAGACCCTGCGCACCGTGCACCTGAACATCGACGTGGACAACCTGCCGAACCTCCCCGTGGAGACCGTCTCGGCCGACGTCACCAACGAGACCCAGGGCTCCGGCGCCGCGATGGGTGAGGCGAAGGTCAAGCTCACCCCGGAATCGGAGTTCACCGAGGCGAAGTTCCTCGTGGTGGACAAGGTCCTCTACACCCAGACCGCCGGCCGCTACGTGCCGGCGGGCCCGGCCGAGAAGGTCTACGATCCGGGCGTCATCCTGGACAAGGACAAGGGCATCGCGAACGTGATCGCCAACGTCCAGAACGCCAAGACCGAGGGTCGCGAGGTCATCGACGGCATCAACACCGTCAAGGTCACGGGCACCATCGACTCGGCCGTCATCGATCCCATCGTGCCGCGCGTCGGGGAGAACGCGGGGACCATGCCGATCACCCTGTGGATCCAGGACACCGCGCCGCCCGCCTCCGACTCCACCAAGCCGTCGGACGCGCCGTCCACCGGTGACGGCCCGAACCTGGTTCGCGCCGTGGTCAAGAAGGACCAGGGCGAGGTCACCGTCGGCCTGTCCAACTGGGCCAAGCCGGTCAACATCGTCAAGCCGGCCGGCTGATCCGAGCCGTTTTCCGGACCCACCACCACCGGTCCGGGGTCTGCGAAGCCTGGCACGCAGTGTCGGCCGCGGCCCCGGACCGGTGTGTCGTGTGGGTGTCGCATGTGGGGACCGAAACTTCGTAGCGACGGCCGCCGCGGCAATAAGAGAATGTTCAGCGAGATGCAAGGCGCCACAAGGACTATACGTGTCGGGACGCAGGTCGGCAGGCAGCACGCATCGAACGCCGATCGACACGAAGGAAGAACGCATGACGATCGATGATCGACCTGATGAACAGGAGCGCGAGCTCCCGCCACCGCCCGGCCCTGGGGGTCGGCCTCCCGTCAACAACGTATGGGTCTACAACGGCAGAGCCTACGACCTGAGTGAGTGGATCTCCAAGCATCCTGGCGGTGAATTCTTCATCGGCCGAACGAAAAACCGCGACATCACCTCGATCATCGGTTCGTACCACCGTGATCCGGAAAAGATCGCGCGCATGATCGAGCGTTACAGCCTCGATCGCGCTGCCACGCCGGAGGACATCCACCCCAAGAACAACGCGCCGGACTTCCTGTTCAAGGACGGCTTCAACAGCTGGGACGACACCCCCAAGTACGCCTTCGACGACAAGAACGACCTGCTGCACAAGATCAAGGCCCGGATCAAGGAACCCGAACTCGCGGCGCGGCTGAAGCGGATGGACCGCGCGTTCGACATCGTCGTCGCGTTCCTGATCTTCGCCTACTTCGCGGTGCAGGGCCTGCGGCTGTGGGACACGAGCTGGATGCCGTTGCCGGTCTTCGTGATCGCGATGGTGCTGCTGCGCAGTTCGCTGGCAGGCTTCGGCCACTACGCGATCCACCGGGCGCAGAAGGGGCTCAACAAGTACGCGGTGAACGCGTTCGACATGAACTATGTCGCACTGTCTTTCGTCACCGCCGACGGGCACGCCCTGCTGCACCACCCGCACACGCAGAGTGAAGTCGACATCAAGAAGAACGTCTTCACGATGATGATGCAGGTGCCGCGCCTGTACCGGGTGCCCGTGCACACCGTGCACAAGTTCGGACATCTGCTGACCGGCATGATCATCCGGCTGCTCGACGTCTGCCGCCTGACCCGCAAGGTCGGCATCAAGGACATGTACGGCACCTGGCGCGGCGCACTACCGCATTTCATCGGTTCCTTCGGGGTCCGGTTCCTGTTGGTCGCGGAGTTCGTCGCCTTCACGGTGGCGGGCGACTTCTGGGCCTGGGCACTGCAATTCGTGATCACCCTGTGGATCAGCACCTTCATGGTGGTGGCCAGCCACGACTTCGAGGTGCCGACCGAGGAACTGCACACCGAGACCGAGGACTGGGCGGTCAACCAGCTCGAGCAGGCCTACGACCTGACGGTGGTCGGCAACAAGTACGTCGACTGCTTCCTCTCCGCGGGCCTGAGCTCGCACCGGGTGCATCACGTGTTGCCCTTCCAGCGCAGCGGTTTCGCCAACATCGCCACCGAGGACGTGGTGCGCGAGGAGTCGGCGAAGTTCGGCGTGGAATGGCTGCCCGCGAAGAGCTTCTTCGGTGATCGTTTCCCCAAGCTGTGCCGGACCTACCTGCTCGCGCCGTCGCGCGAGGCGGAGGAGAACCGGTGGGGACTCGTGCGCGAACACTGCGCACCCACAGCGCTGAAGACCTGTGTCACCTACACGGTGCAGGGCTTCACCGGCATCGGAACCGTCTGACCGCGATTCCGTGGCCGTCTCCATCTGTTTCGAAAGGACTTGTGCCCGTGTCTGTTTCCATTGACCTGCGCTCAACGGCCGACGTCGAGCGTGGGCACGATCGGCTCCCGCCCGCCCCGCCGACCACCGTCGCGGTCATCGAGTCGGTCGCCACCGGATCGCCCGAGCGGGTGGTCGACCAGGCGGTGAACGCCGGCCGCGTGGCCGAGCTGTTCACCGATCCCGCTCAGCGGCAGCGGATTCCGCGGATCTACCAGAAGACCCGGATCGACACCAGGCATCTGGCCGTCGACCCGCTGGAGCCGGAATTCCTCGCCTTCAGCCGCCGCCCCGGCACGATCAGGGAGCGGATGAACCTGTTCTTCGCGCACGCGGTGCCGCTGGCCGTCGACGTGGCCCGGCGCGCGGTCGCGGGCCTGGTGGACCCGGCCGCGGAGATCGGCCAGCTGATCTTCGTCACCAGCACCGGCTTCATCGCGCCCGGCGTCGATGTCGCGGTGGTCAAGCAGCTGGGCCTGTCGCCGACGGTCGGCCGCATGGTCATCAACTTCATGGGCTGCGCTGCGGCGATGAACGGGGTCCGCGCCGCCGCCGACTACGTGCGGGCCAACCCGGACAAGAAGGCGATGGTGCTGTGCATCGAGGTCAGCTCGGTGAACGCGGTGTTCGACGACGACGTCAACGACGTGATCACCCACAGCCTCTTCGGTGACGGCTGCGGTGCGGTGGTGATCGGCGCCAACCAGGTGCACCAGCCGCTCGCGGCCGGCAGCGTGGTGATCCGCGACAGCTTCAGCCACCTGTTCGACGACGCGGAGGACGGCATCGTGCTCGGCGTGAAGGACAACGGCATCACCTGCGAGCTGGCGACCACCCTGCCCGACTACATCTACCGCGGTGTCGACCCGGTGGTCTCGGAGGTGCTCGCGCGCAACGGGCTGACGAAGAGCGATATCGAGTTGTGGGCGATCCACCCCGGTGGTCCCCGCATCATCGAGGAGTCGGCGCGCTCGCTCGGCATCGCGGCCGAGCTGGCGGCGCCGAGTTGGGACGTGCTCGCCGAGCACGGCAACATGCTGAGTGTGTCGCTGATCTTCGTGCTGGAGCGGATGATCCGCGACGCGCGCACGGCGGCCCCGATCTCCACCGGCGTGGCGTTCTCGTTCGCGCCCGGTGTCACCCTCGAGGGCATCGTGTTCGATGTCATCCGCGGCTGAGAGCCACCGTCATGCATCTTCTCCGATTTCTCGCCGCGCTCTCGCCGGGGCGCATCGCCGCCGTGGTGGTGGCCGGTCTGATCTGCGGTGTGGCCAACACCTACCTCGTGACCCTGATCAACGCGGTGGTCTCGCCGAAACCGCAGCCCGATCAGCTGTTGCTGCGCTTCGGACTCACCGGCCTGGTGATCCTGGTCAGCGGGGTGGCCTCGCAGGTGCTGCTGATCCGGTTGTCGCAAGACGCGATCTACCGGCTGCGCAGTGACCTGTCCTCCGGCATCGTCTCGGCGCCGCTGGAACACCTGGAACGGCTCGGCATGCATCGCCTGATGGCGACGCTCACCGAGGACGTGCGCTCGCTGTCGCAGGCGGTGACCGCGATTCCGTCGATCTGTGTCGACGTGGCGACCATCGTCGGCTGCTTCGTGTTCCTGTTCCTGGTCTCGGGGCCGATCTTCGCGGTGACGGTGGCGGGCACGCTCATCGGGATCGCCTGTGTGGAAATGGTGCTCGAGCGGGTGCGCGGGATCTACCGCGAGGCGCGCGAGAACGAGGACGCGCTGCTGCGTTCGTTCCAGGCCGTCACCCTCGGCATCAAGGAACTGAAGCTGCACCGCGGCCGTCGCCGGGACTTCATGGATCGGCACCTGCTCGGTTCCGCGGCCACGCTGCGCGATCAGAACACCGACGCCGGGTCGAAGTTCTCCTACGCCCAGGGTTTCGGTCAGGCTCTGCAGCTGGCGACCATGGCGCTGATCCTGTTCGTGGTGGCGGCGGCGCTGGATCTCCCGCGCGACACCATGGTCGGGTACGTGCTGGTCACCACCTTCCTGGCGATGCCGATGCAGAACTTCATGCATCGCATCCCGGATCTGCTGCGCGGTGATGTGGCGCTGGCCAAGATCCGCGCGATGAACCTGTCGATGGAAACGCTGCACAACGAGGAGCAGCTGCCGTATGCCGAGCGTCCAGCGGTGGGGGAGGCCAAGCTGGAATTGAGCAACGTCAGCTACGTGTACCGCTCGGAGCCGCCGTCACCGGTCCCGCCGCCGCCCGGTGCGCCCCCGGTGGGTCCGCCGGCGCGAGGTGGTCATCCGCCGCGTCCCGGCCGTCCGCCACACGAGGGCAACGGCGCGCATCCGCACCCCGCGCATCCCGGTGCGCATCCGGGTGGGGCGCATCCCGGTGGCCCGCAGCCGGATGTCAACGGCAAGAACTGGATCGACCACGGCGGCTCCGATGTGCGTCCACTGGCGCCACCGCCCGGACCCGGCGACGCCGAGGACTCGGGTTTCCGGCTCGGCCCGATCGACCTGGTCTTCGAACCGGGCCAGATCACGTTCATCGTCGGTGGCAACGGCAGCGGCAAGTCGACGCTGGCCAAGCTCATCACGGGTCTGTACGTGCCCCGCTCGGGGTCGTTGTCGCTCAACGGGGAGAGGATCGACCACGACAACATCGAGTGGTACCGGCAGAATTCGTCGGCGGTGTTCACCGATTTCCATCTGTTCGAGGACTACCTGGGCTTCGACCGCCCGGGAATCGATGCCGACGTGCAGCGATACCTCGAGGAGTTGCAGATCGCGCACAAGGTGACCGTGCGCGACGGTCGCCTGTCGACCGTGGATCTGTCCCAGGGCCAGCGCAAACGGCTGGCCCTGCTGACCGCCCTGCTCGAAGACCGGCAGATATACGTCTTCGACGAGTGGGCCGCCGATCAGGAGCCGCGCTTTCGCGAGGTCTTCTATCGCGAGATCCTCACCGACCTGAAGCGGCGCGGTAAAACGGTCATCGTGATCACCCACGACGACCGCTACTTCGACTGCGCCGATCAGTTGGTGAAGCTCGATTTCGGTCTCGTCGCGGTCTGATCCGCGTCGAGGAACGCCGGTTCGGCCCTGTGGCCGGGCCGGCGTTCGCCGTCTCAGGCGCTCTCGCGCTGCGCCGCCACGACCCGGGTCATCGGGGGGCGGTCGGTCAGGCTCACCTCGGAAGGCGTTCGCCGCCAGCCGGTCTCGCCCGGCTGATACTGGACCAGACCCATGCCGGAATCGCGGATCCCGAGCCGGTCCAGCAGGGTCGCCACGACCTGCCTGCTCATCACCGCCAGCTCGTGTGTCGTCCGATGGCGGTGTACCCGGGTGCCCAGGTCGACCTGCGCGATCGCCGACAGGCCGTGGCGCTGCCAGCAGTCGATGAGGATGCCGATCTCCGCGCCGTAGCCACTGGCGAAGGAGATGTCGGCGAGAAGTGTTCGGGTGGCGGCGTATTCGCCGCCCAGCGGCTGCACGATCTCGGCCAGCGCGGGCGCGAGCGCGGTGAGCAGGGGGCGCGCCACGAGCTGGGACACACGGCCGCCGCCGTCGGCGTCGACTCCGGCGCCGTTGGTGATCGGCCGCCGATAGAAGCCCTTCACCAGCGCGAGCGCAGGGTCGTCGAGCAGGGGAGCGAGGAGCATCGGGACGAACCGGGGGTCGGGGGAGACGAGGTCGGCGTCGAGGAACACGATCAGGTCGCCGGTGCACACCGCCAGTGATCGCCACAGCGCCTCGCCCTTGCCGGGACGCGTCGGGACACCGGGCAGCGCTTCCTCCCTGGTGTACACCGCGGCGCCTGCGGCCCGTGCCCGCGCGATGGTGCGGTCGGTCGAGCCCGCGTCCAGCACCACCAGTTCGTCGACCAGCCCGCCCAGCCACGGGCGCACGGCGGCGACCACCCCGGCGACGGTGTCCTCGTCGTCGAGCGCGGGCACCACCACCGAGACCCGGCGACCCAGCTTGCGGTCGATCAGCTCACGGACGTCCATGCCGACCAGTGAACGACACCGGACCCGCGCCCGCTACCCGGATCACCGATTCCTGTGATCAGAGCCAACGGCGCCACCACCGGCGCTATCGGGGTGGACAGCGGGGATCGGCGTCCCCCGGGTACAGCACCGGTGGTCAGGGCGTCCGACGGCCATCGACCGACAAGGCCGGGTCGGCCTGTCGGCACGACCCCGCACGCGCGTCGGGGGCGCGAAGCTGGTGCGCGGAGCCGATCGATGCCGCACGATAGGGGTGCGGTCGACCTGGTGCCGGCCGCTCGGGATCCGGCGATCGGTGGAGGTAGCGGCATGACGAGCGGTGCGACGGCGATCGAGGTCGTCAAAGGATCCAAGACCGACCTGGCCGACGGCCGGTACACGGTGCGCCTCGAGATCGACGGTCCGGCGGGCGCGGTGGACGTCTCCGCGGTTCTCGTCACCGCGAACGGGAAGGTGCGCTCCGACGCCGACTTCGTCTTCTTCAACAACCCGTCCGCGCCAGGGGTGCGGCTGGAATCCGATGCCGTGGTCTCGGTGGATCTCGCGGCCGTGCCCGCCGACATCCACCGGGTCGTGATCGCCGGCAGCACCGAGGCGCAGGGGCTGCGGTTCGGCGAGGTCACCGGCTTGCGAGTGGCGGTCGCCGGGGGCGGGCAGACGCTGAGTTTCGTTCCGCCCGGACTGGATTCGGAGACGGTCCTGCAGGCGGTCGCCCTGTACCGGCGGGGCGCGGGCTGGCGGCTCGACGCGATCGGCCAGGGCTACAGCGCCGGACTGGCGGCCTTTGCCACCGAGCACGGGATCGAGGTGGACGGCGACCCGGTCGAGCAGGAATCGCCGGAACCGGCCCCGGTCACCTCCGCTGCTCCGATTCCTGTCGCGCCGCCCGCGCCTGCGGCGCCCACGATCGAACTGCGCAAGGTCGACGTCGTCCTCACGAAGGACTCACCGAACCAGCGCGCCAGCATCGACCTGCGCAAAGGCGATCCGGGTTACGTGCTGACCGTCGGTCTCGAATGGGACGGCCGGGGCGCGAAATACGACAACGCCGGGCGCGTCACCCAGTTCGGCAAGGGCGACCTGGACGTGTACTTCTTCTGCCGCAACGAGATCACCGGCGACTACGTGGTGATCAGCGGCGAGAAGGGGCACCAGGGCGACCTCGCGGTCTGGCCGTTCATCCACCACCAGGGCGACAGCCGCGGGCCGGGTGCGAACAACCGGCCCGCCACCGAGCAGGTGATCGTGCGCCCGGTGGAGAACGGTGACCTGCTGCTCAACGTCTACCAATCCGTCGACAACGGCGCGGGCGCCATCGACACCTTCGGCAGGCCCCGCGTCCTGGTCCGCTACGGCCGTCCCGGACCCGACGGTCTGCCCGGCGCCGACGCCGACAAGATCACCGTCGTCATCGGCAACGGCAAGAATTCGTTCTGGGCCACCGTCGCCCACATCGACGTCAGGGACGGCATCCTCACCGTCGACGGCACCACCCGCTACAGCCGGGCCTTCAGCGAGCGCATGCCGGTCCTCGACACCGCGGGCGCCTGGGCGCGCTCGGCGAAAAAGGGCCCGGTGGGCCGGAGCAAGAGCAGCCACGGCCTCGGACTCAGCCACTACGCGGGCCGCTGCCCCGATCCACGCTGAGCGCCGAGGAGTTCGGTGCGCCGCTCGGCGACCGTGGCGCGCAGGGCCTCGACGACGGCGGCCACCTCGGGGCGGCGCAGGGTTTCCGCGCGGGTGACGAGCCAGTAGGTGAGCTGGACGCGGACCCGGTCGCCGAGCACGCGCACCAGGTCGTCGTGCCGGTCGGCCATGAAGCACGGCAGCAGGCCGATGCCTGCGGCCGCGCGGGTGGCCTCGACGTGCACGAAAACATTGGTGGACGAGACGGATTGGCGCATGGCGGGAGCGAAACTGGTGGCCAGGTCCAGATCGTCGACCTGCAGGATCGACTCGATGAAGTAGACGAGCGGATAGTGGCGTAGGTCGTCGATGCCCGCCGGGGTGCCGTGCTCGGCGAGGTAACCGCGGGCGGCGTAGAGACCGAGGCTGTAGTCGCCGAGACGGATCGCCTCGGCGCGCTGGACCTGCGGCTCGCCGACCACCACCTCGAGGTCGAGCCCGCTGCGCTGGGTCGAGGCCCGCCGGGTGGTCGCGATGATCTCCACCCGCACGCGGGGATGCCGTCGCTGCACGCGCGCGGCGGCGGGCGCGGCGAGATAGGCGCTGAACCCGTCGGTGGCCGAGAGGCGCACCACGCCTTCGAGTTCCCGTTCCCCGCCGGGGGTGCCGAGTGAGCGCACCGCCGCCTCGATGGTCTCGGCGGCCGCCAGCGCCGAGCGGCCCAGGTCGGTGAGCTCCCAGCCGCCGGTGCCGCGCGTGAGCACCCGCCCACCGACGGCTCGCTCCAGCGCCGCGATCCGCCGCGAGATCGTGGTGTGGTTGATCCCCAGCTCCTCCGCCGCGGTCACATAGCGGCCCGATCGGCCCACGGCGAGCAGAACCAGCAGGTCATCGGCGCTGGGACGACGTCCGGCGTCCGACGAGGTAGCGGTCATTTCTGCATCTTCGCAGATACGCGGTGCGAACTTGGCCATTGCGACCGAATCCGATCTGCACGAATACTCTCCCCATTGCTAGTGGGCCACATCACATTCCTCTCGTGCAGTGGCCTCGATCACCAAGGAGCAGTGATGAGCGTCCGCAATGCGACCGAGCGGCCCGGCGACGATCCCGGCGGGGCACCGAGTGGCCTGCGCCGGGTGGTGGCCGCCTCGATGGCAGGCACCGTCGTCGAATGGTACGAATTCTTCCTCTACGGCACCGCGGCGACGCTGGTGTTCAGCAAGGTGTTCTTCGCCAAGGGCACCAGCGATCTCGACGCCATCCTGGCCGCCTTCGTCACCTACGCGGTCGGCTTCGCGGCCCGCCCGCTCGGCGGCATCGTCTTCGGCTACTTCGGCGACCGGTACGGCCGCAAGAAGCTGCTCCAGCTGAGCCTGGTGCTGGTGGGCGGCGCGACGTTCCTGATGGGCTGTCTGCCCACCTTCGCCCAGATCGGCTACTGGGCGCCCGCCCTGCTCGTGACCCTGCGCTTCATCCAGGGCTTCGCGATCGGCGGCGAATGGGGTGGTGCGGTCCTGCTGGTCGCCGAGCACAGCCCGAGCCGCAGCCGCGCGTTCTGGGCGAGCTGGCCGCAGGCCGGCGTGCCCGCGGGCAACCTGCTCGCCACCGTCGTGCTGCTGGTGCTCACCTCCACGCTGTCCGACGCGGCGTTCCTGAGCTGGGGTTGGCGCGTGGCGTTCTGGCTGTCGGCGGTGGTGGTGCTGGTCGGCTACTACGTGCGCACCAAGGTGACCGACGCGCCGATCTTCGTCGAGGCGCAGAAGCAGAGGGAACAGGCCAAGGCGAGCTCGTTCAGCGTCTTCGAGGTGCTGCGCCGCTACCCGCGCGGCGTGTTCACCGCGATGGGGCTGCGCTTCGGCGAGAACATCATGTACTACCTGGTCGTCACCTTCTCGATCACCTATCTGAAGGTGCACGTCGAGGCGAACACCACGACGATCCTGTGGTGGCTGCTGGCCGCGCACGCCGTGCACATGGGCGTGATCCCGCTGGCCGGACACCTCGGTGACCGGTTCGGCCGCCGCCCGGTGTACCTGGCGGGCGCGCTGGCGGCCGCGACCTGGGGCTTCTTCGCGTTCCCGATGATGGATACCGCCAACAGCGCGCTGATCCTGGCGGCGATCATCGTCGGCCTCGTCTTCCACGGCCTGATGTACGCCGGCCAGCCCGCCATCATGGCGGAGATGTTCCCGACCCGCATGCGGTATTCCGGTGTGTCCCTGGGCTATCAGGTCACCTCGATCGTGGCGGGCTCACTCGCGCCGATCATCGCGGTCAAGCTGCTCGACACCTATGGTTCCTCGGTCCCGATCGCGGTGTACCTGGCGGTCGCGGCGGCCGTCACCGTGGTCGCGGTGCTGTGTGCCAAGGAGACCAAGGGTATCGACCTGGAGTCCCTCGACGCCGCCGACGCCGCGGAGTCGGCGCCCGCGGACGCGCCGGCGGCGGCCAAGGTCGTGACCGCATGACCGATCTGATCGGAGGCACGGCGCTGGTCACCGGCGCGGCAGGCGGGATCGGCGCCGCGTGCGCCCGCGAGCTGGCCGCGCGCGGCGCGGAGGTGACCGTCGCCGACATCGACGAGATCGGCGCGAAATCCGTCGCCGCGGAGATCGGCGGCCACGCCTGGGCGGTGGATCTGCTCGACGTCGACGCGCTCGCCGAACTCACCCTCTCGGTGGACATCCTGGTGAACAACGCCGGGGTCCAGTCGGTGAGCCCGATCGAGGAGTTCTCCCCGCAACGGTTCCGGCTCATGCAGACACTGATGGTGGAGGCGCCGTTCCTGCTGATCCGCGCCGCCCTGCCGCACATGTATGCCCGCGGATTCGGCCGGATCGTGAACGTCTCGTCCGTCCACGGCCTGCGCGCGTCGGCGTACAAGGTGGCCTACGTGACGGCCAAGCACGCGCTGGAAGGGCTGTCGAAGGTGACGGCGCTCGAGGGCGGCCCACATGGTGTCACCAGCAACTGCGTCAATCCCGGCTACGTGCGAACACCGCTGGTGGACAAGCAGATCGCCGACCAGGCGACGGCGCACGGCATCCCCGAACAGGAAGTGGTGGAGAAGGTGCTGCTCACCGAGAGCGTGATCAAACGGCTGATCGAGCCCGCGGAGGTCGCCGCGCTGGTCGGCTGGCTGGCCGCCGACCAGGCGGGCATGGTCACCGGAGCCTCCTACGTCATGGACGGGGGGTGGAGCGCCCGATGACCAGCGAGACCGCGGCGCCGCAGTGGGTGCCCGTCCCCGAGGACATCGCGCGGGCGCGCATCACCGACTTCGCGCGGTTCGTCACCGAGCGGCACGCGGTCGCGCTGCCTGACTACCGCGCCCTGTGGCAATGGTCCGTCGACGACGTGGCCGGGTTCTGGGGCGCGGTCTGGGACTGGTTCGCGCTGGGGGAGCGGCCGCCGGAGGTTCTCGCCTGCCAGGAGATGCCGGGGGCGTCCTGGTTTCCCGGCGCGCGGCTCAACTACGTGGAGCGGGTGCTCGCGCAGGCCCGCACCGACCGGCCCGCGATCGTGTCGGTCGAGGAGGACGGCGCGGTCACCGAACTGTCGTGGGCCGAGATGCTCGGCCGGGCCGCCGGATTCGCGCGCACCCTGCGCACCGCCGGGGTGGGGCCCGGCGATCGGGTCGCCGGATACCTGCCGAACATCGCCGAGGCCGTGATCGCGTTCCTGGCGACCGCGAGCCTGGGCGCGATCTGGAGTGCCTGCGGCCAGGACTACACGGCCGCGGCCGCGCTGGACCGGCTGGGCCAGCTCGATCCGGTGGTCCTGGTGACCGCTGACGGCTATCGGTTCGGCGGCAAAACGCACTCCCGCGGCGCCGAGATCGAGGCGCTGCGCGACGCGCTGCCCCGGCTGCGGGCGACCGTCGTGGTGTCCCGGCTCGGCGAGACGGTGGAGGGTGCGCTCGACTGGACGGAGGCGAGCGCGCCGACGCCGGAACCGTGGGTGCCCGAGCGCGTCGACTTCGAGCACCCGCTGTGGGTGCTGTACTCCTCCGGGACCACGGGCCTGCCGAAGGGCATCGTGCACGGGCACGGCGGCGTCCTCCTGGAACACCTCAAAGCGCTCGCGCTGCAGTCCGATCTCGGCCCGGACGACACCTTCTTCTGGTACACCAGCCCGAGCTGGATGATGTGGAACTTCCAGGTCGCCGGGCTGCTGGTCGGCGCGACCATCGTCTGCTACCCGGGCAGCCCGGCGGCGCCTGCCCCGGATGCGCTGTGGGACATCGCCGCCCGCCTCCACGTGACGGTTCTCGGCACCAGCCCCGGCTACGTCCAGGCCTGCATGAAGGCAGGCACGGTACCGGGGCGCGAGCACGACCTGTCGGCGCTGCGCCTGATCGGGGTCACCGGTTCGGCGTTCCCCGCGGCGTCCTCACTGTGGTTGCGCGACAACGTCGGCGCGCGCATACCCGTGGCCTCGATCAGTGGCGGCACCGATGTGGTGTCGGCCTTCGCCGGTGGCGCGCCGACGGTGCCCGTGTGGCCGGGCGAGCTGTCGGCACCGTATCTCGGTGTCGCGCTGGCGGCCTGGGACGACACGGGCACACCGGTCCGCGACGCCGTCGGGGAACTCGTCGTCACCGCGCCGATGCCGTCCATGCCGGTCGGCTTCTGGAACGATCCCGACGGATCCCGTTATCGCGCAGCCTATTTCGCGGACCATCCGGGCGTCTGGCGCCACGGTGACTGGATCACCGTCACCGAACGCGGCAGCGTCGTCGTCCACGGGCGCTCGGACTCCACCCTCAACCGGCACGGCATCCGAATGGGCAGCGCCGACATCTACCAGGCCGTCGACCCGCTGCCGGAGATCGCCGATTCGCTCGTGATCGGCGTCGAACAGCCCGACGGCGGCTACTGGATGCCGCTGTTCGTCGTGCTTGCGACCGGCGTCGAACTGACCGACGAGTTACGCGCCCACCTGTGCGGCACGATCCGGGCCCGCACCTCGCCGCGGCACGTGCCCGACGAGATCATCGCGGCACCAGGGATTCCCCGCACCCGCACCGGGAAGAAACTCGAGGTTCCGATCAAGAAGCTGCTCCAGGGCGCCGATCCCGGCAGCGTCGTCGACCCGAGTGCCGTCGACGACCCGGACCTGCTGTCCTGGTACGCCCGCTTCGCGCGGCGGTGAGCCAGAGGGCGGGCGCACACCGCGGCGGCTGATCTTGGTACAGTCCGGCCAGCCGTGGTGTTCGGGAAATCGGTGGGAAACCGGTGCGGCCCTCGCCACTGTGATCGGGAGCGGCGGATCGTTCCGGACGGCAGACCGCCGTCCGGAGCCACTGGGGCACGTGTGCCCTGGGAAGGTGGATCCGCCGCGCCAATCCCGTCAGCCAGGAGACCGGCCACGGCCACGTAGTACCCATTCCACGAGGACCTGGAAGGCCGGCACCTTGACTCCGTCTGTTTTCGCGCGCCTACGCGGCGCCGCGCTGATCGCCTGCGCGATCGTCGTCACCGGGTGCGCGGCGCCACCCGTTCCCGAAGCGCACGGCGCGAACGCCGTCACGCGCGCCAACTGCGGGCTCGCGGTGAGCGTGCCCGAGCCACCGCAGCGGATCTACGCCGCCTACCAGCCCGCCATCGAGATCGCGCACGCGCTCGGCGTCACCGACCGGCTCGTCGGCACAGCCTTCCTCGATGCGGCGGTGCTGCCGGAATACCGGGAGGCGCAGGCGAAGTCGCCCTATGCCGAGAAGCTGCCGAGCCGCGACGAACTGCTCGCGGAGAACCCGGACTTCGTGCTGTCCGGGTTCAACGGGGTCTTCGCGAAGTCGGCCCAGCAGAGCGTCGGCACCCGAGCGGGATTGGGGGAGCTGGGCATTCGGACGTGGGTACTGAGCCCGCTGTGCCCGAGCGCCGACGGCCTGGCCGACGAGGCGATCGACCCGAAGACCGTGCGCTTCGAAAACGTCTACGCGGACCTGCGCGACCTCGGCGCCCTCTGGGGGGTGGCCGACCGGGCCGACGACGTGGTCGCCCAGCTGAGTACGCGGATCGACACGGTGCGCGCGAAGGTGGGCGCCGCGCCACGGCCCCGGGTCGCGGTCGTCACGCCCAAGGACGACGGGACCTACCAGGTGGCGGGCGGCCTCGACTTCATCACCCAGATCATCGAGGCGGCGGGTGGGACCAACGCCTTCACCGACCTCACCGCGCGCCGCAATGTGGCCATCGGCGCCGAGGAACTCATCGCCCGCGATCCCGACATCATCCTGACCAGCCAGTGCTGCAAGGCGAGCTACACCCGCGACGACGCGCGGCCCCAGGTCGACAAGCTGGTCGGGAACCCGGCGTTCGCGAACCTGACCGCCGTGCGATCGGGCGCGGTGCACCCGTTCCTGTTCGCCGACCGGGCCGCCGGTGTCCGGATCGCGCACGCGACCGAACTGGTCGCCGCGCTGATCCATCCCGACCTGTTCGGACGGTGACGCCCGCCGTTCGCGGCACCGGCCTGCTCGTGGCCGGTGCCGCGCTGGCCGTCGTCGGTGCCGCCTCGATCCTGATCGGCGCGCACGCCCTGTCCCCGGACCAGGCGATCGCGGCGTTCACCGATTTCACCGGCTCCGACACCGACCGGATCGTGCGCTACATCCGGCTGCCGCGTACCCTCGCCGGTGTCCTGGCCGGGCTGGCGTTCGCGCTGGCCGGCGCGATCATGCAGGGGCTCACCCGCAATCCGCTCGCCGGTCCCGGACTGCTCGGCATCAACGCCGGCGCCTCGCTGGCCATCGTGCTGGCCATGGGTGGGCTGGGTGTGGCCTCGGCGTCCGGCTACGTCTGGTTCGCCTTCCTCGGCGCCGCGGTCGCCGCGGTCTTCGTGTACACGCTGGGTTCGCTGGGTTTCGGTGGCGCGACACCGGTGAAGCTGGCGCTGGCCGGCGCGGCGTTCGCCGCGCTGTGCGGCGCGATCACCACCGCCATCACGCTGCTGGACCGCACGACCTTCGAGAACTTCCGTTTCTGGGTGGTCGGCTCGCTGGCCCGGGCCGACACCGAATCCGTCTGGGGCGTAGCCCCGTTCATCGTGCTGGGCGCGGTACTGGCCTTCTCGGTGGCGCGGTCGCTGAACGCGATCGCCATGGGCGACGACATGGCGCGCACGCTCGGAACGAGACTGGGCGCGGTGCGTGCTGTCGGCGCGCTGAGCGTCGTCCTGCTCGCGGGCGGTGCGGTCGCGATCGCCGGACCCCTCGCGTTCCTCGGCCTGGTGGTTCCACACCTCGCGCGCTTCTGCGCGGGCCAGGACTACCGGTGGTTGCTGGTGTGGTCGGCGGTATTCGGGCCGACCCTGCTGCTGCTCGCCGACATCCTGGGCCGCGTGATCGCCCGGCCGATGGAGATCCAGGTCGGCATCGTCACCGCGTTCGCGGGCGCGCCGTTCTTCCTCTACCTGGTGCGCAACCGGAGGGTGGCCACGCTGTGACCGGACTCGAACCGCGGGTGCTGCCCCGCGGCACCCTGCTGATCCACGCGCCGGGTGGCCGTGTCGTGTTCCGGGTGCAGCGGCGATCGCTGCTGCTGACGGTGCTGCTCGCCGCCGCCGCGGTGGCCGTGGCGGCCTACTCGCTCACCGTCGGCCACTATCCGCTCTCGATCGATGACGTGCTGCGCGTGCTCGCAGGCGGTGGCACGCGCATCGAGTACGACGTGGTCGTCGCCGACCGGCTGCCCCGGGCCCTCACCGGGTTGGGCGTGGGCGCCGCGTTCGCCCTCGCCGGCGCGATCCTGCAGCGGATCGCCACCAATCCACTGGTGAGTCCGGAGATCATCGGCATCAACGCCGGCGCCTCCCTGGGTGCGCTGGTGGTGAGTGTGCTGCTGGGCGGCGCGGGAGTGGCACTGGTCGGCGGCGCCATGGCCGGAGCCGCCGTGGCCATGGCTTTGATCGTCGTGGTGGCGAGCAAGAACGGTCTCGACGGGTACCGCCTCGTCCTCGTCGGCATCGGGGTGACCGCGATGCTCACCGCGGCCACCTCCTACGTGCTGACGACGGCGAATGTCTACCAGGCGCACGCGGCCGCACTGTGGCTCACCGGCAGCCTCGCCAACCGGGACTGGACGCAGGTGGGGTTCGCCGTCGCCGCGCTGGTCGCCGTCGTGCCGGCGCTGCTGGTCCTCGCCCGCTCCCTGCCACTGCTCGAACTGGGCGACGAGCTCGCCAATTCCCTGGCGGGACGCCGCGGTCCGCACCGCACCACCCTGGTCGCCCTCGCGGCGGTGGCCGCCGCCCTGGCCACTGCGGCGGCCGGACCCATCGCGTTCATCGCGCTGGTGGCCCCGCAGATCGTGCGACGGCTGCTCGCCGAACGCGGGGCCGGACTCGCCCCCGCCGCCGCGACGGGCGCTCTGCTGGTGGTCGCCGCCGACCTGGCCGCGCGGCGCCTGTTTCCCGCGGAGCTGCCCGTCGGCGTGGTCACCGCCCTGCTCGGCGCTCCCGTTCTGCTGTATCTCCTCGCCCGCGCAACCCGGATCGGACACGCTGGATGACCGCCCATCTCACCACCGACAACCTCGCCCTCGCCTACGGCGACACCGCGATCGTCACCGACGCCACCATCGACTTTCCCGCCGGCGCGCTCACCGTCATCGTCGGCCGCAACGGCTGCGGCAAGTCGACGTTGCTGCGCGGGCTGGCCCGGCTGATCCCGCCGAGTGCCGGCGCGATCCTGCTCGACGGCGCCGACCTCACGACGAGCCCCGCGCGGACGGTGGCGCGGCGCCTCGGGATGCTGCCCCAGCAGCCCGTCGCGCCCGACGGCATCACCGTCGGTGAACTCGTCGGGCGCGGTCGCCACCCGCATCAGCGCTGGTTCCGGCAGTGGTCGGCCGCCGACGAGGCCGCGGTCCGTACCGCGCTGACACTGACCGACACGCTCGACCTCGTCGACCGCACCGTCGACCAGCTCTCCGGCGGGCAGAAGCAGCGGGTCTGGCTCGCCCTGGCGATCGCGCAGGAACCGGAGGTGATGCTGCTGGACGAACCGACCACCTTCCTCGACCTGGCACATCAGCTCGACATCCTCGACGTGCTGCGGAACCTGTTGCCGCGCACCATCATCGCCGTCCTGCACGACCTGAACCTGGCGGCCCGCTACGCCGACCACCTGGTCGCCGTGCAGGACGGCCGGGTGGTCGCCCAGGGCTCGCCGACCGAGATCGTGCGCCCCGACCTGGTCGCCGACGTCTTCGGCGTCACCTGCGCCGTCATCGAGGACCCGATGACCGGCACGCCCCTGGTCGTACCGGCCGCCCGCGTGGTGCGCGCCGCATGACCCGCCGCCACGTCCTCGTCGCCCGTCCCACCACCTCGGGCGTCGACCTGCCCGCCGTCGCGGCGCTCGCCGAGACCTGCGGCATCGGCTACGCCCTGCTCGACCAGGGCGAGCCCACCATCCACGACGCCCTCGACGCCGCCGCGGCGGACGACCTCCCGATCACCCTGATCCCGCTGGCCGTCCCCCGCGACCGCTACCTGGAGACCTGGATCGCCCGCGCCGTCGCCAACTGGCGCGACACCCGCACCGCCGACCTCGACATCCGCGTCACCGAAGGCCTCGACTCCACCACGGAATTCGCGGACCTGATCCGCGCCCGCCTCCACGACGACGGCACCCCGGTCACCGCGAGCCCGCGCGCTTTCCGCAGCCCGGCCTGGTCCGAGATCCCCGAGCACACCGAGCACATCCTGGTCTGCCGCGGCCCGCGCTGCACTGTCTACGGCGCCGCCGAACTGCACCGCACCCTGCGCCGCGACCACCCGGACGCGCTGATCACCACCACCGGCTGCCTGAGCCCGTGCAATCTCGGCCCGCTCTACGTCACCTACCCGGACGGCGAATGGCACCCCGCCACAACAGCGCTCGCGCTCGAGAGCGCCTCCGGCCCGGACTGAGCGCAACTGTCGGCGTTCGACGCGCCCGAAGTGCAGTGCAGCCCAGCACGCGTTCCGAATCTCGAAGTGATCTGGAACGCTTCGGGTTCCGGCTACGATGCGTTCCTCATGCAGGGGTTCACACTGGTCGACAATCGACCGCAGCGTGCCGGATTCGGTGACTTCGTCGTGGTCGACGTGGAAACATCCGGACTGCAGCCGAATCGGCACCGGGTCCTGTCCGTGGCCGCCCTGACGATGGACATCCTGCGGGGAGCGCCGCCATTCGAGCAGGTCCAGCCGCGACTGACGGCGTTGCTCACCGGCCGGGTGCTGGTGGCGCACAACGCGGTCTTCGACTTCGGCTTCCTGGCCGGCGAATTCGACCGGGCCGGCGGGACACTGCCGGTCCAGCGGCGGCTGTGCACGCTGGCGCTGGCCCGACGCATCGGACTGCCGACGCCCGACTACACCCTCGCGACCTTGGCGACGTACTACGGGGTGCCACAGGTCAAGGCGCACGACGCCCTCGACGACACCCGGGTGCTGGCCCATGTGCTGCGGGCACTGGTCGCCGACGCCGCACGGCTGGGCATCGCGCCGCCGCTGCTCGACTGCGTTCCGGGCGCGCACCGCCTGCCGCGGACAGACTGGCCGCGCGAACGGCGCGGCCCGAAACCGCCGTGTCCCTTCGCCTATCCGGGCCGCAGGCAGCCGGGAGCGCCACTGCGGCAGGGCATGAAGGTCGCGTTCACGGGGGAGACCCGGATCGAGCGCGTCGAGCTGGTCGACCTTGCGGAGGCCGCAGGGCTCGAAGTCACCGGTGGGGTGAGCGGTCGCACCAGCATCCTGGTGACGAATGCCCCCGACTGTGCCACCACCAAGGCGCGCAAAGCGCGCGAGCTCGCGACGCCGACCGTCACCGAGACGCGGTTCATGGAGCTGCTCACCCGGGTCGAGCCGGGGCAACCGAAGTCGGCGGCGCGCACCGGGGCCTCGGCGGCGAGTCGACGTCTGCCTGCCACCGGACCCCTGTCCGGGAAGCGGGTGCTGGTGCTGGGCGGTGCCCATGCCGAGGCGACGGTCGTGCGGGCACGGATCGTCGAACTCGGCGGTTCGGTCGCCGTGAATTTCTCCGCCACGGTCACCGACCTGATCCTGCTGGCCGGAGCGAATACCGATCGCCGAGTCGGCCGCGCGACCGCACTGGGACTGCCCTGCCACGGGATCGAGCTGCTCGAGCCGTCCCAGGCCCAGCCCGCGGCGGAGCCGCCCGAAACGGTGACGGAATCCCAGGTGCCCGAGCCTGTGGCGCTGGCCCGCGGCCATGTGATCGACCTCCCGGTCGAAGCGGACACCTGGACCGTCCGGGCCACCTGGAACCAGCTCGGCGCCGCAGAGGTCGACCTGGTGGCTTTCCTGGTAGACGCCTCCGAGAAGGTCGGTGGCTCAGAGGATTTCGTGTTCTACAACCAGCCCGAAACCGCGGGAGCCGAGCTGACGGTGGAGGGCCCGACCGAGCAGTCCATCGCGGTGACCCTCGACGATCTTCCCGAACACTGCACCCGCGTCGTCTTCGCCGCCGCGCTCGATGCCACCGACGTCACGTTCGGCGACGTCGGCGCGATCGAACTCGACATCGCCCCCGGACTCGAATCGAGCACCGCGATCCGTTCGACGCTCGACGCCGCCACCGTCGAACGGACCCTCGTGCTCGCCGAACTGTATCTGCGCGGCGACATCTGGCGGATCCGCGCCGTGGGCCAGGGCTACGAGGACGGTCTGGCCGAGCTGGCTTGCCGATACGGCGTCGAGGTCGACTAGTACCCGCGCGACATCCTCGTCGACAACGCGGGTTACTGACGGAGCCGTCGGCTACCGAGCAGGTCGCGTACTACGCTGGGCCTGCGGTGGTTTTCGACTCGGCGAGAACATCACGACCGCCGGACTGGACCTGCTGGGGCTCTCGGCCGGAACACTCCTGCGGATCGGCCCGGAGGCCGTGGTCGAGGTGACGGGGCTGCGCAACCCGTGCCTGCAGATCGACATGTTCCGGGCGGGCCTGCTGCGCCAGGTGGCCTACCGCGACGAAGAAGGCCGGGTGATCCGCAAGGCCGGGATCATGGGCGTCGTCGTGGCGGGTGGCCCGGTGCGGCCGGACGACGCCATCACCGTCGAGCCGCCCGAGGGTCCGCACCGCCCGCTCGAACGGGTCTAGCCGAGGGACGATCGGCCCGGCGCCGGGCCGGACCGATCGACACCACTCAGGCGAAGCGTTCGGCGACCATCTCCTCGGTCAATCCGTAGTCGGCCAGCGAATACCGGTGCGTGGGTTTGCGATCGCCCGTGCGGCTCTCGGAGTCGAGGGCCGCGATGGCGGCGCGCGCCTGCTCGGTGAACTCGGCCCCGATACGGTCGTAGATCCCGGCCACGACGGCGAACGGATCGGCGCGCAGGTCGTCGAACTCGATGTCGAGGAACGTCGCCTCGGGATGACGCGCCCGCGCCGCGGTGAACTCCGAGAGACCCCGCGCCCACAGGTCGAGCTGGGTGCGGCCGATGGTCTCGCCGGTGAACACGGTCGACCAGCCGCGGGTGGCGTGCTCGTTGAGACTGCACACCGACGGGATGATCGTGGCGGGATCGCGATGGGTCTGGATCACCACCGCGTCCGGGTAGACCGCGAGCAGGGCATCCAGGCAGAACAGATGGCTCGGGTTCTTGAGCACCCACCGGCGGTCGTCGTTCATGCCGATCAGCTGCAGATTACGGCGGTGCCGCGCGTAGGCGGGGGTCCAGTCCTGTTGGGACAGCCACTGCGAATACCCCGGCACATAGGCCAGGCATTCATACGAGTGCGACATCCCCGACTGGCGCAGCAGCTGCCAGCACTCCTCCACATCGGCCGCGCTCATGTAGTGCAGCCCCATGAACTCCGGATTCTGCACCTGGTGCTGCCGCAACCCCGCATCGATCTGCTGATACGCCGGGTTCTCGGCCCACGAATCGCGCGGCGGACGGGGCTGCGGGAAATCGGTCAGCCACATCTCCAAGCCCTGATTGCCCGGATCGGCGGCCAGCAGGCGATGCAGCGCCGTGGTGCCGGTCCTCGGCAGCCCGGTGACGAAGATCGGCCGGGTGACCGGAGTGTCGACATAGCCCGGATTGGCCGCCCACGCGGCCTCGCTCAGCGCGCGGGCCACGAGGGTGCCGCGCAGGAAGAAGCGCGACATCTTCGAACCGAGCTCGGTGAGCCCGGCCTCCTCCCGATACGAGTCGAGCAGGATCTGCAACGCCTCGGTGTAGTCGTCGGCCCCGAAATCGGTGAGCCCGGTGAGTTTGGTGGCTGAGGCGTGCAGGTCGGCCACGGTGCCGACATCGGTGCGCACGGTCATCGCGAGAGCTCCTAGTTGTGGTATTCGCCGCAGTTGACGTCGAGGGTCTGGCCGGTGATCGCCGAGGACCACCCCGAGGCGAGAAACACCACGGCGCGGGCGATCTCGTCGGGCTCGGGCAGCCGCTTGAGGTCCGATTTCGACGCCGTCTGCTCGTAGACCTGTTCGACGGTGATGCCGTACTTCTTGGCGACCTCGCCGAAATACCACTTCAACTGATCGGTCCAGATGTAGCCGGGCAGCACACTGTTGACCCGCACCCCCTTGGCGCCGAGTTCGGTGGCCAGGGTCTGCGACATGGCCAGCAGCGCCGCCTTGGTGAGTTTGTAGCTGCCGTAACGCGGTTCGGAATGACGCACGACCATCGAATTGATCATCACCACAGCGCCTTTGGACTCGGCCAGGGCGGGCGTGAACGCCTGGGTCATCCGCAGTCCGCCCAGGACCGTCATGTCCAGGCTCGACCGGATGTGGTCGAAGTCGGTGCGGTCCAGCGACTTCATCGACGGCATCGAGAACGCGTTGTTCACCAGCGCGTCGACCCGGCCGAACGTCGCCAGGGTCTGCGCCACCAGGTTCTCCACGGCCGCCGAGTCGGTGATGTCGGTGGGCACGCACAGCGTCGCGCCCCCGGCACCCTCGATCTCCGCGGCGACCTCGAGCAGCCGCGATTCGGTGCGTGCCGCGAGCACGACGGTCGCCCCGGCGGCCGCGGCCTCGAGACAGATGGACCGGCCGAGGCCGGGACCGACACCCGACACCACCACGACCTTGCCGTCCAACAATGCGCCGCTCATCCGAGCATCCTCTCCGCGAAGGCCCGCTGGCGGGCCGCGATCCGCTCGCGCCATGCCGGGGCGTCGATCCGGTTGTCCTCGAAACAGGGCAGGTGCTGGGCGACCTCGCCGAGCGGCACCACGGCAACGGTCGGGCCGTCGGCCTCGGTCATCGGCCGGTCGGTGCGCTGCCACCGGAACTGCAGGATCCCCCGGGTGCGGCCGGTGGTCTCGATCCAGTTCGTGATGCCGGGATCCGCCTTGCTCACCACCATGCGGATCATCCCGTCCGGATCCACCTGTGCCTGCGCGTGATTGAGGCTGGTCTGATGGTTGACGTAGTCGAGCGAGATGTACCAGAGACTGCCCAGCTGGAAACCCTGATACGGGGCGTCCGATTTCGGCACGGTGATCACCAGCGCCTGATCGTCGGCCAGATCGAAATGCCCGACCGAGGAGTACTGGGTGCTGAGCCCACCCGGGGTCAGCCGCGGCGCGGTGAGCGTGTTCACCGGCAGGTCCAGGTAGAACCACTTCGGGAAGTTGAACCAGGTGTGCACGCGGGTGAGCAGCATCTTCGCCGCCGCACCGTAGCGCTTGCGCATCTGCGCCAGATCCGGGGCGATCGGCGGCGTGCCGACGGTGTCGACGCGTTCGATCCGGATCGAGCCCTTGCGCTCGGTCCAGTCGCTGTACACCTCGCGCACGGCCAGCATCGACGCGCCCTCGCCGAGCGCGAAGTAGCCGGGTTCCGGGTCGGCCTTCGGCGGCCCGAACCGGAGGGTGAAGCTGCCGTCCTCGGCGATCGCGATCCGCCGGTCGTCGAAGGCGTCCTCGCCGCCGGGCACCTCGGTCGCGGTGTAATCGCCCTTGAGCACTTGGAAACTGAGGTCGACGGTGCTGCCGCGCACCCCGGTCACCAGATACTCGGCGCCGGGCTCGATGTTCGCGTGGTAGTAGAGCGTGTCGGGATTGTCCAGGCCCATCTTGGCGTAGGGCCCGGTGGAGGACACGAAGTACGGATGACTGGTGCCGTGCGCGCCCGAGAGCCGCAGGCAGGCGGCCACACTGGCGGCGAGATAGTCGTAGCCCTCGGCGAGATCGGCCTCGTCACGCACGAATTCCGCGCCGGCGATGAGCTTTTCGGCCTGGGCGACCGCGGCGGTGAACGGCGCGGTGAGCGAATCCGGTGGCGCGGTGCTCCCGGCCTCGGTGGCGGTACTGGAGTGGGTCAACGGTCTGCGATTCCTAGCTCTCGGAGGATGTGGGCGGCGATCTCGGCGGGGGAGCCGAGGTCGGGAGTGATGACGAGTTCGGGCCGCTCCGGCCGCTCGTACGGCGAGCCGATGCCGGTGAAACCGGGCAGCTCACCGGCGCGCGCCTTCGCGTAGAGGCCCTTGGGGTCGCGGCGCTCGCATTCGGCCAGGGGGGTGTCGACGAACACCTCGTGGAACGGCAGTTCACGCTCGGCGTGCGTGGTGCGGGCGCGATCTCGCTGCGCGGCGAACGGGCTGATCACCGACACGATGGCGATCGCGCCCGAGTCGGCGAACAGGGCGGCCACCTCGGCCACCCGGCGCACGTTCTCGTCCCGGTCGGCGGGAGAGAAGCCGAGTCCCGCGTTGAGGCCGTGACGCAGATTGTCGCCGTCGAGCAGGTAGGCGGCGCGTCCCGCCGCGACCAGCTGACGCTCCACCTCCACCGCCACGGTCGACTTCCCCGACCCCGACAGCCCGGTCAGCCAGATCGTGGCGCCGGAATGCGCGCGATCCTCGCGGGTCACCGCCGAGCGATGCCACACCACCGACACCTGTTCGCGCTGCGTGCCCGTGTCACGGCCGGTGATCATGCCCGCGGCGACGGTCTGGTCGGTGACCGGGTCGATGAGGATGAAGCTGCCGGTGCGCCGGTTCTCCCGGTACGGGTCGAACAGCAGCGGCTGCCTGCTGCGCAGCCGCACCCGGGCGATGTCGTTGAGCGACAACGACTCCGCGTCCTCGATCCGGTGCAGGGTGTTGACATCGAGCTGGTAGTCGATGTCGATCACCTCGGCGGCCGAGATCTGCGTCGCGGTGCGGACCAGACAGCGCGCGCCGGCCCGCAGGCTCGTGGTCTCGGAGAACCAGCACACCATCGCGTCGAGTTCGGCGCCGACCTGGGGGCGATTGCCCGGCCGCGCGAGCAGATCGCCACGGCCCACGTCGATCTCGTCGTCGAGGGTGAGCGAGACCGCCATCCCGGTGAACGCCTCGTCGACCTTGGTGCCGCCGGGGCCCCAGATCTCGCGGACCCGCGAGGTGTGCCCGGCGGGCAGCACCACCACTTCGTCACCCGGTTTGAAGATGCCGCCCGCGACGGTGCCGGCGTAGCTGCGGTGATCGAGGCCCTGCTGGGCCCGGATGACGTACTGGACCGGCAGGCGCGCGTCGATGAGATTGCGGTCCGAGGCGATGTGCACGTCCTCGAGGTGGCGCAGCAGCGGCGGTCCGGGATACCAGGGCATGTGCGCGGACGGCTCGACCACATTGTCGCCGAGCAGCGCCGAGACCGGCACGAAACTCAGGTCGCCGACGGTCAGTTTCGCGGCGAAGGCGGCGAATTCGGCGCGGATCTCCTCGAACCGCTCCTGGGACCAGTCGACCAGGTCCATCTTGTTCACGCACACCACCAGGTGCGGCACCCCGAGCAGGGTGGCCAGGAAGGCGTGCCTGCGGGTCTGCTCGCACACTCCGGTACGGGCGTCGACCAGGATCAGCGCGAGGTCGGCCGTCGAGGCGCCGGTCACCATGTTGCGGGTGTACTGCACGTGGCCGGGGGTGTCGGCGATGACGAACTTGCGCCGCGGCGTCGTCACGTAGCGGTAGGCGACATCGATGGTGATGCCCTGCTCGCGCTCGGCCCGCAGCCCGTCGGTGACCAGGGCGAGATCGGCCGCGTCGCCGCCGCGTTCGGTGCTCACCCGCTCGATGGCGGCGAGCTGATCGTCGAACAGCGACTTGGAGTCGTAGAGCAGCCTGCCGATGAGCGTCGACTTGCCGTCGTCCACGCTGCCCGCGGTCGCCAGGCGCAACAGATTGCGGCTCATCAGAAGTAGCCCTCTCGCTTGCGGTCTTCCATGCCGGTCTCGGAGATCCGGTCGTCGGCGCGGGTGGCGCCGCGTTCGGTCAGCCGGGTGGCCGCGGTCTCGGCGATCACCTTCGCCGCCGTGTCGGCCTCGCTCTCGACGCACCCGGTGCAGGTCGCGTCGCCGACCGTGCGGAAGCGCACGGTGGCCTCGACGGTGGTCTCGCCGGGTTCGGGGGTCAGGAAAGGGCCTACCGACAACAACATCCCGTCGCGCTCGACGACGCGGCGCCGATGCGCGTAGTACAGGGTGGGCAGCTCGACGGCCTCGCGATCGATGTACTCCCAGATGTCGAGCTCGGTCCAGTTCGACAGCGGGAACACCCGGATGTGCTCGCCCTTCTGGTGCCGCCCGTTGTAGAGGTTCCAGACCTCGGGGCGCTGCGCCCGCGGGTCCCATTCGCCGAACGCGTTGCGGAAGCTGAACACCCGCTCCTTGGCCCTGGCCTTCTCCTCGTCGCGGCGGGCGCCGCCGAACACCGCGTCGAACCGGTGCTCGCCGATGGCGCGCAGCAGGGTGGTCGTCTGCAGCGGATTGCGGGTGCCGCCGGGACGTTCCACGGAGCGGCCCGCGTCGATGTCGTCCTGTACCCGCGCGACCAGCAGCCGGGCGCCGGTGCGCTCGGCCGTGCGGTCACGGAAGTCGATGACCTCCTCGAAATTGTGGCCGGTGTCCACGTGGAGCAGGGGAAACGGCAGCGGCGCGGGCCAGAAGGCCCGCCGCGCCAGGTGCAGCAGCACCGCCGAGTCCTTGCCACCGGAGAACAGCAGCACCGGTCGCTCGAACGTGGCCGCCACCTCCCGGAAGATGTGCACCGATTCGGCCTCCAAGGCCGCCAGGTGCGACAACTCGTACCCCGTCTGCACTGTTCACCCACTTCGTTGTGTCGCGGTGCCGGGCCGATGACCGTCCCGGACTTGCGTTGTCGAATAGTCGACGCTATCGTTCGATATTGTGACACCGACGATAAGCCCGGCCGCCGACGCCGGTCAAGAGGTGAGTGCCGATTCCGTCGTCGGCGTGGCCTCCCCGCCGACGCAGCGGGTCGTGAAAGTGCTGGAACTGCTCGCCCGCCACGCCACCGACCGGCTGTCCCTGGCCCGCATCGTGCGCGAAGCCGGACTGTCCAGGGCCACCGCGCACGCGGTGCTCACCCAGCTCACCGCCGACGGCTGGACCGTGCGCGACGACGACGGCTGCTACGGCATCGGCCTGCGGCTGCTGGCCGTGGCCCGCCGTGCCGAGGCCGCCTTCCCGCTGCGCCGCACCGCCGCGCCTCATCTACGCGCGCTCGCCGAACGCACCGGCCATCCGGTGTTCCTGGCCGAACGCGACGGCGACAGCATCGTCGTCACCGAGGTCGTGGGGGAGCCCTCGGCCGGCTGGATCCGCGCCGGACGTCGGCTACCGCTCGCGCCGCCGGTCTGCCGCGAGTTCATCGCCTGGGAGCCGGAGGCGGCCCGGCGCGCCTGGCTCGCCACCGCCGACCCGGCGCACCGCGACCGGCTCGCCCGGGTGCTCGCCGAGATCCGTACGCGCGGCTATTCGGTCGAACGTCTCGTCGACGACTCGACGCCCATGCTGGAAGTGCTCGCGGGCCTGCGCAATTCGCCGATCACCGAGGCGCTGCGGGCCCAGCTCGGTTCGGTGATCACCGAACTCATCACCATCGACTACCTGCCCGAGGAACTCGGGCCGGAGAATGCCGTGGTCACCGTGGCGGCGCCGATCCGCGACGAGCGCGGCGCGGTCATCGCCTCTGTCGTCTCCTGCCCGGATTCCCGGCTGTCGAGCGCGGCGCTGGCTGACCTCGGCGCGGCCACCATCGCCGCGGCGGAAGGCGTCCGGACGGGCGCTTCGGTTACCGACTCGGCGGACTGACGCCCCAGGGGCCTCCCGCCGCGCATGGCCGGGCTTCGCGACGATCGATATCGACGCCAGAGCTATCCGCACGCCGCCTGTGCTGTCGTCGCCGAGGGTGCGGCAAGCGATCTCGCCGGCGCGCGGTCAGCCTGCGGTTCGGCCCGGTAACTCGCCGTAGAACTCGCGCAGCGCGGATGTGATCCCGACGAAGACGCGATGAGCCGCCGCCAGATCGCTGTCGGGCAGCTCGGCCAGTGCGGCCCTGGTGCGCGCGCTGAGCGGGCCGAAGAATCCGGCCGCCACCGACATCCCGTGGTCGGTGTAGCCGAGATGGACGCGCCGGCGATCGGTCTCGTCGGGCACCCGCTCGAGATGGCCGGATTCGATCATCCGCTCGACGAGATAGGTGACGGCGGGCGCGGAGACGCCCATGAGCTTGCTCAACTGCCCCGCTGTCACCGGCGCGCCCTCGGCCTCGGCGGTCGCGACATGCATCAGGGCGCGGAAATCGTTCGGCCGCAGGCTGTTCGAATGCGCGAAGACGTGCCCGATCTGTTCCGAGATCGCGGTGAGCGCACGCAGGTCCCGCGCGATCTCGGTCTCGAGCCCCGCTCGGTCGAGGGCGGGATCGATGTTCGCGGTGTGGTCGTCCACGCGCTGTCTCCTCTCGGTCCGGCTGCGAGCTTAGCTGCCCCGGACCGGTCGACATTGCCAGATAGTTAAGTTTCTGAAATAGTACGGTCCGTGATGCGAGCGGACGAGGAACAGAGCTGGGACCGGTTCGCCCGGCTGGTCACCGGGCGGCGATCGTGGGTGCTGCTGCTGGCCGTGGTGGCGGCCGCCGTGGCCGTCATGGGGCTGGCGGGCAGCAACGACAGCGCGGGTCAGGCCCCCGTGTCGCTGCCTTCGTCCTCGGAGTCCGCCAGGGCGGCCGCGGCACTCGCGCAGTTCCCCGGCGCGGGGGAGGCCGCGGCGATCGCGGTGGCCACGCGGACCGACGACGGCGCGTTGACGCCGGCGGATCTCGCGGCACTCGATGCCGCGCTGGTGCGCGCCGGGGTGGCGGCGAACAGCCTGGTCCCGGCGCCGGACGGCCGCGCCGCGCTGGCTCCCGTCCCGGTGTCGGCCGACCTCAACGGCTTCGCGCTCACCGACCGGATCGACGAGTTGCGCGCGGCCGTGACCACCGATCTGCCGGAGCCGCTGCGCGTGCAGGTGACCGGTGGGCCCGCCTTCGGCGCCGACATCGCCGACTCGTTCTCCGGCGCCAACACGCTGCTGCTGATCGTGACCGCGCTGGTGGTGATGGTGCTGCTGATCCTCACCTATCGGTCGCCGGTGCTGTGGCTGGTCCCACTGACCGTCGTCGGCCTGGCCGACCGGGTCGCCACCAGTGTGGGCACCGCGCTGGCCCAGCTCACCGGCCTCACCTTCGACGGCTCGACCTCCGGCATCACCAGCGTGCTGGTGTTCGGCGCCGGCACCAACTACGCGTTGCTGCTGGTGTCGCGCTATCGCGACGAACTACATCGGCACACCGACCATCGCGAGGCGCTGCGGGCCGCGGTGCGCCATGCTGCACCCGCCATCGTCGCCAGCAATGTCACCGTGGTCCTTGCCCTGCTGACCCTGCTGCTGGCCGCGCTGCCCAACACCCGCAGCCTCGGCGCGTTCGCCGCCGCCGGACTGGTCGTCGCCCTGATCTTCGTGCTCTGCGCGCTGCCGCCCGCCCTCGCACTGTGCGGACGCCGCGTCTTCTGGCCCTTCGTGCCCGCCGCGGACGGCCGCGATCCGGCCGAGCACGGCACGTGGGCCGCGGTGGCGACCCGCGTGGTGCGCCGCCCCGCCCTCGTCGCCGGCGCGGCGGGCGCGGTGCTGGTGGTCTTCGCGACCGGGCTCCTCACCACCGACATCGGGCTCTCCCGCACCGAGCAGTTCCGGGTCGAAGCCGAATCCGTCGACGGGCTGCGGACCATGGCCGCGCACTTTCCGTCCGGCGCCGCCGACCCCGCCGTGGTCGTCGCGCGGACCGCCACCGACGCCGCCGTGCAGTCGGCACTCGAGGGCGTGGACGGGGTTTCGCGGGCCACCCGCACCGGCACCGACGCGGATCTGTCGCGCTGGTCGGTTGTCCTCGACGCGGCGCCGGGCTCGGCCGAGGCGTTCACGACCGTCGAGGGGATGAGGACCGCGGTCGGCGCCGTCCCCGGCGCGGATGCTCTGGTCGGCGGGTCCGACGCGGAGGCTCTCGACATCCGTGACGCCGCCCGCCGCGACCAGGCGCTGGTGATTCCGCTGATCCTGGCCGTGGTCCTGCTCGTGCTGCTGGTGCTGCTGCGGGCGGTGCCCGCGTCGCTGCTGCTGGTCGGTGTGACGGTGCTCAGCGCGCTCGCGGCCCTCGGCGCGGGCAGCTGGATCAGCGACACCGTCTTCGGATTCCCCGCGCTGGACACCAATGTCCCGCTGTTCGGGTTCCTGTTCCTGGTCGCGCTGGGCGTCGACTACACGATCTTCCTCGTGACCAGGGCCAGAGAGGAGGCGGCCACCCACGGCACCACGCGGGGAATGGTCCGGGCGGTCGCCTCGACCGGCGCGGTGATCACCAGTGCCGGTGCGGTGCTGGCCGCGGTCTTCTGTGTACTGGGTGTGCTGCCGTTGATCACCCTCACCCAGCTGGGCATCGTCGTCGGCGTCGGCATCCTGCTCGACACCTTCGTGGTGCGGACCCTCGTGGTGCCCGCGCTGTTCGAGCTGCTGGGCGACAAGGTCTGGTGGCCGGCGAAACCGCAACGCGCGGAACCGAAGGCGCCGGCCTCGACGTGAGCCGGGGCCGTGGGGTCCGCGCGGCGCGGTCGTCGTGTCGGACCCTGCTGCCAGACTCACGGCATGCGGTGGGCGGTGGCGGAGACGGGCGACGGTGGCGCGCGCCTGTGTCCGCTCGGCCCGGACGGCAGACCCGCCGGTCCCGTCGAGACGGAGCCGTCGCTGGTGGCGGCCGTCCGGGCCCGCCCGCAGGTCGAACGATGGGTGTGGCGATCCACGCCCGAGATCTACCGGTCCCTGCTGGCGGCCGGCGTCCGGGTCGACCGGTGCTATGACGTCCAGGCCGCCGAGTCCCTGCTGATCGGCTACGAGGAGGGCCAGTCCGGTCAGCCGCGCTCGCTCGCGGCCGCCTGGGCCCGGTTGCACAACCTGCCCGTGCCGCCCGACGCGCCCTTGCGCGCCGCCGACACCCAGCCCTCGCTGTTCGAATCCGCCACGGCCCCACTGCCGCCCGGCGTCGACGAATTCGACGCCCTGCTGGCCGTCTACGCGGGACAGCTCGCGCGGACGGCGCGGACCGAACATCCCGACCGCATGCGGCTGCTGCTCGCCGCCGAGTCGGCGGGCATGCTGGTCGCCACCGAGATGTCACGGGCCGGGATCCCGTGGCGCGCCGACATCCACCGCGAACTCCTGGACGCCATGCTCGGCGAACGATTCGCCGGCGCGGAACCGCGGCGGATGGCCGAGCTGGCCGAGGAGGTGTCGCGGGCGTTCGGCGGGGTCCGGGTGCGCGCCGATCTGCCCAACGAGATCGTCAAGGCGTTCGCCCGCGCGGGAATCGTGTTGTCCTCCACCCGGAAATGGGAACTGGAGCGCGTCGACCATCCGGCCGTCGCGCCGCTGCTGGCCTACAAATCGCTGTATCGCGTGTACACCGCGCACGGCTGGTCCTGGCTCGAACAGTGGGTGCACGGCGGCCGATTCCGGCCCGAGTACCTCCCCGGCGGGACCGTGACCGGCCGCTGGACCACCAACGGCGGTGGCGCCCTGCAGATTCCGAAGGTGATCCGGCAGGCGATCCGCGCGGACCCGGGCTGGTCGCTCGTGGTCGCCGACGCCGACCAGATGGAGCCGCGCATCCTCGCCGCCATCTCCCGCGACCCCGGCCTGATGGACGTGGCGAGTCGAAGTGCGGACCTGTACGCCGACCTGGCCGCGCGCGGTCTCGGCGGCGACCGGTCCGAAGCGAAACTCGCCCTGCTCGGCGCCATCTACGGCCAGACCTCCGGCGACGCCCTCACCCACATGGCCGCCCTGCGCCGCCGGTACCCGCGCGCGGTCGCCTACGTCGACGACGCGGCCGACGCCGGCGCGGAAGGCCGCCTCGTGCGTACGTGGCTCGGCCGCACCTGCACGCCGCTGTCGGCCGTGCCGGAGCACGACCTCGCCGGTTTCACCGACACCCCCGCCGCCCGGGCGCGCGGCCGCTTCACCCGGAATTTCGTCGTCCAGGGCAGCGCCGCCGACTGGGCGCTGCTCGTTCTCGCGGGCCTGCGCCACACGCTCTTCCACGCCGGGCTGCGCGCCGAGCTGGTCTTCTTCCAGCACGACGAGGTGATCGTGCACTGCCCGACCGAGGAAGCCGCGGCGGTGTCGGAGGCGATCGCGGCAGCGGCCGACACCGCGGGCCGGATCGCCTTCGGGCCGACCCCGGTGCGGTTTCCCTTCACCACCGCTGTGGTGGACTGCTACGGCGACGCCAAATAGCGGCCGCGCCGATCAGAGGAATCGAGCGATCAGGTCCTTCATGACCTCGTTCGCTCCGGCGTAGATGCGGGAGATGCGGCCGTCGGCCCACATGCGGGCGATCGGGTATTCCTCCATATAGCCGTAGCCGCCGTGTAGCTGGACGCAGCGGTCGATCACCTGGGACTGCTGATCGGTGGTCCAGTACTTGACCATCGCGGCGGTCTTGACGTCGAGCGCGCCCCGCAGGTGCTTGTCGACCGCGGCGTCGACGAAGGTACGCACCACCTCGGCGATCGTGGCGCACTCGGCCAGCTCGAACCGGGTGTTCTGCATCGCGAACAGCGGCTTGCCGAAGGCGTTGCGCTGCTTCACATAGGCCAGGGTCTCGGCCACGGCGGCCTCGATCGCCGCGGCGGCCGCCACGCCGCAGATCAGGCGTTCCTGGGGGAGTTGCTGCATCAGCTGGATGAAGCCCTCACCCTCGGCGCCGAGCAGATTCGCCCGCGGGACCCGCAGGTTGTCGAAGAACAGTTCGGTGGTGTCCTGGCCCTTCTGGCCGACCTTCTTCAGCAGTCTGCCGCGTTCGAAGCCGGGGGTGTCGTCGGCGACCTCGGCGACGACCAGCGAGACGCCCTTGGCGCCCTGTGTCGGATCGGTCTTCACGGCGATGATGAGCAGATCGCAGTTACGGCCGTTGGAAATGAAGGTCTTCGCGCCGCTGATCAGGTAGTCGTCGCCGTCCTTGACCGCTTTGGTCGCGATGTTCTGCAGGTCCGAGCCGGTACCGGGTTCGGTCATGGCGATGGCGCCGATCCACTCGCCGGAGGCGAGTTTGGGCAGCCAGCGCTTCTTGTTCTCCTCCGAGGCGTAGGCCAGCAGGTAGTGCGGCACGATCCCGGTGTGCACGCCCAGCTGCATGGCCGAGTCGCCACCCTTGACCTGCTCGGTGAACAGCACGGCCTCGTGCGCGAAAGTGCCACCGCCGCCGCCGTATTCCTCCGGGATCGACATGCACAGCAGACCGAGCTCGCCCGCCTGGCGGTAGACCTCCCGGCTCGGGAAGCCCTGGGCGGCGAACTCCTCGCGCTGCGGCGCGACGGTGTTAGCGAAGAAGTTGCGGGCCAGCTCGGCCAGGCCGTGCAGCTCCGAGTCGGTGGCGGTGGTCATCGGGGTCCTCTTCTCGTTGTGGGGTCCTGCGGCACCAGAGTGGCCACCCTGTTGGCATTCTGTCAATAGTCGGGCGATACTCGGGGCGGCATTGACAGAGTTCCCCCGCGGATGCGATGGTGCCAATTACATGGACATCCAACTATTGGATAACCTCAGACTTGCGCTCCGCGCATCGACCCTCGGCAAAGGACTGGCATGGTTCGCGAATTGACCCACTTCATCGGCGGCGAGCACGTGACGGGCGCCTCGGGCGCGTTCGGCGACGTGTTCGACCCCAACACCGGCCAGGTGCAGGCCAGGGTCCCGCTGGCGAACACCGCCGAGGTCGAGGCGGCCATCGCGAACGCGGCCGCCGCGCAGCCGGTGTGGGCGGCGTTCAACCCGCAGAAGCGGGCCAGGGTGCTGATGAAGTTCCTGACGCTGGTCAACGACGAGATGGACAGCCTGGCGGCGCTGCTGTCGTCGGAGCACGGCAAGACCCTCGCCGACGCCAAGGGCGACATCCAGCGGGGCCTCGAGGTGATCGAGTTCGCGGTCGGTATCCCGCACCTGCTCAAGGGCGAGTACACCGAGAGCGCGGGCACGGGCATCGACGTGTACTCGATGCGCCAGCCCCTCGGCGTGGTCGCGGGCATCACCCCGTTCAACTTCCCCGCGATGATCCCGCTGTGGAAGGCGGGTCCGGCCCTGGCGTGTGGCAACGCGTTCGTGCTCAAGCCGTCCGAGCGCGATCCCTCGGTGCCGCTGCGGCTGGCCGAGCTGTTCCTCGAGGCGGGGCTGCCGCCGGGGGTGTTCAACGTCGTCAACGGCGGCAAGGAGGCCGTCGACACGATCCTGCGCGACGAGCGGATCAAGGCCGTGGGCTTCGTCGGCTCCACGCCGATCGCGCAGTACATCTACGAGACCGCGACCGCCAACGGCAAGCGCGCGCAGTGCTTCGGCGGTGCGAAGAACCACGCCATCGTGATGCCCGACGCCGACCTCGACGACGTGGCCGATCAGCTGATCGGCGCCGGCTACGGCTCGGCGGGCGAGCGCTGCATGGCGATCTCGGTGGCCGTGCCGGTGGGCGAGGAGACCGCGGACCGGCTGGTCGCGAAGCTGACCGAGCGGGTGCACAAGCTCAATGTCGGCCGCTCCGACGACCCGGGCGCCGACTTCGGCCCGCTGGTCGGCCAGGACGGCGTGGACCGGGTGAACAGCTACGTTCAGATCGGCATCGACGAAGGCGCCGAGCTGGTCGTGGACGGACGCGGTCTGACCGTGGAGGGCGCCGAGGACGGCTACTTCGTCGGCGCGAGCCTTTTCGACAAGGTGACCGCCGACATGCGGATCTACCGCGAGGAGATCTTCGGCCCCGTGGTCACGGTCGTGCGCGCGGGCGACTACGAGGAGGCGCTGCGCCTGGCCGACGAGCACGAGTACGGCAACGGCGTGGCGATCTTCACCCGCGACGGTGACACCGCCCGCGACTTCGCCGCCCGCGTCCAGGTCGGCATGGTCGGCATCAACGTGCCGATCCCGGTGCCGATCGCGTACTACACCTTCGGTGGCTGGAAGCGTTCGGGCTTCGGCGATCTGAACCAGCACGGCCCGGACTCGATCCGCTTCTACACCAAGACCAAGACGGTGACGCAGCGCTGGCCCGCGGGGCTGAAGGAGTCCAACGCCTTCGTCATCCCGACGATGGACTGAGCGTCGATGTTCACTCTCGACGACGACGAACGGGCGATCACCGAGACCGCGCGCCAGTTCGCCGACGAATTCCTCGCGCCGAACGCGCTGGACTGGGACGAGCACAAGCACTTTCCGGTCGACGTCCTGCGCAAGGCGGGCCCGGTCGGCCTCGGCGGCATCTATGTCGCCGAGGACGTCGGCGGCTCGGCCCTGCGCAGGCTCGACGCGGTGCGGATCTTCGAACAGCTCGCGACCGGCTGCCCGGCGGTGGCCGCCTACATGTCGATCCACAACATGGCGACCTGGATGATCGATGCCTACGGCTCCGAGGAGCAGCGGCACCGCTGGGTGCCCGGCATGGCGTCGATGGAGCTGCTCGGCAGCTACGCCCTCACCGAGCCGGGCGTCGGGTCCGACGCGGCGGCCTTGAGCACCAAGGCCGTTCGCGACGGTGACGACTACGTCCTCACCGGCGCCAAGCAGTTCATCTCCGGCGCGGGCGCCAACGACGTGTACGTGATGATGGTGCGCACCGGCGGCGACGGCGCGCGCGGCATCTCGGCCCTGATCGTGCCCGCCGACACCCCGGGACTCACGGTGGGACCGAACGAGCGGAAGATGGGCTGGAACGCCCAGCCCACGCGCCAGGTGATCCTGGAGGACGCGCGGGTGCCGGTCGCCAACCGGCTCGGCGCCGAGGGCGACGGCTTCTCGATCGCGATGAACGGGCTCAACGGCGGGCGGCTCAACATCGCCGCGTGCTCGGTCGGCGGCGCGCAAGCCGCGCTGGAGAAGGCGGTGCCGTACCTGACCGAGCGCCACGCGTTCGGCACACCGCTGGTCCGCAACGACGCCCTGCGGTTCGAGCTCGCCGACATGCGCACCGAGCTGGAAGCGGCGCGCACACTGCTGTGGCGGGCCGCGGCCGCGCTCGACGCGGGGGCGCCGGACAAGGTCGAATTGTGCGCGATGGCCAAGCGTTTCGCCACCGACGTCGGCTTCGCGGTGGCCAACAAGGCGTTGCAGCTGCACGGCGGCTACGGCTATCTGCACGAGTACGGGCTGGAGAAGATCGTGCGCGACCTGCGGGTCCACCAGATCCTCGAGGGCACCAACGAGATCATGCGGGTGGTCGTCGCCCGCGCAGTGACAGGAGCGGCATGACCGACGAACCCGAAGTGCTGATCTCCGTCTCCGACGGACTCGGCCTGATCACCCTGAACCGGCCCAAGGCCATCAACGCGCTCACGCACGCGATGACGCTGACGATCACCGACGCGCTGCGTGCCTGGGGCGCCGACGACGCCGTGCGCGCGGTGGTGCTCACCGGCGCGGGGGAGCGTGGCCTGTGCGCGGGGGGCGACATCGTCGCCATCCACGCCGACGCGAAAGACGGTACGGCGGGCGCGGATTCGCCGACCGGGCGCTTCTGGCGCGACGAATACCTGCTCAACGCGCTGATCGGCGGCTACCCCAAGCCGTATGTGGCGATCATGGACGGCATCGTGATGGGCGGTGGTGTCGGCCTGTCCGCGCACGGCAGCCACCGCGTCGTCACCGAACGCTCCCGCATCGGGATGCCGGAGGTGGGTATCGGCTTCGTTCCCGATGTCGGCGGCACCTACCTGCTCTCGCGCGCACCCGGCGAGCTCGGCGCCCACGTCGCGCTGACGACCGCGCGGATGACCGCGGGCGACGCGATCGCGGCCGGTTTCGCCGACCACTACGTGCCGTCGTCCGCGCTCCCGGAACTGCTTGCGGCCCTGCGCGTTCACGGCGTGGACGAGGCGATCGCGTCGGTCGCCCAGCCCGCGCCCGCCTCGGACCTGCTCGCCCAGCGCAGCTGGATCGACGCCTGCTACGCCGCCGACACGGTCGAGGAGATCGTGGCGCGCCTGCGCGCCGCCGACGCCCCCGAGGCGACCAAGGCCGCCGACGACATTCTGGCGAAATCGCCTGTCGCGCTGAAGGTCACGCTGCGCTCCCTGCGTGCCGCGCGTCGGCTGGACAGCCTCGAGGCGGTGCTGGACGAGGAGTACCGGGTCTCCGTCGCCGCGCTCGCCTCGCACGACCTCGTCGAGGGTATCCGCGCCCAGGTCATCGACAAGGACCGGAATCCGCGGTGGGCGCCCGCGACCCTCACCGATGTCACCGACGACCTGGTGGCGGCGTACTTCGCCGAGCTGGGCGAGCGGGAACTGCGGGCGACGACACAGGAGACACAGCGATGAGCAAGAAGATCGGCTTCCTCGGCCTCGGCCACATGGGCGCCCCGATGGCGGCCAACCTCGTGCGGGCGGGCTACGACGTCCTGGCCTACGATCCGGTGCCCGCGGCCCAGGACCAGGCGCGCGCCGACGGTGCGACGGTGGTGGCCACCGCCGCCGAGGCGGCCGCCGGTCGCGACGTGGTGATCACCATGCTGCCCAACGGCAAACTGGTGCTGGACGTGTACGCTGAGCTGCTGCCCGCCGCCGAGCCGAACACGCTGTTCATCGACTGTTCCACCATCGACGTCGCCGACGCGAAAGCCGCTGCCGCCCAGGCGGTCACGGCCGGTCACCGGCCGCTGGACGCGCCGGTCTCCGGTGGCGTCGCCGGGGCCACGGCGGGCACGCTCACCTTCATGGTGGGCGGCGCGGCGGCCGATTTCGCCGACGCGAGCGATGTCCTCGGCGTGATGGGCGGCAAGGTCGTGCACTGCGGTGCCGCCGGTGTCGGCCAGGCCGCCAAGATCTGCAACAACATGCTGCTCGGCATCTCGATGATCGGGCTCTCGGAGGCCCTCGTGCTCGGCGAGCGGCTCGGGCTCAGTCACCAGTCGTTCTTCGACGTGGTGTCCACCGCCTCGGGCCAGAGCTGGGCGCTCACCAGCTACTGCCCGGTCCCCGGTCCCGTCCCGGCCAGCCCGGCAAACAACGACTACCAGCCCGGCTTCGCCACCGCGCTCATGTCCAAGGACCTCACGCTCGCCGCGAACGCGTTGCGCGCCAACGGCATCGACGGTCAGCTCGGTGAGCTGGCCGCGGCGATCTACGAGCGGTTCAACCAGACCGACGCGGGCCGGGACTTCTCGGCGATCGTCACCGACATCCGCGACCGGTCCGCGGAGGCCGCCGAATGAGCGAGTTCGAGACCATCCTGCTCGAGACGAAGGGCCGGGTCGGCTGGATCACGCTGAACCGGCCCAAGGCGCTCAACGCGCTCAACAAGCAGGTCCTCGACGATGTCGTCGCGGCGCTGGACGAGCTCGAGGCCGATGATTCGATCGGTGCGGTGGTGATCACCGGTTCGGAGAAGGCGTTCGCGGCGGGTGCCGATATCAAGGAGATGGCGCCGCAGTCCTACATGGACATGTACATGTCGGATTTCTTCGCCGGGTGGGATCGGTTGGCGAAGTTCCG